>CAWBXO010000001.1:0-2181779 GCA_963792785.1 uncultured Acidobacteriota bacterium | reverse complement strand
ACCAGTGTTACTGATAGCGCTGGCGATCTAGAAGCCTTTCAGAAAAAAGTAACGAGTGCGCTAGATCTCTTCCCAAAGTGACTGACTGCGAGTGGCCGGGTAGAGCAGCACGATAGGTCACCACAGCAGTAGCGCGGCTTGCTATACTCGTTGTATATGCCAGAAAGTGAACGGCGACCTATATTCCACGATGGGCAGAGCGTGAACGAACAGAGGATTTTGCTTGGATAGGGGAGAACCTGCAAGAATTCTGGAACGTGGCCCGCAGTGGGTTTGAAGCGAAGGCCGAAGGCGCGCTTGGTCATTGATGTGGTTGCCATGTCAACCGGCACGGGTCATCAGTTCGGGTATGTACCACAAGAGCAGATTCGGCAATCTGGCGGAAAAGATGAAATCCGCATGGTGGCGGCATACGATCCTTCCTGGGAGTTGGTCATTATTCTTTTGAAACCGCGCGACGGGTGAGTTCCTACCGCATCGGCGTCCCTGATCCATAATTCAAAGTCAAATATCTACTGATTCCAAGTGGGAGGCAACTTCATGCCAGTACTTTTTATCAGAGCAAACCAATTATCTGATTCTATTTGTATCCTTCCTTCTTTCCCAAACTGATGGAGCAGGCCCTTTGAGTGAAGCAGGTCAGGATATGTCAGATGCTACACAGCAAACGCAGCGTTCCATCTGCCGATGGTGGCTCATCCAGAATAGCTTCAGATCACGGCGCACAAATTTGTATGTAGCAGGGTTCGCAAGCAACAAGCCTACCAGAGAGGACAGTAGGCTTGGAATAGACACTTTGGACCAACCAGGCTTTTCACCAGTAACATCAAAGAAAGTGTCCCATACTTTGCAAAGTGGTCCATCGGAATTGTTCATCTGTCGAAAACTTATGTAGGAAATCCTCGATAGTCTGTATCCTTGCCCTCAGATTCAGAATTTGTTTTGAATTTTCCTTTCGCAAATTTTTCACCTCACTTGCGTCTACTCTCGGCGAGGCCTCAAGATTGCCTTGGACATAGGCGAATGACAGTAGATATCGGGTTTCCATTTCAACGATCTCGTTTTGCCGGAGCAAAATTTCTTGAGTAAGAGATGTGATCTCTTGCTGCAATAGCGTCACATATTGAGACTGCATTAGTTCATCTCCTCGTCGTCTGTCAATTGTCTCGATCTAATCGTCAAGACCGCTGTCCGGACCACCACGCCGTCCACTCCAGTATCCGCTAGAATTCTTGGACTTCTGCCGGATTCGCGATAAAACGCCATTCCTGCAAATCGACGATCAAATACTTCTTCGGGCGAATCAGACCCTCCATTTCATACCCTGCTTTGGCTTCCCAGAATCCCAACTTGAACTCCTCTGTCACCTCTAAAATGCGGAGACCTTTGACTGACTTATAGCCATAGCGTGTGAAGTCGATCAGACGTATATGGGAAACCCTTGCTCCAACGGTAGCGGATAGCCATGTTACCAGAGGAACACACTAAGATTTCATCTATGTCCGCGCTTGCCAACGGAATGGTTGAAATATAGGCTCCTTTTTCTGGTAAACCGAATGCTTATCTGTTTTAAATACAAACTTTGGTGTGGCAATCCTGCCATATTGAGGATAGTCGAAAGAAGCACTCCTCGCCACACCCGTCGAATACTCCAATTGCAAACACAGACCATGCGCCGACTTAGTTGTACCTGTGGAAGTGCCATGATGTCCTGGTACGAAAGTGAAATTGCCTTATTTACCAGTCCGCATACCTCAAGCCGCCACTCGCTTAAATCCACAGAATCCGGTATGCCCTCTTCTGGTAATAGTGTTTTGATGAGGGCTTCTTGTGCAGAAATGCAGTCATGCCACTTATACTCCTTATTCCCTAATCGTTCCTCACGCACCGAAATCCGATCGGGTTATCACGCAGAGTCGGCGTATAATGATCTCTACGGACAGCGCAGCAAAGATAACTTGGTTATTAACAGAACATCCGCCTCGTCCGGCGTGGGTTGCTACTTCCTGACTCTGGAAAACTGGGTCCTTCGGCCCAGCTTCATAGGTGTAATTTGGGTGATAGTTATCGAGACACCACTCCGCCAAGTTCCCTGCCATATCGAAACAACCGAAATAGGATTTTCCTAATGGATGTGTAAATACCGACGTTGACTCCCTGTGCATTGGTTCACATTCCGGAGCATAGTTAGCATACTCTTGGCTGACATATCCGCCCAGGGATGCTCCATCACGTGGGGCCTTTGGCAGCATATTCCCATTGCGCTTCTGTGGGTAACATCTTTTTTCGGAAACAAGCATAAGCCATGGCCTCCCAAAAACTAATACCCGTTACAGGGCAGTCCTCTCTATTCCATGAACTTTCATTCCGATCGGCAGGGTGGCGGATTTTTTCCGACTGGATGAATTTCCATCCAATATTCCGACCAAAATGCGGAGTTCATAGCCTCCTACCTCGATAAATTCAGCAAACGCCCGATTGGTCACTGGAGTTTGATCGATGCTGAACGAGCTTAAAACAACCTTAGTAACGGGCGATTCATCCTGAAATGCATCTGTTCCTCGCCACAGTAAACCAGCCGGGATGCGGATCATTCCACCTTCGACAGTTGGTTGCATAGTGCCTTCTCACTCTTTTACAATAGATTTACGATAGCCTGGACAAACTTTGCGTGTATGGATTGATGATTTCGGCAGGCCCATAAAGGTAAACGGCGCGATACTCAATTTCTTGCTCGCTGTGCACCGCTAAGTTACTGGTGTATTCTTCATAATTAGCGGGGGCCGCATCCTCCGTATAATCCACGACAATGACCTCGGGCATTGTGGCAAACATATCGCGCAATCTGCGCAGCTTACTAGGCGTTGCCTTACGCACATAATGACCAATGCTTGTCAAAAAACAATGGCACGATATTGATCCCCATCCGTTGTATCGGGTCCGAAAGGTCTCATCGGGCAGAAGCCGACCGGCAGTCAGACCTCAGGACAAAGGCCGCATTTGTAGGACCCCACAGCTATCAATACTCTTGTTGACAAGTAACACACTGATGTGAGACATCGCCTATCTCCTCCAAAAATAATCGTCGCATACGAAACAAAGACCAGGACATATGTATTGGACCATATTCAGCGATAAAATCAAGCCCATGTTCCTTCACAGCGGATTTAATCGTCAGCGCAAGATCAGCTTTGCCTTGACGTACGTCAAAGACGGTTTGACTCGTTGAGGCGACAATACTCAAGTCCAACATCTGCGGATCGGCCAGATGTTGGAGCAAAGGAATCGTCGCTGGGTGCAATGCTACAGATAGATGCTGAGAAAGATCGATCGCTCTCCCATGCATTGCCGCTAAACCGTAGATTGGTGTGTCTTCGACAAAGACGGCAGAGAGTGCAAAATCTGGATCCATGTAAAATGCGTTGATCCCAGCATAGGCATGAGCCACTAAAAAGAGCTGGGCCTCCCCTCTGCGTACACATTCAGCCGCTTCCTCAAACAATGCGAACAATCGAACCTCGCCAACCCCAAAATAGGCTGCATGCGTTTCCAAAACGTTATGGCTGCTGGAGCGTTCTGGGCCTAGCGTGGCAGCACAGACAGAATCCTTAAAGACATAGGGATTATAAATTCAATACGTGAAATGTTGACATACCCTTACTCGCCCCCTTTGTAAAACACTTCTGCACTCGTGGATTAGCTTCATATACGTCAAATTTGACATCCTCGCCTGTGCAAAAGTCTCGCGCTAAAACCTTCTTGCTGCCACCGCTCTTTAGTTCGAGACCGGACATTAGCCAAAATTGGTGGGCATTTCTATCTTTTCTTGCTTGCTCTGTTCCGCACACCACCTGTGGTAGGAAACAAGTTGCTTTGCATAGGCATCGATTATGTCTTTCATCTCAGCGTCTTCAACTTGTTTCTTGGTTTTTGAGCAATATACGATTCAACCGCTGCATAGAGGTCATTACGGTTCGCTGGTTTTGTGCTTCTTTGCTGTTCTCGGTCTCGATACCGGGTATGATAGGCGGTCAGGCGCTTTGCATACTCGTCGATCTCATTCTTGGTCTCAACATCTTCAATTTGATCCTTGAACTGAGCAACACAAGATTCAACATATGCAAAGACACTGTCAGGGTTCACAAGGTTCGCCACCTTCGTTGCATGCGCTCTGGCGACCACTTCCGATATGAGGCAAGTAGCTTTTCGTAATTGTCCGGCTGCTTTCGTTATACTCAGCCATCTCTGCTAACTCATCCACCTCGTCTTCACTTAACCCTAAAATCGCCGCAATCAGTCCCAAGCGGTCGGGCATGGGCCGGCATTTGCCAGTTAGCCAGGAGCTAACTGCCGCCTGAGAAACAAAGGTCTGCTGCGCCCACCAGCCCTGAGATTCCGTTGTGCCGAACCGGCTCAACAAGAAATTACTTAACTTAGTATGCTTCCGCAAAGGTGTACCGATCTGTTTGGTTGTCATTGGTATTCCTCTCATAATAGCAAGAACCTAGAAGTGTTTTGTTGGACATAACTGGAAAGAGGCGACATAATGGAAGAGGCTCTGGAAATAAGCCGACAGAGATGGTAGAATCGTGAATAACCAA
This sequence comes from uncultured Acidobacteriota bacterium, assembly GCA_963792785.1. Lineage (GTDB taxonomy): Bacteria > Acidobacteriota > Vicinamibacteria > Vicinamibacterales > CAVVIG01 > CAWIMX01. The sequence continues at coordinate 2,177,178 of CAWBXO010000001.1, read as the reverse complement.
CTAAGTCCATCGAGCCACGCAAAGCATCCTGCACATAGGGTCTCACAAAATCCCACAAAATCACTGGATGTTCAGTTCGGGACCCGAACAACACTCGAACTGACTAACGACTATGTTAACTCTAGTAACAATCCCGACTATTGCTTATGGAAACTGAAGCCAAGAGACATACTGATAGCGTCTTCGTCGAAGCACAGCGTCCCGATCAGACAAGAAGTTGCCACGAGGCTACCTTATATTACCTATTGCAACTTGAATGAATTCTGGGGAACAGATCCTCGTCACCGTGATTTAGAGGCCGCACCCTCCTTGGTCAGGACGCTTGCGGTATACTGGACAGTGGTAGATTATATGAATTTTTTAGAGGTGATCTTGCAACGAATTGATGAGGAGGGGTGTGTCCATCGGCACAACTTCCTGACCGAGGAGCCCGAAGTTACCAAGCCCGTGGAGAGGAAGAATATAGCTCAATGGAGCGCAGCAGATAAGGCAAAGCAATGCTACGAACTAACGCAAGCGTTTCTTCAATACATACGTGATATCCTGACCTACCAGGCCATATACTCAAACTGCCCTGAACAGCAAGGAATTATAGTTGCAGCCCTAGAAGGTCTAGCTGCTGAAGAGATAGCCCCCTATCGGCACGATGTCCACTTTTTGCAGTGTGCAGCGAAAGAAGCTAACAGTATCCAAGAAAAAGGCCAGCCCTTTCGATCTACTATGTCAGACCAAAATGACGACTGACTCAACGACCTCTGCCCACAATTTGGAACTTTCCACCTTTTCCCAACGAGAATTTCAGTTACGAGCAATTTCTCCGAAGCTGTAGGAGATGCCAAACTCGATGGGATAAACAATCCACTCGTGATTCCATCTATTGGCAATCTCTTCTTGTACCTGCTCAGCAAATCAATCCTTCCCCTCTGGAATAAAGTAAATCAATTGGAACTTAAGTACCGGTCCATTGGGGATTCGAACCTGAATGGGATGCGCCAGAGCAGGAGCCACATGCCAAATCGTTTCCACATTTTCGTAAAGGATGTGACGTGAGACATCCTGATGAGGGAATAGAGGCGTCCCAAGACTATGCAGCACAGAGTAAAGATCGACAGCAAACTCATCAGGCGACAGCTTCATTAAACAGGACAGAACATCCTGACACTGTGCAGTAAAGAAATATGGGCTAATCCCCGGTACAAAGATATTCTGTACCAGATGCGTACGATATGGCGTATTCTCCAGATGGGCAAGACGTATCGGCGAATTTTGCAAATATTTGGGACAGAGGGAATGCCAGCTAAGCCGATCTTGTAGATGGTGATTGTGCATGCCCATTAAATTGAGTAAGCGTGGATCAATGGCATGGACAGAGAATAGCTCATCGACCACCAGATATGGATGGTGTTGGCGGCGGGCTTGGTAGAGAATATCGGCAAAAGTGGGGTGAGCAAACTTGACACGTGTCAGAGAGAAAACTTCATAATCATAGTAGGCGAGGTGTTCCTCCAGTTTGGGCCGATGCCAATAACTACGATACATGTTCATGAGCAATCGCCTGTGCAGCATTTTTAGCGGAAGTGCTTGTAGATAGCGGTCGAAACTATCTGGTTCCAAACCCCGCACACCTCTTTCAAACATACCAATCATGTCGTTAGTGACCTCACACACGTTTGCCATATACTTACGCGTGGGTTGATGCTCTCCGTTGATGGTTTCCTCATAGTACTGACGGATAATTTTGTTCAACGGGCCCGGATGATTGGGTACTTTGAGGTTGGCTTCCATATGGCACCTTTCCTGTGGGAGCAGTATGATGCGAGTTAGAGAGATTTGTTCAATGGGGCCGTCGAAACCGCCGGTAGCTCGCTAGAACGGATCTTGCCCAAATCCATTCATTCCGTGATGCTCCAATGCTTTACTGCAAGTCGTTCTATTCGTCTTGGCGCTCAGCGTCTGCCGCCTGGACTTCTGATGGTAGCAACTGGGGTTAACATAGCAATAGAATCAGTTTTGCTCGTTTGGCAGACCTTAGCATAACACGGGCTATGATCACCCACTCCCCCGGGCATTACGGGGATGTTGCAGGTCTTTTCATACACAAGTATAAACGCGCTGCGGGGGGACTTGCCATCATCCGGGAAATGAGATCCGAGGGTTACTTTGATAGCCCTCGGATTGACTCGAGTTGATATAGGGGATTAGACCTCGGAGTAATCCAGGTTGAAAATACCAGACTCCCGACTATATCAAGGGCGAACTCAGATAGCCGCGACGTCTCGCCTCAGTCACAGCATCTTCGCGGCTATGCACCTCCAGTTTTGCAGAGATATTTCTGAAATGTGTTTTCACTGTATCCGAAGTAATGTATAACATCCTGCCAAGAACCTCATTTGTGGGAAGCTCATCGTGATTCTCAATCCAGTTCGCACAGACTTCGAGTACCTCCTGCTCTCGTAAGCTAAGCGGGTTCGACTCTCGAACCAGTCCAAATTGCCTGTCCTCATCAACAACAGGTAAACGTACCCCGCGAACATAGGGGAAAAGTTGCGTCACCAACTCCATGTCGAAAAATTTTCCACCAGCGGCCAAGATACGAATAATCTGATCCCAGGGTGGTCGCCTAGCAGGAGCTGAATATTTACATAAATATCCGTCGGCCCCTGCCTCAAAGGCCGCGAGCAGTGTCCGGGTGCTTGTAAGGACGGTAGCAACGAGGCATTTCGTTTGGGGAGCAATACGCTTGACCTCCTCCAGAGTCGCCAGACCTAGAGGCTCTTGCTCTAGCCCAGATCCCTCACGGCTGAATAGTACATCGATGATAGCTACATTAGGGGGGCTTCCTCTAACGAAATCAATAGCGTCCTTGGGCGCGGCTGAAAGTTCCAGTTACTTTGATATCGGGCTGGGCGACCTGAAGGCTCAACCCTGCTCGGTACTCAGCTTGATCCTCAAGGATCACAACAGTGATCAACTGGTCAGGTGACCGAAGTTTCTCTATCACGGATTATTCTCCTTACTCCACCTGAAATCGGTACCATGATAGCGACTCTTGCACCATTACCTGGTGCCGAATCAACATCCAGGCGCCCTCCCAGGTCGTGTGCTCGCTCTCGCATGATTCTGATACCGATATGATGCTGTTCATCGATATGGTCGGGATAAAAGCCGCATCCGTCGTCTTCCATAGTGATAAAAATCTTATCGCCGGTATAGGACACACGGATAGCCACCTTGGTAGCAGATGCATGTTTATGAACATTCGAAAGTGCCTGCTCCACCACCAGCCTGAGTTGAAGCACCATCTGAGATGGGAGAGTGGGACAGCTATCAAAGCCCTCAAAAGATTGCAAAATCTCGAATTGGTATCTCAGCCTGGCAAGGGAGATAGAATCTTCAATGGCATTTCTCAAGTCATTCGAAATTCGCAGGCTCCAATTCTCTTGCAGATTGATCACATTCTTTTTGAGTGCTTCAGCAGCTTCGTAAGCGGCTTTGAGCCGTTGGTAATGGATTGGGTAGCTTTCGTACACTGGAGCGAGTTCTTGCGCCGAGAGAATGCTGTAAATTAGGTCGGCAACGGCGCATGCCTGCTGTTTTGGGTGCTCATGCAGGAAAAACGCTAATTTCTGACGTTCAGAGTTAATTCGCTGCCGTTCCTCATACCCCTTATACATTGTCAACGAAGCAAGGTCTGCAAAAACACGCAGCTTTCTCTGTTCATTCTCGGTAAAAGCATGCGCCCGCCGGTAGTTCATGAAGATCACGCCAGATCTTCGCCATCTCTCCGCAACCGCAAAATTCGCGCGACTTAATCTCTTCCCGCTCCCAAAACGGCGGATACCCGCGTCATCCGCTCAGCAATTTGATCAGGGGGCAGCGCGAGAAGAGCGGGTTTTTTCGATACTTCTGAGGCGATGTCCTCATGAAAGTAGCAACAATTATTGCTCGCGCTCAAAATTCGATGCACCTGGTGGTATGTGTTATTAACCGAAGCGGTGAAGAAATCAGGTTGCTTCAAATCCCCACTATACTCCCAAGCACCTAGTTGCCTTGTACTCATGTCACGCTCGAACAACACGACCAGATCTGCTCCAAGCAGATCGCGGCCAGCCAGGGTGATTTTGCGTTGTACAGACGACAGTTCGCGATCCGACAGAAAGTGGGCTGCCACTGCTTGGATTATGCTGTCAACCTCTTCCCTATCCTTAGTCAAACGGAAGTTCATCCATGCTTTACCGATATAATCGGCCAGGATCTTCATAAACTCCTGGTCTTGTTTGGTAAAGACATTCTTTCGCCGATCCTGGATGTCAAGCACCCCTAACAGTTGCTTTCCGGTCCAAATTCCAACCGCTAGTTCTGCTTTTGTGTCCGGAAAGGCCTTATTCCATAGATAGTGGGAATTTTTCTCAACATCATTCCCGAGTACTGGATCGCCTGTGGTTGCCACGTGCCCAATAATGCCTCTCCCCGGTGCAAGTTCGAAGCCCGTCTCGACCAACTCGGTTACCCGACCACAGGCAGTCGCAACACACTTCAACGATAGATTCGGTTGTTTCTCAAAAATGTTGACATGAGGGTAACGGAAATTTTCGGCAATACTGCGTACCACAATTTGCAGCAATTCCGGCTCCTGAATCTCGCTGCCCGCCTCAACTATGTTATGTTGGATGTGGGAGATCAGACGAAGATCTGCAGACGTAACGTTGGCACGGCGCGTCATGACGTGCATGACAAAACTCAACAGAAACAACCAGCATATTTTGATCGCCCGATCCAACCATGCAAGCGCATCCAGGGCACCATAGCTCAGGTACTGCAGAGTAAGCAGCAGTATACAAAAAAAGCCAAACACAATAACCAGCGTCTCCGTCGTAGTGGCATATTGGCCTATGATGAAGATTACCAGGGCGCAAAGTAGCCACAGTGTATCGGCAGAGCGACTGTTATTTGGGTAATCAGTATAGAGATAGATGTAACTGATAAATATGGAGATGCCGCTCAACAGTATCAGGGAGCGGACAATGTGGATCGCATACAGCTGTTGGCCTGGCAAAATGCGGGGTAAGATCAGCTGTACGAAGATAAAACGATAGAGCAAATATACGACAAGCCATGATAAAGTCCAGATAGGTGCATATCGGAGGGTGGAAAATAGGATAATACATCCAGCAAACACACCTAAAATTAGTTCATAGTAAAGGATGAAAAATAGGAAGAGCCTTCGACAGCGGGCGACTGTCTGGAGATGTGTGTAGCGTGAAATTCTTAATTCTACACAGTATCGATGACGGCATCAATTAACCTTTCTGGTTCGTCAACAATCCGGTAAGTGTCAAGTACTTTGAAACAACTTCTTGAAAAAGTTTAGGAAAGATCTGCGCTGGCGAGTGGCGGATTAATCCAAACGGCAGCGGGTGCACCTTTGACGAGCGGTTGGCCGCGGACAAAGCGGTGCCGGATGGGCGGCATAAGCTGTCAGCATGACCGCCTGGCGCTGTTGTTGTACTGCCGTTGCCTCATCGAAGTGGACGCTGGCCGGCGTCAGCAAATTGAGTCCCGAATGATAATGCTGCTCGTTGTACCAGGTGAAGAAACTGACGTGCCCACTCCTGTGCCTCTGCCAGTGAGGCAAAGCGGTCAGGATAATCAGGACGATATTTCATGGTCTTGAAATGCGCCTCGCTGAACGGATTGTCGTCGGAGGTATGCGGGCGATTGTGACTTTTGGTGATGCCCAGATCAACCAGCAGTTGCGAAAGCGGCTTGCCGCGCATCGGCGCACCGTTATCGGCGTGCAGCGTCAGCTGGTCAGGCTGAATGTCCTGCTTGAGGGCGGTGGCGGCGATGAGTTGCCGTGCCAAGTCGCTGCTCTCCACCTCAGCAATCATCCAGCCGACGACATAGCGACTGTAGATGTCGAGCACGGTGTAGAGCGGGTAATGCTCCCACTTGTGCGGCCCACGCAGATAGGTGATGTCCCAGGACCAAACCTGATTCGGTGCCGTTGCCAAGAGTTCAGGCTTCTTATAGACAGGATGTCGCCGTACTCGCCTGCGTTCACGCACTTCGTCATGGGCGGCCAAGATGCGATACATCGTGCGCCAATGGCACAGATAATGTCCCTCGTCGAGCAAGGCGGCATAGACCTGACGTGGCGCTTTGTCCATGAAGCGCTCGCTGTTGAGCGTCTCGCGCACCTGCTACCCGTTCCTCAAGTGACAGGGCATGGGCGGGAGCTGGACGCGGCTGCGGCTGCTGGCTGTGGCTGGCGTGCCCGATAGATGCTGCTGCGCGATACGCCCAACGCCTCGCAGGCGCGTTTGATGCCGACTTTGGCGGCGAGTTCGCTCACGATGGCTCCTCCTTCTGGCTCTCCAGCAACTGCGCCAACTTTTTTTGGGCGTCAATGATGGCCTCTGCCTGCTCCAGCTTGCGCTTGAGCCGAGCATTCTCCGCCTCCAGCCGCCGCACTTCTGGCCAGGTTTGGGTTGGCTTGTGGCCCGCGGCGCTTGTCCGTCAGTCTGCCTTCGGCGTAGGCTTTGCGCCACTCACTAAGCTGGGTATAGGTCAGCCCTTCGCGGCGCAGCAGTGAGCCTAACTGCCCTGACCCACACTTCTCTGCTTCGACGATGATCCGTCGTTTGTATTCCGCACTGAAGCGTCGTCGTTCTGCCTTCACTTGCACTTCTGGGTTTGGCTTGCGTTCCTGAAACATCTTCGTTTCCCTTTTCTCCGCCCTACATTTCTACGTTAATCTTTTGTACGAAGTTGTTTCATCCATTATGGCACACAGGGATCTCTAATCCGAGCAGTTAAGTCTACTCCCCTTTTCAATCGTTTGTCTATCCCCCAGGGAGTTTATTTTTTAGCCCTCAAGGAGTAACCCTCGCGTAATCAGCAGTACTTATCGGTTTTTTTGCATATCCTATTATGGTTGGGTAAACCTCGCCTAAAACTGGTTCTCCAGCAACAGGTTGAAGCCCGGCGAGTGGTCAAACCAGTTTGCGGCAAAATCAGGCCAGCATTTTTCCACGTATCGCTGGAGTCCTTAGCCTCAAATTGTTGCCACAGGTGGATGCGAACGGTTAATCCTTCAGCAATGACTACGTTTGAGGTAAACAAGCTCGCCTAAACTTTCAAGCGAGCTTGTTTACCTCAAACGGATGCAGGGCGTGCTGGCTAGGGAAATCTTTGGTCAAGTGATTCGGGGGTCTCCCTGTCATGCACCTGACCAGTTAGGTAGGTATCGCCCGATCGACAATCGAAAACGACACGAGTTTTGCCGTCTGTATCCTTCATCTTGATGTACCCGTTCACAGGATTAACATCAAAGAAGACAACATTGTCTGCCGTGTTCACCTTAGGCGGCCATTTACCCATTGACCGCCTATGTTCGCCTCACCACTGTCCCCATCAAGTGAGATAACGGTGTTGTCAAAGTTCTCCACCATTGACAACCTTTAGAGCAACAAGGGTACTCTTCTCTGCAAGCATGTGAAATTTACCTTTCTACTAAGACTTGCGGACGCCTTTGAAGGGTTTCGGATTGGACTTGACATCCAAAATCTTACCTGTGTTGGCATCTCGCTTCACCCAACGCGCATTGTGTGGATTGTAGCTCTGCGATCGGCCCTTGATGGCACCAATGCAAAGCTGTGCCCGGTATTTCTTGCCATTGTTTCATCCCTCTAAACTTGTAGCCAAGCCCATACGCTCCATTTTCTCCGCTCAAGTGTACAACCATTTTTTATGCCTCTAACGCATAATTTGTTTGGCATATTGTTGGCGAAGCGCGAAATATCCTAGATGCATAAGTACAGATATCTGCTAAAGTACTTTAAGCAAGCCTTTACCATTTAATTTCATTATGAGATGGAATCTAAAGCCGTAGCAGGGACAGTATAAAATGAAAATCGTACCGGATCGAGGACAACAACGTCTTAAGTTGTAAGGCAGAGGGAACGTTCCCATGAGGTCGCCGATCTTCTTGGCGTATAGCGAATCGATATTGTTCTGTTAACGGTTCCTTGTGAAACCTCATTTAGGCTTGTCCATGGCCTAAATTTATGTTACATTTTGCTCCGAAGCTTCTAATCGGGTGGCTTAAGCCCTTTTTTAATGCACTGCGCGTAACCTAACAGGCACCATCATATCTTCTGAAGGTCAGCCAGCCATCGTCTGGAATTATTTGATTTGGCATTGGCCGGTGTTGTTCCCAATCTAATGCATTACGAACTATGTAATGTTATTTTCACTTACCCCGACCCTGTCGTCATACAAATTGCTACCACTCTTGCCGACAAGTACAATAGAGGTAACATTTAAGATACGCTTGCCCTCCGGGCGTGCGCTTAGCGGTTAGTTCTGCATTTGCTTTGTCTCAGCTTAGGAAGAAATAGCGGAACCTTTGGCATTATTTTCATTATCGCAAGCAGGTTAGGTAAGGGCTTAGGGTTCTGTTCGCAGGGCAAGCAATTATTGCTCGATTCGCGCATGGGCGTAGGTGTACTAACCGCGCAACCATTACGATAGAGAATAAAACTACTATGAAGAAACCCTGGGTACGTTCCCCTTTTTCACAAAAAGCGACAACGAGGCGGGGGACGAGGAAATTAACGTGGAAGAGCTCCAGGCACTTTATAGAGAATCAGTGTTAGCACAATGGCCAGAGCTGAGCAATGAACAAGTCAATTGGATGGTCGAGCATATCTTCGATGAGGAAGAGTTGAGGTGTTCAAGAAAAAACGGGCAGAGGCAAAGCAGAAATTACAGAAAACCATCCGAACTATGGAGAAACTGAACCGACTTAATAAGGGGTGAATCAGTATATTATGGATTTTCCATGTGGAAAACTAAAAATTGGCTAGGGTTAGTTACGGTTCAACATATCAAGAATTTGATGCTCGTACCGAGCATACCCGTACTCCTTCGCTAAGAAAAGGCCGTTCTGTCCAACCTCTTCAAGCCATTTTCGGTTGTCTGGCTCCAAACATTGAATCAACTTCAACTGGGTTCTAAGCAGCGCCACTTCTCGGAATGGCTTTCGCCTTTTTGCCATCTTTAAGTCCATCAAAAGCTTCCAACTTTGCTGCCAGGTTTCCAGTGCTTTATCAAACCTGCCCAGCTTCACCTGAGCCAGCGCAAAGCCTTCTAGAAAATTACAGTAACGATCACTGTCTACATTGTCGTCCTGTTCCATCAGATTGTTTACCGCTGCTTGGACTTTTTCGACTTCCTTAACCGCTCCCTCACGGGCAAAACATAACACCCTGGTTCGGTCGAATGCATAGTCGATCATTAGTGTTTAGGACATTCTCTAATGCTGGTCTTGCCAGTCTTAGAGCTTTGGTGTGATTACCAGCAATATAGTCAGCATCTGCCTCCCGAAAATCAACAAGCCCGCCCAGTTCCTTGTCCTGTCTTGCCATTTCGCGTATCCCTTTCAAGACGGGTGCGGTAACACCTACGATTTGATCGGGCAAACAGTATAAGGTGTATGCCTTGGCAACTTCAAGACGTATGTGTACGTAAATTCTCTGAAGTTGTTCCAGGTAGGAGAACGTATTGGGCGCGCCAATATGTTAAGCAGATGTGTGGAAGTTGAGGCAGCCAAATCCTCGCTTAATGAAATGTTACCCTCCAATCTCGTTGCATTAATTGCAGCTAACTGCTGAGTATAGAGGTCAATAAGGTCTTCTCCAGACACTTGGCCGTCTAGCGCTGGCACTTCGAGATCTGTACCGAATAGATAGGATTGCCATCTTGACTTTTCGTTATTGGTGAGTCTGTATGCCTCAACAAATAAACGGAATTGTGAACCTGCCATTTCATCGTACGAACCAGCCTCGATTCTAGAGAGTCGAGACTGGCTAATGCCAATCTTTGATGCCATTTGCTGTTGAGTCAAACCAAGAGCCTTTCGCCGAAGGCTCAAAACTTCCTGCCCAAACTCCTGAAGATCAGCCTCAAAAGCAACTTGGCCGCTAACTCTTGTCTGCTTCGACGATTCCCTTTTCACGGATATCACTCCTTCACACACGCAATCTACAGGGTGTAGGCTTCCACGATCACTGTTGAACTGGCTCCTCATAAACTGGGCTAGGAATTCGTCGGTAAAGACTTTCTGAAGGACAAGAATTTGATGGAAAATATCTTATATTGGAATATAACACACCGTGCACAACAAGTTTTACTGAACCTTGAGTTCCATTATAGATTATCGCTTTTGGGCTTGTAGCAGATAGGGGTCGGCCAAAACTTCTATCTGTCGATTTGACGTCGGAACCAGAACACGAAGATTATGCGCTTACATATGTAATACTGATATGTTTCTTACTCAGGATGACGAATGAATTTGGTAATGGATACGATAATTATTGTAAATAGCCTCCTACATCGCACTGGGGCTGCTCTACATGAACAAAGCCAAGTATGTTGGTTCAATCGTGGCAACCGACTATACGGATGGCTGCAAAGGTTGAGAGATGCATATGCTATTCTGAGATTTGTTCTATTAGCGCCTCCGCTTTTTATTGCTCATGGAACGCTCATTAGCCTTAGAGTTTCCATTACATGTAATTTCGGTTGCGTAGGCATCTCTCAACTGAAAGAACGGTGTCTTCAAATACTTTACTCTCAACACAACAGGCTGCGATCAACTGCAATTCAGAAATCCCGCGCTCGACAGGATGTTCCGTTAGTTGAAGGAATTCATTGAAACTTAATTGTGCATCACCTTCTGCTGATCTTGATTTGAAGCGTTCATATCTATCTTCATCACGCGCTCAACACTGATCACGCAGACGTCATTGTAGACCTGCTGTAATGCCTCAATCATAGCTCTATGGCGAACACTGTCATAGAGATGAATATGAGATGACGGCTGACTGAACTCAATCACTTCTGCCAGGAACTGATTAGGTCCTTTGGTGCCGGATATTGATCCCCGAGTCTTTGAAAAGTATCTCGACTCGACTGTAGACCTGTAGTATGGGCAATATGCCGCACATAGTTACCAAAGGAAACAGTATCCATCCATACACTTGACGGAGATGCCGTACAATAGATGACTTTCCCGAACAAATTTGACCACAGATTACTACTGCCCGCTTCGTCATAGACACATTTCCAGACGTTTTATGCTCTTCAAATCGTATAAAACCTGTGTTCAACGAAATTTAGAGTGACCCACGCACGCCGATCTCGTTTTAACAATGGGGCGCTCCTTTACAGGACAGACTTCTACAATGTGCAGTAGTGAGGCATATCGACTGCTTTGTTTTGCCTCAATGAAGGGAGTCTCCAATTGAAGGCCTTCCTGAAATTGTTTCATTAATCCCTGAGTCTCATCAGGGGCAAGTGGACCGAAGTATTGCGTGTGTCCTACTCTAGCTAACCCTTTGAGTGGGCCAGATCATTGCTTCAGAAAAAGCACATCTTCAACTTCTACCTTTCCAAATGGCCCGACCCCGCATCTTTGAAAAACGTGATTCAATAGTCTTTTTGCCAACTAAAATTTTGTCAATGTACTTTCCATTGAGGAATAGCCAAATGTCCTTGGATTTTCATTTGTTGACAAGCTTCTGCTAGGCTCACAAGATTCTATCGATCCGTTACTAGAATTCAGTTTCGTACAGAGTTGATGTAGCACCGCATTTGGCTTATCTGATTGTGCAGTCATTGTTCATTTGCGCCAGCTCTAGATAATTCTTCTTGAGTATGTTATCTCCATTGTACAAGAAGGACTTTTGCAACTGACGATCACATGATTGCGACTCGAATATTTTATATAGTCATTGAACGTCACATATAAGAGCGCTACGCTCCTGTTCCGAAAACCGCTCCTGAAGCTGTTCGACCCACGCATGATGAACCTCGTGCTGAAAGGCAATTGCTGTATCATGTTCTGCTTTTATACGGCTAGCTGTGGGCGTAAACTTTTCAATTTTGAGGGGCACCATGCGTAGAGGCAGATTATTGTGAATTCCCTGCAACTTGTCGACAAACCTCTTCATCGCATCGACTACGTTGTTATGGGGCAAAGCCGTAAATGTTACGTAGGCATACATATCAAAACCTTCATTTAACAAATCCCGATAAATCTCGAATTGGCGTTCGACAATTTCCGGCGCAGCGAGGGTATTGAAGGAGAAAGATGCTGTATCGTAGCCCTTAAAGCAGCCAACCCGGCAGTATTTAGGAAAGCGAGCGATGTATTGACGTTGCTTTCGGCTCAAGAATATCCCCAAAAGAATCGAGTGCTGAGATTATCGTCTGACCATAAGAAAATTTTCCCAGCTAGACTACGCTCATGAAGGGCTTCCATTATCCACAGCTCGTCCACTCAGGAACTAGGTCAGGCTGACCTCCCGATAGGTCAATAACCTCTGCTGGAGATTTTTCCTCCAAATACATATCAATTAGTTCACCTGCTGTGAGATACTCAGCAAATCTTCTATCTGCAGACAGGCGGTTATAGTCAACGTAACAGTACCAGCAGCGCCAATTGCAGGCGGCTATTTGAAATACCTGAACACGTAGTTTGTCACCTGGCTCAGAGTTAAGTGCTCTTGATGCTGGTACATTCGGCAGAGGGTCGCTAGACCAATCTGGATGTCTATCGATCCGGAAATGCCGGATTCGTCCAAAGCCACGACAGTTGGTTGGCGTAGATAAATCCTTCTCTTTGTTCTGATCCTGTCAGCCGTGCAATAAGTGCCCGTTTCTCCTCAGAGATAACAGCGTGAGCACGTAGCTTCATTGAATAGATGTCGGTACACAGGCCTTCAACACGATGCTGGACAGCCTTGCCGCCAAGGAGGCGGAGATCGACGAGGCGCAGCTCGAGCGTGAGCGCAACCTTCAGCAGAGCTTCGAGGAGCAGCGGGCGGCCGAGCAGCAGGTGCGCACCCGCGCCCAGACCATCATCGACGAGACCGCGTCGTCCATCGCAGGAGACCTCGCGGAGCTCAGCGGCCAGGTCGAGGTCGTGCGGCACGCCGCCTCGACGATCGACGAGCGGGTCACGGTCGCGGACACGGTGACGCGGGGCGTCGTCGAGCAGGCGAAGACCGCAGACCGCGTCGTCACCGAGCTGCTGGCGAGCCTGCGCGAGGTCAGCGGCATGGCCCAGCTCATCGCCGGCGTCGCTGACCAGACCAAGCTGCTCGCCCTCAACGCCACCATCGAGGCGGCCCGCGCGGGGGAGACCGGCCGAGGCTTCAGCGTCGTGGCCAACGAGGTCAAGGACCTCGCGATGACCACCGCCCGGTCCACCAGTGAGATCACCTCGACCATCTCGACGCTGGAGCTCCACACGGCCGCCATGGCCGAGGCGATCTCGGCCATGAGCGAGGGCATCACCGGCGTCGATGACGCCACCGAGGTGCTGCGCGACGTGGCCCGCCAGCAGTTCGAGGTCGTGGGAAACCTGGAGCTGCGGGTCAACGACACGATCCAGCGCATCGACGCCATGTCGAGCCTGACCACGCGTCTGGAGCGCCGTGCGCACCGCCGGGTCACCGCGATCGGCAAGGGCAAGCTGACCCTCAGCGGTCAGACCGCTCTGGCCGAGCTGCTGGACGTCGGCGAGGGCGGCGTCCGTGTGCAGGTGCCCGCGGAGGTCGACTACCGGTCCGGGGTGACCGGCACGATCGAGTTCACGTTGCACGACCTGGCCCAGCAGCTCACCGCGACGGTGATCTCGCGGCGCGTCGCCGACAGCAAGATCGGCCTGGAGTTCGTCGACCCGAGCCCGGGCCTGGTGGCGACGATCCGGGACTTCGTCGACGAGGTCTCGGGGGCCGTCACCTTCTTCTGACCCCGGCTGAGCCCCCGTCCGGCTGTCAGGGGTTGACGGCGAGGAACAGGAATGCGGCCGCGAGGACCAGGTGGACAGCGGCCTGCAGCCGTGTCGCCCGACCCGGCACCACGGTCAGCACCCCCGCCACCACGGTGACCGCGAACAGCGCGATATGGGTCGGTTCCAGCCCCAGTACCAGCGGCCGTCGAGCCAGATCATCGCGATCGCGATCGCGGGGATCGTCAGCCCGATGCTCGCCATGGCCGAGCCGTAGGCGAGGGTCTACGGGTCACTCGGCGCGGCTCGTTCGTGTACGGCCTGAACCATTGGTAAGTGGCAGAGAAATAACTCGTCATCGCTCCCTCGTGATCGCCGAAGCTGGCGTCAACCACAACGGCGAGCTCGCGCTCGCCCGCTCTGGTGGAGGCCGCGGCCGACGCCGGCGCCGACGCGGTCAAGTTCCAGACGTTCCGCACCGGCCGTCTCGCCTCGGCCGGCGCGCCGAAGGCCGCGTACCAGCGGGAGGGCACCGACGCCACGAGTCCAGGTCGCGATGCTGAGCCGGCTCGAGCTGCCGCCGAGCCCTTCGCTCGGCTGAAGCGCGACGCCGAGGACGGGGCGTCGTCTTCTCTCGACGCCGTTCGACGCGAGCCAGCGCGAGACGCTCGACGGCTGCGCATGCAGCCTTCAAGGTCGGCTCGGCGATCTCACGAACCTGCCCTGCTCGTCGAGTCGGCCTTCGGGCCGCCCGGTGATCGTCTCGACCGGCACCGCGACACTGACGAGATCGAGCCGGCGTCAGGACGCTCCGTACCGCAGGCCGGCGACGAGCCGTCGTCCTCTCACTGCGTGACCTGCTATCCGGCGCGCCTCGGCGAGGCGAACGTGCGCGCGATGGCGACGCTCGCCGCGCCGCTCGGCGTCCCGGTCGGCTACTCGGATCACACCGTGGGCACGAAGTCGCGCTCGCGGCGGCCGCGCTGGGCGCCGGGTCTCGAGAAGCACCTGACGCTCGACCGCCGCTGCCGGGCCCGACCACGCGGCCTCGCTCGAGCCGGACGAGTTCGCCGCATGGTGCACGCTCCGCAAGTCGAGCGGCGCTCGGCACGGCGTCAAGCGGCCCGTTCCGGCGGAACGCGCCGTCGCCCGCGTGGCGCGGCGAAGCCTCGTCACCGCCGTGCCTGTGCCGCGCGGCGCCCGGTTGTCGGACGCGATGCTGGCGGTGAAACGTCCGGGCTCCGGACTCGCGCCGGCCGAACGGCCGCGCGTCGTGGGCGGCGCGCCCGGCGCGCGCTGCCGGCCGACCATCTGATCCGGTGGTCGGATCTCTCGTGATGGAGCGAGGTTGCTGATGGCGCCCCCTATCCCGTTGTCCGTCCCCGTCATGCTGGGAAACGAAGCCCGATACCTCGAGGAGTGCGTGCGCACATCGTGGGTGTCGTCCGTCGGCCCGTTCGTCGATCGCCTCGAACGCGACCTCGCGCGCGTCTGCGGCGTGTCGCACGCCGTGGCGTGCGTGAACGGCAGCGCCGCGCTGCACGTCGCGCTGCTCGTTGCCGGCGTGCAGCCCGACGAGGAAGTGCTGGTCTCCGACCTCACCTTCATCGCCTCCGCGAACGCGATCCGCTACTGCGGCGCCTGGCCCGTGCTCATCGACGCCGAGCCCGAGTACTGGCAGATGGATCCCCAGAAGCTCGAGGACTTTCTCGCCCGCGAGTGCACCGCGAAGGACGGCGCGCTGGTCAACCGCACCACCGGCCGGCGCGTGCGGGCGATCATGCCGGTCCACATCCTCGGCCATCCCTGCGACATGGACGCGATCGGCGTCCTCGCGCGCCGTCATGGGCTGACCATCGTGGCCGACGCCGCGGAAGCCCTCGGCACCACGCACCGCGGCCGGCCCGTGGCGAGCCTCCCCGACGTCGCCGCGCTCAGTTTCAACGGCAACAAGATCGTGACGGCCGGCGGCGGGGGAGCGGTGCTCACCGATCGCGCGGACTGGGCCGATCGGGCCCGTTACCTGACGACGCAGGCGAAGGATGACCCGATCGAGTTCGCGCACGGGGCTGTCGGCTTCAACTATCGGATGACCAATCTTCAGGCGGCCGTCGGCGTGGCGCAACTCGAGCAGCTCGACGTGCGCCTCGCGTCGAAGCAACGCGGCGCCGCCGTCTACTCGGCGGCGCTGGCCACGATGCCCGTCACGCGCCCGCGCCAGGCGCCGTGGCCGGGTCGAACTGGTGGCTCTACACGATCCTCGTCAACGCCGGCCATCCGGTGAGCAGCAGGGTCGCCATGGCCGCACTCGCCGAGGCGGGGATCGAGGCCCGTCCGCTGTGGCGCCCGGTCTCGTTGCAGACGCCCTACGCGGCGTGCCAGGCCTACCGCTGCGACGTGTCGGCACAATCTCCACCGCCGCTCCCTGAGTCTGCCGAGCTCGGTCGGCATCGGCCAGGCGGAATCTCGAGCGCGTGCTGACAGAGCTCGGCGCCGCACTCGGTGTGGACGCGGGCGTGTCGGGGAGGGCCGGATGAGTCAGAGGCCGCTCGATGGTCGCGTCGTGGTGCTGACCGGTGCCGCGGGCTTTCTGGGCCGCCGGCACGCGCGCGCGCTCGTGGAGGCCGGGGCACGCGTGGCGCTGGCGGACGTCGATCGCCACGGCCTGACGGACATGGCCGGAGACCTCGGCGCCCAGGTCCGCGTCGCGGTGACCGATGTCACCGACAAGGCCTCCGTCGGCGCCATGGTGGCCGGGACGCTGGGAGCGTGGGGCCGAATCGACGTTCTGGTCAACAACGCCGCCATCGATCCGAAGTTCGACACGGACGCGCTCGCCGAGCGGACGGCGGGGTTCGAGGATTTTCCACTCGACGGTTGGAATCAAGCGCTCGCCGTCAACCTGACCGGGATGTTTCTCTGCGCGCAGGCGTGCGCCGCGCCGATGCTGGCGCAGGGACGCGGCGTGTGATCAACGTCTCGTCGATCTACGGCCTGGTCGGCGCCCGATCAGCGTTTGTATCAGGACGAAGGCGCGCTCGCCCGGTTCAAGCCGGTGACCTACTCGGTGACCAAGAGCGCGGTGAACGGGTTCACGCGGTATCTCGCGACCTACTGGGCGGGCCGTCACATCCGGGTCAACACGCTCACCCTCGGCGGGGTCGAGCATGCGCAGGGCGCCGCCTTCCTGGAACGTTATGCCACCCGCACGCCGATGGGCCGGATGGCCCGGCCCGACGAGTCGAAGCGCCGCTGGTGTTCCTCGCGTCCGACGCCTCCTCGTACATGACGGGCGCCAATCTCGTCGTGGATGGAGGGTGGACGGCGTGGTAGCGCCGACGCGGGGGGGCGTGCTGGCGATCGTGCCCGCTCGCGGCGGCTCGAAAGGCATTCCGCGGAAGAACGTCCGCGATGTCGCGGGCCATCCTTTGATTGCGTACAGCATTGCCGCCGGGCAGGCCGCGTCACGCGTCGATCGCGTGCTCGTCTCGACCGACGATGAGGAAATTGCGGACGGTCGCGCGCGCGTACGGCGCCGACGTGCCGTTTCATGCGGCCGTCCGCCCTCGCGGCGGACGACACGCCGGACTGGCCAGTGTTTGCGCACGCGCTCGAATGGCTGCGCGAGCATGAGGGGTTCGAGCCGTCGCTCGTCGTCCACTTGCGTCCGACGTCGCCGCTCCGGCGCGTCGCCGATCTGGACCGCGCCGTCGATCTCCTGGCGGCGCGTCCGGACGCGGACTCGATCCGATGGGTCTGCGATCCGTTTCAGAATCCCGTACAAGATGTGGCGCATCGACGGTGAGGGCTGGCTGACGCCGCTGCTGGCCGGCGAGTGCCCGGAGCCGTACAACCAGCCGCACCAGTCGCTGCCGCCCGTGCTTCTGGCAGACCGGGTACATCGACGTGGTGCGCCGCGAGACGATCCTGGAGCGGCGATCCATGACCGGCAGCCGGATCCTGCCGCTGGAGCTGGACGCGGACAGCTGGATCGACATCGACACGCCGGCGGCGCTGGACTACGCGGACTTTCAGGTCCGTGCGGGCCGGGCCGCGATTGCGATGCCGCGGCGGGGCGGCCTTTCCTCGAGGACGGACGACTGATGGAGCTGCGAATCGGGACCAGGACGGTCGGCGACAAACACCCCGCGTTCATCATTGCGGAGGCCGGCATCAACCACAACGGTAGCCTCGACACGGCCCGCCGCCTGGTCGACATCGCCGCCGACGCCGGCGTCGACGCGGTCAAGTTTCAGATGCGCGACGCGCAGGAGCTGTTCCGCGAGGGCGTCGTGGAGGACATGTCCGGCGAGGACATCGGCTTCCAGTACATCATGCATCTGATCAAGCACTGCGAGCTGACACGCGATCAGTACGCCGAGGTCGCGCGCTACACTGCCGCCAAGGGACTGCTGTTCCTCTGCACGCCGTGGGACAAGAACAGCGTGGACGTGCTCGCAGACCTCGGCCTCCCGGCCTACAAGATCGCGTCGGCGGATCTGACCAACCTCGACCTGCTCGAACACGTCGCGCGGCTCGGCAAGCCCATGCTCGTCTCCACCGGGATGTCCACGCTCCAGGAGATCGACATCACCGTCGCCTTCCTGCGAAAGATTGGCGCCGAGTTCGCCCTGCTGCACTGCAACAGCAGCTACCCGGCGGCGTTCAAGGACGTCAACCTGCGCCACATCGCCACGCTGAAGGCCCGGTTCGACTGCCTGGTCGGCTATTCCGGCCACGAGCTCGGGATCGCGGTCTCGGAGGCGGCGGTTGCGCTCGGCGCGTCCATCATCGAGCGCCACTTCACGCTCGACCGGACGATGCGGGGGCCGGATCACGCGATGAGCCTGGAGCCGGTCGGGCTGAAGAAGCTCGTGCGCGACATCCGGCACGTCGAGGAGGCGATGGGCACGGGCGAACGCGTGATGACGCGCGGCGAATACATGAACCGCAAGGCGCTCGGCAAGAGCGTCGTCGCCACGCGGGCGATTCCGGCTGGCACGACCATCACGCGCGAGATGTGTTCGGTGAAGAGCCCCGCGCACGGCCTGTCGCCCCAGCGGATGCTCGACCTGGTGGGGCACGTGGCCCGGCGCGACATCGCGGAGGGCACGTACTTCTTCGAGTCGGACCTGTCCGACCAGCCGCGCGCGAGCCGCGTGTTCGAGTCGCCCAACGGATGGGGACTCATCGTCCGCTATCACGACTGCGAGGCGATCGTCGGCGGCGGCCACCCGCGCGTGCTCGAATTCCACTTCAGCAGCCACGATCTGGACCTCGAGCCGGACCTGAAGATCCGGCCCGGCGTCGGGTTGATCGTTCACGGCCCGGAGCTCTTCGGCGACCAGTTGCTCGACCTCTGCGCGCAGGACGAGGCGCACCGCGTCCGATCGGTGGCGAACGTGCAGCGCGCGCTCGGCGTGGCCCGGTCGCTGCGCCGCTTCTTCCCGGACGCCGCGGACCCGGTGCCCTTCGTCCTGCACGTCGGCGGCATGACGTACGAACGGCCGTGCCGCGAGAACGAGAAGGATGCGCTGTACGGGACGCTGACGCGGTCGCTCCGGGAGCTCGACCAGACCGGTGTCGAGCTGCTGCTCGAGAACCTGCCGCCGATTCCCTGGTACAAGGGCGGGCAGTGGGCGTCCAACGTCTTCACCGACGGCGATCGCATCCGCCGGTTCTGCGAGCGCGAAGGGTATCGGATCTGCTACGACACGTCTCACGCCCAGCTCTTCTGCAACGCGGTCGGCATCACGCAGGCCGCCTACTTGGCGGAGCTGCAGCCGCTCGTGCGCCATCTGCACCTGTCGGACGGCTCGGGCCTCGACGGCGAGGGCCTGCAGATCGGCGAAGGCGACGTGGACTTCAAGGGTCTCGCGCCCGCGCTGCTCGCGACTGGCGCGTCGTTCACACCCGAGATCTGGATGGGCCACAAGGAGGGCGGCGAGGCGTTCTGGGTGGCGCTCGACCGTCTGCGGGCGTTCGGATTCTGATCGGCTCGCCACACGAATGAAGATTCTCATCGCCGGGCTCGGCAGCGTCGGCCTGCGGCACGCGAGGAACCTGCGGACGATTCGCGGCGACGCGATCGACCTGCTCGCGTACCGCGTCCGCGGCGGAGGCGGTCACGAGTCCACGCTCGGAATCCGGAGCTTCACCGAGCTCGATCGCGCGCTCGCCGAAAGGCCCGATGCGGTCATCGTCGCCAACCCTTCGTCGCTGCACCTGGAGGTGGCGGCGGCCGCCGCCGACGCGGGATGCCATCTCTTCGTCGAGAAGCCGCTCGCCGACGGGTGGGACGGCGTGGAACGGCTGGTGGAACGCGTCGAGACGCGCGGCCTCGTGGCGACCGTCGGCTATCACTTCCGGTTCCATCCCGCCTTGATCCGCGTGCGACGGATGCTCGATGCCGGCGCGATCGGCCGGACCATGGCGGCGCGGTTCACCTTCGGGGAGTACCTGCCCGGCTGGCATCCCGACGAGGACTACCGCCAGTCCTATGCGGCGCGGCGCGCGCTCGGGGGCGGCGTGCTACTGACGCAGATTCACGACCTGGACATCGCCTACTGGTTCTGGGGGCTGCCGGCGCGCGCGTTCGCCGTGGGCGGCCACCGCAGCCGCCTTGACGTCGACGTCGAGGACGTCGCCAGCGTGACGCTCGCGTACGCGGACGGCGCCGCGCCGATGCCAGTCCATCTGCACATGGACTACCTGCAGCGGCCGCCGGCGCGCCGCGGCGAGATCATCGGCGAGACCGGCCGGCTGACGTTCGATCTGATCGAAGGGCGCGTCGACGACGTGGCGCCGGACGGCCGCGTCGAGACGCACGACGACCACGTGGATCGGAATGAACTGTTCGTGCGGGAGATGCGCCACTTCCTGGACTGCCTGGAGGGCCGCGCGACCCCGGACGTGACGCTGCGCGACGGCGCCGCCAGCCTGGCCATGGCGCTCGCTGCGCGGGCGTCGATGGCGTCGGGAGAGAGCGTCGCGGTGCGGCCGCTGCGCCCGGCGCGGAATGCCGCTGAGGAAAGGCAAAGATGACCGTTAAACCGTTGAACGTGTTCCGCGATCTCGACCGACGGGCCTGGGCGGCGAGCATTCGCGACGCCGCCGAGACCGGCGTCGAGGTGATGACGCTGCCGCCGCGCGAGGTGTTCCTCGAAGTGACGGCGCACTGCAACATCAAGTGCCCGATGTGTCCCGTCACGACCGGCCTCGACCGCGACCGGGGCACGATGAGCTACGAGCTCTTCGAGAAGGTGCTGCAGGACGTGCGCGGGAAAGTGCCGCAGATGAGCCTCTTCCTCGCCGGTGAGCCGCTGCTGCACAAGCGCATCTTCGACATGATCGAGGCGGCGTCGACGGCGGGGATCTTCACGCGGATCCACACCAACGTGCTCCTGCTGACCGAGGAGAAGATCCAGCGCATCTTCGACAGCGGGTTGGACGAGTTGTCGTTCAGCTTCGACGGCCCCACCAAGGAGCGGTACGATTGGGTGCGCGTCGCGGGCGACTACGACAAGTGCGTGGCCCTGATCCGGCGCGTCATGCAGGTGAAGGCGGAGCGCGGCAGCGCCAAGCCGTTCACGCGCATCCAGATCATCTACTTCCAGGGCGAGAACCCGGTGGAGCAGGAACAGCAGATGCGCGACCTCTTCGAGGAGCACCTGCCCGACGAGCTGAAGGTCGTTCCGGCGCATTCCTGGGCGGGCGAATACCAGGACTTCGTCCGCTACCGCGACAACGTCGGCCATCTCGACAAGCTCTCGATCTGCCACATGCCGTGGGATCGCATGGCCATCACCTGGAACGGCGACGTCGTCGGGTGCTGCAACGACTTCCTCGCGAAGTACCACAACGGAAACGTCCGCGAGCGGCCGGTCCTCGAGGTCTGGAATTCACCCGAGTACCGCCGGCTGCGCGCCACGATTCACCGGAAGGATTACGAGAGTCTCGACATGTGCCGGAACTGCGACGTCCCCTGGGCCGGCGACCCGCCGACGCCAGCCTGGAAGCGCAGCGCCGCGGCGGTGCTGGCCCGGGGCCTGGTCGCCTGGCGGGCCCTGCACGGCGGTCTCGTGCCAGCGCCGCCGCGCGATGAGGTCACGCGCGGGTGATCGCCGATCCGCTGCGCGACCAGGTCGCGCGCGTGCGCGACTGGTACAACCTCGTCGCCGACGCCTTTGCCGGCCGCTACGACGACCGTTCCGGCTGGTATTTCGAGCGGTGCGAGGAGGACGTCCTGCACGCCGCCTGCCCGCTCGACGGCCGCCGCGTCCTCGATCTCGGCACCGGCGCCGGCCGCCTGGTGCCGCGCCTCGCGGCGCGCGCGTCCCAGGTCGTGGCGGCGGACGTCTCCGAAGCGCTGCTGCGCCTGGCGCCACGGGTTCCGCGGGCCTCGCTCGTTCAGATGAACGCGCTCGACCTGGGTTTCGGGGCGGCGACGTTCGACACGATCACGTCGCTCGGATTGTTCGAATACGTGAGCGACTTCGATCCCTTCCTCCGGGAGATCCGCCGCGTGCTGCGAGACGGCGGCACGCTCGCGTTCACCTACCACCAGGCGGCGCCGTACCGGTCCATCACCGCGGAGCCGGCGACGGCCAGCTATTTCGGCCGCACGGTGGGGGAGCGGTCGCAGTACTGGTCGAAGCAGCGCCACCGGCGCGCCGCGGTCCGCGCGGCGCTGGCCCGCAACGGGTTCACGCGCGCGCGGAGCTATCGCGTTTTCTTCCGGCTGCCCCAGCATCTGTACGCGCTCTCGCATCGCTGCGCCGAGGGCAGCCTCGGCGATCGCGTGCTGCGCGGCGCCGTGCTCGCAACCGACCGGGGCTCGGCCGCGCGTGCCGTCCGGTCACGCAGTTCTGGACCGGCAACGTCCTGACCGTTGCCAAGGCGTCCGCGTTCCCCGTTCGTCAGGCGACACGCCCATGAGGATGCGATTGTGACCACGCTGCCCGTCTTCAAACCTTCCTTCGGCGACGAGGAGCTCGACCAGCTCCGGGACTCGCTCGCATCCGGCTGGGTCGGTCTCGGCCCGAAAGTGGCCGAGTTCGAGCGCCGGTTCGCCCGGTTTATCGGCGTCCCCTTCGGTGTCGCCGTGGACTCGGGCACGAGCGCGCTGACGCTCGCCATGCGGCTCGCCGGTGTCAGCGGGCGTGAGGTGATCACGACGCCGATGACGTTCGTGTCGACGAATCACGCGATCCTCTACAACGACGGCATCCCGGTCTTCTGCGACATCGAAGCGGACACGATGAACATCGACGCGTCGAAGATCGAGGCGCTCGTGACGCCGCAGACGCGGGCGATCGTCGTCGTGCACTATGGCGGGTACGCCTGCGACATGGATCCGATCATGGACATCGCCGAGCGGCACGGCCTCATCGTCATCGAGGACTGCGCGCACGGCACCGGCGGGCGCTATCGCGGCCGGATGCTCGGCTCGATCGGCGACTACGCCTGCTTCAGCTTCCACGCGGTCAAGAACCTGACGACGGGAGAGGGCGGCCTCGTGACCGCGCGAACGGAGCCGGAGATGGAGCAGCTGAAGCGATTGCGCTGGGTCGGCATCTCGAAGAGCACCTGGGATCGATCCGACGGCGCGACGCACCGCTACAGCTGGGACTACGACGTCCGCGAGCTCGGCTTCAAATGCCACATGAACGATCTCGCCGCGGGGATCGGCCTTGCGCAGCTCGACAAGATCGGGCGCCTCAACTCGCGCCGCGCCGACATCGTCCGGCAGTACAACGGCGCGTTCGCGGATCTCGACTGGCTCGAGACGCCGGTGCGGCGCGAGTACACGGACTCCGCGTGCCACAACTACGTGGTGCGGACGCCCCATCGCGACGCGCTGCACGTTTATCTCGCCGAGCGGGGCATCTCGACCAGCGTGCACTACATTCCGAACACGCACTATGACCTCTATCGCAACTACCGCGGGCCGGTGCCCGTGTGCGAGGCGGTCTGGACCAACGCTGCTGACGCTGCCCCTCTATCCGGACCTGTCGGCAGGAGACGTCGAGCGGATCATTGAAGCCGTGCGCGCCTTCCGTCCGGCGGCGGTTTCGACGTGAGCGTGCTCGTGCTGGCGCAGGGGCCGCCGCAGGTGGCCAGCAGCCGCACGCGGGTGTTCGCGTATCTGCCGTACCTCGAGGCCCGCGGCATAGGCGCCGAGGTGCTCGTCTGGAACGCCGAGGCCTTCGTTGCTGCGCAGGCGCACGGCGCGCTGCCGTTCACCACGCACGTCGGCAACATCCTGCACCACGCGTTCGTGGCCGCGCGCCTGCTGGCCCCCGCCGGTCGCCACGACACCATCTATATTCAGAAGGTCGTCCTGCCGAGATGGATGCTGCGCGCGCTCACGCGAGGCGGTCGCCGACTCGTCTTCGACTTCGACGATGCGCTCTACGCGCTCGCGCCGGGGCAGGACACCGGCCTGCGCGCCTGGCTGCGCCGCCGCCGGGCGCGGGCGTTCACGTCATGCCTTGGCGAAGCCGACCTCGTCGTGATCGAGAACGAGGCCAACCGCTCGCTCGCCGAGCCGTTCTGCCGGGACACGCTGATGATCACCGGCCCCATCGACACCGAGCGCTACCGTCCGGCCGCGCGGCCGGCCTCCGCGGGAGGCATCGCCCTCGGATGGATTGGCAGCCCGTCGACGACAGGCTATCTGCGCGCGGTCGCGCCGGCGCTCAGTGAGGTGGCCCGCCGCTATTCCGCCCGGTTGCATCTGATTGGGGCGGCGCCGTTTGAGGCGCCGGGCGTGACGGTGCGGTGCGTGCCGTGGCGGCTCGAGGACGAGGTGGCTGAACTGGGCACGTTCGACGTCGGCCTCATGCCCCTCTCCGACGATCCGTGGTCCCGTGGCAAGGGCGGGTACAAGATCCTGCAGTATATGGCGATGGGCTTGCCGACGGTGGCCTCGCCCGTCGGGATCAACCGCGAGCTCGTGCAGCACGGGCGCACGGGTTTCCTCGCGACGACGACGGAGGAGTGGACCGAGGCGCTCGGGCGCCTGGCGGCGGACGCGGAGATGCGGCGGACGATGGGCGCCGCGGCCAGGGAGGCCGCGGTCAGCCGCTACTCCCTGGCCCACTACGCCCCAGTGTTTCTCGGCGCGCTGCAGCCGTCGGCGGCGCCGGCGGCGGCGCTGGTTGAAGGAGTCGAGCCATGATGGACGATCTGCCGCAGGACGCGGCCAAGAAGATCTGCCTCTGCATGAGCGTGACGGACGAGGAGATCGCCGCCTGCTACGAGTCCGGGCATACGGACCTGAAGGACATCCGCGAGATCACGCGGGCGTGCACGCGGTGTTTCGGCTGCGAGGCCGACCTGACGGCGTTCTACTCCAACGTGCTCGTGCCCGGGAAATATCAGGCGCCACGCCGCAACCTGCGGACGCGCCTGGCGCGCGCGACGCGGCGCATCGGCGCCTACCGCATCGCGCAGCGCTATTACCACCGCTACATCCGCTGGCGGATGGCGCCGCTGGTGTTCGCGTCGGTGGTCGTGGAGCGGGCGGACCTGCATTCGCGCACCGTGGTGGCGAACGTCAACCGCGCCCCGGGCCTGAACGAGTTCGGCGACATCGAGCTGGAGGTGCAGCTGATCGACCAGGCCGGCGCATTGGTGTATTCGAAGGTCCATCGCGTCGCCGCCAACACGACGCTGGTGCTGGAAGGCCGCGACATGATCGGCGGCCGCGGGCAGGGCCTCGACTTCGTCGGGACGGTCATCGTCAAGGGCAAGCGCCGGTTCACCGGATCGCTGCGGCCCTATACGCACTACTACAACGACGTGTCGCTGGCGTCCACCCACGACCAGTGGACGCCCGACGTGACCCGCCACGAGGGCTTCTGCACGATGGTACGCGTGCCTCCAGACGATCGGCCGCGCGTGTATCTCAGCGTCACCAACATCGAGCCCTCGCCCTACCATTCGAAGGTCGTGCTGACGAACCACCGTGGCAAGCACCTGGAGACGGTGCTCGAGATTCCGGCGTACGGCACGTCCATGCTGGCGACGTCCGATTTGTTTCCCGACGCGGCCGGCTTCCTCGACCACCGGCTGGGCACCGTGCGGTTCGAGAACTGGTCGCACCGCGCGATGTACGACTTTCTGGCGCACAATCAGGATCGCAATACATGGAACGTGAATCATCTGTAATCGATCATCGGTCCGAGCTGCTCAAGCAGTATTCGGGCGCGGTCGCGTGGGCGCTCGAGCGCGACGGCATGCACACGCGAATCAACCTGGTCGCCGCCGGGTTCACGCGCAACGCCCGCGGCCCCTTCGTGGCCGCACGTCACGCTCCATTCCGATCGAGTGCCTGAGGGGCGCACGTGGGTGTCGCCCAAGGGCCAGTTCGACAAGGATCAGCGGATCGATTTGGCCCGCGTGTTCGAGCTCGACGGCCCGTTCGAGGGCTTCGTCGAGATTGTCGCCGAGTCCCCGAACCAGGAGCTGAGGCCCCAGCACTACAACGAGCTCTGGTGCGACTACTACTCGGACGACGGACGCGTGCACTTCGTCCTCCCGACGATTCAGTTCTATGGCTCGGTGAAGCGCACGCTCGGCGGGCAGAATCAGATCTGGCCGGGCCTGATTGCGACGCCGGTGTTCCAGCCTTCGATCTCCGCAATCAACCCGTACGCGGAAGACATCGACGTTCACCTGTCCGTGGTGGCCCCTGACGGCGGGACAATCGCCGGCGCGCCGCTGCAGCTGCCCAGGAAGTCGCAGCGGCGGTGGCGGATCGCCGACGTCGTGCCGGACGTGGAGCGGTTTCTCGAGCCGCACCGCGGCCTGGGCAACCTGCTGATTTCGAGCAGCCACAAGTTCATCACCTACTTTCTCATCGAGAACGCCCACACCGGCACGCTCACCGGCGCCGATCACCTCGCCTGGTTCTACGGCGAGAAGTTCTGACCCGCCCCCGCATCCTCCTGCTCGTCACGGAATTGGTCTACGGCGGCACGCCGCGGAGCGTCCAGACGCTCGCCCTCGGCTTGCGTGCGCGCGGCTTCGACGTTCGCGTCGCGTCGCTCGCCTCCGGCGGCGGCGTGGCCGAGGAGCTGGCGCACGCCGGCGTGCCGGTCGACGGTCTCGGCGTCACGCCGCGGCGCCCGTTCCGCTCGGCCTGGCGGCTGTACCGGCTCTTTCGCCGCGCGCGCCCGGACGTGCTGCACACGTTCCTCTTCCACTCCAATCTCGCGGGGCGCGTGGTCGGCCGCCTCGCCCGTGTGCCGGTCATCGTCGTGTCCGAGCGGAGCGCGGAACCCGGCAAGGCGCGCTGGCGCGTCTCGGCGGATTGGCTCACCTGGCGCCTGGCCATCGCTGGACGGTGAACGCGCCGGTGCTGGTCGGCGTGCTGAGCGCACGCGAGCGCGTCGATCCCGCGCGCATCGCGGTGATTTCAACGGCGGTGGACATCGAACGATTCCGTCCGGTCGAGGGCGCCAGCGAGCGCGGGGAGCGGCTCGTCTGCGTGGGTCGGCTCGAATCCGCTGAAAGGCCACGACACGCTCATCGACGCGTTCGCCCGCGTGGCGGCCGAACGGCCCGAGGCCAGCCTGCACCTCGTCGGGGACGGTCCGGTGCGGTCCGCGCTCGAAGCGCGCGTGGCGCGCCACGGCCTCGCGTCGCGTGTGACGTTCGCCGGCGCGCTCGCCGACGTCCGGCCGGCCCTGCACGCCGCCGACGTGTTCGTGCTCGCGTCGGACACCGAGGGCCTGCCCGGCGCTGTGCTCGAGGCCATGGCGTGCGGCCTGCCGGTGGTCGCCACGGACGTCGGCGGTACCGCGCACGCCGTCGACGAACGGCGAGACTGGCGTCCTCGTGCCGCCGCGGGATCCGGCGGCCGTCGCGCGGGCCATCACCGGGCTGCTCGACGCGCCAGAGACCGCCCGCACGATGGGCCGGCGCGGCCGGGCGCGCGCCGTCGAGGAGTTTTCGGTTGCGGCCACCGTGGAGCGCGCCGAGGCGCTCTATCTGGCGCTCGCGCCGCCCGCGCCTGGAGGCGGCCGCTAGCCGTCATGTGCGGCATCGTCGGCAAGGCGAGCTTTGACGGCCGGCCGGTCGATACCGGCTGGCTGCACACGGCGTGCGAGCTGCTGGCGCACCGCGGACCCGACGGGGAACGGCTGTTCACGGCCGGCGGCGGCGCGCGGCCGGCGGTCGGCCTCGGCCACCGGCGCCTCAAGGTGATCGACCTCGCGCCGACGGCGGATCAGCCGATGGACAACGGCGGGTGCCGGGGGGCATCGCCAAGCCTGTTCATCGTCTTCAACGGCGAGATCTACAACTACCGCGAGCTGCGCGACGAGCTCGCAGCGAAGGGGCACGTCTTCAAGACCGCACTCCGACACCGAAGCGATCCTGCACCTCTACGAGGAGCACGGCGCCGCGCTGCGTCGAGCGGCTGCGCGGCATGTTCGCGCTTCGCGCTCTGGGACGCGACGCAGCGACGCCTCTTCGCCGGCGCGCGACCGCGCTGGGCAAGAAGCCGCTGTACTATGCCGGCACGACGGGCGCGCGTCTGTGTTCGGCTCGGAGCCCAAGGCGCTGCTTGCAGACCCCGGGTGCGCGCGCGAGCGTCGACCCGCAGGCGATCCGCGCACTACCTGCGCTGCGGTACGTCGCCGGCGCCCACGTCCGCGTTCCGCGGCATGCGGCAAGCTGCCGCCGGCGCATTACCTGACGGTGACGCGACGGCGCCTCGAGGTGCGACCGCTACTGGACGCTGAGCTACGAGCCGAAGCTGACGCACTCGGACGACGAGGGCGCGCTCGCCGAGGCTGCTGCACCTGCTCGAGGAGTCGGTGCGCCTGCGCCTGATCAGCGACGTGCCGCTCGGCGCGTTCCTGAGCGGCGGCATCGACTCGGCGGCGGTGGTGGCGCTCATGCGCGCGCGTCGCGCGGGCCCGGTGCACACCTTCTCGATCGGCTTCGACGATGCCCGGCTACAACGAGCTGCGCATGCGCGCGCCAGGTCGCCGAGCGTTTCGGCACCGAGCACCACGAGCTGGTCGTCACGTCCCGCGCTGGCCGACGATCCTGCCGCGACTGGCCTGGCACTACAACGAGCCGTTCGCCGACTCCTCGGCCGTGCCGACCTATCACTCTGGCCCGCCTGGCGCGACAGCACAGTCACCGTGGCGCTGAACGGCGACGGCGGCGACGAGATCTTCGCCGGCTACCGCCGCTACCTCGGCGCAGCGCGCTGCTGCGCGCCGTCTCGCGGTCTGCCGGCGCGCGCTCCGCGCGGCGCTGACGCAGGCGGCCGCTGCGCTCGCGCCGCGGGCACGCGCGCTCGGCGCTGTACCGCTCTCGGCCGCTTCCTCGCCGGGCTGTCGCTCGCCGGCGGCCGCGCTACGCGCGACTGGTCTCGGTGTTCGATCCGGCCGCGGAGCGTCCTCTACAGCGACGACTTCGCCGCACGGCTCGGCTCGGTCGCCTCGCTCGCGCCTGTTCGCCGACGCCTTCCGGCCTCCGGCGGTCTCGACCCCGTCGAGGCGCGCTCGCCGCCGACGTCGCCGTCTACCTGCCGGACGACCTCCTGGTGAAAGTGGACGTCGCCGACCATGGCGTGGGCGCTCGAGGTGCGGTCGCCGTTCCTCGATCAGGAACTGATGTCGCTCGCCGCGCGGCTGCCGCGCCGCCATGAAGTTGAAGGGCTCTCCAGAAGCAGCTGCTGAAGCGCAGCCTGCGATCCCTCCTGCCCGAGGACGTCCTGAGCCGCCCGAAATCCGGATTCGCCATGCCGCTCGACGGATGGCTGCGCGGCGACCTGCGCTCGATGGCCGCAGACCTGCTGCTCTCGCAGGCAGCCCGAGCGCGCGGCTATGTCCGCGCCGACGAAGTGCGGCGAATCTTCGATGAGCACATGTCCGGAGCCGCGAGCCACGGCCACCGCCTCTGGGCCTGCTCATGCTCGAGCTCTGGCACACCTCATGACGGATCTGTCTCCGATCCTCCGGTGTCCGTCGTGCCGGTCGGAACTGTCCGCCGCCGGGAAAAGCGAATCCGCCGCGCTTGCCTGCGTGGGCTGCGGTCGCCGTTTTCCCGTGGTGGAGGGCATCCCGCGCTTCGTGGACGTGCCCGACGACGAGCGGCGCCCGCCGCACGCAGGCGAGCTTCGGGTACGAATGGACCCACTTCCACGACTGGCAGCCGTCGGGCGCGACCAACTTCAACGACTACTTCGAAGGGCTCGATCTCGGCTCGCTTCGTGGCCGCGCTGGTCCTCGACGCGGGCTGCGGGATGGGCCGTCACGCCCGTCAGATCGCGCCGCACGCCGGCCGCCTCGTCGCCGTCGATTTCAGCCGGGCGATCGATCAGGCCTGCCGCAACACGGCGGCACCTCGAGAACGTCGGCTGCGTCCAGGCCGACCTGCTCGCATTGCCGCTGGCCTCACGGCGCGTTCGACTTCGTGTACTCGCTGGGCGTCCTCCACCACCTGGCGGAGACCGAGGCGGCGCTGGCGAGCCTCGTCGACAAGGTCAGGCCCGGCGGTCGCCTCCGCGATCTATCTGTACTGGAAGCGGCATGGCTGGCGGGCCGCCTGCTCGCGCTGGTGACGCTCGCGCAGCCGCGCGACCGTCGCGGATGCCGTTCCCGCTCCTGCGCGCGCCTCTGCTGGCTGTTGAGCGTCGGCCTCTACGGCCGCGTCGTGCTGCCGTACCGGGCGCTGTCGCGCGCTCGGCGTTCTTGGCACGAGCACTGGCCGCTGCTTCGTCTACGCGAAATACCCATTCACGGGTGCTCTACAACGACCAGTTCGACCGCTTTTCCGCGCCGATCGAAAAGCGGTACGACGCGGACGAAGTCCGGCGGCTGCTCGAGCGCGCGGGCCTGCAGGACGTTCAGCGTCCGGCCGTGCTTCGGCTGGGTCGCCGAAGGCATCAAAGCCCGCATGACAATCGGGCGAATCGCCGACCCGTGAAGATCGTCCGCATCATCGCGCGGCTCAACCTCGGCGGCCCCGCCCGGCACGTCGTCCTCCTCGATCGGGGCCTGCGTGATCGCGGCCACGAGACGCTGCTGGTTCACGGCTCGCTCGACGCCGGAGAGGGCAGCTTCGAGCCGCTTGCCGCCGAGCTCGGCGTGCCGACGCGCAAGCTGCCGGAACTGGGTCGCCGCGTTCGTCCGCTCGACGATGCAAAGGCGCTCGTCCGGCTGATCGGCATCCTTTTCCGTGAGCAGCCCGACGTCGTGCACACCCACACGGCGAAGGCCGGCGCGCTCGGGCGCGTCGCGGCGTGCGTCTTCAACGCGACCCGCGGCCGCGCGCGCCGATGCCTCGTCGTCCACACCTTCCACGGCCACGTCTTCGAGGGCTACTTCAGCCCGCGGGTCAATCGCCTCGTGCGCGGGGTGGAGCGCCTGCTCGCGGGAGTGACCGACCGCATCATCACGATTTCCCCGGCGCAGCGCGCGGACATCGTCGAGCGCTTCCGCATCGCGGACGCGGCGCGAACGGTGGTGGTGCCGCTCGGCCTCGATCTGGCGCCCCTGCTTGAGAGCGGCGCGCGACCCCTGCGCGAGGAGCTCGGCATTGGCGCCGATGCGCTGGTCTTCGGATATGTGGGCCGGCTCGTGCCCATCAAGGACCTGCCAACGCTGGTGCGCGCGTTCGCGCGCGCGCGTCAACAGGTGCCGACGGCACACCTGTTGATCGTCGGGGACGGCCCCGCGCGCGCGGAGATGGAGCCGCTGGTCGAGACGCTCGGCATCGGCGCGAGCGTCCATCTGGCCGGATGGCGCGACGATCTGACGCGCGTGTACGCCACGATTGATGTCGCGGTCCTCTCCTCGCGCAACGAAGGCACGCCGGTCGCCCTTATCGAGGCGATGGCCGCCGGACGCCCTGTGGTCGCCACCGCCGTCGGTGGTGTGGCCGACGTCGTCCAGGACGGTGAAACGGGATGGCTCGTGCCGCCGGGCGACGTCGACGCCATGGCCGCCGCCATGGTCCGGCTCGCTGGCGACGCTGCCGCCAGGGCGCGCATGGGCGCGCTTGGGCGGGAGCGCGTCCGCGCCCGCTATTTCTATGACCGCCTCGTCGACGACATCCAGGCGCTCTATGTCCAGGCGTTGGACGAGCGGCGTGGCGTTCAAGCTCGTCCATGATGGCGACGCGTGGCACTCGCCGTTCTTACTGGTCTCTTTTGTGTTCGAGTACTACAATGACTGACGGTCTGCCATGAGTCTATTAGCCGTCGTGGCCCCCCTCGTCATCGCGTTCGGTCTGTCGCTGGTGCTGACGCCGGTCTGCCGGACGCTGGCGCGCCGCCTGGGGTTCGTCGCCAAGCCCAAGGACGATCGCTGGCACCGTCGGCCGACGCCTCTGTTCGGCGGCATCGCGATCGTGGCCGCGACAGTGATCGCCGGAGTGGCCTGGGGGCCGATCACGTCGGAACTGTGGGAGCTGATCGGGTGCGGCGTCGTGCTTTCGGCGTTCGGCGTGCTCGACGACGTCTGGTCGCTCAAGGCGTCGACGAAGCTGATCGTGCAGATCGTCGTCGCGTCAGCGCTCCTGTTCTTCGGGTTCCGCCTGCACTGGACCGAAGCCCCCGTGCTGGACGCGATGGTGACGCTGTTCTGGATCGTCGGCGTGACGAACGCGATGAACCTGCTCGACAATATGGACGGTCTGTGCTCGGGGATCACGCTGATCGCGGGGGGGTTCCTGCTGGCGGGCATGATCGGCGATCCCGCGGCCGCCACCGTCGCCCCGTATCTCGCGGCGCTGCTCGGCGCCGCGGCCGGTTTCCTGGTCTACAACTCCTATCCAGCGTCGATCTTCATGGGCGACGCGGGCAGCCTCTTCATCGGCTTCACCCTCGCGTCCCTGACACTTCTCGCGCATGCCGGCTCGTCGCGACGGCTGGGCGTCGTCGCCTCGGTCGCCGCGCCGGTACTCCTGCTGTTGATCCCGATCTTCGACACCGCCCTGGTGACGACAGCCCGTCTGCTGTCGGGCCGTAGCCCGTCGGAAGGCGGCCGCGATCACTCATCCCACCGCCTGGTGGCCGTGGGCCTCTCCGAGCCTCGGGCGGTGGCGACGCTCTGGATACTCGCCGCGGTGGGCGGCGCGGCCTCGCTCGTGCTGCAGCGGCGCGATCAAAGCTGGTCGGTGATCGTGCTGCCGGCGTTCGCGCTCGGCATGATTATTTTTGCCGTGTATCTCGCCAGAATCCGCGTCTACAAGCAAGTCGAACCCGGCGCTCTCGGATCCACCGTCACGCCGCTCGTCACCAACTTCATGTACAAGCGTCGCGTGGCCGAGGTTCTTCTCGACCTGTGTCTGATTCCGCTCGCATACTACACGGCGTACCGGCTGCGGTTCGAGGGCGTAACGCTCGAGGGAAATTACCCGCTTTTCCTTCAGTCGCTGCCGATCGTGCTCGCCTCGCAGCTGCTCGCGCTGTTCGCCGTTGGAGGATACCGCGGCACGTGGCGCCACTTCGGCTTGATGGATGCCGTGGTCTTCGCGAAGGGCGTGGTCATTGGCACGGTCGTGGCGCAGCTCGCCATCCTCTATCTCTATCGGTTCGAGAACTACTCGCGCACGGTGTTTGCGATCGACGGCGGGGTCCTGCTGTTCCTGCTCGTCGCCACCCGGGGATCGTTCCGCCTGATCGGGGAGTTCGTGAGCCGGCGGCGCTCGGTCGGCAGACGGTGTGTCGTTTATGGCGTCGAGGGCGCGAGTCTTGCCACGATCTTCGAGGCGTTCGGGGACGTGCCCCTGAAAATTCTCGGCTTCGTCGACGACAATCCCCTCAGCCGGAACACGCGCCTGAGCGGCTACACCGTGCTCGGCGGGCATGACACGCTGGTGCGCCTGGTGTCGACCGGCGCCGTAGACTGCGTCGTCATCAACACCCACCTGATCGACGCGCACCGCCTGCAGGCGCTGGAGCGCGTGTGCCAGGACGGCGACGTCGAACTGCTGCGCCTCCACGTCGCCCTGAAGTCCCTCTCGGCGGTGTCCTAGCCGCTGGCGGCCGCGAATCGCCTTCAGGACGATGCGACCGCGCCGACCCGCCAGTACTCAATCACCCGCGCGATCATCTCATCCAGCTGGATCTTCGGCTCGTAGCCGAAGAGGCGCTGCGCCTTGCCGATGTCCGGCACGCGACGGGGCATGTCCTCGAACCCGGCGTCGTACGCTTCGTCGTAGGGAATGTTGACGATCGGAGAGGCGCTCTCGGTCATCGCCTTGACGCGCTCGGCCAGCGCGCCGATGCTGATCTCCTTCGGGTTGCCGACGTTCATCACCTCACCGATGGCGCGCGGTTCTTCCGGGATCCTCGCCAGCAGGCCGACGACGTCGGTGACGTACGTGAAGCTGCGCGACTGCTCGCCGGTGCCGAAGACCGTAATCGGCGCGCCGGCGAGCGCCTGACGCACGAACGTGGGGAGCACCATGCCGTACCGGCCCGTCTGTCTCGGCCCGACGGTATTGAACAACCGCACAATCACCACCGGCAGCTTGCGCTCTTTCCAGTACGCGAGCGCCAGGAACTCGTCGAGCGCCTTGCTGCACGCGTAGGCCCAGCGGTGCTTCAGCGTCGGCCCCAGCACCAGATCGGCGTCCTCGCGAAAGGGGACGGCGGTGCTCTTTCCGTAGACCTCCGACGTCGAGGGAATGACGACGAGCCGCTTCTTCTTGTTCGCGAGCTTGAGGACGATCTCGGTGCCGTGAACGTTGGTCTCGATGGTGCGGACCGGCTCTTCGACAATCAACCGCACCCCGACGGCGGCGGCCATGTGATACACGACATCACAGCGGTCGATCATCTCGGCGACCAGCGGCTCGTCCATGACGGTGCCGATGGTGTACTGAAACCGGGGGTTCGATTTCAGGTGCTCGATGTTCTCGATCGAGCCCGTCGACAGGTCGTCCAGAACGACGACCTCGTGTCCCGCGTTGAGGAGCGCGTCGCTCAGGTGCGATCCGACAAAGCCCGCGCCGCCGGTGATGAATGCCCGCATGTCCTCCAGCCTCCTGTGCCACCTCTATAGTACTCGTATAACACTCGGTTACCGCCCCACGATTCCCTCGAGCGGGCTGCTCGCCGTCGCATACGCCTTCCTCGGAATCCTCCCCGCCAGATACGCCAGCCGCCCCGCCCTGCACCGCCAGTTTCATCGCCTCGGCCATCGCCACGGGATCGTCCGCGCCGGCGATCGCGACGATCAGAGGTGTGCGAGAATGACCATCATGAAGCGGCCGACGTACGATGAGGCTCAGGAGGGCGTCGAAGGCCGCGCGGCGTGATCGATCAACTTGCTGTGCTCAAGCTCGTCGCCGCACGCCTCGAAGCGGCGCGCATTCCGTACATGCTGACGGGATCCATCGCCTCCGGCCACTACGCGCAGCCACGGATGACCCGCGATATCGATCTGGTCGTCGAGCTGCAGCCGTCGGATGCCGAACGGCTGGCCGTCCTGTTCGGCGGCGACTTCGAGTGCAGCCCCGAGACGATCCGCCGCGCGATCGAGCGCCGGGCGTTGTTCAATCTGATTCATGTCGAGGCGATCGTGAAGGTCGATTTCGTCGTTCGCAAAGACACGCCCTATCGGCTCGAAGAGTTCAGCCGGCGGCGCTCAGTCGTCATCGACGACCAGCCGATCTGGCTGGTCTCGCCGGAGGATCTGGTGCTGTCGAAGCTGATATGGGCGAAGGAGGCTCACTCCGGCCTTCAGCTCAGGGACGTCCGGCAGGTGATCGCCGCGCAGCCAGACCTGGACTGGTCGTACATGGGTCGATGGGCGCCGGCATTGAGCATCGCCGAGCTCCTGAACGAGATGCGATGATGAACGATACGCCGCCCGAGGTCGACGCTCGCGTGCATGCGCTGTTCATGCAGCGGCCGTGCAGCGATCGCGTTCGCATGGCGTGCGACATGTTCGATCTCGCGCGCGCCCTGATGGTCGCAGAGATCCGATCCCGGCATCCCGATCTCACGGAGACGGATCTTCGAGTGAGGATCTTCGAGCGGCTGTACGCCGAGGACTTCGCCCCCGCCGATCGTGCGCGAATCGTCGCCAGGTTGCGCGACCGGGAAAGAGACGCTTCGCGGAACCCGCACTAGCGCCCGACCACGCCCTCGAGCGGGCTGCTCGACGTCGCATACGCCTTCCTCGGAATCCTCCCCGCCAGATACGCCAGCCGTCCCGCCCTCACCGCCAGTTTCATCGCCTCGGCCATCGCCACGGGATCGTCCGCGCCCGCGATGGCCGTGTTCATCAGGACGCCGTCGGCCCCGAGCTCCATCGCGAGCGCCGCATCCGACGCGGTGCCCACGCCGGCGTCCACGATCATCGGCACGCGCGAGAACTCGCGGATGATCCGGATGTTGTTCGGGTTCTGGATCCCGAGCCCGGAGCCGATCGGCGCGCCGAGCGGCATCACGGCGGCGGCGCCCGCATCCTCGAGCTTGCGGCACACGACCGGATCGTCGCTCGTGTAGGGCAGCACGACGAAGCCTTCCTTGACGAGCGCCTTCGTCGCCGCGACCAGCGCTTCATTGTCAGGGAACAGCGTCCGCTCGTCCCCGATCACCTCGAGCTTCACCCAGTTCGACAGCCCCGCCTCGCGGCCCAGCCGGGCCGTCCGGATCGCGTCCTCCGCCGTATAGCACCCCGCCGTGTTCGGCAGCAGGAAGTACCTCGACGCGTCGATGTGGTCGAGGAGGGAGTCGCCAGCTTCCTTCACCGCTCGCGGGGCCCCACCCCCGCTCGCACGCGCTGCGGCGCTCGAAGACTCGCTATCCTCGCGCGGGCCGCGGGCGCTCGAAATGTTCACACGCCGCACGGCCACCGTGACCATGTCGGCGCCGGAGGCTTCGTGCGCCTGCACCATGACGGCGTGGGAGGCGTACTTGCCCGTGCCGACGATCAGCCGGGACGTGAAGGTCTTGTCCGCGATTGTGAATGAATCCATCGAAGCTATCCACCACCCACGAAGTTCACGATCTCGATCTCGTCTCCCTCCTTGACGGGCGTGGACGAGAAGGCGTCGCGCTTCAGCACGGTGAGATTCCGCTCGACGGCGACGCGCCGGGCGTCGATCTCGAGGCGCGCCAGCAGCTCGGTGACCGTGATCGGGCCGGGCAGCTCGTGCGGCTCGCCGTTCAGCTTGATCGTCACCGCTTGATTCTAACGCGGGGGGCTGGGGGCTGACGCTCAGGGGGCTGGGGCTGACGCTATAGGGGGCGGGGAACTGACGCTGCAGGGGGCTCGGAGCTGACGCTACAGGGGGCGGGCAACTAACGCTGCAGGGGGCTCGGAGCTGACGCAGCACGGGGCTGGGTGCTCGGGTGCACGAAGCACCCCAGCACCCCAGCACTCAGCACCCCAGCACCCAGCACCCAAGCACTTGACGGTGGCCATGCCCGACGTGACGTCGCCGCTTCTGCAGATTCACTTCCTTCGCCGACAGCACGCCGGCCACAGTCTGCGCCTTGACGTGCACGCGGTCGCCGATCGTGAGATTCGTGAAGTGAACGAGGTTGAGCCGTGGCGGATCGGCGTGCCCGCCGGCACGCTCACGGCGAGGCCGTTCACGAGCGGCAATGGGAGTGGCAGGAGACGATTTGACTGACTCTGCAATACAACGTACCGTTTTGTGATCGCCTTGATGGATTCCCGCCCTCCGACAGCCGCCGCCGCGCCCACGACCCGGCTCGGCGTGGCCGGCTACACCTTCGCCGATCTGCACGATCCCGAGCGGCTCGAGTCGTTGTACGCGCGCTTCTGCGAAGGCGTGCAGGCCGAGGATCCGGCGTTGTGGGCCCGGTGGGACGCGTATCGACGCGATCCGGACGCGCCGGCGCCGCCGGTCGAGCGATCGAACCTCATCGTCGAGATGGCGCCGCACGTCAGCCGGTTCCTCGAGCGCCTTTTCGACGTGGAGCGTGCCGCGAGCGGCCTTCGCGATGCGACGCGCGATCAGGACGATCTGTTCCGATTCAAAGTGGACTTCGTCCGCCGGCGCGTGCTGCCGCTCGTGAAGAGCGGCGCGCCGGTCTGCTCGAAGGAAGACGAGGCGGCGGTTGCGCGTCTGATCGGAGACGCGGCCGATCGCGAGCTGGCGATCGCGCGCGTCGGGTGCGCGCTGCTCGACGCACAAGCAGTCGCAAGGCGCAGGCCAACAGTCGCAAGGCGCAAGTCACGAGTCGTCAGTCACATCGCTTAAAACCTGGTGCGCTTCGCGGCTGCACGATCCGGCGTACCGCGACTGGGTGGTCTTCCGGTTCCCCGAGACGCTCGACTACTGGCGGCTGGTGGACACGAAGGCCGCCGGCGTGCAGGCGGGGGTGTTCGGCCCCGACGCGCGGCTTCGCCGCCGCGACGGCTTCACGCTCACGGACGGCCGCATGGACGCGCGCGAGGTGCTGAGCGAGATCCACTACTGCGTGCTCTGCCACGAGCGCGACAAGGACTCCTGCTCGAAGGGCCTGTTCGAGAAAGACGGCGCCGTCGTGACGAACCCGCTCGGCATCGACCTGGACGGGTGCCCGCTCGACGAGAAGATCTCCGAGATGCACACGCTGCGGAAGGCCGGCGACGCGATCGGCGCGCTCGCGATCGTGACGGTGGACAACCCGATGTGCCCGGGCACCGGCCACCGCATCTGCAACGACTGCATGAAGTCGTGCATCTACCAGAAGCAGGAGCCGGTCAACATCCCGCAGATCGAAACGGGCGTCCTCACCGACGTGCTGCGCCTGCCGTGGGGCGTCGAGATCTACGGCCTGCTCACGCGCTGGAACCCGCTGCACGTGAAGCGGCCGTACGCGCTGCCGTACAACGGCAAGAACGTGCTCGTGGTCGGCCTGGGGCCGGCCGGGTACACGCTCGCGCACTACCTGGTGAACGAGGGCTTCGGCGTCGTGGGCATCGACGGCCTGAAGATCGAGCCGCTGCCGGACGACCTGACGGGCACCGACTCCGAGCCGCCGCGGCCGATCCGCGACTGGGACGAGATCTACCGGCCGCTCGACGAGCGCGTGCTCGAGGGCTTCGGCGGCGTCTCGGAGTACGGCATCACGGTGCGCTGGGACAAGAACTTCCTGACGCTGCTGCACCTGACGCTCGCGCGCCGGCGCGGGCTCCGGATGTACGGCGGCGTCCGGTTCGGCGGCACGCTGCCGGTCGAGGACGCGTGGACGCACGGCTTCGATCACGTGGCCATCGCCGCGGGCGCGGGGCGGCCGACGATCATCGACATCAAGAACAACCTGATCCGGGGCATCCGGAAGGCGAGCGACTTCCTGATGGCGCTGCAGCTCACCGGCGCCTTCAAGCGCAGCGCCCTGCCGAACCTGCAGGCGCGGCTGCCGGCGGTGGTCGTCGGCGGCGGCCTCACGGCCATCGACACGGCCACGGAGCTGATGGCGTACTACCCGGTGCAGGTCGAGAAGACGCTGGAGCACTACGAGGCGCTCGCGGCGGATCTGGGCGAAGACCGCCTGCGCGCATCCTGGGACGAGGAAGAGCGCGAGGTGCTGGACGAGTACCTGACGCACGGCCGCGCGGTGCGCGCCGAGCGCGCGCGGGCCGCGAAGGCGGGCGAGGCCCCGAACTTCGTGCCGCTCGTCCGCGGCTGGGGTGGCGTGACGATCGCCTACAGAAAGCGCCTCGTGGACGCGCCGGCCTACCGGTTGAACCACGAGGAAGTGATCAAGGCCCTCGAAGAAGGCATCTCGTTCGCGGAAGGGTTGGACCCGATCGAAGCGCTCCCGGATTCGAGAGGAGCGCTCCAAGAGGTTGTGTTCAGGCAGGTGGGGCAGGTGGGGCAGGTGGGTTTGGATCACGCTGTCACGCTGCGGGCCCGCACGCTCCTGATCGCCGCGGGCACGACGCCGAACACGACCTACGAGAAGGAACGGCCGCACACGTTCGAACTCGACGACCGGAAGAAGTTCTTCAAGCCGCACAAGGCGGTCGCGAACGGCGACGGGCGGTTCCACCTCGAGCCCGATCGCGACGGCTTCTTCACGTCGTACGACGCGAACGGCCGTTTCGTCAGCTACTACGGCGACAACCATCCCCGCTACGCCGGCAACGTCGTCAAGGCGATGGCCTCGGCGAAGGACGGCTATCCGCTGGTGGCGGCGCTCTTCGCACGCGAGCTGGCGTCGCTCGACCCCGCGACGCAGGCTGACCGCGACCGCGCCTGGCGCGCCCTGACCGCCAAACTGGACGATGAGCTGGTGGCGCGGGTGGAAGACGTGGTGCGCCTGACGCCGACCATCGTCGAGGTCGTCGTGCGGGCGCCGGCGGCCGCGCGGCATTTCCATCCGGGACAGTTCTATCGCCTGCAGAACTACGAGAGCGTCTCGAGGCGCATCGCGGGCGTGCCCCTCCTGATGGAGGGCATCGCGCTCACCGGCGCGTGGGTGGACAAGGAGCGGGGCCTGCTGTCGCTCATCGCGCTCGAGCTCGGCGTGTCGAGCCGCCTCGTCGCGTACCTGAAGAAGGGCGAGCCCGTCGTCGTGATGGGCCCGACCGGCGCGCCGACGGAAATTCCCGAGAGGCAGGGCGTGCTGCTGCTCGGCGGCGGCCTCGGCAACGCCGTGCTGTTCTCGATCGCGAAGGCGATGCGAGACGCCGGCAACCGCGTCATCTACTTCGCGGGCTACAAGAAGGGCGAAGACCTGTTCAAGCGGGAGGACATCGAGGCGGCCACCGACCAGGTGATCTGGAGCACGGATACGGGCGCCGCGATCTCACCGGGGCGTCCGCAGGACAGCCATTTCCGCGGCAACATCGTCCAGGCGATGCTCGCGTACCAGGCCGGCGAACTCGGCGAGCGCCTCGTGCCGCTCGACACCGTGGATCGGATCATCGCGATCGGCTCGGATCGGATGATGGCGGCCGTGAAGGCGGCGCGCCACGGCGCGCTCGCGCCGCACCTCAAGGCCGATCACGTGGGCATCGCGAGCATCAACTCGCCGATGCAGTGCATGATGAAGGAAGTCTGCGCGCAGTGCCTGCAGAAGCACGTCGATCCCGCGACCGGCCGCGAGACGATCATCTTCTCGTGCTTCAACCAGGATCAGGACATGGACCGCGTGGACTTCCCGAACCTCGCGGCGCGGCTCCGCCAGAACACGGTGCAGGAAAAGCTCGCGAACCTCTGGCTGGATCATCTGCTCGGACAGGACGCCCTGCCGCACGTCTGAGACCGTCCGGGTCCTGTCCGCGAACAGCCCACTCGGGTGCTCGGCGAAGGACGCTTGTCACGGCTGACGCCTCCGCGCCCGAGCGGGCGCCCGTTCGCGGCCACCCGCTGGAGTCTGTGGAGCGCGACAGAGAAATAGAAAGCGCTCTAGCCGATGTGCCACCCGTCGTCGCGCAGCGAGTTCATGAGCGCGACCGAGCGCTCGATCAGCGCGGTGGCTTCCTGGACCTCTTCCACCGACTCGGAGCCGTCGGGCTTCGTGATCACCACGCGGTATCTCCCGCCGGAGGGATCGTGGCTGATCTCGTAGCGGAGCCGCTCGCCGTTCTTGTCGAAGAACCAAATCATCGGGCCCCGAAACCTACGATAGCATGGCGCGGCGCAGACGGCGGCGCCGAGCAGGCCGGCCTCGGGCTCGATGATCACCTGCACAGGAATGCGCGCCATCAGCGCCTCGAACGGGGCCTTGGCGCGGAACGCCGCGAGGAACGGACCACTCCGAATGGCGTCGAGCAGCTTCGGGGCGATGCCGCCGCCCAGGTATATGCCGCCCGTCGCCACCGACCGCAGGGCCAGGTTGCCGGCTTCGGCGCCGTAGGCCTCGACAAACAGGCGGACGGTCTCTCGGCAGGACCCGCACCGGCCGGTCGTGCCCGCGATCGAGATGGCCGCCGGCGCGTCGGCGCGCTCGAGATCGATCGCCTCGGCGCAGAACGTCTGGCTCCGGTCGTGCGCGAACCGGTACAGGTTGACGATGCCGGGGCCGGATACCACGTGCTCGACCATCGCGCGGCCGAATCGCGCGGTCAGGGCGCGCACGAGCGCGAACCCCTCCTCGTTCCTCGCCGCGAAGTCCGCGTGGCCGCCCTCGGACGGCGACGGGATGAAGCGGCCGTCCACGCGGTGCAGCAGGGCTTCGCCGAGCCCGGTGCCGGCGGCGATCAGGGCGCGGTTGCCCTCCGGCTCGGCCGCGCCCGGCTGCAGGGGCGTCAGCTCGTCGCCGCGCAGCACGTCGATCGCCGACGCCATCGCGACCAGATCGTTCACCAGGCGCACGCGCGCGACCGCCGTCTCGCGCGCGAGCGCCGCCTCTTCGACGATCCAGGGCACGTTCGAGAGCCGCGCCGTGCCGGACACCACCGGACCGGCCACGCCGAAGCAGGCGGCGCCCACGCGGCCGCCGGTGTCGCCGGCGCCGCGAAGGAACTCGGCGATCATCGGCGCGAGGCCCGTGAAGTCGAGCGTGGCGAACGTGCGGATCGCGATCCGCCTCGGCCGATCGTCGTCCGGCTCGAAGAGCCCGAGGCGCGTCGACGTGCCGCCGACGTCTCCCGCCAGCAGAAGAGCCATTGACTTTCCTATCATTCTGCTTCATCTTGGAGCCGTTCGGCCACGCTCCCGCGCCGAACGTGGAGGCTGTTTGCCCTCACCGTCTCCTGATCAACCAGGCCGTCTCGCCGTCACTCATTCCGTCCGCGACCTGTTGCAGCGGTATCCGGCCCTTCGGGCCGACCGCATTCGTTATCTCATTCAGTACCGGCATCATCCGTCCCGTCTCGCGCGCGAACGGCGACACGCTGCTCGCGTTCCCCGACCTCGCCGTCCTCAAGGAAGCCAACGACGAGCTCGCGGCCGGCGCGTCGTTCCGCGCCGTCGTCCGCAACCTGCTGGCCGAGCGTCACGGCCAGCTCGTGCTCGACTTCCGGCTCGACGCGTCGCCGGCGAAGATCATCACCCTGCCGCCGCCCTCGAGCCATCGGCGCAGGGAGGCGGCGGCCCAGGCGGCGCGCGTCGTGCCGATCGGCGAGACGGCGCGGGCCGAGGAATACTTCCGCTCGGGCTCCGCGCTCGACGATGGCGATCCGGCGAAACTGGACGAGGCGGCCACGGCGTACCGCAAGGCGCTCGAGCACGATCCCTATCTGGTGGCCGCGCTCATCAACCTGGCCAACGTCCATTACGGCCGCGACGAGCTCGCCGAGGCGCAGGCTCTCTACGAGCGCGCGATCGGCCTCGAGTCGGACTTCTTCGAGGCCCACTTCAATCTCGGCAACATCTATCACGACCTCGGGCGCTTCAGCGAGGCCCAGACGTGCTACGCGGAAGCGCTGCGGTTGAATCCGCACTACGCGGACGGGCACTTCTACCTGGCGGTGACGTTCGAGAAGATGGGGCTGTCGGCCGACGCGCGGCCGCACTGGCAGACCTACCGGCAGCTCGCGCCCGCGGGAGAATGGGCGGAGCTGGCGCGGGAGTTCTCCGAGTGAGCCGAGTAGAGATTAGAGGCTAGGGGTTAGGGATTAGCGGGATCACGCTGCGAAGCTGCGGGACAGCGGTGGTTCGCTAACCCCTAACCCCTAACCCCTAACCCCTAGTACCGATATTCCTCCGGATCGCGCTTGCGCGGCGTGCGGCGGAGCTTGTAGAAGACGCAGTCGGGGCACCAGGCTTCGGGATCGAAGCCGGTCGTGCCCGCGAGCGGCAGCACGTCGCGGTGGCCGCAGCATTCCGGACCGTCTTCGGGAGGCCGGCGCCAGCGGCACGACTTGAAGCGCGCCACCGCCGGGGACTGTTCCTCGGTCGGTGTATCGGGCATCCTTCTATTCTAGGCGAAGGCCGACGACCTTATCCAGCTGCGCGAGCCCCCGCTTTTCCTCGGGCGCCGCGAGCGTGATCGCGTGGCCCGCCACGTTGGCGCGGCCCGTGCGGCCCACGCGGTGCACGTAGGTCTCGTGCGAGTCGGGCACCTCGTAGTTGACGACGGTGTGGATGCCGTCGATGTCGAGGCCGCGCGCGGCGATGTCGGTCGCCACCAGCACGTTGTAGCGCCCGCCGCGGAAGCCCTCGACCGCCGATCGGCGCTGCTCCATCGTGCGATCGGCGTGCAGCGCGATGCACCGGATGCCCGCGGCGGCGAGCCGCCGCGTGAGGCGATCGGCGCCGATCTTCGTCCG
This sequence comes from uncultured Acidobacteriota bacterium, assembly GCA_963792785.1. Taxonomy (GTDB): domain Bacteria; phylum Acidobacteriota; class Vicinamibacteria; order Vicinamibacterales; family CAVVIG01; genus CAWIMX01. Next base: position 2,133,216 of record CAWBXO010000001.1, on the reverse strand, counting down.
CGAGAACACGAGCACGGGGCCCGCCGGCTTGCGCAGGTACTCGATCAGCCAGTCGAGCTTCTTCGCCGACGGCATCATGTGCGCTTCGTGCGTGATCGTCGTGGCGGGCGCGCTGCGCTGTCCCACCTGGATGTACTTCGGCTCCTTGACGATCTCCAGCGCGAGCCGCATCACCTCGTCGGGCATCGTCGCCGAGAAGAGCAGCGTCTGGCGCTCGGTCGGGATCGCGGAGATGATCCGGCGGACGTCGGGCCAGAAGCCCATGTCCATCATGCGGTCGGCCTCGTCCAGCACGAGCAGCTCGATGCCCGAGAGGTCCGCGTTCTGCTGCCGCATGTGATCCATCAGGCGGCCCGGCGTGGCGACGATCGTGTCGACGCCCGCCTTGAGCGCGCGTTCCTGGGCGCCCATTTCGACGCCGCCGTAGACCGCCGCGCTCGTGAGCGTCGTGTGGTACGAGAGGCCGTGGATTTCGTCCTCGATCTGGACGGCGAGCTCGCGCGTGGGCGCGAGCACGAGCACGCGGCTCTTCGGCTTCGGTTCGGTCGTGAGCAGCGTCTGCAGCATGGGGAGCACGAACGCCGCAGTCTTGCCGGTGCCCGTCTCCGCGCACGCCATCAGATCGTCGCCGGCGAGCGCGAGGCCGATGACGGCCGTCTGGATCGGACGCGTCGCCGTGTAGCCGAGATCGCGGATGCCCTCGAGCAGCCGCGCGTCGAGGTTGAAGGTCTCGAACGGCACCGGTGTCGTGTCGCATTCGAGGGGCGTGAGGATCGGCGGGCCGGTGGAGGCGGGCCGGCCGCCGCCGTGCGACTGGTGGGAGCGCGGTCCGCCATGCGCCTGGCCGGACGGACCTCGCCCCGAACGTCGCCGGCGGCGCTGGCCGGAAGGCTTCGAATCGGTTGTCTTGCTGTTCACGTCGTTCTGGAGAATCAGGGCTAGCGGGCGCGGAAGGTGATGATGCCTCGAACCGGATCGTAGGGCGAGACACCCACGGTGACGCGATCGCCAGGAACCACTTTGATGCGGAAGCGGCGCATGCGTCCGCTCAGCTGCGCGAGCACTTCGTGGCCGGCGTCGCACTGCACGCGGTAGAGTCCGCCGCTGTGCACGGCCACCACGGTGCCCTGCATGTCGATGAGGTCGTCCTTACTCAAATGACGGAAATCCTTTCCACTTCAATCAAACATTGTGCCACAAGGGAGGGGTGATCCTGAAGTGTGGTGATTGGGTAATTGGGTAATTGGATTGGTGATTTGGTAATGGCCGGATCACAGGGATTTGACCGCTTCTTCGACCTGTTTGGCCAAATCCTCGTAGTTTTCGCCCGTCAGCCGCATGGGGGCGCCGAACGCGACCCGGGCCGGGCCCGGTTTCGCCATTTTCCACGAGTGGTGCAGCACCTTGTCGAGGCCCTCCAGGCGCACGGGCACCACCGGCACGTCGAGGCGCGCGGCGATCATGCCGATGCCCGGCCGGAACGCCTCGATCGCGCCCGTGTCGCTCCGCACGCCCTCGGGAAAGATCAGCACTGAGTCGCCGCCCTCGAGCACTTCGCCGATGTAGCGGAGCGTGTCGCGCGCGCCCGCCTCGCGCTGCGGCAGTGGAAACGCGTTGAAGAAGAGCGCCGCGAGCCCGTAGTTCAGGCTGTTGGTGAACCAGGCCAGCCGGCCGTGCTCGGCGGGGTAGAAGTGCGCGCGGAAGAATTCCTTCGCCATGGCCGGCGCCACGCGGTAGCGCCAGCGGCCCGGCAGCGCCCAGAGGATCGCCGGCGTGTCCATGTGGCTCTGGTGGTTCGACGCGAAGATCACCGGGCCCTGCACGTCGCGCAGGTGCTCGAGGCCCTCGACTTTGATCCACGCGAAGGCGCGCGCGAGCGGCAGAATCCACGTCGGCAGGCTGACGCGGCGCACCGCGCGCGCGGGCCACGTGCGGTTCCAGGACGGAAACGCGACCGCCTCGGCCGGCATCGACGCCTGCGCCGGCGCGTGCTCGACCATGGCGCGCAGGGCGCCGACGTTCGGCGCCTCCGAGAACGCGCGCTCGTCGAGCCGCGCGTCGAAGGCGTCCTCCAGCGCGACCATCAGCTCCACGCGCTCGAGCGAGCTCAAGCCGAGCTCGTCGAGCGTGGTCTCGGGCGACACATCCCGCCCGCTGTACTTGGCGAGCAGCGCCGCGAGCTGATCGCGCCCGGCCTGCACGGCGGGCGCCTCGCCGCTGCCGGAGGCCCACGCGCGAATCGCCGCGCGCTTCAGTTTCCGCGTGCCGTCCGTCCGCGGCAGCTCGGGCGCCGGCCACACGAGGGTGCGGCGGATCTTCTGCGCGTCGCCGAGCTGCGCGTTGGCCTCGCGCGTGATCTGGTCGACCGACGCGCCCGGCTCGACCACGAGCACGGCATGCACGCGCTCGCCGCCGCCGGGCCCCGGCGCGCCGACCACCGCGGAGTCCCGCACGCCCGGCAGCTGGTTCAGGACGCGCTCCACGTCCTCGGGGAACACGTTCAACCCCTCGGGCGTGACGATCATCTCCTTCTTGCGGCCACGGATGTAGAGCTGGCCATCGGCCGCGAGCTCGCCGATGTCGCCGGTGTGGAACCACCCGTCCTCGAACGCGCGCGCGGTCTCCTGCTCGTCGTGGAAGTAGCCCTGCGTGACGTTCTCGCCGCGCACGAGAATCTCGCCGTCGGGCGCGATCTTCATCTCCACGCCCGCGATCGCCTTGCCGACCGAGCCTTTCTTCGTCCCGAACGGATGATTCAGCGTGACGATGGGCGCGGTTTCCGTGAGGCCGTAGCCCTGGATCACGACGAACCCCAGCTCGCCCCAGAACGTCTCGAGTTCCGGATCGAGCGGCGCCGCGCCGACGACGAACGCCCAGAACTTCCAGCCGAAGCGCCGGTGCACGCGCCGGTACCGCCACCAGCGGCGGAGGAAGTGCTGCTTCGGGCCAGGCGTCGCCGATTCGGGCACGGCGCGCACGATGTGGTCCTTCAGCACCTCGAGGATCTTCGGCACCGACACGATGACCGACACGCGCCGCGACTTCACGAGCGCGGCGATCTCCACCGGGTTGTGCCCGCGCATGAAGATGACGGTGCCGGGGATCATCGGCGGGATGAAGGTGGCCATGGCCTGGCCGAACATGTGGCTCAGGGGAAGGAGGTTCAGGAACCTCAATGGATAGAAGGGTTTACCCCACTTCCGGTATTTGAGAACCTCGCGCTCCACGGGCACCGTGTTGGCCAGCACGTTCCCGTGCGTGATGACGACGCCCTTGGGCTCCGCCGTCGCGCCCGACGTGAAGATGATCTCGGCCACGTCGTTGCGGGCCGCCGCGACGGCCGGCGGGCTGCCGCCGGACCAATCCAGATCATGGAGCGCCCACACCGGCGCGTCGACGCCGCTCAGGGCAGCGACGTCCTGCCCGATCAGCACGAGCTTCGCCGACACGACCCGCGCGACGCGCGCGACGAAGTCGGGCGACGATCGATAGTCGATCGGCACGACGACGACGCCGATGAGGATGCAGCCCCAGAACGCGACGATCCATTCGGGCCGGTTCTCGGACCACACGATCGCGGCGTCGCCCTTGCGAAGCCCGAGCGCGTGCGCCCGGGCGGCGAACCCGCGCGCCGCGCGTCCGACATCTTCGTAGCGGTAGGTGTGCGTGCGGAACCCGTCGTCGTACACGAGAAACTCGCCACGGGCCGCGGCGAGATCCTCGAAGACGTCGACCAGGGTGTCGCGTTTCACACTGTGGATTATCGTGGAAAATGCCCACCTGACCCACCCGACCCACCCCACCCACCCGACCCACCCGACCCACCCGACCCACCCGACCTGATATAAGCTGTATCGCTCCAGATCATGAGAATCTTTCTGACCGGCGCGACCGGGTACATCGGTGCGGCCGTGCTCGACGCGCTCGTGCGCGGCGGGCACGACGTGACCGCGCTCGTGCGCGACAACGAGAAGGCCTCGCGCGTCGCCGCGCGCGGCGGGCATCCCGTCGTCGGCACGCTGGCCGCCCCCGAGTCGTTCCGCGCGTCGGCGGACGGCCAGGACGGCTACATCCACGCGGCGTTCGATCACACGCCGGGACGCGGGCCCGAGATCGAACGCACCGCGCTCGAGACGCTGATCGCGTCGGCGAAGCGGCCGCGCACGGCCGGATCGACCGCCCCCGCGAAGCGGTTCGTCATCTACACCTCCGGCACCTGGGTCCTGGGCCGCCAGCCGGATCCCGCCGATGAGGCCGCTTCGGTGAACCCGATTCGGCACGTGGCGTGGCGGCCGGCGCACGAGGCGCTCGTGCTCGGCGCCGCGGGCCAGGCCCTGCGCACCGTCGTGGTGCGGCCCGGCATGGTCTACGGCGGGTACCAGGGGCGCGTGGGCGAGCTCTTCAAGTCGGCCTCGAACGGTCTGGTGCGGGTGGTGGGCGACGGCAACAACCACTGGCCGCTCGTGTACGAGCGGGACCTGGCCGATCTGTACGTCCGGCTGGTCGCGCGCGAGGACGCCGACGGCGTTTATCATGCGAATGACGAGGGCGACGAGCGCGTGCGGGACCTCGTGGAGGCCATCCGGCCCCACGTGACCACGCAGCCGGACGTCCGGCACGTGGCGGTCGAGGAAGCCAGCAGGACGCTGGGCACGTACGCCGAGGCGCTGGCGCTCGACCAGGTCGTCCGCAGCCCCCGCGCGCGCGCGCTCGGGTGGACGCCATCGCTGCGATCCGTCGCCGGCAACGCTGCGCGCCTGCTTGGGGAGTGGCGGGAAGCCAGCGCGGGGTAGGTCGGGCAGGTCGGGTGGGTCGGGCAGGTCTGGAAGGGGGGATCACATGTACAAAAAGCTGACGCTTGCCGGAATCGCCGTCGCGGCGCTGGCCGTGGCGCTGCCGTTCGCGCAGAGCCGCAGTCGCAACGAGAACCTTCCGCCGGACGCGGACGCCGCGGTGGCCCAGCTGCAGAACTCGCCGAGGCACGGCGAGTGGGTCGACATCCAGATGCGCGGCGGCCCGCCGATCAACAGCTTCGTGGTTTATCCGGAGCGCTCGAGCAAGGCGCCGGTCGTGATCGTGATCCACGAGATCTTCGGCATGCAGGACTGGGTGCGCGGCGTGGCCGACCAGCTCGCGAAGGAAGGCTTCATCGCGATCGCGCCCGATCTGCTGAGCGGCATGGGCCCGAACGGCGGCGGCACGGCGTCGCTCGGCGACCAGGTCGGCCAGACGATTCGCACGCTGACGAACCCGATGGTCGTGGACAAGCTGAACGCCGTGCGCGAGTACGCCCTGCAGATTCCGGCGGCGTCCGGGCTCATCGGCACGATCGGCTTCTGCTGGGGCGGCGGGGCGAGCTTCAACTACGCGCTGAAGCAGCCGGCGCTCAACGCGGCCGTGTCGTACTACGGGCCGATGCCGACCGATCCCGCGGAATACGTCGCGGCCGAGGCGCCGATCCTCGGGCTGTACGGCGGCGACGACGAGCGCGTGGACGCGAACATTCCGGTGGCGACGGCCGAGCTGGCGAAAACCGGCGCGACGTACGAGCCGAACGTGTTCGCGGGCGCCGGACACGGGTTCCTGCGCGCCCAGGACGGCCAGAACGGCGCGAACATGAAGGCGACGCGCGAGTCGTGGCCGCTCGTGCTCGCCTTCCTGCGCAAGCACCTGGAGTAGGCGCGCCGAGCAGCGCGTTACCGCGGCGTGTAGAGGCCGTCGAAGGCGGCCTCCCACGTCCGGCCCTCGTCGGCCGATTGTTGCCAGAACTGGCGCACGCGGCCGTCGTCGCGGGGCGTCCAGGTGATCCGCTGCCGCACGACGCTCCCGTTCCCCATCGTGGTGCGGCCCTCCAGGACCATCGCGCCGTCCTGCAGGCCGCCGCTCAAGTCGAGCCAGATGCCGTCGGCGCCCAGCCACACCTGGTGCCATCGGCCGTCGGCCGCGCGATAGCCGTTCAGGCTGCGGCCGGTGCTGCCGCCAGCCGAGGTCCATTCCTCCTGCACGCCGCAGCCGTCGGCGAAGCGTTCGACGTGGCTCGTGCCCGCGGCGCGGCCGTCGGTCACGGTCACGGTCCAGTCGCCGACCCAGAAGTCGAACTGCCGGTATTCAGGCCCCGTGCACGGGCGCGGCGGCGGCGCGGGCGACTGCGCCGCGGCGAGGGACGTCGCAAGGACGAGCAGGAACGCCGGGAAGAGGGTTCGCATGCCGCCACCGTAACACCGCCAAGGCGATCGCCAATCGCGCGATCGGCCGTTCGTCCCGGCATCCGGCGGTTTCGTCACTCGAGAAGCTGCCGGGCCGCTTCGATGGCGTCGTCGAGCGTGGCGACGCGGCCGTCGAGCTGCTGTTCGTAGACGGCCTTCAGGATCTCGCCCATGCGCGGGCCCGGCCTGACGCCGAGGTCCAGCAGGTGGCGGCCGAGCAGGATCGGGCCAGGCGGCTGGTGTTCGACGCCGAGCGCGCGGGCCCGCTCCAGGAACCAGTCCATCGCCTCGCAGTTGAACTGCCCGGGCTCGCGGCCCAGGCAGTCGGACTTCGCGAGCCGCGCGAGCAGCTCGAGGTCCACCTTCTGCGCGAGCCGCCGGAACGCGCCGTCGCCCACCTCGTCACGCACCTTGAACCACATGCCGGGCTTGAGGTGCTGCGCCGTCATGCCGAGCACCTGCCTCCGCACGTCGTAGCCCTCGATCGAGTGGACGTTGAGCCGATCGAGGAACGCGGCGGCGGGCGCGACACCCTGCTCCTCGTGATCGATCGATCGAATCCGGCCGTCCAGAAAGGCCGTCGTCGCCGGCTTGCCGAAGTCGTGGCAGACGGCGCCGAGCATCACGGCGAGGCGCTCGGGCCGCGGCAGATCGTCGACGCGCGTGCGCGCCTGGTCGATCACCTGCAGCGTGTGCACCCAGACGTCGCCCTCGGGGTGCCACTCCGGCTCCTGCACGACGCCGACGAGCGCGTGCAGTTCGGGCCAGAGCGCCGCCGACCACGCCGAGGTCGAGCGCCAGCGCGAAGCCCACTGACGGCCGCGGCGCGGACAGCAGTTTCTCGACCTCTCCCCAGACGCGCTCGGCCGGCAGGTCGTCGAGCGGGATCGTCCGGCAGATCGCGCGCGCCTCGTCGTCCAGGGTGAAGCCGAGGCGGGCGGCGAACTGCACGGCGCGCAGCACGCGCAGGCTGTCGTCGGCGAACGTGGCCGGATCGACGACGCGCAGCCGGCGCGCGGCGATGTCGGCGCGGCCGTCGAACGGATCCTGGTACTCGCCGGTGAGCGGATCCCACGAGATGGCGTTGACGCGAAAGTCGCGGCGGCGCGCCGCGTCCTCGAAGCTCATCGACGGATTGCCGGTCACCTCGAAGCCGCGATGGCCGCGGCCCTTCTTCGACTCGCGGCGGGGCAGCGACACGTCGATGTCGCCGCACTTGAAGACCTGGAAGCTCTCGCCGACCGACTCGACGCGGCCGAAGGTCTCGAGGAGCGTCCGCAGGCGCTCGGCGGGGACGCCGAATACCTCCACGTCGACGTCCTTGGAGTCGCGGCCCATGATCCGGTCGCGGACCCATCCGCCCACGACCAGCGCCCGGCCGCCGGCGCCGGCGACGGCGCGCGCGATCGCCTCGACGTCCGGCGTCGCCGCGGTCACAGGGGTTTTCTCCCGTAGCGTTTCACGATCCGATCGGTGAACCCGGGCGCGAACGCGTTCAGCCACACCAGCGCCCGCGACAGCCGGTGCGGGTACACCTCGGGGACCGGGCGCGCGATGGCGCGGGCGATCGCGTCGGCCACGGTCTCGACGGGCTGCCGGGGCCCGAACGCGCGCTCCACGGTCGCGCCGGTCTCGCGTGTCATCACGTCGAAGAAGTCGGTCTCGGTCGAGACCGGATAGACGACGCTGACGTGGATGCCCGTGCCCACGCACTCCGAGCGGATGGCCTCGGCGAGCCCGACCTGCGCGAACTTCGTCGCGGCGTAGGCGCCCATGTAGGGCACCGCGCGCTTGCCGACGATGGACGAGACGACGATGACGTGGCCGCGGCCCTGGCGGCGGAACACGGGCATGGCCGCGCGGGCGGCGAGGAACGTGCCCATGTAGTTCGTGTCGAGGAGCGCCCGCATCTGATCGGGCGTGGTGCGGTCGACCGATCCGGCGATGCCGAAGCCGGCGTTGCACAGGATCACGTCGAGGCGGCCGAACTGCTCGACGGTGCGCGCGACCAGGGCGTCCATGTCCGCGGCGCGGGTGACGTCGCCGGGCACGACGAGCGCGTGCCCGCCGGCCGCGTCGATCTCCGCGGCGAGGGTCTCCAGCCGATCCCGCCGGCGGGCGCAGATGGCCACGCTGGCGCCGTCGCGCGCGAGCCGCAGGGCGGTCGCGCGTCCGATGCCCGCGGACGCCCCGGTAATCGCGACGACGGTGTCAGTGTCAGGTGGCATCGTTGTTTCTAAATGCAACCACGAAGGCACGAAGGCGCGAAGGCGAATTCTCCGAAGCGTGACACGCTGAAAGGCAGGGTCCTCTTCGCGCCTTCGTGCCTTCGTGGCGCATTTCGGATCAGTGCTCCCGGAACAGGGCCTTGAGGACGAAGGCCACGTTGGCGGGATGCTCGCCGAGGCGCCGCATGAAGTAGGGAAACCACTCGCGGCCGAAGGGGATGTAGACGCGCACGCGGTAGCCGTCCTTCACGAGCGACGCCTGCAGGTCGCGCCGGATTCCGTAGAGCATCTGGAACTCGAAGCGATCGGGCGCCACCTGGTGCTCAGTGGCCCACTGGCGGGTGAGGGCGATCATGGCCGGGTCGTGCGTCGCGATCGCCGGATCCGTGCCGCGCGCGAGGAGCGTGCGGATCTGCCGGCCGTACGCCTCGTCCACTTCCTCCTTGCGCGCGTAGGCCACGTCCTTCGGCTCGCGGTACGCGCCCTTGACGAGGCGGATGCGCGCGCCGAGGGTGTTCATGCGCTCGATGTCCGCGTCGGTGCGCCGCAGGTCGGCCTGGAGCACGACGCCGATGCAGCGGTGCCCCTGCTGCCACATCGTCTCGAAGATCCGCAGCGTGACGTCGGTGTAGGCCGAGCTCTCCATGTCGATCCGGATGAAGAAGCCTTCCGGCTCGGCGCGCGCCAGGATCTTGCGCAGGTTGTCGACGGCGATCGCCTCGTCCACGTCGAGGCCGAGCTGCGTCAGCTTGAGCGACAGGTTGCGCTCGATGCCCGACGCGACCACCGCGCTCACGACGTCGAGGTAGGCGCGCGTGGCCGTCTCGGCCTCGGCCAGGGAGCCGACGCTCTCGCCGAGGTAGTCGAGCGTGAGGCGCAGGCCGCCGGCCTCCACGCGGCGCGACGCGGCAATCGCCTCCTCGGCCGTTTCGCCGGCGATGAAGCGGCGGGCGAAGCTGCCGTCCGAGCGCATGCCGTAGCGCGACGAGAGCACCTTGAGCACGTGGCTCTGCGCGATCAGATGGAAGAACGTCTTCGACGCGCGCTCGAGCATCAGTGGACCTTGCTCTGGAGCAGGTGCTCGATCGTGCGGGCGTAGTAGCGCAGCACGTTGCGCTCGCGCACGCGGAACCGCGACTTCTCGAAGACCACGACGCCGCGCAGCTCGAGCAGCTCGGCGGCTTCGTCCACGGCCTGGCGGCCGCTGGACACGCCGAGGTTCGCGCCGGCGGCGCGCAGCTCGTCCAGCAGGCGCTCGATCCGGGCCTCGAGATCGCGGCGGCCGATCGACGGCCGCATGGCCGACGCGAACACGGCGGTCGGCAGCACCTTGTATTGCCGGCCGATGCACGAGCGAATCAGGCGGCTCAGCTCGATGAGGTCGCGGCGCGAGTGGGGATCCCGGTCGCCGGTCGGAATCGGGGCCCCGAAGGTCACGAACGCCCGCGAACGGTACCCGACCGCGTAGCGGACCAGCTCCGCGAATTCGCGCGCGAAGGGCCGCTGCCGCTTCTTCACGCGCTGCTTCGACAGCACGTGATCCTCGAGCACGAGATCGTAGGACACCGCCGTCGGGATGATCACCAGGTCCGCCCGCCCGGACGTGAGCGCGGCATGCATCAGCCCGGTTTTCGTCGCCTTCAGCTCGCCGCTGTAGCTCCGGCCGCCCTCGGGATAGAAGAAGAGGTCGTGCCGCTTCAGGATCTCGGCCACGTAGGCCTTGAGCGTGACGAGGTAGGCCGGGTCCTTGGTGTTGCGGCGAATCGGAATGGCGCCCGTGACGTGGCGGTGGATGAGCCCGAGCGCGCCGCCGAAGAGATTGATGCCGGCCGCGATCACCGGCGGGCGCACGCCGTGGTCGTCGAGCACCAGCGGCTCGACGAGGTAGTCGGTGTGGCTCTTGTGATTCGAGGCGTACACGATGCGGTGGTGCGCCGCCGCCGACGTCACGTGGTACAGGTTTTCCGGCATCCGCTCGATCTTGCGCAGGATGGGGTAGAGGGGATGCTTCAGGGCGCGGTAGAAGCCGTATCGCTGCGTCGTGCGGAGTTCGTCGAGATACGCATGCACCCGCTCGCGGGCCTGGGCGCTCGACTCGCGCGGGCCGCCTCGCAGGTACCGCACGACCTCCTCGCGGGCGAGCACCGCGTCGGTGATCTCATCGAACATGGAATGTGAGCGGGAACTATAGCACTTCGGAGCGAGCTGTTAGCCGTTAGCTGTTAGCCGTTAGGCGTTAGCCGTTAGCTGTTAGGCGTTAGCCGTTAGGCGTTAGCCGTCGGCGAGATGGCGGCAGACGACGTCGGTGAACGCCGTGGTCGATGCGGTCCCGCCGAGGTCGCGCGTCCGCACGGATCCGGCCAGCGCCGCGTGCAGCGCGCGGACGATGCGCTCGGCGGCGTCGCGCTCGCCGATGTGACGGAGCATCAGGAGCGCCGACAGCAGCAGCGCCGTCGGGTTCGCCGCGTTCTGCCCCGCGATGTCGGGCGCGCTCCCGTGCACGGCCTCGAAGACGGCCACGTCCGTCCCGAGGTTGGCCGCGCCGACCACGCCCAGGCCGCCGACCAGGCCCGCGCAGAGATCCGACACGATGTCGCCGTACAGGTTCGGCAGCAGCAGGACGTCGAACCGGCCCGGATCGATCACGAGGTGCATGCACGTCGCGTCCACGATCCGCTCGTCGTACGTGATGTCCGCATACTCCCTGGCGACCGCCCGCGCGCTCGACAGGAACAGCCCGTCGCTGAGCTTCATGATGTTGGCCTTGTGGATGGCCGTGACCTTGCGGCGCCCGAAGCGCCGCGCGTGCTCGAACGCGAACCGCGCGATGCGCGTGGACGCGCGCTCCGTGATGATCTTCAGGCTCTCGACGACGCCGGGCACGACCTCGTGCTCGAGGCCGGCGTACAGGTCCTCCGTGTTCTCGCGCACGATCACCAGGTCCACGTGGTCGAAGCGCGCGGCCACGCCGGGCAGGTTCGCCACGGGCCGGAGGTTGGCGTAGAGGTCGAGGGCCTTCCGCAGGCCGACGTTCACGCTCGTGAAGCCCTCGCCCACCGGCGTCGTGACGGGGCCCTTCAGCGCGACCTTGTTCCGCCGGACCGACTCGAGGAGCGTGGCCGGAAGCGGCGTCCCGCCCTGCTGCATCGCGACGACGCCGGCGTCGTGACGATCCCACTCGATGCGGACGCCCGCCGCGTCGATGATGCGGAGGACCGCGTCGGTGACTTCGGGGCCGATGCCGTCGCCAGGAATCAGGGTGATTGTTGTAGTCACAAGTCGCTAGTCGCTAGTCGCTAGTCGTTAGTCGCTAGTCGTCAGTCATTATAATCGCCGCGTGGACGCGGGCTTCGTCGACGAGATCGTCGCGCGCGTGCTGGAGGCGGTCGAGGCGGGCGCGGCGCTCGATCCGGCGGGGTGGCGGCTGCTCGTGCGCCGGTACGCCGAGACGGCGCGCGAGGATCTCGGCGCGCCGATTGCCGCGGGCCTGGCGGCGACGCTGGACGCCGCGCCGGCAGGCGATCCGGCGGCGGCGCTGCTGCTGTGCGCCGACGCGTCGCGCGTCTCCGACGATCCCAGGCTCGCCGCCGCCGCGGTCGATCTCGTGGCCGCGATCCGTGGCGCGTGGCCGTCGGCGCGCGCGGGAGAGGCGTGGCGCGGCCTCGACGCCTGCCTCCAGGCGGCCGATCTCGCCGCGGACCCGGCCGTCGTCCCCGCGAGCATCGACGAACTCGAGCGCCTGGTCGCGCGCGATTACGAACCGGGTGAGGGCCTTGGCGCCGGCGCGGACCTCGACCTGGACGCCGCGGCCGCGCTGCTGACGGCCTACGACGTGACCGGGCGTCTGCCCTACGCGATGCTCGCCGACGAGCTGCTGCAGCTCGCGCGGCGCGCCTGGCCCGACTCCTTCGATGGACGCTGCGCGGCCGCGCGCGTCTGCTGCCGCCTGGCCGCGCTGCACGCCGACGCCGACTATCGCGAGGCCGCCGTCGTGGCGCCCGACGCCGATTACGCGGCCGACGCCCGCGCCGTGCTCGCGGCGCAGCTCGAGGCCGCGCGCGCCCGCGGCGCGGGCGCGGCCGTGTACGCGATCGCGCTCGGCGAATGGCTCGCGCTCCAGCGTGAACTGCACTAGAATCTGCTCGTTGCTCCCGCCACCTCAACCGCTCGCGGAGGACCTTTGGATCGCGCCCGACTGATTCCCGCTCTCATCAACGCCGCCACGCGCCTCCGTATCGATTCCGTGAACGCGACGTCGGCGGCCGGCAGCGGCCATCCGACGACGTGCTGCTCGGCGGCGGATTTGGTGTCCGCGCTCTTCTTCGCCGAGATGCGGTTCGATCCCAACGCGCCGCGCAACCCGTTGAGCGATCGCTTCGTGCTGTCGAAGGGACACGCGGCGCCGCTCTTGTACGCCGCGTGGGCGGAAGCCGGACACATCGACCGGGCGGAGCTGCTGAAGCTGCGCGAGATCGGCTCGGATCTCGAAGGCCACCCGACGCCGCGCCTCGATTTCGTCGACGTCGCGACCGGTTCGCTCGGCCAGGGCCTGTGCGCGGCCATCGGCACCGCGCTGAACGCCCGCCGCATCGGCGCCGACTACCGGACGTACGTCCTGCTCGGCGACGGCGAGTCGGCCGAGGGGTCGGTCTGGGAAGCCGCCGACGTGGCGGCGCGCGACGGCCTCGACAACCTGTGCGGCATCACCGACGTGAACGCGCTCGGCCAGAGCAGCCCGACCATGTGGGAGCACCACATGGACGAGTTCTCCCGCCGGTGGACCGCGTTCGGCTGGCACGCGATCGTGATTGACGGCCACGACATGAGCGCGATCCTCGACGCCTACGCCGAGGCGCGCGCCACCAAGGGCCGGCCGACGATGATCCTGGCGCGCACGGTCAAGGGCAAGGGCGTGTTGTTCACGGAAGGCCGGAACGGCTGGCACGGCAAGCCGTTCAAAAAGGGGCCGGAGCTCGATCAGGCGCTCGGAGATCTCCAGCAGCTCTTCGTGAAGGAGCCCGAGCCGGTGAACCTCATCGCCGGGATTCCGAAGCCGCCGGCCGCGCCGGCGCCCGCCGCGGGCGCCCGGAAGGCTTTCGCCCCGCCGGTGCACGCGCTCGGCGCGGAGATCGCGACGCGCGAGGCGTACGGCGACGCGCTGGCCAAGCTCGGCGTGGCCGACGCGCGCGTGGTCGTGCTCGACGCCGACGTGAAGAACTCCACGTTCAGCGACAAGTTCGAGAAGGCGGTGCCGGACCGGTTCTACCAGAACTTCATCGCCGAGCAAGTCATGATTGGCTCGGCGATGGGCCTGGCCGCGCGCGGCGCGATTCCGTTCCCGTCGACGTTCGCCTGCTTCCTCACGCGCGCGGCGGACTTCGTCCGCATGGCGGCGATCAGCAACGTGGCGATCAAGGTCGCCGGCTCCCACGCCGGCGTGTCGATCGGCGAGGACGGGCCGTCGCAGATGGCGCTCGAGGATCTCGCCATGTTCCGCGCGCAGCCGAACTTCACCGTGCTCTATCCCTGCGACGCGGTGAGCACCGAGCGCCTCGTCGAGGCGATGGCGTATCACCCGGGCCCCGCGTACATGCGCACGAGCCGGCCGAAGACGCCGGTCATCTACGGGCCGGACGAGACGTTTCCGATCGGGGGCCTGAAGGTGGTGCGCCAGAGCGCGGCCGACGTGGCGACCGTCGTCGGGGCCGGCGTGACGCTGTTCGAGGCGCTCAAGGCCGCCGACGCGCTGAAGGCCGAGGGCATCGCGATCCGCGTGATCGATCTCTACTCGCTCGCGCCGATCGATCGCGAGGGGCTGCTGGCGGCGGCGCGCGCCACCGGCGGGCACCTGATCACGGTCGAGGATCACTACGCGGCGGGCGGGATCGGCGACGCGGTGGCGGAAGCGGTGGCGGACGGGGGCTTCACCGTGCACCGGCTTGCCGTCCGCGAGATTCCGCGGAGCGGCAAGCCGGACGAACTGCTCGAGCGCTACGGGATCTCAGCGTCCCACGTTGCCGCGGCCGTTCGGGCGCTGGCCGCGCGGCCCGCGGCCGCCCGGTCCTGAACGTCCTGATCGGTCGGCACGCCGCGCCTCCTGTTCCTTCAGCACCGACTGCTGGTCGGGCGTGAGGACCTGGTAGATTTCCGAGAAGACCCGCGCGCGCTGGACCGCCAGATCCGTCTCGATCTCGCCGAGCGCCATCGACTGCTGGCGCACGGCGCCCTCGTCGAACGTCCCCGCTTCCACGGCCTTCTGCAGCGCCTCGCGCGCCTGCCGCAGGCGCGTGCCCAGCGACTGCTGATCCGTGCGGTGGCCGTCCATGATCGACCGCACCTGATCCCGCTGGGCATCGCTCAGGCCCAGGCGGTTGAGCGGAATACCGGCCGGCCCGGGGCCTCCAGGCGGCGGGCCGCCCTGCATGCCCCGACCCCTAAACGGAGGCGGCGTTCCGTTCGTATTTTGAGCAGAGGCCATTGGTGTGGCCGTGGCGCCGATCAGCAGGGCGAGGCCTGCGGCGACGCCGATTTGTCTCAGTTTGTCTCGCATCGTCGGTTCTCCTTTGCGCGGCCGCGAAACCTGGCGGCCTCGTCTTCGTAGTGATTGGACAGGGTGGCCGTGGATTCGTCATGGACAAACGGTGACAAAAGCGTGAACGCGGAGGCGCCGCACGTGCTCGTCGTCGAGGACGAGCCGCACATCCGCGAGCTGGTGTGCCTGCACCTGGGCCTGGAGGGCTATGCCTGCGAGGGCGTGGCCGACGGCACGGAGGCGGTGCGCCGCGCCGAGGCCGAGCCGTTCGATCTGCTCGTGCTCGACGTGATGATTCCCGGCATCGACGGGCTGTCGGTGTGCCGCGCCGTGCGCAACGGCAAGATCAACCAGGACGTGCCGATCCTGATGCTCACCGCGCGCCGCGAAGAGTCAGACAAGGTCGTGGGCCTCGAGAGCGGCGCCGACGATTACCTCACCAAGCCGTTCGGGGTGCGCGAGCTCGTCGCGCGGACGCGCGCGCTGCTGCGGCGGCCGCGCCGCGCGCCCGAGGCGAAGGCGCCGGAGCCCGCCGGCAACGGCGGCCAGACGATCGTCACCGTGCACGGGTTCGAGATCGATCCCGCGCGCCGCCGCGTGCGGATCGAGGGCCGCGACGTGGAGCTGACGGATCAGGAGTTCCGGCTGCTGCATCTGCTGGCCACGCACGCCGGCATCGTGTTCAGCCGCGAGGCGCTGCTGGCGAAGATCTGGCGCGGCGACACGTTCGTGACCGTTCGCAGCGTCGACACGCTCGTCAAGCGCCTGCGCCGGCGGGTGGAGCCCGAGCTGGGCCACCCGCGCTACCTGCTCACGGTGTGGGGCGTCGGCTACAAATTCGCGGACGTCTAGGGGTAGTGCCTTTCGGAAATATGACGAGCGAACGCGGAGTGCCGCCCGCTGTCGCCGCGGGCCGTCGGTCGTCGCCCCGGAAAAACCGCGCGCCGTTCGGTGCCCTGGCGCGGCGCGGCGGTCCTGCAAGCTCGCGGCATCGCTCAGATCAACTGGTACCGTTCCGGGTGTTTCGGGGGCCGGGGTTGGCATACCGGCAGACCGCCGCGACGGACTCACTCCGCGCGGTTTTTCGTGCATCGCGTCGGGGCGACTTCACGGCCCGCGGCGCCAGCGGGCGGCCCTCCGCATGGCGGCACGCGATGACGGCGCACCAGGGACTCGGGACCAAGGCACGTTCCAGGCACGAGGGACCAAGCACCAGGAACTGTCGGCGACACGGAATCGAAAAGCGCTACTAACGGGCCCGCCGCCTCGGGCGCGCCGGCAGGGCCAGCGCCTCACGCCGCCGCGCCATCGCCTGCTGATACAGATCGAGCGCCCGCCAGCCGATCGCCGGCCAGCTGTAGTGCTTGTCGAAGCGCGCGCGCACGGCCTCGCGCTCCGAGGCGAGCGGCCGGGCGATCGCGCGCGTCAGCGCGTCGGCGCAGGCCTGCGGCTGTCCCGGCTTCCACAGCGCGCCCACGCGCTCGCTGCCGCTGAATCCGCGGAACGCGGGCACGTCGGCGACGACCGGCACGGCGCCGCACGCCATCGCCTCGAGCACCAGACGATCGCCGTCCGCCCGCCGGCTGCCCAGCACGAAATAGTCGGCGGCGCTGTAGAACGCCGCCAGCTCGCCTGGTGACGCCGCGCTCTGCAGCCGCACGCGCGGGCCGAGCACGGCCGCTCGCGCGATCTCCTGCTCGACCTCCCCGTGAAGCGCCCCGCTGTCGCAGAGCATCGTGAGCCGCGCCGTGGGGAAGCGCCCCGCCACCAGCGCGAAACCGCGCACGACGGTGAGCGGATCGTCCTCCGCCGTCAGCGAACCGATCCAGAGCAGCGCGGGCGACCCGTCGAGGCCGCTGCGCCGGCGCGCCTCGTCGCGCGGCAGCGGCGCGAGGGTCGTCGTCCACGGCATCACGTCGCCGATCGTGAGCGCGTCCGGGGCGAGGCCGGACGCGCGCCAGGCCACGCTCCGCGCGTGCGAGTCCACGAGCAGCAGATCCGCGTCCGCCAGGACCCGGCGGATGGCCGCATGATGCGACGACGGCCGCTCGGCGGGATCGACGCCCTCGTCCCGCACCACCAGCGCCGCGCGGGCGGGCAGCCGACGTCGAAGCTGGCGCACCCGCGCCGGGTGGCGCAGTCCGTTCACGTGGACGACGTCGGGACGGGCGGCCGCGGCCGATCCGTGCACGGCCGCGACGGTGGGGCGGCGGCGGAGGATGATGGCGCTCCGGCTGAAGCCGGAGCCCACGCGTTGCCTGGCGCCGGAGCCCACGCGAACGGGTTTCTTCGCGAGCTGGCACACGACGACGGGATCGCACCCCGCCGCGCGCATCGCGTCGCCCCATCCCGCGTCCTCGCCGTCGTAGTTGACGATCGCCAGCCGCATGGCATCATTGATTCTATGCTTCAGCGCATCCCCGTCCGCGTGCTGCCCGCGCTGGCGGCCGTCGTCGCGGCGGCGCACCTGGCAGCCGCGCCGCAGGCGCCCGCCGCCGTCGCCGCCCCGTTCTCGGTGGTGGAAGCCACGATCCCCGACATGCAGGCCGCGATGGCGAGCGGCCGCACGACATCGGTCGCCATCGTCCGCGAATACCTGACGCGCCTGGGCCTCTATCAGGCGACGCTGCATGCGGCGCTCATCGTGAACCCGCGCGCGCTGGACGAGGCGGCGGCGCGCGATCGCGAGCGGGCCGCCGGGCGCGCGCGCGGCCCGCTGCAGGGCATTCCCGTCGCGCTGAAGGACAACATCCTCACGCGCGATCTCCCGACGACGGGCGGCGCGCTCGCGTTCGACGGATTCGTGCCGCCCTACGACGCGACGCTCGTGACGAACCTGCGCGCGGCGGGCGCCGTCATCATCGCCAAGACCGTCATGACCGAGCTCGCCAACTGGGTGGCCGGGGCGCCGACCCCGATGCCCGGCAACTACAACGCCATCGGCGGCTTCGGGTTCAACCCCTACGATCCGCGGCGGGATCCGCGGCCGGACACCTTCGACGGCCGGCCCGCGATGGGCACCGGCGGCTCGAGCTCGGGCATCGGCACGACGGCGAATCTCTGGGCGGCGAACGTCGGCACGGAGACGTCGGGTTCCATCCTCACGCCGTCGAACCAGACGATGCTCGTGGGCGTGAAGCCGACGGTCGGACGCGTGAGCCGCACGGGCGTGATCCCGATTACCGCCGACCAGGACACGGCCGGACCGATGGCGCGCCACGTCGTGGATGCGGCGATCCTGCTCGGCGCGCTCGAGGGCGAGCGGCCCGACGCGGCGGATCCCGCGTCGGGAGCGTGCCCGAGACCCGACGGCGGCGACTATACGCGCGCCCTGCGCGCCGACGCGTTGCGGGGCGCGCGCATCGGCATCCCGCGCGCGTATTTCTACGATCGCGTGAAGCTGCCGGGAGACCGCGGCTCGGCCGGCGGCCTGAACGCGGCCGAGCGGGCGGCGATGGACCGCGCGATCGCGGCGCTTCGCGCGGCCGGCGCGGTCATCGTCGATCCCGCGGACATTCCGAGCGTCGTGGCGCCGGAGGCGGCCGACAACAGCCTGCTCTGGAACACGTGCTCGGGCGAGGCCGGCGCCCGGGCGCACGACGAGGACTGCTCGGTCGTGCTCAAGTACGGGATGAAGCGCGACTTCAACCGGTGGCTCGCGACGCTCGGGCCGTCGGCGCCCGTGCGCTCGCTCACGGAACTGCGCGAGTGGAACCGCGCGCACGAGCGCGCGGGCGCCATCAAGTACGGCCAGGCCCAGCTCGACATTTCCGACGAGATGGACGTGGAGCGGGACCGGGCGCGCTACGTGGCGGACCGCGCGCGCGACCTGCGGCTCTCGGCCGAGACCGGCATCGACGCGGTGATGCGGACCGAGCGGCTGGACGCGCTGCTGTTCCCCGGATCGCGCGGCGCCGGGGTGTCGGCCAAGGCCGGGTACCCCACGGTGATCGTGCCGGCCGGCTTCGTCCCGAACGCGCCCACGCCGCCGTTTCCCGACGGGTTCGACGCGAAGCCGCAGCCCTTCGGCGTGTCGTTCGCGGGCGTCGCGTGCAGCGAGCCCACGCTGCTCGGCCTGGCGTACGCGTTCGAGCAGGCCACCAAGGCGCGCGTGCCCCCGCCCAGCGCACCCTAGGGGCTATAATTCATTCTTCATGCCTAAACAGATTCGCGTGTTGCACTACGGCCTCGGGCCGATCGGCGTCGCCGTCGCGCGCCAGGTCGCCGCGCGGCCCGGGTTCAAGATCGTCGGCGGCGTCGACATCGACTCGGCGAAGGTCGGACGCGACCTCGGGGACCTGATCGGCACGACCCGCCGGATGGGCATCAAGGTGATGGACGATCCCGCCAAGGCCCTCCGCGCGTGCAAGCCGGACATCGTCGTGCTGTGCACGAACTCCTCGCTGAAGGCGGCGATGTCGCAGCTCGAGGCCGCGCTCAAGGCGAAGACGCCGATCGTTTCGACAACCGAGGAGCTGACGTATCCGACCTACACGCACGTGCGGCTGGCGCGGCGGATCGACCTGCTCGCGCGCAAGGCCAAGGTGGCCGTGCTCGCGACCGGCGTGAACCCCGGCTTCGCGATGGACGCGCTGCCGATCGCGCTGACGGCCGTGTGCGAGCGGATCGATCGGATTTCCATCACGCGGATCCAGGACGCGCGGCTGCGGCGGCTGCCGTTCCAGCAGAAGGTCGGCGCGGGCCTCACCACCGAGCAGTTCGAGAAGCAGTTGACCGAGGGCACGGTGCGGCACGTGGGCCTGACCGAGTCGATCGCGATGATCGCCGACTCGCTCGGCTGGACCCTCGACCGGATCTCGGACGACGTCCAGCCCAAGCTGGCGACCGTGACGATCTCGAGCGAGTTCCTCGCGGTGGATCCCGGGTACGTGTGCGGCATCCTCCAGGAGGGCATCGGCTACCGCAAGGGCGAGCCCGCGATCCGGCTGCGCTTCGAGGCCTACCTCGGCGCGCCCGAGACGTTCGACGCGATCGATATCGACGGCTCGCCGCGCCTCTCGGTGAAGATTCCCGGCGGCATCCACGGCGACGTGGCGACGGCCTCGCTCGTCGTCAACTCGATCCCGAAGGTGCTCGAGGCGAAGCCGGGCCTGCACACCATGCGCGACATGCCGCTGCCGTCGTTCTTCCCTGGACGCAAGGGCTAAGACGAAGGCGTTGGGCCTCGGGCCCTTGCACCACGATGAACATCGTCGCCAAATGTCCGAAGTGTGACGCGAGTCTGCCGTTCGCGGCGGCCGACGCGCCGGCCGTGATCAAGTGCGGAGGCTGCGGGCGCGAGATCCCGATCGCGATCTCAGAGGCGCTGCGGGAGGACCGCGCGGTGGACGTCTGTCCGGTCTGCGGCGGGTCGGCGTTCTACAGCCGCAAGGACTTCGATCCGAAGCTCGGGCTCGCCGTCGTCATCATCGGCGCGCTCATCAGCGCCGGCTTCTACTGGTTCGGCCGCGACCTGATCGCCTACAGCATCCTCGCCGGTGCGGCGCTGCTCGATCTGATCGTGTACGGGCAGCTGAAGGGGCTGACGGTCTGCTACCGGTGCCACTCGGAATTCCGGGGCGCCTACAAGGACTACGCGGCGGGCTTCGACCTGCACATCGCCGACGAGCTCGAGGTGGAGTACGAGAGAAGGATTGGGAGGAGGTAGGGGGATGTTGTGATTTGGTAATTGGGTAATTTGGTAATTGGGTAATTGGGTAATTTAGTGACTTGGTGATGGCCTCGTTGGCACGGCCGGTGCGACAGCCGGGGCATGATAACCAAGGCCGGCCGTCCCGCCGATCACCCAATCACCCAATCACCCAATCACCAAATTACCAAATTACCAAATTACCCAATTACCCAATTCCTCCATTCCCCCGGCTCAGAACAGGGTCACATCCACGAGCGTTCCCGCTTCGACGCTCGTGGTCTCGGTTCCAATTTCAATGTACCCGTCGGCCTGCGAGAGGCTGGTGATCTCGCCCGAGCCTTTGAAGGCGGGCACGGCTGTGCCGTGCTCGATGCGCACCGTGTAGAACTGGTGGCGGTTGGCCACCGAGGTGACCGTGCGCGTCAGGGGCACGCGGAGGATCCGCGGCGCCCACAGCGGGAGGCGCGCGGTCGCGCGCAGGAACGGCACGAGCAGGATGTAGGCGTTCGAGAGGCACGACGTCGGGTTGCCCGGCATGCCGAAGAAGGGCGTCGTGCCCCCGCCAGGCCGCGCGATCGCGGCGAACGCCGTCGGTTTGCCCGGCTTCACGGCGATCCCGTGGAAGATCATGCGGCCGCGCGCGGCCACGACGTCCGCGATCAGATCGTGATCGCCGACGGAGCTGCCCCCCGAGAACACGACGATGTCGGCGCGCGCGTCCGCGCAGGCGTCGAGCGCCGCGAGGAGCGCGTCCGTCGTGTCGCCGACGGGCGCGAGCGGCAGCGCCACGCCGCCGTGCGCTTCGATCACCGACGCGAGCGTGAAGCGGTTCACGTCGAAGATCTGGCCCGGCACGATCGGCCGGCCCGGCTCGACGACCTCGTTGCCCGTGGACAGGATGGCGACGCGCGGCCGCTCGAACACCGCGAGCTCCGCGCAGCCGACGGCGGCGATCGCGCCGAGGCGGCTCGGCGACAGGGCGTCGCCCGGCCGTGCCACCGCGTCGCCCGCGCGGATGTCGGCGCCCCGGCGGCCGATGTTCTGTCCCGTGGCGGCTTCGGCGAGCACGTCCACGCCTTCGGCGCTCTGGTTCGCCGTCTCCTCGACCATCACCACCGCGTCGGCCTCGTCCGGCATCGGCGCGCCCGTCGCGATTTGCGCGCACGAGCCCGCCTCGATGCGCGCCCGCGAGACGTGCCCGGTAAAGATCCGATCGATGACGCGCAGGTGGACGGGATGGCCCTTGGCGGCGCCCGCCGTGTCGGCCGCGCGGACGGCGTAGCCGTCCATCGCCGACCGGGTGAAGGGCGGCACGTCGATCGGCGAGGCGATCATCTCCGCGGCCACGCGCCCGGCGGCGGCGGCCAGCGCCACGCGCTCGACGCGGGCGATCGGCGACACGCCGGCCTCGAGCCGCCGGCGCGCTTCGTCGATCGAGATGATGCTGGTAAATGGTCTCATGAAGCTGTTAGCTGTTTAGCCGTAGCTGTAGCCGTTAGCCGTTAGCCATTAGCCGTTAGCCATTAGGCGTTAGCCATTAGCCGTTAGCTAGGCGTTCGCCTGTTGCACGAGGTGGCCGAGTTCGGGCAGCAGCAGGCGTTCGAGCGCGAGGCGCACCGCGGCTTCCGAGCCGGGCAGGGCCGCGACAATCGTGCCGGCGGCCAGCCCGGCGATCGCGCGGCTCATGATCGCCGCCGATCCGATCTGCTCGTAGCTCAACATGCGGAACAGCTCGCCGAAGCCGTCGAGGCGCTTCTCGAGAAGCGCGTTCACCACTTCGAACGTGCTGTCGCGCGACGTGATCCCGGTACCGCCGGTCGTGACGATCGCCTGCACGTCCGGGTTCGCGATCTGCCGCAACAGGACCTCGCGGATCCCGGAGGCGTCGTCCTTCACGATGGCGTGCCCGACGACCTGGTGGCCGGCGGCGGTGAGGAGGTCGGCGATCGCGCGGCCGCTGGTGTCGGTGTCGTCGGTGCGCGTGTCGCTGATCGTCAGCACGAAGCAGCGGACCGAGCGCGGCGCGCGAGCCTTGTGCTGTGCGGGCGCGGTGGGAGGCATCGGGTGATTGTAGCGCCTGGCTTCACCGCTTCAGCGGTCGACGCGGGCGAGCAGGCGGGCCACCTCCGCACGGGCGCGCTGGCGCACGCGCGCGGGAAGCGGCCGGTCGCCGGCCTTGCGGCACAGGCGCACCGTGCGCTCGAGATCCGACACGAGGGTGCGGCATCGTCCGCAGGTCCGGCAGTGCCGCTTCATCTGGCGGCACGCCCCGGCGTCGAGATCGCCGTCGAGGTACGCCGAGACGTCCGCCAGCACCCGTTCACAGTCGCGCACAGCTTCCTTCATGGTTCCGTCAACACCCGCTTCAACTGCAGACGCGCCCGGTGCAGGCGCGTCTTCACGTTCGCCTCCGACAGGCCGGTGACCGTCGCCACCTCGCGCGTCGAGAGTCCCTCCACGTCGCGCAGCACCAGCATGGCGCGATGGGCCGGCGAGATGCGCTGGAGCCCGCGCTGCAGGCGCTCATCGGCCCAGGCGTCCATCGCCAGTTCGTCCGGTCCCTTCCCCGGGTCGCGCACGTCGATCGGCGGCTGGCCGTCTCGGGCGTCCGCGTCCGAAGGGTCGCCGTCGATCGGCGTCATGTGACGGGGCTCCCCCGCGCGCAGGCGCCGTTTCATCAGGCACGCGTTCCGCACGGTCGAGTAGAGCCAGGTCCGAAACGCCTCGGGCCGTCGAATCCGGCGGACGTGCCGGTACGTTCGCAGCAGCGCGTCCTGCATGACGTCCTCGGCGTCTTGCGGGTGCCCGCAGACGAGGAGGCTGAAACGATACGCGGTCTCCTGGGCGCCGACGAGCAGCGCCTCCATCGCCTTGGGGTCGCCGGTCGCGGCCCGCCGGACCAGAGCGGCGTGCCCGGCCCCGCGGCCGGCCGGGCCCTTCTGTAAGAGATGCAAAGACCGCGATTTCGTCACACGGCATTCTTCCCCGGATCGTGGCGGGTGTCACCTTTCCCCGCCGCCCTGCATCTCTGAGGGGAGATGGTTGTTCGTGTCTTCGTTCTGCTCCTGGCGCTCGCCGGGCCGGCCGTGGCAACGGCGCAGGAGGTCCTGACGCTGGACGCGGCGGTCCAGGCCGCGATTGACCGGAATGCCGGCCTCGACGCGTCGCGCGCCGCGGCGCGTGGCGCGACGGCTCTGGCGGCCGCGGCCCGGTCCGACGTCTTTCCGCGCCTGTCGGTGTCGGAGGGCTGGCAGCGTGGCGATCTGCCGGTGTTCGTGTTCGGGTCGCTCCTGTCGTCGCGGCGGTTCGGCGCCGGCGACTTCGCGCTGGACGCCCTGAATCATCCGTCGCCCATCAACTTCTTTCATGCGTCGTTCGGCGCCGAGCAGGTGATCTTCGACGGCGGGCGGACCTCGTCGGCGCGCGAGGCCGCGCGGATCGAATCCGAGGTGGCGGCCACCGTCGTCGACGAGACCGTCGCGGGCCTCGCCGTCGCCGCCACGGGCACCTACGGCCGCATTGTCGCCGCCGAGGCCGAAGGGCGCGCGGCCGCCGCCGCCGCGGCCGCCGCCGAGGAAGACCGCGGCCGCGCCGAGGCTCGCCGTGACGCGGGCGTCGCGACCGAGGCCGACGTGCTGAGTCTCGCCGTGCACGGTGCCGCCATGCGGCAGCGCGTCATTCAGGCCGAAGGCGACGCCGCGATCGCGCGCGCCGAGTTGAACCGCCTCATGGGCGCGCCCATCCAGGGCGGCTATGCGATCGTCGAGCCGGCGCCGCCCGAAGACGCCGAAGGTGATTCGCTTGCGGATCTGCTCGCGGAAGCGGAACGGGCGCGGCCCGAGGCCGCCCGCGCCGCGGCGCTGGCCTCGCTCGCCAAGACCGGCGAGGACGCCGCCCGGGCCGCGCTCCTCCCGACGGCCGCCGCCCAGGCCGCGTACGACCTGAACGGCACGCGC
Source organism: uncultured Acidobacteriota bacterium (assembly GCA_963792785.1). Taxonomy (GTDB): domain Bacteria; phylum Acidobacteriota; class Vicinamibacteria; order Vicinamibacterales; family CAVVIG01; genus CAWIMX01. Next base: position 2,108,641 of record CAWBXO010000001.1, on the reverse strand, counting down.
TACGGCGATCGCGCCGCCGGGTGGATGGTGGGTGCGGAGGTTCGCTGGACTTTCTCAACCGGCGGCGCCGACGTGAAGCGCCGCGAGGCGGCGCGCGAGGCCGGGGTGCGCGCCCGGGCGATGGCCGACGACGTGCGCGCCGGGATCCAGGTGGACGTCGTGACCGCGTTCAGCGCGCTGCGATCGGCGCGCGCGCGCGAGGCCGTCGCCCGAGACGCCGTGGCACAGGCCGCCGAGAGTGAACGGATCATCCGCGATCGCTTCGACGCCGGCCTCGCGCCGGTCGAGGACGTGCTGCGCGCGTCCACCGCGCATCTCGACGCCGACCGCGACCGCGTCGCGGCGCTGGTCGGCGCCATCACCGCGGCCGCGGCGCTCAAGCGCGCCGTGGGCCGCTCTCCCCTCGAATGAGGTTGGCGTGACTTTTCTGAAATCCGCTGTCGTCGTTGTCGCCACAGCCGGCCTGGCGGCCTGCGCGCCCGGCCCCGCACCGGAGGGGGCGGCGCCCGCGGCCCGGGTCGATGCCACGCTGGTGGTCGCGACCGCCGGCGAGGCGCCGGCCTTCGTCGAGGCCGGCGGCGTCGTGCGCGCCGCGACCACGGCGTCGATCGCCAGCCGCGTCCTGGCGCCGGTCGTCGACGTGCTCGTGGTGCCCGGCGACCGGGTCCGCCGCGGCCAGGCGCTCGTGCGGCTTGACGCCCGCGAGCTCGAGGCGAACCGGGCCGGCGCGGCCGCAGCGCTCGCCGCGGCCGAACAGGCGGTGCACGCCGCGGACGCCGCCGTGCAGGCGGCCGATGCCGCCCGCCAGCTGGCGGCCGCGACCCACGCCCGGATTGCGGGCCTGCGCGAGAAGCGGTCGGCGACCCCGCAGGAGCTCGACCAGGCCGTCGCCGGGCTGCACGCCGCCGACGCCCAGGCGGCGGGCGCGCGGGCGCAGGCCGCTCAGGCCGCGTCCGGGCTCGAGGCGGCGCGGGCCGGCGGGGAGGCCGCGCGCGTCGCGGCCTCGTACGCCGAGCTGGTCGCGCCGTTCGACGGCATCGTGACGTCGCGATCGATCGATCCCGGGACGATGGCCACGCCGGGCGCGCCGCTGCTCACGCTGGATGACCTGCGCGCGCGCCATCTGGAAGTGCGCGTCGACGAAGCCCGGGCCGCGGCCGTCAGTCTCGGCGCCGCCGCGGAGGTCCGTCTCGATCACGAGCGCGGGAGCGATGATCCTGACGCGTGGATCGCGGGCCGGGTCGTGGAGATCGCCCGCCTCGATGCCGCCACGCACAGCTTTCTCGTGAAGATCGAGCTGCCGGCCTCGGTCGTGGCGCCGTCCGGGGCGTTCGGCCGCGCGCGGTTCGCGGGAACGCCGCGTCCGGCGATCACGGCGCCGGCCTCGGCCATCGTCCGTCGCGGCCAGCTCGCGTTCGTTTTCGCGGTCGACGACGAAGGCGCGGCGCGGCTGCGTCCGGTGAGCGTGGGCGCGCCGTTCGCGGACCGCGTGGAACTGCTGGCCGGCGTCCGCGCGGGCGATCGGCTCGTGGACGATCCGGCCCCGTCGCTCGTGGACGGCGCGCGCGTCGCGCCCGCCCAGGACGGAGCGGGCCGATGAACCGCCCGCACGGCGTCGCCGGCCGGCTGGCCGGCGCGTTCATCCACTCGAAGCTGACGCCGCTGATGATCGTGGCGTCGCTCCTGCTCGGCGTCTATGCCGTGCTGGCGCTTCCGCGTGAGGAAGAGCCGCAGATCGTCGTGCCGATGATCGACGTCTTCGTCGACTGGCCGGGGGCCTCGGCGCCGGAAGTCGAGCAGCGCGTGACGCGGCCCGTGGAGCAGAAGATTTGGGAAATTCCCGGGATCGAGTACGTCTACTCGACGTCCTCGACCGGCCGCTCGATGGTGATCGCCCGCTTCCTCGTGGGCCAGGACGAAGTCCGGGCGCTCGTCAAGCTGCAGGACAAGCTGGCGTCGGTGACGGCGCTGCTGCCGGCCGGCGCGACGCCGCCGGTCATCCAGCCGCGCTCGATCGACGACGTGCCGGTGATGGCGCTCACGCTGTGGGGCGAGGGGTACGACGGCGTCGCGCTCCGGGCGCTCGCGGCACAGGCGCGTGAGGCGCTCAAGGAGATTCCTGACGTTTCCGAGGTGGCGATCGCCGGAGGGCAGCCGCGGCAGATCACCGCGGACCTCGACCCGGCGGCGCTCGCGGCCCGCGGCCTCGACCCGACCGCTGTCGAGGAGCGGGTGGCCGCCTCGAACGCGCGAAGCCTCGCATCAGGCCCCGTCGACGCGCAGGGGGAGCGCCGCGTGGAGGCGGGGGAGTGGCCCGCGGCCGTCTCCGATTTGCGCGGCGTCGTCGTCGGCGAGTCCGGCGGCGCGCCCGTGCGGCTGGGCGATGTCGCGCGCGTCGAGGACGGCGGCGCGGAGCCGGACGCCTACGTGATGCAGCACCCGCGGCAGGGCGAGGCGTTTCCGGCGGTCACGATCACGATCGCCAAGCGCCCGGGCACGAACGCCGTCGCGCTGACGCGCGCGGTGGAGCGCAAGATCGAATCGCTGCGCGGATACGTCCTGCCGGCGGACCTGCAGGTCTCGGTGACGCGCAACTACGGCGAGACCGCCGAGCAGAAGTCGAACGAGCTGCTCTGGCACATGCTGATCGCGATCGTGTCGGTCGGCGTGCTGATCTGGCTGGCGCTCGGCGCCCGCGAAGCGGCCGTGGTGCTGACGGCCGTTCCCGTCACGCTCGCGCTCACGCTCTTCGTGTTCTACCTCTACGGCTACACGCTCAACCGCATCACGCTCTTCGCGCTGATCTTCTCCATCGGCATCCTGGTGGACGACGCGATCGTGGTGGTGGAGAACATCGTCCGGCACGCGCGGATGTCGCGCGGGGAGGACCTCGAGAAGGTCGCGGTGCGCGCGGTCGACGAGGTGGGGAACCCGACGATCCTGGCGACGCTCACGGTGATCGCGGCCATTCTCCCCATGGCGTTCGTCGGCGGCCTGATGGGCCCCTACATGCGGCCGATTCCGATCGGCGCGTCGGCGGCGATGGTCTTCTCGCTGATCGTGGCGTTCGTCGTGACGCCGTGGGCGGCGGTCCGGCTGCTGCGGCGGACGCACGGCCACGTCGACGACGCCGAGGACGCGCTGACACGGACCTACCGGAAGGTGATGGCGCCGCTGCTCGCGCGGCCGCGCCTGCGCTGGATGTTTCTGGGGACCGTGGCCGCGTTGCTCGTCGCGGCGGTAGCGCTCGTCCCGGCCGGGATCGTCACCGTGAAGATGCTGCCGTTCGACAACAAGAGCGAGCTGCAGGTCATGGTGCGGATGCCGGAGGGCACGCCGCTCGAGACGACCGCCAGCGTCGCCGCCGCGCTCGCCGACCGGGCGCTCGGCGACGTCGCGGTGGCGAGCGTGCAGAGCTACACCGGCACGGCCGCGCCCTACACGTTCAACGGGCTGGTCCGGCACTACTTCCTGCGGCGCGACACGAACCTGGCGGACCTGCAGATCGTGCTGCTGCCGAAGGAGAAGCGATCCGAGCAGAGCCATGCGATCGCGGTCCGCTTGCGCGACTCGCTCCGCCCGGCCGCGACGGCGCTCGGGGCCGCCCTCCAGGTCGTGGAAGTGCCGCCCGGGCCGCCGGTCCTGCAGACGCTCGTGGCGGAAGTCTACGGTCCGGATGACACCCGGCGGACGGAGATCGCGCGCGCCGTGCGGAATGAATTCGAGAAGACCGACGGGGTGGTGGACGTCGACTGGTATGTCGAGTCGCCGCGCTCGCGCTGGCGTCTCGACGTGGACCCCGATCGGGCGGCGGCCGCCGGCGTGACGCCGGCCGCGGTGGCGGCCGTGATGCGCCTGGCGGAAGGCGGGATGCGCGCCGGACTGCTGCACGATCCGCGCGCCCGTGAGGACGTGCCCGTCGTCCTGCGCCTGCCGCGGGACCGCCGCGGCGCGCTCGCGTCGCTCCAGGCCGTCGGCATCGGGCCGCGGGGCGTGTCGGTCGGCGAGCTGACCGAGCCGACGCTCGTCGACGAGGAGCCGAGCATCTACCACAAGAACCTGCAGCCCGTGACGTACGTGACCGGCGACATGGCGGGCCGCGTCGAGAGCCCGGTCTACGCGATCCTGCAGATGAATCACGCGCTCGGCGCGATGGAGCTGCCCGAGGGCTACCGGCTCGGCATCTGGAACACGCGGCTGCCGTCCGACAGCTCGAAGTACGCGATGAAGTGGGACGGCGAATGGCACATCACGTACGAGGTGTTCCGCGATCTCGGCATCGCGTTCGCCGCCGTGCTCGTGCTGATCTACATCCTGGTGGTGGGCTGGTTCCAGTCGTTCATCACCCCGCTCACGATCATGCTGGCGATTCCGTTCTCGCTCGTCGGCATCCTGCCCGCGCACGCGGCGCTCGGCGCGTTCTTCACGGCGACGTCGATGATCGGCTTCATCGCGGGCGCGGGGATCGTCGTGCGCAATTCGATCATCCTCGTCGACTTCGTCGAGCTGCGCGTGCGCGAGGGCATGTCCGTCGAGGCGGCCGTCGTGGACGCCGGCGCCGTGCGCTTCCGGCCGATGGCCCTCACGGCCGCGGCCGTCATCGCCGGATCGGCCGTGATCCTGTTCGATCCGATCTTCCAGGGCCTGGCGATTTCGCTGATGGCCGGCGAGGTGGCGTCGCTGCTGCTCTCGCGGATGACCGTGCCCGTGACCTACTTCATGACGCGGCGCCTGCGGGCGACGCACGCGTCCGTATGAGGGACACCGTGACTCCGACCCTGCGTGCGATCGTCGTGCCGGTGGACTTCGGCGACGCCTCGGCCCGCGCCGTGCGGATGGCGGGCTACCTGGCGGCGCGGTCCGGCGCGGCGCTGCGGCTGGTCCATGCCGAGACGATCGAGGCGCCGCCGTACTTCACGGAAGAGCAGATGGCGGCGCTCGAGGCGCAGCGCCGGGGCGCGCGCGTCCAGGCGGAGCGGTTCCTCGCCGGCTTCGGGCGGCGCCACACCGACGCGCCGTTCGACACGGCGATCGCCGACCCGCCGCCGGTGGACGCCATCCTGCGCGCGTCGGAGGACGCCGACCTGATCGTGATGGGCACGCACGGCCGCCGTGGCGCCGCGCGCTGGTGGCTGGGATCGGTCGCCGAGCGCGTGCTGCGCGAAACCGATCGGCCCGCTCCTGGTCGCCCATGCCGGCGACGCACCGCCCGCGCTGCTCGTCGAACGCGTGGAACTGCACGCCTTCGAGACGCCCGGCGACCGGGCGGCGGCGTGGATCGCGAACCTGGCCGCACCGGGCGGCACGGTGGTGGATCGCCGCAGCGACGAGACGACCACGCCCGGCGCCGCGCGGGGGACCACCCTCGTCGCGATCGCCGTGCCCGAGCCGCGGACGCCGCGCTGGCTGGCGCGGTACGCGGAGCCCTGGCTGCGAGGCTGCCAGGTGCCCGTCGTCTTCATCCCCGATGAAAACGAAAAGAACGGAGAGAGATCATGACCGTCGAACGCATGCTTCGGCTGGTGGCGGGGGGGTTCGTGGCGGCGAGCGCGCTGCTCGGGCTGTTCGTGCACCCGTATTTTCTGTGGTTCACCGTGTTCGTCGGCGCCAACCTGGCGCAGTCGGCGTTCACCAACTGGTGCCCGATGATGTCGATCCTGCGCGCGGCCGGCCTGCGGGACGCACGCTGAGGCCCTGTGCTAACATCGGGGTTTCGTCCGACCTTCCGTAGGGGCCCATAGCTCAGTTGGATAGAGCGTCTGGCTACGAACCAGGAGGTCGCAGGTTCGAGTCCTGCTGGGCCCACCATCCTTCGCTCGCGCATCCGCGCGAGCTTCGGCTTGGCAGGCGCTCGCTCGCGCATCCGCGCGAGCTTCGGCTCGGCAAGCGTTCCTACCGGCACACGAAGTTCGCTTCGTCGTCCGTGCTGCCCGATCCGGTATAGACCGCTTTCTTCGGGTACGCGCACAGCGGACGCGTGCGATCGACGCGGCCGTTCGTCGCGTGCGACGCGATGATCCGTTCGGGAGCATCCCCGGCCTCGGCCCATCGCTCGAGCGCGCCGACCATGTCGAAGCGGCTCGGTCCCGGCCCGCCGCTGCAGTGCAGCATTCCCGGCACCATGAAGAGGCGGGCGAACGCGTGCGCGTCGCCCCCGCTGGCGCGATCGACCTGCTCGTAATAGGCGATCGTGTTGAGCGGCGAGATCGACGGATCGTTCCACCCGTGGTAGAGCAGCAGCTTTCCGCCGCGCGCGCGGAAGCGTGAGAGATCCGGATCGAACGCGTCGAACGCTTCGCCGAGCTTCACTTCCGCGAACGCCAGATCCTTGTCGTAGTCGAACGTGCGGAAGTCCCAGTCGGGATTTTCGAACACCATGTACTTGAACACGTTGTCGGCCTGCATCCAGTGGCTGCCGGATTGCGGGCCCGACCCGGTCATGTACGTGGCCCATCCGCCCGCCGCTTCCGCGCCCGGCATGTAGCCGGGATACACCTGGCCGGACGAATTCCGCGAGCCGGCGCGGACGTCCTTCACCGCCTGCACCTGCTTCGGCGTCAGACAGGAATCGTCGTCTCGTCCGTCGCGGCAGGTGAGCGCCGCGGGATCGAACCGGCATGTGCGCGGATCTTCGATCACGCCGTCGCGGACGCCGTCGTTCGCGTCGCACGCGGCATTCACCGCGTCGCCGAGCGCGCGCAGCTTCGACGCGGGAATGTAGCTGTCCGGATCCTTGTTCAGCGCGGTGACGACCCACAGGTGCCCGCCGGCCTCGAAGCGCGTCCAGTTCGCCGCGGGCGCGCCGGCGACGATGCCGTCGTAGTCGCCGGGGAAGCGCTGCGCTTCCATCAGGCCCTGCCGGCCGCCGGTCGAGCACGAGGCGAAGTACGAATGGCTGGCCGGCGTCCCGTAGAACGCGGCGACGATGCGCTTGGCGTGTTCGGCGGTGATGTGGATCGCGCGATAGCCGAAGTCCTCGACCAGCTCCGGGTGGCCCATCGCCCACCGCGCATCGCGCGCGTTGGTGGTCGAGTGGCCCGTGTCGGTGCTCGCTGTCGCGTAACCGCGGCGCAGGGCGTCGGCCATCGCGCCGTAGACGATCGAGCCGGCGTTCGCGCCGTTGCCCACGCCCTGGTATTTCCCGTTCCACGTGTCGAGCGGCAGCCAGACCTCGAAATGGACCGCGGGCCGGCTGGTGCCGGCGACGCGACAGAAGCGGGGCAGGCCGATCAGCGCGGCGCTCGCACCGGGAGGCGTGAACGCCGGCCCGGCGACCTCCTCGGCGGCGGTGATGGCCGTGTCGGGCAGCGCGAGCGCGGCGAGGCCGGCGCACGACGCGGTCGCCGGCGCCGTCTGCGCGACTGGGGCAAAGGCGAGGGCGACGAACGATGCACCCAGCGCGGCGGTCAGGCAGCGTGACAGCATGGGCCAATCATATTCAGCTACGATTGCAGCCGCGCAGCTTTGTATGGCCGAGAACCCTCGAGAACCTTCAGAACCTTCAGAACCTCATGGATCTGGCTCTGTCCGAGGCGCGGCGCGCCGAGGCCGCCGGCGAGATCCCTGTTGGCGCCGTCGTCGCGATCGACGGCGAGATCGTCGGTCGGGGGTTCAACCAGCCGATTTCCTCGCACGATCCGACGGCGCACGCCGAGATCGTCGCGATGCGCGATGCGGCGCGCCGGGTCGGAAACTACCGCCTGACGGGCGCGACGCTGGTCGTGACGATCGAGCCCTGCCTGATGTGCGTCGGCGCGATGGTGCACGCGCGGATCGGCACGCTGGTCTACGGCGCGGCGGAGCCCAAGTCGGGCGCGGTCGTCTCGGCTCTCCGCGCGGGCGAGCTGCCCGGCCTCAACCACCGGTTCGAGGTGGTGCCGGGCGTGCGTGAAGCCGAGTGCCGCGCGGTGATGCAGACGTTCTTCAAGGGCCGGCGCGCGGACGGCTAGCCGGCGGCGCCGGGGTTCACGGTATAATCAAGGGTCCAGCGATCGCCTGCCTCGTGCGGAGAGGTACCGAAGTGGTCGTAACGGGGGCGCCTCGAAAGCGTCTTGTCGGGTAACCGGCACGTGGGTTCGAATCCCACCCTCTCCGCCATATCCAAGCTACACATCGGGCCAGCGTAGTGCCGTATGACACTGCCGAGCGATTCCACGCGGTCGGCTGTCTCCTGGCAGGCGGAATCGGGATCACGCCTTTTCGAAGCATGGTCGTTCACGCAGCCCGCCAGAAACTGCCGCACCGCCTGTTCTTGTTCTACTCCAATCGTCGGCCTGAGGACGCGCCGTTTCTTGAAGAACTTCAGGCCTTGGAAAAGGACAATCCGCGCTATACGCTGATCCCAAGCATGAGCGAAATGGCCAAGTCGCATAGACCCTGGACCGGAGAGACCGGCTTCATCGATCGGGCGATGCTGTCCAGGCATCTGCATGGCGCCGAGGCGCCCCTGTACTACCTTGCAGGACCTCCCGGGATGGTCAAGGCCATGCGGGCGATGCTCATCGAGCAACCAGTCAGCGACGGGGACATACACGCCGAAGAATTCTCCGGCTACTGAACGATCCATTGCGAAACGCCAACCAGAAGACAGGAGCACACCGATGACCGATCCCAAGAAATGCGCGCATCCGGCCTGTCAGTGCCTCGTCGCGAAAGACGGCGCATACGGCAAGTATTGCAGCGAATATTGCAGGGAAGCAGCGGACGAAACGGAGTTGCGCTGCGGATGCCAGCATCCGGCGTGCCGGTAAGGGCCAGCGCGTCAGTCACATCAGGAGGATTCATGTCAGACACGCCCGACGCCATGACGAGAAAGACGTTGATCGCATTGCTGAACGAGGATTTGTCGCGTGAGTTCCAGGCCGTGATCGCCTACGTCGTCTATTCGCAGACGCTCAAGGGCGCGCAGTACATGGCCATTGCGAAAGAGCTCGAAGTGCACGCCGGCCAGGAACTGCAACACGCGCTGACGATCGCGAAGCAGATCGACTATCTGGGGGGCACGCCCACGACGGTGCCGCGCGAGGTCAAGATGTCGGCGAAGGCCGAGGCGATGCTGCAGTTCGACCTCGACAACGAGGGCGAGACGATTCAGAACTATCGCGAGCGTGTGGGCCAGTGCGAAGCCCTCGGCGAATATGCGATCGCGGAAGAGATTCGCGAGATTCTTCGGGTCGAGCAGGAACACCAGATCGACCTGGCCACCGCGCTGAACAAGAACGTCCCGACGCTGAGGGCGAAAGCGCCCACACGCTCACGAGCGAAGTGATCCGGGGTACGTCACGTGCGTGCCGCTCACCCGTGCGAAAGATGTCAGCGTGTGAAGCCGCGTGCGAATGCCGCTGGTGATCTCACGCGCCTCGATGCCTCTGACGAGCAGGGCATCCGCAATGAGCGATCGATGGCAGCGCCATGGCACGGCCTCCGCGCACATCAGCGCCACGCGCTCGTGCCTGGCCAGGCCAATGCAACGGACGAGGTTCTCTTCGAAGGCCGGCGTCTGCATGTAGTCGGCATAGCCGCGGAAGCTCGCATTGCGCCATCCGGTGTTGACCGAGTCGCGTTGCGCGTGCCGCAAGCCGCCGAGTCCGGGCATGTGCCGATAGTGCATGCGAGCGTTGTGCAGCGACGGAGATAATCGATCGCGGTTGAACTGCGGGTTGTGTCGCGACCGCGGGATTGACCGAACGTCGATGACACGCTGCACACCATGCGCCTTGATCAGGCGGATGAACTCCGTGATGGCTCGTGTGGAGTGCCCAATCGTGAAGACGACGAGTGCTGTCACGTCATCCCAGGCGGCTCAAGAACGGCCTCCCTGGCCGATATCCTCGTTCCAGAGCTCCGGATGGTCGGCGATGAACTGCTCCATCATCCGGATGCAGCGTGTGTCCTGCACGACGTCCACCCGCACCCCGCGCGCCCGAAGCAGGTCTTCCTCGCCCATGAACGTCCGGTTTTCGCCGACGATCACGCGCGGGATCCCGTAGAGCAGGATCGCCCCCGTGCACATCGCGCACGGCGACAAGGTCGTGTACAGCACGCTGCCGCGGTAGACCGACGCCGGCTGGCGGCCGGCCCGTTCGAGCGCGTCCATCTCCCCGTGGAGAATGGCGCTCGCCTGCTGCACGCGCCGGTTGTGGCCGGCGCCGACGATCCGGCCCTGGTGCACGAGCACGGAGCCGATCGGGATGCCGCCTTCGTCCCGGCCTTTTTCGGCCTCGGCGATGGCAGCGTCGAGGAACGCGTCCATGGACGCATTCTAGCCCGCGCGCAAGGCCGCCGCGGCATGGCCAGCCGTCACACTCTCCTCACAAGCCACACGATGATGAACAGGATGACGATGGTGCCGACGATTCCGTATCCGAACATGGCTGCGCTCCCGTTGATGGCTGCATTTGCGTGGTGACGCCCGCGATCGCCGAGTCTGTGAGGCCGCCACCGCACAATGTCTTCAGCATCTCTTCGCGCCGAGCGACGAGCTCGCGCGTGATCAGACGATCCGTTTGCGCCAGTGTGGCCCTGGTCGCCTGTGCCTCAGTCAAGAGGGCCCTGACGCGGGCGAGAAATTCAGTGGTGCGGTAGCGGTCAGGCGTCATGGGGATCCTCGTGTTTTGTGTGTGGCAATTCGAGGATAGGCGAATGCGCGACCCGTCAGCTATCCGGTATTGAACAGGGCACGCTCGTGCCTGGCCCTCGTCTTGCAGCGGGGGCCTACTCATTTCGACCGGTTTAGGTGTATATGAGTCCAATGCTCCACCATGAGAGGTAGGTCGGCATGAACAAATTCGTTCGCGAGAATCCTACTATCGCGTTCGGCCTGGGTTTGCCGCTGCTGCTCGTGGTCGTGTTCCTGCTGGTCTCGGGAATCCCCGCGCTGCTGGTCGCGCCCCCGCAATACGACGTGCTGTACGCGACCGATTACTACAATTACCAGAACGGACTACAGATCTCCGTTGTGAACCGGAAGGTTCAAGTGATCTACGCGAGCGGCTCGAATGGCTACCAGACCCCGCGTCTGTGGCGTTACCACCCGAAGACCGGTGGTGTGACGGAGATCGCCATCGCGCTGCCAGCCGGTATCGTTGCGCCCGAACAATATCCCCCCACACCGGCGCCGGCTGTACAACCCATTGTGATAAATGTTCCCGACCTCGAGGGCCTGACGGTCGATTCGTCCAGCATCGCACCGGATGGATACGCCTTCAGTTCGGAAGCGAATGGCTATTCGGGCGGCATCTTCAGCGGCCTGTTCTACGGTTCGCGCTACAACCGGGACGCGGTCCTGACGAAAGACGGGCGCAGCGTCCGCCTGCCGAATGTCGGCAATGTGTATTACGGCAATCCGACCCGATTCATCGGCTGGGTCGTGGCGCCATGATCGGGCTGCTGATCGTCGTCGCCCTCTTCGTGCTGATCGGCGGCGGCTGGTGGGGTTGGCCGCTGATGGCCGGCATCCTCGGCACGGCCAGCGTCATGGACAAGCCCAGCGCGCTCGAGAGCATCGCGCGCCTGATGCGCAGCTACGACATCACGCCCGCCGAAGTCGCGGCCGCGTTTCTGACGCCCGCCGCTGCGCGGGCCGACTCCGCCCAGCGTAGTAAGGGCGATATCGCCAAGACGCTGTTTACCTACCTGGGGGCGATCTTCATCCTCGCCGGGATCGGCACCTACGTCGGCACGTTCTGGGACAGCATGGGCAGTGCGATGCGCATTGTCATGACGCTGGGCGTTGGCTACATCCTGCTCATCGTGCTGGTCTCGGCGCTCCACGAGAAGAAATATCCCAGGCTCATCCTCCCGCTGGCGCTCGCCTCCGCGGTGATGATGACCGCGGGCGGGTTCGTGTTCATCCACGAGGTGTTCCCGCACGGCGACAATTGGCGCCTCGCGGTGCTGTTCGTCTTCGGCGCGATGGCGCTGCACCAGGGCGTGCTGCTCGGCCTCTACCGCCGCACGGTGCTGTCGTTCACCTCGTTGTTCTTTGTCTACGGCTTCATGAACGTGGGACTCGACCTGCTCGGCGTCCCGATCGGTTACATCGCCATTGTCCTTGGCGCGTCGCTGTTCCTGGTCGGCACGGCGCTCGAGCACCGGCCCGACCGGATCCTCGAAGAACCCGCGTTGTTCATCGGGATCCTCTGGCTGAACGCCGGCCTGTTCGACCGCGTCGCGCTGGCCACGTCCGAGAGACTGGGCGGGCATGGTCGCCGGCGTGTGCGTGATGTCCGCGGCCTACGGTCTGCACAGGGCGGGTCGGCATGCGCGCCTGGAGGGACTGGCTTATTTCTTCGGGTCGATCCTGGCCTATAGCGGATTGTTCGAACTCGTGCGTCACACGCCCGTCGAACTGCTCTACCTCGCGGTGACAGCGGCCATGCTCTATGCCTGCGTCGTGCTGCAAAGCCGGGCGCTGTTGTTCACCACGGTCGTGGCCATGCTCGGGTTCATCGGGTTTTACACTTCAGAGCATTTTGCGAATTCCCTGGGCTGGCCTGTTACGCTCGTCCTGATGGGCGTCGCGTTCCTGGGAGTCGGCACGATCGCCATCAATGTGAAGCGGCGCATGTAGCAGCCCGTAGCGGAAGTGCCTCCGGGCTGCGAGACTCGGAGGAAGCAACCTCAGAGACGCGGAGACACAGAGCATTCCAGGGTTTTCTCGGTGTCTCCGTGCCTCTGTGGTCCAGCTCTTTGTGCCTCGCAGGCCGTGTCGACTTTCACCACGGCCTCCTAGGCGTTCGCGCAAACCATCCTCAAAGGAGCTGATATGCCGATCATCAACCAGTTGCTGCTGACCGAGCTCGATGACGAAGCCGCGAAGACGCGCGCCCTGCTCGAGCGCGTGCCCTCGGGCAAGAACGACTTCGCGCCGCATCCCAAGTCGATGAAGCTCGGCCGTCTGGCGCCGCACGTGGCCGAACTCGCCGGCTTCGGCCTCACGGTGCTGACCGACGCCGGAGCTCGATTTCTCCGGCGGGACCTACAAGCCACTCCCGTTCGAGTCGGCGGCGCAGGTGGTGCGCGTGTTCGACGAGAGCATCGCGAAGGTGCGGAGCGCGCTCGAGCGGACGGCGGACTCAGCGTGGTCGGAGCCGTGGAAGCTGTCGTACCAGGGTCGCACGCTGTTCGAGGGCTCGCGGTTTCTCGGCTATCGCGAGATGTTCGTCAACCACGTCGTCCACCACCGCGCACAGCTCGGCGTCTACCTGCGGATGAACGACGTGCCGCTGCCCGGCACGTACGGCCCCTCGGCCGACACGCCGATGGGATCCTGACGGGGGGGCGCCGGGCGCGCCGTCAGGGGCCGAGGCTCGACCGGGCCTGCACCCGCCACGCGCCCTCGCGCTGGATGACGAGGAACACCGCCTCGGTACTGCGCCAGCCGCGAGCCGTCCCGGGTCCGCCGGCTGTAGGTCACCGCCACGTTCGCGCCGGTTGGCGCGATCTGCGCGACCTCCAACGAGTCGATCGTCGTCTCGAACCACGTGCGCTGGCGGCCGGGCTCGGGCCCGGCGAGAAACGCCTGGGGCGACTCCCAGACGCGCACGGCGCCATCGGCGATGCGGACGTGCGGATAGTGGATCGCCGCGGCGAGCCAATCCGGATCGTGCGAGTTCCACGCCTCGAAGAACGCGCGCACGGCGTCGGCCGCGGCACGCTCGACCGCCTCGCGTTGATCCGAGGGGACGCGGCCCGCACCGGCCGCGAACCGCGACAGCACGCCCCAGCGGTCGCCCTCGCGCGAGACGATGTAGGTGATGGCGCTTGTGGCGAGCGGACGGCCGTCGGCCCCATAGCGCTGCCACACGCCCGCGACATGTGCTTTGTCCGGGCCCGACTGCAGCACGCGCCGCGACACCCATTCGGTGTGATCCCAGCCGGTGGCGACCGTCCGCGCGAAGTCGACGCCTGCGGCGTACTCCTCGGCGGTCCGGCTCAACTCGAAGGCGCCCGGGCCGGGGCGCACGTGGGGAAAGTGCAGGGACGTGGCCCAGAGCGCGGCGTCGCGGGAGTTCCACGTCTCGAGGTAGCGGTCCAGGGCCGCGATCGCGGCCGTTTCGCGGAGCGCCGCGGCGTCGCCGTCCGGCGGAGGTGCCTGCGCACGGACGGCGAGGCCCGCGACGACGACGACCGCAGCGGCGAGGCAGGCGACGGCGCGCTTCAACACTGGCGCCTCAGTCCTTCAGCCCGAACACCACGATCGTCGGCGAGCCGGCGTTCCTGAGCGTCCAGAAATTCGACGGGCTGCCCGACGCGACCGCGATGTACTGCTGCCCGCCGGCCTCATACGTGATCACGCCGCCGCCCATCGGTCCGCCGGTGTTGAACCGGTACAGCTCGCCGCCGGTGCGCGCGTCGAGCGCCAGGAAGTCGCCGGTCAGTTCGCCCGTCAACACCAGGTTGCCGCCCGTGGTCGTGACGGCCGCGACGATCGGCCGCGTCGAGCGGTACTTCCACTTCACGGCGCCGGTCGGCGCGTCGATCGCCGTCACCCAGCCCTGCGCTCGCGGCGCCGGATCCATGTTCGTCGTGCCGCCCATGTAGTTCTTGCCGGGAATCGGACGCGCGTCCTCGAACGCCATGAACGTCGTGCACCAGTCGACGGCGCCCGCATACAGCATATTGGTGCCCGGGTTGAACGCGGGGCCGTTCCATTCCATGCCGCCGAGCACGCCCGGGCAGACGCGCATCGGGGACGTCGTGACCGGACGGTCGTCGTTGAGGTGCGTCGTCACCGGGACCTCGTAGAGGATCTCGTGCGTCGCGCGGTCGAGGACGCGCAGCGTGCCGTCCTTGCCCGCCGTCGCGACGAGCTGCCGCGTCGAGCCGTTCACGGTCGTGCTGAAGAGCGGCGTCACGTGCGTGAGATCCCAGTCGTGCGAATCGTTGGGCACGAGCTGCCGGTGCCAGCGCAGCCTGCCCGTCCGCGCGTCGAGGACGACGATCGAGTTCGTGTAGAGGTTGTCGCCCCGGCGCAGGTTGATCGGCAGATCGGGCGACGGGTTGGTGACGGCGATGTGCAGGTCGCCCGAGGCCGTGTCGAGCGCGAACGCCGTCCAGACGGCGCCGCCGCCGACCGGGATGTCCTTGAGCGTGTCCCACGTGTCCGCGCCCGGCTCGCCCGGCCGCGGCACCGTGTTGAACCGCCACACGGGCGTGCCGTCCGACGCGCGGAACGCACCGACCCAGCCCTGCAGGTTGTTCTCGCTGCCGGCCGGACCGATGAGCACCAGGTCTTCGAACAGAATCGGCGCCATCGTGAATGTCTCGCCCTCATCGGGCTTGCCGACCTGGCGCGCCCAGAGCATCGCGCCGGTGTCGGCGTTGAGCGCGAGCAGGTAGCCGTCGGGCGTGCCGCGGATCACGCGGCCGTCCTTGATGGCGACGCCGCGGTTCCTCGCCCAGCCCTCGCCGTCGCGCGGCCGCCACTCGTGGCGCCACTTCTCACGGCACGTGGCCGCATCGAGCGCCATCGTGAGCGTGCGCGTCGTCACGTACATCGTGCCGCGATAGACGATCGGCCCGGTCTGGAAGTTGTCGGGCTCGCCGATCTGGTACATGCACACCGGCGCCAGGCGCGCGGCGTTGGACGTGTTGATGCGATCGAGCGGCGAGAAGCGCGTGCCGGCGTAGTCGTGCGTGTGCACGAGCCAGTCGGTCGAGCGCTCCGCGCCGTTGAGTGCCGTCTGATCGGGACCGCCGGCCGCGGGCATCGCGCCGGCCGCGCCCGCGATGAAGGCGGGCGGGGGAGGCGGCGCCGCCTGCGCGGGCGGCGCGCCCACCTGCAGGCGCTCGAGCCGGAGCGCCGTCGTGTTCTCCGACACCGCGCTGGAGCCGGCCGGGTAGCCGTTCACCTGCAGGATGTAGGCGAACGCGGCCGCGTGCTGCGCCGGCGTCAGCGTGTCGGACGCGCGCGGCGGCATCGTCGTGCGGAGGACGAAGAAGAGATCGTCGAGCGTCACGCGCGGGCCGCCCCAGCTCGCCTGGAAGGCGGGGCCCGTGAGCGGCGGCGCGCTGCCGCCGGCGAGCGAGTCGCCGTGGCACGACGCGCAGGACGTGTCGAAGATCGCCTTGCCCTGTTCGGCCTGGGCGGCGGAATAGAACGCCGTGCGGGTTGCGCTGGGCGCCTGCGGCGCCCCGTCGGCGACCACTCCGGCCGCGAGCGCGACGATTCCGACGACGACGACCGCGCGAACCCGTGCCGTCAGCTGCCCGGCCATGCCCCCTCCTTGTTTACTTCGCGTCGTTCCGAATGACCTGCCCGCCTTTCATCACGAACGTGATGCGGGACATCTCGGTGATGTCGGCCAGCGGGTCGCCGGCGACCGCGACGAGATCGGCGAACTTGCCGGCTTCGACCGTGCCCACCTGGTCGGACCATCCGATCAGATCGGCGGCGACGGTCGTGGCCGCGCGCAGCGCCTGCACCGGCGGCATGCCCCACTTCACGAGATACGCGAACTGATCGACCTGCGTGCCGTGGGGAAACGGCCCGGCGCCGCTGCCGAACGGCATCACGATGCCGGCGGCCAGCGCCTTCTTGAAACTCTTCTCCATCGTCCGCCAGCGGCTGTTCCCGTACAGCCGCATCTCCCGCGCGTCCTCCATGCTCAGGTCGAACATCGTGACGGTGAGCGGCAGGTGCTTGTCGACCATGATCGCGAGCGAGGCATCGTCCAGGCCGATGCCGTGCGTGGGCACGTCGACGCCGGCCGTCACGCAGTTGCGCAGCCCCTCGCCGCCGTACGCGTGGCAGGCCACCTTCAAGCCCTTGCGGTGCGCCTCGTCGACGATGGCCTCGGTTTCCTCGAGCGTGAAGGTGGGCGTCGGGTCGATCGTGCCGTTCGCGCGCAGCGTGTAGGCCTCGGTGCTGTAGATCTTGATCCAGTCCACGCCGTAGTGCGCCTGTTCGCGCACCGCCGCGCGGACCTCGTCCGGTCCGTTCGCGATCTGCGCGCCGAGGTTCGAGATCGGCTCGCGCTCGAGCAGCGGAAACGGCACATTCGCCCTATTCGTGCTCACGATGCCGGGGCCCGCGACCTGCATGCGCGGGCCGGTCACGAGGCCGGTGTTGATCGCGTTGCGCAGATCGACGGTGCCGTACCACCCGCCGTGCGACATCAGATCCACGATCGTCGTGAAGCCGGCGCGCAGATCGCGCTGCGCGTTCATCAACGCGACGAGCTCGTGGTACTGCAGCGGTTGGTTCATGCCGGTCGGCCCGGTTCCCGCCGGACCGATGCCCGGCCCGCCCGGCGCGGTGAGCGGGCTCCCGTCCATCACGTGCAGGTGCGTGTCGATCAGGCCCGGCAGCACGGTGGCGCGGCTCAAATCGATGACGGTCGCGCCCGCGGGAATCACCGGACTCGCGCCCACGTCGACGATGCGATCGCCGCGAATCACGATGACCTGATTGGCGACGAGCGAGCCCGATCGCGGATCGAACAGGCGTCCAGCGCGAACGACGGTCACGGCGGGCGGCGCCGCCTGCGCCGGCGGCGGCGGCACCCACGCGGGCGGCAGCGCCGCCACGGCGGCGGGCGTCTGCGCGGATGGGGACGACGCGAGGAGCGCCGAGATGGCAGCGGCCAGGACGACGGCGAGCGATCGGGTCGGTCTCATGGGCATCCCCCTCCGTCGGGCGCCTCATTACTCCATCAGCGCGCAGTCAAGTCAAGCGCGATCGCCGCAGAATCCGCGCAGTAGAGTAGGGCATGCCCGCCTTCGGACGCGTCCGCCTGCCGGACTGGCCCCTGGACCCCGGCATCATCTATCTGAATCACGGCACCGTCGGCGTGCCGCCCCGGCGCGTGCTCGCGGCGCAGCAGGCGCTGCGCGATGAGATCGAGCGCCAGCCGTCGCGCTTCATGCTTCGCGAGTTGAGCGGCTGGACCGCCGATCCGTCCGGGAAGCCGTCGCGGTTGCGCGCGGCCGCGGCGATCGTCGCCCCGTTTCTCGGCGCGCGGGCCGAGGATCTGGTGTTCGTCGACAACGCCACGACCGGCGTCAACGCCGTGCTGCGCTCGTTCGATTTCCGCGAGGGCGACGAGATCGTCATCACCGATCACGTCTACGGCGCGGTGGGGAAGACGGCCGCGTGGGTGGCGGAGCGGTGCGGCGCGACGGTGCGCCGCGTGGAGCTGCCCGACCCGATCGTCGATCCGTCGCAGGTCGCCGACGCGGTCGAGGCCGCGCTCGGGCCGCGGACGCGCATGGCGATCGTCGACCACATCACCTCCGGCAGCGCGCTCGTGTTCCCGGTCGGCGCGATCGCGGCGCGGTGCCGCGCGCGCGGCGTGCCGGTGCTCGTGGACGGCGCGCACGCGCCGGGCGCGATCGCGCTCGACATCCCGTCGCTCGGCGTCGATTGGTACGTCGGCAACCTGCACAAGTGGTGCTGGTCGCCGCGCAGCTGCGCGATCCTCTGGGTCGCGCCCGGGCGCCAGGCCTCGGTGAAGCCGACGACGATTTCGTGGGGCAGCGGCGAGGGGTTCCTGCGGGAGTTCGACGTGAACGCGACGAAGGATCCCACGCCCGCACTCACCGCGCCCGAGGGCATCGCGATGATGCGCGAGCTGGGCGTGGACGCGGTGCGCCGCTACAACCACGCGCTGGCCTGGGATGGCGCCCGCGCGCTCGCGGCGCGCTGGGGGACGCGCGTCGACGCGCCCGAGCCGATGATCGGGACGATGGCGGCGCTGCCGTTGCCGAAGGCCTGCGGCACGACCGAGGCGGAGGCGGTGGCCCTGCGGGCGGCGCTCCTCTACGAAGACGGGATCGAGGTGCAGCTGAACGCCTGGCGCGGCCGGCTGCGCGTGCGCATCTCCGGACAGATCTATAACGAGGCGTCCGATCTCGAGGCGCTCGGCGCGGCGGTCGACAGGCGTGCGTGAGGCCGGGTGCCCTGAGCGGCGGGGCGTGGACAGCCGGCGGCCGTCGCCTTACCATATAGGGCTGAACAAATCGCGCCGACAGGACGTATTTGAAGGCGCGGAACTCCGGGTCCACGAGGCATTTGATGACAGTTGAGAAGCGATGGACGGCGATGGCGGCACTGGTCCTCGGCGCGTGCGGCGCCTGGGTGGCCGTGGCCGGCGCCCAGGGGCGGGTCCTGCCGCTGACGCCGCCGCGGGTGACCGGCGCGAGCGTGACCCCGGCGTTCGAGGGCTGGTACGAGAACGCGGACGGCACGTTCGCCCTGCTGCTGGGGTACTACAACCGTAACTCCAAAGAAACATTGGACATTCCAGTCGGTCCGAACAACCGGGTGGAGCCCGGGCCGGTCGATCAGGGCCAGCCGACGCACTTCGAGACCGGCCGCCAGTGGGGGGTCTTCACCATTACGGTGCCCAAGGATTTCGGCACGAAGGCGCTCACCTGGACGATTGTTTCGGGCGGCGAAGAGCAGTCGATCCCGGTTACACTCAAGAAGGCCTACGCCATCACCCCGTTCAAGGAACTGGGGATGGGGAACGAGCCGCCGGTGCTGTCGTTTTCCGAGGGCGGACCGAAGGTGACTGGACCGCCGGTCAGCATCGCGTCGAACTACACGGGCACGGTGGGTACGCCGGTCGAAATTCAGATCTGGGCGACGGACACGAAAGAGCAGGGACAGGAAACGACGCGGTCGGTCGCGACGCTGTCGCTGCACAAGTTCCGCGGGCCCGGCGAGGTGACGTTCAGCCGCGCGCGCATCACGGTGCCCACGCAGGGCGCCATGGTCAGCGCGACGGCGACGTTCGACACACCGGGTGAGTATTTGATCCGCGTGCAGGCGAACGACGAGTCGGGTGAAGGTGGCGGCGGGTTCCAGTGCTGTTGGACGAATACGTACGTGAAAGTAACGGTCAAGTAGGAGCGAATCATGACGCGAGTGAAGACGCTGGGACTGATGGCGCTGGGCGCCGTGTTCACGCTCTCCGGCGTGGCCAGGGCCGCTGACGCCCCGACGCCGACGTTTACGAAGGACGTCGCGCCGATCTTCCAGGAGAAGTGCACCGCCTGCCATCGGCCCGACTCGATGGCGCCGATGTCGCTCCAGACCTACGCGGAAGCGCGGCCCTGGGCGCGCGACATCCGCGCGCGGGTCGCCGACCGCCAGATGCCGCCGTGGCAGATCGACCGCACGGTCGGGATCCAGCAGTTCAAGAACGACCGCTCGCTGACCGACGAACAGGTCGACACGATCGTCCGCTGGATCGACGGCGGCGCGCCGCAGGGCGATCCGAAGGACATGCCCGCGCTGAAGCAGTGGCCCGACGATCAGGGCTGGAACTTCGCGGCCTCGTTCGGCCAGACCGAGCCCGATCTGATCATCGAGTCCGGGTCGTTCACGATGCCGGCCGTGTCGCAGGACGCGTGGGACAAGCGCATCCAGGACACCGGCATCACCGAGCCGCGCTGGGTGCGCGCGATTGAGATCCGCCCCGAGACCGTCCAGGGCCGCCGGATCACCCACCACGCGATCGCGTACCTCATCCAGGACGAGCCGGGCCAGCAGAGCGGTGGCGCGAGCTTCGGCCTCGGCGGGCCCTTCATGGAATGGGCCGTCGGCAAGCAGGGCGAGATGATGCGCCCCAACACGGGCAAGCTGCTCCTGCCGGGCTCCAAGTTCCGCTGGGACATCCACTACTCGGCGGTCGGCGAGGAGATCACGAGCCGCGTCCAGATGGGCATCTACTTCTACCCGAAGGGGCAGGAGCCGAAGTACCGGACGACGCTGTCGCTCGTCCCGGCCGCGCTCGGCACGATGGACATCCGGCCGAACACGATCAGCATGGCCGAGGGCTTCACGACGCTCCGCTCGGCGGCGCGCATCGAGAGCTTCCAGCCGCACATGCACCTGCGCGGCCAGGCGATGGAGCTCGACGCGCTCCTTCCGAACGGCCAGAAGCAGGTCATCAGCCTCGTGAGCGACTTCAACTTCAACTGGATGACGACCTACCAGTACGCGGACGAGGTGGCGCCGCTGCTCCCGAAGGGCACGATCCTGAAGGTGACGGCGTGGCACGACAACACCGCGGCGAAGAAGAGCAACCCGGACCCGAACCAGTGGGTCGGCTGGGGCGACCGCACGGTGGACGAGATGGCCCACGCGTGGATCAACATCGTCTACATGAGCGACGAGGACTTCGCGACCGAGCAGGCCAATCGGAAGGAAATGCTCGCCGGCCACTCGCAGCAGCAGTAGCGTCCGGCTTCAGCCGGACCAATCAGCGGCACACACCAGGCCGGTGTCCTTCGGGGCACCGGCTTTTTTTTGTCACGGGTAACCTTTTCCTCCGGCGCCCGTCAGACACATCGAGACACGGAGCCGAACGTCATCAAGTCCCTCCACGCGGCCGCCCGTCACTTCCGCCGGCACCCGGCGTTCGCCCTGATCACGATGCTCGTGCTCGGGCTGGGCACCGGCGCCGCCGCCACGGTGTTCTCGATCGTGGAGACGGTGGTGCTGCGGCCGCTGCCCTACGGGCGGCCGGATCGCCTCGTGACGATCTGGGACACGAATGCCGAGCAGGCGCTGAGCCGCGATCCGGTGTCGCCGGTGAACTTCATGGACCAGCGCGATCTGCCGGTGTTCGCCGACGCCGCGGCCTGGTGGCGCCCGGGCGTGAACCTCGTCGACCCCGGGCTCGACCCGGTGCGCGTCAGCACCATCGAGACGAGCGCGAACCTGTTCCGCGTGCTGGGCGTTGCGCCCCAGATCGGCGCCGGCTTTCCCGAGGAGGCGGCGCTCTACAGCCGCGATCCGATGGCGGCCATCAGCGATCGTCTGTGGCGGTCGCGCTACGGGGCGGATCCGTCGATCGTCGGGCGGCAGCTCCGCCTGAACGGTGTCGGGTTCCTGGTCGTCGGCGTGATGCCGCCGGGCTTCCAGTTCCCGGATGATGTGGACGTCTGGCAGCGGATGAACTGGGACATGCGGCAGCACAGCCGCTCCGCGCACTTCATGGAAGGCGTGGCGCGCCTGGCCGACGGCGTGTCGATCGGGCAGGCGCAGGCGGCGGTGGACGCGCTCTGGCCGCGCCTCGAGGAGCAGTTCGGCGCGACGCGCAACAGCCCGGGCCATGGGTGGGGCTCGCGGCTGACGCCGCTCCTGAACGATGAGCTCGGCTACTACCGCCCGGCCCTGTTCGTGCTGTTCGGCGCCGTCGGGCTGCTGCTCGCCATCGGCGCCTTGAACGTCGCGTCGCTGTTGCTGACGCGCGTGCTGTCGCGCGAGCGCGAGCTGGCGATCCGCGTGGCGCTGGGCGCCACACCGCGGCAGCTCGTGACGCAGCTCCTGGCCGAGAGCCTCGTGCTGTCGGTCGGCGGGGCGGCGATCGGCGTGGCCGCGGCGGCGGCGGCGCTGCCGCTGGTCGTCGCGTACGTGCCCGTCGAGATCCCGCGGCTCGCCGGCGTCGCGATCGGCTGGCGGACGCTCGCGCTCGGCCTCGGCGTGGCGATGGTCACGACGTTCGCGTTCGGGCTCGGCCCGGCCCTCGTGGTGCTGCGCGGACGCGTGCAGGCCGATCTCAAGAGCGCCGAACGGGGCACGACGCGTGGCGCCCGCCGGATCTACACGGTGCTGGTCGGCGCGGAAGTCGCGTTGGCGTGCGCGCTCGTGGCCAGCTCGGCGCTGCTCGTGCGGACCGTGCGCCAGATGACCGAGACGCCGATCGGCGTCGACGCCGACGCGACCGTCATCGCGCCCGTGCAGCTCGCCGTGACGTCGGCCTCCGATGCGATGGGGCTGGAGCGATGGCGCGAGCTCGAGCGGCAGCACGCGCAGATCCTCGACGCGATTCGCGCGCGGCCCGGTGTCGAGGCGGCGGGCGCGGCGAACTTCCTGCCGCTCGAGATCGGGTGGCGCAGCGGCGTGGGACTCGATGGTGAAGCGGTGTCGGCCGTCGTCGGCGAGTCGCCGCAGGTCCAGCTGCACAGCGCAAGCGCCGGCTATTTCGACGCCATGGGCGCGCGGATGACGGCGGGGCGATCGTTCACCGAGTTCGACACCGCGGAGAGCGCCGCCGTCGCGGTCGTCAACCAGACGTTCGTCCGCCGGTACTGGCCGACCGGCGCCGCTCCAGTCGGCCGCTCGATCCGCCTCGCGGCGCAGGCCATCGGACCGCTGGGACGCAACATCATGCCGGGGAACGCCGAGCCGGGGGGCCTGGCGTTCGAGGTCGTGGGCGTCGTGAACGACATCCAGAACGTGCCCCTCGGCCAGGACACGGAACCGGCCGTCTATCTGTCGACGCGCCAGTTCCCGTTCGCGGAAACCTTCGTCGCGGTGCGGGCCGCCGACGCGGCGACCGCGTCCGCGGCGATTCGCGACGCGCTGCACGAGGTGGCCCCACAGCAGCCGATGGGCGCCGCCCGCACCTGGGGCGAACGCTTCGCCGATCGCACGGCGGAGCAGCGCCTGCTGATGAGCGTCCTGGTGTTCTTCGGCGCGCTCGCGGCCCTGCTCGCCGCCATCGGCGTCTACGGGTTGTTCTCGTGGTCCGTGGCCCTGCGCCGGCGCGAGCTGGCGATTCGGCTGGCGCTCGGCGCGAGCCCGGCGGGCGTCGGCGGCCTCGTCGTCGCCCAGAGCGTCGCGCTCGTGGCGGCGGGCCTGGTGGCGGGTCTGCTGATCGTGCGGTTGTCTGAAGGGATGCTCGCGACGGTCGTCTACGGCGTGACGCCGAGCGATCCGCGCTCGCTCGTGTCCGCCGGCCTGCTGTTGCTGGCGGCGGCTCTCGCGGCGTGCGTGCCGCCGGCCCTACGGGCCATGCGCGTCGATCCGGTGGAGGGCCTCAGGACGGAGTAGCGCGTGCCTCAGTTCCAGACGACCTGGCGGAGAAGCCAGACGAATTTCCTACAGGGGCAGGGCATGAGATCCTCCTACGCCGCCGCCAGATGGCCGTTCAGCAGCAGCGATGCCGCCTCGACCAGCCCGCGCGGCGAAAACGGTTTGTCGAGAAACGCCTCGCCGTCCCACAGCGTCTGTCGATCCTCGAAGAGCTCATCGGTGTAGCCGCTCACGTAGAGCACCTTGAGATCCGGGTTCACCGCGCGGAAGCGCCGAGCCGTTTCCCCGCCGCCAAGCTCCGGCATCCGCAGGTCGGCCATCAGCAGGTCGATCGCCGTGCCCTTGTCGAGCACCTCCAGCGCCTCGAGGCCGCTCGCGGCGTCCAGCACCTCGAAGCCGCCGGATTCCAGTACACGCCGCGCCACGCGGCGGATCGGCTCCTCGTCGTCCATCACCAGCACCACCGGCCGACGTGTCTGTCCAGTCTTCATGGCTGTTCTCCCTGTTCCTGCTCGTCAGTCCGGAATGTCTACTGCTGCGCGCGCAGCACTCGGGTGTTGTTGACGGCGACGGTCGCCATCAGGGTGTTGGTGACTACCATCATCACGATGGCGCCGACCTTGTTCTTCTTCCACATCCGCTCGGCGATGACGATGGGGACCACGGTGCCGATCGCCTTCATCGTCCAGAAGCGGGCGCCGCCGCCCTGCATGATCGGATTCGCTTCGGTGGCGCCGGCGGCGAGTGCGCGGCGCGTGCTGTAGACGTCGTAGGCCTGTCCGACCACCAGGCCGACATAGAGCGCGGGGAGCGCGGCGGGTCGCGTGGGCGCCATCGCGGGCTGCAGCCTCAGCGGCAGCTGCACGCGCGGCCCGGTCACCGCGGGCGCCGACAGCGTGATCCCGGGTGCGACCTGCGCGGAGTCGGTTGCGTCAGCCGCGAACGCCGGCTGGGCGAAAACGCCGATCGCGAGGAGCCCGAGAGCGGTGCTGATGGCGGTGCGGAACATGGCCAAACTCCCCTAAAACCGCGGCGCGTCGTGCACCGCATGCCATTCCATAGAGCGAGGAACGTGCCGGCTTCATGGGAGCGAGTAACGTGCTGACTATGAACGGGTTAGCCGAATATGTCCGGGCAGGATTGCCTGTGCGGGGCGTGCGGCACGGGTGTGCGCACAGCCCGCCGCACACCCCGACGACGGCTAAGGTGTGCGCGTCGCCGGGCCGATAAAAGCGGCGTAATGGCTCAGCCCGACACCCCGCGTCCGGGGAAGCGGATCGACCTGTCCCGGTTGCTCTTCCTCGCGATCAGCACCATCGTCGTGGTCGGCGGAGCCTACGTGCTCGGGATGAGCGCCGGCGCGGCCAAGTCGGCGACGTATTACCTCTGGACGGACTTGCGCGACGACATCACCCAGTCGTTCAGCCTGCTCGTCACGGAAGCGCCCACGCTGACCGGAACCCGCCCGACGCACTTTCTGCAGGAGAGCCGGTACGACGGGGACGGCGTCACGGTGAACAAGCCCTCCAACGACCAGGCCGATCTCATCCTGCTCGAGGGCTTCTTCGATCAAGGCAACGAGTTGCGGCTGATTCACCGGAACGGCGACGTGGTGGCGCGCTGGCCCGTCAGCTTTCACCAGTTGATCCGGCGGGTCCGCAGCCCGGCGATTGTGCCGGAGGCTTCCTCGCCGGCGACCGACTGGAACATCGACCTGCACGGCGCGCTGGCCCTGCCCGACGGCTCCGTCGTCTTCAACTTCGAGTACGGCGGCACGGTGAAGCTGGATCGCTGCAACCAGACCGACTGGACGCTCCTGCGGCGGACGCACCACTCGGTCGAGCCCGCGGAGGACGGCGGCTTCTGGATCCCGGGGCGGCGCGACGTCGTCGCCGCGCCCTCGCCGTACCCCCCGTTCCGTCCGCCGTTCCAGGAGGACACGGTGCTGCACGTGTCCGACGACGGGGAGGTTCTCTCCGAGTTCTCCGTCGTCAAGCTGTTGTACGACAATGGCCTCGAGCCCGTGCTCACGGCCACCGGCGAGTCGTTCCTGCCGGCCATGCAGTGGGATCACGAGGTCCTCCATCTCAACAAGGTGGCTGAACTCAGCCCCGAGCTGGCGCCGGATTTCCCGATGTTCGAGGCCGGCGATCTGGTCCTGTCTATTCGCACGCTCAACCTGGTGCTCGTCGCCGACAAGACCGGGTCGCGGGTGAAGTGGTGGCAGATCGGCCCGTGGCGCCGGCAGCACGATCCCGAGTTTGCCCCGGGGGGGCGGCTCATCATGTTCAACAACAATCTCTACTCGGACGTCTTCGTCGGCACGGATCGCAAGACGCCGGCCGATACGCCGCGTGTGTCACAGGTGCTGCGCGTTGATCCGAAGACCGGCGCGACCGACGTCGCCTACGGCGGGCCTGGCCAGGAACTGCTGTCGGCGACGCGCGGCAAGGTCGCGCTCACGCCGAGCGGCGGCCTGTTCGTGACCGAGGCCGACGGCGGCCGGGTCTTCGAGACCGACGCGAACGGCGAGATCGTCTGGGAGTACGTGAACAAGTACGACGACGAGAACGTGGCCGAGATTGGCGAGGCGCGCCTGTACCCGGCCGACTACTTCACCTTCGACACTGGAGCGTGGCCGTGCCAGAGCCGCTAATTGGATTCGCGATCGTCGCCTACATCGGTCCCGGTGCCGGCATCAGCGTGATCGGCACCGTCGTGGCCTTCATCGGCGCGGTCGTATTCGCGATCGTCGGTTTCATCTGGTATCCCATCAAGCGTCTGCTGGCGTTCCTGCGCGGCACGCGCAAGCAGGACGACGAGACGCCGGCGTCGACGTGATTCCCTTCATCGCAGGGCTGTCCATCGTCGCGTTTCTGGCCGCCTTCGCCCTGTTGCGCATCGCCTCGGTGGCCGGGGCGTCGATCCGCACGTCGCAGGCGGCGGCCGCCGCCATGCGCGATCCCGCGCTGGACGACCGGGCGCGCGAGCGCGCCGTGCAGGGCGCGTCCCTCCGGCTCCTCGGCCAGTTCCTGTCGCTGCTGTTCAGAAGCGCGCTCGCCGTGGCGGCGTCGCTCGTCCCGGTCGGCGTGGCCGCGTTGATCGGCCTCGCGCCAGCGGGCCAGGTGCTGGCGTTCCTGATGCGATGGCCCGCGTGGGTGCTCGCGACGGCAATCGCCGCGGCCGCCTGGGGCCTGGGCAAGCGGCTATGGCCTACCAACTGAACTACTCGGCGCTCGATCAGATCTTCCACCAGCTGGCGTTTTCGGCGCCGTTCATCCAGCTGACGGCGGCCGACATGGAGCACGCCGCGTACGGCGGCACGTACCGCGCGGCCCGGGCGGCGCGGCCGATCTTCGTCACGTCGCTGCCCAGGGCCGGCACGACCGTGCTGCTCGAGTCGCTGGCCGAGTTCCCGTCGATCGCCACGCACATCTATCGGGACATGCCGTTCGTGCTCGCGCCGATCCTGTGGTCGAAGTTGAGCGGGCCGTTCAGGAAACCGTCCGCGCCGAAGGAGCGCGCGCACGGCGACGGCGTGATCGTGGGGTTCGACAGCCCGGAGGCCTTCGAGGAAATCCTGTGGCGCACCTTCTGGCCCCGCAAGTACTCGGACCGCCGAATCGCGCTCTGGCACGCGAGCGATCGGAAGGGCGACGCGACCGCCTTCTTCCTCGACCACATGAAGAAGATCGTGGCGCTCCGGCGCCCTGATCGTCTCACCGACGGCCGGTATCTCTCCAAGAACAACGCGAACGTCGCGCGCCTCGAGCTCCTGCCGCGGATGTTCGCCGACGCGTCGATCGTCATCCCGGTCCGGCGTCCGCTCGAGCACGCCGCGTCGCTCCTGCGGCAGCACCAGAACTTCCTCGCGATTCACGCGGAGTCGCCGTTCGTCCGGCGCTACATGGGCGACATCGGACACTACGAGTTCGGCGCGCTGCACCGGCCGCTCGCGTTCCCCGGCGTGGACGAGGCGCTGGCCGGCCGCGATCCCCTGACGCTCGACTACTGGCTGGCGTACTGGATCGCCGCGTTCGAGTACATCGCGGCGCACCGCGGGAACGCGATCGTGGTCGGCTACGAGGGGATGTGCGGGGATGCGCCCCGCGCGCTCGGCCGGTTGTGCGAGCAGCTCGGTGTGCCCGACGAGGGCGCGCTGGCCCGCGCGGCCGGAAGGTTCCGTCCCGCGCCGCCGCCGAAAGCCGACCCGGGCGGCGTCGACCCGAAGCTCTCGAGCCGCGCTGAAGAGATGTACCAGGGACTACTTCCTTAGCTCCCCAGCTCCCCAGCTTCTTCTACCTGAGCCCGAACGAGTCCAGCCGCCGGTAGAACGCGCGGCGGCTGACGCCGAGGAGCCGCGCGGCGGCCGACTTGTTGCCGCCGGCCTCGTCGAGCGCGCGCTGCACCGCGGAGCGGTCCAGCACCTCGATCGGGATGGGTGGGGCCTTCTGGGGAGCCGCCGGGGCCTCCGCCGCGCCGTTGCCCGACGCGGGCATCGCGCCGCCGAGCGCCGCCATGCGCGACACGGCGCCACGGAGCTCCAACTCGGTGAGGATGGAGCTGTCGGTGAGGATCGACGCGCGCTCGAGCGTGTTCTGGAGCTCGCGGACGTTGCCCGGCCACGCCGCTGTCGCGAGCAGGCGCTCCGCGCCCGGGCTCATCCCGCTGATCGGCTTGTTGAACTGCTTCGCGAACGTGCGGATGAACGCCGCGGCGAGCAGCGGCACGTCCTCGCGCCGGTCGCGCAGGGGCGGCAGCGCGATCTCCACGACGTTCAGCCGGTAGTACAGGTCCTGCCGGAATCGCCCCTGCCCGATCTCCTCCGCGAGGCCGCGGTTCGTCGCGGCCACAATCGCCACGTCCACGCGCTTGGGCTCTGACGCGCCCACGCGCTGCACCTCGCCGTACTCGACCACGCGCAGCAGCTTGGCCTGCATCGCCGGCGACAGTTCGCCGATTTCGTCGAGGAACAGCGTGCCGCCGTCGGCGACCTCGAAGAGGCCGGCCTTCGCGTCGCGCGCGCCCGTGAACGCGCCGCGCGTGTGCCCGAAGAGTTCGCTCTCGAACAGGGTCTCCACCACCGCCGAGCAGTTGAAGCTGACGAACCGGCGGTGCTTGCGGGGCCCCATCTTGTGGAGCGCGCGCGCCACGAGCTCCTTGCCGGTGCCCGTCTCGCCGGTGATCAGCGCCGTCCGCACGTGCGGCGCCAGCCTCCGGATCGTGTCGAACAGCTCCTGCATGACCGGGCTGCGGCCGATCATCCCGCAGAACTCGAAGCGGGTCGCCATCGCGCCGTCGGCCTCGAGCAGCGCCCGCCGCCGCTCGAGACCGCTCGTGACCGTCGTCAGCAGATCGGTCAGGCGCGCGAAGTCGATCGGCTTGCTCAAGTAGTCGAGCGCGCCCAGCTTGACGGCCTCGATCGCCGAGTCCACGGTGGCAAAGGCGGTCATCAGGATCACCTGGCACATCGGGTCGCCCGCGCGGAGGGCCTTCAGCAGCTCCAGCCCGTCGACTTCGGGCATCCGCAGGTCGATCAGAGCGACGTTGGCGTTGAGCGACGGCAGCTCGTCGAGCAGTCGCCGGCCGCCGGCGCGCGCGATGACGTCGAAGCCGCGGCCCTTCGCGAACCGCTCGATCATCGCGATGATGCCGGGCTCGTCGTCGACCACCAGGAGGACCGGGCGCGTCGACGGCATGGTCAGTCGAGCCTCCGCGCGAGCTCCGGCATCAGCGCCATGGCCGACTGTGCCGCGGTCCGCACTTCGGCCACGTCGCGGCGCAGGTCGGCGTCCTCGGGCAGGTCGCTCAACATCAGGTCGCAGAAGCCGATGATCACCGCCAGGTAGTTCTTGAACTGGTGCAGCAGCTGTCGATCGTCGAGAGGTGCGCCGGGCTGATCGGTCATGGCCGGGAGACCTGCTCCTCCGGGCGGCCGCCCAGCAGGCTGTCGAGCACACCGAGGATGCCGCGCACGTCGATCGGTTTCGTGAGCACGCCGACCGCGCCCGCCGCCTTGAGCCGGCGCGCCGTGCCGGGCGTGGCGTCCGCCGTCACGACGACGATCGGGATGATCCGCGTGACGGGGTCGAGCCACAGCTCGCGGACGACCTCGTCGCCTGGCACATCGGGGAGATGCAGATCGAGCAGCACGACATCGGGCCGTCGGCTCTTCGCCATCTCGATCCCCTCTCGCCCGTGCGACGCGTGCAGGAGCACCATGCCCGGCCGGTGCTTGAGCACGCGCTCCATCAGGCGCACGTTGGACGGGTTGTCCTCGATGTAGAGGATGGTGGCGGATCGGTCCACGCGCCGCAGCGAGATCGGCGCGCCGGCCCGCACGTCCGGCTCGGTCGCCGCGGACGTGGCCGGCA
Source organism: uncultured Acidobacteriota bacterium (assembly GCA_963792785.1). Lineage (GTDB taxonomy): Bacteria > Acidobacteriota > Vicinamibacteria > Vicinamibacterales > CAVVIG01 > CAWIMX01. Next base: position 2,078,494 of record CAWBXO010000001.1, on the reverse strand, counting down.
GCTCCACCCAGAACGTGCTGCCCTCGCCGACGCGGCTCTCGACGTCGAGCGTGCCACCCATCGCCTTCATGAGCGCGCGCGCCAGCGGCAGCCCGAGCCCCGTCCCGTCGACGCCTGACTGCATGGCGTCCAGCCGCTCGAACGGCTGGAAGATCAGCTCGAGCTGCGCCGCGGGAATGCCCGGCCCGGTGTCGCGCACGGCGATCCGCACGCGGCCGGCGTCGGAGCGCTCGACCGCGACCGTGACGCGTCCGCCGAGGTGGTTGTACTTGATCGCGTTGGTCAGCAGGTTGAGGAGCACCTGGCTGAGGCGCTGGCGGTCCGCGACGACTTCCGGAAAGTCCTCGGGCAGCGGCGCCACCGTGACGATGACGTCCCGCGCGACGGCCAGGGGCTTCAGTAGAATCCGCCGCGGCCGCCGCCACGTCGTCGAGCGCGACGGGCTCGGGCGAGAGCGAGAGCTGGCCCGACTCGATGCGGCTGATGTCGAGGACCTCGTTCACCAGGTCGAGCAGGTGCCGCCCGCCGTGCAGGATCTGGCGCACGGCCTCGTGCTCGTCGCCGTTCAGGTCGCTGTCCATCTCGAGCAGCTGCGCGAACCCGAGGATGGCATTGAGCGGCGTGCGCAGCTCGTGGCTCATCCGCGACAGGAAGTTGGCGAATTCGGCGTCGCGGGTGCTCACGTGCCGGTGCTCCGCGCCGCGGCGCCGGCGGGCTGGGGCAGGGCGCCCTGCCGGACGAGGGCGACGAACGCGTCGACGAGATCCCCGCGGCGCCAGCCGAGCGCGCTCTCGCGCCGCAGCTCCGCGCAGGCCGCTTCCGGCGACACCGGATCGCGATACGGCCGGAGCGTCGTGAGCGCGTCGAACACGTCGGCGACCGAAACGATTTGCGCGACGAGGGGAATCTCGTCGCCGTGCAGGCCGTCGGGATAGCCGCTGCCGTCGAGCCGCTCGTGGTGCCAGCGGACGATCGGCCGCACGCGGTCGAGCAGCCGCAGCTCACCGCAGAGGCGATCGCCGATCACCGTGTGAGCGCGCATGGCCGTGCGCTCTGCGCCGGTGAGGGGGCCGGGCTTCAGGAGGATCAGGTCGGACACGCCGATCTTGCCGATGTCGTGCAGGATCCCGCCGCGCTCGAGCGCTTCGACATCGGGACCGGGCAGGCCGAGGTGGCGGCCCAGGGCCGCCGAGTACGTCGCGAGACGCTGGCAGTGCCCCTCGGTGTACGGATCGCGGGCTTCGATCGTGAGCGCGAGGCTCAAGATGACGGACTCAGCCGAGTCGAGCTCGTCGGTGTACTTCTTGATGCGGATCAGCGAGCGCACGCGCGCGCCGAGTTCGTGCGGGTTGAAGGGCTTGGTCAGGAAGTCGTCGGCGCCCGCCTCGATCCCCTTGATGCGGTCGTCGCTGTCGTGGAGGGCCGTGACGAGCACCACGGGCACCAGGCGCATCCGTGGCAGCGCCTTCAGGCGGCGGCACGTCTCGAACCCGTCGATGCCCGGCATCATCACGTCGAGCAGGACGAGATCGGGCGGCGCGGCGGCGGCGGCTTCGAGCGCCTCGGCGCCGGTCGCGGCCGTGGAGACGACGTGGCCGTCGCGTTCGAGGAGCGACGCCAGCAGCCGCGCGTTGGCTGGCAAGTCGTCGACGACGAGGACATGCGCCGTTGACGAGTGCTCCGCTGATACCACAGTCCCCACCACCCAGCATAGCGGACGAACTCAGGGTGGCTCAAAGAATCGGCCGGAAGGCCGTTACTGTCCGCTGGCCCGTGTCGCCCCGTGCGGCGTGATGTCGAGGGTGACCGAGAGCGGGTCCTGTGACATCGGCGGTTCGGGCGGCGCGAGCAGGTCGGGCATCGGGATCGTGAAGGGCGTCGCGATGTTGGTGGTGACCTGGACGCGCGTGCCCTGGGGCAGGCTCAGCGGCTTCTCGAACCAGTACCGGCGGATCCAGCCGGGACGCGTGTCGATGCGGATCATCGGCACGTGCGTGCCGTCGGCGAGCACGGCCTCGATCTGCATGGCGCCGTGCGGCGGCACCTGGCCGGGCGTGAGCCCGTACACGTCGACGTCGTGGTCGAGGGTCGTGGCGAACGTCAGGCTCGCGGCGCCGGTGAGCGGCTTCGACGCGAAGTGGATCGCCTGCAGCGCCTGGTGCGCGCCGGCCGCCGCGTCGTAGATCCCGATCGAGCTCTGATCGGTGAGCGGCTCGCTGTCGTACATCCAGGTCTTCTTGTAGTGCACGCTCACGGCGAGCTCGGCGTTGGCGGGCAGCATGAACGCCGCCGGGCCCTCGGCGGGCACGAGGGTGCCGCCGGGCAGCCAGCTCGTGATCACCTCGCCGGGCTTGCCGTCCGCGCCCTTCAACGCGATCGTCGCGTCGCGCACCATCACGGCGGCGTCGGGCAGCAGGTCGATCGCGCGCACCCACCGCGGCTGGGCGTTCTTCACGGCCACGGTGAAGTCGTGCGTGGCCTCGCTCTTGTCGGCGGGCAGCGTGACCGCCTCAGGCAGCTTGATCGCGGTGTCCGGATCGCCGAGCGGCCACGCCGTGTCGCGGACGACCGGCGCGGGGCGCTTGGTGCGATCGCCCTCGGGATTGCCGCCCGTCGCCCACGTCAGGATGGTGTCGATCTCCATCGGCGTGAGCGTCTGCGCGTGCCGGAACGAGCCGTAGCCGCCCTCGGCGTTCCACGGCGGCATGTGCATGGCGATGAGCTCGGCGCGGATCGACTCGCCCCACGGGAACGCGTCCTGGTAGGTCATCAGCGACATCGGCGCCACGCCGCCCTCGACGTGGCACGCGCCGCACTTCGCCTTCAGGATCGGGAAGACATCGTTGTTGTAGTCGTACTTGGAGGTGATGGCCTTGTGGGCCTCGCCGATCGAGCCGCCGAGCACCGCAGCGGCGGCGGCCGCGCACCCGACGAGCAGCAGTCTGACGGTCGATTTGGTCACGGCTTGTTCCCCGGAAAGAAGGTTTGCACGTCGGCGAGGGCCTTCGCGTATTCACTGTACGCCTGCACGACCTGCGGCCGGTTGCCGAGGTCACCCACGGCGTCGAGCAGCCACGACGCGCGCACGAGGCGCGCGACCGCGGCCTGCGCGGGCTCGCGCTTGGCGGCGTCGAGCTCGTCGAGATGATCGTCGAGATACACCGCGACGTCCTTCGACGCGAGCGCGGGCACCCAGATCTCGTTGAACACGCCGCGATCGACGAAGTCCTTGAGCTCAGCGGCGTGCGTCTTGAGCGCATCCATGATGCCCGCCGCGGTGGCGGGCGGCGGCGTCGTATTGGTCAGCGCGGGCGCCTGGAAGGCGGCGAGGACGACCCGCGGGCCGTCCGCCAGCCTGTCTTTCTTTGTCTTCTGCGCAGAATCGCGGCCGCCGGCGTGCGCCGGCGCGGCCAGCGCGAATGCCAGAACGGCCACCGGGGCCACCAGGCCGGCCGCGCCGAGCCCCCCTCGCTTCGCGCACACGTGCATCATGACGAAACTCCCACTGAATTATACCACCGTACGTCCATGTTAGTTTGAGGTCAAACCATTATACACTCGCCAGCGGCGGGCCGTTTGGTGTACGATGGCGGGTCGCGGGAGATGGGTGTGACGAAGTCGGTCGTTCGGCGTGAAATCGTGCTGCTGGTGCTGCTCAGCGCGGCGGCGACCATCGCGTTCTTCCTCACCCGCGCCGTCGCCGCCGACAACCGCGAAACGCGCCTCCGCGACGCCGAGACGTGGGCCGCCTCGGCCGACGCCGCGCTCTCCGACGGCCGCCTGTCCGAGGCCATCGACGCCCTCCGCCACGCCACCGCGCTCGATCGCGCCAATCAGGTCTACGGCCTCACCCTCGCCCGCACCCTCGCCTCCGACGGCCAGGCCGACGCCGCGCAGCAGGTGCTCATCGGCCTGCGCGATCGCGCGCCCGAAGATCCGTCCGTCAATCTGCAGCTCGCCCGGCTCGCCGCGAGCGGCAACGACCTGCAGAGCGCCGTCCGCTACTACCAGAACGCGCTCTACGGCTACTGGCCCGACGACGAGGAGGCGCGCCGCCGCGAGATCCGCAGCGAACTGGTCCGGATGCTGCTCGCGCATCACGAGGACAGCCGCGCGCTCTCCGAGCTCCTCCTGCTCAGCGCGAACCTTCCCGACGAACCGCAGGCCCAGATCGAGGCCGGCCGCCTCTTCCTCGATGTCGGCGATCCCGGCCGCGCGCTCGACCGCTTCACGCGCGCCCTCGCCCTCGATCCCAAGAACGGCGACGCGACCGCCGGCGCGGGCGAGGCCGCCTTCGCGCTCGGCGACTACACGCACGCCCGCGACTACCTCGCCGACGCGCCCGCCGACATCGCGCGCGTGAGCGAACTCCGGACGATCGTCGACCTCGTCCTGTCGAGCGATCCGCTGGCCGCGCGCATCTCGTCGTCCGTGCGCCAGCGCCGCGTGATCGCCATGTTCGAGCAGGCCGCCGGACGCCTCGACACCTGCCTCACCGGTCCCGTGCCCGATCCGGAACCGCTGCGCGCGCTCAAGACCGAAGCCGACGCGTTCCGCGCGACGATCGAGGAGGGCACGCTGCGGCGTTCGCCCGACGCCGTCGACACCGGCTTCGAGCTCGCGTACCGCGTTGAGCAGGCGACCCAGGCCGGCTGCGGGCCGGCCGAGCCGCTCGACCAGGCCATCCTCCTCGTCGGCCGCCGCCACGGGCTCGAGACGTCGTGAGTTCGCCCGTCCGATCCGCCGCCGAATCGCTTCGCTCGCGCGAGAACCAGATTTTCCTGGTGCTCACGATCGTCATCGGCGTGCTCGCCGGCCTCTCGGCGGTCCTCTTCATCACCTCGATCGACTACACCAGCCGGTTCCTGTTCGGCCTCTCGCCCGGCGTCGCGCGCCTGCTCCTCGTGCCGTTCCTCGTGAGCATCGTGAGCGGCACCCTGCTGGCGACGCTCTATCCCGACGTGCGCGGCAGCGGCGTGCCCCAGACGAAGGTCGCGTTCCACCTCCACGGAGGCAAGGTGCGCGGCGCCGTGCCGTTCGGCAAGTTCCTGACCGGCATGCTCTGCATCGGCTGCGGCCACTCGATGGGGCCGGAAGGCCCCGCCGTGCAGATCGGCGGCGGGCTCGCGTCAATCATCGGCCGCTGGATGCACCTGTCGCCCGAGCGCGTCAAGGAGCTCGTGCCCGTGGGCGCGGCCGGCGCCCTCTCGGCGGCGTTCAACACGCCGGTGGCCGCCGTCATCTTCTCGCTCGAGGAGATCATCGGCGACATGAACGCCGCGATGGTCGGCTCCACCGTCGTCGCGTCGGTGACCGCGGTGATCGTCGAGCGCGCGATCCTCGGCAACGAGCCCCTGTTCCACGTGCCGGCGTACAACCTCGTGCACCCGGCCGAACTCCTCGGGTACGCGCTGCTCGGCGTGGTCGGCGGGTTCGTCTCGGTGCTGTTCTGCAAGTCGCTGATCTGGCTGCGCCAGCAGTTCCTGCGGATGCCGGCCAAGTCCAAGTGGATCCAGCCGGCGATCGGCGGGCTCGCGATCGGGGTCCTGCTGCTGGTCGCGCCGCAGGTCATGGGCGTCGGTTACGAGTACGTCGACCAGGCGCTGAACGGCGGCCTCCTGCTGCGGACGCTCGTGCTGCTGTGCTTCCTCAAGATCGCGGCGACCGTCATCTCCTACGCGTCGGGCAACGCGGGCGGCATCTTCGCGCCCAGCCTGTACATCGGCGCGATGGCGGGCGGCGCCGTCGGGTGGGTCATCCACCGCTACGCGCCGTTTCCGACGGCCGACGCCGGCGCGTACGCCCTGGTCGGCATGGGCGCGGTGTTCGCCGGCATCATCCGCGCGCCGATGACCTCGGTGTTCATGATCTTCGAGATCACGCAGGACTATCAGATCTTCGTGCCCTTGATGGTCGCGAACCTCCTCAGCTACGTGATCTCGCGCCGCTACCAGCCGTTCCCGCTGCTGCACACGCTGCTGCATCAGGACCACATCCACCTGCCCGAGCCGGGCGCCCGCGTCGCCGAGCGCACGTGGCTGGCGCGCGACGTGATGGTCGGCGACGCCGACCTCATCCCGGCCCACGAGCCGGTGGCGCACGCGTGGGAGGCGCTGCGCGCGAGCGGCCGCCGCGCCCACCTGGTGGGCTCGCGCGAGCGCCTGGTCGGTATCGTCACGCTCGACCGCCTCGCGGCCGCCATGGACGGCGGCCTCTCCGCCGAGCCGGTGGGCTCGCTGGTCGACGAGCCGATGGTGCACGCGCACCCCGACCATCCGCTGGACGTCGTCCTCGCGCGCTTCGCGGAGAGCCCCGGCCTGCTGCCGGTCGTGAGCCGCCAGGACACCCAGCGCCTCGAGGGCGTGGTGACCCTGGAGGACGCCGTCCGGATGATGGGCCGGGCGCGCACGAACCCGTTGCCCGCCACCGTTGGTCCCGGCGTATGATGTCCCGCATGCCCCCCCGCCGTCAGCCGGATCCCGAACACGTGCGATCGCTCGACGCGTCGCTCGATTTCATGCGCCTGCTGTGGGGCATCGAGCACGGCCTCCAGAGCACGTCGAAGCGGATGGAAGCGCGCCTCGGCATCACGGGTCCGCAGCGGCTGGTCCTCAGGATCGTGAGCCAGTTCCCGGGCGTCTCGCCCGGCGAGCTCGCGCGCATCGTCCGGCTGCACCCGAGCACGATCACCGGGGTCGTCCAGCGGCTCGTGACGAAAGGCTATCTGCAGCGCGAGCAGGACCCGGCGGACAGCCGGCGCGTGCGCCTGCGCCTGCGCGACGCGGCGAAGAAGTTCACGCAGCGGCCGGGCGGCACCGTGGAGGGCGCCATCGCCCGCGCGCTCGCCCGCGTGCCCAAGACCCAGATGCGCCACGCGCGGCAGGTCCTGTCCGCGATTGCCGGCGCGCTGGACGATACCCCGTAAGCAGGCCGAGGACGGCGAGCCGCGAAGGAGTCGACCCGTGATGAAGCTGGTGAAGTGCATCGTGCGGCCCAATAAGGTCGAGGAGATCAAGGACGCACTGCAGAAGTTGAGCGTGTCGGGCCTCACGGTGACCGAGGTGCGCGGCCACGGCCGCCAGAAGGGCCACCGCGCCGTCTACCGCGGCCAGGAGTACGAGGTCAGCCTCCTCCCCAAGATGATGATCGATGTCGTCGTGCCGGACGTGATGGTGGACGAGGTGATCCGCGCGATCATCCAGACCGGCCGCACGGGCGAGATCGGCGACGGCAAGGTGTGGGTGCTCGACATCGGCGAGGCCTACAACATCCGGACGGGCGAGCGCGAACTCTAGGTCGGGTGGGTCGGGTAGGTCGGGTGGGTCTGGTAGGTCGGGTAGGTCTGGTGGGTCGGGTGGGTCAGGTGGGTCTGGTAGGTCTGGTAGGTCTGGTAGGGAATAGTGATGAACGCACCCGACCGACCAGACTCACCCGACCAGGCCGTCCTCTTTGCTTCAATCCAATCAGGCGATGTCGAAGCCGTCCGCCGCCTCGTCACTGAGGATCCCTCCCTGGTCGACGCGCGCGACGAGGGCGGCCTGAGCGCCGTTCTCGCCGCCGTCTACCATCGGCGCCACGACATCCTCAACGTGCTGGTCGCCCGCGGCGCGACGCTCTCGCTGGCCGAGGCCGCGGCGGCGGGCGAAGTGGATCGCGTGGAGCGGCTGCTCGCCGGCGGCGCCGATCTCGCCGGGTCGAGCCCGGACGGCTGGACGGCGCTGCACCTGGCCGCGCACTTCGGTCACGCGCAGGTCGTCGAGCGGCTGCTGGCGCACGGCGCCGATGTCGCGGCGCGATCGACCAACCCGAACCAGAACACGCCGCTGCACGCCGCGCTCGCGGGCCGCCAGAGCCTGACGGCCGGCCTGCTGCTCGGCCACGGCGCCGACGTCAACGCCGCCGACGCGGCCGGCTGGCGCCCGGTGCACCTCGCCGTCGCCAGCGGCAACCTCGGCGCCCTCAAGACGCTGGTCGAGCAGGGCGCCGACGTCGCCGCCACGAACGCCGCCGGCCTTACCCCCCTGGCACTCGCGCAGCAGAAGAACGACCGGGAAGCGATCGCGTACCTGCAGCGGTTCTAGCGGGCGGGTTCGTGTATCCTGCCGTCCATGACCTTCTCGATACCCCGCACCACTCTCCCGTGCCTCGCGGTGATCGGTATGGTGTCCCTCGTCGCGAGCGGGGGCGGTGCCCGGGCGGCCGCGGACGCCGACTGGCGCACCACCGTGCGTGACTTCGCGGCCGAGCACTTCAAGCACCCCGCCTGGGGGTACTCGCACTCGGTGCGGGACTACGAGGTGGCGAAGGCGTTGGCGACGGAGGACCAGGTGCCGATCGACGACGACGTGCTGTATGCGGCGGCGTTTCTTCACGACATGGCGATGTTCGCGCCGTGGGCGAAGGCCGGTCAGGACCACGGGGACGAGGCGGCTCGCGTCTTCCCGACGGTGCTCGAGGGCACGGGCTTTCCGATGGCGAAGGTTGATGCCGTGCGAGGCGCGATCCTGACCCACATGTACCAGCGCGAGCCCGTGGGGGCCGAAGCGCTCTACCTGCACGACGCGGACGCCCTCGACTGGCTCGGAGCCATCGGCGTCGCCCGCGTGATGGCGCGCGTGGATCCGAACGGCGGCGCACCGAACGGGCCGAGGGTCGTTGCCATGTTGAAGGACAATCTCGCGAGGGTCCCCGCCCGCGTGCTCTCGCCCGCGGGTCGGCGCCGCATGCCCGGGCTGCGCGCAGAGCTCGAAGAATTCCTGGCGGATCTCGACCGCGAGACCGACGGCTTGCGGGCTCTCTAGGGTCCGGCTGTCGAGCCTCGCGGGTGAAGTCAATGTTCAGGCGGACTGGTCGGCGCCCGATCGCCTGAAGAATGGAAGGGCAGCGTCGAGGTAGAGTCTGCGGCACTCGCTCCGGCGCACCTTGCCGCTCGTCGTGCGTGGAATACCTCCCGCAGGCACCAGGCGCACCTCGTCGGGTCCGAAGAGAAAGGCCGCCTGACAAGCGTCGCGAATGCCGCGCACCAGCACCTGGTGATCTCCAGGCCGCCGGAGACGGGTTTCCACGACGATCACCACCCGCGGCCCCTCCTCGCGGTCGATCCCGAACGCGACCGACCCTCCCCGCAGGACGCCCTCGACGCCAGAGATGACGTGCTCGAGGTCGGAGGGGTAATAGTTCCGGCCGTGCCGAATGATGAGGTCTTTGAGCCGGCCGGTGAGGTACAGACGACCGTCGGACAGATAACCCAAATCTCCCGTGTGCAGCCACCCCCCGGCGAGGGTCGCCGCCGTTGCTTCCGGCCTCCGGTAGTACTCGCGCATGACGGATGGGCCTCGCACGAGCACCTCGCCAATCTCACGTTCGCCACGCGGGATTCCGCTCTCGCCGGCGATGCGAATCTCTTGCGTGGCCAGTGGCCGCCCGACCGACACGATCGTCCTTCGCCGTTGCGCATCGGAGGCGGGCGCGGCCACGCCCCGAGATTCGAGCGCTTCAGCGTCGATCTCGTCGACCACCCGTTGACCGGCGTCGGCAAACGTGACCGCGAGCGAGCTTTCGGCCAACCCGTAGACCGGGCGCACGACGCCACGGCGCAGGCCCAGGGGAGCGAAGGTTCGTTCGAACGCTTCGACCGTCGCCAGGTCGATGGGCTCGGCGCCGTTCAGCGCCGTCCGAAGGGAGGCCAGCGACACCCCGGCCAGATCTTCGACCGCCGCGTATCGAACGGCATGGGCAAAGGCGAAATTCGGCGCCTGGGTGATCGTCGCGCCGAATGCGCCGATGGCGCGCAGCCAGGCCGCCGGTTCCTTTCCGAAGCGCGTCGTCGGAAACAGCAGAATCGGCGTCCTCGTGTACAGCGCGCCGAGGGCCGCGCCGATGAGGCCCATGTCGTGGAAGAGCGGCAGCCAGCTCACGCCCGACGAATGTTCATCGACGATCTCCGTGCCGATGGCGTGCATGTTCGCGATGATGTTGGCGTGCGTGAGCGCCACGGCCTTCGGACTGCTCGTGCTGCCGGAGGTGTACTGCAGCAACGCCAGCTCGTCTGCATCAAGGGTGAGTGGGCGGACGGGCGCGACCGCCGGCAGCGCATCGGCCGCAAGTACTCGGACCCCGTCCGGCACCATCATCGCCAGTGTCTGGCGATGGCCAGCGTTCGACATGACGATCCGCGCCCCGGAATCGGACACGATCGTCGACAGCAGGTCTCGGTACCAGTGCAACCGTTCGACGTTCTGCGAGGGTGGCGGGGTGACGGGAACCGGCACGCCGCCGGCGGCCAGGATGCCGAAGAAGACCGGGAAGAACAGACCGGATGTGGGAATAGCCAGCACGACCGGCTCGCCGCGGGCAACGCCGCAGGCGGCGAGCGCGGCCGCCTGGGCCAGGCACGCCTCCCAGAGCGCGCCCCACGACCAGGGGGCGGCCTGCCGGGCGTCGTCGGACAGGAACAGAATCGGCAGCGACGCGTAGCGGGCGGCCGGACCCTCGAGGATCTCGATCAGGGTCGCCGCCCGCGGCTCGTGCCAGAGGGCGTGACGGCGCTCGGGATCGAGGGATCTGGCCGCGACCTCGATCGGAATCATGACCCGACGGGAGGCGCGGGAGGCTTGATGGCGAGCGCGGTGACACACTGCCCGGCCAGCGTGCGCTCGACCGACGCCGGTGCGAGCCCGGCGTCGCCCAGGAGCCCGGCCAGCGACGCCTCGTTCACGTAGGCATATGCGCCACGCTGGTGCTCGCGCTGTATCCGTCGCACGTAATAGAGGATGCGCGCCGTATTCCACGAATAGCGCGCGCCGAATGCCACGGCGCCGGCCGGTCCCCGGGCCCGATATTCCTCCCGGAGCGTCGTCCTGTACACCTGCAGCGGATTGAACCCGTCGGCGAACACCGTCACGACCAGCCGGCCGCCCGTCCGCAGCGCGCGTGCGAGCTCACCGAGGGCAAATCGCTGCTGGTCTCGACCGAGCACGTGCAGGACGGCGCTGCACGTGATGAGGTCGAAGGTGCCGGGCGGAAAGGCCAGCGGCTGGGTCAGGTCGCCGAACTGAAACGTCGCGCCGGGCGCCTTGGCGCGCGCGAGCACGAGCGCGGGCTCGCAGAAGTCCAGCCCGACGAGATCGACGCCGCGCCGAACGAGCGCGGCGGCCAGGTTGCCGGATCCCGTTCCCGCGTCGAGCACACGCGCCCCGGTCCATGGCGCGAGCAGCTCCACTTGCCGCGCGATCATCGCCTGATACGGCCGCGCTTCGTTGAGCGTATCGTAGACGGCGAAGTACCGCGTCCAGAACAGCTGCGCCTGTCGAGTCGTGTCAGAGGATTCGTCCGATACCGTGGAGACCGTCATCATGCTACAGAGCCCCGAGCGCGTGCACGCGACATCGGCGCCCCCAACCTTTTCGCGCCGCCACGGCGGCGACTGGACCCTGTGGGCGATCGTGGCGACGATCGCAGTTCACATCACCGAAGAGTACGCGCTGAACTTCCCCGCGTGGTCCGCCCGGGCCCTGGCGACGCCCGTGACCTGGGAGGACTTTCATCTGGTCAACTTCGGCGTCATCGTGTACGCCATCGCCTGTGCGGCCGTGGGCTGGCGCATGCCTGCCCTCGGCCTCTCGGCTGCGTCGCTTGTGATCGTCAATGCCATCGGCTTCCATCTCGGTTTCACGATCGCGACCGGTCTGTACTCGCCGGGCACCGTGTCGGCGGTGGTGCTGTTCGTGCCGTCCGGCTTCCTGGCGTACGCGCTGGCCTGGAGAGCGGGAGTGTTGACGCGGCGCGCCCTCCTCTGGTCGGCCGCCATCGGCGTGCTGTGGCACCTCTTTCTCGGCGGTGTCTTCTACGTCAAGTACTTCTCTCCCATCTATCCCTGAGTCCGCACGCCGGCCGGGAGGCCTTCGTGTCGTCGATCAGCCGGCCTCCGCCGAGGCTGGATGCGCCGGCTGCTCCCATCGGAGCACTTTCAGATCGAGGACGAACGTCGCGTACAGGACCGGCACCAGAATCAGCGTCACGAAGGTCGCGATCGTCAGGCCGCCAATCTGCGTGTAACAAAGGCCTTCCCACAACGGCCCGCCGTGCAGGGCCAGTGGCACGAGGCCGAAGACGGTGGCGCCCACGGTGATGAGGACCGGCCGAAGGCGAACGATCCCCGCGTCCAGCAGGGCGTCGCGAAGCGGCTCGCCGCGTTCGTGCATTTCCTCGATGAAGTCGAACAGCACGATCACGTGGCTGACGATGACGCCGATGAGGCTGGCGACGCCGAGGAAGGCCATGAAGCCGAACGGGGACTGCATGACGATGAGGCTGACCAGGGCCCCGACCACCCCGAACGGAATGGCGGAGAACACGATCAGCGGTTTCACGGCGTTTCTGAACTGGAACACCAGGGCGATGAAGATGGCGACGACCGACACGAGCATCACGGCGGCGAGCTCGTTGAAGCCCTTGAGTTGTTCTTCCTCTTCGCCGCCAATCTGCATGGTGTACCCCGTGGGCAGACGCGCCGAAAACGCCTCGAGCGCGGGTCGCGCGGCCGCCAGCACCTCCGAAGGCAGCGCGCCGGCGGCAGGGAACGCCGCGACCGTGATCGTTCTGAACTGGTTGCGCCGCCGGATCTTCTCCGTATCCATCTGATAGCGGACGCGCGAGACCTGCTCGAGCGGCACCCTCGCCGATCCGCCGAGCACCGGAAAGACGTAGAGGTTCTGGATGTCGGACAGCCTCGCCCGTTCCTCGACTCTCAGGCGCGCCACGACGGGAATCTGCTGGTCGCCTTCCCGCAACGTCGTCACCGTGAGCCCGTTCATGCCGATGGCCGACGACGCCGCGACATCGAGGTTCGAGATGCCCGCGAAGTTCGCCTTGTCCGAATCGACCTCGAGTTTGACCTTGAAGCTGTCCACGCCCCAATCGTCGCGGACGCGGGCGGCCGTCGGCACGCTTCGCAGAATCGTCCGCACCTGGTCGGCGAGGTGCCGCAGTTCCGGGATGTCTTCCCCCGAGAGGCGGATCGACACCGGGATGCCGACGGGCTTGCCCGTTTCGAGTTGTCGAACGTCGAGACGGGCGCCGGCAATCTCCGCGCTCAGCGCGTGTTGAAGCGGCGCGACGAGATGCTCCGTATCGTGCTTGTCGCGCACGTTGATGATGAGCTGGGCGTAGTTCGGTTGGAACAGTTCCGGCGCCACGGAAAACCAGAATCGAGGCCCGCCGCCGCCGACAAAGGACGTGATCGACAGCAGCACGTCCTTGGGCGTGCCATCCTTGTTCGGATGTTCGTGCGCGTAGTCGTCCGCCACCCGCCTGATGACGTCCTCGGCGCGAGCCGCCACCTCGCCGGTTGCGCCGATGGTCGCGTCCTCCGGCAGCCACACATCGACATACGAGAGATATGACAAGTCCTTGGGAAAGAACTGGATGCGAAGCGTCGTGACGAACGCGCCGCCGGCGACGAGGAGCGTCAGGGCGGCGGCCAGCACCATCCACCGATGGTCGAGCGCCCAGCCGACGCTCCGATAGTACACGCCCGTGAAGCCTCTGGTCCGCCGCTCCTCCTGCGGCGTCTCCGCCTTCCGGCCCGGACGCAGCAGGTAGGACCCGAGCAGCGGAATGAAGGTCATCGACACGAGCCGCGAGGCAACCAGCGCGCACGCCAGCACGACCGGCAGGCTGTAAATGAATCGTCCCGTCTGGCTCTTGAGCATCAACAGCGGCAGGTACGCCACGATGTTGGTGATCGTCGCGAACATGATGGCGGTGGCGAGCTTGGTCGGCCCCAGCCAGGCGGCCACGTGGCGCGGATGCCCGTGATTGAGATCGCGTTTGATGGCATCGCCCGCGACCACGGGGTCGTCCACCAGCAGCCCCAGGGCGATGATCAGCGAGGCCACGGAGACCTGTTGGATATCCACGCCGAGCACGTCCATCAGGCCGAATGTCAGGGCGAGCGTGAGGGGAATCGACAGGGCCATGAGCAGCGCCGCTCGCCATTCCCAGAAGCCGATGAGCGCGACGAGGATGACGAGGGCGATGGCCTCGTACAGGCTCTGCATGAAAAGCCCGACGTTCTCACGGACCTGGCGCGGCTGATCCGACGGGCGTGCCAGGATGAGGTCCGAGGGCAGCCTCGGCGCCAGGCCCGCCAGCGCCTGATCGACGGCGGCGCCAAAATCGCCGATCTGCTGGCCCGGGCGCATCTGGACGGCCAGCGTGATCGCGCGGTCCCGCTGCCAGTGGCCGCTCTCGTCTCGAGCCTGGTAGTAGTTCAGATAACGAGGCGGTGTTTGATAGGCGCGGTAGATCTCGGCCCCGTCGCGCAGGTAGACCGGCCGGCCCGAGGGAGACGTGCCGACAATCACGTCGCCGATCTCGGCCTCGGAGTGGAACTCTCCCGAGGGATCGATGAGCAGCGAGCGTCCCGCGATGTCCAGCATGCCTCCGGGCAAGGTGATGTTCCGGGCGCCGAGGATCTCCACGAGCTTCGACACCGGCACCCCGGCCGACGTCAGCTGTTCCTGCGAGTAGTCCAGATCGATCTGTTCGGGCAGGAGGCCGGCGCGCGTCACTTTCGAGACAAACGGCACCGTCTGCAGCGTGCGCTTGATGAGATCGGTGAAGACGTCGAGCTCGCGATAGGTGTAGCGATCGCCCGCCACGGCGGCGAGGGCCTTCTCGGTGTCGGCCGGGTCGCGGACGAACATCGGCGACCAGATGTCCGGGTGATACTCGGCAGGCACCAGCCGTTCGGTCATCACGCGATCGAGCGCCGCGGCCAGCACGGTCTCGTCCGCCAGGGCCGTGAAATCGAACCCGACATAGCCGGCCCCGGCGATCGGTTCGCTCGCCGCGATCAGCCCTTCGCCCACCAGCGCCTGGCTGACCAGATCCCGATGCCGCTCGGCGATGACGACGCTCAAGGACGGCGGGAACGGCACGACGATCGAGGCGCGGCGCGGCTGGTCCGCCACGGGAGCCCGGGCGCGCGCCTGCTCGATGGCCGTGCGGATGTCACGGGCGCGGAGCGACAGCTCGACCGGACCGACCTTCGGGCTGGCGACCGTGAGCATGAGCGTCGCGGTGTCGCCGAAATCCCGAATGAACTCGATCGGTCCGGCGCCCGGCGGGAGGTCCCGGATCGCATTGAGCCGGAACGCGATGTCGTCCCATTCGTTGGCGGGGTCGGTGATGCGCTCGTCGAGCGCGATGACCACGATCGACACGTTGCTGCGCGTGGTCGACTCGATGCGCTCGACGCGCGCGTTCCCCGAGATCTGTTCCTCGATCTTGCGCGTGACGAGACGCTCGATCCGTTCGGCGCTCGCGCCGGGCCATTGGCACACCGCCGCCGCATAAATGACCGGAAACACCGGATCCTTCCGCTTCGGCATGTCGAGATAGCCGTACACGCCCCAGAGCGCCACGCCGACCAGCAGCACCCAGGCGATCTGCCGGTTCTCGGTGAAGAAACGGGCGGTGTTGTGGGTGTGCTGAACGATGTCGGCGTCGGAACGTCCGTGGGCCATGGCCTTACTGCAGGATCTCGACGGGTTCCCCGTCGGCCACGATCGTCGCGCCGGTCACGATCACCCGGTCGCCCGGGTGAAGTCCGCCGGTGACGGCAATGGCGTTGCCGACCATGGCGCCGAGCGTGACATCCGTGCGCTTCGTGTAGGGCGTGTTGTCGCGATCTTCCACGACGAACACGGCATAGCCGTCCGCCTGCTGCGCCGAGCGGATGATCGCCGCGAGCGGAACGGTGAGCTGTTCCCCCTGCTCCCCGTGTGCCAGCTCCAGCGCGGCGACCATCCCGGGCTTCAGCCGGCCGTCCGGATTCGGCACCGTGATGTCCACGTCGAACACCAGGCTGCCCGGATCGGCCGTCGGCGCGAGGCTCGAGACGCGGCCTTCGAACCGCTCGTTGGGGTACGCGTCGGTGGTGATCGCGATCGGTTGGCGGACGCTCAGCCCCTTCGTGACGTCGTACGGCGCGCCAAACGACACCTTGACGGTCGTGTTGTCGGCAATCACGAAACCCGGCGTGCCGGGGCCGACGAGCGAACCGACCTCGATGAGACGCTTCACGATCACGCCGTCGAGCGGGCTGGTCAGCGACGAATCGGCGAGCGCGTTGAGCGCTTCGGTGACGAGCGCCCGCGCGCCGTCTCGCTTGGCCACCACCGTGTCATATGCCGCCTTGGCGGCATCATAATCGGTCCGGGTCAGGCTCGCGCGTTCGTAGAGCTGTTGCGACCGAGCCCACGCCTGCTGCGCCTGCGCGAACGCCGCATCCGCTTCGTGTTCCTGCGAGCGGGCCTGGCTGACTTTCGCCTCGAAGTCGCCTGGACGGATGCGGGCGAGCACGTCGCCGCGCCGGACGTGGTCGCCCTCCTGCAGGATGCGGCCACCCCCTCCGGCGCCCTGGGCGATCTCGCCGATATAGCCAGGTACCTTGAAGGCCAGGTCGACACGCCGGCCCGGAAGGATCGCCGCCGAATACCGCAGCGTGGAGGCGCTGCTCGCGGCACCCACCGCTTCCACGCGAACCGGCGTCGGCGGCGGTGGCTCGTGGCCCTCCCGCGTGCAGCCGCCGGCCGCGATCGCCAACGCGCAGACGCCCCACACGGCGCGACATCCCGAGTTCATGGCCCATCGTCTCCAATGGACTGGTCGAATTCGGCAAAAGCGGTCCAGAATTCGCCCAGCGCCTGCTGATAGTCCTGCACCGCCGTCGCCAGTCCCGTCTGCGCTTCCAGCACGTCTCGGAGGAGCGATGCCTCGACACGATAGCGATCCGTCGCGACGCGCAGACGTTCGGTCGCCGTTTCGCGTTCGAGCGACCGCAGTTCGAGGCGCTGCCGCGCCTCGACGAGTGTGCGGTGCTTGACCCGGACGTCGAGCTCGATCAGGGCCTCGGTTTCCTGCACACCGAGCGTGGCCTGCTCCAGGGTCCGCGTTCGCGCCTCCCCTTCGGCCCCCCGGCGGCCCCAGTCGAAGGGTTCCCAACTCAGGATCACGCCGGCCGCCGCCACGTTGTGGGGCAGCACATCGACATTGAACGTCCGGAGATAGCTGAACGCCAGGCTGACGTCCGGCGTCCGCTCCATCTGCTTCAGCCGCCGATCCTCGGCCGCGCGCCGCGCGTCGAGGCCGGCGGTGCGAATCTCCGGCCGCGAGGCCTTCGCCTGCGCGATCGCTCCCGCCAGATCCGGCACCGACGAGGCGGCCGGCAGCTCCGGGACCGCGAACGCGGTCGTCAGGTCGCGCCCGAGCAGCAGGTTGATCCGCTCCGTGAGCGTCGCCTCGAGATTGCGGAGCGTCAGCCGTTGCAGGGCGACGCGCGACTGCTCGGTACGAACGGCCAGATCGTCGCCCGGCAACGCGACCTGGGCCTCCACATAGGACCGCACGACGCGTTCCAGTTCCTCGAGTTGGCTCCCGGCCTGGCCAACCGCCACGAGACCCGCCTTGGCCTGCTGCAAGCCATAGTAGGCACGCTTCACGTCGGCCACGAGCTTCTGGCGCTCGCTTCGCGTCTTCTCGGCCGCCACGTCCTGGCCGAGCGCCAGCAGTTTTTCTCCCTGGGCGATTCTGCGGAGTTGCGTCAGCGGCTGGACCGCGCCGAAGACCAGGCCCGTGGCGAGACGCCGGGGCGAGTCGACGGTCACGTCCGAAAACGGGATGGGGCCCGTGGCGGGATACGTCCCGAGCGACCCCTGCTGAAACGAAAACTCCAGCGGCGAGAGAAAGCCGCCCTCGAGCACCTTGAGATCGAACTTCGGGAGGCGCTGGGTCCGCAGCGCCTCGATGTCGTCGCCGGCTTTCGCTTCGGCCAGCGCGGCGATGCGCGCGGGCCGATTCGAGGCCAAGGCCAGGTCGATCGCCCGCTCCAGGGAGAGCTCTTCGGGCTGCCCTTGCGCCAGCGCGCGGGGGACCGTCAGAGCCATCCCCGCGAGAACCGACAGGGCGATGGCGAAGAGCCTCGGGTGCCACATGGTTACTGGAAGAATTCCAGCGCTTCCCGCTCGGGGGCGTACCACTCCAGATCGAGCGCCTTCATGAGGTTCACGTAGTGACGCTTCCGCTTCGTGTACTGCTCCTTGTTGTAAATCTGGGTCATCAGCCACGTATGACCCTCGACGAGCTCGTCGGGCGTCATCTGTTTCGGCTGGAAGACCAGATCGAACAACGTGCACTTGTCCCAGAAGCGATCGTAGAGCAGTCGCCCTTCGGTCTGCAGCCGCTTCAGGAGGTGGGTGCCGGGGAACGGCGTCAGAATCGTCACCTGGGCCTCGAGCAGCTCGCTCTTCTCGATGAAGTCCCGCAGCGCTTCGAAGACGCCGGGGTCGTCGCCGTCGTTGCCCACGATGAAGCAGCCGTTGACCGTGACCCCGTGCGACTGAATCTTCTTGATCGAGTCCATGTACTGGCCGAGCCGCTTCAGTTTCCAGTTCGCGCGGTCGATCCCATCGAGCGAGCTCGGATAGACGGATTCGAGGCCGACGAGGATCTGCCGGCACCCGCTTTGCGCCAGGAGCCGCAGCAACTCGTCGTCGTCGGCAATCGAGATGTCGGTTTCGGTGAACCACCGGAGATCGAGATCCCGGATGCCGAGCAGGAACTCGCGGGCCCAGGCGCGGTTGGCGAACGAGTTGTCGTCCGCGAGCTCGAAGAAGGCGTTGTCTCCCCAGAGCTCCTTGATACGCCCGATTTCCGCCAGGACCTTCTGGAGCGGCTTGCGCCGGAACTTCGGCCCGTAGAGCTTCGAGGCGCCGCAGAACTCGCAATCGAGCGGACAGCCGCGAACGGTCTGGACCGTGATGCGGTTGTAGCGCCGGTTCAGGAGCAATTCGAACCTGGGCATCGGACTGCGCGCCAGGTCGTAGGTGCCCGGCGCCGCCTCGCGATAGAACGGCTTCAACGCCGCCACCCCCCCGCGCTGAAAGTCGGCGACGATCTCCGGCCAGAGCGCCTCGCCCTCGCCGACACAGATGGCGTCGGCGTGTGCCTTGGCTTCCTCGGCGGCAAAGCTGGCGTGGAGCCCGCCGATCACCACCGGGATCCCCGCCGCGCGCACGCGATCGGCCAGGTCGTACATCTCGTACGCCATGGCGGTGTAGGAGGTCAGCGCCACGAGGTCGTACGGCAGGTCGGCGGGACCGCACGTCTTGACGTCGGCCACCTCGATGTAATCTACCTGGACCTCGTCGGGCGTGGAGGCCGCCAGGACGAGCAGGGCGAGGGAGGGAAGCTGCGCGATCACCTCTCCCCGGTTGACGAATTGTGGGAGCGTGACGCCTACCTGCAGCAGTTTCTCGTTGTAGACGCGCACGCCGCTCATCGCGATCAGTCCGATACGCATAGACGCTCCTTCACCCTTGCACCGCACTGCGGAGAATGACTACGATACTCGACTTACACGCCGAAAGGATGCCCGTGGACGACACCGAACAAAACGTGATGGCCATCGTGGCGGCCATCACGAAAGCGCCGCGTCACACAATCGGCGTCGACACGGACCTGCGCGCCGACCTGAACGTGGACTCGCTGCAGGGCCTTCAAATCGTCGCCGCCCTCGAAAAGCGTTTCGACGTGGAACTGCCTGATGAGGACCTCGATTCGTATACCAGCGTTCGATCGATTGTCGCCGTGCTCGACCGCCTTCGCGACCGCCACTGATCGCGCGGCCGTGTCTTCACATCCGATGCGATCCCAGGGCATCGGCCGTCGTCTCCGGCAGGAGCGGATGCGCGTGCCGTGATTCCTGTGTGGCCATCCACGCGGTCAACCACGGGCTCATGACCCGGGCGAGACGCGCGAATAGCCGGTGTTCCCCCCAGAGCCAGTGCGTCCTGGCCAACACTCCGAGGATCATCCGGCTGCGGGGCACCTCGAGTTGGTTGGCGACACGGGATCCCATGAGGTAGCGCATCAGCGCCGGGGGCACACCGCGCAGCCCCCACGGCATCATCTTCCGCATGATGTGCACGACCTCCTGAATGAGGACCTTCGATTCCATCGTCTCCGTGCAGGACCGCTCGAACAGCTGCTTGTGCAGGGCGCGCGCCTCGGATACGTTCGCCGGCTGCAGGCGGGGGTCCAGGCCGAGCAAGTGTCCGACGGTCTTCCAGGCGCACAGCGTCGCTTCCTGTTCGGCCTCGTCCTGGGCGAGGCCCAGCTTGGCCAGCGAGTCGATGGTGCAGAAGCAGAAGCAGAGCACCGCCTCGCACAGGTCTTCCTGGTTGATCGGCGCGCCAAGCCGCGCCTGATCCCAGCCCTTCTCGGGGTCCCGCGGCAGCCGCAGCAGGATGCGGATGCCCGAGTGAATCATTCGAAGTTTCTGCACCGTCACCACGCCCGCGCCCTTGCGGACGCCGTGCGGGCCGTCGCTCGGCAGCCGCTGCGCCGGAGCGACCCAGAACTGGGCGAGACCGCCGTACTGCGTGATGCTCGAGACGAACTGCGTGATCTCGAGCATGCGATTGCGGAGGGAGTCGGGACTGAAGATCCTCGCCAGATAGAACGACCGGGAGCCGGCGGGATTCGTGAAGAAATGCGGTACGGCGCACATGAGCAAGGCGACGGTCGAGACGGGGCCGTACTCGATGAACAGCGCCTCGGCGACACGGATCTTGTCTGGATGCACGAAGGCGGGATAGTCGATCGGAGTGGCAAACCACTCACGCATGCCGGCGGGGAAGTCCGCGGGAATCGGCGCCTCCCAGTCTTCGAGGGCTCTGGTCATGCGGACGAGACCGGGCGGGCCCTCGCGCGCGAACAACTCCTCGGCGAGCGGATCGGTCTCGGGATCGGCGACGAGCCGCAGGCCGTCGAGCATCGCGTCCGACCAGCGCGTCGACACCACGGCGTTTCTGGGCAGTTCCGAGACCAAGACCGATGGCAACATACGTCGGTTCCCGTGCGCTGGCGCCATCTACTGGGGGGAACGCGATGATAGCAGAATCGCACCCGCCGCGCAGATTCTCAAACCGCCGCGACCCGTTCGTGGGAGCGGACGTCCTTCTGGGCCAACTTCTTGCGCAGCCGGACGAGCACCCGCAGGATGAACACGAACACGACCAGCAACGCCAGCCACACGGCGCCGTCCAGCCGCGGCACGCGATGGAACCAGCCGGCGATTCTGCGGTCCGAGCCACCGTTCGATGGCCACGGTGCCCCGCTGGTCGAGATAGAGGACGAGGCCGCAGAACCCGAGGAGGCCGAACCCCGCCCAGACGAATTCCACGATGACCGAGCCAATCGCGGACACTTTGCTGGTGGCGTCACGAAACACCTGAGCGTGCCGCCGGACGAGGGTGCCCTGGAAGACCGTGTACTCGTTGACGCGGTCCTGGATGTCCAATGCCGTGGCGAAGGCGCCCAGGGACCGCCGCACCATCTCCGTGCCCATCATCGCCTTGAGCTTCCGGCGCTCGGCCTTCTGAAAGTACTTCTGGAGCATCCGCGTGTAGTTGACGCTTGAATACAGGTAGATGAGGGACGTATCGAGCGTCGTCAGCGCCCGATGGATGCGCAACCATGCCCATTCCATCGTGCAGCGATATTCGACCAGAATCTTCACGACCTGAATCGTGGCGTTGTCGAGCGACTTGTCGTGGTACGGCAGCTCGCGCACCAGCGTGCGGGTCGCCCAGGCCCGCAGCGCGCTGACCAGCTCTTCCTTGACCTGCTCGGTATCGATGTTGGGAAGACTCGCTGTCAGCATCAGACAGAGGTCGCCCGCTTTGGCGTAGTCCCGCGTCGCCAGCGCGCGGATGAACATCTTGAACTTCCCCAGATACTCGCGCTCGGTGAAGTTGGTCGAGCCGAAATCGATGAGCGCGATCCGGCTGTCGCGGAGCAGCACGATGTTCCCAGGGTGGAGATCGCCGTGGTAGAGATTGTTCTCGAGCAGTTGGCGGAAGATCGAGTGAATCAGCCGCCGGGCCACTTTCCGGGGATCGACGTTGTTCGTCGTCACCCAGGCCGCCAGCCGTTCCGGTTCCGTATCGGCCATCTTGATGTAGTCGGCCATCAGCACGGCATGGACGAATTCGGTCACCAGCACGCGCTTCGAGCAGTAGCGGGAAAAGACGCTGGGGACGTAGATGCGGTGTCCGCGAAGGGACTTCTTCATGCGCCGCATCGAGGACGCTTCGTAGTGGAAGTCGAGCTCCTCCTTCATGACCTCGCAGAGCTCTTCATAGCCGAGATCCCATCGCATGTGCGGCAGGAACCGGATGAACTGGAGGAGACGGACCAGCCACCGCACGAAGACCAGATCGCGCGCGAAGAGTTGCGGTGCGTACGGCTTCTGCACCTTGATGGCGACGTAGACGCCCTCCTGCTTGAGGCGAGCCCGGTGCACCTGGCCGATGGACGCCACGGCGAACGGCTCATCGACGAATTCATCGAAGAAGTGCTCGATGGGCGCGCCCAGGTCGGCTTCGATGATCTGACGCGCCAGCGAGGTCGGAAAGCCGACGGCGCGATTCTGCAGTTTGGCCAGCTCCTGACAGAAGGCCTGGGGGAAGAGATCGATGCGCAGGGACAGCAATTGGCCGACCTTGAGCCAGAGCCCGCCCAGCCCTTCGAACCTCTCGCGAAGCTGAGCGCCGGCGACGCCGCTGTCCAGGGTGCCCTTCAGCCGCAGCAGGGCCAGCGTGCCCAGATACTGGAGCATGGCCACCAGCACGGACCAGGTGCGAAGGCGTGACGGGGGGCGAGCGTCTTTGACGACAATCCGCCCGCGACTCGCGGGTGGGACCAGCCGCGTGGGCACCAAGTCCGGCGACAACATCAGAAGAGCGGAGCGTATCAGAACTGTGGGAAACAGCCCCAGTTCCTTGCCGGCGTGTCGCCGCTGTGCTATAAGAGCAGGTCTGACGTTCTCACGGAATCGAGGGAGTCTTTGCCATGGACATGCCGCGATTGAGCAAGTCGGTTCGCACGATTACGGTGTTCGAGCGCGACTCGACCGGCAGTCGCGTGCCGGTCGTCGTCTTCGACCGACGTCGCAAGCGGAAGAAGCAGAGCAAGGGTCTCAAGCCCTTCGAACGGTCAGTGCGAATGGTGGCCGATGCGTTCGATTGTACCGCGAGCACGTACGCGACGCGGCATCGCCGGTCGAATCGCAAGCGCAAGGATGGCTGGCTGCGCGACATCGTGCAGAACGCCGTCAAAGCCGGCGACAAAGGCCGGAAGAAGCTGGATCCCAGCCGCGTGCTGGGCTGGTAAGGAGTGCACCCAATGGCCGGAACCACGACCCCGGAAACGACCAAGTCCGATTCCATCCCCGCGCCGGTCGTGCTCGACTTGGGGAAGCATCCCCGCAAGCAGATCAAGAAACTGCGCAAGGGCGACGGCAAGTTGATGGCCGACATCAACGATGCCATCGGTGAGCTGCGTATGGCCGGTACGTTGAGCGCGGCGAGTCAGCCTGTCGTCATCATCGTCCGGCAGAAGCGCCGCAAGGCCAACAAGCTGTTTCCGTTCGTCTGATCCACAGGGCCCGGGCTGTCCGGGCCGACTCCCCCCTCAACCTGCCATCGGCCTACGACGTCGGACGCGCTTCGACCGTCACGACGGCGTTGTAGTCCGGCTCGAGCGACTCCGGATCGATCGCAGTCTTCGACAGCAGCGTGTTCCCTTCGGGCCAGTGCACTTCCAGATTGCCGGGCTTGATCGGCGCCGCGCGCAGCGTGCCCTCGAAGGTGCCCGACGCCGATCGCAGGCGCACGCTCGAGCCGTTCTGGAGCTTCAGCGCCGCCAGGTCCGCCGCGCTGATCAGGATGTCGTCGCGTCCGGCGCCCGTGAGCGGATCGATCTCGCGCTGGATCATCGAGTTGAACTGCTTGCCGCGCCGGGTCGAGAGCGCGAACGCGCGTGCCGGTGACGCGCCGGCGTCCGCCCGCGGACGGCCCAGCGAGACCGCCACGAAGTGCGCCTTGCCGTCGGGGGTCGCGAACCGCCCGTCCTCGTAGAGCCGCGGGCCGCCCCACTGGATCTGGTCGCCCTTGGCCGCCAGGCCCTCGATGCCGCGATACAGCGGAATCGCGCCGGCGATCTCGCGCCGGATGGCCGCGGCGTCGGCGAGCCCGATCGACCGCGCCTGCTCGGGCTTCGCGCGCGCCATCAGCTCGCGGAACACCCACCACTCGGGCTTCGCCGATCCGATCCGCCGCCCGGGGATCTCCGGCGAGAAGATGATCCGTCGCTCGGTGGTCGTCTCGGTGCCGCCGCCCGGCGACTCGTAGCGCGTCACGGCCGGCAGCAACACGACGTCGCCCGCGCCCTCGACGAGCATCGACGAGGACAGGACGATGTCCTGGTGCACGCGCAGGCGCGGGCGCTCGAGCGCCGCGCGCGAGCGCGACGGATCGGGCAGCGTCTCGAGAAAGTTGCCGCCGACAATCCAGAACAGGTCGAGGTCGCCCGCCGCCGCGTGGTCGACCATCTCGGAGGCGGACCACCCGGGCGCGTCCGGCACGGGGAAGCCCCACAGGTCCCGCCATCGATCGGTGGTCGCGTGGTCGACCTTCGGAACGCATCCCACTTCCGCGCCGCCCTGCACGCCCGAGTGGCCGCGGATCGGCACGAGGCCGCAGCCGGGCCGGCCGGGCAGGCCGCGCGCGAGGCCGACGTTCATCAGCGCCTTGATCGTGTCGACGCCGTGCGCGTGCTGCGTGAGCCCCATGGACCACACGAACACCGCGCGCGGGCGATCCATCAGCAGCCGCGCGAAGGCACGCATCCGCTCGGCGGGCGCGCCGCTCTCGCGCTCGAGGTCGGCCCACGGCACGGCGAGCGTGGCGCGCTTCACCTCATCGAAGCCGACGGCGCGCTCCGCGACGAACGCCTCGTCCACGCCGTGTGCTTCGATGAGCGCGCGCAGCACGCCGACGAGGAACGCGCGATCGCCGCCGGTGTCGACCTCGAACCAGTGGTCCGCAATCGTCGTCCCGCCGATCGCGCTCGACGCGATCGACGGAATCCAGTAGCGCTCGAGCCCCGGCTCACGATACGGGTTCACGACGGCCACCTGCGCGCCGTTCGCCTTCGCGTGGTGGACGTACTTCGTCGTGACGGGCTGGTTGTTCGGCGCGTTCGACCCGAAGAAGACGATCAGATCGGCCTCGAGCCAGTCGCGATAGCTGCACGTGGCCGCGCCGTAGCCGAGCGTGGCTTTCATCCCCACGGTGGACGCCGCGTGGCAGAGCCGCGCGGAATTGTCCACGTGGTTCGTGCCGAGGAAGCGCGCGGCCTTCTGCGCGGCGTAGTAGACCTCGTTGGTGATACCGCGCGACGTCAGGTAGAACGCGATCCGTTCCGGTGGCGTCGCGTGCGCCTGGGCCGCGAGGCGATCGAGCGCGTCGTCCCACGACACCGCGCGAAACCCGCGCTCGCCGCCGCGGCGCAGCATCGGCTCGGCGAGGCGCCCCAGCCCGCGCAACTCCGCCGACGAGAGCCGCGCGAGCGCCGACGCGTCGCCGAGCGCGGCGGGATCGATCGCCGGCGCCGTGTTGAGCCGCATCAGTTCGAGCCGGATCATGCAGAGGTGCGTCCCGGGCAGCGTCCAGTCCGAGAGGCCCGACGTGCCGAGCGCGCACCCGTCGCAGACGCCGTCGCGCAGGATCCGCCAGGCGAACGGCAGCTGATCGCGGTTCTCCCACGCGACCCGCGCCATCTCCCGGTAGTGATGCGGCTTCTGCCGCCCGAGGCCGAAGATCGCCATCGTGGCTCTAGGGGACCGTACTCGCTGAAGTACGACCGATACGACTAACCGGATTCTGACACCAACCACAGAGGCACGGAGACACCGAGACCCGAGCGTTGCCGGTCGTCGGCGCCGCATCTGCGGCGCCTGCGAGGGTGAACGATCCGGACGCGCAAGGCCCGTGTCCCGCGCCGACCGCCTTGTGTGTCCGGATCGTTCGCCCTCGCGGCCGGCCTGCCAGGCAGGCCGGCGACGACGTCGCGATCCTCTGAGCCTCTGAGGCTCTGTGGTTCATAACCTTGAGACCTTGATACTGATTCCGCCGATACGCCCCACTACGCTTCCGCACCCGCGCCGGCCATCGGCGGAGCCGCCGCCGCCGGGGGAGACGGCGCGCCGACGAGCATCGGGATCGCCGTCGCGACGAGCATCACGCCGGCAATGATGAAGAGCGCTTCGTGATAGCGCCCGTTGATCTCGCGCAGCCTTGCGATCAGCAGCGGCCCGAACACGCCCGAGCAGCCCCAGGCGGTGAGCATCAGCCCGTAGATCGACCCCACGTGCTCCGCGCCGAAGTAGTCGGCCACGAACGCCGGCATCGTGCCGAAGCCGCCGCCGTAGCAGAGCAGCACGATGCTGGCGAGCACGGTGAACCCGATCGGCGTGTGGACCGACGGGAACAGCGCGAACACCGCCGCCTGCAGCGGGAACATCGCCAGGAACACCTGCCGCCGCCCGATCACGTCGGAGAGCGACGCCCAGAGGAACCGGCCGAGGCCGTTCGCGATCGAGATCACGCCGACGATGCCGGCCGCGCCGGCGGCGGTGACGCCGGTGATCTCCTGGGCCATCGGCGCCGCCTGCGAGATGATCGAGATCCCCGCCGTCACGTTCAGGAAGAGCAGGGCCCACAGCCCGTACCACTGCCAGCTCGTGAGGGCCTCCTTGAACGTGAACGGCCGCGACG
Organism: uncultured Acidobacteriota bacterium; assembly: GCA_963792785.1. Classification (GTDB taxonomy): domain Bacteria; phylum Acidobacteriota; class Vicinamibacteria; order Vicinamibacterales; family CAVVIG01; genus CAWIMX01. The sequence continues at coordinate 2,051,807 of CAWBXO010000001.1, read as the reverse complement.
CGCGCTGCTTGCGCTGCGAGGCCGACGGCGTCCAGCCCGGCGGGGTGTAGCCGGGCGGCGGGCTCTGCATGAAGAGCGCGCCGCCGGTGACCGCGATGAAGTAGGCGACGCCGAGAATCGAGAAGGTGCGCATCGGGCCCACCTGCGCGATCAGGCGCGTGGCGACCGGCGCCGTGATCAGCGCGCCGGCGCCGAAGCCGGCGACCGCGACGCCCGTGATCGTCCCGCGCTTGTCCGGGAACCACTGCACCAGCGTCGCCACCGGCACGATGTAGCCGAGGCCGAGGCCGATGCCGGCGATGAGGCCGTAGGACAGATACAGGAGCCACAGGCGGTCGGCGGAGAAGCCGGCCAGGAAGATCCCGGACCCGTAGAGGATGCCCGCCGCGACGGCCACGCGCCGCGGGCCCGAGCGGCGCATCCACTGCCCGCCCGCGAAGGACGCGAAGCCCACCACGAAGACGGCGATCGTGAAGGCGAGCGTGACCTGCGAGATGGACCAGCCGTATGCGGTGGTGAGCGGCGTGCGGAAGACGCTCCACGCGTAGATCGCGCCGAGCGCGACCTGCATGACGACGCCCGCGGCGGCGATGAGCCAGCGATTCGGCAGAGGCACGGGGACCCTCCTCCTTGAGTGCTCGCGGGGCCCCACCCCCGCTCGTTCTCACGCTGCTCTCCGTCCCTCGGCCTCGAGCGTAGACTCTCGGCCTCGGGTGTCCGGCGTGGGGCCGGCGCCCCTATGGTAGCCTTGCCGCGGTCATGGCAGAAGACGCGTCTCGCTCGGTGGACGTCGTCCGGGTCGGCCGCGACGGGCAGGCGGCGGGCGTCGACGACGTCGCGGCCGAGCAGGCGCTCGAGGTGCGGCTCGAGGGCGAGCCGTTCGCGGTGATCATGCGGACGCCCGGCGAGGACGCCGATCTGGCGGTGGGTTTCCTGTTCACCGAGGGCGTGCTCCGCGGCCCGGACGACCTGCGGCGCGTGGAGGCCGGCGACCTCGCGGACGTCGTGAACGTCCGCCTCTCGCGCAGCCGGGCGGAAATCCTGCCGGCGCTCCTGGATCGCCGGCGCGCGGTCACGACGAACGCGTCGTGCGGAATCTGCGGGCGCCGCTCGCTCGAGTCGCTCCTGCCGTCGGGCCCGCCGCTGGCGATCCACTGGAGCGTGACGAGCGCGCTCGTGGCGGACCTGCCCGCGGCGCTGCGCGCGGTGCAAGGGACGTTCGATCGCACCGGCGGGCTGCACGCGGCGGGCCTGTTCGATCGCGAGGGCCGCCTCGAGCGGTCGGCCGAGGACATCGGCCGGCACAACGCCGTCGACAAAGTGGTCGGCCGCCTGTTCCAGGACGGCCGCCTGCCGCTCGCGGACGCGCTGCTGTTCGTGAGCGGCCGCGCCTCGTTCGAGATCGTGCAGAAGGCCTACGCGGCGGGGATCCCGCTCGTGGCCGCCGTGTCAGCACCGTCGAGCCTGGCCGTCGACGTGGCCCGCGCCACCGGCATCACCCTCGTGGCGTTCCTGCGAGACGGGCGTTTCAATATCTACGCCCGTGAGGAACGCATTCGGAATGGGGTGATGGGGTGATGTGGTGATTTCGTGATGTGGCCCCATCACCCCATCACCCCATCACCAAATCACCACATTCTTCTTACTTCCGTTCGATGGTCACCGTCTCCACGGTGATCGGTTTCAGCGGCCGATCGCCGGGCTTGCTCGTGGGCGTGGCGCCGATCTTCTTCACCACGTCCATCCCAGAGGTGACCTCGCCGAAGACGCTGTGTTTGCCGTCGAGCCACGGCGTCGCGTCCAGCGTGATGAAGAACTGGCCGCCGTTGGTGTTCGGGCCGCGGTTGGCCATCGAGAGGATGCCGGGCTTGTCGTGCTTCCGCGCGGGGTGGAATTCGTCGCCGAACGTGAAGCCCGGGCCGCCCGTGCCCTGACCGAGGGGGTCGCCGCCCTGGATCATGAAGCCCTCGATCACGCGGTGAAAGATCGTGCCGTTGTAGTACGGCGCCTTGGTCTTCTGCCGTGTCCGCGGGTCGGTCCATTCCTTCGTCCCCTCCGCCAGCCCGATGAACGTCGCCACCGTGTTCGGGGCCTCGCCGTCGAAGAGCTCGATCGTGAAGGGTCCTTCGCTCGTCGTGAAATGCGCCAGTAACATTGATATGCTCTCCCAGTGATTGGTACCCGATCCTATCGCTACTTGCACCTCGACGTCTTCACCGATCGCCTCTTCGGCGGCAACCAGCTCGCGGTCGTCCTCGACGGCCGCGGCCTGTCGGACGTCGAGATGCAGGCGCTCGCCAAGGAGCTGAACTTTTCCGAGACGACGTTCGTGCTGCCGCCCGAGGACGGGGACACCGACGCGCGCGTGCGCATCTTCACGCCGCACGAAGAGCTGCCGATGGCGGGGCATCCGACGGTCGGCACCGCGTTCGCGCTCGCGCGCGCCGGCGTGCTGGCGCCAGGCCGCGATCGCGTGGTCTTCGGGCTTGGCGTCGGGCCGACGGACGTGTCGCTCACCTGGCGCGGCAGCGAGTTGAGCTTCGCGTGGATGCAGCAGCCGCTGCCGACGTTCGGCGAGTCGCTGGGCGCGCCCGCCCTGGCCGCGCTGGCGCTGGGCCTGCCCGAGGCGGCGGTCAGCGGCACGGCGCTGCCCGTGCAGGTCGTGTCGTGCGGCGTGCCGTACCTCCTGGTGCCGATCGCGTCGCGCCGCGCCGTGGACAACGCGTTCCTCGATCGCGCGGCGGCCGAGCCGCTGTACCGGGCGGTCAAAGGCGACGACCTGGCGGTGTACCTGTTCTCGCTTGAGCGGGCATCGGACAAGGCGACCGTCTACGCGCGGATGTTCGCGCCGACGCTCGGGATCGCCGAGGACCCGGCCACCGGCAGCGCGGCGGGGCCGCTCGGCTGCTACCTCGTCCGGCACAACGCCGTCCCGGCGGCGAAATCGGGCACGATGCAGTGCCTGCAGGGCGTGAAGATGGGACGGCCGAGCCACATTCACATCGCGATCGGCGCCGAGGGCGACGCGATCACGAGCGTGCGGGTGGGCGGAGAGGCCGTGCTGGCGGGAGAGGGCACACTTTACGTAACCTAAGGAAGAAGCTTAGGAGCTGGGGAACTGAGGAGCTGGGGAACTGGGAAACTGAGGAACTGGAGGAGACGAGTCATGAAGTTTGCGCGTCTGATGGCGGCTCTGGGTCTGACGGCCGCGACGGCGGTCACGATGGCGGGGCAGGGCCTGAATCCGCTGCTGCTCACCGAGAAAGCGCCCGACACCTACAAGGCGACGTTCGACACGACGGCCGGCGCGTTCACGATCGAGGTGCACCGCGACTGGGCGCCACAAGGCGCGGACCGGTTCTACAACCTCGTCAAGTCGGGGTTCTTCACCGACGTGCGGTTTTTCCGTGTCATCAACGGCTTCATGGCGCAGTTCGGCATTCACGGGGATCCCGCCGTCTCCCGCGCGTGGCGCGACGCGCGCATCCAGGACGACCCGGTCAAGCAGAGCAACCGTGAAGGCTATGTGACCTTCGCCACGGGCGGCCCGAACACGCGGACGACGCAGCTGTTCATCAACCTCGCGGACAACACCGGCCTCGATCGCCAGGGCTTCTCGCCAATCGGCCGCGTGTCGTCCGGCATGGATGTCGTCCACAAGATCTACGACGTCTATGGCGAGGGCGCGCCGCGCGGCCGCGGGCCGGACCAGGGACGCATTCAGTCGGAGGGCAACGCGTACCTCTCGAAGGATTTTCCGAAGCTGACGTACATCAAATCCGCGACGATTGATAAATAGTCTTGGCGGATCTTCCCGATCGCGATCCCTTCGCCTTTCTCGGGCCGCACCCCTCCGGTGGCGGGCGGACGGTTGTGCGCACGCGGCAGCCGGCGGCGCACGCCGTTGATTTGATCCTGACGGCGTCGGGCGAGGCGCGCGGCATGGCCCGCCGGCCGGAGGGGCTGTTCGAGATCGACGTGCCCGGCGACGCCGCGCCCGACTACCGGCTGCGGGTCACGTTTCCGGGCGGGCATCGCGTCGAGATCGACGATCCGTACCGGTACGGCCGCGTCATCACCGATTTCGATCTGCATCTCCTCGCCGAGGGCACGCACCACCGGGCCTTCGAGAAGCTCGGCGCGCACTCGATCGTCCACGGCGGCGTGCCGGGCGTGCACTTCGCCGTGTGGGCGCCGAACGCCGATCGCGTGAGCGTCGTCGGCGACTTCAACGGCTGGGACGGGCGCGTGCACCCCATGCGCCTGCTCGTGCCGAACGGCATCTGGGAGATCTTCGTCCCGGGCGTCGCCGAGGGCGAGAAGTACAAGTACGAGATCCGGACGCGCGCCGGCGCGCTCCTCGACAAGATCGACCCGTTCGGCGTGGCGTTCGAAGAGCCGCCCCGGACCGCGGCCGTCGTGCGCGACATCTCGCGGTACGCCTGGGGCGACGCGGCCTGGATGGCCGAACGGCGGGCGCGCCGCGAGTGGTTCGATCGCCCCGTGTCGATCTACGAGGTGCACCTCGGCTCCTGGGCGCGCGTGCCCGAGGAAGGCGATCGCTTCCTGACGTACCTGGAGCTGGCCGCGCGGCTCGTGCCGTACGTGAAGGACCTGGGCTACACCCACATCGAGCTCATGCCGGTGATGGAGCACCCGTTCTCCGGATCGTGGGGCTATCAGGTGACCGGGTTCTTCGCGCCGACGAGCCGGTTCGGCCCGCCCGAGGACTTCATGGCCTTCGTGGACGCCTGCCACCAGGCCGGCCTCGGGGTGATCCTCGACTGGGTGCCCGGGCACTTTCCGAAAGACGCCCACGGCCTCGCGCGCTTCGACGGCACGGCGCTGTACGAGCACGAGGACCCGCGGCAGGGCGAACAGCAGGATTGGGGCACGCTCATCTTCAACTACGGCCGCAACGAGGTCCGGAACTTTCTCCTGTCGAACGCGCTCTTCTGGCTCGAGGCCTATCACGTGGACGGCCTGCGCGTGGACGCGGTGGCCTCGATGCTGTACCTCGACTACTCGCGGAAGGCGGGCGAGTGGGTGCCGAACCGGTTCGGCGGCCGCGAGAACCTCGAGGCGATCAGCCTGCTGCAGGAGTTGAACACCCTCTCGCACGGCACGTACCCCGGCGCGATCACGGCGGCGGAGGAGTCCACGGCGTTCGCGGGGGTCAGCCGGCCGGTGCACCTGGGCGGCGTCGGGTTCACCTACAAGTGGAACATGGGCTGGATGCACGACATGCTCGAGTACGCGCGCCAGGATCCAGTCTACCGCCGGTGGGCGCACAACCTCGTGACGTTCTCGATGCTCTACGCCTACACCGAGAATTTCATCCTGCCGCTGTCGCACGACGAGGTCGTGCACGGCAAGAGCTCGCTGCTCGACAAGATGCCGAACGACGTGTGGCAGAAGCACGCGACGCTGCGCACGCTGTACGGGTACATGTACGCGCATCCGGGCAAGAAGCTGCTGTTCATGGGCGGCGAGTTCGGCCAGTGGCGGGAATGGAGCGCCGAGCGGAGCCTCGACTGGCACCTGCTCGACGACCCGATGCACGCCGGCCTGCGCCGCTTCGTGCAGGACCTCAACGGGCACTACCAGCGAGAGCCGGCGCTGCACGAGCGGGACGTGGACCCGGGCGGCTTCCGCTGGATCGACTGCACCGACAACGAAGCCAGCGTGATCGCGCTCGCGCGCTTCGGCGCCGCCGAGGGCGACGCCGTGGTCGCCGTCTTCAACTTCACACCCATCCCGCGCGAGGGCTACCGGATCGGCGTGCCCGCGCCCGGCTACTACGCCGAGATCCTGAACAGCGACGCCGCCCTGTACGGCGGCAGCAACGTCGGCAACGGCGGCGGCGTCCAGAGCGACGCCGTCGCCATGCACGGCTTCGACCAGTCGGTGAGCCTGACCCTCCCGCCCCTCGGCTGCCTGTACCTCAAGCGCCGCTAGCCGGTCCTGCTGTCACGCGGCCGTCCCGTCACCGAAAGGCAACCACGAAGGCACGAAGGCCCGAAGAAGACTAAAATTGTTGTTTCTCTTCCTTCGGGTCTTCGAGTCTTCGAGTTGCATTTGAGTGGCGTGATTCCAGCGTGACACCTAGACGCTCGATCATTGTCGCGCTCGTCACGTGCGCGACGTTCACCGATGTCGTCGCGTACTCGATCGCGGTGCCGGTGCTGCCCGATCTGGGACGGCGGCTCGGCGCGTCGCCGACGATGATCGGGCTGCTGTTCGCGTCGTTCGGCGCGAGCCTCCTGGTGGTGTCGATGCCCGCCGGCGCGTGGTCGGATCGCGTAGGGCGGCGCGGGCCGCTGCTCGGCGGCCTCGGCGCGCTCGCCGCGGCGACGCTCCTGTTCGCCTTCGCGCGCACGCTCCCGTGGCTCTTCGCCGCGCGGCTGGTGCAGGGCGCCGCCGACGCCGTCACGTGGATTGTCGGCTTCGCGCTGGTCGCCGATCTCTACGCGCCCGAGGAGCGCGGCCGCGTGATGGGCCTGGTGATGGCCGGCAGCGGTTTCGGCTTCATGCTCGGGCCGACGATCGGCGGCTGGTTGTACGAATGGGGCGGGATGCGCCTGCCGTTTCTGTGCGTGGCGGGGGCGTCGATCGCCGTGGGCGCCGCCTTCGCGATGATCCGGGTGCCCGACCGGCACGTGGCGCGCGATCCCGTGCCCGTGGCGGCGCTCGTCCGGGTGCCCGTGGTCGCGGCGTGCGGCGCCGCCGTCGTGACGGTCGCGTCGACCCTCGCGATGCTCGAGCCGATCATGGCGCTCCAGCTGCAGACCCGCCTTGGCGTGAATCCCGCGCGCGTGGGCCTGCTCTTCGGCATCGGCGCGCTGGCGTCGACGCTCCTGCATCCCCTGTACGGCCGGCTGGCGGACCGGTACGGCGCCCGCCGCCTCACGCTGCTCGGGCTGTTTGCCGCCGCGGCGGCCCTGCCGGCGCTGGGCCGGCTCTGGAGCTTCGAGTCCGCGATCGCGCTGTTCGTGCTGCAGGTGTGCGCCAGCGCGATGGCGATCACGCCGTCGCTGGCCTACATGGCTGAAGCCGTGTCGGCGTCCGGCAGCGGATCCTTCGGCGTCGCGTACGGCCTCTACAACTTCGCGTGGGGCATCGGCATCCTCGCCGGGCCGGCGATCGGCGGGTTTCTGTTCGAACGGCTGGGGTTCGCGAACCTGACCCTGGTCTGGGCGCCCGCAGTTTTCGTGATGGCGGTACTCCTGGTCCGGATAAACTCTTGGGTACCCCAGGCCACTTCGGTATCCTGAGACAGAGAGCACACATATGAAGCGTTTCTGCATCGCCCTCTCGGCCACCGCGGTGGTCCTCGCGCTCGCGTCCTCCGGCCTTCGCGCGGACGTGCGCGCCGACGAAAAAGGCAAAGTGGAGTTCGCCGGCATGCTGGGCCGGATCGTCAACATCTTCGGCGGCCGCGCCGCGCGCAACGGGGTCTCGACCTCGCGCATGGTCAAGGGCGACCGCATGGCCGCGGTGACCGACAACACGGAGCAGATCGTGGACCTCCGCGAGGAGAAGATCTACGACCTCGACCTGAAGAAGAAGACCTACAAGGTCACGACGTTCGAGGAACTGCGCCAGCAGATGCAGGAGGCGATGGACCGCGCGAAGGAGCAGGCGAAGAAGGAGCCCGAGGCCGCCGCCCAGCCGGAGCCTGCCGCCGACGAACGGCAGATGGATGTGGACTTCGACGTGAAGGAGACCGGCGAGCGCAAGGCGATCAACGGTTTCGACACGCACGAAGCGATCATGACGATCACGTTCCGCGAGAAAGGCAAGACGCTCGAGGAGAGCGGCGGCATGGTGGTCACCTCCGACTTGTGGCTGACGTCCACGATCGCCGCGATGAAGGAGATCCTCGACTTCCAGATTCGCTACGCGAAGCAGCTGGCCGGGCCGATGGTCGCCGGCGCGTCGCCCGAACAGATGGGCGCGGCGATCGCGATGTATCCGATGATGAAGCCGGCGATGGCCCGCCTGAGCGAGGAGGGCGCCAAGCTCCAGGGCACCGCGATCCAGACGGTGACCACGATCGACGCCGTGAAGTCGGCGGAGCAGATGGCCGAGGAACGGAAGGCCCAGGCCGACAGCTCGCAGTCGAGCGGGGGCGCCGGGATTGGCGGCCTCGTCGGCGGCCTCGCCCGCCGGGCGGCGCGCCGCAATCAGGAGGCCCCGTCGGCCCGCACGACGGTGATGACGACCACGACCGAGCTGCTCAAGGTGGCCACGACCGTCGCGGACACGGATGTGGCCATCCCCGTGGGGTTCAAAGAGGCGAAGTAGGGCGGGTGAGGCAGGCAGGGCAGGTGGGCAGGTGAGGCCATGAACTGGTTGTTCAAAGAAGAGCCGTCGAGCTACAGCTTCAACGCGTTCTCGAAGGACGGTACGACGACGTGGAGCGGCGTGAAGAACCCGGTGGCGCAGAAGCATCTGCGCGCGGTGCGCAAGGGCGACCGCGTCTTCTACTATCACACCGGAAACGAGAAGGCGATCGTCGGCGTCGCGAAGGCGCTGGGGAATGCCTACGCGGATCCGAAGGACAAGGCCGGCAAGGCTGCCGTGGTGGAGATCGCTCCAGTGAAGCAGCTGGCGCGGCCGGTGACGTTGAAGGAAATCAAGGCCGATCGCGCGTTCGCGACGTTCCCGCTCGTCAGGATCTCGCGCCTCTCGGTGATGCCGGTGACGGACGCCGAATGGCAGCGCATCGAGCGCCTCGCATCCCAGCCCACCTGACCGACCCGCCCTGCCTGGCCTACCTGACCTATCCGAGAATCTGCTTCGCGATCGTCTGCAGCTGCAGGTTGGACGTGCCCTCGTAGATCTGCCCGATCTTCGCGTCGCGGTAGAGCTTCTCCACCGGGTAGTCCTTCACGAATCCGTACCCCCCGAACAGGTTCACGGCGAGCGAGGTGACGCGCTCGGCCATCTCCGACGCGTACAGCTTGCACATCGCGGCCTCGGTGAGGAACGGCTGCTTCGCTTCGCGGAGCCTGGCGGCGTTGTACACGAGCAGGCGCGCCGCCTCGATGTCGGTGGCCGCGCGGGCGATCTGGTGCTGCACGGCCTGGAAGTCCGCGATGGCCTTGCCGAACTGCTTGCGCTCGCGCGTGTAGGCGATCGCGTGGTCGAGCGCCCCTTGCGCGATGCCGACCATCTGCGCGCCGATGCCGATGCGGCCCTCGTTCAGCGTCTCGATCGCGGTCTTGTAGCCCTTGCCGACCTGGCCCAGCACGTTCGCCGCCGGCACGCGGCAGTCGTCGAAGAGCAGCTCGCATGTGCTGCTCGCGCGGATGCCGAGCTTGTCTTCCTTCCTGCCGACGGTGAAGCCCGGGAACCCGCGTTCGACGACGAACGCGGTGATGCCGCGGTAGCCGGCCTCGGGGTTGGCGTTGGCGAACACGAGGAACACGCCGGCCTCGGCGCTGTTCGTGATCCAGAGCTTCCGGCCGCTGATGACCCACTCGTCGCCCCGCTTCACGGCGCGGGTCGCCATCGCGAAGGCGTCGCTGCCGGATCCGGCTTCCGAGAGGGCGTAGGCGCCGAGCGTGCCGCCCGAGATCTGGGGCAGGTAGCGGGCCTGCAGGTCCTCGGAGCCGAAGTTCATCAGCGCGTTCGCGACGAGCGTGTTCTGCACGTCGACGATCACGGCGATCGACGGGTCGACCTCGGAGAGCGCCTCGATGGCCAGCACCGCGTGGAAGAAACTCGCGCCCGCGCCGCCGAAGCGCTCCGGGATCTCGATCCCCATCACGCCCAGCGCGAACAGCTTCTCGATGAGCGCGGCGGGCACCTTCGCGTGCTCGTCCATCTCACGCGCGAGCGGGCGGACGTCGCGGTCCGCGAACTCGCGCACGCTCTTCACGAACATCCGCTCGTCGTCTCCGAGGATCGTCAGCGCCATCACCGGTCCTTCGCCATCTTGGCCATCATGACGGAGAGATCGCGCAGCACATCGAGCTGTTCGCGCTGCAGGCGCATGAACTCGGCGAGCTCCTGCTCCCGCGCCGTGTCGAGCTTCGAATGCAGCGACATGATCTCGACCTCGGCGCGCAGGTTGACCTCGTAGTCGCTGCGCGCTTCGAGCCGGTCGCGGACGGCCTGCCGGTTCTGGCTCATCATGATCACGGGCGCCTGGAGCGCGGCGAGGCACGAGAGCAGCAGGTTGAGCAGGATGTACGGGTAGGGATCGAATGGCTTGCCGATGGTGTCGTTCACGAGGATCCAGAAGAGGATGACCGTGCCGAACAGCCCGATGAACGTCCAGCTGCCGCCGAAGGCCGCGACGCGATCGGCGACGCGCTGGCCGAACGTGAGCTGCGCCTCGAACGCCTTCACGGGATCCTGCACGAGCGGCCGGCGCTTGATCACGGCCGCGAGCACGCGCCGCTCGACGTCGCCCAGGCGCTTCACCTGCGCCTCGAGATCGGCGGCGAGCGACACGCCAGGGGTCAGCGGCGGCAGGCCGGTGGCCTGGAAGGCGTGGCGGAAGAGCCGCAGGCCCGCCACCAGCACGGCCGCGCCGAGCGCCGCCACCAGCACGTGAGACACGATCGCGTCCGGCGCCGTGACGTTCAGGCTCCGCAGGATCCATTCACCGATCATCGCGCCCAGCATGCCGAGCGTCAGGTCGCCGACGATGCCGTAGCCGCGGCTGCTCTTCATGGCCACGCGCACGAGCCATCCGGCGGCGATGCCGCTCACGATCCACAACAGGAGATTGATCACGGTAGGACTCCTTCCAGTCGCGCCGTCCGGCATCCTACCACGCGGCGTGGAGCGGACGGACTAGCTGGGCAGGAGCGTCTGCAGCTCGCGGAGGCCGCGCTGGAAGAGATCGAGAATGCGGCCGTTGTTGCGGAAGTCCTCGAGGATCGCGGCGCGGCGGCTGGTGCGCAGATCGCCGATGACATACGCGAGCGTCGCCGCCATCACGGTGCCCTCCTCGGTGTCCGTCGCCTCGAAGCGCGCCTTGAAGTCGCGGAGCGTGCTCTCGAACGCGGGATCGAGCCAGCGCTGCATGCCGGGCTCGAGGCGGACGAAGTCGTTGAGCGCGCTCGCGAACGACGGATCGACGGGATTGTGCCAGAACGACACGTCCTTGCCGAACTCCGGCCGGTACGTCGGCAGGTAGAGCGTGGCGCGGGCCGGCACCTGCTGCTGCAGGGCGGGGTTGAAGCGCTTCACCTCGTCGGTCGAGAGCCCGGTCCGCTTGATAATTTCGGTGAGCGCGATCGCGCGCGACGCGCGCATCGCGAAGATCGCCGCCTGCGGGCGCTCCGCATCGATGCGCGACACCGTGAGCGTGTTGCCGAAGACCATCTCCGGGTACAGGAACGATTGCACGCCGTAGGTCCGGAAGAGATCCTTGTACTGCGGGATCGAGACGCCGCGCAGATCCCGCGCGAACTCCGCGCCCTTGATGTATTGCTCGCGGGCGTCGGACGCGCCGAGCCGCTCCCCGTTGATCAGCACGCGCCCGACGTTCACGCCGCCCGTGTGGTGCTCGGACAACGCCGGGATGAAGCTCCCGTACATCGTCGACAGGATCGAGAGGTAGGCGGCGCAGTACGGCGCCTGCGTCGTCTGGTTGTAGGCCTCGATGACGTGGGGCGTGAGCCGGTTCAGCTCGTTCCAGTTGCGCGGGAGCCACTGGCAGAAGCCCAGCGCCTGGGCGCGCGAGCGCGCGCGGCCGTCGAGGCCCGATTCGAGGATCGCCTGCGCGAGGCCGATCTCGGCCGGCACCCCGAAGCGCTCGTAGATCGTGCCCCATTCGCCCAGGAAGGCGCCGTACCGCTGCGCGTTCGGCAACAGGAACAGGCCGCGCGTCGGGTTGTTGATGATCGGTCCCGCGACCGGTTCGAGCAGGCGCGCCACGGCCTCGCGTCGATCCTTCAACGCCGTCGGCAGGCGATGGCCCACGACCAGGGCCCTGAGCGACAGGTCCGCCCACTCGCCGTCGCGAATCCAGTCGCCGTTGGTCGGGAACGTGGCGAGCAGCCGTCCGTCGCGCGCGCTGCCGAACGCAATGTGCCCATCGGGCACCTGAAAGATGTATTGCCAGAACGAGTATGCGGGGCGGTACGCCTTGACCGTCTCGAGATCGGCGTGCAGCCGATCGAGGACGACGGCCTCGGCGGCTTCGGCGTCCGCGACGCCCGGCGCCGCGCCGGCCGCCCGCACGGGCGCCTCCGGCAGAAACGCCGTGGCGATGGCGGCGGCCAGCAGGCCGGCCCGTGCGAATCGTCGTGTCGAGCTCATGCGTCTAATCCCGCATTATCGTTATCGGCGCGACCTGGTCAACTCTTAAGTTTCTGAGCGGATTGAATATAGCGCCCGATATAGTACCCGGTGGAAGGAGCGACGATGACCACGATCGAGGAACTGACGCAGGAATTCGAGCAGGAAGCCGCCACCACCCGCCGCGTGCTCGCGCGCGTGCCCGCCGACAAGCTGACCTGGGGGCCCCACGAGAAGTCGATGACCATCGGCCGCCTGGCCATGCACATCGCGGCCGCGCCGGGCGCTATCTCCAGTTGGGCGATCGATGACAGCCACACGTTCACCGGTGATCCGACGCCGCTGCCGGCGACGACCGACGAGATCCTCGCCACGCACGACGCCAGCGTCAACACGGTGAAGAGCAATCTGAAGAAGATCGGCAGCGAGGGCCTGGGCAAGAACTGGACGGCCATGGCCGGCGGCAAGACGATCATGACGATGCCGAAGGGGGCGATGCTGCGGAACATCCTCATGAACCACATGTATCACCACCGCGGCCAGCTCACGGTGTACCTGCGGCTGCTCGACGTGCCCGTGCCGTCGGTGTACGGCCCGAGCGCCGACGAGAACCCCTTCCGGTAAACCGCCGAACAGAGGAGAGCAGTGATGAAGCGACTGGTGTGGCTCGTGCTCGTCGGCCTTGCGGCCCCGGTGGTCGCCCGCGCGCAGGCGCCGGCCGACCCGGTGTCGTCGGAACTGCGCCGCGTGCTCGACAGCTTCGCGACGAACCTCGTCGCGACGGCGGAGGAATTCCCGGCCGACAAGTACACCTTTCATCCGACGCCGGAGCAGATGACCGTCGGCGCGACGATGGCGCACATCGCGCAGGTGAACAACTTCGCGTGTTCGAAGGTGGCGGGCACGCCCGGTCCCCGCGCGAGCCAGCCGGACGAGACCGACAAGGACGCGCTGGTCGCCAACCTGAAGGCGTCGATGGACTACTGCCGCCAGGCGTTCGCCGGCCTGACGGACGACAAGCTCGACGACGCGGTGACGCTGTTCGGGACGCGGAACACGTCGCGGTTCGCGGCGGCAATCGAGGTGACCAACGACCTCGTCGATCACTATGCCGCGCTGGCGGTCTATCTGCGGCTGAACGGCCTGCTGCCGCCCACCGCGCAGCGGGGTCGGTAGGCGGCAGGATGAGGCGGCGGCGTCACCCGGCTTTCGACGGGCGTGCTCCGACTCCGAGAGGTTCGTCGCGCAGGATGACGGCCGCGAGGGAGTCGTTGACCTTCAGGCCATGGCTGTCGTCGATGTAGCCGAGCTTCCTGAATTCCCTCAGGAAGAAGTTCACGCGCGACCTCGTCGTGCCGATCATGTCCGCGAGCGTCTGTTGAGTGAGCGGGGGCAGCACGTGGTGCGCTTTGGACCTTTTGCCGTACCCGGCCAGCAGAAGCAGCGCGCGGGCCAGTCGCTTGTCACAGGCATTGAACAACTGATCGACCACGTCTTCTTCGATGCGGATGTTTCGAGCGAGCATGTGCGCGATGAAGCGATCGGAGAAATCGGATTGTTCGCGGAGCAGAGCACTCGTCTGCTCTTTCGGAATGATCAGCACCGTGGTCGCGGTCATCGCGGTGGCCGCTTCGTGCCGAACGGTCGCGCCGACCAATGCGTTCTCGCCGAAGAAGGCGCCCGTCTCGAGCATCGCGACGACGGCTTCCTGGCCGCTGCGGGATAGTACCGAGAGCTTGACGGTGCCTTCCTGAACGTACATGACGCTGTCGGAAGCATCGCCTGGCGAAAAAACGATCGCCCTGGGTTGATACGCCACGATGGTCGTTCCCGTGCCGCCGGAACGGAGAAACCCGTTCACGTCGAAGGTGGGCGTCGGCTTCACGATTCGAAGGGCGGTAGGCATTGCAGTGCTCCTGGCTCCTGGCGAATCCACTCCAGCGTCACGAAGCCGTCGTGACGCGCCAGTCGGTTCCGAGGTCCGTTTTGACCGCGCGGGGCCGGGCACTGATCCCCTCGCTCGATCGCGCATACGCCCCGTCCATCGTCATGCACAGGAACTGGTCGGCCACCAGCGCGTCGAGCACCGCCTTGCAGAGCGCGCGCTCGATTCCGCAGAGCCGCTGCGCCTGTTCGAGGGTCAGTCGCAACCCTGGCATTTCCAGATATTCGGCCCGGACACGATTGACTAGAGTGTTGAATGGCATCGCAGCCTCCAGCCGCGCCGGCATCGATACACCTCCGGCCTGGCACTTACCCTCACGCTCTAAGGGTAGAGAGAGCCTGGCAACCTCGTCTATACGGTGGATTCTGTATGTCCCGGAAGCGCCAGGGGCTGGCCTGGTCGAATAATCGCCGTGGTCTGATATAGCTATAGATATAGACCGACGGTCTCAGCGGCGCGGCAGTCAGGGCTCGACGATGTGGTTCCTGATCGCGTAGCGCACGAGCTCGCTCATCGAGTGGAGTTGGAGCTTGGCCAGGATGTGCGCTCGGTGTGTTTCCGCGGTCTTGGTGGTGATCCCGAGCACGACGCCGATCTCCTTGTTGGACTTGCCTTCGGTGAGCAGCTGCACCACCTCGCGCTCGCGCGGCGTCAGACGTCCCGGCGCACGTCGTTCGGCTGCCCCTCGGCGTGTGCCCGTTCGGCGATCCGCAACGCCGTGCACATGTGCGGTGAAGAATTCCTGGCGGGCGAGCAGAGCGCGGATTGCCTCGACCAGTGTTCGTCCCGCGTCTGTCTTCAACACGTACCCGTGCGCGCCGGCATCGAGCACTTCCGTCACGACCTGATCGGACTCGTGCACGGTCAAGATGAGGACCTTGGCCGGCACCGCGTGTCGAATCTGGCGCGTGGCTTCCAGGCCGTTCAACTCGGGCATGCTGATATCGAGAACCACGAGGTCGGGCTGCAGGTCGACGGCCTTGGCCACCGCTTCGCGCCCGGAACTCGCTTCGCCGCACACGACCCACCCCGCCTGCTGTTCCAGTAGTGCGCGTACGCCGTGTCGCACGACCTCGTGATCGTCGGCGATGAGGATGCGGACGGGCTTCATGGGGTGTCCGCGTGCAGCGGCACGCCAACGTACACCGTCGTTCCATCATCCGTGAATTCGACGTCGAAGGTCCCGCCCAGCTGGCGGATGCGCTCTCGCATCCCCTGAATCCCCACGCCCAGCGTCTCAGGCCGGGGCATCCCCGCCTGGTGGGCCAGCGGGTCACGAAGTCCGCGTCCCTGATCGTGGATTTCGAGCGCGACGACATCGGCCGTCACGGTGAGACGAATCGAGGCAGTTGTGGTTGCCGCATGGCGATGGACGTTCGTGAGACTTTCCTGCACGACGCGGAAGAGGGCCGTCTCGATCGGCCGCGGCAATCGCCCCATCTCACCGAGATCCACGACCACATGGATGCCGCTGCGCTTCGTGAAGCCTTCCGCGTACCAGCGCACGGCCGACGGCAATCCCACCTCATCGAGCAGGGGAGGGTGCAACAGATACGCGAGGGTCCGCACCTCTCGAGCGCATTCCTCCGCCAGGGCTCGACTCTCCGCGAGCGCCCGGCGCGACGGGGCGTCGAGCGCCCTCGCGGTCCGTCCGGCGATGTCGAGATTCATGGTCAGGGCGGCCAGGCGCTGGCCGGTCGAGTCGTGCAGATCGAGGGCGAGACGCCGTCGTTCCTCATCCTGCAAGGTGAGCAGTCGACTGGACAAACGTCGATATTCCCCTTCACGCGCGCGGGCTTCCTCCGCCATCACGTGAGCCTGCGCGGCGCCGGTGGCCAGCCGTTCGTTCGCGGACCGCAATTGGTTCAGGAGCGTGTCGAGTTCCTCCCTGGCCTGCGCCGTTTCGGTGTGGGCCTCGTCCGACAGGTTCTCTGCGTGAATCGCCGCGACGATCAGCCGCTCGTTCGCTTCCCGCATCTGGCCCATCAGGCGCTCGATTTCCTCGGGGGTCTGCGTCGGAGGGTGTGACGCTCGAAAGGCCGCCTCCTTCAGCCGCAGCGCGCGCTCGCGACGGGCCACTGCTTCTTCTCGCGCCACCAGGACGCGCTCGCGCTCGACACGCGCGTCAGGCGAGGCCTTCTTCGAGCGCCGCGTGCGTGATGATTTCATGCCTCACGACTTCGGCCGGCGGGTCGCGGGCCGGCCACGTGGCACCCGGCTGCCCGGCGGGACCAGATCCGGGCTCCCCGTGAGGAGTCCTCGATAGTTCCCGATCCGCTCACCGACGACGATGCCATCCGCAGTGATCTCAAACAGACGAAGCTCTTTCTCGTGCGCGCTCGCACGGACTTTGACGACGGCCATCACCCGTTTGAGCTCGCCATCGAGCTCGACATAGCGCTGCAGGATGATCGCGTCGGTCAGAAAGGCCGTTCGGTGTGGACTGAACCGGAGATTCGTGTAGCTGTCCTCCAATTCGGACGTCATCATCACGGTGACGCCCATGCCGGTCAAGGTGGCGACGAGGCGGTAGAGCGACTCGCGGAAGTCTTCCCGGAAGGTGGGAGCGAGCGCGAGCTCGAATCCGGACAGGGAATCGATCACGACGCGGCGGGCCTTGAGCCGATGAATCGCGTCCGCCAACTCGTACAGCGTCTCGTCGATCGACAGATCCAGCGGGCGCGTGCGGATGATGCCGACCTGGCCATCACGAACGGCCTGGTCGAGACCGGCGGCGCTGATCTGTGCATGTTCTCTCGGGCGCTCTTCGAACAGCGCCAGGATGCCCGGTTCGCCGCGACGGACGCCCTCGCGAATGAACTCGGTGGCGAGGACGCTCTTGCCCGATCCCGACGGCCCGGTGACGAGCACGGAGTATCCGGCGGGAATGCCGCCGCCCAACATGTCGTCGAGGCCCCTCACCCCCACGGACAGCCGCGGCGCCCGGTGTGTGGCCTTGCCCGCGCCGCCGGCCGGTGGCGGCTCGGGCGCCCGGGCGATCCGTCGTGGGAACACCTGAATGCCGCGGTCGGTGATGCGAAAGGTATGCAGGCCGAGGATGGGCGCCTGCCCTCGCACCTTCATGACCTGCACCTTCCGCACCATCGAATTGCGTTCGAGGCTCTGGTGCAGCCACACGAGGCCGTCCGCGACCGTAAAGATCGGATGGTTCTCGGTCTCGGCCAGCTGAAACTCGCCGACCAGAAAGGTCGTCGCCTGCCAGCCGGTCAACCGCATGCCCAGCTCCTGGACGAAGTGCTGCACGTCGAGTCCCGTCGCCTGCCGTTTGGCCGCCTGTATCACCGATCGAAAGGAGTCGACGACCACGACGGCGGGGGAGGTCGCCTCCACCTCCTGGACGATACGCTTCAACACGGCGTCGAGTCCGCCGTCGAGCGCCTCCTTCGCCAGGTTGAGGAACCGCACCGACGCATTGACCTTCGTCAGATCGAAGAACTCGAATTGCTGTTGATAGCGGAGCATCTTGAGCGGTGGCTCGCCGAGCACCGTGAAGAAGAGCGCGGGTCGATCGGCACCCGCCAGCGCGAACATGATCTGCTGCACCAGCGTTGTCTTACCGGCGCCCGGCGTGCCGGCAATCACATTGAACGAGAACTCGGGCACGCCGCCGCCCAGGATGTCATCGAGTCCAGGGACGCCCGTCGGCAAGCGCCGAATCGGGACCTTGTCGCTCATGTGGTGGTCTCCTCGGTGGTGTCGCCAGCGAAATCGTCGGGCCACGTTTCGCGCAGGAGACGGGCCGTCAAGCCCTCCCCGATGAATGACGCCAGTAACTCGCCGGCCGCGGCGAGTACGGCGACCGCAGCCTCGGTGGCCGCAGCTGGCTCTTGGTGCTCCAGGGACCGCTCTAGAAGTACGAATGGCGTGTCACCCTGATCGAATGCAGGAACCGCCGCGCCGCCCGGCACGTTCCGCTGCCCCAGGTGCAGGCTGCGGGCACAGATCGCGCGGACGCCGGCGTCGCCGATCAGGGGAGTCAAGTGCTCGGCGAAGTGTTCGCACAAGCGGCGGGCCGCCGCGGCAATGGCGGGCGCGCTGGCGCCCGGTCCAGCCTCCCGCGCCAGCATGCGCCGGAATACCCGCTCCCGCAAGACATTGCTCGTCATAGGCCGAAGACCCGTGGACCAGATTCTATCGTCTTCATGAGGTGTTTCAAACGGAACAGCCTCAGACACGCGTCGCGCGTTACGGTTTGAAAGGAGGAGTTCACGCATCATGAACGAACGTCGTGAAGACGACGTGGGCCGTGCGCCCGTGAAAGAGCGGGCCGCGGAGGCTGCCAGGAGCGAGGCGGAACAGTTCCGGCGACTCGCGGAGGAAGCCCGTGAGGTCCGCGATCGCCATCGCGAGGCGCTCGAAGCCGTCCGACAGGAGCGAGAGCGGCTGCGAGGGACCGCCGAGACCGCGCGCCTCGCCAGCGAGGAGGCACGGATGGCCGCCGAGTCAGCGCGCACGGCGGGCGAGGAAGCCCGCGTCGCCGCGGAGGAGGCGCGGCACGCCGTGGTGGATGCGGTACACGCCACGGCCGATGCGCTGAACGCGTCGCTCGAGCAAATGCGGGCCGTGGAGGACATGCGGAAGACGCTCCGCGATATACGGGACCTGCACAAGCTCGACCCCAACTAAGAACCGCACGCCGAACTACGCCGGGTGACGGTTCCTCAGGATCACCTTGAGTGCGCCCTCCTTGGCCGCGTTTCCGAACGTGTCGTACGCTTTCATCACGTCATCGAGCGCGAAGCGGTGGGTCACCAGCTTGTTCGGCTGTAACCGGCCCGAGGCGACCACCTTCAGCAGCATCGGCGTCGTCACCGTATCGACGAGTCTGGTGGTCAGCGTGATGTTGCGATCCCAGAGCTTCTCGACATGCAGTTCGACCGGCTTGCCATGGACGCCAACATTGGCCAGGTGTCCGCCGGGCGCCAGGATGGACTGGCAGATGTCGAACGTCGCGGGCACGCCGACGGCTTCGACCGCCACGTCCACGCCCTCGCCTCCGGTCAACTCCAGCACGCGCTCGACCGCCTTGCCATCCTTGCTGTTGATCAGGGTCGTCGCGCCGAAGTCTTTCGCCACGCGCAGTCGATTGTCGTCGAGATCGATCATCAGGATAGCCGCTGGCGAATAGAACTGCGCCGTCAGCAGGACGGCGAGACCGATCGGACCGGCGCCCACGATGGCGACCGTGTCTCCGGGCTTCACCTGGCCGTTCAGCACGCCGCACTCGAAGCCGGTCGGCAGGATGTCGCTGAGCATGACGAGCGCCTCTTCATCGCCGCCGGCGGGAAAGTGGTAGAGACTCATGTCGGCATGCGGGATGCGCACCAGTTCCGCCTGCGTGCCGTCGATGGTGTTGCCGAGGATCCAGCCCCCGTCGCGGCAATGCGAGTACATGCCTTTTCGACAGTAGTCACACTTTCCGCAGGCCGTGACACACGAGATGATCACCCGGTCGCCCGGATGAACGGCCGTGACCGCCGATCCCACCTCGGTCACGACGCCGATGCCCTCGTGCCCGAGAATCCGGCCCGGCGTCACGCTCGGCACGTCGCCCTTGAGGATGTGCAGGTCGGTGCCGCAGATGGTGGAGGTCGTGATCCGGACGATGGCGTCGGTCGCGTGCTGGATCGCCGGGCGTGGCGCGTCTTCCCAGGCGCGCTTGTCCGGACCGTGATAGACCAGCGCCATCATGCGGCCTGTGGCGTCGCGCGTGGCTTGTGGAGACACGGGTTCGGTGACTACAGGCATGACGTTCTCCTTAAAGTAAAGAAGCAGATGGCTTCACGCTAGCGGTTCGACGGGCGACGGTCTGGTCAATTCTGAACACCCTGGGGATCGGATCCGCGCTAGCGTGGTCCTGACCAGCATTTTGCCGGCAAAAACGAAGGAATGACGTGATCGCGGTGACGCGCAAGTGGCCCGATGCCCATCCCAGGGAATTCCTGGCGATGGCTGTCGTCTCGTGGGTCGCGCTCTACTGGCTCCTGGCGCCGGCATCCGAAGCGCTGGTCGCAGTCCTGCCGGTGGATCGCGAGAGCCATCTGGGCGGCGCGCTGCAGTTCTTCCTCTTCGACACGCCCAAGGTTCTGCTCCTGCTGACGGGGATCGTGTTCGTCATGGGCATGGTGAACTCCGCCTTTACTCCCGAGCGCACGAGGGTGCTGCTGGCGGGACGCACCGAGGGCGTCGCCAACGTCATGGCCGCGAGCCTCGGCGTCGTCACGCCGTTCTGCTCGTGTTCGGCGGTGCCGCTGTTCATCGGCTTCGTCCAGGCCGGGGTCCCGCTCGGCGTGACGTTCTCGTTCCTGATCGCGGCGCCGATGGTGAACGAGGTGGCGCTGACGCTGCTGTTCGGACTCTTCGGCTGGCGCATCGCCGTGCTCTACCTCGGCCTCGGGCTGTCGGTCGCGATCGTGGCCGGCTGGGTCATCGGGCGGGCTGAAGATGGAGGCGTATCTGGAAGACTGGGTGCGCGACATGCCGCGCATCGTCGCTCGCGCGGACGCCCTTCGCCTCACGCTGTCAGATCGCGTCGAGGCGGGGTTTGCCGCCGTGCACGAGATCGTCGGCAAGGTGTGGCCGTACATTTTGGCCGGCATCGCGATCGGCGCGGTGATTCATGGCTACGTGCCCGAGGCGTTCATGGCCTCCGTCATGGGCAGGGACGCCTGGTGGAGCGTGCCGCTGGCCGTCCTCGTCGGCGTGCCCATGTACACGAACGCGGCCGGGGTGATTCCCATCGTGCAGGCCCTCCTCGCCAAGGGCGCCGCCCTCGGTACGGTGCTCGCCTTCATGATGAGTGTCATCGCGTTGTCGCTGCCCGAAATGGTGATCCTGCGCAAGGTCCTCAAGGTGCGCCTGATCGCGACGTTCATGGCCGTGGTCGCCGCCGGGATCCTGCTCGTCGGGTACGTCTTCAACGCGGTGCTGTAATCTCAGGGAAGGAACACGTGATGACGAACATCAAGGTGCTCGGCACCGGCTGCGCCAACTGCAAGAACACGATCAAGCTGATCGAGGCGGTCGCGCACGACAAGGGCGTGGAGATCCTCGTCGAGAAGGTGGAGGACATCCAGGACATCATGCGCTACGGCATCATGTCGACGCCCGGCGTCGTGATCGAGGGGCAGGTCGTGCACGCCGGTGGTGTCCCGAGCCGATCGAAGGTCGAGGGGTGGCTCGGGTGACCGAGACGTCGTCGCCTCCGTGGCGCCGCAAGACCACGCTCATCGCGGCGCTCTCTGTCGCGGCCATCGTGCGTCCACCTCGTGCTTCGGTTCGGCTTCCGTGCCAGTCCGGCCAGCTACCAGATTCCGTTGCTGGTCACGCTCGCGGTCGGCGGCGTGCCTCTCCTTTATGACCTGCTCGGGAAGCTCCTGAAGCGGGAATTCGGTTCGGATCTGCTCGGCGGCATTTCGATCATCGCGTCGGTCCTGCTGGGCGAGTACCTGGCGGGCTCCATCATCGTGCTGATGCTCGCGGGCGGTGACGCGCTGGAGAGCTACGCGTTACGCAGCGCCTCCTCGGTGCTGGCCGCGCTGGCCAAGCGGATGCCGTCGGTGGCCCATCGGAAGCGGGACGCCGAGATCGTGGACGTCGGGCTGCAGGACGTGGCCATCGGCGACACCCTCGTGATCTACCCGCACGATATCTGCCCGGTGGACGGCACGGTGATCGACGGCCACGGCGTGATGGACGAGTCCTACCTGACGGGCGAGCCGTTCCAGATCACCAAGACGCGCGGATCGACCGTGCTCTCGGGCGCGATCAACGGCGAGTCCGCCCTGACGATTCGCACCACCCAGCGCGCGGCCGACTCGCGCTACGCGAAGATCATGAACGTCATGCGCGAGTCCGAGGCCAGCCGGCCGACGCTGCGCCGGCTCGGGGATCGCCTGGGCGCCATCTACACGCCGGTCGCGCTGACGGTCGCCGTGGCCGCGTGGGTCGTCACCGGAGACCCGATTCGCTTCCTCGCGGTCATGGTCATCGCCACGCCGTGCCCGCTCCTCATCGCCATCCCGATCGCGATCATCGGCTCCATTTCCCTGTGCGCCCGCCGCGCGATCATCGTCAAGAGTCCCGTCGTGCTCGAGCAGATCGCGGAGTGTCGCACGGCCATTTTCGACAAGACCGGGACGCTGACCTACGGCGAGCCGGCGCTGACCGAACAACTGATCGCGCCGGGCTTCGCCCAGCCGGACGTGCTGACACTCGTGGCGAGCCTGGAACGCTACTCGAAACATCCGCTCGCGCGCGCCATCGTGGCGTCGGCGACGAAGGCGGGGATGCAGATTCCGGAAGCCACCGAGGTGAGTGAACCGCCCGGGCAGGGGCTGCGTGGAACAGTGGCGGGCCATGGGGTGCAGGTCACCAGCCGGAAGACGCTGATGGCGCAGCATATTCCCGGCGCCGATCAACTCCCGCCGCTCGCCGGGGGACTCGAATGCGTCGTGGTGATCGACGGGCGCTACGCGGCGGCCTTGCGCTTTCGCGACGCGCCTCGAGCGGAGAGCCGCTCCTTCGTGAAGCATCTGGGCCCGAAGCACCAGTTCAAGAAGGTGATGATCGTCTCGGGCGATCGCGAGTCGGAGGTGCGCTACCTCGGCGAGCAGATCGGCATCACGGACATTTACGCGCAGAAGAGTCCGGAGGAAAAGCTCGCCATCGTCCGCTCGGAAACCGCCGCCGCCAAGACGTTGTACGTGGGGGACGGCATCAACGATGCCCCGGCCATGCTGGCCGCCACGGTCGGGATGGCGATCGGGCAGAACAGCGACGTGACCGCCGAAGCGGCGGGCGTCGTGGTCATGGACAACTCCCTGGAGAAGGTCGACGAGTTCATGCACATCAGCCGCCGCATGCGAACCATCGCGCTCCAGAGCGCCGTGGGCGGCATGGCGCTGAGCGTCATCGGCATGGCCTTCGCCGCCACGGGCCATTTGAGCCCGGTGGGCGGCGCCATCACCCAGGAAGTCATCGACGTTCTGGCGGTGCTGAACGCCTTGCGGGCCGCCGTTCCGCCCGCCGTGATTCACGATCTCTGAGGCTTCGGCGATGGACGCGTCAGCACGCCTCACGGTAAGCTATTGATTCCATTCGAACGGAGAGATGTCCGAGTGGTTGAAGGAGCACGCTTGGAAAGCGTGTGTAGGGGAAACCCTACCGAGGGTTCGAATCCCTCTCTCTCCGCCAACTTTCGCACCCGCTGACAGATCTGTCGTTTCCCGGTCTCAGGCTCAACCGATTCAACCGCACGTCAATCCCTGCAATAATGCGCAGGTCGGCTCATGCCATCCCCCGCCATTGGATCACCGCAGGCATCGGCGCTCGACCTCGCCCGGATCGCCGACGCTGCCGCTCAGAGGCCGGATCCGCAAGCGGCGCTCGAGACGCTGGTCGCCGGCGTTGCCCGCGTGCTGCGCGTGCCCGCCTGCGCCTTCGAGGATCTCGACCGCGGCTGGCGTCTGTCCGCCGAGGCGCTGGACGGCGCCGCCGTGCTCCCGATCCGCGAGGCGCGGTTGGCGCTCGAGGTGCTCGCGCTGCGCGGCGCCGCGCGGCCGCAGCGGCAGCAGCTGGGCGGGACGGCGTGGACCATCGTCTGCCCGCCGCGGGGCCACGAGGCGCCGCGGCTCGCGATTTTTCTGGCCGCGGAGTGGCCCGACGCGGACGACGCGCTGACGCTGTGGGCACAGCTGGTCTCGTACGCGCTCATGTCGGTTCGCGAGCGGCACGCCCGGCGGCGCATGGACGCCGCGTCCGTGAAGGCCTACGCGATGGCGCGCCATGTCAGCCGCCTCGAAAACGTCGAAACGGTCTGCCAGCGCAATGTCGATCACGTCGCCGACCTGCTGGGCGCCGATCGCGTCGCCATCGCGCTCCACCAGCCGGCGCAGGACTGTCTGCTGCTCGCCGCGGCCCACGGCTATCCGGTCTCCGAGATCGAGGATCGCGCCATCCGGCCGGGCGCGTGGGTGCTCGGGCACGTGCACGCGACACGGCGGCCGGTGTTCGTCAGCGACGTGCGCCGTTTCGGCGCGGCGGCGAACCGGCCGTACCGCACGTTCTCGTTCGGCGCCGTGCCGATGGTGGCCGGGCTCGAGAGCATCGGCGTGCTCGCGGCGACGGACAAGCGCGACGGCACGCCGTTCGACCGCGGCGACCGGTTCGTGCTGCGCACCGCCGCGCTCATCGCCGGGCTGGCCATCGTCGCGGCTCGATACGACGTCGAGGTGCACCAACTGGCGTACGCCGCCACCGTGGATTCCCTCACCGGCCTGCTCAATCGCCAGGCCCTCGACGTCAGGATGCACCAGGAACTCGAGCGCGCCCGGCGCGGCAAGGCGGGCCTGGCGCTCCTCGTCGCCGACATCGACGATTTCAAGTTCATCAACGACTCGCACGGCCACCTCACGGGCGACGAGGTGCTGCGCGCCGTAGGTCGGACGATGCGCGCGGCCGTCCGCGTGTTCGACGTGTGCGCGCGCTACGGCGGCGACGAATTCGCCGTGCTGATGCCCGGCGCCGACACCGCGAGCGCCGCCGCGTGCGCGGAGCGGATCGGCCGCCTGCTCGCGGAACACGACGGCCAGCGCGACGGCCCACGGCTGACGCGCGCGCTGTCGATGAGCGTGGGCGGCGCGGTCATGCGCGAGGGCGACACGGCGCAGGATCTGTTCGGCCGGGCCGACAGGTGCCTCTATCAGGCGAAAGCCGACGGCAAGAACCGCGTACGGGTGGACGGTGGAGACCCGCGTTAGCGACGCGATGCCATCAGACGCCACCCCTCGTCCCGGTTTGCCGACCCCCGCCGAACCCTACGTGCTGCTCGCGGATGCCGATGTCGAGCGCGCGGTGGTGTGCCTGAAGATCGTCAAGGCGCAGGGCGTCGGCGCGCTCGTCACGACCACCGGCGATGAGGCGGGTCGCGTGATCGACCGGCTCGGCCCGCCCGCCGTACTCCTGATCGATCTGTCCCTGCCCGGCCGCAGCGCCTTCGAGGTGATCGAGGCGGCCTGCGCGGGCGACAGCCAGACCGCCGTCGTGGCGTGGTCGCCGGATCGCGAAGTGCGCGAGTTTGCCGTCATCCGGCTGGCCGGGTTTCACGTCCGCATCCTGCGCGAATCGGCGCGCCCGGCCGTGATCGAGGCGGCCGTCGGGCATGCGCTCGCGCGGCACGTCGCGGCACGTCCCGCGGAGTCCGCCGCGCCCGCCCTCACCGCGGAACAGCTGCACGAGCTCATGAACGCGATCACCGATGAGGCTCGTGGCGTGTGCACCGCGCCGGGCGTGGCCGTGTACGCCAGGGCGCCGGGCACGACGCAGTTTCGCGCGTCCGTCACGTGGTGGTCCGACACCCCGATGCCGCCGTCGCCGACGTACCTGGCGCAGGTGTTCGACTGGGTGATCGCGTCGGGCCGCTCGCTCGTCGCGCCCGATCTGGCCGCCGTCCCGCTGCCCGACCTGCCGGCCTCGCTGCGCGATCTGCCCGAGTCCGCGCAGCGCGGCGACGTCCGCGGGCTGGCCGCCGTGCCGATCGTGACGCCGGCCAGGGAGATCGTGGGCACGCTCTGCGTGTTCGACGTGGCGCCGCTCACCCTCGCGGACTCGCAGGTGCGGTCGCTCGAGGGGCTCGGCCGCGCGTGGCACCGGTTCGTGCCGGCGGCACCGGCGGCGCCAGCGGCACCGGTCGCGCCGGAGGCGCCCGTCGCGTCCGCCGCGCGGCCCCGCGAGTTGCGCGCGGTGCCAGCCGAGCCACCCGCGCCGATCGAATCGTTCGCGCCGCTGCTGGCGCGGCAGCACGGCGAGTTCGCCATCGCGCGCGAGGTGGCCCGCGCGCGCCGCGAGCAGCAGCCCCTGAGCGTCGTCCTGTTCCATGTCGGGCCCCTCGATCGCGGCGGCCTGCCGCCGCCGGACGCGGCCGACACGGCGATCGCGCTGACCGGCGAGACGCTCCTCCGGGCGATCCGCCAGTCGGATCTGCCGATCCGCTGGAGCGACGACGAGCTGCTGCTGGTGCTGCCGGGACTCGGGGCTGCGGAGGCGCGGATGGTCGCCGAGCGCGTGCGTGCCGCGCTGCAGGCGGGGGGGCGTTATCGGCTGGCCGTGGCCGGCGGGGTGACCGAACTGCAGCCTGACGAACCGTTCGGGGCCGCGCTCGCCCGGGCGGCCGAGCAGATGCGCCGCGCGCGCGACGCCGGCCGCAACCACGTCGCCTGACCCGCCGCGAACGGCGGCCGGGCGATCAGGCGCTGATCGCCCGAGGCTTCCACAGCGCGCGTCTCGCCGCGGTCGGGTGGCAGGCCGTCGTCGCCGCATGGGCGCGGACGATCTTCAGCAGGGCGTCGAGCGCGCCCTCGGCGCTCCTGGACGTGGTCGCGACGTCGTGTTCGAGCGCGCGCGCGGACCAGGCCTTCGACGACTGCGGAAAGGTGACGACGCTCAAACGCAGGACGGGCATCCGAGCGGAATATCGGCCCGCCCGCCGACGTCTGTAGCCCCCAGCCCGGGCGCACCATCCTTGGTCGAACAAAGAACTTTGACACAAGAGCCTCCCGGACGGTACCCTTGGCCGATATGCCGCGCCAGGCGGGTGAAGAGGCGACGACCTCCGTCGGCGCACACGCCGAAGAGAGCCTCCAGTTCATCCGCCGGACGATGGAACGGAGCGCGACGTTCACGGCCGTGCCCGGCCTCGGCGGCGCCGCCATGGGCGTCATCGGCCTCGTCGCCGCCGGCGTCGCCGCCACCCAGACGTCTCCCGAACGCTGGCTGATCGTCTGGCTGGCCGCGGCGATCGCGGCCATGGCCGTCGGCGTCACGAGCATGCGGCGCAAGGCCGTCACGTTGGGCGCGCCGCTGAACGGCGCCGTCGGACGCCGGTTCGCGATGAGCCTGGCCGCGCCGCTCGTCGCCGGCGCGGCGCTGACCTGGGGCGCCTGGATGAACGGCGCGCAAGCGCTGTTGCCGGCCATCTGGCTCCTGCTCTACGGCACCGGCGCGCTCGTGGGCGGCCTCTTCACCATCGCGGCGGTGCGCGTCATTGGCGTGTCGTTCATGGCGCTCGGCGTCGCGGCCCTGGTGACGCCGCCCGCGTGGGGCAACCTCTGGCTCGGGCTCGGCTTCGGCGGACTGCAACTGGCATTCGGAGTGCACATCGCGAGGAAACATGGCGGATAGAGGCGCGGCAAGGGCGGTGAAAGCATCGGCGGCGGGTCAGGGTCAGGCCGGGCGCGAACGGCAGACGCGGCCGCTGCCCGAGCGGCTCGATCGCGTCATTCACGACCGGACGCGGCTGGCGATCCTCGCGGCGCTCGCCGGCAGCGAGACGATCTCGTTCACCGATCTGAAAGCCATCACGGGCACCACGGACGGGAACCTGAGCGTGCACGCGCGCCGGCTCGAGGATGCCGGCTATGTCGTGTGCGAGAAGACGTTCGCCGGCCGCATGCCGCGGACCGATTATCGCCTGAGCGCGGCCGGCCGCAAGGCGTTCGAGAAGTATCTCGACCACATGGACGCGCTCATCAAGGCGACGCGGAAGAAATAAGAACGTCAGAGCCGACGCACGCGCGCGAGCGCCGGCGTCGCCATCAGCAGCAGCGCCACACCGAACAGCGGCCAGTTGAACGTCGTCGGCAGCACCTGGAGGACCGCGTCGCGGCCGCCGGGGAGCGCGCGCCAGGCGTCGAGCATGAACGTGGCCAGCGCCAACGCCGTTCCCATGCCGGCGAGGGTCCACGTCCAGCGCCCATCGGGCGTCCCGTCGCTCGACTGCGTCGCGAGCGTGCCCCACGCAATCATCACCAGCGCGATGCTGACGGGCGCGATCACGGGCCCCCACCACGGCAGCGGCAGCAGGAACAGGACGTCCCAGTCGAGCACCGTCCTGGGCCAGCCGGAAATGACGTGGAGAAAGAGGTAGTAGAAGATGTCCCACGTGCCGAACGCGATCGCCGCGTAGCCCCAGCGCCGGCGCCACGTCCGCCCCGCGAGCATCCCCATCGTCGCGATCATGACCAGCGTGGCCGCTTCGCGCCACAGCTCGACGGTGCCGAGCGCGCCCATCATCGCTTCCTGGGGCAACGGAAAGGCCTGGTACGGCTCGATCCGCCCGACCAGCGCGCGGATGTAGAACACGGTCGCGGCTTCCATCCAGGCCATCGCGATCGCGAAGACGAAGACGATGGCCCAGCGATTACGTTCCGCGGTCATGAGGGCATCCCGCATGCTCGCGTCGCCGAAGCGATCTCGCGGAGGCGCGTCTCGACGCGGTCGATGACGTCATCCGGCGTCGACGTGCCGGCCGTCAGCCCCACGATCGCCGCGGCGTCGAACCATTCCGGACGGACGTCCTCGTCCGTCTCCACGTGATGCACGCGGGCGCAGTAGCGCCCGCACGTCTGCAGCAACTCTCGCGTGTTGTTGCTCGACCGGCCGCCGACCACGACGACCACGTCGGCCTGGCGCGCCAGCTCGATCGCCGCGGACTGCCGCTCCTTGGTGGGCGAGCAGACGGTGTCGAAGAACCGCACGTCCGCCCGCGGGAACCGCCGCTGGATCAGATCGACGAGCCGCCGCACCTTCTCGACCGGCTGCGTCGTCTGCGCCGCGACCCCGATCCGCGGATGTGCTTCGAGCGCGAGAACGTCCTCCTCGTCGAGCACCACGTCGAAGTGGTCGAGATCGTCCGTGAGGCCGCGCACCTCCACGTGATCGCGCCGGCCGACGATGACGATGTGATAGCCGTCGCGGGCGAGGGCGGCGACGGCGCGATGCGCGACGTGGACCAGCGGGCATGTGGCTTCGACGACGGTCAGGCCCGCGGCGCGGGCTCGGGCCAGGGTCCGCCCCGACGTGCCGTGGGCCGTCACCATGACGGTCGCCGTCGTGACGTCGGCGGGGTCGTGTGCCACCGCGACGCCCCTGGCCTCGAGCTCGCGGAGGACGGTCGGGTTGTGGACGAGGTCGCCGAGGATCGTCAGCGGCCCGGCGTCGGCGTGTTCGAGGGCAAGGGCGACGGCGTCGCGGACGCCGAAGCACATGCCGAAATGGGTGGCCCGGAGGATGCGCATGGGAGGAGTTTACACAGAGAGCTTTGTATTGTAAAGTAGTTGGCCATGCCTCACCTACTCGCGGCCGCAGTAATCCTCGGGGTCCTCGGAGACGTGCTCCTGCGCTCGGCCGGACCGTTCGGCCTGAACTGGTCGCTGTGGATCGCGTCGGTGGCCCTCGCCGCCGTCGTGCTCTCCGGCCGGCGGGCGTCCCCGCTCGATCGCGGGCGCACCATATGGCTGCTCGTCGGCGTCGCGTTCGCGGCCGGGCTGGCGTGGCGCGACGCGCCGCCGCTCAAGCTGCTCGCGCTCGGCTCCGCGACGATGGCGTTCGCGATCGCGGCGTATCGGCTCGACACGTCCTGGCTGCGCCGCTCCGGCGTGGTCCGGTACGCTGTCGTGCTGGCGCTCGGCGCGTTTCGCGCGTGGACGTCCGCGGCGATCGCGGTCTTGGACATGGCGCGCGTGCCACGCGCCGAGACCGCGGGCACGGCTGCCGGGTGGCGGCGAGCGGCGGCCGTCGGCCGCGGCCTCGCGATCGCGGTGCCGCTCGTCCTCGTGTTCGGCGCGCTCTTCGTGTCGGCGGACGCCGTGTTCGCCGAGCTGGTGTCGAGCCTCGTGCGGTTCGACTTCGAGCTCGTGGCGAGCCATGTCGCGGCGTTTGCGGTGTTCGGGTGGATCGCGACGGGCTACCTGCGCGGCTTCCTGACGGGCACCGAGCTGCCGCTGGTGGAAGCGCTCTGGCAGGACGGCGCCGAGCTCGGCGTCACGCCAAAGCGCCCCGCGCTCGGCATCACCGAGATCGGAACCGCGCTCGGCGCGCTCAACCTCCTGTTCCTCGTCTTCGTCGTCGTACAGCTGCGGTATCTGTTCGGCGGCGACTCGCTCGTCCAGCTGACGCCGGACCTGACGTATGCCGAGTACGCGCGGCGCGGCTTCTTCGAGCTCGTGTTCGCCGTCGTCTTCGTCGCGCCGATCCTGCTCGCCGCGGACTGGCTCCTCGACCGCCGCGACCCGCGCGACACGTCCATCTTCCGCGGCCTCGCCGGCGTCCAGATCGTGCTGGTGCTCGCGGTCGCCGCGTCGGCGCTGCAACGGCTGCGCCTCTACTACGCCACCTACGGCCTGACCGACGCGCGCTTCTTCGCCATGGTGCTGCTGCTGTTTGCCGGGGCCATGCTGCTGTGGCTTGCCGCAACGGTGCTGAGCGGCCGCCGCGACCGGTTCGCGTTCGGGATGCTCGTGACGGGCCTCGCGACTGTCATGCTACTGTTCGTCGTCAATCCGGACGCGCTGATCGCGCGCACGAACCTGGAACGCACCGCGTCGCCTGGCGCCACGGTGCCCTTCGACGTGGCGTACGCGACGTCGCTGCACGGCGACGCCGCGCCAATTCTGATCGACGCGCTGCCGGGTCTGCCGGCGGACGCCCAGTGCCGGCTCGCGCGGCAGATGCTGCGGCGCTGGCCTCCGGAGACGGCGCCGCTCGCCCGAAACTGGAGCTGGGGCGCGGCGCGCGCGCGCGCGGCGGTGCGCGCGCATGAACCGGAGCTGCGATCGATGGTCGGACCGAATCTGGAGTGCGAATCCCGATGACATCTTGCGACCCTTAGAGGTCCAGGTTCTCGGTGATGCGCGTGCCCGACGCGCGGAACGTCTCGACGAACAGCCGGATCCGCCGCCGCGCCTCGGCGAGGTCGTGGTTGTTCAGGTTGATGTTCAGCAGATCGATATACCACGGCACTTTCACGTCCTCGCGGACGTAGGTCTCGACGATCGCGCGCGCGATCGGCAGCGTCGTGTCCTTCGAATCGTCGTGGACGTCGCGGTCGCCGGCGCGGCGCAGCTTCTCGTATTCCTCGTCGAGGAGCCGCCGGAACCGCTCAGGCGTGAGCGTGTCGCCCGCGCGGAGGCCGTCCGGATCGTTCTCGGTGAACGGCGCCTGTTTGTGCAGCCACTCCCACAGAATGCTCAACCGGATCTCTCCGGTGGCCATGTCTTCCATCAGGTACAGAATGTCGTCGTCGCCGAAGAAGTCTGCCGGCTTGAGCGCCGCGGCCTGGAAACCCTGGCCGAACGCGTTGCCGTACTGGAGCGCGACGCTGAGCAGGTTGCGCGCGCCGCGGACGGTGCGCGGCGCCGGCTCGAGCGAGACGAGCGCGTCGGCGTCGGCGGCCGTGTAGGTGAGTGGCGGGAACCGCCGCCCGAGCTGGTTGGCCTCGCCAACCTGTTCCCACACGGGCCGAATGATGTGGACCATTTTCCAGTGCGCGACCCACTTGCCGCTGGCGCCCTCGCGCTGCTCGCGCTCGGCGCCGGCGACGGCGCGCGCCATCCCGTTCGCCACGCCCTCGGCGGAGCCGACCGGGATGTTCGGCTCCATCCCGCCCTGCCAGAGCGCGAACCGGCCGTGGCGGTCCGGCGTGTTCACGGCGCGGCGGACGCGATCCTCGTACGTCCGCATGTAGCCGTACGTCATCGTGATCGACTCGATGTTCGGGTTCACGAAGCCGCGATCCCACGCCATCGCGTCCGACACGCTGTTGATGTAGTCCCACCGGCCGGTGTTGAAGCCGACGAAGTGGGCGCCGAGCGCCGCGCGGATCTCCATCAGCTGGTACGACGCCTCGAGCTGTTCGACGAGCACGTAGGCCTTGATCGCGCCCGCCACGAGGCCGAGGTGCCGCTCGAGCGCCTCCATCAGGTCGCGCCACAGCGCGGCCTCCTCGGCTGTCTGGATCTTCGGCAGGTACAGCGCCAGCGACGCGCCCTCAGACCGCAGGCGCCGTTCGTTGTTCACGACGAAGAGCACCAGGTCCGCGATCGAGGCGGAGAAGCCGGATCCGTCGGCGCGGCGGATGTGCCGGTCGTCGAGGTGCAGACCGCGGGGCCGGAACAGGATCGTCGTGAACCCGAGCTGCCGCTCCCAGTCGTCGATGATGTCGCGCGTGAAGAAGCCGGCGGCCCAGCGGTTCATCTCGCCGGCCACCTCTTGCGCCACGCGCAGGAACAGCGCGTCGCGATGGATCGCGAGCGTCAGGTTCCGCTGATTCTCCAGCGACATCGTCGACACCTGGCCGAGCGCGTCCTCGCCGTCGAACATCCAGCCGTCGGCGCCCGACAGCAGCGCGTACGCGATGTTGCGCAGGCTGCGCTCGATCGAGCTGTGAGGCCGCGCGGCCGGGCCCGTGCCCTGGATCCACTGGCGCTGGAGGTCCTCGGGGATCTCGGCGCCGTCGAACCGTCCGGCGCGCGCGTCGGCGACCGTGATCGCCGTCCGCGGGATCGTCGCCTCTTCGGGGAGGAACGCGATGCGGCGGCCTTCGCGCGCCCGCGCGGCGCGCCGTTCGATGCGCGCGACCATCAGCGCGCGGCGGTCCACGTCGAGCGGCGCGAGCGCCTCGAGCGCCGCGAGGGCCTCGGCGGTGTAGACGTCGGGATAGCTGGCAGCCAGCCCGGGATCGACGCGAAAGGATGGGGGCATGTCGATGTGTCAGCGGCTGCGGGCTTCCGCCTCGGCGACCCATCCGCGTGTCAGCTCGCCGGCGGGCACGCTCGAGAGGTACGGCTTGAGATCGAGGATCGGCGTGCCGTCGAGCATGTCCACGCCGTGCACGTGCAGGATCCGGCCCTCGCGCTTCAGCAGCCGGACGACGGTGAGGCCGATCGGGTTGGGGCGCTGCGGCGAGCGCGTCGCGAACACGCCGTGCTCGCGGCCGTCGAACGGCGGCGTGGCGGTGAGCAGCGGCCCGCGCGTCTTGTGGAACTCCCAGATCACGAAGAGGTGCGAGAAGCCGTCGATGTCCTTCAGCCCGGGCTCGAACGCGGGGAGGATCTCGAGCGTGCCGTCGACGTCGTGCGTCGCGCCGGCGCCCTTCGGGATCGCCTTCGTGTCGGTGTAGGGGCTGTGGATGTAACCGATCGGGTCAGGGCTGAACATCGGGACCTCGCGGTGCGCCGACGACGATGGTCACGCACACGCTGCGGACGACGTCGGTCGACGTGAAGTGTGCCTCGAACGGGTCGAGGGCCTCGGGCGTGCACGTCGCCACGTAGTCGCCCACGTCGACTTGCGCCGGATCGCTCACGAGCATCGGCGGCGACGCGAGATGCAGGGCCTCGGCGTAGAAGATCGGCTCTGCAAGGCTGTCCCCGGCCACGATGCGCAGCCTGGCGCCCGGAGGCAGGTGGGACTGCAGGTACGTCAGGTGGGTGCGCCACTGCATTTCGAAGCGCTCGAGGCGGCGGAACGGCCAGGTCCCCACCGGATCGCCGATCGTGGTCTTGATGGCGCCGAGGGGCACGAGCAGGAAGAGGGCGGCGGACACGACCACGGCCGTGGTGCGGTCGACCGTGCTGGCGGACCAGGCGCGGCGCACGAAGATGGACAGGCCCGCGCCGCAGGCCAGCGCCGCGACAGGGTAGATCGGCGCGGGATACCACGGGAGCTTCGTCCGCGAGATCGTCAGCACGATCAACTCCGTCGCCGTGGCGAGAACGGCGAACCCCACGAATCGCCGACGCGGCGCGTCGGACCAGACCGGGGCGAGCGACATCGGCACCACGAGCACCCACGGGAAGAACAGCCCGTTGTGCACGAGCTCATCCCAGTAGTACGTCCACGGGCCGGCGTGCCCGTCGACGGGCGTCACGAACCGCCCGGCCACGCCGAGCGCCGTGGACAGGTTTCCCGGCGTGAGGCGCTCGCGCAGCACCAGGAAGACCGCGATCGGGATCACGGCCGCGATCGTGGCCACCCAGGCGCGCCAGTCCGAGAGGACGTCGCCGAGGCGCCGGCGGACGGCCGCGTGCAGCAGCAGCGCGGGCGCCGGGATGAGCGCGGCGACGCTCTTGGTCATCAGCGCGGCGGCGAACGACAGGGCGGCGATGGCCAGCGCCGCCCAGCCTCCGGTTTCGATGTACAGAAATCCGGCCAGCAGTCCCGCCGTCGTCCACAGCGCCAGCAGCGCGTCGACATCCGCGGAGCGGGCCACATGCAGGCCCACGAAGCCGAGCGTGGTCAGCAGGATGACGCCGCCGAGGGGGCCCGCGACAGGATCGTCGAGCTGGCGCGCGCCGAACCAGACGATGAGGAGGACGGTCGCCCACGCCGCCAGCGCGGACGGGAGCCGGACGGCCAGCTCGTTCTCGCCGAGGACGTGCACGCTGAGGGCGCCGAGCCAGTTGGCGAGCGGCGGCTTCGCGTCCTCGACGTCCGGCCGGCCGTCGATCGTCGGCACGAGCAGGTCGCCCGTGCGGCTCATCTCGACCGCGTGGACGGCCTCGCGCGATTCGTTCCAGAGCAGCAGCGGGGGACGCCCCAGGTCGAGGAAGAACATCACGGCCGCGACGACGCCGACGAGCGCCAGTATGCCGGCGGTTGCGCTCGCCGAGGCCGTCCGAGGTGTGCGGGAGTCGCTCGCGTGCACGAGCGCCTTAGTGGGTCATCGCGTAGAGCACGAGGTTGATGCCAATCGCGTAGCCGTCGGGCGAGAACCGCGCGAAGTACTCGGGGCTCTCGCCCTCGCGCTCCCACGTGTCGGGGATGTCGGTGTCGTGCAGCATCACCACCATCAGCCGGCCGCGCGCGTCCGCGATGCCGCGGAAGTTGGAATGCGGCGCATCGTAGCGCTCGGAGGTGCCGCCGCCGAGCCGGAGCCACGACTGAATCGACGGCACCTGCTCGATCCCCTTCAGCTCGTACATCATGTGCATCACGGGATTATCGAGCGTGATGTCGCGGATCGGATAGTCGGCCGGCGGCAGCACGCGCCCGATCTCCTCGGCCCACTGGGCCCATGCCACCTCGCCCCAGAAGTCGTCGGTCTCGAGGAAGCCGCCCTTCAGCAGGTACTCCCGCAGGGCCACCACTTCGTCGTCGTCGAAGTGCGCCGTCCCGACATCCTCCATGTAGATCATCGGGCAGTTGAAGAGCAGGGGGTCGGTCAATCGCACGACGACGTGGTCGGGCTGGTGTTCGTCGTCGAGCTTCACGTGGACCTTCGTCAGCTCGCCGAGGCGCACCGAGAAATTGTT
Organism: uncultured Acidobacteriota bacterium; assembly: GCA_963792785.1. Classification (GTDB taxonomy): domain Bacteria; phylum Acidobacteriota; class Vicinamibacteria; order Vicinamibacterales; family CAVVIG01; genus CAWIMX01. Next base: position 2,016,491 of record CAWBXO010000001.1, on the reverse strand, counting down.
GTCGGCCCCGGGGTAGTCGGTGTCCGCACCCGAGCCCCCCGCCTCGCGGCGGTTGCTGGTGTAGTACGCGCGGCAGTAGGTGAAGGAGCCGTCGAAGCTGGCGGCCGTGGCCCAGTTGGGCGCCCACCGGCGGAAGCCGCCGCCGCCCCCGCGGTAGATGAACTGCGCGTACGCCAGCGACGCGCCGAGGACGAGCGCCGCCGCCGTGCACGCGATGAGCCGCCGGGCCCGCGGGGAGCTCATACCGGCACTATAATACGGGGCCATGATGCTTCGCGCCCGAACCGCCGCCGCGCTCGCGCTTGCCGCCGCCGTCGTCGCCGCCGCGACCCTGGTGGCGCAGACCTTCCCGGAGGGGCCGTACACGCTCGTCGACGGCTGGGGCGCGCTGCCCACAGGCGTCACGTATGGAGAAGTGCCGGGCATGACGATCGACGCGAACGGCCGCGTGTTCGCGTTCCACCGCAACTCGCCGCCGATTGTCGAGTTCGACGCGTCGGGCAAGGTGCTCAAGATGTGGGGCGAGGGGATGTTCGTGTGGCCGCACGGCATCCGCGTGGATCGCAACGGCTTCCTGTGGGTCACCGACGGCCGCGGCCGTGACGGCAAGGGCCAGCAGGTGTTCAAGTTCACGCGCGATGGGAAGCTCCTGATGACGCTCGGCACGGCCGGCGTTGCCGGCGACGGCCCGGACACGTTCAACGGCCCGACCGATGTGGCCGTGGCGCCCAACGGCGACATCTTCGTCTCGGACGGCCACGTGAACTCGCGCATCGTGAAGTTCTCGCCAGACGGGAAGTTCATCAAGGCCTGGGGCAAGAAGGGCACGGGCCCCGGCGAATTCGACCTGCCGCACACGATGTACTTCGACTCGCGCGGGCGCCTCTTCGTCGGCGACCGCTCGAACAAGCGCATCCAGATCTTCGACCAGGACGGCAACTTCATCGATCAGTGGACGCAGTTCGGATCGCCGAGCGGCATCTTCATCGCCCCCGACGACACGCTCTACGTGGTGGACTACAACGACCGCAAGGGCGTGTTCGTGGGCAGCGCGAAGGACGGATCGATCAAATACAAGTTCACCGAGGCGCTCGCCGAGGGCGTGGCCGTGGACAAGGCCGGCAACATCTACGTCGGCGAGACCGTGCCCGGCGAAACCGCCACCGGCCGCGTCACCGGACACATTGTGAGAAAGCTAGCCGTCAGCCGTTAGCCGTTAGCCGTTAGCCGTCAGCCGTTAGCGGTCAGCCGTTAGCCGTTAGCGGTTAGCCGTCAGCCGTCAGCACCCCGCACCCAGCGCCCCGCACCCTCTTCCCCCGGCATCACTCGTGCAGTAGATGCCGGTACGGCCGTTGGTGTGTCGGGATCCCGGCACACCCGTGAAGGAGGTTCGTGATGTTATCGCGCAAGTCTGTTTGGGGTTCCGCGGTACTGGCGATCGCGCTGCCGGTGGCGGTGCTTGCCCAGAGTTCGTCTCAGATGCCGGCCGACATGGGGACCAGCTGCCCCATGATGCAGGGCGGCACGATGATGCAAGGCCAGTCCGGCATGATGCGGGGCCAGGGCGCCGGCACGATGGCCATGATGCGGGGCGATGCCGGGAACATGATGCAGGGCCGCGGACACATGATGATGCCGCAGGCTGCCGGCTACGACGCGGCCAGTGAAGTCACCGTGACCGGAACCGTCACGGAGGTCATCGAGCCGCCAGACGGCAACGGCCTCCACCTGATGGTCAAGACCGCGGACGAAGCGGTCGAAGTGGCGCTCGGCCCGAAGGCGTTTCTCGACGACCACCACTACACATTCGGCGCCGGGGACTCGCTGACGATCATCGGCTCGCGCTCGTCGACGCACGACATGGCGACGATGACGAACAAGGTGATGATCGTGGCCCGTCAGATCACGAAGGGCAGCGAGACGATGACGCTCAGGGACGAGAACGGCCGGCCCGAGTGGGCCGGCCAGGGTATGCAGCACCGCTGAAGGCGGTGCGGGATTACGGCAGCTCGAACACGTAGATCGCGTTGCCGTTGGACGGGTGGTGGATCTCCGGCGTAATCGTCTGCGGGACGAGCCGCGGACTTCCACCGCCCAACCCCGTCGTGACGGCGATGTACTGCTTGCCGTCGATGCTGAACGACACCGGGTAGCCCTGCACGGACGTGCCGAGGCGCGCCTGCCAGAGGATCTCCCCGGTGCGGATGTTGAACGCGCGGAACGTGCGGTTCAGGTCGCCCACGAACGCCACGCCGCCGGCCGTCGACAGCACGCCGGTCAGGAACGACGGCCGCTGCTCGTAGCTCCACACTTCCTTCATCGTCGCCGGGTCGTAGGCGACGAGCTTGCCGACGTTGCCGTCCGAGCCTGGCATCTCGAAGAAGCGGCGATCGGCGCCGGTGCCGCCCGATCCGTCGGTCTTCTGGATGTCGCGCCCGGACATCTCCATGCACGACTGGCTGAGCGGAATGACGAGCAGCCCTGACGGCGGGTTGTAGCTCATCGCCTGCCAGTTGTGGCCGCCCTCGGTGCTCGGGCATGCCGAGATCCACTCGTTGGTCTTCTGCTCGACGATGTCGGCGCGGTAGGTGGGCTTGCCGGTGGCCGGATCGATCCGGTCGAACACGTTCTGCAGCAGCGTCTCGACGCTGCCCACGTACTTGCCCGTGATGCGATCGAGCTTCCAGAGGATGCCGGACTTGCCGATGTTGAACACGTACTTGTTCGCGCCGATGTCCACGAGCACGCGCTCGAACACTTCGTCCTGGTCGAGCGATTCGCCCGGGATGTGCTGGAAGTACCACGCGAGCTTGCCGGTGTCGGGGTTGAGCGCGAGCGTCGACGTGCCGTAGAGCGAGCCGTCGAAGACCGTCGTGCCGCGGCTCGCGGGCATCCAGGGCTTGGCCTGCGCGGTGCCCCAGTAGGTGATGTTGAGATCCGGGTCGTAGCTGCCGGCGATCCACGTCTCGCCGCCGACGCGCAGGTTGTCGGCGAGGCCTGCCCCACGTGTCGGCGCCCGGGTCGTTGCCGCGCGCGATCGTGTGGAACTTCCAGAGCAGGTGGCCGTCGTTGGGGTCGTGGGCGCTGATGTAGCAGGCCTCCTGGCCGTAGCGGTCGCAGCCGGTCATGCCCTGCAGCACCTTGCCGTTGATCACGATCGGGCCCGACGTGGACGAGTTACCCTTCGCGCGGTCGCCGAACGCGACGTCCCAGATCTTCTTCCCCGTGCGCGCGTCGAGCGCGACGAGGCGCGCGTCGGTCGTGGCCATGAAGACCTTGTCCTGGTAGATCGCGATGTTGCGCATGGCCGCGATGCCGACCTGCTCCTCGGGGCCGACGTGGTTTTCCCAGAGCAGGTCGCCGGTCTTCGCGTCGAGCGCCTGCATCGTGTTGCCGGGATTGTTCAGGTACATGATCCCGTCGTGCACGATCGGCGTCGGCTCGTTCGCGCCGCCCTCCTCGTTCATCGCCCACACCCACGCCAGGTGCAGGTTCTTCACGTTCGACGTCGTGACCGCCGACAGCGGGCTGTAGCTCCAGCCCTGGTAGTTCCGGCGCGCCATCAGCCAGTCGCCGTCGGACGGATTGCGCAGCATCTGGTCGGTGACGGGCACGAAGTTCTGGATGTGGCCTTCGACGGTGAGGCCGCGCACGGGCGCGGGGCCGCCGCGCCCGCCGCGGCCCGCGGGTGCGCCGCCCGCGGGGCCGCCGCGTCCGCCGGGCGCGCCGCCGCGACCCGCCTGCGGCGAGCTGGGGCGCCTGGCCGGTGGCGACGGACCCGATGGCCACCGAGGTGGCGCCGCTGAACGCCTGCGCGCCGGCCGGTGCGCCGTTCGACTGCAGGACGTACGACGCGATCGCGAGGTACTGGTCGTCGCTGAGCGTTGGGCCGTCGGGCGGCATCGTGCCGCGCATCAATTCGAAGAGATCCTGCGTGGTGCGCGTGCGCCACGTGTTCATGAAGTTGCCGCCCGCGAGCTGCGGCGCCTCGTTGCGCCCGCCGAGGTCCGGCATGTGGCAGCTGGCGCAGTTCGCGTCGTACGCGGCCCGGCCGGCGGTGGCCTGCGCCGCCGTGTAGACGGGCGCGGGCGCCTGCTGGCCGGATCCGACCGCGACCGCGAGCGCCGCCATCCCGGCCGCGGCCAGGAGGGAAGTCGTCGTCTTGGACCCGCGCGTCATTTCTGTTTCTCCTGGAAGAGCCAGCCGCGCACGTTGCCGTCGGGCGCCTTCTCGCTGTGCACCTGCACGTAGATCCAGCCCTTGGCCAGATCCTGCGCCTGCGCCGGCGTCAGGTCCACACGGCCCGAGATCGTGCCGCTCGTGTCTTTCGTGATCGTGAGATCCGCGAACGGCTCGCCCGGCACGCCGGGTCGTCCGCGGTGCAGGTGCGCGAGGGTCGCGGCCGATGGCAGGCCCTCGAACGTGCCGGTCACCGTGAGCGTGCGTCCCTGGAGCGTGGCGGTCACCGACCCGCGGCCGGCGAGCGTGGCGAGCGTCTGAATCGTGTGGGGCAGCGGGCTGAGCCGCGCCTTGTAGGTGTTGGCGCCCTGCGCACCGGCCGGCCAGGCGGCCGCGGCGGCGACAAGCGCGGCCAGCAGGACTCTCTTCATCATCATGGTTGGCCTCGATCTGCGCCCCGCATCATATCGCTTCCAGGGCCACTCTGTCGGATCCGGCTTCAGCCGGATTTCACGCGCGGCCCGATGCGGGGCGGCAGCGCGGCGTAGAGCGCCGGCGCGCGGTCGAGCGCGGCCGTGATGTCGACGCAGATGTTCTCGGCGCCGACGTGCTCGTGGAACTCGGCCTGCCGCATCAGCTGCGCCGGCTGCGGCAGGGCGCCGCACAGGATCAGGCCCCGGCCCGACGCGTGCAGCAGATCGGCCACGTGCTCCAGCGCGTGCAGGCCGGTCGCGTCGATGGCGTTCATGTTGCGCAGCCGGACGATCACGACCGGTGGCAGCGCGTCGATCTGATCCAGCAGCGTGTAGATCTTGTCCGTGGTGCCGAAGAGGAACGGTCCGTGGATGCGGAAGATCGTGACGTACGGCGGAATCTGCTTGCCCTGCAGGCTGTGCGCGTGCCCGGCCTCGACATACTCAGGCGTCACCCGGGACAGCGTGGTCGTCTGCGAGATCTTCCGGATGAAGAGCAGCATGGCGAGCACCATGCCGACCTCGACGGCCACCGTCAGGTCCGCGAACACGGTAAGCGCGAACGTCGCGAGCCACACGCTGATGTCCGCCTTCGTGAGCTTCAGCAGATCGGGGATGTCGCGCCATTCCCCCATGTTGTAGGCGACCACGAGCAGGATCGCGCCGAGGGTCGCGAGCGGCACGAACCGCGCGAGCGGCGCCGCGACGACCAGCACGACGACGATCGTCAGCGCGTGGATGATGCCGGCCACCGGCGTGCGCGCGCCCGATCGGATGTTCGTCGCCGTCCGCGCGATCGCGCCGGTCGCCGGGATCCCGCCGACCAGCGGCGACAGCACGTTCGCGATGCCCTGGCCGATCAACTCGACGTTCGGGTTGTGCCGGTCCCCTCCCAACCGATCGGCGACGACGGCCGACAGCAGCGATTCGACCGCGCCCAGCATCGCCACCGTGAACGCCGGACCCAGGAGCGTGACGATGCAGGTCCGGCCGGAAGCGCGGCACCGCGACGCGCGGCAGGCCCGCGGGAATCCCGCCGAACCGCGTCCCGATCGTCTCCACCGGCAGGCCGAAGAACGCGACGGCGGCCGTCGCGGCCAGCAGCACCACGATGTAGCCCGGCACCTTGAGCTTCAGCCGCGGCCAGACGATGAGGATGGCGAGCGTCGCGCCGGCCAGGGCGGTCGCCGCGGGCGACCACGTCGGCATCGCGTCCGCCAGCGCGCGGCCGCGCGCGATGAACTCCGTCGGCACGCTGGTCATGCGGAGGCCGAACACGTCGCGGATCTGCGTGCTCGCGATCAGCACGGCGATGCCGTTGGTGAAGCCGATCACGACCGGCTGCGGAATGAACTTCACGGCCGAACCGGCGCCGGTCGCGCCCATCACGATCAGGATGACGCCGGCCATCATCGTGCACATGAACAGGCCGTCGATCCCGTACTGCGCGACGATGCCCGCGATGATGACGACGAACGCGCCGGTGGGGCCGCCGATCTGAAAGCGCGAGCCGCCGAACGCGGAGATGCAGAAGCCCGCGACGATTGCGCGTGTACAGCCCGGCCTGGGGCGGCACGCCAGACGAGATCGCGAACGCCATCGCCAGCGGCAGCGCGACGAGGCCGACGGTGACGCCGGCGATGAGGTCGTGCGTGAACTGGGATCGGGAGTAGTCGCGGAGGAGCAGGAGCGACTTCGGCGTCCAGGCGGGGTTCATTCGTGTGTGATCCAAGCCAGTCTGGCAGAAACGCAGGGGCGCTGCAATGGAACGGGCGTTCCGTGTAATCTTCAGTGAGGCATGCCCATCGCCCCGGACGACGCGGCCACGTCGGCGATCGACGCCCTGCGGGCGCGCGACTACGCCCGCCTCGACGCCCAGCAGCACGTGTACCTCGACTACACCGCGGGGGGGCTGTACGCCACCTCCCAGATCGAGCGGCACGTCGCGCTGCTGCGCGAGGGCCTGTTCGGCAATCCACACTCGGGCAACCCGACCGCCTCGCGATCCACCGAGCTGTGCAACCGGGCGCGGCGAGCCGTGCTCGACTTCTTCCACGCGCCGGCCGACGAGTGGATGGTGATCTTCACCGCGAACGCGAGCCAGGCGCTGAAGCTCGTCGGCGAGTCGTACCCGTTCACGCCGGCCGGGCGCTTCCTCCTCACGTTCGATAACCACAACTCGGTGAACGGCATTCGCGAGTTCGCCCGCGCGAAGGGCGCGGCCACCACGTACGTGCCGATCGTCCTGCCCGAGATGCGGCTCGACGAGGACCGCCTGCGCGCCGAACTCGAGCGCCGCGCCGGCGACGCGCCGCACCTCTTCGCGTTTCCGGCGCAGTCCAACTTCTCCGGCGTGCAGCATCCGCTCGAATGGGTCGCGCGCGCGAAAGCGAAGGGCTGGGACGTGCTGCTCGACGCGGCGGCGTTCACGCCGACCAATGTGCTGGATCTCTCCCGCGTGACGCCGGACTTCGTCGTCCAGTCCTTTTACAAGCTGTTCGGCTACCCGACCGGCATCGGCTGCCTGCTCGCGCGCCGCGAGGCGCTGGCGAAGCTGCGCCGGCCCTGGTTCGCGGGCGGGACCATCACGGTCGCGTCGGTGCAGGGCGACAAGTACTACCTCGCCGACAACGAGCTCGCGTTCGAGGACGGCACGCCCGACTACCTGTCGCTGCCCGCCGTCGAGATCGGCCTCGATCACCTGCGCGCGGTGGGCGTGCCGCTCATTCACGAGCGCGTCCGGTGCCTGACCGGACGCCTGCTCGAACGGCTCGTGGCGCTGACACATCCCGACGGCCGGCCGCTCGCCCGGATCTTCGGCCCGCACACGACCGAGGGCCGCGGCGGCACGGTGTCGTTCAATTTCTACGGCGCCGACGGCAAGGCCATCGACCACCGCGTCGTCGAGCAGCGGGCGAACGCCGCGAACATGTCGCTGCGCACCGGCTGCTTCTGCAACCCGGGCGGCGGGGAGGTGGCGCTCGGCATCAGCGGCACGGAGCTGAGCTCGTGCTTCCACAAGCCCGAGCACGAGACCCGCCTCTCGCTCGACGACTTCCGGCTGTGCATCGACGGCAAGAGCAGCGGGGCCGTGCGCGTGTCGCTCGGGATCGTGTCGAACGCGGCCGACGTGGACCGGTTCATCGCGTTCGCGCAGAGCTTTCTGTCGTGCCCCTGAGCCCCGGCGCGCGGCTCGGCGCCTACGAGATCCTCGCGCGGCTCGGTGCCGGTGGAATGGGCGAGGTGTACCGCGCACGCGACACCCGGCTCGGCCGGGACGTCGCGATCAAGATCCTGCCCGAGGCGTTCGCCGCCGATCCCGAACGCCTCGCGCGGTTCGAGCGGGAGGCGCGGATCCTCGCCGCTCTCAGCCATCCCAACATCGCGGTCGTCTATGGTCTGGAGCGCCTGCGGCCACACCGAGCCGAGGACGGGCAAATCCGAGGCGAGGTGTCGGCGTCAGTTCGCCTTGGGGGTGGGGCCCCAGCGCCACTGAATGATGATGGACACCAGGCCCTCGTGATGGAGCTGGTCGAGGGCGAGGACCTCGCGCAGCGCCTTGCGCGCGGTCCGGTCCCGCTCGCCGAGAGCCTGGCCATCGCGCGACAGATCGTGGATGCGCTCGACGCGGCGCACGAGCGCGGCATCGTCCACCGCGATCTCAAGCCCGCCAACATTGTGATCCGGCCGGACGGGGTGGTGAAGGTCCTCGACTTCGGCCTCGCCAAGGCCATCGAAGGGCCGGGTGGGTCGGACACGGCGCTGTCACAGTCGCCGACGCTGACGAGCCCGGTGATGCTCACCGGCGCCGGCATGATCCTCGGCACGGCCGCCTACATGAGCCCCGAGCAGGCGCGCGGCAAGCCGGCCGATAAGCGCGTGGACATCTGGGCGTTCGGCTGCGTGCTGTTCGAGATGGTGACGGGCGAGCGTCCCTTCACCGGCGACACGCTCACCGAGACGCTCGCGGCGATCCTCGAGCGGAGCATCGATTGGACGACGCTGCCCGCGGCGACGCCCGACAACGTGCGAAGCGTGCTGCGGCGCACGCTCGAGAAGGATCCGCGGCGCCGCCTGCGCGACATCGCGGACGTGCGGCTCGAACTCGACGAGGCGCCGCCCTCCGCGCCGCGGCCGCCGGACGCGACGAGCCGGCGCACGGGAATCGGGTGGCCGCTCGCGCTCGTCGCCACCGCCGTGGTCGCGGCCGGGATCGCCTGGTACGTCGCCGCGCGGGGTGCGGCCCCGGGCGCGCGGGCCGTCGCGCGCCTGTCGGTGACGGCCGATGGCCCGCTGGTGGGCCAGGGCGAACAGGCGATCGCGATCTCCGCCGACGGCCGGCAACTGGCGTACGTGGCCGAGGTGGACGGCCGGCGGCAGCTCTTTCTCCGCGCGATCGATTGCTTCGAGGCGACACCGATCCCGGGAACCGAGGAGGCGGACGAACCGGCGTTCTCTCCAGACGGCCGGTGGCTCGCGTTCGAGGCGAACCGCCGGCTCAAGCGGGTCGCCACCGGCGGCGGCCGCCCGCTGGACGTGTGCGAGACCGCCGGCACGCACGGCTTGAGCTGGGCGTCGAACACCGAGCTGCTGTTCACCAACGGCCCGGTCAGCGCCGTGTTTCGGGTGGCCGTCGACGGCGGCAAGCCCGTGCAGGTGACGAAGCTGGCGCCGAGAGACCTCGAGCATCGCTATCCCGCGATCCTGCCCGGCGGCAAGGCGCTGCTGTACACCGAAGTCCTCGATACGGATTCGACGCCGGCCGACATCGGGCACGTGGTCGTGGAGTCGCTCGAGACGGGCGAACGGCACCAGGTGACCCAGGCCGTCTGGGCGCAGTACGTGCCGACGGGCCATGTGATCTATGCGGTCGGGGATGCCGTGTTCGCGCTGCCGTTCGACCTGGCCCGCCTCGAGGCGACGGGCGAGCCGAAGCTCCTGCTCCAGGGCGTTCGTGCCAGTGGATCGGGCGTGCCGTTGGCGGCCGTTTCGGCGACGGGGTCTCTCGCGTACGTGCCGGGCCATCCCGACGAACGGCACGCGGATCTCGTCTGGGTCGATCGGGCGGGCCGTGAGTCCCCGACAGGTTTCTCGGGTGTGATCCTCGTCGCGCCTCGGCTGGCGCCGGATTCCGGCCGTGTCATCGTCGCCAACGGCAGCGAAGCGTCGAGCGCCGACGTGGATCTCTGGCTCTTCGACCTCGCGCGCGGCTCGCGCACGCGCCTGACCCGTGGCGCGGCCTCCCTGTCGGCATGGGCCCCTGACGGCGAGCGGTTCGCGTACTCGATCTCCGACAACGGACCGGCGCAGGTCTACGTCCGGCGGATCGGGGCGTCCGGGTCCGCCGCCGGCACGGGGGACGACGAGCCACTGGCCGCGGGGCCGGACACGAACTTCGCGCTGTCGTGGTCTCCGGACGGGACGTACGTGGCCGGCGTCTCCGTGAATGCCGCGCACGCGTCGAACGACATCTGGGTCTACGGCGTCGGCGACCCGTCGGCGTCGCGGCCGTTCATCGCCACGGAGTTCCGCGAAGGCGCGCCGACGTTTTCGCCGGACGGGAAGTGGGTCGCGTTCGCGTCCCTCAAGTCGGGCCAGAGTGAAATCTACATGCAGCCGTTTCCCGGCCCGGGACAGGAGTGGACGATCTCGACCGACGGCGGCAACGAGCCCGTGTGGGCGCGCGGAAGCGGACAGCTGTTCTATCGCCGCGGCGACGCCATGATGGTCGTCGACATCACCACGTCGCCGGCCGTCGTGGTCGGCAGGCCGCGCCAGTTGTTCGCCGGACCGTACGATCGGACCCTCGCCTCATGGCCCGACTACGACGCGACGCCCGACGGACAGCGGCTGCTGATGATCCGTGAGCGTCCCCTCGAGCCCGTCTCGCGGATCAACGTGGTGTTGAACTGGAGCGAGGAGCTCAAGACTTCTTTCCCTTGACGCCCGCCGCCACCGGGGCGTAGAACTCAGGATCACGTGACTACCCGCAACGTCCTGTCCGTCGTTCTCACGACGGTTTCGCTCTTCCTACTCGTGCCCGGGCTGCTGCAGCCGATGCTCACGATCACGGCCTCGATCACCGTGATGGGCGTGACGCGCGAGTTGTTCCACCAGACGCAGAGCGCGCTCCAGGCGGCGCGCAGCCTGCACGAGTCCGGCAACGACTTCGTGGCGGGCCTCATCCTGCTGTTCAGCGTGACCATCCCGTTCCTCAAGGCGATCGTGTTCTTTGTGATCGTCTCGCTCAAGCCGTCCACGCTGCGCTACCGCCTCTACCTGTTGGTACGCTCGATGAGCAAGTGGTCGATGGCCGACGTCTTCGCGGTGGGCGTGTTGATCGCCTTTCTCGCCGGCCGCGCCACGAGCAACCTCGACGCCGTGCCCGAGCGCGGGTTCTATTACTTCGTGAGCTACTGTCTCGTTTCGAACTTCGCGTTCCAACTGCTCCGGATCGAGCCACCGGTTTCCACCGCGCCGGCTGCCTAGATGCCCGAGCAGCCGCGTCCCTCGGAATTCCGAGTCGAGAAACGCCGCGTGGAGGCCACCCTCACACTGGCGAACGGCCAGATCGCCCGCGGGTACTTCTTCGTGTCGGGCAGCGGCCCGCTCGGCGAGCCGCTCGAGCGCGTGGGGCAGCTGCTGAACGCCGAAGGCCGGTTCTTCCCGTTCGAGCGCACGGACGAAGGCGCGGCGAAGACCTCGCTCTACAATCGCGCGCAGGTGGTCGTGGTGGCGCTCCAGAACAACGAGGCCACGCTCGTGCCCGGCTACGAGGTGGCGGCGGCGCGCGCGGTGTCGCTGCTCCTGTCCGACGGCCGGCGGATCGAGGGATCGGTCCGGGTGTACCGGCCCGAGGGACGCGACCGCGTGAGCGACTGGGCGCGCGCGCCCGAAGTGTTCCGCTATCTCGAGACGGCGCAGGCCACGCTGCTCGTCAACGTCGCGCACATCGTCGAAGTGCGCGAACAGCCAGGGGAGTAGTGTCCGGTGAGCCCCGCAGCCGCTATCGATTCGCTCTTTCACGCCATGGTCGCCGCCGGCGCATCCGACCTCCACCTCTCGGTGGGCTCGCCGCCCCTCATCCGCAAGGACGGCCACATGGTGCCGCTCGACCCGGCCGCGCCGCCGCTCGGCGTCGACGACGTGGAGATGCTCCTCGCGCCGATCATGCCGGAGAAGAACCGCAAGGAATTCAGCATCCGGCACGACACCGACTTCGCCTACGAGATCCACGGCCTGGCGCGCTTCCGTGCGAACGCGTTCTTCGACCGCAACGGCCCGGGCGGCGTGTTTCGCGTGATCCCATCGAAGATCCTCACGGCCGAGTTGCTCGGACTGTCGCCGGCCATCATGCACCTCTGCACGCTCAACAAGGGCCTGGTGCTCGTGACCGGCCCGACCGGCTCGGGCAAGTCCACCACGCTCTGCGCGATGATCGACTTCATCAACCGGACGCGCCAGGATCACCTCATCACCATCGAGGACCCGATCGAGTTCGTGCACCCGAACAAGAAGTGCCTGATCAACCAGCGCGAGGTGGGCGTCCACACCGACTCGTTCAAGGACGCGTTGCGCGCGGCGCTGCGCGAGGACCCCGACATCCTCCTCGTGGGCGAGCTGCGCGACCTCGAGACCGTCGCGATCGCCATCGAAACGGCCGAGACGGGCCACCTGGTGTTCGGCACGCTGCACACCACGACGGCGGCCTCCACCGTGGACCGTGTGATCGATCAGTTTCCCGCCGACCGCCAGGCGCAGATCCGCGTGATGCTCTCCGAGTCCCTGCGCGGCGTGATCGCGCAAACCTTGTGCAGGAAGATCGGCGGAGGCCGCGTCGCCGCGCTCGAGGTCCTCATCGTCACCTCGGCCATCACCAACCTGATTCGCGAGGCGAAGACCTTCCAGATCCCGTCGATGATGCAGGTGGGGAAGAACGTCGGCATGGTCACGCTCAACGAGGCCCTGTTGGATCTCGTCACCAAGAAATTGGTCGAGCCCGCCGAGGCTTACGCCAAGTCGGTGGATAAGGGCGGGATGGAGGCCCAACTCAAGCGCTTCGGGTTCGATCCGAAGGTGGCCTCCCCCAAGGCCTGAGTCGACTGGAAACGTGAGAGAATCCGGGGATCGCTATTTTGGGAGGCAAGATATGAAACGTATCGCCATCGTGTTGCTCGGTATCCTGACGGTCGCGGCCGCCGCCTCGGCGCAGTCCGCTGACGTCGACAAGGCCGTCCTGGCCGCCCCGGCCCGCCTTCGCGCGGACGCGACGGTCGTGAAGTGGAAGCCGGACCACACCTACGAGACCGTGAAGAAGGGCACCAATGCCCTCGTGTGCTACGACCGCTCAGGTTTCCCGCTGCAGCAGCCCTTCTCTGTCGAGTGCACCAGCCTCGGCAACCTCGATCGCGTCGCGCAGAACATGACGGCCGAGGCGACCGGCGACAAGGCCAAGAGCGAAGCGATGCTCCAGGACATGGAGAAGAAGGGCACCCGCGCGAAGCCGGAATTCGGCTCCGTGTGGTTCCACCTGCAGGGCGCCGACCAGGCCAGCGCGCGGCCGCACATGACCATCGCCGTGCCCGGCGCCACGACGGCCACCATGGGCCTGCCCGAGAACGGCCGGTCGGGCGGCGTGTGGATCATGAACGCCGGCACGACCACGGCGCACCTGATGGTCCCGGGCGAGTAGCACGACGCTGCGATCCCTCTTCGTCGTTCTTCTGGGCGTGGCGGCGCTCGCGGCCGGTCAGGGTCCGCAGGCTCGACAGGGCCGGCAGACCTTCACCGGCACCGTGACCGACAGCGAGTGCCGCCACGCCGATCACTCCCTGATGAAGATGGGAGACACCGACCGCGAGTGCGCGCTCGCGTGCGTCGACGCCCACGGCGCGGTGTTTGTTCTGTACGACGGCACGCAGGTCTACGCGCTCAGCGACCAGAAGGCTTCTGAAGCATTCGCGGGCCGGAAGGCGGCCGTCGTCGGCACGCTCGACGCCGACGGCACGACGATCCACGTCGAGTCGATCTCGGCGCCGTAGCGTCGGGTTTCAGCCCGAACCCTCAATACCCCGCGGCCTTCCCATTCGGCGTCCGACCGTCGGACGCGCCCTGCAGCCATCCGTCGTCACTCACGATCGCCGCGACCTGCGCGAGGACGACGCCCGGCGAGTTGTCCACCTCGTAGCCGCGCGCCTCGAGCAGGGCGACGGTGTCGGGCGAGATGCCGCGCTCGGCCGACAGGCGGTCGGGCAGCCACTGGTGGTGCACGCGCGGAAAGTCCACGGCGTCCTGCACGTTCATGCCGCGATCGATCACGTTCAGGATCACCTGCAGGATCGCGGTCGGAATGCGCGAGCCGCCCGGCGCGCCCACGGTCATGAAGAGCCGCCCGTCCTTCACCAGGATCGTCGGCGCCATCGACGAGAGCGGCCGCTTGCCCGGCGCGATCGCGTTGGCCTCGCCCTGCACCAGGCCGAACATGTTCGCCACGCCCGGCTTCGACGCGAAGTCGTCCATCTCGTTGTTGAGGAGGAAGCCGAGGCCGGGCACCGTGATGCCGTTGCCGTAGCCGCCGTTCAGCGTGTAGGTGACCGCGACGGCGTTGCCGGCTCCGTCCACGACCGAAAAGTGCGTCGTCTCGAGGTGCTCGGCGCCCGCCGGCTGGCCCGGCTTGACCTTCTCGCTCGGCGTGGCGCGCTCGGGATCGATCGAGGCGCGAAGCTTCGTCAGGTACGCGGGATCGAGCAGGCCGGCGATCGGCACGTGCACGAACGCCGGATCCCCGACGTAGGTGTTGCGATCCGCGTAGGCGAGGCGCATCGCTTCGGCGAGGTCGTGCACGGCGGCGGCCGATCCCGGCGCCGTCTTCTCGTAGCCCAGGCCGTCGAGGATCCCGAGCATCTCGAGCAGGGTGAGGCCGCCGGCGCTCGACGGCGGCGACGTGATGATCGTGTAGCCGTGGTACGCGCCGGAGAGCGGCGCGCGCTCGATGGCGCGGTACGCCGCGAGGTCGGCCCCGGTGATGAGCCCGCCGTGGGCCGCCATCGCGGCGGCGAACCGGCTCGCCGTCTCGCCCGTGTAGAACTCGTCGGCGCCGCCCTTCGCAATCCGCGCGAGCGTCTGCGCCAGGTCGGGCAGGCGGAGCGTGTCGCCCGGCTCGTAGAACGCGCCGCCCTTCTGGTAGATGCGCGTGGACTCCGGGTCGCGCGCCAGGCTCCTCGAGTGCAGCGACTGGGCGAGCGCGTACGAGACGGGGAAGCCGTCCTTCGCGAACGCGATGGCCGGCGCCATGTCGTCGGCCCACGACCGCCGGCCGTACTTGTGCACGGCCATCTCGAACCCGCGCACCGTGCCGGGCACGCCCGACGACCGCCAGCCCTCTAGGCTGTCGCGCGTGAGGTTGCCGGCGGCGTCGAGGTACATGTCGCGCGAGGCCGCGGCGGGCGCCGCTTCGCGGAAATCGATGAACGTGCTGCGGCCGTCCGCCAGGCGAATCAGCATGTAGCCGCCGCCGCCCAGATTGCCCGCGAAGGGGTGCGTGACGGCGAGGGCGAAGCCGACGGCGACGGCGGCGTCGACCGCGTTGCCGCCGGCCTTCAGCACCGAGAGGCCGGCGTCCACCGCCGTGGCCTCCATGGCCACCACCATCCCGTGCTTCGCGCGGGCGGGCTCGCGCGCATCGAGCGGCGCGACCAGGACCAGCAGGCAGGTGACGGCGGCGAGGCGGCGGCTCATGATTCGCATACCGGGAGGATAGCGCAACATGCGACAATTTTTCCGGGACCTGTCACCGAAAATGCCGGCATTGAAGCAACGCAGCGAGCTCTGGCCAGCGGCCCTGGTCGCGGCCCTCTTCGTGGCGGCGGCGGCGGCGCGCCCGTACCTGCCCGAGACCGTCCCGACCCGCTGGTCCGGCGGTGTCGCGACGAGCTTTACCTCGAGCGCGACGGCGGTCTGGGTGCTGCCGATCATCGGGCTCGGCTTCTACGGCGGGCTGTGGCTCGCGACGCGGCGCCACGGAGACGACGCCCAGGCGCTGCCGTGGCTGCTGCGCACGATCATCGCCGGCACCATGCTCATCCTTCACCTGGCGCTGCTCGCGGCGTTCGCGGGCTACCGGATCAGCGCCGCTGTCCCGCTCGGCCTGATCGTGCTGCTGCTGGGCACCCTCCTCCGGTACCTGCCGCCCAACGGCCTCATCGGCGTCCGGACGCCGTGGAGCCTCGCGAGCGAGCGATCGTGGGCGCGCTCGAACCAGCTCGGGGCGCGGCTGTTCGTGATCGTCGGCGGGGCGGGCATGGCCGCCGGCGCCTGGCGCGTGCCTCGGGCGGACGTGCTGCTGGTCGCCGCCCTGGTCGCGACGGCCATCGTCCTCGCGCGATATTCATACCTCGAGTGGCGAAAAGATCCCGACGCCCGTCGCGTGTGAAGGCGCTGCCCGCGGAGGTAGACGAGCACCGTGACCTGCGGTGGTGCCGTGAGGGCGCGCGCCGGATCGAGACCGCGTTCGACGCCGAGCAGTTCATCGAAGCCGTCGGCTTCGCGGCCTGCCTGACCGACTCGCGGCGGCCGGGGCCGTCGCTCTACGTGGCCGTGTGCGGCCGGCGCGACGCCGTCATGCCCCGCAACGTGCAGACCGATCCCGAAGCCTCCCACACCT
This sequence comes from uncultured Acidobacteriota bacterium, assembly GCA_963792785.1. GTDB lineage: Bacteria > Acidobacteriota > Vicinamibacteria > Vicinamibacterales > CAVVIG01 > CAWIMX01. The sequence goes on along the minus strand of CAWBXO010000001.1, from coordinate 2,000,177 downwards.
GGCTCCTGAAAGACGATGTGGTGCAGCGGGGCAAGGTCTATTACGGCAAGCTCGCGCGCGGCAAGACGATGTTCCTCGCGCCGCGGATGATTCCGTACTTCCACGCGATCTGGGGCCTGAAGCGATCCGAGGAGGCGCGGCGGCTGAGCCGTCCGGCGCAGGCGATTCTGCGCGTGCTGCGCCGCGAGTGGGAGATGGCCTCGTCGGACTTGCGGGCCGACTCGGGCGTCCCGGATCGCGCGGCGTTCACGCGCGCGCTCGACGAGCTTCAGGCCGCGATGATCGTCGTGCCCAGCCAGGTCGTCTACCAGCCGTTCACGTACCTCTGGACGCTCGCGATCGGCCGATTTCCCGACGAGCTGCGGCGTCGCGTGAACCGCGACGTCGCGCTCAAGGAAATCGCGCGCTGTTTTCTCGAGGGCGCGGGCATGACGCTGCGCGGCGAAACGGCGCGCGTGACCGGCCTGTCGCGCGTCGATGCGGGGCGCGGCAACCGCGCGCTCGTCGCCGAGGGATTCGCGACGATGACGGAGCCCGGCGTCTACCGGCTCGCCGGCCTCTGAGGGGCGGCGGCGGCGCGCAGCTTCGCCGCCATCGCGCAGTCTTCGGTCACCGTGAAGTAGCGATCCACCGCGTCGCGGCCCACGTCGAACGGATTGGCCTCGCCGGGCTTTCGATCGGCGGCCGTGTGCGCCTTGAGGTAGCCGTTGTCGAATTCGGAGTGGTTCGACAGCAGCACGGTCGCGCCGAAATCGGCGGCGGCCTTCTTCATCTTCCGGACGGACGCGATGTAGCCGTCGTAGTAATCGTCCGTGCCGTTGAAGGGGATCGCGGTGCCCCCGACGTACGCGACCCGCAGCGGCCGCCCGTTGTCCCGGATCTCGAACAGGTAGGAGAGCGTGCCGGCCGTGTGGCCCGGCGTCGTGACGATCTGGACCGAGGTGTCGCCCACCGACAGCCGCGCGCCGTCCTCGCCGACCATGTCCTTCTTCGGTGTGCCGCCGGGGCGGTTCGCCGCCTGGAGGGCCAGGTCCCAGTCCGGCGCGCCGTACACCAGGCGGGCGCCCGACATCTTGTCCTGGAGGAACCGCGCGCCGCCGTCGTGGTCGCCGTGGGCATGGGACATCAGCATGTACTTCACCTTCGCGGTGTCGAGGCCCATCTTCCGCATCCCGTCGGCGACCTCGTCGGGCGACGCGTAGTCGAAGAGCGCCTCGAACAGGATGATGCCGTCGCTGCCGGCGAGCGCCCAGGCGTTGTGCACCTTCGTGCCGAGGAAGTAGAAGTTGTCCGCCACCTTCGCCGGTTCGGCGTACCACGCGCTTCTCGGCGGTGGCCCGGGCGGTGCGGCGTTCGTCGCGGCGCCCCGGCCGGCGCCACGCCCCGATGGCGGCGGCACGACGCAGAGCCGGAGGAACGTGCCGGGCCACTCGAGGCCCGCGGCCCGCTTGGCCGCGGACACGAGACCGTCCACGGTGGCGGGCGGCGCCTGCATGGACGCGACGGCCAGGCCCGCGGTGACGGCGAACACGGTGCTGACGACGAAGGTGCGTGCGTTCATGGCGGTCCTCGCGCACATCATAACTCCGGCCCCACCCGTGGTCTGCGCCTGGACTCTTACTTGAGGGGAACCGCGGGCAGCCGCTTGAGCGTGCGCGTGGCCGGGTCGAGCACGATCCCGACGGATTCCAGAGCGGTGACGCCCAGAATGGGTTCGGCGCCTTCCGGCCCGAAGATCACGCGGCCTGCCGTGACCTCGCCCATGAATTCAATTTGCGCGAGGCCGAACGCGTATTCGTGAACGGTGCCGTTCGCCAGCTCGTACGCCGAGCGCCCGATCGGCTCGAGGCCCGCCGCGGCGAGTTTCGAGGCGGGTGCCATGGAGTCGATCGCGCCGGTATCCACGAGGAACAGATCCTCATATCCCCGGCCCGGAACGCCGGGACTCCTGAGCGTCACCATGACGTGCATGAGTCCCATGATAGCGCCGTGTCCCAGCCAATTTCGTGCCGGCACGGCGACGCGTCATTTGCGGATGAATTGCGTCGACGGGTTCGTTGGGCATCTGGAATTGCACGCCGCGGGACCGTTGGAGAGGGCAGGAACTGACGCGAAGCGCCTATTCGTAGCGCAGCGCGGTGATCGGATTCACCCGCGCGGCGCGCCGCGCCGGCAGGTAGGCGGCCAGCAGCGTGACGGCGAGCACCACCAGGCCGATGACGCCGAGGCCGATGAAGTCGATCCCGTTCCCGCCGGCGCCCGGAAACATCGAGCGCAGCAGGCGCCCGGCGGCAATGGCGCCGGCCAGGCCGACGAGGAGCCCCGAGCCCGCCAGCACCGCGCCCTGGCCGAGCATCATGCGCAGCACCGACCCGCGATCGGCGCCGATCGCCATCCGGATCCCGATCTCCCGCGTGCGCCGTGTCGCGGCGTACGACATCAGGCCGTAGATCCCGACGATGGCCAGGCCGAGCCCCATCAGCCCCATCGCCGCCACCGTGCCGATCACGATGTCGAAGATGCTGATCGCGCGCATGCGATAGAACTCTTCCATCGTCCGCACGTTGAAGATCGGCTCGTCGGGGTTGAGATTCCGCACGACGTCGCGCAGCGGCGCGGCCAGCTCCGCGGGATCGCCGGCTGATTGCGCCAGCAGAAGCATGCTGTACTGCTCGTGCTGCCGGTAGGGCAGGTAGAGGAAGTCGGTCGGCGGCTCCGCCAGCCAGATGTATTTGCTGTTCGTCGCGACGCCGACGACCTCGACCCAGGGCCGATCCGTGCCCTCGACGAGCTGGAAGCGGCGCCCGATCGGATCCGCGTCTGGCCACAGCTTGTCGGCCAGGTGCTGGTTCAGCACTGCCACCTGCGGCGCGCCTTCGCGATCCTGCTCGGTGAACCCGCGCCCGCTGACGATCGGAATGCCCATCGTGTCGAAGTAGCCCTCCGTGACCCGCGCGTCGAGCACCTGAATGCTGGCCTGGCCCTGCGGAAGCCTGTAGCCCTCGGGGACGATGGCCGCCGCGCCGCCGCCGTCGGTGGACATGGGCACCGTGGACGCGAGCGCCACGGATCGCACGCCGGGGGCCTCGCGCGCGCGCTCGCTCAGCCGGTCGTAGAAGGCGCGAGCCTCTTCCTTCGTCTCATGCAGGAGCGCGGGGTTGAGGCCGATCATGAGCAGGTGATCCGTGCGGTAGCCGGGCCCCGAGCCGAGCTGCGAGGAGAAGCCCCGATACATGAAGGTGGCCAGCACGATCAGGACGACGGACACGGCCACCTGCGCGGCGACGAGCAGCCGCCGGCCCAGCCGGCGCCGCAGCCGCGGTCCTTCCACGTCGCCCGTCTTCATCGCGGTCGTCAGATCGAGGCGCGTCGCCTGGATCGCGGGCACCAGGCCGAAGAGCAGCGCGCTCACGGCGGCGACGATGAGGCTGAAGACGAGCGCCCGGCGATCGAGCTGGAAGCCGAGCGCGACCGGAAGATCGCTGGGCAGCTGGATGCTCTGGAACACGCGGATGCCGATGTCGCCCACGGCGATGCCGAGCACGCCGCCGCCCGTCGCGATCAGCAGGCTCTCGGTGATGAGCTGGCGCACGAGGCGCGTGCGTCCGGCGCCGAGGGCGAGGCGCAGCGCGATCTCGCGCGATCGGGCCGGCGCGCGGCTCGTGAGCAGCCCGGCCACGTTCGCGCACGCGACGAAGAGCACCGCCAGCGCGAGCGTGGTGAGCATGGCGATGAGCATCGCATCGGGCGGCGACTGCGCGATGCGGGCCTGCAGCTCGGTGCGCACGGCCCACACGCGGTCCTTGTTCGTCTCGGGATAGTCGTGCGCCAGCTCGGCGCCCGCGGCCGCCACCTCCGCCTGCGCGCGGGCCATCGTGACGCCCGGCGCCAGGCGCGCCTTGAGCGTGACGCCGCGGAACGAGCGGTCTTCCAGCGGGTGCGTGGCGCCATCGTCGAGCAGCTTCGGCCACATCATGATCGGCGCGAAGAAGTCGTTGCGGACGAACTGCTCCAGGCCCGTGAACGATGCCGGCATGACGCCGACGACGGTGAACTCGACGCCGTTCAGGCGCAGACGGCGCCCGAGCACGGCCGGATCCGCGGCGAGCTCCTGCTCCCAGAAGTCGTGGCCCAGGATGATGACGGCGTCGCGCGAAGGCACCGCGTTCTCTTCCGGCGTGAAGGCGCGGCCGAGCTCCGGCTGAACGCCCGCGAGCGCGAAGAAATCCGTGCTGACGAGGTCGCCGAGCCGCAGCCTGGGCAGCGCATCGGGCTCGGTGGCCACGCCGGCCACGACCGAGGTGAACGCGGACAGGTGCTCAAAGCTCTTCGTCCGCTCCCGGAGATCGACGTATTCACGGTAGGACGCGGAGATGTTCGTGAAACCCTCGACCGACGTCGTCGTGCCGACGGTGAGGACATCGTTCGGGCGGACGACGGGGAGGGGGCGGAGGAGAAGGGCGTCGGCCCAGCTGAAGGCGGCAACGTTGGCGCCGATGCCGATGGCAAGGGAGCCCATCGCCACCAGCGTGAACGCAGGATTGGCCACGAGGACGCGGACGCCGTAGCGGACATCCTGCCAGAGGCGCTCGAACCAGGCCGTCATCGCCGGGTTAGACGGGAGGCGCCCGTGCGCGGTTCCTGCGAGGTTTTGTGATGGATTCGCGTGCGTCACGACTCGATAATCTGACACGGCGTCGCCCGTGGGCGCGTCCCCGGCGCCGGTCTTCCCCGGTGCCGGTCTTCAAAGGAGTGCGCGCATGACCATCCCCATCCGGCACACCCGTCGAACGTTCGTGTCGGTCCTGTCCTGGCTTGCCGGCATGACGACGATTGGGGCAGCCGACGCCGGCACGGCCGCCCAGGCCCCCGCGGTTGCGGCAGGGAGCTGGGACCTGCAGTGGATCGACGACCTGAAGGGCCAGCACATGCAGGTCTTTGACATGGCGGACGGCGACCCCGCGGCCGCGCCGCCCCCGCTCCGTCTGCCGCGGAACTACCTGGACGCCTTCCGGGACGTCTACGGCCTGGAGTTCCCCGACATTCGGACGATCGTCGGGATCGCCAGGGACGCGTTTCCCGTCAACGCGTCCGATCGGTTGTGGACGAAGTACACGCTCGGCGAACGCTGGAAGATTACCGATCCGGAGACGAAGCAGCCGGCCGTGCGCAACCTCTTCATGGACGACCGCACGCTTGGCGTGAAGGCGCTGCAGGCGCGGGGCACGATGTTCTGGCAGTGCAACATCGCGCTGAACGGCGTCGCGCAGCAGCTCGCCACTGCGTTGCGCGCCCCCGTGGAGGAGGTGCGCGCGGACCTGCGCGCCGGCCTGAACCCGGGCGTGAAGCTGGTGCCGTCGCACGTGATGGCGATCGGCCTGGTGCAGGAGCGGCACGCCACCTACGTGAAGCTCTGAAGCTCTGACGCGCACCCACGGGATCACCGCACCCGGTGGCCGAAGGGATGGCAGCCGGAGCCGACCGCCCCGCTCGTCTATCGCCGGTGTCGCGCGACCAGTCTGCCGCGGAGGCGCCGGCGTGACGCGGCCGCTACCGCCGCGGCGCTTCGTCGTGCGCTTTCAGGAAGCCGACCATTCCGAGCATGAGGCCGACGAGGAGGAGGAGGTGGACGAAGTCGCCCGCGTCCACCGGGCCGAGCACGCCCAACAGCCACACGGCAAGCAGAACGATCGAGGTCTTGAAGAACATCTCATCCTCCTGGTCTCAGAACGACCACGAGGATGGCGGCCCGACCATCCAGAGCCTGCCGCGCGGCTATTCGCGCGGCACCCTTGAAGCTTCTTCCAGTATATCGCGAGAGGACCTAGACTCTCGACGCCTTGAGCAGCAGCACCGGCACGTCCACGACGTGGCGGACCTTGTCGGCGGTGGCGCCCTTGATGAGGTCGGCGAGGAAGCGGTGGCCGTGTGTGGACATCGCGATCAGATCCACCGGCTGCTCGTCGGCGACGCGCGCGATTTCGCTGGCCGGATCCCCCATCGCGAGGAGCGTGTCCACCCTCAGCCCCTTGGCGGCGAGCTCGGCCTGGAGCTGCGCCAGGTAGGCGCGGTCTTCCTTCATCTCCTCGGACTCGCGCAACTGCAGGCGGTCGTAGTTGCGCGCGACCCACCCGTCGGCCACGTGCACCAGCAGGAGGCTCGCGCCCGTGAGCTGCGCGAGCTCCGACACGTGCTCGATGATCGTGCGGTCGGCGGGCGAGTGCTCCACGGCGACGAGGATGTGCTTGTACATCAGAAGAACTCGAGGAACGTGAGCCAGAGCAGCCACACGTTCAACACGCCGATGATACCCGCAACCGTCCAGGCGGTGATCTTCAGCCACAGCGGGCTCACGAACTCGCCCATCTTGTGCCGGTCGCTCGTGAACGCCACGAGCGGGAACACCGCGAAGGGCAGCTGCAGGCTGAGAATCACCTGGCTCAGGATGAGCAGCGGTCCCGTGCCGCGCTCGCCATACAGGATCACGACGATGACGGCCGGGATGATGGCGATGAGGCGCGTGATCAACCGCCGCAGCCACGGCCGCAGCCGCAGGTTGATGAAGCCTTCCATCACGATCTGGCCGGCGAGCGTGCCGGTGAGCGTGGCGTTCTGGCCCGAGCAGAGCAGCGCGATCGCGAAGAGCGCGCTGGCCATCGACGTGCCGAGCAGGGGCGAGAGCAGCTTGTAGGCGTCGCCGATGTCGGCCACGCTCTCGTAGCCGGTGCCGTGGAACGTGGCGGCGGCCATGATCAGGATGGCGGCGTTGATGAACAGCGCCGACATCAGCGCGACCGACGAATCGATCGTCGCGAACTTGATCGCCTCGCGCTTGCTCTCGAACGTTTCCTTGTACTTGCGGGTCTGGACGATGGACGAGTGCAGGTAGAGGTTGTGCGGCATCACCGTGGCGCCGAGGATGCCGATGGCGATGTAGAGCATCTCCTGGTTGCGGAGGATCTCGACGCGCGGGATGAACCCCACCATCACGGCGCCGAGGTCGGGCCCGGCGAACCACAGTTCGATCGCGAACGACCCGGCGATCGCGATGATCAGGCCGACGACGAGCGCTTCGACGTAGCGGAAGCCATGGTTCTGCAGGTAGAGGACGACGAGCACGTCTGCGGAGGTGAGGCACACGCCCCAGATGAGCGGCAGGCCGAAGAGGAGATTGAGTGCGATGGCGGCGCCGACCACTTCGGCGAGGTCGCACGCGGCGATGGCGATCTCGCAGAGGACCCAGAGCACGTAGGTCGTGGGTTTGGAGTAGCTGTCGCGGCAGGCCTGGGCGAGGTCGCGTCCCGAGGCGATGCCGAGGCGCGCGGCGAGCGCCTGCAGGAGGATCGCCATCAGGTTGGAGATCATGATGACGCTGAGGAGCGTGTAGCCGTAGCGCGCGCCGCCGGCGAGGTCGGTGGCCCAGTTGCCGGGGTCCATGTAGCCGACGGCGACGAGGTAGCCTGGGCCGGCGAAGGCGAACATCTTGCGCCAGAAGCCGGCGCCGTGGGGGACGTCGATGGTCCCGTGGACTTCCGGGAGGCTGCGTTCGCTGGTGGGGAGGCGCCAGCCGCGGGTCTTTGTGGTCATCAGTTCAGGGGGCCGTACCGTCTCGCATTGTATCCGATGTTTTTGAGTAGTCAAAATACATAATTTGGCACATCAGTATTCTCTGCGGAGCGTTGCTTTCCAGGCCTATAGGCCGAACCGCTGGCGTTTCAGGTAGAGGCCCTTCCGGGAGATGCCGAGCGAGCGGGCGGTGGCGGTGAGGTCGCCGAGGTGGGCGTCGAGGGCGGCCTGGATCATGTCGCGTTCGACGGCCTCGAGCGTAGGCCGGAGCTTTCCGAGCGGCGGATGGGCCGGCGGCGGCGGCGGCGCGGGCTCGGTGGGGGCCAGAGGCGGCGGAAGCTCGCGGCGGATCTCGGCGGCGATGTGGGCGGGCTGAAGCGTGGTGTCCGGGTCCGCGAGGGCGACCATGCGGCGGATTTCGTTCTGCAGCTGTCGGATGTTGCCGGGCCAGCGGTAGAGGGTGAGCTGTTCGACGGTTTCGTCCGCGAGGCGGATGTTGGTCTTCTTCGCCTCGGCGGCGGCGCGGGTGGCGAACTGGCGGGCGAGGCCGGGGATCTCGTCGCGGCGCGCCCGGAGCGGCGGTATGCGCAGGCGGAGGACGTTCAGGCGGTAGAAGAGGTCTTCGCGAAAGCGCCCGTCGGCGACGGCGCGTTCGAGGTCCGTGTTGGTGGCGGCGACGACGCGGACGTCGACGGTGGTCGGCTGCGTATCGCCGAGCGGAAAGATCTCGCGGGACTCGAGGAAGCGGAGGAGTTTCGGCTGCAGGTCGAGGCTGAGGTCGGCGATCTCGTCGAGGAACAGCGTGCCGTGTTCGGCGGTGCGGATCACGCCGGGCTGGTCGCGATCGGCGCCGGTGAAGGCGCCGCGCTTGTAGCCGAAGAGCTGGCTTTCGAGGGTATCGCGGGGCGTGGCGGAGCAGTTGAACGGCAGGAAGAGGTGGGCCGCGCGCGGCGAGTGCTTGTGCAGGTAGCGGGCGATGACTTCCTTGCCCGCGCCGCTCTCGCCGGTGAGGAGGACGGGGAGGTTTGCGGAGGCGACGCGCTGAGCGAGGGCCATGAGCTCGGCCATGCTGCCGGGGGTCGGTATATTGGAGACCGCCTCGTCAAAGTCTTCGTTGAGGGGCCACAGCGCAGCCTCGGCCTCCTCGTAGATTCGCATTCGGGCGGCGCGCTTCCCGTAGTCTACGAGTACCGTAAGGGCTCCGACCGTCGCTATCGCCTCCGGATCAGATAGTGGGTACACGGCCAACTCAACCACGCCTGCTTGGACTTCTCCGAGCCGGACTCGAACCGGCGCCCACTTTGAGGAGGGTGACTCGTTGTCACCAATTTGCGCGATCTTCCTCTCCACGCGATCCGATCTAGAGACGACCGCGGCATGACGGGTGCATTCACACGCCTCCAGGATGCTTAGTAGCTCTAACCCAAGCAGTTCCGGCCGCTCGGCGAACCGCAAGACAGCGACTGCGGCCTGCGCCGTAAGTTGACAGGCTAAGTGATTCGCCTGCGATCTTGCGGGTTCACGCGGCCCCTCCTCCGCCGCGTCTACGGTGGGTCTAGACAACGCGTTCCACCGTATCTGCAGTTCAGTTCGACCGGGTGTACTCTTCAGGCTTTGAAGAACCGACTCAGCCCACCGGAAGTGGCGCAATCCCAGGGCCGTTTCGCCGATGGTCGCGAGCCAGCATGCTAGAGATCTTTGATAGTCCGCATACAGATGTAGATCAGCACCAGACAGCTGCGCAACCGAACCGATGAGGGTCGCAATCGCCTCGTCCGTTCGAGCCAGTTGCACGCTAGCGTCAATTTGCATCAGAAAAGCGGTCTCCTGCAGAACGCGATCGCCAGCCTTGGTTGCAAGTACGTTGATTTCCCTTGTGATATCAAGCACCTTGTCCCATCGACCTCGTCTCAGGTGCAAGTTGGCCCGAGTCAGCAGTAATTGTCGGTAGACGTATCCGGAACGGATTTCACCAGATTCCTGAGCGGTCGCGTCCTCCAATAAGGTTTGGCACTCGTCGATCCGGTCTTGCGCCAGACGAATTCTCGCAATGTTGTCCAAGTCAGCCAGTCGTTCTTCGCCGACTGGTGCCACGATCCTTCCCGCCCTCTCTGAGTAACCTATAGCTTGTTCGAAGTTCCCGGACTGAAAGGCGACGTGGCTCAAGTTGATAAGGCAACGCCGTTCAAGAACGGCCGATCCAGACAACCTGGCAAATCTGAGTGCATTGATTCCGTGTCGGCTCGCTTCGTCGAGTTCTGACAATACGACGAACATAGCGCATTGATTTGCAGCGGCCACGCCTTCGAGCCAAGCTTCAGGTGCCGCCGCAAGGAGTTGCTGAGCCCTGGTCGTGTGTCTGCGAGCGGACTCGGTACTGCCCAAGTTGCGCGGCAACCTGACCAACGAAGACATGGAGGGCCGCAGTCAATCTAGGATTGCCCGACCTAGCGACGTTCATTCTGAGATCGGAAAGAAGCGTTGCGGGGACATCACGTCCAAGGAAATCGGCCAGTCGAACAAACAGATTTAGCTGCGACCAGCAGACTCGTTCGAGATCTTGGGCCGAGGAGGCGACTTCAACTGAACGCTGGAAATGTCGAATCGACTGGTCGAAGTCGCCAGCAATGTACTGCGCGCGCCCTAGGACGAACTCGGACAACGCTTGCACTCTAGCGTCAAGGTTGCCGGAGGAGAGAAGGTGGGACGCGAGGGCTGCGGCCTTGGGATGCTGGCCGGTGCGTTCCAGCAGATCCAAGTGAAGAAGGATTTCGTCCGCCGCGACTGCGTTGCGAGGCGCCCCAAGCGCTTTCAGGGCCAAGCCGTAGTGGCCAACCAGCGCCTCTTGTCTGGCTTTGAGAAGAGACATGAAGGCGTCCCCTCGCGCCGAGTATTAGTGAATCTGAGCTCGAGATCTGTCAGCGATCTCCGTTCGACCGCGCGCGATCGCTTCTTCTAGCGTAGAACTCGATTCAGGGAGACTGATGATGCTCCAAGCGAGATCCATAACAACGTACTGACCATCGGGAGTAGACAGCGGCGCGTTGCGAACGTTGCGACGCATTTGTTCGGCCGTATCCCTGATGGCTAACTCATCGCCAGTGTCCAGCATTGCGACGAATGTGTCGCTGCCGTACCGGAACAGCAGGTCGGTGGTCCGCAGGCACGTGCGGAGTTGGCGAGCCAGATGTCGAATCGATTCGTCGCACAGGGTCACCCCGAATCTTTTGTTGATTGCTTTTAGATTGGTGATGTCGAGCAGGAGGAGTCTCGGTTGCAGTGACGTGGCGGTTTCCTGTGGCTTGGACCGGTCCAGCAGTACTTGAAGCTGACCAATGGAGGGCAATCCGGTCAGACCATCGCGTCTTGAGGTGTCATCGAATTCTGCGGCGCTCTGAAACGTGTGAGCCGTCTGTCTTGCAACCGCCTCAATGATGCGACGGTGGTCGTCGCTGAAGCCATCCGCGGTCGCCGAGTATAGAGTCAGCGTGCCGACGAGTTCTCCTTTCGAGATGAGTGGAGCGCAAAGGCAACTCCGCAGACGCGGATTGGCGCACCGTGCGACTTCTCCCAAGTCGAGACTCGGATCCGAATTGACAATTGTCTGACGATGTGCGGCCACCCAGCCGCTTAACCGTTGCCCGAGCGGGATGCGAAGCCCCTTGATGGGAGTGTTCGCATCTCCGACGCAGTGCCGAGCAACGAGTTCGTCGGTGGCGGAGTCCCTCACATAGAGGACGCACAGTGAGAACGGAATTAGCCTCTTCAGGTGCTTGGCAAGAACATCGGCTGTGTCGCCGACACTCGCTTGGCCGGCGAGTGCGCCAGCAAGTTCGTAGAGCGTTAGCATTTCATCTGAGCCCGAGGCGATTGTTTCTAGGCCACTCGATCGGGGCGCTGAACCGGGTGAGGCCACTTGGATCGCGGTCGCAATTTGATCTGATACACCACGTCCCTCGGACGATGCGCTTGCCTCCTCAACGAGCGACAGATGCACGTTGGCGAACGTGTCGACGACTAAAGGGTCGTACATCGTGCCGCGTCGCTCAAACAAGATGGCGAGTGCTTCATCTGCCGATAGGCGAGGACGGTAAGGTCGATCGGATGTCAGGGCGTCGAAGCAGTCGACGACGGAAAGCAGTCGAGCGCCCATGGGAATATCAGTTCCTTTGAGCCCTGCTGGGTATCCCGTTCCGTCCCAGTTCTCGTGGTGATGTCTCACGATTGGGACAACGGGATAGGGAAAATCAATCGCTGACAGGATGTCCGCTCCGACTGTAGCGTGCAACTTCATCTTTTCGAATTCAGCCGGTGTCAACCGCCCGGGTTTGTTCAAGATGTATTCCGGTACCGCGAGCTTCCCCATGTCGTGCAGGAGCGCGGCGGCTTCGATAGCTTTGATGAGGCTTTCGTCGCGAACGCCCACGTGGTGCGCCAGTCTCACTGCGTAAAGTTGCACCCGCCGGATGTGTCCATGGGTAATTTGGTCCTTCGCATCGATGGCCATCGCCAACGTCTCAATCGTTGAGAGGTAGAGCGCATTTACGCGAGCCAAGTGCTGACTCGTATCTTCGGTCCTTGCCATCGCAGTCTTGAAGGTGAAGTAGAGCACCAGGAGGAGCGGTACGATGACTCCGAGATAGCCGAGACTAACCGAGCGGTTGTAAACAACAATGAGGACCGCGACCGAAGCCCCGCAGAAGTAGTTCAGTGAGAGCCACAGTAGGTTTTGCCGCCACACTCGGAACGCGTTGGTACGCTTCTCCAAGGCGATGATGAAGGCGATTAGCCAGCTGTTGATCGCGAAATATGAAAGGGCGAACGCGACTAGCGCGGGGAGAATACGGTCGAGCGTCGCCGCTTCTCGTACAAGTGGCTGGATATCCGCAATGTAGAAAAACAATTGCGCGGAGCACCAAGCAGATAAGGCCGGCGCCGACATGTTGAAGAACACGCGGAACAATTCGCGGCGACGCTTGGCGATCCAGAAGGAGATGACCAACCCGTCCAAGGCAACAATCAACGCCCCGGCAGCCGGGCCGTACAACAGGACTGCAGTGAATACGAAGGTCTCCGAGATTGAGATGGTCGCGTGGGTTCCGGGGAGACGAACGTTCGCCGAGCCGCTGACTAGAGTCAGCGCGGCAAGGAGAAACCACTCGTATCCGATCGGTTCGCGATACAGGTCGTGGATCGAAAGGCCGATGATGACCAATCCGGCCAGCACGACAGACGTGATGTACAGGCGCCCGAGCCGGGAAAAGTTAGATGACTCCGTCGTCATTCCCCCGTGTTAGGTATCGGACGATTAGTCCCAAACGATGATGGTGCGCATCTCAGCCTCCGTTCGTCTTCGTAAGTGCAACACAAGTAATGAGTTGGCGCTGGTTCGCTGTGCTATCTAAACTCCTTAGTCACTCCAGACAATGGAGTCGCTCCAGACGATGGAGTCGCTCCAGACGATGGAGTCGCTCCAGACGATGGAGTCGCTCCAGACGATAGAGTCGCTCCAAACGATAGAGTCACTCCAAACGATGGAGTCGCTGCCCCAGTCGCTCCAAACAATCGAATCGCCCCAGGATGCCCGGTCGCTCCACACGATCGAGTCAAGGCCACCCCAGTCGCTCCAGACAATAGAGTCGCGGCCGCTCCAATCACTCCAGACGATGGAGTCATTGCCAGCCCAATCACTCCAAACGATGGAATCCCCCCACGCGGACTTCAGCGCCTGCGCCTGAGCCGACACTCGGAAATTCCCGCCGCCGGCGTGGTGCTCCGCCTGCTGCTCGTACTTGGTCAGCACCCGGAAGCCCTTGGTGGTGACCAGCTCGGCCGCCTTCAGCACGTCCATGCTCCCGGCCCCGGCCCCGATCAGCCCGGCCGACGGCATGAACTCGCTCGACGCCATCAGCAGGCCCTTCACGTCCCGCGGCGTCAGCGACCCGCGCTCGTCCAGCAGCAGCGCCGCCGCCCCGCTCGCCACCGCCGCCGACATGCTCGTCCCCGACAACTGCAGGTAGCCGTCCGTCGCCCCGCCCGCCACGTGCCGCTCCGGCAGCAGTTGCTGCAGGTACGACCCGGCCGCCTCCGCCGACACCACGTGGCTCCCGGGCGCCACCAGATCCGGCTTGATCACGAGGTCGTACCGCGTCGGCCCCTTCGAGCTGTACGTCGCCAGCGTGTCGTCACCGCGATCCGCCGTCCCGTGCGCGTCGATCGCCCCCACCGTGATCGCAAACGGGCTGTTCCCCGGCGTCGTGATCCCGCCGAACACCGTCTTGGTCCCGTCCTCGGTCCGCCCGAAATTCCCCGCCGCCGCCACCACGACGATGCCCGCGCGCACGGCCCGCTCGACCGCCCCGCAGAGGGGATCGTCGCGATACGGCTGCATGACCGGCGCGCCCAGCGACAGGTTGATCACGCCGATGTTGAAGCGCTTCTGGTTGGCAATCGCCCAGTCGATCGCCGCGATCACGTCGCTCGCCATCCCGCTCCCATCGTCCCCGAGCACGCGCAGGTTGATGAGCGACGCGCCGTAGGCGATGCCCTGGATGCCGGAGGTGTCCGCCGTGCGCCCGGCGCGCGCGGCGATGATGCCGGCCACGTGCGTGCCATGGCCGAACGCGTCGGCCGTGGAGCCCGTGCCGGTGAAGTCCACCGCCGCCACCACCTTGCCCTTGAGCGCAGGATGGTTCACGTCAATCCCGGAGTCGATCACCGCCACGCCGATTGCCTTGCCCGACAGCCGCGGCAGCGACCCGGCGCCCGCCCAGAGCTGGTCGGCGCCGATCGTCTCGGCCGTCACGTCCTCCACGGTCGAGTGGAGCCGGACGTCGCCCGAGAGGTGATCGACGAGGCCGTCCTGCTGCAGCGCGTCGAGCTGGCCGGCGTTCACGCGCAGCACACCGCCGCTCGCCAGCCGCTTGTGGACCTTGAGGTTGTAGCGGCGCGCCAGCTCGTTGACCGTCCCCTGGTCGCCCTCGACGATCACGTCGATCGTCTGGCTGCCCGCGCGGAGATGGGTCGTCAGGTCGTCGCTGAGCCGCGCGCGATGCTGCGCGCTCGCCGGCGCAGTCCACGCGGCCACCAGTGCCGCCAGAACGGCGATACGCGCGGCCTGGCGGGCCGACCGAAGAGCGGTTCCGAACGAAGGGGTCACGGGCGTGTCTCCCTGGGGTTACGAAACGTTCAGTAGCGCGGCTGCGTGTGTTCCGGGACCTGGACGACCGACTCGATCAACACGCGCTGCGAACCGCCGATGGTGCGAATCGTCTGCAGGCGCCCCTCGCGAATCCGGTTGTAGATCGTTCGCCGCGACACGCCCAGGAGCTGAGCGGCGTGATCGAGCGAGACGCTTCGGCCGATACGAGGTTCAACGCCCGCCGGCGCCACGTTGGTTGTTTCCATCGCTCTCGTCACCTCACCTCGAGTGGAGCACTTCCGTCCGTGGGTAATGGCAGGGCTGGTGCCGGACCGGGCTCGCCCGGCCACGCCCCCTGCGAAGGCTGGCAACCGCTTGTGAGAATTGAACTTGTCGTACTAGGATCCGGAACGCGAGCCGCCGGCTCATCCGATGCCGCAGCCAAGAAACTGGCTGAGGCGGGCGGCAGAGTTGTAAAGTCGCGGGCAAGTTGCACGGAGTGTCAGGGTCGCCCCTCGAATTTCACGCAATTCTGAGTGGCCAATCCATTGGCCGGCAGGTCGAAATTTGACCAGACAGACTCGGAAATTAGCGGTCAAGTTGCCCGCGGCCCTTCTGGCCGCGCTCGCGGTAACGGCGTGCGGGCAATCGCCCGAAGCGCCGGCGGCGGCTGGTCGCGGCGGCACGCTGGTCGCCACGGTCCGCAACGAGCCCCAGTCCTACAACCGCCTCACGGCGCGGATCGACACCACGAACGTGCTGCTCTCCCAGACGCTGACGCAGGCGTCGCTCGTCCGCATCAATCCGATTTCAGACGAGGTGGAGCCGTGGCTCGCCACCTCCTGGTCCCGCCGCGGATGACGGCCGCACCTATACGCTTGCGCTCCGTCCGGACGTCACGTTCTCCGACGGCCAGCCGTTCACCTCCGCCGACGTCGTCTTCACATTCCGCGCGTTGTACGACCCGACGGTCGGCAGCACGCTGGCCGACTCCCTGAAGGTGGACGGCCGGCCGCTCGCCGTGACGGCGCCCGACGGCCGGACGGTCGTGTTCACGTTTCCGGCGCCCTATGGTCCGGGGGTGCGCA
This sequence comes from uncultured Acidobacteriota bacterium, assembly GCA_963792785.1. Taxonomy (GTDB): domain Bacteria; phylum Acidobacteriota; class Vicinamibacteria; order Vicinamibacterales; family CAVVIG01; genus CAWIMX01. Next base: position 1,984,382 of record CAWBXO010000001.1, on the reverse strand, counting down.
TTCTCGCCAACGTGCCGATCCTGCCGCGGCACGCGCTCGAGCCGGCGCTCGAGCACGGGACGCTCGGATCGGCGTGGGGGCTGAGCGCCCCGCTCGACGACTTCGCCGGCCTGGGGCCGTTCGTGCCCGCCGGCTACGAGCCGGGGCAGCGCGTGCGGCTCACCCGCAATCCGCGCTACTGGCGCACCGACGCCGCGGGCGCCGCGCTGCCGTACCTCGACGGCATCACGCTCGAAATCGTGCCCGATCAGGACGCCGAGCTGCTGCGCCTCGAGGCCGGACAGGCCGACATGGTCGCCAGCGTGATCCGCCCGTCCGACTACGCGCCGCTCCGCCGCGCCGCCGACGAGGGGCGCGTGCAGCTGTTCGACCTCGGCGTCGGGGAGAGCGCCGACAGCCTGTGGTTCAACCTCACGCCGGGCGCGTTTGCCGGCGATCCGCGCGCGCCGTGGATCCAGCGCGACGAGCTGCGGCAGGCGATCTCGCTGGCGGTCGATCGGCAGGCCTTCGCCGATCAGGTGTTTCTCGGCGCGGCGGTGCCGGTGTTCGGGTTCGTGACGCCGGGCAACACGCGCTGGTTCGTCGACACGGCGCCGGCGGTGCCGTACGATCCCGCCGCGGCGCGCGCGCGTCTCGCCGCGATCGGCCTGACGGATCGGGACGGCGACGGCCTGCTCGAAGACGCCGGCGGCCGCGACGCCCGCTTCACGCTGCTCGTGCAGAAAGGCCGGACCGAGCTCGAGCGCGGCGCGGACTTCCTGCGCGGCGAGCTGCGGACGATCGGCCTCACGGTCGACGTCGCGGCGCTCGAGCCGAACGCGCTGATCCAGCGGTTTCTCTCCGGGCGCGACTACGACGCGGTGTATTTCAGCGTGGGAACGACCGACACCGACCCGGCGAGCAATCTCGATTTCTGGCGCAGCTCGGGATCGAGCCATGTGTGGGATCTGAGCCAGCCGACTCCGGCCACCGACTGGGAGCGGCGGATCGACGAGCTGATGGCCCGCCAGGTGGCCTCCGAGGATCCGGCCGAGCGCAAGCAGCCTCTTCGACGAGGTGCAGCGCGTGATGGCCGAGCACCTGCCGGTCCTGAATTTCGCGGCGCCCCGTGTCTATGTCGCGGCGTCCGCGCGCCTCCGAAACCTTCAGCCGGCGATCTCGCGGCCGCAACTGCTCTGGGCCGCCGACACGATCGCGATCGCGGGGAAGTAAGCACGTGGCTGGCTACCTGGCGCGGCGCACGGCGCTCGCCGTGCTGCTCGTGTTCGCCGTCTCCTCCGTCTCGCTGCTGCTCGTGCGCCTGGCGCCTGGCGACTACGTGACCGCCAGTCTGGGCGTCACCGCCACGCGCGAACAGGTGGCGGCCGCGCGGGCGCGCTACGGCCTCGACCGGCCGGTCGCGGCCCAGTATGCCGACTGGCTCGCGCGCTCGATGCGCTTCGATTTCGGGCGGTCGATGATCTACGACCGGCCCGTCGCCGATCTGATCCCGGAGCGCGCGGCCAACACCGCGGTCCTCGCGCTCGCGGCGCTCGCGTTCGCGACGCTGCTGGGCCTGCCGCTCGGCATCTTCACCGGCAGCCGGAAGGACGGCGCGCTGCCGGCGCTGGTGCGCGGCGTCTCGCTCCTCCTCCTGTCCATGCCCCCGCTCGTCACGTCGCTGTTCCTGATCTTCGTGGCCGCGCGGACGGGGTGGTTCCCGATCGGCGGGATGCGATCGGCGGGCGCGAGCGGGCTGGGCGATCTGGCCTGGCACCTCGCCATGCCCATGCTGGCGCTCGGCCTGCCGCTCGCGGCGATGTTCGAGCGCGTGCAGGCGCAGGCGATGGCCGAAGTGATCGACCAGCCCTTCGTCATCGCGGCGATGGCGCGCGGTGTGCCGCGCCGGCGCGTCGTGTGGCGCGACGCGCTCAAGGCGGCGCTCCGGCCCACGGCGGCGATCTACGGCCTCGTCGTCGGAACGCTGCTCAGCGGGTCGTTCGCCGTGGAGGTGATCGCCTCGTGGCCCGGGCTCGGCCGGCTGATGCTCGACGCGCTGCAGGCGCGCGACGTGTACCTCGTCGCTGGCTGCGCCGGCGCCGGGGCCCTGTTTCTCGCGGCGGGCACGCTGGCGTCGGATCTCGCGCTCGCCGCGATCGATCCGCGCGCGAGGAGCGCGGTCCATGAATAAGGCCGGCGGCGCGCTCGTCGCGCTGGTGGCCGTGGCCGCGCTGTTCGCGCCGGTGCTCGCGCCCCACGGCATCGATCAGCGGTACGCCGGCCTGCTCTCGGCGCCGCCGACGCGCGTCCATCTTCGAGACGCGTCGGGCCGCTGGCACGCGCCGTTCATCTACCGCGTGCGCCTCGTGAACCAGCTCGAGCAGATTTACGAGCCCGACCGGTCGGCGATCGTGCCGCTCGCGTGGTTCACGGGCGGCCACCTGGTCGTGTCCGCCGACGAGTCGTCGGCGCCGCTGCTGCCGCTCGGCGCCGACAGCCACGGGCGCGACGTGTTCAGCCGCCTGCTCAACGGCGCGCGCCTCTCGCTCGCGCTGGCCTTCGTCTCGGCGCTCGGCACGGTCGGGTTGGGGCTGCTCGCCGGCGGCCTCGCCGGCTATGTGGGCGGGTGGACCGACGAGAGCCTGATGCGCGTGGCGGATTTCGTGATGGTGCTGCCGGCGATGTACGTGGCCCTGGCGCTGCGATCGGTGCTGCCGCTGGTCCTCGGGCCGGGGATTGTCTTCTGGCTGCTGGCCGCGATCTTCGCCGTCGTCGGCGCGCCGTTCGTGGCGCGCGGCGTGCGCGCGATCGTGCGATCGGAGCGCGATCGCGAGTACGTGGAGGCCGCCCGCTCGCTGGGCGCGGGCCACGCGCGCCTGCTCGGCCGCCATCTGCTCCCCGCGGCCGGCGGATTCGTGCTCGTGCAGATCACGATCCTCGTGCCCGCCTTCATCATCGCGGAGGCCACGCTGTCGTACGTCGGCCTGGGCTTTCCCGATCCCGTCGCGAGCTGGGGCACGATGCTCCACGATGCCGCGAACATCCGCACGTTCGCCGATTTTCCCTGGCTGCTGAGCCCGGCCGTGGCGATCTTCCTCGTCGTGCTCGGCCTGAACCTGATCTCGGAACGCCGCCGGCGCGGCCTGCCGGAACGCCCGTTGTGAGCCCTGTGAACGCAGTGGCGAAGCGCGCCGCCGCGTGGACCGTAGCGCTCGCGATCGCCGCGGCCCTGCTGGCGGCGGCCGGCTTCGTGAGCCGCGACCCCGACTCGCGCGTGTACTCGGAGATCAGCGCGCAGGTCGCCGTGCATCCCGGGGCCGGGTGGATCGCGCCCCAGTGGTGGGGCGTCGCCGGCGCGAACGAGCCGTTCCGCGAGCACCCGTTCGGCATCTTCGTGCTGCCGGCCGTGCTCGCGCGGCTCGGCTATCCCGCGCTCGAAGCCGGCTACGCCGTCGGCGCGCTCGCGTCGATCCTCGCCATCGTGCTCGCCGGATGGCTGGCGGGCACCGTCGTGGGCGATCGGGATCGAACGGCCGTGCAGTGGGCCCTGCTGCTCCTGCCGATCGCGTTCGTCTACCGCATCCGCGCGAACCAGGAATACCCGGTGCTCGCGCTGCTGCTGCTCGCCGTCTACGGCACCGAGCGGGCGCGGCGTTCGCCGGCCTGGTCCGTCGTCCCCTCGCTGGCTGCCATCGGCGTCCTCCTGATCAAGGACGTCTTCGTCGTTTTCGCGCCCGTCGCCTGCGCGTTGTGGCTGTGGTGCGTCCCCGACGGCGCGGGCGGCCACAACCGGCGCGCGTGGGCCGCAGTCGCGTGGTCGCTCGCCGCGGCGGCCGCCGCCGCGGTCGCCTTCGAACTCGCGTACCAACACGCGGCGGGCGACTCGTTCGCGGCGTTCTTCTTCCAGTACCGGCTCACGCCGAACAGCGGCCTGGATCGCGAGGCGGGCGCCGGCCCGCTCGTGCTCGCGCGGCTGTCGAACGTGATCTGGTACGGCGCCCGGCTGGCGTGGTTCAGCTTTCCATGGAGCCTCGTGGTGCTGGTCCGGCCGAAGCCGGACGCCGCCGTGGACGCTCGCGCCGCGGGCGCGTTCCGCTTCTGCCTGCTGATCGCGTGCGCGTACGTGGCGGCGATGAGCCTCGGCAGCAACCGCGCCGATCGCTTCATCTTCCCCGCGTACTTCGCGGTGGGCGCGGCGGGCGCCGCCGCGGCGGCGCGGCGATGGCCGCCGGCCTCGCGGCTGGCGGATCGCGCGGCCGCGTTCGGCCGCACGGGCACGGCCGCGCTCTGGCTGACACTATTTGCGATCACCCTGGCCGGCGCCGCGCTCCCGCGCGTCAAGATCTGGCCCTAGCAGCTCGGGTGCGTTCGATTACAATCGGAGCATGAAGCTCAATGGGGTCTTCGCTCCCGTCCCCACGCCCTTCGATCAGAACGACGGGCTCGACGGCGGCCGTCTCCGGATGGCCCTCGAACACTGGGCGAAGACGCCGCTCGCGGGCTTCGTGGTGCTCGGGTCGAACGGGGAGGCCGTCCTGCTCGACGACACCGAGTGCGACCGCGCGCTCGATGTCGCGCGGTCGGCGGTGCCGCGCGACCGCACGCTCATCGTCGGCGCGGGCCGCGAGTCCACGCGCGCGACGATTCGCGCGTGCAAGCGCGCCGCCGAGCTCGGCGCCGACGCCGTGCTCGTCCGCACGCCGGGCTTCTTCAAGAACCAGATGACGACGCCGGTGTTCGTGGCGCACTACTCGGCCGTCGCCGACGTGTCGCCCGTGCCCGTGCTGCTGTACAACTTCACGGCGGTCACCGGCGTGAACCTGCGCCCCGACGCCGTGACGAAACTCGCGCAGCACCCGAACATCGTCGGCATCAAGGAGTCGGGCGGCGACATCGGCCAGATTGCCGAGTTCGTGGCCGGCACGCCCAAGGAGTTCCGCGTGCTGGCGGGATCGGCGCTCACGTTTTACGCGGCGCTTTCGGTCGGCGCGTGCGGCGGCATCCTCGCGCTCGCCGGCGTGCTGCCCGAGGCGTGCGTCCGCCTGCACACCCTCGTGAGCGAGGGGCGCCACGACGAAGCCCGGGATCTTCAGCATCGGCTGGTGCCCCTCGCGCGGCTGCTCAGCTCGACGTACGGCGTCCCGGGCCTGAAAGCCGCCTTGCACGTGGTCGGCGTGGACGTGGGGCAGCCGCGGCCGCCCCTCGTGCCGCTGTCCGACACCGCCGTGCTCGCGCTGAAAGACGCGCTCGCGCAGTTCGAAGGAGTGCCCGCATGAGCCTGCTGCCCGACGTTCAACGGATCCTGCTCGGTCCCGGGCCGAGCCCCACGGCGCCGCGCGTGATGCGCGCGATGGCGTCGCCCACGCTCAGCCACCTCGATCCGATCATGGTCAAGCTGCTCGACGACATCCGGGCGCGTCTGGGGCGGCTGTTCCGCGCGCCCGAGGGCTCGTTCGCCTTCGCCGTGTCGGGCACCGGCACCTCGGGGATGGAAACCGCGGTGGCGAATCTCGTGGAGCCGGGCACGCGCGCGCTGGTTGTCGTGAACGGGTACTTCGGCGATCGCCTCGCGCAGATGTGCCAGCGCTACGGCGCGTCGGTGCGGCGCCTGGATGTCGAGTGGGGCAAGGCGTGCGAGCCCGCCGCCCTCGCCAGGGCGCTCGACGCGGAGAAGGCCGACATCGTGGCCATCGTCCACGGCGAGACGTCGACCGGCGTCGTGAACCCGCTGAAGGCGCTCGCGGCGATCGTCCGCGAGCGCGACGCGCTGTCGATCGTCGACGCGGTCACGACCTTCGGCGGCATGCCGCTGGACGTCGCCGGCTGGGGCGTGGACGCCTGCTACAGCTGCTCGCAGAAGGGGCTCGGCGCGCCGTCGGGCCTCGCGCCGATCGTGTTCACGCCGCGCGCGCTCGAGCGGCGCGTCAAATCCCGCAGCTTCTATCTGGACCTCGGGCTGCTCGAGGACTTCTGGGTCCGGCGCAAGTACCACCACACGATGTCGAGCACGCTCGTTTACGCGCTCTCCGAGGCGCTCGCCATCATCGAGGAAGAGGGCCTCGAGGCGCGCTGGGCCAGACACGAGGCGAACCATCACGCGTTCGTGGACGGCCTCGCCTCGCTCGACGTGTCGCTGCTGCCGGCGCGGCACCAGCGGCTGTGGACGTTGAACGCCGTCCGCGTGCCCGACGGCGTGGACGAGGCCGCCGTGCGGCGGCGGCTGCTCGACGAGTACAGCATCGAGATCGGCGCGGGGCTGGGGCCGCTCGCCGGGAAGATCTGGCGGATCGGCCTCATGGGCGCCGGCTCGGAACGCCGTCTGGTCGTGCTGCTGCTGGGCGCGCTCGAGCGGACCCTGGCAGCCGAAGGACGCACGCCCGTCAGGGAACTGAGGAGCTGAGGAACTGGAGAGCTGAGGAACTGGCATTCACGTTGCATTTTCACAAGCTCATGAGGCAGGCAGCTCTTCTGCTCGCGCTGACGGCCGCGGCCGGCTGCGCGACGAACCCGGCGACCGGCGAGCGCGAGTTCTCGCTGATGAGCGAGGCGCAGGAAATCCAGATCGGCCAGGAGCAGGACGTCCAGATCCGCGCGCAGATGGGCGTGTACGACGACGCCGGCCTCCAGGAGTACGTGACCGGCATCGGCCAGCGGCTGGCCCAGACCAGCGAGCGGCCGAACCTGCCGTGGCACTTCACCGTCGTCGACCAGCCCGTCGTGAACGCGTTCGCGCTTCCGGGCGGCTACATCTACATCACGCGCGGCATCCTGCCGTACCTCGACAGCGAGGCGCAGCTCGCCGGCGTCATGGGCCACGAGATCGGCCACGTGACGGCGCGCCACGCCGCGTCGCAGTACTCGCGGCAGGTCGGCGCGGGCCTCGGCCTGCTCCTCGGTTCGATCCTCGTGCCGGAGGCGCGACCGTTCACGGACCTGGGCCAGGCGGGCCTGGGCGTGCTGTTCCTGAAATACGGCCGCGACGATGAGGCGCAGGCGGACCAGCTGGGCGTGCGCTACGCGTCGCGCGCCGGATGGGATCCGGAAGGCGTGCCGCGCATGCTCACCACGCTCGGACGGATCGAGGAGGCGTCGGACTCGCACGGCGTGCCGACATGGCTCGCCACGCACCCGCCCGCGCCCGATCGCGTCGCGCGCGTGCAGGAGGCGGTGCAGCAGGCCGAAGCGGCCGGCGGTACGTTCAAGACCGACCGCGATCAGTTCCTCCAGCAGATCGACGGCGTGATCTACGGCGACAACCCCGAGCAGGGCATCGTCCGCGGCTCGACGTTCCTGCACCCGAAGCTGAAGCTCCAGGTCGACTTTCCCAACGGGTGGGACGTCATGAACTCCGCGTCGCAGGTCGCGGCCCAGCCCTCGGGTGGCGGTCGCGCGATGCTGCTCGAGATCGTCCAGGACGCGGCCGGTCGCTCGCCGCGTCAGGCCGCCGACACGTCGATGCGCAACGCTGGCTTCACGCTGGTGCGCGGCGACACGACCACCCTGCACGGCGACGCGGCGTTCGTCGGCGTGTACACGGGCACGATCCAGGACCTGGGCCAGGTGGGCCTGCGCGCGGCGCACATCGCGCACGGCGGGCAGATGTTCCTGCTGGCCGGGCTCGCGCCCATCAACGACTTCGACGGGGCGGACCCGACGTTCCGCACCGCTATCGAGTCGTTCCGCCCCCTCAGCGACGCGGAGGCGGCGGGCATCCATCCCAACCGGATCGCGTTCTACACGGCCCGCGCCCGCGACACGTGGCAGTCCATCGCGGAGGGCGAAGGCCACGGCGTCGAGAAGGCCGCGACGCTCGCGATCATGAACGGCCACGATCCGGCGGATCGGCCGGAAGCCGGCGCGCGGCTGAAGATCATCGTGCCGGGCAGGTAGGTCGGGTGGGTCAGGTGGGACTGGTAAGTCGGGTAGGGCGGGTGGCGTGGATCGCGCTGCGAACCGTCGTGGCCGTCGCGGCCTTCGGCGTCGGGTATCTATTCTTCCTCTACCTGACGCTGCCCGATGTCCGGCCTCTCCGCGACGAGAATCCTTCGACGACGGCGTTCATCGAACTGCGCGCGCGCGAGGCCCTGGCGGCGGGGAAGGCGCCGCGCCGCGTGCAGACCTGGGTGTCCTACAGCCGCATCTCGCCCAACCTGAAGCGCGCCGTCCTCGTCGGCGAGGACGATGCGTTCTTCCAGCACGACGGCGTGGACCTGGAGCAGCTGCGCCAGTCACTGGCGCTCAACTGGCAGCGGGGCGAGGTCGTGCGCGGCGCCAGCACGATTACCCAGCAGCTGGCCAAGAACCTCTATTTGTCGCCGTCGCGCAACCCGTTCCGGAAGCTGCGCGAGCTGCTGATTGCCCGGCGGCTGGAGGCTGAGCTCACCAAGACGCGCATCTTCGAGATCTATCTGAACGTGATCGAGTGGGGGGACGGCGTGTGGGGCGCCGAAGCCGCCGCGAGGACCTATTTCGGGGTCCCCGCGTCGGCGCTCGGGCGGGAACAGGCGGCGCTGCTGGCTGGCGCCATCGTGAACCCGCGGGTGCTGAATCCGTCGAAACCCTCGCGCGGCCTGCGGCGCCGGCAGGAGATCATCCTGGGCCGCATGGCCAGGCAGGGGCAGGCGTGGCTACCGCTTCTTCTTCCCCGAGCGCTTGGCCGCCCAATAGCGTTTCATCCGCTCGGAGACTTCTCTCTTCTGCTTCGCGCTCCAGCCGCGCAGTTTCCGCGAGCCGGTCAGCGCCGCGCTGGCGATCGACCCCTTGGAGGCCGCTCGCAGGCCGGGAAACGTCCGGCGGATCATGTCGATCTCGGCTTGTAGCTCCTGGAGACGGATTCGCGCACCAGCTTCGGCCAGGCGGTTCAACTCGCTCTTCGACAATGCCATTCGCCACTCCTGACGATTATTCCGACAATTATTCCAGCCCGAGAGGCCAGTTTACTAGCTACACAGGCCAATTACTTGTCTTGTATTGTATCCACAAGCGAGTCGCGCGTGCTGTGCGAGTGGTACTTGGGCTCTAACCCAGGCTGCCAGGACCACCCCGACGGGCGACCATCAGGCGCTATATCTTGCTGGTTCTGTCGTGCGTGGCTGGTCCGCAACCCGGCTCTGGTTGCGGTGCTGGCGCTCGCGGCGGGCCGTCGCTAGTTCACCGAGATGCGGCGGGCGCCGAGAAAGCGCGGTCCCCAGTAGGACGAACTCAACCGCTCGACGCGAACGACACCGCGCGAACTGGGGGCGTGGACGAACTGGTCCCCGCCGATGGCGATCGCGACGTGCGACGCGCCTTTTGACGCGGTGGCGAAGAAGATCAGGTCGCCCGGCTGCAGATTCTTCGGCTTTACCGACGTGCCCACTCTGTATTGATCGACCACCTCGCGCGGCAGCGAGACGCCGTACCGCGCGAACACGAACTGCGTGAAGCCGCTGCAGTCGAACCCGGTCTTCGGATCGGTGCCGCCGTTGCGGTACGGCGTGCCCCGGTAGTCGAGCGCGGTCCCGACGAGGGCGTAGCCATCGAACGTGCCGGGCTCGACAGCGGCGCGCGCCGGCGGGCTCGTCGCGGGCGCGGGCGCGGCGCCGCCGGGGATCGGGGCGCCGGGAAACGGTCTCGGCACGGGAACGATGCCGGCCTGCCGCGGCGTCGAGGCGCAGGCGCCGGTCAGGGCCGCCACGAGGATGAGCCCGGCCAGCATCGGGCGGCTCATGTGTGAAGTCATGTGCACCTCAGATGCTATCGGATCGGGAGTGCGATCGCCGTAGGGAACGCGCTAACCGGCCGTTTCCAAACCGTTTACGGCGTCATTGGCTTGACACCCTGTCGAGGCGTCGGGCAGAATCCTAACGACCGGTCATGGAACAGACGCTGCTGCTCAACGCGTCGTACGAGCCTCTGAAGATCGTCCACTGGCAGAAGGCGATCACGCTGCTCTGCCAGGGCAAGGTTGAGGTGGTGTCGGTGTACGACCGTGAGATCCACGGCGTGCAGATCACGTTCAAGCTGCCGTCCGTCATCCGGCTGCTCCGGTACATCAAGATCAAGCGGCGCTTCGACTACGTGCCGTTCTCGCGCGCGAACATCTACGCGCGCGATGATCACAGCTGCCAGTACTGCGGGGAGCGATCCTCGACGGCCGAACTCACCTTCGATCACGTGGTGCCGGTCGCCCAGGGCGGCCGCAAGGACTGGGAGAACATCGTCACCTGCTGCGTGACGTGCAATCGCCGGAAAGGCGGCCGCACGCCGGCGGAAGCCCGCATGCACCTGCTGCGCCTGCCGAAGCGGCCCGACTCGGCGCCGGCGATCCGCATCACGATCGGCCTCCGCGACGCGCCGGAGAGCTGGCGCGACTACCTCTACTGGAACGTCGAACTGGACGACACGTAAAGCCGCCCGATGGCCGCTCGCGTCACCGCCATTCATCCCGTCTGGGCCATCGAAGGCGGTCGCGTCACTCTCGACGGCTCGGAGTTTCCCGTCGATCAGCCGGCACTCCCGGGCGTGCGGTTCGGCGCGGTGCGCGGCCGCGTCGTCTTCGCGTCGCCGACGCGCGTCACGGCGCTGGTGCCGGCGGGTCTCGGCGGCGGCCCGACGCCCGTGCGCCTCGAGGGCGTCGCCGGCGAGACGCCGCTCGTCGAGATCGCGACGCCCCTCGCGACGGGGCTGCATCAGGTCGACAACCCCGTCTTCGACGCGCTCGGCAACCTGTACGTCACGTTCAGCGGGCAGCGCGGGCAGCAGTCGCCCGTATCGATCTTCCGCGTGCGCCCCGACGGCACGCGCGAGCCGTTCGTGTCGGGCATCGTCAACGCCACGTCGATGGCGTTCGGACCGGACGGGCGCCTCTACGTGTCGAGCCGGTTCGAAGGCACGGTGTACCGCGTGTCGGCGGCGGGTGAGCCGGAGGCCTTCGCGACCGGGCTCGGCGTGCCGTGCGGCCTGGCGTTCGCCGCGGACGGCACGCTGTACGTCGGCGATCGATCCGGGACGATCTTCCAGGTCTCGCGCGACGGCCGGGCCGCGCCGTTCGCGGCGATTCCGGCGAGCGTGGCGGCCTTCCACCTGGCGATGGCGCCCGACGGGACGCTGTACGTGACGGCGCCGACAATCTCGCCGAGCGACGTCATCTACGCCGTCGCGCCGAGCGGGGACGTCACGGTGAAGTCGACGGGGTTCGGACGGCCGCAGGGGCTGGCGATCGACGCACGCGGCCGCTTGTTCGTGGTCGAGGCGCTCGCGGGGGCGAGCGGCCTGTATCTCCTGCCCGGCAGCGGGCCGCCGGCGCTCGCGTTGTCCGGACCGGGGCTGGTCGGCGTGGCGTTCGCGCCGGGGGGCGGCCTGGTCGTCTGCTCGAACGAGACCGCGTACCGGCTCAATGTCGCCGCGACGTAGGCCGCGCTACGACAGACCCAGACGGCTGCGTCGGGCGCCGTAGAGGAAGTAGATGAACAGGCCCACCACCAGCCAGACGCCGAAGCGGATCCACGTGATCATCGGCAGCCCCAGCATCAGGTAGCCGCACGACAGGATCCCGAGCGCCGGCACGAGCGGCACCAGCGGCGTCTTGAACGCGCGCGGGCGGTCCGGCTCCCGCCGCCGCAGCAGGATGATCCCGAGGCAGACGAGCACGAACGCGAACAGCGTGCCGATGTTCGTGAGGTCCACCATCTTGTCGATGCTCGTGAACATCGCCGTGATCCCGACCGCCAGGCCCGTGAGGATCGTCGTGACGTACGGGGTATGGAAGCGCGGGTGCACCTTCGCGAAGCTCCGCGGCAGCAGGCCGTCGCGCGCCATCGAGAAGAAGATGCGGGGCTGTCCGAGCTGGAACACGAGGAGGACGGCCGTGTGCGCCACCACGGAGCCGAACGCCACGAGGCCGACGAAGAAGTTCCCCCAGCGCCCGATGTCCGCGTACTGCAGGGCCATCGTCAGCGGCTCGGCCTGCTCGGTGGCGAGCCTGGCGACGAGCACGCGATAGGGAATGATCCCGGTGAACACCGCCGCGACGACGATGTAGATGATCGTGCAGACGATGAGCGACCCGATGATCCCGATCGGCAGATCGCGCTTCGGGTCGCGGACCTCCTCGGCGACCGTCGAGACGGCATCGAAGCCGATGTACGCGAAGAACACGACGGCGGCGCCGGCCTGGACGCCCGCCCAGCCGTTGGGCGCGAACGGCACCCAGTTCTCGGCGCGCGTGTACCGCCACCCGATCGCCACGAAAATGGCGAGGACGACCAGCTTGATCGCCACCATGACGGCGTTCATGCGCGCGCTTTCCTTGATGCCGATCACCAGGACGAGCGTGATGGCCATCACGATGCCGAAGGCCAGGATGTTGAACACGATCGGCACCCCGAAGAGGTGCGGCGCGCTGTCGAGCAGGCCCGGGATGCGGCCGGCCGTGCTGTAGTCGGTGCTGATCCAGTCCGGGATGACGATGCCGAAGCCGGACACGAAGGTCTTGAAGTAGTTGCCCCAGCTGATCGCCACCGCCACGTTGCCGACGGCGTACTCGATGATCAGGTCCCAGCCGATGATCCACGCCACCAGCTCGCCGAGCGTCGCGTACGCGTAGGTGTAGGCGCTCCCCGAGATCGGGACCATCGCGGCGAACTCGGCGTAGCAGAGCGCGGCGAACCCGCAGGCGATGGCGGTGAGGACGAAGGACAGGATGAGGGCCGGGCCGGCTCCGGGCCGGGCGGCGTCGCCCGCCGCCGCGGTGCCGATCGTAGCGAAAATGCCCGCCCCGACGATGGCGCCGATGCCGAGGAGGACGACGTCGAAGGCGCCGAGCGAGCGGGAGAGTTGGTGGTCGGACGTCTCGCTCTCGTGGACGAGCGCGTCCAGGCTTTTCGTCCGAAACAGCTGGGAGGACATCGGGGGGAGGATACACCAGAGCGTGCTACGCTCAAGGGATGGCCCATGACTGGATAAAGGTCCGGGGCGCCCGCGTCCACAACCTGAAGAACATCGACGTCGACATCCCCCGCCACAAGCTGGTGGTGATCACGGGGCTGTCCGGATCGGGCAAGTCGTCGCTCGCCTTCGACACGATCTATGCCGAAGGGCAGCGGCGCTACGTGGAGTCGCTCTCGGCGTACGCCCGCCAGTTTCTCGAGCAGATGGAGAAGCCCGACGTCGACCTGATCGACGGGCTCTCGCCGGCGATTTCGATCGAACAGAAGACCACCGCCTCGAACCCCCGGTCCACGGTGGGCACGGTCACCGAGATCTACGATTACCTCCGGCTGCTGTTCGCGAACATCGGCGTGCCGCACTGCGCGAACTGCGGGAAGGAGATCGCGGCGCAGTCGCTCGAGCGCATCGCGGACATGGTGCTGCTCTACCCGCAGGACGCGCGGATCAACGTCCTTGCGCCGATCGTGCGGGGCCGCAAGGGCGAGTTCAAGAAGGAGCTCGCGGCGCTGCGCCAGCGCGGCTACACGAAGGCGCGCATCGACGGCCAGTTCCGGTCGCTCGAGGAGACCATCCAGCTCGACCGCCGCCGCAACCACACGATCGACGTGGTGGTGGATCGGCTGATCGTGCGCGGCGGGATCGAGCGCCGGCTGACGGAATCGCTCGACGCGGCGCTCGCGCTGGCCGACGGGATCGTGGTGATCAATTCCTACGACGAGCCCGATCGCCTGTTCTCGAGCCGCCTCGCCTGCGTCGACTGCGGGCTCAGCATGCCCGAGATGACGCCGCGGGCGTTCTCGTTCAACTCGCCGCACGGCGCGTGCCCCGAGTGCCAGGGCCTCGGCGCGATGGTGGACTTCGACCCGGCGCGGGTCGTGCCGGACGAGCGGGTGTCGCTCGACGCGGGTGCCATCGCGGTCTGGGCGCGCGGGGACCGGCGCCTCGTGAAGGAGGCCTTGCAGCGCCTCTCGGCCGATTTCGGCATCGACCTCGGCGTGCCGTTCGGCAAGCTGCCCCGCAAGCAGAAGGACATCGTGCTCTACGGCGCCCCGGGTCGCGGCAAACAGAAGTTCGAGGGCCTGATCCCCAACCTGCGCCGTCGCTACGACGACGGCACGTGGGGCGAGCAGGAGGACCTCGAGCCGTACCGGTCGCTGCGCCCCTGCCCGCGCTGCCATGGCCGGCGGCTCAAGCCGGAGAGCCTCGCGGTGCGGGTGAAGGGGCGGACGATCGCCGAGTACGTCGAACTGCCCATCTCCGAGGCGCTGCACGTGTTCGACGGCCTGCCGCTTTCCGGTCGCGAGGCGATCGTCGCCGAGCGCGTCCTGCGGGAGATCCAGGACCGCGTGCGCTTCCTGCACGACGTCGGCGTCGGCTACCTGACGCTGGGGCGCAGCGCCGCGACGCTGTCCGGCGGGGAAGGGCAGCGGATCCGCCTCGCGACCCAGATCGGCGCGAACCTCACCGGCGTGCTGTACGTGCTCGACGAGCCGTCGATCGGCCTGCACCAGCGCGACAACCGCAAGCTGCTCGGCACGCTGTCGCGCCTGCGCGACCTCGGCAACACGGTGATCGTCGTCGAGCACGACGAGGAGACCATCCGGACCGCGGACTACGTGATCGACCTCGGCCCGGGGGCCGGCGAGCACGGCGGCGAGGTGATCTTCCAGGGCACGCCGCGCGAGCTGCTGGCCGATGGGGGCGCCTCGCTCACGGGCGCGTATCTGACCGGCCGGCGGTCGATCCCCGCGCCGCCCGCCCGCCGGACGTCCGGCACGCGGGGCGCACTGGTCGTGCGCGGCGCGCGGGAGAACAACCTCCAGCACATCGACGTCACGATCCCGCTCGGCGTCCTGACGGCGGTGACCGGCGTCAGCGGATCGGGGAAGTCGACGCTCGTGAACGACATCCTCTACCGCTCGCTCGCCCGCACGCTCTATAAGGCCGCCGCCGAACCCGGCGCGCACGACCGCATCGACGGGACGAACCTCATCGACAAGGTGATCGAGATCGATCAGTCGCCCATCGGGCGGACGCCGCGCTCGAACCCCGCCACCTACACGGGGCTGTTCACGTTCATCCGCGACCTGTTCGCGATGATGCCCGACGCCAAGGCGCGCGGGTTCCGGCCCGGCCGCTTCTCGTTCAACGTGAAGGGCGGGCGCTGCGAGGCCTGCCAGGGCGACGGCGTGATGGCCATCGAGATGCACTTCCTGCCCGACGTCTACGTGACGTGCGAGCAGTGCAAGGGGCGCCGCTACAACCGCGAGACGCTCGAGATCACGTACCGCGGCAAGTCGATCGCGGACGTCCTCGAATTGACCGTGGACCAGGCGCTGCCGCTGCTCGAGAACTTCCCCGGCATCGCCACCAAGCTCCGCACACTGCAGGACGTCGGCCTCGGCTACATCGAGCTGGGCCAGTCGGCCACGACGCTGTCGGGCGGCGAGGCGCAGCGCGTGAAGCTCGCCAAGGAACTCTCGAAGCGCGGCACCGGCCAGACGCTGTACATCCTGGACGAGCCGACGACCGGCCTGCACTTCGAGGACACGCGCAAGCTGCTCGACGTGCTCGCCAAGCTGGTGGATCAGGGGAACACGATCGTCGTGATCGAGCACAACCTCGACGTGATCAAGTGCGCCGATCACGTGATCGATCTCGGTCCCGAAGGCGGCGCCGGCGGCGGACGCGTGATCGCGGCCGGCACACCGGAGGAGGTGGCGGCGCACGATCAGTCGGCGACGGGCCGGTTCCTCGCGGGGCTGTTCGCGGCCGAGGATGGTCGCCCGATTCGCTCCGAGGCGGGATAAGCACTGTGGTAGGATTGCCACAACTCGGTGGGGAAAGGCTGTGGTACGGGTACCACAAAGCTACTCGGTGCCCAGGTCTCCCAACGGCCGATAGTTCACGATAACTGTCACGTATAGAGTTAGTTACGGACATAGCAAGCAGACGGCTCGTTTGGGCATCAGGTTTGCTGTTAGTCCAGAGGCTCACCCTGTCGGAATGAGGCTCATGGACGCACAGCGCACCCTTCGCCGCCCCATCTCCTGCGTCGGAATCGGTCTGCATTCCGGCAATAAAGTGCATCTTTCGCTGAAGCCGGCGCCGGCCGACTTCGGCGTGCGCTTCCGCCGGACGGACCGGGGCGACCACGAGGTGCCGGCCACGGTTCAGCATCTGGCCGGGATCCAGCTGGCGACGGGTTTGTCGCGCAACGACGTCTCGGTCGAGACCGTCGAACACCTGCTCGCCGCGCTCGTCAGCATGGGCGTCGACAACGTGCTCATCGAGCTCAATTCCCCGGAAGTGCCGATCATGGACGGCAGCGCCGCGCCGTTCATCTACCTGATTCAGGAAGCGGGCGTGAAGCGCCTCCAGGCGCCGCGCCGCTATCTCAAGATCATCCGGCCGATCGCGCTGTCGCGCGGCGACAAGCGCATCGCGCTGTTCCCCTCGGATCACTTCAAGGTCACCTACAGCATCAGCTACGACCACCCGATGCTCCGCCACCAGTCGCGCACCCTCCGGATCACGGAGGAGTCGTTCATCGAGGACGTGGCGCCGGCGCGGACGTTCACGTTTCTCAAGGACGTGGAGATGCTGCGGCAGAACGGCCTCGCGCTCGGCGGATCGCTCGAGAACGCGATCGTGCTCGGCGAGACCGGCGTGCTGAACAACGCCCTGCGGTTCGAGGACGAGTTCGTCCGCCACAAGATTCTCGACGCGATCGGCGACCTCGCGCTCGTCGGCTACCCGGTGATCGGCCACCTCGTGGCCCACCGCGCGGGCCATGCCCTGCACACCGAGTTCGCCGGCAAGATCCTGCGCGAGAGCGATGCCTGGCGCCTCGTCGAGTCCTCCGCGGAGGCCGCCGCCGCCCCGCTGGCGGTCAATGCTCCCGTGCCGCGGCTGGCGAATTAGCGTTCTGTAGCCGTTAGCGGTTAGCCGTTAGCCGTTAGCCGTTAGCCGTTAGCCGTTAGCACCGAGCACCGAGCACCCCGCACCCAAGCACCCCGCACCCAGCACCCTAGCACCCTAGAATGGGTGTGTGTTCATTGGGCAACTGACGCGCCAGGGCTTCACGCCCGAGCCGGCATCGTTCGAGGCGGCCGCGGCGCGGTTTCGCGCCGATCGCTATCTGCGCCTCGATCGCTTCGTCGAGCCCGCGCTGCTCGAGACGTGGCGGCGGCGCCTGGGCGACGCGCCGTTCAAGCCGCGCGTCTACACGGCCGATGTCTGGGACAGCCCGCCGCCGTTCGATTTCGTGATCGACGCGCCGGTGCTCCTCGGCGCCTACCAGTTCGCGATGCACGACGCGGGGCTGTTCCGCGCGATCGAGGCCGTCGCCGGCTGCGCGCGGGTCCGCTCCTACGAGCCGGTGATCTACCGCATGCTGCCCGGCCACACCGACAGCTGGCACGACGACCTGCCCGCGGGGCAGGAGCGTCTGGTCACCTTCAGCCTGAACATGAGCGAGGATGGCTATACGGGCGGCGCGCTGGAGTTCTCCGAAGACCGGGCGCGGACGCCGCGCTTCTCGGTCGAGAACCACGAGGCGGGCGGCGCGCTCATCTTCGCCCTGTCCCCCTCCCTCGAGCACCGCGTGGCGCCCGTCACCTCCGGGGCCCGCACGGTGTTCGCCGGCTGGTTCTCGGGCCGCGCGGCGGCCGGATTCGGCGAAGGGTAGCGGTGGGCGCGGGCCAGCTCACGCGACGCGGCTTCCACCCGCCGGCGCCCGCGGACGAGGCCCGTCTTCGCGAGCAGTTCTCGACGCGCCATCACCTGTGCGCCGAGGCCTTCGTGGAGCCCGCGCTGCTCGTGCGGTGGCTCGATGCCGTCGACGCGGGCCCCTTCGTGCCGCGCCAGCACGGCACACCCGCCGACTGGCACGGCGAGCCTCCACCCGCGGATCACGTCCTCGACGCACCGGCCATCGTCGGCGGCCTGCTGTTCTCGCTGAACGACCCGGCGCTCTTCGCGCTCGTCGAGCGCGTCGCCGGGTGCGGCCGGATCGCGTCGTTCCAGGGGGTCGTCTATCGCATGGCGGCGGGCACCGGTCACGGCGATCGCTGGCACACCGACCTCGTCGACCGCCGCCTGATCGCGATCAGCGTGAGCCTGAGCCGCGAGCCCTACGGCGGAGGCCGTCTCCAGCTCGCCGATGAAACGGACGAGCTGTTCTACGATGCCGCCACGACCCGTGCCGGCGACGCCGTGCTGTTTCGCCTGTCCGATCGGCTGCGGCATCGCGTGACACCGATGGCGCCGGGCCCTCCGCGCACCGTCCTCACCGGGTGGTTCCGCGGCTGACGAATTCCTTATCTCCGGCTGTCTCCGAACGTCGCCATTCGTGAAATTCAGACTCCGTCGAAACACCGGTGAATCGGGCCACGTATTCCTGAGTGTTGTGCCCGGGAGATCGGGCCAAGGAGGACGGAATGAAGCGCGCGGTTCTTTCGGCGTTGGTGCTTGCGGTGGCGCTGCCCATGGTGGCGTTCGCCCAGGCGAAGCCGGATTTCTCCGGCATGTGGAGTCTCGACGCGTCCAAGAGTGATCCGGGCCGCGGGGGCCGCGCGGGCGGGCCGGCGATGGTCACGATCAAGCAGGACGCGGCGAGCCTCTCGATCTCGTCCGAGGGCCGAGGCGGCACGCAGACCCTCACGTACAAGCTCGACGGGTCGGCGAGCACGAACGAGATGCCCGGCCGGGGCGGCACGACCACGGCCACGTCGAAGGCGCACTTCGACGGCGCGAAGCTGATGATCGAGACCTCGCGCGACATGGGCGGGATGTCGATCACCTCGGTGGAGACCCGGAGCCTCAGCGCGGACGGCAAGACGATGGACGTGAGCACGGCCATCTCGACGCCGCAGGGCGACATGAACACGCACCTGGTCTACACCAAAGGCATGTAGTCGCACGTCGCAAGTCGCTAGTCGCAAGTCGCTAGTCGTCAGTCGGGCCGCCGACTGGCGGCTAGCGCACCAGCAGTTCTCTGAACGTCGTGGGTGAGCCGCAGCGCTCGAACCAGTCCACGCCTTCGTAGACCAGATCAAACTTGAGGCGGTACCGTCCCGGCGCTGGGGCCTCGCGGATCTCGATCGGGAGATCCACGCGGGCGCCGGGCTCGAGCGGGCGCGGCAGGTCGGCGCGCGCGAAGTCGAGGTTGATGAGCGAGCCGTCCTCGGCGCACAGTTGCGCGCCGAGCCGCACGAGGCGCCGGCCGTACGTGGCGGCGTTCGGGAACGCGCGCGTCGAGAGGTTCTGGACCCGCGCGCGAACGCGCAGCGGCCGCCCGGCTCGCGCGCTGAGGGGCCGGCCGGGAATCAGCGTGCGCACGTCGATGCGCGCCTTGGGCGTCGCGCCGGGGATCGCGTTGCCCAGGTTGCTGTGGTCCCAGGTCTCGGGCAGGATGCCCGCCAGATCCGTCGAGCCCCGCACGAACCGTCGCGAGTACGCGCCCTCGGGGTGGTCGGTCAGCTCCCAGCACAGCCGGTCCACGCCGATTTCGGCCGCCAGCGCCCTCGCGAGGGCCATCTCCTCGTCACTGTCGTTCCACGTGAACAGGATGTAGCGCCAGTTCAGGAAGGGCAGGTCGCGGCCGGCCTTCCGCTTCTCGTCGGCCATCGCGCGCAGGTTCGCGATGGCGACGTCGAACCGCCCGCGGCGGCGGTACTGCTCGTACGCCCCCTGCGACGCCCCGTCGATCGAGAACGTGACCTCGTCGATGCCGGAATGGACCAGGCGCCGCGCGGACGCCTCGTTGAGCGCGAGGCCGTTGGTCGACGTGTACAGATAGATGTGCGGGAAGTTCGTCTTGATGTATTCGCACATCTCGACGGCGCGCTTGTGCAGGAACGCCTCACCGTAGTTGAAGAAATCGATGCGTCCGAGGGACGGTCCGACTTCGTCGATGACACGCCGGAACAGGTCGAAATCGAGCATGCCGGCCTGGCGCGTGCGCGTGATGCCCGTTTCGGGCGCGCAGCAGGCTTCATGGCACGAGATGTTGCAGGCGGCGGTGCACTCGATGAACATCCGGGAGGGGAGCGGGCCCGCGTCGAGCGGCCGGACCTTCGGCTGGGCGTCGCGGCCGAGCGGCCGCTTCAGCGGGCAGTCGCCGCAGAACGACGAGCCGCCGCCGTTCAGGTCCTCGCGCAGGCGCGTGATCGTCTCGCCGGCCCAGACATCGCGCACGCTGGCCGCGCGCGCGTCGCCGAGCACGCGGTGGCCGTAGGGATCCGCGCAGCCGCAGACCAGCCGCCCGTCGCACAGCATGACGAGCATCTCCCACGGCCACGAGCACTCGAAGCGCGTTGCGAGGAAGTTCAGGCCCATCGGCTACGACTTGGTGATTTTCTTCATGTAGGCTTCGAGCTTGTCGTTCTCGTACTTCACGGTGTTCAGGAACAGGCTCTCCGCCAGGTACGAGCGCCGCTCCTCGTCAGTCATCTGATCGATGAGATGCTGAATCTCGCGCACCATGTCCTCGAACGTGCGGTCGAGGTCGCGCCTTGCCGTGACCTCGTGATAGAGCGTCTCCATGACGGCGAGCAGGTCGCCGTCCAGGGTAATGGCCGCGCCGGTGGTGGTCGTGATGGTTCGCATGGTCAGGCCCCGAAGCTCCGGATCGCGCCGGGTTCGTCGGCGTGGATCTCGATGAAGTTCTGCGCGCCCGTCATCGTCAGCATGGTCTCGACGCGCTTCTGCACGCCGGAGAGCTTGAGCCGGCCGCCGGCGGCCTGTACCTGCCGGTACAGGTCCATGAAGCAGCCGATCGTCGCGCTGTCCACGTAGGTGACCGGCGAGAGGTCAATCAGAATCTGCGTGCGGCCCTCGGCGACCAGGTCGGTGACGGCGGTCGCGAAGTCGCCGAGGATGGGGTACATCAGCCGCGACTCGCCGACCCGGACGATCGACACGCCGCCGGCCTGTTCGGTCTTCACCTGCATCAGTTCGCTCCCGTCGATGGTCCGTCGGACGCGGAACCCAGGGATCCGGGCCCGCCCGGATCGAAGTCGTTGCCGCGCAGTTGGCGAATGCGGCGCGCCAGCTCGTGGCGGCCGCGGTTGATCCGCGACTTGACCGTGCCTTCCGGCAGCTTCAGCCGGTCGGCGATTTCCTGGTACGACATCTCCTTCAGATCGCGCATGACGACCGCCGATCGCAGCGTCTCGGGCAGCGCCGAGAGGGCCTCGCGCAGGAGGTCCACACGGTCGCGCTGCTCGAGCTTGGCCATCGGCCCCGGATCGTGCGACCGCGGCGACAGCTCGCTCGCGTCCACGTGGCGGTCGATCGTCTCGCGCTCTTTCCGCACGCTCCGGTAGTGGTCGATGCAGAGGTTGCGGCTCACGCTGATCAGCCACGTCTGGAAGTTCGCGCGCCGGTCGAACGAGTCGAGCGACTTGAAGATCTTCAGGAAGATGTCCTGGGTGAGATCCTCGGCCTCCTCGTGGCGCCCGACGAACTTGTAGGCGAGGTTGAACACCCGGCGCCGGTGCATCCGGACGATCTCCTCCCACGCCTGCTGATCGCCGTGCAGGCAGCGCTGGATGAGTGTCTCGACGACGTCTTTGGACGCGGGTATCTCGGGAGCCATGCGGAAGCGCGTTAGTATAGGATACATTG
This sequence comes from uncultured Acidobacteriota bacterium, assembly GCA_963792785.1. Taxonomy (GTDB): domain Bacteria; phylum Acidobacteriota; class Vicinamibacteria; order Vicinamibacterales; family CAVVIG01; genus CAWIMX01. Next base: position 1,962,842 of record CAWBXO010000001.1, on the reverse strand, counting down.
CCGTGGTCGGCTTCGCGCGCGTTCCTCCTCCCTCAGGCGATCTTTCCTGCGACGGCGTCCCGCTGGCGACGATTGCCGCAGGCGCCGGCACGCCTGTCTACGTGTACAGCGCCAGCGAGATCGCCGCGCGCTACCGCGCGATCGACGAGGCCTTCGGCGCGTATCCCCACCGGCTGCACTACGCGCTGAAGGCGAACTCGACTCGCGCCCTCGTCGAGCGCCTCCACCGGCTCGGTGCCGCGGCCGACGCCAACTCGATGTGGGAGATCGAGGTCGCCCGCCGCTCGGGCTTCGCGCCGGGCGAGATCGTGTTCACCGGCGTCGGCAAGTCGGCCGACGAGCTCGAGCACGCCGTCCCGCTCGGCCTGAAGGCGATCAACGTGGAGTCGGCCGGCGAGCTCGAGCGCATCGAGGCCATCGCGTCGCGGCGCGGCCTCGTCGCCCGCGTCGCCATCCGCGTGAATCCGGACATCGACGCGAAGAGCCATCCGCACATCTCCACCGGGCTGAAGATCAACAAGTTCGGGATCCCGATCGACCAGGCGCGCGAGCTCGTCCGCGGACTGGCCTCGCGCCCGGCGCTCCGCCTGGTCGCCGTGCATGCGCACGTCGGCTCGCAGATTTCCACCCTCGAGCCGCTCGCCCGCGCCGCAGCCGCGCTGGCGGCCTTTGCCGGGGAGGCGCGCGCCGCCGGGCTCGCGCTGGAATACCTGGATCTAGGGGGCGGCCTGGGCATCGCGTACCGCGACGAGGACGCGGTGCCGGCGCCGGCGGCGTACGCGAAAGCGCTGGTCGACGCCGTCGCGTCCACGGGCCTGCCGATTGTCGTGGAACCGGGGCGATCGATCGTCGGGCCGGCGGGCGCGCTGGTGGCCCGTGTGATCGACCTCAAGCCCCGCACGGCCGAGAGCCAGTTCGCCGTGGTCGACGCCGGCATGACGGAGCTGCTGCGGCCGGCCCTCTACGGCGCGTTCCACCGCATCGAGCGGGTGCGCCCGTCGGACGCCCCGGCGGCCGCGTACGAGATCGTCGGGCCCGTCTGCGAGAGCAGCGACGTCGTCGGCCGGGACCGGACGCTGAACGCGCTGGCCGTGGGCGACCTGCTGGCGATTCGTGACACGGGCGCCTACGGATCGGCGATGGCGTCCAACTACAACCGCCGGCCGATTCCGACGGAAGTGCTGGCCGAGGACGGCGCCTGGCGCGTCATTCGCCGCCGGCAGACGGTGGACGACATGCTGGCGATGGAAGATGCGTGAAATGCAGGAATGCAGGAATGTTCGAATGCGGAAGTTGATGCGATGCTGATTGTGTTCGAGGGGCTGGATCAGAGCGGGAAGCAGACGCAGGCCGAGCGGCTGCGCACGCACCTGAAGGAGGACGGCCGGAAAGCACGCCTGGTGTCGTTCCCCGACTACGCGACGTCGATCGGCGAGGAGATCGCGCGGGCGCTCCAGGGCGAGCGCGAGTACGGTCCCGACGTGATGCAGCTCCTCTATGTCGCGAACCGCTACGAGCGAAAGGGGGACCTGCTGCGCTGGCTCGAGGGCGGCCTCATCCTCGTCTGCGATCGCTATCTCGCGTCGACCATCGCGTACGGCGAGGCGCAAGGGCTCGATGCCGAGTGGCTCACCACGATGCAGCGGTTCCTGCCGGCCCCGGCGCTCACCCTCCTCCTCGACATCGCGCCGGAGACGGCCGTCCAGCGCAAGGCCGTCGACCGCGACCGCTACGAGCGTGACCTCGCGCTGCAGCAGCGCGTGCGCGAGAGCTACCGGCGGCAGGCGGCCGCGCAGCCGGGCGCGTGGGTCACGATCGACGGGGAGCGCGACAAGGACGCCGTGTTCGCGGATGTCGTCAGCGCCGTCCGGTCACGACTCGACCGGCCGTAAGCGCCCGCACTTCCCGGATCCCGGCGCGCTTCAGCGCCCGCGCGCACGCGTCCAGCGTCGCGCCCGTCGTGCTCACGTCGTCCACCAGCACCACCGCCTGGCCGCGCAGGCGCGCGGCCGCGCGCGTGGCCGCGAACGCGCGGCGCACGTTCCGGCGCCGCGCGCCGCCGGTGAGACCGGTCTGCGTCGGCGTGGCCCGCACGCGCCGCAGGCCGGCGACCACGGGCGGGCCGAGATGGCGCGCGAGGTCGTCGGCCTGGTTGAAGCCGCGCGCGAGGCGGCGCCACTGGTGCAGCGGCACCGGGACGACGGCGGCGGCGCCGTCGAGCATGTCGACGCCGCGCTCGCGCATCAGCGACGCGAGCGGCCGCGCCAGGGACCGGCGGCCGTCGTATTTGAGCGCGTGCACGAGCGCTCGGATCGCCCCGTCGTACGCCCCGACGGCGCGGGCGCGATCGATCGCGCCCCGCGACCGGCGGCAGCGCGGGCACCGCGCGGGCGCCGGTTCCTGCCGGGACGCGAGCGGATCTCCACAGGCGTCGCAGATCGGCGGCGTGATCGGGTGGATCGAACGCCAGCAGGCGGGACAGACTGGTCCGCTCGAGGGTCGATCGAGCAGCGCGCCGCAGGCGGCGCAGGCGGGCGCCAGCAGGACGGTCAGGACGACGTCGCAGGCGGCCCGAGCCGCGCGCGTCAGGAGGTGGAGAAGGGGACCGGCTCGGCGTTGCCCCAGAGGCGCTCGAGGCCGTAGAAGAGCCGCGTCTCCGGCAGGAAGACGTGCACGACGAAATCGAAGTAGTCGATGAGTACCCACTCGGATCGGTCGTAGCCTTCGAGGTGCGCGGGCTTGATCCCGCGCTCGGCGAGCGCCTCCATCACCGCGTCGGCAATGGCGCGGATCTGGCGGGCGTTCTGTCCCGAGCAGATGACGAAGTAGTCGGTGAACCCGGCCGCCTCGCGCAGGTCGAGCGCGACCAGGTTCGTTGCCTGCTTCGCATCCGCCGCCTTGAGCGCGCCCTCGACGTCGGCCGGCAGCCCGCGCCGTTTCCTGATCCGTGCCGTCGCGGCCTTCCCAACCCGTGCCTTCGCGGTCTTCTCAGTCTTCGCCATGCAACCTCGCTGCCGAGGGATTACCCGCGCGATCCACGCGTGTCCAATCCGCCGCCCGTGCGGCCGTAAAGTCCGTGTTGCTCAATGTGTTGCGCGACCGCGGGGGGCACGAGCCCGGCCACCGACTGGCCCTCGGCGAGCCGGCGCCTGATCGCAGTAGCGGATACGTTCGCCGTCGGGCGATCGAGCAAAACGATACCCCTGCGTGTCGCGGGGCCCGTGCCGTCCTGCATGCGATCGGCCAGGGCCGGCAGCCGGCGCCTCAGGGCCGACGCCTCCAGGCCGGGGCGGGAGACGGCGGCGAACTGCGCCATGTCGAGGACGCGCGGATACGCATGCCACGACGCGATCTCGGCGAACGCGTCGGCGCCGAGGATGAACACGAGCTGCTCCGGCGCGTAGCCGCGGGCGTGCAGCCGCGCCAGCGTGTCCGCGGTGTACGAGGGCTCCGGGCGCGCGAGCTCGAGGTCGGAGGCGCGCCAGGACGGACGGCCCGCCACCGCGAGCGCGACCATCGCGAAGCGGTGGTGGCTCGACGCCATCGGCTGCGGCCGGTGGGGCGGCAGGTGCGACGGCATGATCCAGACCTCGGTGAGGCCGAGCGCCGCCTGCGCCGCGTCGGCGGCGTCGAGGTGGCCGACGTGGATCGGATCGAACGTGCCGCCGAGCAGGCCGACGCGCCGCGTCACAGCCGGCTCCAGGCGGCTTCGAGCAGCGCGTTCACGCCCGCGCCCGTCACGCCCGAGATGCGGAAGAAGGGCAGCCCCAACTCGCCCGCGCGGCGCTCCAGGCCGGCGATGCCGCCGTCGGCGTCCGCGGGGTCGGCGGCGTCGATCTTGTTCGCGGCGACCAGCTGCGGCTTCGCCGCCAGGGGGTGGTCGAACAGCTCGAGTTCGCGCCGCACGGTGTCCAGATCCTCGGCGGGCACGCGGCCGCTGGCGCCCGACACGTCCACCAGATGCACGAGCACGCGCGTCCGCTCGAGATGCCGGAGGAACTGGTGTCCGAGGCCCGTGCCCCGGTGCGCGCCCTCGATCAGTCCCGGCACGTCGGCGACGACGAAGCTCCGATCCGGATCGAGGCGGACCACGCCGAGGTTCGGCACGAGCGTCGTGAAGGGATAGTCGGCGATCTTCGGGCGGGCCGCGGAGACGCGCGCGATGAGCGTGGACTTGCCGGCGTTGGGAAAGCCCACGAGGCCGACGTCGGCGAGCAGCTTCAGCTCGAGCCGCAGCCGCTTCACTTCACCGGGCTCGCCCGGCTCGACGCGGCGGGGGGCCCGGTTGGTGGACGACGCGAACCGCGCGTTGCCGCGGCCGCCGCGGCCGCCGCGCGCGACGAGCACGCGCTGGCCCTCGGTCGCGAGGTCGGCGATCAAGTACGGCTCGCCCTCCTCGACCTGCTCGAACACGAGCGTGCCGACCGGCACCTCGAGGTCGAGGTCCTCGCCGGTCGCGCCGGTGCGATTGGAGCCTTGTCCGTGCTGACCGCGTTCCGCGGAGAACTCGGGGTGGAAGCGGAAGCCGACGAGGGTATTGGTGTGGGGACTGGCCTTGACGAAGATCGATCCGCCGTGCCCGCCGTCACCGCCGCTCGGGCCGCCGCGCGGCACGAACTTCTCGCGCCGGAAGGCCAGGCACCCGCGCCCGCCGTCGCCGGCGGCGATGTGAATCTCGACTTCGTCGACAAACACGGGGGGAAGATCTGGTGATCGGGTGATCGGGTGAGTTGGTGATTGGCGGGCCGGCCATCACCCGATTACGAGATCATTCAATCACCAGATTCCACGGGCACGATGCTGATGACCCGGCCGCGCGCGCCGTGGTCCTCGAACCGGACGCGACCGGCCGCGGTCGCGAAGATCGTGTCGTCCTTGCCGAGTCCGGCGTTGAGGCCGGCGCGGAACCGCCGTCCGCGCTGCCGCACGATGATCGTGCCGCCGGTGACCATGTTGCCGTCGTGGGCCTTCACGCCCAGCCGCTGCGAGTTCGAATCGCGGCCGTTGCGTGAACTGCCCTGTCCCTTTTTGTGAGCCATGGTGGTGCCTCTAGACCAGGATGTCGGTGACGCGGACGCGGGTGAGCACCGAGCGGTGCCCCTTCGTCTGGCGCATCGTCTTGCGTCGCTTCTTCTTGAAGACGCGGATCTTCGGCCCGCGCGCCTCGCCGTCGACGACGGCCTGGACCTTCGCGTTGGCCACGAACGGCGCGCCCGCGAGCACTTCGCCGCCGTCCTTCTCGACGAGGAGCACCTCGGTGAAGGTCAGCGCCGCGCCCGGCTCACCGGCGGTGCCGTCGACGAGCACTATCTCGCCCGGCGCGACGCGGTGCTGCCGTCCGCCCGCCTGGATGATTGCGTACATAATCGGCCTCAGTCCTCGCTACCCAAAACGTTAAGTCTAGCAGCGCCCTCCGCTGATTGTAAAGGCGCGTCCCGCCCGAGGCTATTTCAGCAGGACCCGGGTGCCGCGGATCTTCTGGCTGCTCAGGGCGCTGAGGAAGCTGGGCACGACCCGGTCCATCAACTCGAAATACGACGAGAGGGCCGGCGTGTTCGTGTCGCTGCCGTAGAGGACCTGTTCCCGGTACGTCTCGGAATAGAGCGTCGCCCCGGTGCGGCCGTCGATGAAGACGAACTTGGGCCGCAGCACGAAGCCCTTCTGCTGCTGGAACGTGCGCACGGGCACGAGGCTGCGGCGGCCGAACGCGTCGTAGACCTCGGTCTCGCGCTGGACGTAGCCCGAGCGCTCCTCGGGCGCGAACAGCACGGTGCCGGTGACGATCAGCGGGTTCTGGAACTCCTCGCCGAGGCGCTTCCAGTAGGCGACGTTGGCGAAGAGCCGCTCGTAGGGCTCGAGATCGCGCTCGTTCTTGATCGCCTCGGGCAGCGGCGTGCGCGCGTCGGCGTCGGCGATGCCCGCGTTGGCCTCGGTGTTCTGGTCGCGCGCGACCTGGTTCAGCGCGAGCACGTCGGCGTCGATCACGCGCAGAGACGACTTGGAGCGGAGCTGGCTGCGCAGCAGGCGGACCGTTTCCTGGTTGATGTCGACGTCGTCGTTCCCGCCGGAGACGAACCCGGCGATGAGGACGCGCTGGAACGCCGAGACGTCCAGCTTCGGCTGGAGCGGCGTCTCGATCGGGATCTCGAACATCGCGGGACCGCAGCCGATCGCCAGGAGCGCCGCCGCGGCGCAGGCCGCGAGGATCCGAGGGGCGCGCCTACAGCTGATCGTGATCGGCGACGCGGTCATTGACTTCCTTGAAGAGATCGTAATTCTGCTTGATCTGCACGTTGTCGGGGGCGATCTCGAGCGCGCGCTCGTACGCGCGGCGCGCGCGGTCGAGCTGGCCTTCGTGTTCGTAGCCGATGGCCAGGTCGTTGTACGCCTCGGCGTAGCCGGGGTCGATCTCGACGGCCTTCTCCCAGCGGTAGATGGCCTCACGCCAGAGCCCTCGCTGCGCGACGTTGATGCCGAACTCGACCTGCGCGCGGGCGTCTTTGCGCGCGTCGGCGAGCGCGGGCGACGCCGCGATGAACAACGCCAGTCCGAGCACGCAGACGCGCGAGATCATGGCCAAGTGATCCCACTATAGGAGGGAATTTCCGGGCTGGCAAGCCGGACGCCGCTATAATAAAAGGTGGAGGTCGTGCTCCCGCGCGTGATGTCGCGCGGCCGGGCCGGCCTCTTGTGCGTCTCGGCCGCGCGGACGAGAGGCGCCCATGGCCGATCCCCCTGCCCGCCACGATCTGAACGCCCTCATCGCCCTGTCCCTGCTGCCGCCTGCGTGCTGGCGCCATGCGGCGGAGCGCCTCCGGGCGGGCACGCCGGCCGCGGTCGTCGTTGCCGGCCTGCGGGCCACGCGCCGCGACGGAGACGACGGCGACGCCCGCGGCGCGGCTGCCGATGCCCTCGAACGGGGCACGGCGGGCGGCCTGACGCCGGTCGCGTGGAGCGATCCGGCGTATCCGGCCGCGCTGGCCGCGATCCCGGATCCGCCGTTCGTGCTGTGGCGGCTCGGTCGCGCGGCGCTCGACGGCCCCGCCGTCGCCCTGGTCGGGTCGCGCGCGGCGTCGGCGCACGCCCTCGCCGTGGCGACGCGGCTCGGCGCCGATCTCGCGGCGGCCGGCGTGACCGTGGTGAGCGGGCTGGCGCGCGGTGTCGACGCGGCGGCGCATCGCGGCGCGCTGGATGCGGGCGGCGTCACGGTGGGGGTCTGCGGCTGCGGCGCCGACGTCGTCTACCCGCGCGAGCACGTCGGGCTCGTGCGCGCGATCGCGGCGATGGGCGCGATCGTGAGCGAGCTCGCGCCGGGCACGCCGCCGCAGCCGCAGTTCTTCCCGCTCCGGAACCGCATCATCAGCGGCCTGTCGCGCGCCGTCGTCATCGTCGAGGCCGGCGAGAAGAGCGGGTCGCTCATCACCGCGCGCGCGGCGCTCGAGCAGGGGCGCGACGTGCTGGCCGTGCCGGGGCCGGTGCTGGGCGGCCGTAACAAGGGCGCGCATGCGCTGCTGCGCGACGGGGCGAAGCTGGTCGAGACCGCGGACGATATTCTCGAGGAACTGGGGCCTTCGACGATGCTCAGGCCGGGGCCGTCGACGGCGTACGGACCGCGCCCCGGTGCACCGCCGCGCGCGGCGCCGGCGTCCGAAGATCGGGCGCTCGTCGGCTGCTTCCCGCCCGGCGAGGCCTGCGACCTGGATGCGATCGCGGAGCGATCGGGGCTGCCGCCGGCGCGGCTGCTGCCGCGTCTGCTCGCGCTGGAACTCGCGGGCGCGATCCGGCGCGCGGGCGGCGGACGGTTCGTCCGGGTTGACACGACGTGATAGGGTGAAAGGCCATGGCTAAAGCACTCGTGGTGGTCGAATCGCCGGCGAAGGCGAAGACCATCAACAAGTATCTCGGCCGCGACTACAAGGTCGTCGCCTCGATGGGGCACATCCGCGATCTGCCGAAGAGCAAGCTCGGCGTCGAGGTGGACAACGACTTCGCGGAAGAGTACGAGTCGATTCCGTCGCGCAAGAAGGTCATCAAGGATCTGAAGGACGCGGCCAAGGACGCGACCGAGATCTACGTGGCGACCGACCCGGATCGCGAGGGCGAGGCCATCGGATGGCATCTGGCGCGCGAACTCGGCGGGAAGAAGCGCAAGGTCCACCGCCTGATGTTCAACGAGATCACCAAGAAGGCCATTCTGGAGGCGTTCAAGCACCCGCGGGTGATCGACGAGAAGATGGTGGACGCGCAGCGCGCCCGCCGCGTGCTCGACCGGCTCGTGGGCTACAAGATCAGCCCCATCCTCTGGGACAAGGTGCGGCGCGGCCTGAGCGCCGGCCGCGTGCAGTCGGTGGCGCTCCGTCTCGTGTGCGATCGCGAGGCCGGGATCGAAAAGTTCGTGCCCGAGGAGTACTGGCACGTCTTCGCGCGGCTGGCCGGCGCGCAGCCGCCCGAGTTCGACGCGAAGCTCCTGAAGAAGGGCGGCGAGAACCTCAAGATCACCAACGAGGCCGAGTCGAAGGCCGCGCTCGCCGATCTCGAGCGCGCCGAGTGGCGCGTCGCCTCCGTCCAGATCAAGGAACGCAAGCGCCACCCCGCGCCGCCGTTCATCACCAGCAAGCTGCAGCAGACCGCCCGCTACCCGGTGAAGAAGACGATGATGCTCGCGCAGCAGCTCTACGAAGGGATCGAGCTGCCCGGGCTGGGGGGCGACGGCCCCATCGGCCTCATTACTTATATGCGCACCGACTCGGTCCGCGTGGCCGATGAGGCGCTGACGGCGGTCCGCGATCACATCAAGACCACATTCGGAGACGACTACCTGCCCGAGCAGGCGAACGCCTACAAGTCGAAGGCGAACGCCCAGGACGCCCACGAAGCCATCCGGCCGACCTCGATGCAGTACGACCCGGAGGTTGTGAAGCCGTTCCTCACGCCGGATCAGTACTCGCTCTACCGCCTGATCTGGAACCGCTTCGTCGCCTCGCAGATGACGCCGGCCACGTTCGACGAGACCACGGTGGACGTCGCCGCGAACGATTTCCTGTTCCGCGTGAAGGGCACGGTGCCGAAGTTTGCGGGCTGGCTGGCGACCTACGGCCAGACGCCTGGAGAGACTTCCGAAGAGAAGCCTGCCGGCCCGGGCGACGGCGACGAGGACGCCGCTTCGGGCGTGCTGCCGCCGCTCGCCGAGGGCGACCGCCTGGAGCTGAAGGCCCTGCGGCCCGAGCAGAAGTTCACGCAGCCGCCCCCGCGGTTCACGGAGGCGACGCTGGTGAAGGAGCTCGAGGAGAACGGCATCGGCCGCCCGAGCACCTACGCCTCGATCATCGGCGTGCTGCAGGACCGCAGTTACGTGAACAAGCTGGAAGGCAAGTTCAAGCCCACGGCGCTCGGGAAGATCATCAGCGAGATGCTCACGAAGAGCTTCAACGACATCCTCGACGTGGAGTACACGCGCAACCTCGAGGAGGATCTCGACAAGATCGAACAGGGCTCGACCACCTATGTCAAGACGCTCACCGCGTTCTACAAGACGTTCAAGAAGGACCTGACGCGCGCCGCCAAGGAGATGCAGAACCTCAAGGAGGGGATCAAGACCGACGAGGTCTGCGATCGCTGCGGCGCGCCGATGCTGATCAAGGTCGGCAAGTTCGGCCCGTTCATCGCCTGCAGCGCCTACCCGGAGTGCACCAACACGCGCGAGCTCGAGACGAGCGATCCCGAGAGCGAGACGGGCGAGGAAGAGATTGAGCCGTGCGAGAACTGCGGCAAGCCGATGGTCGTCAAGCGCGGGCGCTTCGGCCAGTTCCTTGCCTGCACCGGCTATCCGGAGTGCAAGACCACGCGCAAGCTGATCGCCACCAAGCAGGGCGGCCTCCGCGCCGCCAAGCCCGACCAGGTGCTCGAGGAGAAGTGCCCGCGCTGCGGGAACAACCTCGTGATCAAGCAGGGCCGCTTCGGCGAGTTCACCGCGTGCACGAGCTACCCGACGTGCCGCTATATCAAGCACAAGACCACGGGCGTGAAGTGTCCGAAGGACGCCGACAAGGGCGGCGAGGTCGTGGAGCGCAAGTCGAAGCGCGGCAAGCTGTTCTTCGGCTGCTCGAATTATCCCGACTGCGATTTCGTGTCGTGGAACCGCCCCATCCCCGAGCCGTGCCCGAAGTGCGCCGCGCCGTTCCTCGTCGAGAAGGTCACGAAGAAGCACGGCCGCCAGCTGCTCTGCCAGAACGAGGCGTGCGACTACTCGCGGGCCGAGGAGCTGGTCGAAACGGTGTAGAGCAATCGAGAGGTTCTGGGGGGGCCGGAGGTTCTGGGGGTTCTGGAGGAAGGTTCTGGGTTCGGGAGGGTCACATGGTTCCGCAGGTTCGCCCTCCCGAACGTTTGAACCCTGAATCCATGAACCTGGAACCTTCCTCCAGAACCCCCAGAACGCCCGGAACCTGCGAACGTCGATGAGCATTACCGTTGTGGGCGGCGGGCTGGCGGGCTCGGAGGCGGCGTGGCAGGCCGCGACGCTCGGCGTTCCCGTTACGCTGCACGAGATGCGCCCCGTGCGCCAGACGGCGGTGCACAAGACCGATCGCCTGGCCGAACTGGTCTGCAGCAACTCCTTCCGCGGCGACAAGCTCGACAACGCCGTCGGCCTCCTGAAAGAAGAAATGCGGCGCCTCGGCTCGCTCGTGATGCGGGCCGCCCACGAGAGCCGCGTCCCCGCCGGCGCCGCGCTCGCGGTCGATCGCGAGCGCTTCTCGGCCATCGTGTCCGGTGAGCTCGAGCGCCATCCGCTCGTCACCATTGCGCGCGGGGAGATCGCGTCGGTGCCGGCGTCGTCCGAGGCCCGGCCCGTGATCCTCGCCACCGGGCCGCTCACCTCGGATGCGCTCGCGGCCGATCTGCAGGCGCTCGTCGGCGAGGAGGCGCTCTCGTTCTACGACGCGATCAGCCCGATCGTGCTGGCGGAGACCATCGACCGCGCGCGCGTCTTCCGCGCGTCACGCTGGAACCGCAGCCTGGGCCCGCCCGGCGACGCGCTCCCGAGTGCCCCCGCCTGCGGACAGGACGATGGGGAAGGCGACTACCTGAACTGTCCGTTGACGCGCGAGGAGTACGCGCAGTTCTACGAGGCGCTGACCCATGCCGAGTCGGCGACGGTGCACGACTTCGACGCGGCGACGTTCTTCGAGGGCTGCCTGCCGATCGAGGTGATGGCGCATCGCGGCGTCGACACGCTGCGCTTCGGCCCGATGAAGCCGGTCGGCCTGACCGATCCGCGCACCGGCCGCCAGCCGTACGCGGTCGTGCAGCTCCGGCAGGACAACCTGGCGGGCGACCACTTCAGCCTCGTCGGCTTCCAGACGCAGTTGAAGTGGGGCGAGCAGGCGCGCGTCCTTCGCCTGATTCCCGGGCTCGAGGGCGCCGAGTTCGTGCGCTTCGGCATGGTGCACCGCAACACCTACGTGAACGGGCCGCGGGTGCTGGCCGACACGTGGCAGGTGCGGCGGCGCCCGACGGTCTTTCTCGCCGGCCAGATGTCGGGCGTCGAGGGCTACGTGGAGTCGGCGGCGTCGGGCCTGATCGCGGGCCGCAACGCGGCGGCGATGGTCCGCGGCGAGCCCCTGTCCGCGCCCCCGCGCACGACGGCGATCGGCGCGCTCGCGTTCTACGTCTCGCACGCCAATCCGGCGCACTACGAGCCGTCGAACATCACGTTCGGGATCATGGAGCCCCTGGCGCGGGCGCCCAAGTCGAAGGCCGCGCGCAAGCTCGCGCTGTCGGAGCGCGCCCTGGCCGATCTGGATCGGTGGATGGCGGATCGCGCCCCGGTCGCGGCGGGATGACGACGAATCCCGCGCACCACGTCAAGCCGTTCCTGGCCTATCTCCGCCTGAACCGCAACGCGTCGGTGCACACGGTCCGCGCCTACGACAGCGACCTGTCGCAGTTTCTGGACGACGTGTCCGCGGCGGCGGGGATGAAGCGGTCGGCCCTCGGCTTCGACGCGCTGACGCGCGACGCGATTCGAGGGTTCCTGGCCGGACTGCACGCGGGCGGCCGTTCCCGCGCGACGGCGGCGCGCAAGCTGGCCGCCGTGCGGACGTTCCTGCGCTACCTGCGCCGGGAGGGTCTGATCGAGGAGGACGCGGGCGCGCTCGTGTCGACGCCGAAGCGCGAGGTGCGCATGCCCGCGCACCTCTCGGAGGGCGAGATGGTCGCGCTCATCGACGCGGCCTCCAGCGCGACGCCGCTCGGGCGGCGCGATCGCGCGATGCTCGAGCTGTGTACGCGTCAGGGCTGCGCGTGAGCGAGCTGGTCGGGCTGGATCTCGAGGACGTGAACCTGAGCGCCCGCATGCTCCGCGTGGTGGGCAAGGGCGGCAAACAGCGCCTGCTGCCGTTCAACACCTCGGCCGCGTCGGCGATCAGGGCGTACCTGCCGGATCGCGCGCGGCTCGTCGCCTCGGCGCCGCGGCGCGCGGTGGCCGCGGGCACGCGGGAGGCGATGTTCGTGAATTACCGGGGCGGGCGGCTCACCACGCGCAGCGTCGATCGCCTGGTGCGGCGGTACGTCGCGGCGTCGAGCGCGCGGCTCGGCATCAGCCCGCACGCGCTCCGGCATTCCTTCGCCACGCACCTGCTCCAGCGCGGGGCCGACCTGCGCGCGATTCAGGAGCTGCTCGGCCACTCGCGGCTCAGCACGACGAGCGCTACACCCACGTGAACGCGGCGCAGCTCCGCGACGTGTACACGCGAAGCCATCCGAGAGCGAGCAGGAAACCCTGACGCGCTCAGGCGCCGACCGGCGCCGGCGCCGGCGCCGGCGCTGCGGCGCGCCGCCGCGGGAACTCGATGCCGAGCGTCTTGATCTTGTAGTTCATCACCCGCGGGCTGATTGACAGCAGCTCGGCGGCGTCCTTCTGCACCCAGTTCGACATCTTCAGCGCCTCGATGAGCGCGTGCCGTTCGATGTCGTCGAGCGGGATGCCGGTCGGCGGGATCTTCACGACCGCGGCGCTCGCGGGCGCTGCCGGTCGTGACCGTCTCGCCGAGGTGCAGGTCGTGCTGGGCGATCGCGCGGCCGTCGGCCAGCAGCATCGCGCGCTCGATCGTGTTCTCGAGCTCGCGGATGTTGCCGGGCCAGTTGTAGCGCATCAGCAGTTTCTGCGCGTCGGGCTCGAGCCCGTCGATCCGCTTCTTCAGCTCGGCGGAGAACCGCGCGGATGAACGTGTTGGCCAGCGGCACGATGTCGTCCTTCCGCTCGCGCAGGGGCGGCATCTCGATCGACACGACGTTCAGCCGGTAGTAGAGGTCTTCGCGGAACTGCCCGGCGGTGACCATGGCGGCCAGGTCGCGGTTGGTCGCCGCGATGAGGCGCACGTCGACCCGCAGGGTGCGCGTGCCGCCCAGGCGCTCGAATTCGTGCTCCTGCAGGACGCGCAGGATCTTGGCCTGCGTGCTCGGGCTCATGTCGCCGATCTCGTCGAGGAAAAGCGTGCCGCCGTCGGCCTGCTCGAAGCGCCCGATGCGCTGCTTGTCGGCGCCCGTGAAGGCGCCCTTCTCGTGGCCGAACAGCTCGGACTCGAGCAGGTTCTCCTGCAGCGCCGCGCAGTTCACCTTCACGAAGTTGCGGGCGTTCCGCAGCGAGTTGTGGTGGATCGCGCCCGCAATCAGCTCCTTGCCGGTGCCCGTCTCGCCGCGAATCAGCACGGTGGTGTTGCTCTTCGCGACCTTCTTCACGATGTCGAGCACGCGCTTCAGCGCCTCGCTGCCGCCGACGATGCGGTCGAAGTTGTAGATGTCCTGCTGCGTGTGCGCGGAGGTACTCGAGCTCGTGGCTGCATCCGCCTGACCTCGAGCGCCTTGTCGATCTTGACCTCCATCTCCTCGATCTCGAACGGCTTCTGCACGTAGTCGAATGCGCCGATCTTCATCGCCTCGACCGCGGTGTTGACCGAGCCGAAGGCCGTCATCAGGATCACGGCCGTCGTCGGATAGAGGGCCCGCGTCGTGCGCAGCACGTCGAGGCCGTCGCTGCCGCCCATCTTGAGGTCGCTCAGCACGACGTCGAAGTAGCCCTCGTGGAGCTTCTCGATGGCGGCGTTGCCGTTCGCGGCCTCCTCGACTTCGTGGCCCGCTTCGGTGAGGCCGCGGACCAGGCCGCGGCGCAGCGCGTCGTGATCGTCGGCGATGAGGATGCGTCCCATGTGTCGTCGTGCTCCCTGCGTTATTTGAACCAGCCGGCGTTCGTCGACACCGGCAGCGTGATCCGGAAGCGGGTGCCGGCGCCCGCGCGGCTCGTCAGAGTCCACCCGGCCGTCGTGCGCGTCCACGATCTTCCGCACGATCGCGAGCCCGAGCCCCGATCCCTGGGGCTTCGTCGTGAAGAACGGGTTGAAAATCCGATCGGTCAACTCCGGCGGCACGCCCGGGCCGTCGTCGATCACATCGACGACGACGGTGGGTGTCGGCGGCTGATCGGAGAAGGCCGGATCGTCGTTCAGCCGGCCGGGCGCGGCGGCGATCGCCACCGTGCCGCGGCCGCCCAGCGCGTCGTACGCGTTGGTCAGCAGGTTGGTGAACACCTGGCAGAGCTGGTGCGGATCGCCCTCGACCGCCGGGACCGACGGATCGATCGTCACCTGCACGGTCACGCCGCCGCGCTCGACCTTGGTGTCGGCCATCGTGATCGCCTGGTGGAGCACGTCGGCCAGGCTGGTGGGCTCCACCTGCAGGCGGATCGGCCGGACGAATTCCAGCATCTCCACCACGATCGCGTTCGCGAGCTTCGATTCGCTGATGATGTCCGCCAGCAGCGACTGCGCGGCCGCGGACTCGGGCACCTGGCGGCGGAGCAGGCCGGCCATCACCTCGATGCCGGCGAGCGGGTTCTTGAGCTCGTGCGCGATGCCCGCGGCCATCTCGCCGAGGGACGCGAGGCGATCGCGGAGCCGGTCACGCTCCTCCGCCTGCTCGACCTGCGTGAGGTCCTTGAAGAACATCACCGCGCCCATCGCCGCCCCGGCGTCGTCCCGCACCTGGGCGAGGGTGTAGCCGATCACGCGATCGAGATCCTTGAGCCGCAGGTCCGCCCGGTTCGGGAGCGTGCTGAGCTCGAAGGCGCTCGCGAACAGGCGGATGATCTCGGGCCGCGTCTGCAGGACCCGGGTGAGCGGCCGCCCAAGGTCGCGGGGATCGGGCGGCAGCGCGAAGATCCGGTACGCCTCCTCGTTGATGAGCGCCAGCGTCCCGTCGCGATGGATGGCGATGACGCCGTTGCGCAGGCTGCTCACGAGATGACGGAAGAAGCGGTCGTCCGCCGCGGCGCCGCGCCGCGGGAGCACGAGCGCCGGGCGCGCGGACAGCGATCGCCGCGGACGTCGCCGGGCGTCGGATCGGGGTCGTTTCTTCATAGCGACTTGGACGCTCAAGTTAGACGTCAGGGGCAAAGCCCATGCCCGCCTGTCGGGGTTGGCAGATCCACTAGAAACCCATTGAAATCAAATGGTTACGCCATCTGACCCAGGTCTTCAGTATAACAAATTTGTAATCGGCCGACGGATTCGTCAGTGCGAGCGGGTTTGCAGCTCTTCCCACTGGTGCATCAAATCCCCGACCTGCCACATGAGGGTCTGGTGCCGGTCGATCAGGGGCTCGGCGGCGGCGCGGTCCTCGTAGAACCCGGGCGCGGCCATGGCGGCCTCGAGCTCGCGCATCTCGCGTTCGCAGTCGGCGATGCGCGTTTCGAGGGCGTCGATCTCCCGCTTCTTCTCGCTGTCGGCGCGCTGGCGCCGGCGCGCGTCGGCGTCGGCGCGCTTGCGCGCGTCGCGGTCGGGCGCGGCGGCGGGCGGCCGGGACGTCTTCGGGGCGGGCGCGGGCGCGCGCGCCGGCGCGGACGGCTTCGCGGCGCGCGGCGCCCCCTGAGCAGGCGCGACGGGGTGCTCCTTGTGCCAGAGAAACTCGGTGTAGGTGCCGGGATAGAGCAGCGCCTGGCCGCCGCCGATTTCGAGGATCTTCGTCGCGAGGCGCTCGACGAAGTAGCGATCGTGCGACACGAAGATGAGCGTGCCGCCGTAGGCGGTGAGCGCGTCGAGCAGGACGTCCTTCGAGTCGAGGTCGAGGTGGTTCGTGGGCTCGTCGAGGAGGAGCAGGTTCGACGGGCGCAGCAGCATCCGCGCCACCGCGAGGCGCGTCCGCTCGCCGCCCGAGAGCACGCCGGCGCGCTTGTAGATGTCGTCGCCGGAGAACAGGAAGCCGCCGAGGACGTTGCGGATCGCGGGCACCATATCGAGCGGCGATCCCGACGCCAGCGTCTCGTACACCGTCAGGCTCGGGTTCATCCGCGTGGCCTCGTCCTGCGCGAAGTACTGCGGCACGACGTTGTGTCCGAGGTGGCGTTCGCCGTGATCGGGCGCCTCCGCGCCCGACAGCATCCGCATCAGCGTGGACTTGCCCGTGCCGTTCGGGCCGACCAGCGCGATGCGGTCGCCGCGCTCGACGTGCAGGTCGACCCCGCGCAGCACCGTGACCCCCGCGTACGCCTTCGCGGCGGCCTTCAGCTCGAGGACCGTGCGCCCGCTCTTGGCCGACACGGGAAAGTCGAAATGGATCGTCTTGCGCTCGGGCGGCACCTCGATTGGCACGACCTTCTCGAGCAGCTTGATCCGGCTCTGCACCTGCGAGGCCTTGGTCGCCTGATAGCGGAAGCGGTCGACGAACATCCGGATCCGCGCCACCTCCTCGTCCTGCTCGCGCTTGGCCTTGCGCAGCGCCTCGATGCGCGCTTCGTGCGCCACCAGGTATGCGCTGTACGTGCCGGGATAGTCGGTGAGCGTCCGCAGCGTCAGGTCCGCGATCCGCGTGACGACGGCGTCGAGGAAGTAGCGGTCGTGCGACACGAGGATGACGGCGTGCGGGTACTGGTTCAGGTACGTCCTCGAGCCAGTTGCGCGCCTCGAGGTCGAGATGGTTCGTCGGCTCGTCGAGCAGCAGGAGGGTGGGCTGCTTCAGCAGCAGCTTCGCGAGCGCGATGCGCATCTGCCAGCCGCCGGAAAACGCGTCGGTGGGCCGCTCGAGGTCGGCGGTCGCGAAGCCGAGGCCCTGGAGGACCGCGGCGGTCTTGAGCTCGATGCTGTAGCCGTCGCCGAGGCGGAACTGGTCCTGCAGATCGCTGTAGCGCGCGAGCATCGCGTCGTGCTCCGCTTCGGGGATGCCCGGATCGCCGAGGCGCCCCTCGAGGCCGTGCATCTCGGCCTTGATTGCCAGGAGCGCCGTGAACGCGCTCGACGCCTCCTCGAACACCGTGTGGCCGGCGTGCGTGAGGCCGTCCTGCGGCAGGTAGCCGACGGTGAGCGCCGCGGGCGTGAGGATGGCGCCCGCGTCGGGCTCGTCGAGGCCCGCCATCATCCGGAGGAGGGTGGTCTTGCCGGCGCCGTTGGGGCCGCAGAGGCCCACGCGCTCACGGTCGGTGATCTGCCAGGTGACGTGGTCGAGGAGGGTGCGGTCGCCGAAGGCCTTGGTGAGGGTCTGGAGCTGGATCATCCCTTCATTCGCCGAGCGCCTTCGCGGCGGCGGCCAGCACCTGCGGCACCCGGAACGGCTTGGTGAGGTAGCCGGCGACGCCGAGGTTGACGGCCTCGATGGCGCTCGACTCGGTCGAGAAGCCGGTGATGATGATCACGGGCAGGTCGGCCTTGTAGCGCTTCGCCTCGCGGATCACCGTCAGCCCGTCCATGCCGGGCATTTTCAAGTCGGCGATGAGCAGGTCGTACGGGTACAGGCGCATCCGCTCGAGCGCGGCGCGGCCGTCGGGGGCGACGTCGACGTCGTACTCGGCGAGGGCGAGCGTCTTGGCCAGCAGATCGCGAATGCTCGCCTCGTCGTCGACCACGAGGACGCGCGGACGGGCGTTGACGGGCGCGGGACGGCCGGCGGGCGCGGCCGCCGGGGCGCGTCCGCCGCCGCGGGGACGCTGGCTGTCGAGCCAGGCGTCGATGTCGCGCTTGCGGAAGCGCCACTGGCGGCCGACGCGGACCGCGGGAATCTTGCCGGCCTTGATCAGCCGGTACACCGTGCGCAAGTTGACCTGGAGGTACTCCAGGACTTCCTCGGTCGTCAGAAACGTCTCGTCCATCATCGCTGGCGTCCTGCCGCCGGCGCCGCCGGCAACTCGACGGTCATCACCGCGCCACCCTCCGGGTGGTTCGACGCGGTGATGTGCCCGCCGTGGTCCTGAATGATTCCGTAGGCGATCGCGAGCCCGAGCCCCGTGCCCTTGCCCACCTCCTTGGTGGTGTAGAAGGGCTCGAAGATGCGCGGCAGGGCGTCGGGGAGAATCCCGTCGCCGGTGTCGCGGACGGTCACGAGAATACGATCGCGCGATCCGGCCACCATCGTCGAGATCTCGATCCGCCCGGGCCGACCCGTCGCGGCCACGGCGTGCTCGGCGTTCACGACCATGTTCAGGAACACCTGATGGAGCAGCAACGGGTCGCTCGCCACGCGCGGCAACTTGTCATCATAGTGTCGCACGATTTCGATCTCGGCGCTCCGGCAGGAGGCGGCCCGCAGGGCCACGACCTTCTGCAGCACGGCGTGCACGCTCACGGCCCGCCGCGCCCCGCGGCGCGACCCCGCGAAGACGAGCAGGTTGCGGACGATCTTCGCGGCGCGATCCGCCTCGCGGTAGACCGTCTGCACTTCCTTGCGGAGGTGTTTCGGGAAGGCGCCGGTGACGCGCATCAGCTCGAGGTGGCCGAGCACCCCCTGCAGCGGGTTGTTCAGTTCGTGCGCGATGCCCGCGACGAACTGGCCGAGGGCGGCCAGCTTCTCGGACTGGCCGAGGCGCCGGCGCAGTTCCTCGCGCTCGGCCTCGAGGCGCGTCTGGGGCGTGAGGTCCCGCGCGACGATCACGCTGCCCACGCGCTGACGTTCCTGATCGAGCAGGTCCGTCGCCGTGACCATGAAGGGGCCCTGCAGGACCGGGTCGTTGACCTCGATCGTGGCGGCTTCCTCGCCCACGGCGCCGGCGGGCCCGGCGTGGCGCTCGGCGAGCCAGGCCGCGAGTTCGGGCCCGATGTAGTCGGTCAGGGGCTTGTCGAGGAGCTGCTCGCTCGAAAGGCCGAGGCGGCTCGCGAACGGCTGGTTCACGTGCACGATCCGGCCGCGGCAGTCCGACACGGCCACCAGGTGGGCGATCGAGTCGAAGGTGTTCTCGAGCTCGCGGCGCGACTGCATCACCTCTTCGAGCAGCTGCATGTTCTCGACCGCGCTCGCGAGGCGATGGCCGAGCGCGTCGGCGCGGTCGAGCATCTCGAGCGACTCACCCGGCTCCACGCGCACGCCCTCGAAGACGATCGTGCCGAGCGCGCGGCGCGTGCCCCGCAGGGGCACGGTGAGGGTGGCGGTAGGCCCGCCGCCGGGACCCGGGTGCATTTCGGCCCGCGCGCGGCGCATGGCGACGGCGGCGGGCGCCGTGGGGTCGTCGGCGCTCACGTGCACGCTCCGCGCCGAGTGCTCGGGATCCGACGAGGCCCGCAGCCTGAGGTTGCGCGCGCGCCGATCGTGGATCCACACCGACGTGCGATCCGCGCCGAACAGGCGGTTCGCGCCGAAGCAGAAGATGTCGAGGCCGCCGGCCAGGCTGAGCGTCGCCGAGAGGCTCTCGGCGAACTCGTCGAGCAGGCCGCGCAGGTCGCGCTGGACGTCCTCAGCCTGGCGCAGGCGCAGCAGGTCGAGCGCGGTGACCACGGCGTCGACCGCCTCGCCGCACGTGCGCGCGGCGGCGCGGGCGGCCGTCGCCGTCGGGAAGCCGACGGCCAGCACGCCGAGGCGCTCCTCGTGCCGCGCGAGCGGACAGACGAGGGCGGCGCGGGTGGGCAGCCGCCGCGCCAGCGTCGGCGCCTGGCGCGGCAGATCGCCAATCGCGATCGGCGCGCCCGTCGCGAACGCGGCGCTCACGAGATCGGCCTCGGCGCGCGCCGGCTTCCAGGCGTCGGTCGGCAGGTGGTCGAGGCCGAAGCCGGAGCCGGCGACGAGGCCGCCGTCACGCGGGTTGTAGCGAAGCAGGAGCGAACAGGATCCGCCGGTCGCGTCGAGGACGTGCTGATGCAGCGACGGCAGCAGGTCCGTCGCCCGCGTCGAGCGGGCGAGCCGCGACCACAAGTCGGGGCTTGCGGCGGCGGCCGCGGGCGGCGCGCTGCCGCCGGACGGGCGGGCGGGCCGCCTGGATCGGGTCACTCGGGGCATTTGACGTGATATCGGCGGGCGCGATTGTAGCGCGGTGCGGACGGCCGCGCCACCGCTCCGGGCCTGGATCGCGCATCCATGACCGTCCGTAACTGACAGACTGGCAGGACGTTAGGTGGCGTCAGCCGTATAATGTAGCCGTGGCGTCGTTCGTGCCGACTGGCCGGACCTCCCGGCCGTCTTAACACACATAGAGGCGCCGCCGCGCTCCGCATGACGTGGACGGATGAAGAGCTCGTCGCCCGCTCGATCGGCGGCGACTCGGATAGTTTCAACGAGCTCGTGGTCCGATGGGAACGTCCCATCTATGCCCTCGCGTACCGGGTGATCGGTCGCGAAGAGGATGCGCGAGACGTGTGCCAGGAGACGTTCCTGCGCGCGTTTCGCGCTTTGAGCGGGTTCCGCGGGCAGGCGAAGTTCTCGTCATGGCTCTACCGGATCGCGCTCAACCTGTGCCGCGACTGGGCGCGGCGCGAGCGCCGGACGCCGGTCGTGCAGCCGCCCGAGGATGTGTCGCTCTCGGATCTCGCGGCGGTGAGCGAACCGGCGGAGTCAATCGAGGATCTCGTCGCGCGCCGCGAGCTCACGCGCGTGGTGGAGGAGGCGATGACGCGGCTGCCTGAAGAGCAGCGCACCGCGATTATCCTGAAGGAGTACCACGGCCTCACCTTCCAGGAAATCGCGGACCTCGTCGGGTGTCCGTTGAGCACGGTGAAAACGCGCCTGTATCAGGGCCTCACCGTGCTGCGTCGTGATTTGGGGACCATTTCGAGACGGTGAGACTGCCATGACCGAACAGAATGCCTGCCAGTACCCGGGCGATCGGACCGACGCCCTCCTCACGTACCTCTACAGCGAAGACGACGCCGGCCGGTCGGCGTTCGCGGCGCACCTGTCGGGCTGCGCCGATTGCCGCGCGGAACTCGACGCGCTGCAGGGCGTCCGCGTGCGGCTGTCCGACTGGGCGCCGCCCGAGCCCGCGGGCGCCCTGGGATGGCTGGGAGGGATGCCTCCCCGCGCCGAGCCCGCGCGTGTGGTGCGCGGACCGTGGCGGGCGCTCGCCGGCATTCCCGTCTGGGCGCAGGTCGCGGCGGCGTCGCTGCTCGTCGGCGTCTCGGTCGGCATCGCCAACGTGCAGGTCCAGTACGCCGACGGCGGCTTCACGATCCGCACGGGCTGGCGGGCGATGCCCGCGGCCGCCGCGAACCTCGAGCCCGCGGCGAACACCGAGGCCGCACCCTGGCGCGCCGAGATCGCGGCGCTGCGCACGGAGCTGCAGAGCGGCCTCGCCGAGGCGCGCGCCGTTCCCGTGGCGGCCGCGCCGCAGGCAGCTGCGGTGGCCCCCGAGGCCCAGCAGGCCCAGGAGGCGCTGATGCGTCAAGTGCGCGCGCTCATCGACGAGAGCGACCGCCGCCACCAGCGCGAGCTGGCCCTGCGCGTCGGCGAAGCGATGCGGGACGTCAGCGCGCAGCGGCGCGCCGACCTGGTGAGCATCGATCGGAGCATCGGCACCATGCAGAACAACATGGGCATCGAGATGCTCAAGCAGCGCGAGCAGCTGAACAACTACGTGCTGCGAGTGTCGTCGCAGAAGTAACGGGATCGGGAGGCACGCAGTGAGAAGGATGGGGATGGCGGCGGTGGTCATGGCGGCCGCGTGCGCGGCGCCCGCGGCGGCCTTCGCGCAGGGCCAGGGGGCGCGCGATCAGGGGCGGTTTCCGATCTCGCAGATGGAGCGGATGCTCGAGGGCGCCGTCGAGCACGGCGCGGCCGTGATCCGCGACCGGCTGCAGGCCGCGCTGCCCTCGGAAGTCCTGATCAGCCAGAACGCCCGCGCGCGCGGTTTCCGGCTCGACGGCTACGGCGTGTTCTTCGACGTGGCCGTGCCGTCGCTGCAGGGCACGATGCCGTGGATCTTCCGCACGCTCGATCAGAACGACCTCGGGCTGGCCAGTGCGCTCGCCGAACTCCGCGCGCACGTCGATGCCGACGGCGACGAGCGGCTGCAGCAGGCGCTCCAGCGCGTCGAGCTGCAGGTGGCGCCGGTCGCGCCGACGCCGGCGCCCGCGGCGGCGCCCGCGACCACGCCCGTCTCGGCGGGCGCGCGTCCATCGGGCGGCGCCGTCTCCGCCACCGCCCTGCCCGGGCCGCGCGAACAGGCGCCCAAGGCCGCTGCGCCCCCCGTCGATCCCATCCTGGCCGACCCGCGCGCGGCGTTTCACGACGAGGTGCGCCAGCAGGTCGTCGACGCGCTCCTCGAGTACGCCTCATCGCTCGGCCTCGGCGCCGGCGAGTGGATCACCGTCGCCCTCCGGCCCGACGACGACCTGCCGCTCGTCGCGCCGTCCGCCGACGACGACTTCACGATGACGATCCGCGTGCGGGGGGGGGACCTGACGGCGTTTCGGACCGGCCAGCTCACGCGCGAGCAGGCGAGCCAGCGCGTCGAGGTGCGAGTGTTCTAGAATAGCCGCATGCGCGGGTCCTTTCGTCTGCTCGTCCTGGCCGCGGCCCTGACGTCGGCGTGCGGGCCGACGGTCGATCTCACCCAGGGGCTTCAGGTGGTCGACGTCTCCACGGGCTGGCACGACGCCGGCCTGTCGAGCGGCCAGAACAAGCTGGTGCCCCAGATCACGTTCACGCTGAAGAACGTCTCCGATCAGTCACTCGGGAGCCTCCAGACCAACGTCGTGTTCCGCCACGGGCAGGACCAAGAGGATTGGGGATCGGCGTTTTCCACCATCACGGGATCGGAAGGGCTTGCGCCGGGCGCGTCGAGCAGCCCGATCGTCGCGACGTCGAACCTCGGCTACACGGGCATCGAGCCGCGGGCGGAGATGCTGCAGAACAGCCAGTTCGTGGACGCGCGCGTGGACGTCTTCGCCAAGTACGCCTCCACCCAGTTGCAGAAGGTGGGCGAGTACCCGATCGAGCGCCGGTTGCTCGCGCCATGAGGCTGGCGGGCCGCCGGTGACCGGCCTCCCGCCCGTCTCCCCGGTTTCGCTCGATCGCCGGCTCGGCCTCTTCGACGCGGCCGTCATCGTCGTCTCCAACGTCATCGGCGTCGGCATCTTCACGACGCCCGGATTCGTCGCCAGCCTGCTGCCCAACGGCGCGGCCATGCTCGCGGTGTGGGCCGTCGGGGGCGCGCTCGCGTTCGCCGGCGCGCTCGCCTACGCGGAGCTCGCCGCGCGGCGCCCGCAGGCGGGCGGCGAGTACGTCTACCTGCGCGAGAGCTTCGGACCGCTCGCCGCGTTCCTCACCGGATGGACGTCGTTCGTCGCGGGGTTCTCCGGGGCGATCGCCGCGGGCGCGGTCGGACTCACCGCCTATCTGGATCGATTCATCCCGGGCGCCGGCAGCGCGGCGCCGATCGCCGCCTGGCGGCTCGGCCCGCTGGGCCTCACGGTGTCCACGCAGGCACTCGTCGCGATCGCCGTGATCGCGGCGCTCGCCCTCGTGCACGCGCGCGGGCTCGGGCCGGGGCGTCTCGTCCAGAACGGCCTGACGATCCTGAAGGTCGCCGCGCTCATGGGCTTCGTGATCGCCGGCTTCACGCTCGGGGCGCCGGCCGCGGCCGCCTCGACCGGCGCCGCGAGCGGCGGCGCGGCGTCGTGGACGAGCGCGCTCGTTGCCCTTGTGCCGGTGATGTTCAGCTATGCCGGCTGGAACGCGGCGGTCTACGTGGCGGAGGAAGTGCGCGACCCGGTGCGCAACGTTCCGCGCGCCCTGGCGCTCGGCACCGCGACCGTCGTCGTCGTCTACCTGGCGCTCAACGCCCTGTACCTGCGTGTGGTGCCGACGGCGGATTTTGCCGGGGCGATCGGTGTGGGCGAACTCGCCGCGGGCCGGCTGTTTGGGCCGGCGGCGGCCTTCCTGTTCGCCGGTCTGGCCATCGTGATCATCCTCGGGAGCCTGAGCGCCATGACGCTGGCCGGGCCGCGCGTGTACTTCGCAATGGCGCGCGACGGCGCGTTCGTGCCGGCGGCCGCGCGCGTCCACAGCCGCTACCGGACGCCGGTGTTCGCCATCGCGGCGCAGGCCGCGTGGAGCGCGCTGCTGGTGCTGTCCGGCACCTTCGAGCAGCTGCTCACCTACACCGGCTTCTGCATCATCCTGTTCTCGGGGCTGGCCGTGCTGTCGCTCTTCGTGGTGCGGAGGCAGGGCGCGGATGGCGTGTCGCCGTTCCGCTCGTGGGGCTATCCGTGGGTGCCGGCGGCGTTCTGTCTCGTGAGCTTCGCGATCGTCGGCAGCACCGTCGCCCAGGCGCCGGCCGTCTCGGCGGCCGGCGTGGGCGTGATGGCGGCGGGAGTTCCTCTGTACTGGGGATTTGTGAAGCTGAGGAACTGAGGAAGTTCCCCAGCTCCTCAGTTTCAATCGAGCTACTGTGCGGGCTTCAGATCGCCGTGATAAGTAATCGTCCGGTTCGGCTGCAGGTAGAGATCCACACTCAGCGTCTCGTAGCCCTCGAGCCGGATCTCGAGCCGGTGGCCGCCCGAGTCCATGTGCAGCCGCTGGAAGAAGCCGTCGAAGTCGTCGACGATGCCCGCGTAGTAGCCGTCGACGAACACCGCGGCGTCGCGCGGCGTGACATCGAGCCGGACCGCGCTGTCGCCGTAGCGCGCGGCGTAGGCCGGGTAGCCGGGGCCGTATCCCCACGGGTCGTCCCACCACCACGGATCGTAGTACCCGCCGTAGTACCCGCCGTAGTAGCCGAGGCCGCCGTAGCCCCACGGGTAGCTGTAGACCTGAGCGCCGCCGTCGTGATCGTTGCCGCCGCGCGGCGGCGGGGGCGGGCCTTCACGCGGTACCGCGCGCCCGGTGCCCGGGCGGTCGCCGCGAGCGCGGGCGCCGCCGTTGTCGCGGCCCTGCGACCCGCGCGACGACCCGGCGTCGCGCGGCTGCGATCCCCCGCTGTCCTGGGTGCTGCTGCCGCCGCTCGTCGTCGCACCGCCGCTCGGAGAGCGCTGGCCGGTGCTGCCGCCGCCGTGCGACGAGCCGCCTCCGCGCGGCTCGGCCCGCTGGGCGCCGGCGGGGGCCGCCGCGAGCCAGAGCACGGTAGCCGCGCCGAGCGCGAGTGCCTTCATCGTCCGATTGGTGGTCATCATGGCCGTCCGTCCTTGCTTGTCCGCCGCGCCGTCGCGGCAGTTATGGCCGATCCGGCTGCAGATCGGTCCGATAGGTCATGCGGCGCCCCGGCTGGATGTGCAGATCCACCGCCGCCGTCTGGTACCCGGGCATTTTGATTTCGATATGGTGGCCGCCCGGCCTCAACGCCAGGTACTGGAAGACGCCGTCGAAGTCGTCGACGATGCCCGCGTAGTAGCCGTCGACGAACACCGACGCGTCGCGCGGACGCAGCTTCAGCCGGACGCCGCTCTCTTCACGATAGGGTCCGTACGCGGGCCCGTACACCGGCCCGTACCATCCCGGATAGGGGCCGTACCAGCCGCCGTATGCCAGGCCCGGCGCCACGACGACGCGCGCGGGTGGGCCGCCTCGATGTCCGCCGTGCCGCTGCGCCGCGGCGTCCGACGGCATCGCGAGCAGACAGGCTGCCGCGAGGCCCAGCGCCAGCGCGTGCGTCGGGATCCGGCGCCGCGCCCTCGTTCGTCCCGTTGTCACGTTGCATGAGGTTCCCACGGCCGTTCCTCCTGACATCGCTGGCACTCAATCAAAAAGCAACGCGCCTGCCAATCCCGGCGAGCCCGGTTTGCGGGGAAAACGGCCGGAACTGGCGGACTTCCGCCGCCGCGCGCCTCCGTGTCTGTCATCGGACGAGTTCAGCCGTCCCGTTTTCTTGACACCCTGATTCCCCGGCCGATACAGTCAGAAACCCCATGTTTCACAGCACCACGATTCTCGCCGTGCGCCATCGTGACCGCGCCGTGCTGGCCGGCGACGGCCAGGTGACGTTCGGGAACACCGTCGTGAAGCAGGGCGCGCGCAAGATCCGCCGCCTCTACAACGATCGCATCCTCGCCGGCTTTGCCGGCTCCGCCGCGGACTCCTTCGCGCTCTTCGCGCGCTTCGAGTCCAAGCTCGAGCAATATCGGGGCAACCTCGAGCGATCGGCCGTCGAGTTGGCGAAGGACTGGCGCAGCGACCGCGTGCTTCGCCGTCTCGAAGCGATGCTGATCGTGCTCGACAAGTCGTCGCTGTTCCTCCTTTCGGGCACCGGCGATCTGATTGAGCCCGACGACGGGATTACCGCGATCGGGTCGGGCGGGCCGTACGCGCTCGCGGCGGCCAGGGCGCTGGCCGGGGCGACCGACCTCGACGCGCGCGCGATCGCCGAGCGGGCGATGGCGATCGCCGCCGACATCTGCATCTACACCAACGACCGCATCGTCGTGGAAGAGCTTTAAGTGCCGATCTACCTGCCGGAGACCACGCAGACCTCGCTCGACGCGCTCACGCCGCGGCAGATTGTCGCCGAACTCGACAAGTTCGTGATCGGCCAGGCGGCCGCGAAGCGGGCCGTGGCGATCGCGCTGCGGAACCGGACGCGGCGCCAGAAGCTGCCGCCCGAGCTCGCCGAGGAGATCGCGCCGAAGAACATCCTGATGATCGGGCCGACCGGCGTCGGCAAGACCGAGATCGCGCGGCGGCTCGCGCGCCTCGCGCAGTCGCCGTTCATCAAGGTGGAGGCCTCGAAGTTCACCGAGGTCGGGTACGTCGGGCGGGACGTCGAGTCGATGGTGCGCGACCTCGTGGAGCTCGCCGTCGCGATGGTGCGCGAGGAGCGCCGCGAGGAGGTGCGCGCGAAGGCCGCCGAGAACGCGGAGGAGCGCCTGCTCGATCTGCTGCTGCCGCCGACGCGGCCGGTGGCCCCGGACGAGGACGCGGGCGCGGTCCGCGACGAGCGCCAGTCGACGCGCGAGCGCTTTCGCGAGCAGCTCCGCGCCGGGCGCCTCGATCACCGCGTCGTCGAGCTCGAC
The DNA here is from genome assembly GCA_963792785.1 of uncultured Acidobacteriota bacterium. Lineage (GTDB taxonomy): Bacteria > Acidobacteriota > Vicinamibacteria > Vicinamibacterales > CAVVIG01 > CAWIMX01. The sequence continues at coordinate 1,935,657 of CAWBXO010000001.1, read as the reverse complement.
GTGCGCGAGAAGGCGTTCCCGTCGCTCGAAATCATCGCCGGGTCGTCGGTCGAGGAAGTCGACATCAATCTCAAGGACATGCTGCCCGGCTTTTTCCAGGGCAAGACGAAGCAGCGCAAGCTGAAGGTGCCCGAGGCGCTCGCCTACTTCCGGCAGGAGGAAGAGCAGAAGCTGATCGACATGGAGAGCGTCGCGCGGACGGCGGTGGAGCGCGTCGAGCAGGCCGGCATCATCTTCGTCGACGAAATCGACAAGATCTCGGGGCGCGAGGGCGGGCACGGGCCCGAGGTGAGCCGCGAGGGCGTGCAGCGCGACATCCTGCCGATCATCGAGGGCACCACCGTGAACACGAAGCACGGCATGGTGCGGACCGATCACATCCTGTTCATCGCCGCCGGCGCGTTCCACGTGTCGAAGCCGTCGGATCTCATCCCCGAGCTGCAGGGCCGGTTCCCGATCCGCGTCGAGCTCGAGGCGCTCGGGCGCGAGGAATTCGTGCGCATCCTCACCGAGCCGCGCGGCGCGCTCGTGAAGCAGTACACCGCGCTCATGGACACCGAGGGCATCACGCTCCGCTTCACGGACGACGCCGTGCGCCGCATCGCCGACTTCGCCGCGCTGGTCAACGAGCGCACCGAGAACATCGGGGCCCGGCGCCTCCACACCGTCATGGAGCGCCTGCTCGACGAGATCTCCTTCGAAGGGCCGGACCTCGCCGAGAAGGACGTGACCATCGACGAGGCGTACGTCTCCCGGATGCTCGCCGACATCGTCAAGAACGAAGACCTGTCCCGGTACGTGCTGTGAACCGGCGCGCGGCCGGGCGCGGCCGTCTGCTGGCGGCGTTCGCCGCCGCCGCGCTCGCCGCGGCGGGCGCCGGCTGCGGCAAGAAGGGGCCGCCGCTGCCGCCGCAGGTGCGCACGCCCGCGCCGCCCGGCAGCTTCACCGCGGCGCGCGTCGGCGCCGTCGTCCAGATCCATTTCACGACGCCGGCCGCCAACACCGACGCGACGCGCCCGGCCAACCTGTCGCGCGTCGACGTGTATGCGTTCACCGGCGACGTGCCGCTGACCGACGCGCAGCTCCTGCGCTTCGCCACGCGTGTCGCATCGGTCGCGGTGAAAGGCCCGCGCCACCCGGGCGACGTGATCGAGCCGGGCGATCCGCCCGAGGACATGGAGGCGCTTCAGGGCGACGGGCTCGATCAGGGCGCCGCCGTCAGCCTCGACGAGCCGATCACGGCGGAGAGCTACCTGATCGTGGATCGGCCGCCCGACGGCCGGCCCCCGGCGCCCGAGCCCGAGGGGCCGCGCCCGCTCGTCGTGAGCGCGCCGCAGCCGTTGATGCGCACCTACGTCGCCGTGGGCGTGACGACGCGCGGCCGCCCGGCGTCGTTTTCGGCCCGCGTGTCCGTGCCGCTCTCGCCGCCGCCGCCCGCGCCGCCGCAGCCGTCGTGCACTACGACGAGGCGGCCGTGACGCTCGACTGGCCCGCGCGCCAGCCGCCGGCCGACGACGGCGCGACGCTGCCGGCACGGTGGTTCGGCACGCCGGCGCGATCCCTCGCGTACGTCGTGTATCAGGAGCCGGCGGGCCAGGACGCCGTCGCCGCGAAACTGACGGACGCGCCGATCACCGTCGGCACCTACCGCGACACGCGGATGGTGTGGGGCGAGTCGCGCTGCTACGACGTGCGGGCCGTGGAGACCGTGAACGGCGTGGCGGTCGAGAGTCAGCCGTCGCCGCCGGCCTGCGTGACGCTGACCGACACGTTTCCGCCGGCGCCGCCGGCCGGGCTCACGGCGGTGGGGACGCAGGGTGCGGTCAACCTGATCTGGGAGGCGAGTCCGGCCTCCGATCTGGCCGGCTACGTCGTGCTGCGCGGCGCGTCGGCCGATGCGCTGGCGCCGATCACGCCGGCCCCGGTCGCGGACACCAGTTTCCGCGACGTCCTCGCGTCGGGGGAGCGGCGCGTCTACGCCGTCCAGGCGGTGGATCGGGCGGGAAACGCGAGCGCGCCGTCGGCCACCGTCGAAGAAGCCGCGCGCTGACGTCCAGTAGTTAGTAAAATGACGCTCGCATGGACCGCATCTATCGCGTAGCGCGCGACGGCGAGGTCTTCCACGCCGTGGAGCGCGACGGGCAGCTGCGGCGGCTCACGGGTGATCTCTTCGGGACGTACGCGGCGGGCGCGCCGATCGACGGCGGGCTGACCGCGGTGCGCGTGCTGGCGCCGGTCGCGCCGTCGAAGATCGTCTGCATCGGCCTGAACTACACCGACCACGCCGCCGAGCTTGGCAAGACGCTGCCGGCCGAGCCCCTGATGTTTCTCAAGCCGCCGACGGCCGTGATCGGCCCCGGCGACGCGATCCGGCTGCCGCCGGGCGTCGGCCGGGTGCATCACGAGGCGGAGCTCGGGATCGTGATCGGCCGCCGCGCCCATCGCGTGCCGAAGGCCCGCGCGCTCGACGTCGTGCTCGGCTTCACCTGCGTGAACGACGTGACCGCGCGCGACCTGCAGAACAAGGACGTGCAGTACACGCGGTCGAAGGGATTCGACACGTTCGCGCCCGTCGGGCCGTGCATCGCGATCGATCGGCAGGATCGGCCGCGCCGCGTTGAGGGCCGCGTGAACGGGCAGCTGCGGCAGGCGTCCGACACGGGCCATCTGATTTTCAACCTCGCCGCGCTGATCGAGTTCGTGACGTTCGTGATGACGCTGGAGCCGGGCGACATCCTGTCGACCGGGACGCCGGCGGGCGTCGGCCCGCTGGTCGGCGGCGACACCGTGGCGGTCACGGTCGAGGATGTCGGCGAGCTGCGCAACCCCGTCGTACTGGAAGAGTAGAGGAGCACGCCTCATGAAGATCTTCGTCGACACCGGCAACCTCAAGGACATCGAAACGATCGCCGCTCTCGGCATTCTGGACGGCGTCACCACGAACCCGTCGCTGCTGGCCAAGGAGGGCGGCGACTCTCGCGCGATCCTGAAGCGGATCTGCGAGATCGTGCAGGGGCCGGTGAGCGGCGAGGTCACGGCGACCGACGTGGCCGGCATGCTGCGCGAAGGCCACGAGATCGCGGCCATCGACCAGCACATGGTCGTGAAGGTGCCGATGACGCGCGACGGGATCACGACGTGCCGGAAGCTGTCGGACGAGGGCATCCGGGTGAACGTGACGCTGGTGTTCTCGGCGGCGCAGGCGCTGCTCGCGGCGAAGGCCGGCGCGACGTTCGTGAGCCCGTTCGTCGGGCGGCTCGACGACATCGGAACCAACGGCATGGAGCTGATCCGCGAGATCGTCGAGATCTACGACAACTACGAGTTCACCACCGAGGTGCTGGTCGCCAGCTGCCGCCATCCGATCCACATCGTCGAGGCGGCGCGGATGGGCGCCGACATCGTGACGTGCCCGCCGGCCGTGATCGATCAGCTGTTCAACCACCCGCTGACCGACATCGGGCTGGCGAAGTTCCTGAAGGACTGGGAAGCTTCGCAGCAGTCGCAAGTCACAAGTCGCTAGTCTCAAGTCGAGAACTGATGACTGGCGACTGTCGACTTGGACTTGTGACTGGCGACTTGGACTTGTGACTGGCGACTCGGACTTGTGACTGGCGACTTGTGACTAGCGACTACATGGATTCTTCCAAGACCCTGGCAGATCTGGAGCGCCGCGCCGAGCTGGGCGGCGGCGACGCGCGGCTCCGGCGGCAGCACGAGGCCGGCAAGCTGACGGCGCGCGAGCGGATCGATCTGCTGTTCGATCCCGGCACGTTCGAAGAGGTGGACAAGCTCGTCACGCACCGCTGCCGCGACTTCGGGATGGACGAGCAGATCGTGCCGGGCGACGGCGTCGTCGCCGGGCACGGGCTCATCGACGGGCGGCAGGTGTTCGCCTTCGCCCAGGACTTCACGGTGTTCGGCGGGTCGCTGTCGGAGACCAACGCCGCGAAGATCGTGAAGATCATGGACGCGGCGATGCGGCTCGGCGCCCCGATCGTCGGGCTGAACGACTCGGGCGGCGCGCGCATCCAGGAAGGCGTGATCTCGCTCGGCGGCTACGCCGACATCTTTCTCCGCAACACGCTGGCGTCGGGCGTCGTGCCGCAGATCTCGGCGATCATGGGCCCGTGCGCGGGCGGCGCCGTGTACTCGCCGGCGATCACCGACTTCACGATCATGGTGCAGCGACACGAGCTACATGTTCGTGACCGGGCCCGACGTGATCCGGACCGTCACCCACGAGGACGTCACCAAAGAAGAACTCGGCGGCGCCATGACGCACAACGCGACCAGCGGCGTCGCGCACTTCGCGGTGAACGACGACCGCGAATGCCTCGGGCTGCTGCGCGAGCTGCTGGCCTACCTCCCGTCCAACAACCTGGACGACGCGCCGCGCGCGCCGACCGCCGACCCGCCGGATCGCGAGGACGCCCGAACTCGACGCGATCGTGCCGCCGTCGCCCAACCAGCCCTACGACATGCTGGACGTGATCCACGCCGTCGTGGACGACGGCGGGTTCCTCGAGGTGCATCAGCACTTCGCGCGGAACATCCTCGTCGGCTTCGCGCGCCTCGACGGCCGCTCGGTCGGCATCGTGGCGAACCAGCCGGCCGTGCTCGCCGGCACGCTCGACATCGACGCCTCGGTGAAGGCCGCGCGCTTCGTGCGCTTCTGCGACGCCTTCAACATCCCGCTCGTCACCTTCGAGGACGTGCCCGGCTTCCTGCCCGGCACGGTCCAGGAGTTCGGCGGCATCATCCGCCACGGCGCGAAGCTGCTCTACGCGTTCGCCGAGGCCACCGTGCCCAAGGTGACCGTGATCACGCGGAAGGCGTACGGCGGCGCGTACTGCGTGATGGCGAGCAAGCACATCCGCACGGACTTCAACTACGCGTGGCCGACCGCCGAGCTGGCCGTGATGGGGCCGGAGGGGGCCGTCAACATCCTGTACAAGCGCGAGCTCGAAGAGGCGGCGGACCCCGCCGCGGTCCGCGCGCAGAAGGTGGCGGAGTTCCGCGAGAAGTTCGCGAACCCCTACATCGCCGCCGGCCGCGGCTTCCTCGACGAAGTGATCCATCCGCGCGAGACCCGCCAGAAGCTGGTGACGGCGCTGCGGAACCTGGAGAACAAGCGCGACCACAACCCGCCGAAGAAGCACGGCAACATCCCGCTCTGATGCGCAGGATCCTCATCGCCAACCGCGGCGAAATCGCCGTGCGCGTCATCCGCGCGTGCCGCGAGATGGGCCTGTCGCCGGTCGCCGTGTATTCGGCGTGCGACCGCACGGCCCTCCACGTGCGCGCCGCCGACGAGGCGTGGCCGATCGGGCCGAGCGCGCCGGGCGAGAGCTATCTGCGCATCGACCGGATGCTCGACGCCGCGAAACGATCGGGCGCCGACGCCGTCCATCCGGGCTACGGCTTCCTCGCCGAGAACGAGGCGTTCGCCTCGGCCGTCGAGGCGGCGGGGCTCACCTTCATCGGGCCGTCGCCCGCGGCGATCGCGCTCATGGGCAGCAAGACGGCCGCGCGCGCCGCGGCCGTGCGCGCCGGCGTGCCCGTGGTGCCCGGCACCGGCGAGCCGCTCGACCCGGGGCTGGACGACGCCGGCGTCCGCGCCGCGGCGGCGGACATCGGGTTCCCGCTGCTCGTGAAGGCCGTCGCGGGCGGCGGGGGCAAGGGCATGCGGACGGTCGCGGATCCGGCGGACCTGCCCGCGGCGATTCGCGCGGCGCGCTCCGAGGCCGGCACGGCCTTCGGCGACGCCGCCGTGTACCTCGAGCGCCGCCTCGCGCGGCCCCGGCACATCGAGGTGCAGCTGCTCGGCGACGCGCACGGCACCGTCGTGCCGTTCGTCGAGCGCGAGTGCTCGATCCAGCGGCGGCATCAGAAGGTGGTGGAGGAGAGCCCCTCGCTCGCGGTGACGCCGGACCTGCGGCGCCGGATGACCGCGGCCGCGCGGACGGTGGCGCAATCGGTCGGCTACACCAACGCGGGCACGATCGAGTTCCTGCTGGACGAGGACGGGCGCTTCTACTTCCTCGAGATGAACACGCGGCTCCAGGTCGAGCACCCGGTCACCGAGATGGTCACCGGGCTCGACCTCGTGGCCTGGCAGATCCGCGTCGCCCGGGGCGAGCGGATCGACCTCGATCCCGACGCGATCATCGCGCCGCGCGGCCATGCCATCGAGTGCCGCATCTACGCCGAGGACCCGGACAACAACTTCCTGCCTTCGCCCGGGCTCGTCCGGGCGCTTCGCGCGCCGGGCGGGCCGGGCATCCGCGACGACAGCGGCGCGGCGGCGGGGCTGGCGGTCCCGATCTTCTACGACCCGATGATCTCGAAGCTCATCGCGTGGGGCGAGGATCGGCCGCACGCGATCGCGCGGATGCGCCGCGCGCTCGGCGAGTATCTGGTCTCCGGGATCCGCACCACGCTCCCGTTCTTCACGTGGCTGTTCGCCCAGCCGGCATTTCTCGACGGCCGCTTCCATACGGCCTATCTGGATGAGATTCTGAAGGAGCGGGCGGGCGAACCGTTTGCCGTGCCGCCGCCAGGGGCGGACGAGGTGGCCGCGATGGCGGTGGCCCTCCAGAGCCTGGTGCCCGGGGGCGGGCCGGGCGTGAGCCAGGCCGGCGCCCCCCGGCCCGGCGCGCCGATGAACGGCCGCTGGAGGGCCCAGGCGCGGGCCGAGGGCCTGCGCTGATGCGCTACGAGATCGGCGTCAACGGGCGGACCCGCGAGGTCGTGGTCACGCGCCTGCCCGGTGGCGAAGGCTTTGCGGTCAGCGTCGACGGGCGCACGTGGCACGTCGATGCGGCCCGGGTGGACGCGCAGACGCTCTCGCTCCTGGTGAAACCAGAGGTTCTGGGGTTCCGGGGGTTCCGGAGGTTCTGGAGGTTCCGGTTCGAGGCGGGGGGGAGAGCCACGAGGTCGTGCTGGCGCCGGATTCGACGCCCGGGCGGCTCGACATCCGGGTGGACGGCGCGAGGCTGGTGGCGGCGCTGAACGGGCGCCGGCGCTGGGGTGGCGACGCGGCGGCCGCCGGGGACGGGCCGCAGCCGATTGTGGCCCCGATGCCCGGCAAAATCGTGCGCGTGCTCGTCCAAACTGGAGAGGCGGTGCGCGCGCGGCAGCCGCTGGTCGTGATGGAAGCCATGAAGATGGAAAACGAGCTGCGGGCGTCTCGCGACGGCACCGTAGCGGAGATCCGCGTGCGCGAAGGCACGTCGGTGGATGCCGGGGCGCTGCTGGTCGTCGTCCGGTGAAGCTCTACACCTGGCTCCGCGGTCACCCGGTCGTGCGCTACCTCGGCCTGGCCGTCTCCATCGCCGCGGTGACCCTGGCCGTGGTGGTCGTCAGCACGATGACGGTCGACCTCGGCCCCGCCGTGCGCGCCCAGGCGGAGGCGCAGGCCTCGCGCTACCTCGAGCGGAAGGTCACGATCGGCGGGCTGCACGTGCGCCTGTTCAGCGCGATGCTCGCCGGGCGCGTCGAGGTGGACGACATCCTGATCTCCGGCCTCCACGACGGCGACCGGCCGTTCTTCAGCGCGAGCCGCATCGGCGTCACGCTCGACTGGCGGACGCTCGTGCGCCGCGAGATCGTGATCTCCACCGTCGAGATCGCAGACTGGTCGATGCTCGTCGAGCAGTGGCAGGACGAGCAGAGCTTCCCGCGCATCGTGCGCGGCGACGGCTCGTCGGGCCGGCGCTCGTTCACGACGACGCTGCGCTACGTGCACGCGTCGCGCGGCCGGTTCGTGTTCGAGGACCACCAGACGCCCTGGAGCGTCGACACCGGCCACGACATCGACATCACGATCGGCAACCTGCCGCAGTACCACGGCGTCGCCCGCTTCACCGGCGGCACGGTCACCATCCAGGACTTCGAGCCGATGTGGACCAATTTCCAGGCGGCGTTCGTGATCGATCAGGGGCACCTCCGCCTCGAGCGCATCGATCTGAACACCGACGGCGCGCAGAGCGTCGTCACCGGCGACGTCGACATGGGGCGCTGGCCGGAACAGACGTACCAGGTGAAGTCGCACGTCAACTTCCCGCGGATGCGCGAGCTGTTCTTCGCCGGCGAGTCGTTCGACCTGACGGGCGACGGCGACTTCACCGGCCTCTTTCACCTCTTCAAGGGCGGGCACGATCTGTCGGGCACGTTCGTCAGCCGCGCGCTCGGCGTCACGGCCGGCCCCCGCACGTATCCGTTCCCCGGCCTCTACGGGCGGCTCCAGTGGACCGGCGACGGCTTCCGCGTCTGGGACGCCGGCTCGGATTTCCTCGGCGGCTCGACGTCGATGACCTACCGGATCGCGCACCAGGCGGAGGGGCAGCCGTCGCTCTCGACCTTCGACGTCTCGTACCGGGGCGTCGACCTCGCGCGGTTCAGCGATTTCCAGCAGCTGCCCGGCCTGCGGTTCGCGGGCGCGGCCGGGGGGCAGTTCACCATCGCGTGGCCGATCGGTCACCTCGCGGATCGCCGCGGCACCGGCCGCATCACGGTGGCGCCGCCGCCCGGCGTGCAACCGATGCCGGCGTCGCTCGGGACGGCCGTGGCCGCCGCCGACCAGCGCCCCTGGGGGCCGTACCTGGCGGAGCCGCCGCCGGCGCACGTGCCCGTGATGAGCGACATCGCCTTTCGCTTCGGCCCCGAGGGCCTCACGGTGGGGCCGAGCCTGTTCGCGAGCGAGCGGACGCACGTCGCGTTCGAGGGCCAGACGTCGTGGGGGCCCGACACGCGGTTCACGTTCCGCGCGACGAGCCGCGACTGGCAGGAGAGCGACGAGGTGCTCGCGGGCATCCTCACGGACTTCGGATCCCCGTCGAGCGCCGTGGCGTTCGGCGGGCGCGGCGAGTTCCGCGGCGAGATGACGGGCGAGTTCAGCCGCCCGCGTGTGGAGGGCGATTTCACCGGCCAGGATCTGCGGGCGTTCGACACCTGGTGGGGGGACGGGTCGGCGCACCTGGTGGTCGAGAACCGGTACGTGACGGTCGAGGGAGGCATCGTCCGGGAGGGCGATTCGGTGATCCGCACCGACGGGCTCTTCTCGCTCGGCTACCCGCGCGACGACGGGGGCGACGAGATCGACGCGCGGTTCCGCGTGACGCGGCGCGATCTCGACAGCCTCCGTCACGCGTTCGAGATCGACGCGTATCCGCTCACGGGCCTGCTCTCGGGCGAGTTCCACCTCACGGGCGAATACCAGCGGCCGGTGGGCTTCGGCAACCTCGCGATCGACGAGGGCGCGGCGTGGGCTGAGCCGTTCGACCACGCCGAGGCGGCGCTGCGCCTGGACGGCACGGGGGCGCGCCTGGACGGCGTGACGATCCAGAAGAGCACGGGCACGGTGACGGGCGCGGCCTACATCGGGTGGGACTCGACGTATTCCTTCAACGCGGCGGGGCGGCACATTCCCGTGGAGCAGATCGCGCTCCTGCACTTTCCGGAGGCGCCGCTCACGGGCATCGCGAACTTCACGGCGAGCGGGACGGCCACCTTCGACGCGCCGCGCTACGACGTCCGCTTCGACGTGGGGGACCTCTTCGTCGGGGAGGAGGGCATCGGCCACGCGTTCGGCACGCTGCTGATGCGCGACCGCGAGATCAGCGGCGAGGTGGAGGCCGCGTCGCCGCGCGTCGCGATCACCGGCACCGGGCGGATCGCGCTGACGCCGCAGCTCGACGCGGAGATGACCTTCCGCTTCCACGACAGCTCGCTCGATCCGTACGTGCGCCTGTTCGTGCCCGAGCTCTCGCCGTTCACGACGGCGGTCGCCACGGGCGGCGTGCGCATCGCCGGCGAGTTGGCGAATCGGGATCACCTGCTCGTGGACGCCACGGTCGATCGCCTCGACATGCGGCTCTTCGACTACGAGCTGCACAACGCGGAGCCCATCCGGATCGCGCTCGACCGGAACCGTGTGGACGTGCAGGACCTCCAGCTCGCCGGCGAGGACACGCGGCTGCGCGTCTCGGGCTCGGTGGACCTGAACGAGCAGCAGATCGCCCTCCGCACGGTGGGCGACGCGAACCTGGGAATTCTCCAGGCGTTCGTCGACGACATGCGCGGCTCGGGCCGCGCCGAGCTCACGGCGTCGATCGACGGCCCGCTGCGCAACCCGCTCTTCTCGGGCAGCGCGACGATCAGCAACGGCCGCATCCGCCACTTCTCGATGCCCGCGGCGCTCGACGCGATCAACGGCACGGTGTACTTCGACCAGCGCGGCATCCGGCTGGACGACGTGTCGGCGACGCTCGGGGGCGGGCACCTGCAGTTCGGCGGGCGCATCGGCTTCGACGGCTACCTGCCGGGCGATCTGAACGTCACCGTGCGCGGCGACGGCGTGCGGCTGCGCTACCCCGAGGGAGTGCGGTCGGAGATCGACGGCGATCTCGTGCTGGGCGGCACGCGCACCCTGCCGACGCTCAGCGGCACCGTGACCGTGCAGAGCGCCGAGTGGACGCGCCCGCTCGCCGCCCCCGGCTCGATCTTCGACCTGGTGGGCGGCAGCGACTCGGGCGGCGCGTCCTACGTCGAGGCGCCCTCGCCGCTCGCGCCGCTGCGCTACGACCTGCGGATCGTCGTGCCGTCGACGCTGCGCGTGAACAACAACCTCGTGCGGCTGGTGGCCAGCGCGGACCTCACGCTCAGCGGGACGTACGCGCGTCCGGTGCTGTTCGGCCGCGCCGACATCGAGCGCGGGGAGCTCACGTTCGAGGGCCGGCGCTACCGCGTCACGCACGGCTCGATCGACTTCACGAACCCGACGCGCATCGAGCCGTTCTTCGACATCGAGGCCGAGACCAACGTGCGCGTGCCGGGGCAGACCTACCTCGTGACGGTGGGCGCGGTCGGCACGCAGAGCCAGCTGCAGCTGCCGCTGCGCTCGGATCCGCCGCTGCCCGAGCCGGAGGTGCTCGCGCTGCTGCTGAGCGACGTGCGCCGCAACCAGGCGCAGGGGCCGGGCGACGTCGAGCTGCGGGCGCTGCAGAACCCCAACCAGGCGGAGACCGACATCCTCGCCACGCGCGCCACGCAGGCGCTCACCGGCTCGATCTCGGCGGAAGTGGGACGCGTGGTGGAGCAGACCTTCGGCGTGGACACTTTCCAGCTCTCGCCGTCCTTCACGGATCCGTACACGCAGACCTCGCGGCTCAACCCGACCGCGCGCGTGACGATCGGCAAGCGCATCTCCGACCGCGTGTACCTGACGTTCTCGCGGAGCCTGGGCCTGGCCTCCTCGATCAACGATCAGGTCATCCTGCTCGAGTACGACCAGAGCGACCGATTGTCGTGGATTCTGTCGCGCAACGAGGACTCGCAGACCTACGCGCTGGAGTTCCGCGTGAGGCATACGTTCTGATGCGCGCCGGGCGGGTGGCCGCCGCGCTCCTGGCGGCGCTCGCGCTCGCGCCGCGGCCGGCGCGCGCTGATCTCGCCGACTTCCTGAACAAGCCGATCGTGTCGGTGCGGCTCGTCGTCGAGGGTCGCGAGACCGACGAGCCCGCCCTCACCAGCGTCGTGCAGACCGTGGTGGGCCGCCCGCTGGCGATGGCGGATGTCCGCGAGACGGTGGGCCACCTGTTCAGCCTGCGGCGTTTCGAGGATGTGCGCGTCGACGCCGAGCCCTCGGGGGCCGGCGTGGCGCTCCGGTACGACCTCAGCCCCGTGCATCCGGTCACGCGCATCGAGTTCACCGGCGCGCTCGATCGTCCCGGCGTGGACGCCGGTCGGCTGCGGCAGGCCGTCGTGGAGCGCTACGGGCCGTCGCCCTCGCTCGGCCGCGTCGCCGACCTGACGCGCGCGGTCGCCGATGAGCTGGCCGCGCGCGGCTACCTGCACGCCGCCGTCGACACGCGCACCGAGATCCGGCACGACCCCGATCGCGCGACGCTGGTGTTCGCGGTCCAGCCGGGCGCGCGGACGACGATCGGCACGATCGTGACCCAGGGCGAGGCGGGCATCACCCGCGACGCGCTGCTCGACGAGCTGGACGTGGCGCCGGGCGATCCGTACCAGCGCCAGGCGCTCGACGCTGGCGTCGAGCGCTACCTGGAGGGCCGCCATCGCCTCGGCTACTACCTCGCCTCGCTCACGCCGGGCGTTCAGCTCGAGGACGGCGACCGCATCGCGCGGCTGACGCTGACCGTGGACACCGGGCCGCACGTGCAGGTGCGCTTCTCCGGCGACACGCTGCCGTCGGATGTCGTCAAGAATCTCGTGCCCATCGAGGAGGAGGGATCCGCGGATCAGGACCTCCTGGAAGACTCGAGCCTGCGGATCGAGTCGTACCTGCGCGCGCGCGGCTACCGCGACGCGGCCGCGCCCTTCCGCAGCGAGGAGGCCGACGGCGAACTGGTGATCACCTTCGACGTGCGGCGCGGGCCGCTGTATCGGGTCGGGACGTTCGCGGTGACAGGCAACCCGTCCGTCCCGTTCGAGACGCTCGCGCCGGCGCTGCGCACGCGCGCCGGGGAGCCGTTCTCCGAGGCGGCGCTCGACGCCGACGTGGTCTCGATCGAAACCCTCTACCGCCGCCGCGGCTTTTCGGCCGCGCGCGCCAGCGGCGACACCGAGCCGGCCGGCCGCGGCGCCGACGAGGCCTCGATCGACCTCGTCGTCACGATCACCGTGGCCGAGGGCGTGCGGACGCTCATCGGCGACGTGACGTTCACCGGCAACGACAGCGTGGACACCGACGCGCTGCGCGCCGTCGTCGGCGTCGCGCCGGGCGCGCCGTTCGTCGCGGCGCAGCTGGCCGCCGACCGGGAGTCGATCGCCGTCCACTACGCGGATCTGGGCTATCCGACCGCCGCGGTGACCGTCGCGCCGCAGTTCGGCGACGACGGCGGGCGGGCCGACATCACGTTCACGATCCACGAGGGTGTACGCGTCTTCGTGGACCACGTGCTCGTGGTCGGCAATACGCGGACCAGCGTCGACACGATCGAGCGCGAGCTCCAGCTCGGCCCCGGCGATCCGGTGGGCCGCGCCGCCCTGGTCGACAGCCAGCGGCGGCTGGCGTCGCTCGGCCTCTTCCGCCGCGTGGTGATCGACCAGGTGAGCCACGGCGACGAGGCGCGCCGCGATCTCATCGTGACCGTGGAGGAGGCGCCGGCCACGACCATCGGCTACGGCGCCGGCGTCGAGGGCCGGTCCCGCACGATCAAGCAGCTCGACGGCACGGCCTCGGATCGCTTCGAAGTGGCGCCGCGGGCGTCGTTCGAGATGACGCGCCGCAACCTGTTCGGCAAGAACCGCTCGCTCAGCTTTTTCACGAGCGCCAGCCTGCCGAAGAACTTCGCGGACCAGGCGCAGCCGACCGACAGCACGCGATTCGGCTTCGTGGAGTATCGCGTCGTCGGGACGTTCCGCGAGCCGCGCGTGCGCGGGACCGACGCCGATCTCTCGGTGACCGGCACGCTCGAGCAGCAGATCCGGTCGAGCTTCAACTACGCCCGGAGGGGTGCCGGTGCGACGCTGACCCGACGCGTCTCGCCGAACGTGCTGCTGAGTGGCAGCTATCAGCTCGAGCGGACGAACGTCTTCGACGAGCAGCTGGATCCCGAATACCAGAACCTGCTCGATCGGACCTTCAGCCTGTACCGCCTGTCGTCGTTCGCGATCACGACGATCCACGACACGCGCAGCGACAGCCTGGATCCCCACGACGGCGGGCTGCTCAGCGCGAACGCGCAACTGGCCGCGCTCAGCATCGGGTCACAGGCGAGTTTCGTGAAGCTGTTCCTCACCGGGCAGGCTTTCCGGGCGCTGCCCCGCTCGCACGGCGCGGTGCTCGCCGCGAGCGCGCGGGTCGGCCTCGGGTTCCCCGGCCAGGTGATCAAGACGCTGGACGACGGTTCGCACTCGAAGGAAAGCGCGGACCTGCTGCCCGAGAGCGAGCGGTTCTTCGCGGGCGGCGATACGACCGTGCGCGGCTTCGCGCTCGACCGCCTCGGCACGCCGGAGACGATCGTCAACGGCTTCCCGATCGGCGGCGACGGCCTGATCATCCTGAACGGAGAATTGCGCGTGCCCGTCTGGCGCGCGCTCGGCGCCGTGGGCTTCCTGGATACCGGCAACGTGTTCCCGCACGCGAGCGACATCGACCTGCGAAAGCTGCGCAGCGCGATCGGCTTCGGGATCCGGTTCGGATCGCCCTTCGGGCCGATCCGCGCGGACCTCGGGTTCAAGATGGACCGCCAGCCAGGCGAACACCTGGCGGAGTTCCACCTGAGTTTCGGGCAGGCGTTTTGATGAGACGGATGGGCCAGGTGGGCCGGGTAGGCCGGGTAGGTTGATGAGGAGAATCCCGCCGTTCCGCTGCGTTGGCGTGCTGCTGACCGTGTATCTGGCGGCGCCGATGCTACACGCGGAGACGATCGAGCGCATCCTGGCCGTCGTGTCGGGCCATCCGATCCTGCTCACCGATGTGACCGAGGCGCGCGATCTGGGACTCGTCCCGGCCGGAGACCAGCCGGACGCGGTGGGGGCGATTCTGGACCGCCTGATCGACCGCGCGCTGATGCTGACCGAGGTCGAGCGCTTCGTGCCTCCAGAGCCCGAGCAGGCGGCCGTGGACGAGCGCCTCGCGGCCATCCGGGCGCGGTTCGGCTCGTCGGACGACTACGACCGCGCGTTGGCGCGCTCCGGCGCGGACGAGGCGGAGCTGCGCGAGACGATTCGCGAGGATCTGCGGATCCAGGCGTACCTCGGCCTGCGCTTCACGGCGCCGCGGCCGACCGACGAGGAAGTGGCGAGCTACTACACCGAGCATCTCGAGGCGTTTGCGATCGACGGCCGCACGCCCGATCTCGTCGACATCCGTCCGCGCGTCGTCGAGGCCATGAACGAGGCGCGCCGGCGGACGCTCGTCGACGACTGGGTCGCGGGGCTTCGCCGCCGGGCCGATATTGTGAATCTCTACAGGGCGGGTGGGGCTGGGGGGACGGGTCGGTAATCTGCGCTACTTGCCCAAGGTCAAGTACTGCAGGATTTCTAGGACGTTGAAGCCGGCGTGGCTGATCATCGGCGCCACGCTGGAGCGGCGCCGGAGGTAGATCACGGCCCAGAACGCGCCGAGCGCGCCGGTGGCGAGCGCCGCGTCGAGCCCCTGCAGCCCGTGCCCCGCGCCGAACGCGACGCTCGTCACGACGATGCCGACCGTCCGTCCGCCCAGCCATCCCTCGAACCGGTGCAGCAGGAACGCGCGCTGCAGCTCCTCCCGGACGCCGCCCGCGATGATCACCACCGAGCCGAAAAGCCACGCGTCCCGCGGCGTCTGGATGAGCGCCTGCAGCGGGTTCAGCGCGACCGTGTGGAGCCAGGGCGCGAGCTGCTGCGCCAGCACGAGCACGAGGAACGCAAGGCCGAGGGCGGCGGGCACCAGCAGCAGGCCGAGCCTCGCTTCGCGCGCGACCGAGCCCGAGCCGAGGAAGAGGCGGACGGGGCTTTCGCCGCGCGCCCGGAGCAGCAACAGGATCAGGCCGAGGAGCAGGACCGTGTCGCTGAAGGAGAGCAGCATGACGTAGTCGAGCGTCAGGACGCCGTGGGTGACGGACGGCCCGACGCCGAAGACGGCGAAAACGGCGCCGAGGAGAATCTGGGTCGGGTAGTCCGAGCAGAGGATGACCTCGAGCAGGGCAACGACGCGGTCGGCCGCGCCAGGCGGCGGGGGCACGGCGGCGGTCTCGAGGGGAGGCAGGGGCACGGATTTCCGCCAATTCTAGCCGCACGTCGCGGCCCGTTCGACCTACAAGAATGTCAATATCTTGCGACTGACCTAAAAGCGATACACAATATCTAGTGTTTACACGCTTGACAAACCAGGGGGGGCACCTCATAGTGGTCGGCCGTAGCAGGAACAGGCAAGCGCGAGAAACTCCCAGCTTCTCGCCGGGCCGCGGTCAGCGATTTTGGCCGTGATCCAGTCTGACCTCGAGAGATTCCAATCTGAGTTCAGAGCCGGCTTCCGGGGCGGGAAGCCGTCTCCAACGGTGCGAGTGGAGGGGACATGAAAGAGGGCGCTGCCTACCAAGCCGCGGGTGCCGGCCAGCAGTCGGTAGAGAGCAGTGGAACGCAGTCCGTGTCGCCGTTCGGCGAGACGGAGAAGCGCGCGAAAGGCAGGACCGCTGCCGCGCCAGGGCTGACGTTCCCCCGGTTCTTCACCGACGCCGGCGTCGATCCGTTCGACGAAGTCGAGTGGGAGATCCGCGCGGCGCCGTCATCGGCAACGAACGCGGCGAGGTGGTGTTCGAGCAGCGCGACGTCGAGATCCCCAAAGCGTGGTCGCAGCAGGCGACCAACATCGTCGTGTCCAAGTATTTCCGCGGGCAGATCGGGACGCCCGAGCGCGAGCGCAGCGTGAAGCAGCTCATCGGCCGCGTGGTCGACACGATCACCGCGTGGGCGAAGGCGGAGAAGTACTTCGCGACGCGACGAGGACCTGCAGGCGTTCAGCGACGATCTCGAAGCACATCCTGGTCTACCAGAAGGCGGCCTTCAACAGCCCGGTCTGGTTCAACTGCGGCTTCGAGAAGGCGCCGCAGTGCTCGGCCTGCTTCATCAACTCCGTCCAGGACACGATGGACTCGATCCTGACGCTGGCGCGCACCGAGGGGATGCTGTTCAAGTTCGGGTCGGGCACGGGCACGAACCTCTCGCCGATCCGGTCGTCGAAGGAGCTGCTCGCCGGCGGCGGCACGGCGTCGGGCCCGGTGTCGTTCATGAAGGGCTACGACGCGTTCGCCGGCGTCATCAAGTCGGGCGGCAAGACGCGGCGCGCGGCGAAGATGGTCATCCTCAACGCCGAGCACCCGGACATCGTCGAGTTCATCAACTGCAAGGTCGAGGAAGAGAAGAAGGCCTGGGCGCTCATCGACGCGGGCTACGACGGCTCGTTCACGGGCCCGGCGTACTCGTCGGTGTTCTTCCAGAACTCGAACAACAGCGTCCGCGTGACCGACGACTTCATGCGCGCGGTGCTCGACGACGGGGTGTGGGAGACGCACGCGGTGCACGAGCGGCGATGTCGTCGATACGCTACCAGGCGCGCGATCTGATGCGCCTGATCGCCGAGGGCACGCACGTCTGCGGCGATCCGGGCATGCAGTTCGACACGACGATCAACGAGTGGCACACCTGCCCGGAGACCGACCGCATCTACGCGAGCAACCCGTGCTCCGAGTACATGTTCCTGAACGACTCGGCGTGCAACCTCGCGTCGATCAACCTGATGAAGTTCGTGAAGGACGACGGCGAGTTCGACGTCGTCTCCTACAAGGCGGCGATCCGGACGCTCATCACGGCGCAGGAGATCATCGTCGACAACGCGAGCTACCCGACGCCGGCCATCGAGCAGAACAGCCACGCCTACCGGCCGCTCGGCCTCGGCTACGCGAATCTCGGCGCGCTGCTGATGTCGCGCGGCCTGCCGTACGACAGCGACGGCGGCCGCGACTACGCGGCGGCGCTCACGGCGCTGATGACCGGCGAGGCCTACGCGCAGTCGGCGCGGATCGCCCGCGACCACGGCGGCCCGTTCGCCGGCTACGACAAGAACCGCGAGCCGTTCCTGCGCGTGATGCGGAAGCACCGCGACTCGATGCGCGACGTCAACGCGCGCAACGTGCCGTCGGATCTCTACCAGCGCGGCGAAGGCCTCCTGGGACGACGCGGTGGAGCTCGGCGAGCAGTTCGGCTACCGCAACGCGCAGGCGACCGTGCTCGCGCCGACCGGCACGATCGGCTTCATGATGGACTGCGACACGACCGGCGTCGAGCCGGACATCGCGCTCGTCAAGTACAAGAAGCTGGTCGGCGGCGGCCTGATGAAGATCGTCAACCAGACCGTGCCGATGGCGCTCAGGAAGCTCGGCTACACGCCGCCGCAGGTCGACGCGATCATCGACTACATCGACGAGAACGAGACGATCGAGGGCGCGCCCGAGCTGAAGGACGTCGCACCTGCCGGTGTTCGACTGCGCGTTCAAGGCCGCGAAGGGCCAGCGGTCGATTCACTACATGGGCCACATCAAGATGATGGGCGCGACGCAGCCCTTCATCTCGGGCGCCATCAGCAAGACCGTCAACGTGCCGAAGGAAGCGACCGTCGACGAGATCACGCAGGCCTACATCCAGTCGTGGAAGCTGGGCGCCAAGGCGATCTCGATCTACCGCGACGGCAGCAAGCGGACGCAGCCGCTCAACACGTCGAAGGACAAGACGCCGGCCGAGCTGGCGCAGCTCGTCGCCGCGCAGGCCGCCACGCACCCGGTGCGCCGCAAGCTGCCGGACGAGCGCCACGCCCTCACCCACAAGTTCGACATCGCAGGGCCACGAGGGCTACATCACGGTCGGCCTCTTCGAGAACGGCCAGCCGGGCGAGATCTTCCTCGTGATGGCCAAGGAAGGCTCGACGATCTCGGGCTTCGCCGACGCCTTCGCGCAGGCGATCTCCTACGCGCTGCAGTACGGCGTGCCGCTCCAGGCGCTGGTCGACAAGTTCAGCCACGTCCGGTTCGAGCCGTCCGGCATGACGCGCAACCCGGAAATCCGCTTCGCCAAGTCGATCGTCGACTACATCTTCCGCTGGATGGCGACGAAGTTCCTGTCGCCGGAAGCGCAGTTCAACGCCGGCGTGAACGGACGGGAGCACGAGGAGTCGGCCGCCTCCGCCGCCGACGCGGCTTCGGCGAGCCAGGCGGCCCCGGTGGCCACGCCTTCGGCGAGCCAGGCGCCGAGCACGCCGTTCTCGACGATCCAGAACCAGGAAGACGCGCCGCCGTGCTCGACCTGCGGCTCGATCATGATCCGCAGCGGCGCCTGCTACAAGTGCGTCAACTGCGGCAACACCAGCGGCTGCGCGTAGGAAGAATAAGACCTGTCGGGGTTAGGGGTTAGGGGAGGTTCCTAATCCCTGCCCTCTAATCTCTACGCCTACACTCCCTCTCCCCTGACATGTGAAAATCCGCGGGCCGCTTGCGGTGGGCTGGGCGGCGGCGTACAGTCGAAGCCGTCCTCGTCCTTCGAAGGAGCTACCTGTGATGAAGCGCGTGCTGTGTCTCGTGTCCGGAATCACCCTCGCGGCCTCCGCCGCCCTCGCCCAGCCTCCCGCCGCCGCCCCGGTGGACCTTGCCACCAGCCTGCAGCGGTCGTACGCCGGCGTGAAAGCCAACCTGGCGGCGGCCGCCGACGAGATGCCCGAGGCCGACTACGGCTTCAAGCCGGGCCCGGCGCCCGAGCTGCGGACCTTCGGCCAGGCGGTCGCGCATACCGCCGCGGCGCAGTTCGGCTACTGTTCGGCGCTGTCGGGCGCCGCCAACCCGGCCCAGGGCAAGAACCTGGAGCAGGACCTGAAGACGAAGGCCGAGTTCGTCAAGGCGCTGGCCGATTCCTTCGCCCTGTGCGATCAGGCGTTCGCGGCCCTCACGCCGCAGAACGTGAACGAGTTCGTCACGCAGGGGCGCGGCCAGATCGCCAAGGGCGCCCTCGCCGCGAACGTCGTCATTCACAACAACGAGATGTACGGAACGATCGCCGTCTACATGCGCGCGAAGGGCATGGTGCCGCCGTCCACCGAGCGCCAGCAGATGCGAGGCGGTAGGGGACGGTAGTTCAGTAATCGAGCGGTTCTAGGGTTCCAGGGGTTCTGGGAGTTCTGGAGGTCGGGTTCTGAAGGTTCCAAGGGTTCTGGTTCGCAGCCAGGCACCGAACCTCCAGAACCCCCGAACCTCCAGAACCCAGAACCCGACCTCCAGAACCCCCAGAACCCCCGGAACCCCCAGAACCGCTAGATCTCTGTAACACCATCGACTTCCAGTCCCACCGATCGCATCAGCGCCAGCGCGTTGCTGGTGCGCACGATCCCCGGCCGCAGGCGGAAGTCGAAGCTCAGGCCGCCCCCGTCGAACTCGTCCGCGAAGTGCACGTTCGAGGCCCGCGGCGCGAGCCGGTCCGCCACGGCGCCGAGCGACAGGTCGTGCGTCGTGATCAGCCCCACCGCTCCAAGCTGCAGCAGGCCGGTCAGGACCGCCTCGGCGCCGGCGCGCCGATCGTCGGAGTTCGTGCCGCCCAGAATCTCATCGAGCAGGAACAGCGCCGCGCCGCCGCGCGCGCGGGCCAGATCCACGACCTGCTTGATCCGGAGCACCTCGGCGAGAAACCGCGAGCGGCCGTCGACCAGCGAATCCTGAATCCGGATCGCGGCGCCGACCGCCAGGGGCGACACGCGAAAGGCCGACGCCCGAACCGGCGCGCCCATCTGCGCGAGCACGACGTTGAGGCCGACGGCCCTGAGCAGCGTGCTCTTGCCTGACATGTTCGATCCGCTGACGACGAGCACGCGCGGCGCGCCGCCGCCGAGGGCGACGTCGTTCGCGATGGCGCCTCGTGGCAGCAGCGGGTGGGCGAGGGCGTTGGCGTCGATCGCGGGCGGCCCCGCGTCGAGCTCCGGGAACACGCGGCCGGGCTGCTCGGCGGCGTGACCGGCGATCGCGGTGAGCGCCTCGAATTCGCCGATCGCGTCCAGCCAGCCCGGCACGGCCGCGCCGGCTCGGGCGCGCCATGCCTCGATCGCGAACGCCGTCTGTGTGGTGCACGTGAACGCCGCCGCCACCATCGCGAACACGGGGTTGCGCCGCGACTGCAGCACACCGACCAGCCGATCCAGCCGCGCGATCTCCGCCGCGGCGCCGCCGCCTTCGCCCTGGAGTGCGCCCTGAATCCGCCTGAGCGCGTCCGCCGCGGCCGGCTCGCGCGCGATCGTGCGGAGCACGCCCGCGAGCAGCGTGAGATCTCCCGCTGGCAGCTCGACGGCGTCCACCACGGCCTTCACCCGCGCGTGAAACCAGGCGGCGACCGCGGCTTCGGCCACGAGCAGCGCGAGCAGCGGCTGCCAGATCCGCGCATCGAGCGTGCCCTGGAACCACCAGGCGGCGCAGACCCCGGCGACGCCCAGCGCGAGCACGGCCAGGATCAGGCGCGGCGCGATGCCCGTGAGCACGGGCGGGGCCGTCGCCCACCGGCGCAGGCGCGCGGCGTCGCCGGCGCCGAGGTCGTCACCGTGGAGCGCCAGCGCCTCGCGCAGATCGAGCCGGGGCTGCAGCTCGCGGACGGCGTCGTGGCGCGCGCGCACGACCGAGGGGTCGGCAGCCTCGAGGAGCCAGCGCGCGATCGTGTCCTGTCCGGCGCGCGTGCGCGCCGTGCCGAACAGTTCGAACGCGCTGCCGCGCCCGAAGAGGTCGAGGTCCTCGGCGTACGGATGCTCGGGGCTCCGATAGCGATCGCCCCCGTCTCCCGTGCCCATCCACGCGTCGTCGAGGCGCGCCAGTCCGCTCTCGTAGAAGCGGACCGCGCGGCCGTCGCGGGTGCGGCGATCGATCACCACCGCGTGCACGATCGCGACGATGAGGAAGATCGCGAGCGGCACGGCGTACCACCAGCCCGGCGCCGTGCCCCACACGATCGCCATCGCGAGCGCGGCCAGGACGAGGGCCAGACGGATCCGGCCGAGCCGGGTGTGCTGCCGGTCACGCGACGCGAGCGAGACGCGCCGCGCCGCCAGGCGGGCCTGGTAGGTCTCGCCGATAGGGGCGCCCTGCGGCGTGGTCATGCCGGGATCCTACCCGACCGGCGACGGCCCGCGTTCCGGTACAATCGGGCGTGCCTTCCGTCGGCCGCCTGCGTTATCTCGAGGCCACGCCGAGCGGCCCCGCGATCCACCAGCGTCCGCGCGGCACGCTCGTGCTCCTGCACGCGTTTCCCCTGAGCGCCCGCATGTGGGAGCCGCAGCTCGCCCTCGCCGAGGGCGGCTGGCGCGTCGTCGCGCCGGACCTGCGTGGATTCGGCGAGGGCGCCGCCGATCCGCCGGCCGAGAGCCTCGAAGACTACGCCGCCGATCTCATCGATCTCCTCGACACGCTGCACCTGCACGATGTCGTCGTCGGCGGTTTGTCGATGGGCGGGTACGTCGCCTTCGCGCTGCTGCGTCTCGTGCCGAGCTACGTGCGCGGCCTGATCCTCGCCGACACGCGCGCCGGAGCGGACTCGGACGAGGGGCTCGCCGCGCGGCGGCGCATGCTCGCCCTCGTGGCCGAGCGCGGCGTCGCGGCCGTGGCTGACGACATGGTGCCGAAACTTCTCGGGGGCACGACGCGCCGCGAGCGTCCCGCGATTGTCGAGTCCGTGCGCGACTTGATCCTCGCCAACGGCCCGGTGGCCGTGTCTGGCGCGGTGACCGCGATGATGCGGCGTCCCGACTCGACGCCGCTGCTCGCGGGCATTCACGTCCCCGCGCTCGTCGTCGTGGGCGAGGAAGATACCCTCACGCCGCCGGCGGCGGCCGAGGCCCTGAAGCAGGGCCTCGCCGGCGCGGAGCTCGTCCGCGTGCCGGGCGCGGGCCATCTCTCGAACCTCGAAGCGCCGAGGGCGTTCAATCGCGCCGTCGCGCACTTTCTCGAGCATCGGGTATAGTCCCACGCGGAGCTGAGGAGCTGAGGAGCTGAGGAGCTGTGGAAGTGAAGGCATGATGCGCGCGCGAGCGGCGATTGGCGTGGGTGTGCTGGTGCTGCTGGTCGTCGGCGCGGCGGCGCGGTCGGGCGCGCAGGAACCGCGCGTGCCGGCGCGCGACGCCAGGTACGATCAACTGCTCGACCAGTACGTCCGCGACGGCATGGTCTACTACCGGGCGCTCAAGGGCCTGCAGCCGCGGATCGATCAGTACGTCGCGTCGCTCGCCGGCGTGCGGCCAGACACGCTCACGCGCGACGACCAGGTCGCGTTCTGGATCAATGCCTACAACGCCATCGTGCTCCAGACGATCGTGAGGGGCTACCCGATCGCGGGACGGTCGGACCTGTACCCGCGGAACAGCATCCGCCAGATTCCCGGCGCCTTCGATCGGACGACGCACATGGTCGGCGGGCGATCGGTCACGCTCGATCAGATCGAGCAGGACGTGCTCGCGCCCTTTGGCGATCCGCGCGTCTTCCTCGCCCTCGGGCGCGGCGCGCTCGGGAGCGGCCGCCTCCGCAGCGAGGCGTACACGGCGGAGCGCCTCGAGGCCCAGCTGTCGAGCATCGCGACCGACTGCCCGAACCGGTCGCAGTGCCTGGTCATCGACGCCGCCGAGGGCGTCGTGTCGGTCAGCTCGGTGTTCTCGTGGCGCGCGGACGCGTTCGTGAAGGCCGACGCCGACGCCGCGCCGTCGCTCTTCTCGGCGCGGAGTCCTATCGAACGCGCCGTGCTGGCGTTCATCCAGCCGCGCCTGCTCGGGTTCGAGCGGCAGTTCCTCGACGCCAACCAGTTCCGGATGGCCTACATCCCGTTCGACTGGCGGCTGAACGATCTCACGGGCAGATAGGGTTCAGAGGGTTCTGAAGGTTCTAACGGTTCTGAGGGTTCGGTTCTAGGGTTCTGGGGGTTCGGGAGGTTCTGGGGGGACATGGAACTCGGGCTGACGGACAAGGTGGCGATCGTCACGGGCTCGAGCCGGGGGCTGGGGCTCGCCTCGGCCGGGGCGCTTGCGGCGGAGGGCTGCTGCGTGACGATCTCCGCGCGCGGGGCCGAGCGGCTGCGCGAGGCGGCGGCCGAGGTGGCCGGCGCGGCGGGCGGGCCGGATCGCGTCGAGGCGGTCACGGCCGATCTCGCGACGGCCGCCGGCGTCGAGTTGGTCGTCACGCGGACGGTCGAGCGCTTCGGCGGGCTCGACATCCTCGTGAACAACGTCGGTCTGGCCCGGGGCGCGATGATTGCCGACACATCGGACGCGGAGTGGCAGGAGGCGATGGACCAGACGCTGTTTCCGGCCATCCGCGCGTCGCGCCTGGCCGTGCCGCACATGCGGCGCCGCGGCGGCGGCGCGATCGTGATGGTCGCGTCGATCTACGGACGCGAATCGGGCGGACGGATGACGTACAACGCGGTGAAGGCGGCCGAGATCAGCCTGGCGAAGTCGATGGCGCAGCAGCTCGCGCGGGACGGCATCCGCGTGAACAGCGTGGCGCCGGGTTCGATCCTGTTTCCGGGTGGCTCCTGGGCGAAGCGGCAGCAGGCGGACCCGGCGGGGATTGCCGAGTTCGTCGCCCGCGAACTGCCGTTCGGCAGATTCGGCCGCGCTGAGGAAGTCGGCGCGGTGGTCGCGTTCCTTGCGTCGCCGAAGGCGAGCTGGATCAGCGGGGCCAGTGTGACCGTTGACGGCTGCCAGTCACGCTCCCTGATCTGATCGCGGGGCGGTCTTCGTCGGTGTGATGGATGGGGGAGCGGGATCGGCCTGAGTGGGTGGAGCCGCCCACGTGGCGGGATGTGGCGGGCTTGGACAGCCGGACGCGCACAACCATGCCTTCCGGAGCTTCGCGTTCGGCGGCGTCGGTCTCGCCGTTGTCCGAGTGAAGGAAAAACCCTCGGTGCCGCACCTGCGGCTGCCATCTGCCCATCTTCAGAGCTCCTTTCGAGTTCCGTCTTTCTGTATCGACAGGACGCGGCCAGAGTAACAGCCAGATCCTTTGGAATCAATTGGATCGCGTGTAAAAATATCGCAGTCTTCGGCACTTTCACCTCTTGATCGCCCCCCTGTCGACTGGTACGATTCCGGCGATGTTGCAGGGTCACGACGCGGCGCGGGATGGAGCGACGGGCCTGGTGCCGGTGTCGCGGCGCGACGGCGCCCTCGACGCGGCTCTCGATCGGCTGGCGCCCGATCGCGCGCTCGAGCGGCCCGACACCCCCGACCACCGCGTCACCGCGGTCCGGCTGCTGCCGGCCGTGGCGGCGTGCTACGCGCCGTTTCCTGCCGCGCTCGACGAGCGGCTGACGCGGGCGCTCGCCGCCCGCGGGCTGGAGCGGCTCTACACGCATCAGGCTGAAGCCATCGACCACGCCCTGGCCGGGCGGAACGTCGTCATCACGACGCCGACGGCGTCGGGCAAGACGCTTTGCTACAACGCGCCGGTGCTCCACGCGACGCTGTCGGATCCGGCGAGCCGGGCGCTGTACCTCTTCCCGACGAAGGCCCTCGCGCAGGACCAGTTGGCCGAGCTGACGGCGCTCACTGGGGCCGTCGAGGCGGCGTCCGGGGCCGAGATCGGCGTCTTCACCTACGACGGCGACACGCCGCAGGACGCGCGCCGGACGATCCGGACCCGCGCGCACCTGGTGCTGAGCAACCCCGACATGCTGCACTCGGGCATCCTGCCGCACCATCCGCGGTGGGCGAAGCTCTTCGAGAATCTCCGCTACGTGGTCATCGACGAGCTGCACGCCTATCGTGGCGTCTTCGGCAGCCACCTGGCGAACGTGCTGCGCCGCCTCCGGCGCATCTGCGCGCACTATGGCTCGCAGCCCGTGTTCATCTGCTCGTCGGCGACGATCGCGAACCCGCGCGAACTGGCCGAGCGGCTCACCGAGGCGCCGTTCGAGCTGGTGGAGCGGAGCGGCGCGCCCCGCGGCGAGAAGGTGTTCGTGTTCGTGAACCCGCCGGTCGTGAACCAGGCGCTTGGCATCCGCCGGTCGTACCTCAGCGAGACGCGGCGCGTGGCGACCGAGTTCCTCAAGCGCCAGCTTCAGCTCATTGTCTTCGCGCAGAGCCGGCTCTCGACCGAGCTGCTCACGACGTATCTCAAGGACGATTTCGAGGACGGCCCCGGGTCGGAGCGGATCCGCGGCTACCGCGGCGGCTACCTGCCGAACCGGCGGCGGGAGATCGAGCGCGGGCTGCGCGAGGGATGCCGTGCGCGCCGTCGTCTCGACCAACGCGCTCGAACTGGGCATCGACATCGGCGCGCTCGACGTCGCGGTGATGGCCGGCTATCCGGGCACGATCGCGGCCACGTGGCAGCGCGCCGGGCGGGCGGGCCGGCGGAGCAGCCGGTCGGCGGCCGTGCTGGTGGCCTCGAGCGCGCCGCTCGACCAGTTCGTCGTGCGCCACCCGTCGTACTTCTTCGACGCCTCGCCCGAGCGCGCGCTCATCGATCCGGACAACCTCCACATCCTGCTCGATCACGTGAAGTGCGCGGCGTTCGAGCTGCCGTTCACGACCGCCGAGCGGTTCGGGAAGAACGACGTGCAGCAGATCCTCGGCCTGCTCGCCGAGCAGGGGCTCGTGCACCGCGCGGGCGGGGCGGACGGCCTCGAGGACGACCCCGCCTCCGGCGAGGGCCGTTGGACGTGGACGCACGAGTCGTATCCGGCCGACGCGGTCAGCCTGCGGTCGATTTCCTCCGACAACTTCGTCGTCGTCGACACGACGCGCGAGACGCGCGTGATCGGGGAGACCGATTTCACGAGCGGGCCGTCGACGCTGCATCCCAAGGCCATTTACCTCGTGGAAGGCCGCGCCTACCAGGTTGACCGCCTCGATTTCGACGGCCGGAAGGCCTTCGTTCGCGAGATCGACTGCGACTACTACACCGACGCGATCACGTACACGCGCGTCACCGAGCTCGACACCTTCGCGGAGATGCTGCAGACGCCGGCCCCGCGAGCACATGGAGAAGTCCACGTGGCCTCGCGCGTCGTCGGCTTCAAGAAGATCAAGTTCTACACGAACGAGAACGTCGGGTCGGGCGAACTCGATCTGCCCGAGCAGGAGATGCACACGACGGCGTACTGGCTCACGGTGCCGGCCGACGTGATGGCGCGCGTGCCGTTCGCGGCGGACGACCGCCGGGACGGGGTCTCCGGCCTCGCGTACGCCATGCGCCAGGTCGCGCAGCTGCTGCTCATGTGCGACCGGCGCGACATCGGCATCTCGATCGACAGCGACGCGGAGACGGGCCGGGACCTGGCGCCGCGGATCTTCGTCTACGACAACTATCCCGGCGGCATCGGGTTCTCCGAGCCGCTCTTCCGCATGCACGACGCGCTGGTCGGCGCCACGCGCCGCCTGATCGCGGAATGCGAATGCGAGAGCGGCTGTCCGAGCTGTGTCGGTCCGGCGGGACAGGCCGGCCCGTTGGCGAAGGCGGCGGCGTTGCGCCTTCTGGACCTGCTGGCCGGAGAGGCCGCCTGAGCCGATGGATCCGTCGACGCTCGCCGAGCGCGTGCGGGGCATCCTGGGGCCGGCAGCGGCGCGGGCCGCGGCGCCCGCGGTCCGCGACCCGGACGCGTCACGCGCGGCGGCGGACGTCCTGGGAGGCGAGTGGCAGGGGCGCGCGGGCGCCTCGTGGCTCGCCGTCGAGCGCCGGTACGCCGCGGACGAACGGCACGGCGCGGATCCGATCGGGCGGTTCGCGGACGCGCTCCACGCAGCGGCGCGGGAGCCCGCGTTCCTCGGGGGGCAGCCAGGCGCGCGCCCCCCGTTCCTCTTCTTCGATCTCGAGACGACGGGCCTGAGCGGCGGCGCGGGCACGCTCGCGTTTCTCGTCGGGTGCGGCCGCTTCGACGAGGACGGCGCGTTCCGGACGCGGCAGTACCTCCTCACGCGGACGGCCGACGAGCGGCCGATGCTCGAGGCCGTCGCGCGCGATCTCGCCGAGTCGGGCGCGCTCGTGAGCTTCAACGGACGATCGTTCGACGCGCCGCTGCTCGAGACGCGGTACCTCTTTCACCGACTGGCCTGGGTCGGTGAGGGGCGGCCGCATGTCGACATGCTCCACCCGGCCCGCCGCTTCTGGCGCGACGAGGCCGGCTGTTCGCTCGGCGCGCTCGAGCGGCAGGTGCTCGGCGCCCGGCGCAGCGGCGACGTCCCGGGCTTCGAGATCCCGGGACGCTACTTCCAGTTCCTGCGCGACGGCGACGCGCGGCCGCTCGGCGCCGTGCTCGAGCACAATCGTCTCGATCTGCTGTCGCTCGCCGGCCTGCTCGCGCGCTTCGCGCGCCTCACCGCCGAGGGGCCCGATGCCGCGCGCGACGCCCGCGAGGCGCTCGCGCTCGGCCACGTCTTCGGGCGCACCGGCGATCGCGTCCGCGCGCGCCAGGCGTTCGAGCGGGCCGCGTCCTCGGACGGCGACGACGCGGTCCGCGCGGCCGCGTGGCAGGCGCTCGCACTGGACGCGCGGCGACGCCGCGCGTTCGACGAATCGGCGGCATGCTGGCGGCGGCTGTTGACGATGGTCCACAGTCCACCGGCGCTGGCCCGCGAAGCGGCCGCCGCGCTGGCCGTGCACTATGAGCATCGCGCGCGCGATCTCGATGCCGCCAAGGCGTTCGCCCTCCGCAGCTTGCGGCAGGAATCGACGCCGTCGTGGGACCGCGCCGTGCGCCATCGACTCTCGCGGCTCGACCGCAAGATGGGCCGGACGCCTCCGCCGCTGCTCGAATAGCCTCACCATGCCGTTCGTGGCGCGCGCCGAGGCGTGTGTGGATCGAGGCCCGTCCCGTCCGGACGGGTGAGCACTCGACGCGCTGGGATGGAGTGGGTGACGGACGGGGAGCCGAGCGTCGGGCCGGCTTCGGTCGCCGGCCCTGGCGTCGCCTAGTGCGTGGTGGTGGCGGCCTTCTTGGCTTTCGCCGCCTTGGCGGCCTTCTCGGCCTGCTTGCGGCCCTCGGCGGTCTGGACGCCGTACTTCTTCGTGAAGCGCTCGACGCGGCCTTCCGTGTCGATGAGCTTCTGACGACCCGTGAAGAACGGGTGGCAGGCCGAACAGATTTCGAGGTGCAGCTCGGTCTTGGTGGACCGGGTCTTCCACGTGTTGCCGCACGCGCAGCGCGCCTCGACTTCCTGGTACTTGGGGTGAATCCCTTCCCTCACGGTCAACTCCTTCGGTATTTCACCAAACCCCTATCTTAGCAGGTCTCCGGGACCTCGAACAGCCGGGAGGCCGGCAGGCCGTCCTGGTGCGTGTACAGGTCTACGAAGCGGCCCAGCAGGCCCGTCCGCCGCCGCGGCTCGAACGTCGCGGCCGGCTCGCCTCCGACGCAGGCGAACGTCTCCGGGAGGGCCGCGCCCGCCGGCCACAGGAGATAGCGCCGCGCGCCCGCCGTGCCCTCGAGCACCGACCGCGCCGTCGCGACGCCGATCTCCGGCCCGGGGAACGGCGTGAGCGACGCCGCGCGGTACGACGAGCCGGAGGCCTCGACCGCGTAGAAGTAGAAGTGGTCCGGCCCGAAGACCAGCGAGCCCGCCGGCACCTCGCGCGCCACGAACGCCTCCAGCGGGCGCGGGTCGAGCGCGGGCCAGCTCTGCACGGTTTCGAGGGTCTTGCCGAGCGCGACCGCGAGGAAGACGGCCCCCACGAGGCCCGTCGCCACGAACGCCACCCGCCGCCGCGCGGTTCCGGCCACCAGAGGCACGACGGCCAGCGACGTCGCGAGCAGCGGGATCGTGAAATAGCTGCTCGTGTAGAGCACGTTGTTGCCGACGCTGAGCGAGATCGCGAGCGTCAGGGCCGCCGCCGCCCAGGCGAGCCGTGCCAGGCGCGCGAGGGTCCCCGGCACCAGTCGCGCGGCCCCGGCGGCTACCGCAAGCGCGATCGTGCCGGCGAGCATGATGCCCGGGCGAAGATACAGCCCCCATGTGCGGTGGCCGCCGGCGGTGACGCCGTTGAACCAGTCCTGGCGCGTCGCGTTCCGGAGGAACAGCACGCGGCCGATCGGGCCGTAGCCGGCCTGGATCGTCCAGCGCACGAACGTGCCGCCGCCGATCGCGCCCGCGACGGCGGCGGCCAGGAGCACGCGGCGGCGATCCGGCGCAGGCACCAGGGCCACCGCGGGTACCGTCAGCGCGAGCGCCCCGAAGAAGGGCACCACGCGCCCCGAGGAAAGCAGCGCGACAGCCCACGCCGCGCCGGCGAGGAAGGACAGGCCCAGGCTCCGGCCCGTGGGACCGCTCGCGCAAGCGACCAGGGCCGCCAGGCCGGCGATCTCGGCGCCGATCGCCAGCGCGTCCACGCGCCCGTTGGTCGCGATGGCTCCGAGGTCCGGGGCGGCGGCGACGATTGCGAAGGCCAGCCAGGCCCAGGCCGCGCGCCGCGAGGTCGTCCACGCGAGCCATCCCGCCGCGGCCGCGATCAGGATCGCGCCCAGCAGGCTGGCGAGGCGAATCGTCGTCGGCGTGACGCCCCCGGCGCGCGCGATGATCGTGGTCAGGCGGAAGTACGCCGGGCCGTAGAAGCGGGGAAAGCTGTCCCACGTGCCGGCCGGCAGCGCCGTGGGGACGCCGTTTCCGCCGTGCACCAGGGAGAGGACGGCGGACGCGTCCCAGATCTCGTCGTTCCACGGAACCGGCGCGCGGCCGATCGTGACGACGTAGCTCAGGAGGATGCCCGCGCCGACCAGTGCCGGCGGCCACCAGGGACGGCGGTTCATCGCGCCGACTCTATCATCACGTGAACCGCGCGGCGGATTAGCGGTTCCCCGGTTCGTCGCGCCTGGCCCGCATCAGCGTCTTCAGCCCGTCGCGCTGTGGCTCGACGTGCACCGCAAATCCGGCGCTCCGCAGCCGTTCGGCCATCCTCCCGGCGTCCGGCCTGGCCGTGGTGTCGTCGTGCGTCTCCACCACCAGCTGCCGCACCTGCGCGAGGGCGCCGGTCTCGACGAGGTCGTTCAGGATCGCGTCCTCGGCTCCCTCGACATCCAGCTTCAGGAAGTCGACTGGCTCGTCGATGAGCGACGACAGACGCACCCTGCGCACGGCCTCGCCGGCGGCGCCCGCAACGGGTGTCAGGCTGGTCGTGAGGCTGCCCGGGTCGGCCTGTCCCGTGTAGAGCTGCACGGTGCCGTCTTCCGCGCCGACGGCAGCCTGCACGGTTCGCACGCCGGCCAGCCCGTTCGCCCCGACGTTGCGCTCGAGGCACGCGAACGTGGCCGGGTTCGGTTCGAACGCGACGACGCGCGCGCGAGGGGAGAGGCGCTTGAAGAAGTACGTCGCGATGCCGATATTCGCGCCGCAGTCGAGGACGAGCGGATCCGGGCGGTCGCTCTCGAACGCGTACTCCGCGTTCACGAAGATCTCGTGGAGCAGGAAGACGGCGTAGCTCCGGTTGAGATGCGCGAGGCGGCCGCCGAGCCAGTCGATCGTGCCCGGGCTGGTGTCGCCCCAGGCCCGCGCGGTGGCGAGGGTCAGGCGCAGGTAGTCGCGGGTGAACGGTGCGCCGAAGAGGCGGTGGCCGGGCGACCGGAAGGCGTTGTGGAGGACGCGGGCCGCGCGGCTCATGCGTCCCGAGCGCCGTCTAGGACTTCCCGCCCGACATCGACGCGAGGAACTCCTGGTTGCTCTTCGTCTTGCCCATCCGCGAGAGGAGGAGCTCCATGGCCTCGACCGGCGACAGCGGCGTGAGCACCTTGCGCAGCACCCACACGCGGTTCAGGTCCTCCTTGGCGATCAGCAGCTCTTCCTTCCGTGTGCCGCTCTTCTGGATGTCGATGGACGGGAAGACGCGGCGGTCGGTGAGCTTCCGATCCAGGTGGATCTCGAGGTTGCCGGTGCCCTTGAACTCCTCGAAGATCACCTCGTCCATGCGCGAGCCGGTGTCGACCAGGGCCGTGGAGATGATCGTGAGCGAGCCGCCGCTCCTCGATGTTGCGCGCCGCGCCGAAGAAGCGCTTCGGCCGCTGCAGGGCGTTGCTGTCGACGCCGCCCGACAGGATCTTGCCCGACGGCGGCACGATGGTGTTGTAGGCGCGCGCGAGGCGCGTGATCGAGTCGAGCAGGATCACGACGTCCTTCTTGTGCTCGACGAGGCGCTTGGCCTTCTCGATCACCATCTCGGCCACCTGCACGTGGCGCTGCGCCGGCTCGTCGAACGTGGAGGAGATCACCTCGCCGTGCACCGAGCGCTGCATGTCGGTGACCTCCTCGGGCCGCTCGTCGATGAGCAGCACGATCAGGTACACCTCCGGGTGGTTCTTCGTGATGCTGTTCGCGATGTTCTGCAGCAGCATCGTCTTGCCCGTGCGCGGCGGCGCGACGATCAGGCCGCGCTGGCCCTTGCCGATCGGGACCATCAGGTCGAGGACGCGGGCCGAGAGGTTCTCGCCGTCGGTCTCGAGCGAGATCCGCTCCTGCGGGTACAGCGGCGTGAGGTTCTCGAAGAAGACCTTCTCGCGCGCGCGCTCGGGCGGCTCGAAGTTCACCGCCTCGACCTTGATCAGGGCGAAGTAGCGCTCGCCGTCCTTCGGCGGCCGGATCTGGCCCGAGACGGTGTCGCCGGTGTGCAGGTCGAACTTGCGGATCTGCGACGGCGACACGTAGATGTCGTCGGGCCCCGGCAGGTAGTTGTAGTCGGGGGCGCGCAGGAAGCCGAAGCCGTCGGGCAGGACCTCGAGGACGCCCTCGGAGAAGATCAGGCCGCTCTTCTCGGCGCGCGCCTTGAGGATCTCGAAGATCAGCTCCTGCTTGCGCATGCCGGTGGCGCCCGGCACGTCGAGCTGCTTGGCGATCTTCGTGAGCGCGCCGACGCTCATGTCCTTCAGCGTCGCGAGGTCGATGCCGCTCGATTTTTTCCGGCTTGCCGTCGCCGTCCGGCCGCGCGGCGGCGGTGCCGTTGCCGCGGGGCCGCTGGGCGGCTGCTGCGCCGCGTTGCCGTCGTCCGGGGTGTCGTGAGTCTGTCGATCAGTTTCCACAGTTCGTCCAGTCCTTCGCCCGTGACCGCCGAAACCGGCAGCACGGGTGTTTCGAAAACGGATTCGAGTTCTCTCAGCGCGCGGATCCGTTCGCCGCGCGCGAGCTTGTCGATCTTGGTTGCGACGATCGGCGGCCTGATCGACGGTCGGCCGCGAGCCAGTGCCCAGGCCTGCGCGGTCGCTCTCGAGCCCGGGATGCCGGGCGTCCACGCAGGAGCAGCGCGCCGACGGCCGGTCGCGCCGCCGAGGTAGTCGCCGCGTGAGCCGGCCGAAGGCCGTTCGCGGCCCGCCGCGGGCGATACCCATAGCCCGGGAGATCCACCAGGTAGAACGGCGGGCCGTCCCGCGCGCGACCCGGTAGACGTTCGCGAGCCGCGTCTTGCCGGCGGCGGCGCTCGTCCGCGCCACCTTCTGTCGCACCAGCGCGTTGATCAGGCTCGACTTGCCGACGTTCGAGCGGCCGACCATGGCCACTTCCGGCGCGCCGTCGTGCGGGACGCCAGACGCGTCGGCCGCACTCGTGACGAACTCAGCGGTGATTTTCAAGGTCTGGTCGGTCTGGCCGGTCGGGTCCGTCAGGTGGGTCGCCACCTACCCGGCTTACCTGACCCACCTGACGTGCCCGACCGTTAATGGGTGATGGTGTCGTCGCTGATGGCGTCGTCGACCGGCTCGGCCTGCGCTTCGGCCGGCAGGCGGCCGGCGAGCGGCTCGGCCAGCGCGATCTTCAGCACCTCGTCCATCGTCTGGACCATGTAGACGTTCAGCGTGTCCAGCACGTTCTTCGGGATGTCCGCCAGGTCCTTCTCGTTGTCCTTCGGCAGGATGATGTTCTTGATGCCGGCGCGGTGCGCGGCGAGCAGCTTTTCCTTGACGCCGCCGATCGGCAGCACCTTGCCGCGCAGCGTGATTTCGCCGGTCATCGCGACGTCCTTGCGGACGGGGACGCGCGCGAGCGCCGAGACGAGCGCGGTCGCGAGCGTGATGCCGGCCGACGGGCCGTCCTTCGGGATCGCGCCCTCCGGGCACGTGCACGTGGACGTCGGTCTTGCGCGTTGAAGTCCTTCGGGATGCCGAACTCCTCGGCCTTCGAGCGCACGTAGCTCATCGCGGCCTGCGCCGATTCCTGCATCACGTCGCCGAGCTTGCCGGTGAGCGTGAGGTGGCCCTTGCCCGGCATCAGCGTCGCCTCGGTCACGAGGATCTCGCCGCCGACCTCGGTCCAGGCCAGGCCCGGTCGCGATGCCGATCTCGTTCGTTTCCTCCGCCATCGTGTTGCGGTAGCGGGGCACGCCGAGGTACTGCGTGACCTTGTCGGCGGTGATCTCCTCGCTGAACTGCTTGCCCTCGACGACGACCTTGCGGGCCACCTTGCGGCAGATCGAGGAGATCTCGCGCTCGAGGTTGCGGACGCCGGCCTCGCGCGTGTAGCGCTTGATGACCGTCGTGAAGCGCTTCGTCGGTGAAGCGTGATGTTGTCCGTGGTCAGGCCCGCGCCCTCGACGGCCTTCGGCGCGAGGAACTTCTTGGCGATCTCGACCTTCTCGAGCTCGGTGTAGCCGGCCAGCTGCAGCACTTCCATGCGGTCGCGCAGCGCCTGCGGGATCGTGTGCAGGACGTTGGCCGTGCAGATGAACATCACGTGCGACAGGTCGTACTCGACGTCGAGGTAGTGGTCGAGGAACGTGTGGTTCTGCTCCGGGTCGAGCACCTCGAGCAGCGCCGCCGACGGGTCGCCGCGGAAGTCCATCGACATCTTGTCGACTTCGTCGAGCAGGAAGACCGGGTTCATCGTGCCGGCCTTCTTCATCATCTGGATGATCTGGCCGGGGAACGCGCCGATGTAGGTGCGGCGGTGGCCGCGGATCTCGGCCTCGTCGCGCACGCCGCCGAGCGACAGCCGCACGAACTTGCGGTTCATCGCGCGGGCGATCGACTTGGCGAGCGAGGTCTTGCCGACGCCGGGAGGGCCGGAGAAGGTGAGGATCGTCGCCTTCGGCTTCTTGACCAGGGCGCGCACGGCGAGGAACTCGAGGATGCGCTCCTTGATCTTCTCCAGCCCGTAGTGGTCCTCGTTGAGGATCTCCTCGGCGCGCTTGAGGTCGCGGCTCTCGCGGCGTCTTCTTGTGCCAGGGCACCGCGATCAGCCAGTCGAGGTAGTTGCGCGAGACGGTCGCCTCGGCCGACATCGGCGGCATCGCCTCGAGGCGCTTCAGCTCCTGGATGGCCTTTTCCTCGACGTCCTTCGGCATCCGGGCCTGTTCGATCTTCTTCTTCAGCTCGTCGACCTCGTTGCCCTTCTCGTCCTTGCGGCCCAGTTCCTTCTGGATCGCCTTCATCTTCTCGTTGAGGTAGTACTCCTTCTGCGCCTTCTCCATCTGCTTCTTGACGCGAGACTGGATGCGGCGGTCGACCTGGAGCTTGTCGACCTCGATTTCGAGGATGCCGGCGATGCGGTTGAGGCGCTCGAGCGGGCGAGATGATTTCGAGCAGGTTCTGCTTCTCGTCGACGCCGACGAGCAGGTGCGCGGCGATGGTGTCGGCGAGCTTGCCGGGATCGTCCACGCGGACGGCGGCGATCATCGCGTCGTAGTGCAGGTTGTTCGACAGCTTCACGTACTGCTCGAACAGCGACGACGACGCGGCTCATCGTGGCTCTCGGCGTCGCGCGCCGGCCTCGCGCTGCTTGGGCAGCACCTTCACGACGACGCGGTAGAAGCCCTTGTCTTCCTTCCACTCGACGGCGCGGGCGCGATCGACGCCCTCGACGAGCACCTTGATGTTGCCGTCGGGCAGCTTGAGGCTCTGGACGACGTTGGCCACGCAGCCCATCGTGTAGATGTCTTCGGGCCGCGGGTCGTCGACCGAGGCGTCGTGCTGCGCGGCGAGGAAGATCCGCTTGTCCTTCAGCAGCGCGTGCTCGAGCGCCCGCGTGGAGCGACGGCCGTCCGATGACGAACGGCATCATCATGTGCGGAAAGACGACGACGTCCCGCAGCGGGACGATCGGGAGCGTTTCGTAGACTTCCAACGGGGTTTCCACGGTTAGCCGGCCTTTTCGATGAGCGCGATCGGCTTGTCCTTCGCCATCACGACTTCGCGGGTGATGGTGACTTCGCGCACCTTCTTCTGGTTCGGCACCTGATACATCAGGTCGAGCATCAGCTCCTCGATGATCATGCGCAGGCCGCGCGCGCCGATCTTGCGCTCGAGCGCCGACTCGGCGATCGCCTCGAGGGCATCGTCGGTGAAGCGCAGCTTGACGTTCTCGTACTCGAACAGCTTCACGTACTGCCGCGTGATGGCGTTGCGCGGCTGCGTCAGGATCTGGATCAGCGCCGGCTTGTCGAGCTCGTGCAGCGTGCCGACGACCGGCAGGCGGCCGACGAACTCGGGGATCAGCCCGTACTTGATGAGATCCTGCGGCTCGAGCTGCTCGAGCGTGGCGCCGATGTCGCGCGCCGCGGAGCGACTTGACGTCGGCCTTGAAGCCGAGCGTCTTCTTGCCGACGCGGCGCTCGATCTGCTTGTCGAGGCCGACGAAGGCGCCGCCGCAGATGAACAGGATGTTGCGTCGTGTCGACCTGGAAGAACTCCTGGTGCGGGTGCTTGCGCCCGCCCTGCGGCGGCACGTTGGCCACCGTGCCTTCGAGGATCTTCAGCAGCGCCTGCTGGACGCCCTCGCCCGACACGTCGCGCGTGATCGACGGGTTCTCGTCCTTGCGGCAGATCTTGTCGACCTCGTCGATGTAGATGATGCCCTGCTGGCACTTCTCGATGTCGCCGCCGGCCGCCTGCAGCAGCTTGAGGATGATGTTCTCGACGTCCTCGCCGACGTAGCCGGCCTCGGTCAGCGTCGTGGCGTCGACGATCGTGAAGGGCACCGAGAGCAGCTTGGCGAGCGTCTGCGCGAGCAGCGTCTTGCCGGTGCCGGTCGGGCCGATCAGCAGGATGTTCGACTTCGTGAGCTCGATGTCGTTGCGGCTGCGCGGCTGCTTCTGGATCTCGATCCGCTTGTAGTGGTTGTAGACCGCGACGGCGAGCTTCTTCTTCGTGCGTTCCTGGCCGATGACGTACTCGTCGAGGAACTTCTTGATTTCCTGGGGCGTCGGGAGCGAGGAGCGGGTGCCGCGGTTCTCGAAGCGGTTGTCGTCCGCGATGATGTCGTTGCAGACCTCGACGCACTCGTCGCAGATGAAGACCGTCGGGCCCGCGATGAGCTTCCGGACGTCGTTCTGGTCCTTGTTGCAGAACGAGCAACGCAGGACTTCGGTCTCGCCGGTCTTCTTTACCATGCCCTCACCGCGTCCACCCTCGGCTACGCCCTCTTCCGGATGACATCATCAATAATACCGTATTCCTTGCCCTGGTCGGCCGACATGATGTAGTCGCGCTCGGTGTCGTCCTGGATCCGCTTCAGCGGCTGGCCGGTGTGCTGCACGAGGATCTCGTTGAGCCGCTCGCGCATGCGCAGGATCTCGCGGGCCGCAATATCAATATCGGTCGCTTGGCCCGCCAGACCAGACATCAGGGGCTGGTGGATGACAATCCGTGAATTCGGGCAGCGAAAACCGCTTGCCCTTCGCCCCGGCCGCCAGCAGCACCGCCGCCATCGACGCCGCCTGGCCGATGCAATGGTCTGCACGTCGGGCTTGATGAACTGCATCGTGTCGTAGATCGCCATCCCCGCCGTGATCGACCCGCCCGGGCTGTTGATGTACAGCTGGATGTCCTTGTCGGGATCCTCGGCCTCGAGGAACAGCATCTGCGCGATCGCCAGGTTGGCGACCGTGTCGTCGATCGGCGTGCCGATGAAGATGATGCTGTCCTTCAGCAGCCGCGAGAAGATGTCGTAGGCCCGCTCCCCGCGGTTGGTCTGTTCGACGACCATGGGCACGAGCTGCATGCGCGGATCCGGCAGATGATGAGACATAAGTTGTCGTTGTGTGGAAACGTGCGTGAAGCTGGGAGCTTCCTAAGATGCCATCGCGATTGTAGCACGCGACAGGACGAAGTCAACCGACTTCTCCCGTCGTAACCCGACGCGCACGCGCGACAGCCCGCCCTCCTCTCGAGCTGCGCCCGCACCGCCGCCGGCGTGCGCCCGAGCTGCGCCGCGTACCGCTCCACTTCGCGCTCGACCTCGCCCTCTTCCACGGCGATGGCCTCGCGCCGCGCGATCTCGTCCAGCACAAGCGCGCCGCCCACCGCCTCGCGCGACGCGTCGCGCTGGCTCTCGCGGAACGCCGCCCAGTCGATGCCCGGCCTGCCGGGGATCGATGCCCTGCTCCATCAGCCGCCGCACGAAGTCCTCGACCCGCCGATCCATCTCGCGCTCGACCAGCGACGCCGGCACCTCGAACGGCACCCGCGCCGCCAGCTGCTTCATGAGCGCCGC
The DNA here is from genome assembly GCA_963792785.1 of uncultured Acidobacteriota bacterium. Classification (GTDB taxonomy): domain Bacteria; phylum Acidobacteriota; class Vicinamibacteria; order Vicinamibacterales; family CAVVIG01; genus CAWIMX01. Next base: position 1,897,745 of record CAWBXO010000001.1, on the reverse strand, counting down.
GCGCAGGTCCCGCTCCGCCGCGTGCCGCGCCTCGTGCTCCAGATCCTCCCGCACGCGCGCCCGCAGCGCGTCGAGCGTCTCGAAGTCGCCGAGGTCCTTCGCGAACTCGTCGTCCAGCTCGGGCACCACGCGCCGCTTGATCCCCTTCACCGTCACCGCGTACGTCACCGCCGTGCCGGCCAGCTCCGTGATGCGCGTAGTCGGCCGGATAGGTGATCGTGAAGGTCTTCGCCGCGCCGGACTCGAGGCCCAGCAGCTGCTCGTCGAACCCCGGCGGGTTCGCCTTCGAGCCCAGCTCGACGCTGACGTCGGCGTGCGTCTCGACCTTGCCCTCGGCGTCGGTCCGCACGAGATCGAGCACGACCGTGTCGCCGTGGTCGACGCCGCGGTCCTCAACCGGCTCGTACCGCGCGGCGCGATCCCGCAGCCGCTCGAGCGCCTGATCCACCGCCGCGTCCTCGACCGTCGCCGGCGTGCGCGTGAGCGCGATCGTCGCGAAGTCGCCCGGATCGAACGCCGGGAGCGTGTCGAACGACGCCGTGAACGTCAGCGGCTGGCCCTCCTCCACCGTCACGTCGCGGATGTCGGGCGTGTCGACCGCCTCGACGCCCCGCTCGCGCAGCACGTCGTCCACCGTCGCGCGGGATGAGGTCGTGCGCGACGTCGTGGAGGATCTGGTCCTTGAAGCGCTGCTTGACCACGCGCGCCGGCGCCTTGCCCGGGCGGAAGCCGGGGATCTTCGCCTTGCTTCCCGTAGTCGCGCGCGACGCGATCGATCTCGGCGTTCACCACGTCGCTCGGGATTTCCACGGTGAGGTTCTTGCGCGTGTCGTTGACGTCGACGAGGTCTGTTTTCATAAGGTGCTGGGTGCTGGGTGCTGGGTGCGCCTGTCTCGCCGAAGCCCGGCGCGCAGCGCCGGGCGAAGGCGGAGTGCGAAAGGGGGGAGTCGAACCCCCAACAGCCTTTCGGCTACCGGATCCTAAGTCCGGCGCGTCTGCCAGTTCCGCCACTTTCGCGCGTGCCCCTCAGACTAGCACGCCCCTTGGAGAGGGACAACGCGGCGATCGACGTTGGCGATGAGCAGTTCCGGCACGGGGCGGCGGCCGGCGCCGTTGCGGTTGATGGCCCGGCGCGCGGGCACGCGCCACGCCTGCAGCCCGGCCGCGCGCGCTTCCGCGTTGGCCTCGTACAGCCGCACGACGGTGGCCGCCGTCGAGTTGCTCACCAGCACGGCGCAGCCGCGCCGCGCCAGCGCGATCACGACCTGCTGCAGCCGCGCCTGGTCCGACTCGCTGAAGCCCCTGGCCGTGTAGGCCGTGAAGTTCGCCGTCGGCCCGAGCGGGGCGTAGGGCGGGTCGACGTACAGGAAGTCACCCCGGCGCGCGACGTCGAGCGCCGTCTCGAACGACCCGTACACGAGGCGCACGCGCGGCGACCCCAGCGCCGCGGCCACACGCGCGATCCGCCCGGGGTCGTGGATGCGTGGCCGATCGTACCGCCCGATCGGCACGTTGAAGCCGCCGCTCGCGTTCAGGCGAAACAGGCCGTTGAAGCCCGTCCGGTTCAGATAGATCAGCATCGCCGCCAGGTCGGGGGTGTACGCGATGCGGCCGTCGGCCCCGCGCCGCGCCGCGCGCTCGGGATTGAAGCGCGTGTCGCGCACCTCGTAGTAGTGCGCCTGCGGATCGCGCGCGTGCCCGGCGGCCAGGCGCGCCAGCCCGGCGCCCACGGCGCCAGGCGCGTCGCGCACCGTCTCGTAGCAGCCGATGAGATCCGGATTCGAGTCGATCAGGACGACGTCGCGGCCGTCGAGACGGCCCGAGGCCTGCAGGTCGAAGAACACGGCGCCGCTCCCGAAGAACGGCTCGACGTAGCGTCCGAAGCGGACCGGATAGAAGCGGCGCAGCTCGGGCAGCAGCTGACGCTTGCCGCCGGCCCACTTGAGGAGCGGCGTGCCCGTCGCACGCGTGGGTCGGCGCATGCGCTCAGGCCTGGGCATCGCGTTCGGCCCACCACCAGATGCCGAGCGCCGCGGCGAGCAGCACGCCCCCGCCGAGGTAGGCCGGCACCGACGGCGACATCCGGCGCATCAGCGCCGAGGCGCCCTGTCCGAGCAGGCCGATCGCGTCGCCGCCGACGACGTTGAAGCCGCTCAGCCGCAGGAGGAGCCAGCCCCCGGTCACGACCGCGATCGCCGCGGCCGCCAGGGCGACGTTGAAGCCGAGATCCACGGCCTTCTCGTTCCGCCACCGCTCGCGGCGCAGCCGCGACATCGTGCGGGCGGTGAAGTTCGCCGGCGCGGGCGCCGGGGCGCGCGCCCGCAGCAGGGCGTCGACGCGCCGCGCGTCCTCGAGCGCCGCGCGGCAGTCGCGGCACGACGCGAGGTGCGCCGCGATGCGCCCCTCCGGCGTGACGTCGCCCGCCGCAATCGGCTCGATCAGTTCCAGCACTTCGTCACAAAACACGGGGTGAATCCTTGAAAGTTAGGAAGTCAGGAAGTTAGGAAGTTAGGAAGTGGGGAAGGCAGGAAGTCGGTGCTCGCGGTCACGCTTTCCACACTTCCTCACTTCATCCTTCCTGACTTCCTGACTTCCAGACTTCAGGTATCAAGTAAGGTCCGTTTCGAGCCAGCGCCGCAGCAGCTGCTTCGCCCGGTGCAGCTGCGTCTTCAGCGTCCCCAGTGGCATCTGCAGCGCGTCGGCCAGATCCTCGTACCGCACGCCCTCCAGGTAGTGCGCCGCCACGATCAGCCGGTAGTTCGCCGGCAGGCGCGCGATCGCCTTGTCCAGCCGATCCCGCAGCTCGATCTCGCTGAACCGCGGGTCCCGCGCGCCCGGCGTCCGCGGCGCCCGGCCCGCCCCATCCGGCGCGTCGAGCGAGACGGGGCCCGGCCGCCGCGCCAGCTCCTGCGCGCAGACGTTGGCGACGATGCGGTAGAGCCAGGTGGAGAGACGCGCGTCGCCCCGAAAGTAGGGCAGACCGCGGTAGACGCGCAGAAACACATCCTGGGCCAGATCCTCGGCGCGTGATCGATCCCGCACCGTGCGGGCGATCCACGCGAAGACCAGGTCCTTGTGCCTGTCGACCAGCTCCTGAAACGCGCCTTCGTCGCCGCGCCGGCAGCGTTCGACGAGCTCGCGCTCGTGGGTGGCGTCCATCCGCCCTCGACATTAGAACACGCGCAGCGTGGATTTGTTTCACGCCGCTGTGAAACAATTCGGGAACCGGGCCAGTCTAATCTGGTCAGATTCGCAGTTTCGCCGTCAGGAGGGCGAGGGCATGTTCGAGTCCGGGTGGGGTTGGCTGGTGTTCATGGTGCCGATCGTCGCCATCATCGGCGCCTTTGCGACCGCCATCGTCCAGTCCCAGACCCGGGCTCGGGTCCGGGAGCTCGAAATCCGCGAGCGCATCGCCATGATCGAGAAGGGCCTCGTGCCGTCCCCCGAGGCCGATCCCCGCAAGTTCGACCAGTTCATGGAGCGGCTGGACCACTTCGATCGGGCCCGCTACCGTGAATACCGCACCCCGTGGCGCTACCGGCGGGCGGGATTCATCCTGATCGGCGTGGGCGTCGGCCTGATGCCCCTGATCGGCATGGAGAGCCCCCGACAGGGCCTCGGCGTCGGCGGCTTCGTGGCCTGTCTGGGCCTGGCGTTCTTCCTCAGCAGCTTCTTCGACTCCGGCCATCGTGACGACCACCCTCGGCGCGACCCGCGCGACGTTTCCCCCCGCAGCCCTAGCGTTTCCGCCGCGATACCCAAGCGTCCGTACTGATACACCTCTCTGGCGCCGATAAGACATCTGTGGGCGCTTGCGTTTCCTGTGCACACCTTTATAGTGTCTGAATTGACACTTCGTGTCCAACAAGTCATAATAAGTCGTTAATTGTCATAAGCAGGGACGCTCGAAAGGTCCCGGCCCCGTCCAGGCGATGTGACTGACGGGGCGGAGCTCCATCAACCCTCCTCACTTCTTCAAACGGATCTGCCATGAACAACCCCGCACACCTGGCTGGACGGGTCCCGCGGCCCGCGTCCGATGCCCCTGAACTCACGGGCCGCTCGGCGGTCATCACGCGCGTGCACGAGCTGGTGCGGCGCGCGGCGCTGACCGACGGCGGCGTGCTCGTCAGCGGCGAGCCCGGGACCGATCTCGAGGCGGTCGCGCGCCATCTGCACGAGCGCGGCGCGCGGGCCGACGGCCCGTTCGTCGTGGTCGACTGCAGTGAGGGCGACCCGGCGCGCCTCGAGGGCCGGCTCTTCGGCGACGCGCCGCCGCCGGGGCCGCCCGATCTCGAGTCGATGGCCGGCGACAGCCCGGTGGCCGCCGCGCGCGGCGGCACGCTGTTCCTGCTGCACGTCGGCGATCTTCCGGCGTCGGCGCAGGCGCGGCTCGCGCGGCTGCTGCGCGATCAGGAGGCCTGGATCGGCGGCGCGCCCGCCCCGCTCGAGTGCCGCATCGTCGCGGGCGGGCAGCCGGGCCTCGACGCCGACGTGGCGGCGCACCGGTTCCGTCCGGACCTGTACCGGCGCCTGACCGCCTGGCGCATCGACCTGCCGTCGCTGAACGATCGGGCGGAAGACGTGCCGGCGATCGTGCAGCGTGTGCTGGGCGAGGCGTGCGCCGAAGCCGGCGTGGCGCCGCGGGCGTGCACCCAGGCGGCGCTGGCGCTGCTCGGCGCGCTCTCGTGGCCCGGCAACCTGGCCGAACTGCGGGCGGTGGTCGATCGCGTCGTGCGCGAGACGTCGGAGCATCCGATTCACGTGGAGCAGCTGCTGCCCGCGTTGCAGCTCGATCGCCGGCCCGCGCCGGTCGTGCCGACGGCCACGCTCCGCGAGGCGCGGCTCCGGTTCGAGCGCGAGTACATCGCGGCCGTCCTGCAGCATCACGGCTGGCGCATGGCGTTGGCCGCCCAGACACTGGGGATTCAGCGTCCGAATCTCTACCGAAAAGCCCGGCAACTGGGGATTCCCCTCGGCCGGTTGTCCGAGTAGCATCGGAGAAGGAACGCACGCCATGAACTTCCTCCTTACGTTGATGGTCGCGGCGCTGCTGACACCGCAGGCGGGTGCCCAGGCGCCCACGCCGGCCCCGCCGGTGCCCGCGACGGGCGCCGACGCCGGCGCGGATGTGGTGCCGGAAGTCCCCGCGCCGCAGACCCCCCGCGGCTACGTCATCGGGCCCGACGACCAGCTCCGCATCACGGTCTTCGGCGAGGCCGATCTCACCAACACGTACCGCGTCGGATCCGACGGCTTCGTGTCGTTTCCGCTCATCACGCGCATCCTCGCGGGCGGCCTGACGGTCGGCGAGTTCGAAGCGCGCATCAAGGACGCCCTGGCGGCCGGCTACCTGAAGAACCCGCAGGTGCGTGTCGAGGTCGATCAGGTACAAGAGCCAGAGCGTGTTCGTCACCGGCGAGGTCCGCACGCCGAACGAGATCCAGATGACCGGGGCGATGACGCTCCTCAAGGCGCTCGCCATGGCGGGATCGCCGACGACGGCGGCGAGCGACGAGCTGACGATCGCGCGGCGCGGCTCGAAGGTGGACGCCAACGGCGCCCCGGCCGACGAGATGATCACCGTGAACTGGCGGGACCTGCAGACCGGGCGCATTCCCGACGTGGCGCTCGCCGACGGCGACGTAATCAACGTCCCGCCCGCCGAGCGCTTCTACATCCAGGGCTACGTCCGCAACGCCGGCTATTACGTGCTCAACCCCGGGATGACGGTCGAGCAGGCGATCGCGCTCGCGGGCGGGCTGAACGAGCGCGGCACGTATCGCGGCATCAGCGCGACCCGCATCGTCAACGGGAAGTCCGAGAAGGTGGACCTGCGGCGCGAGGATCGCGTCCAGGCTGACGACGTCATCAACGTTTCCCAGCGCATGTTCTGACGGCCGCCCGACGGGCGCCGATGCGTCTCCTTTTTCTCAGCGCGTCCGGACATCTGGGCGGCGCCGAGGCCAGCCTGCTCGACATCCTTGCGAGCCTGCGCCTCGCCGAGCCCGGGTGGGACCTCCATCTGGCGGCCGCGGCCCCCGGCCCGCTTCTGGAGCGCGCGTCGGCGCTCGGCGTGTCCGCGTCCGTGGTGGCGTGGCCCGCGCCGCTCGCGCGGCTCGGCGAAGGCGGGCTCACCCCGTCGCGCGTCGTCTCCGCGCTCGCGGCGGCCGGCGGCTACGTGCGGGAGCTGCGGGCCGCGATCGACGCGATTCAGCCTGACCTGGTGCACACCAACGGCCTCAAGATGCACGTCCTCGGCGCGCGCGCGGTGACGCGTCCGGGGCCGGCCCTCGTCTGGCACCTGCACGACTACCTCGGGACGCGCCCGGCGTCGGCGTTCCTGCTGCGCGCCCACCGGTCGCGGTGCGCGCGGGTGATCGCGAACTCCGAGAGCGTCGCGGCCGACGCGCGGGCGATGCTGGGCGATCGCGTGCCCGTGACGGCGGTGCCGAACGCGATCGACCTCGATCGGTTCTCGCCCGCGGGCGACGCGCTCGATCTCGACGCGCTCGCGGGGCTGCCGCCCGCTCCGCGGGGAACGCTCCGGATCGGCCTGCTCGCGACGTTCGCGCGATGGAAGGGCCACGAGGTGTTCCTCGACGCGCTGTCGCGGCTGCCGGAGTCGCCCGCCGTCCGCGGATTCATCATCGGCGGCGGGGTTTACCAGACCGACGGCAGCCAGTACGGCCTCGACGAGCTGCGCGCGGCGTCGGCCCGGCTGGGCCTCGCGGGCCGCGTCGGCTTCACCGGCTTCGTCGAGCGGCCCGAGGCCGCGCTGCGCGCGCTCGACATCGCCGTGCATGCGAGCACGGCGCCCGAGCCCTTCGGTCTCGCGATTGTCGAGGCGATGGCCTGCGGGCGCGCGGTCGTCGTGGCGGCGTCGGGCGGCGCGGCCGAGATCGTCACGCCGGGGATCGACGCGCTCGTGCACCGGCCCGGCGACGCCGCCGGTCTGGCGTCGCGCCTCGCCTCGCTCGCGGGCGACGCGTCGCTGCGCGTCCGGCTGGGCGCCGCCGCCCGCGACACGGCCACCCGCCGCTTCGATCGCGCGCGGCTCGCCGCCGCGCTGGTGCCGCTCTACCGCGCGGCCTGTGCCTGATGCGGGTGCTCCACGTCTACAGCGGGAATCTGTTCGGGGGCATCGAGTCGATGCTCGTGACGCTGGCGCGCGAGCGGGACCGCTGTCCGGCGATGACGCCGGAGTTCGCGCTGGCGTTCGACGGCCGGCTCGCCGGCGCGCTTCGCGACGCCGGAGCGACCGTGCACCAGCTGCCCGAGGCGCGGCTGAGCCGTCCCCTCACGGTGCACCGCATGCGGGCCGCGCTCGAGCGGCTCACCGAGACCCGCGCCGTCGATCGCGTCGTCTGCCACGCCGCCTGGTCGCAGGCGATGGCCGGGCGCGCCGTGCGGCGCGCCGGCCGGCCCCTCGTGTTCTGGGCCCACGACGTGCTCACGGGCCGGCACTGGATCGAGCGGCTGGCGCGGCGTGTGCCGCCCGATCTCGCGATCGCGAACAGCCGCTTCACGGCGGGCTCGGTCGCGGCGATCTATCCGCATGCGCCGCTCGCGGTGGTGCATCCGCCGGTCGACGTCTCGGCGTTCGCGCGCGCGGCGGACGGCCGGCGTGAGGCACGCCGCGTCATCCGCGCCGAGCTCGCGACGCCCGAGGACGCCACGGTGATCGTGCAGGCGAGCCGGCTGGAGGCCTGGAAAGGGCACGCCGTGCTGCTCGCGGCGCTCGAGCGGATGCGCGCGCCCAACTGGACGGCCTGGATCGCCGGCGGCGCGCAGCGCCCGGCGGAGGCGGCATACGCGGCCGAGCTCGAGGCGCTGGTCGATCGCCTCGGCCTCCGATCGCGCGTGCGGTTCCTCGGCGATCGCGCCGACGTGCCGCGCGTGCTCGCGGCGGCCGATTCTGATGTGCCAGCCGAACGTCCGGCCTGAGCCCTTCGGCGTGGCGCTCGTCGAAGGCCTCGCCGCGGGCCTGCCGGTCGTCACCGCGCGGCTCGGGGGCGCCGTCGAGATCGTGACCGAGGGCTGCGGCCGCCTCGTGCCGCCGGAGGATCCCGGCGCGCTCGCGTCGGCGCTGGACGCGCTCACGGCCGGCGACGGGCTGCGCGCGCGCCTCGCGGCAGCGGCGCCGGCCCGCGCGCGCGAGGTCGCCGATCCCGACGGCCAGCTCCGTGCCCTGCATGGCGCGCTGGCGCGCCTGGCCCCGCTTCCGGTTTCCGCATGACACCCGCTGTGACCTCGGAACTCGAGACCCGCGCGCGCCAGAGCCTCGGGTCGAGCCACGCCGCCATCTACCGGATGGTCGGCGACGCGCTCGCCTCGCGCGGGATTGCCGGCGGGCGGCTCGTGGATGTCGGCTGCGGCGGCGGCGCCCTCTGGCGCGCGATCGGCTCGCGCTTCGACACGGGCCGCGGCATCGACGCGGTGCGCTACGACGGATTCCCCGACGGCCTCGAGTTCTGCCAGGCGGATCTGGATCGCGCCGACTGGGGCGTGCCGGCCGGCGACGGCGACGTCGTCGCAGCCGTCGAGACGATCGAGCACCTCGAGAACCCGTGGGCCTTCATGCGCGCGCTCGTCCGCCTGGCCAGGCCCGGCGGCTGGATCGTCGTCACGACGCCGAACCAGTTGAGCGCGCTGAGCCTGCTCACGCTCCTCACGAAGCGGCGCTTCTCGGCCTTCCAGGACTCGCACTATCCCGCGCACCGGACGGCGCTGCTCGAATCGGATCTCCGGCGCCTCGGCGAGGCCTGTGGGCTCGGCGACCTCGACGTGCGGTTCAGCCTGCACGGCCGCGTGCCGCTGGCGCCCTCGCACTATCCCCGCGGCGTGGCACGCCTTTCCCCGCGGCGCCTGTCGGACAACGTGCTGCTGATCGGACGGGCGCGTGGCTGACGATGCGATCCGCGTGCTCTTCGTGAACGCAGGCATCCTCGGCCACCGGGCGGTCGCCGCGCTGCTGCGCGATCTCACGGGACACATGCCGGGGCTCGCGGCGAGCCACGAGAACCTGAGCGACAACCTGTCGATTCGCGATCGCGTGGTGCGCCGGCTGCTGAGCGTCCGGCTCGCGCCCGCCAGGGGGGCGTTCGCGAATCTCGACTTCCGGCGCTGGCGGCAGGAATGGAACACCGGACTGCTCGCCGCGCGCCGCATCGAGGCGCGCGAGCGCGCGGGCGAGCGCTTCGATGTCCTGCACTTTCACACGCAGGCCACGGCCTACGCGAGCGTGGCCCGGATGGCGCGCACGCCCGCGATCGTGTCCCTCGACGCCACGCAGCATCTGGCCAGCCTCGAGCTCGAGTCGCCCCTCGCGCGGCGCACCTACGCGCCGAACATCGCCCGTGACGGTGTCGTCTTCCGGGCCGCCCGCGCCATCGTCGCGACCTCGGACTGGGCCGCCGCCGATCTCGCGGCGAGCTCTCCGGAGTGCGAAGACCGGCTGCACGTGATGCCGTATCCGATCCGCGGCGGCTTCTGCGCGCCGTGGGTCGACGAGCGGCGCGATCGCGCGCGCACGGTTCCCCGGCCGCCGGTGCGCGCGCTCTTCATCGGCGGCGACTTCGCGCGCAAGGGCGGGTACGACCTGCTTGGCGCGTGGAAGGCCGGCGGCTTCGCGGATCGCGCGGTGCTGGACCTGGTCACCGACTGGCCCATCGCGGCCGGGGCCATCCCTCCGGGCGTCCGTCACCTGACCGGCGTCGCGCCGTACACGCCCGCGTGGTTCGACCTCTGGCGGGCCGCCGATCTCTTCGTCATGCCCACGCGGCACGAGGCATTCGGGATGGTGTACCAGGAGGCCGGCGCCGCGGGCCTGCCGTCGATCGCCAGCGCGATCAGCGCGGTGCCGGAAATCGTGCGCGACGGCGAGACCGGGCTGTTGATCGCGCCGGGCGACGGCGCGGCGCTCGTCGCGGCGCTCCGCCGGCTGATCGACGATGCGGCGCTGCGCGATGGCTTGGGCCGTGCCGCCCGTGCGCGTATGCTGACGACCGCGTCGCCAGACCGTTACCGCGAACGGCTCGGCGCGCTGATCGAACACGTAGCGAGGAACGATGCCAGACAACCCAGAGCCGATTGACTGGAATCGGCTGACCGCCGACCACTCGCGCCAGCCGGAACAGCCCGCGCCCGGCCTTCCGCCGGTGGTGGGTCCCCTGGATCCGTTCGTGTTCGACGCCGCGCCCGAGGAGCCGCCCGCCGCGCCGGAGGAGATCGTGCCGCTCGAGGTGGAGAAGCATCCGTGGCGGCTGCATGGATTCGCCGAGTGGTTCGCGGCGGGCCTCACGCTGCTGCCGGCGTTGCTGTTCCTGCCCGGCAGCCAGGCCTACCGCCTGCCGGCGCGCGTCGGGGCGTACGCGATCAGCCTGTTCGCGTTCGGGTTGTGGTGGTTCCAGCGCGGGGGACAGCGGAAGGTGCACCATCCCGCGGAGCGATGGCTCACGTTCGTGATCGGATGGCTGATCCTCGAGATCGCTCACCCGCTGACGAACAGCCTGCTGGCAGGCGTCGCGCAGGTCTCTCTCTATTTCGCGATTCTGTCCCCGGTGTTCTGGGCGCCGGCGTACGCCAACGGCGTCCGCGGGCTCAAGCGGATTCTCGTCGTCCTGCTCATCTGCAACGGCATCAATTCCATGGTCGGCGTGCTGCAGGTGTACAACCCGGAGCGGTGGATGCCGCAGGAGCTGTCCGCGAACTTCACGCAGAACGCGGACGCGCTCGCGGCATCGACTTACATCGGTCCGAACGGCCGCCGGATCATCCGGCCGCCCGGCCTGTTCGACACGCCCGGCGCCGTCTGCGGCGCGGGCACGGTTGCGGCCCTCTTCGGCCTCGTGTTCGCGCTCGAGGGCGCGTGGTGGAAGCGAGGGGCGGCGCTGGGGTTCGCACTCGCCGGCGTCGGCGCGATCTACCTGAGCCACGTCCGCGCCAGCATGATCGTGGTCGTCGGCATGATGCTTTCGTACGCCGCGATGCTGGCGTGGCAGAAGCAGAGAGCACGGCTGGCCGTGTTCGGCGGGACCAGTGTCGGCATCGTCGTCGTCGGCCTGTCGCTGGCGACGGTGCTCGGCGGCGCGAGCATCCGCGAACGGTTCTCGACGCTCCTCGAGAGCGATCCGACGGAGCTCTACTACCAGAGCCGCGGTGTTCAGCTCGAATACGCGTTCAACAGCCTCATCGTCGACTATCCGCTCGGCGCCGGGCTGGCGCGGTGGGGGATGATGCGGTCGTACTTCGGTAATCCCGGTAATCTCGACTCAACCGAGGTGTTCGCCGAGATCCAACCGAACGCGTGGCTCCTCGACGGCGGGTTGCTGCTGCTGCTCTTCTACGGCGTCGCGCTGGTCGTCACGGTGTTCTACGATCTGCGCCTGGTGCGCGCGCTGGCGGATCGCGAGGATCGCCTCTGGGCCGCCGCGGTCGTCGCGGCCAACCTGGGCACGCTCGCGCTGACCTTCAGTTTCGTGCCGTTCGGCACGGCGTCCGGCATGCAGTTCTGGTTCCTCGAGGGCGTGCTGCACGGGGCCATGGCCAATCGACCTCGCCTCTCGTGATTCCCTGGCTGATCGTGGCGGGCGACTTCACGCCCCTGGGCGGCATGGACGCCGCCAACTACGCGCTCGCGCGGTGGCTCTCCGCCTCGCGCGAGGTGCACGTGGTCGCGCACCGGGTGTGGCCCGATCTCGCCGCCCGGCCGGGAGTTCACGTGCGGCAGGTCCGCCGGCCGTTCGGACGGCACACGCTCGGCGCGCCGCTGCTGGCGCGCGCCGGTCGGCGGGCCTGGCGCGAGCTGGCCGGCCGCGGCGCGCGCGCCGTCGTCAACGGCGGCAACTGCGCCATCGCGGACGCCAACTGGGTGCACTACCTGCACGCCGCCGACGCGCCCGCCTTGGCCGCCGGCCGGGTCCGGCGCCTGCTGGCGGCGCGGACGCGCCGCCGCGATCTCGACGACGAGCGCCGCGCGCTGCGGATGGCGCGCGTGGTGATCTGCAACAGCCGCCGCACGCGCGACGATATCGTCCGGCACATCGGCGTGGATCCGGAGCGCACGCGGGTCGTCTACTACGGCAGCGATCCCGTACGGTTCGCGCTGGCCACGCCGGGCGAGCGCGACGACGCGCGTCGGGCCCTCGGCGCGGGCGCCGGGCGCCGGCTCGCCGGGTTCGTCGGCGCGCTCGGCGATCGACGCAAGGCGTTCGACATCGTGTTCGCGGCGTGGTCGCGGCTCTGCGGCCGCCCCGGCTGGGATGTGGATCTCGTCGTGGCGGGCGCGGGCCGCGAGCTGCCGGCGTGGCGCGCGCGCGCGCGGGACGCCGGCCTCGACGGCCGGATCCGGTTCCTCGGCTTTCGCACCGACGTGCCGCGCGTTCTCGCCGCGCTCGACGTCTTCGTGCACCCGGCCCGCTACGAGGCGTACGGCCTGTCGGTGCACGAGGCGCTGTGCCGCGGCGTGCCGGCGATCGTGAGCGCGTCGGCCGGCGTCGCGGAGCAGTACCCCGCAGGCGCTGTCGGCGCTCCTCGTCCAGACGTGCCGACGACCCGGACGAGCTGGCGGCACGCCTGCTCGACTGGCGCGCCGATCCGGACGCCTGGCGCGCGCGCGTCGGCCGGCGTCTCCGCCGCGCTCCGCGCGAGGACGTGGGACGCGATGGCGGCCGAGGTCGCGGCCGCCGTCGAGGGGGCGCCCGCGTGACGCGCTCGCTCTGGCGCGCGGCCGCCGAGGCGTCGACGTCGGCCCTGTGCCGGGTGTCCGTGGCTCGAGCGCGCCGTCGCCCCAATCGGCCGGCGGCTCTGGAACGTGCCCGGGATCGGCCGGTTCTATCGGGGCGTCGTCTTCCGGCTGCGCGAGCGCCTGTTCGAAGGCCCGCCGCGCCTCCGGCGGGTCCGCACCGAGGGCGGGCCGCTGATCTTCAACGTCACCGAGTTCACGGTCGCGCCGCTGCACTTCGGCGGGCCGCTGTACGAGCCGCGCACGGCGCGCTGCCTGCGCGACCGCCTGCCGCCGGGCGGCGTGTTCGTCGACGTGGGCGCCAACCATGGGTACTTCACGGTGATGGCGGCCTCGCTCCTCGGGCCCGCGGGCCGCGTCTACGCGTTCGAGCCGAACCCGGCCGTGGTGCGGCAGCTCGAGCATCACCTGCAGATCAACGGCCTCTCACCGCGCGTCACCATCCTGCCGCTCGCGCTGACCGATCGGCAGGAGGCGGGCGTGCCGCTGTTCGTGTCGCTCTCGCCGGGCAACAGCGGGCTCTCGTCGCTCAATCCGTGGGCCAAACAATGATCGCGCGGGGCGATTTATCGCTCGACCATGCCGTCCAGGTGCCGACCGACACGTTCGACCACTGGTGGCGCGCGACCGGATCGCCGGCGATCGATCTGATGAAGATCGATGTCGAGGGGGCCGAGACCCTCGTGCTGCGCGGCATGACGGAGGTGCTCGACGCGGGCCGGCTGCGCGCCGTCGTCGCCGAGACGGTGCCGGGCGGCGAATTCGACGAGGCGCTGCGGCGCCGCGGCTTCGTGGCGACGACGCTCGAAGACCTGGGGCCGATCTCGAACCGGCTCTACGCCCTCACGACCGATCCCGCATGAGCGCGACCACCGCCCGGAACGTCTCCCTCGAGCGTCGAGCCCGCGTTCGCGCCCGTCACCTCGTGCTGGGTCTGCGGCGGGACGCGGCTCGAGCGCTATCACGAGGCGCGGTTCGATCTCCACGAGTACGCCACGCAGGATCGCGGAGCTGGCGCGGTACACCGGCGACGCGCGTGTGGCTCGTGCGCTGCGCCGACTGCGGGTTCGGCCAGCCCGAGTGCGCTGCCGACGCTGCCGCGTTTCTTCGATCGGATGTACGACCAGCGGTGGTCGGACGCGTGGGTCGACGGCGAATTCGACGCGCACGTACAAGGACTTCATCTTTCGGCGGCATCCTGCGCGAGCTGGCGCGGCGCGTGCCGGCGGGCCGGCGCCGGCTGCTCGACGTCGGCGCGCATGCGGGCCGGTTCCTCCATCTCGCGCGGCAGGCCGGCTGGGACGTCGAGGGCATCGAGCTGAACCCGACGACGGCGGCGGCCGCGGCGCGGCGCGCGGGCGTCCCGGTGCACCAGAGTCAACGCGCGCGCGCTCGCCCGCACCGGCCGCCCGTTCGCGGCGGTCACGCTGACCGACGTGCTCGAGCACATCCCTGAGCCCGGCGCGCTGCTCGACGACGTCGCGGCGCTGGCTCGAGCCCGGCGGCGTCCTCGCGGTGAAGGTGCCGTGCGGGCGCAGCCAGTGGACTAAGGAACGGCTCGTCGCGGCGATCAGCCGTCACGAGGTCTCGCTCGCCGGCAATCTCGTGCACGTGAATCACTTCACGCCCGGGTCGCTCCGCCGCGCCCTGGCCGGCGCCGGCTTCGACCACGTCACCGTAGTGACCGGCGCTCCGGAACTGCCGCCGGGCCGCGCCCCGATCGCCGCCACGCCGTGCGCCTGGCCGTCTACGCCGCGTCCCGTGTGCCGGGCGGCGTCCAGACGCCGCTCGCGCTCAACCTGCAGGCCTACGCCGTGAGGCGACGCGCATGAGCCGCACGCGGAAAGCCGCGGTCGATGGCCGCCTTCGGTTACGCGCAGTTCGGGCTGGCCATCGTCACCGGCATCGTGCTGGTGCCGATCATCCTGTCGCGCCTCGGCACGCGGCCGTACGGCTTGTGGCTCGCGAGCGGCGAATTGCTCGGCTACGCCGGGATGATCGACCTCGGGATCCTCGGCGTCCTGCCGTGGCTGATCGCCGAGGCGGACGGCGCCGGCGACCGCGACCGGCTGCGCCGCCTCGTGGTGAGCGGGCTGGTGGTCGGCATCGCCGTCGCCGCCGGTTTCGCCGCCGTGGCGGCGCTCCTGTGGCGGACGCTGCCGTCGCTGCTCTGGCTGACCTCCGACGATCGATCGCTCATCGTGGCGCCGCTGGTGCTCGTGGTGCTGCTGACCGCTGCCTCGTACCCGCTCCGCGTGTTTCGCGCCGTGCTCGGCGGCTTCCAGGACGTGGCGTTCAACGGCGCCCTGTCGCATTTTCCAGAGCGCGTTGACCGTGACGATCACCGTCGTCCTGCTGCTGCGCGGGTACGGCCTCTGGGCGCTCGCCTGGGCGCCCGGCGGCGCGTCGCTCGTGGCCCTCGTCATCAGCGCGGTGCGCGTCGCCGTGATCGCGCCGGATCTGTTCGGCCACTGGCGGCTGCCGACGCGGGCGGACCTGCGGACGCTGGTCGTGAACGGCGGCGGGGTCTGGCTCGGCGGTCTGGGCTGGCAGATGCTCGCGGCGAGCAACGGCCTCGTCATCACCTATCTCGGGAACCCGCGAGTGGGTGCCGATCTACGCGTGCACGGCCAAAGTCGCGACCATGGCGACGCAGCTCTCGTGGGTCATGCCCGACAGCGCCCTGGTCGGCCTGGCGCAGCTGCAGGGCGAGCGGCCGCCGCGCGGCGCGCGTGACCAAGGTCGTGTCATCGCTGCTGACGCTCCACCTGATCCTCGCCGGCATCGCCGCCTGCGGCGTGCTGGCGTTCAACCCGACGTTCGTGACGGCCTGGGTGGGCGCCGACCTGTTCGGCGGCACGGCGCTGAACGCGTGGCTGGCGGCCAGCATGCTCTCGTCGTCGCTTGTGCACGGCCTCATCACGACGACGTCGCTGCTGGGCAACCGGTTCAAGGTCGGCGTCATCACGCTCGTGAACGGCGCGCGCGCAAGTGGCGTCACGCCGTCTTCCTCGGCCATCGCTTCGGCCTCGTCGGCGTCGCCGCAGCGATGGTGGCGACCGACGTGGTCACGGCGATCCCGTCGACGCTCGTGCTGCTCCAGCAGTCCACCGATCTGACCGTGGCCAGGTTCGGGAGGGAAGTGATCGGGCCGTGGGCGGTCCGGTTCCTCGTGCCGGGCGCCATCGCCGCGGGCACGGGCGTCTTCTACCTCCGGCTCGGATTCGTGCCGGCAGCGGGCCTGATGCTCGCGTCGTGCCTCGCCTACGTCTGGACGATGCGCGAGCTGTACGGGCGGCTGCCGCTCGGCGCCCGCTACACCCGCTGGCTCGTGGCGCTGCGGCTGATGCCGCCCGCCGCGCCGCCGATGGCGGAGCAGTCGTGATGCAGTGGCATGTCCTGACCGGTGAGTATCCGCCGCAGCCCGGCGGCGTGAGCGACTATACGCGGCGCGTGGCGGTCGGGCTCGCGTGCGCCGGCGATCGCGTCGACGTGTGGGCGCCCGGCGGTCCCGGCATGCCCGCGGACGGTTGCGCCGCGGACGGCGTCGCCGTCCACCGGCTGCCGGATCGCTTCGGCCGCGGGTCGATGGCGATGATGGACGCGGCGCTGGCGGCGGACCGCGGGCCGCGGCGCCTGCTCGTGCAGTACGTGCCGCAGGCGTTCGGCTGGCGCGGCGGCAACGTGCCGTTCTGCCGCTGGCTGGCCGGCCAGGACGACGTCTGGGTGATGTTCCACGAAGTCGGGCTGCCGCTGGGACGCGAGTCGTCCGTTCGGCAGAACGTCCTCGCCCTGGTGCAGCGGCACATGGCGCGGCTCGTGGCCTCGTCCGCGGCGCGCGTCTTCGTGTCGGTGCCCGCGTGGCGGCCCGGCGTCGAGCCGCACGTCCGGCCGGGCACGCCGGTCGTCTGGCTGCCGGTCCCCAGCGGCATTCCCGTGATCGAGGACGCCGCGGCGAGCGCGGCGATCCGCGCGCGCGTCGCCGGTCCGGCGGCGCTGGTCGGCCATTTCGGCACCTACGGCGCGCTCGTCCGTCCGGGCCTCGACGCCGCGCCTCGCGGCGATCGCCGCGGCCACGCCCGCGCGCGTGCTGCTCATCGGCCGGGGCAGCGCGGATGCCGCGCGGGAGCTCGCCGCGCGGCACCCCGGCCTGCGCGATCGCCTCGCCGCCGCGGGCAACCTGCCGGCGGATCACGTGTCGCGGCATCTGTCCGCCTGCGACGTGATGGTGCAGCCCTATCCGGACGGTGTCAGCACGCGGCGCACGAGCGCGATGGCCGCGCTGGCGCACGGCAGGCCGCTCGTCACCACGACGGGCCGGCTGAGCGAGCCCTTGTGGGCCGAGTCGGGCGCCGTGCTGCTGGCGCCGGCCGGCGACGCGGCGGCGCTCGGCGGGCTCGTCGCCGCGCTCCTCGCCGATCCCGATCGGCGCGAGGCGCTCGGAGCGGCCGGCCGCGAGCTGTATCGCGAACGGTTCAGCCTGCGCCACACCGTCGAGGTGCTGCGCTCGTGAGCGCGCCGGCCCTCTCGATCGTGATCCCCACCTTCAACAACGCCGACGTGCTGGCGCACTGCCTCGCGTGCTGGCAGGCGCACGCCGCGACGCAGCCGATCGAGCTGCTCGTCATCGAAGACGGCTGCCGCGATCGGACGCCGGCGCTGCTGGCCGAGGTGGCGGCCACCGAGTGGGGCCGGACGTTCCTGCGATGGATCCACGCGGACAACATCCACGAGCTGCGAGCCACCAACCTCGGCCTGCGTGAGGCCCGCGCGCCGCTCGTCATGACCTGGCACGACGACATGTACCTGAAATCGAAGTGGCTCGTGCCCGAACTGCTGCGGACGTTCGGCGCCTACGAGGACATCGGCCTGCTCTGCCTCAGCCGCGGGCTGCTGTGTCATCCCGTCGATGCGCCGATCGCGCGGTGGGAGGACGTCGTCGACTGGTCGCGCCTCGAGAGCACGATCGGGCCGGCGCCCTGGAACTGGCTGCGCCTCCACGAGGTGGACGCCGTCATCCGGCCGTGGGTCGTGCGCCGCGCCTGTCTCGATCGCGTCGGGCTGTTCGACGAGGCGTTCGCGCCGACGGGGTGGGACGAGTCGGATCTGGCGTTCCGGATTCGCGCGGCTGGCTGGAAGGTCGCCGTCCACGGCTACGAGCGGGACGCCGCATTCGACCACCTCGGCAGCTCGACGTTCAGCCGCTTCTCGCTCAACCTGGAGCGCGATCTCGCCAACGGGCGGCTGTTCTTCGGGCGCTGGGCCGCGGCGATTCAGGCGGGCGAGGGACGCCGGCGGCGGGCCTGGCGCCGCCGTCTGTCGGCGGCCGGCGTGGCCGGATTCGCTCGCGGGAGTGGCGCAGGTGCTGCGGCGGCGATGGAGCCGCCGATGATGCCCCAGGCAGGCGTGCGTCGCCGGCTGAGACTCGCCTTGAGCCTCCTGCCCGAGTGGTTCAAGGCGCGCGTACGTGGCCGGTTCTACGGGTACCGCGCCGCCGCCGTGACCCTCGATCCGGCGTTCACGACCGACGAGCGGGGACCGATCGTGACCTTCGGCCGCGGGCTGACGATGCGCTTCCGCGAGGAGGACCGCGCCGATTTCCTGTTCCACCTGAGCACGAACGGTGGGTCCGTCGAGGAGATGGCAGGTTTTCTGGAGCTGGGGGCGGGGGCGCGGCTGTTTTTCGACGTCGGCGCGGCGAAGTCGATCTTCGGCCTCGCCTTTTGCAGCATGGGGCCGGACAAGCGGACCGTGGCCTTCGAGCCGTCGCCGATCGCGATGGCGAACGCCGCCGCGCTCGCGGCGCTGAACGACTGCGCGGAGCGGATCGAGCGCCGCCAGGCGGCCGTCGGCCGCGAGTCTGGACGGTTTCAAGCCCAGCTGTACAGCGGCGGCTTCGTGAGCATCGAGAACGGGGCGGCGCCGGGCCGGACCGTGGAGGTGGAGGTGACGACGATCGACGCGGAGGCGGCGCGCGCCGGCGATCCCGATCTCGTCAAGATTGACGTCGAGGGGCACGAGTACGACGTCCTGCTGGGCGCGCGCGGCGTGCTCGCGCGGCGCAGGCCCCCGTTGAGCCTGGAACTGCATCTGGACCTGCTCGAACGGCGCGGGGTGCCGCCGCGGATGCTGGTCGACGATCTCGTGGCGCTCGGCTATTCGTTTCGCACGTCGACCGGGCGACCGTTGCGTCCCGTCGACGTCTACACCTCGGTGAACGCCGTACTGCGCGTGATCGCCGTCGCGTCATGACCCCCCGCCACCGCGCCGAAGGCGCCCAGTCGTTCCGCCCCTTGGGGTGGATTGAGCGCCTCGGCGCCCGCGGCCGCGCGCGCCTTGGGCCCGCCATGCGCGCGCGCCTCAAACCGCTGTATCACGCGGCGCTCCGCCTCCGGACGCGCGGCCGCGGAGTGCCGTGCCGCCTCCCGGGAGGCGAGGTCGTGCGTGCGCTGCCCGAGCGCGGCGGCCTGATCTGGAATCCCGACGAATACGCCGCGTTTCGCGCGGCGATCCGCCCGGGCGCGGTGGCGCTCGACATCGGCGCGAACGCGGGCGCGTACGCGCTACTGTTCGGGCAGTGGGTCGGCGCCGCGGGCCGTGTGTACGCGTTCGAGCCGTCGCCCGCGATCCTCGCCACGCTGCGCCGGCACATCGCGATCAACCGCCTGGACACCGTCGTCACGCCGGTCGGGGCCGCCGTCTGCGATCGCGTCGGCAGGGCGACGTTCGTGCTCGCCGGCACGTCGGGCGAGAACCACCTCGGGATGGCGGGCGGCGTGGGCGCGGCGACGGTCGACGTCGAGACGACGACCGTCGACGCGTTCTGCCGGCGCGAAGGCGTGACGCCGGACTTCATCAAGATCGACGTGGAGGGCGCGGAGCTCGACGTGTTGCGGGGCGCCCGCGAGACCATCAGCGCAGGTGGCACGCGGCTCGCGCTCTTCGTCGAGATGCACCCGGCGATGTGGCCGGCCGCGGGCCTGACGCCGGACGCCGTCCGCCGCGGCATCCACGAGCTCGGCCTGGAGCCCGAGCGGCCGTGGGCGGACATCCTCGGCCTGGATGGCCTCGCCGTCCGCCTGCGAGCGCGGGTCTGAGGCCGATGCGCATCCTGGTGGCGAACGATGGCCTGGGCGACGCGGGTGGCGTGCAGAGCTATCTCGGCGCCGTGGTGCCGGCGCTTCGGGCGCGCGGCCACGCGCTCGCGCTCGTGCACCGCGATCCGGCCGGAGCGGACGCGGATGCGTCCGCGCT
This sequence comes from uncultured Acidobacteriota bacterium, assembly GCA_963792785.1. GTDB lineage: Bacteria > Acidobacteriota > Vicinamibacteria > Vicinamibacterales > CAVVIG01 > CAWIMX01. The sequence continues at coordinate 1,877,746 of CAWBXO010000001.1, read as the reverse complement.
GCCGCAGTTCAGCGTCGCCGCGGGCCTCGACGCGGCGATGGCGCGCGTGCGCGCCTGGCGTCCCGACGTCGTCTTCTCCCACAACATGAACCGGCTCGACGTGGAGCGATCCCTTGCCGAGGTCGCGCCGATCGTGAAGTTCATGCACGGGTACTTCGGCACGTGCATCGGCGGGCTCAAGCACCACGGCTTCCCGAGCGAGCGGCCGTGCGATTGGGTCTTCGGCGCCGCCTGCCTCGCCCTGTACCTCCCGCGCCACTGCGGGCAGATGAGCGTCGTCAAGCTGGCGCGCCAGTATCAGTGGGCCCGCGGCCAGCGCGCGCTCTTTCCCTCGTACCGCGCGCTCGTGGTGGCGAGCGAGCACATGCGGCGCGAGTACGTGCGGCACGGCGTCGCGGCCGATCGGGTCCACGCCAACGCGCTGTTCCCGACGCACCCGCCCGCTGCGAGCCCCGCGCCGCCGCCGGGCGGGACCACGGTGGCGTTCCTCGGACGGATGACCCCGCTCAAGGGCGGCGACGTGCTCATCCGCGCCGCCGCCGCGGCGTCGCGGCGTTTGCCCGAGCCCCTGCGGCTGCTCATGATCGGCGACGGTCCCGTCCGGCCCGAGTGGGAGCGGCTGGCGTCGTCGCTCGGCGTCGCGGCGACGTTCATCGGCTGGCAGGACGGCGACGCGCGATGGCGCGCCCTGCGCGCCGCCCGGCTGCTCGCCGTGCCGAGCGTCTGGCCGGAGCCGTTCGGGCTCGTGGGTCTCGAAGCCTCCGCGTTGGGCGTGCCGGCGATGGCCTTCGACGTCGGCGGCGTGCGCGAGTGGCTGCACCCGGGGCGCAACGGGTTCCTCGTCGCGGGCGATCCGCCGACCGCGGGGGCCCTGGGCGACGCGCTCGAGCAGGCCTTCCGCCGGCCCGGCGCACTCGACGCGCTGCGGGCGAGCGCGCTCGAGGTCGCGCGCGAACTGTCCCTCGATCGCCACCTCGACCGCCTCGAGCCCGTCCTTGCCGGCGCCGCGCCCGCTTCCGATGCGCATCCTGTTAATCGGCGACTATCCTCCTGATCCGCGCCTCGGCTCCGCCAAGGTTCCGATCAAGCTGCAGGAAGAGTTCCGCGCGCTCGGGCACGACTGCGACCTGCTGCTGTCGGACGCGATCGGCGGGCCGCGCACCGGCTACCTCCGCCAGGCCGTCGCGCCGGTGCTCGCGTACCGCGCCGCCCGACGGGTCGCGCGCGATCGCGGCGCGTACGACGTCGTCGACGCCGCGAGCGCGGAGGGCCTCTGGATTGCGCGGTCCCGGCGGTCGGGCGTCTTCCGCCGCTCCGCCGTCATCGCGCGCTCGAATGGCCTCGAGCATCTCAACTACCAGCGCATGCTCGACGATCACGACGCGGGGCTGCTGCGCAAACCGTGGACGCGGCGGTGGTTCTACCCGTTGACGCGCCTGACGCAAGTCGCCGCCGCCGCGCGCGCGGCCGATCGGCTGCTCCTGCTGAACGAGGTCGATCGCGCGTTCGCGATCGGCCGGGGCTGGAAGCCGGCCGAGCAGATCGACGTGGTGCCACACGGGGTGTCATCGGCATTTCTCGACGCGGCGCCGCCCTCGGGCGCGCCGCGCGGACGCGGCATCCTCTTCTGCGGCACCTGGACCGACATGAAGGGCGTGACGTACCTCGCCGACGCCTTCTCGGGGATGGCTGCTCGGGGAGTTGACGCGCGCCTCACGGTGCTGGGCGGCGGTGTGCCGGAAGGCGTGATTCTCGCGGCGTTCGCGCCGGCGGCCCGCCCGCGCGTCACCGTCATCGACCGGCTGCCGGAGTCCGACGTCATGGCCGCGTATCGCACGCACGACGTGCTGGTCCTGCCGTCCTCGTATGAAGGGTTCGGGATGGTCGTGATCGAGGCGATGAGCCAGCGCCTGCCCGTGGTCGCGACACCCACGGGCTGCGCGCGCACGCTCGTGCGTGACGGCGTGACGGGCCTGCTCGTCCCCGTCCGTGACGCGGCCGCTCTTGCCGTGGCGCTCGAGCGCGTGCTCAATGACGCCGGCTTGCGCCAGCGCGTGGCCGACGCCGCCTACGCCCAGGTGCGCGACATGACGTGGAAGGCGACCGCGGCGCGCACCGTCGAGGTCTACCGCCGCGCCATGGCCGCGCGAGGGGAGGCGGCGTGACCCCGGCGCCGCCCATCACCGTGGCCATCACGACGCGCGACCGGCCGCTCGCGCTCGCGCGCTGTCTGGCCGCGCTCGAACAGCTCGGGGATCTCGCCGCCGAGATCCTCGTCGCCGACGACGCCAGCCGCGAGCCCCTCGCGCCGGTCATCGCGTCGCTGCCCGAGGGACTGCGCCGCAAGGTTCGCGTCCTCGCCATGCCCGAGAATCCCGGCTACATCGTCGGCCGCAATCGCCTGGCGCGGGCCGCGGCGTGCGACGCCGTGCTCTTCCTGGACGACGACGCGTTCGTGATCGACGCGGCGGCCGTCCACGCCGCGGCCGGCCTGCTTGCCGGCGACGCGTCGGTCGCCGTGGTGGCGTACGCCCAGGCCGAGGCCGACGGCCGGCCGTGGCCGCCGTCGATGCAGCCCTCCGCCGTCTCGTACCCGTGCGTCGTGCCGTCGTTCATCGGCTTCGCGCACCTGATGCGGCGATCGGCGTTTCTCGCCGTCGGCCCGTACGACGAGTCGTACGTGTTCTACGGCGAGGAGAAGGACTGGTGTCTGCGGGCGATGGACGCGGGGTTCCGGGTCGTGTACCTGCCGTCGGCGCTGATCGCGCACGTGCCCGCGCCGGGCGGCCGCGACCCGGTGCGCTACCTGCGCCAGGTGACGCGCAACGACTGCTGGTTCGCGCTGCGGCGCGAGCCGCTGCCGCTGCCGCTCGTGAGCGTTCCCCTTCGGCTGATGCGGTATCTCTCGATGCGGCGCCACGGACGTGTCGTGGATCCGGGCGGGTTCTGGTGGCTGCTCGGCCAGGTCGCGCGCGCCGTTCCGTCGGCGCTGGCGAGCCGGCGCGTGCGCTGGTCGACGCTGCGGCGATGGCGCGCGACGCGCCGCCACCCGCCGGAGTACATCCGCGAGGCGATGAGCCACGAGCCCGCGCCGGCAGGTGCCCGGTGAAGCGGCGCCTCCTCACCATCGCGCACTCCTACGTCGTCACGCTGAACCGTCGGCTCGCGCAGGAGCTCGCGCGGGCGGGGGAGTGGGACGTCACGGCCGTCGCCCCCACGCGGTACCGCGGCGACTTCGGCTGGCTCGCCCTGGACGCGGGCACCGACGAGGCGTGCGACGTCCGCGGGGTGCCGGTGCGCGGATCGCGCTCGGCGCACCTGATGCGCTATGGCGGCGCGTTCGGGTCGATCCTGCGCGAGCCCTGGGATCTGGTGCACTGCTGGGAGGAGCCGTACGTCGTCGCCGCGTGGCAGGTGGCGCGCGGGCTGCCGGCGGGCGTGCCGCTGGTGGTCGCGACGTTTCAGAACATCGCGAAGACGTATCCGCCGCCGTTCCGGTGGATCGAGGGGGCCGTCATGCGCCGCGCCGCGGGCGTGATCGCGTTCGGCCGCACCATCGAGCAGACGCTTGCCGCGCGCGGATTCGGCGGGCTGCCCACGCGCGTGATTCCGCCGGGCGTCGACACGGCGCTGTTCCGCCCCGACGCGGCGAGAGGAGGCGACCGGCGGCGGGCGCTCGGCTGGACCGACGGACCGGTGGTGGGCTACGTCGGCCGGCTCGTCCCCGAGAAGGGCCTCGCGGTGCTGACCGCCGCGCTCGATCGCGTCGCCGCGCCCTGGCGCGCGCTCATCGTCGGGTCGGGCCCCGAGGAGGGCGCCGTGCGCCGCTGGGCCGATCGACACCCCGGCCGCGTGGCGCTCGTCACCGACGCGGGCCACGCTGACGTGCCCGCCTGGCTCGACGCGATGGATCTGCTCTGCGCGCCCAGCCTGAGCACGCCGGCGTGGCGCGAGCAGTTCGGCCGCATGTTGATCGAGGCGCTCGCCTCGGGCGTGCCCGTGGTCGCGTCCGACAGCGGGGAGATTCCCTTCGTCGTGGGCGACGCGGCGGTCGTGGTGCCCGAGGGGGACGTGGCGGCGTGGGCCGCGGCGATCGAGGCGCTGCTCGGCGACGCCCCGCGGCGCGCCGACCTCGCGGCGCGGGGACGGGCGCGGGCGGTCGAGGTCTACGCCTGGCCGGTCGTGGCGCGGCGGCATCTCCAGTTCTTCGACGAGCTGATGGGAGCGCCTGCGGCTGCTGCTGAGCGCGCAGGCGCGAGGCAGCGCGAGCGGGGGTGGGGCCCCGCGAGCCATGGGGAATGATGCGGTGAATGTCGCCGTGTGCGCGGACTTTCCCGAAGAAGGCTGGCCGAGCATGGACCGCGTGGCGGCGGCGCTGCTCGCGCATCTCGAGCGCGACCAGCCGGGGATCCAGGCGACGCCGATCGTGCCGCCGTTCCGGCGGCGGGCGAGCCGGGCGGGCGCCCGGTGCGGCCGCGGGTTCACGATCGATCGCGCGCTGAATCGCTGGTGGGACTACCCGCGGCACGTGGCCCGGGTCGCCGGCGGCTTCGACGTGGTGCACGTGATCGATCACAGCTACGCTCACCTGGCGCTCGCCGTCGCGCCTGGCCGCGCCGTGGTGACGTGCCACGATCTGGACGCGTTCCGCTCGGTGCTGACGCCCGAGGCGGAACCGCGGTCGGCCGCGTTCCGCGCCGCGACCCGCCGCCTGATGGCGGGACTGCGCCGGGCTGCGCGCGTCACGTGCGACACCGCGGCCGTTCGAGACGAGTTGGAGCGGCTCGGCCTCGTGGATTCGGCGCGGCTCGTCGTGGCGCCCGTGGGCGTCGACGAGGTCTTCCGGCCCGCACCCGATGCGGACGCCGATGGCGCGGCCGCGCGCCTGGTGGGCGGGGAGCCCGGCGCGTTCGAAGTCCTGCACGTGGGCAGCACGATTCCCCGCAAGCGCATCGACGTGCTGATCGCGGTCTGCGCGGCCGCGGCGCGCGAACTGCCGGCGCTTCGACTCGTCCGGGTCGGCGGCCGGTTCACGCCCGTGCAGCAGGCCGTGCTCGATCGCGCCGGGCTGCGCGATCGCACGTCGGTGCTGCCGACGCTCGACGAGCGCACCCTCGCCGCCGTCTACCGGCGCGCGGCGCTGGTGCTGCTGCCGTCGGAGCGCGAAGGGTTCGGCCTCCCGCTCGTCGAGGCGCTGGCGTGCGGCACGCCGGTCGTGGCGAGCGACCTGGCGGTGCTGCGCGAGGTCGGCGGCGACGCTGCGGAGTACTGCCGGGTGGGGATGATTCCCGAGTGGACGGCGCGCGTCGTGGCGCTCGCGCGTGAGCGCCACGAGGCGCCCGAGCACTGGGCCGAGCGGCGCGCCGCGAGTCTCGCGCACGCGCGCCGCTATTCGTGGGCCGTCTTCGCGGCCACGATGGCGCGGGTGTACGCAGAGGTGGCGGCGTGAAGGTCGTGCACGCGGCGAAGTTCTATCCGCCCGTCGAGGGCGGCATGGAGACCGTCGTCGGCGACCTGTGCGCCGGCACGGCGCAGGACTGGGACGTGCGCGTTGTCGCGGCGAACACCGGGCCGTGGACGGTGCGCGACACGCGCGCGGACGTGCGCATCGTGCGCGCCGGCTCGCTGGGGCAGATCGCGTCCGTGCCGCTATGCCCGTCGCAGCCGTTCCATCTCTGGGGCGCGCACGCCGACTGCATCGTGCTTCACGAGCCCAACCCGGTCGCGGGATCGTCGCTCTTCCTGCACACGCCCGCGCCGCATCTGGTCGTGTGGCATCACAGCGACCTGCTGCGTCCCTGGTGGGCGCCGGCGACGTACGGGCGCGTCCAGCGCGCGCTCTACCGCCGCGCCGACTGCGTCATCGTTTCGAGTCCGCCCCTCGCGGAGCACTCAACCCTCGTGCGTCGCGCCCGGCGGGTCGCGGTGATTCCATTCGGCGTGGACCTCGCCCGCTTCGCGCGCGGCGGGGCGGCGAAGCCCGGCGCGCCCTCGCGGGTGCTCGAGCTCCCAGGCCCGCGGATCCTGTTCGTGGGCAGGCTCGTGTACTACAAAGGCGTGGACGTGCTCATCCGCGCGCTGTCGCGCTGCCGCGGATCCCTCGTCATCGTGGGCGAGGGTCCTCTCGAGGCGTCGCTGCGCGAGCTGGCGCACCGCCGCGGCCTCGGGCCGCGCATCGTCTTCGCCGGGCGCGTGGCGGACCACGACCTGCCGGCGTACTATGACGCCGCCGACGTGTTCGTGCTGCCGTCCATCGCCAAAACCGAGGCGTTCGGGGTCGTCCAGGCCGAGGCGATGGCGGCGAGCCTGCCCGTCGTCAGCACGAACCTGCCGACGGGAGTGCCGTGGGTGAACCAGCACGAGGAAAGCGGCCTGGTCGTTCCGCCCGGCGACGAGCGCGCGCTCGGCGCCGCGCTTGGGCGGCTCGTCGAGGATCCGGCGCTGCGGGCGCGGCTGGGGGAGGGCGCGCGCCGGCGCGCCGAGCGCCTGTTCGCGCGCCCGCGCATGGTGGCCGCGTTCAAGACGCTGATCGAGACGATTGTCGAGCGGCCGCGCGAGGTCGACGGCCTGCTGGCCGCCATGTGGCGGGAGGCCTGGTGAGCCGCGCGGACAAGCGCGCGCTCGACGTGGCGCTGTCGGCCGCGGGGCTGCTGCTGTCCGCGCCGGCGTGGCCGATCGTCGCGCTCGCGATCAAGGTCGACTCGCCCGGCCCCGTGTTCTACGGGCAGGCGCGCGTCGGCCTCGGTGGCCGCCCGTTCGACGTCCTGAAGTTCCGCTCGATGGTGGCCGATGCCGAGCGCGACGTGGGCCCGCTCCCCGCGGAGATCGGCGACGCGCGCATCACGCGCGTCGGGCGGATCCTGCGCGCCACTGCGCTCGACGAGCTGCCGCAGCTCTGGAACATCTTCCGGGGAGACATGAGCTTCGTCGGCCCGCGCGCGCTCCGGCCTGAGGAGATCGACGTCGACAGCGCCGGGCGGCCGGTGCCCCTGCGCGACGTCCCGGGCTTCGCGGAGCGGTGCCGCGTGCTGCCCGGGCTCACCGGGATCGCACAGATCTACGCGCGGCGCGACATCTCGCGCCGCCAGAAGTTCCGTCTCGATCGCGTGTACATCGAGCGCGAATCCTTCTGGCTCGACGTGCGGCTCATCCTGCTGTCGCTCTGGATCACGATTCGCGGCAGCTGGGAAACGCGGGAGAGGAAGTTTTGAGCGACCGTCGCGATCAGGACGACGCCCTGCGGGGCGGCCACTATGCCGCGAAGCAGATCTTCTGCCGCGACCACCTCATCGCCTGGAGCCACCGGCGGCGGTTCGAGGTGGGGCTGCAGCTGTCGCGCGAGTTCGCGGGCCTGCGCCTGCTCGACTACGGCTGCGGCGACGGGACATTCCTGGCGCTGCTGATGGCCGGGGCGTCGCCCCCCGCCGCGGCGGTCGGCGCGGATCTCGACGGCGTGCAGGTCGTGGACTGTCGCGCGCGGCTCGGCGGCCGCCCGGGTCTGAGCTTCGTGTCGATCGAGGCGCTCGACGCGCCCGAGTACACGGAGGCGTTCGACGCCGTGGTGTGCATGGAGGTGCTCGAGCACGTCGTGGCGCTCGACACGGTGATCGATCGGCTCTGGCGGTTGACGGCGGCGGAGGGGCGCCTGCTCGTGAGCGTGCCGGTCGAGACGGGCGTGCCGCTGATCCTGAAGCAGGCGGCGCGCCGCGTGGCGGGCTGGCGCGGCATCGGTGACTATCCCGGCACGAGTCCGTACACGTTTCGCGAGTACGTGGCCAGCATCTTCGCCGGGCCGCGGCCGCACCTGAAGCGGCCGATCTACGGCACGGACAGCCCGATGCCGTTTCACGATCACAAAGGGTTCAACTGGATGGCGCTGCGCAATCGGCTCGCGAGGCGCTTCGTCATCGAGCGGGTGGTCGCTTCGCCGCTGCCGTGGCTCGGGCCGCGGCTGGCCACGCAGGTCTGGTTCGTCGCCAGGAAGGCGCGGGGATAGCCGTATAATCAACGAGATCACTTCCCACATGCCTGTGTTCGATGCGGCCATCGTCGGCGGCGGTCCGGCGGGCTTGCACGCTGGTGCGCGCCTCGCGCGCGCCGGGCACCGCGTCGTGCTGTTCGAAGAGCACGCCGCGGTGGGCCGCCCCGTGCACTGCACGGGCGTCCTGGCCGCCGAGGCGTTCGACGAGTTCGGCCTGTCGCGCGACTCGCTGCTGAACGAATTGCGAACCGTGCGGTTCCGGGGGCCATCAGGCGACCAGGTGGAGTACTCCACGCCCAGCGTCGAGGCGGTGGTGGTCGATCGCGCGCGGTTCGACGCGGATCTCGCCGCGGCGGCGGCGAGCGCCGGCGTCGAGTTGTCGTGCGGCGCGCGCGTGACCGGGGTCGAGGCCGACGCGTCGGGCGTGTCGGTGACCGCCGGCGGCCGCACGGTGCGCGCGCGGGTCTGCCTGCTGGCGTGCGGGGCCAGCTACAGCGTGCAGCGGCGGCTTGGTCTCGGGATTCCGCGCCTGCTCCTGCATTCGGCGCAGCTCGAACTGCCGGCCGGCCGCCTCAACCCGGTGGATGTGCACCTCGGCGAGGACGTCGCGCCGCGCGGCTTCGCCTGGGCCGTGCCCGTCGAGCGCGAACGCCCGTACGTGCGCATCGGCGTCGTCTGCGATCGGCAGGCGCGGAAGTTCTTCGCGCGGATGGTCGAGCGCGTCGGGGCGCGCTGGGGCGTGGATCCCGCCGACGTCGGCGCCCCGCGGCTGAAGATGCTGCCGCTCGGCCCGATCACGCGGACGTACGCGAACCGGCTGCTCGTCGTCGGCGACGCGGCCGGGCTGGTGAAGCCCACGACCGGCGGCGGCATCTACTACAGCCTGCTGAGCGCCCGGATCGCGGCCGAGACGCTCGAGCCGCTGCTCGCGTCCGACCAGCTCACCGCCAACCATCTGGCGCCGTACGAGCGCGCCTGGCGCAAGCGCCTCGGATCGGAGATCCGCTGGCAGCTGCTGCTGCGCCGCATCGCCTGGCGGCTCAGCGACGCCGATCTCGACCACCTGTTCGACCTGGCGCGGACCGACGGCATCATGCCGCTCGTGCGCCGGACGGCGGCCTTCAACGAACACCGCGCGTTCATCACCGCGCTGTTCCGCCATCCGCCCACTCGGCGCGTCCTCGTTCGAGCCGTCCTCACCTGACCTCGTGACCGCGTCCGAACTGGCGGCGGTGCTGCGGTCCCCCGCGACCGAAGCGCGCCGGTCTGCCGCCGGGCTCGCGGGCCTCGCCGACGCCGCCGAGGCCCACGGCGTCGCGCCCCTGGCGTACCGTGCGCTGCGCGAGGCCGGCGTGCTCGATCGCCTCCCGCCCGGCGACGCCGCGCAACTGACGCGGCTGGCTCGGGAGGCGGTCCTGCTCGAGCCCATCCGCCTCGTCGGCCTGCGCCGCGTGCTGGACGCCCTCGCCGCCCGGACCGTCCCCGCCCTCCTCTTCAAAGGCACGCCGCTCGCGTACAGCCACTACGACGCGCCGTGGCTGCGCCCGCGGAGCGACACGGACCTCTTCGTGCGCGAGACCGACGTGGCGGAGGTGGCGCGGATCTTCCGCGCGCTCGGCGCCCGCCGGATGTCCCGGCCCGACGGGAAGCACGTCACGCACCAGTTCACCTGGTTCACCGCGACGGACGGGATCGACACGGCCTACGACGTCCACTGGCGCGTGGCCGATCCGCAGATCTTCGCCGACGCGTTCTCGTTCGACGAACTCGATCGCGGCGCCGTGCCGCTGCCCGCACTCGGCCCGCACGCCCGCGCGCTCGGCCCCGTGCACGCGCTCGTGGTGGCGTGCGCGCACCGCGTGGCCCACCACTACGACGCCGAGACGCTCATCTTCGTCCAGGACGTCGATCGGATCGCGAGACGCCTGACGCCGTCCGAGTGGGACGCGGTGGTCGCGATCGCCGTGGAGAAGCGGCTCGCGCGCGTCACCGCCCGCGGGCTGGCCCTCGCGTCGGAGTGGTTCGAGACCCCCGTGCCGCGCGCCGTGCGCGACCGCCTCGAGGCCGCGCCGGGCGGCGAGCCGTCGGCGGCATTCCTGCGGTCGGGGCTGAGGAAGGTCGACGTGCTCGCGTCCGATCTTCGCGCGCTCCCGTGGTCCGGCCGGCTTCGCCTGCTGCGCGAGCACGTGTTTCCACCCGCCGGCTACATCCTTCATCTCTACGGCAGGCGCAGCCGCCTGCTCCTGCCCGCCTTGTACGCCCACCGGATCGTCACCGGCGCCCTGGGGTGGTTTCGCCCCCTCGCGCCCCCGCCGCGTTCCAGTTCGTCACACCGCTAACGTTTTCGACGTTTTCGCGCGCTTGTATACAGCCGAGGTGCCCCGTATACTGTGACAGTTAATGTCATCTTGTGTACTATTAGGTACTTCTTAATTACATGTCATTCCCTTCTGACCGGGTTCGGCCATTCCTGCGCCTCTTCGGCGGCACCCTCGTCGCCGCGGCGGTCGCCGCCACGCTGACGTCGACGGCTCGCGCCCAGCAGCCCGTCTGCGCGACGGATGCCTCGGGCAACCGGTTGCCGAATCAGTGGTGCGCGGGGGACCTGTTCCTGGGGGTCGGCACGACGGTCGATACCGAGTATCTGGTCACTGACCTGCCGCCCGGAACCAACGCCGGGCGGCCGCTGTACACGCAGGAGTACGACCCGGTCTACGTCGACAACCTCGACGTCAATGGCGATCCGATTCTGGACGAGTACGGGAACCCGTGGGTCCCGCAGCTCGACGCGAACGGGAATCGCCTGTTCTATCCGGACGGCCAGCCTGAGTACGTGCAGTGGCACCAGGGTGACCCGGGCGCCCCGACCGTCGACGCGTTCGGGAACTCCCTCCTGATTTACACGACCACCCCCGTCGACGGCGGCAAGTACCTCGTGCACGACCAGAGCGGCAACGATACGGGCGGGATCTTGCACGACTCGACCGGCGACATCACGATGATGTGCGCGGAGGACCCACTCACGGGCGACCTGTGGACGACCAGCCTCTGGACGAACCAGGTGAGCCACATCCACGAGCCGGTGGAGACCTCGCCGGGCGTGTTCGCGGCCCCGGTCACCGATGTGCCGCTCGACGTCACCCAGTGGACGCGCGAGCCCGGCTGCGGCCTGTTCGCGGCGGACGAGCACATGGACTGCGGCGGCGTGAAGTCGGTCGCCTTCGATCGTGCCGGGAACATGTACGTCGGCACGCGCGACGGCACCGACGACATCCTGGAGTTCAGCCCCGCGCGCGAGCTGATCGACGCATTCGATGTGCCCGTCGGAGAGAGCGGCGCCGACTGGATCGAGATCGCCAACGACAACAAGACCATCTTCTATACGTCGGAAGACCGCGTGCTGCGCGTGTTCTACGCCGAACGCGACGCCGCCGGCCACCTCCTGCCGATTCCGCAGGCGCTCATCGACGCCGGTGTCGAGCCGGCGGTCGTGGACATCGACGATCCGGGATCCGCCCTGGTCGCGCCCGACGAGCCCTACCGCTTCGGCCAGATTCCGCTTCGCGCCCCCAACGGCGCGCCCGCGAGCAACACGCTGCACCAGGTGCGCCTGCTGCCGCCGGGCGACGGCAGCGGCGATCTGCTCGTCGCGACGGAAGCCGACGTCTACCGCATCGGTCTCGACGGCACGATCAAGGACGGGTACCTCGGCGGCGGCACCAACCAGCCGGCCCACGGCGCGTTCTTCTCGCTCGACATCTCGCCGGACGGCCGCGCGTTCTGGGCCTCCACGATCGTCTCGTACGACGGCACCTTCCCCAGCTATCTCTACCAGGTGGACATCGCGAGACGGGCCCGGCTCGTCGACGGCGAGACGGGCCCGGACTGGTTCGGCATCAACGGCATGTGCGTGCGCCGGGAATATACCGCCGGCGGCGCGCCGGATTGCTCGGATGCCGCGAACGCCGGCAACCGGGTGTGCCAGGCCCTGCCGATCTGCGAGATCAACGATCCGCGCGCCGAGTGCCAACCGCCGGGCCAGCCGACCATCGATCCGCTCCCTGACCGGTTCGACAAGGAGAACGACGTCATCGATTTCACGGTCGTCGCCGACTCCGGCGCCCCGGGCGATCCGACGCTGCAGTTCACGTCGTCGACGCTCCCGCTCGGGATCACGCTGGACCCCGACACCGGGCGGTTCTCCGGCACGCTCGACTGGCATGCCGGCGAGCAGGTTGGACCCGGCCTGCTGGTGAAGGTCGGCGTGACCAACGCCCAGGGCCTCACCGTGTTGACCACGTTCGTGTGGCATGTCGAGAACGTCAACGCGCCGCCGACGATCGCTGTCTCGCCGGCGCCGTTCGACGAGGTCACGCGTGAGGTGACCGTCACGAGCCCGCACGGGCTTCCGGTCGATCCGGTTCAGGTCCTTTCGGGCAGCGATCCGGATCCGTCGGATCTGGTCACCTATCTGCCCGCCGACGGATCGCTGCCGCCGGGCCTCGCCCTCCAGCAGACCGCCGCGCGCACCGGCCAAATCGTCGGCACGCCCACGACGGTCGGCTCGTACGACTTCACCCTCGTCGGCACGGACAACATCCCGCGCGATCCCCTGCTGGCGCTTCAGACGCTCGTGTTCGAGTGGACCATCACCAACAGCCCGCCGGGGATCGACGCGATCGCACCGATCGCGACGCACGGCGCGGGTCCCACGGTCACGGCGCACGCGACGGATCCCAACGGCGACGCGCTGACGTTCAGCCTGGCCGGGTCGCCCGCGGGCTTCGCGATCGATGCAGAGACCGGTGTCATCAGCACCACGTCCACCGCTCCCGGGGCCCACACGCTGACGGTCGAGGTGGACGATGGGCACGGTGGCACGGCCTCGATGCCGTTCGACTGGACCATCACGAACGCGCCGCCGACCATCGATCCAATCGGCGCGGTCACGCTGGCCCGCGGCGCCGGGCTGAACATCGTGGCGCATGGGACCGACCCTGATGGCGACCCGCTGACCTACACGGTGACGGGCCTGCCGGGTGCCTTCTCGTTCGACCCGGTGACCCACCAGTTCTCGGGCAGTTCACCGGCAACGGTTCCCGCGACGACCGTCACGGTCACGGCGACCGACGGCTTCCTGGGCGGCAGCGCGAGCACCACGTTCACGCTGAGCGTGGTCAACGTGCCGCCCGTCTGGATCAACCCGCCGGCCGCGCAGTTCACGCAGTTCGGCCAGACGGTGTCGCTGAGCCTGGCCGGGCGCGCCACCGACGCCGACGGCGACCTGGTGACCTACACCGTCGTCAGCTCGCTGCCCGCCGGCCTCTCGCTCGTTGGCAACACGATCACAGGCACCCCGGGCGTGACGCCGCCGAGCGGGGTCCCGGTGACCCTTCGCGCGAACGATCCGTACGGCGCGTTCGCGGCCACGACGTTCAACTGGGTCGTGAGCGCGAACCGTCCGCCGGTCTGCACGGCGACGGCCTCGCCGGCCGTGCTCTGGCCGGCGAATCACAAGTTCGTGCCGATCACGATTCAGGGGATCGTCGATCCGGACGGTGACCCGATCCTGATCACGGTGACGCGCATCCTGCAGGACGAGCCGACCATGGGCACGGACTCGGACGACAACGACGAAGGCCGCGGCTCGGGCCACACGGACGTCGACGGATACGGCGTCGGGACCCCGACCGCCTGGGTGCGCGCCGAGCGCTCGGGCCACGGTGACGGCCGCGTCTATGTCATCAGCTACACGGCGTCCGACGGCAAGGGCGGCACGTGCACGAGCTCGGTGACGGTCGCCGTGCCGCACGACAAGAAGGACACGGCGATCGACTCCGGCGTGCGCTACGACTCGACGGTCGCCGGCGGCGCGCCGTTGTCGGGCCCGGCCTTCAACCTGCCCCCGGTCTATAGCGCGGTGAGCGCGCAGCGCACCGCGTCGGGCAACAGCGTCTCGCTTCCGACGATGGCTTCGGATCCGAACCACGACACGCTGATGTTCTCGGCGCTGCAGGGCGGCGTCTCGACGCTGCCGCCCGGCCTGGTGCTCGATCGGGCGACGGGCCGGATCACGGGGACGCCGACGACGCCGGGGACGTACCACGTCGTGCTCACCGCGTCCGATCCGTTCGGCGCGATCGACACGGTCGCGTTCGACTGGACCGTCGCGAAGTCGAAGGCGAACAAGAAGGACGACGACAAGCGCAAGAACGACGACGAGCGGCGTGACGACCATGCGGCGCACCGCAACGGCCACTACGACGGCGACGGCGACGATCGGGACTAGCGCGATCGTTAGGGTTGAACCGTGCATTTCGAGGCAGAGCCCGGCCCGGGCGATTGGGGCCGGGCTTTCGTTTTTGCGGATACACTGAGGTTATGGGCGGCGAACGTGCCGGGCAGCCGATTTCCCTCGACACCGCCTGGGCGGTGAGCGACGACGTCGTCGTGCGGGACCTGGACGGGGAGACCGTGCTCCTCAACCTCGCGTCGGGCATTTACTTCGGCCTCGACGCGGTCGGCACACGCGTGTGGCGCCTGATCGACGAGCACGGCACCCTCGCGCGCGTGCTCGCGGCGCTGCGCGAGGAGTTCGACGCGCCGGCCGACGTGCTCGAGCGGGATGTGCTGCGGCTGGCGTCCGAGCTGGCCGCGAAAGGACTGGTGGTGGCGCGCGATGAACGGGCGGGCTCGTAGCGGGATGTTCGCGTTGAGCGGAGGCGAGCGTCGGCTCGTCGCCGAGGCGGCCGTGCTGTCGGCCGTCGTCTCGCTCGCGATCCGCCTGCGCACGGTGCGCGCGCTGCTCGCGTGGCTGGACCGGCTGCCCGCCTCGCGCCTGACGATCGATCGCCGACGCGCGGCCGCGCTGGTCGAGGCGGTCACCGCCCGCGTCCCGGGCGCCACCTGCCTCACCCGCGCCCTCGTGCTCTACGGCGTGCTCGGCCGCCGCGGCGCCGCGCCCGTCTTCGTCCTCGGCACCCGCCGCGACGACGACGCGCTTCGCGCGCACGCGTGGCTGCAGTGCGACGGCGACGTGCTCGCCGGCGCCTTCACGCACGAATCCTTCGCGACGCTCTGGCAGTGGGCCGGCCCGCGACCCGGCGGGGCGCCCGCGTGAGCGCCCTGGCCGGCGTGTTTCACCGCGACGGCCGCCCGGTCAGCCCATCCCTGCTGCAGCGCCTGCTCGCCCCCGTGGCCCATCGTGGTCCCGATGGCGCGCGCGCCGACGTGGCGGGCGCCGTCGGCCTCGCGCATCTATCCCTGTGCACGACGCCCGAGGATCATCACGATCGCCAGCCGCTGCACGACGCCGCGTCCGGCCTCAGGCTGACGTTCGCCGGCCGCCTGGACAATCGCGACGAGCTCGCCGCGGCGCTCGACCCGGCCGCCGACCTTCGCGGGGCCGCGGACAGCGCGTACGTGCTGCGCGCGTACGAGCGCTGGGGTCAGGACTGCCCGGCGCGCCTGCTGGGCGACTTCGCCTTCGCGATCTGGGACGAGCGGCGGCGCGAAGTGTTCTGCGCGCGCGACGTGATCGGCATCCGGCCGTTCGTCTACCACCTCACCGATCGCGTGTTCGTGTGGGCCTCGGAGTGCCGGCAACTGCTGGCGGCGGGCGTCGTCGAGCCCGAGCCGAACGAGGGCATGGTCGCCGAGGTGCTGGCCGACGAATTCCGCCGGACGGACGAGACGCTGTTCCGCGGCGTGTCGCGCCTGCCGCCAGCGCATTCGATGACCGTCGGCGAGGACCGCGTGGCCGTCCGCGCGTACTGGCGCCTGGACCCGGAGCGCGAGGTGCGCTACGCGCACGATGCGGAGTACGACGAGCACTTCCGCGCGCTCTTCGAGGATGCCGTACGCTGCCGCCTCCGGACCGATCGTGGCGTGGTGGCCGTGTCGCTGAGCGGCGGCCTCGATTCCTCCGCGGTGGCGGGCGTGGCGCAGTCGGCCGCGCGCGCCGCGGGCGGACCCGCGCTGGCGGCGTTCTCGATGGTGTTTCCCGATCGGCCCGCCTACGACGAGAGCCGGTACAGCGCGGCCGTGGCGCGGATGTGGGACCTCGAGGCCCACGCCGTGGCGCCGTCACCGCTCGACGCGGATCGCATCCGGACGGACGCGGCCCGACACATGGACGTGCCGGAACTGGCGTCCGATCAGCTGCTGGGGCAGGTGCGCGAGCGCATGCGCGCGCGCGGATGCCGCGTGGTGCTGACGGGCCTGGGCGGCGATCAGGTGCTCACGGGCAGCGTGCTGCATTACGCCGATCTGCTGCGGCGCTTCCACCTCGCGGCCGCCTGGTCGCAGTATCGATCGGATGCCCGGGTCGGCGATGCGGGATGGACGCCGGCCGCGCTGGTCACCGCCGGGGTGCTGCCGCTGCTGCCGGCGTGGTTCCGCGCCGCCGCCGCGCCACTGGCGCGCCGCTGGGGCTACCGCCGGATCGTCCCCGACTGGGTCGCGCCCGGGTTCGCCGCCCGCGTGGGCCTCGAGAACCGCCTCCGCCTCCAGGTTCCGGACCCCCGGCCGTCCAGTTTTGCCCGCTGGGACGTGTGCCGCTCCGTCGCGTCGGCCTCGCAGCTGCAGCTCACCGAGGCCGCCGAGCGCACGACAGCCGAATACGGCCTCGAACAGCGGCATCCGTTCTTCGATCGCCGCCTCGTTGAGTTCTGCGTGGCAATGCCAGAGAATCAACGGTGGCGGGGCGATCGCACCAAGGCGGTGATGCGGCGGGCGCTGGCACCGGTGCTGCCGCCCGAGGTGGGCCGCCGCCGGGACAAGGGCGATTTCTCCCCGCAGTTCATCGGGCAGCTCGACGCGCTCGGCGGCGAGGCGTTCATCGATCGGCTGCGGGTCGCCGAACTCGGGTGGGTGGATCAGGCGCGCATCAGCGCGATGTTCCGCGAGATGCGCCGGCGCCACGCCGCGCACCCGGACGTGCACGAGGCGTACGTCGACTGGCTGATGCCGGTGTGGAGCGTGGCCGGCGTGGAGCTCTGGTATCGATCGGTCTTCGAGACCCGGCAATTCGAGGCAGTGCGGACCTTCCGGTCCGCGTGAGAGGACGCAAGATGGCTGACGAACAGAAACGGCCGGCGGCGAAGAAGCCCGAGCCCGCGCCGGGCAAGGGCCGGCGGCCGTACAAGACGCCGACCCTCGTCGAGTACGGCTCGGTGGCCAAGCTCACGCAGGCCGGCGGCTCCAAGGCGGGCGACGCCGGCGGCCGCAAAGGGCAGTGCCTCTAGCCGACCGTGTCGCTCGTTGTCGATGAGCATCGACAGTACCTCTCGGACCGCGTTCGCCTCGACGCGTTTCAGCGCGCGATCGCCGAAGTCGTGCGCCCCGGCGACGTCGTCGTCGACCTGGCGAGCGGCACCGGGATCCTCGGCCTGATCGCCTGGCGCGCCGGCGCGGCGCGCGTCTACGCGATCGAGCAGGAGGGCACCATCGAGATCGCCCGCGCCGTGGCGGCCGCCAACGGCGCGGCCGACTGCCTGCGTTTCGTCCACGGCCACTCGTCGCGCGTCTCCCTCCCCGAGCGAGCCGACTGGCTGATTTGCGATCAGATCGGCCGCTTCGGCATCGAGACCGGCCTCGTCGGCGACGTCATCGACGCGCGCCGGCGGTTCCTCAAGCCCGGCGGCCGGACGCTGCCGTCCTCCGTGACCCTCGCGATCGCCCCGATCGAAGACGCGCCGCTTTTCGATCGGATCACCTTCTGGACGACGCGCCCCGCGGGGTTCGACTTCGCGCCGGCGCGCGTCTGGGCGGTCAACACCGGATACCCCGTCGCCTTCGACCGGACGGCGCTGCTCGGCGCTCCGGCTGACGGCGCGACGATCGATCTGCTGGGCGTCACCGCCGACCCCCTCGCGTTCGGCGCGCGCCTGGCGATCGAGCGCCCCGGCGTGCTGCACGGCGTGGGCGGCTGGTTCACGGCGCGGCTCTCGCCGTCGGTGACGCTCTCCACCTCGCCGCTCGCCGAACGCCGGCTGGGCCGGCGCAACGTCTTCTTTCCGATCGAGGCGCCCATGGCCGTCCGCCCCGGTGACGAGGTGCGCGCCGAGATCCACCTCATCCCCGCCGAGGTCGTCGTCACCTGGACGGTGAGCGTGTGGCGCGGCGGCGAGCGCCTGGCGCGATCGCGGCACTCCACCGTCCGGGGCATGCTGCTGTCCCGCGACGAGCTGGCGCGGACCGATCCGGCCTTCGTGCCGTCGCTCACGCCGCGGGGCGTGGCCCGCCGCTCGATCCTCGAGCTCTGCGACGGCCGGCGGCCCCTCGCGGAGATCGAGCGCGAGGTGTACCGCCGCCATCCCGATCTCGTTCTCGTCGGCGGACGAGGCCGCCGCGTTCGTGGCGGAGGTCATCACCCGCTACGCGCACGATCCCGCGTGATCTACCGGGCCTACGGTCTCACGTTCTCGACGCTGGTGCGGTTTCCCGAGCTCGATGCCGAGCCACCCGGTCCGGCGGTCCTCGCGTTCGAGCTGCGGCGGGCGGCGTTCGAGCCCGGCGCGTCGTGGCGGGCCTCGCCCCTTCGCGTCGAGTCGGACGGCACCCCCTGGCTCACCGTCCTGACGCGCGAGGACGCCTATGCGCTGCGCTTCGCCATCGGCGCCGACTTCGTCGTGCGCGAGCGCGGCACCCGCGCGATCGGGTACGTGCCACCCGGCGCGTCGCCGCGCACCGTCCGGCACCTCTTCGTCGACCAGGCCCTGCCGCTGCTGCTCGCCGAGCGCGGCGAGGTCGTGCTGCACGGCAGCGCGGTCGATCTGGATGGCGCCGTCGTGCTGCTCGGCGCGACGGGCGCCGGCAAGTCGACGATCGCGGCGGCGTTCGGGCGCGCCGGCCGACCGATCCTGGCCGACGACGCGGCGCACGTCGGCCGCGACGCGCGCGGGCTGTTCGTGTGGCCGGCCTACGCCGGCGTGCGGGTGTGGCCCGACGCCCTGCGCGCGCTCGGCGGGTCTCCCCGCGCGCCGCGCGTGGCCGACTACACGGTCAAGCGGCGCCTCGGCCCCGGGGGCGCGGGCCTGGCGTTCGCCCGGGAGCCGCTGCCGCTGCGGCGGCTCTACCTGCTGGCACCAGCCGAGGCCGGCACGGAGATCCGCATCGACCCGCTCAGCCGCCGCGACGGCGCGATCGAGCTGGTGAAACACAGCTTCGCGTTCGACCTGACGAGCCCGGCCGCGCTCACCGCGCATCTCGATCGCCTGCTCGAGACGTTCGCGGGCCTGGGCGTGCGTCGGGTCGCGTACCCGCGCGCGCTCGACGGGATCGATCGGCTCCTGGCGGCGATTCTGGACGACCGCTCGCGCGGCTGATCGGTGCGCGGCTACGCGGACGGCCCGCTCTGGCGGACCGGATCGGTGGGGTGGAGCGCGAGGGCGGCGACGAGGGCCAGGAGGACGGCATTGGCCGGCATCCGCAGCGTCGTCTCCCAGATGCTCTGGGCGAGGAAGCCGACGAGACCGCTGGCCGCGCCCGCGCGGATCCAGAAGACCGGCGTCCGGTCCGCCCTCACGCGCCGCCACAGTTGCACGAGGCCGGCGGCGATCGCGGCGGCGGCCGGCAGCGCCAGCAGCGCCCCGCCCTCCGAGAGAATCTGCAGGTACTCGCTGTGCGCGTGGTTGATGTAGAAGGTGCGCGAGCTGGTCTGGTACAGGATCATGGCGTCCTGGTATCCGCCCGCGCCCGTGCCGGTCGGCCAGAACGCGCGCACCATCGGCCAGGTTTCCCGCCAGATGCCCAGACGGCCGGCGAGGCCCTCACTGACCGCGTTGTCGAGGCGCGACCCGAGATCCCCGAGATTCGCGTACGCCGCGGCGGCCACGAGGGCGGCCGCGCCGGCGCCCAGCAGCCACGCGACGCCCAGCTTCCACGACGTGCGCCGGGCGGCGCACGCGGCGAGGACCGTGGCGGCCACGGCCGCGCCCGCCAGGCCCGATCGCGACAAGGTGGCCGTGAGCGCGGCCGTCATCAGCCCGGCGGAGCCGAGCAGCCAGAGGGCCGTCGAGTCGGCCGCGGCGTCGGCGTCAAACCCGCCGTGGCGCGTGCGCCGCGACTCGAGGCGCGCGAAGAAATAGCCGATCGTGACGGGAATCGCGAGCACCAGCCAGGTGGCGAGATCGTTGCGGTTGACGAACGGGCCGTACGGCCGCGCATTGTCGGTGTAGGGCGGCCACGTCCAGTAGTACAGCCGCGGCGACATGGCGTGCTGCACGATGGTGAGCGGCGCGAGGACCAGTCCGAGGCCGGCGAGGCCGCGGGCCACCGTGCGGACCCCGCTGCGCTGCAGGACGGACCGCGCCGCGAAGAACACGAGCACGCACGCGGACGCCACGAGGAGCGCGTGGCCGGTGGCGCCCGGCACGATCGAGGCGGGCCGCGCGGGCGTCGACGCGCTGGGAAAGCGCAGGGCGCGATCGAAGGCTGCGGCGGCGGGCGCGACGAGCGCGCGCGTGTCGGCCGGCAACGGCACGAGTTGGAGTGCGAGGCCGCCGAGGCCGCCAATCAGGGCCAGGTCGAGCGTCCGTGTGCCCCGCACGATGGGCGTCGGGCGCTCCACGAGGGTCAGCGCGAGCACGCCGGCCATGAGCGGGATGGTGGTCCAGGGATAGAAGCCGGCGAAGGCGAAGAGCGTCCAGCCGGCGAGGACGACCAGCGCGACGGCCCGGGCGCGAGATCTAGACCGCTTCGGCGTAGTAGTTCTTGTACTGGTGGCCGTAGTAGCGCGAGTAGTAGTACTTATTGCGCGCGAAGTCGACCTTGTTCAGCACCACGCCCGCGTAGCGGGGCCGGCTCTGCATGAGCGTGTCGATGGCGCGCTCGGCGAGGCGGCGGCGCGTCATCTCGGCGCCGATGACGAACACGACGCCCGACACGAGCGGCGCGAGGATCACCGCGTCCGTCACGGCGAGCACCGGCGGCGTGTCGATCACGATCCAGTCGAACGGCCCGTGCGTGAGGTTCGTGAGCAGCGTCCGCATGCGCTCCGAGGACAGCAGCTCCGACGGGTTGGGCGGCGTGCGGCCCGCGGTAATCGCCAGCAGGTTCGGATCGACGGTGCGCTGGATCACGTCGCGGACGCGAGCCTGGCCGACGAGCACCTGCGACAGGCCGCGCTCGTTGGTGAGGCGCAGGGGGCGGTGGAGGCCGGGGCGGCGCATGTCGCCGTCGATCAGCAGCACGCGGCTGCCGCCGTAGGCCAGCGCCATCGCGATGTTCGCCGCCGTCGTCGTCTTGCCCTCGAGCGGCTGCGCGCTGGTCACCGCGAGGATCTTCGTCCCATCGCCGGGGAATTTCGAGATGATCGACGTGCGGAGCGATCGGAACGACTCGCCGAAGTCGTGCGGCACGTGCGAGGACGCGAGCACCGGGTGCTTGTCGCCGCGCACCGACGGCACGAGGCCGAGGAAGGGCAGCTTCAGGTGCCGCGCGACGTCCTCGGGGGTCTTGATCGTGTCGTTCATGTAGTCGAGGCCGTAGGCCGTGCCGACGGCGAGGATGAGCGAGATCGCGAACGACAGCAGCCACGTGCGCCGGCCCGCCGGCGTCATCGGCGCCTTCGGCACCTCCGCGTGATCGACCACGCGCACGTTGTTCGCCCGGCTGTTGCTCGCGATGCGGAGCTCCTTCTCGCGTTGGAGCAGCGCCTCGTACACCGTACGGTTGCTCTGCGCCTCGCGCTCCATCACGTTGTAGTTGATGCTCTTCTGGCCCAGGTCCTGGACGTCGGTCTTGGCGGATTCGAGGTTCTGCGACAGCGTGCGCTCCTCGAGCACCGCGGCCTCGTAGTCGTTCCGGATCGACTGGATCGCCTTGGCGGTCTCGAGCTCCATCTGGCGCTGCGCCTCGCCGAGGCGATTATTCACGTCCTGGATGTCCGGGTGCTTGGGGCCGTACCGCTCCGAGAGCTGGGCCTTCTCGCGCGTCAGATCCGCGACCCGGTTCTTGTACTGCGCCACCTGGGCGTTCAACGCGATCGCCGGAATCGTGTCGACGTCGATGGACGGATCGATGTTCTTGATCTGGTTGTAGAGCGTTTCCTTCTGAATCCGGTTCGTGCGCGCCTTCAGCACGGCCTCGTTCAGCGACGTCATGCGCGCGACGACAATGTTGTTCTTGTCGTCGAGCGACATCGCGTTCTCTTTTTCGCGGTATTCCGCCAGCGAGCGCTCGCTGTCCGTGACCTTCTGCTGCTGGTTCTTCAACTCGTTCTCGAGCCACTCGAGCGAGTTCTCCGTGCCGCGCAGCTTGACCTCGAGGTTCTGGTCGACGTACTGGTCGACCAGCGAGTTGACCGCCTTGGCCGAGAACTGCGGATCCATCGCCGTGAACGTCACGTCCACCAGCTTGCTGCCCGTGATCGGCACGACGTTCACCCGCCCCAGGAACGACGACACCATCCCGGATTCGTCGACGTCCTCGTCGACCTGCGGCCGCTCGGCGGGATCGGGCTCAGCCGCCGGCCGAACCAGGCCGATCACCCGATTCTTCACATCGGTCAGCAGCGAGAACGGCGACGGCGGCGGCTGGAGCGTGCCGTTGAACTCGGGCACGCTCGACAGATCCAAATCTTTCACCACGCGGCGGGCCAGTTCGCGGCCCTTGAGAATGCGGTATTGCGTCTGGTAGTACGGCTCGGGATCGTCCCAGTACAGATCCCCGGTCAGCCCCGGCATCATCGTCGAGCGCTCGTCCTCGATGAGGACCTGTGCCCGCGCCTGGAACAGCTTCACGCTGGTGTAGTTCTGAATCGTGAGCGCCACCATCGTCAGCACGAAGACCGTGGTCGCGACGCGCCGGTAGCGATAGATGACCGCCAGCCGGTCCAGCAGGTGGACGTTGTCGGCGGTGTACGCCGTTTGCGGCGCGGGCGCGCCAGACGGCGACCGGCCCGACGCCGGACGGAGATCGGATGGAGTCTCAGACATTGCTGATCCGCTGAACCGATGCGCTCACGCTAGGGGCTCTTCGAGTCGCCCGCCACCGAGGTGGCCAGAATGCCCGACGTGGCGGCCGCCGCCGCCACCGCTACCGCCGACGGCACCGAGTGCCCGAGGATGCCGCCGAACGGCGGAATGCGAAACGGCAGTTTCACCACCGCGGAAATCACTTCGCCGGAGCCGACGTTCAACATCTGACTGGACGCGAGCACGGTGCCGTCGTCGCCCAGCAGCTCGACGATGTAGGTGCCGGGGTCGACGGCGCGAAACGCAAACAGCCCCGTGCGATCCGTGGTCACCGTGTCGACGATCCGGCCGACGCGCGCGTCACGCAGCCGCACGACGGCGTTGGCCATCGCCTGGTTCGCGGAGTCGAGCGCGTTGCCCTGAATCGTCGTGAGCACGTCCGGGCTGGTGCCGGGCAGCAGTGTCGGAGCCGCCGTCGCCGACTGCGCGTGCGCGACACCCGGAGCGGCCACGAGCGCCAATCCGAGCACGAAAGCTAGTGTAGCGCGCTGCACAGGATCTCCTTTTGCCTTATCGACCAAACTCCGGCCGGGGAACAACCCATTCATATATGTCATTATATGTCAATAACTGACTTTAAAGTCACGCCGAGATTAGGGCCTCCGCGCAGATCGCCATCGCCAGTGCAATCGCCGCGCCAGGCCAGAGGGCTTCGGCCCGCTCCGCGCGTGCTCATACCCCGCTAACTCATTGACCGGTCAGATGATTGTGTCATTGTATCCCAACGAGTCAGGAGGAGAAATGGGTCAGCGGGTCCAGATTCCAGTCAACGGGGCCTCGATCCCCGGCTATCTCGCCGCCCCCGAGAAGCCGGCGCCCGGCATCATCGTCATCCAGGAGTGGTGGGGCCTCGTCCCGCACATCGAAGGCATTGCCGATCGGTTCGCCGCCGCCGGCTTCGTGGCGCTGGCGCCGGACCTGTATCACGGCGCGACGGCCACGTCGCCGGATCAGGCCGGCAAGATGATGATGGCGATGAAGATCGAGGAGACCGAGCGCGACCTGGCCGCCGCCGCCGAGTTCCTCCTCGCGCGGCCCGAGACGACGGGCACGACGGTCGGGACGATCGGCTTCTGCATGGGCGGCGCGCTGTCGCTCGTCGCCGGGTGCCGCAATCCGCGCGTCGGCGCGTGCGCGATCTTCTACGGCGGCCATCCGAACGTCCGCCCGAACCTCGCGGCGCTCGAGGCGCCGGTGCTCGGGATTTACGCCGGGAAGGACACGTTCGTGTCTCCGGACGTGGTGGCCGCGCTCGATCGGGACCTGACCGCGCTCGGCAAACGGCACGAGTTCCACACGTACGCCGACGCGCAGCACGCGTTCTTCAACGACGAGCGGCCCGAGGTGCACGACGCGCGCGCCGCCGCCGACGCCTGGGAGAAGACGCTCGCCTTCTTCCGCCGCGAGCTCTGAGGGCGAGGCGGGCGTGGGCATGAAGCCGGTGCGCCGGACGTTCGTCGCGGCGATCGCGCTGGGGCTGCTCGTGCGCGCCGTCGCCCTGCCGCTGCCCGGCACCGGTGACGTGGAGGCCTTCAAGGTCTGGGCGTACCATGCGGCGACCGACGGCCCCACGCGCGTGTACGGCGTCGAGGGCGGCGCCCCGCATCGCACGCCTCTCGTGTACGACGGCACCACGAGCCGCGTGAACTATCCGCCGCTCGCGGTGTACGCGCTCGCCCTGCCGGCGTGGATCTTCGGCCGGCTGGCCGGCGGCTTTCCGAACGGACCCGCGTTCACCGTGGCGATCAAGCTGCCCGCGCTGGCCGCGACCACGGGCCTGCTCGCGCTCATGTTCGTCGTCGCCAGGCGCCGGCTGGGCGACGGCGCGGCGGAGTGGGCGGGCACGGCGTTCTGGCTGAATCCCGCGAGCATCCTCGCCGGCGCCGTGCTCGGCTACCTCGATCCGCTGTTCGCCCTGCCGGCGCTCGGGGCGGTCGCGGCGGCGGCCGACGGCTGGCCGATCTGGACCGGCGTGTGGATCGCCGCCGCGGTACTGATCAAGCCGCAGGCGCTCCTCGTCGTGCCCGCCGTTGTCCTCGCCCTGGTGACCGTCGGCGGGCCCGGCGCCGCTCGACGCCTCTGGCAGGCGTCGGGGGCGGGGCTGGCGGTCGCGGCGGTCGTGGTCGCGCCATACGTGTTTCGCGGCACGCTGCTGAACCTGGGCTGGAGCCTCGCGTCGCTCGCCCGGGATCCCTATCTGTCGGCCGACGCCTGCAACCTGTGGTGGGTGGTCGGCTTCGTCCACCAGGTGGCGGCCCGTCCGCCGGGTGTCGGCCTCGCGGCGGCGCTGGCGGGCCCGGTGTCGATCCTGCGAACGGCCGACCTCGCGGCGCGCGGGCCCGACCCGCGCGTGATCGCGGCGATCCTGGTCGCCGGCGCGTCGGGGTGGGCGCTGTGGCAGGCCCGCGGGGCCCGCGACGTGTGGATGATCGCCGCGCTGGCGGCGTTTCACGTGCACGTGTTCGCCCTGCTCGCGACCGGCGTGCACGAGAACCACATCTACGCGGCGGTCCCGCTGTTGGTCCTGGCATCGGCGGGGCGGCGGCGTTTCGCGCCGGTGATGATCGCGCTCAGCGGCGTGTTCGCGGCGAACCTCTTCCTGCTGTACGGCTTCGGCCGCGGTCTCGGCCCGGCCGTCTGGCCGCCGGCCGCGCCGATCGATCTCACGGTGCTCGTCGCGCTGGCCAACTGCGGCGTGTTCGCGTGGCACGCCGCGGTGTTCGCGCAGGAGTGCCAGGCGTGAAGACGCGGCTGACGCTCGTCGGGCTCGCCCTGGTCGGCGCGTTCGCGCCGATGCCGCCGTCCGCGATCGAGCGCTGGTACTCCTCGGGCGTCTACGTCGCGCTGCAGCCGTGGCTGACGCGCCTGTCGAACCGGACGCCGATCGCACTTCTCGACGTCCTGATCGCGGGCGCGGTGGCGCTGTGGCTGGTGCTGCTCGCCGCCGATCTGTGGCGGCGGCGCACGATCGGCCGCGGCCGTGTCGTGTGGCGGCTCGTGCGCCGCTCCATCGTCGGGGCGGCCGTTGCGTACCTCGCCTTCCTCGCGATCTGGGGGTTGAACTACCGGCGCGTGCCGCTCACTGGGAAGGTGGAGTACGACGCCTCACGCGTCACACCCGAGGCCGCGCGCGCGCTGCTCGCCACCACGGTCGCGCGGCTGGACGCCCTCTACGCGCCCGCGCACGAGCGCGGCTGGGGCGACGCGGAGTCGGTGAGTCCGGCGCTCGCCGACGCCTTCGCCCGCGTGTCACGGCGTGTCGGCGTGGCGGCCCCGATCGTGCCCGGCCGGCCGAAACACACGCGGCTGCAGTGGTACTTCCAGCGCGCCGCCGTCTCCGGCCTGACCGATCCGTTCTTCCTCGAGACGCTGGTGAACGCCGACCTGCTGCCCTTCGAGCGGCCGCTGACCATCGCGCACGAGTGGGCGCACCTCGCCGGGTTCGCCGACGAGGGCGAGGCGAATTTCATCGGCTGGCTCACGACGCGCGCCTCGGACGCCGCGGACGAGTACAGCGGCTGGCTGTTTCTCTACGGCGAGGTGGCGCGGACGCTCCCGCGTGCCGCGCGGGACCAGGAGACGGCCCTGCTCGCCGAAGGCCCGCGCGCCGATCTCCTCGCGATCGACGAGCGCCTCCGGCGCGAGACGAATCCCGTCGTGTCCGACGCCGGCTGGCGCGTCTACGACCGGTATCTGCGCGCCAACCGGATCGAGGCCGGCGCCGCCAGCTACGCGCAGGTCGTGCAGCTCATTCTCGGGACGGGGACCGCAGGGGCGTGACCGCGAGGATCGGGCCGCCCCGCGCGTCGCCCTCGTAGTAGACGCGCTCGAGGAAGAGACCGGACGGCGGGGCGGTCAGCTTCGCCGGCTCGGGCGACGGCGTCCGCAGCCAGGCCGCCGCCGTCTCCGCGGCGAGCGCGCCGCGTCCGACCTCCACGAGAACCCCCACCAGCCGGCGCACCATCTTCCACAGGAAGTGCGACCCCTCGATCGCGACGAGGATCAGGCCGTCGTCGTCGATCACCGTGAAGCGCTCGACGAGGACGCGCGTCGAGGCGTCGTCGCGATCGATCTCGGCGAACGCGCGGAAGTCGTGCAGGCCGGTGAAGCGATCGGCCGCGGCCTGCATCGCGGCGGCGTCGAGGCGATCCTTGATCCACCAGACGTAGGGCTTGGCGAACGCCGTGCGGCGCGTCGCGAGCTGATACAGATAGCGGCGGCCGGCCGCGTCGTGGCGCGCGTGGAAGCGGTGCGGCACCACCTGCGCGTCCAGGATGTTGATGTCGGCCGGCAGCTCGTCGTTGAGCCGCCGGCGCAGCGTCTCGGCCGGCAGCGTCGTGCTCACGTCGAGGTGCGCCACCTGCCCGAGGGCGTGCACGCCCGCGTCGGTGCGGCCCGCACCGTACAGCTCGAAGTCCTTCCGGCCCGTCACCGTGCGGGCGGCGCGATCGATCTCGCCCTGGACGGTCCGCGCGTTCGTCTGGATCTGCCAGCCGCTGTAGCGCGTGCCGGCGAACTCGACGGTCAGCTTGAAACGCGGCATCGCGTCCAGATCGCCCGGGCGCCGGCGATCGCGAAGAAGATCAGGATGAACGAGACCGGCGTGCGATAGCGCGTGGCCGGGAAGAAGATCGAGTGCATCGCCGCGAACGTGCCGATGACGCACCACAGCACCGCGTCTCGGGCGATCGCGTGCCGCCGCGTCCAGGCGCCCACGATGGCGAACGCCATCACCGGCGTGAACGACAGCGTGTAGATCGCGCGGACCCACGGCGACCGGACGGGCGCGTCCTCGACGGAAACCGTCCCGTCGGGGCCGAACTGGACGTCGGGCGTGCCGCCCGAGTCGCGCAGCGGCACGACGAACGGCGAGAAGAAGTATCCGAGGTACTCGAAGCGGCGCGCGATTGCCGCCACCGGGCGCTCCCGCATGCGCTCCCAGGCGATCCGCGTGAGGAGCTCGTCGCGCTGCCGTTCGATGGCCGGCGTCGGCAGATCCGGCGGCAGGCCCGCGGCGACGATGAGCTCCCGGGCGCGGCCCTCGAGCACGTCGGCGTGGTACTCCGGCACCAGCGCGTCGGTGTACCGCGAGTTCGAGACGTAGAGATTGATCCCCGTGCGCGTGGGGACCAGCGTGCCGTTCAGCGAGTAATTGCGCGCCGCATAAGGCGCGTAGCACGCCAGCGCCAGGACCGCGAGCGCGACGGCCTGGCGCGGCCGCCGCTGCCAGAGAAGCGCGACGGTCGACGCCGCGAGGATCGGGAGCGCCATCGACCGCGTGAGGGTCGCGAGCCCCAGCCACAGGCCCGCCACGGCCATCTCCCGCTCCGTCCTCGCGCGCACGAACGCCAGGCAGTAGAAGACGAGCAGCGTGCCCATCAGCGTCGTGTCGGTGCCGTCGGCGGCGTGCCGGATCGACAGCGGGTACGCGGCGAACACCAGCGCGGCCGCGAGCGCCGCTTTCCAGCTCGACGTCAGCGCTTCCGTCAGGTGATACAGGCCGACCGCCGCGAGCGATCCGACGGCCACCTGCACGACCTGCGCCGGGAGGACGCGATCTCCCATGAGGTCGCGCAGTCCCGCGACGAACAGGGGATACAACGGCTCGAAGCGCGTCGTCGGACGGCCGTCGTAGCCGAGCGTGCCGTACCGCAGGATGCTCGTCGCCATGTCCCAGTGCTCGAACTGGAATGGCGGGTGCATCAGGAAGAGGTACACCAGCCGCGGCACGAAGGCCGCGACGAACAGGGCCAGGTCGACTTTTCGAATCTTCATGCCGGCTCGGACGCACGCGGACGCTCGCCCAGCCACCGGTCGGCGGCGACCGCCGCGAAATACAGCAGGACGAACTCGGCCGCCACGCGGTACCGCGTCGCCGGCACGAACACGGCGTGCACGGCGGTGAACGTGGCGAGGATGGCCCAGAGCACCGCGTCGCGGCGGACGTCATGGCGGCGCAGGTACGCGCCGCCCAGCGCGAGCAGCAGGACGGGGACGTAGGTCAGCGAATACGCGAGCTCGTCAGCGATCGGCCGCGGCACGCTGTCATGAACGACGGCCCGGCCGCCGGGGCCGAGCTCGATCGTGGTGGCATCGTCCGCCACGCGCGCGGGCACCAGACGCGGCCAGAAGTAATACCCGACACTCTTCATCTTCAGGAGTATCGTCCGCAGCGGGTGCGCCGACATCTCCGCCATGGCGGCGTCGCTCAGGCGATCGTTCAGCTCGGCGTCGAAGACCTGCCGATCGGCGAGCTCCGGGTGTTCGGCCGTGACGACGGCCATGGCGTGGTCCTGCAGCAGATCGGGATGCTCGGCCGGCAGCAGCGCGTCCGTGTACTCCGAGTTCGCGATGTACAGGTTCATGCCGTCGCGCGTCGGGAGCCACGAGCCGCTCACCGCGTGCGTGCGCAGTCCGAGCGGGGCGAAGACGAGCAGTGTGGTGGCCGTGAGCGCGGCCGCGGCCTTCCCCCGCCGATCGAGCGCGAGGACGCCCACGGCGAGCGGCAGGACGGGCAGCACGGCGGTCCGCGCGAGCACCGCCAGGCCGAGCCAGACCCCGGCGGTGGCCATGCGCGCGGGCGTCCGCGCGAACACGAACGCGACGGCGAAGGCGAGGAGCAGCGTGCCGACGAGCGAGTAGGGATCGCTCTCCGGCGCGTGCCGGATCAGCAGGGGATAGATCGCGAACAACCCGGCGGCGATCCAGGCCGCGCGGCGCCGGCCGGTCAGCCCGAGGGTGAGGAAGAAGAGCAGCGGCGCGCCGGCCGAGACGACCAGCACCTGCACGATCTGGACGCCGAGCGGGCGGTCGCCGATGACCCACCGCGTGCCGGCGAGGAAGAGCGGGTACAGGGGAGGATAGCCCGCGTCGGCCTGGCCGTTGAATCCGAACACGCCGCGCTCGAGCAGTCCGGTCGCGAGCAGCCAGTACCGTCGCTCGAACACCGGCCGCGCCCACAGCAGGTAGGCCAGCCTCGGGACCGCCGCGAGACAGAAGGCGGCGAGGGCGGCCGTCATTCCAGGTCCCCGCCGAAGCGCGGCGGCGCCCAGGCGTTCAGCGCCACCGCCGCGTAGACGAGCAGCACGAACTCCACCACGACGCGATAGCGCGTGGTCGGGAAGTACACCGCGTGCGTGATCGCGAAGGTCCCCAGCACGCACCACAGGATCGCGTCCCGTGACAGCAGGCGCCGCCGCCGGTAGACGCCAATGACCGCGAGGGCGAGCACCGGGCCGTACGACAGCGCGTAGATCCATTCGTCCGCGCGCGACCGCGGCGGGCTGCCCGTCACGGTGGACGCGCCGCCGGCGCCGAGCGCGATCTCCATGTTCGGCGAGGGATTGTGCGTCGGCACGAGGCGCGGCGAGAAAAAGTAAAAAAGATTGCGCACCTTCAGCCAGGCAATCGCGGCGGCGTTCCGGGAGGCCGCGGCCCTCGCGGCGCGCGACCACGCGACGTCGCGATACCGCTCCTGCTCGGGCGTCGTCAACGTCGCGGGCGCCGGCTCGATGACGGTGTTCGCGTACGGCACGAGGATGTCCGGCCCGTAGTCGGGCATCAGGTCCGGCGTGTACGGCGAATTCGAGATGAAGAGGTTCAAGCCGCTCCGCGTGGGCAGGGGCCAGCCGTTCAACGCGGCGTTCCGCAGTCCCCACGGCAGGACGACGAGGAGCGCGGCGGCGGCGCACGCGGCGGCCTGCGCGGGGCGCCGGCGCCACAGCAGGACCGCGGCGGCCAGCGGCACGATCGGCAGCGCGACCGATCGCGTCAGCGCGGCCAGGCCGAGCCAGGCGCCCGCGACGCCCGCGCCGATCGTGCCGTCCGCGCGCACGAACGCGTTCGCGAAGCCGATGAGCAGCGTGGCGGCGAGCGCGGTGTCGCTCGGATCGGCCGCGTGGCGGATGAGCAGCGGGTAGACCGCGTAGAGGCCCGCGGCGAGCAGGCTCGTGCGGCGGCTGCCCGTGAGCGCCAGCGTGAGCCGCGCGAGCAGCACGGCGCCCGCCGCGGCGACCAGCGCCTGCGCGACCTGCGCGGCCGGCATCGAGTCACGAGAGACGAGGCGGATCGCGGCGAGGAAGAACGGATACAGCGGCTCGAAGGCCGTCGTCTGAAAGCCGCCGAAGCCGAAGACGCCGAACCGGCGCAGGCCGCTGGCCAGATCCCAGTAGTCGCCCGCGTAGGGCGGGCGCGCGGCGGCGAGGTAGACGAGACGCGGCAGGGCGGCGGCGAGAAAAACGGAGACGGCGAGGGCCGAACCGAGGCGACGGCGCGCCGGAGTCGGTTCGGCCCTCAACAGGCGTGGCCTTGGTTACTGCCCCGAGTCCGGTTTCGGCTCGATCTTGATCGTGTTCAGGTACTCGGGCTGCGAGTAGAGCTCGTCCTTGCCGGCCGGATAGTTGTTGCGGAAGAGCAGGAAGGCCAGGATGTCGGCGGTCTGCGCGCGGCTCAGGCTCTGCGGGTTGTTCTGCGGCATCGAGACGCGGATGCGCTCCGAGAGATCGCCGAGCGTCAGATCCATCCAGCCCGAGTAGAAGTCCGCGCCGACCACGGCGGGTGCCATCTCGCCGCCGCCCAGGTCGGGGCCGTGGCAGCTCGCGCACTGCTCCTGGTAAAGCGTCTCGCCGCGCTTGGCCTGCGCCTCGTTGAACACGCCGTCCCACACCGACGCCGCCGGCTCCTGTGCCGACACCGTGGCGAACGCGCCGAGCGACCCGAGGCCGAGCGCCGCCGCGCCCACCAGCGCGATGATTGCGAATCTGATCTTCATGTCACCTCGCCGCAAAGAATAAAGTCCGTCGCCATTGTAGCAAGGATTTACCGGGGGATCTGCGGCGCCACCACGGGCGCTCGCCACGAGAAGATGATCTCCGCGGTCGTTGCGACCACCTGGCCGTCGACGCGCGCGGGCCGGAACGTCCACTGCCGCGCCGCCGCGATCGCCGCCTCGTCGAACGCGCCGGCCGATCGCCGGACCACCACTCCCGACGCGCGGCCCTCGGCGCTCACCGCCACCTCGACCAGCACGACCGCGGCGCCGGTCGCGCGCGGCGGGTACTCCGGTGTGACGAGGCGGGTGGGGAAGGCGAGGGCGTCACCCGGCGTCGCGGTGTCGGCCGGCACCGCGCCGAGGGTGGGGCCCCTCAGCACGGGCGGCCGCACGATGTACGCGACGAGGACGTGCGCGCCCTCGGCGCCGCGGAACCGCCAGCCGCGCACCGCGGCGGCGGCCGCCTCGGTGAACGGCGGCGTCTCGCGCAGCACCGTCACGTCGCGCACGACGCCGTTGGCGCCGAGAACCGCGTCGAGCAGGACCTCCCCGCCGCCGACGGCCTGGGGCGCCGCTTCAGGAAGCGAGCCGCTTATGAAGACCGGCGGCGTCCACGGCGGCTGGGCGGCCGCGGGCGATGGCGCGGCGATCGTGGCGAGCGCGATGAGCCCGAACAGAATGGCGGCGGAACGCATGCGGGGCCTCCTGATGTCATGGTACGACCACCGGAACTCTTAATTCTTTCATTGACGAGATTCCGTCCGGTTGGTAGAGTAGCCCCAATCTCTTAATTCATTAAGACATCATCCATGGCGAGACCCCGATCCCCCGCCCTGACCGACGCCGAGGCCCGCATCATGCGCGCGCTGTGGGAGCGCGGCACCGCGACGGTGGCCGACGTCGTCGGCGACCTGCGCCGCCCGCGGCCCGTCACCTACAGCACCGTGCAGACCATGCTGCGTATCCTCGAGGAGAAGGGCTGCGTGGCGCACGAGAAGGTGGCGCGCGCCTTCATCTACCGGCCGCTGCTCGACGAGCGGCAGGCGCGGCTTCGGGCCTTGCGCCTGCTGGCGCGGCGCCTTTTCAACGGCTCGCCGAGCCTGCTGGTTCTCAACGTGCTTGGTGATGAGCAGCTCGACCCGGACGAGTTGAAGCGCTTGAAAAAGCTGATCGAGGAGGCCTGAGCGCGATGGACATCCTCCTGAACTGGATCTGGCAGGGCGCGATCGTCGCCATCGTCGCGGCGGCGGCGCTCGGCTGGCTCGCGCAGGCGCCCGCGCGGATCCGATTCGGCGTGGCGTCGGCCGCGCTGGCGGCCGTGGTGGCGCTGCCGATCGTGCCGATCCTCCGGGCCGCCGCGGCCGCGCGCGTGGCGCCGGCCTTCGCGGCCGCGCCGCCGCCGGTCGCCGTCGCCCTGCCCGCCGAGTGGTGGACGTCGGATGCCATCGCGATCGCGCTCGGCGGCGCGTGGCTCGCGATCGCCGCGGCGCGGCTCCTGATCGCGGCGTTCGCGCTCGTCCGTGCCGGCGCGGCCGCGAGGCCGTTTCCCGCCGGCCTCGAGGCGAGGCTCCCCGCCTGGCGTCGCGTCCGCGCGTCCGGGCGTCCCGCCCGTCTCGTGTTGTCGCCGCGCGTCGCCACGGCGGCCGTCGTCGGGGTGCGGGCGCCCGTCATCGCCGTCGCGCCCGCCCTGGCCGCCGCGCTGGACGCGGCGGCGCTCGACCGCGTGGTGATTCACGAATGGGCCCACGTGCAGCGCCGTGACGATCGGACGAACCTGCTGCTGGCGATCGCCGGCACGGTGGCGGGGTGGCATCCGGCGGCGTGGTGGCTCCAGCGGCGGATCCGGCTGGAGCGCGAGATCGCGTGTGACGAGCTGGCCGTGTCGATCACCGGATCGCCGCGGGCGTATGCGTCGAGCCTCGCCGCCGTGGCGGATCACGCGCTGGCGCGCCGCGCGTGGGAGGGGACGCTCGGCGTCGGCGCGTCGAGCGGCCTGCGGTGCCGCATCGAGCGCCTGCTGGCGGGCACGAGCACTCACGTCTCCGGTTCCTGGACGCACGTCGCGTTCGGCACGGGCGCGGTGCCGGCGCTCGTCGCGCTGGTCGTGGGCGGGTTGCCGCTGGTGGCCACGCTCGGCCCGTCGACGCCGGCGGTCGATCCGATCGCGGCGCCGCTCGTGCGCCTGGAAATCGCGGCGCGCCAGGCGGTCCCGCGGGCGCGCGTTCTACCGACCGGGGCGCCGTGGCCCGAGGCGGCCTCGACGCCGGCGGTGCGGTGGCCGGCGGCGGCCGAGCTTGCGTCGGCGCTCCCGGCGGAGCCTCCGTCCTCGCTTCCGGCCGCGCCGGTAACGGACGCCGGGCCGCGGGCGCTGCTTGCGGCCGTGCGGATCCAGCCGCTCGACACCCCGCCCATCGCGATGGCGGATGAGGACGCGGCCGGCGCGCCGACGCCGTGGGGCGCGGCGGCCGGCGCCGGCGTCGCCGTCGGCCGCGGATCGCGCAAGGCCGCGACCGCGACGGCGGAATTCTTCACCCGCGTCGGGCGATCGATCGCCGACTCTTTCTGAAGGAGGCTGTCGTGCGCGTCCACCTGGTCAATCCGAGTGACGTCTCGTTCGGGTACTGCGGTCATCACGCCACGCTGGCTGTACGTGCTCGCGGCGGCGACACCGGAGAAGTACGGCGTGCCGAACATCGTCGACGAGACGCTCGATCCGGTCGACGAGACGGCCTTCGCGGCGGGCGACGTCGTCGGCATCGGCATCCACACGGCGAACGCGCTGCGCGGCTACCGCATCGGGAAGATCGCGCGCGAGCGCGGGGCGTACGTCGTGTTCGGGGGCATCCATGCGACGCTGTTTCCCGACGAAGTCCGCGAGCACGGCCGCGCGCATGCCGTGGTGAGCGGCGACGGCGACCTCGTGTGGCCGCGCGTGCTCGCCGATTGCGATCGCGAGCGGCCGGAAGCCGCCTACGACGGCGGCCACGTCGAGGGCGAGTCGTTCTCGCCGGCGCGGTGGGACCTGCTGCCGGCCGATCGCTACATGCTGGGCTCGGTCCAGACCGTGCGCGGCTGCCCGAAGCACTGTTCGTTCTGCTCGGTCTGGAAGACCGACGGCCAGAAGCCGCGCCAGCGCCGCGTGGCCGAAGTCGTCCGGGAGATCGTCGAGCTGCGGCGGCGCGGCTTCCGCTTTGTCGTGCTGGCCGACGACAACTTCTATCCGGTCACGCTCGCGGATCTGGCCGCAGCCGAGCGCCGGGGCGACCCGTTGCGGCTGGCCGCGCTGACCGCGCTTCGCCGGGAGCGCTTCGAGCTGATGGCGCAGCTCGAGCGGCTGCCGGGCGATCTGAACTTCTACACGCAGATCACGATGGAGGCCGCCGAGGATCCCGAGTTCCTCGCCGCGATGCGCCGCGCCCGGATCCGCGGCGCGCTGGTCGGCGTCGAGTCGGTCACGCCGGAGGGCCTGAAGGCGGTGTTCAAGAACTTCAACGACTCCGGCGAGGCGCTCGTCACGCGTCTGCAGGCGTTCCGGGATGCCGGCGTCTACGTGCTCGGGTCGTTCATCTTCGGCCTGCCGACCGATCGGCCGGACACGTTCGACGCCACGGCGGACCTCGCGCAGCGGGCCGGCGTGTCCTTCGCGCAGTTCGTGATGCTCACGCCGTTCCCCGGCACGGTGGACTTCGAGAAGTGGGAGCGCGAGGCCGACATTCCGACGGTGGCGGGCGTGCCGCTCAACCGGTACTGGCTGCTGCCCTCGTCCGCGCGGCCGAGAATCTACGCGCCGCATCCGACGATGAGCGGGGACGAGATCCGCAGCCGCACGCAGGACGTCTGGGATCGGTTCTACTCGTTGTCGAACGTCTGGAAGCGCTCCAGGTGCGTGCGCTCGATCCGCTCGCGCCTGGCGTTCGTGCTGCTCTCGAAGCTGTACCGCCAGATGTACGCGAACACGGGCATCGCGACCGACAGCGCGCGCGTGGCGCGGTCGGCGAAGCGCGCGCGGATGATCGCGAAAGCCGCCCGCCGCCTCTTCATGGCGCCGCCGATGCCCGATCTCCAGATGCCCGAAGGGCTGACCGCCGCGCCGACGCGCCTGCCGCTGCGGCTGACCACCTAGAGATTTGGTGGCGTGGTGACCTGGTGACGCGGTGATGGCCGCTAATCGTTACCCACTACCGTTAGCCCTGAGCGCCCGGCACTACGTCGGTACCTGACCCGCACCGCGGGCCGGAACACCCGCGTGCCCGCGTAGGTCAGCCCGGCTTGCGGGAGAGCGCCGTCGAGCGTCGACAAGCCGCGGATGGGACGCCCGCGCCTGTACTCGAGTCTTAGGACTCGACCGGTTCGAGCGTGCATGCCCACGCGATCGGCCAGCGTGCTCCGTAAGCCGTGAGGCCGCGGTCAGAGCGAGCCGGCGATGAGTTGTCGACGCGGTCGCCATCGCGGCAGTACATGTTGGACAGGTGTTCCAGCCGTTCGCAACGGCCGACGTGCCGGAAACCGTCGTCGTCGATCCGATCGGCGTGAGCGTGCGAAGCGCGGGGAACCGGGGCAGCGCACCGTGAGCGACGGTCGTCCTCGCGGCGCGTGCCCGAGCTGAAGACCCTCCGCCACGAGAAGCCGCGATGACGAGCGCCTGGCAACGCGGCAGAGTTCCTGAGACTCGTCAGCGGGCGAACTCGTAGCCTTCGTCTCCGGCGGCGGCGGCCGAGCCCAGCCGCGCAGGTCGCATGGCGCCTAGAGCGAGCGCCGCGCGCGCCGCTCGGGCGTCGGCGACGAGCGCGACCAGATGCGGCAGGCGCACGAGCGGCCCGAAGCCGGCGCCCGTGACGTTCGTCGCGTGCCAGAACACGTCGAATTCGGCGAGGCCCTCGAGCGCGGCGACGGATCCCAGGCCTGCGTTCGTGATCGGTCCGTCGACGAGCAGGCGGAACGGCGTGGAGGGATCCCAGCCCGCGAGGCGCGTGTTCGCCGGCACGAACGGGCGTCCGTCGCGGCCGTCCGTCGAACACGCGCGCAACTTTCCGGTCAGCACCTCCACAGCAGAGTCGCCGACGGGCGATCCCATGAGGTCGACGTTTTCGATCGCCTCGCAGTGCGCGAGGTGTGCCATGCCGGCGTCGGAGATGCCGCGGTGCCACGTCATCGTGAACGCGCGCAGGTCCGGCAGATCGCGCAGCACGGCGAGGCCGCGGTCGGTCACGTTCGTGCCTGTGAGATTCAGCCGCCGCAGCCGTTTCATCCGCGCGAGATGCGCGAGGCCGGCGTCGCTGACCTGGCGCCAGGCCCAGCATCAGGACCGAGATGGTTCCAGGTCCGACGAGGGCCCGATGCTCCGCACCGGATACCGCAGGTCGCTCGTGCGCATGCCGCGGGCGGCGATCGCGTCGAGCAGGCGATCCCAGTCCGCGCCGGTCAACTGACGCGTCGGGCCGATAGATGCTGCGGACTCGTCCACCGCGAATGCGGGGTCGCGCGTGGGCGCCGGCCCGGGCGCGTCAGCGCGTCCGAACTCGCGTAGCCCGCGTCCTGCGCGACGAGCAGCCGCGCTTCCTCGGGCCGCACGCGCGGCGTCGTCTCCTCGCGCGAGGCCCGCTGGCGGAATCCGTAGTTGCGGCGCCAGAACTCCGCGCCGAGGTCGTCGAGCGTGAAGGCGCGGCCGTAGTGCTCGTTGAGGCAGGCGAGCGCGGCCTCGTCTCGACCGTTCAAGGCACGACGACACGGCGGCGAGATGTTCAGAATTCGCGGCCGAGGGTTGCCTGCGCGGCGGCATCGACCGCGCGCGTCACCACGACAGCCATTGCGAAGCCGTACGCCCGGGCCGCGCGAGTTGCGCGTCGGCGTGTCTGGACCGCGCTCGCGCCGGGCAGCGCCCGGTCGAGGCGCCGCCTGGCGTCGGCGTCGCCGGCGCGCAGCGCCTTCAGCCAGCGCTTCGCGTCTTTCTTCAGTTGGTCGAGGGACGTGTCGGGCGAGATCGTGCGCGGCATCGAGACCTTCCTTCCCTGCCCCGAACGAAGTCGAGGGCATGGCTGAGCTCCCCTTTTATACCGGTCAAAATGAAGGTATATTGTTGTCGAGCGAACCCGCAGGTGGGTGGCAGCCAGCTCCCTTGCCGCGGACAGCAGGCGCCCCAGCGCGCGCTGAGGGCACTGTGCCCGCACCCCGCTCGCATGTCAACACCGGAATGAACCCTTCCCCGCCCTCGAGCGACTGTAGAGATGAGCCGTGGGAATATGCCTCGACTTGGATCCGTCGCCCGAACGCTCTCTCGACGAGTACCTGGTGCTGCTCGGCCAGGCCGGCTCGGCCGACGCCATGGACGGCCTGGCGCGGCGTTGGACCCCACGCCTGCTGCGGTACGCCGCGCGCGTGCTCGGCGGGTCCAGCGAGTCGGCCGAGGCGGCCCGGGACGTCGTGCAGGACACGTGGATTGCGGCGATTCGCGGCTTGCGCGGCCTGCGCGATCCCGCGCGGTTCCCCGCCTGGATCTACGGGATCGCGACGCGCAAGTGCGCCGACGCGATCCGCAAGAACGTGCGGCGCCGGCGGCTCGACCCGCAGGCGGCCGAGGGCGACGCGCGTCGAGAGGCGCCAGCCATAAGCGCGGACAATCGGATCGATCTGGCGGCGGCCATTCGGCAGCTGCCGCCGAAGCAGCGCGCCGCCGTGCACCTTTACTACGGCGAGGATCTGTCAGTGGAGGAGATCGCGTCGGCGCTGGGCATTCCCGCGGGTACCGTCAAGTCGCGTCTGCACGAAGCGCGCGAGGCGCTGAAGGGTCGGTTGGGCGCCGCTACATCACGAACAGGGGGATCTCATGAGTGATCTCGATCACGCCATTCGTTCGTCGCTGTCGGCTGAAGACGCCGAGCTGCTCGATCGCCTCGGCCGCGACCAGGCGTTTCACCGCCAGGTGCTCGCCACGTTCGGCGGGCCGTTCGGGTTCATGAATGTCGCGGGCTGGATCGCCGGCTTCGTGTTGTTCGGTGTGGGCGTGGTGACGGCGTGGCGGTTCGTGTCGGCGCCCGACGTCGCCAGCATGCTGCGCTGGGGCGCCGCGTCGGCGCTCGCGTTTGCCGGCCTCGCGCTGGTCAAGCTGTGGTTCTGGATGGAGCTGCAGGGCAACGCCGTGAGACGCGAGGTGAAACGGCTCGAGATCCAGGTGGCGAGCCTGGCCGCGCAGCTCCGGCGGCTGCCTTAAGACTTCGCCTTCTTGGTCTTCTTCGCCGTGCCGGCACGGTTCAGGGCGATCGCCTGCCGAACGAGCGCCGTGAAGGCGGACTCGTCGACGACCTCCCCCTCGTGGATGTCGATCGCGCGGCGCACGTTGCCGTCGAGGCTCGCGTTGAACAGACGAGCCGGATCCTTCAGCGACGCGCCCTTGGCGAACGTCAGCTTCACGACCTGCTTATAGGATTCGCCGGTGCAGATGATCCCGTCGTGCGACCAGACCGGCGTGCCCGGGTTGGTGGGCTTCACCCACTTCCACTCCTCGACGATGTCCGGGTCGGCTTTCTTGATGAGGGCGCGCATCCTGCCGAGCGTTTTCCCGCGCCAGCCCCCGAGATCGGCGACGCGTTTCGAGATGAGCTCGGACGCGGACTGGCCCTGGTTCGTGGCCGACTTCTTCATGGTCTCATCCTACGAGAGCGGCCGCGCGGGCTCAACGTCGAACTACCCGGACTTCGGAAACCTCGCGCTCGGCTGGGTTGACGAGGCGGATCGCACACACCAAGATAGATGGCGTGCCGCCGTATCGCCTGTTGTACCGACTCGGCTTCACCCCTTGGGACCGTGCGCCCGGGCCGCAGCTCCTGGACATGGTGCTCGGTGACTCGGCGGGCGCCGGTCGCCGGGCGCTCGATGTCGGATGCGGGAAGGGTCGCGACGCGATCCACCTGGCCCGGAAAGGCTGGGACGTCACTGCGGTCGATCTCGAGGAGCGCGCGATCACGCAGGCGCGGGAACGATCGGCGGAAGCAGGCGTCGACGTCCGCTGGATCGTCGGCGACGTCACGAGACTTGGCACGCTTGCCGCCCCGCTAGGCTACTCGCTGATCTACGACCTGGGCTGCATACAAGGGCTGCCAGACGGGGTC
Organism: uncultured Acidobacteriota bacterium; assembly: GCA_963792785.1. Taxonomy (GTDB): domain Bacteria; phylum Acidobacteriota; class Vicinamibacteria; order Vicinamibacterales; family CAVVIG01; genus CAWIMX01. The sequence goes on along the minus strand of CAWBXO010000001.1, from coordinate 1,837,912 downwards.
GCCGCGCTCGCGGCCAGCGGTATTACGTCGCTTGCCGCTGCTGATGCCACGCTCCTCTTCTTCGCGTTCCGCCGGGGCCGCCGGCTGATTCTGCCGCGCGGGATGGACCCTCACGATGTCGAAGCGCTCTTCGGCCCCGCCTGGCGTCTGGTCGGGACTCACGACATGGTCAGGCTGTTCGACCAGAAGGTGCCGCTGCCGGTCCGCAACGCACGGCCGACGGTGTATCAACTGGCCAAAGTGCAGACCGGAACGGCTTCGTCGCGCGCGGGAGCCGTCGGCGCTTCGGCGTAGAACCAGGCCGCAACCTCCGGCCTGGTGAGTGGGCTTGACCCGCGCGGATGCACAGCGCTTCGTCGCTACAATGGAAGGATGCGCAGGCGCTGGCTTCTCGCGGGGGTTCTGGGAGGCCTGCTCCTCCTGATCGGCGGCGTCTTCATCGTCGCCTGGTGGGCGTCGCCCTGGCTGCACGACGAGATCGTCGATACCCTTGCCGCGCGCCTCGACAGCGAGGTCACGCTCGACGAGTTCGAGATGTCGTTCCTGCCCCCGACGTTCGCGGGGCGAGGGCTCGTGATCCGCTATCAGGGCCGCACCGACATCCCGCCCTTCATTACGATCCGCGCCTTCTCCGGCACGACCGATCTGACGGGGCTGCTGCGGCGCCGCGCCCGCGACGTGCGGCTCGAGGGCCTCGAGATCTCCGTGCCCCCGCGACGCGGTGATGACCTGCCGGACGTGGACCCCGGGGACGCCGGGGCCGGCGAGGACCACGACGAGGACCGCACGTACATCGACCGGCTCGTGAGCGAGAACGCCCGCCTGTCGATTCTCTCGAAAGACCCGGCGAAGAAGCCGAAGGTGTTCGACATCTTCACGCTCGAGATGCGCGACGTCGGCCTGGCCGTGCCCGCGCCGTTCACGGCGTCACTGACCAACCCGATTCCGTTCGGGGCGGTGGACACGACGGGCCATTTCGGCCCCTGGCGCCGCGACGCTCCGAGCCTGACGCCGCTCGACGGCGAGTACGCGTTCACGGCGGACCTCGGCACGATCAAGGGCATCGCCGGCGCGCTGGGCTCCAAGGGGTCGTTCGGCGGCGTCCTCGAGCGCATCGACGCCAAGGGCACGACGACGACGCCCGACTTCGCGCTGCCCACGCTCCACGCGGGCGCCGTGCCGCTCGAGACCACGTTCGCCGCGGTCATCGACGGCACGAGCGGCGACGTCTTTCTGACCACGGTCGACGCGCGGCTCGGCGCGTCCGCGTTCACCACCTCGGGCGCCATCGTCGGCGTCGAGGGTGAAGACGGCAAGCGGGTCACGCTGGACGTGCAGGGCGACGACGCGCGCATCGAGGACTTCATGCGCCTCGCGGTCGACGCCGCGCGTCCGCCGCTCAGCGGGGCCATGCGCTTTCAGGCGCGGCTCGAAATCGGACCCGGCGACGCGGACGTCGTCGACAAGCTCTGGCTGACCGGCACCTTCTCGCTGGAGGATGCCCACTTCGGCAGCAGCGTCGTGCAGGACAAGGTCGACGAGCTCAGCCGCCGCGGCCAGGGCACGCCCGGGGACGAGACCGTCGACGATGTCGTGTCGAACATGAAGGGGGAGTTCGCGCTCAAGGACGGGAAGATGGTGATTCCCCTCGTCACTTTCGGGGTGACGGGCGCGGCGGTGCAGATGGCGGGCGTCTATGGCCTGCGCGACGGCACACTGGCCTTCCGCGGCGACGTGAAGATGGACGCCTCGATGTCGGAGATGGTCACCGGCGTGAAGTCGTGGCTGCTGAAGCCGTTCGATGCGCTCTTCCGCTCGCCGCACGCGGGCACGCGCGTGGCGATCAAGATCGAGGGCACGAAAGACGACCCGAAGTTCGGCGTGGAAGTGGGCCGCACGCTCAGCGGCAAGTGATCTGCCGCTGATCGACTACGCTACTCGGACCTTTACCAAAGGAGAATCAGGATGGCCGCCCCCCGGAAGAAGCCGACGAAGTCCGCGAAGCCCCGCCTCACCCCTGACGGAATCATGCAGCTTGGCCTCGGCTTCTGGGGCTCAAAGACCTTGTTGAGCGCCATTGAGCTCGGCCTCTTCACGGAACTCGCCAAGGGCCCGGTCGAAGCGAAGGCGCTGCGGCAGCGACTCGGGCTGCACGCGCGGAGCGCGCGGGACTTCTTCGACGCGCTGGTCTCGCTCGGGATGCTCCGCCGCAAGGGCACGACCTATTCCAACACGCCGGAATCGGCGCTCTTTCTCGACCGCGGCAAGCCTTCCTATGTCGGAGGGATCCTCGAGATGGCGGGGGCTCGCCTGTACGGTTTCTGGGGCTCGCTGACTGAAGGCCTTCGCACCGGGCAACCGCAAAACGAGGCCAGGCACGGCGACAACTTCTTCGCCACGATCTACGCCGATCCCCAGAAACTCCGCCAGTTCCTGTCGGCGATGAGCGGCATCACCATGGGCTCGGCGATCGCACTTGCGAAGAAATTCCCCTGGAAGCGATACAAGACGTTCATCGATGTGGGCGGTGCGCAGGGCTGCGTCGCGGTCCAGGTGGCGCTCGCGCACCCGCATCTCAGCGGCGGCGAGTTCGACCTGGCGCCTGTCGGCCCTGTGTTCCTGGAGTATGTGAAGTCGTTCGGTCTCGAGCGCCGCCTCACGTTCACGGCGGGCGACTTCTTCAAGAGTGCGCTCCCCTCGGCCGACGTCCTCATCATGGGGCACATCCTTCACGACTGGAACCTCGAGGAGAAGCTGGCCCTCCTCAAAAAAGCCCACGACGCGCTGCCCAAGGGAGGCGCCCTGATTGTCCACGAAGCCATCATCGACGATGACCGATCGAAGAACGCCTTCGGGCTCCTCATGAGCCTGAACATGCTCATCGAGTCGCCAGGAGGCTTCGACTATTCGGGCGCGGACTGCAAGGGGTGGATGAAGAAGGCGGGTTTCCGGAAGACCTTTGTTGAGCATCTCGCGGGACCCGATTCGATGGTCGTCGGGATCAAGTGAACAGGGTAAAGCTGGTGAGCCGGGTGGGAATCGAACCCACAACCCGCAGATTAAGAGTCTGCTGCTCTGCCAATTGAGCTACCGGCCCGGTAGGTGAACCCGTCATGTTAGCACAAGGCCGCCGCGCTATTCGTAGCGCAGCGCCTCGATCGGATCCACCCGCGTTGCGCGCCGCGCCGGGATCAGGCAGGCCACCAGTCCCGCCAGGCCGAGCGTCACGACCACCGCCGCCATCACCGCCGGATCGAGCGGCCGCACCCCGAACAGGAGCGCCGTCAGCCCTTGCCCCAGCACGGCCGCGAGGCCAAGGCCGATCGCGAGGCCGATCGCGAGCTGCAGCCCGCCCTGCCGCAGCATGAGCCCCATCACGCTCCGCGCGTCCGCGCCGAGCGCCATCCGCACGCCGATCTCGCGCGTGCGGTTACTCGCCGCGAACGACATCACCCCGTAGAGCCCGATCGTCGCGAGCGCCAGCGCGGCCACGCCGAACGTCAGGAACAGCGTGCCGAACGCCCGGATGAACCAGTTGTCGAGCGCGTACTGGTCGCGCAGCGACCGCACCCAGTACAGCGGCAGGTTCGGATCCAGCGTGTTCACCGTCGCCTGGATCCCAGGCGCGTAGGTGAGCGGATTCTGCGCCGTCCGCACCATCAGGCTCATGAAGTTGATCGTGTTCTGCGCGAGCGGGACGTAGACGCCCTCGTCGTGCGCATCGCCGGTCTGGATCGCGCCGCCCAGGTGCAGGTCCGGCACCACGCCGACGACGGTGCGCCAGGGCTCGTCCGGATTGTCCCCGAGCCGGACGGCCTCGCCGATCGGATCCGTGCCGGACAGATACCGCTGCACGAAGCGCTCGTTGACGACCGCCACCGGCTGGCGGCCGGCCGCGTCCGCCCGGGTGAACAGCCGCCCGCGCACCGGCGCCTTGCCGAACATCTCGAAGAAGCCGGGCGTGATCACCACGCGCCGGGCGCGCGGGTGCGCGTCCGGCGTCGGATACGCGACGCCCTGGATCGACAGCGTCTGGACCTGCGCGCCGCGGGCCGGCAGATCGGAGGTCAACACGGCGGCTTGCACGCCCGGCATCGCGCCGATGCGGTCGAGCAGGCTGTCGTAGAACTGCATCTCCGATGTCGGCGTCGGATAGGCCGCCGCGAACAGGCCGACGCGCGCCGTATAGACGCCATCGGCGTCGAAGCCGTAGTCGAAGTTCGTGACGTTGAGGATCGTCCGGATCATCAGGCCGGCGCCGACGAGGAGACCGCACGACAGTGCGATCTCGCCGATGACCAGGCTCTTGCTGATGCGCCCCAGCCGCACGCCGGACGACCCGCGCGCCTCGTCGTTCAGGATCTCGTTGACGTTGGTTTTCGACGCCCGGAAGGCCGGCACCGATCCGGCGATCACCGTCGAGAGGAACGTGATCGCCAGCACGAACGCCAGCACGGGCACGTCGAGCGATGCCCGCATCCAGACGGGCAGCTGCTGGATCTCCAGTCCGGCGTTGAAGACGCCGATGCCGTAGGACGCCAGGCCGATGCCAAGGGCCGCGCCCGCCACCGACAGCACCAGCGTCTCGGCGAGGAGCTGCGAGACCGTCCGCAGCCGGCTCGCGCCGAGCGCCGTGCGCACGGCGATTTCCTTGGTGCGCAGCACCGTGCGCGCGAGCAGCAGGTTGGCGACGTTCGCGCAGGCGATCAGGAGCACGCCGAACACCGCGCCGAGCATCGTGTAGAGCATGACGACGGCCTGCCGGCCGATGAAGCTCTGGACCAGCGGCGTCAGGTGCACGCCGATGCCCTCGTTCGACGCCGGATAGGCCTGTGCCAGCCGCCGGGCGATGCCCGACATCTCCGCCTCGGCCTGCTCGAACGTCACGCCCGGCTTCAGCCGGCCGACGGCCGAGAGCTGCGTTTGTTCGAGCTGGGGCCCGACGCCGCGCGGAAACGCCAGCGGATCGAGCTGCAGTGGGAGCCACGCGTCCAGGTATCCCGGATAGTCGAACCCGTCGGGCATCACGCCGATGATCGTCGTCGGCTGCTCGTTCACGTGCGCGACCCTGCCGATGACGCCGGGATCGCCCTGGAAGCGGTTCTGCCACGCGCGATAGGAGAGGATCATCACCTGCGCCGCGCCCGGCGCGGTTTCCTCCGCCGTGAACGTCCGCCCGAGGATCGGTTCGATCCGGAGCAGCTTGAACAGCCGGGCGTCCGTGTAGGCGCCGAGGTACCGGATGGGCGTTCCCTCGGCGCCCGCGACGTCCACCGTCTCGGCGTAGTAGGCGGAAAGGTCCTCGAAACTCTTCTGCTCGCTCCGCCAGTCGGCGAAGTCGTGGATCTCGACCGGCAGAAACTGGATGTTCTGGGCGGGCCGCGAGCGGTTCAGGAGCACCAGGCGGTCGGCGTCTGGGTAGGGCAGCCCCTTCAGCGTCGTCACGTAGACGAGGCTGAACATCGTCGTCGTCAGCCCGATGCCCAGGGCGAGAGCCAGGATGGCGGTGGCGCTGAGGCCCGGCCGCTTGGTCAGCATGCGCGCGCCGTACTTGATGTCGGTCAGGATCGTCTGGAGCACGGGGCCTCCCTGGGAGGTTGATACCGCCGCGCGCGTTGGACGTTACAGGGCGCCTCGAGGTTGGCCGGGCGAGCATTCCCCGCCTTGCCACACCGCTACGCGCCGGACTACACTCGTCAGTCTGCGATGGCGTCGCGCCCGTAGCTCAGATGGATAGAGCGACAGGCTTCGAACCTGTAGGCCGGGGGTTCGATTCCCTCCGGGCGCACCAGCCTTCGCTCGCGCCGTGCGAGCTTCGGCTGGCAGGCCAGCCTTCGCGGACCGCGTGTTCAGAATGCGCCCGTAGCTCAGCTGGATAGAGCGACGGCCTCCGGAGCCGTAGGCCACAGGTTCGAATCCTGTCGGGCGCACCATTTAGTCGCTAGTCGTCAGTCGCTCGTCGCCAGTCGAACCCACGCGGTCACGCCGTGTCAGAAACGCGTCCCGACGCCACCCTTCGCGCCGCCGAGCGGGACGCCTGCCTCCCCGACGGCTTCTACGCCGCCACCAACAAGCCCACCACCGTCGCGGTTGACGGCGCCTGGCTCGACGTCGTCGAGCCTCGATCCGACGGCGTGATCGTCGTCGACGGCGGCCGCGCGCGCTGCGAGGCGGTGGACGATGTCCGCGCCGGCGATCGCGTGGTCTGCGGCACGAAGGGCGTCCGCGTCCAGCCCGTGCCCGCCGGCGCCGACCGCTGGGACTTCGCGAGCCTCCCGCACGACTTCTCGTCCGAGCATCCCGTCGACGCCGCCGTGGAGAAGGTCGCCGCCGCGCTCCGCGACATCAAGGCGCGGAAGGGCCGCCTCGTCGTCGTCGCCGGGCCCGTGGTGGTGCACGTCGGCGGCGCGCCGTTTCTCCGCGAACTCGTGCGCGGCGGCTACGTCAGCGCGCTGCTCGCGGGCAACGCCCTGGCCGTGCACGACGTCGAGCAGGCGCTCTACGGCACGTCGCTCGGCGTGAGCCTCGACTCGGGGCAGAGCATCACGGGCGGCCACCGCCACCACATGCGCGCCATCAACGCCATCTCGCGCGCCGGGAGCCTCGAGGCCGCGGTGAAGCAGGGCGTGCTCACCTCCGGCGTGATGCACGAATGCGTGAAGCAGCACGTGCCGTTCGTCCTCGCCGGCAGCATCCGCGACGACGGGCCGCTGCCCGATACCGTCATGGACGTCGTCGAGGCGCAGCGCCGCTACGCGCGCGCGCTGGCCGGCGCGGATCTGGTGCTCGTGCTGTCGACGATGCTGCACGGGACGGCGACGGGCCGCATGCTGCCGGCCGCGGTGCCGATCGTGTGCGTGGACATCAATCCGTCGGTGGTGGCGAAGGTCGTGTCGAGCGGCCCGGCCGTGGCCGCCGGCGTCGTCACCGACGTCGGGGTGTTCCTGCAGCAGCTCGCTGAACGGCTTCGAGTTTCTTCGACACGCGCGCGAAGTTGATCCCCTTCGACTTGCGCAGGCCCGCCCACAGGTCGCCCACCTTCGCGAGACGCGCCGGCACGGTCCGGATCGTGAAATCCTCGCGGCGCACGCCGGCGTCGACTTCCTTCCACGTGAGCGGCGTCGAGACGCCCGCGTACTCGCTCGCGCGGGCGCTGTAGGCCGTCGCGAGCGTCTTGCCGCGGATGTTCTGCAGGTAGTCCACGTAGACCTGCGTGCCGCGCTTGCCGACCGAGCGGACGATCGTCGCCGCCTTCGGGTGCTTGTGCGCCACGGCGGTGGCGATGATCTGGCAGAAGATGCGCCCGGTGTCGTACGTCGTGCCCGGCGGCAGCGGCACGTAGATGTGCAGGCCGTCGGCGCCCGACGTCTTCGGGAAGCCGGTCACGCCGAGCGCCTCGAGCTCGTCGCGCACCCAGCGCGCCACGTCGAGCACCCGGCGAACGTGACGCCGGGCATCGGGTCGAGATCGATCGCCGCTTCCACGGCGTGATCGGAGTCGCCCACCCGCGAGAACCACGGGTCCTGCGAGATCGCCGCGAGCTGCGCCATGTAGAGAAGCGTCTTCAGGCTGCCGCCCACGAGCCGCGACGGCACATCGTCATCCGGCAGCGTCTCGGCGCGGACGCCGTCGGGCACTTCGTTGGGCGCGCGGTGCTGGTAGAAGTACGGCGCCGACACGCCGTTCGGCAATCGCTTCATCACGAGCGGGCGTTCGGCCACGACGGGGAGGATGAACGGCGCCGCCTGCGCGTAGTAGCGGAGCAGGTCGCCCTTGGTCAGCTTCGGTCCGGGCCAGAACACCTTGTGCAGGTTGGTGACGTGCAGGCGGTCGCCGCCGGGCAGGACGAGGTGGCCGTCCTTCCGGCTGCGCTCGATCGCGTCGAGCTGCGCGGTGAGGTCATCGGCGGGGCCGCCGGCGGCCGGGCGTTCGCGGTGCACGTCGCGCGCCTTCTTGTCGTCACGCATGCCGAGGTACACAGGATGGCGGAGGATGCCGTCGCTCGTCCACTCGCCGAACTTCACCTGCGCGACGAGCGTCGGCCTCACCCAGTGCGGGCGTTCCTTCCTTGCCGGCGTGTTCACGAACGGGCAGCGGTCCGTGGCGAGCGGCTTCAGCAGCGTCATCACGCGCGCCAGCTCGGCCTCGTCGAAGCCGGTGCCCACGTGGCCGACGTAGCGCAGCCCGCCGGGTCTCGAACACGCCGAGGATGAGCGATCCGAAATGCGCGCGCGACTCGCGCGGATCCGTCCAGCCGCCCACGACGAACTCCTGCTCGTGCGTGATCTTGAGCTTGCGCCAGTCGTTCGTGCGCTTGCCCGACGCGTAGCGCGAGGCCGCGCGCTTCACGATCAGGCCTTCCCAGCCCTCGCGGTGCGCGCGATCCCAGAGCGCGTGGCCGTCGCCGGCGGCCTGCTCGCTCGATCGCGGAGCAGCGGCGCCTTCGCGCCCTTCATCAGCCGCTCGAGCTCCGCGCGCCGCTCGCTGAGCGGACGGCCGCGCAGGTCGCGATCGCCCAGGCGCGGCAGGTCGAAGGCGACGAAGGCGGCGCGGTACGCCGGTTTCGCGCCCTGGCGATGGATGTTCTGAAGGAACTGAAAGCTCTTCGGCGTGCCGTGCGCGTCGATCGCGACCACCTCGCCGTCGATCACCGCGGAGGTGCGCAGGCGGGTCGACCAGCGCGTCGTCGCCTCGGCGAGCTCGGGGAACTGGCGGTCTTCTCGTTGCCGAGGCGCGACCAGAACCGCGCCGGCTGCCCCGGCGCCACCTCGACGATCGCGCGGATGCCGTCGTACTTCGGCTCGTACACCAGCCCCGGATCGCCGAGCGGCGCCTCGGCGAGCATGGCCAGCATCGGTTTGATCGGAAGACTCACGAGTCCGTGCTGTAGCGGTCCTCGAACCACGGTTCGGCGGTGTTCGAGTAGCCGCGCTCTTCCCAGAAGCCGCGGCGGTCATCGGGCAGGAACTCGATCTTGCGGATCCACTTCGTGCCTTTCCACGCGTAGAGCTTCGGCGTGATCATCCGGCACGGGCCGCCGTGCTCGCGCGGCAGCGGCCGGCCGTCCCAGGTGTGGACCAGCAGCACGTCGTCGTCCACGGCGCGGGCGAGCGGCAGGTTCGTCGTGTAGGGAATGTAGGTGTCTGGCGCGAAGTCGTAGCCCGTGCACAGGACGAACCGCGCGGCCTCGTCGGGCACGGCCAGCTCGGCGATCGTCTTGAAGCGCACGCCGCGCCAGCGGTTGTCGAAGCGGCTCCACGTCGTCACGCAGTGGAAGTCGCTCACGTCCTCCACCTGCGGCAGCGCGAGGAACTCCGTCCACGTGAACGTGAGCGGGTTGTGCACGAGGCCGACGACTTCGAGCTTCCACGTGTCGAGCGGCACCTCGGGCTGTTCGCCCAGGTCGAGCACGGGCCAGTTCTTCACCTCGTGCTGGCCGACCGGCAGTTGCGGCATCCCGTCCCGGTTCGCCGGCCCGCTGCCGCGCGGCCGCTGCCCGGCGAACGACACGTCCACGCCCTTCCCGAGCGCGATCTGCCGCTCGATGTACTTCCTCCGCCGCTCGACGAGATCCCGTGGCTCACTCATGGCTAACGGCTAACAGCTAACGGCTAACAGCTAACGGCTAACAGCTAACGGCTAACGGCTAACAGCTAACGGCTGGTACCGCCTCTTCTGCTGCCTGACGATATCGAACCTCGCGGTGTCCGCGATGGCCATCACGGCCATCACGCCCGCCTGCAGGGGATCGGACACGACGAGATCGGCCACGTCCGGCACGCTGCCCGCCATGTTCAGGGAGATGACGATGAGGCCCTTCTGCCGGACTTCCTCGACGGCCTTCGCGATGTCGCCGCCCATGAGCGATCCCGCGAGCACGAGCAGCCGCACGCGCGGCAGGCGCACGACGGCGCGCACGGCGCTGGCGAGCGCGTCCTCGCCGACGAGCGGAATCGTGTCGACCGAGATCCGCTCGCCGCGGATATTGTGGCGGTCCGACTCGACGATGGCGCCGAGCGCGACCTGGCCGACCTGCGCGCCGCCGCCCATCACGATGATCCGCTTGCCGTAGATCTTGCCGAACGACGGCGTCGGCTCCGCCCGCGACACGCCCGGCACGGCGCGCATGCCCTCGAGCACCGGCTCGAGCGGGCGGTCGGTCGCGAACTCGAGGTACACCTCCGGGTCGCGATCGTCCTGCGGGATGATGTCGACGTAGGTGATGTTGGCCTCGTGCTCGGCGAGCACGGCGGTGAGCCCCGAGAGCAGCCCGGGGCGGTCGGAGGCCACCGTCAGGACGGCGTAGTCAGCCATCCGACGAATCTATCACTAGTGCGTGAGCGGATGGCGGGTCGGCAGGTCGACGGTTTCGCGGGTGGGCTCGTAGGCGCCGTCGGCGAGGTCGGTGGCGACGGCGGTTTGCTCGGCGAGCTCCTTGCGCGCCTTCTTGTCGCGATACATCCCCTGGTCGGCCACGGCGAGCAGGGTCTCGTAGGTCGAGCCGTCGTCGGGGAACACCGCCGTGCCGGCGCTGACGGCCAGCGGCAGCCGGCGGCCGGGCCGGACCTCGAACACGATGTCGGCCACACGCTGCTGCAGCTCCTGCCGCTTGAGCTCGGCGGCGTCGCGCGGGCAGTCGGCCAGCAGCGACGATGAATTCGTCGCCCGCGTAGCGCACGCAGAGGTCGTAGGGGCGCAGCGAGGCGGACAGCGTGCGCGCCACGGCGCGCAGCGCCTCGTCGCCGACGTGGTGGCCGTAGGTGTCGTTGATCGCCTTGAACTCGTCGACGTCCATCACGATCAGCGCGGCGGCGCCGTGCAGCCGCTCGGCGCGCGCGAGTTCGCGCGAGAGGTGCACGAACATCGAGCGGCGGTTCGGCAGGCCCGTGAGCGGGTCGGTGAGCGAGTCTTCCTGCGTCTGCTCGAAGACGATCGAGTTGTGGATCACGGGGCCGGCCTGCTCGGCGATCCGCTCGAGCAGCCGGCGGTGGTCCTCGTTGTAGCGGTTCGCGTCGACGTGGTACAGCGCGAGCACGCCGATGAGCGTGTCGTTCATGAAGAGCGGGCACACCAGCGCGGACTTGAGGTCCGTCTCGTTCGGCACGCCCGCCGCCTCGAAGCTCACGCGCGGATTGGCGTTCACCAGCGCGCGCCGGTTGCGCGCGACCCAGCCCGACAGGCCCTGCCCGCCCGCGACCACGGCGTTCAGCAGGCGGTGCACGTCGATCCCGCTCGTGTAGCGGCACCGCAGCGTGTCGGGCTCCGCGTTGTAGAGGAACAGCGCGCAGCCCGACCACGGCACCAGGTTCGTGAGCTTCGACGAGATGAGCGCGGCCGTGTCGGCGACGCCGAGGCTCGTGCCCATCGACTGCGCGATTTCGTAGAGGGCGTAGATCTCGCGGTGCGCGAGCGCGATGTTCTCGAACACGCTCTGCTGCGGCGTGTCGGGCACCAGGCCCGCCGCCGGCGCGCCCGCGCCGGGCGGCGTCGCGGGCGCCGGCGCCTCCTGCTTCTGCTCGTCCCCGGCCGCGGCGGCCGCCAGCTCCGGCAGCACCTGGATGAACGTCTCGACGATCCGCGGGTCGAGCGCGCGGCCCGCCTCGTGGCGCATGAGCGAGATCGCGCCGTCGTGGCTCAGCGCCTTGTGGTACGGCCGCTCCGTCGTCACCGCGTCGAAGTAGTCCACCGTCGTCAGGATGCGGGCGCCGAGCGGGATGTCCTCGCCGCGCAGCCCATGCGGGTAGCCCTTGCCGTCCCACCGCTCGTGGTGGCTGAGGATGAGCGGCGCCACCGGATAGGGGAACGGCACGGCCGCGATGATCTCGGCGCCCACCTGCGGGTGGATGCGGATCTTCTGGAACTCCTCCTGCGTGAGGGGCCCGGGCTTCGACAGGATGTGCTCGGGCACGGCGAGCTTCCCGATGTCGTGCAGCAGCGCCGCCGTCTTCACGCCCTGGATCGCGTCGTCGTCGAGGTGGAGCGCCTGCGCCAGGCCGGTCGCGTAGACCTGCACGCGGCGGATGTGCGTCTGGGCGGTCTGATCCTTCGCGTCGATCGCGCGCGCGAGCGCCTCGATCGTCGCCAGATGCAGCTCGGAGGTGGCGACGACGTGCCGCTCCTGATCCTCGACGCGCCCCATGTACACCTTGTAGGTGCGGTACGTGAGGTAGAGCGGCGCGAACGTGAACGGCAGCACCCAGTAGCCCGCGTGCTCGACGATGGACGCGGCCAGGGCCGCGGTGCCGGCGCCGACAAAGTAGCTCGGCGCGCTCCAGAGAAAGTTCGTGTGCCACACCGTCGTCGCCCGCTGGCGGGCCGACAGCGCGATCGCCGTGGCGACCAGGCCGGTGTTGAGCAGGAAGTAGATCGTCGACGCGCCGACCAGCGGCCGCGCGAGCGTCGGGATCGAGAGCGTGCCGGGCGTGCCGCCGAGCAGCCGGAACGCAACGCCGGCGCCCTGCACGGTGACGACCAGGCACGCGACGTTGAACACCGTCTTGAAGAAGGGGTTGTGCTCGCGGTTGTTGATGTAGGACTGGCTCAGCGCGCTGCCCCCGGCGATGAGCATCGCCTGATCCGGACCGAGCACGAGCAGCGCGGCGAAGTCGACCGCGTACGACACCGACATCGTCGAGCCGCCCGCCGTCAGCGGGAGGTTCACCTTGAGCGCGGCCGAGATGGAGGCGACGGTCAGGAGGGCGAAGAAGAGCAGGGGCTCCTGGAACTGCATCTGCGGCAGCCGGAGCGCCAGCAGCGCGCCGCCCGCGAGCATCACAACGCCGACGTAGAGCCGGGCGGCGAGGGGCAGGCGGTTCACTCAGTGCACCCGCGACACGGCCGGCGCGCGCTGGTCGGCCCAGTCGTCGCGCAGGATGGACCAGAGCACCTGGTCGAAGTACTGGTCGTCGCGCTTCAGCGAGTGCCGCAGCACGCCCTCCTGCACCGCGCCGAGCTTGCGCAGCGCGCCGTTGCCGCGGCCGTTCTGCAGGAGCACCCGCGCCTCGAGCCGGTAGGCGCCGACGACGTCGAAGGTAAAGGCGCCGATGAGGCGCGCCGCCTCGAGGAACGTGCCCGTGCCGCGGGCCGAGGGCGCGAGCGTGCATTCCCATTCGCCGGCCTCGAACCCGGGGTCGAGGCCACGCACGAGGAACAGGCCCACCGACGCCCCGCCCGCGTCGAGCGCGACGAGGTACGCGAAGGCGCGGCCCTGTGCGCGATCCGCCGCGAGCCGCTCGATCAACGCGCGCACGCTGCGATCACTCACGTCCTCCTCGAGACCGAAGCGCGTCGCGTCGCCGAGCGAGAGGAGATCGACGAGGGTTCCCGCATCGCGCAGCGTCGGTTCGCGGACCGTGACCGAGCGCCCCGACAGCGTCGGCAGGGTGCTCCGCCAGGCGGGCGTGGCCGGTGCGGTGCTGGAATCGCTGCTCATATACGTAAAAGTCGCGTAACCCTAGGATTGCTCTTAACTTCCTCTAGGTAAATGGTTTACACTTGGTTTGACGGTGCCCTATCTGGGTCTATTGTTCGTTTATATGACAATAGAGTTATTTATAGTGAATAAGATACACCTATTACGGCCGAGGCGCAACTAAAGGACGTGGTCGGAGACCAGGACGACCGTCCCTCGCTGGCCGACGATCTTGCCTTTCTCGAGAGCCTGTCCGGCCTCGATGATGGACTGTCTGCCCCGGCGAGATCGACGCCCGCCGCGCCCCGATCGAACGCGTCCGCCCAGGAACAGCAGAACGCCCGCGCGCGCGAGCTCCAGAACACGCGCGACGACGATCTGCGGCACATGTTCCAGCCCGGAGCGCCGTCCCAGGCGCCGCAAACGTCCCCCCCCGCGCCCGAGGTTCCGTTCCGCCTCGCCGAACTGCTCGAGGCGCCGCCGCCACTCTGGCTGCTGCCGCGCGAATCGCCGCCGCCCGCGCCGCCGGCGCCGCCCGTGCGGCCGGCTGTGCCGGATCCTCCGCCGCCGGTTGCCGGCGAGGCCACCGGGCGCCGCCCGCTCATCGATTCTGTTCCCGCCCGCGCCGGCTTCGGCGCCCGCGCCGCTGCCGGCGCCCCTGCCCGAGCCGCTGCCCGCGCATCCGCTCGCGCCCGCGCGCGAGGTTGCCGCGCCGGCGGTGCCCTTTGCCGTCGCATCGCCCACGTCCGTCGAGCCGTACGAGACCTTCTACGGCTTTGAGGAGCAGCCGTTCGGCGACTCCACCGATCCGAAGTTCTTCTACTACGGCGTCGCGCACGACGAGGCCTCGCAGAACCTGCTCTCGGCGATCCGCGCGCGCAAGGGCCTGGTCCTGATTTCGGCGCCCGACGGCCTCGGCAAGACGATGGTCTGCCGCAACGTGATGGAGCAGCTCGATCGGCGCACGGTGACGTCGCTCGTCGACGCGTCCTCGCTCTCGATTGACGGCCTCCTGCGGACGGTGCTGGCCGACTTCGGCGTGATCTCGCGGGAAGACCTCGCGCGCGGCGGCCTGCGCACGGCCTCGGAGCGCGAGCTCACGGCCGCGCTGCGCGACTTCCTGCAGTCGCTGACCGCGCTGCAGGCGAGCGCGGTCGTGATCCTCGACGGCGCCGACCGGATGCCGTTCGACGTGCTCCAGCAGGTTCGCGCGTGGTCCGACTCGGAGACCGATCTGCGCCTGCTGCAGGTGGTGCTCGTGGGCGGGCCGTCGCTCGCCGCGCGGCTGCGCCGCAAGGACCTGCGTCCGCTCGACGCGAAGGTCGCCGTGCGGATCACGCTCGGCCCGATCGCGGCCGACGAGATCGAGGGGTACGTCGCCCACCGGTTGTCCGTCGCGGGCACGAACCCGCGCGTGGAGTTCGATCTGCCGGCGCTCGCCGCCGTCTACCGCTGCACGGGCGGCGTGCCGCGCGAGATCAACGCGTTGTGCAACCGGGCACTGGTGAAGGGGGCGTCCGGATCCCTGGCGGTCATCGACGCGGCGATCGTCGCGGAGGCGGCCGACGAGCTCGACCTCATTCCCACGGAGAGCGTGGGCGCGGCCGTGGTCCGGCGCACGGCGCTCGCGGTCGGGTTCGTGCTCCTCGTGCTGGCCGGCGCCGCGGCCGCCGCGTTCGTGTTCCAGGAGCCGTTCGGCCGGTTGATCGACCTCTGGGTGCGCAGCCCGCGGTGAGACGATCGCCGGCCTGATCCGGCCGCGTCCAGGAGCCGCCATGACGAATCACGTTCGCCAGTCCGTCCCGATGGTGCTCGCGGCGATCGTGCTCGCCGCCGGCTGCGGCCGCGCGGCGCCCGAGCCCGCGTGGTTCGGTGTCCCGCTGCCGCCCGGGATGGGCGACACGGATCGGCCCGTGGTCGACGTCTCGGGAGTCACCCCGCCGCCGGCGGCCGTCCCCGAGGGCGAGGCGACCGGGTTCGACGAGCTGGCCGGCGCGCGCATCCGCCAGGACGTGGACACGATCGTCGGCTTCGCGCAGAAGAGCCGCGCCCGCGGCGATCGCGTGTGGGGCCGCGTCACCGGGTTCCCGGCCGCCGAGGAGACGCTGGCGTGGGTGGCCGACCAGTTCCGCGCGGCCGGCCTGAGCGGCGTCGAGGTGCAGGAGTACGACGCCGACGCGCCGATGTGGTGGGCCGACCAGTGGGACGCGCGGCTGCTCGCGGATCCGGCGTTCGGCCAGGGCAGCGAGGACGTCGCGATCGCCTCGGCCGTGCCCTCCAGCGGATCCCTGATCGCGGGTGGACCGATCACGGCGCCGCTGGTCGACGTCGGCCAGGTGTCCGACGATCTGCCAGGCACCGACGTCGAGGGGAAGGTCGCCGTGCAGCACCTCACGCCCGAGGGCGGCGCGTTCTCCGAGCGCGGGGCCACGGTGGCGCGCGCGCGGGAACTCGCCGACCGCGGCGCGGTCGCGGTCCTCAACCTCGTCGAGCAGACGGGCAACATGCACGTGCGCGACTTCGGCGGCTGCGGCGTGCCGTGCTTCAACGTGGGCACGGCGGACGGCGCCTTCATCGATGCCGTCATGCAGCGGGCGGCGGCGGCGAACGCGGGCGACGTGCGCGTGTGGCTCGAGTTGAACGCGTCGATGCGGCCGGGCCTCAAGGGCCACAACACGATCGGCGTCGTGCCCGCGATGCCCGGCGGGCACGACGATGAGATCGTCATCGTGAACGCGCACGCCGACGGGTGGTACGACGGGGCGGGCGACAACGGCGACGGCACCGCCGTGCTGCTGGCGCTGGCGCGGCACTTCGCGCAGCCGGAGCACCGCCTCGCGCGGCGGCTGCTCTTCGTGTCGAGCGGCGGCCACCACAGCCCGGGCCTGAACGGCCCCGGGCATCTCGTGGCGATGAATCCCGATCTCAAGGGGAAGGTCGTCCTCGTGGTGAACCTCGAGCACGTGGCGCAGCTCGAGATCCGCCGCGACCCCGCGTGGCACGCCGAGCCCGTCGAGCAGCCCATGGGCTTCGGCGTGTCGAACGGCGCGCCGTTCCTGAACCGGCTCGGCCACGCGGGCGTCGAGCGGTACGGCTACAACCTGCGGCCGGATTTCGCGACGGGCGTGCCGGGCGACCTCGGCGGCTACGCGCCGCTCGAGGTGGCGCGCGTGCAGGCGATCCATTCCGGCCCGATGTACCACACGAGCGGGGACGTGCCCGACACGATCTCGGTGCCCGGCCTCGAGCGCGCGGCGCGTTTCTGGGCGTATTTCGTCCGCGAAGCGGCCGCGGCGCCGCGCTCGGCCATCAATCCGTAGCGGATCCCCTATAATCAAATCGTTTTGCGCACAGCCCTGATCCTGTCGGCGTCCGTCGCCTTGACGGCGGTGACCGTGCTCGCCCGTCAACCGGTCGAGAAGACGACCGGGACGGCCGTCGCACGCCGGAGCGCCGTGTCCGCGGGCGCCGCGACGCTCGATCCAGGCGAATGGGCTCGCGTTCCCCTGGGAACCATCGACCGGCAGGTGTTCGATCTGGCGCTCGGCGCGGCGGCCTGCGCCGTGCAATCGGGCACGGTCGCTCCGCCGTCGACGCTGACGGTGATCGATTACTCGAAGCCCTCCACCGCCAGGCGCCTGTGGGTGTTCGACCTTCGATCGCGCCAGCTGCTGTTCGAGGAGCTGGTCGCCCACGGCCAGGGCAGCGGCGACAACCTCGCGAGGGCGTTCTCGAACGAACCGGAAACCCACCGATCGAGCCTGGGTCTGTTCGAAGCGGAAAACACCTACATCGGGAAAAACGGCTATTCCCTGCGCTTGAAAGGCCTCGACGCCGGCTTCAACGACCAGGCGCTCGCGCGCGCGATCGTCATGCACGGCGCGTCGTACGTCAGCGAGGCCTTCGCTCGCGCGCACGGGCGGATCGGCCGCAGCTGGGGATGCCCGGCGCTGCCGCTGGCGGTGGCGCGAGACGTGATCGACCACGTCAAGGGCTCTGGCCTCGTGTTCGCGTATTACCCCGATCAGCGGTGGCTTTCCGGGTCGAAATACCTGGGGGGCTGCACGGCCACGACGGCTCTCGGCTAAGGGTCTTTCGGCAACGCCGACGATCGCGCGGCAAGGGCGCGGTCGAGCAGGGCGTCCTGGCCGTAGATATCGTCCGCAAATCCCATCATCCCGTTTTCCGGGATCACCGCGGCGGTCGAGTAGAACAGGATCACCTGGACCGGGTCGGCCAGGTTCACGCGGACCGTGCTCGCCCCTTCCGTCGCGGCGACAATCCGCTCCCGCGTCCACTCCGGTTGATCCGCGAGCACCCACGTCGCCAGCGCAATGGGATCTTCCGCGCGCACGCACCCGTGACTGAAGTCGCGGCGGTTCCTGGCGAACAGCTCCTGCGCCGGCGTCCCGTGAATGTAGACGTTCTCTTCGTTCGGGAAGACGAACTTCACCAGCCCGAGCGCGTTGCCCGGTCCCGGACGCTGGCGCACGCGCGCCGTCCCCTGGCGGAGCTCGGCGATGGCTTCGGCCGTGACGCCCTCCGGCACGGCATTGTCCCCGTTTCCGCGCACGATTTCCATCTGCTGGCGGCGCAGGTAGTCCGGGTCGCGTTCGATCGCCGGAAGGGTTTCATTGCGCACGATCGAGCGCGGCACGTTCCAGTACGGCCTGAACTCGATGTCGCGCAGCGTTTCGATGAACACCGGCGTCCGCGTGTTGAGGGCGCGGCCGACGATGACGTTCATGCCGAAAGACGGCACACGGCTCGGCGGAAGCGAGTCCCACGCCCAGAGGCGGAACATCGGGATGTTGATGATGATCAGGCGCTGGCCGTTCAAATCGGGCAACCAGCGCAGGCGCTCGAGCGCCAGCTCGATCTGCCGGACCCGCCACGAGAGGGGAACGCGCAACGCCGCGAACGTGCGCGCGCCGATCACGCCGTCCGGATCGATGCCGTGGCGGACCTGAAATCGCTTGACGCCATCCACGAGCGATCCGTCGTATCGCGCCGGGTCGGAAGGCGGCGGCGTGCCGGCCGGGAGATCGCCGAACGCCAGGAGTCGCCGGTACAGGCTGCCGACGCCGTCGTAGGACTCCCCCGGATGCACCGTCGCGGCCAGTGGCGGCGGGGTCTCCAGCGCGGCATCGGCGGCGAGCGTTCGGTATCGCGCCAGCATCGCGCGCATGGCATCGTACTGCGCCCATGGCGACTTCAACTCGGCGGCCGTCTCGCGCACGCGATGCTCCGCGAGCGCCGAACGCAGGAGGGCCACGAAATCGTGCGGATCGACGGTCGGCGGGTCGAATCGAAGGCCGATCGTGCGCGGGTCAATCTGTCCCAGGTGCACGTTGTGGAAGTAGCGCAGCATGCCGGCACTCAACGTCACGTCGAAGCGGGCGCGATCCTTCAGCGACGCCGGCGACTCGGTCGCGAGCAACGCCATCAAGCGCTTCAGGGGCTCGAGATAGTAGTCCGCCGGATCGAGACCCTCGTCGGCGGCGGCATTGAGCAGGTCGCGGGCGTCGCGCGCATCGCCATCCGGGCGGCCCGACCCATCCGCCCACACCGCCGAATAGCCGAGAGGCTCATACAACGCCTGCAACATGTCCCAGTCCCGGCGTGTCTCCACGCCAAGCGAGGGGTCGCGTGTGTCGATGTAGGCCCGAATGGCCACGGCCACGTTGTGCCCGGAGGACTGAAGGCCCGCGGGGTCGGGCGTTGGCAGGCCGGCGGTCGATGACGCACCGCGCGGGGTCGATGAACTGGAGCAGCCGCTCAGCGCGAGTGTGAACAAGACGGCGATCGTGTAACGCGGGTTGATGCCGATCATGTGCACGTCACGGATCAGAGTATGGCGGCGACCTCTCCGCGCGTCTGTGCGGTTGCGCACACCGTGGTCGGTCTCATCCCTTGATCCCGAATCCCTTGCGAAGCAGGAGATCGCGGATGCGATCGCGCAGATCCCCCTGGATCTCGACCGTGTTCTCCACGACCGTGCCGCCGGCGCCGCAGGACCGTTTCAATTCGGCGGCGAGCGCCCGCAGAAACGGCTGGTTCCGCGGCAGGTCGTAGACGACCGTCACCGTCTTGCCTCCGCGCCCGGCCTTCTCCATACGCAGCTTCGCGACGATCCGCGCGGGGAGCGGCTCGTCGTGCGCGGCGCCATCGCGGCACTTGCAGTCGCGCTCCGGCCAGCCGCACGTCGGGCAGCGGCCTCCCGGGCCGGTCGAGTAGACAAGGCGGGCGTTCATGGATCCGCCCGAGTGTATCGCTACGGCTCCAACACTTCACGGATCTTTCGGCCGAGCGTTTCTGAGGTGAACGGTTTGTGCAGGAACGCGACACCCGGCTTGAGTATCCCGTGCTGCGTGATCGTGTCATCGGTGTACCCCGACATGTAGATCACCTTGAGCCCCGGCTTGAGGGCCACCAGCCGGCCGGCGAGTTCCGGTCCGCTCGCCCCTGGCATCACCACATCGGTCAACAGCACGTCGATGGACGGGTTCTCGTCGAAGAGGCGCGTGGCCTCCTCCGCATCCCCGGCGATCAGCACGGTATAGCCCTGCCTCACGAGCAGTCGCTTGGCCAGTTCGCGCAGCCCCGCTTCATCGTCAACCAGGAGCACCGTCTGCGTCCCGGCACGCGGCCGCGCGGGCGGCGGCGGTGCGTGCGCGACCGTCTCGGCGCCATTCGCGCGGGGGAAGTACAGCTTGAACGACGTGCCTCGGCCGACTTCACTGTCGATGTCGATGCCCCCGCCGCTTCGCGTCACGATGCCGTAGACCGTCGCCATGCCGAGCCCCGTGCCCTGGCCGGGTTCCTTGGTGGTGAAGAACGGCTCGAACAGGCGAGCCTGAACCTGCGGCGTCATCCCGGTTCCCGTGTCCGATACGGTGATGACCACGTAGGGTCCGGGCGTCACGGCCACGTGCGTCCTCGCGTAGTGCTCGTCGAGGTCGACGCTCGCCGTCTCGATCGTCAACGTGCCCCCCTTGGGCATGGCGTCCCTCGCGTTCACCGCCAGGTTCACGACGACCTGTTCAATCTCCCCGCGATCCGCCGTGACGGGTGCCGGCTCCGGCTGGAGGCGCAGCACGACCCGCACGTCTTCCCGGATGAGGCGATGGAGCATGGCCTGCAGGTCGGTGATGACCGCATTGAGGTCGAGCCGGGTGGGCTCGGTGATCTGGTGGCGGCTGAAGGCCAGCAACTGGCGCGTGAGGCCCGCGGCACGCAGGCCCGCCTTCTGAATCTCCGAAATGTCGGCCTGGCGCCGATCGCCCGGTTCGATGTCCGCCAGCAACAGCTCGCAGAACCCGAGAATGACGGTGAGCAGATTGTTGAAGTCGTGCGCCACGCCGCCGGCCAGCTGGCCGACGGCTTCCATCTTCTGCGCCTGCTGAAACTGCTGTTCCAGCGTGCGGCGTTCGGTGACGTCCATGGAAATGCCCACGGCGCGCGTGGGTGCGCCATGCTCGTCGATCAGGATGCGGCCCGCGCCGCTCAGCCACCGCACGGTGCCGTCCGGCCAGATCGTGCGGTTCAGTACGGAGAAGTCCGCACCGGACGCGATCGCCCGGCCGATCGCTTCGAGCACGGACGCCCGATCATCGGGATGGATGCGCTCCACAAATGCGTTGAAGGTCCCGCCGAAGGTTCCGGACAACACACCGTACTGGGCCTCCATAATGCCGGACCACTGCAGCACGCCGCTCGCGTAGTCCAGATCCCAGACGCCGACATTGGCGTGCTGCAGCACGAAGCGCGTGCGCTCTTCCGCGGTGTGCCGCGCTTCCTCGGCCCGTTTGCGCTCGGTGATATCGCGCATGGAACTGAACAAGGCGGGTTCGCCCTTGTAGTGGATCGACCTGCCATCGATTTCGACATCGATGACCGCCCCGTCCAGCCTGACCAATCGCTCCTCGATGCGCGGCAGCGTGCCGCCACGCTCGGCATGGGAGCGCAGCCGCGCGCGCACGATGTCTTGAAGGTCCGGGTGGACAATATCGAGAATCGATTTGCCGACCAGGTCCGGCTCGTCCGTGGCGCCCAGGAGCTTGATCATGGACGGATTGACGAACAGGAGCGTCCCGCCCCGGCTCACGGTGATCGCCTCAGGCGACCACTCGACGAGGGAGCGGTAACGCGCTTCGCTCTCCACCAGCGCGAGGTCCGCCTCCTTGCGCTCGACGGCCTTTCGCTCCAGCTCCTCAGCCCGCTTCTGCACGTCAGCCGCGAGCGACAGGTTCTCGTAGATGCGACCGACCTGCGACGACAGCGCCATGACCAGGTGTTCGTCGTGGGGCGTGAAGGTCTTGCCGCCGTCTCCGACCAGGCAGATCCAGCCATAGACATGCAGCCGCGACTGAATGGGCGCGGCCAGAAACGACTCAACCGGTGGGTGAAGCGCGGGCAGCTGCAGCCGGCTCGGGTCGCGGCCGGCGTGGTTGTCGCACCGCGCCCGTCGCTCGCCGATGACGGTCTGGATGATCCCCGGCGGCGCGTCGCCGGTTGTGATCCAGGCTGCGACGTCGACCTCGCAGCTGGCGATCCCGCAGGTGACACACTCGCGCACCGTTCCGTCGGTGCGATCGATGGTGCCGAGCGAGACGTACGTCGCGCCGAACAGGCGGCACGCGGCCGAACACACGCGGTGCAGCAGTTGATCGGGGCTCGGCTCGGAGGCGAGCTCCTCTCCGAGATCGATCAGGGCCTTCAATCGGGCATTGGCGATGCGCAGGTCCGAGGTCGGCTCCTGAACAGCGCCGGTCGGAGGGCCTGACCCCTTCATGCGCTGGGTCCCGGCGCCAGGACCCCGGGCGGATCGGCCTCCAGCGCCTTTTCCAGGCAGGAGGGGCAGATCCCGTGCGAGAACCGGACGTCCGAATGGTCGGCGATGTAGCTGTCGACCTGCTCCCAGTAGTTGTGATCGGACCGAATGCGCTTGCAGTAGCTGCAAATGGGCAGGAGCTTGCTGAGCTGTTTGATGTCGGCCATCAGCCCGAGCGTGCGCTGCCCCACGTGAATGCGCGCCCGGAGCTCGTCCGGATCGAACGGCTTGGTCAGGTAATCGTCCGCGCCGGCTTCGAGGCCGGCCACCAGATCCTGCCGGCTGGTCCGCGCCGTCAGCAGGATCACATACACCGGCGAGCGCCGCGGCGTCGCGCGGATGCGCCGGCACAGCTCGAGGCCGTCGAGCCCCGGCATCATCCAGTCGACAATGGCCAGCGCCGGCGGCTCGTCGCCGGAGATGCGTTCCCACGCGGCGAGGCCGTCGTGCACCACGACTACCTCGAAGCCCCACTGCTCGAGCGACCGGCTGAGCATCAGGGTGGACGCGCGATCGTCATCGGCAATCAGGATGCGCATGAAGACGGCTCCTTGTCCGGTGCAGCGTAGCGACGCAACACGTCGGCGACCGTGCTGGCTTCGGTGGACAGAAGATCCCAGGCGGTATCCGCGTCGTCCATCCGCGATTCGGCGCCGATGCGCTCGAGCTCGCGCGCCGCCTCGGCCAATCCGCCGGCCGACAGGTTGCCGGCCGATCCTTTGAGGGCATGGGCTGCCTGGCGAAGGGCTTCGGCGTCGCGGCCGGTCACGGCGTCCTTGATGGCGTCGAGTCGCTTCGGCAGGTCTTCGAGAAACAGGTGAATCACGTCGGCCATCAGGGCGGCGTCTCCGGAAAGCCGGTGCCGCAAGGCGTCCTCGTCGAACGTGACCGGCCCGGTGTGTTCGGCGTTCGCCGCCTGGACACCGCCGCCGTCGCCGCCCTGTTCGACCGCCGAGAACAACAGACCTGGCTCGATCGGTTTTGAGAGATAGCCGTCCATCCCGGCGGCCAGACACCGTTCCCGGTCGCTGCTCATTGCATGCGCCGTCATGGCGACGATCCGAAGGTGCCGGCCCGTGCCGCGTTCGCGCAGGCGGATGGCGACCGTCGCCTCGATCCCGCCCATGACCGGCATCTGCAGATCCATCAGCACCAGGTCGAAGGTGTCCTTGTCGAGTCGCTCCAGGGCCTCCTGGCCGTTCTGGACCACCGTCACCTGATGGCCGCGGCGGGTGAGCAGGCCCGACGCGACCTGCTGGTTGACGACGTTGTCTTCCACGAGCAGGACGTGGGCGCGCGGAACGTCGGCGCCCTTGGCCAGCGCGGCATCGCCCGCCTGCCCGACAGGCGGCGCCGCGGCCGGCTTCACCCCGATCGCGCGTTCGATGGCAGCCAGCAAGTCGTCGGCATACACCGGCTTCGTGAGATACGCCGCGATCCCCAACTCGGCGCAGCGCGCCTGGTCGCGGGTGTCGCCGGACGAGGTCAGCATCATGATCGTGGCGCCAGCCAGTTCAGGCCGTTTCAGCACGTCGGCCGCGACCTCGAACCCGTCCATGTCCGGCATGTTCGCGTCGAGCAGGACGAGTCTGAACGGCTCGTGGCGCCGCACGGCCGCCGTGAGGGCCTCGATGGCGGCCCTCCCGCCTGCGGCCGGGGCCGAGGTCATGCCCCAGCGGGCGACCTGCTCGGTGAGAATGCGCCGATTGACGTCGTTGTCGTCGACGATGAGGACGTGGAGGTGCGGCGGAAGGGGATGCGCCGCCGGGGCCTCCGGCCCCTCGGTGACGTCGAGTGAGACCGTGAATTGAAACGTGCTGCCGGCGCCAGGCGTGCTCTCGACCCAGATCCGTCCGCCCATCAGCCGCACGAGCGTCGTCGAGATCGTCAGGCCGAGACCGGTGCCGCCGAACCGGCGCGTCGTGGAACCGTCCGCCTGGCGGAAGGCCTCGAAGATGGCGTCGTGCTGCTCCGGCGGGATGCCGATCCCCGTGTCCGTGACGCTGAAGTGCAGCGTCGTGCGGCCTTCCGTGCGCGAGTCTTCGCGGACGCCGATGAGGATGTGGCCGCTCTCCGTGAACTTGAGCGCGTTGCCGACCAGGTTCGTCAGCACCTGCTGAATCCGCGTCGGGTCGCCCATGACGCCGGCCGGAACGTTCGCGTCGATGTCGCAAATCAGCTCGAGCCCTTTCTGGTCCGCGCGCAGCGCGAGCGGCTTGAGCGCGTCGGCCATCAGCGAGCGGAGCGAGAACGGCACGGCTTCGAGCTCGAGCTTCCGCGATTCGATCTTCGAGAAGTCGAGGATGTCGTTCAGGATCGTCAGCAGCGTGTCGGCGGACGTCCGCACCGTGACGAGGCTGGCCCGCTGGTCCGCCGTGAGGTTGCTGTCGAGCACGAGGTCCGTCATGCCGATGACGCCGTTCATCGGCGTCCGGATTTCGTGGCTCATGTTGGCGAGAAATTCGCTCTTCGCGCGGCTGGCCTCCATGGCGCGGTCGCGGGTCTTCACCAGTTCTTCGTTGCTCGCCTGGAGCTCGGCGGTGCGCGCGTCCACGGTGTGTTCGAGGTCGAGCTGCTGCACGAGCAGCTGCTGGTCGCGCTTCTGGACTTCGTCCAGCATCGCGTTGGACTGCTCGATGAGCTCGCCGATTTCGTCGTGGTCGCCCGCCTCGGCACGGACGTCGTAGCGGCCCTCCGCCCGGACGCGGCGGACGAGATCGAGCAGCCGGCCGACGGGAGCGAAGATGCGCCGCGCCATCACCCGCGACAGAATGAACGCGATTGAGAGGGCGGTCAGGTAGACGATGGCCACGCTGCTGATGGTTTCGACAAGCTTCTGCGAGACCTCGCCCGTGTCCGACTCGATGACGATGTCGCCGATGGTCTCGCCGTCGAGCACCACGGGGCGCATCACCCGCACGTGACCTCCACTGAACGTCGTGGCCACGAGCTCGGCCGCCGACGCATTAGTCGGGACAAAGGTGGGCATGACATGGCTGGCGTCTTGGCCGAACGTGGCGAGCCGTGTGCCGTCGCTGCTGAACAGGACCGCCTCCAGGATGTGGGGATTGGCGGCCAACCCGCCGAGCGTCTCTCGGGCCGCGTCGGCGTCTTTGAATGTCACCGGGCCGACGCTGTTGGACGCGACGACCTCCGCGATCATCGTGAGCTGGCGGACGAGCTGGCTCCGACTGTCGGTGTAGTCGCGTGTGATCATGGGAACGGCGACCACAATCAGCGTCACCGCGCAGGCCGATACGATGGCGAGCATCAGTTTTCGCCCGAGCGGCTGGCGTCCCCACAACCCGCCGAACCTATTGACCATCCCGCACCACCCTCGCCAGCCCGAGCAGTCGCGAACTGAGGCGCAGCCCCGAGCGGGTAACAGCGTCCGTGTTGATGGCGAAGCGCATCCGTCCGTCTTCAATGTAGAGCTCGATGATGCCGCCCATTCGAGAAAAATCCTTCCCGTCGCTGACGGTCAGGACCGGCAGCATCCTGATCCCGTCGACTCGCCCCGTGGGTCGTCGTGTCTCGGCCTCCCCGATGAACAGGAGCTGGCAGGCCGGCCATGAGGCGCTATCCGGAGATCGCCGCACGTCGATCGCATGACCGTTGATGGCCTGACCCCGAACCGTCTGGACGAGCGCGTCCGCGATGGCGTCGTCGCCGGCTGCGCAGAAGACCAGGGGGGCGCCGGACGGCAGCGCCGGCCACTCGGTGAACTTGGCGAAGTTATAGAGGAACGCCGCCTTCACGGCGACGTCCAGCGTCGCGTCTGCGGCGCTGACGACCGCGATCGCGGGCGACACCATGAGCGTCGCCGCCAGCGCGACACGTGCGGCGGTGAGCCGTCCGCGGTGGAAGGTCAGCGCGGACATCATCGGAATGTCCATCGCAGCCGTGCGTTGACGGTGCGCGCGACCTGCGTGGCCGACAGCAACTCGGTGGCGCCGCCGAACTCGGCGTGGGCCTCATCGAAGAGGTTCTGGCCAATCACCATGGCGGACAGCCGGCTGGTGAACCGCCATTCCGCGGTGACGTCCGTTCGCGTATAGCCGCTGATCTGAAGCTCCTCGAGCGCGCCGACGTGGAAGATCGCGACGTCGAGCGTCGCCCGGGAGTCCGGTGACCACGCCGACCGGACCTGCCACTGCCGCCGCGGGGTGCTGGCGTCTGTACTTGGGGCCGTCAGGCCCGTGGCGATGTGGAACGCCGTGCAGCTGCCGTCGAGACGCCACACCGGAACGGGCGACCAATGGCCCGAGACTTCGACCCCGCGGGTGGTGGCCTCGCCCTGATTCCCGAACACCGACGTGACGAGGATCCGCGGTGATGGGACGAACGTGACGACGGGAGCCTCGGGCTCCTGCGTCCGCAGGTTGGTGTAGCGCCCGACGAATCCGGTGGCATCAATCGAGGCGGTCGTCCCGATCTCGAGCCGGTATCCGGCTTCCGCGTCGGTGAACGTTTCGGTCTTCTGCGCCGGGTTGCCCAGCACGGTCGCGACGAGTGGCAGCCCGCCGACGCTCGGCATCGGTGGATACTCCAGCCGAATCCCGCGGTCGGTGAGCGACGGCGTCCGCAAGGCCCGGGACGTCGAGGCCCAGACGCGCTGGTGGGGCCGCGGCTGCCACATCAGACGCGCGGTGGGCTGCAGGCCCGCGCCCGAATTGGAGTCGTGCTGCGCCTGACCGCCGAGCGTGAGGGCCAGGCGCCGGGAGAGCGCGATCTCATCCTGAAGAAAGGCCGTCACGAGAGACGAGTTGTTGTGGGGTGGCGTCAGCGCGACGTTGTGGCGTCCGTCGAGGCCCTCGTCGATGAAGCGGTAGCCGGCGCCGGCGACCAGATCCTGACGCGCACCGAACGTCGTGTGATATTGCGTGTCGACGTCGAAGGTGCGCCGGTGGTAGTCGCCCAACGGCTCCTGCCGGCCCGCGATGTCGACGAACGACTGCACCTGGAGCGACGCGCCGCCGGGGCGCGTGTGCGTCCACCGGCCGACGAGATGGCCGCCCTGTGTGTCGGAGCGCAGCCAGCCCGCGTCGAGGCTTGGCCACAGCGCGCGCGACTGGTCCGCCGTGACATCGCCTTCCACCATGAACACGTCAGGCCGCGCGGTCCAGTCGACGCGGAATCCCGCTGTCGCGCTGCGGGACGCATCGTCGGCGCGCGTGTCCGGAGTGGCGAGCGTCTGATCCCGACGGGTCCACTGCGTGTACAGCCGGTAGCTCGCCGCGCCGAGCGTTCCGCCGTAGCGGACGGCGCCCTGTTCACCCGCGCGCCCGGCGTCGACGCGGACGAGTCCGCCCTGCGTGTCGGCCGCGGATGTGGTGAGGATGTTGATCACGCCGTTGACGGCGTTCGCGCCCCACAGCGCGGCGCCGGGGCCGCGAATCACCTCGATCCGATCGATGTCGTCGAGCATCACGTCTTCGGCGTCCCAGAACACGCCCGAGAAGATCTGGTTGTAGACGCTGCGGCCGTCGACGAGGACGAGCAGCTTGTTCGCGTAGAGGGCGTTGAAACCGCGCACGGTCACGGCCCACCTGCTCGCGTTGAATTGCGCGACCTCGACGCCGGGCACCAGGCGCAGCAGGTCGGGGAGCGACGTCATGCCGGAGCGGCGAATGTCGTCCCGGGTGATCACGAAGATCGCCGCGGCGACGTCCTCGGCGCGCTGTGCCTTCCGGGACGCCGACGTGATCTCGATCTTCATGAGATCTTCGATCGACGTCTCGCTCAGGTTCGGCACCTGCGCCAGGCCTGCCCGCGGGATGGCCAGGAGACCGACCAGCATGAGGAGCAGAGACCGGGAGACGCGCCCGTCTCTCCTCTTCATGGCCGTGGTCTCCAGACCAGATCGATCGACGCGCTGCGCGGGACTTGCGTCGATGTGACCGACCCGGTGACGTACTCAGCGTGCGACGGATCGAGCAGGTTCCTCGCGGTCGCGACCGCCGAGAACTGCCCGGTCAGCTTGACCTCGACGCGCACGTCGGCGCGCGTGTAGGCGGGCACGTCGAGCGTGCGCAGCGCCCCCGTGCGGAACAGCGCCGCGTCGATTTCCGTGCGCGGGCCGAGCGTGGCTGCGGAATGCAGCTGCCATTGATGGGCCGGCGCGGTGCCGCCGAACGTGGCGGCGGCCGTGTCCCGGCTGCTCGGATCGGGATGCGGCGTGAGGCGGAAGTGCGAATAGGACGCGTCCAACCGCCAGGCCGGTACCGGCGCGAATCGGGCGGCGACCTCGAGGCCGGCCGTGTCGGCCTGCAGAAGATTGTCGAACTGTGTGGCGACGACCAGGTGCGGCGGGCCCGGCGCCGCCTCGAAGACGGGCGCGAGCGGCTCGTTGGTCGGCAGCGCCGTGTAATGGCCGCGGAACGCGGTCACGTCGATTGACAGCGTGGACGCGAGCTCGAGCCGATACCCCGCTTCCGCGTCCTGGAACACTTCGGCCTGGTAATTCGGATTGCCGAGGACCGCGAGGACGATTGGTGCGCCGGGTCCCGGGATGACCGCGATGTTGATGCGAAGCGCCAAGTCGGTGTTCGACGGTGTGCGCAGCGCGCGCGAAGCCGCGAACCACACATGCTGATGGGGCGCCGGCTGCCACATCAGGCGCGCGGTCGGCTGCACGTTCCAACCCGACACCGTGTCGCGCTCGAGCTTGGATCCGAGCGTCACGTGCAGGCGCCCGGCAAGCGCGATCTCATCCTGCGCAAACAGATTCACGATGGCGTTGCGGCTGTCGGGCGGCGTCAGCGCAATCGCAAAGCTGTGGCTCGTGGTCGTGCTGTCGATGAACCGGTAGCCCCCGCCGGCGACCACGTCGTGCCGAGCGCCGACGGGCGTGTGGTACTGCAGCTGGGTGTCGAACGTGTTCTCGTTGTCTGTCACGTGGTCCGTCACGCTGTCGGCGCGGCGCGAGATCGCGACGACCGACTGCACCTGCAGCGCGGCTCCGTTGTCGCCGCGCCGCGTCCATCGGGCGAGAACGCTGCCCTGGCGAAACGACGCAGGGTTGTCGGTCGCCGGCGCGACGCCGGGCGTCGGACTCTCGATGAAGTTCCAGCGCGGATGGCCGTCGCCGGCGCCGGCGCTCCCGTCCACCGTCCACTCGTCCGTCCCACGCGTCCAGTCCACGCGCGCGCCGGTCGTGAACGCGTTCCAGTTGTCGCGCGCCGCCATCCCGCTCGCCAGACGCGTGTCGCCGCGGTCGCTCCACTGCGAGTACACGCGATACGCCGCGTTGCCGAATGAGCCGCCGTACCGCGCGGTGGCCCGCATCGGGTCGAGGGTGCCGCCGCCGACACGAATGAGCGCGCCCTGCGTGTCCCCCGCGGTCTTCGTGACGATGTTGATGACGCCGTTGACCGCGTTGGCGCCCCACACGGCTCCCCCCGGTCCGCGAATGACTTCGATGTGATCGATGTCGTCGATCACCAGGTCTTCCGCATCCCAGAACACGCCCGAGAAGTTCCGTTTGTAGACGGACCGGCCATCGACGAGGACGAGCAGCTTGTTCGAGAACTGGCCGTTGAAGCCGCGAATCGATACCGCCCAGTTGCTCGAATTGATTTGCGCGACCTGCACGCCGGGCGCGAGACCGAGCAGGTCGGGGATCGTCGTCATGCCGGAGCGGCGGATGTCGTCCTGAGTGATCACGAAGAGCGCCGCGGCGACGTCCTCAGCGTGCTGTTCTTTCCGGGACGCCGACGTGACCTCGATCTTCATGAGATCTTCGATCGACGTCTCGATCAGGTTCGGCACTTGCGCGACGCCCGGCCGCGGGGCGACCAGGAGGCCGGCCAGCACGAAGAGCAGAACCCGGGAGGCGCGCCACCTCGTCATGGATCTCCTCACGCCGCCGCGACTTTCAGGCGGCGGAACACGCCGTTGACCCGCGAGAGCAGGACGTCCGGGTCGAATGGCTTGAGAATGTAGTCGTCCGCGCCGAGCTCGAGCACGCGGCGCTCGATGCCGGGTCCTTCTTCCGACGTCAGCACCATGATCGGCAGCGTCGCCATCGTGACGTCGCGGCGCAGCCGCGTGATCGCCTCGTAGCCGTCCATTTCCGGCATGTTGAGGTCCACGATCAGCAGATCCGGATGCTCCCGGGTGGCGATGTCCACGGCCTGCTTGCCGTTGGCCGCCTCGAGCACTTCGAAGTGCTCGCGCTCGAGCAGCAGCTTGACGAGCATTCGCGTGATCGGTTCGTCGTCTGCGATCAGCACGCGCGCATGCGCGCGAGCCGCGTCCTGCGAGCCGTCGACGTCTTCGGCCAGGATGCGGTTGACTTCCTCGATGGACGTGATGCCGTCGGCGACGAGCCGCAGCGCGTGGTCGCGCATGTTGGGCGTGCCCGACGCGCGCATGCTGGCACGGATCTCGTGCGCGGTGGCGCCCTGCACGATCGCGTCGCGCAACTCGTTGGAGGGGGTGAGCAGTTCCGCGATGGGCACGCGGCGGCCGTAACCCGTGTGCTGGCAGTGTTCACAGCCCGGGCCCGCCGATGCGGGCACCGAGGCCAGATGATACTGGGCGCCCAGGCGGCGGGCTTCGATGTCGTTGTGCACTCTCTTGCAGTGCCGGCAGAGGGAGCGCAGCAGGCGCTGCGCGAGCAGCGCCGACAGGCATTCCGCGATCTTGAACGGCTCGAGGCCGAGGTTGGTGAGGCGCGTGATGGCCGTCGCGGTGTCGGCCGTGTGCATCGAGGTCAGCACAAGGTGCCCCGTATAGGCCGCCTGCCCGACGATCTGCGCGACCTCGGCGTCGCGGACCTCGCCGACCATGATGATGTTGGGGTCCTGCCGGAGCAGCGAGCGCAGCACGGCGGGAAACGTGTTCCCGGCGCGCGCATTCACCGGAATCTGCGTGACGCCAGGAACGGTCCGCTCCACGGGATCCTCGACGCTGACGATGTTCGTGCGGCCGGTGCGGAGGTGGGCGAGCGCCGCGTAGAGCGCGGTCGTCTTGCCCGAGCCCGTCGGCCCCGTGACGAGCACCAGGCCATCGGGCCGCGACAGGGCGCGCTCGAACCGCGCGAGCGTGTCCGGGTCGTATCCCAGGCGATCGAGCGTCTGGAGCGGGCTGTGGCTGTCGATCACCCGCATCACCACTTTCTCGCCATCCACGGTCGGCAGGCTCGACAGGCGGACGTCGATCGCGCGTCCGCTGACCTTGATGCGGAACGCCCCGTCCTGGGGCTTGTTGCGCATCGCGATGTCGGCGCGCGCCATGATCTTGAACCGGTTGCGAATCGGCTGAGAGACGTTGGCCGGCAGCGTGAGCACCGGCTCGAGCATCCCGCCGATGCGGAAGCGCACGAGCGTGCCCGTATTGCCGGACTCGATGTGGACGTCGCTGGCGCCGACTTCAACGGCTCGACCGATCAGGCGATTGCACAGATCGATGACGACGGAGTCCGACTTGGTGCCGTCGCCCTCGTCCATGTTTTCGACGACGGTCTCCGAGCGCAGCCGCATGGCGAGAACGTCGAGTTCGCGGAGCTTGGGGTAACAGCGATCGAGGGCGTCGAGCACGCCCGACCGGGTCGCCGCGACCATTTGTGTCCGTCTCCCGGACGCGAACGAAATGTCGTGTTCCGCTTCGGCGTTGAACGGTTGCGACGTGGCGTACGTCAGCGTGCGGTTGTTGACGTCGAGCGGCACCGCGAAGTACTGCCGCGCAATCCGTTCAGGCACCAGACGCACGGCCAGCTCGCTCGACACGGCGTGTTCAAGGTCCAGGACCTCGAGTCCGCCCGCCTCCGCGAGCTTCGCGTAACAGGCCTCTTCGGGGACGAGGCCGAGCGCCACCACCGCGTCGGCGAGGGTCATCTGCTCGCGAAGGGCGTGCTGCTCCGCCAGGGAGAGATCGCTGCGGCTGATGAGCGACGCGTCGATCAGGAGGGCTGGAAACCCCGCCAGGCCGACGCGCTCTTTACGTGGTTCGGTCGTGCTGTCCATGCATGCCCCGCTGGATGACCGGGAGAGTCCTCTATTCAGTACAAAGCATGGTCGAGGGAAGGGGGGCTGGCTGTTCCCTATCGCACAGCCTGGGGCGAGGTGCGCCTTTGCTACACTTGTCCTCGGGCTGAATTGACCCAGTCACGACGATTCCTGTGAACAGCCTGATGCGGTTGCTGCTTTGGCGGATAGGCCGGATCGCCATCGCGCCGTGGGCGAGTCCTGCCGAAACCGCGTGCCTCGTCGCGTACGCCAGAGACAAACGCCGCCTCGCGGAGCTCGGCGTCTGGGAAGGCGGCACGACACGCATGCTGCGTCACGTGATGGCGCCGGATGGTGTCCTCTTCGCAATCGACCCGTTCCCGGTCGGACGCGCGGGTGTCAGCTACCAGCGTCCCATCGCGCACCGTGAGACGCGCCGCGAGCAGAATGGGACCGTGGTCTGGCTCCGCACCACCGGCGCGCAGGCGGCGAGTGACCCGCGCGTCGCCATCGCCCCACTCGATTTCATCTTCATCGATTCCGACCACACGTTCGAGGGTCTGCGGACCGACTGGGAGGCCTGGGTGCCGCACGCATCGGACATCCTGGCCCTTCACGACGTCATCGGCGATCCGGAGCAAGGGAGCGTCCGGTTCGCACGCGAACACATCTTCCCCGACCCCCGCTTCACCGTGCTGACACAGGTGGGAAGTCTGGCCGTGTTGCGTCGGAGGTGTGATTGAGACCAAGACGACGTGGACGAGGCGCTGGTATCTGCGTTCTGCTATCGGTCCTATGGGTCCCGGCGTGTCACAACATGACAGGGCCGAGCGGGATGCCGACGCAGTTGGTGAATGTGGTCGACCCGGAGAGTGTCAATGCGGTCTCCCTTTTTCATTCCTGCGTGGGGCATGCCTTTCCCCTGCCGGCCTCGCCCAATAGCGCGAAGAACTACTTCTGGCCCAACTCCACCAACTTCAGCAGCACCGACCAGTTGCGGGAGTACGCCGCGTGCGACGGAACCGTCCGCCAGAATTCGAGCGACACGAGCGCCGACCAGCGGGACCGCGGGCAGACGGTCCATCTGTTCTGTGACGCCAGCTCGACGTCGATCCGGTACTTTCATCTCAACTTCGATCCGGGCCTGCTCGAGCAGCACGTGACCGCCGGAGCGTTCGTCGGTTACGCCGCGATGGTCGGAACCGGCCAGGCGCCGTCGACGACCTGGTACTACTCGAGCAACTTCGACGTCTCGGTGGCCGATGGCGACGACAGCGCGACGGAAAACTATTTCGCCCGGCTCAGCCCGTCGGCGTTCGCGGCCTGGGACCCTCGCGGTGTGACGTCCCTGGCGCAGACCAGCCATGGCGGCAACCCGACGTGTGCCGGTTACAGCTCCGACGTCGGCAACCCGGATATCCTCGTGTTGTCGCCCTCCCGGTAGCAGTCATCGCCGGTTCCCGTCACAGGAGAAGGCCGTATGAGACATCGGGAACAACATCGCACCCATCGTGTCGGCTGGCTCAGGGCGGCCGTGCTTGGCGCGAACGACGGCATCGTCTCCACGGCGAGCCTCGTCCTGGGCGTGTCCGCGGCGGGTGCGAGCTCACAGGAGATCTTGGTTGCAGGAGTCGCCGGCCTGGTCGCCGGCGCCATGTCGATGGCCGCCGGAGAGTATGTGTCGGTCAGCTCACAGGCCGATACGGAGCGCGCGGATCTGACCCGGGAGAAGCGGGAACTGGCCGCCAGTCCCGTGCAAGAGCGCGCGGAGTTGGCGGCGATCTACGTCAAGCGCGGGCTGGACAGAGAACTGGCATCCAAGGTGGCCGCCCAGCTCATGGAGCATGATGCGCTGGGCGCGCACGCGCGCGATGAGCTGGGCATTTCCGATACGCTCGTCGCGAGACCGGTGCAGGCCGCGTTTGCCTCGGCCGGCACCTTTTCGGTGGGAGCAGCGCTTCCGCTCGTGATCGTCGTCCTGTGGCCAGCCTCGACACTGATGCTGGCCGTCGCAGGCAGCTCGCTTCTCTTTCTCGCCCTGTTGGGTTCGTTGGCGGCGCGAGCCGGCGGGGCACCGGTGCTGGCCGCCGCCGCGCGCGTCACCTTCTGGGGCGCCCTGGCGATGGCCTTGACGGCCGGGGTCGGGGCGCTCTTTGGCGTCGCGGCCTGAGCGCCGTCGCTGAGATCAGCTCGCGTCCTTCTTGTCGGTCGGTTGAGGCGTGTCCGGAGTGGAAGCGCCGCCCACGTTCCGCCGTTCTTCCGCCGTTTGGCGCCCATGTTCGGCGTTCCGCCGGAGTTGCTCGGCCGTCTCCCGCGTCCGCTCGGCAACCTGTCGCAGGCTCTCGTCCGTGAGTCGGGACGCCTCCGCCTCCTGGCGCTGTTGCTCGGCGACTCGGCGCTGTTCTTCGGCCACGTGACGCTGCTCCTCGCCGACGAGGCGCTGCTCCCTGGCGACCTCGCGCTGCTCTTTGGCGACATCGCTCCGCTCGCTCGCCGGCGGACGGCTCGCGTCGGCACCGTCAGACGTGTGGTCGGGGGCGGCGGGGTTGGAGCCCATGATGGATGATCACGTCACAATACCAGATTGGCGATTGGCGGAACGAGGTCTTCTCGATGAGCGTGGCCGTGAAGCCGTCTGAATCGAAGCTGGGCCTCAACGCGACATGGTCGATGGCCGTCGGCGGCATGGTCGGCGGTGGCATCTTCTCGACACTCGGTGTGGTCGTCGGGATCGCCGGTGCGTGGGCCTGGCTCAGCTTCGCGGTCGCAGGTCTCATTGCCCTGGCCTCGGGATATAGCTATGTGAAGCTGGCCGCCCATTACGGTGAAGGGGGCGGCGCCTTCACGTTTCTTCGCCAAATCGACGCGGATGGGTTCGCCGGCAACCTCTCGTGGGTGCTCATCGTCGGGTACGTCCTCACGAATGCCGTGTATGCGTTCACGTTCGGGGAGTACCTCGGGCATGTCGCGGGGCTCGGGCCCTGGTTCCCACGCACGGCGGGCGTGGCCATCGTGGCCGTGTTCATCGGGCTCAACCTGCGGGGTGTCGGGGAGGCCGGCGGCGTCGAGGTGTTTCTCGTGTGGTTCAAACTGGTCGTGCTCGTGGGGCTGGCCGGATGGGGGCTGACACGGTGGGACCCGCGGATGCTTTCGCGGGGTGTGCCGGACGATGGGATTGGCGCCGCGCTGTTCGGCGCGGCGTCGGTCTTCATGGCCTACGAAGGCTTTCAACTGCTGACCTACGACTACGATGACATCGACGATCCGGACCGGACGATGCCCCGCGCGGTACTGTCGGCGATCGGCGTCGTCATCGTCGTCTACATCGTCGTGGCCGTTGGGACGGCCATGCTGATCGGCGCGGACCAGGTCGTGCAGCACAAGGAGGTCGCCCTGGCCATCGCGGGGCGGCAGGCGTTCGGGACGGTCGGCGTCGTCGTGGTCACGATTGCCGCGGCGTTCTCCACCGGGTCGGCCATCAACGCCACGCTCTTTGCGACGGCACGTCTCGCGCACCGGGTGGCCGAAGACGGGGAGCTGCCGGCCGCGCTGGCGCACGAGAACACGGTGGGCATCCCGGATCGGGCCGTGATCGGACTCGGCACGGCGGCGGCGGTCCTGTCCGCCGTGGGCACGCTCACCGCGCTCGTGGAGGCCGCCAGCCTCACGTTTCTCTTCACGTTCGCGGTCGTGTGCTGGCTCGCGTTTCATCAGCGGGCCGGCTCGCGGGTCGCCACAGGCGTGGGTGGGCTGGCCGCCGCGGCGGCTGCCGTCGCACTGATTGTCCGCCTGGTTCGAACCGACCCGCTGGCGCTGCTGCTCCTCGGCGTGCTGGTGCTCGGCACCGTGTTCGGGCGGCCGGTGCTGCTGCGCTACCTGAAGACGGACCGCCGGGGAATCAGGACCGGGAAGTAGGCCGTCCGGGTGCTCACTATCGGACAGCCACCGCCGATCCGTTCGGCTATCGTCGGATCATGAAAAAGCTCCTGATGACCACTCTTGTAATCGGCGCCGGCTTCTTCCTCGCTCCTGCCCGGGCGCAGCAGGCCGCCGCGCCGGCCCTTTTGCACAGCACGACGATGGCGCAGTCTGACGGCACGCGGATGCCGCGTGGCGGCATGATGGACCGCGACACGATGATGGCCGACATGAAGGCAGCGGATGCGCGGCTTGAAGCCCTGGCCGCGTCGATGAAGGCCTCGAACGGTCACGATCAGATCAGCGCCATGGAGGACCTGCTGACCGAGCTCGTCCACAATCAGGTCGAGATGCATCGCCAGATGTCGATGATGCACGATCAGATGATGCACGACGGCATGATGTCCCAGATGCCGAAGAAGTAAATCGCATCGTCGCGGCGGGCGAGGCGTGGGAAGACGACGCGTCGTGCTACGTCGTCGTGCGTCGCACGTCCTCGGCCCGTGGACCCTTTGGCCCCTGCCCGACGGTGAACTCGACTCCGTCGCCCTCGCGCAGGTCCGCGATCCCTTCGCCGTAGATCGCGCTCTGATGGAAGAAGTAGTCCTGCCCGGCCTCGTCTTTAATGAAGCCAAAGCCCTTGTCGACACGCAGCGTTCGAATGGTTCCAGTCAATCAGCACCTCACGGATCAGGGTTAGTTGGGGTGGGCGACGGGTATCGAACCCGCGACCTCCTGAGCCACAGTCAGGCGTTCTGCCACTGAACTACGCCCACCACACGGTCTCGCGGAACTTCCCAGTGTAGCAAACGCCTCGCGCGGTGTCGATTGCCCGGTCGCGGCGCGCTAGTTGCGGCGCGGGGCGACGTAGCCGCTGCGCGCCCGCACGCGGTAGCCGTCCGTGGTGGCATGCACGCGGATGCTGTGGAACTTGCCGTCGCCCCCGTTGGGGGAGGCGTAGCCCATCAGATACTGGCTGTTCAGCTCCTGGGCGATCAGCGCCGTCGCGGCCACGAGGTCCGCCGAGCTCTGCACCACCTCCGTGCGGCCGCCGCTCGTGTCCGTGATCTCCCGCAGCGCGCCAGGGTTCACGCGCGTGTTGATCGCCACGCGCTCGGGCGAGTCGATCGCGATCGCGTAGACGAACGCGTCGCTTCGTAGCAGCGCCGTCCGCACGTCGGCGATCGTCGCGTCGCTCGCCGTGTCGGCGCCGTCCGAAATGAGGAGCAGCGCGGCGCGCTGGCGCGTGCGCTCCGGCATGAGCGGGAGCGCCGCGAGGATCGCGTCGTACGCGGCGGTGGCGCCGGTCGGCTGGACGGCCTCGAGCGCGCGGCGCACGCCCTCGGCGGCGCCCGGCGTTTCCATCCACCCGGTCAGCGGATGGGGCTGGTGATTGAAGGCGAGGACGAAGAACTCGTCGTCGGGCGCCAGCAGGTCGGTCAGGAAGCGCTCGACCGCGGCGCGGGCGTCGGTCATGCGCTGGCCGAACATGCTGTCGCTCGTATCGAGCAGGAGGCCCAAGCCGATCGGCACGCGCTCGTTGGTGAACTGCTGCAGCTCGACGCGCCGCCCGTCCTCGAACACCTCGAACGCCTCGCGCGGGAGGCCCGCCACGAGCGCGCCGGTGTCGTCGACGACGGTCGCGTTGATCGTGACGAGGTCGACGGCGGAGCGGTAGGGCGCGCGCGCCGGCGGCGCCTGCGCCTGCGCGGCGACGAGCGTCGTCGCGGCGAGCGCGATCAGGGCGGCGGCCGCACACGGAAGCCTCACGATTCCATCCTAGCCGGAACGGGACTTGCTGGGCTGACGATGCTAGGATCGGCGCGCCCGCGACGAACACGGGCGATCCGCGGAATCCGGAAAGAAACCGGTGATATGGACGAACAGCCGCTCGACCAGGTCGTCAGGAATATCGACCGGCGCCTCGAACGAGTGGAGCAGATTCTGCCCACTCTCGCGACGAAGGCCGAGCTGCGCGCCGAGGTTGGCGAGGAAGGCGAACGCACGCGCCGCTACTTCGACGTGGTCGCCGAGAGCCTGCACGATGACATTCGCATCATCGCCGAAGGGCAGGTGGCGATCTCCGCCTCAGTCCAGAACCTGAAGACCGGGTTGAAGTCCGACATCGCCTCGGTCGACCGGCGGGTCACCGGTCTCGAGTCGCGCCGCCGGCGCTGACCGGCGGGTCCGCCGGGCGTTCACCCGCACTCAGCCCGTCCGCTATCCCCCCTTGCCATCCCATACGAACAAGTGGCATCGTCTTCTCGTATAGGGATCACATAGGAGTCGCCGATGGGCGGGACGACCGACGTCTGGCAGGGCACGCTGGCCCTGATGATCTTGAAGACTCTGCAAACGCTCGGGCCGCAGCACGGCTACGGCATCGCCCGGCGCATCGAGCAGACGAGCGGCGATCTGCTCGCGGTGAACTACGGCACCTTGTATCCACAGCTTCTCAAGCTGGAGCAGGAGGGCTACATCGCGTCCGAGTGGGGCGTGTCCGACAACAACCGCAAGGCGAAGTTCTATCGGCTGACCCGGGCGGGACGGAAGCAGGTCGGGCGCGAGGCGCGCGCATGGGATCAGGCGACGGCGATCGTCGCGCGGTTTTTCAAGCCGGGAGAGCAGCGGTGAGACGCGCGCTGCGCGCGGCGCTGATCCGGCTGGCCGGATCGTTCGGCCGCCCGCCTCGGGACGAAGAGTTCGAAGCCGAGCTCGAGAGCCATCTCCAATTCCACATCGATGACAATCTGCGCGCCGGCATGACGCCAGCCGAGGCGCGGCGGAAGGCGTTGCTCAAATTGGGCGGCGTTGCGCAGACGAAAGAGCGGTACCGCGACCGGCAGGCCTGGGGATGGGCCGATGGCTTTGTCAAGGACGTGAAGTATGGCGTCCGCATGCTCCGGCGCAGCCCCGTCTTCACGACGACGATTCTCGTGACGCTCGGTCTCGGGATCGGCGTGAACACTGCGATGTTCAGCGTGGCGAATGCCGTGCTCTTCCGGCCGTTGCCCTTCCCGGAGAGTGATCGCCTCGTGAAGGTCTGGGCGACCGACCGCGAGAGCGGACGGACCGAGGACGTCGCGTCCTATCCGGCCTTCGAAGACTGGCGCACGTCCGCGGATGCTTTCGAGGATCTCGCCGCCTACCGGGATCCACGGCTCATCGTGTCGGTGGACGGCACAAGCGAGGTCGTGGACGCACTCCAGGCAACGCCAGGCTTCTTCGAGTTGCTGCGGATCCCGCCGGCGCTCGGCCGCACATTCAGACCCGGCGACGAACTGCCAGGACCCCGCGGCGTCGCCATCCTCGGCGATGCGGCGTGGCATCGCTGGTTTGGCGGCACCGCTGACGTCGTCGGCAGGCAGATAGCGATCGACGAGCGGCCGTTCATCGTGATCGGCGTGATGCCGCCGTGGTTCCGATTCTCGCCGTCGGCCGTCGAGCAGGTGTATACCCCGATCGAGCCTGATCCGCGCCGAGGCCGGGGATACTTGCACGTGATCGGTCGCCTGGCTGCCGGCGTATCCATAGACGCGGCACAGGCGGAGATGAACACGATCACGTCGGGTTTGGCCGCAGAGTACCGGCAGGACCGAAATGTCGGCGCGAACGTCGTGCCGCTCGTCGGTGCGCTCGTCGGCGACATTCGCTCCGGATTGATCATCGTGCTCGCGCTGGTGGGGCTCGTGCTCCTCGTCGCGTGCGCGAACGTTGCGAATCTGATGCTGGTGCGCAGCGCGTCGCGCCGTACGGAGCTGGCTGTTCGAGTGGCACTTGGCGCCGGTCGCGCCAGGCTGCTGCAACAGTTCCTCGTGGAGAGCGCCATCCTGGCTCTCGCCGGCGGAGCGGTCGGCCTGCTCGTTTCCCAATGGACGAGTCGCTTACTGGTGTCGGTGCTCGGCCACGCCTTCGATATCCCTCGGCTCTCGGAGGTGGGTCTCGATCTCCGCGTCGCGGCGTTCGCCGTCGTCACCTCTGGCGGCGCCGCGCTCGTTTTCGGTGTGATGCAGGCCGTCGCGGCCGGCTCGAACGATCCAAGTGTCGATCTGTCGGGCTCGGCGCGCCTAGTCGGGCACCTGCGTCAAGGTCGCATGCGCCGCGTCCTTGCGGTCGCTGAAGCCGCGTTCGCGGTGCTGCTCCTCGTGGGCGCCGCCGCTCTGCTCAAGAGCCTGCTGGCACTCCAAGCGACACCGCCAGGCTTCCGAAGCTCGAACCTGCTGGTCGTCGATTTCAGATTGCCCCAGAGCAAGGTCACCGACACGGCCGCGCGGCTCGCATATTTCGATCGCCTGATCGACCGTACGAAGGTACTGCCCGACGTCGTGTCGGCGTCGCTCGTGGCCGACCTGCCCGTCGGCGGCGGATGGGACGAGCTCGGGTTCCGCATTCCCGGCCGCGAAGGCCCGCGAGAGGGCTTCTTCACGGCGCGTTTCAATGTCGTCGGCTCGGGGTATTTCCGCACGATGGCCATCCCGCTTCGCGCCGGCCGCGGATTCACCGCAGTCGACACAGCCAATGTGCCTGGCGTGATTGTCGTCAACGAGGCCGCGGCGCGCCGCTTCTGGCCCGATGGCGCACTCGGACAGCAGATGCTCCTCGACTTCACGGGCGGGTCCCCCGTCGCGTTTAACGTCGTCGGGATTGCCGGCGACGTCAGGCAGTCGGGCCTGGGACGGCAGCCGGAGCCGGAAGTGTTCCTGAACTATCGGCAGCCCGGTCCGAACTGGCCGTACCTCTCAATGGTCGTGCGCACCGAGAGCGAGCCCGCGGCCCTCTCCGATACGATTCGCGACATCGCCGCGTCAGTGGACCCTGGCGTCCCCATCTCGTCGATTCGCACATCCGACGATGTGCTCGCGCGATCGCTGGCGGCGCCGCGCACGTACTCGATGCTCGTCGGCGCCTTCGCCGCCCTCGCCCTCGCGCTGGCAGTCGTGGGCCTGTACGGTGTGATCGCGTACGGCGTGACGCGACGAACGCGTGAGATCGGCGTGCGCATCGCACTTGGCGCCCAACCGCGTGCTGTCGCCGCCATGGTGGTCGGCGAGGGGCTGCGTCTCTCGGCGGCCGGTGCCGCGCTCGGACTCACCGCGGGGATCGGTCTGAACCGTGTGCTGCGGGAGCTCGAGCCGACCGCCACATCCTACGATCCGTTGGTTCTCGCGGTAGTCGCGGTGACGCTGCTCGGGGCGGCGGCGTTGGCGAGCTATTTACCCGCGCGACGGGCAGCCCGCGTCGATCCGACAACGGCGCTGCGGGCCGAGTGAAATCCGGCTGAAGCCGGACGCCACACGGAGATCGGCGGATTTGAAGCTCCGCCCTGCGGACGGAAGCGACGGCGCGCGGCGGACGGGCGTTCCGGTCGCCGGTCCGTGTGAGCCGCGCGATCGGCGAAGTAACAAAATCGTTCCGCAGGCGGTCTGGGCCGGCGTCGGCGACGAGTACGCGGGCGGCGATCGGCGAACCCGACCGGTGAACAGTCGGCTCACCGGCGATCGACAAACCCGCCACCGACGCCGGGCATCGTCAGTTCAGCGCCGGAGGGACGATTTTGCCGCGCGGCGAGGCGGAGCGGCGAGCGGAATGCCCGTTCGCCGCGAGACCGGCGGACCTGAAGGTCCGCCCTACGTACCGCGGCCCTACGTCGACGCGGAGATGGCCTAGGGCTTCGGCGCAGGGACCAGGGTGACGACGGCGTAGCGATCGAGCGGGAAGAACGCCTCGAACATCCGCTGCACGCTCGCCGGCGTCACCGCCGCGATCTTGTCGCCGTCCTGCAGGATCTCCCCGGGATCCTCGTCGTACATCCGCGCCGACTCGAGGCGGTTCAGCCAGAACCCGTTCTGCTCGAGCGCCGTCTCGTAGCCCCGGCGGGCGGATTCCTTCGCGCCGTCCACGAGGTCGGCCGGCGGGCCGTCGTCCGTAAGGTGACGGATCTCCGCGAGCACGCGGTCGATCATGCCGGGCAGGTTCTCCGGCGCGGCGCCAAACTGCACGCTCACATAGCCCGCGCCGCGCTGCGGCAGCGGCTGCGAGCGGCGCACGCTCACCGTGTACGTCTGGCCGAGATCCTCGCGGAGGATGTCGCGCAGGCGGGTGTTGAGCACGGTCATCGCCGCCGACAGGCTCTCGTCGCCGTCGAAGTCCGGCGGCGGATCGGCGTAGAACGCCATCACCGCCGTGGCGCGCGGCTCCTGGCCCTTTTCGACCTGCGCGCGCTGGACGCCCTCCGGGAAGTGGATCCCGACGTCCTTGAACGCCGAGGCGGCTTTCCCGGTGGACGGCAGCGAGCCGACGTAGCGCGCGAGCAGCGGGACGACCTGATCGACGGTGAACGCGCCGACCATCGTGAACCGGAAGTCGGCCGCGTTCGAGAAGCGCGCCCGATAGAACGCCGCCATCGCCTCGGGATCGAGCCGGTCGACGACCGCCGCCGTGAGCGGCGCCGACGTGTAGTGATCCGACGTCGTCACCGCGCCGAGCTTCTCG
Source organism: uncultured Acidobacteriota bacterium (assembly GCA_963792785.1). Taxonomy (GTDB): domain Bacteria; phylum Acidobacteriota; class Vicinamibacteria; order Vicinamibacterales; family CAVVIG01; genus CAWIMX01. Next base: position 1,795,308 of record CAWBXO010000001.1, on the reverse strand, counting down.
CGGAAGACCTGCTGCGGGTTCTTGTCGCGGTTGGCGACGGCGGCGGCGAGCTGGCGACGAATGAGCGCCATCGCGTCGGGATCGTCGCTCGGCTCGGTGAACTCCTGGTAGAGGAGCTGGAGCCCGGTCTCGAGATCGGCGGGCGTCGCCGAGCCCGAGATGCCGTGCGTCGAGAGCCCGATGTATGGCGAGGCGCCGGCGATCTTGCCGGCGAGCAGCTTTTGCAGGTCCGTCGGCTTGAGGCCGCCTACGCCGCCGAGCATCACGTAGCTCGTCGCGAGCGACGCGCTTTCGAAGTCCGCCGCCGGGGCGAGCGAACTGCCGCCCGGGGCTTCGAGCGAGAAGACGACCTGGTCGTTCTTGAACGTCGTCGGCTTGAGCCAGGCCTCGACGCCGTTGGCGAAGGTGACCTTCGTGACGCCGAGCGCGTCGAGGCTCGACCGCGCGGTCACGGGCGCCGGGTCGGGCAGGGCCTCGATCAGGCCGCGGTCGAGCGCGGCGTCGGCCCACGCGGTGACGGGCGCGCGATCGGCGGCGGTCAGGACGCGCGTCAGGTCGTCCGCGGTGGGAATGGAGATGCCGCTCTTGTCGGGCGAGACGGCGAGCACGACGCGGCTGTCGTCGGCGAGCAGGCGGCGCGCCATCGTGGACACTTCGTCGGTCGTGATCCCGGGCAGCAGCCCCTGCACGAGCTGGTATTCGTAGGTGATGCCGGGCGACGGCTCGGCCTCGAGGAAGTGGTTCACGTACTCTCGCACGTACGAGCCGCTCTCGGTCTTGTCGCGCTCGTTGAACGCGCGATCGTAGGAGGCGAGAAGCGTCCGCTTCGCGCGGTCGAGCTCCGCGTCGGTGAAGCCGAACTCGCGCACGCGCGTGGCCTCGGTCGCGATCGCCTCCAGGCCTTTCGCGATGCCGCCGTCAGCCACGCTGGCGCCGAGGCTGAAGCTGTCGACCGTGGGCCCGAGCGTGCCGCCGCCGACGCCGGCGCCGAGGAAGTCGGCGTCGGGCCGCCGGCCGATCTCGCTCAGCCGCGCGTTGATCATCCGGCTCACCATGCTCTGCACGAGCGAGCGCCGGTAGTCGCCGACGCGATCCTCGCGCTCGTGCGGCTCCCGCCGGATCACCTGGACCGACGACGAGGTCAGCTCGGGATCGGTCGCGACGCCGGCCGCCAGGCCCGAATTGAGCGGCACGTCGTGGCTCGGCTCGGCGGCCGCCGGCGCGCGGTCGGTGATCCCGCCGAACGTCTCGCGGATCTGCTGCTCGAGGCGGGCGCCGTCCACGTCGCCCACGGCGACGATGGCCATGCGCTCGGGGCGGTACCAGGTGTCGTAGAACGCGCGAAGCCGCTCGGGCGGCGCCGCGCGGATGATCTCGGGCTTCCCGATCGGCAGGCGCTCCGCGTAGCGCGACCCGGCGTAGATGAGCGGCAGCTGCTTGTCGCGGATCCGCGAGCTCGCGCCGAGGCCGCCGCGCCACTCCTCGATCACGACGCCCTTTTCCTTCTCGATCTCCGCGGGATCCAGCGTGAGGCCGCCGGCGAAATCCGCGAGCGCGGTGAGGCCGTGCGCGAGGATTGCCGGATCGTCGCTCGGCAGCTCGAGCATGTAGACCGTCTCGTCGAAGCTCGTGTAGGCGTTCACGTGCGGGCCGAGGCGCGCGCCGGTCGACTCGAAGTACGCGACGAGTTCGCCGGGCTTGAAATGCGCGCTGCCGTTGAAGGCCATGTGCTCGATCAGGTGCGCGAGGCCTTGCTGGTCGGGGGCTTCGTAGAGTGAGCCGGCCTTCACGGCGAGGCGCAGGGCCACGCGCTTCTCGGGGCGGTGGTTTTCGCGGACGTAGTAGGTGAGGCCGTTGGGGAGGGTGCCGTGGCGCACCGCCGCGTCGAAGGGAATCGGCGCCGTGGCGGCCGGCGGCGCGGGCGGCGCCGCCGGCTGCTGCGCGGCGAGCGGCAGCGACAGGACGACGGCCGCCACGGCCGGAAGGGCCGCGCGAAGGGCGGTCGCTTTCATGGGCTCACCTGGGAGCGGACCTGACGGTCCGCACTACGTCGATTTATTGAAGCCCTCGACGATGTCCTTCGCCATGGGCAGGCTGACGCTGCAGGTCGGGTCGTCGACGCGGCACTTGGCCACGCTCAGCTCGCAGCCGCACGTGCACGAGACCGCGTTGAGCTTCTCGAGGGCCTCGCCGCGCTGCGCCGGCGTGAGGCCCGAGAGGTCGACGCCCGGGATCTCCATGATCTGCGCGTTGACTTTGGTCAGATCGAGTTTGCTCCCCTCGGTCGGGTCGATTTCCTCGACCGTCGCGTTCACCGGCAGGCCGGCGAGGTGGCGCATCTCGGCCTCGGTGTACAGCGGCGCGAGCATGCCGACGTGCTTCTGCACGAGACGGCCCTCGCGATCGAGGATGAACGAGGTGGGCAGCGCCGCGACGCCGGTGAAGATCTTCGAGAGCGCCGGCGTGCTCATCACGACCGGGTAGTTGAAGTGGTTCGCGGTGGTGAATCGCTTCACCTCGTCCGCCGTCAGGTCGTCCTCGGAGACGCCGATGATCTGGAGGTCGTCGCCGTACTTCGCCTGGAGCGCGATGAGGTCGGGCAACTCCGCGCGGCACGGCGGGCACCACGTCGCCCAGTAGTTGACGATGGTGACCTTGCCCTTGAGGGATGCGTTCGAGATCGCACGGCTGTCGAGATCCTGCGCGGCGAAGGCCGGCAGGGGCGCCGCGTCGCGGAAGAACTGCAGGGTGACGGGGGCGGTGGTGTCGAAACTCACCGCGCGGGCCGGCGCGGCCGTTGCCGCCGGCGCGAGCGCTTCGGGCGCCGCCGGGTGCCGGGCCATCCAGAGGACGGCGCCGGCCACGACCGCGAGGAGCACGACAGGAAGCAGTCGTTTCATAGGGGCAGGCTCCGTTCGGAAGACTCTGCCGATCGTACACGATCCGGCCTGATCGACGAAATCAGGCCAGATCGCGCCCGCCCCGCTCCTACAGCGTTTCTTTTTCGCCCGTGCGGATGCGGTAGGTCTGCTCGACGGGCATGACGAACACGCGGCCGTCGCCGATCTCCCCGGTGCGGGCCGCGGCGATGACCGCCTTGATCGCCTCGTCGACGAGCGCGTCGGCCACGACGACCTCGATCTCGATTTTCGGCAGGAGGCTCACGTTGTACTCCTTGCCGCGGTAGATCGCGGTGTGGCCCTTCTGCTTGCCGTGGCCGCGCACCTCGGTGGCGGTCATGCCCGAGATGTTCAACTTGCCGAGCGCGTCCTTGACCTCATCCACCTTGTTCGGTCGGATGATGCATTTGATCAACTTCATTCCCGTCCTCCAGCATGCGTTGCAGGTTGGCCGCGAGCGCCCGTTGCTCTTCGTCGGAGAGCTTGGCTCCGGCTTTGGTGAGGTGAAACACGTCGATCGCTTTGTGACCCTCGGTCGAGATCAGCACGAGATCGACGTCGCATCCGTGATGCGAGATGACGCGGCTAATCCGGTAGAGCAGGCCGAGAGCGTTGTCGGTGATGATGTCGACGATGGTATAGCGCGGCGATGCCTGGTTGTCGACGCGCACGACGGGCGTGACGCGCGGCGTGCGGCGGTGCATCACGCTGGTCTCGCGGCGCCGCAGCTTGTCGGTGACGTCCTTGCGCGCCGAGACGACGTCGTCGAGCGTGGCGAGGAGGTGCTCCTCGCCGTCGCGGTTCATCGCGAAGAAGCGCTCGGCGTCGGTGAACTCGAAGACGTCGAGCGCGAGGCCGCCCGGGCTCGTCATCGCCTGGCCGCGGAGGATGTCCATGCCGTAGGACGCGAGCACGCCGCTGACGTTCGAGAAGAGGAACGGCTTGTCGAGCGTGACCACCGTCAGGTCCCACGCGCCGCCGCGGTTGGTCAAGGACGAGTGCACCTCGTCGGGGTGAATGTCGCGCGCCAGGCGCAGGTGGCGGTAGATCTCCTCGGGCCCGAACAGCTGCAGGTAGCGCCGCGGCAGGCCCTCGACGAATCGCTGAATCTCGTCCTCGCCGATGTCCGACGGCCGGCCCGCCACGAGTTCGGACAGGTCGGCCTCGTCGCGCGCGATCCGGGAATCGCCGTAGCCCTGCGTGACCTGGTTGTAGGTGTCGATGTACAGGCGCCAGAGCAGCTCGGCCTTCCAGGGCGTGAGCGTCTCGAGGCTCACCGCCTCGATGTCCGACAGCGTGAGCAGGCAGAGCATCTTCAGGCGGTCCTCGACCCCGACCAGCTCGGCGAAGGTGCGGACGATCTCGGGGTCCTCCGTGTCGCGCCGGAAGGCCACCTGGGACATCTTCAGGTGCTGGCTGATCAGGAACGCCACGAGCTCCCGCGCGTCGTCGTCGAGACCCAGGCGCTCGAACATGCGCTCGGCCATGCGCGTGCTCTCCGTGGCGTGGTCGTCGTCGCGCCACTTGCCGACGTCGTGGTAGAGCAGGGCGAGCACGAGCAGCTCGGGGGCGTCGAGGTCGGCCAGCAGCGAGCCGAAACGCTCGCGTCCAGGCGCCGGCGCCGTGAGGCGCTCGAGGTTGCGGATCGTCAGCAGCGTGTGCTCGTCGACCGTGTACTTGTGGTAGAAGTCGCGGACCACGCGGTAGGTGATGGCCTGGAACTCGGGAAACAGGCGCCCGAGCAGGCCGCAGTCGTGCATGTCGGAGAGCCGGTCGTAGAGGCCGGCGCGCGGCTTCAGCAGCTGGAGCAGCGCCACCCGGTGCGCGCGCGTCGGCAGGAAATCGCCGGCGGTATAGCGGTCGGCGTACTGCTGGATGCAGGCGAGCGCGTCGTCGGCGAGGCCGCAGCCCTCGTCGAGCGCGGCCTGGAACGCCGAGACCCACGTCGCCGGCTGCACGGCGGCCTGGCGCACGTCGATGAAGCGGATGCCGTCGGCCGCCCGCCCGAGGTTCAGGCCGATCGGGCGCGGCGCGGACCGGCGCGTCCATCGCAGCGCGCGATCGACGACGCGCGCGTGCCGGAAGTAATCGCCCATGAGCCGCTCGACGCGCTGCTGCGGCTGGCTGCCCGGGTAGCCGAGCTGGTCGGCCGCGCGCTCCTGGATCTCGTGTCCGAGCGTGTTGTGGTTGCGGCCGGCCTCGAGGTGGAGGATCGAGCGCACCGAGAAGAGAAAGTCCTCGGCTTCGTCGAGGCGCGCCGGATCGAGCGGGCCGGCGCGCAGCAGGGACGGGTCGGTGATGAGCGCGAGGGTCCGCGTGGCCCACGCGTCGCGCAGCGCGCCGGGCGCGTCCTTCACGTCGGGCTCGAGCTGGTAGAGCGTGTCGTTGAAGCGCGCGTGGCGCGCGTCGATCAGAGCCGTCAGCGCGTCGAGCAGGAACGCGTGCGTGCGCGCGGTATGGAACTGCTCCTGGCAGCGCTCGAAGACCGGGAGGTGGCCCGCGATCGGCCGCGCGTCGACCATCGCGAGCAGGAACTCCGGGTTGTCCTCCTCGAGCGTGGCGAAATCGGCGGCCTCGCGCACCTGATGGCCCACGACGAGCTTCAGGTCCCAGAGCGGGTGGAGCACGGCGCGGAGGAAGCGCTCCTCGGCCTCGCCGATCGTCCCGTCGAAAACGACGAGCAGGTCGACGTCGGAGTGGAGGCTGAGCTGGCGGCGGCCGTAGCCGCCCAGGGCGGCGACGGCCGCCGCGCGATCCGGCCGCGGCGCCTCGGCGACCAGGTGCCGGATCACCGCGTCGAGCCGGTCGGAGAACCGCTCGAGGGCGAGGCGCCCGCCGCGCCCGCGTCCGATGTCGTCGATGAGCTCGCGGCGCGCGGCGTCGAGCGCGGCGCCGGGCGCCATCGCGGGGCGGCCGGGCGGTTCGGACATGGGCGGCTCGGACATGACGTGGCGGTCTCGGAGGGCCAGCGTGGAGAAACCGGGCATAGCTTACCTCGGCTCCCGGAGATCGACGTCTGCGGCCACCTCGCCGCAGGTAGCAAGACCCTCGCCAGCCGCGCGTGACCCGTCCCGCCGCGATTTTCCGGGCAATCCCCGCGGGTGCCGCCGGCTGCGGGGGGCCGGAACCTACACGAACGTGCAGCCGATCGCATGATTCCTACATTGATGTCGTCTACCCGTGACCCCACCGTTTCTCCATGGGCTGCTGGCGGGCGGACGCCCCACGCGCGGGCCCGCGCGTCGTCCCAAGGACATACGTAGATGTAGACCATTCGTAGTGCGAAGACAAAAATGTCTGATGCAGGCGGAGCTGCTCACGGGCGCCGATCGCGAAAAAACCCGTGATTTACAGGGGTCTTACGCGCCAGTGCGGCCCAGACCGCTGGCACGCCTCTTGATAATCCATCGGTGCAGGCAATCACACGCACCGGCGTTTTCACAAGGAGAAGGTACAACGATGCGCACGTCTACTTCGAGGCTTGGTTCTGTCATCCGGACCCTGACGGTGGCGGCTGGCACGCTCGCCGTGCTGAGCGGCACCGCCGCGGCCCAGGACAGCCCCAACGGCGGGAACGTCTCGCTCAGCAGCGGGCTCGACATCCCGTCTGCCTATTTCTTCCGCGGCATCATCCAGAAGAAAGACGGGTTCATCGCCCAGCCGTTCCTGGAAGGCGATCTGACGCTCTTCAGCGGCGACGACGCGATCTCGAGCGCCACGGTCGCCGCCGGCACCTGGAACAGTCTGCACTCGGACACGACCGGTGCGCTGGATCCGAAGATCTGGTACGAGAACGACTTCTACACCTCGCTGACGCTCAGTTTCGCGGCAGGCGTGGACGCCGGCGTCACCTACACGGCGTACACCAGCCCGAACAACCTGTTCGCGACGGTCGAGGAACTGTCGCTCAACGTCTCGGGCGGCGGCATGTTCTCGCCCTCCGCAACCGTCGCCTTCGAACTCAGTGGCCAGGCCGACGGCGGGACGAACAAGGGCACGTACCTCCAGTTGGGCGCCGAGTACGGCATCCCTCTGGGAGACGACGCGAAGGTGTCGCTGTCGATTCCGATTTCGCTCGGCATGAGCCTCAAGGACTACTACGAGCTCGACGGCGTCGACAACAAGTTCGGCTTCTTCAGCGCCGGCGTCTCGCTCGGCGTGCCGTTCTCGGGCATTCCCGCCAAGTACGGCGCGTGGGACCTTCACGCGTCGGCGAACCTTCTGGCCCTGGGCACCACCACCAAGGCCTTCAACGGCGGCGACAGCAGCCAGCCGATCTACTCGGTCGGCATCGGGCTGAGCTACTAGGTCGGGTCGGTCGGGTCGGTCGGGTCGGTCAGGTGGGTCGGGTCGGTCGGGACCTACCTGACCCACCTGACCCACCTGACCCATCCCTGACCCACCCGACCCTCGCGTGTTAGGATGCCGTCCGCCCTATGTCGCACATCCTGCAGCTGCTGTTGCTGCTGTCGATCATCGTCGCGGCCGCGAAGCTCGCCGGCGCCGCCGCGAACCGGATCGGTCAGCCAGCCGTCTTCGGTGAAATTCTCGTCGGCCTGATCCTCGGGCCCACGCTCCTGAACATCCTCGGCTGGTCGATCTTCCAGGCGCCGGTCGCCGAGGGCCTCGTCGAGGCCCAGGCCCCGCTCGGCGCCGTCATCCACGACCTCGCCGAGATCGGCGTGATCCTCCTCATGTTCGTCGCCGGCCTCGAGACCGATCTCGAGGAGATGCGGCGCGTGGGGAAGGTGGCGTTCTGGAGCGCGTCGGGGGGCGTCATCATTCCGTTCGTCGGCGGCGTCGTGACCTCGGTCGCCTTCGGCCTGCCGCTCTGGTGGGAGGCGATCTTCATCGGCACCATCCTCACGGCCACGAGCGTCAGCATTTCGGCGCAGACGCTCATGGAGCTCGGCGTGCTCAAGTCGCGCGAGGGCTCCACGATTCTCGGCGCCGCTGTGATCGACGACGTGATGGGCATCATCGTCCTGTCGCTCGTCGTCGCGTTCGCCCAGGCGACCGGCGGCGTGGACTTCGGCGCGGTGGTCGTGATCCTGGTTCGCATGCTGCTGTACTTCGCGGCCGCCCTCCTCGTGGGGCGCTATCTGGATCGCATCATCGGCTGGGCCGACGGCCTGGGCGTGAGCCAGGGTCTGCTCGCGTCGGTCACGCTGGTCGCGTTCCTGTACGCGTGGTCGGCGGAGTACCTCGGCGGCGTCGCCGCCATCACCGGCTCGTACCTCGCCGGCGTGCTGTTCACCAAGACGAAGTTCAAGCACCGCATCGACGAGGGCGTCCATCCGCTGACCTACTCGGTGCTCGTGCCGGTGTTCTTCATCAGCATCGGCCTGCAGGCCAACGGCCGCGAGCTCGGCGAGCACGCGATGTTCACCGTGGTCCTGGTCGTGGTCGCGATCGTCGCAAAGGCCGTTGGCTGCGGCGTGTTCGCGCGGTTCTTCGGCTTCAGCACGCTCGAGTCGACGCGCGTCGGCGTGGGGATGATCTCGCGGGGGGAGGTCGGTCTGATCGTCGCCGGCTACGGGCTGAGCCACGGCATCATCAGCGAGGACGTCTTCTCGGCGTCCGTCATCATGGTCCTGGCCACGACGATGGTCACGCCGCCGCTGCTGCGGATGACCTTCCCGAAGAAGAAGGCAGCGCACGTGGCCTTCGAGGAGGCCATCGCGTCCATGCCCGAGGAAGTCCACCACCATCAGAAGTAGGTCGGGTGGGTCGGGTGGGTCGGGTGGGTCGGGTGGGTCGGGTGGGTCGGGTAGGGAGGTGAGTTCCCCCACAGTCCCTATGAAAGCGCTCTCGGATAAGATAGCCGCCGAGGGGGACGACATGAAATCCTACGCACTCGGTCTGCTCGCGGCGGCCGGGCTCGCCATCGCATTCGGCGGCGCGTCGGCGCTGGCGCAGGCCGACACGGCCCAGGCGCATATCGATCGCGCGCGGCAGCTCTCGGGCGACGACCTCGGTGTCTTCAACAGCACCTGCGGCACCATCCGCGCGCTGCAGCCGCCGCCTGCGGCGGCCGCCCCCCCGGCCGGACGGGCGGGACGCGGCGCGGCGCCGGCGGCGCGCACGACGCCTCCGCGATCCGAATGGCACGCGGATCCGGTCAAGGTCTTCGACAACCTCTACTGGCTCGGCCAGTCGGCGTACTCGGCGTGGGCCGTGACCACCTCGGACGGCATCATCGTGATCGACACGCTGTTCGATTACTCGGTCGAGGACGAAGTGGCCGGCGGCCTGAAGACACTCGGCCTGAACCCCGCGGACATCAAGTACGTCATCGTGAGCCACGGCCACGGCGACCATTCCGGCGGCGCGCGCTTCCTGCAGGAGACCTACGGCGCGCACGTGATCCTCTCGGCCGCCGACTGGGATCTGCTCGATCGATCGAGCGGCACGAAGCCGAAGCGCGACATGATCGCGACCGACGGCATGAAGCTCACGCTCGGCGACACCACGCTGACGCTGTACCTGACGCCGGGCCACACGCCGGGCACGATCTCGACGCTCATCCCGGTGAAGGACCACGGGCAGTCGCACCTGGTCGCCGAGTGGGGCGGGACGGCGTTCAACTTCCAGCAGACGCGCGATAACTTCGGCGTCTACGCGAACTCCGCCGAGCGCTTCCGCGGGATCGTGGCGCGCTCGGGCGCCGACATCGTGATCGCGAACCACCCGATCTTCGACGGCACGAAGCCGAAGATGGCGGCGCTCGAGGACCGCCAGGCCGGCGATGCCAATCCGTGGATCGTGGGCAACGACGCGGCGCAGCGCTACGTGGAAATCGCCGAGGAATGCGCGAAAGCCGGGCTGCTCGCAGCCCAATAGACGACTGCGTCCACTGCGGCTTCTGCCTCCCGGCGTGTCCCACGTACCAGTTGTGGGGCCAGGAGGCGGACTCCCCGCGCGGGCGCATTCATCTCCTGCGTCTGGAGCGTGAGGGCCGCGGCGTCGCGCCGGCGGCCTTCGCGCTGCACTTCGATACGTGCCTGGGCTGTCTGGCCTGCGTGACGGCCTGCCCGTCGGGTGTCGCGTACGGCGAGCTGCTGTCCGGGGCGCGACCCCTCGCGGCCGAACGGGCGTCGCGATCGCTCGGCGAGCGCCTCCTCAACGGTCTGATCTTCTTTCTCTTTCCGCATCCCGACCGGCTCGCGCGGCTGCTGCGCCCGCTCGCGTGGTACCGGCGGTCCGGCCTGCAGCGGGCGGTGCGCCGGAGCGGCCTGTTGACGCTGCTGCCGGCGTCGCTCGCCACGCTGGAGCGGCTCGCGCCCGAGCTGCCGGAGGGCCGGGCGGTGCCGCTGCCGCCGCGCGTGGCGGCGCGCGGGGAACCGCGGCGGACGGTCGCGCTGCTCGTCGGCTGCGTGCAGCGCGTGTTCTTCGGCGGCGTGAACGACGCGACGGCGCGCGTGCTGTCGGCCGAGGGCTGCGACGTGCTCGTGCCGCCGGGCCAGGGCTGCTGCGGCGCGCTCTCGATGCACGCGGGCCGGGTGGACGAGGCGCGCGCCCTGGCGCGCGCGACCATCGACGCGTTCGAGCGCGCGGGCGCCGACACGGTCGTCATCAACGCGGCCGGGTGCGGATCGGCGATGAAGGAGTACGGCCATCTGCTGGCCGGCGACCCCGCGTACGCCGATCGTGCCCGCGCCTTCTCGGAGAAATGCCGCGACGTGTCGGAGGTGCTGGCCGAGCTCGAGCCGCGCGCGCCGCGCCACGCGGTGCCGGTCAAGGCGGCGTATCACGACGCCTGCCACCTGCAGCACGCGCAGGGCATCCGCGCGCAGCCGCGCCAGGTGCTCGCGTCGATTCCGGGTGTCGAGGTCGTCGAAATCGCCGAGAGCGAGTTGTGCTGCGGATCGGCCGGCGTCTACAACCTGCTCCAGCCCGAGGCCGCGCGCGAGCTGCGAGATCGAAAGGTCCGCCACATCCTCGCGACGGGCGCCGATCTCGTCGTGTCGAGCAACCCCGGCTGCCTGATGCAGATCGCCGACGGCCTCGCCGCGGCGGGGAAGCCGATGCGCACCGCGCACCTGGTCGAGATCCTGGACGCGAGCCTCAGCGGCGGCCTAGCGCCGATTCGCGATCGCAATCCCGCAGAGCACCACTAGCCCGCCCGTCGCCTGCAGCGCCGTCAGGTGCTCGCCGAGGATCACCCACGCCAGTACGGTCGCGACCACCGGCTGGATGAGCAGCGTCACCGACGAGAACGACGCCGGCAGCCACGCCATCGAGAAGGCGATCAACCCCTGGCCGGACGCGTGGCCGATCCAGCCGAGCGCGAGCACGATGGCCCAGCCGGCGAGCGTCGCCGGCACCGCGGACGGCTCGATGAGGAACGCGAGCGGCAGCGTGCACGCGGCAGCGGCCGTCGTGCTCCACAGCATGATCACGGTCGTCGGGAAGCGCCGGCGTGCCTGGCCGAGCAGCAGCAGATAGCCTGCGTAGAACACGGCCGCGCCCAGCGCGATGGCGTCGCCGGCCAGGTGCGGCCCGGCCGCGGCGGCGGCGCCGCCGTCCAGCACGATGACGCCGGCGATGGCCGTGCCGAGGCCCACGAGGAACGGGACGCTCACGGTGAGGCCGAGGAGGAGCCAGCCGCCGAGCGTCACGAAGATCGGCGCCATGTTGACGAGCAGCGTGGCGTTGGCAACCGACGTCATCCCGAGCGCGGTCTGCCAGGCGGAGAGGTCCGCGGCGAGGAACACGCCGGGCAGGGCGGCCAGCAGGTGTTCTGAGGGGCGGCGGGGGAGGGCGTCGCGCACGGCCTCGCGGTTGTGCGCGAAGACGGCGCCGATGGGCACGAGCGCCAGCGAGAGGCGCCAGAACGCGGTGGCGAGGGGGCCGACTTCGGAAATGCGGACGAGGATCGGCGCGCCGCCGATGCAGAGCGCGCCGAGGACGAGCGTGCCGAGCGCGCGGCGCCGCAGGTCGGCGGTCAAGGCGCGGGTTCGGCCGAGATCTCGACCTCGCCGACGCCGCTCTTCACGTCAAGCGTCAGGGCGACGGGGTCGTCTTCATGCCCCGGATTCCTCCAGACGCCGTCGCCCTTCACCAGGCCGTTCACGTTCACGGAGCCGATACCGCTGTCCACGGTCAGAACGATGCCGACCGAATCGGGCACCAGGATGTGCGTCGAGCCGACGCCGCCCTTCACCTGCGCGTGATAGCCCTGGCGCGGCGTGCCGCGCAGATCCAGCGTCAGCTCGCCGACGCCCTGTTCGACGTAGAGGCTGCGCAGGTTGAGGGATCCGAGCGTCAGCGTCGCGGCGGCCGCGCCCATGCCGGCGATGAGGTCGAGGGGCACGTCGTCGTTCAGGCGGACATTCCAGATGTTTTCGGTTTTGCCGAGGCTCGGCCGGCTACCCGGCTGCCGGACGGTGAGCGACCCGTTCGTGCCCGGCTGGTACTCGACGACGGGCTCCCACTCGGGCACGTTGAACCGGAAGGTCGCGTCCATGAGCGGCGCGGCGCCGCCCGTCACGTCCAGCTCGCCCGCGCCCAAGCGCAGGTTCACCGACGCCGTCTCCGCTCCGCCGAGTTCGACGGTCTTCGTGACGGTCTGCGACTCGCGCGGCGGCGCGCAGCCGGCGGCGCCGATGGCCGCCGCCAGCATCAGGGACGTGCCCCACGAGGACGTGCGACGGTCGAAGCTCGTCGTGCGCATCCTGCTCATTATGCACGGCGGATGCCGTAGATGTGCGCGACCGACCCGTGCCACGGCTCCTCGCCCTCGTAGCGCTCGCCGATCTTCTCGGCCACGCGCACCGATCGCGTGTTGTCGGGCTGGATGATGCTGATGATGTGATCGGTGGCGACGTTGGCCCACGCCCACTCGAGCGCCGCCCGCGCGGCCTCCGTCGCGTAGCCGTGGCCCCAATGCGAGTGGCGGATCACCCAGCCCATTTCGATGCCCGGCCAGCCTTCGGGATTCCAGAGGCCGACGCGGCCGATCACGAGGCCGGTGTCCTTCTCGGTGACGGCCCACGGGCCATAGCCGCGCAGCTGCCAGTGGCCGACCATGAGCGCGATGTTGCGCCACGCGACGGCGAGGTCGCCCGGCGTGCCGATGAGCGACAGGTACTGAATCACCTCGGGATGCTGGTGGATCTCGAGGAAGGGCCCGGCGTCCTTCGAACACAGCGGCCGCAGCCGGAGTCGTTCGGTCTCGATGGTTGTCACGGCTCGGGATCCTTGAGCAGCGTCTCGCCCTTCACGAACCACGACCGCCCGAACGCCTTGGTGAGGAGGCAGATCGAGAAATAGGCCAGGACGGAAAAGAACGCCGTGGCCGAGAAGAAGTGGAACGGGGTGCCGACGAGGACGTCGCGTGTGCGGAGGCTGTAATAGTCACTAATGGACGGCTGCACGCCGAGGCAGTGACAGACCGCAAATCCTTCTAATGCCAGGGCGAGCGGCAGCGCCACGCCGAGCACGCCGACGACGCGCCGCAGCGTCAGATAGGAAACGACCAGCCCGTCATCGGACGCTATTAGAGACCTCCCGGACCACGCCCGGGATTGAGAATACCACCGGGATCGAACCGGCGCTTCACCGTTTCGCATCAGGGGGGCGGCGTCGCCAATCGGTCCCCAGACATCGACCAGCCGCTTGAGATCGGGCGATCCGCGCAGGACGACGGCCGATCCCCGGCCGACCGGCAGGCGCGCGCGCAACTCGTTCACCAGGCGGGCCTGGGCATCGGGCTGTCCCTCGAAGCGGAGGTAGACGACGCCGAGTCCGCCCCGGCCGATCGCCTGCCAGCCCGCGGCCGACGTGTCCTGCACGAGCGCCAGCACCGGCGCCAGGTCGGTGGGCCGCAGCGAGACCTTGAGGACCGCCGCCTCGCCGTCCCAGACGCGCGCCGCGTGCGCGCGCCACCGGTCGGCTTCTTCGGATCCGTCGATCTCGCGGGCCGCCGCGCCGGTCGACGCGGCGATCCCGCGCGCGATCTCGCTCTGCGCGCGCACGGCGGCCTCGACCGACTCGAACCGGACGAGGACGGCGAATGGCGGCCCCGCGATCTCGATCGCCGTGGGCGTCAGCTGGCTCGCGTTCAGCGCGGCGGCGAGCGCGGCGGCGCCAGCGGCGTCCGGCGTCTCCGCCACGACGGTGCGCGACACGGCCGGCAGCGGAAAGAGCTTGAACGTCGCGGAGACGATCACGCCGAGGCTGCCGAACGATCCGGTGAAGAGGCGCGGCAGGTCGTAGCCGGCGACGTTCTTCACCACGATCCCGCCGCCCTTGGCGAGCTGGCCGTCGGCCCTCGCGACGCCGATCCCGATGATGAGATCGCGCGGCGCGCCGTAGCGATGGCGGCGCGGGCCGCTGTCGTTGGTGGCGACGAGCCCGCCGATGGTGCCGCGGTCGCCTTCGGGCGGGTCGAGGGGCAGCCACTGGCCGTGGCGCGCGAGCGCGCGGTTCACGTCGCCGAGTGTCGCGCCGGCCTCGACGGTCGCCGTCAGGTCGCCGTGCCGGTGAGCGACCACCGCGTTCAGCCGCCGCATCGAGAGCAGCACGTCGAACCGGTGCGGCGGCGGGCCCCACCCGAGCCGCGTGCCGTTCCCGCGCACGACGAGGCCGAGCTTCTCCCGCCCCGCCCAGGCGAGCGCCTGCGCGACGGCGGTCGCGTCGGCCGGCTCGACGGCGATCTGCGGCTGCAGCCCCTCGACGATGTCGTCGGGCGTCGCCGCGCGGACGGTCGCCGCGCCGAGCGCGTCGCGCGCGTCCTCGAGCAGCCTCGGGCGCACGTCAGAACCGCTCGGCGAGCCCCGCGCGCTCGGCGGGGTGCGCGCGATACGGGCCCGGCACTTCGCCGCAGAGGCGCGGCGTGGGGAAGACCTTGCCGGGATTGGCGAGGTTGAGCGGATCGAACGCGCGGCGCACGAGCTGCATGGTATCGAGATCGGCCTCGGTGAACATCTTCGGCATCTGGTACGCCTTGTCGGCGCCGACGCCGTGCTCGCCGGTGATCGAGCCGCCGGCGTCGATGCAGTAGCCGAGGATCTCGGCCGCGACCTCCTCGGCGAGCGCCCCCTGGCCCGGGATCGCCTCGTCGTAGCAGACGAGCGGGTGGAGGTTGCCGTCGCCGGCGTGGAACACGTTGCCGATCCGCAGACCGGACCGCGCGGCGAGCGCGCGGATCTTGTCGAGCACCTCGGGCAGTTTCGTCCGCGGGATGACGCCGTCCTGCACGTAATAGCTCGGGGACACGCGGCCCATCGCCGCGAACGCCGCCTTCCGGCCCTTCCAGAACCGCGCGCGCGCCTCGGCGTTCTGCGCCACCTGCACCTCGGTGGCCCCCGCGCGCCGGCACAGCGCCTCGACGTCGGCGAAGAGCGGGTCGACCTCCGCGGCGGCGCCGTCGAGCTCCACGATCAGCACCGCGTCGGCATCGGGGAACCCGGGATGCACGGCCGCTTCCGCCGCCTCGATCGTCAGCCGGTCCATCATCTCGACGGCGGCCGGGATGATGCCGGCGCCGATGATCGCCGACACGGCCGCGCCGGCCTCGCCCGTCGACGGAAACGCCGCGAGCAGCGTCCGCACGCGCTCGGGCGCGCGCACGATCCGGAGCGTGATCGCCGTGACGACGGCGAGCGTGCCCTCCGATCCGACGAGGACGCCCAGCAGATCCAGGCCCGGCGCGTCGAGCGCCGGGCCGCCCAGGTGCACCAGCTCGCCGTCCGGCAGCACGGCCTCGACGCCGAGCACATGGTGCACGGTGAAGCCGTACTTCAGGCAGTGGGCGCCGCCGGAATTCTCGGCGACGTTGCCGCCGATCGAGCAGATCACCTGGCTCGAGGGATCCGGCGCGTAGTAGTAACCGTGCGGGGCGACGGCGCGCGTGACGTCGAGGTTCATCACCCCCGGCTCGACGACGACGCGCTGGTTGGGGAGGTCGACCTCGAGGATGCGGTTGAGGCGCGCGAGCGCGATCACCACGCCGTCCTTCACCGGCAGCGCGCCGCCCGACAGGCCCGTGCCGTGGCCGCGGGCCACGAAGGGCACCTGATGCTGGTGGCAGAGGCGGACGATCTGCTGGACTTCGGCGGCGCTCTCGGGGAGGACGACCGCGCCCGGCGTGGCGCGGAGGCGCGCGAGGCCGTCGGATTCGTACGTGGCGAGCTCCGAGGGCTCGCGCACGAGCCCCGATCCGCCGCCGGGCCGCGCGACGAGGCGTTCCAGGGCGGCTAGAAACGCCGGGTCCATGGCGTTACGATACCGCACGTATGAAGACGACCGCGATTCAAATTCCCACACCGGACGGCGTGATGGACGGCCGTGCCGTGCAGCCTGCCGACGATGGCCGCTGGCCGGCCGTCATCTTCTATATGGACGCCGGGGGCGTGCGACCCGGACTCGTCGGAATGGCGGAGCGGCTGTCGGCGGCCGGCTACTTCGTCGTGCTCCCGAACCTCTACTATCGGAGCGGACCGCAGGCGCCGCTCGATCCGGCGACGGCGTTTCAGGAAGGCCCCGAGCGGCAGCGCATGTTCGCGATGTACCAGTCGATCAACCACGCCCTGATCGCGCGCGACACGGCCGCGTGCCTCGACTGGCTCTCGACCCGGCCGGCGGTGAAGGGATCGAAGGTGGGCTGTGTCGGCTACTGCATGGGCGGCGGCTATGCGCTCGCCGCCGCCGGACGGCATCCCGATCGCGTCGCGGCGGTGGCGTCGTTCCACGGCGCGCGGCTCGCGACCGACGCGCCCGACAGTCCGCACCGGCTCGCGCCGAAGATGCGCGCGACGATCTACATCGGCGTGGCTGGCATCGATCCGCACTTCACGGACGAGGAATGCGAGCGCCTCCGCGCGGCGCTCGACGAGGCCGGCCTCACGTTCACGATCGAGGTCTACGAGAACGCGAAGCACGGCTTCGCCGTGGACGACGTGCCGGTGTACGACCGGGACGCGTCCGAGCGCCACTGGCGGGCGCTGTTCCGCCTGATGGAATCGCTCGCCGGCCCGACGCGCTAGTCGCCCGCCACCTGCGGCGTCTGCCCGTTCCGCAAGCTGAAGTTCATCGTCACCGTGACGACGAACGGCGTCGGCTGGCCGTTGAGCACCAGCGGCGAGTACCGCCATTGCCGGACGGCGTCGACCGCCGCCTGGTCGAGCAGGCCCTGCGAGCGCAGCACATCGACGTGCTGCACCCGGCCCGTCTGATCGACGGTCAGCTCCAGGACGACCGTGCCCGTCATTTTCGCGGCGATCGCGATCTGCGGGTACTGGGGCCTGATCCGCTTGACGAGCGCGGGCGTCGTGATCTGACCGCCGACGCGGACCGGCGCGACAGGCCCCGGCGGCGGCGGCGCGCCGATGACGCCGCCGATCTGGCCGCCGCTCACGCCGCCCACCTCGCCGCCTTCGATGCCACCGAGTTCTCCGCCCGGGACGCCGCCGGCAACGGCCGGCGGAAACTCCGGCAGCGCTTCAGGCGCCGTCACCGGGGCGACGGGCGCCGTCGGAATCTGCGGCTCGACCGGTGTGGGCTGCGGCGTGGCCTGCGCGGCTTTCGGTTTCGCCGCGGCCGGCGCCGCGGGCGGCGGCGGCGGCGGGGGCGGCGCCACTCGTTCGGCGGGTACGACGAACGCCTCGATCTCGTTGACCGTCGGCAGTTGGTTCGTGAAGTACAGCAGCGGGATCACGACGATCACGCCGAGAAGCGCGACGTGCACCCCGAGCGATAGAAGCGTCCAGCCCGGCTTCGATGTTCTGAACGGACGATCGATGTGTCCGGTCGTAAGATCAAACATGGTCCCTCGCTTCCCGTTGATAGTCGAGGCAAGGGATGTACCAGGCAGGCATACCGCGTACACGGGGCCGCGGTTCCCGATGAGGTGGGAACGGCCGAGGTAAAAAGTGGCCGACGACCTCGGCCGCTAGCCGTCGCTCAGTCGCCCGCGTTCTGCGGGGACTGCGCTTTTGGGGAGCGCAGGCTGAAGTTCAACGTGACCGTGACCACGAACGGCGTGGGGATCCCGTTCAGCACGAGTGGGGAATACCGCCACTCTTTCACGGCGTCGATGGCCGCGCGGTCGAGCAGCCCCATCGAACGCAGCACGGTCACGTCCCGAACCTGTCCCGCCTCGTTCACCGTGACCTCGAGAATCACCGTGCCGGCCAGTTTCGCGGCCACGGCAATCGCCGGATACTCCGGCTCCACCCGCTTCACGAGCGCGGGCGTTGTAATCTGCCCGCCCACGCGCACCGGCTCGGCGGGCTTGGGCGCGGGAGGCGGCGGTGGCGGCGCCGGCGTGACCAGGCCGCCGACAATCCCTCCGACCACTCCTCCGACGACTCCTCCCTCCACCCCGCCTTCGACGCCCACCACTCCGGGTGGAACCGCGGGCTCCGGCCGCACCTCTGATGGTGCTTCGACCGGCGCGGCGTCGGGTGACGCCGACTGAACCGGCTTGGCGTCCGGACGCGATTCCGCGGCCTGCGCTTTCGGCGCGGCCGGGGGCGGAGGCGGCGGTGGTGGAGGAGGTGCCGTCACGACGAAGGCCGCCATCTGCTTGACCTGCGGCAACTGATCGGTGGCGTAGAGAAGCGGGATCAGGACGATCGCCGACAGGAGCGCAGTATGCGCGATGATCGTCAGGAACTTTGATCCGGGCTTCTGGTCCCTGAAGGGGCGGTCCACACGTCCGGTTACGAGATCAAACATGGCACCCTCACCTTCGTGACTAGCGACTGGTGAGATCGCAAATGACGTACCGGGATCGGCCCAGGCGCCCAGGCGGCCGATCCTCAACAATTCCGGTGTTTTGGGCCCTACTTAGTAAGACGTTGGGGCGGCTGTCAGGTTTCCGGCGGCGGAAAACCCGCACGGGTGGGGAATATTACGCAGGGTCAGAGGGCCCGCCCCGAGCGCTAGCCGAGGGGCAGCCAGAACGACGTCTTGATGATGAAGTAGTTGCTGCCAGGGGCGGTGATCGAGCGGAACATGTCGTCGATGCCGACCCGCGTGCCGAAGGGGTCGTCGGCCGACCGGTCCTGCTGCCACACCACGTACAACGTGCTGCCCGGCCGCCATTCCCATCGCAGCACGACGTTGCTTCTGAACGAGCGCACGTTGAAGTCGCGGTTGGAGAGCGTGAAGCTCGTCCCGCCCTCGCTCACCAGCCGCGACCCATCGTCGAGGATCTGGAGGGTGGTGCCCGGTGCGGTGCCGTACGTGAGGCGGTCGCTGACGCCGGGTTGGCGGAGCTCGCCGTACTCGTAGTAGCGTCCCGAGGCGGCGAACGGCTCGGCGTAGACGTCGAGGTTCATGTCGGGCTTCAGGGTGAAGCTGAGGCGGTATTCGCTCGAGAACGTGCTGCGCTCGATGTTGGCGAACACGTAGCGCTTGCCGTACGTGGCGTCGCGTCCGCCGGTGAGGGCTGTCGCGTACTGCTGGGGATCGACGAGACGCTCGTAGAAGGGCGACACGGAGAACTGCCAGCGCGGGCCCGGGCGGAAGGAGAAATCGGTGCTGATGCGGTGGTGCCACGCGCCGCCGTCGCCGCCGCCGACGTTGTAACTGCCCGACCAGCGCGTTTCCGACGTGGAGCGGTTGCCCAGGGAGACGCCCATCGACCATGCCCCGAGCGTCGTCATGAGCGGGCCGCCCCGCGTCAGCGTCTGGCTCTGGACCGGCAGGTTCTCCGACACCGACACCGAGGACGTCCAGAAGTTGGCCCACGTCACGTTGACGTTCTGCCGCCATTGGTTCGTCTGGCGGTCGCCGCCCCAGTTCCACTCGTTGGTGTTGCTCAACTGGAACGAGTAGGTGCGGAAGACGCGCCCCGGCCGGGTCTCGCGGTAGCGCACGTTCCAGGTCGGCATGATCCCGTCGGCGCCGGTGAGCGTGGCGATGTCGTTGGTCTCGAAGTCGGGCGAGTCGACCTTGGTGCTGACGCCCCAGAGCCAGTGGCGGCCGCCGACGCGGTCGAAATTGGTCTGGAACGAGAGGCCGTCGTAGCTCGTGGCGGCCGGATCGAGCCGCGCATAGTCCTTGTCGGGCCGCTGCGCGTAGTGCGAGCTGCTGCGCTGGAGGCGCTCGATCGCCTTGGGTTGGCCGTTGACGAACGAACCGCCGCCGGCGGCGCGGAACTGGTACTCGCCGCCCTTGAAGCGCAGGCGCGTGTCGCCGGCGAGCGCGACGGCGTTGCGCGACAGCAGGTCGGCCAGCGGATCGCCGGCGGTGACGTCGCGGTGCACGGCCACCACGAGGAGCCCCGCCGTGGAGCCGAGCGGCCCGAATTCCTGGAGGACGCGGCCGACGCCCCAGTAGGCGCGCGGCGTCACCGGCGTCGAGCGGACGCCAGGCGTCCCGAGGCTCGCCAGCTGCGCCGACTCGCCGTCGGTCACGGCGCCGAGGGCCGCGATCGAGGTCTTCGACGGGAGGCGCCCGCTCAGCTTGGCGGCGGCCAGGATGGTCGTGGACTGCGGGTAGTCGACGAAGTCGCCGGTCGCCGGGCCGATCGGCCGCGCGCCGATGCGGCGCGAGTAGTAGAAGTTCGGGTGGCCGATGTTGAAGAGCTGCGATCCCTCGAGGAAGAACGGCCGCTTCTCCTGGAAACGCGTCTCGAAGGCGGTGAGGTTCACTTCCGCCGGATCGGCCTCGACCTGGCCGAAGTCGGGGTTCACCGTGGCGTCGAGCGTGAGGTTCGGGCCGAGGCCCATTTTGAAGTCGGCGCCGACGCGGCCCTCGAGGTTGCGGCCATCGTCGAAGGGGTTGCGGGCGTCGCGCCCGGCGTTGAGGGTGGACGCGCCGGCGACGTAGGGCAGCGCCTCGATGCGATGCGTGGCGCGCAGGCCCGAGATCCCGCGCAGGTCGCCGAAGCGCGACGACCAGTACGGTTCGGTGCGCGGGATGAGCACCCAGTAGTCTTCCTCGTCGAGCGTGGGGCGGAAGCGCCGGATGTTCAGGCCCCAGACCTGGTCCTCCATGGGCGTGAAGCGCAGCTGCGAGAACGGAATCCAGAGCTCCGCGGTCCAGCCGTCCTCCGAGCGCGACACCGCGGCCTGCCACACCGGATCGAAGCCCGAGTCGTAGCTGTCCTCGTTGTCCGAGGAGTGATACCGATCGAGCCGCACGCCGGCGGCGGTCACGCCGAAGTCGTACGCCGTCCGCCTGTCGAGAAACGTGTCGAGCGATACGAGCAGGTGCTCGGTCTGGCCGGTGCTGTCGCGGCGTCCGAGCGGCGCCTGCAGATCGGGCGCGTTGCGCGTGGACATCCGGGCGCCGACGTACAGCGCGCCGCCGTCGTAGAGGAAGCGCACGTCCATCGCGTCGGTCGGCGCGGCGCCCTCGACGGGCTCCTTCTGGACGAAGTCGGTGAGGGGCTGGGCCGTGGCCCACGCCGCCTCGTCGAGGCGGCCATCGATCCGGATCTCCGTGTCGGTGCGCGTGGCGAAGGACTGCCTGCGGGCGGCCTGATCGGGCTCCTGGGCCGCGGCGCAGGCGGCGGCGAGGAGGATCAGCACGGCGAACCGGACGCGCGTCATGCGGGACGGATTCTTGCCGCTTCGCGCGATCGTGTCAACGCGGCGGCGCTCAGCCGACGTGGACGCGCGGGCGGCGCAGCGGGTCGGGCTCGGTCTGCCGCAGCACCTCGCGCGTGACCGGCGCCGTGTCGCCCTCGCCGAACGCGAGGAACTTCAGCAGGTACGTGATCGGGTTGCCCTCGGTCCAGCCGAAGTAGGCGTGGGGAATCTGCCCCGTCTCGTCGCGCACCCACAGGAGCAGCGCCGCGATCGCGTTCGGGATCGCCGGGCTCTTGCACCGCAGGACGCGGTAGCCGTCGACGCGCGCGCCGTGGACGTGCAGCACCTCGCTGAACTCCGACGCGTCGCCGGGACGGACCTCGAGGAACAGGACCGGCGTGTCGGGCGGCAGGTGGTGCGAGTCGCGGGCCTCGCGGAGCTTGTCGTCGTACTCCGTCACGTCGCCCGTGCCCGGGCGGTTCGCGATCAGGCGGATCGTCTCGAACCGGCCGGCCTCGGCGATGAAGCTCGCGGCGACCGGATCGGGATCCACGCCCTGGACGCGCAACTCGGTCGATCGAAGCGCGCGCGACACGAGCGACATCACCACGATCGTCACGATGAACGCGGACGCGATCTTGATGCCCTCGGGCCGCTCGAAGATGTTGGCGATCGTGGTGTAGAGGAAGACGACGGTGATGCCCGCGAACAGGGCGCGATGGCGGCCCGACCGCCACGCCGACACCGCGACGGCCAGCGCCGCCGAACTCATGAGCACGAGCACGCCCGTCGCGTAGGCGCCGCCCTGCGCGTCCACGTCCGCGTTGAAGATGATGGTCACGAACACGGTGATGCCCGTGAAAATCACGACGAGCGGCCGGGTCGCGCGCGCCCACTCGGGCGCCATGCCGTAGCGCGGCAGGTAGCGCGGCACCAGGTTCAGCAGCCCGGCCATGGCCGAGGCCCCGGCGAACCACAGGATCGAGATCGTGCTGAGGTCGTAGATCGTGCCGAACACGGGGCCGAGGTACTCGTGCGCGATGTACGCGAGCGCGCGGCCGTCGGCCGGGCCGCCGCGCTGGAAGAGCTCGGGGCGGATGAGCAGCACGCTCACCACGGTGCTGCCCATCAGCATCACGCTCATGATGAAGGCCGCCGTGTTGAGCAGCTTCTTCGTGTTGCGGATGCGGCCGGTCGGATGCTCCTCGGTCTCGCCCGGGTCGCCCTTCACCAGGGGCATCACCGCCACGCCCGTTTCGAACCCCGACAGGCCCAGGGCGAGCTTCGGGAACAGCAGAAACGCCATCGCCAGCATCATGACGGGGTTCGCGTGCTGGGCCTCCAGCATCGACCGCCAGTTGGCGAGCAGCTCCGGATGCCTCGCCACCTCGCGCAGGCCCGTCACGATCACGACGACGTCGAGCACCAGGTACGTCGTCACCAGCCCCACCGCGAGCACGATCGCCTCGCGGAAGCCGCGCAGGAAGATCGCGCCGAGGACGAGGAGCAGTCCGAGCGTGACGAGCATCTGGTGATCGAGCCAGGCGGGCGTCAGCGGGTTCGAGACCAGGTGCGCGCTCGCGTCGGCGGCCGAGAGCGTGATGGTGATCACGAAGTCGGTCGCCGCGAACCCGAGCAGGCACAGGACGACGAGCTTGCCCTTCCAGCGCGGGAAGAGCTGCTCGAGCATGAAGATGCTGCCCTGGCCGTGGGGGCTCATCTCGGCCACGCGCCGGTACATCGGGAGCGCGCCGAACAGGGTGACGAGGATCAGGACAAACGTCGCCAGCGGCGCGAGCGCGCCGGCCGCGATGAACGCGATGCTCGGCTGGTACGCAATCGTCGAGAAATAGTCGACACCCGTGAGGCACATCACCTTCCACCAGGCGGTGGAGTGGGCGGCGGTCTCGCGGGGGTCGGCGCTCTCGTTGTGGCCTTGGGCGAACCAGCGGGCGAGGCGTTCCGGCAAACGAAGCCGGGCGGAAGTGGTCTCAGGATCCAAAGGCAACGCGTCCGATGCGCATCAGTTTACTCCGCCCCGGATGCCGTGAATTGGCTGTACGATTCAATACAAATCGATTCAAGTCGATTTGATTGTCGAATAAGGCCGACACTAGACTCCCTGGCCGATGCGATTTCTGGCCAGAACCCTCCTGGCGGCCCTGGCCGTGGCCGTGACCGCGCCACCGGCGGCCGCGCAGGCCGGCGCCGCCGCGCTCACGATCGTCGTGCGCGACGCGTCGGGCGCGGCGGTTCCCGGCGCCGCCGTCACGGTGATCGCGCTCGCGACCGGCGCTGCGCGCCGCGGCACCAGCGCGCGCGATGGCGCGCTCATGGTGCCCGCCCTGCAGCCGGGCGTCTACCGCGTCCTGGTCGAGCGCGAGGGCTTCGAGCCGGCCGTCCGCGACGCCGTCGAGGTGGGCACGGGTGAGACCCGCCGGCTCGCCGTCGGGCTCTCGCCGGCCGGCGTCGCCCTGTCGCTGACGGTGACGGCGCCGCTGCAGGACACGCAGGGCGGCCTCGGTCATCTGGTGGAGCCGCGCGCGGTCGTGGACCTGCCGCTCGACGGCCGCAACTTCGTGACGCTGGCCGCGCTCGCGGCCGGCGTGGCACTCCCAGCCGGGTCGTCGCTGCCGCGCATCAACGGCGGCCGGCCCCGCACCAACGAGTACCTGTTCGACGGCATCTCGGTGCTGCAGCCCGAGCCCGGTCAGGTCGCGTACATTCCGATCGTGGACGCGATTCAAGAGTTCCGGATCGAGCGCAACAGCCCGCCGGCGGAATTCGGGCGCTTCAACGGCGGCGTCGTGAACCTGACGACGAAGTCGGGGACCAACGAGTGGCGGGGCGATCTCTTCGAGTTCGCACGCCACGAAGCGCTGAATGCGCGCAACTACTTCGCGCCGCGCGATGCGGACAAGCCGTTGTTCCGCCGCAACCAGTTCGGCGGCGTCGCCGGCGGGCCGCTCCGCCGCAACCGGACGTTCGTGTTTGCCGACTATCAGGGGGAGCGCCAGGCCATCGGCCGGACGGTGACCTCGACGGTGCCGACGCGGCTGCAGCGGCAGGGGATCTTCACCGAGGCGGTCGGCGGCGCGGTGCCGGCGATCTACGACCCGGCCACGACCGCGGGCGGCGGCTCCGCGCGTCAGCCGTTCCCCGCGAACACGATCCCCGCCGATCGCATCGATTCGGCCGCGCTCGCGCTGCTGTCGCGCTATCCGCTGCCCACGCGCAGCGGCACCGCCAATAATTTCACCCGCCTCGGCACCGAGCGCACGCAGCAGGATCAGTGGGACGTGCGCGTCGATCAGCGGATCGGCGGGGGCAGCGATCTCGCGTTCGCGCGGCTCACGCATTTTGCCGAGACGGTCGTGCCGGTGACGCCGCTCCCCGACGGCAGCGGGGCGGCGTCGGGGACGCCCGGGCCCCAGCGGACATCGTCGTGGGCGCTCGCGGCCACCGGACGCCACGTGTTCTCGGATCGACTCCTGAACGAGGCGCGCGTCGGCGACACGCGCCGCTCGGTCGACCGGCAGGCGGTCGATCTGCCGACGTACACGATCGCCGGGTACCAGCAGCTGGGATCGCCGCCGAATACCGCCTCGACGTTCGGCACCAGCGTCACCGAACTGGTCGATGACCTCACGTGGCAGCGCGGCCGCCACGCGGTGAAGGCCGGCCTCGACTTCCGCTGGGAGCGGCTGAACGTGCTCCAGCCGCCGTCCCCGCTCGGCGACTACCGGTTCAGCAGCCTGTTCACGGATCTGCCGGGCGTCGCGGGCACGGGCAACCCGTTCGCGAGCTTCCTCCTCGGCCAGGTGCAGTCCTTTTCCATCGACGTCGAGGACCGCCCGATCCGCAACCGGGCGCACATCCAGGAGTACTTCGTCCAGGACGACTGGACCGTGTCGGATCGGCTCACGGTGAACGCCGGCGTGCGCTACACGCTCAACTTCCCGTCGTACGAGGTGGACAACCAGGCGGCCGTCTTCAACCTCGACACCGAGCGGCTCGACTACCTCGGCCGCGACGGCCATCCGCGCGCCGCGCGCGATCTGCACAAGCTCGATCTCGGCCCGCGCCTCGGCGTGGTGTGGCGGATCGGCGATGGCATGGTCGCGCGCTCGGCCTACGGGCTGATCCGGATCGAGATGGCCGGCATCACGACGCCGTTCACGACGCCGGCGTTCCCGTTCCTGCAGACGGTCTCGGAACGGACGCTCGACAACCTGACGCCGGCCTTCACGCTCGCCGACGGCCCGACGGTCGCGCCGCTGCCGATCACGGCCGACGCCGGCCTCGGCCAGGGCGTGTTCGCGGTCGATCGGGGGCTCGGCTCGGGGTACGCGCAGCAGTGGAGCGTCTCGGTCGAGCGCGCGATCACGCCGGCGACGACGGTCGAGGTCGCCTACGTCGGGTCGCAGATCACGCGGGTCGGCGTGCCCGACAGCAATCTGAATCAGCTCACCGTCGACCAACTAGCGCTCGGGCCAGCGCTGCTCGAGCGCGTGCCGAATCCGTACGACGGCGAGATTCCCGCCTCCTCGTCGATCGGTGGCCCGACCGTGCCGCTCGCGCAGCTGCTCAAGCCGTTCCCGCGGTTCACGGCGGTCAGTCTGTACCGCGACAACATCGGGACGACGAACTATCAGGGCGTCGAGGTGGGGCTCGATCGGCGGTTCGCGGCCGGCCTGGCCTACCACCTGAGCTACACCTGGTCGCGCCTCGTGGACGATGCCTCGTCGGTGTTCAGCGCGTCAGTGCTGACCGGGCCGGTGGAGAACGCGCCGGTCGCCGACGCCTACGACCGGTCGCGGGATCGCGACCGGTCGTCGGGCGACATCCCGCACGTCTTCGTGTCGAACCTCGTGTGGGACGTCGGGGGCTGGACCCTGAGCGCGCTGCTGCGCCTGCAGTCGGGGACTCCGGTGGCCGTGACGCAGGCGACCAACTTCAACGCGTTCGCCGGCTTCGGGGTGCAGCGGCCGAATCTGGCGGGCGACCCCGAGCTGCCGCCGGGGGCGCGCACGCCCGATCGCTGGTTCGACACCCGCGCGTTTGCCGTCGCGCCGGCGTTCACGCTCGGGTCGAGCTCCCGGAATCCCGTGCGCGGCCCCGCGTATCGCACCCTCGACCTCGCGGCCATCCGCCGCGTGCCGCTGGGATCGAGCCTGTCGCTCGAGGCGCGGCTCGACGTGTTCAACGCGCTCAACACGCCACCGCTCGGGCAGCCGA
Organism: uncultured Acidobacteriota bacterium; assembly: GCA_963792785.1. Lineage (GTDB taxonomy): Bacteria > Acidobacteriota > Vicinamibacteria > Vicinamibacterales > CAVVIG01 > CAWIMX01. Next base: position 1,768,682 of record CAWBXO010000001.1, on the reverse strand, counting down.
ACGGCGTCCTGGGCTCCCCGGGGTTCGGATCGATCACGACGGCCGGCGACCCGCGCGTGATGCAGGTCGCCGTCAAGCTGCTGTTCTGATCACGGAAAGGCAACCACGACGTGGCCGCCTTTACGTGGGCAAGTAATGCAGCAGCTTGAGGATGTCCGAGAACACCCCCATCGCGGTCACGTCGGCGCCGGCGCCGGGGCCCTGCACGACGAGCGGGGTCTTCGCGTAGCGCTTCGTCGTGAACGCGATCACGTTGTCGCTGCCCTGCGTCTGGGCCACCGGATGGCCCGCCGGGAACTCGCGCAGGCCGGCCGTGGCGCGGCCCTCGACGAGCGTGCCCACGTAGCGGAGCACGGCGCCCGTCTTCCGCGCCTTCGCGAGGCGCTCGGTCATCCGCGAGTCGTACCGCGCGTAGTCGTCGAAGAACCGCGAGTGGTACGGCCCCCTGGCGAGCGCGGGCGGCACGAGGCTGTCCACGCGCACGTCCGAGAGGTCGAGCCGGCGCCCGAGCTGCCGCGCCAGGATCAGGAGCTTGCGGGCCACGTCCTGGCCGGAGAGATCGTCGCGCGGGTCGGGCTCGGTGTAGCCGAGGGCGCGCGCGTTCTTCACGAGCACGCTGAACGGGATCGATCCGTCGAAGGTGTTGAAGAGGTAGCTCAGCGTGCCCGAGAAGATGCCCTCGATCTTGACCACCTCGTCGCCGCTGTCGATGAGATCGCGCAGCGTCGACATGATGGGCAGGCCCGCGCCGACGTTCGCCTCGTACAGGAAGTGCTTCTGCCGCCGCTGCACGTGCGCCATCAGGGCCGCGTAGCGCCGCAGCGGCAGCACGTTGGCGCGCTTGTTCGGCGTGATGATGTGGCACCCGGCATCCACGAACGCGCCGTAGGCGTCGACGACGGCCGGGTTGGCGGTGCAGTCCACGAGCGCCGCGTTGGTGAGGGCCAGGCGCGACAGTTCGCGCGCCAGCGCCGTCGGATTCATCCGCCGCCGCGCCGCCTTCAGCGCCGGGCGCCAGCGCGCGAGGTTCACGCCGTCCGGCGCGATGAGGAAGCGCTTGCTGTCGGCGAGCGCGACCACGCGCACGTCGAACCCCTGCGCGACCAGGTGCGCCCGCTGCTGGCGCAGCTGCGTCAGCAGGGCGCCGCCGATGTTGCCGACGCCCACCACGGCCAGCGCGAGGCGCTTCTTCGACTCGAAAAACGCCTCATGGACGACGTTCAGCGCCCGGACCTGATCGGCCGCGTTGATCACGCACGAGATGTTCCGCTCGGACGCGCCCTGCGCGATGGCGCTGATATTGATGTTGTGGCGGCCCAGGGCGTCGAAGAGCTTGCCGGCGACGCCGGGCTGGCCCTCCATGCCGTCGCCGATGACGGCGACGATCGCCTGATCGGCCTTCACGTCGAGGCCGATGAGGCGGTCGGCCAGCTCGCGCCGGAACTCGCCGCGGATCGCGCGCTCGGCCGCGTCCCGATCGCCCTCCCGCACGGCGAAGCAGATCGTGTGCTCCGAGGACGCCTGCGAGATCAGGATGACGTTCACGCCGTGCGCGGCCAGCGCCCGGAACAGCCGCTCGGCGATGCCCGGCACGCCGACCATCCGCGCGCCGCGCAGCGTGAGGAGCGACAACGCGTCCACCGACGTGATGCCCTTGGCCACGCGGTCGCGCCCGGTCTTGCGCGAGATCACGGTCCCCGGCGCCGACGGGTTCAGGGTGTTCCGGATGACGATCGGGATCCCGCGGGCGACGGCCGGGGCGATCGTCGCCGAGTGGATCACCTTCGCGCCGAAGTACGAGAGCTCCATGGCCTCTTCGTAGCTCAGCTCGGGCAGCACGAACGCCGCGGGCACGACGCGCGGGTCGGCGCTCAGCACGCCGTCGACGTCGGTCCAGATCTCGATCGTCCGCGCGCCGATGGCGGCGCCGACGATGGCGGCGCTGTAGTCGGATCCGTTGCGCCCGATCGTCGTGGTCCGGCCGTCCGGCGTGGCGCCGATGAAGCCGGTCACGATCGGGACGGCGCGGCGTCCGCGGCGGCGGGGCAGGCCCCGCACGAAGCGGCGCAGCGCGGCGTTGGTCGCGCGGAACTGCACGTTCGCCCGCGTGAACGCCTCGTCGGTGACCACGAGCCGGCGCGAGTCGGCGAAGACGGCGGGGTGGCGCTGGTCGAGGTACGCCGCGAAGACGAGCGCCGAGAGCCGTTCGCCGAAGCTCGCGACCAGGTCGAGGGCGGGCAGCGGGCACTGATGGAGCAGGTGGATCCCGTGCAGCGCCTCGTGGAGCTTCGTCAGGAGATCCTCGACGCCGGCGCGCGCCGTCCGCCGCCGCCGCCCGCGCGCGACGAGCGCGTCCACCGCCGCGCGATGCCGCGCCGCCAGATCGCGGAACGTCCGCTCGAACGCCGGGTCGCCGCGCTCGGCCAGCCGCGCCGCGTCCAGCAGGGCGTTGGTCACGCCCTGGAACGCCGACACGACGACCACCGCCGGCCCGCGCCGCGCCGCCGCCAGCACGATCTCGCCGGCGTCGCGCACCCGGGCGGGCGTGGCGAGCGACGACCCTCCGAACTTGAGTACCTTCATTGACGGTGCCCTGGGGCCTGGAATCTCAAAAGCGTCCTGCGCTCGTCACCGATATCAGGGAGCAACCACAGAGGCACAGAGATCACGGAGGGCGGTCCGGCGTCGCGATGCTATCCGCCCGATGCGGGACGCCAAGGGCGGCCGTCGCGGCGGGAACCGCCGGAACGAGAGGCCCGGTCGTGCTCTGGCGGCTTCTCGTTCCGGCGGTTCCCGCCGCGACGCCCGGCCTGCTTCGCAGGCCGGCCGCATCGGGTCTCAGCTATCCTCTGTGCCCTCTGAGCCTCTGTGGTTCCGCCCTCTCGCCCTCGCAGTTCCTGTTAACGACCCTAGATGATGACATACGAGGGCCTCGCGGACGCATACGCTATATTGAGAAGACCCCGTGGACCAGACCATCGACATCTACGACACGACGCTGCGCGACGGCACGCAGGGACAGGGCATTTCCTTCTCGGTCGCCGACAAGCTGCGCATCGCCGAGCGGCTCGACGCCTTCGGCGTGCACTTCATCGAGGGCGGCTGGCCGGGCTCGAACCCGAAGGACATCGAGTTCTTCGAGCAGGCCCGCCACCGGACGTTCCGCCGGGCGCAGCTCGCCGCGTTCGGCTCCACGCGGCGGAAGGGCGTCGCGGCGGACGCCGACGAACAGGTCCGCCTGCTCATCGACGCCGCCACGCCGGCCGTGACGATCTACGGCAAGACGTGGCTCCTGCACGTCCTCGAGGTGCTGCAGACGACGCCCGAGGAAAACCTCGCGATGATCGCCGACACGGTCCGCTTCCTCAAGTCCCACGGCCGTTTCGTCGTCTACGACGCGGAGCACGCGTTCGACGGCTGCAAGGACAACGCCGAGTACGCGGTGGCCACGTGGCAGGCCGCCGAGGCCGCCGGCGCCGACGTGGTCGTGCTCTGCGACACCAACGGCGGGTCGCTGCCCGGCGAGATTGCCGAGATGGTGCGGCTGGCGCGGACGAGGCTCACCGGCCGCCTCGGCATCCACACCCACGACGACATCGGCCTCGGCGTGGCCAACGCGCTCGCGGCGATCGAGGCCGGCGCGACGCACGTGCAGGGGACGCTCAACGGCTTCGGCGAGCGCACGGGCAACTGCAACCTGACGAGCGTGATACCGAATCTCGCGTTCAAGCTGAAGCGGCCGTCCGTGCCGCCCGAGTCGCTGGCCTCGCTCACTGAGCTCTCGCAGTTCGTCGACGAGATCGCCAACCTGCAGCCCAACGCGCGGCTGCCGTGGGTGGGCGCCGCCGCGTTCTCGCACAAGGGCGGCACGCACGTGAACGCGGTCCAGAAGGTGCTGCGCAGCTACGAACACATCGACCCGGCCGCCGTCGGCAACACGCGCCACGTGCTGGTCAGCGATCTGTCGGGCCGCAGCAACATCGTGATGAAGGCGCGCGAGCTCGGGTTCACGCTCGACGGCGCCACGCCGGAGCTGCGCACGATCCTGCAGCGCATCAAGACGCTCGAGCACGAGGGCTACGAGTTCGAGGCCGCCGACGGCTCGCTCGCGCTGCTCATCGCGCGGGCGATGAAACCGGCGCCGCCGCCCTTCACCGTCGACGGCTACCACGTGTCGATGCGCACCGATGGCCAGGCGTCGGTGTGCGAGGCCACGGTGAAGGTGCGCGTCGCCGGCGCCGCCGCCCACACGGTCGCCGAGGGCGACGGCCCGGTGAACGCGCTCGACGGCGCGCTGCGCGGCGCCCTCCACACGTTCTATCCGGAGCTGGATCGCATCCGCCTCACCGACTACAAGGTCCGCATCGTGAACTCCGCGGCCGGCACCGCGGCGACCACGCGCGTCCTCATCGAGTCCACCGACGGCCAGACCTGGTGGTCGACCATCGGCGTGAACCCCAACATCATCGAGGCGAGCCTCGCCGCGCTCGTCGACAGCCTCGAGTACGCGCTGATGCGCGGCCCCCGCGCGTGACAGGCGGATCCGGTTCGGCGGCCGCCGCGGCCGGGCTCGGCGCGGCGGCGGTCCTCCTGCTCGCGGCCTGCGGCGGGCCCTCCTCCGCCCCGCCGTCGCCGGCCGCGTCGACCCCCGGGGCGCCCGCCGTGACCGCGGCGGCCCCGGGCGGCGTCCACGCCGTCACGGGCACGGCGCCGCTCGCGCCCAACAACGGCGTGGTCATCCTCACGCTCTCGCCGACCGGCGAGCGCCGCTTCCCGCCGTCCGCCGACATGCCGGAGATGGACCAGGTGAACCTCACCTTCGTCCCCTCCGTGCTGCTCGTGCGCACCGGCGAGCCCGTCAAGTTCCTGAACGACGACGACACGCTGCACAACGTGCGGGTGCGCGAGGAAGCCACGCGCGAGGGGGCCTTCAACGTCGCGATCCCGACCGGCGGCGACTTCATCTACACCTTCCCTCGCGACGGCTTCTACATCGTCGGGTGCGACATCCATCCGGGCATGGCCGCCGCGGTGTTTGCCGCGTCGACGCCTTACGCCGTGGTCGCCGATACCCGGGGCGCGTTCAGCTTTCCCGACGTGGAGCCGGGCGCGTACACGCTCGACGTCTTCGCCGGGGAAGAGCGGTTCTCCAGGCCGGTCGACGTCAGCGGGCCGTCGACCGTGGTGACGGTCGCGCGCACGCCCCCCGGGCCCCCGGACGAGTAGCCTCCCGGCTCCTGCGCCGGGCCGTTCCGGCCGATAACCCGTAGGCAATGCTCTGGCTTGGCGGGGGCGTGCTGTATTCGGTGGCGTACGTGGTGGCCGGGTGGCTGCTGGCGGGGCACGCCGGCGCGCTGCTTTGGTTCCGCGGGACCGCCCTCCTGCTGCCGCCCCTCGCCGGCGTCGGCGTGATCGCGCACCGGCGTCACGACTGGAGCGGCTGCCAGTGGCTGTTCTGGGCGACGATCGCGCTCGGCCTCACGACCTCCGGCATCGGCCTGGTCGGCTGGACGGTGGACGAGGTCATGCTGAATCGCGAGACCTCGTGGGTCGGCTGGTACTCGGTCTTTGCGCTGTTCGGCGGCGTGGCGCCGCTGTTCGCGCTGCTCGCGCAGCCTCATCGCGGCGTGCGCGAGCGGGCGACCGCCAGCACGGCCGTCGACATCGCCGGCATCGGCGTGATGGCCGGCTTCCTCTACTCCCACTTCGTCATCGGGCCGGATCTGGTGCCGCTCAGCGCCCGGCAGCCGTCGCTCTCCCTGCTCCTGCTCTCCGGGTTCCAGCAGTTCGTCGTGCTCGGCGGCATGGCGGGGGCGGCGTTCGTCGCGCGGCGCAAGCCGTGGGGCGTCACCTACCAGCGCCTCGCGATCGGCCTGCTCGTGCAGTTCGCGATCCTCGCGGTGAGCGGCGCCGGCATCTACCAGGGGCTCTATCGCTCCGGCTTCGTGTACGACCTCGTGTGGATCCTGCCGTACGCGTTTTTCCCCTGGGCGGCGGCGGCGGCGCCGGCCTCCGCGCCGGCCGATCTGGCCGAGGACGATGCGGACGACGCGCCGTCGCGGCCGTGGGTGGTGTTCGGCGCGCTGGCGATCACGCCGGTCATCGACTACGGGCTGCGCAAGGTGATGCCGCTCGGACCCCTGGAGGCCTTTCGGGATCTCTTTACCGCGATTACCGTCTTCTCCGTCCTGCCGCTGCTGATGGCGCGGCTGGCGGTCGAGCGCGGTGAAGCGCGGAGCGCCGACTCCCGGCGGCGGCTGCTCGCGGCCGCCATCGAGCAGGCCGACGATCAGATCGCCATCCTGACGGCCGATGGCCGCATCGAGCACGCGAACCAGTCGTTCTGCCGCGCGGCGGGGCAGCGGCTGGAGGAACTCATGGGCACGCCCGCCGCCGATCTGCTGGCGCCGGCGTCGCGCTCGCAGATGGGCGCGGTGCTCGAGGCCGCGCGGACCGTGGGCCTGTGGCGCGGCACGCTCGTGCGCGCGAAGCCGGGCGGCGGGACGAGCCTCGCGTCGACGGCGATCGTCGGGATCCTCGAGAGCTCCGGCGCCGTGCGGCACCTGGTGAGCGTCGAGCGCGACGTGACCGGCGAGACCCGCCTGCGCGAGCAGCTGATTCACACTGAGCGGCTGGCCGCGATCGGCCAGCTCGTGGCGGGCGTCGCGCACGAGCTGAACAACCCGCTGCAGGCGGTGGTCGGCTTCACCGAGCTGCTGCTCGAGTCGGAGCCGCGCGAGGAGTCCCGCACCGACCTGGAGCACATCCGCACCGAGGCGAACCGGGCCGCCAAGATCGTCCGCAACCTCCTTTCGTTCGTCCGCCGCTCGTCGACCGACCGCGAGCCGCTCGAGCTGAACGCGCTGGTGGCGAGCGCGCTCGCGCTGCGCGAGTACGATCTGACTGCCGAGGGCGTGCGGGTCGACGCGTACTACGCGCCCGATCTCCCGGCCGTTCAGGCGAATCGCGAGGAGATCCAGCAGGTCCTGCTGAACCTGATCCTGAACGCGGAGCAGGCGATTCGCGGCGCGGACGGGAAGGGCCGGCTGAGCGTGCGGACGCGCGCGCTCGGCGGCGGTGCGGCCGTGGAGATCGAGGACAGCGGGCCGGGCGTGCCGGAGGCGCTCGCCGGGCAGATTTTCGAGCCGTTCTTCACCACGAAGGCGGTCGGGCAGGGCGCCGGGCTGGGCCTGTCGATCGCGCTCGGGATCGCGGAGTCGCACGGCGGCACGCTGGCGCTCGTGTCCTCGGCGCACGGCGCGTGCTTCCGTCTCGAGCTGCCCGGCGGCAGGCCGGTCCGTCCGGCGGCGCCGGCGCGCGCGCACGCGTGGGCCGACGTGACCGGGCGGCGCGCGCTGGTCGTCGACGACCAGCCGGGCATGCGCGAGCTGCTCCAGCGCATGCTCACCAAGCGCGGGTTCGTGGTTGCGGGCGTGGGCGACGCCGAGAGCGCCGCCGACGAACTCGGGCGCGATTGCTACGACGTCATCTTCTGCGACATGCACATGCCCGGCATGAACGGGATGGGCCTCTACGACATGATGCGGCGGCGCCAGCCGCAGCTGCTCGACGCCTTCGTCTTCATGAGCGGCGACGAACTCGACGTGCAGCTCCAGCGCCTCGTCGAGGCCGCCCGCGCGCCGCTGCTGTTGAAGCCCTTCTCGGCCGACGAGCTCGACGCGGCCCTCGAGCGGATCCTCGCGCAGCGCGTCGCCTGACGTCGTCACGCGGCATTCCGATCACGAAAATACAGCCACGAAGGCACGAAGGTCACGAAGAGGAGAGACGAGAAGTTCTTCTTCCTGTCTTCGTGCCTTCGTGGCTGCCCTTCCGTGACGAACGTCAGACAGCGAGATCCGTGATCGTCCGACGAATCAGGTTCCGCGTGAGCGGGATCTTGTAGGCGTTGTGCGCGAGCGGGCGGGCGCCCTCCATCGCGGCGTCGGCCGCGCGCGCGGCGAGCTCGGGCGTGACCCGCTGGCCCTCGAGCACGCGCTCGGCGGCGGCCACCCGCCAGGGCACCGGCGCCACGCCGCCCAGGACGATCCGCGCGGCGCGGCAGGTGCCGCCGTCCATCTCCAGCGCGATCGCCGCGCTCACCACCGCGTGCGTCCACGCCTCGCGATCGAGCACCTTGCGGTACGTGCTGCGGAGGCCCGCGCGCGGCGCGGGCACGCGCACCGAGGCGAGCACCTCGCCGGCGCCCAGCACGTTCTCGGCCGCGGCGTTCTGGCGCGGCAGCACGAAGAACTCCGCCGCCGGCACGTCGCGCTCACCCGACGGTCCCGCCACGCGGAACGTCGCGCCGAGCGCCACGAGCGCAGGCGCGGTATCCGACGGGTGCACGATGTAGCTCGGCCCGCCGCCGAAGATCGCATGGAAGTGGTTCTCGCCCGCGAACGAGAAGCACTGATTGCCGCCCGCCTTGTAGCAGGGGAAGCCGTTCCGGTAGTACCAGCACCAGGGGCGCTGGCAGAGGTTGCCGGCGATGGTGCCGACGTTGCGGATCTGCGGCGTGGCCACGCTGCCGGCCGCCTCGGCCAGCACCGCGTAGCGCGCGCGCAGGCCGGCGTGGCTCGCGATCGTGTCGAGCGTGACGAGGCCGCCAATCGCCGCGCCGCCCGCGCCCTCCTGCACCTGGTCGAGCCCGGCCGACGCCGGCATCGCCTTCAGGTGCACGACGACGTCCGGCTCGACGAGGCGATCCTTCATCATGCCGAGCAGGTCGCTGCCGCCGCCCGCAATCGCGACGTGCTGCCCGTCGGCCGCGGCCTGGCGCAGACGCGCCACCGCGTCGGCGAGATCGCGCGGCGTGCTGTTGGTGAAGGCCTTCATGCCAGTGCTCCCAGGACCTTGTCGCGCGTGATCGGCAGATCCTTCATCCGTGCGCCGATCGCGTTGTGCACCGCGTTGGCGACGGCGGCCACCGCCGGCACCTTGCCCGATTCGCCCATGCTCTTGGCGCCCCACGGCCCGAGCCCGTCATCGGTCTCGATGAAGACGACCTCGACGTCCGGCGCGTCGAGGTGCGTCGAGATGCGCGCCCCGTAGAAGCCGGCCGTGAGCGGCTTGCCCGAGCGCGCGTCGTAGCGCAAGTCCTCGTGCAGCGCCATGCCGATCCCCATGATCACGCCGCCCTTGATCTGGCTGGCCGCGGTCAGCGGGTTCATCAGGCGCCCCGAGTCGTGCACCGCGAGATAGCGCGTGACGCGGACGCGCCCGAGCTCGACGTCGGCCTCGACCTCGACGAAGTGCGCCCCGAACGCGTTGCGGACGGCGGTGGCGCGCGGCCGCGGCGTGGCCGAGGCGATGAGCACGGCGTCGCCGGTGGGCGCGCCCTTCGCCGCGAGCTGCGCCTTCAGGTCCGCCGCGGCGGCGATGATGGCGTCACCGGTCTGGATTGTCGTGCGGCTGCCCGATTCGCCGACCGAGTACGGGCAGGTGTCGGTGTCGCCCCAGACCAGGTCGATCTCCGAGAGCGGCACGCCGAGCGCCTCGGCGCCGATCATCGCCATCGTGGTCTTGGCGCCCGCGCCGACGTCGGTGACGCCCACGTGCACGCTGTAGCGGCCGCGGCTGTCGAGGCGGATCACCGCGCTGCTGCTGCCCAGCCCGGAGCGGAACGCCATGAACGCGACGCCCAGCCCGTGCTTGATCGGTCCCGCGCCCGCGCCCGGCGCGTGCCAGCGGTTCTTCCAGTCGAAGCGCTCCGCGCCCCGGCGGACGCAGTCCTCGAGCGTGTAGTTCGAGAAGGCCGCGCCGCCGCGCCCCGTCCGCGTCATGTTCTTCAGGATGAACGCGACCGGGTCGACGCCCAGCTCGGTGGCGACCTGGTCCATCATCGACTGGATCCCGAAGTACCCCTGCGGGAACTCCGGTCCGCGGAAGTTGCCCGAGACCGTGCGGTTGGTGTACGCGGGCGAGATCTCCGAGTCCGTGTTGGCGCACTCGTAGAGATCCATGCCGCCGATGGCGCCGGAGTTCTTGCGGTACGGGCCCATGCCGCTCACGCCGCGCAGCTGGATCGCCGTGAGCGTGCCGTCGCGCTTCACGCCCACCTTGTAGTGCTGCGTCGTCGGCCAGCGGCCGTGCACGCCGACGAAGTCCTCGTAGCGCGAGAGCTCCAGCTTGACGGGCGCGCCGGCTTCCCTTGCGAGCACGGCGGCGATGAGGTCGGCGTCCTGGTTCTGGTTCTTGTTGCCGAAGCCGCCGCCCATGTAATGGCAGATCACGCGGACGTTCTCGGGCGCGAGGCCCAGGTCGCGCGCCGTGTCGGTGCGGCAGTTCGCGATGCCCTGGCTCGGCGAGTAGAGCGTGAGCTTGCCGCCGCTCCAGCTGGCGACCGCCGCGCGCGGCTCCATCTGCGCGTTGTGGACGAACGCGGTGGAGTAGCGGTCCTCGAACACGCGATCGGCCTCGCGGAAGCCCGCCTCGACGTCGCCGTCGCTCGACCGCATCGGCTGCGCCTCGTTGCGGGCGTCGAGCGCGAGGTTGCCGTCGGGCCAGATCTGCGGCGCGCCGGGCTCGAGCGCCGCCTCATGATCGAGGACGAAGGGCAGCGGCTCGTACTCCACTTCGATGAGCCGCAGCGCGTCTTCCGCGACGTAGCGGTCGACGGCCGCGACGGCGGCCACCGGCTCGCCGACGAAGCGCACCGGGTTCGAGAAGATGTGCCGCTGCTGCTTGGTGATGTCCTTGATCTGATCGCTGTACTGGCGCCCGCCGGCGACCGAGCCGGAGCCCCACACGATCTCGCCGCAGTTTTCGTGGGTGAGCACCGCGTGAACGCCCGGCAGCGCGCGGGCCCGGCTCGTGTCGATGCGGCCGATCCGGGCGTGCGGATGCGGGCTGCGCAGGACCTGCGCGTAGAGCATGCCCGGCAGCTTCACGTCGCCCGTGTAGGTGGCCCGGCCGGTCGACCGTTCCTCGGCGTCGATGCGCGCCGACGGGTGCCCGATCGTCGCGAGCGGCGCGAGGCCGCTGGCCTCGGCGTGCGAGGGCGCGGCGCCGCCGCCGGCGCTCACGACCGCCTCGACATAGCGGTTGTAATTCGAGCAGCGGCACAAGTTGCCGGCCATGCCGGCGCGCACCTGGTCGGGCGCGGGGTGCGGCGTCGCCCCCAGCAGCGCCGTGGCCGCCATCAGCTGCCCCGACGTGCAGAAGCCGCACTGCGGCCCGTCGTGCGCGATGAAGGCCTCCTGCACCGGGCTCAACCGGCCGTTGGGCGCCAGGCCTTCCACCGTCTGGATCGACTTTCCGTCCATCCAGACCGCGAGCTGGCTGCAGGCGTACGCCGGCTTGCCCTCGAGGAGCACGGTGCAGGCGCCGCATTCGCCGCGGTTGCAGCCGATCTTCGTCCCCGTCAGATTCAGCGCGTCGCGGAGCGTCTCGGCGAGCGTCCAGCGGTCTTCCACCTCGATCCGGTGGGAAGTGCCGTTGACGACGAGCGTGATCGCGGTGCGCGTGGCGTTGGGGGGCGGGGCCTGGGCGGCCGCGCCGGGCGGGAGGGCGGTCGCGACGGCGACCGCGGTGCCGGTGCGTTCGATGAACGTCCGCCGCGAAATCGTACCCATGGTCGCGGAGTCTACGCCCCTCCTGGACCCGTGGCAACACCAAGTGCAAGTCTCGTGTTTGCAGTGAATTGAGCCTTGCGGGCGCAGACGGTATACTTACGGACGGCCTGCGAGGAGAAGCGGTCGCAGCGGAGCCAAACTTTCACAACTCGGCGTCGACGTCCGGACGCGGGAATCGCTTATGATGCCCCCGCTTGGAGGAGTAATGACACGACAGATTATTCGGGCGGGGGTGGCCTGCGGGATGCTCGCCGCCGCGGTGTGGGTTGCGCCGCAGCTCGCCGGACAGCAGCGCATGCCCAGCACGGCCAACGGCGAATGGCCGATGTACACGGCCGACCTGAGCGGCAGCAAGTACTCGCCGCTCGATCAACTCAACGCCAGCAACTTCAACGACCTCGAAGTCGCCTGGACCTTTAAGACCGACAACCTCGGTCCGCGTCCCGAGAACAAGCTCGAGGGGACGCCGATCATGGTGAACGGGACGCTGTACGCGGTCGGCGGCACGAGCCGCTCCGTGGTGGCGCTCGACCCGACCGACGGCCAGCTGAAGTGGGCCTATCACCTGGACGAGGGCGAGCGCGCGACGCGCTGGGCGCCCCGCCAGCTCTCGGGCCGCGGCCTGTCCTACTGGACCGACGGCCGGGGTGACGAGCGCATCCTCTACGTGACGATCGGCTACCGCCTGGTCGAGCTCAACGCGAAGACCGGCCGGCCGGTCGACGGGTTCGGGCAGAACGGCGTCGTCGACATGAAGGTCGGCGCGGTCATCGGCAACAACAAGCAAGTGGACCTCGAGAAGGGCGAAATCGGCCTGCACTCGACGCCGACGGTCGTGGGCGACGTGGTGATCGTGGGCTCGTCGATGTTCGAGGGCCTGGGGTATCGCTACAGCACGAACGTCAAGGGGCTGGTCCGCGCGTGGGACGTGAAGACGGGCCGCGAGCTGTGGCGCTTCAACACGATTCCGCGGCCGGGCGAGTTCGGCAACGAGACGTGGGAAGAGGGCTCGTGGGAGTACACGGGCAACGTGGGCGTGTGGACGCAGATCAGCGTGGACCCGGAAGCCGGGCTCGTGTATCTGCCGGTCGAGACGCCGACGATTGACGAGTACGGCGGCAACCGCCCGGGGAACAACCTGTTCGCCGAGAGCATCGTGGCCGTCGACCTCAAGACGGGCCAGCGCAAGTGGTACTTCCAGATGGTCCATCACGGCCTCTGGGACCACGACAACTCGTCGGCCTCCCTCCTGATCGACGCCCGGGTGAACGGGCAGATGCGCAAGCTCCTGGCGCAGCCGACCAAGCAGGGCTGGCTCTACGTGTTCGACCGCATCACGGGCGAGCCGATCTGGCCGATCCCGGAGACGCCCGTTCCGCAGTCGGACATCCCGAACGAGAAGACCTCGAAGACGCAGCCGATCCCGTCGAACCCGCCGCCGTATTCGCGGACGTTTATCAGCCGCGACGACCTGATCGACTTCACGCCGGCGCTGCGGCAGCAGGCGCTCGACAACCTGAGCCACTTCCGGTGGGAGCAGTCGCCGTTCGTGCCCCCGACGGGCCCGAATTCCGACAAGCTGGGCTCGATCAACATCGGCAACACCGCCGGTGGCGTGAACTGGCCGGGATCGGGTTTCGACCCGGAGACCGGCATCTTCTATACGGAAGCCGCCAACACGAACGTGAGCGTCGGCAGCTTCGAGGCGGAAGAGTTCGAGCAGATCCGGGTCGAGAACCAGACGGACCGCAAGCCGCGCTGGGAAGCTGAGCCGGACTACGGTCTGGCGCGGGGCCGCGGGACGGCTCCCGCCGGCCGGGGCGCGGCGCCCGCGGGCCGCGGCCGCGGCGCGGCACAGGCGGCTCCGTCGGGCCGCCAGGTGATCGGCGAGGGCCTGCAGGGCCTCCCGATCGTCAAGCCGCCCTACGGGATGATCGTCGCGATCGACCTGAACCAGAACGGCAAGATGCTGTTCCAGGTGCCGCACGGCGACACGCCGGACAACGTCCGCAACAACCCGCTGCTGAAGGGCCTCAACATCCCGAAGACGGGCCAGCCGGGCAGCGTGGGCGTGCTCATCACCAAGACGCTCGTCATCTCCGGTGACCCGCAGGTGACCGATCCGGGCGGGCGCCCGCGCGGCGCGATGATGCGCGCGTACGACAAGCGCACCGGCGCGCAGGTTGGGGCGGTGCTGATGCCGGCGCAGGTCAGCGGCTCGCCGATGACCTACAGCGTCAACGGCAAGCAGTACATCGTCATCGCGACCAGCGGCGGCGGCTCGGCGCAGTACACCGCGTACGCGCTGCCCTAACGGCAGCTGTGGGGTCCGGCTTGAGCCGGGTTTGTGGGGTCCGGCTTTAGCCGGGCCATCGAGTACCGACAAAGGGCGGGCCGTTTGTGGCCCGCCCTTTTTTTGTTGGGCGTTCGGGCTTATGATGCTCACCCTTGGAGGACTGATGACACGAAATATCACTCGATTGGCCGCGGCCTGTGGCCTGCTGGCTGCGGCGGTGTTCGTCGCCCCGCAGCTCGCCGGGCAGCAGCGCATGCCGAGCACCGCCAACGGCGAATGGCCGATGTACACGGCCGACCTCAGTGGCAGCAAGTACTCGCCGCTCGATCAAGATCAACGCCAGCAACTTCAACGACCTCGAAGTCGCCTGGACCTTCAAGACCGACAACCTCGGTCCGCGCCCCGAGAACAAGCTCGAGGGGACGCCGATCATGGTGAACGGGACGCTCTACGCGGTCGGCGGCACGAGCCGCTCCGTGGTGGCGCTCGACCCGACCGACGGCCAGCTGAAGTGGGCCTATCACCTGGACGAGGGCGAGCGCGCGACGCGCTGGGCGCCCCGCCAGCTCTCGGGCCGCGGCCTGTCCTACTGGACCGACGGCCGGGGTGACGAGCGCATCCTCTACGTGACGATCGGCTACCGCCTGGTCGAGCTCAACGCGAAGACCGGCCGGCCGGTCGACGGGTTCGGGCAGAACGGCGTCGTCGACATGAAGGTCGGCGCGGTCATCGGCAACAACAAGCAAGTGGACCTCGAGAAGGGCGAAATCGGCCTGCACTCGACGCCGACGGTCGTGGGCGACGTGGTGATCGTGGGCTCGTCGATGTTCGAGGGCCTGGGGTATCGCTACAGCACGAACGTCAAGGGGCTGGTCCGCGCGTGGGACGTGAAGACGGGCCGCGAGCTGTGGCGCTTCAACACGATTCCGCGGCCGGGCGAGTTCGGCAACGAGACGTGGGAAGAGGGCTCGTGGGAGTACACGGGCAACGTGGGCGTGTGGACGCAGATCAGCGTGGACCCGGAAGCCGGGCTCGTGTATCTGCCGGTCGAGACGCCGACGATTGACGAGTACGGCGGCAACCGCCCGGGGAACAACCTGTTCGCCGAGAGCATCGTGGCCGTCGACCTCAAGACGGGCCAGCGCAAGTGGTACTTCCAGATGGTCCATCACGGCCTCTGGGACCACGACAACTCGTCGGCTTCGCTGCTGATCGACGTGCCCATCAACGGGCAGATGCGCAAGCTGCTCGCGCAGCCGACCAAGCAGGGCTGGCTCTATGTGTTCGACCGCATCACGGGCGAGCCGATTTGGCCGATGCCGGAAACGGCCGTTCCGCAGTCGGACATTCCCAACGAGAAGACCGCGAAGACGCAGCCGATTCCGTCGAACCCCCCGCCGTACGCGCGGACGTTTGTCAGCCGGAACGATCTGATCGACTTCACGCCGGCGCTGCGGCAGCAGGCGCTCGATAACCTGAGCCACTTCCGGTGGGAGCAGTCGCCGTTCGTGCCCCCGACGGGCCCGATGTCCGATAAGCAGGGCTCGATCAACATCGGCAACACCGGCGGCGGCACCAACTGGCCGGGCGCCGGATTCGATCCGGAGACCGCGACCTTCTACTCGCAGGCGAGCAATTCCGGCGTGACCGTCGGCAGCTTCGAGCCGGAGGAGTTCGAGCAGATCCGGGTCGAGAACCAGTCGGACCGCAAGCCGCGCTGGGAAGCCGAGCCGGACTACGGCCTCGCACGCGGCCGCGCGACGGCTCCGCCCGCCGGCCGCGGCGCGGCGCCCGCGGGCCGTGGCCGCGGCGCGGCGGCGCCTGCCCTGACGGGACGCGCGCTGCTCGGCGAGGGCCTCCAGGGCCTGTCGATCGTGAAGCCGCCCTACGGCGTGCTCTCGGCGATCGACCTGCACGATGGCACCAAGCTCCTGTTCCAGGTGCCGCACGGTGACACGCCGGACAACGTCCGCAACAACCCGCTCCTGAAGGGCCTCAACATCCCGAAGACGGGCCAGCCGGGCAGCGTGGGCGTGCTCATCACGAAGACGCTCGTCATCGTCGGCGATCCGCAGGTGACCGATCCGGGCGGGCGGCCGCGCGGCGCGATGATGCGCGCGTACAACAAGCGCACCGGCGAGCAGGTCGGCGCCGTGCTGATGCCGGCACAGGTCACGGGTTCACCGATGACCTACAGCGTGAACGGCAAGCAGTACATCGTGATCGCCAACAGCGGCGGCAGCGAGACGGGCCAGTACACCGCGTACGCGCTGCCCTAGACGAAGCCGTTAGCGGTTAGCCGTTAGCCGATGAGCCGTTAGACGTTAGCCATTAGACGTTAGCGGCATCGGACTTCAGCACGACGAAAGGGGCGGGCCTTCGGGCCCGCTCTTTTTCTGTTCGATCATGCCAGAGGCACCCGGGCCGATCGGACATTGGCCTGAAAACCACCTCTCCCCTAGATCGGGATTCCTTCGCAGCCGGTTTCGTTCAACAAGTACCTAGACGGTCACATGAACACTGTCTTCGTCCTTCAACACGAACATGAGTGCTGGGGGCGCGATGAGGTCAAGTTGATCGGTGTGTAGGCCACCCAGTTTGATGCCGAAGCTGCCGCTGCACGCCTTTGCGAGCAGCCAGGCTTTCGGGATTGGCCCGATGGATTCTCGATCGACGCCTACGAGGTTGGACTCGACCATTGGGTTGAGGGCTTCGTTACGGCCGTGAACATCTTGTGGTGAGGTCGTCTTCTCCGTTGGCGATGTTGTGCGATGCGAAGAGCGCACAGTTGCAGGACATGACGAGCCCGCACGTGTAGCCATAGAGGTCGCCCGCGATCGGGATCCCGAGTTAGGCGGGATGCGAGGGGCGTCAGTATGAAAGCTGCGCGGACGGAGGCGCGGTTTTCGAGCGCGAGCTCCCTGAGGCCGGCGCGGCATTAGCCCGAGTGCCGCACTGCGGCCGACCCGTCCGGGCGCTGCGTCTCTTCCGAGAAAAGGCTTCTTCGGGCCTTCGTGGTTGCCTTTCCGTGACCCGATCGCAGCGTGATCACCAGCCGATCGGCTGGCCCTTCAGCTGCTCGTCCAGCCACGTCGACAGCGGCGCGAAGTAGTCGAGGATCGCCGACGCATCCATCTGGCGCGATCCGGTCATCTCCTCCAGCGCGTCCTGCCACGGCTTCGACCGGCCCATCTCGAGCATCGTCTGCAGCTTCTTGCCCGCCGCCGCACTTTCGTAGATCGAGCAGCGGTGCAGCGGCAGCGTGCAGCCGGCTTCCTCCGCGAGCGCGCGATGGAACTGGAACTCGAGGATGAACGCGAGGAAGTAGCGCATGTACGGCGTGTTGTCCGGGATGTGGTACTTCGCGCCGGGATCGAAGAAGTTCTCACCGCGCGGCGAGGGCGGCGCGATGCCCTGGTACTTCAGCCGCAGATCCCACCAGGCCTGGTTGTAGTGATCCGGCGTCACCGCGCCCGAGAACACCTGCCACCGCCACTGGTCGATGAGCAGGCCGAAGGGCAGGAACGACACCTTCTCGAGCGCGCGCGAGAGGAGCAGGCCGATGTCGCGCGACGCGTCCGGGGCCTTGTCGAGCAGCCCGATCTTCACGAGGTACTCCGGCGTGACCGAGAGCGCGATCGTGTCGCCGATGGCTTCGTGGAAGCCGTCGTTCGCGCCGTCGCGGAAGAGCGGCGGCTGCGTGTCGTAGGCGCGCTGGTAGAAGTTGTGGCCGAGCTCGTGATGGATCGTGGAGAAGTCCTCGGCCGTCGGCGTGAGGCACACCTTGATGCGGATGTCGTCCTGCATGTCGATGTCCCACGCGCTCGCGTGGCACACGACGTCGCGGTCCTTCGGGCGGGTGAAGAGCGATCGCTCCCAGAACGTGGGCGGCAGCGGCGCGAAGCCGAGGGAAGTGTAGAAGCGCTCGCCCATCCGCACCATATCGAGCGCGCCGGTGTGCTGGCGCTTCAGGAGATCCGTGAGGTCGTAGCCCGCGCCGCCGCCGGGCGGCGCGACCAGATCGTAGACGTTCGACCAGTCCTGCGCCCAGATGTTGCCGAGCAGGTACGCGGGAATCGGGCCGTCGGCCGGAACGAGGTCGCCGTACTTCTGCCGCAGCTTCATCCGCACGTAGGCGTGCAGCTTGTTGTAGAGCGGCTCGACCTGGCCCCAAAGCCGCTCGAGCTCCGCCGTGAAATCGTCCGGGGGCATGTCGTACTTCGCGCGCCACATCGCGCCGGTGTCGGCGAAGCCCAGCTCACGCGCGCCTTCATTCGAGAGCTCGACGAAGCGCGCGTAGTCGGGCTTCATCGGCGGGGACACCGTGCGCCAGCCCTCCCACACCTGCCGCAGCCGCGCGGGGTCCCGTGAGGTGGCCATGATCGTGGTGATGTCGTCGATGTTCAGGCAGTCGTCCGGCCTGGCGGGGTCGGCGCACCACGTGCCCTTGCCGTACGTCGCCTCGAGGCGCGACATGATCGTCGTCAGCTCCTCGGCCTTGGCGTCATCGGCCGGCGTCGCCAGCACGAGCGACAGCTTCAGCAGATCGATCTGCCGCCGCACCTCCGGTGCGACATCCACGTGGTCGAAGCGCACGGCCTCCTTGGCGAGTCCGGCGATCGTGCTGCTGAATTCCTTCGAGGCCCGGGCCTCGATGGCTTCGGTGTCCTGCGTGATGAAGTTCTGGGCGACCCAGCCGGCCTGCTCGCCGGCGAGGTCCACCCGGCGCAGTTCGTCGTTGGCGTGCGCGACGAACGCCAGCGCCTCGTCCGGCGTCGGCGCCGCGGTGGCGCCTCCGCCGCACGCGGCGGCCGCCGCGCACGCCGCGATGAGGCCGAACCCGGCGACGGTGGTCCGCATGCTCCGCATCAGTGTGCCTCCCGTGGTCCGAGCGTCTTGCGCGTCCGCTCGAGCATGAACGTCAATGCGTCCCTGGGGACGCCAGTGATGAAGGGCTTGATGATCCAGCCCAATCCGAACGGCACGTCGCGCGAGAGCGACACCGACTCGCACTGGATGTAGGTGCCGCCGTCCCGCTGGAGAAAGCGCCAGTACGTGTTGAGCCGCCACACGAACCCGCTGTCGTGGCCCGGCTCGCGCTCGTGCTCCTCGGGCGTGCCGGGATCGTCCACCTCGGCGACGCGCGTGCTGCGAATGGCGCTGTACGCGCGATCCGCGGATGGGCGGAGGAAGTCGACGTCGTTCTCGGTGTTCACGGTCGCGGCGAGGACCTTCTTCATGTAGAAGCGCAGGAACACGCGGAAGTGGTTGCCGTCGCGGCTGATCGTGCGCGACGCCGTGATGGCCGGCGTGAAGATGTCCGCGTGATGGTCGTAGTCCTGCATCAGCGCGACGGCCTCGTCGACGGTCGCGCCCGGCACGAACACGGTGCCGACCCAGTGGTGAATCAGCCCATCGTCTATCGTGATCTTGCGGCCGTGGTCGAGCGTCTGCAGCCGCTCGATGGCCACCTCGCCGCGGCCGAGCGTGGCGAGCGCGTCGCGCCGGTGATCGCCGGTGAGGGTGTCGATCCAGAGGAACCGGGCCGGGTCCGCCTCGTCGGCGGCGATGCGCGCCTCGGTCAGCTGGACGTAGCGGGTAAAGGCGGCGAGGGTGGCGGGCTGGAGGTCCGCTGCGCGGGCCGGCCCCGCCGCCAGGACGACGAGCGAGGCGAGAGCGATGGCAGCCGGCAGGCGGGCCATGCCCGAATCTACCACGCGATCGGACTATTCTTGTCGGGTGACCCACGACGGCTCGATCGTGCTCGAGCTCACCGATGCAGTCGTTCTCAAGAACGGCACGCGCGCGCTCGATGGCCTCACGCTGGCGATCCGCGCCGGCGAGCACACCGCCATCCTCGGCCCCAACGGCTCGGGCAAGACGACCCTGGTGAACCTGCTGACGCATCAGGATCGCGCGCTCGCCCGTCCGCACGGCCCCCCGCCGGTCCGTGTCCTCGGCGGCGATCGCTGGGACGTCTTCGCACTCCGGTCGCGGCTCGGCGTCGTGTCCGCCGACCTGCACCAGCGCTTCGTCGCCGGGAACAGCAACGGCCGCATCCGCGGCGAGGACGCCGTCGTCTCGGCGTTCTTCGCGAGCCACGGCGTGCAGGCGCACCAGCGCGTCACCGACGCCATGCGGACGCGGGCGCGGGCCGAGCTGGAGCGTCTCGGCGCCGCCCACCTCGGCGGGCGCGCCCTGGACGAGATGTCGACGGGCGAGGCGCGCCGCGTGCTGATCGCGCGGGCGCTCGCCTCGGATCCCGACGTACTCGTGCTCGACGAGCCCACGGCCGGCCTCGATGTCGTGGCGCGCCACCGCTTCCTGCGCGACGTCAATGCCGCCGCCGCGGGCCGCACCACGCTCGTGCTCGTCACGCATCACGTCGAGGAAATCGTGCCGGCCATCGGGCGCGTCGTGCTGCTGTCGCGTGGCCGCGTCGCGGCTGACGGACCGAAGGCCGAAATCCTCGCCGCCGCACCGCTCAGCGCGCTATTCGAGGTACCGATGGCCGTCGGGATGAATGGGGATTACTACTACATGCGGTTCTAGGGGTTCTAGGGGTTCTGGGGTTCGGGAACTCGTGGAACCTCTTCGATGCCGTTAAATGGCTGATATCGCGAGGCAGATCCACCCTGCGATGAAAGCGACCCCCCCGATCGGGGTGATCGCGCCGAGCACGGTGACGCCGGTGAGGGCGAGCGCGTAGAGGCTGCCGGAGAAGAGGACGATGCCGGCGGTGAAGAGCCAGCCGGCGGCGGTCAGGAGCCGGGTGCCGTCGAGGCGTCCCATGGCCGCGGCCACGGCCAGCAGGGCGAGCGCGTGATACATCTGGTAGCGGACGCCGGTTTCGAAGACCGCGAGCATTTCGGGCGACAGGCGCGCGCGCAGGGCGTGCGCGCCGAACGCGCCGAAGGCCACCGCGGTCGCGCCGGCCAGGGCGCCAGCGAGCAGGAAGGTTCGATCCATCGATCCGGCATGATAGCAGTGTTCGTCCTGGAGACACGGTGATGCCGGCGGCAAACCGGGAGGGCGCGATGATCGCACGACGCGAGTTGTTGGGGGGCACGGTACTGGGAGGGTGGCTGGGCAGGGGCGCCGGGGCGGACGCGGCTGGCGCGCCGCAGGATCGGATGGACGTCTCCGGGATCGTCGACAGGCTCGACGAACTGCGCAAGACGATCGCCTCGAGCCGGGAGTTCACCGAGATCGCCCAGGTCCGCGCGCGGCAGAAGGAGTACCTGAAGCGACGCGGCCGGGCACTACACGATCGCGCTGATGGAGACGACGCTCATCATGCGCGCCGACTTCCCGCAGGCCAGCTACATCGGGCCGCCGTACGATAATCGATAGAGCGGTGTGTATAATTTCCGCGATTCCGTGACGCGCCGCACACTGATCGTCCTGACGTTCATCGGCGCCTTCGCCCTCCGGGTGCACGGCATCTCCGACGCGTTCTGGATGCTGCGCGATCAGATGCGCGACTGGGGCACCGTGCTCGGGAGCTTTCACGATCTTCCGCTCGTCGGCCCGGCGACGCACGTCGGCGGTTACACGATCGGCCCCGCGTTCTACTGGATCCTCTGGGTGATTCGCGTGGTCGTCGGCCCGTGGTTCGACAACCTGCCGCATGCCGGCGGCATCGGGCAGGCGGCCCTCCAGTCAGGCGTGGACGCGCTCCTGCTGGTGGCCCTGTGGCGGCGCACGCAGTCGGTCGCGACGGCCCTCGCGGTCGTTGTCCTGCTGGTGAGCGCCGCGTTCGATCTGTCGCTGGCCGCCGTCATCTGGAATCCGGTCGTCGGCTCGACGCTCGCCAAGTGCGCGATCGCGCTGGTGTTGCTCGACTGGCACCGGGGATCTCCGGCGAAGGTGGCGACGACGGCTGCCGTCGCCTGGGCCGCGGTGCACGCGTATACCGGCGCGATCTACGTCACCGCCGGCGTGTTCGCGGCCATCGCGATCGAGCCGCTGATCGCGCGCGCGTGGCCCACGCTCCTGCGGCGCGCGGGCGTTGTCGCCACCGTGGTGGCGGTCCTGCAGCTGCCGTACCTCTGGTTCCGCCTCACGGTGCCATCGGGCGGCGACGCGATGGGCGCGGTGCGTGACAGCGTGGCGCGGGTCGTCACGGGCGGCGCGGCGCCGCAGCTCGGGACGAGCGTCAGCGGCCTGGTGCACGCGTTCGCGAATACCGAAGGCCCGCCCCTGGCGCTGCCGGTTCCCGGATTGATCCTCCTCGCGGCGTCCGCGATCCTGATCGTTCGCTACCGGCGCGACCCCGCGCTGCTGGCCGTCACCGTGCTGCCGATGGCGCTCGCGATCGGCGGTTTCGCGCTCTTCCTGGGCGGCCTCGACGATTACTACTACCTGTCGCTCATGCCGTGCGCGGTCCTGACGGTGGTGCTGGCGGCCGCGGCCTATCTGCCGAAGCGGGCACTGCAGGGGTTCAGCATCGCCCTCCTGGCGGGCGCCCTCGCCATGGTGCCGGCCCGGGCCCGTCTGGCGGTCACGACGAACCGGATGCCGGAGTATCGCGTGCTCGTGCGCGCGGCGCGCGCGATCACCAGGCGGGGCGTGCCGATGCGCGCGGTGCGCGCCGCCTTTCCGCTACCGCCCACGTCGAACGCCGAGTTCCTGGTCCTCGTCCTCGGCGGGAAGATCGTTCACGGGGCACCATGGATGGCGACCATCGACGCGCAGGGCGACGTGACGTACCAGTTCCTCGGGGAGTCATGAAGGCCCGCCGCTGGATCTGGGTGGTGCTGGCGATCGCCGTGGCCGTGCGCGTCTGGGGCCTCGGGTTCGGACTGCCGGCGGCCATGGCACGGCCCGACGAGACGCAGATCGCCGGGCCGGCCGCCGTCCGGTACCTGGCCGGCAACTTCGAGCCGCAGTTCTTCCAGTGGCCGACGCTGTTCTCCTACACCGTGGCGCTCGCCTATGCCGCCTACGTCTTCCTGGGGCGTCCGTTCCACGGGTTCACGTCGCTGGCCGCGTTCGCCGAGTCCCGCCGACAGAGCCTCGCGCCCTTCTTCTACATCTCGCGCGGGTTGTCGGCGCTCTTCGGCGTGGCGACGGTCTGGTGGGTGTACGCCATCGGCCGCCGGATCTTCGACGAGACCGTGGGGCTCGTCGCCGCCCTGTTTCTCGCGCTCGCCTTTCTGCACGTGCGCGATTCGCATTTCGGCGTGACCGACATCCCCATGACCGCGCTCGTCGTCTGCGCCGTGCTGCTGATCCTGCGGTGGCACGAGCGCGGCGGGTTTGGCGCGGTCGTGGCCGCGGGCCTCGTCAGCGGTCTGGCGGGGTCGACGAAATACAACGGCCTCGGGACGGCCGCGCCCTTCGCCGTGGCCTGGGTGTTCCGGACGGCTGATGCCGCCCGGCCTCCCCGCGTGTCGCGCCTGGGACGGCAAATCGCGGAGGGCGTCGCCTACACGGTGGCCATGGCCGCCGGCTTCTTCGGCGCGTCGCCGTACATCCTGCTGGAATGGTCGCGGTTCCGCGCCGATACGGGATCGGTCCAGTCCGCGCTCGGAACCGGCAACGGCGTGAACCTCGGACCGGGGTGGTGGTATTACGCGCACGCGGTTCTGCCGGCCGCCATCGGCTGGCCGATGCTGCTCGCCGCCGCGGCCGGAATCGTGGTGCTGTTGATCACGCGGCCGCGCGTGTCGCTCGTGCTCCTCGCTTTTCCGATCAGCTACTACATGGTTGCGGGACGGGGGTACGCCGTCTTTGCCCGGTACATCCTGCCCGTGGTGCCGTTCCTCTGCCTGACGGCGGCGTGGTTCGTCGTGTGGGCGGCCCGGCGGGTGGCCCACACCTGGCCGGTGCGGCGTCGCGGGGCGCTGATCGCGGTCGCGACGCTCGCGCTCATCGTGCCGAGCGCCGTCAAGGTCGTCCAGTTGGACCGCCTGTTCACGGCGACCGACAATCGGGTGGTGACCGCCGAGGCGCT
The DNA here is from genome assembly GCA_963792785.1 of uncultured Acidobacteriota bacterium. Lineage (GTDB taxonomy): Bacteria > Acidobacteriota > Vicinamibacteria > Vicinamibacterales > CAVVIG01 > CAWIMX01. Next base: position 1,744,855 of record CAWBXO010000001.1, on the reverse strand, counting down.
CAACGAATTGGTGCCCCCGGGCAGCCTGTTCTACCAGACGGATAGGAGCTACGGGAATGCTCCGCTCGACGTCGACGTGCGTGCCGCGTCCTTCGATCCCGCGTCGGGGTCGTTCAACCCCGGCGAGCCGGATTGGGTGCTGGTGCAGCGATCGCCCCTCGTGCTGTACAGCCGGGTCCCCGACGGGCTCCAGGCGATCCTCGACGCGCGTTACACCCTCGTCCGATCGTTTCGCACGGAGACGTCGCCGCCTCCCCCGGGCCGCATCTACGATCAGCAGGACGCGTTCTTCCTCCCGCTCACGAAGCTCGGCGGCCTGAAGCGGCCCGGCCCGGCGTTCGACCTCTATGCGAAGCGGGATCCGTAGCTCGCATTAGAATGGCATCGACGTGACCGAAGCCTACCCGGCCGCGCGCGCGGTGGCGCCGCGAATCCACGACCACTTCGCCCGCCACATCCAGATCGCGCGCGAGCGGGGCCTGCAGCCGGCCGCCGCTCTGCCCACGCCGCCGACCGTCGAGGCGATCGAGGCGACGATCAACGCCGCGTTCTGGGCGAGCCTGCGGCGCGAGGAGGGCTACGTCCCGAAGATCTCGCTCGCGCTGGCGCCGCCCGCCGACTGTCAGGCACCGCTTGTCTTCGAGCGGCCGCTGCCGCTCGGACCGAGCGCGCTCTCGCGCGTCGCGCCGGCCGTCGAGCGCGCGGGCATCCACCTGGGCGTGTGGCCGCTGGGCGACGAGCTCAGCGTGTGGGGCACGACGCGCGTCATCCCCAGCTACACCTTCGTGGCGGAGGTGGCCGCGCCGGGCCTCATCGTGATCAAGCACCAGCGCGGCGGCGACGCCGGCAAGTTCGTGAACGTCGCGGTGCTCGAGGGCGATCAGATCAAAATCATCGACGAGAAAGCGCCGACGCTGGCCGACTGCCCGTCGCTCGTCAGCTCGATGCTCGGCGTGGAGGCGCCCGGCGCCTGGGGCGGGACGGCCAACGTGCTGGTGCAGGTGGCGGTGTCGATGCGCGCGCACGGGCGCGGCGGCATCCTCCTCATCGTGCCCGACGGCTCCGACACGTGGCGCCAGTCGGTCGTGCGGCCGATGCCGTACGCCGTGTCACCGCCCTTCTCCGCCCTCGCGCGCCTGCTGCGCGAGCGGCCGGGGTTCCACGCCCATCTCTGGCACGAGGCGGTCGGCAAGGCGGTCGAAGCCGTCGCGGGCCTGACGGCCGTCGATGGCGCCGCCGTCCTCACCGATCACTACCACCTGCTCGCGTTCGGCGTGAAGATCACGCGGCGCGAGGGGGCGCCGCAGATCGAGCGCGTCACGGCCACCGAGCCGATCGAGGGGGGCATTCCGTCGCTCGTGCACCCGACGTTCCTCGGCGGCACGCGCCACCTGTCGGCCGCGCAGTTCATCCAGGACCAGCGCGACGCCGTGGCCCTGGTCGCGTCGCAGGACGGCCGCTTCACGATCTTCTCGTGGTCGCCCTGCGAGGAGATGGTGCACGCCCACCGCGTCGAGACACTGCTTCTCTAATCCAGGGGTTCTACGTGATCCGAGTGCCGATCATGCGGCTGGCGACGGCCGCTTCGCGAGACCTGCCCGGCTACCATTCAGCCGGGGCGGCGGGCATGGACCTGGCGGCGGCGATCGACGCGCCGATCACGATCGAGCCGGGCGGACGGCATCTGGTGCCGTGCGGCTTCGCCCTCGCCATCCCGGAAGGCTACGAAGCGCAGGTCCGGCCGCGCTCGGGGCTGGCCGTGAAGTACGGCGTGACCGTGCTGAACGCGCCGGGGACGATCGACAGCGACTACCGCGGGGAAGTGAAGGCGCTGCTCGTGAACCACGGCGCGTCGCCGTTCGTCATCGAGCCCGGCATGCGCGTGGCGCAGCTGGTGGTCACGGCTGTGTCTCGCGTGGACTGGGACGTCGTCGACGTGCTTCCCGGGACGACGCGTGGCGCGGGCGGCTTCGGCCACACCGGCCACTGAACGGTCGCTACCTTGGCACCTCCGCCAGCGCGTCACGCACGGCGGCGGTCAGCGCGGTGGCCCGGAACGGCTTGGTCAGCACCATGTTGCCCCCGTCCTGCGATGCCGGCGCACCGCCCTCGCCGTCGCCGAGTCCCGACATGTAGAGCACGCGCAGGCCCGGCTGCTGGCCGACGAGATACTCGGCGAGCACGGGGCCGCTCATCTCCGGCATCACCACGTCGGTGAGCAGCAGATCGATCTCGTGGCGGTGCTCCTTGAAGATCCGGCAGGCGTCGCCCGGCGACGCCGCGTCGAACACCTGGTAGCCCTCCTTTGCCAGAATCGTCCGCGCCACGACGCGCACCGAGTCCTCGTCCTCGACGAGGAGCACTGTACCGGGGCGGGCGGAATCCTCCGCCGCCGCGCGCGAGGGCCGGGCGGCCGCCTCGTCGCGGGCGGCGCCCGCGTCGGGGAGATAGACCGCGAACGTCGACCCTCGCCCGGGCTCGCTGTCGGCCGTGATCGCGCCGCGGCACTGACGCACGATCCCGTACACCGACGCCAGGCCGAGGCCGATCCCCTTGCCCTGCTCCTTCGTGGTGAAGAACGGCTCGAACAGATGCGCCCGGACATCAGGGCCCATGCCGACGCCCGTGTCCTCGACGCGCATGCGGACGTAGCGCCCGGGCTCGAGGCCGGGGGCCTGCGACCCGGTCACGCGATCGACGACGATGCGAATCGTGCCGCCCGACGGCATCGCGTCCCGCGCGTTCAGCACGAGGTTGATCACCATCTCCTCGAACTCGCCCGGATCGACGCGGACGATCACCGGATCGACCGGCACGTCGCACTGGAGCGTGATGTTCTCGCGCACGAGGCCGGCCATCATCGCCTCGAGCTCGGCCACCTTGCGCGCCGCGTCCACGTCGCGTGGCCTGGGCACCTGCTTGCGGCTGAAGGCGAGCAGCTGGCGGGTGAGCACGGAGCCGCGCTGCGCCGACTTGTACACTTCCTCGAGATCGTCGTGATCCTCGCCGGCCGGATGACGCTGGAGCAGGAGCTCGGTGTAGCCGAGCACCGCGGTGAGCAGGTTGTTGAAGTTGTGCGCGATGCCCCCGGCGAGCTGGCCGACGGCCTCGATCTTCTGCGCCTGACGCAGCTGATCCTCGAAGATACGCCGCTGGCTCACGTCCTCGACGATCACCTCGTACTCAGTCGGCTGGCTCGGCTCGGCCGGCGGCACGATCCGCCCGCTCAACCGCACGAAGACCGTCGAGCCGTCTCTCCGGCGCCACTCGACCTCGGTGTTGTCGATACGCCCGGATTGCGAGTGGTCGAGCTGGCCGATCAGCCGCGCCCGCAGCGAGGGATCGGTGTAGAGATCCGGTGTCTTGATCGCGAGCACATCCTCGGCCGAGTCGTAGCCGAGCATGCGGACGAACGCGGGGTTCACGTCGAGCAGGTCACCGCGCTCGTTGCTGCGGTAGATGCCGTACCCGGCGCCCTGCACGAGGGAGCGGTAGCGCGCCTCGGACTGCTGCAGGCGCTCCTCGGCGACGCGCCGCGCGGTGATGTCGCGCGCGATCGCGTGGAACCCGGTGATCACCTCGTCGTCGATCGCCAGCGTGACGTGCTGGCCGAGCCAGACGGTCCGCCCCGACTTGGTGGCGGCCGCGAACTCGAAGTACGTCCCCGGCGTGCGATCGCGGAATTGCCGCTGGTAGAAGATGTGGGTGCGGCGGCGCCAGTCGTCGCGGATCAGCGACAGGTAGGGCCGGCCGATGAGCTCCTCGGGCCGGTACTCCATCAACCGGACGGCCGTGGGATTGAACGCGGTGAAGCAGCCCTCCGCGTCGCAGCGATAGATGATGTCCTGCGCCTGCTCGAACAGGTGGCGCAGATCCTCGACGTCGCTGTGCACAGGCGATATTCTATCGCGGCCCGACGCGCGACTCTCCCGCGCACCGCGAGACAGGGTGTAGTGTTGTTCCATGGAGCACCTTACATGCACATTGGAATGATCGGCCTCGGCCGCATGGGCGCGAATATGGCGCGGCGCCTCACGCGCGCGGGCCACACCTGTGTCGGCTTCGACCCGTCCGCCGACGCCCGCGCCGCCCTCGCCCGCGACGGCGTGGCCACGGCCGACTCGCTGGCCGCGCTCGCGGCGGCGCTCCCGGCGCCGCGCGCGATCTGCGTCATGGTCCCGGCCGCCGTCGTCGACGCCGTGCTCGGGGATCTCGTCCCGCACCTCGCGGCCGACGACGTCGTGATCGACGGCGGCAACTCGCACTTCGAGGACGACCTCGTCCGCGCCGAGCGCCTGCGCGCGGCGAGCGTCCACTATGTCGACATGGGCACGAGCGGCGGCGTGTGGGGCCTCGAGGGCGGCTTCTGCCTGATGATCGGCGGCGAGGCCGCCGTGGTGGCGCGTCTCGACCCGTTCTTCGCGGCGCTCGCGCCCGGCGAGGCCGCGGCGCCGCCGACGCCGGGCCGCCCGCACGACACGGCCGCGAAAGGCTACCTGCACTGCGGGCCCTCCGGCGCGGGCCATTTCGTGAAGATGGTGCACAACGGCATCGAGTACGGGTTGATGGCGGCGTACGCCGAGGGGCTCAACGTCCTCAGGCACGCGGACGCCGGCCGCGCGGATCGCCCGCCCGACGCCGAGACGACGCCGCTCAGGCACCCGGAGCGGTACCGCTACACGTTCGACATCCCCGCGGTCGCGGAAGTCTGGCGGCGCGGCAGCGTGATTCGGTCGTGGCTGCTCGACCTGACGGCGTCGGCGCTCGCGGGCGACCCGGCGCTCGCCGGCTTCGAGGGGCGCGTGTCGGACTCGGGTGAGGGCCGCTGGACGCTCGCGGCCGCGAACGACCTCGGCGTCCCGACGTACGTCATGGCCGGCGCGCTGTTCGAGCGCTTCGAGTCCCGCGGCGAAGCCGACTTCGCCGGGCGCGTGCTCTCGGCGATGCGCTTCGCCTTCGGGGGCCACGTGGAGACGTCCTCGTGACGTTGCCGAACGGCACGCCGCCCGACGCGCTGGTCCTGTTCGGCGTCACCGGAGACCTCGCGTTCAAGAAGATCTTTCCGGCGCTTCAGGCGCTCGTGCGGCGCGGCCGGATCGACGTCCCGATCGTCGGCGTGTCGAAGTCGCCGTGGACGCGGGAGCAGCTCGTTGCCCGCGTGAAGGACAGCGTGACGGCGCACGCGCGCGGCGGCCTCGACGCGGACGCGTTCCCGAAGCTGGCCCGGCGCCTGCGGTACGTGTCCGGCGACTACCAGGATCCGGCCACGTTCGCGCGGCTGCGCGAGCAGCTGTCCGGCGCATGCCGCCCGCTGCACTACCTGGCGATCCCGCCGAGCCTGTTCCCGGTCGTGGTGAAGCAGCTCGAGGCCATCGGCTGCACCGCGGAAGGCCGCGTGGTGGTGGAGAAGCCGTTCGGCCGCGACCTGGAGTCGGCCCGCTCGCTCAACGCCACGCTCGCCGAGGCCTTTCCGGAGCGGTCGATCTACCGGATCGATCACTACCTCGGGAAGGAGGCCGTGCAGAACATCCTCTACTTCCGGTTCGCGAACGCTTTCCTCGAGCCGATCTGGAACCGCGAGTACGTCGAGACGGTGCAGATCACGATGGCCGAGCGGTTCGGCCTCGAGGGCCGCGGCCGCCTCTACGAGGAGATCGGCGTGATCCGCGATGTGATGCAGAACCACCTGCTGCAGATCGTCAGCTACCTCGCGATGGAGGCGCCGTCGTCGATGTACGCCGAGGCCATCCGCGACGAGCAGGCGAAGGTCCTGCGCACCGTGCGGCCCCTGGTCGCCGGCGATGTCGTGAAGGGCCAGTTCCGCGGCTATCACGGCGAGCCCGGTGTGGCGGCCGGATCCCGGGTCCCGACTTACGCCGCGCTGCAGCTGCACGTCGACTCGTGGCGGTGGCACGGCGTGCCGTTCACGGTGCGCGCCGGCAAGTGCCTGGCGACGACGACCACCGAAGTGATCGTGGAGTTGAAGCAGGCGCCGCCCGTGGTGTTCCACGAGGCGACGCCGCCGGTCGGCAACTACGTGCGGTTCCGGCTGTCGCCCGAGGTGGTGGTGGCGATCGGCGCCCGGGCCAAGAGGCCGGGTGAGGAGATGTGCGGGCGGCCGGTGGAGCTGTCGGTGGTGGACGAGCCCGGACAGGGGCAGGGCGGCCGTATGGACGCGTACGAGCGGCTGATCGGCGACGCGTTCGCGGGCGACGCGACGCTGTTCGCACGGCAGGATCTCGTCGAGGCGTCCTGGGCGATCGTCGACCCGGTGCTGCAGGACGAGACCGCGCCCATTCCCTACGACGCCGGCACGTGGGGCCCCGAGGAGGCGGACGCGCTCGTGGAAGGAGTCGGCGGGTGGACCGCGACGTTGTCGTAGACCAGGCGCCGCAGCTGGCCGATCGGCTGGCGGCGGTGCTGGCCGAGGCGTCGCGCCCCGCGCAGGCCGCGCGCGGCGTGTTCACGGTCGCGTTGTCGGGCGGCACGACGGCGGCGGCGCTGTTCCCGCGGCTGTCGGAGGCCGCAGTGGACTGGTCGCGCACGGATTTTTTCTGGGTAGACGAGCGGATCGTGCCGTCCTCGCACCCGCAGTCGAACTACGGGCTGGCGGCGTCGCTGTGGTTCTGGCCCGCCGGAGTGCCCGAGGCGCGCGTGCACCCGCCGAACACCGAGGATCCCGACTTCGCGCGCGCGGCCCGGCGCTACGCGGAGACGCTGATCCGGATCGCGGGCGCGCCGCCGGTGCTCGACGTGGTGCTGCTCGGCGTGGGCGAGGACGGCCACGTCGGGTCGCTCTTCCCGGGCCACGCGGCGCTCGAGGCGACCGATCCCGTGGTGCCGGTCACCGATTCGCCGAAGCCGCCGCCCGCGCGCTATACGCTGACACTGCCCGTCCTGACCTCGGCGCGCCTTGTGGTGATCGCCGCGTTCGGCGCGTCGAAGGCCGCCGCGATCCACGCGGCGCTCGACGAGCCCGAGTCGAGGCTGCCCGTCGCGCTGGTGGCGCAGCGCGCGCCCCGCGTCCTGTTCCTGCTGGATCCCGCCGCCAGAGGCTGATCGTCGAGTGCGGAACCGCAGAGGCACCGAGGCACGGAGGTTCGTGAACACGCGGTCCCAGCGTCACGCGGTACGAGCTCGACGCGGGCCGCCGAAGGCGGCCACGGGAACGGCAACGGCCGGTGAACACGAGACCGGCGATCGGTCCTCTCGTGTTCACCGCCCGTTGCCGTTCCCGCCAACGGCCTGCTTCGCAGGCCGCCCGCGTCGAGCACCCACCTGCGTTTCTCTGTGTCTCCGAGTCTCTGTGGTCAATTCGCGCCGAGGTCTCGCATCAGCCGCTCGATCTCCGTCTGCTCGGCCGCCGTCAGCGCGGCCGGCCGGCCGTCGCCGAACAGCTCGCGCACGGTCTGTGCGCCGAAGCGGCCGTCGAGCAGCTCGAGCTGGCTCGGCGAGACGAGCGCGGGGTGGGGCACGCCGCAGGCGCGGCTCAGCGCGAGGAGCTCCTTGCGCAGCGTCACGACGTAGTTCGCCAGCCGCGCGGCCTTGAGGGTCGGATCGAGGCCGTGCATCAGCCACGCGTTCTGCGTGGCGACGCCGGTGGGGCAGCGGTTCGTGTGGCAGCGCTGCGCCTGGATGCAGCCGATGGCGAGCATGGCCTCGCGCCCGACGTTGATGACGTCGCAGCCGAGCGCGAACGCGAACAGCGCGGTTTCCGGAAACCCGAGCTTGCCCGATCCGGCGAACAGGACGCGATCGCGCGCGCCCGCCTCCACGAACACGCGATGCACGCGGCTGAAGCCCATCTTGAAGGGCAGGGCCACGTGGTCGGAGAACACGAGCGGCCCCGCGCCGGTGCCGCCCTCGCTGCCGTCGATCGTGATGAAGTCGAGGCCGCGATCGCCCCGCGCCATGAGCGACGCCAGGCGCTGCCAGAACTCGAGATCGCCGACGGCCGACTTGATGCCGACGGGCAGGCCCGTGCGATCGGCGATCGCCTCCGCGAAATCGAGGAGGCTGTCGGCGTCGTGGAACGCGCGGTGCGCGGGCGGGCTGATGCAGTCGCGGTCGCGCGGCACGCCGCGCATCGCCGCGATCGCCTCCGTGAGCTTCGCCTTCGGCAGGATGCCGCCCACGCCGGGCTTCGCGCCCTGGCTCAGCTTGATCTCGATCGCGCGGATCGCCGGCACGTGCGCGACGGTCGCCGCCAGCCTCTCCATGCTGAAGCGCCCGTCGAGCTCGCGGCAGCCGAAATAGCCGGTCCCGATCTGCCAGATCAGGTCGCCGCCCTGCTGGTGATAGGGCGACACGCCGCCCTCGCCGGTGTTCTGCAGGCAGCCGGCCGCCGCCACGCCGCGGTTCAGGGCCTCGACCGCGGGCCCGCTGAGCGCTCCGTAGCTCATGCCCGACACGTTCACAATCGACGCCGGCCGGAACGCCTTCGCGCGGCCGCGCACCGCGCCCAGGATCTTCGCGCACGGCGCGCGGTAATTGGCGTCGTACCCGGCCTCGCCCGGGTGCGGCGACGCCAGCGGAAACGTCTGGTGCTTGATGATCAGGTAGTTCGGCTCGAGCTCCATGTCGTTGTCGGAGCCGAACCCGAAATAGTTGTTCTCGCCCTTCGACGAGGCGTATACCCACCGCCGCTGGTCGCGGCTGAACGGCCGCTCCGAATCGTTGTCGGTGACGATGTACTGGCGGAGCTCCGGGCCGACGGCCTCGAGCAGAAAGCGCAGGTGCCCGATGATCGGGAAGTTCCGGAGGATCGCATGGCGCCGCTGCGCGAGGTCGTAGCCGACGAGCGCCACGAGGGCGGCGACGGCGGCGAAGAGCACCCAGACCACGGCGCTAGTCATCCGGCGATCCACGGCGCCGCGCCTTGGCGGCGCTCCGGCGCTTCTTCGCCTCGATCCGCCGCTCCTTCGACGCCCGGGTCGGCCTCGTCGCGGTGCGCGGGCGGGGCGCCGTCGCCGCGCGCGCGAGCAGCGCCGCCAGCCGCTCGCGCGCGGCCTTGCGGTTCGCGCCCTGCGTGCGGAACGCGCGGCTGTCGATCTGGAGGATGCCGTCGGACGTCATGCGGTGGCCGGCGAGCGCCGCCAGGCGGCGCTTCACCGGATCGGGGAGCGACGAGCGGCCGACATCCACGTGCAGCTCCACCGCCGTCGCCACCTTGTTGACGTTCTGCCCGCCGGGTCCCGAGGCGCGGACGAACCGCTCGGTGATCCACCGGTCGTCGAGCATCGGGATCGGTTTGGTCATCGGATCGCCGCTCGCCGGCTCAGCGGTGGAACCGCCCCACGAGGACGCCCTTGCCGACGATGTGGCCGTTCATCGCTTCGATGACCTGCGCGCGGGTTGCGTCGGGGCCGAGGCTGAGCGTGGTGTCGAGCGCGAAGAGTTCCCAGGTGTAGTGGTGGTCTGGGCCAGCGGCCGGCGCGCCGGGTCCCCGATAGCCGACCGTGTTGCCGCCGTTCTTCCCCTGCACGGTGCCGTCGGCCAGCCGCTCGGTGCCGGGGACGCCCTCGGGGAGACCCGTCGCGCTGCCCGGGATGTTGAACGCGAGCCAGTGGAGCATGTCCTCGGTCGAGCGCTGCCGCGCGACGTCGGGGTCGTGCATGATGAGCACGAAGCTCTGCGTGCCGTCGGGCACGTTGGTCCAGTTGAGGACGGGTGACACCGGCGCGTCCACGGACTGCGTGAAGCGCCCCGGGACCTCGCCGCCGTCTGGGAACGCGGGCGTGGTCAGCGTGAGCCCGGGACGGCCCGGCCCGCCGCGGCCCTGGGCCGCCGCGGGCAGCGCGGTGAACGCGAGCGCCAGCGCGCCCGCGAGTGTGATCAGCGATCGTCGGTTCATGGGTCCCTCCAGCATAATTTTTCGCCCGGCCGGGCGCGCGCCCGGCCGCATCACGTATGATCGGCGACGGACCATTTTACCGGCTTTAGCGACGAATCCACGTGGCGACGACCGATCTTCAACACGACCTCGAACGGTACGGCAACCTGGCGGTGCACGTCGGCCTGAACCTGCAGCCCGGACAGCGGCTGATGGTGATCGGGCCGCTGGCGAACGGCGGCGTGTCGCTCGACGCCGCGCCCCTCGTGCGGGAAATCGTGGCGGCCGCCTATCGCGCCGGCGCGCCGCTCGTCGAGGTGCTGTGGGGCGACGAGCCGCTGCAGCTCGCGCGATTCGCCCACGCGCCCGCCGATTCCTTCGACCAGACGTCCGCCTGGCTCTCGCGCGCGCTCGTGGAGCACGTGGAGGGCGGCGGGGCGATGCTGTCGGTGTACGCGAACGACCCGGACGCGCTCAAGGGGCAGCGGCCCGATCGGATCAGCGCCGTGCAGCGGGCGACGGGGCTTGCGGCGCGCCCGTTCCGCGAACAGATCGCCCGCAACCAGACCAACTGGAGCGTGGTGGCGGCGGCCGGCCCGGGCTGGGCATCATGCGTCTTTCCGGATGCGCCGCCCGACCAGCGGGTGGCCCGGCTGTGGAAAGCGATCTTCCAGATGTGCCGGCTCGATCGCCCGGATCCGATCGCGGCGTGGAACGAGCACCTCGCGGCGCTCGCGGCGCGGCGCGACACCCTGAACGCGCGGCGCTTCAGCGCGCTGAAGTACACGGGACCGGGCACCGATCTGACGATCGGCCTGCCCGACGGGCACGTCTGGGTGGCGGGCCGCAGCGACACGCGCGGCGGGATCACGTTCGCGCCGAACCTGCCGACCGAGGAAGTCTTCACCATGCCGCACAAGGATCGCGTGGACGGCGTCGTGCGCGCGTCCAAGCCGCTCAGCTACGGCGGCACGCTCATCGAGGACTTCGACCTGCGCTTCGAGGGCGGGCGCGTCGTGGAGGTGCGAGCGACGGCGGGGCAGTCCGTGCTGCAGCAGCTCGTGGGCACTGACCCGGGCGCCGCGCGGCTCGGCGAGGTCGCGCTCGTGCCCCATTCCTCGCCGGTGGCGCAGTCGGGGCTGCTGTTCTACAACACGCTCTTCGACGAGAACGCCGCCAGCCACGTGGCGCTCGGAGCGGCCTACAAGTTCACGTTCGACGGCGGCGAGAACCTGAGCGACGAGGCCTTCGAGCGCGCCGGCGGCAATCGCAGCAACGTGCACGTGGACTTCATGATCGGATCGGACGCGCTCGACATCGACGGCGTCGACGCCAGCGGGAACACGTCCCCCCTCATGCGGAAAGGCGAGTGGACGAAGTAGTGGCTTCCCCACAGCAGCGCGATTGTGAAGCCGAGCTCGCCGACGATGCCCGGGATCCCGAAGAAGATCCCGATGCCGCTGGCCACGGGCGTCGCGTCGTACTTGGGGACGAGCACGGCGCCGGCGAAGGCCGCCAGGTAGAATACCGAGCCGAGGGCCAGCAGCACGCCGAGCGCGCGCGGCCGGAGCCCGGAGCGGAAAACGAGCCAGCCGAGCGGCAGCAGCCACAGGCCCCAGAAGATCGCCGATGTCGTGAGCAGATGATCCGCGCTCCATGCCGCGGCGGCGGCCTGCGCGCCCATGCCGCCGTCGAGGAGCGCGAGCGCGTCGATCCGCTGGCTCATCGCCGCGAGCGAGATCGGCACGCTCACGCCGACGAACGCGAGCAGCAGGGCGGCCGCATCGCGGCCGATCGGGCTGAACAGCCGGTAGAGGGCCAGGGCGAGCAGCAGGTAGTCCACGAAGCCGATCGCGCCGACGAACGTCCCGGCCGCGAACGCCGTGCGCGACGCCTGGAGATTCGCGATCGTCGCCACGGCATCCGCGCCCAGCACGGCCCGCCCCGTCGCGAACGCCATGCCGGTCGTCGGCAGCAGGAGCAGGTAGAGAAGCCCGGCGAGCCGGGCGCGCGGATTGGCGGGGGCCATCGCTACTCGGTCCGGATCCGCACCTGCGCGTCGCCGCCGTCCACGTCCACCGTCAGCTCGCCGATGTCCTTGATCATCGCTTCCAGATCCGCGTAGCTCACTTTCGACAGGTCGATCTCGGACCCGTTGTCGAGCTGGATCTTCTTCTTCCCCAGCATCCCCGGGAAGAGCGCGCTCAGCCGCAGCCCGCCCCTCACGACGGTGATCGGGACCTTGATGTTGACCGTCTCCGCCTTCTTCCCGTCGCGCGGCGGCTTGTTCACGATGATGCGGAAGTAGCGCGGGTTCGGCGGGGGCGTGCCGGCGACATCGCCCGGCGCGGCGCCGTTCGCGCCGTTGCCGCCGACGGCCTGCAGCAACTGCTCGGCCTCCTGCACGCTGACCGTCCCGTTCGAGACCATTTCGAGAATCTTGCGTGACTCTTCGCTCATGACGTGCCTCACTGCTCCTTGAATTGCGCGAGCGCCTGCGCGACCGTCAACTCGCCGCGCGCGACCCGGTCGAGAATCTCCGCCCGCGTCGGCGCGCGCACGCCGCCGCCCGGTTCCTCTTCGATCTCGACGAACGACAGCTGGCTGCCGACCCGGTTGAGCCGGTTCTTGATGGTGGGATAGCTGACGCCGAAGTACCGCTCCATCTGCTTGATGGAGCCGTGGCAGCGCACGAAGGCGGCCACGAAGACCTGGTCCTCGGCGGAGAGCGCCGCGAGCGGCGGCAGCCGGAACGGCCCTTCGATCGCAACGCCCGTCTCCACGAGCCGGACGCGCTCGATCTCAATGGGGGCCGTCCCGACGAGCTTGGTCAGTTCCTGCCAGTCACGCGCCATAGTTGATACATGATGCGTCAATACATTAAGAAAATCAATATCAATATTGATTTATTTAAGTTTTTGGTAAGTCCTGACGTGGCAACAGTTAGAGTGGCAGCCCGGCTGCGTCGTACACTGCGCCGTTGTGTTTCCCCAACCGAAGAAGACCAGGACCTTCCGCACCGCGGCCGCGTTCGAGCGCTGGCTGCGCGGCCACCACGCGCGCGAAACCGAGGTGTGGTTGCGAATCTTCAAGAAGGCGTCGGGCGTGCCCACGGTGACGCCGGCCGAGGCGCTCGATGTGGCGCTGTGCTGGGGGTGGATCGATGGAATTCGCCTGGCGCGCGATGGCACGTCGTTCCTGCAGCGGTATACGCCGCGGAGGCCGACGAGCTCGTGGAGCCAGGTGAACCGCGAGCACGTGGCGCGGCTGACGAAGACCGGGCGGATGACCCCGCACGGGCAGCGCCGCGTGGACGCGGCGAAAGCGGACGGCCGGTGGGCGGCCGCCTACCCGCCGATGCGCGCCGCGGGCCCTGACGCCATTCCGGCAGACCTGCGCGCGGCGATCGAGAAGAATCCACGCGCGCGCCGGATGTTCCGCACGCTGGGGCGCCGGAACCTGTTCGCGCTCGCGTACCGGACGCACACGATGAAGACGCCCGGCGGCCGGGCGCGGAAGATCGCGGCGCTCGTGGCGACGCTCGCGCGGGGCGAGACGATCGTTCCCGAACGCCCGCCGCGCTGACTACGGGTGTTTGATGAACGTTCCGTTCCGGAACTCCGCGAAGGCCTGTCGCAGCTCTTCCTGCGTGTTCATGACGATCGGCCCGCGCCATGCCACGGGCTCCTGGAGCGGACGCCCGGAGACGAGCAGGAACCGGATGCCGTGGTCGCCCGCCTGCACGGTCACCTCGTCGCCCCGATCGAAGAGCACGAGCGAACGGTTGCCGACCTCATCCATCCCCAGCGCCTCGCCGCGCGCGCCTACGCGCTCGGTCGGCACGACCTCCGGATCGGACGCCGCCGAGAAACGCCCGGAGCCCGCGAAGACGTAGGCGAACGCGTGGCGATCGAGTTCCACCTTCAGCGTCTTCCGCTTCCCCGGCGGCACGGACACGTCGAGGTACCGCGGATCGGCGGCGATGCCCTCCACCGGGCCGCGCACGCCCCAGAAGTCGCCCGTCACCACCCGCACGGCCGTGCCGTCATCGTCAATGACCTCGGGAATGTCCGCCGCGTGGATGTCCTGATACCGCGGATCCGTCATTTTCTGCGACGCCGGGAGGTTCGCCCACAACTGGAAGCCGTGCATCCGGCCGTTCGGGTCGCCTTTGGGCATCTCCTGGTGCAGGATGCCGCTGCCCGCGGTCATCCACTGCACGTCGCCCGCGCCGAGTGAACCCTTGTTGCCGAGGCTGTCGCCGTGATCCACCGTGCCGGCGAGCACGTAGGTGATCGTCTCGATGCCCCGGTGCGGGTGCCACGGGAAGCCGGCGAGGTAGTCCTCGGGGTTCTCGTTGCGGAAGTCGTCGAGCAGGAGAAACGGATCGAACTCGTCGGTGTCGCCGAACCCGAACGCCCGGCGCAGGCGCACCCCCGCGCCCTCGAGAGTCGGCTGCGATTGCACGACGCGCTTGACGGGTCGAATGGACATAGGGGCCTCAACTATTAGGTATCACACCGTTAAGACTCCGCCAACGGCCGATGCGGTCCACTGGCATTGCCCTTGCCTCTTGTTTCGGCTGGAGGATTCAATGACGAACCACAGCCACGGCATTCTCGGCGATATTCGACCTGAACCGAGCGGCGACCGCGATCTGGAAGATCCGATGGACGGCGGCTCGCAGCACGACCGTACGCGCCATCCGGGCTCGCGCGACGTCACCGAGGGCACCACGGGCGGAACCGGTACGGAAACCGGCGGCACCCGCAATTATCGCCAGGGGACCGGCGCGACCGGTGGCGACATCGGGAACCGCCCCGAGTAGACACGGCCGACCCGCGCGCCGGACCTATAATCCTGGTGGGCATGCACCCCCGGACCACCCGGCGCGCCTTTCTCGGGACCCTGACCGCCGCGCTCGCGCTGGCGCCGCGGGCTCTGCGCGCGCAGGGCCCGCGCATTCGCACCATCGCCGGCACCGGACAGGCCGGGGACGATCCCGCGGTCGCGGTGGCGACGCGGACGCCCATCACCGATCCCTACGGCCTCGTGATCGGGCCGGACGGCGCGCTGTATTTCGTCGAGGTCGATCCCGGCTACACGCGCCGCCTGGATCTCGGCACCGGGCGCCTGACGACGATCGCGGGCACCGGCATGAAGGGCTATGCGGGCGACGGCGGGCCTGCGCTCGCGGCGTCGTTCACGATGCCGCACGAGATCCGCTTCGACGCCGGCGGGAACCTCTTTCTGGTCGAGCGCGACGCGCACGTGGTGCGGCGCGTCGACGCGCGCACCGGCCTCGTGTCGACGGTCGCCGGCACGGGCACGGCCGGCTATTCGGGCGACGGCGGCCCGGCGACCCAGGCAATGCTGCGGCAGCCCCACAGCATCGCCTTCGACGCGCGCGGGCGCCTGCTCATCTGCGATATCGGCAACCGGCGCGTGCGCGCCGTCGATCGCGCGAGCGGCGTCATCACGACGCTCGCCGGCACCGGCGAGCGCGGCGCCACGCCCGATCGCGGCGGGTTCGACGTGCCGCTCAACGGGCCGCGGTCGCTCGACACCGATCCGGACGGCCACGTGTTCCTCGTCCTGCGCGAGGGCAACGCCGTGTTCCGTCTGGATCTCGACGCGCGGCGGATCGAGCGCGTGGCCGGCACCGGCGAGACGGGATACGCCGGCGACGGCGGGCCCGCGCTGGCCGCGACGTTCAACGGCCCGAAGGGCATCGCGTACGACGCCGCCGGCGCGCTGTTCGTCGCCGACACCGAGAACCACGCGATTCGCCGCGTGGATCTGCGGTCGGGGCTGATCACGACGGTGGCCGGCACGGGGGAGCGGGGCGACGGCCCCGACGGCGACCCGCTGGCGTGCCGCATGGCGCGGCCCCACGGCGTCTGCCGTCACGGTTCGGTCCTCTACATATCGGACAGCGAAAACAATCGCGTCCGGGAGCTGTCATGAATATCCATGTCGGATCCGGCTTCAGCCGGAGTGTCTGCGCGTTGCTCCTCTTCGCCGCGCCCGCGCTGGCGCAGGATCGTCCCACCAAGGCGCCCACCGCCTCGACGCCCGCGCAGCAGGAGGCGCTGGCCGCCGCCGTCAAGCTGCACGACGGCGGGCGGTACGACGACGCGATCGCGGCGTACGGGCAGATCCTCGACGAGAGCCCGGCGAACGTCGAGGCGCTGTACGAGCTCGCGTTTTCGTACGCGGCGAAGGAAGACTTCGCGCACAGCATCGAGACGGCACGGCGCGGCGCCGAATACGACTCGGACCTGCTGCCGCTCTTCTACGACGTGATGGCGTTCTCACTGGACGCGACGGGTGAGCCGCAGCAGGCGATCGATGCCTACAAGCAGGGCCTCGCGTTCGCGCCGGACGCCGATCTCTACTACAACATGGGCGTCACGTATCTCGAGAGCCTGAAGGATCCGGCGAGCGCGCGCGGCGCCCTGGAGCAGGCCGTGGCGCTCGATCCGCAGCAGGCCGACGCCCAGCTGCTGCTCGGTCAGGTGTTCCAGACGGGCGGCTACACGACGCCCGCGGTGCTCGCGCTGTCGCGCTATCTGATCGTCGACCCCGCGGGCCGCACGTCGCTTCAGGGCTACGGGCTCTGGCGCATGGCGCTGCGCGGCGGAATGGATCGGGGCGTCGACGGGCTCGTGCCGATGCCCTCGGTCCGGCCCGCCCCGACCGACGAAGGCGACTTCGCGGCCGTGGACGAGGCGATCGCCCTCAGCCACATGTCCGCCGCCGAGCAGCAGAGCGACGGCGGGGCGGAGGTCCGCGGGCTCGTCGCGCAGATCGATCGCGTGTTCGGGCTCCTGCAGGCGCGCGCGGCCGGCGCCACGTTCATCGAGACGCACTACGTGCCGTACTTCGCCGAGCTGCGGAAGCACGACTTCGTGGAGCCGTTCGTCTACTGGGTCTCGCAGCGCAGCCCGATGGAGGGCGTGGTCGACTGGCTCAACGCCCATCGCGACCAGGTGCAGGCGTTTCTCGAGTGGAATCAGAGCTACCAGTGGCCGAAGTAGGGTGCTTAGGTGCTTAGGTGCTTAGGTGCTGGGGTGCTGCGTCCGCACCCTAGCACCTAGCACCCCAGCACCCATGCACCGCCTGCACCCTTCTACGGTAGCGCGTACACCACGTACTCGCCCGTGTACGGCCCGCCGCTCACGGCGACGACGATGTACTGCTTGCCGTCGGCGAGATACGTCATCGGCGATCCGCTCTGTGGCGCGGCCATCAGCACGCCGCCCACCTCACGGCCCGTCGCCTTGTCGTACGCGCGCAGCAGCGCGCCGCGCGGGCGGCCGCCGGGGTTCGTGACCTGCGAGTCGCCCATCACGACGACCGTTCGCGTCGACATCAACCCGACGCCCGACGTGCCGGGCTGTCCGGTCTTCGGGATCGTCAGGCCGCGCAGCGCGGGGTTGTTGCGCACCGTGTCGGGCGTGTCGCCCGCCGGCACCTGCCAGAGGATCTCGCCGCGATCGAGGCTGATCGCGGAGAGCGTGCCGTAGGGCGGCTTCATGATCGGCAGGCCGTCCACGGTGAGGGTCGGCGTCGGCGGCTCCGGCGCCGCCGGCGCGCTCGTCGTCGAGAGATCATCGCGCGTCTTGTGCCCGGAGTCGGCGGCGCAGCAGTCGCCCGGCCCGAAGATCTCGCGGAATGATCGCCCGCCGACGCCCGCCACGTACCGAATGTCGGAGAAGCCGGGGGGCGGCGCCACGAGGGAGCGCGCCGAGGGGCCGTCGCCCGACTGCGCGTAGACGACGCGCAGCTCGGGATCCCCGCCCGACCCCGGCCAGTTCGTCGCCGTCCCGGCGCCCACGGCGCCGACGATGCCCTTGACGTCGCCGAGGATCGGCGGCGCGAACGGCGACTCGACCACCTTGAACCGCTTCAGCACGTCGAGCGCCTTGGCGCGCAGGTCCGGCGTGAAATCGATCAGGTCGTCGGGGACGTGCAGGACGTTGCGCCCGTAGGCCGGCGGCTTCGTCGGGATGGGCTGCGTCGCGGCCGTCTTCTCGCCCGGCACGTCGGACTGCGGCACGGGGGTCTCCACGATCGGCCACAGAGGCTGCCCGGTGGCGCGGTCGAACACGTAGAGGTAGCCGAGCTTGCTCGGCAGCGCGACGGCCTTGACCGTGCGGCCGTCGACGCGCGCGTCCATCAGGATCGGCGCCGACGAGTTGTCGAAGTTCCAGATCGGATGGTGCACGAGCTGGAAGTGCCACTTGCGCGCGCCCGTCTTGAGGTCGACGGCGACGAGGGTGTCGGCGAACAGGTTGTCGCCGGGCCGGTGGCCGCCGTAGAAGTCCGACGTCGGATCCTCGACCGGCAGGTACGCAAGGCCGAGATCCGGGTCGACGCTGATCTGCGTCCACACGCCGGCATTGCCGTTGACGGCCCAGGAGTCGTCCGCCCACGTGTCGTTGCCGAACTCGCCGGGCCGCGGGATCGTGTTGAACGTCCAGAGCAGCTTCCCGGTGCGCACGTCGAAGGCGCGCACGAGGCCCTTGGTGTTGTCGTGCGTCGGCACCGTCTGGCCCTCGCGGAACGACGATCCGACGATCACGACGTCGTTGGCCACCACCGGCGTCGAGTGCACGCCGATCTCGCCGGTCTCGAGGTCGATCGGCTGGTTGTTGCCGTGGACGACGCCGACCTTCAGATCGACGAGGCCGTTGGCGCCGAACGAGCCGACGATCGCGCCGGTCTTCGCGTTCAGCTCGACCAGGCGATAGCCCGTCGTGATGTAGATGACGCGCTCGTCGCCCCGGCCGTCCGTCCAATACTCGACGCCCCGGCCCGAGAGCTGGCGTGGCGCGACGGCGGAGCGGCGGCCCTCACGGATGCTGTGCGCCCAGATCAGCTCGCCGGTCTTGCCGTCGAGCGCGATGACCGAGCGGCGCGTGCCGGCGGTCGTGTAGAGGACGCCGTTGATCGCGAGGGGCGTGCCTTCGAGCTTGTATTCGGGAAAGGGACCGAGGTTATCGGTCTTGAAGCGCCACGCGACCTCGAGATTGTTGAAGTTCGCGCCCGTGATCTGGCTGAGCGGCGAGAACCGCGTGCCTGCCAGATCCGCGTTGTAGTGCGGCCAGTCGCCCTTGGCCGTGCTGGGCGTGCCCGCGGGGGCGGCCGCCTGGCCCGCCACGTCCGTCGTTGCCCAGCGTGGTCCGAACGCCAGCCCGGCCAGTATCACCGCCACGCCTACCGGAACCGACGCCAACGCCGATCGAAAGACCGTCCGGCTCATCGCATTCCTCCAGGTTGTCAGGGACCGTTCCGCCCGGGATCCGGTCGCCATTGTAGTGCGCGGGGCGCGTCAGTCAATTACCAATCCCGAATCCCTACTCTTTGGTCCTAGGCGGCATCGTATAGAAGAAGACCGGGTGCTGGCTCACCGAGATCTTCGCCTCGGGCTCCCAGCCGGCCATTTCGAACCGGTGCGAGACGATGCGCGTGCCGGGCTTGAGCTCGCGCAGGAGTTTGCCCTCGAGGCGGAGGTTCGTGGCGGGCGAGAGGTACAGGGTCACGACGGTCGCGTCGGCGATGTCGGCTTCGAAGAGATCGCCCACGCGGAACTCGACCCGGTCGGCGACACCCGCCTTCGCGGCCTTCTCGCGCGAGATCTCCACCAGCTTCGGATCGAGCTCGACCCCGACGCCCCGCGCGCCGAACCGCTCCGCCGCGCGGATCACGATGTCGCCTTCGCCCGATCCCAGGTCGTACACCACGTCGGCGTTCGTCACGTGCGCGCCCTCGAGCATCGCGTCGGCGATGGACGCGCCCGTGGGGACAAAGTGAATGTCGGGCACGCGCGCGGGAGGTTGGAGGAGGAGGAAGGAGAAGAAGAAAAAGAAAAAGAAGAGCATGGGAGGATTGTAAGTCAGGAAGTTAGGAAGTGAGGAAGTCAGGAAGTGCCTCCCGTCACGGTGTCACGCTGCGCAGGAGGGGTGCACCGAGGGCGGAGTC
Source organism: uncultured Acidobacteriota bacterium (assembly GCA_963792785.1). Lineage (GTDB taxonomy): Bacteria > Acidobacteriota > Vicinamibacteria > Vicinamibacterales > CAVVIG01 > CAWIMX01. Next base: position 1,725,036 of record CAWBXO010000001.1, on the reverse strand, counting down.
GCGCGAGTTTCGGGCGGATCCGCGACGGCACGCTGTGTGCTGGTGCGATAGAGGATGAGCGCAGATCTGAGGGAGCGGACGAAGGCGTTCGCCATCTCGGCGATTCTGCTCGTGCACAGGCTGCCGCGCGCCACGCCGTACGACGTCGTCGGGCGGCAGTTGGTGAAAGCGGCCACCAGCGTGGCGGCGAACTATCGCGCGGCCGAGCGCGCGCGCTCCAGGCGCGAATTCATTGCGAAGCTCGGCGTGGTGCGGGAGGAGGCCGACGAGTGCGAATTTTGGCTCGAAACGCTGGTGCGCTGCGATTCGTCCCCGTTGCCGTGCGATTCATCCCGGGCGCGGGAGGCCCAACGCCAACTGGCCGAGGCGTCGCAGCTCCGCGCCATCTTCGTGGCGGCCGTGGCGACGGCCCGCCGGCGCATGTACCCAACTTCCTAACTTCCTGACTTCCTGACTTCCTAACTTTCAAGGATCTACAATTCCCCCATGTCCTCTCGACGTCAGACTCTGCCGTTTGTCGTCGCCGTGCTGCTCCTGCTCGCGGCTCCTCTCGCCAGGGCGCAGCGGCTGCCGACCACCGTCCACCCGACGCACTACGACCTCGCGTTCTCGGTCGATCTGCCGCACGCGCGGTTCGACGGGACCGAGCGCATCCAGGTCACGCTCGACCAGCCGTCGCGCGCGATCGTCCTCCACGCGGTCGACATCGACTTCCACCGCGTCACGATCACGAGCGGCGGCGCCGCGCAGGCGGCGACGGTCCGCCTCGACGCGAGCGGCCAGACGGCCACGCTCGCGGTGGCCGATCTCGTGCCGGCGGGCGAGGCGTCCATCGACATCACGTACGCCGGCGTCCTGAACGATCAGCTGCGGGGCTTCTACCTGAGCAAGGGCAACGGCCGGAACTACGCCGTCACGCAGTTCGAGGCGACCGACGCGCGCCGCGCCTTCCCGTGTTTCGACGAGCCGACGTTCAAGGCCACGTTCTCCGTCGCGCTCACGATTGATGCGCGCGACATGGCGATCTCGAATGGCCGCGTGGTTTCGGATACGCCCGGTCCCGGCGCGAACCGGCACACGGTGACGTTCGCGATGTCGCCGAAGATGTCCTCGTATCTGGTGGCGATGGCCGTCGGGGATTTCGAGTGCGGGGAAGGCGCCGCCGACGGGATCCCGATTCGCGTCTGCGCGCTGCCGGGCAAGAAGAACATGACGCGTCTCGCGGTCGAGGCCGCCGAGCACATTCTGACGTACTACGACTCGTACTTCGCGATCGCCTATCCGTACGGCAAGCTCGACATGCTCGCCGTGCCCGACTTCGCCGCCGGCGCGATGGAGAACACCGCGGCGATCGTCTATCGCGAGATCGACCTGCTCGCGGATCCGGCCACCGCGTCGCTCGGCACGCGGAAGAACATCGCGTCGGTCGTCGCGCACGAGATGGCGCACCAGTGGTTCGGCGATCTGGTGACGATGGCGTGGTGGGACGACATCTGGCTGAACGAGGGGTTCGCGACGTGGATGGCGAACCAGCCGCTCGCGCAGTGGCGGCCCGAGTGGGACGTGCCCGTCGACGAGCAGGCCGAGGACCAGACGGCGCTCCGGCTCGACGCGCTCTCGTCCACGCACCCGATCCACGTGAACGTCCAGTCGCCCGCGCAGATCGACGAGGCGTTCGACTCGATCGTCTACGAGAAGGGCGCGTCGGTGCTGCGCATGGTCGAGAGCTACGTCGGCACCGACGCGTTCCGCGCCGGCGTCAACGCGTACCTGCAGGCGCACGCGTACGGTAACGCGACGTCCGCCGACTTCTGGAACGCGATCGCGAAAGCGTCGGGCAAGCCGGCCGATCGGATTCTGGAGAGCTTCGTGAGCCAGCCGGGCGCCCCGCTGCTCGGCGTCGACCTGTCGTGCGCCGACGGGCGGACGCGGGTGACGATCGCCCAGGAGCGCTTCGCCAGCGACGCGGCGGCCCGGTGGGAGATCCCCGTGTGCCTGCGCACGCCCGGGCAGTCCGAGCCGGTGTGCCGCGTCCTCACCGAGCCGTCGACCGCGATCGACGCCGGCCCCGGCTGCGCGTCGTGGGTGTTCGCCAACGCCGGCGGGCGCGGCTACTTCCGGACGGCCTACCCGCCGGCCATGCTCAACGCGCTGGCGCCGCGCCTCGAGGACGCGCTCACGGCGCCCGAGCGGCTCTCGCTCGTCGCCGATGAGTGGGCGCTCGTCCAGCAGGGGCGCCACGACGCGGGGACGTACCTCACGCTCGCCTCCGGCTACGGCCGCGAGCCGGTGAGCGACGTGCTCGACGAGGTCACGACGCGGCTCGGCTTCGTCGGGCAGTACCTCACGACGCCGGCGGACCGCCCGGCGTTCCAGGCCTTCGTGCGATCGCTCTTCGCGCCGCTGCGCGACGATCTCGGGCTGAGCGCCGCGTCGGGCGACAGCGACGCGCGCCGCGCGCTGCGCGCCGTGGTGGTGGGCGCGCTCGGCGGACCGGGCAACGATCCCGCGGTGGCCGCGTGGGCCCGGCGGACGCTCGACGCGACGCTGGCGGGCACGGCGTCGATGGATCCGACGCTCGAGGCGACGGCGGTGTCGATTGCGGCCGCCCACGGCAACGCCGCGCTGTTCGCGGCGCTCGAGACGGCCGCCGCGAAGGCGGAGGCGCCCGACGTCCACTATCGCTACCTCTACGCGCTCACGCAGTTCAGCGACCCGGCGCTCATCGACCGCGCGCTCGCCAAGCTGCTCGGCGACGAGATCCGGACGCAGGACACGCGCCTCTACCTCACGCGCTTCTTCGCGAACCCCGCCGCGCGCGATCGCGCCTGGGCGTTCGCCAAGGCGCACTGGACGGTGCTCGAGCCCAAGCTCTCGGTCTTCGGCGGCTCGTCCGGGCTCGCCGGCGCGCTCGGGGCCTTCTGTGACGCGGATACCGGGAAGGACATCGCGACGTTCTTCGCCGCCCATCCCCAGCCCGCGGCGCAGCGCACGCTCAAGCAGGCGCTCGAGCGGATCGACCAGTGCGTCGCCCTCCGGGCCCAGCAGACACCGCCGGTGACGGAATGGTTGAAGAAGGCCGCATTTGTTCGATAATGCGGCCGTGACGCCGTGCCACGAACCGCCCCCGCCGCAGCTCCTGGAGGGCATCGCGCAGTTCAATCGGGGCGAGTACTTCGAACAGCACGAGACGCTGGAGCTCCTCTGGCGATCCGAACGGCGCGACGTGCGGTACCTGTATCAGGGTATCCTGCAGGTGGGCGTGGCGTTCCACCACCTGCGGCGGCTGAACCACCACGGGACGGTGTACATGCTGACCCGGGGGCCGCGCTACCTGACGCCGTTCGCGCCGGTATGCCAGGGAGTGGACGTGGCGGCCCTGATCGAGGCGGCCGGGGCGGCCCTGCGGGCGGTGGAGCGACTCGGGAAGGACCGGCTGGCCGACTTCGACTGGCGGCTCGTCCCCAGCGTCAAAATGATCAATGGCTGAACCATCTGCGGCGCCCGTTCGTCCTTACTCCCGAATGAAAAGCGCGGGCACCTGGGACCGGCTGGTTCGGAGCGCCTGGAACTACCGGATCGCGTTCGCGATCGATCTGGTGGCCCCGCTCGGCTGGCTGGCGTACGGCGCGCGCCGGGCCCACGCCTTCACACTCGGGGCGCTGGCCCTGTCGGCCGTCGGGTTCCTGGTGTTCGGCTGGCTCGAATACGCGGTGCACCGGTGGGTGCTGCACGGGCCGTTTCCGACGCTCCGCCTCAGCCACGCCCGGCATCATGCCGCGCCCCTCGAACTCTACAGCGCGCCGCTCTTCGTGATCCTGGCGGCCTCGCTCGCCGTCTTCGGCGCGCTGGACCTCGTGATGTCCCAGGCCAGCGCCGCCTTCATCGTCTTCGGCCTTTACACCGGCTACGACTACTTCGCCGTGCTCCACCACCTGCAGCATCACGCCGAGTCCGCCCTCGCGCACGTCAGCCCGCTGCACCGCCTCGAGCGCTTCCACAGCCGCCACCACCACCGCCCCGGCGTGAACTTCGGCATCACGACGACATTCTGGGACAGGGTGTTTGGGACTTACGAGAGTCTGGGGGAAGCGAGGAAGTCAGGAAGTTAGGAAGTCAGGAAGTGTGACAGTGGGGAAGCAAGAACCAACTTCCTAAGTTCCACACTTCCATACTTCCTCACTTTCAAGGCTTTTCCTCAACCCTGGCCCCCTGCAGCATGCCGATCATGCTGCGGGCGTTGCCCTCGTGGCACGCGTACTCGGTACATGGGCCCGGGGACGCGCGTCAGGGGGAACGCGGCCGTCCACGGCGCGGACCAGACGCCGGCATCCTCCACGGTGAACGCGTAGTCGATCGTGCCTGCCGCCGTGCGCGTGAAGCGCTCGACGAGATGCAGGTGTGCGCTCGATCCGCGGAACTCGTATTCGGGGGCGAAGTCGATCGTGTCGACGACGAGGGTGTCGCCGTCCCAGCGGCCGCGTGAGTCGCCCATCCACTGGCGCAGCGTGCCGTGCGGGCGGCCGTCGGTCGGCACGATCCGCGCGTCGTGGATCATCTCGTTCACGATCACCACGTAGCCGGGTGTCTGGATGAACTCGACGTTGTTGTTGTAGACGGCGGGCAGCATGGGCGGGCCGGCCGACTCCCACTCCAGGCACCGCTCCTTCAGGCTCCGATCTTCGGGGTTGTCGGCGGTCGCGCGTCCGCGTCCGCCGCGCCGGGCGCCGGCGGGCGGCGGGGGCACATGGCCGTCGGGCGGGTCGACGACGAGGGAGGTGCGGCGGCCGGTGAGGTGCGCCGCGCCCGGATCCCACCAATCCGGCCCGGCAGTGTTGTTGGCCTCGCCGCGGCGCGCCATCGTGGCGGCCTCGTAGGCGGCCGCGTCTTCGGGCGCGAGCACGGCGCGGTCGGCGAACTCGCGCGGACGTTCGAGCGGGGTCAGCGTGGCGTAGTTCCAGACGCCGCCGAGGTCGGGGTCGCCCCACGGCGTGCGGGAAAGCGCGTCCGGCGCGGCCGACAGGCTGGCGGCCGCGAGCAGCGCGGCGGCGAGCAGGGCAGCGGGAGCTCTCATGGTCGCGCCTTTCGGTTTGCGCTGTTTGATCGCCGCATCATACGCCCGGCGCGTTCTGGATGATTGTCTTTTTTCGACCCGGTCCGTTCGCCTTCGTAAAAAGTTGTCTGCGCCCGCGGCTGAGCTCGGGTTCGGGTGGACAATGGTGGTAGGATAGTTTGAGTAGCAATCATTTGACCTGCAAGGAGGACGGCATGGACGTGCGTGGGCGGGGAGTCGGATGGGGCCTTGGCGCGGGGCTGGGACTGGCCGCCGTGGCGGTCGTCGCGCTGTCGACGGCGACCGTGCGCGCGGCGGACGCGCCCGAACACGTGACGTTCACGAAGGACGTCGCGCCGATTCTGCAGGAGAAGTGCCAGGACTGCCATCAGCCGGGGTCCATCGCGCCCATGTCCCTGCGGACCTACGAGGAGACCCGGCCGTGGATCCGCTCGATCCGCGAGAAGGTCGCGTCGCACGAGATGCCGCCGTGGCACATCGACAAGTCGGTGGGCATCCAGGAGTTCAAGAACGATTTCTCCCTGAACGACGCCCAGGTCAAGACCATCGTCGACTGGGTGGACGAGGGCGCGCCGAAGGGGGACCCGGCCGACATGCCGCCGCCCAAGAAGCTCGCGGACCCCAACGCGTGGCGCGGGGTCGTGGACGGCCTCGGCCAGCCGGATCTGGTCATCACCTCGCCGACCTACACGATGCCGGCCGTGCACCAGGACGTGTGGTGGCGGCCGGAGCAGCCGATCCCGATCACCGAACCGCGCTGGGTGAAGGCGGTGGAAATCCGGCCGTCCAGCGTGGAGGGCCGGCGGATGATGCACCACCTCATCGCCTACCGCGTGCTGAACGCGGATGAAGCCGACGCGGTGAACACCGGCACGAGCCGCGGCGGCAACCGCCTGGTGAACAACCTCGTGAACAGCCGGCCGCAGCTCATGGAGTGGGCGATCGGCAAGGGCTACGACCTGTATCGCGCCGACACGGGCAAGCTCGTCGAGCCGGGCGAGCAGATCTCCTGGGAGATGCACATCCATGCCGTCGGCGAGGAGCTCACCTCGGGCGCGCAGATCGCGCTCTGGTTCTATCCCAAGGGCCAGGAGCCGCATCACCGCAGCTACCTCGTCGGCTTCTCGGCGATCAAGGACGGGTCGCCGGGGCTCGACATCAAGCCGAACAGCATCTCGATGTCGGAGGGCTTCACGACGCTCCTGAAACCCGCGATCCTCGAGAACTTCCAGCCGCACATGCACCTGCGCGGCAAGGCCATGGAGCTCGAGGCCATCCTTCCCGACGGCAGCCGTCAGGTCGTGAGCTTCGTGCGCAACTTCAACTTCAACTGGATGACCAACTACGTCTACGCGGACGATGCCGCGCCGGCGTTCCCGAAGGGCACGGTCATCCACGTGATCGCCTGGTACGACAACACGGCGGGGAACCGGAACAACCCGGATCCGAACCAGTGGGTCGGCTACGGCGACCGCACCGTGGACGAAATGGGCCACGCGTGGGTGAACGTCACCTACCTGTCGGACCAGGAATACGCCGACTGGGTCACGGCGCACAAGAAGAAGGGCGCCGAGACGTCCCAGCAGCAATAGTCAAGGAGTCGGTATGAGAGGCCGTTTATGAGAGATCGGTGGACCGCCGCCCGGTTGTGCGGCGCCTTGGTGGTGTCGGTGGCCGCCGTCGCGATGCTGGCGGCGCAGGACCTGCCGAACGTGCCGCACGCCGAGTTCGGGCAGGACATCACGCCGGCCTACGAGGGCTGGTTCGATAGTCCCGACGGCTCGCACAACTTCCTGTTCGGCTACTACAACCGGAATCGGAGCGAGGCGCTCGACATTCCGGTGGGGCCGGGGAACGCCATCGAGCCGGGCGGTCCCGATCGCGGACAGCCGACGCACTTCCTGCCGGGCCGCCAGTGGGGCATGTTCATCGTCAACGTGCCGAAGACCTTCGGCGCCGACCAGAACGTGACGTGGTCGATCACGGCCAACGGGAAGCAGAACACCATCCCGGTGCACATGAAGCCGGAATACAACGTGGACCCGTTCGAGGAGGCGGCCGTGCACAACACGCCGCCCTCGATTGCCTTCGAGCCGCACGGAAAGAAGATCCAGGGGCCGATTGCCGCGGCGGTCTCCCGGACCGCGGCCGTCGGCACGCCGCTCGACCTGCCCGTGTGGGCGTTCGACGACAACAAGTACACGAGCGGCAGCAACGCGCCGCGGGCGCGGCTGCCCGATCCCATCCGCCTCGTCTGGGCCAAGTACCGCGGCCCGGGCGAGGTGACCTTCGCGAAAGACAAGCCGAAGGTGATGCTCGACGGGGAGGACACCGTCTTGGGCACGCCAGTGTCGGGCCAGGCCAAGACGACGGCGACCTTCGGCGCGGCCGGCGACTACTGGCTGCACCTGACCGCCAACGACTACTCCGGCGACGGCGGCGGCGGCTCGGTCTGCTGCTGGACCTCGGCGATCGTGAAGGTCCAGGTGAAGTAAAATCCTGCGCGGATGGCGCACGCCCGAAGACCTCGCCTCGGGGGCCGCAGGTGGATGATGCCGGCGGCCCTCGTTCTTTTCTCCCTCGGGATCGGGCTCGAGGCCCAGAACGCCGGTCCGCTGCCGGCGCCCGCCCTCCGGGCCGACGATGGCCAGTACGGCGATCTGCAGGGGGATCACCTCAAAAGCCTGCTGATGGACGTGGACGCGATCTCGCTCGCCGATCGCGCTCGCGGCACCGTGTTCTGGGGCCGTAACGTCGGCACGCAGGGGCACGTCGACACCGAGAACTGGGTGGAGGCGCACTTCCGCCGTCTCGACCTGAGCGACATCCACCGTCTCTCCTTCGATCTCTCACCCCAATGGATGGCGTCGTCGTACGCGATCGCGTTCAGCGGCGGTGGGAAGACCCTCCACCTCGCGTCGGCGCGTCCGGCGCGCAGCGCGTCCACGCCGGCCGGCGGATCCGAGTGGGCGCTCGCCTGGGGCGGTGAGGGCACCGAGGCGGACTTCGCGGGGCGCGACGTGCGCGGCAAAGCCGTGCTGATCCAGGACCTGCTGCTGCCGGGCGACATCCGCCATTCGGCCCAGCTCGATCGCGTCGTGGAGCGCGCGTTCGATCACGGCGCGGTCGCGGTGGGGCTCATCTTCGGGGTCGCCGACAACTTCGCGATCTGGCCGGCCACGGGCGGCCGGCCCGGCTTCAGCGTGGGCTTCGAGGACGGGAAGGTGCTGCGCGATCTCCTCGGCGCCGGCGAGGACGTGCGCGTGACGCTGGACCTGCAGAGCGAGATGCGCGCGGGCCTCACGACGGCGAGCGTGTTCGGCAGCCTGCCGGGCACGACCGACGAGGACATCACGATCCTCGCGCACATGGACGGCTATTTCGAAGGCGCGCTCGACAACGCGTCGGGGCTCGCCGTGCTCGTCGGCCTCGCCGAGCATTTCGCGAAGGTCCCGGCCGCCCAGCGGCGCCGGACGATCCGTTTCGTCGGCTCCGCCGGGCACCACGGCGGTCCCGGCGCGCGCTGGTTCCACGACAACAAGGACACGGCGCTCGCCCACACGGTGCTCGCCATCAACCTGGAGCACGTTGCGGCCGTGCGGACGCAGGTACCTGGGGCAACCACCTGCGGCAGACGACGAGCGTGTCGCCGATGCGGTGGTGGGTGTGGGGCAGCCGCTCGCTGCGCGACGTGGTGCTCGGCTCGTTCGCGCGGTTCAACGTGGGCGTGACCGCCGACATGGATCCCGGCGCGTCCGGCGAAATGGGCTCGATGGATCACGACGTCCCCGCGATTCAGGTGATCACGTCGCCCGAGATCAAGCACACCGAACAGGACACGCCGGAGTGGGTGCCCGCGTCGGGCCTCGAGGAGATCGCCCGGGCGTACGCGCGCATCATCGATCAGGTGAACGCGCTCGATCGCGCGGCGCTCCAGCCCGGCCGCTGATCCCGGGTCGCGTGCGGTTCGACCAACTCGTCTTCCTGCTGCAGTTCCTGCCCGGCGCGCTCGCCGCGTACTACCTCGCGATCCCGATTGAGAACCTCCTGCGGCGGCGCTGGCCCGGCGCGCCCGATCTGACGACGTGGGTCCTCGTGGCGGCGAGCCTGATCTTCATCTGGTGGAGCGGCGCGGCGTTCTTCCGCCTGCCCGCGGCCGCGCCGTCCTTCGCGAGCGCCGGCCTGCTCGTCGTCGCCTGCCACGCCGTGGCGTTCGGCGTGGACCTGCGCCGGCGCGAGGCGTCGGCCCGGCAGCCGCTCACCGTGGCGCTCTACCTGATCCAGTTTCCGCTGCTGGTCGCGGGGCCGATCGTGCGGTTTCGGGACACGGCCGCGCACCGCGCACGCCGCGCGGCGGGCCTGGGCGCCTTTACCTACGGCGTGCGCCGCGTCGTCACGGGCCTGATCAAGGTGGTCCTCGTGGCGGGCACCCTGGCCGGTCCGGCCAACGCGATCTTCGCCCGCCCGCCCGAGACGCTCGGCGCCACCGCCGCGTGGCTCGGCGCGATCGGCTTCTCGCTGCAGATCTATTTCCAGTTCTCCGGCTACGCCGACGTGGCGATTGGTCTCGGACGCATGTTCGGGCTGCGCTACCCGGAGAACTTCCGCCGGCCGTACACCGCCGGCTCGGTGCGCGACTTCTGGCGGCACTGGAACATCACGCTCATCACGTGGCTGCGCGATTACCTGTATCTGCCGATCGCCGGCCGCGATGCCCCCACGCCGCGCCTGTATCTGAACATCGTCGCCGGCTTCATGGTCATCGGGCTGTGGCATGGCGCGCGCGGAAACGTCCTGGTCTGGAGCCTCTACTCCGGAATGTGGCTCGCCCTTGAAGCGGTGGGCCTCGGCGCCTGGCTGGAGCGGCTCCCGCGGCCGGTGCGACACCTGTACCTGCTCGTGGTGGTCACCGCCGGCTGGGTGATTCTGCGGGCCGGGTCGCTGGCCGGGGCCGCCGGGTTCCTGCGGGCGATGACCGGCGCAGACGGACTGTCGGCGGGTGGCGCGGCTCGCTACCTCTCGACGGGCGTGTGGATCGCCCTCGGCACGGCGGTACTCTTCGCGGGGCCGCTGGTGCCCTGGATCAGCCGGTGGAGGGTCACGGTGGACGCGGCCACGGCGTCGCTCCTGATGATAATCACCGCCATGGCGCTGTTCATCTGGCGCGGTGTGACGACGGCGATCGACGCCGTGCGGGCGACCCGGGTGTTCTAGGTCTTCCAGCCCTGCAGCATCCGCATGTAGTTGCCGCGCTCGTAGGCGGCCGGGTCGGGCACGCGCTCCAGGCTCATGTTCCCGCGCATCTCGCCCAGCGAGTACCACTCGTGCTCGCGCATCCACCCCTTGAGGCCGGCGACCATCGCGCGCAGTCGCGCAGGCCCGTGCTTGAGCAGGGTGGAGACGACCTGCGTCACGTGCGCGCCGGCCATGGTCGCCTTGACGACGTCGACCGACGTGTGGACGCCGCCGGTGATCGCGAGCGACGCCTGGACGCGGCCCGCGAGGATGGCGGTCCAGTGGAGGCGCAGCAGCAGTTCCGACGAGTCCGACAGGTGCAGCTCGCTCGATAACTGGAGCTCGGCGGGGTCGATGTCGGGCTGGTAGAAGCGGTTGAAGATGACGATCGCATCGGCGCCGGCGCGGTCGAGCTCGCAGGCGAAGTGGGCGAACGCGCTGAAGAAGGGCGACAGCTTCACCGCGATCGGGATCGACACCGCGCGCTTCACCGCGCGGACGATCTCGAGCGTCTGCCGTTCCACGTCGGCGCCGGAGACGGAGGGGTCCGTCGACACGCGGTAGACGTTCAGTTCGAGGGCGTCGGCGCCGGCCTGCTCGATGAGGCCGGCGAAGTTCAGCCAGCCGCCCGGTGTGGTGCCGTTGAGCGACGCAATCACCGGGATGGCGACGGCCTCCTTCACCTTGCGGAGGTGCTCCAGGTAGGCGTCCGTGCCCAGAACGAACGAGCTCGGGTCGGGAAAATAGCTTGCGGCTTCGGCGGACGAGTTGGCGTGGCCGTCGAGATGCTCGACCTCCGCCATCTGCTCGAGGACGATCTGCTCCTCGAACAGCGATCGCAGGACGATGGCGGGCGCGCTGGCGTCTTCGAGCTGGCGTACGGTGTCGATCTCGTCGGCGAGCGGAGAGGCCCCCGGGACGATGGGGTGCGCCAGCGGGAAGCCGAGATACGTCGTCGTCAAATCCATGGCTACTCCTGCGGCGGATCGACGGCGTCGACGTCGATGTGCGGGACGGTGATGCCCGCGAGCTGCTGGTATACAGCGTAGCGCTGTTCGGCCTGCGCCTGCGCTTCCCGGAGGAACGCCTTGAAGCGTTCCGGGTTCGTCCGCTCGATCACCCGAAACCGCGACTCGTTGCGCATGTAGTCGGCCACGCGGGCCTTCGGCTTCGCGTAGTCGAGGTGCAGGCCCGGCTCGCCGGCCTCGACCCGGCGCGGGTCGAATCGGAAAAGCGGCCACACGCCCGACTCGACGGCCAGCTTCTGCTGCGACGCGCCGAGCGCCATATCGTACCCGTGGGCGATGCAGTGGCTGTAGGCGATCACGAGCGACGGCCCCGGATACGCCTCGGCCTCCTGGAGGGCCTGCACCGTCTGGCTCATCTTGGCGCCGAACGCGATCCGGGCCACATAGACGTGGCCGTAGGTGTTGGCGATCAGCCCGAGGTCCTTCTTGGCGACCGGCTTGCCCGCCGCGGCGAACTTCGCGGCGGCGCCGAGCGGCGTCGCTTTCGACGCCTGACCGCCGGTGTTCGAATACACCTCGGTGTCGAGCACGAGGACGTTCACGTTGCGGTGGCTCGCGAGCACATGGTCGAGGCCGCCGAAACCGATGTCGTAGGCCCAGCCGTCGCCGCCGACGAGCCACACGCTCTTGCGGACGAGATAATCGGCGAGCTCGGTCAGGCGCCGCGCGTGCGGGGTATCCAGGCCCTCGAGCGCCGTGCGCAGCCGCTGCACGCGCTCGCGCTGCGCGGTGATGCCGGCGTCGCTCGCCTGGTCGGCGCCGAGCAGATCCGACGCGAGTTGGTCCCCGACGCCGCTCGCCAGCTCGCGCAGGAGCCGCTCGGCCGTTCGCGCCTGGCTGTCGACCGCGAGCCGCATGCCCAGGCCGAACTCGGCGTTGTCCTCGAAGAGCGAGTTCGACCAGGCCGGCCCGCGGCCGTCGCAGTTGGTCGAGTACGGCGTGGTCGGCAGATTGCCGCCGTAGATGGACGAGCAGCCGGTCGCGTTCGCGATCAGGAGGCGGTCGCCGAAGAGCTGCGTCAGCAGCTTGAGGTACGGCGTCTCGCCGCAGCCCGCGCAGGCGCCCGAGTATTCGAAGAGCGGTTCCAGGAACTGGGACGTCTTGGCATCGATCGCCGGGAGATCGTCGCGCGCCACGTCGGGGAGATCGAGGAAGAACGCATAGTTCTCGCGCTCGGCGTCGTGCAGCGGCGCCTGCGGCTGCATGTCGATTGCCTTGTGCCGCGGGTTGGTGCGATCCTTCGCCGGGCAGACGTGCACGCAGAGGTCGCAGCCGGTGCAGTCCTCGGGCGCCACTTGAATCGTGTAGGCGCGCGCCGCATGATCGCGCTCCTTGTAGGGCGTCCACTTGAACGTCCCGGGGGCGCCGGCCGCCAGGGCCGGGTCGTAGATCTTCGCGCGGATCGCCGCGTGCGGGCACACCAGCGCGCACTGGTTGCACTGAATGCAGATGTCCGGATCCCACACCGGGATCTCGTGCGCCAGGTTGCGCTTCTCCCATTTCGTGGTGCCGACCGGCCAGGTGCCGTCCACGGGGAACGCGCTCACCGGCAGGCGGTCGCCCAGGCCGGCCATCAGCACGGCGGTGACGCGCCGCACGAAATCAGGCGCCGTGTCGGGCACGAGCGGCGGGCGCTCGCGCGTCGCCGTCGGCGCGGCCGGCACCGGCACCTCCTCGAGACGCGCGAGCGTGGCGTCGACCGCCGCGAAGTTCCGGCGCACGACTTCCGCGCCGCGCTTGCGGTACGTCTTCTCGATGGCCTTCTTGATCTCGGCGATCGCGCGCTCGCGCGGCAGCACGCCGGAGATCGCGAAGTAGCAGGTCTGCATGATCGTGTTCACGCGGCCGCCCATGCCGGTCTCCTCGGCGACCGCGTTGCCGTCGATGGCGTAGCAGCGGATGCGCTTGTCGACGATCTGCTGCTGCATCGAGCGCGGCAGCCGATCCCACACGCCGGCCGCGCCGCCAGGCGCGTTCAGCAGCAGGACGGCTTCGTCGTCGGCGTGCTCGAGGATGTCATAGCGATCGACGAACTCGAACTGGTGACAGGCGATGAAGCGCGCGCGGGTGACGAGGTACGCGGACCGGATCGGCCGCGGGCTGGCCCTCAGGTGCGACACGGTGACGGCGCCGGACTTCTTCGAGTCGTACACGAAGTAGCCCTGCACGTACTGGTCGGTCCCGCCGCCGATGATCTTGATGGAGTTCTTGTTCGCGCCGACCGTGCCGTCGGAGCCGAGGCCGAAGAAGATCGCGGTCGAGACGTCGCGCGCGTCCGTCTCGAAGCGCTCGTCCCACGGCAGCGACGTCCGCGTGACATCGTCCACGATGCCGATGGTGAAGTGGTTCTTCGGGCGCGCCTCGGCGAGGTTGTCGAGGACGGCTTTGACCATGCCGGGCGTGAACTCCTTCGATGACAGGCCGTAGCGGCCCCCGACCACGACGGGATCGAGCGCGCCGCCGTCGGCGCGCGCCTCCGCGACGGCCGCGACGACGTCGAGGTACAGCGGCTCGCCGGCGCCGCCCGGCTCCTTCGTCCGGTCGAGGACCGCGAGGGCGCGGACGCTCGGCGGCAGCGCCGCGACGAGGCGCTCGCCGGAGAACGGACGGTACAGCCGCACCTTCAGGACGCCGACCTTCTCGCCGCGCCCCACGAGCTCCTCGACCGTCTCGTGCGCGGTGTCGGCCCCGCTGCCCATCAGGACGACGACGCGCTCGGCCGCGGGATGGCCGACGTACTCGAATGGCGCGTAGTGCCGGCCGGTTCGCGTCGCAAACGTCGCCATCACCCGTTCGACGATCCCGGGGCAGGCGAGGTAGAAGCCGTTGCAGGCCTCGCGGGCCTGGAAGAACGCGTCGGGGTTCTGCGCCGTGCCCCGCACGACCGGGTGGTCGGGCGTGAGCGCGCGCGATCGGTGGGCCGCGATGCGGTCGTCGGAGACGATCGCCCGGAGGTCATCGTCCTCGATCGCGACGATCTTCGACACCTCGTGCGAGGTCCGGAAGCCGTCGAAGAAATGCAGGAAGGGCACGCGGGACTCGAGCGTGGCGGCGTGCGCGATCGCGGCGAAGTCGTGCGCTTCCTGCACGGACGCCGACGCGAGCATGGCGAACCCCGTCTGGCGGCAGGCCATGACGTCGGAGTGGTCCCCGAAGATCGAGAGAGCGTGCGTCGCGATGCTGCGCGCGGCCACGTGCATCGCGAACGGCGTGAGCTCGCCCGCGATCTTGTACATGTTGGGGATCATCAGGAGGAGGCCCTGCGAGGCGGTGAAGGTGGTGGCCAGCGCGCCGGCCTGCAGCGCGCCGTGCACGGCGCCCGCCGCGCCGCCCTCGGCCTGCATCTCGACCACCTCGGGCAGGTCGCCCCAGAGGTTGGTCCGGCCCTGGCTCGACCACTCATCGGCGAGCTCGCCCATCGAGGACGAGGGCGTGATCGGGTAGATCGCGATCACCTCGCTCAGGCGGTGGGCGACCGTCGCCACCGCTTCGTTGCCGTCCACCGTCATCGTCCGCCGGGTCATCGTGGCCTCCGGGCCCCGGATCGGCGCCGGCTGCCGGAAATCCGGCACGCCGCCGTTCCGGTATTGGGGCATTCGCGCGTCCGCCAGGGGAATAGCAGGATCGATGCCGGGGAAAACGCCAGTGACAGAAGGAGATAAAACCACGGAGGCACGGAGGCGCAGACGGATATCGGGCCGCGCGCGCGCGACGCGGGCCGCCGAAGGCGGCCATGCGGACGCACCGGACCGGATCACACAAGCCACCGGCATTCACGGCTTGCGTGATTCGGTCCGGTGCGTCCGCATGCCGGGCCTGCTTCGCAGGCCGGCCGCGTCGTGCGCTTGGACTTCTCGGTGTCTCTGTGCCTCTGTGGTTTCGATCAGCGCGAGGGCGCGCCGGGCGTGGAGCCCGGCGGGACACGGTCGATGTCGGGGTGCTCGGGGCTGATGCGGATGCAGGCGGCCAGGTGGCCGGGCTCGATCTCGACGAGCGGCGGCTCGACCTCGCGGCACGCGTCGACCGCGTACGGGCAGCGCGTGTGGAACCGGCAGCCGGGCGGCGGCGCGATCGGCGACGGCACGTCGCCCTGGAGCACGATGCGGCGGCGCGTCTTCTCGAACGCCGGGTCGGGAAGGGGCACCGCCGAGATGAGCGCCTTCGTGTACGGCATCAGCGGGCGGTCGTAGATCTCCCGCGCCCCGGCCAGCTCCACGAGGCGGCCGAGATACATGACGGCCACGCGATCCGACGAGTGCCGGATCGCCCGCAGATCGTGCGAGATGAAGAGGAACGTGAGGGCGCGCGTGCGCTGCAGTTCCTCCATCAGGTTGAGAATCTGCGCCTGAATCGACACGTCGAGCGCCGAAATCGGCTCGTCGGCGACGATGAACTCGGGATCCGCCGCCAGCGCGCGCGCGATGCCGACGCGCTGCTGCTGGCCGCCCGAGAACTCGTGCGGATAGCGGTTGATGAACCGTTCGCTCAGCCCCACCACGGCCATCAGGTCGCGGATGCGCGCGCGGCGGTCGGCGCCGCTCGCGAGGTCGAACGTGCGAATCGGCTCGGCGATGATCTGGCCGACGGTCATGCGCGGGTCGAGCGACGCATACGGATCCTGGAAGATCATCTGCATGTGCCGACGGTGGCGCCGCAGGGCGGCGCCGGTGAGGGCGGTCACGTCCTCGCCGCGAAAGCGGATCGTGCCGGCCGTCGGCTCGACCAGCCGCAGCAACGCCCGCCCGAACGTCGTCTTGCCGCAGCCGCTTTCCCCGACGAGACCGAGCGTCTCACCCTCGCGGATGGCGAGCGAGACACCGTCGACGCTCTTCACGATCACCGGCTCGCGCGGTCCGCCCGTGAGCCGATCGAGGAGCGTGCCGCCGCCGAGCGGGAAGTGCACCTTGAGGTTGTCGACCGAGACGAGGGGCTCGCTCACGGCCGGCCGCTCCCGTGCACCTCGGCGGCGAAGTGGCAGAGCGAGTGATGGCCCGGCGCCACCTCGACGAACGGCGGGAACTCGCGCCGGCAGACGTCCTCCGCGCGATCGCAGCGCGCGGCGAACGGGCAGCCCGGCGGCAGGTGCGCGACGTCCGGTGGCAGCCCGGGAATCTGGTACAGCTCGCCGCGGCGCGTTTTGCCGGATGGATCCGGCACCGACAGGAGGAGGCCGCGCGTGTACGGATTCGCCGGCCGCGCGAACAACTCGTCGGTGGCCGCCGACTCGAACACGTGGCCGGCGTACATCACGACAATCCGATCCGTCGTGCCGGCGACGACGCCGAGGTCGTGGGTGATCGAGGATCACGCTGCGTGCCGATCTCACGCTGCAGCGTCTGGATCAACTCGAGGATCTGCGCCTGGATGGTCACGTCGAGCGCCGTCGTCGGCTCGTCGGCGATCAGCAGCTCGGGGCGGCACGACAGGGCCATCGCGATCATGACGCGCTGCCGCATGCCGCCCGAGAGCTGGTGCGGGTACCCGTCGAGGCGCTTGCGCGCGTCGGGGATGCCGACCATCTCGAGCATCCGCTCCGCGTGCGCGCGCGCTTCGTCCTTCGAGTGGCCGAGGTGCAGGCGCGTGACCTCCATCAGCTGCTCCGAGATCCGCATGAACGGGTTGAGGGAGGTCATCGGGTCCTGGAAGATCATCGCGATGCGGCGGCCGCGGATGCGCCGCATCTCCGCGTCGGTGAGCTCGAGGAGGTTCACGCCGTCGAAGACGACCTCGCCCGACACGATCCGCCCGGGCGGCGACGGCACCAGCCGCAGGATCGACAGGTTGGTGACCGACTTGCCCGACCCCGATTCGCCGACGACCCCCAGCGTCTCGCCGTGCCCCACGTCGAAGCTCACGCCGTCGACGGCCTTCACCGTCCTGCCGTCCTCGTCGAACCACGTCCGAAGGTCCCGGACGGAGAGAAGCGGGCGTCACGTCAGCCCTTCCGCATCTGCGGATCGAGCGCGTCGCGCAGGCCGTCGCCGAGGAAGTTCAGGGAGAAGAGCGTGAGGGCCATCGTCAGGCCGGGGAAGAGGAGCTGCCAGGGAAAGACGGCGATGTTCTGGATGCCTTCGGCAGCCAGGCTGCCCCATGAGGCGAGCGGCGCCTGCACGCCGAGGCCGAGGAACGAGAGGAACGCCTCGAGCAGCATGACCGACGGCACCGTCAGCGTCGCGTAGACGATCACCGGGCCGAGCGTGTTCGGCACCAGGTGGCGCAGCGACGATCGCGGCCGGCCGGACGCCCGTGGCGCGCGCGGCCAGGATGAACTCCTGGTCCTTGAGCGACATCACCTGCCCGCGGACGATGCGCGCCATGGTCAGCCACGAGACGGCGCCGAGCGCGACGAAGAGCAGCAGGAGCTGGCCGAGCGGCGACTGCCCGCCGAAGAACGCCAGCAGGACGATCACGACCATCATGTACGGAATCGCGTACAGCACGTCGACGATCCGCATCATCACCTCGTCGACGCGCCCGCCGAGGTAGCCGGCCGTCGCGCCGAACGCGGTGCCGATCAGGAGCGACACGAGCGTCGAGATGATCCCGACCATGAGCGAGATGCGGCCGCCGAGGAGCACGCGGGCGAGCAGGTCGCGGCCCGGCGTTGTCCGTGCCCATCGGGTGCGTCCACGAGAATCGAGCCGTCCGGCGCCGGTAAACGGCGGCATCGACCTTGATGAGGCTGATGTCCGACGGGATGTAGTCGTAGGTGTAGCCCGTCGCGCGCGCGATGATCGGCGGCCCGGCGAGGCACGCGGCGACCATCACCACCACGACGCCGAGGCCGAACATGGCGAGGCGGTTCCTCCGCAGCCGGCGCCAGGCGTCGCGCCAGAGGGAGGTGCCGGCGACGGGCGCCGCAGGCGGCTCGGTGGTGCCCGACGCGTCGATCAGGTCGGTCATCTCAGTAGCGGACCCGCGGGTCGAGGAAGCCGTAGGCGACGTCGACGAGCAGGTTGAAGAGGAGGATCGCGATCGAGATGAACGCCACGATCCCGATGATGAGCGGCTCGTCGCGGTTCAGGTTGGCGTTGATGAAGTAGTTGCCCAGGCCGGGCAGCGCGAAGATCCGCTCGACGACCACAGTGCCCGGTGACCAGGAACGCCAGCGCGGGCCCGGAGAACGACACGACCGGCAGCAGCCCGCCGCGCATGGCGTGGCGCACGACGACCGCGCCCTCGGAGAGGCCCTTGGCGCGGGCGGTCCGGATGTAGTTCGACCGCAGCACCTCGAGCATGCCGGACCGCGTGAGCCGCGCGATGTAGGCCATGTAGAGCGCCGAGAGCGTCACCACGGGAAGGATCAGGTGGCGGTCGAAGCCGTTCCAGCGCGCCGGCGGCAGCCAGAACCAGGTGAGCGCGAACAGCAGCACCAGGATCGGGCCGAGGACGAAGTTCGGCAGCGAGATGCCGATCATCGCCGCCGCCATCGACAGGTAGTCGCTGCGCGTGTTCTGCCGCAGCGCGCCGATCGTGCCGGCCGGGATGCCGACGAGGAGCGCGAGCAGGTACGCCAGCGCGCCGAGCGTGGCCGACACGGGCAGCGCGTGCCGCCAGGATCCCGTTCACCGGCTGGCCCGTGATATTTCAGCGACACGCCGAAGTCGCCGCTGCACGGTGTTGCCGAGCATCTTCCCGTACTGGACGTACCAGGGCCGGTCGAGGCCGTACTTCTCGCGGATGTTGCGCTCGATCGCCGGCGGCATCGCGCTTCTCGCCCGAGTAGAAGTTGCCCGGCGCGAGCGCGGATCAGCCCCCACGTGAGCGAGACGCACGACGAGCACCATGGGGATCGTGACGAGGAGGCGCCGGATGACGAACCGGAGCATCGATCAGGAGCCGGTCTCGACCCGCGGCTCGTCGCTCCACTTCGCGGGGTCGTGCTCGATGTAGACGAACTTCCAGGGGTGCATCGTCAGCGGGTTGGGATACATGCCCTTCACGTACGGCTTCTCATCAAGTTCGTGCTCTGGACCTCGAGCGGCGCCATCGGCTGAACGTCGAGCAGGTAGCGTTCGGCGTCCGCGAGCCGCTGGTAGCGGCGCTGCGGGTCGGGGTCGCGGTTCGCGTCGGCGAGCATCTGCTGGTAGGTCGCGTCGGTCCACCCGCTCCCGTTTTCGCCAGCCGGCCGTCGAGTACATGTCGAGGAACGTGAACGGATCCATGTAGTCGCCGACCCAGGCGCCGCGGATCGATCCCGTGGTAGGCGAGGTCGGACCGCGTCTGCAGGAACGTCCGCCACTCGATGTTCTTGAGCGGCACGGTGAGGCCCAGGTTCTGCTTCCACTGCGCCTGCACGAACTCGGCGACCTGCCGGTTGCGATTCGGTCGTGTTGTAGGTGTAGCTCGACCTGATCGATCGGGAACGTCGACGGGTCGTAGGTGCCGTTCGCGTCGCGATAGCCGGCCTCGGCCAGGAGGGCCCGCGCGTGCTCGGGATCGAACGGGTCGCCAGCCGGGTGCGGGTAGCCCGGAAAGATGCCGGGCGGCACGAACGACGCCAGCGGCTTCATCGCGTGCAGGTACTCCGCGAGGCCGGCCTTGTCGATCGCCACGTTGAACGCCTTCCGCACGCGCACGTCGTCCGTCGGGGCGCGCGTCGTGTTGAAGAGGACGTACATGTTCGCGAGCTCGGGCGCGTCCTGTAGTCCTTGAAGTGCTCGACGGTGCCGATCCAGCCTGACGGCACGGTGTGGTTGTAGACGGCGTCGACCTCGCCCGCCTTGTACAGGTTCATACATCGTCGTCTGGTCCTCGAGCGGGTAGAACGTGAGCGAGTCGAGCCGGACGACGCCGGCGTCCCAGTACCGTCGGATTGCGGACGACGACGAGCGTGTCGTACGGGCCGATGGGTCTGGAGCAGGAACGGGCCGCTCGTGACGATGTGATCGGGATCGGTCCAGCGGTCGCCCCAGGCCTCGACGGCCTGGCGCGGTACCGGCCGGAAGAACTGGTTCGTCATCAGCCCCGGCAGGAACGGGATGGGCCGCTGCAGGCGGATGCGAAGGGTGTGCGCGTCGATCGCGTCCACGCCGACATCCTCGGCCTTTGCCTGTCCCGACGTGTAGGCCTCGGCGTTCAGGATGTCCCAGCCGAGGTACGCGTTG
This sequence comes from uncultured Acidobacteriota bacterium, assembly GCA_963792785.1. Classification (GTDB taxonomy): domain Bacteria; phylum Acidobacteriota; class Vicinamibacteria; order Vicinamibacterales; family CAVVIG01; genus CAWIMX01. The sequence continues at coordinate 1,704,592 of CAWBXO010000001.1, read as the reverse complement.
CGCGCGGCCAGCGCCGGCGAGAGGCCGCGGCGGAAGCTGTAGACGAAGTCGTCGGCCGTGATCGGCGTCCCGTCGGACCAGACCGCGTCGCGCAGGTGGAACGTGAAGACGGTGTTGTCGCCGTTCGGCTCCCAGCTCGTCGCCAGCGAAGGGATCGGCAGCGCGGTTTTCGGATCGAGCTCGGTCAGGCCGTCGAACAGCGCCAGGAAGATGCGGGCTTCGGGCTGTCCGGTCGCGATCTGCGGGTCGAGCGACTCGGGCTCGGAGCCGGTGACGTAGCGGAGGTTCTGGCCGTCGGGCGGCGTGACCTTGCCGAAGTAGAGGGAGTCCGACGCGGCGGTGGTGCAGCCCGCGGCGGCGGCCGCGAGCGCGAGCGAGAGGAGAGCGGCGCACCCGCGCGTCTGCATGATGTCCCTACAAGGGTACCCCAGGAGGGCGCGCGGGTGCAGGACCGGTTAGGACTTGTCGTCGGCGCGCTTCAGCGCGCTCTGATCGTACGCGGCCACGTCACGAATTTCCCAGTAGCTGCCTTCCACCGAGAAGCCCTGCAGCAGCCGCGGGCCCTTGTCCTTCGTCGACGGGACCGTGGTCAGGAAGGCTTCAGTGCCCTGGCGGCCAGGCTTGTTCGTGTTCCGCGCTTCGAACATGGCAATCGGATCCGACTCCAGGGTGTCCTTGTGAAGCGCCCAGGTGAAGCCGTCCGGATCCACGTGTTCGAGCACGTAATGCCCCGGCGGGAGCACGTAGCTGCCCACCTGCAGCTCGTAATCGGTCGAGAAGGGAACGTTCACCGGCTCGCGCAGCCGATCCTGGGCCGCGGCGATGCCGGCCGAAACGAACAGAACCGCACAGCTCGCGGCCACGAGTGATGCCAGTCGATAGCGTGTCATTGGTCGAGCCTCCTTTCACTGTCGAAGTTTGCAAGGACAATGCCGGGACACCCGGGGCACGCGTCTTGCTATTGGTGATGGCTGCAGCAGGAGGACGCATGAACGGGCAGGCCTGGACCGCGACGCTTCTCGGTGCGCTCATCGGCGCGGCGATGGGATACGCGTTTTTCACCGATGGCGGTCGCGGCATGCGGCGCCGGCTGGAACCGAAGGTTGACGACATCTCGCGGGAAGTGAAGAGCTTTCGCCGCATGCTCGAGAAGGCCGCGAATGTTGCGTCGGAAGGCTATCAACTGCTCAGCGAAGCGATGGCGGAACCGCGCTTCCGGGGGTGAGTCATGGATGGGAACCTGGCGACGACAAACGCGCTTCTGCTGATCATGGCGATCTCGCTGGCGATCGAGACGCTGTTGTTGATTGGCGCGGCCATCGGCGCGTTGGTGGCGTACGTGCGCGTGATGCGGCTGGTCGAGACGGTCGAGGAGCGGCATCTCGTCCCGCTCGCGGGCCGCGTGGATCTCATTCTCGAGAACCTGGGGGATGTCACGGCGACCGTGAAGGACGAGGCGGCGCGGATGGATCGCGCGATTCACGCGACGGCGGCGCGCGTCGAGGGCACGGCCGAACGCGTCCGCCGGCGGGTACGGGCCAAGACGATCCCGGTGATCGGTGTGCTGCTGGGCCTGCGGCGGGCCCTCGAGGAACTCATGAAGCCGGGGCACGCGGCCGCGCGGGCGGCCGGGCGGCCATGACGCGAAACGTTTTTTCTGGAGAAGGAGACTGGCGATGGGCGATCGGGACCGGAACAAGGAGCAGGAAAGCGGTGGCGGCGGGTTCGCCATGGGGTTCATGGCAGGCGCGGTGATCGGCGCAGGCGTGGGCCTGTTGTTCGCGCCCAAGCGGGGCTCGGAGCTTCGCGAACAGGTGTCGGAGCAGGCGAACGCCGTCGCGCAGAGCGCGTCGGAAGGGTACCAGCGCGCGGCCGACACCGCGAACCGCTGGGCGGAACGCGGACGCGAGCTCTACGGCAAGGCGCGCGGCGCCGCGGCGGAGGGCGCGGCGGAAGCGAAACAATACGTCCGCGAGAACGCCGAGGGCCCCGTGCAATACGGGCGTGATAGCACGGACCGCGCGGCAACCGTCACGGGCGAGCCGTCGTTCTGAGACGTGACCGACTCCGCCGCCCGCACCACCGCGAATCTCATCGTCGCCGCCGCCGCGATGGCGGCGGCGTACGCCGTCGTGCGCGACCGGCGGCGCCGCCGGCTCGTGATGCGTGTCGCCGAATGGTGGCTGGGCGGCACGATTCCTTTCTATCTGCTGCGGGAAATCGGACGGGCCTGGGCCGACTCGGCAGGCCCTCGGGCGTAGGCAAGGGGCGTGGGGCGCCGTGTGCGTCGAACGCTAGGGGTTGTGCCTGCAGCACGTCACCTCCTCTCGCCGTTGTAGGACTTACAGGCCGCGCACGCGTTCTGGAACCGTTGCAGGAACCGTTCTGGTCCTCCGCAGCCCCAAATCCACCGACGGTCGCGCCGCACGAACTCTTCCACCGAGAGTCGGCGGTTTCCGCCATTCCAATTCCGACACGGCCGGCACGGATGATGCAAATTTCGGTTCCATGCTGGGTGGCTTCAAGCTCGGGCGTGTCTCCGGCGTGGAGATCCGCGTCGACTGGCGCTGCGCGCGCGATCGAACAACTTACCCGTCAGGACCAGGATCAGATCCTGGTCTTCGACGGCCAACAACTGCTGGGCCTCGTGCGCCGGCGCGACATCGTGAACTGGCGCGTCGCCACGGCCCGGCATGGAGGACACTCATGACCATTCCGATCCGGACCGTTGTTGCAATTGCCGGGGCCGTCATGCTCTCGAGCGCGCCGGCGCTCGCGCAAACGACGCAGAAGGACGACGGCTCGACGGTCACGTTCCGCGGCCTCACCGGCGACGAGCGCATTGTGCCCGACAACCCGCCGTCCGACGACGGGCTCGCGAGCCGCGTCGAACAGGTCCTGCGGCACGACCCCTACCTGAACGGACAGGATGTCGGCGTGCGGGTGATGCACGGTGTCGCCCTGCTCTCCAACGACGTGCAGACCCGGTTCCAGCGCTCGCGGGCCGAAACCGTCGCCGCCCGGGTGCCGGACATCGTCGGCGTGATCAGCCGGATCGGCGTCTCGTCTCCCGACTACGGTGAGCATCAGTCGGACGGCGAACTGCTCGCTGACATCCGCGACGAGATCTCCTGGAATCCGGAGATCAACCTCGACGACGTCCACGTGGCGGTGGACCACGGCACGGCCACGCTGACCGGGGCAGTGGACAGCTACCGGACGCGCGGCGCCGCCGAGGACGAGGCGCTGTCGGCCGGCGCCACCGACGTCGTGAACCGCATCACCGTTCGCCGCGGCGACGCGCGACCGGGCGCGCCGTCGCAGGGAGACTAGCGTGCAGTCGCGGCGTCTCGACGAGGCGGGCGGGCTCCGCACGTTCGCGGTCGCGTTCCAGGCCGGCGACGACGTCGTCGAAGGGCTACGGGCGTTCGCGGGCCGCGCGGATCTCTCGGCGGCGACGTTCACCGGCATCGGCGGCTTCAGCGAGGTCACGCTCGGCTTCTTCGATCTCCAGAAGAAGGACTACGAGCGCATCCCGATCCGCGAGCAGGTGGAAGTCGTCGCGCTGACGGGGAACGTCACGCTCAGCGGCGCCGACCACCGCGTGCACGCGCACGTGGTCGTCGCGACGCGGGATGGCCGGGCGCACGGGGGGCATCTGCTCGAGGCGCGCGTGCGCCCGACGCTCGAAGTGATGGTGGTGGAGTCGCCGCCGCATCTGCGGCGGCGCCGCGATCCGCAGACAGGGTTGGCGCTGCTGCAGCTGGGTTAGGGTGGACCTTACAGGTCCGCCTACGGACGCGGCTTCACCGTCACATAGCCCCAGAAGCAGCGTCCCTCGTCGCCCCAGGCGAAGATGAGCACGCTGCCGCCTTCCTTCGAGAGGAAGGCGCCGTAGTGAAGCTCGGCCTGGCTGCTGGGCACGGCGATCGTGAAGTTGTCCAGCGTTGTCTCGTGGGTGAAGGTGAGGTGCCGCTGCTCGTCGACATTCGACTCGGTGACGAGCCGCCAGGCGCTGTTGGGCTGCGACATGTCGGTCGTGTTCGGCACGTCGATCGGCACGCTGCCCGACGGCCCTTTGACGACGACGCCGCCGTTCTCTCGGCCGAGGCCGTCGACGCGATCGATCGCGAGGGCCTGATACGCGCCGGCGACGTCGAACTTCTCCGATTCCCCGGTGATGACGACCGGGCCTGAGGGGCCCGCCTGGTTCGCCGCGCTGCGGGCGCAGCCGATCGCCGCGCAGGCGAGCAGCGCCGCGAGCAGAAGACGAAGGGGCGTTCGGGCCGCGCTTGTCATCGCTCGTCGAGTATGCCATCAATCGGATGTGGCGCGCTGGACCGAACGCCTGCCCGAGAACGCCGACGGCGAATTCTTCGTCGACGCGACCTGCATCGACTGCGACGCGTGCCGGCAGATCGCGCCCACCACGTTTCACGATCACGGCGGCCAGTCGAGCGTGTTCTGCCAGCCGTCGGAACCCGAGGAACGGCGGCGCGCGCTGATGGCGCTCGTGGCGTGCCCCACGGCGTCGATCGGCACCGAGCCGAAAGCGAACGCCGGCGAAGGCGTCCGCGCGTTTCCCGCACCGGTCCTCGATGGCGTCTACTTCTGCGGCTTCACGGCGGAGTCGAGCTTCGGCGCCTGGTCGTACCTGATCGTCCGGAGTGAGGCGGAGGGCGGCAACGTGCTCGTGGACTCGCCGCGGTTCGCGGCGCCGCTGGTCCGCCGCCTCGAAGCGATGGGCGGCGTGCGGTTGATGTACCTGTCCCACCGCGACGACATCGCCGACCACGCGCGCTACGCGGCGCATTTCGGCTGCCCGCGCGTGATGCACGAGGCCGACGGCGCCGGCCGGCTCGGCATCGAGCGCGCGACGGCGGGGCGGGAGCCGGTGCGCCTCGACGCGGACCTGCTGTCGATCCCGACGCCGGGCCATACGCGCGGCCACCAGGTGCTCCTGTATCAGGATCGCGTGCTCTTCACCGGCGATCATCTCGCCTGGTCGCCGACGCGCCAGTCTCTCACGGCGTTCCGGGACGCCTGCTGGTACTCGTGGCCCGAACAGACGCGCTCGATGGCCACGCTGCTCGACTACCGCTTCGAGTGGGTGCTGCCCGGCCATGGCCGGATCCACCACGCGAGCCGCGACGAGATGCACGCGCAGCTCACGCACCTGGTCGATGAGATGCGGCACCCCAGCACCTAGCACCCCAGCACCTAGCACCCCAGCACTTCGAGCACCTCTCTTATATCTTCCGGAATGGGCGCCTCGATCTCCACCAGCGCGCCGGTGACCGGATGGCGGAAGGCGAGTCGCCACGCGTGGAGGGCCTGGCGCGGGAACGCGCGCAGAGCCGCGGCCACGTCCGCGTCGTCGATCGTGTTCCAACGCGGCTCGCCGTAGACCGGATCGCCGACGATCGGCCAGCCGCTCGCGGCGAGGTGGGCGCGGATCTGGTGCGTGCGGCCGGTCCGCAGCCGGCAGCGGAGCAGTGACACGCCGGGCCCGCGGGCGAGCCGCTCGAATTCGGTGAGGCTCGGCGATCCGGTGTGCGCCGACGCCAGCACGCGCCGGCGGTCGCCCGGATCGCGCCGCAGGCGCAGATCGATCCGGCCGCGCGCTTTCGGGACGCGCCCGTAGACGAGGGCCAGATAGTCCTTCTCGGCCCGCGCCGACGCGAGCTCGCGCTGCAGCGCGGCGTGCATCCCCGCGGATTTCGCGACCAGTACGAGACCCGAGGTCAGCTTGTCGAGGCGGCCGACGAGCGACGGCCGCGCGCCGCCCTCCCACGCCCGCGCGTGCCACAGGAGCGCGTTCATCAGCGTTCCCCCGGCGTGGCCGTACGTGGGATGCGCCACCACGCCGGCCGGCTTGTTCACGGCGAGCAGGTGCGCGTCCTCGTACAAGATCTCGATCGCGGTCTGTTCGGCCGCCGGCGCCGCGCGGCGGGCCGGCGCCTCGCCGTCGGGCCAGTCGATCGCGACGCGGTCCCCCACGGCCGTCCGCGCGGCGGGCCGCCGGGCCACGCGGCCGTTCACCGAGACGCGGCCGGCCTCGATCCAGGCCTGCAGGCGGGTGCGTGTGAGCCGGCGTCCGTCGCCCGCGAGGTGGCGGAGGATCACGTGGTCCAGGCGCTGGCGCGCGTCCCCGCGGTCGCACGTGATGCTGCGATAAACTTCGTCCGTGGACTCTTTCACGCGCTCCGTCCTCGTCCTGCTCGTCCTCATGAACCCGTTCGTGCTGAGTGTCTACCTGATCGACCTCGTGCGGGTGATGCCGTTCCGCCAGTTCGCCAAGCAGCTCGCGCGCGCCTGGCTCATCTGCTTCGTCGTCTTCGTAGCCTTCGCCTGGACGGGCGACACGCTGTTCGAGGACATCTTCCAGGTCCGGTTCTTCGCGTTCCTGATCTTCGGCGGGATCACGTTCCTCATCATCGGCATCCGGCTCATCGTCGGCAGCGGCGACATGGCCGTCCGCCTGCGCGCGGACGACGAGGACGTGGCGGTGTCGATTGCGATGCCGCTGATGATCGGCCCCGGCACGATCAGCGCGAGCGTGCTGGCCGGCGCGCGGCTGTCGAAGCCGATGGCGGTCGTCGCGATCGCGCTGGCGCTCGCCGTCGCGTTCGTGGCGATGCTCGCCGTAAAGCGGATCCACGACGCCGCGCGCAAGCGCGACGAGCGCCTCGTCGCGCTCTACACGGAAATCGCCGGCCGCGTGACCGCGCTCTTCACCGGATCGTTCGCCATCGACATGATCCTGCGCGGCGTCGAAGGCTGGCTCGCCCGATAGCTACGGCCGGATGACTCCCACGCCGTTCTCGATCGTGATCGTCGTGCCGAGCGGCGCCGAGAGCTTCTGCAGCCGCGTCAGGATCTCCTGCGCGACCTCCGGCGGCGCGACGTGCGGGATCCCGCGCCGCGCGATGCGCACGTCCTCGGTGAGCTCCACGGGGTGGAGGCGCAGTTCGGCCAGCCGGCCCTTCTCGAACCGGCTCACCGCCACGATGCTCTGATACTTGACCGGCGGGCTGTTGTCCTCGCCGCGGCCCACCCGTCCCATCCCCGAGAGGCCGATCACGTCCATCTGGCGGAAGAATTCGCCGAGGCCGTAGAAGATCGGCCGGCCCTTATAGATCTCGATGCCGCGCAGCACGTGGACGCCCGTGCCGAGGAACGCGTCGGCGCCGTTGTCGATCGCCGCGTGCGCGAACACGGGCAGGAAATCGGCGATGCTCGGGTTCGTGTCGAGGTCCTCGGTCTCGGGGACGCCCGGGCCGCGGTAGCCGCCCTTGGCGTCGTGGAACTGATGGGCGTGGATCGCGGCCGTCATGAAGTCCGACCGCATCTTGCCCTCGCGAATCGCGGCGACGATGTCGCGAAGATCCTGGGGGTTGATCGTGAACGAGTAGTAGGGCGCATCCGCGTTCGGGTCCAGCTTGAAGTTCTGCCCGAGGATCGTGACGTCGGTGTCGCTGTTCTCGGCGGGGGTGTACCACCCCGTGCCCGCCGGGAACGCGTCGCGGATCCGTTTGGCGGCCTGAAAGACGGCCGGCGGCGCCATGAAGAAGCGGGTGGTGCGCAGGGCGCTCGCGCCGCCGCGGCCCGGCCACTCGCCGCGGCCGGGCTGGGCCATGGCGTCCGCGGGGAAGCTTGCCGCGGTGGCCACCATGCCGACGCGGCCTTTCGGCGTGGACACGAAGCGCGCCGCCCGTGCCGACGCGTACTTCTCGCCCGCCCCCGCGTAGACGACGCCGGCCTTCTGGAGCCAGCCGTTCGTCTCGAGCATGCCCTCCCAGCCGTACTCGCCGGCGTGGTTGTTCGCGCGCGCCACGAGATCCACGCCCATCGCCTTCAGATCGGCCGCTACTTCCGGCACGCCCGCGAACCCGCCCGGGCCCGAGCCCTGGAAGGTGCGGCCGTCGATGATGTTCCCCTCGTAGTTGCCCGTCGCGATGTCGGCGTCCTGGAGGAGCTTCACGACGGCGCGGAAGCCGGGCTCCGGGTTGCCGTTCTGCGGGTACGCGAGGATCAGGTCGCCGACCGAGGCGAGCGTGAAGCCGTCGGCGATCGTCGTCGCCAGCTCGCGGTCGTCCTGGGCGTGGAGCCAGCCGGCGGCGCCGCACACGGCGACGACCGCGAACACGGTGAGGAGCGACAGGCGGTGTCTCAGCATGCGCACATTCTGCCCGAAGTGGCCGCCGCAAGGCGACCCGCCGCGTGCAGTACGCTGGAGCCATGCGGGTGCCGCTCGGGCTCGCTCTGGTCGTCGCGATCGCGGCCGCCGCGCCGCCCGCGATCGACGTGCAGGCGCCCCCGGCGCTCGCCGGCGCCGCCGACGTCCTGCGCGGTTTCGACGCCGCGCGGCTCGAGCGGGCGCTCGTCTCGGCCGGCCTCGAGATGCCGCCGGGCGTGCAGGTGACCCTCGTGCCCGAGGACGACCCGCGCGCCGAGGCGCTGCCGCGCTGGATCGTGGGCCGCGCGTGGGGCGACCGCGAGATTGAAATCTTCCCCGCGCGCGCGTCGGTCTATCCATACGACTCGCTCGAGTCCGTCCTGCGGCACGAGATCGTGCACCTCGCGCTCGACCGCCGCGCCGGCGGCCGTCCCCTCCCGCGCTGGTTCCACGAGGGCGTGGCGGAGGCCGTCGGGAGCGAGCGCGGGCTTCTCGAGCAATGGCAACTCGTCCGCGCGATGGCCACCGCGCCGACGCTGGCCGACGTCGCGGCCCGCTTCGATTCCGATCGCGAGCTGGAGACCGCCGACGCGTACCGCCTCGCCGCGGCGCTGGTTGACGATGTGCGGCGGCGCCACGGGGCTGGCGCGCCCGGTGCGATCGCCGCCCGGGTGGCCGGCGGCATGCCGTTCGAGGGCGCGTTCATCGCCGAGACGGGCGAAACGGTCGAGCAGGCGGCCGCGCAGGCCTGGGCGGTGTACCGCCGCGCGTCGCAGTGGCTGGCCCTGCTCTCGAGCGGGCAGGTGCTCTGGACGGCGATCCTGCTCCTCGCGTTCGTCGCGATGGCCGTCCGGCTGCACCGCCGCGCCGAGCTCCGGCGGCGGTGGGACGATCTCGACGGTCCGAGCTAGAATAGTTGCAGCACCGACAATGTCCCCAATCAACCTCGGCCGGAAGACCGGACAGGCGCTGATGGTCGCCGCGCTGGTCGTGGCGGGTGGCGCGGCGTGGGCCTTCCTTGCCGCCGGGAGCGCACCGGCGCCGGCCGTCGAGGTGAAGACGGCCCCGGTTTCGATCGGGTCCGTCGTGCATCGCGTCGTGGCGGCGGGCACGATGGAGGCTGTCGCCACGGTGGACGTTGGCGCCCAGGTCTCCGGCACGATCCAATCGCTCGACGCCGACTTCAACACGGCCGTTCGTAAGGGCCAGGTGCTCGCGCGCCTCGACCCGGCCGTCTATGAGGCGCAGCTGGCGCGGGCGCACGCGTCGCTGGCGCAGGCGCGGGCGGAGGTCGCGCGGCGGCAGGCGGCGCTCGCCGACGCGACCACGAAGCGCAATCGCGCGCAGGAGCTGGCGCGCGCCGGCCTCGCCACGCAGGCGGATCTCGAGACGGCGCAGGCGACGGCGAGCCAGGCGTCGGCCGATCTCAAGTCGGCGCAGTCGTCGGTCGTCGTGGCGCAGGCCTCGCTTCAGCAGGCGCAGGTGAACCTGGAGTACACGACCGTCCGCTCGCCGATCGACGGCATCGTGGTGTCGCGGCAGGTCGAGGTGGGGCAGACGGTGGCCGTGCGCCGGGACATTCCCGTCTTCTTCACGATCGCCCAGGACTTCAAACACCTGACGCTCGAAGAGGCGATCGACGAGTCGGACGTCTCGTACGTGCGCGCCGGGCAGCCGGTCACGTTCACCGTGAGCGCCTTTCCGGGGGAGACGTTCACCGGCGTCCTGTCGCAGGTGCGGCTGCAGCCCGATCAGACGGCGACGCTCACCGATCTGCCGAACGGCCTCATGCGCGCGCGCGAGCCGCGCGTGATCACCTACACGGCCGTGGTGGACGTGGCGAACGCGGACGAGCGGCTGCGGCCGGGGATGACGGCGATCGCGACCACGGAGGTCGCGCAGTGCGGCAGTTGCACGCGCGTGCCGAACGACGCCCTGGCGTTCAAGCCGTCCGACGACGTGCTGCGGGCGCTCGAGCAGGATCCGCGCGCGTTCCCGGATCTGCCGGCGGAGGGCGTCGGACGGGGCAAGCCGGCGGCCGTCTGGCACTACGAGGGCGATCGCCTCGTGCCGGCCGTCGTCTATGTCGGCGCCGAGGGCGATCAGTACACCGAGATCCTCGGCGGGTCGCTCGACACGAGCCGGCCCATCGTCACCAGCGCGCGCCTGCCCGTCGCGCAGCTGCCGACGGCCCGGTCGCCGTTCACCCCGCAGCGCCCGCGGTTCGGCGGCCGATTCCGCGGATTCCGGTGACCCACCCGACCCACCCGACCCACCCGACCCACCCGACCCACCCGACCTACCCGACCTACCCGACCTACCGTAACCCCCGGAAGAACGCGCGCACGTCGTTCACGAGCAGGTCCGGCTGCTCCAGCGCGGCGAAGTGCCCGCCCCTGGGCATCACCGTCCATTGCACCAGGTTGTAGCGGGCCGCCACCCACGCGCGCGGCGGCGTCGTGATGTCTTTCGGGAAGATCGCGCAGGCGGTCGGCACCGTCACCCGCCCGGGATTCGCCTTGGCGACGCGGTTCTCGTAGTAGATCCGGGTCGAGGAGGTCGCCGTGCCCGTCACCCAGTAGATCATCACGTTCGTCAGCAGGTCGTCTTTCGTAAAACGGCTCTCGATGTTTCCGCCGCAGTCACACCAGGCGTGGAACTTCTCCACGATCCACGACGCGAGGCCGGCGGGGGAGTCGTTCAGCGCCACGCCGAGCGTCTGCGGCTTCGTGCCCTGGATCTGCTGGTACGCGCGCTCGTTCGCCATGAACGCGCTGCGCTCCTCCATGAGCCGAAGCTCGTCGGGGGTGACGCCCGCATTGGGGTCGTTCCCGGGCGGCGCGCCCGCGATGCAGAAGTTGAGGTGCAGCCCGACGACATGCGGCGCGTCGTCCAGCGCGATGAGCCGGCTGATGATGCCGCCCCAGTCGCCGCCCTGGGCGCCGTATTTCGTGTAGCCGAGCCGCGCCATCAGCTTCGCGATGACGCCCGCCATCCGCTCCGGGCTCCAGCCGCGCTCGTTCGGGATCCCGGAGAAGCCGAATCCCGGCAGCGAGATCGCGACAACGTCGAAGGCGTCTTCGGCGCGGCCGCCGTAGGCGACCGGATCGGTCAGCGGCCCGATGATCTTCGTGAACTCGTAGATCGAGCCGGGCCAGCCATGCGTCAGCACGAGCGGCAGCGCGTTCGGCTCCTTCGACTTCTGATGGATGAAGTGGATCGTGAGGCCGTCGATCTCGGTCGTGAACTGGGGCAGGGCGTTCAGCCGCCGCTCGGCCGCGCGCCAGTCGTACGTGTTCTGCCAGTAGGCGACGAGCTCTTTGAGATATGCGGTGTCCGTCCCGTAGTCCCAGCCCGTGCCGTCGATGGCGTCGGGAAAGCGCGTGCGCGCCAGCCGCTCGTGCAGGTCGGCGAGCACCGCGTCCGGCACGTGGATCGTGAATCGGACGATCGCCTCGGGGTTCCTGGCCTGTGCCGAAATCCGCACGCCTGCCACGCAGGCCAGGGTCAGGGCGACGCCCAGGGCAACACACTCCTTGACCATTGCAGCCTCCGCGCGGGATTGTAGTATGGACGGCGCGACGCCGTGGCATCGCGCCGCCCCGGTCTCTTACGGCGCCGTCGTCGCCGGCCGGATGTTCTGGTTCACCCGGAACAGGTTCTCCGGGTCGTACGTCCGCTTGACGGCCGCCAGGCGAGCGTAGTTTTCGCGGAACGACGCCTGCACGCGGTCCTGGCCTTCGTCCATCATGAAGTTCACGTAGGCGCCGCCGGCCGAATACGGATGCAGGGCGTCGAAGTAGTCCTTGCACCACGCCGTGACCGTGCCGCTGTTGGCCGGATCCGGATCGACGCCCACGATTACCTCCGCCCAGTTCGCGTCCCGATAGCTGAACGCCGTGTCGGCGCGGCCCACGCGGTGCGCGGCCCCGTCGATCGGATACAGGTGCATGGTCGAATGCATCGTGGGCAGCGACGCACCGTGGCGCGCGTGGCGCTCGATGGCGGCGTCGCTCAGCTCGTTGACGAAGTCGGCCCGCCAGTACCACTGCAGCCCGGGCGGATACAGCCCGTCGAACAGCGAGTTCACGGCGGGGTAGGGCATCTCCGCCTGGTGATCGAGCACCGGCTTGCCGACCGATCGCATGGGCTTCGTCGCGGCCTCGGCCTCCACCGCCGGCCCGGTGCATGTCCACATCACACCGCACACCTTCTGCAGGTGCAGGTGTTCCGGGAACATCGGGGACGGCGGAATCGTGAGGAACGCGAAGAAGCCGTTCACGTATTCCGGCGCGGCGAGGATGAACTCGCGGTACGCGCGCATCACCTCCACGCTCTGGGCGAGCGGCCAGAACGTCGGCCCTGCGTACATCGTGCGCACCGGATGCGCGCGGAACTCGAAGGACGTGGCCACGCCGAAGTTGCCGCCGCCGCCGCGCAGGGCCCAGAACAGGTCGGCGTGATTCGCGGCGTCCGCGGTCACGACGCTGCCATCGGCCAGCACGACGTCGGCGGAGATCAGGTTGTCGATCGTCAGGCCGTACCGACGGGTCAGGTAGCCGATGCCGCCACCGAGCGTCAGGCCGCCGACGCCCGTGCTCGAGATGAAGCCGGACGGCACGGCGAGGCCGAAGGGGTGCGTGGCGTGGTCCACGTCGCCCCAGACGCAGCCGGCGGCGACGCGCACGGTGCGCGCCGCCGGATCCACGCGCACGCCCCGCATCGACGACAGATCGATCACGAGGCCGCCGTCGCACGTGCCCATGCCGCCGCCGCTGTGGCCGCCGCCACGGATGGCGGTCAGCAGCCGGTTCGTGCGCCCGTAGTCGACGGCGGCGATCACGTCCGCCACGTCCACCGCCCGCACGATCAACGCGGGGCGCTTGTCGATCATGGCGTTGTAGACCGGACGGGCGGCCTCGTAGGCCGCCTCGCCCGGTTGCAGGACGGTCCCTCGGACGGTGGACCGCAGTTGGTCGAGTTGAATCGCTGGCATGAAGAACCGTCCTCCAGTTATCGCTGTGTGGTCGGGTGCTGCGGGTTGTCCGCCGGATTGACGTAGAAGATGTCGAACGGCCCCTCCAGATCGATCTGGACGACGGTCGGCGTGCTCGCCCACGCGAAGTGGTGCATCATGGCCGGGAGCGAGACGTACCCGCCCGGATCGAGCGTGGTGCTGGCGCCGCGGTCCAGCTTATCGCCCATGCCGACGTGAAGCGCGCCCGAAAGCACGGTGACCCGCTCGGTCATGCTGTGCCAGTGGGCTGGGAGGTCGTAGTTCGCCGGAAACTTGAGGCGCACGACGACCGTGCCTTTTGCCGCGGGGTTGCCTTCGAGCACCGCGAGCTGCGCGCCGGCGGGAAACGCGGGCGGGGCGGGGCCCCACTGGACGCCGTCGGCCGGCACCAGGACGGTCGTGGCCTGGGCCGAGGCCGGGCGGGGGGCCAGGGTCAGGACCATGGCCAGAGTCGCGAGCGGGATCGTGAGTGAACGTGTGATATGCATTCTGTCTCCTCCTTGAAGGACACAGCGTAGACAGGCCGCCGTTCGCGAAGCGTTCGCGGGAGCGTTCGTCAGGCCGGGGCCTGGCTGGAGGCCAGGATCCGCCGTTCGAGGCCGCGGCTGTTCTGCGCGCGGGCGAGGTCGAGCGCGCGCTGCCACAGGACGCCACGCTCGGGGCCGCCGGCGAGCTCGCTCTGCTGCAGATACAGGGCCGGAAGCCACCAGACCTCCCCGCGGTCCAGCGCGATCGCCACCGCGGCGTCCAGGATCGCCGAAGCCCGGCCGCGCTCGCCGTGGCGCCGCCACGTGTCGGCCAGGAGCGACAGGTAGTACGGCCGCCGCGCCTGCGCGCGCTGCCGGTCCAGCTGCTCGAGGGCCGACTCGAGAATCGCGATCCCCTCCGCCGGGTCTTCCAGCCCGCGGCTCCAGCCGGCGAGCGCCCGCGCCCAGTCGCCGTAGTAGGCGAACCCGTAGCGGGCGCAGAAGGCGACGGCCTCCTCCGCGCATGCGACCACGCGCCCGGCGTCGCCCCGCATCTGGTGGAGCAGCGCCGCGTAGGCGAACGCGAGCGTCTGGCTGTACGGATGGTCGAGCCGCCGAGCGAGCGCGATCGCCTCGTCGGCGTGCGCGACGGCGCCGGCCTCGTCGCCCAGCAGCCAGAGCGCCTGCGTGTACCACGCGTGGCAGAACACACCCAGGTCGGAGCCGAGCGCGGAGCGCCGCGGATGCCGCTCGTCGTACGCGGCCAGGGCCGCCTCGAAATGCTGCCGGGAGCCGTCGAGCTCGCCCAGCGTCCACAGCGTGCCGGCCATGGCGTGATGCGCTTCACAGCGGCTCGACGGATCCAGCTCGGCCTGCGCGAGGGCCTGCTCGGACACCGCGCGCATGGCCCGCATGTCGCCGAGCATGAACCGCATCGTGAACGCCGCCCACAGCCAGCGCGCGGGCATGTGCCCGCGGCCGCCGGGGCGCACCAGCGCGAAGACGCGCTCGAGGTTGTCCTCGACCTCGAGCGCCGCGTAGCCCCGGCCGGAATTGAGCGCGACCGACAGGCTCGATCGCAGGGCGAGCTCGCGGTCGTCGCGATCGCGGCCCCCGGGCAGCGTGTCGAGCAGCGCGAGCGCATGCGTGAGGCATCGGATCGCCTCCTCAGTGGCCGACAGCCGCGTGGCGGCCTCCGCGGCGCGTTCGAGGTACGGCAGCGCCCGCGCCGGCTGCCCGCCGCCTTCGAGGTGCGCGGCGATCGACGCGCTCGCCTCGTCCAGCCGATCGGCGAACAGCAGCTCCATGCCCTGCGCGATCCGCCGATGGAGGAGGCGCCGGCGGGCGGGGCCGATGCCCGCGTACGCCACTTCCCGAATGCGGTCGTGGCTGAAGTCCCAGCGCTCGTCCGCCTGCACGCGCACGATGTACCGGCGCCACAGCTCGTCGAGCGCGCGGACGAGCGCGTCCTCCTCGAGGTCGCTCGCGTGGGCCAGGATGTCGAACCGGAAGTCGCGTCCGACGGCCGCGGCCACTTCCGCCGCCGCCCGTGCGTCGGGTGAGAGCAGCGCCAGCCGCGCGGCCACGACCGCCTGCACGCGCGGGAGGCCGGCCGGGGCCTGCGCGCCGGGCTCGCCGGCGGGCTCCATACGCCCGCGTTCGACGATGAACAGGGGATGGCCTTCCGTCTCGCGGAAGGCCTCCGCGAGCGCCATGTCGTCGAGCGGCGCGTCGGCGACGGCCCCCGCCAGCTGCGCCGTGGCCGTGCGATCGAGCGGGCCCAGCGCGATCGCCGTCACCTGCTGGTCGTGCTCGAGCCTCCGGAGCAGTCGCAGAAGATGGGCGTTGTCCTGCTCTTCTTCCGGGCGTACGGTGCCGACGACGAGCGTGCGTGCGGCGGCCGTGGAGCGCACGAAGTATTGCAGCCAGTCGAGGGTGTCGCCGTCGGCCCACTGCAGGTCGTCGAGCACGAGGACGAGCGGGGCCGCGCCGTGAAACGCCTGCGCGAGCGCCTCGAAGAACTGCAGCCGCTGCCAGCTTTCGAGCGTCCGATCGGGCGGGGCCACGTCGGGCCGCCCGTCCAGCAGCTCCGGGCACAGCCGGGCGACGTCGCTCATCCACGTCGGGCTCAGCCGCGCCACCGCCGGCCGGAGCGCGTCGCGCCTGAGCCACGCGGCGATCGGCGCGTAGGCCAGGCCGCCTTCGCCGGCGTAGCAGCGCGCCGTCGCCGCGGCGATGCCGTTGAGTCCCGCCCAGTCGATCAGCTCTTCGGTCAGTCGCGTCTTCCCGATGCCGGACTCTCCGCGAATCACGAGGAGCTGCGTGCGGCCCTCGGCCGCGGCCCGGCACGCGTCGACGAGCGCGCGCCACTCGGACTGCCGTCCCACGAGGGGATAGACCGCCGCTCGCGGCGCCGACGCGACGGGCGGCGCCTCGACGCCCAGATCGAGGATTTCCTGGTAGGTCAGGCGCGTCACGGCGTTCGGCTGCACGCCGAGCTCCCGCTTCAGCACCGCCGCGCACTTCTGATACAGGTGCAGCGCGGTGGCGCGCTCGCCGCGGCGCGCGTGGCTGCGCATCAGGCTGCACCACGCCTCCTCGTCGAGCGGATCGAGGCGGAGGAGCTGCTGGGCGCGCTCGATCGCGTCGCCGAGCGCCCGCTCCTTTTCGAGCAGCGCGACCAACTGCGCCAGCACCTGCTTCGCGCGCTGGCGGAGCCGCTCGCGGTCCGCGTCGATCCACTCCCCTGTGGAGTCGGGGAGGAGGTCCCCACGGTACAGATCGGCCGCGTCGCGCAGTGCCGCCGCGTCGCCCTTCAGCCCGCGCTCGGCGGCGTCCTCGAACGCCAGGACGTCGACCGTCGCGCCGTCGTCCTCGCGCCAGGCCAGCGTGCGCGAGCCGGCGTCGACGAGCGCGTCGAGCCGCGGCCAGTTCTCGCGAAGGTGGTGCAGCTCCCGCCGGAGGTTGGTGAGCGCCTGCTCGTCGCTCGACTCGGGCCAGAGCGATCCGCTGACCTTCTGCCGCGGGACCGCCCCGCGCCGGCCGTGGAGGAGCAGGTACGCGAGGATTTGCTGCTGCCGCGCGCTCGGCGGCCGGGCCGGCGGGCTTCCGCCGATGAGCACGCGAAATCCGCCGAGCAGATCGACGCGCAGGGGGAGGGCGGCTGGCACGCCCCAAGGTTACACCGCGGCCGCTACCAGCGCCGGACGTCGAGGCCCTTGATGCGCGGGAAGGAACGGAGATCCCGCGTCGCGACCCAGGCATCGGTGTACACGGCGGTGGCGGCGATCAGCAGGTCGTGGGCGCCGACGGCGGTGCCCCGCGCGCGCAGTTCGGCCGACAGGGTCGCGTGCACGCGCGCGACGTCGAGGTCGAAGGGCACGACGGGGAGGAGGTCGAGCAGCCGCTCGACGAACAGCGACGCCCGGGCCCGGGCCACGCCCTTCAGCCGCTGGACGCCGTGCAGCAGTTCGGACGCCGTGATCGCCGCGATCGCGACCGTCTCGCTGGCGTGCGCGTCGAGCAGGCGATCGACATCGAGGCGGCCGCGTTCGGCCTCGATGAGGACGCTGGTGTCGATTAGTCCGCCCATGGATCGGCGGGCACCGCGCGCTTGTTGCCGGCCTTGATCCCGGCCTTCACCTCGCGGCGGAAGTCGGCGCCGGGCTCGTCGCGGGATCTGAGGAGCGATACCAGATCCGCGACCGTGCAGTCCCGGCTCTCGACCGGGCCGATTTGCGCCACGGGACGCCCGCCGCGCTCGACCACGTAGACGGCGCGCGTTTCCCGCACCGTGTCCACGAGCCGGCCGAACGTCTTGGCCGCGCGCGTGGCGGGGATGCGCCGGCGGCCGGCTGCACGGCCAGAGCGACCACTATCCTCCATATCCGTATGTTACGGACTATGCGGCCCCATCGTCAAGCACCCAGCACCCAGCACCCAAGCACCCCAGCACCCCAGCACCTATCGTGACGGAATCTGCAGCTCCTGGCCGACGCGGATCATCGTCGAGACCAGGTTGTTGGCGGCGATGAGCCTCTGCACGGTGGTGCCGTACTGGTGGGCGATGCGCGACAGCGTCTCGCCGGCGCGCACGACGTGCACGGCGGCGTCGGCGAGGTCGGCGCGGACCGTCTCGCCCGTCCAGACGAGCGGCGACCAGTCGGCGCGCCCGTTCGGCATCTCGAGCACTTGGCCGATGTAGATCCGCGAGGAGTGCAGCCCGTTGGCCCGCTCGAGCGACGACACGGAGGTGCGGAACCGGCGCGCGAGCACGCCGAGCGTGTCACCGCGGTGCACGCTGTACCGTACGGCGAGCTGGCGATCCAGCTTGCGCGAGTCGGGCAGGCGATCCAGCGCGCGCACGAAGTCCGGCGCGCGCCCCTGGGGCACGCGCAGCGGATAGTTCGCCGGGATCAGCAGCCGCCCGCGGACGACCTCGGCCTCGAGGGCCGGATTGAGGTCGGCGATCGCGCCGGGCTTCGTGCCCGTGAGGTGCGCGAGGTCGAGCAGCGACACGTACTTGCCGGGCGTGAACTCGTCGAAACGGACGGGCGGGAGCGGCTCGACCTCCGGAAAGATCCGCGCGCGGTCGGCGTACACCGAAGCCGCCGCCACGAACTCCGCGTAGAAGTTGCGGGACGCGAAGCCGAAGCTCGGCGACTGGTACTCCTGCGTGATGCGGCCGATGTCGCGGCTGCCCACCCGGCTCACGGCGCGGACCATGCCCGCGATCCCGTGGTTGTAGGCCGTGATCGCCACCGGCCAGCTTCGCACCCGCTCGTAGTGCTCGGCGAGCATGCGCGCCGCCGCCTCCGCGGCGAGCCACACGTCGTCGCGCGCGTCCACGGCCCCATCGATCTGCAGGTAGAGCCGTCCCGTGGAGCGCGTGAACTGCCACACGCCGGACGCGCCCGCCGACGAGCGCGCCTGGTAGTTGAACATCGATTCCACGAAGGGCAGTCGCGCGATGTCGGTGGGGAGGCCGTGCCGGGCGAAGATCGCCTCGATGCCCTGCATGAACATCCCCGAGGTCCGCAGCGCGTTCCGGTAGGTGTCGCGCAGGCCGCCCTGGCCGCGCACGCGGTCGATGGCTGCGCGGAAGTCGCTCTTCCCGCGCGCCGAGTTCGCGAACAACGCCCGCACGCGCGCCATCTCGCCCGCGTCCGCCGTGGCGCCGCGCAGGCCCGCCAGCGCGCGCAGCACGCCTTCGTAGTGCGTCGTCGCATCGTTCACGCGCCGCCGCGACGCGCGCGCGATCGCCGCCTCCGGCGCGCCCTGCCGCTTCAGATCCCCGACGTCGACCACCGTGTAGACGATGTCGAGGTTCAGGTTGTCGTGGATGACCGTTTGCGTGGAGTCGTACTTCGAGAACACGTCGCGCCAGAACGCGACATTCGGCGCGAGCACCTTCGGGACGGGAAAGACCTGGGGGTCGAGGGCGGGATGGGATTCCTGGCCGGCGGCCGGTGCGCACACCGCGACCGCCAGCACGAACAGAACGACAGACACCAAGCGTCTGAGGGGGTGTTTCTCCGTCAAGGCCTTCCGATTTTCACCGTACCACGATGCGCGTCAGGGTACCACCGTAATCGTGACGTCCTGATCCGTCCACAGCCCGCCGTCGTCGGCGCGGCAGCGGAGGACGTACGTGCCCGGGCGATCGAAGGTCGCGTGCACGAGGAAGCGGCCGTCGTCGGGGACCGGAGGCGAGGCCCAGCGCGGGGACCAGGGCGAGTTGGCGCCCGTGCGCGTGTCCTCCCACACTTCGATCTGCGGCGGGTCGAACGCGACGTTTCCCGCGCCGCGGTACACGAACCACGACATGCGCAGGCCAACCTCGCTGCCGACTGTCACCTGAAACGGCGGCGTGAGCGCCGGATATTTCCGCTCGGCGCCATCCCCCCCAGCCAGAGCGCCGGCGCGGCCGCGTCGCGACTGGAACACGCCGTCGTCGTGCACCTCGGCGATGAGCGCGATGGGCTCGCCGGCCTTGACGGTGCGCGTCTGTCCGCCTTCGACCTCGAGGATCGGGTTCTTGTTGGCGCGAATCTCAGGGGTACTCGTGCCCGCGCCCAGCGCGCCGCGCTCGGACATGAACACGTCGTTGTCCACGAAGTAATCGGGCTTGAGCGACCCGTAGGCCTTCTCGGTCACGTCGTGCGCCGTCAGCGTCCACACGAGCTCTTTCTGGCCGAAGTCCGCCGGCACGTGCACCTTGAAGGTGAAGCGATTGCGGCGGGGCAGGAAGTGCGTGGGCTGGCCCTGGTCCGGACCGCCGGGCTCGATGTTGTTCCCGGGCCCAATGGGGATGTCGAGTTCCTCCTCCCAGTTCCGGTTCTCGTAACCGAAGACGATATTGAAGGAGCCGTCGTTGTTCTTCTCCCAGCCCTCGAAAGCGGGGGAGATGTTCTGGCCGCGCTGGAAGGTGAGCACCTGCGCGCGCGCCGGCGCTGCCAGAGTCGCCAGCAACGCCAGCGACCCGACGAGTATCAGACGTTTCACGGAAGCTCCACAAGAAAAGCCGCCCTGAAGGTCCGTGCGACGCGACGGACCTTCAGGGTCGGTACTACTGCTGTTGCCCGCCGGCGTTCGCCTTCGGCGGAGCCTGGGTATAGCCAGGCTTCGGGATGTCGTTGCACAGCGGGCATCCGATGAGGACCTCGTTCGCCGACAGATTGGTCTTCTCGCGACGCTTCTGCATCTCCTCGAGGAACTGTGCATCGGTCATGGTGACCCGCATGCCGAGGTCGATGAACATGTTCGCCACGGATCGGTTGCCCGAGCCCTGCCAGTTGCGCGGGTCGGGGACGTTGCGGTTCGCGGGCGAGTTGTCCATGTACCCGACGATGTGCAGGATGGTGCCCTTCGGGAGCAGCGGCTCGTAGTCGTCCTGGAATGCGTAGCCGCGCACCCAGTTGTGATCGTACCCCACGCACGCGAGGGTCTGGATGTCGATGCCCCAGATCGCTTCGAGACACATCCGCATGCCGGGCGCGTGCAGGTGCGGTTCGAACGTGACAATCTTCGTCGGCTGCTGCAACACGGCGTACGCATGCAGTTCCTGGCCGGACTGCATCGGCTTGATGTCGATGTCGATCGGATTGCCCAGCGCGATGAACGCGGCCGGGTACTTCGGCTTGTAGTCCTTCGGATGGAACTTGAAGCCAATCTCCAGGTGTGAATGGGTGTCGCGGCCGTTCGAGTGGAGATGCACGGAGTTGGAGACGACCCACGAGCCCGCTTTCAGGAGCCGGCCCGAGTCCGGATCGAAGAAGTCGGGGTTGCGTCCCACTTCGTGCACGGGCCACGACGTATCCCCCTGGCCGGCCCGCGCGGATGCGTCGCTGTCCGCATTCATCACGCGCGTGCTCCAGATCATGTGGTGGAACACGAAGCGGCCGCCCACCGTCGCGCGGCCGTCGGCGTGCGTGCTCGGCACGTCGTTGATTTCCTTGATCTCGAGCGCCTCCACGTACCGGTCCTCGGTGAGGCCGATGTCGACCGGCTTGATCTCGCCCCACCAGTCGGCCGCGTCGCCTTTCACCAGGAGGTCCTCGGTCTTGACGATGAGATCGGGCTGGCCGATTCTCCAGACCGAGTTGTCAGCCCACACAATGGGGGCCGGCATATCGTCAGGATTGCCGCGCGGCGCGTCGTTGTCCGCCCACGCTGCGATTTCGGCGATCTCCTCGGCACTGAGCGACGTATCGTCCTTGTAGTGCTGGATGCCGATGTTCTTCTCGACATACCACGGCGGCATCACGCCGGCACGCGGGCCGATGCCGGTGCGCTGCTTGATGGCGCGCGCCCACGGCCGCACGTCCTCGTAGGTGACGAGCGACATCGGCGCCACGCCATCCGGCCGGTGGCAGGTCTGGCAGCTGCGTTGGAGGATCGGCGCGATGTCCCGCGAGAACGTCACGTCGGTCGGGGCCGTCGCGGGCTCGGCCGCCCTCAGCGCGGGCGCGGCAGTCACGGCCAGCGTGGCGGCGCTGAACAGGATCGACCCGAAGGTCAGTCGACGGAATGAGCGGCCAGACGGCATCGCTAGGCTCCTTCAATTCACTGGCGGAATACGCCAATATTTGTAGTATGAGGATACGGGCTGATTCCGGGGGGTGTCAACACGGGAACAGCGTCGGGCCGCAATAATTCCCAGCCGCCCCGGAACGCGAGAAATGCCAGAATTCCGGCCAGAAAGAGAGAGTTCCTCTAGGAATGGCTGCCAGGCGGCGGGCGCTTCTCGATGAACGCGTCCATGCCCTCGCGGCCTTCCTCGTGCGCGAAGCTCTCCGCGATGACCTTGCCGGCCAGCTCGTAGGCCTTTTCCAGGCCGAGATCCATCTGCCGGTAGAAGCCGGCCTTGCCCGCGGCCACCGTCGCGGGAGGCTTGGCGGCGAGCTTCGCCGCGAAGGCGTCGGTCGCGGCCTCGAGCTGGTCCGCGGGCACCACATGATTCACGAGGCCCCACTGCAGAGCCTGCTGCGCCGTGATCGCGTCTCCGGTGAGGAGCATTTCCATCGCGTGCTTTCGCTGCAGGTTGCGGCCCACCGCCACGCCGGGCGTCGAGCAGAAAAAGCCCCAGGTCACGCCCGAGGTGACGAACTTCGCCCTGTCCGACGCCATCGCGAGGTCGCACTGCGCGACGAGCTGGCAGCCGGCGGCGGCGGCGGCGCCCTGCACCCGGGCGATGACCGGCTGCGGCAGCGTCGGAATCGTCGCCATCATGCGGCTGCATTGCGAGAACAGCGCCTCGATCTTCGGCGCCTCCTTGAGCGCCTTGATTTCTTTGAGGTCGTGGCCGGCGCAGAAGCCCTTGCCGGTGGCGGCGAGCACGACGACACGCGCCGACGGGTCCTGCGCAATCGCGTCGAAGGCGGATTGCAGCGCGGCGAGCATCCCGCTCGTCAGCAGGTTCATCTGCTGCGGGCGGTTCAGCGTCAGCGTCACGATGCCGCCCCGGTCCTCGCGCAGCAGCAACGGCGGTTCGGCGTGCGGCACGGCGCTCATGAGGCTCTCCTTACTCGATCGCAGAGGCCGATTTGGCCTGCTCGCGCAGTACGAATTTCTGGATCTTGCCGGTCGAGGTCTTGGGCAGCTCGCCGAACACGACGGCGCGCGGCGCCTTGAACGTCGCCATGCGCTCGCGGCAGAACGCGATCAGCTCGCGGTCGGTGACCGTGGCCCCGGGCTTCAGCTCGACGAAGGCGCAGGGCGTCTCGCCCCACGTCTCGTCCGGCCGCGCCACGACCGCCGCCGCCAGCACCGCGGGATGCCGGTACAGCACGTCCTCGACCTCGAGCGACGAAATATTTTCGCCGCCCGAGATGATGACGTCCTTGGAGCGGTCCTTGATCTTCACGTAGCCGTCGGGATGCATGACGGCCAGATCGCCCGAGTGGAACCAGCCGCCGGCGAAGGCCGCCTGCGTCGTCTTCGGATTCTTCAGGTAGCCCTTCATGGTGATGTTGCCGCGGAACATGATCTCGCCCACGGTCTCCCCGTCGGCGGGCACGGGCGTCATGGTCTGCGGGTCCATGACCGCCAATCCTTCCTCCATCAGGTACCGCACGCCCTGGCGGCCGTTCAGCCGCGACCGCTCCGTGATGTCCCGCGTGCCCCACTCCTCGTGCTTGGCGCACACCGTCGCCGGGCCGTACGTTTCGGTGAGGCCGTAGACGTGCGTGATGTCGATGCCCATCTTGTCCATGCCTTCGATCATCGCCGCCGGCGGCGCGGCCGCCGCCACCATGCCGAACACCTTGTGGTCGATGCCGCGCTTCAGTTCGTCGGGCGCGCGAATGAGCATGGAGTGGACGAGCGGCGCGCCGCAGTAGTGCGTCACCTTGTGGGCCTTGATCAGCTCGAAGATCTTTCCCGCCTCCACCTTTCGCAGGCAGACATTGGTGCCGGCATTGGCCGCCATCGTCCAGGGAAACGTCCAGCCGTTGCAGTGGAACATCGGCAGCGTCCACAGGTACACGGCGTGGTGCGGCATGCCCCAGGTGACGAGGTTGCAGACCGCATTGAGGTAGGCGCCGCGGTGGTGGTAGACGACGCCCTTCGGGTCGCCCGTGGTGCCCGACGTGTAGTTCAGCGAGATGGCCTGCCATTCGTCATCCGGCCAGCGCCACGCGAAATTCGGATCGCCTTCAGCGAGCAACTCCTCGTAGCTCGTCGTCCCCAGCCGGGCGCCGCCCTCGCATGCCGGATCCTCGACGTCGATCACGTCGAGCGCGCGGCCGATCGTCTTCAGCGCCGCCGCGATCACCGGCGAGAACTCCGTGTCGGCGATCAGGATCTTCGCGCCGCCGTGATTCAGCATGAAGGCGATCGTGTCCGCGTCCAGGCGTGTGTTCAGCGCGTTGAGCACCCCGCCCGTCATCGGCACGCCGAAGTGGCACTCGTACATCTCCGGCGTATTGGCGAGCATCACCGCCACCGTGTCGCCCGTGCCGATGCCGCGCCGGCTCAAGGCCGAGGCGAGGCGGCGGCAACGCGCATAGGTGTCCTTCCACGTGAAGCGGCGCGCGCCGTGCACCACCGCGAGCCGCTCGGGGTACACCGCGGCCGTGCGCTCGATGAAGGCGAGCGGCGTCAGCGGGGCGAAATTGGCCGCGTTCTGGTCGAGGTCCTGCTCGAAGGGATTGGCCGGCGGCATGCGCCGGAGTATACCGCCGCGTCCTGTGCGGCTACGACATGGCGAGCAGGCGCTCGCGAATGATCGCGTCCGCCTCGGCCATGATGCGATCGATCAGTTCCCGCACGGTCGGGATGTCGTGGATGAGTCCCGCCACCATGCCGCAGGACCACACGCCGGCGTCCAGCTCGCCCTGCTGCAGGATCCGCGGGTAGACGCCGGACACCTCTTCGGCGATGTCCGCGAAGGTGAGCGTGGCGCCGAGCGCCCGCTCCTTCTCCAGCACCCGGTCGACGGCCGCGTTCTTCAGCACGCGCTCCGTGTTGCGCAGCGGCCGCATCACCAGCCGCGTGTCGAGCTCGCTGGCGTCGACGAGCGCCTGTTTGATGTTGTCGTGCACGGGCGCTTCTTTCGTCGCGATGAAGCGCGTGCCCATGTTGATGCCGTCGGCGCCCAGCGCCAGCGCGGCCACGAGCGACCGGCCGTCGGCCATGCCGCCCGACGCCACGATCGGAATCGTCAGCTCCTCGGCCGCGCGCGGCAGCAGGATGAAGTTCGGGATGTCGTCCTCGCCCGGGATGCCCGCCGCACTCGAAGCCGTCCACGCTCACCGCGTCGCAGCCGATCGCCTGCGCCTTGAGTGAATGCCGGATCGACGTGCACTTGTGGATCACGGTGATGCCCGCCGCTTTCATCGCGGGCAGATATTTCTGCGGGTTGTTCCCCGCGGTCTCGACGATGGTGACGCCGCCGCTGATGATGGCGTCGATGTAACCCGGGTAGTCGGGCGTGGCGATCGCGGGCAGGAACGTCAGGTTCACGCCGAACGGCTTCTCGGTCATCTCGCGGCAGCGGCGGATCTCGGCCGCCAGCGCCGCCGGCGTCTTCTGCGTCAGCCCCGTGATGATGCCGAGCGCCCCGGCGTTCGATACCGCCGACGCCAGCTCCGCGAACCCGACGTAGTGCATCCCGCCCTGGATGATCGGGTGCTGGATCCCCAGCAGTTCCGTGATTCTCGTTTTCATGATGATCGTGGTTTTAGACGGCGCTAGTGGCGGCGACTCCAGACGACGATGTCGTCGACGACCGTGCGCTCGACGTCGCCCGGCCGGCTGTATTCACCCGGATTGGCTGGGGCGTCACGGCGATCGTCAGCGTCAGCCCCATCAGGACATCAGCCCCCAGCCCCCTACATGATTCACCCAGCCCCCTGCGATGCGCGACCCAGCCCCCTGCAGGATCCACCCAGCCCCCTACATGCATCCCCCCAGCCCCCTACAGCATCCACCCAGCACCTTCACTTCAGCGTTCGATCAAGATCGCCCCCCAGGGCCCGGTTCCGACGGCGACCTTGCCGGTGACAGTCTTCGACGCCACGTCGACGATCGACACGTCGTTCGACGGCCCGTTCGCCGTATAGATCGTCTTGCCGTCGCGCGAGATGGCGATCCCCCACGGGCGGTCGCCGGCCTCGACGGATCCGGTCACCGCGTTCGTCGCCGGATCGACGAAGAGCACCTGCCGGCTGCGGCCCGTGCTGACCGCGATGAACGATCCGTCAGCCGCGACCTTCACGCCCATCGCGCGCATGCCCTGGCCGAGCGCGATCGTGTCGATCACCGTGCGCGTGGACGTGTCCACGACCGAGAGCGTCGCGCCGTTCTCCGATGTCACGTAGGCGCGCGAGCCGTCGGGCAGGAACGCGACCGAGCGCGGCCGCGGGCCGACCTCGACCGATCCCGCCACCGCGTGCGCGGTCAGATCGACGACGAACACGGCGCCGGCCCCTTCCGAGGTGACGTAGACGAACCGGCCGTCCGGGCTCACCGTGACGCCTTCGGGCTCCTCGCCGACGTCGTAGGTCTCGGCGATCGTGCCCGACGCGACATCGACGACGCTCAGCTTCGCGGCGTCCTCGTTGGCGACGAACACGCGCGCGCCATCGGGGCTCACCGCCACCTGCTCGGGGTCCGTGCCCGACGGCAGCACGCGATCGAGCGTGCCGGTCTCGAGGTTCACGACGCCGATGCCGTCGGCGCTCCGGTCGGGCGGCGGCAGCGTGCTTTCATCCACGCCGGGGCCGGCGGCGGGCGATCCGCTGAGCGCGACGTAGATCGTGCGGCCGTCGGGGCTCGCGGCGAGGCCGCGCGGGCGCTTGCCGAGCGGGATCGTCGCGACGACGGCGCGCGTCGCGACGTCGATCACCGACAGATCGCCGGACTGCTCGTTGGTGGCGTAGACGCCCGCGGCGGGCGCCGTGAACGGCGCGGGCGTGGGCGCGGGCGCTTCGGGCGGGGCGCCGCACGCGGCGCACCCGAGGATCAGGAAGAGGGCGAGGCTCCGTCGCATGGGCCCATTGTAGGACGGCAGCCGGCCGGCACGTCGCGTCGGCACACGGTAGAACTCGGCGCGAAGGCGAAGTACCAAAACGCGACGCCGGCCCCCTCCGCGAGAGGCCAAGCCTGGCCCGAGCGTCATGGCAGAAGCCGATGACGCCGGCGACGCGTTTTGCCGCGCCGACGTTCGTGTGTGCCGATGCGATGTGCCGGCCGGCGATCAGGTCCGGATCCACGGCGGACCTGAAGGTCCGCCCTACGACAGCCCGGCGACCGTGTAAAATCTGGCGCCATGACCAGCACGCGAACGCTCGCCGTCTCCGCCGCCGCGACCCTGGCGGCCGCCGTCTGCCTCGTCCAGCCGCTGCCCGCCCAGAACGGCGCGTCGGGCCGGTCCGTGGACTGGGCGATGCACAACCTCGATCTGGCCGGCAGCCGCTACTCGACGCTGGATCAGATCAACACGTCCAACGTGAAATCCCTCGTGCCGCGCTGGCTGTTCCAGCACGGCGTGATCGACGGCGTCTCCAACCAGACGACGCCCCTCGTCGTCGGCGGCATGATGTACGCGACCGACTCGCGCGGCAGCGTGTACGCGGTGGACCCGGCCGATGGGCACCTGATCTGGTCCTACGACGTCACGCCGCAGCTCGGCGGCGGGCGCGACGTGGGCTACACGTTCCGGCAGCGCGGCGTCGCGTACGCCGACGGCGTCGTGTACTCGGCGGGCGGGTCCTTCCTGTTCGCGCTCGACGCGAAAACGGGCAAGCCGATGCTCGACTTCGGCGACAACGGCAAGGCCAGCGTGATCCTCGACGTCCTGCTGCCGCGGTATCCGGAAACGAAGGCGGCCATCGACCTGGGCTACTGGTTCACCGCGGCGCCGCAGGTCTACAAGGGCGTCATCTACATCGGCACGACGCGCAGCGAGAGCCACATCCCCGGCGGCCACGTGCTCGCGGTGGACGCGAAGACGGGCAAGGTGCTGTGGCACTTCAACACCGTGCCGCAGGACGCGACGGATCAGGGCTGGGAGATTGCCGGCCCGACGTGGGTGGGCGGCGAGCGGAACGGCGGCGGCATCTGGGAGACGCCGTCGATCGATCCCGAGCTCGGGCTGATGTACGTCGCCGTCGCGAACCCGTACGGCGCGAGCTCGAAGCGGCACGGGACCAACCTCTTTACCGACTCGATCATCGCGCTCACGCTCGACACCGGCCAGCTCAAGTGGTACTTCCAGCAGACGCACCACGACGTGTGGGACTACGACTCGGGCAACCAGCCGGTCCTCTTCGACATGACCGTGAACGGCCGCCGCGTGAAGGCGATGGCCGAGGCGAGCAAGAACGGCTTCCTCTACATCCTCGATCGCGAGACCGGCAAGCCCGTGCACGAAGTCCGCGAGACGCCCGTGCCGACGGCGACGACGCGCGAGGGCGAGGAGCCGTGGCCCACGCAGCCGATTCCGTACACCGCCGCCGGGAAGCCGATGGAGCCGGTGTGTCCCGTCGTGCCGACCGACATCCCCGCGGAACGCCAGCGGGTGATGAAGCTGGCGCCGATGTTCGCGCCGATCGAGAACAGCCAGATCTTCGCGCCGGGCAACCAGGGCGGCGCCAACTACGGGCCGATCTCGTACAGCCCCCAGACGGGCCTGCTCTACGTGAACGCGGTGGACTGGCCCCAGGCCGGCGGCCGCGGCCCGAAGATGTACTTCTCGGCCTACGACCCGACGACGGGCGAGCTCGCGTGGCGGCAGATCCGCGAGGGCTACGGCCAGGCCGGCTCCGTGGTGACGGCCGGCGGCGTCGTGTTCGTCGGCGCTGGCAGCAATGAGGCCGGGTACTTCTACGCGTTCGACGCGAAGACCGGCGAGGAGCTGTGGAAGTTCAACACGGGCGCCGGCGTATTCGCATCCCCGGCGATCTATATGGTGAACGGCGAGGAGTTCGTGACGGTCGCCTCGGGCGGCGGCGAGCGCGGCCGCCGAGGAGGCGACCTGGTTCTCAGCTTCGCGCTGCCGCCGTCACGCTGAAGTCAGATCACGGAATGCACCACGAAGGCACGAAGACGAATCTCACTTAAAGAAAGAGAGTGAATTTCTTCTTCGTGTCTTCGTGCCTTCGTGGCTGCATTTTCTCGTGATCAGAAAGGCAGCGCGATCATCGCGAGAGGGCGTCGGTGAGCGCGATCAGGCCGCGCGCGAAGCGGGCGACGGCGGGCACGTCCACCGCGTCGGGCCAGCGGTCCGCGGGGTTGTGGAAGAGCGGATTGCTCCCGAGCAGCGACACGTAGCGGCCGCCGCCGAGGTGGACGGTTCGCGCCTCGCCGGCCGGCACCGTCCCGCGCGGCACGCGCTGGCGGATCGGGGCGCCCGCGCGCTCGCACGCGACCCCCGCCATCGCCTCGATCCCGGCGTCAGACGCCTGCAGCCGCGGCGTGCCGCCCGCCGCGCCGATGTTCGCGCCGAGATGCACCCACGCGGCCGCCGCCGGTATCGAGCCGGGCCTCCGCTCCACGAACCGATCGAAGCCGAAGTACCCGAGCTCGTGCGCGCTCGAGGCCACGAAGATGAACGGCCGCGTCGGCACGCTCGCCCGCGTCGCGCGCATGATCTCCAGCCAGCACGCGATGCCGCCGCCGCGCTCCGACGCGCAATGCCACCAGCCGCTCCGCGGCGTCATTACGACGACGGGATCCAGATCGAGCTGCCGTCCCGCCACCAGCGCGACGACGTTGCGGGCGGTGTCGGCGACCCGGTTCACGCGGCAGACGAGCCGCACGGTCGCGCCCGCCCGCGCGGCCGCCTCGAGCGGCGCCTGATCGGCCGACGACACCATCAGCACCGGCGGCCCGAAGGGCGCGGTGAACGAGTCCGAGTTGATCGGGCAGAGCCCGTCGGGCGTCCCCGCCGTCACGACGACGATGGCGCTGTGGTGTTTGGCCTGTCGAACCTCGACGAAACGCTGACCGGCGTTCGCCGGCGAGAAAGCCAGCGCGATCGGCGTTCCGGCGTCGGCCTCGCCGATCTTGCCCGAGATGCCGGCCGCGTCCGTGAACGCGGCGTCGAACATCGGCAGGCCCTCGATGCGGCGGCCGCTCGTCTCGATCTCGACGAAGGCCTCGGCGACCTCGACGCGGTTCAGCGGGAAGGTCTCGATCGAGCTCGTGCCGCCCGAGCGCTCCGCCTGCTCCGCGAGCCAGTCGGCCGAGCGATCGTCCACGTCGGTCGCGGTGCGGTGCACGCCCTGCGCGTCGTAGGCGGCGATGATCGAGGACACGCGCGCCGCGACGGCGTCGCCGGCCGGCGCCTGCGGAGCGCCCGCGGCCAGGCGGGAATCCACCAGCCAGCCCGCCGACGCGGCGGCCGCGAGCCGGAGAAATTCGGCGCGCGTCGGGAACAGCGGATTCACTGGCGCAGCTCCGCGGCGGCGATGCCCTGTTCGCCGCAGAACGCGTAGAAGAGATACGTCCGGCCCTCGTCCGCGAAGACGTACGGATCGCGGATCTGGCGCGCGGGGCCCTTGATGTCGCCGAGGTCCGATGGCGCATCCGGCATGTCGGCGCACTCGTACGCCGCCTCGGGCCGCAGGACCTCGACGGCCGGCGACGCCTTCCACGTCGTCCAGTCGCCGGTGAGGTCGATCGTCGAGCGGAACACGCGTTCGGGCGCGTCGCCGATGGCCGTGAAGAACACGACGAGGCGGTCGCCGTCCTGCTGCACGCCGACGTGGCGGATGCGGCCCTCGTACGGCCCGCCGGCGAAGGGGTTCGGGCCGCGCTCGAAGCGCGCGAGCGGATCGTCGGAGCGCAGCAGGAGTCCAGCGCGCGCCATCGCGTAGTACGTGCCGCCGCGCGTGAAGACGCGCATGTAGCTCGTGCGGGTGATGGCCGGCTCGACCGTGAAGTGAAGGCCGTCGGTCGACACGGCCGCCTGCGAGTACTGGCCGTAGCCGTGGTCGCGCGCCCAGGCGCGCGCCGCCGGCTCGCCGACGGGCCACATCGTGCCGTTGGTGTACCAGCCGTGGAACCACATGATCAGCCGGTGATTCGGCGCGTCGACGAAGACGTCGGGCGAGGCGACGTGCGTGTAGAAATTCTCGAGGTTCTCGGGCGGATCCGGCTGCGGGCGGAAGAAGGCCGAGTCCTCGACCTTCAGCACGCCGGGCTCGTAGATGCGCCAGGGGCCTTCGATCGCGTCGGCGTACGCCAGGCGGATGTGCGCGCCCATGTGGTGGGCGAAATACATGTAATAGCGGCCGAGCGGGTGCTCGATCCAGTCGGGCACGCGGATCACGGACGGGCCGTTGATGTCGTCGCCGAGCGAAGGCGAGGTGTCGACGCCGACGAGGGGGTTCTGCGGCAGCCGGCGGACATCAAGGTCCGCACTGCGAGCCGGTAGGGCAAGGGCGGCCAGCAGGACAGCGATCGCCGCAATCGTTCTCGGCACGCCGGGATTCTAACGCCGTTTCGATTATTATGAAGGACATCGCGCCCAAAGCCCCGACCCCGCCGCCGCGTCCCGCGATGCCGAAGCTCACGGGGCTGCTCAAGCCGTACCTGCCGTTCATCGCGACCATCATCGCGCTCACGGTCGCCGGCAGCAGCCTGAACCTGTGGGTGCCGAAGATCATCTCGCACGCGATCGACGACTACACGGCCGGCAATCTCCTGGTCGGCCGGCTCGTCACCCAGTTCCTCATCGTCGCCGTCGGCCTGTTCACCTTCACGTACCTCCAGTACGTGGCGCAGACCTACGCCGCCGAGCGCGTGGCCCGCGACCTGCGGACGCGAATCGTCGCGAAGCTGGCGACGCAGGATCTCGCCTACATCAACCGTGTCGGCGGCGCCGTGCTCCTGACGAATCTCACGTCCGACGTGGACTCGGTGAAGATGTTCGTCTCCCAGGCGGTCGGGTCGATCGCCTCGTCCGATTTTCCTGATCCTCGGCACGAGTGTGCTGCTGCTGACGATCGACTGGAAGCTCGGGCTGGCCGTCATCGCGGTGCTGCCGGTGATCGGCATCTCCTTCAAGGTGATCCTCGGGCGCGTGCGCGCGCTGTTCCTGAAGGCGCAGCAGGCGGTGGATCGCCTGAACAAGGTCATCAACGAGAGCATCCTCGGGTCGGCGCTGATCCGGCTGCTCAACTCGCAGCACCAGGAGCACGACAAGTTCGTCGCGGCGGCCGCCAACGCCCGCGACATCGGGATCAGCATCCTGCGCCTGTTCGCCAGCCTGATCCCGATCATCGTGTTCAGCACCAACATGGCCACGTTGCTGATCCTGACCCTCGGCGGGCGCTTCGTGATCAACGGCGACATGAGCCTCGGCGACTTCACCGCGTTCAACAGCTACCTCGCGATCGTCGTCTTTCCGGTGATCGTGATCGGGTTCATGAGCAACGTGATCGCGCAGGCCGGCGCGTCCTACGCGCGCATCGGGTTCGTGCTGGGCGCGCCGTCGCCGAAGGCGGCCGGCGCGATCGCCGCCGACCTGGAGGGCGACATCGCCGTGAAGGGCGTCACGGTGGCGTACGGCGAGAAGAAGGCGCTGCGCGACGTCTCGCTCGACGATCCGCGCGGGCTCGCGGACCGCGGTGATCGGCCCGACCGCCGCGGGAAAGACGCAGTTGCTGTACCTGCTGGCCGGGCTCCTGAAGCCCTCGTCCGGGTCCGTCGAGATCGACGGCCGGCCGCTCGACGACTACGAGAAGGCCGCGCTGCACCGGCAGATCGCCTTCGTGTTCCAGGACGCGACGATGTTCAACCTGACGCTCAGGGAGAACATCGGCTTCAGCAAGACCGTGACGGATCAGGATCTCGCGAAAGCGATCGCGACGGCCGAGCTGCGGGCGTTCGTCGACACGCTGCCGGACGGACTCGAGACGATGGTGTCCGAGCGGGGAACGAGCCTGTCGGGCGGGCAGAAGCAGCGCATCATGCTGGCGCGCGCGCTCGCGCTCAACCCGCGCATCCTGCTGCTCGACGACTTCACCGCGCGCGTGGATCCCGCCACCGAGGCGCGGATCCTCGAGAACGTCCGGCGCGAGTACCCGGGCATCACGCTGCTCTCGGTGACGCAGAAGATTGCGCCGGTGCAGGACTACGACCAGATCGTGTTGTTGATGGAAGGCGACGTGATCGCCGCGGGCACGCACGAGCACCTGCTCGAGACGTGTCCGGAATACGTGCAGATTCATGACTCCCAGCGAAGCACCCACCATTACGAGTCCGTACGCGCTCGGTAGCGCCCAGGGCGGGCGCCAGCCGTCGCTCCGCACGGCCATCCGCCGGCTCGCGCCGTTCATGGCGAGCGAGCGCGGCCGGATCGTGGCGGCGTTCGCGGCGACGATCGTGTCGTCGACGGCCGGGCTGCTCGGGCCGCTCCTCATCTCGCGCGTCGTCGATGGACCGATCCGGAACGGCGACTTCGGCGGCGTGCTCAGCTGGTCGGCCGTGCTGCTGGGGCTCTACGTGGTCAGCTTCGTCGCGACGTACCTGCAGACCGAGAAGATGGGCACCGTCGGGCGGTTCGTGCTCTTCAACCTGCGGAACGCGCTGTTCGCGAAGCTGCAGGCGCTGCCGGTGGACTTCTTCCAGCAGAACAAGTCCGGCGACCTGATCTCGCGCATCAACAACGACACCGAGAAGGTGAACCAGTTCTTCTCGCAGGCGCTCGTCCAGCTCACCGCGAACACGTTCTTCATGACCGGCGCGGCGATCTTCCTCGTGTCGCTGAACCCCCGGCTCGGCCTCGCGGCGCTCGTGCCCGCCGCCCTCGTGCTGCTGGTGACGCGCGCGACCGGCCCGTGGGTGAAGCACCGGAACGCCGTCAACCTCCAGGCCCTCGGTGGCCTGAGCGCGGAGGTGCAGGAAAGCGTCGGCAACTTCCGCGTGATCGTCGCGTTCAACCGCGTGGACTACTTCCAGCAGCAGTTCGCGGCGGCGAACGACCGGAACTACCGCGCCGCCGTCGGCGCGGGCCTCGCGAGCAACGTCTTCCTGCCGCTCTACGGCCTGGCGCAGAACCTGGCGCAGATCATCGTGCTCGCGTACGGCTTCTACCTGATCTCGGCGGGCGCCATCACGGTGGGCGTGCTGATCGGGTTCCTGCTCTACGTGAACAGCTTCTACGGGCCGCTGCGCCAGCTCGGCGCGATCTGGGCGTCGTTCCAGCTCGCGATGGCCAGCCTCGATCGCATCGCGGCCGTCCTCGCGCTCGAGCCGAACCTGCCGCAGCTCGCGCCCGAGCCGGAGCGCCCGGGCCCGGTGCTCGCGTTCGAAGGCGTCCAGTTCCACTACCCGGGCAGCACGCAGCCGGTGCTGCACGACGCGACGTTCGCGCTGGAGGCGGGGAAGACGTACGCGCTCGTGGGACCGACCGGCGGCGGCAAGACGACCACAGCCTCGCTGATGGCGCGGCTGTACGACCCGACCGGCGGGCGCGTGCTGCTCAACGGCCGCGACATCCGCTCGGCCACGCCGGCCGAGCGCGCGCGCCAGATCGGGTTCATCCTCCAGGAGCCGTACCTGTTCACCGGCACCATCCGCGACAACATCGTCTACGGCCACGAGGGGCTCGCGTCCGTGTCGAACGACGATCTGCGCGCGCGGCTCGAGGCCAAGGGCTTCGCCGGACTGCTCGCGCGCTTCGAGCAGGGGCTCGACACGCCGATCACGCCCGCCGGCCTCGGCGTGAGCCTCGGGCAGAAGCAGATCGTCGCGTTCATGCGCGCCGTCCTGCGCGAGCCCGAGATCCTCGTGCTCGACGAGGCGACGGCGAACATCGACACGGTGACCGAGCAGGCGCTCGAGGAAATCCTCCGCGGGCTGCCGGAGACGACGACCAAGGTGGTGATCGCGCACCGGCTGAACACGATCGAGAACGCCGACGAGATCTTCTTCATCAACTCGGGCGAGATCACGCCGGCCGGGTCGATGGAGCACGCGCTCGACCTGCTGATGAAGGGACATAGGGCGAGCTGAGGAGCTGGGGACCTCACCGCGAAATTGGCGCAGCGGGTCCTGTCGCCGGACAGCCCCACCCGTCCTCGGCGCCAACAGCACTTGTCACGGAAGAGGCGCCTGCGCGGCGGGCGGGGCGGCCCCGTCCGGCGCCACCCCAGCCGTCAATTTCGCGATGAACACTACTCGGTCCGCAGCGCCTGTACCGGATCCAGACGTGCGGCCCGGTAGGCCGGCAGCGCGCAGGCGGCGAGCGTCGACGCGACCAGGCACGCACAGGCGGCGGCGTATGACGCCGGATCCAGGGTCCCGACGCCGTAGACGAGCGTGCCCATCGTGTTGCGAAGCAGGGTCGCCCCGCACACACCCAGCGCCAGTCCAATCGCGATGAGGCGAACGCCCTGACCGACGATCAGCCGTAGCACCCGTGACGCCGTCGCGCCCAGCGCCATGCGGATCCCGATCTCGGGCACGCGCTGCGCGACGGATTCCGCCAGCACCCCGTACACGCCGAGCATGGCGAGCGCGAGCGCAAGTGCGGAAAAAAGGACGACCAGCCGCAGGATGAAGCGCCGGGGCGCCAGCGCTCGATCGATGCGTGCCTGCAGCGGCTGGACGCCCGAGAACGGCTGGCGGGGATCGAGCCGCCGGATGATTGCGCGGATCGCCGGCACGAGACGCTCGGGATCCCCGTCGACCCGGATCACCATGGTCCCGGAGTTGAAGTTCTCCGACTGGCTGTTCAACTGATAGATCATCGGAGCCGGTTCGTCCTCAAGTGTTCGGCCGCGGAGGTCGCGGACGACGCCGATGACGTGCAGGTCGTGGCGATCAAACAAGCGCAGCGTCTGCCCGACCGCGTCCGCGCCGGGAAAGAACATCCGCGCGGCCGTCTCGTTCAGCACGACGACCTCCGTCCCGCCGGGCACATCATCGGTTGGCGTGAAGAGCCGTCCGGCCCGCAGGCGCGCGCCGAGGGCCTTGAAGTAGCCGGGGCTCACCGTGTCGACCGAGACGCTTCCGAACTCTCGCGGATCGCCTGGAACGACGAGGCCTCCGCCGATGGCCATCCCGCCCGCGAGCGGTCCGCCGCCGACTCCCGCCGCGACGACTCCCGCCATCTTCTGGACGGCCTCGATGGCCTCGGCCTGGAGCTGACGGGAGTTGCGCAGGCCGTCGGCGGAATCGGAGACGGCGAGGCGCGCCGACACGACGTGCGAGGGATCGAAGCCCAGTTCGATCGCGCCGAGCGCCTGCAGCGTGCGAACCATCAGTGCTGCGGCGATGAGGAGCATTAGCGCAGTCCCGACCTCCGCCGAGACGAGTACGCCGGCGAACCGCCGCTGACCCCGCGAGCCGGTCGCTCGAATCTGCCCGGGCGCGCCGACACGCGCCGGACGCGTCGCCGACAACGCGGCCGTCAGGCCGCACACGAGCGTGACCGCGAACACGGCCAGGGCGATGAACGCAACCGTGGACCAGTCCACCGACACCCCCTGCAGACGCGGGACGTTCGCGGGCGCGAGACGCACGAGCACGCGGACACCCCATGCCGCCAGCAGCAGCCCGCCGGCGCCGCCCGCCAGGGAGACGATCAGGCTCTCTGTCAACGACTGCCGCACCAGGTGGCCGCGCGTGGCGCCGAGCGCCATCCGGGTGGACAGTTCGTCCCGCCGGCCGGCCGCGCGGGCCAGCGAGAGGTTCACGATGTTCACGCATGTCACGGCCAGGACGCACAGCACCGCGCCGAACAGAAACAGCAACTGCGTGCGCACGCCTCGCACGATGCGATCGAGCGCGAGGGTCGCGCGGAGTGTTGGGGGGCGTCGCTTCCGCGCGGCGTCGTGAGACGTCGACCGAGCACGTCCAGTTCCGACTGCGCCTGAGCCAGCGAGACGCCGGGCGCGAGGCGGCCCATCGCGATGAAGACGCCGGCCGTCTCCGAGCGCGGGTTCGGTGTTTCGGGCACCCAGAAGCCGACCGGGAACAACCCGCCGAGCGACTCGACCTCCGGCGGCATCACCCCAATAACGGTGGCCGTTCCGCCGTCCCGCAGCGTGAGCGTTCTGCCCACCACGTCCGGGTCGGCGCCGAACCGCGTGCGCCAGAGGTTGTCGCTCAGCAGGATCACGCTCGGCGTGGGTGGCATGAACGGCGCCGAGGTTTCGCGCCAGTACCTTCTCGAGAGGGCGAAGTCGGCGTCGACGAACGGGCGTCCCATCGCGGGACGTAGACCGAGGAGCTCGAACATGCCTTCGCTCGCGGCAATGCCGGCGAGTTGAGCCGGCTCGCCTGGGGCCACGACGGTCAGGGCCCGCGTCTGGCCGCCGGCCAGCCGATCGAACGTCCGGCTGTCGCGTTGGATGCTCAGAAAGGCAGCGGGTGGGATTCGGCCCCCCGACGGATCGAACTCCGTGACGGCGCCGATCTCCACGAAGCGATCGCTCGCTGGGAGCGGCAGACTGCGCCAGAGGACGTTCCGCACCACGCTGAAGACGGCGGCGTTGAGGCCGATGCCGAGCGCGAGCGTCAGGATCGCCGTCAGCGAGGCGGCGGGATGGCGCCGGAGCACACGCACGGCGTACACCGCGTCGCGCTGAAGGACGTCGAGGTGCTCGCGCGGACCGCGAGCAGATCGCGTCGGCGACGGTCCGGATCCACAAGCGCCGGACGGCGCCCGGACGTGCGGCCGCGTCCCGTCGCTCGTCCTCGAAGTCGGCGGCCATCTGATCGCCGAAGTCGCCCCGGAACTCGGCGGGGAAGAGCCTGAGCAGGGCGCGGTAGACCCGATCGGCCAGCGATTCGCGCGCCATCGGATCACACGGCGGGATCGACCAGGAGCTTCTTGGCCTGCGCGGTGAGGACGAGATCCCGGAGCCGCTCGGCCTCGGCCAGGGCGACCCGGCGTCCAAAGTGTGTCAGGCGGTACGCGGTGCGTCGCTCATCGCTTCCCGCGGCCGACTGGCGAATCAGGCCGTCGGCGAGCAGGCGCTTGACGATGCCGTAGAGGGTGCCGGTGCTGAGGCGAACGGCGCCGTCCGTACGCCGTTCGACCTCTTTCAAGATCGCATAGCCGTGCTTCTGTCCGTCGGCGAGCGACAGCAGCACGTGAAAGAGTGCCGGCGTCAGGGGCAGCGCGGACGACGGGTCGCGGCCGGAGTCCGGAGGAACCATGTCGCGTGACGATACGTCGTGTCACGACGTAATGTCAAGCATGCGTCCCGTCTGCCGCATCGGCTCAGCTGCCCGGCCGCTTCATCAGGAACGTCGTCCCGCCCTGATCCGTTGACGCGATGGCAACGGCCTCCCAGCCTTGCAGTCCGGCCGGGCGAAGGACCTCCGCGGCATCCTGATCGGCCGCGATGCGCACGGTCTCGTACTCCCACTGCTGGCGCGCGCGCGCGGTGGGCACGACGGTTCCTGGAGCGAGCGTCAGGCCGGTCGAGCCGACGACGCGCACCGGTAGCACGTCGGGGGCGGCGAGCGCGACCGGAACGGCCTCGCCGGCGCCGCGGTTCTGCACCCATACCTGCGCCTGCGTCATCACGCCGGGGCGTGACGTGGTCACCTGCGCCCGGGCCGTCAGCGCCGCGGCGGCGAGCACGGCGGGCACGACCGCGACCGTTGCGGCCTTGATCGTCATGAGACATGTCCTCCCTCGTCGCAAGCGTAGCAGCCGCGGGCGCCATGCGCGTACCCACAGCCACATTTCCCGTGTAGACTGGCGGCCTTCGCAGGAGGGAGGCCATGACGAGACGGATTCCTTCGTCGCGCGCGGCGGTCGTCGTCCTCTTCTTGGGTGTGGCGATGGCCGCGCCCGTTCTCGCGCAGCGCGGCGGACGCGGCGCCGCGGCGCTGCCCGACGGCAACGGCCGCGAGCTCGTCCAGCAGCTCTGCAGCACGTGCCACCCCACCAGCATGATCAACGGTTCGAACGGCTATACGCGCGAGGGCTGGATCGATCTCCTGACGTCGATGGTGGACGTGACCTCGGCGCAGGCGGGCACGCTCGCCGACTACCTCGCGGCGAACTTCCCCGAGAAGCCGGCGCCGAAGGCGGTCGTGATTCCTGGCAACGCGACGGTCACGATCAAGGAATGGATGCTGCCGACCAAGGGCTCGCGGCCTCACGATCCGCTCGCGACGCCAGACGGCATGATCTGGTGGACCGGGATGTTCGCCAACAAGCTCGGCCGCCTCGATCCGGAAACGGGCGAGATGACGGAATTCGAGCTGTCGCGGCCGCGCTCGGGCCCGCACGGCCTCATCAACGACAAGGCCGGGCACATCTGGTTCACGGCGAACAGCAGCACGTACGTCGGCGAGCTCGACCCGGCGACCGGCAAGATCACCGTGTATCCGCTGAACGAGCCGGCCGCCCGCGGTCCGCACACGCCGATCTTCGATCAGAAGGGGACGCTCTGGTTCACGCTGCAGTCGGGCATGGTGGGGCGCCTGATTCCGTCCACCGGCGCGATGAAGATCGTGCGGACGCCCAGCGACAATACGTATCCGTACGGCATCAAGGTGGACTCGCACGGGACGCCGTGGTACGTGGACTTCCGAGGGAACCGGATCGGGAGCATCGACCCGGACACGATGGCGATCACCGAGCACACGCTGCCGAATCCGGACGCGCGCCCCCGGCGGCTCGCCATCGACCGCAACGACGTCATCTGGTACTCGGATTACGCGCGCGGCTACCTCGGGCAGTTCGACACGAAGACGGGCGCGGTGAAAGAGTGGCCGTCGCCCGGCGGGCCCGACTCGCAGCCGTACGGCATCGCCGAGCGCAACGGGATCATCTGGTACAGCGAGTCCGGTGTGCGGCCGAACACGCTCGTGCGCTTCGATCCGTCGACGGAGAAGTTCCAGACCTGGATCATCCCCTCGGGCGGCGGCGTCGTGCGCAACATGATGACGACGGCCGACGGCAACCTCGCGCTGGCCTGCAGCGGGGTGAACCGTGTGGCCTTGGTGACCGTTGGGAGTTAGGGGAAGGACGTGAGGAAGTCTGGAAGTCAGGAAGTCAAGCACGCGATCTGGCTGGTGGCCTGTGGGGTCTGTCTCGCGGGTCCCGGCGTGCACGCGCAGCAAGCGGCGTCGGCCGACGGGTCGCGCGGGCCGGCGGTCGAGAAGACCTACGGCAACGGCCTGCCGCGCGACGCCGACACGCTGATCTTTTCCGACGATCAGTATCCCGTCTGGCCCCTCACCCCGGCGCAGCAGCGCTACGCGCCCATCGACGGCGCGCGCATGAAGCGCGACGTCGTCGCGCTCGGGCAGGTCGCGCTACGTTATCGCGATGCCGGGCATCAGTGGTGGGGCCGCTTCCCGGGCACGTCCGCCGATCGTGAAGGCATGGCGTACATGACGCGCGGCTTCGAGGCCGCCGGGCTCACGGTTGAACATTTCCCGTACGTCCTGCCGAGCGACTGGAGGCCCGAGCACTGGGACGCGAGCTATCGCGCCGCCGACGGGTCAACGATTCATCTCACCACCGCGTTCCCCGTCTCGGGCACGAAGGCCACCGGCCCCGAGGGCCTCACCGCGGAAGCCGTGTGGGTCGGGATCGGCGCCGCCGCCGACTTCATCGGCCGCGACGTGAAGGGGAAGGCCGTCATTATCTATAGCGTCTTCGTCCCTGGCGGCCGCAGCCATTCGGCGAGCGATCGCGCGGGTCTGTTCGATTCGAACAGCCGCGCCGTCGATCTCGGCGCCGCAATGGTGATCGACGTGATGGGCGTGCCCGGCAACGGCCAGTTCCAGCCCGAGGGCGGCCTGCGGGAGGTGCCGAACTTCACGCTGAGCATGGACGAGGGCTTCGCGCTGCGCGATCGGCTCGGCGGCGGCGAGCGGATCGATCTCACGTTCCACCTCGACGTGCCGCCGCTGCACGACGTGCCGACGGAGTACACGATCGCCACGCTGCCCGGGAGGTCCGACGAGCAGATCGTCGTGATGACGCACACCGACGGCTACTTCCAGGGCGCGACCGACAACGCCGCGGGCATGGCCAGCGCGCTCGAGCTCGCGCGCTACTTCGCGTCACGGCCGCTCAGCGAACGCCCGCGCACACTCAAGTTCATCCAGTTTCCGGATCACCACCACGGCGAGGTGGCGCGCGGCCGGCCGGGTGTCGGCATCAACGACAGCTATCCCTGGAATAAGGTGGCGGTGAAGCTGACGATGGAGCATCCGTCGCAGACGCTGCTCTACATGTACAACGACAGCCTCACGCCCACGAACGCGGTTGGGGCGTTCCGGTGGAACGCGCTCGGCAGCCCCGCGTTCGAGCAGATGGTGTTCGACACGCTCAAGGAGTTCGGCGTGTCGGTCTACGCGATGGAGGACGGCCCGAAGAACGGCAACTACGCGCCGTCCTTCCACATCATCGACCACATCATCTATCACACGTCGCTCGACGTCCCCGAACTCGTGCCGGCCACCGGCCTCGAGCGCGCGACGCGCGCGTTCGCCGCCGCGATCGACCGCGCGAACGCGATGACGATGGCGGAGATCAGGGGCGAGGGGTTCCCGCCGAAGAGCGGGACGGGGACGCTAAAGGGGACCCAGAGAGGGAGGGGAAGTGAGGAAGTCAGGAAGTGAGGAAGTCAGGAACTTACTTCCTGACTTCCTCACTTCCTGACTTCCTGACTTCCTTACTTCTTAGTTCTTAGTACCCCTCGTCATCAGAAAGTCCTGATGCACGAGGTTGGCGTCGAAGTACTCGGCGATCAGCGCCTCGCATGCGCGGCGGAACGCCTCGAGCTTCGCCGGGTCCGTCGCGCGCAGCGATTCCACCAGCTTCAACACCGGGCCGATCGTGTCCTCGCTGAACGCGCGGGAGTGCGCGGGGCTGAGCGCCGAGACCGTCATACGCCCCATGTCGAAGCGGATGTCGTGGACGGCCGCGCCGAGCCGCTCGCGGATGACCGCCGGCTCGCCCCAGAGCATCGGCGGCGCGACGCCGGGCGGGGGAGGCGGCAGGTGGCTCGCGATGAGTGCGAACAGCCGGCCGATCAGGAGGTGCGGCGGCCAGGTGGAGAACGCGATCGTGCCGCCCGGCTTCAGCACGCGCAGCATGCCGGTCACGGCCAGCTCCGGGCGCGGCGCGAACATGTGCCCGAACTGGCTCATGACGATATCGAACGCGCCGTCGCCGAAGGGCAGCGCTTCCGCGTCGCCCTCGCGCCACTCGACCTGCACGCCGGCGATGCGCGCGTTGGCCTGCGCGGCCTCGAGCAGGTCGGGCGTCATGTCGAGGCCGGTCACGACGGCGCCGAGCCGCGCGGCGGTCACGGCCACGACGCCAGTGCCGCAGGCGACGTCGAGCACGCGCATGCCAGGTCTGACTCCCGCGAAGCGCACCAAGTGCGCGGCGGCGGGAGTGGTCTGGGCCTGGACGGGCGCGAAGTGCGCCCATCCGGCCCTGGCGTTGGCCTTGAAGGCCTCGATGGGATCCACGAAGCGTCGGCCTACGAGATCGTGACCTTGCGCACCGACTGCGAGTTGTCCTCGAGGAACGTCTTCTTGTTCTCGAGCTGCTCGGCCGTCGGCTGCACGAGGCCGTTGGCGTCGGTCACGCGCGACACGATCGTGTGCTCACCCGGCGTGGGATTCGCCCAGTTGTAGGTGAAGAGCTTCCAGGAATACTTCTCTTTCGTTCGCGGGTCCATCGTCGCCGGCTGCCACGGCCCATCGTCGACTTTGACCTCGATGGTCTTGATCGGCGTGCCGTCGTTGAGGATGACGCCGAGCGCCGTGTAGCGCGAGCCGTTCTTCGTGACGCGCGCGACGAACGATTTCGGCCGCATGTGGGTGACGGCCGTCTCGATCCACTTGGTCTCGCCGTTGATCTCCTCGCCCCAGAGCGTGCGGTACCAGCGCGCCTGGAACTTGCCGAGGTACGCGTCCTGCTGGACGTGGATGTCGGTGAGCCACTTCACGTTGGCGACCGAGTACCAGCCCGGCACGATGAGCCGCAGCGGCTGGCCCTGGTGCTTCGTCAGCGGCGCGCCGTTCAGGGCCCAGGCGAGGAACGGCTCGGGCGCGAGCGCCTTCTCGCGGTCGAGGCTGCGGCCGAACTGCTGCATCACCTTGGTGGCG
The DNA here is from genome assembly GCA_963792785.1 of uncultured Acidobacteriota bacterium. Taxonomy (GTDB): domain Bacteria; phylum Acidobacteriota; class Vicinamibacteria; order Vicinamibacterales; family CAVVIG01; genus CAWIMX01. The sequence continues at coordinate 1,661,877 of CAWBXO010000001.1, read as the reverse complement.
CGGCCGCGGAAGTCCACGTCTTCTTCGCTGCGGTCGGCGCCGAAGAAGATGAACGTGCGCGCCTCGGCCTTCACGCCGGCGCGATCGAGCACGGCCTTCAGTGGGACGCCGGTCCAGCGGCCGTTGCCCGCCAGCGACTGCGTCGGCCCGCGGTTGCCCGAGCACTCGAAGCCGACGATGGAATCGGTGCCGCCCATCGCCTTGAGCTCGTCGAGCGACAGCACGATCGGTCGGTTCACCATGCCGTCAATCCGCAGCCGGTAGGCCGCCAGGTCGACATCCGGGTGGCCGTAGTGCTGCGTCGTGAAGAACTCGCCGGCCGGCGTGAGCGGACCGTCGATCGTGCGGGTGTCGTATCGGCGCGTCTCGCCCGTGCCCGCGCTGAAGTTCGCGGGGAAGTCGGTGAACGTCATCACCTCGTCGCCCTGCGCGAGCACCGGCAGCGCCCAGTCGGGCACCCCGAACATGAACACCCCGGCCGCGCCCAACCCCGTCTTGAGTAACGTGCGCCGTGTCGTCTCAGCAGGCTTCACTTCTTGTGCTCCTCGGCATAGTTGAGGGCGAACGTCTTGAGCCCCTCGCTCGTCATCCCGAGCGACGCGGCTTCGGCGGCGGCGCGGTCCGTGTCCCAGCCGTCGACGTCGATGCGCTTGATCATCCAGAGCGCGGCCGCGCGATTGCCGCTCGCGCAGTGGACGAACGCCGGCTGGTTGGCTGGCGTCGTCACGGCTTTGATGAACCCGTCGATGATGGCGGGATCCGGCGACGCCGCGTTGAACGGCAGGTGCACGAAGGTGATGCCCGCCGCCTTGGCCGCGGCGGCCTCGGCGTCGATGTCCGCGCCGGCTTCGCTCGCCTGGCGCAGGTTGATGATGGACGCGTAGCCCATCTTCTTCAGTTCCGGCACCGCGGCCGCCGTCGTCGCGCCGCCGCAGGCGATCGTGGTATCGAGGTGCGCGAAATTGCGGATGCCCTCGACGGTTTCCTTCTGGACCTGCGCGCCTGCGACCACCGGGACGAGCAGAAAACCGACCAGCGTGACTGCCGACAAGATTCGTTTAGACATCGTGACTCTCCCTACCCGGCCGACCTGACCGACCCGGCCTACCTGACCTCGATCACCCGCCGTAGGCGAAACCGTACCCGTGTTCCTGCGCGCGGCCCACGGCGACGATGCCGGCCGGGACCATGTGCGCGCTGCCGACCAGGTTCGACGTGAGCTCGGCGAGCACCGCGTCGACAGTCTGGCCCGTGGCCTTCGCGACCAGCGACGCGATTCGGCGCGTCGCCAGCTGGCAGACCGCGAACTGGGCGCCCTTGCCCACGAGCGAGTCGATCGTCGTGCCCATGCTCGTCAGGTCCCCGCCGTACCCGGACGCCTGGTACACGTTCACCTTCGCGGCCGCCTTGGTCTTGGGATCCGTGAAGTCGGCGGACTCCGACATGGGGCCGCCGTACTTCGCCCACATCGCGTCGTTGAACGCGAACGGCGTCGAGTTGTGCCGGGCGCAGATCGCGACGCCCAGGTCCTGATCGGTGAGCGCGTAGCCCGACCGGTTCGCGTTGAAGAAGTTGTTGGCGTAGAGCAGGGCGGTGCCGAAGCCGTTGGGCGACACGCTGTCGAGGAAGAGGCGGTGCTTGGCCCCCCGGTCGAGCCAGGCGTCCTCCGCATGGACCGCCGGCTCCCACGCCGCGCCCCCGGGGGCCTGCGCCGCGGCCACGGCGCCGCCGCCGGCGAACGCGCCGATGCCGGCCAGCCCCGCGCCGGCCCGCCGCAGGAATCCGCGCCGCTTCAGGGTGGAAAGGGTCTCATTCATGCCGCTACACTAACGCGTACGGTGGAGTCGCGTCCATGAAATGTTGTCTCCGGCTTGTCACGGTGGTTCTGGCGATCGCGGCCGCGTCCGGCTGCGCGCGCCAGCGCCCGGCCGAGCCCGGCGTGCCGTGGTATCCCCTGGCCGGCCCGCTCGTGCCCGCGAATATGACGATGGTGACGGCGTGGGACGTGCCGAAGAATCCGCTCACCGACGCCAGCCTGGACGACTCGAAGCTGTCGCGTGAGATCCGGCTCGGCTATCAAATCTTCATGAACACGCCGGCGGAGGCGCCGCGCCTCACCGGCGGAACGATGTCGTGCGGGAATTGCCACCTGAATGCCGGCCAGCGGGAAAAGGCGCTGCCGGTCGTCGGCATCGCGCAGCTGTTTCCCGAGTACAACAAGCGGGCCGGGCGCCTCTTCTCGCTGCCCGATCGCGTCGTCGACTGTTTCGTGCGGAGCGAGAACGGCGCCGCTGGCGGCGAGGGCGTCGAGCTGGCGCAGCCGGACGATCGCGAAGTGCTCGCCGTGTCGGCATATCTCGCGTGGCTGTCGAACGGCATCACGGTGGGGCAGGCCCCGCCCTGGCGCGCCCAGAACACGATCGCGAAGGCGGCGGTGATCCCGGTGGACCAGCTCGATCCCGCGCGCGGCGAGGAGCTGTTCATGGATCACTGCACGAACTGCCACGGCCAGGACGGCCAGGGCGTGCAGGTCGGCGACATGAAGCCGGGCCCGCTGTGGGGCCCGGGCTCCTGGAACGACGGGGCCGGCGCCGCGCGCGTCTACACGCTCGCCGGCATCATCCGCTACATGATGCCGTATCTCGCGCCCGGCAGTCTGACCGACGAGGAAGCGCAGCAGATCGCAGCGTTCATCACGTCGAAGCCGCGGCCGGCCTATCCGTTCAAAGACGAGGACTACCTCACCGAGCCCCTGCCCGCCGACGCGGTCTACTATCCGGCGCATTGACGAAAAGGAGTCACCCGTGCAGAGCAAGCCGCTTGGCGTCGCGACGACCCTCGGGCTCCGCGGTCTCGCGCTGGGCTGCGCGCTGTCACTGGCCGCCTGCGGCGGTAACCGGGCCGCGGTGGACGGCAACTGGACGTACTACGGCGGCGACGTGACGAATGCGCGCTACAAGCCGTTCGACCAGATCAACGCCGGGAACTTCGACACGCTCCAGGTCGCCTGGACGTTCAGCACCCAGGACATGGCGCCGCGGCCGGAGTTCCGGCTGGGCGGCACGCCCATCATGGCGAACGGCGTCGTCTACGTCGTGGGCGGGGGACCGTTCCGATCGGTCGCGGCGCTCGACGCCTCGACGGGTGAGAGGCGCTGGCTGCACCAGGAGGACGAGGGCAAGCGCGCCGAGTACGCGCCGCGCGTCGGATCGGGGCGCGGGGTCGCGTACTGGACCGACGGCGTCGAGGAACGCATCCTCTACGTCACGACCGGGTACCGGCTGCGCGCCCTCGACGCGAAGACCGGCGAGCCGATTCCGACCTTCGGGGACGGCGGTGCCGTCGATCTCAAGCAGGACTTCGACCAGGATCTCAGCCGCTTCGCGACCGCCGACGAGGACGCGCTCACGATGGCCGACGTCGGCCTGCACGCGTCGCCGGTCGTCTCCGGCGACACGGTCATCGTCGGCGCCGCGGGCCGCGAAGGCACGACCCCGGCGGTCATGAACAACGTCAAGGGCTATGTGCGCGCCTTCGATGTCCGGACCGGCAAGCGGCTCTGGACGTTCCACACCATCCCGCAACCGGGCGAGTTCGGCAACGACACGTGGCTGAACGGCTCCTGGGCGACCACGGGGAACACCGGCGTGTGGGCGCACATGGCGGTGGATGAGGAACTCGGGCTCGCGTACCTGCCCGTCGAGACGCCGACCAACGACTACTACGGCGGGGAACGCCCGGGGAACAACCTCTTCGCCGAGAGCCTCGTCTGCGTGGACCTGAAGACGGGCGAGCGCAAGTGGCACTACCAGGTGGTGCACCACCCGTTGTGGGACTTCGATCTCTCCTCGGCGCCGATTCTGGCCGACATCACCGTCAACGGCCGCGCGATCAAGGCGGTGGCGCTCCCGAGCAAGCAGGGCTTCCTGTACGTGTTCGACCGCGTCAGCGGCGAGCCCGTCTGGCCGTTCGAGGAGCGGCCGGTGAAGCAGGGTGACGTGCCCGGCGAGTGGTACTCGCCGACCCAGCCCGTGCCGACCAGGCCACCCGCGTACTCGCGGCAGGACCTCACGCCGGACGAGCTCATCGACTTCACGCCGGAGCTCCACGCGGAAGCGCTCGCGATCGCGTCGAAGTTCCAGCTCGGGAAGCTCTTCGATCCGCCCCCGCTCAGCCGGCCCGACGGCCCGATCAAGATCCTGACGTTCGCGACCGCGCTCGGCGGCACCAACTGGCCGGGCGGGGCGTACGACCCCGAGACGCACACCGTGTACGCCTCGGCGAACCAGCAGGTGGTTGGCCTGGGGGTGGTGCCCGTGACCGACAAGCGCTTTTCGGATTCCGCCTACGTCGGCGGCGACGTGCTGGCCGGGCTGCGCGACGTCGCCGGGGCGTCGGGCGACGGCCCGCGGCTGCACGGCGGGCGGTCGCCCGAGCACCCCGTGGCGCCGGGCAACCCGCAGCCGCCGCGCAACATGGGCGCCGGCTTCCTCGGCGCGCCGACGGTCGAGGGCCTGCCGATCAACAAGCCGCCCTACGGCACCATCGCGGCCATCAATCTCGATCGCGGCGAGATCGTCTGGCAGGTGCCGCACGGGGACACGCCCGACGCGATTCGCAACCACCCGCTGCTGCAGGGCCTGACCCTTCCGCGGACCGGACAACAGACGAGCGTCGGCATCGTCGTGACCAAATCCCTCGTCGTCGCCGGCGAGCCGACCGTGACGACCGGCGCCGGCCATCCGCGCGGCGCGCTGCTGCGCGCCTACGACAAGCAGTCGGGCGCGGACGCCGGCAGCGTGCTCATGGACGGGGCGCAGACCGGGTCGCCGATGACCTACATGTGGCAGGGCCGGCAGTACATCGTGGTGGCGGTCGCCGGCGGGAACGCGGCGGGGCGGTACGTGGCGTACGCGCTGCCTGCCGCGGCCGCGCGCTGAGACCGACCGGCGCGCCGCCGGTGTCAGCGCCCTCCCTGGTGCACGTGCTGATCGCCCGACACTGACGCGTCGCCCGACACGGCGTAGGCCACGGCGGCGCCGACGAGGGCGGGCACGATGTACGCGTGGCCGCCCGTCGCTTCCGCGACGAAGACGACCGCCGCGAGCGGCGTCTTGTAGGCGGCCGCGATGAACGCCGACATGCCCACCGCGGCGTAGAGCTCCACTGGTCCCGCGATCACCTGGCCGAAGGCCGTGCCCAGCGCCTCACCGGTGAGGAACAAGGGCACGAACATGGCGCTCACGCCTCCCGATGCCAGCGTGAAGATCGTGGCGGCGAGCTTGAAGCCGCCGAACGCGACGAGCTCAGTCGCGTTGTGCCGCGTCCCGAGGATGAGGCCCACGGCTTCGTAGTTGGGCCCGATCGGGACGAGCGTGTCGTGGAACAGCTGCGTGAAGGCGAGACCGCAGATGCCGGTGAGCGCGCCGCCCGCGGCGAGTTTCGTCCAGTGCGGCCACCGCGCGCTCACGAAGAACGCGCGGGCGCGGCGGAAGAGGAGCGCAAACCCCATCGCCGCGACGCCGATCAGGGCGCCGAGGAGCGCCGACCACGCGAGATCGCGGCCGGTGAACGGGGCGCCGCTCACGAAGTCGAAGACCGGCCGCGCGCCGAGGAAGGCCGCGAGCGTCACGTACGCCACGACCGCCGCAATGAGCGACGGAAGCAGCGCCTCGTGCGCGAGGTCGTCCTTGTACGGCATCTCGAGGGCGAACACGAGGCCGGTGAGCGGCGCCCGGAACACCGCGGCCATGCCAGCGGCGGCGCCGCTGATCAGCATGATCCGGCGGTCGCGCGGCGTCGGCGCGAAGCGCTGCACGTGCGTCCACAGCCACGACCCGATCGCGCCGCCCCCGTAGATGCTCGGGCCTTCGAGGGCCGCGCTCCCGCCGAATCCGACCGTCGTCACCGCCGCGACCAGCTTCGGGAGGAACGCGTTGAGCGCGATGGCGCCCTGGCGGTGGTGGTACGAGCGGACGATCTCCTCGGTCGAGTGTTCGTTGGGATCCGGCGTGAGCCACTGCATGATCGCGCCGGTCACGCCGAGGCCGATGGTCAAGCCCGGGACAATCGACCACGGATGCGCGAGGTAGAAGGTGAACACGATGGGCCAGAGCCAGCCGAGGATCACGACCGCGACCGCCGTGATCACGAGGCCGGTCAGCAGCCCGATGAGCGGCGCGATCACGAGCCATCGGTGCAGGTTGCGCGCGTAGATGCCGCTGGCCATGATCAGCGGCGCCGCGCCCGGGCCTCGAAGAACATCGCCGGCCGCGGCTGTGCGGCCAGCTCGCGCGCGATCGCGCGCATGGCGCCGGCGAGCGCGCGGCGCTGCGCAGCGGGCAGGCCCTGCAGCGCGCGAATCAGGTCCGCCTGGGCCGCCTCGGGTGCGGTGTCGAGCGCGCGGCGGCCTCGGGCAGTGAGTGACAGCTCGCGGCGGCGCGCGTCGGCGGCCGCAGGACGGCGGCGGACGAGTCCGCCCGAGACCAGCCGCGAGACGACGACCGACACCGAGCTCTGGTGCGTGTACGTGCGCGCGCCGAGCTCGTTGATCGAGAGGCCGTCGGCGTCGGCGAGCTGGCGCAGGACGAAGAGCTGTGCCGCCGTGAGCCCGACGCGGCGCTCCGCCTCGCGGGACGACTCGCGCAGCCGCTGCACGATGTGCCGGATGCCGTCGAGGATCGCCTGCAGCTCCCGCCGCTCGGCGCCGGCCCGGCTGATTGTATTGGCTCCCATATATAAGGCCAGTGTATCACGCGTGACCCGCTGACCCACCCGACCTGCCCGACCCACCCGACCTGCCCGACCTACCCGACCTGCCCGACCTATCGGAGGTACTTGTTGAACCACGCGAGCGTCCGGCTCCAGGCGAGTTTCGCCGCGGCCTCGTCGTAGCGCGGCGTCGTGTCGTTGTGGAAGCCGTGGTTCGCCTGCGGGTAGATGTAGCCCTCGTGCGGCACGCCGGCCGCCGTCAGCGCCTTGTCGTAGTCGGGCCACGTGGCCGCCAGCCGCGTGTCGAGCTCGCCGTGATGGACCAGGACCGCGGCCTTGATCTTCGCGATGTCCTCGGGCGTGGGCACCGCGCCGTAGAACGGCACCGCCGCCGCCAGATCCGGCAGGCGCACGGCCAGGGAGTTCGCCACGCCGCCGCCGAAACAGAAGCCGACCACGCCGAGCTTGCCGGTGCAGTCGGGCCGGCTCTTCAGCCAGTTCGCCGACGCCACGAAGTCCTCGAGCATCTTCCCGCGATCGACCTGCCGGAACAACTCCCCGCCCTTCTCGTCGTCGCCGGGGTAGCCGCCGACCGAGGTGAGGCCGTCGGGCGCGAGCGCCATGAAGTTCTCGGTGGCGAGCCGGCGCGCGACATCCTCTATATAAGGATTGAGGCCGCGGTTCTCGTGCACGACGAGCACGGCCGGCAGCGGCCCGGCCGCGTTCGCGGGCCGCGCGAAGTAGCCGCGAATCTCGCCGTTGCCCTGCGGCGAGGGCACGGTCACGCGCTCGGTGCGGAGCCGCCTATCGTCGGGCGCGACCTGCTGCGCCCACGCGTAGTTGGGTCTCAGCTGATCGAGCAGCGTGGCCGCCGTGAGGCCGCCGACGGCGAACTTGCTCGCGCGCGCCAGGAAGGCGCGGCGGTCGATGTCGCCGTGGACGTACTCGTGGAAGATGTCGAGGAGTTCCTGCGGGAAATCCGTGGCCTTCTTGCGTTCCATGGCGGCTCCTTCCGTATGAGCCGCAAGGATACCACCGGCGTCAGGAGTTGGGCGGGGACGGCAGGGTATCGACGAAATGCCGCCACACGAGCCGGGCGGCCTCGTCGATCTCGGCGCCGCACGTCGCCGGTTCGTTGGTCGGGTGCGACAGCCACGCGCGCCGGGCCCGGATCGTCGTGCCGGTGTGCGGCAGCGTGATGTCGAACGCCGGCGGGACGTCGCGGCCGTCCTCGATCGCCAGCTGCACGCCGCCGTGGCTCATGTTGATCACCTGCGCCGGCGTGTCGCCGGCGCGCACGCGCACCGACACCGGCGCCCGCCGCCGCGCCCATCGCCGCACCGGGGCTTGCGCGCGCCGATGTCGCTCGATCGCGGCGCCGACGAGTAGCAGGAGCTCCGGGCGCTCCGCCGACGCCCGCACGAACGCCGCGCCCAGGCGCTTCGCGTCGGCGTCGACCCCCGGCTCATCCGATTCGTGCGCGACGATGACGGGGAGGGCGGGGCGCTCGAGGCGGCTCCGTATGGCGAGGCGCGCGCCGCCGGCCAGGTTGAGGCGCACGTCGACGAGCAGCAGATCGGGCGTCACCGAGTCGAGGAGGTACTGTGCCTCGGCCGGCGATGGGACGGCCGCGACGAGATAGCCCGCGTCGGACAGAATCGCATCGATTCGGCGAAGGGCGCGGGGGACGGCGCTGACCAGGACGATGAGGGCGGCCATGTGTTGGGAAGATGAGTGCCAAGGTGAGCAAGAGCAAGATCGGCTCCGGTTCTCGTGGCGGCAATCACGAGGAAAATCGCGCGGTGACGCTCGTGTCGTTTTCAATCCTGAAATCGATCTGACGATTTGCGATCCGGCAGAGCCGGCAAAGGGGTGTCAGTCCGGCCAAGAAGTGGCACCTGATTCCTGACACGAATTGTCAGGGGCGCGTGTTTCTTCGGGAAATCCACGGATTCGATCTGGTACCGAATGTGGTTAGGTAAACCGCCATGGACACCCGCTTCATTGCCCTGGTGGTCAGCGGCGACTCTCACCTGCGCGAGTTGCTCACGGCAAGCCTCGATGAGATCGGGTGCGGCTCGCTCGACGCCGCGACGGGCCAGGAGGCCCTTTCGTGTCTCGACGCGCTGCCGCTCGACGTCGTGATCCTCGACCTGTCGGACGACCCGTCGGCCACCGAGTTGCTTCGGCGGCTGAGCGTGGGGCCCCGCGCCAAGGTGCTGTGCCTGATAGGCGATGCCACGGACCAAGGGGGCCGGCTCTCGGGGGTGCGGTTCGACGCGTGCCTGCGCAAGCCGTTCCGGCTGCACGAACTGAACGACGTCGTCGAATGCTGGCTGCGCGCCGATATGCGATCGGCGGCGTTTGCCCGAGCGGCGATGAACTGAGCCGACGCCGGGCGGTTGATCCAGGCACCAGTGCGCTCACGGATTTCTTCGATGTCTGCCCGAACGATTTCCCTGATCGGGCCATTGTTCGTCCTAAGATGCGGGAGCACCTCTGAGCGATACGGTGGACGGGTTTGCCGACTGGTCCGATCCCGACCAGGTCTGCATTTAACTCCGGCGAGCCGGCCGCAGTGTATGGTATTATTGCATCGTTATGGTTCGCGTCACGTTCTCACTCGACGAGCGGACCGTCGAGCACATCCGCCGCACGGCCGCGCGGCTCCGCCGGCCGCAGAGCCAGATCGTGCGCGAGGCGGTCGCCGAATACGCGGCACACGCCGATCGCCTGAGCGAGCGCGAGCGGCGTGACGCCCTTGCGGTGGTGAATCGCCTTCGCCAGGCCCGGCCATCCCGCTCAGCAGCCGACGTCGACGCCGAGCTCCGAGACCTCCGGGCCGCCCGTCGTCGCGGCGGTAGGCGCCACCCCGCGGCGTGACCGTCCATCTCGATACCTCCGCCCTGATCGACGCGCTGACCGGCCCGCGCCGATCGCTCGACCGGCTGGCCGCCCTGATCGACGAGGGGCACCGCATCGCGATCTCGACCCTTGTCCTGTACGAGTGGCTGAGAGGACCCCGCGCGCCCGTCGAGATCGCCGCGCAGGAGGAGCTGTTCCCGATCGAGGCCGCCGCCGTGTTCGGCGCGAACGAGGCGCGGCTGGCCGCGCAGTTCTATAAGAAAGTAAGCCGCGGCCGCGGGCGGGAGATCGATCTCGCGATTGCCGCGTGCGCCGTGGCCCACGACGCGTCGCTCTGGACGCTCAACCCGGCCGACTTCAGGGACGTCCCGGATCTGCGTCTGATCAGCTGACCGGCGCCGCGAACAGGACCCACGCGCCCCAGGCGACGAGCGCCGCGCCGGCGGCCCGCCCGACGATCGTCGGCGCGCGCGTGACCTTTTCCAGCAGCACGAACACCGCGATCGCGGCGACCCACGCGAGGTTCATTACCCCTACCGCGAACAGCAGCGCCATCAGCGCCCAGCAGCACCCCACGCAGAACCAGCCGTGGCGCAGCCCCATCACGAGCGCGCCCGATACGCCCTCGCGCCACTCGGTCGAGAGGAAGTGCAGCGGCGATCGGCAGTGCGAGAGGCACGCGTCCTTGACCGGCAGCCACTGATAGACGCCCGCGACGACGAGGATCCCGCCGCCGAGCCATGCCGATTGGCTCGCCATCATCGGCGTCAGCAGCGCCGCTCGGTGCAGCGCGATCTGGAGCGCCGCGGCCGCCGCGCTGAACAGCGTCCACGCGAGGAGATAGCCGATCGTGAATGCGGCCGTGAGCACGTGCACGAGCGGACCGCCGCGCCGGCGATACGTCGAGACGACGAGCAGGACGAGTGGCGTGGCCGACGGCAGCATCATGCCGGCCATCATCACGGCCCACATCACGAACAGGCCGGTGAACGCCCCGACGCTCCACGCGCGCAGGTCGGGCAGGCCCGCCATGGCCGGCATACCGGGCATCGCGGCCATCGCCATGTCCGAGGCCATGCGCGCGAGATAGACCCACGCGAGCGCCGTGACGAGGATGATGGCGACGAGGACGATATTGCGATCGGTCAAGGTGTGCCGCATTCGATCATCTGGTGAAGCCGGACGCCGTTCGGATGTTAGTCCCGCCGGCGCACATGTTCGCCGACGGCGGCCGCCGCCGTGGAGGGCGGCATCTCGGGCGGCGCGCCGGGTTCCGTCAGCCCGAAAACCGACGCTGCGCTCGCTGGCCTGTCGCAGCCGCGGCCGTCCTACCGAATCGCGGCATCGCTCCGATCAACGAGTACCGCCTCGGGCAACCCCTCGGCCCGTGTGACCTCGCAACAGACGGCCGCGGGGGGCCTTCGCTCCGCGCCGGTTTTCTTGCGAGCCCGAGGGCTGACTCCACACGGCGCGCTGCCCGAGACGCCGCCCTCCACGACCGGGGATTCGGCCGCGTGCGTCGCGGGCCACCCTGCGGAGGGCCGCCCGCTGGCGCCGCGGGCCGTGAAGTCGGCCCGACACGATTCACGAAAAACCGCGCGGAGTGAGCCCGTCGCGGCGGTCTGCCGGTATGCCACCCGAGGCGCCAGAAAGCACCTGGAGCGGTACCAGTTGATCTGAGGATGCCGCGAGCGGGCAGGACCGCCGCGGTGCGTCAGGGTACCGAACGGCGCGCGGTTTTTCCGGGGCGACGGCCGACGGCCCGCGGCGCCAGCGGGCGGCCCTCCGCTTTCGCCCGCATGATGTTCCGAACGGCACGTCGCTTCAGCCGGACGCTACGCGTTCGACCAGTTCACCTCGGCGATCGCCGCGAAGCGATGCGGCCACTCGAGTGTGAGGTCGCCGTGGCTGGCGTGCATCGTCTCGGTCGTCGCGATGCGGCCGTCGTTCCAGAAGAACCCGCCCTTGGGGTAGGTGATGTGCACTTCCTTCTCGACGCCGGTCACCGAGTTGACGAACGGCGTGAGCTGCATCTCGATCGCGCCCGGGATGCTGACGTGCGACCGCTCGGCGGCGACCGTGACCGCGATCGGCGCGCGGATCGGCCCGTCGAACCGGTCGATCGTCCCCGCGAGCGCCTCCCACGGCATGCCGCCCATCCGCCCCGAGAAGATCGTCATCATGGCGTCGGTCTGCTCGGGCGTGGCCGCGGCGTCGACGAACAGCACGGCGCGCCCGTGGCCTTCATGGATCGCGCCGGGGTACTTCGCGGCGACGACGGCCTTGACGCCGTCGAGCACGACGTCGCCGAAGCGACCCTCGGTCACCTGGTAGGCGAGGATGAACTCGCAGAGGCCTTCGTTCGGGAAGCCGTCGAACTGGCAGTTGCAGCCGTGGTTGCAGCTGCAGGCCTCGATGCTTTCGGCTTTCAGGCGGAAGGGCGTCCGGACGGGCGCGGCGGCGGGGGACATAGTGGACCTCCAGCCGAGACCTTACAATACAAGCGCCCTGATGTCATCCGCCCGGCCGATCCGCGTCGCGTTCCTCGGATGCGGCTTCATCACCGACGTCCACAGCCGCGTGCTGCGCGGGATGCGCGCGGAGATCGCGTGCGCCTACGCGAGCCGCGACCGGGCGAAGGCCGAGGCCTGCCGCCAGCGGTTCGGCGGCGCCGCCGCGTACGACGGGTACGCGTCCGCGATCGCCGATCCGGCGGTCGACGCCGTCGTCGTCGCCGTGCCGCCGAAGTATCACCGTGAGCTGACCGAGCAGGCGCTCGCGGCGGGGAAGCACGTCCTCGTCGAGAAGCCGGCGTTCCCGGCCCTGGCGGACTACGAGGCGGTGGCCGCGGCGCGCGATCGCGCCGGACGGGTCGTGCTGGTCGGCGAGAACGATCACTACAAGCCGCTCGCGGTGTGCCTGCGGCGCCTGTTGGCGGAGGGCGCGATCGGTGAGATGGTGTTCGCGCACTTCTCGACGATCGCGCATCGGCTCAAGGCCGCCGACGATTGGCGCAACGACGAGACGATGGCCGGCGGCGACGCGTTCTTCGAGGAAGGCATCCACTGGCTGCACCTGGCCGGCAGCCTCGGGCCGTCGATCACCTCCATTCACGGCTACCGCCCGGCGGCGTCGACGGCAGGGCCCGACACGCGCGCGAAGAGCATGCTCGTGTCGTTCCGCTACGACAACCAGGCGGTGGGGTCTCTGTATTACTCGCGCGAGATCCCGTCGCTCTTCCGCGGCCTGCGGCTCTCGAAGCTGTTCGGGCGCGAGGGCGTGATCACGTTCGAGTCGAACGGCCTCTTCGTGCTCGTGCGCGGACGCGGTGGGCCGAAGGTGCGGCTGCCGGGGTACCGGGATATCCGCGGCTACCGCGCGATGTACGAGGACTTCCTGCGCGCGATCCGCGGCGGCGGCGCGCCGGAGATGAGCGTCGAGCGCGCGATCGAGGACCAGCGCCTCATGGATCAGGTCTACGCCAGCCTGGAGCCCCGCCCGCAGTGAGCGATCGGTTCGACGTGGTCATCATCGGCAGCGGCGCGGGTGGCGGCACGGTCGCGCACGCGCTGGCGCCGTCCGGCGCCCGCATCCTCATCGTCGAGCGGGGCGGGTTCATCCCGAGCGAGCCGGAGAACTGGAGCGCCGAGGCGGTGTGGCGCGACGGCCGCTACCGCGCGCGCGAGACGTGGCTCGACGCCGACGGCCGCTCTTTCGAGCCGTACACGCACTACTGCGTCGGCGGGAACAGCAAATTCTGGGGCAGCGTGCTGTTCCGCCTCCGCCGCGAGGACTTCGAGGCCATGGGCCACCCGGGCGGCGAGTCGCCCGCCTGGCCGATCGACTACGACACGCTCGCCCCGTACTACGACCGCGCCGAGCGGCTCTATCACGTGCACGGCGAGCGCGGCGTCGATCCCACCGAGCCCGCGCGCGAGGCGTTTCCGTTCGCGCCGATCCCGCACGCCGAGCAGATGGCGGCGATCGTCGAGGAGTTGCGGGGAGAGGGGTTGCATCCGTTTCCGCTGCCCCTCGGCCTCATCCGTCCCGGCGAGCCGGACGGCTGCATCCTGTGCCGCACGTGCAATTCGTATCCCTGCAAACTCAGGACGAAGAGCGACGCGGAGGTCTGCTGCGTCGCCGGCGCGCTCGGCCATCCGAGCGTGACGTTGTGGACGCACGCCCGCGCCGAGCGCCTGATCGCCAGCGCCGACGGGACGCGGGTGGAGGCGGTGGAGATCGTGCGCGACGGCACGGCCCGCCGCGTCGAGGCGGGCCTCGTGGTGGTGTCGTGCGGCGCGGTGAACTCGGCCGCGCTGCTCCTCCGATCCGCGAGCGCCGCGCACCCGGCCGGCCTGGCGAACTCGTCGGGTCTCGTCGGCCGGCGCTATATGGCGCACCAGGCGACGATGATCAGCGCGTTCCGGTGGAGCCCGCGCAACGCGACCGTGTTCCAGAAGACGGTCGCGATCAACGATTGGTACCTGCGCGGCCCAGACGGCGGGCCGCCGCTCGGGCAGATCCAGTCGCAGGGCCGCACCGAGGCCATCGTGCTGCGGACGCAGGCGCCGCGGCAGTACCGCTGGATCCCGATGTGGGCGTGGGAGCGGTGGGCGGACGGCGCGGTGGACTGGCTCGCGATGAGCGAGGATCTGCCGGACGCCGGCAACCGCGTGACTGTCGGGCCGGACGGGCGGATCCGCCTCGCGTACCGGCAGAACAACGTCGAGGCGCACGGGCGGCTGGTCGAGGAGACCAAGCGCCTGCTCAAGCGGCTCGGCTTCGGGCCCGTCGTGAAGCACTCGCTCGGCACGAAGAACACGACGCACCAGTGCGGCACGGCGGTGTTCGGCCGCGACCCGCGCACCTCGGTGCTCGATCCGTACTGCCGCGCGCACGACGTCGCGAACCTCTTCGTCGTCGACGCGTCGTTCTTCCCCTCGTCTGGCGCCGTCAACCCGGCGCTGACGATCGCGGCGCAGGCGCTCCGCGCGGCGGAGCATATCGTGGAAAGGTGCTTGGGTGCGTAGGTGCTTGGGTGCTTTGGTGCTTATTAGTGCGGAGGTGACGTGAGAGCGCGGTCGTTCAGCCATGTCGGCATCACGGTGTCCGACTTCAACCGGGCCGTGAAGTTCTACTGGGACGTGTTCGGCTGCCCGCTCGTGGGCGTGTCCGACACGCCGCCGGATCGCGTGAAGAGCTTCTTCGGCGTCGACGCGCCCGCGCCGCGCTGCAAGATCGGGTGGGTGCGCGTGCCCGGGGGCGGCATCCTCGAGATCTTCGCGTTCGATCCGAAGCGGCCGCCGGAGACGATCCCGTGGAACCGCATCGGCCTCACGCATTTCAGTTTCAACGTGCGCGGCACCCAGCGGTGGTACGACTACCTCGTCAGCAAGGGCGTCGAGTGCGTGACGAAACCGGAGCAGTCGCCCCGGGGGCACACGTTCTTCTTCGCGAAGGACTTCGACGGCAACCTGATCGAGATGATCGATCTGGGCCGCATGCACTACGTGCTCGGCTGGGGCGGCGCGCTGGGAGGCTGGCTGTTCCGGCGGGGAAGGTACAAGCAGTACTACACGTAAGGTGCTTGGGTGCTGAGGTGCGGAGTGCTTTCGGTTTTCAGGGGAGGCTTTATGAAGCGCCTGTGGCTTGTGGCTGGAGTGATCGCGGCGTCGGTGTGGGCCCCCGGCCTGGGCGCGCAGGTGCCCCAACCGCCGCCTAACCCGAACCCGCCGATCATCAAGTACGACGAGGTCGACCACTTCCTCAAGTACACGCCGGACATGAACCTCGGCGAGGTGCTCGGCGTGACGGTGAACTCGAAGGGCCACCTCGTGGTCCTCAACCATCCCGGCAGCTCGACGAACGGGCCGCTCTACGGGAACGCGTCGACGCAGTTGCTCGAGTTCGACGAGAAGGGCAATTTCGTCCGCGAGATCGGCAAAGGCGTCTACGGCCTCGGCTACGGCCACAGCGTGCGCTTCGATCGGCACGACAACCTCTGGGTCGTCGACAAGGGCACGCACGCCGCGACGCGGTTCGATCCGGCGGGCTACGTGACGCTCAACCTGGGACGTCGGCCCGAAGGGCCGGACGAGCCGGAGTACTTCGGCACCGGACGCGGCAGCCCGCCGGCGCGCGCCGTCGACGGCTACTTCCGCGGGCCGACCGACGTCACGTGGGACTCGCAGGACAACATCTATATCAGCGACGGCTACACGAACTCGCGCGTGGCGAAGTTCGACAAGTCGGGTAACTGGGTCACCCAGTGGGGCCAGCGCGGCACGGGCGGGCCGCACGCCGATGAGAACCCGGGGAACTTCAACACGCCGCACAACATCGCCGCCGACCGCAACGACAACATCTATGTCGCGGATCGCAACAACCGGCGCATCCAGGTGTTCCGCCCCGACGGCACGTTCGTCCGGTTCCTGCTCCTGAACGCGCCCTACGACAAGACGCGGCATCCGGTGCTCGGCAACGCCACGCCGAATGCGCCCGACGAGACGCAGCCCTGGACGCTGTGCATCACGAACGGACCGACGCAGTACATCTACACGTCGGACTCCGAGCCGGGCCGGATCTACAAGATGACGCTCGACGGGAAGATCATCGGCATGTTCGGCGAGTCGGGCCGCGGGCCCGGCCAGTTCAACTGGGTGCACGCGCTCGCGTGCCCGTCGGAGAACGAGCTCATCGTCGCGGACATGAACAATTGGAGAGTCAAGAAACTCATCCTGCACCCATAACGATGGTGACGCGCTTCGCGCCGGCGCCGACGGGGTACCTCCACCTCGGCCACGTCCTGAACGCGATCTACGTCTGGGACGCGGCGCGCGCGGCGGGCGGGCGCGTGCTGCTGCGCATCGAGGACCACGACCGCGAGCGCTGCCGCCCGGAGTTCGATCGCGCGATCCTCGAGGATCTCGACTGGCTCGGCTTCGTGCCCGACGCGATCGTCAGGCAGAGCGACCGCGGCGCGATCTACGAAGCGGCGCTCGACGAGCTCCGCGCGCAGGGTCTCGTCTACGCCTGCGGGTGCTCGCGCGCCGCGATCGCCGCGCAGGCGCCGCCTGGCGCCCCAGGGCCGCGACGAACTACGAGCGGCGCTATCCGGGCACGTGCCGCGGCAAGGGCCTCGTCGAAGGGCCGGGCCTCGGGCTTCGCGTGCGGCTCGCTCCGTCCGTCGAACGATTCGACGATGGGCGGCACGGACCGCAGGAACAGCGGCCGTCAGAGCAGTGCGGCGACCTTCTCGTGCGAGATCGCCTCGGCAACTGGACCTACCAGTTCGTGGCGGCGGTGGACGACCTGCGGCAGGGGGTGACCGACGTGATTCGCGGCGACGACCTGCTGGCCTCGACGGGCCGGCAGATCCAGCTCGCCCGGTTGCTCGGACGCGGCGTACCGCCGCGGTTTCTGCACCACCCCCTCATCATGAGGTCGGCCGGCCGGAAGCTGAGCAAGTCGGACGGCGATACAGGCGTGCGGGAGCTCCGCGCGCGCGGCCTGTCCCCCTCGGAGGTCATTTCCAGGGCACGCGGGGCCCTCAACGCTGACAACCGATGACAAGGGCGCGCCTATAATCAAAAGTCAGGAAACTGTCCCGAGTGGGCAGGGACTTCCCGTAGAATGTGCGGGATCTCTTTCAGGAGGCCGTTCATGACAGGTCGTGGATTCGCGGCGGCGCTCGGTGCATGCGCCATGCTCGCTTCGCCGGCGCTCGCGGCAGATGCGCCGAAGGATGTGACGTTCACGAAGGACGTCGCGCCGATCTTCCAGGCCAAGTGCCAGGACTGCCACCAGCCGAACTCGATCGCGCCGATGTCGCTCATCACCTATCAGGATGCGCGCCCCTGGGCCCGCTCGATTCGTGAGCGCGTCGCGTCGCAGCAGATGCCGCCGTGGCACATCGACAAGAGCGTCGGCGTGCAGGAATTCAAGAACGACATGTCGCTCAGCGAGGAGCAGCTCAACACGATCGTCCGCTGGGTGGACGAGGGCGCGCCGATGGGCGACCCGAAAGACATGCCGGCGCCCAAGCCGCTGACCACGACCAACGAGTGGGCCGGCGAGAAGGACGGCTTCGGCCCGCCCGATCTCGTGATCAAGTCCGACCAGTACACGATGCCGGCCGTCCACCAGGACGTCTGGTGGCGTCCGATGAGCGACATCCCCATCACCGAGCCCCGCTGGGTCCGGATGGTGGAGATGCGCCCGACGTCACTGGCCGCGCGCCGGACGCTGCACCACTCGATCGCGTACCTCGTGCTCGCCAACGATCCCGACGCGGTGAACACGGGCACGGGCGCCCGCGGCGCCGGCGTCGACCCGAACGACCTGGTGAACCGCCGCCCGCAGTTGATGGAATGGGCGATCGGCAAGAAGTACGACCTCTACCCCGCAGACTCGGGCAAGCTGCTCGTGCCGGGCGAAAAGATCTCGTGGGATGAGCACATCCACGCCGCGGGCGAGGACATCTCGACGGGCTCCGAGATCGGCATCTGGTTCTACCCGAAAGGGCAGGAGCCGAAGCACCGCGCGTACCTCGTGGGCTTCAGCGGCATCCGGCGCTCGCCGGGCGCGCCCGCGCTCGACATCCCGCCGAACTCGATCGCCTACACGGAAGGCTTCACGCTGCTGAACGAGAACACGCTCATCACCAACTTCCAGCCGCACTTCCACCTGCGCGGCAAGGCGATGCAGGTCGAGGCGATCCTGCCGAACGGGCAGACGCAGATCATCAGCTACGTCGGCCACTTCAACTTCAACTGGATGACGAACTACATCTACGCCGACGACGCGGCGCCGGTGTTCCCGAAGGGGACCATCATCCACGTGACCGCGTGGTACGACAACACGCGCGCGAACAAGAACAACCCGGACCCCGATCAGTGGGTCGGCTACGGCGACCGCACGGTGGACGAGATGGCGCACGCGTGGATGAACGTCGTGTACCTGAACGACCAGGAGTACCAGGACCTGCTCGCCAAGCGGAAGGCGAAGAACGCCGACGCGTCGCAGCAGCAGCAGCAGTAGTAGGGCGGACCTTCAGGTCCGCCGTGATTCGCGGGGGCCGGGTTCGCCCGGCCCCCGTTCGGTTTTCGCCCTTCCTGATTTATAGAGAGCCCAAAGGCATGACTTCCCATCGCTATTCGGTTGCGGCGCTGTGCGCGTCCATCGTCCTGGCCGGCGTCGTGATCGCCGCCCAGCGGCTGCCCATCGAGCCGCCCAAGGGGTTCGGCACCAGCATCACCGCGTCGTTCGAGGGCTGGTTCGACAACCCCGGCGGCAACGGCCGCTCGTTCCTCGTCGGCTACTACAACCGCAACCTCAAGCGCGACATGGACATCCCCATCGGGGAGAGCAACAAGATCGAGCCCGGCGGCCCCGACCAGGGCCAGCCGACGCACTTCCTCGCCGGCCGCCGCACGGGCCTCTTCATCGTGCCGGTGCCGTCGTCGTTCACCAAGCCGCAGGACTCGCTGGTCTGGACGATCACGGCGAACGGCATCACCACGCAGATCCCGCTGCGCACGCTCAACGATTACAACGTGAGCCCGTTCACCGACCTCGCGGTTGGCAACAACCCGCCGATCGTGCGGTTCGAGGAGAACGGCGCGCAGATTCAGGGGCCTATCGCCAAGGTCAGCACTGCGCCCGCGCGGACCGCGAAGGTCGGCGTCCCGCTCCAGCTCCCGGTCTGGACGTCGGACGATGCGAAGTACACCAGCGGCACGAACGCGCCGATGACGCGCGACCGCGTGCCCGTCACGCTGTTCTGGGCGAAGTTCCGCGGCCCCGGCGAAGTCACGTTCGACAAGGACGAGCCGAAGGTCGAGACGCTCGAGGGCGGCAAGGTGAACGAGCCGTTCCGCGGGAAGGCGATGACCACGGCGACGTTCGACGCGGCCGGCGAGTACGTGCTGGAGCTGGTGGCGAACGACTACTCGGGCGACGGCGGCGGCGGCGAGGTGTGCTGCTGGACGAACGCCATGCTCAAGGTGACGGTCGCGCCGTAGGGCAGGGCGGGTAGGGCAGGCGACCGCTCAGGGTTGCTGTTGCATGAGGAAGGCCGCTCCGAGGACCACCATCAGCGCGTAGACGGCGAGGACGGCCCCTGAGTAGCTCAGGGGCACCCACCGCGGCAGGTCCGGCGCCGGCGTCTCCGGGACCTCCTGCTGGCGGCCCGGCTCGGCCGCCAGTCCCTCGGCGATGCGGTACGCATCCACCGCGATCGCCGCGAGCACGCATTCGAGCCCGATCGCCACGCCCAGCCCGAGGCGCAGGCTGTTCGCCGCGATGGCCTGGGCGATGACGTTCAGGACCGCCAGCGCGACGAAGGTCATCAGGCCTTTCCGCCGCTCGCCGAGATAGAAGTACCCGAAGCCGTTGGTGATGGCGTTGAGGACCGCCGCGACGCGGGGATTCTGTCCTCCGGACGGGTTCAGCCCCCGGTTGGCTTCCCGCGCGGTGAAGTACGCGTCCACCGAGGCGAACGCGTAGAGCATGATGATGCCGCGGACCGCGACGCCGGTGGCCACGCCGGTTGCCATGCCCGCGATGGCCAGGACCGTCGCCACGAGGGTCGCGAGGCCTCGCGTCCTGGCGCCGGCGTAGAGCTGGCCGCTGCCGGGCACGACGAGTGACGCCGCCCACGCCAGCCGCGCGCTCTTGCGAGCGGAGACGGGCTCCGGCACCTCGAGACCCACCCGTCCATCGAGATCGAAGCTGCTCATCGATTGCTTATTGTAGTCGGCGAGCGAGCGCCGATCGCGGAAGCTCTTGTCGATGCCGATGTACCAGGCACCTTCAAACTTTCGCAGACGAATCGCCTTCGTTCAGCTCAGGGCAGGACCGTGAACTTCGGATCGTTGTCCGGGTCGGTATTGCCATAAGGGCGGGAGTAGAGGTAGCGGAAATAGCGGCGCTCCTGCGCGTTTGCCTTCCCGGGGTCGAACTGGTATCCGCCGCATGAGCAACCGCTCGCCACCAACCGCATGCCAGGCCGGTCGCCGCCCGGATAGTACCCGTCGCCGCAGAAGCCGGAATCGGGATCGTAATCCCTCCAGTTGACGGTGAGATAGCCAAAGCGGCTCTCGGTGAGCGGGCCTCGCTCCACTCCAATGACCGACAGCCGCCCCTTCCGTCATCTCGGGAATCGACGAGACAATGACGTTCTGGACGAAGTCAATCCGTCCGGAGTCCACCGGCTTCCCGGTCGGCGGTGGCCAGGACGTTACCGTTGACATGTAGAGCGTCACGGCACGAGTCACGGGCGTGAGGGGATAAATGCTTGGGTCGCCGCCGTATACGCCGGTGCGCGCAATAACGCGAAAATCGCGCAGGTGGAAGGTGACGTCCTCGCGAAACAGATCGACGTCGGCCTGACGCGACCGTCCACCTTCGATATAGGCGGTGCGCGTGATCATCCCGTCCCGGCTCACCGTCAGCCGCATGTAGGTGGCCTGGCGCTGATAGGTCAACGAGTAGCGGCCCGTGCCGTCCGTCGTCGTCGTCGCGATCGGTTGATCTTCCTCCACAGGCGCCGCCACGGTGATCGCGACGGTCGCCCCAGGAACGACGACACCATCATTGGTCGCAGTGACCGTGCCGGTGATCGTGGTGACCGGGATCGGAGGTGGCGACGATATCGGCGTCGGCGAGGTTGGCAGCCTCGGTGTGGGTGACGGCGAACTGCACGCGACGACGAGCAGCGCATTCAGGCCGAGAGCGAGAACAGCCAGTGGGACACGGGGACGCACGGGCAAGCTAGTGTGCGGTATCTGCCGATGCGCTTCCATCGGACGCAGGGGCTTCAGAAGCTCTCCGTCAACCATGAACCGACCGCCACCTTCGCTGGATGCCGAGTCCGTTCGGAAGGCGTTAGGCATCAAACGCATGCAAATGTGATGACCGACCGGTTCGTCGGCTGCATGCGGTGGTTAGTCGGCCCTCGGCGTCATTCTGATTGTTCCAGGCGTCAGGCGGGAGTGCGAGGTCCGTGGTGGTCTTTCGTACAGCAACTGTGACAACCTCAAACGAAGGTCCGCCTACCGTGCCCGAAGGCAGGCACGCCCACTGAAACAAGCGTCACAAAACGATGGGAACCATGAACTTCACGCCGCGTCGATAGTCCGAATAGGCAGCGCCGAACTCCGCGAGCATAAGTCGCTCTTCGCGCCGACCCTTCTGCCAAAACGATGTCACGACGAGCACGAACCCCAGTAAATTGCCAACGGAACCGCCGACAATCGCGGTGCCGAGCGTTGCGAGCGCAATCCCCGAATAGATCGGGTGCGCGACGCGCGCATACGGGCCACTGCGGACCAAGTGCTGCCCTTCGTCGATCTGCGCGGTCGCGCTCCAATTCGCGCCGAGCACCCACCGCGCCCACATCGCAACGGCAAAGCCGGCCGCTACCAGCAGCAATCCTGCGAGCCCGACGATCGGCGCATCGGATGCGAACCGAACGCCGATCGTCGTGTCGTTGACACGCCCCAGGAACACGAGGATCAATCCGGCGTACAGAACGGCCGTGTTGAGAAGCGTGAATCCGATCGAGGCGCGGCGCTTCGGGACGCGAATGCGCAGCCCGGCCACGCCCCAAACGATCGCGAAGGCGACCCAGCCCATCGCAACGATTTCCCAGTAGCGACTCGTCACATGCCTCTCGCCCGCCCTTACGCGGTCAGCTTCTTTCGTCGCGATTGCGACTCCGCGCCGACCAGCCCCATCCGCGATCGTCCTTCCATCCTATTGCCCATCGCTTGTGGCGCATCGCGTGGTCGTGCCGCCCAACGTCCAGGCTTCAGCCGCGGCGGCTCATTGACACGCGGGCCCGCCGACGGCTGCAAGCCGTGTTAGGCCGCTCCTCGAGCAGGTGGGGCTGTTCGAACGGCCATCAGATCATCGTCGCGAACCGGACGGACCTCGCCGACGGGGATTGTGAGGATCGCCTGAGTGCGTCCGGATGCGGTGACGAACTCGACTTCAACGGCTTCTTCGCCGTACACCTGCACAACCGCCCCGAGGTCTCCCGCACGAAGCCCCGCATCTGGCAGGTCTCTGAGAAGAACGACTGTGTCGAGCTCTCGGAATGGCGCTGTCATGATCCTGCTCCCGGATAAGCCGTCACGAACCGCGGAAAGTCGTCGCCGTTCAATACAATCCAGACGAGGACAAGCGCGGCGCTGCGCCCGGTCGGTCCCGTTAGGGTACCGGATACGACGTACTTCTGTCCAAACCTCGTCTTGGTACCAAGCTTTGCATCTTCAGCTGCAAACCGGACGAGTGCGTTCTGCAGAACCTGCCATTTGTCCGGCTCGAATCCGAGCTGCGCAAAGAATCGCGCCTTTGCGCTGCCAACTCGATGCTCGACCGACAGGAGGTAGTCGCGGACCTTGGCATCACCAACGATCGCGCGCTCTGCCCCAGGAATTCTCACGTTCCTTCGCTTCCAGCCAGCGGCCTAGACAACATGGCTGTCACGGCTCCGCGTCGCGGGGCCTGACAGAAAGTGACCGACCGTCCTCGTCATCTCGTGGATTATGCGGAACGTCGCGAGACGGCGCACAGCGCCACACACGAGGAGGTCGGTCATGGGGAAACGTAACATGTTTGTCGGCCTGGACGTCCACAAAGATACGATTGACGTGTCCATTGCCGAGGGGGACCGCGCGGGCGAGGTCCGGCACTACGGGGTCATCGCCAGCGACCTCGAGCCGCTCGACAAGGTGGTGCGCGCGCTCCAGGCGCGTGACCGCGTGTTGCACTTCGTCTACGAGGCGGGGCCATGCGGCTTCGGGATTCACCGCCACCTGACGACGCGCGGCGAGGCGTGCGTCATCGTCAGTCCGTCGATGATCCCCAAGCGGAGCGGCGACCGCGTGAAGACGGACCGCCGCGACAGTGGGATGCTGGCGCGCTTGCATCGGGCCGGCGAACTCCGTGCCATCTATGTACCCGACGCGGCCGATGAAGCGCTCCGCGATTTGGTGAGAGCGCGTGAGGATGCGGTCACCGTCGGGACGCAGGCGAAGTATCGCCTGAAGGCCTTCCTGCTGCGGCAGGGCCGCCGCTACCCGGGCCGCGAGGGGTGGACCCTCGCGTACCGTCGGTGGCTCACCGATCTCAGCTTTCCGGACCCGGCCCAGCACATCGCGTTGCAGGAGTATCGCGACGCCATCGATGAGACCGAGCGTCGCGTCACGCGCCTCAGCGAGCAACTCCGGCAGCTCGCCCCGGCGTGGCGCTGGGCGCCGGTGGTCGCGGCGCTGCAGGCGTTGCGCGGCGTGCAATGGCTCGTCGCGATCACGGTCGTCGCGGAGCTCGGCGACCTGACACGCTTCGACAATCCCCGCCAGCTCGCCGCCTTCGTCGGCCTGATTCCGTCGGAGTACTCCAGTGGCGCGTCGCGCCGCCAGGGCGGCATCACCAAGGCGGGCAACGGGCGCGCGCGCCGCGCGCTCATCGAAGCCGCCTGGGCGTATCGCCATCCCGCGAAGGTCTCGGCGCATATCCAGCAGCGCATCGATCGCCTGCCGAAGCCGCTGCAGGACATCGGCTGGAAGGCGCAGGTGCGGCTGTGCAAACGGTTTCGCCGATTGACCGCGCGCGGCAAGCATCCGAACGTCGCGGTCACGGCGATCGCGCGTGAACTCATCGCCTTCATGTGGGCGATTGCGAAGACGGTGCCGCTGACCGCGTAGCGGGATGGCGGGGAGCGGCAGGGCCGAGGCGGGACCCCGGTGTGCAGCGCAATCCTCGACGGCGTTAAGAGGCGACGCAAGTCGACCCTCGTCCCTAGACCGAGGCAGGCGCGTGACGGATCACAGTACGGTGGTACCCAACCCACGGATATCAGCAGGATCAACCGTCGGTCTTACTGGTCCCGTCTCGGCCCAGCCGCTTCGTCGCCACGCCCATCACCAGACGGACCACGCTTCGCTCGCATCGACGTACTACCCGTGTGTCCACGCGCCGCGCGATTGACAAGCCGAAGTCATATCAACGTCGCAAATGAGCCGCGCGCCGAGGCGGCTGAATCGCACGGACTGTCAGGCGCGTCGGCTCCATTTGCATGTTGGGTGGCACTCTCATCAATGTGAAGCCTCAACGTAACCGAATTCACTCACTGGAGACGCGGAGTTCGCGAAGCCGTTCGCTGATCGCTCGGAGCTTGCGATGTGCATCCTGCAGGGCGAGAATCGTCGGCAACACGACTTCGTGGCTTCGCGCGCCCGTGTAGTTCGAAAGGCCCTCGTCGGGATGCGCAGGGCGGCTGTAGAAGAATGGGTTGCCAAACGCAGCTCTGATCTCGTGGCTTCTTGCGTACAACTCCTCCGCTTCTCGAAGGAGAGCCTCCTGTCGCGCCATGATTTCTGAACGTTCGCTGTTTAGGCGCCTGATCTCAGCCGCCCGTTCGACGTCGTCCATGGCAGGTACTCCTCGCGAAGCCCTTTATCGGACGCGGCCTGTTAGATCAGATTCATCTCTTGCTTGCCGACACCGTTTGAAGGTCTTGTCCGCCCAACGGTTCAAATGAGCCGCGCGCCGCGCCTCCGTAGTCGCACATACGATCGGGCGCGTCGGCTCCATTTGAAGGTTAGCCACCCACTCGCCGGACTTCACCAGGACGCAAATCCGCCAGCACTTTCTCCACGGCAGGCAAGAGCGGGCGTAGGTCGTCGGCGTCGTTGCTGGCCGCCAGCATCACCACCACGCTGATTGTGAGACCGGAGAAATTCTGCTGAAACGTAATGCCCTGATCGACCGTCAGGAAAGCGTCGAATGACCCGTCGGCGAGCTTGAGCAACGCGCCGTTCTTGATGCCCGCCCAGCCCATCTCTTGGACCGTCTTGACGTCATGGCCGCGCAGCTCGCTTTTGAGCCGCTTCGGGACACATTCATCGAGCAGAAGGCGCATGAGCCACGAACTGCTTCATGTGGTCGAGCACGCCAATGGCCTGGGCCTTTTCAACCGTCGGAAAGTCGTCGAGGAATTCCGCCAGCGGTCGACCATGTTCCAGGTAGTCGAGCAACGCCCGAACCGGTACACGCGTGCCCACGAACACGGGGGTTCCTCCCAGAATGTCCGGATCCGAGTGTACGCCGGGGATCTTGTCGTCCATGGCTCAACCCTCTTCGATTCGGTTCTTCCGAGTATACGCCCGTCATTCCCCGGTCGTCGGTTTGGTGTGGCTAACGCCCGCCGCTCACCTGCGGCACGCGCGCTTCAACGATAGCACCGCGCGCGAGGGGCGCGCGCGAGCGCGGCCCGGTGCCGTCAGGTGCAGCGGCATGTTAGCCAGCACCTTCATGACGCATGCCGTGGCGGGCGCCATCCCCTTGTGCCTTGGAGCAATGTCGCTCCACACCACGGGCAATAACGTATTTGGATAAAGGAACTGCCGCCGTCGTGGATACGGATCCCGAAGTCGCCGGACTCCGAAATGTGAACGATTAGAGCGTCAGGGCAATCCGCTGGATTTGCGTGAACGTCGCACGCGTGATTCACCTGTTGCTCCATCGTCTCGCAGCAATACGGCATCTTATTCTGTCTGGCTAACGTCCAGGCTTCAGCCGCGGCGGCTCAGGATCGCACCAGCCGCCGACGGCTGCAAGCCGTGTTAGCCAGCTCACCGCGTTGGATCTTGCACAAGAGGCTCGTTCACGTACAAGATCACTTCGCGTCGGTCGCCAGCACCATCTGCCGCGCCAATCCCGGCGCCCACAGCGCCCCAACCGGCCGCGAGCATCGCCGCCCAGGCGCCGCGGTTGGTCTCCGTGCTGGCCCATCCCCACAGTCCCCCCAGAACCGCGCCCACGACCAGGCCGCGTTTGGCTTTCTGAGTTGTCTGCCGTTGGATCAGGAGAATCCGGCGGACATCGGATCTTGAGATGGTGATCTCTTTCGTCCCATCCGATAACGTGATGGAATTTCCTTGGGCGGACAAGAATCGAGCGTCGGTCGGTCCTGCGCCGATGGCTTCCACATGCAGGCGAGCGCCGGGCGACAGCCTAGTCACCGCAGACCAATTTTCGTCCGCATTCACGCTCAGGGCGGGCGACGTTCGGGCGGTCGCGCAACCGGCCACGCTGGCGATCGTCACGAGCGCCAAGACCCATGAGTGTCGGCTCATAGAAGTAGTGTCGTCTGGCTAACGGGCCGGCTCACCTGCGGCACCGCGCGTCCGCTCAGGCTGCGGCGAATTGCGTCCCACGCCACCCTGCTCGGATGCGGCCGAACGCCGAACGCGATCACGGCCAGTGAGCCAGCCCGATTGTGCGAAGTATCGCACCGCTGGCAATTCGCCGCAGCCTGAATATGAACAACGCCCGCGCGGTGCCGTCAGGTGCAGCCGGAGGTTAGACAGCCCGTCGAGTGAGCCCACTGCCAAGCGGCCCGGCCGGGCCTGGACGCTGGTTTCCGTGTCGGACCCCGACCGGGCGCGAGTCGCTCGAAGCCCGCGCGGCCCAAGGCAGCAAGGACGAGATGAGCAGCCAGGTGCCTCCGAAGAGGCGAGCGAGCGTGCCCAGGAGACCCAACCACCCCCAGAGCGAGAGCGTATGAGTACTTGGCGGATCTTTCGCGCCTGTCTAACGCTTGCCGCTCAGCCGCGAGCGGCGCCAACGGCCTTTCTTGGTTAACCAGTCCTTCCCGCGCCGCTCGTCGGCTGCAGCGGCCTGTTAGGCAGCGACCCCAACAACATTAGCTCGGCGTCGGCCTTCGCCTGACGTTCCGGATCATCCCTGATAGCAAGGAGGTGCTCAACGAGATCCGACCGGCTTAGGACCGGGATGCGAAGATCTTCCTGGACGACGAACTCACACCTGGAACGCGCCTCTGCGAAGACCAAGCCAGGTAGAGCGGTGAACACGTCCAGCGCCAGAGCGTCTTCACGAATCTCGACACGCTTCCCCGGCTGACCCAGCGCCTCAATCGTGATCTTCGGGTCTATTCTGCCCAAAATGTTCACGATCGCCGCGAACACTAGCGACGGATTGTCTCCAGCCACGTCGACGTAGAGGTCGGTGTCGGATGCTCGTCGATCAACACCATGATGCCGAAGTGCTTGCCCGCCGCCGACGAGGTATTGGGCCGAGGCCTCATCGAGCTTCCTGAGGGCTCCGAGTTCGACCGGTGACAACTGAAGCAGGCTGTTCATTCTTGTCTGCCTAACGCGCCGGCTCACCTGCGGCGCCGCGCGCCCGCTCAGGCTGCGGTGAATTGCTCCCCCTCGCCATCGATCGGATGCGCTCGAAGGCCGCAACCACCACGGCCCGTGAGTCGAGCCCGATGGTCCGAAGTATCGCACCGCAGGCAATTCGCCGCAGCCTGAATGTGAACAATGCCCGCGCGGCGCCGTCAGGTGCAGCCGGAGGTTAGACAGCCCCCCAAACGAGCCCGCCCAGGCGGACCGGCCGGGCCTCGGCGGCGGTCGACCATGTCGGTCCGCGACCTCGCGCCAATCGCTCGACTCTAACGCGCCCAAGCCAGCAAGAACGCCATGAGCAGCCACCTGCCTCCGAAGAAACGACCGGGCGTGGCCAAGGGAGGCAACCACCCAAAAGCGAGAGCGTGCGAGTACCTAGCGGATCCTTCGCGCCTGTCTAACGTGCAGGCTTCAGCCGCGGCGGCTCAGGATTCCACCAGCCGCCGCCGGCTGCAAGCCGTGTTAGGCCGAGCTGTTCACATTGGGGGCTGTCAAGCGACAGGAAAAACTGACCCCTTTCCGACACTAAAACTGACCCCCTTCTGATCTGGTGTTTCCCGTCAATCAGCGCGAGCCGGCAGCGCCGGCGAGCGCCCACAGTGATCCGAAGCTGCACAGTGCGATACGACAGAGGATCAGCCGTCGTGTCGCGGCGCTCGGCCAAGGAGCCCAGCCTTCTTCTTCTGTCGGAGTCGATAGCTCTCGCCCTGGATCATCAGCGTGTGACTGTGATGGAGCAGGCGGTCGAGGATCGCCGCGGCGAGGACATCGTCACCGAAGACCGCGCCCCATTGAGTGACGACTTGGTTGGTCGTGATCAGCAAGCTGCCGCGTTCGTACCGCCGGGCGACGAGTTGGAAAAAGAGATGCGCGCTGCGTCGTTCAAACGGTAGGTAACCGAGCTCGTCGATGATCAGCAGCTTCGGCTTCGTGTAAAACATCAAACGGTCGCTTAGTTGCCCGTCCGTTTCGGCTTTGGACAGCGCGGCGAGCAGCGCGGTGGCGCTCGTGAAGAGGACGGAGTGGCCGGCTTCGACGACGGCACGCCCCAGCGCGATGGCGAGATGCGTTTTGCCGACGCCGGGCGCGCCGAAGATGAGCACGTTTTCGGCTTGCGCGAGAAACCGTGCCGTCGCCAGCTCGCGCACGAGCCGCTGATCGACCGAGGGCTGGAATTTGAAATCGAAGTCGTCGAGCGTCTTCACCGTCGGGAAATGCGCGATCTTGAGCCCCATGGCGACGCGGGTCCGCTGCTTCGCATCGACCTCCTGTCGCAGGACGCCGTCAAGGAAATCGAGATAGGTCGGCTCGGTGCGGGCGGCGTCATTGAGCACGGCGTCGAGCCGGTCGGCGACGTAGCGCAGCCGTAGGCGCGTGAGCTGCTCGACGACGCGGGCGTGAATCACGACGCTCATTGGCCACCATCCACGATGGCGGCGTAATCGGCGAGGTCGCGCCCGAGCAGCGCCAAGCCCGGCGCCTGCCTGTCGTCCAGGGCCGAGCGCCACAATCCGGCGTAGTGCGCGACGTCGACCACGCGGGCAAAAGGCTCGGGGGATCGGGCGTGCGTCGCGACCACGTCGGTGCCGTGAAAGATCCGGACGAGCTGATCCTCGATGACGACCTCGACGTGGTCGCGCACCAGTCGGTGCGGGACGCTGTACCGGACGGTATCGACGTCGACAAAGGCGTCGAGCGCGACGCGACGGCGCAGGCGCTGCGTCCGGCCCGGCAGGGCCCGGATCGGCAACGCACGCAGAACCGCGCGCTCGTCTCGCTCGAAGCGCACGATCGGCGCTTCACGGGTCGTCCCGTGACGCCGCTGATCGGCGATCGTGATCCACTCCGCGAGGTACTGCTCGAGCGCGGCGAAGGAGTCGAAGGCCTGGTCGGCCAGCGCATTGCGCTTGACGTATTTCACGCCCGCTTCGGTCTTGCCTTTCGTCCGGGCGCGATAGGGGGCACACGCGCGCGGCTGCACGTCCCAATCGCGACAGAAGGCGAGGTAGGCCGGATGGAAACTCACCGTGCCGGTCGCGCGGTCGCGACCGAGCACCAGCGCGCGCGCATTGTCGCCAAGCAGTGTCCGCGGCACGCCGCCGAAATGCGTGAAGGCGCCCGCGATGCCCTCGCGCCAATCGTCGCCGCGCTCATTGAGAAACGCTTTGACGAAGAGACGGCGCGAGTAGCTGAGCACGGCGACCAAAAGAAACACACGAACGCGGACGCCGGCGATCTGCAGCCGCTTCTGGCCGAAGTCGATCTGGACCTGGTCGCCCGGCGCCGTTTCCACGCGCACGGTCGCCAGGGCGGCGACCCGCTGGGCCCGTCGAAGGTCGGCGACCGCGCGCTCGATGGTCCGCACGCTCAGGTCGCAGCCACGCACCGCGAGGAGCCGCTGCACCACGACCGCATTGCCGGCGGCCGGGCCCTCGTAGAGCGTCCGCGCTTCCTCGCGCCGCTCGTCGGTCAACCGTCGCGCCGCTGGCCGAATCTGCTGTCCCGGCGTGAGGGGCTCTCGCAAATACCGCCGGACCGTATTGACTGCGACGCCGACCTCGCGCGCAATCGCCTTCTTTCCGACCCCGCGCCCAGCCAGCGTCCGAATCGCGGTTACCACCTGGCCTTCGATCACCGGCACCTCCATCGTAGGAGATACCAGCACGTCCCTCTCGCACGCCATTCGCCCCTCCTGAGGGGGTCAGAATTAGTGTCGCAAGGGGGTCAATATCACTGTCGCTCTACAGGGGCAGGGGCGCCGCATTTCCGACAGTAACGCCGGCGCAGTGGCAAGCCCAAGGGGAAACCGATGAGGAACCAGCTCGCAATCGCCCAGCGTCCTGCCGGAAGCTTCGACTCCCATTCGCGCCCCCCACACCGTGAGCACGCATCCTCCAGTGCATCACCCGACGCCGGCTTGTGCGACGCTTTGAGCGGCCCGTCGATGGACTGGGCGCCCAACGACAGTAGTGACTTGGCTTCTTCCAATCGATCACTCGGTACGAGGACCTTCACGCCACCCACGGCATTCGAGTAGCCCCAGTCCATCGAGACGATGTGCTCGTC
Source organism: uncultured Acidobacteriota bacterium (assembly GCA_963792785.1). Lineage (GTDB taxonomy): Bacteria > Acidobacteriota > Vicinamibacteria > Vicinamibacterales > CAVVIG01 > CAWIMX01. The sequence goes on along the minus strand of CAWBXO010000001.1, from coordinate 1,631,017 downwards.
CCCGAGCATAGCCTCGATTCCAGCCGCCTCTAGGACCGAGCGTGCAAAATGGGCTTCGTGAACGTTCGTGAACGCTGCCGCAACAACGAGCATACGGGTCCATTCGGCCTAGACAACATGGCTGTCACGGCTCCGCGTCGCGGGGCCTGACAGAAAGTGACCGACCGTCCTCGTCATCTCGTGGATTATGCGGAACGTCGCGAGACGGCGCACAGCGCCACACACGAGGAGGTCGGTCATGGGGAAACGTAACATGTTTGTCGGCCTGGACGTCCACAAAGATACGATTGACGTGTCCATTGCCGAGGGGGACCGCGCGGGCGAGGTCCGGCACTACGGGGTCATCGCCAGCGACCTCGAGCCGCTCGACAAGGTGGTGCGCGCGCTCCAGGCGCGTGACCGCGTGTTGCACTTCGTCTACGAGGCGGGGCCATGCGGCTTCGGGATTCACCGCCACCTGACGACGCGCGGCGAGGCGTGCGTCATCGTCAGTCCGTCGATGATCCCCAAGCGGAGCGGCGACCGCGTGAAGACGGACCGCCGCGACAGTGGGATGCTGGCGCGCTTGCATCGGGCCGGCGAACTCCGTGCCATCTATGTACCCGACGCGGCCGATGAAGCGCTCCGCGATTTGGTGAGAGCGCGTGAGGATGCGGTCACCGTCGGGACGCAGGCGAAGTATCGCCTGAAGGCCTTCCTGCTGCGGCAGGGCCGCCGCTACCCGGGCCGCGAGGGGTGGACCCTCGCGTACCGTCGGTGGCTCACCGATCTCAGCTTTCCGGACCCGGCCCAGCACATCGCGTTGCAGGAGTATCGCGACGCCATCGATGAGACCGAGCGTCGCGTCACGCGCCTCAGCGAGCAACTCCGGCAGCTCGCCCCGGCGTGGCGCTGGGCGCCGGTGGTCGCGGCGCTGCAGGCGTTGCGCGGGATCTCGTTCATCACGGCGGTCGCGCTCGTCGCCGAACTGGGCGACCTGCGGCGCTTCGGGCATCCGCGCGAACTGATGGCGTATCTCGGCCTGGTCCCCTCCGAACACTCGAGTGGCCCGAGCGTACGCCGCGGCGCGATCACCAAGGCCGGCAATCCGCACGTCCGCCGGCTGCTCGCGGAAGCGGCGTGGGCGTATCAGGGCGTGCCGCGCATTGGACGCCAGCATGGCTATCGCCAAGAAGGGCTGCCGACGGTCGTGTGCGCCCTCGCGTGGAAGGCGCAGCTGCGCCTGACCGGGCGCTTCAAGCGCCTGGTCGCGCGCGGCAAAGCCAAGCCGAAAGTGGCCACCGCGATCGCGCGCGAGCTGGCCGGTTTCGTCTGGGCCATCGCGCAGGAGGTCGCGCCCGCGCCGTAACCGCGCGCGCGACAGGGTGTGGTCATGCGGCGAGATGTCTGGCGGCTCGGCGCCCAGGTGGAGAACCCTCGATGACGTTAAGGGCGGCCGCTTCGGCGGCGATGTCCGTGCCTAGAGTGAGGCAGCTCCGCGACGCACAGAAGTCTGGCGGTAGCCAACCCGCGAATATCAGCAGCGTCGACCGTCGCTAGAACGCTCGGGCCGCTGGACTTCTCGCCGCACGACCACGGATATACGGCGGACACGATCACCACGACGGTGACGACCGGATCAGTCTGCTCACTTGACAGGTGACAGCCATATCAACGCCCAGGCTTCAGCCGCGGCGGCTCATGATCGCACCAGCCGCCGCCGGCTGCAAGCCGTGTTAGGCATCTGCTGACGGTACCACCGTCCATTTCAATCGATCCTGAAAGTCATCGAAGCAGCGCTGACAGATCCACCGCTGACCATCGACCGTGCAATACCCGGCATGAAGGAGGTCTGGGCCGTCTTCGACCATGAACTTGGCCCAGCAGAACTCACAGTGATCGTGGTCCCAGCTGGGATTCGGCGGGGCCGGTCGATATACCCGCCAAACGAGCTCGACTCCGGCTAGATAGTTCTCTTGGCCCTGCAGCCGCCAATCTGGATTGCTCGGGTCCGCCATCTTGTATGCCTAACGCCCAAGCTTCAGCCGCGGCGGCTCAGGATCGCACCAGCCGCCGCCGGCTGCAAGCCGTGTTAGGCCGCAGCCCCCGGTTGCGGCGGCCGCCCTGTTACGCGTTGATATTCCGCCGGATCACTCAAGTCGCGAACCAGTTTCTCGACCCACGCTTTTGTATAAACGTAGTCTTCGTGCGTCTCATCGTACACACAGTATTCGGGTCTGGTGCGCTCGGGGTGCTGATCTCGTCGCGGGGGCCGAACGGCATAGTGGCGCCACGCCTGCGTATGCACACCAAGGTTGATCGCGTGCGGGATTCTGGCCGCAACTTCCGCCACGACCTCGCCAGGCTTTAGGAAGCCCAGGTTCGAGATTGGAATGTGTTTCTCCTTGATCAGGACATTCAGCTTTTCCAGACGCTCCAGTTCCTCAGCGCTGGCCTCGTCCACTTTGACGAACTGAACCGCAACATCTGACGCGCTTTTGCGGTTGGCGACGCGAGGCACTAGAAACACCGAGTACCAGGTACTTCATGCTGTTCAGAACCGAGCTGTCGAGCCCGCCGCGAAACGTCTCGATATAGTCCGCCACAGTCTTGACTGAAGACGAGGCCAATGCCTTTACCGCCTTGAGTTTCTCGTCTGGAACGGCCTGAGAAAACTGAAGCGAGACGGCAAGTTGCTCGGCAAGCCCGTACTTGTCCCCGAACTCCGAAACGAGAAGTGATTCCAAGTTCAAAAGCGCAGCTTGACACTCACCGTACAGGGATGGATCAAGCAGGGGTAGATGTCGATGCTCGATCTTGTTACGGAGTCCAAGAAGAAAATCGAGGTTTCGACGCTCGGGTGGATTCCGGTCGCCGAAGTACTGCCGAAGGCACTCGGACAGATCCCAGTGCTTCGGGTCGCCGTCAATCTTGACGTAGCGGATTCCATGACCTGCTCCTCCGGGACGGCGGTACCATGGGCGACGCCCCTTACGGTAGAAGATCGCATGGAACAACGCGGTCCATGCCATGATGATGAGCACGACGTACTGGGCGGTCCGGAACCGCGGCCCTGGCCTGTTGTACGCATCGACCGCCGCGATGGCTGCCGAACGACACTTCTCGATGTTGTCGCGGACAGTTTGAGGTAATCCCTTCGGCATCGTTGTGCATTCTGCGGCCTAACGTCCAGGCTTCAGCCGCGGCGGCTCAGCATCGCACCAGCCGCCGCCGGCTGCAAGCCGTGTTAGGCCTCGGAGCTGGACGCTCGAATGCCAAGCCATAGACAAACCGCCCGCTCAACCACCGACAACTGACCTGGGCCAAGTCGCCCGAGCAACCGTACAAGCTTCGCGTGCGGAATGGTCACGAGATTCTGCGCGTCAAAGGCCCCCGCACGGAGAAATGGCACCGCAACGGCGGCCTCAAAGCGCGACTGCCGGACGCTGGTCGTGTGAGGGACCAACGTGACGAGCGCTCGATCGGTATCTTCGGCGGGGATGCTGAGGACGACGGCCGGTCTGACCTTCGCCGCCATGCCGAGGTCCACGAGCCAGACCTCGCCACGACGCGGCGGCGTCATTCAGGCAACTCGCGGCGATCGAGCTCAGAAAACAGGCGATCCGCTGACGCCACGAGATCGGCCTCTGTCGGAAGGTCGTGAGCCGCCGATGCCACCTTTCGAGCGAGCTCCGCCACCAACTCGGACCGCTCTTGGTCGGGCAAAGCCTCGATTTCCTCAAGAAGCTTCTTGGTGGCCTGCGTCATGAATCCAGCGTCCCACGGTCCGCGATTCGGGTCAAGTCTGTCGGTCGTCCCCGAGGCCTAACGTCCAGGCTTCAGCCGCGGCGGCTCAGGATCGCACCTGCCCCGACGGCTGCAAGCCGTGTTAGGCAGCGCTTGAACACGCCCTGCGGCTAGTACTACCTTCATTGCACCGCTCGTCCAAATGACTGAACCGCAATGGTCAGGATAATCACATTGGCAACTGCACCGACCGCGACGACCGTGAATAGTGCCCAGGACACCCTCTCAATCGTGTCGGAGGTGTTCGCATACCTCGCCGCGATCACATTGCCCAATGCGAACGCGAACACGAGGACAAGCAAAGGGAAACCAGCAAAGCCGGCAAGCAAGATGCTATGTGATATCACGTCGCTGAATCTGGCAACCTCTGCCCGCGTCACCGCGGCTCGGACGCCAGAAGTGGGCGCCAGAGCAACACCTGCCTCCATCACAAGTGTTGCAATCCGTTCGGTAAGATACGTCAGGATGCCAACCGGCGCGATCAGCACGGCGGACGCCAGCACGAACCAGGTTGCTCGTGTCGCCGGCGTCGCGACTGGAGCGGAATCGTGCGCCCACCGTCTCCGAATCGACATCTGAAGCGCAGCCGCAATGCTGATGGCAACTACAAAGCCCACTGCACCAAACCACAACGGGCGGGCAACCAGAAGGGCCAACGTTGCGGCCTCCTTCACACCGGCGTCGCTGATCTTCGCTGTTGCCTGGAATGCGCGAGCGGATTGAACAGCCGTGAATGGCACAGGGGTGATGAGAAACAACAGGGCCAGAGGAAGCCCGGTTAGCACAAGGGGAGCGGATCCGTGTCGATGACTGGATTGGCGGACGAGTAGCCAAAGGCCGGCACCGACAACGATCGCGACAGCGACAAACATTTTGGCGACCTTCTCCTCGTTCTCAGTCGCGGCTGCCTAACGCAGGCCGCTCAGCCGCGAGCGGCGCCATTTGCCTTTCGAATGACCCGAATCCGCCCGCCGCTCGTCGGCTGCAGCGGCTTGTTAGGCTGCGTCGCTCGGCGCCACGAGCCAATGCGCGACAAACGATCGAGCCCACACAGCACCGCTGAAACCAATCGACGAACTCAACGAGTAGCCCCTGACGGCATCTCGGAGGAATTGCTGGGCGCGCTCGCGCGTCTCGACCCACGGAGCGTGCCCGCCACCTTCGCGGCACGTCTCGCGCATTGAGGCCCCGAATTCATCGTAAAGCGCAACAGGGTCGGTCTCCTCGATGTCGAAGATGATCGTCCCAAGGGCGTCTCCGACGATGACGTACACCTCAAGGCCGTCAAAGATCGCCTCTGCACGGCTCGGCCCATCTGCCTTGGGATAGGCAGTACGCGAATCGCAAGATCCTCGCATCTGCGTCGACGGCGAACTCCCGAACAAAGTGATCATCTAGAGCGATCATCTGGTCTCAGCAGCCTAACGTGCAGCTTCAGCCGCGGCGGCTCAGGATCGCACCTGCCGCCATCGTCATGATGATGCGCCGCGAGCCGTCGGCTCCATCGCGCGGTTAGACGGCCCGCCGAAGCCGCACCACGCTCAGCCTATCGATGCCGGGACCCGACCAGTCGACCGGACGGCTACAGCCGCCCGACAGCGCCCGGGACAGCACGACGGGCCTGCGACACGCTGCAACCAGCCCGCCGGTCGCTGGAGCCCGATGCCCTCCGGACGGCCGTTCGAAGAAGCCGAGGCCAGGCAATGCCCCAGTCACCAAGCCTGCAGAGCCGAAAGAGTGTTCTCCTCCTCTGTCCGTCTAACAAGTATTGAAGTAGACCGCTCTAATCCGCTCGCAGTCATACGCGACAGGCCGGAACGGCTGCTCCACAGCCTATCCTCTTGTCCGTCCGGATGTTAGCACCAGATGGTATCGCGTCGAGGCGCCGTCATTGGCTGCAAGGCCGTGTATGGCTGCGAGGGTCTCGCAGCTATACACCGTGGGCGCTCTCTCGTGTCTCGGTGGATCTGATTGAACCGCATGCGGTTCTGGCAGATGCCAGGAGTTCGGAGGCGCGTATGACTGCGAACGGTTCGCAGCTATACATGGACCCGCCCTACTCGGATCGTAGCGCTTGAATGACGTCCACCCGCGCCGCGCGCGCCGCGGGCATGAGGGACGCGACGACGGCCGCGCCGACGAGCACGCCGGCGGCGGCGGCAAGGGGCAGGGCGCCGGGCAACTGCACGTTCTCGATGTACGCGGCCGCGACTTTCGCGAACACGTAGCCGCCCGTGGCGCCGGCGGCGATTCCGATGACGGCGATCGCGGCGCCCTCCTTGAGGACCCGCGCCAGCAGGTTCCGCGGCGTCGACCCGATCGCCAGCCGCACGCCGAACTCGCGCGTCCGCGCGCTCACCGAGAACGCCAGCACGCCCGCCACGCCCACCACCGCAATCAGCAGCGCCACGCCCGCGAACCCGGAGAACACGAACGCGTTCAATCGCTGCGGCGCCAGCACCTCGGCGCGCACGTCCTCGAGCGTCGCCGCGTGCTCGATCGGCTGATCGGCGTAGAGCTCACGAATGATGCGCGTCGCCGGCGCCACCAGCGCGTAGGGATCGCCGGTCGCGTGGATGAAGAGCCGGCCGCCGCCCAACTCCTGCCGCGCCGGGTGATACACGGTCAGCGCCGGTCCCGGCACCACGTTCTCATCGTCCACATCCGCCACGATGCCGACGATGCGCCGCGGCTCGGGCGCCACGTTGATGAACTGCATGATCGGATCGGTCCACGAGAGGTGCCGGTTGAGCGCCTGCCCGCCCGGGAACAACCGGTCGGCCACGCTCTGGCTCACGATCACGACCTTCTCGCTGCCGGCGCGGTCCTCGGCGTTGAAGTCGCGGCCGTCGATCAACGGCACGCCCAGCGCGTCGAAGAAACCGGGGCTGACCGAGCGGAACCGGCCGCGCGGGCTCTCCTCGCCGTCGGCCGGCGTGAAGCCCTCGACCGAGAACTGGAAGCCGGGGCCGAAGCTGCCGGCATCGCGCCACGGCACCTGGCTGCCGAGCGCCACGGTCTGGACGCCAGGCAGCGCGGTGATGCGGCGGCCGATCTCATCGTAGTAGTCCGCGATCTGCGCCGGCGTGCGCCCGCCGCCGACGGCCGGCACGTCGATCGCGAGCACCTGCCGCATGTCGTAGCCGGTGCGCGTGGTCTGGAGGGCGACGAGCGTCGCGACGAGCATGCCGGCGCCGGCCAGGAGGACGAACGACAGCGCGATCTGCGTGACGGCGAAGGCTCGAAGGCGCCGGTTCGTGCCGGGCGTGATGCGGACGCCGCCGCTCGCCAGGCCGAAGCCGCTCGGCGCGTGCGCCGACGGCAGACGGGGGACGAACGCGAGCAGCACGGCCGCCGCGATGGCGAGCCCGGCGCCGACCCAGAGGAGGCTGGCATCCACGCTGACGTCGAGCGCGCGCACCGAGAAGCGGGACGCGTAGCGCGCGAGCACCGCCACGAGCGGCCGCGCGAGCAGGACGCCAAGGACGGCGCCCCCGCCGCAGAGCAACACGCTCTCGGCCAGAAGGGTGCGGCGCAGCGCGCCCGTGCTCGCGCCGAGGGCGGCGCGCACGGCCAGTTCGCCCTCGCGGCGCACGGACCGCGCGAGGATCAGGTTCGCGACGTTCGCGCAGGCGATCACGAAGACGAAGCCCGCGGCCGCGAGCAGCACCAGGAGCACCGTCCGCGCCGGCGCCGTGATCTGATCGCGCAGGCGCGTCGCGGTCACCACGCCCTTCGCCGACGCCGAATAGGACTCCGGGTGCTCCTGCTCCATCGCGGCGTACGCGGCCTTCAGCTCCGCCTGCGCCGATTCGAGCGTCGCGCCTGGCGCCAGCCGGCCGAACAGTTCCGTCATCCGGTGCACCCGCCCCGTCACCATCGTCGCCGAGAGATGGTGCGGGCTCGTGACGACGTTGGCGATGATCTCGGTCTCGGCGGGGTAGGGCACCGACGGCTCGAGCACGCCGATCACCGTGGCACTGCGCGAGCCCAGGCGGACGGTCTTGCCGATCACGGACGGGTCGCTGTTCAGGGCCGTCGTCCAGAACCGGTTGGTGAGCACCGCGACTCCGGCGGCATCGGGGCCGTCGTCCTGGGCGGTGATGAGGCGCCCGAGGACGGGCCGCAGGCCCATCACCTCGAAGTAGGAGCCGCTCACGACGCCCGCCTGCACGACGCGTGGCTCGCCGAGGCCGATTATCGTGAAGCCGATGGTAGAGAAGTCGCCGAACTCGCTGATCGATTTCACGCGCGCCTTGAAGTCGTCGATCTCCGGCACCGACCACGTGGCGTTCTCGACGCCGAGGCCGGGCGCGCTCTGGCGGATGTAGATCAGGTGGTCTTCATCGCGGTTGGCGAGCGGGCGCAGCAGCACGCCGCGAACGACGCTGAAGATCGCGGCGTTGGCGCCGATCCCGAGGGCGAGCGTCGCGACGATCGTGAGCGCGAGGCCCTTGACCCGGAAGAGCGAGCGGATCGCGAAGCGGATGTCCGTCACCGGGCTATTGTAGGGCGGCCCCGCCGCGATCAGGACCGGCGGCCGAGCAGGTAGACGGTCCCGGGCGTGCGCCCCGCCTCGAGGACCTCGAACCCGGCCTGGGTCAGCCGATCCCGCCACGCCTCCTCCCGCGTGCCCTTGCCGAAGAAGCCGTGCTCGGGGAATCCGGGGAAGGCTACCTCGATCCACGCGTCGGCGTTCATCACGAAGATCAGGAAGTCGCCGCCGGGGCGGACCACCCGGTGCATCTCGTCGAGCGCCCGCGTGATGCCGTCCTCGCGCAGGTGGTCGATCGCGTACGCGCTGACCGCGGCGTCGAACTCGCCGTCGGCGAACGGCATGTCGCGCATGTCGCCCCGTCGCGCTTCGAGGCGGCCGCCGACGCCGGCCGTGCGGGCGTTGGCCAGCAGGCGCTCCGGCGTGTTGTCGCCGATGCCGTAGCCGTTGTCGAAGATGTCCAGGGCGACCACGCGCGCCTGCGGGCGGGCCAGCAGCACCATCAGCGCCGACCGTCCCGATCCCGCGCCGCCGTCGAGCACGCGGCCCACGCCGCTCTCCAGGAAGTGCGGCGTCGGGAGGGCCACGGGGCGGTTGAAGCGGAGCGGTCCGTTGACGATCGCGGCGCCGACGATGGCCCACGCCGCCACGAGGCTCGAGAGGATCACCGTCCATCGCCGCCAGCCGAGCCGCCAGGCCAGCACCGCGAGGGGCAGGGCGACCGCGGCCACGACCACGTGGCCGAGCGTCCATGGCGTGTAGCCGAACTGGTAGCGGAAGACGTCCATCATCGCTTGTCCTCGAACTGAAAGACTTCGGTCAACGGCACGTCGAAGACGGCCGCGATCCGGAACGCCACTTCGAGCGACGGCGAGTACTTGCCCAGCTCGATGGCGTTCACGGTCTGGCGCGTGACGCCGATCCGATCGGCCAGCGCCTGCTGCGTCATCTCGCTGTGGTCGAAGCGCAGCCGCCGGATCTGGTTGTTGATCGCGCAGCCGCCCACGCTAGGCGTCCCTGCGGAAGAGGACGATGGCCGTCCCGAAGCGCGCCACCTCGGCGATGGCAATGACGCCGAGGAGCACGTGCGCGATGACGAACGCGTTCGCGCGCATATGGATGGTGCCGATCGAGGCGAACCCGCCGACGAGGAGGATGAAGTAGGCGAGGCGCGTCGCCTTGAGCGCGATCAGACGCTCGCGCTCGTCCTTCGGCGTGCGCGCCTCACGCGGCGACTGGAAGGCGAGGACGAGGTGCGCGCCAATCTCCACGGCGACCATGGCGCCGAGGAGCACACCGAAGCGCGGGAACAGGGTGTCGGCGTCGACCGTGCCGCCCATGACCTGCCAGAGCGTGTAGAAGTACGCGACCGTCGCGGCCAGGAAGCAGAGGAACGTGACCCACGCGCTCTTCTCGCGGAACGACATCATGGGCGGGACTGTACAGGATATTTGTCATGATGTCAAAAATAATTGACAATCACGAATCGGTCAGCGCGCCGTTTCGGCGGCCGCGCGCGCCTCGGCCGCGCGCTCACCGCGCAGCGAGAACTCGAGGGCGTAATTGGCTTCGTGGCAGTCGTATTCGAGGGGGCCCTGGCTGGAGCGCTCGAACGGGAGGTCCATCGTCCAGGGAGATGTCCAAGTGTCGGGATCCTCGACGGTCGCGCGGTAGCCGATCGTGTCGGCGTCGATCCGCGTGAAACGCTCGACGACGTGGAGCCGCGTGCCGGTGCCGTGGAAGCGCGACTTGTCCGTGTAGTTCGTCGTGTCCACGACGAGCGTGTCGCCGTCCCAGTGGCCGACGGAGTCGCCGAGCCACTGCTGCTGGCCCGGCGGCAGATGTTCGGCGCCGATCCGGATGATGCGGGCATCGTGGACGAGTTCCGTCATGATGACCACATAGCCGGGCGTCTGGACGATCTGGTAGAAGTTCTGCCCGAACGGGTTCGAGACGATCGGCGGGGCGGCGCTCGATTGGGAAAAATCGGTCCCGAGCAGGCATCGCTCGCCGAGTTCCAGGCCCTCCGGCCCGTCGTACCGAGTCCTGCGGCGATTTCTCGGCCCGCGCTTTCGCCGATTCCAGGAGCGGCGGCAGCTTGCCGTTGGGCGGATCCACGATCAGCGACGTTCGGAGACCGGCGACGACCTTGAAATCCTGCGTCTCCAGATACGTCTCGTTGAGATCGGCAGCGGTCTTCTTCTGGTCTTCGGGAATGTCGGCGACCAGCCGGGCGATGCCGTTCCGCTCGAATTCAGCGGCTTCCTCCGGCGTGAAGACGGGCTTGTCCGCGAACGCCTCGGGCCGCTCGAGCGGCGTCGCGGTGCTGTTGGTCCAGTAGCCCTGGAGATCGGGATGGCCGTCCGGCGCGCGCTGGGCGGCGGCGGGCGAGGCGATGACACACACAATCGTGACAGCGAGTGCCAAAGGCCTCGTCATGAACCCTCCTCGCAGGATGGGCTCATCTTACTCTTTGGCAGTGAACGGCGGCGTGGCGGGAGGGGTCACCAGGTCGAGGCGGCGTACCAGACGGCCAGGCCCAGGCCGACGCCGCCGATGACGAGCGTGGTCACCGTCGTCGCCACGTACGGATACGCCATGAACAACAGCCCGCCGACCATGTGTGGCCAGCGGCCCTGTTTCTTGCCGTAGACCATCAGGACGAACCCGATACCGCCCGGGATGAGCGACAGGAACAGCCACGCCGGGTCGAAGCTCATGTCTGGATTATCGGTCCGAAGCCGGCTAACAGCTACCGGCTAACAGCTACCGGCTAACAGCTACCGGCTAACGGCTAACGGCTAACGCCTAACGCCTAACGCCTAACGCCTAACGCCTAACGGCTAACGGCTACTTGTCACCATCTAAACAATCTCGTCACCTTCACGACGAACGAGCGGTTCACGAGGCCCGGGAAGCCGGGCTCGAGCGTGTCGCGGCCGTCGCTGTAGACGACGAACAGTTCGCTGCCGGGGCGGTACTCCCAGCGCAGGCGCGCGTTCGAGGTGAGGGAGTGCGTGCGCGACTGGTACTGGATCAGCGCCGACGTGAACATGCGCGGCGAGATCGTATACGTGACGCGCGTGCTCACAAGGTTCGTGTTGGCCTCGCCGGCCGGCACGCGGACCCAGTTCCACGAGATCGTCGGCTCGGCGTAGAGCTGCCGCGTGAACTCCACCCGCCCGCTCCAGCCGAGGGTCTTGAGTGTGCCGTTGTAGTAGTTGCCGCCGCCCGCCGACAGGGTGCCCGAGATCCGCCGCTGCTGGCCCAGCGTGTACGCCACCTTTCCGGACGGGAAGCTGTACTGGCCGACCGGCACGTAGGCGCCGTTGCCGAGGTTGAACTTCTGGTCGAGCCGCTCGAAGTCGCGCGACACCGACACGTCGAGCGTGTCGCTGTTCTCGAACTCGAAGCCCACCGACCCGTCGACCGATTTCGATTCCGGCGCGTTCTCGAGGTCGGTGAGGTAGTTCACGTCGGCGTCGTAGCTGATCTTGCGGATGCCGCGCCACCCGGGCCGCGGGCTGAAGCGCGCCGCCGCCGACGACTGCCGGAACGCCGACCGGCGGACGAGGCCCACCTCCGGGTTGAAGTTCGATCCGACGTCCAGGTAGTCGAACGTCAGGCCGTAGCGGTCGGCGCTCCAAGAGAAGCGGCTGCGGTAGCTGGTGTCGTCGCCTGGCTTGTCCGGCGAATCGGACTTGGCGGCGTAGCCGATGATCGTGATTTCCCGCGTCGGGTTCATCACGGCGTCCACGCCGTAGGCCGTGTTGGCGTCGCCCGGCTGCCCGGGCCCCGTCACCGCCACGGGATCGCGCCGTGTGATCATCGCGCCCACGCGGCTGCGCTTGAAGAGGTCGTAGCTCACGCGGCCGACGGTGAAGTTGGTTGCCGCGCTCTTGGCGTCGATCGATTCCGCCGTCTCGATGTTCAGTCCGCCGAAGGTCCAGCGGCCCGATCGGCCGAGCACGCGCGCGCCGGCGCGGATCGGCACCTGCACGCCGTTGGCCAGGCCGATCTGCCGGCTGTAGAAGAGCAGCGGTGTGATGCCGCCGCCCCCGCCGCCGCCGTTGCTGCCGAAGGAGAAGGTGTCGGCGCCCTCGAGGAAGAAGTCGCGCTTCTCGGGGAAGAACAGGCTGAACCGCGTCAGGTTCACCTGCTGCTCGTCGTCTTCGACCTGCGCGAAGTCGGTGTTCACCGTGAAGTCGGCGATGAGCGTCTGCCGGATCCCCCACTTCACGTCGAGACCGGCGTTGCCGTCGAGGTTGTTGGCGTACGGCACGGCCGCGTTCCGATCGGTCACGAGCGACCCGAGCGCGTAGGGCTTGATGTCGAGGTTCTTCGTCGAGCCGCCCGTGTCGAGATCGACGACGTTCGCCGCCACCGACATCTTCGACAGGCCCTGGCGGCCCCACGAGGCGAGGATCGGCACGAGGAACGTGACCTCGTTGTTCGCCATCACGCGCCGGCGGAAGTTCATGCCCCAGACGGTCCCGTTCTGCGTGTGCCGGAAGGATCGGAAGGGAAAGCGGATCTCGATGGTCCAGCCGCCCGGGAACTCGCCCGTGCGCGCGTCCCAGATGCCGTTCCAGCTGTTGTTCGGCTGCTCGTTGTTGATGGACCAGTCGAGCATGCCGCCGAGCGCGTTCACCGCGACGCCGTAGCCGTTGCGGCGGTCGTGGAAGGTGTCGAAGGTGACGGCGAAGTGATCGTTGTTATAGAGGTTGTTGGCGTCGCGGCGCATTTCGGTGGCGACCCGCCGCCCTGGCTCGGATTCCCACAGCCGCGCCGCCACGTAGACGTTCGCATCGTCGTACAGGACCCAGACCTCGGTCCGGTCGGTCGCCGGCTGTCCCTCGTGCGGTTCCTGCTGGATGAAGTCGCCGAAGGACGGCACCTGGCTGTAGACGGGATCGTCGAGCCGCCCGTCGAAGTCGAGATGGTCGACGTGCGTGGAGTGGATCGTGATGCCGTCCGGGCCGCGTTCGATGATGGGGGGCTGTGCGAGCGCCGACGCCGGCAGGCCGGCCGCTAGGATGAGGAGGAGCGCCAACCGCTGCATGCGTGGCGCAAGCCTAACACGTGCCGCGCTCGGCGAAGACCTCGACGAGGTGTACGAGTGTCTCCGTGGTCTTCTCGAGCCCGCGCCGCGAATTGAATTCCAGCGTGCTGTGGAAGTTGTGGCCCCCGGTGAAGATGTTGGGGCAGGGCAGGCCGCGGAACGTGAGCTTCGAGCCGTCGGTTCCGCCGCGGATCGGGCGCGTGATCGGCGTGAGGCCGGCGCGGCGGGCGGCCTCGAGCGCGTACTCGACGAGTGGCCCGTGATCCCTCAGGACCTCGTCCATGTTCCGGTACTGATCGACGACGTCGATGGTGACGCGCACGCCGGGCACGCGCGCCGCGCTCGCCGCCGCCAGTTCGCGCACGAGCCGCTCCTTGGCATCGAGCCCGGTCGGGCCCGCGACGTCGAAGTCCCGCAGGATCACCTTGACGGTCGTGGCGGCCGCGTCCAGCGAGCCGGCGTACGGGTGGACGAAACCGGCGCGCTCGTCGGTCGTTTCGGGGCGGATGTCGACCGGGATGCGCGTGAGGAAGTCGCCGAGCGCGTACACGGCGTTCACCATCGTGCCCTTGGCGCTGCCCGGATGCGCGCTGACGCCGTGGAAGGTGATCGTCGCGAGCCGCGCGTTCCACGTCTCGTGGTTGATCTCGCCCAGCGCCTCGCCGTCGACCGTGTAGGCGTACGCCGCGCCGAACGCCTCGACGTCGAAGCGATCGATCCCGATCCCCACCTCTTCGTCCGCGGTGAAGCCGACCGCAATCGCGCCCCGCGGGATCTTCGGGTTCTGCATCAGCGTGTCGACGAGCGTCATGATCGCCGCGACGCCAGCCTTGTCGTCCGAGCCGAGCAGCGTCGTGCCATCGGTCGTGATCACATCGTCGCCGACCAGGCCGGAGAGCATCGCCGCCGGGATGATCTGCGTGGGGTCGCCGGGGAGGACGAGGTCGCCGCCCTGATAGTTGGCGTGCACGACGGGCCGCACGTTCTCGCCCGAGACGGCGGGCGAGGTGTCGACGTGGGCGAGGAACCCGACGACGGGCGGCGCGGCCGGACCGGCGAGCGTGCCCGGCAGGCGCGCGTAGACCATGCAGTGATCGCTGACGCGGACGTCCGCGACGCCGAGCGCCTCCAGTTCCCACGCCAGCTCACGCGCCAGCGTCCACTGGCCCTCCGTGCTCGGGACCTTCGACTCGCCCTCGCGCGACTGCGTGTCGATGCGCACGTACCGCAGGAAGCGATCGACCACGGATTCGCGAGGAGGCTTTTGGTGAAACTTGTCAGTCACAAGTCACAAGTCGCTAGTCACAAGTCCGAGTCGCTAGTCGCAGGTCCGAGTCGCTAGTCGCAGGTCATCATAACTGACTTGTAACTGCCGACTCGGACTGGTGACTTGAGACTGGCGACGTGCGACTACTCTTGTCTCTCCTGCGGCCAGCCGGTCGAGAGGGGCTTCGATCGATCCGCAGTGATTTCGAGGTTCGCGCAGTGGTGGTAAGTGTAGCCGCCCGGGTTGTTGAACCCGTGCTCCTCCATGAACTGGACGATCTGGAGCGTGCACTTCCGGCAGCTGATGTTCGGCAGCGTCACGTCGGTTTCCCACGGGGCCATCTGGCCCGTGGGGCGTTCGTGGTGCTCGAAGAGGCCGTCGGCGATCACCGGGATCTGCGGCGGATTCTCCATCTTGGCCGAGACCGAGATCGGGCCGCGGTCGCCCGTTCGGGTTTCGGCTTCCGGGTCCTTGGGGAGATCGAGCGGCGAGTTGACCGCGAGCGCGACGCGGTAGAAGCCCGGGTGATAGATCGTTTCCTGGACCTTGATGTGGAGCGTCGAGCCGCCGGTCACTTTCGTGACGGCATAGGTCGGCGAGCCCCAGTCGGTGTTGCTGCCCCCGCACGGGCCGCCCTTCTGCGGGTCGCCGCGCTGGTCCTCGACGATCCAGGACGCGGGTTCGAGCAGCTTGAAGTGCGCGTGGCCGACAGCCGGCGCGGCGGCGGCCAGGGCGAGCGTGGCGGCGGCGACGAATCGAACGGACTGCTTCATGACGGACTCCTCCGGTGCATCGCAATAAACCCGGGCGTGGTGCGAATTATTCCACGAGTGGGCGGCTATAATCCGCCGCATGAGCATGACACGCCGTGAAGCCGTAGCGTCCTTCGCCCTGTTCGCCGAACTGATCGCGTCGAGCCGCCCGGCCGGCGCGCAGGCGCCCGCGGCGCCAGTTCCGCCGGTCTTCACGCACGACCTGCCAGGCGTGAATCTCGACGGATGGGAAGTGACGGTCAGCCACGTGGAGTATCCGCCCGGGCGGGTCGGCGCGGCCCATCACCACGCGGGCTTCGTCCTCGCGTACGTCCTCGAGGGCGCCATCGTCACGCGGATCTCGGGGCAGGGGCCGGAGCAGACCTACACGGTCGGCCAGATGTTCTACGAGCAGCCCGGCGCGACGCACGAGGTCTCGAGAAACGCCAGCCCGTCGGCGCCTGCGCGGCTCCTCGCGATGATCTTCGCGCCGAAGGGCGCGACGCTGACGATGCCCGGTCCTGCCTGAGGCAGCGCGATCCGGCGCCGCTAGACTGGCAGGCCCAGTTCCCTGGCCGCCTCCCGCTGCACGCCGTCCATGGTCAGGAAACGGTCGATCGGTTGCTCGGCGTGGAACCAGAGCGCCGTGCGCAGGTGGGCGAGATCGAGGGAGCGGGGCGTCGCGACGGCCGGCAGCCGCATCGACTGGCACAGGTCGAGCGTGAGATCGCGCAGCACGAGCGCGTGGGCGTCCTGGTCGAGGCGAGCGAGGCACACGCGATAGTCCGCGGGCTTCAGGCCGCCGGTTCTCGCCAGCCGGACCAGGTTGCGCTGCGCCTCCAGCACCAGCAGGACGCTCGACAGCAACTCGGCGCCGTCGGTGTCCCGGGAGAGCTGGTCCGCGCCCTCCTCGCCCAGGAGGACGCAGAGATACGCGGACGTGTCGAGGTAGAGCCGGCTCAGCGGTCGCCCCGGTCTTCGAGGAGGGCCGCCAGGTACCGGCCTTTCGTGGCGCGCTTGAGCGCGGGCGTGAGGCGCGCGACACCCACGGCGTCACCACGATGGACAAACGCGGGATCGGCCGGGCCCAGGCGCGCCACCACGTCGCCATGTCGCGCGATGAGAATCGTCTGGCCGGCCTCCGCCTCCTGGACCGCCGCGGAGAGATGCGCCTTGAGGTCCTGAATTGAGACCTGTTTCATGACCATTATATTAGCATAATAAGGAAATTATTCAGGTCCAAACGATGAACTGGCGACTAGTTCGGCAAGGCGAACGCGATGTACTCGCCCGTGGCGTTGCCGCCGCTCGTCGCCACCAGGATGTACTGCTTCCCGTTGGCGAGATACGTCATCGGTGAGCCGGACTCCGGCGCGGCCATCAGCAGCGCGCCGACCTCGCGGCCGGTGGCCTTGTCGTAGGCGCGCAGCATCGCGCCCCGCGGCCGGCCGCCCGGGTTCGTGACCTGCGGATCGCCCATCACGACGAGCGTCTTGGTGACGACGGATCCGATCCCGCCGGTGCCGACCTGGCCCGTCTTCGGGATCGTCAGGCCCCTCAGTGCCGGGTGATTGCGCACGTTGTCCGGCGTGTCGCCGTGCGGCACCTGCCAGACGATCTCGCCGCGGTTCAGATCGATCGCAGACAGCGTGCCGTACGGCGGCTTCACGAGCGGGAGCCCCTCGACCGACAGGCTGACGGGCGCGGCGGCGGGCCGCGCGGCGGGCGCGGCCGGCGCCGGTGGGGCCGCAGCCTCCCGGCGCTGGGCCTCGGCCTGTTCGATCGCGCGCGGCGAGTCCGCGGCGCAGCAGTCGCCGGGGCCGAACACGGCCCGGAACTCGCGGCCGCCGATCCCCGACACGTAGTCGATGTCGGTGAAGCCCGGCGGCGGCGCGACGAGCGAGGCCGACGTGAGGCCCGCGTTGTTCGCCTGCGCGAACACGGTGTGCGTCTCCGGGTCGTACGCCACACCCGGCCAGTTCGTGCCGCCCACCGCGTTCCCGAGGTTGATCGCGCCGACCTTGCCGTTGATGTTCCCGAGAATCGGCGGGTTGTACATCCACGGCGCCACCGTGTAGTGCGTCAGCACTTCGAGCGCCTCGGCGCGCAGCTGGGGCGTGAAGTCGATCAGGTCGTCCGGGATCTTCAGGTAGTTCCGTGTGTAAGCGGGCGGTTTGGTCGGGAAGGGCTGCGTCGGTGAGTACGTCTCGCCCGGCACGTTGCCCGCCGGCACCGCTCGCTCTTCGATCGGCCATACCGGCTGCCCGGTGATCCGGTCGAACACGTACAGCGCGCCCTGCTTGCCGGTCACGGCCACGGCCTTGATCGCCCGGCCGTCCACGACGATATCGGCGAGGATCGGCGCCGAGGACATGTCGTAGTTCCACAGCGGGTGGTGCACGAGCTGGAAGTGCCACTTGCGCACGCCGGTCTTCACGTCGACGGCGACGATGCTCTCGGCGAAGAGGTTGCTCCCGGGCCGAAGGCCGCCGTAGTAATCGGACGTCGGCGTCTCGACGGCGAGGTAGGCGAGGCCGGCATCCGGGTCGGCCGTGATCTGCGTCCACACGCCGTTGTTACCCGTCACCGCCCACGAGTCGTTCAGCCACGTGTCGTTCCCGAACTCGCCGGGCCGTGGAATGGTGTTGAACGTCCAGATCAGGCGGCCGGTGCGCACGTCGAACGCGCGGACGAGACCCTTCGTGTTGTTGTGCGTGCTGACGGTCGCGCCCTCGCGAAAGGACGACCCGACCAGGGCGATGTCGCCGACGACGGTCGGCGTGGCGTGCAGGCCGATCTCGCCGGTCTCGAGATCGATCGGCTCGTTGTTCCCGAACACGGCGCCGGACTTCAGGTCCACCACGCCGCCCGCGCCGAACGCGGGCACCATCGAGCCGTCCTTCGCGTTCAGCTCGATCAGGCGGTAGCCGGTGGTGACGTAGAGGATGCGCTCGTCGCCGCGGCCGTCGGTCCAGTAGGCGACACCGCGGCCCGAGAGCTGGCGGGGCGACTGCCCCGCGCGCGCGCCCTCGCGGTAGCTGTGCTCCCAGATCAGCTCACCGGTCGCGCCGTCGAGCGCGATCACGGAGCGGCGCGTGCCGCCGGTGGTATAAAGGATGCCGTTGACCGCCAGCGGCGTGCCCTCGAGCTTGAACTCGGGACGCGGGCCGAGGTTGTCGGTCTTGAAGTGCCAGGCTTCCTCGAGGCGTCCGTAGTTGGACGCGTCGATTTGCGCGAGCGGGGAGTAGCGCGTGCCGGCGAGGTCGGCCGTGTAGAGCGGCCAGTCGCCCCGGGCGGGCGAGGGCGGGCCCGACGCCTCGCGATTCTGTCCGGCAATCCCCGGCGCGACCGCGACAACGGCCGCCAGCATCAGCAGCGCGAATCGGCGTGACATTCGGCCTCCTCCCGGACACGGCGGTCCGGTCCGCATTCGGCCGTAACCTAGCACAAGTCGTCGTATGATGTGGGGCATGTTTCGGCGCCTCCGGCCCGGCGTCGCGGTGGCTGATTGGCAGCGTGTCCTGACGGGATACGCTGCGAGGTGAACTGATGGTGACACGTCGTACGTTTCTTGAACAGCTCGGCATCACCGGCGGCGTCTCGATGGTCATGGCCGCGCTGCAGTCCTGGGATCTCATGGCCGGGCAGGCCGGCCAGCGTCCGCAGCTCTCCGGACGCCCGGAGCGCCGGAAGGTGCTCATCCTGGGCGCCGGCGTCTCGGGCCTCGTGCTCGGCTACGAGCTCGGCAAACTCGGGTACGACTTCCATATCCTGGAAGCGCGCGATCGCGTCGGCGGGCTGAACTGGACCGCGCGTCGCGGGACGACGCACACCGAACTCGGAAACGGCGGGGAGACGCAGACCTGCGCCTTCGACGACGGCCTGTACGTGAACTGCGGGCCGTGGCGGCTCCCGTACACGCACACCGGCGTCCTGAACTACTGCCGCGAAGTCGGCGTCAAGGTCGAGCCGTTCGCGAACGACGCCGAGAACAACTTCTTCTATTACGAAGGCGAACAGGCCGGCCCGCTGGCGAAGAAGCGCATCCGCAAGCGTGAGATCACGGCCGACCTCGCCGGTCGCGTCAACGAGCTGATCGTGAAGGCGATCGACCAGCACCAGCTCAACCTCGCGTTGTCGGCCGAGGACCAGAAGCGGCTGCTCGATTTTCTCGTGCAGGAAGGCTATCTCGATCGCACCGATCATCTGTACAAGGCGTTCGACGTCCGCGGCGGCGGCGATCCGTACACGCTTCCGCAGATCCTGCAGCCGGCGTTCACGCGAAGCGTCCGCTCCATCCCCGCCACCGAGGGCACGTCGGCGCTGACGATGTTCCAGCCGGCGGGCGGCATGGATCAGTTCCCGAAGGGCCTGCAGCGCGCGATCGACCCGTCGCGCTTCACCTTCAACGCCGAGGTGCAGTCGGTGCACCAGGACGACACCGGCGTGAAGGTGGCGTATCTCGACACGAAGAGCGGCAAGAAGACCGAGCTCGACGCGGACTACTGCGTGCTCTGCCTGCCGATGACGATCATCGCCAAGCTCGACGTGAACTTCTCGCCAGAGACGATGGCCGCGGTGCGCTCCGTACGGCACAGTGACAGCGCGAAGATGGGCCTCGCGATGAAGCGCCGGTTCTGGGAGGAAGACGACCAGATCTTCGGCGGGCATCTCTATTCGGACCTGCCGCTCGGCAGCTTCTCGTACCCGTCGAATGACTACTTCACCAAGAAGGGCGTGCTGCTCGGGATCTACACGAACGGCCCCATCGAGGACCTGATCGACCGGCGGGTCGCCGCGCGGGTCGAGCACGTGATGATGCATGCCAGCAAGGTGCACCCGCAGCTGCGCCAGGAATTCGAGAGCGCGTACGCCGTCTGGTGGAAGCGCGTGAAGTACAGCGAAGGTGGCTATGCGAACGGCGGCGGCGAGGCGCGGCGCGCCCAGCTGTCGAAGCTCGAGAACCGGCTGCTCATCGGCTCCGCCGCGACCACGCCGCACTCCGAGCCCGACTGGCAGGAGGGCGCGGTCGGCGCGGCCTGGCAGGCCCTCACGACGATTCACGAGCGCGCGATGCGCGGCGCGTAGCGCCCGCTGTCACCGGCGTTTCACACATCTGTCACCGTTTCGCGGCATTCCCCCCGTCCAATCAGACAGGACTGGGAGGGATGCCGTGAGACGTGTACTTGTTGCCGCAGTGCTGGTGGTTTCAATCGGCGTGGGCGCGCGCTCGTACATCGTGAGCCGCCAGGCCGATTCGTTCACGCTGGATGTCGCCACCGTCACCCACGGCGACATCGTCCAGGACGTGCCTGCGAGCGGCACCCTCCAGGCCGTCACGACCGTCCAGGTCGGCACGCAGGTATCGGGCACGGTGCTGGCGCTCGGCGCCGACTTCAACTCGATCGTGCGCAAGGGGCAGGTCGTCGCGCGCCTCGATCCGTCGCTCATCGACGCGCAGATTCAGCAGGCCGAGGCGAGCCTGGCCCGCGCGGACGCCGACGTCCAGAACGCGCGCGTGCAGGTCACCGACGCGACGCAGAAATACGACCGCGCGCAGGCGCTCGACGCGAAGCAGCTCGTGGCCCGGAGCGACCTCGACGCGGCCCGGGTCGCGGTGGCCGTGGCCGGAGCGCAGCTCAAGGGCGTCGAGGCGCAGCGCGTCCAGGCGCAGGCGGCGCTCGACCAGAGCCGCGTGAATCGTGAGCACACCGTCATCGCCGCGCCCATCGACGGCATCGTCATCGAGCGGAGCGTCGACGTCGGCCAGACGGTCGCCGCGACGATGTCGTCGCCGACCCTCTTCACGATCGCCGCGGACCTGTCCGAAATGCAGCTGCAGATTCAGGTGGACGAGGCTGATATCGGCGGTGTCCAGACGGGGCAGTCGGTCACGTTCACGGTCGACGCGTATCCCGGTGAGACCTTCACCGGGGTCACGACCCAGGTCCGGCTCCAGCCCACGGTGGTCGAAAACGTGACGACCTATCTCGTCGTCGCGCGGGTGCCGAATCGCGACTTGCAGCTCAAGCCCGGCATGACGGCCAATACGCACATCGAGACCGCCAGGCGGGACGGCGTGGTGCGCGTGCCGAACACGGCGCTCCGGTTCCGGCCGTCGGCCGAGGATCTGGCGACGCTCGGCGTGGAGCAGGGCGCCCAGCCGGCGGCGCGCGCGTCGGCGGGCGGCGCCCGCGTGTGGGTGAACGAGGACGGCAGCGTGCGCCCGGTGGTCGTGCAGGTGGGGTTGAGCGACGGCCAGCTCAGCGAGATCACCGCCGGCGATCTCGCTGAGGGCGCGACCGTCGTGACCGGCGTGCGTTCCACCACACCGACGGCCACGGCGGCCCCGGCCTCGCGGTTCCCGGGCCTCTAGCGTGTCAGCTCAGCTCCTGGGTGCGATGTAGCTCTTGCGCGCGCGCGGCTTCAGGCCGCGCTGGTTCACGCGGACGTCGATGTCGTGCTTCTTGCCGTCGCGCTTCGGTGTCGCGTAGCCGAGCAGGTACTGGTTGTGCAACTCGTCGGCGACCGACGCGAACGCTTCGCCCAGGTTGTCGCTGCCGCGAATCTCCACGTAGCCGCCGCCGGTCTCCTCGGCCACGCGCGCGAGGCCCGGGTCCGGCAAATCCTCGACGAGCATGTTCCGCAGGCCCGCCGAGCCGATGCCCTGGAAGCGCTGCTGCTGGCGGTTCCGGCTCTGCATGCCCACCGCGTAGATCATCACGTCGTTCGCCCGCGCGCGGTCGATGACTTCGGATTGGCTGGGCGCGTGCTCCCCGAACTTCAGGGACGACTGTTGGAATCCGGTGTCCTTGCCGTCGCTGAGGACGAGAATCACCGGCCGCTTGTCCGTGTCCTCGCCGAACGCGTCGAGCGCCTTGTCCATCGCCTGCCAGAGCGGCGTCGGCGCGTCCGGGGCGATCGCGTCCGGCAAGCCCGCGCGCAGCACGGTCGGGTTGTTGGTGAATGTCTCGCTGATCTGCACGTCGTTCCCGAACGTGCCCACCCGCGCCACATCGTCGTCTCGCAGGCGGAGGAAGAGCTGGAGGCTGGCGTCGCGGAGCAGCTGCAGGTTGCCCTCCATGCTGCCCGACACGTCGAGCATGATCACGAGGCGGATGGGCTGCGGCGAGTTGTCGAACTGCGTGATCGCCTGCGGGTGGCCTTCGTCGCGCACCTCGAAGTCGTCCTTCGTGAGCGTGGTGACGAGGCGGCCGTCGTGATCGGTGACCGTGACGAAGACAGGGACGACGTCGCCCTTCGTGCGGAAAGTCGGAGTTGGCGGCTGTTGCGCCGACAAGGCGGCGGCGAGGGCGCAGGCGGCGAGAACTCCGCACGCGAGAACGCGCTTCATGCGGACGCTCCTTCAGGGAACCGGCGGGCTGGCACCTCTACTCATACCACGGTTTGGCGGGGTATAGAATGGCCCGCGAGGTGAGGCATGCGGCGAGCAGTAGTGGCGGCATCCTGTCTGGCGGTGCTGGCGGTGGCCGCGGTGCACGTCCGGGCCCAGCTGGCGCCGGGCGCCGTCCTCTTCGAGGGTGAGCGGCTGATCCTCGGCGACGCGAGCCCGCCGATCGAGAACGGCGCGCTGCTCGTCGTGAACGGGATCATCCGGGGCGTGGGCCGGCGCGGCGACGTGACCGCGCCCGCGGGCGCCGCGCGCGTGGACCTCACGGGCAAGACGCTGATGCCCGCCCTCGTCAACGCGCACGTGCACTTCGGCTACGAGAAGTACACGGACGCGGAGGGCGAGGCGCTCCCCGAGAACTTCACGCCGGAGAACCTCCTCGATCACCTGCAGCGCGAGGCCTTCTACGGCATCGGCACGGCCAACGACGGCGGGTCGGCGCCGGTCGACATCTCGCTGCAGTTCCAGCAGGACCAGGCCGCTCGAAACGTCGCCCCCGCCGCCGAGTACTGGTTCAATGCCGGCATCGTGCCGCCCAACGGCGGACCTGACTCGATCCTGATCAAGGGCACGCGCCCGCTGCACGCGAACTACGAGGTGATCCGCGCGACGGAAGGCCGCGCCGCCGTCGCCGACGTGCACGCCAAGGGCATCACGCACGTCAAGGTCTGGCTCGGCGATCGCGGTGGCTCGTACCCCGCCATGCCGCCGCAGGTCTACGAGGCGATCATCGACGAGGCGCACAAGGACGGCATCCGCGTGCACGCGCACGCCACCACGATGCGCGACCAGAAAGACGCGCTCCGCGCCGGCGTCGACATCCTCGTCCACATGGTGCAGAACGCCCCGATAGACGACGAACTGCAGGCGCTCGTGCGTGCGCACACGCCGTACTGGGCCACCGTGATCGCCCTCGGCGATCGCAGTGACGTGTGCGACGACGATCCGTTCTTCACCCAGACGCTCTCACCGTCGATCGTCGCGAAGATCAAGGCCGATGCCTGTGCCGTGCGCGGCGACCCGGCCGCACGCGACGCGCGGCTCGCCGACAACTTCATGACGATGATCCGGTCGGGCGCGCGGCTCATCCTCGGCGCCGACACCGGCATCCGTCCGGGCAACACGTTCGGCTCTGGCGACCACCACGAGATCGAGCGCTGGGTGCGGATGGGGCTCTCGCCGGCGGACGCGATCGTCGCGGCCACGTCGCGCCCCGCCGAAGCGCTGGGCCTCGACGATGTCGGCACGCTGGCGGCGGGGAAGCGCGCCGACCTGCTCGTGCTCGACGCGAACCCGCTCGACGACATCCACAACCTGCGGCGCATCGCCGACGTGTACCTGCGCGGCGTTCGCGTCGATCGGGCGGCCCTGCTCCGGAAGTGGAAGGCCGCCGGCCGGTGACCTCGTCCTACGTGCACGGCACGTCGGACACGCCGCTGCTCGGCGAGACGATCGGCGCGGCCCTGGATCGGGCGGCGGCGCGATGGCCGGATCGCGACGCGCTCGTCTCGCGCCATCAGGGGATCCGCTACACCTACGCCGGGCTGCGCGCCGAGGCCGACCGGGCCGCGCGCGGCCTGCTCGCGCTCGGCGTCGCGCGCGGCGATCGTGTGGGCATCTGGAGCGCCAACGCGGCCGAGTGGATGGTCACGCAGTACGCGGCGGCCAAGGCCGGCGCGATTCTCGTCAACATCAACCCGGCCTACCGCCTGCGCGAGCTCGACTACGCGCTCAGGCAGTCCGGCGTCAGCGTGCTCGTCGCCGCGCGGGCGTTCCGGAAGACCGACTACGTCGAGATGCTCGACGCGGTGCAGCCGGGCCTGCAGGACTCGCTGCGGCACATCGTCTATCTGGGAGAGGGCGCCGCAGGCGATGCCCTCACGTGGGCGGAGCTGCTCGCACGGGGCGGGCGCGTGCCCGAATCGGATCTGCGCGAGCGGGAAGCGCTCCTGCAGTTCGACGACGCCGCGAACATTCAGTACACGTCTGGCACGACCGGTTCCCCGAAGGGCGCCACCCTCTCGCACCACAACATCTTGAACAACGGCTACTTCGTCGGCGAAGTGCTGCGCTACACGGCGGACGACCGGATCTGCGTGCCGGTACCGTTCTATCACTGCTTCGGCTGCGTGATGGGCAACCTCGCCGCCGTGACGCACGGCGCGGCGGTGGTCGTGCCCGCCGAGGCGTTCGAGCCCGAGGCGACGCTGCGGGCGATCGAAGCGGAGCGCTGCACGTCGCTCTACGGCGTGCCGACGATGTTCATCGCGCAGCTCGAACACGGGTCCTTCGACTCCGTGGACCTGGCGTCGCTCAGGACGGGCATCATGGCCGGCGCGCCGTGCCCGGTCGAGGTCATGCGGCAGGTGATCGACCGCATGCACGCCGCCGAGGTGACGATCTGTTACGGCATGACCGAGACGTCGCCGGTGTCGTTCCAGTCGCACGTGGACGATCCGATCGACGCGCGTGTCTCGACCGTCGGCTCCATCCACCCGCACGTCGAATGCAAGATCGTGGACGGCGAGACCGGCGCGATCGTGCCGCGCGGCGCGGCCGGGGAACTCTGCACGCGCGGCTACTCGGTGATGCTCGGCTACTGGAACGATCCGGACGCGACGGCCGCGTCGATCGACTCGGCGCGCTGGATGCACACGGGCGACCTCGCGGTGATGCGAGACGACGGGGCCGTCAACATCGCGGGACGGATCAAGGACACGATCATCCGCGGCGGCGAGAACATCGGCCCGCGCGAGATCGAGGAGTTCCTCTACACGCACCCGAAGATCGCGGAGGTGCAGGTGATCGGCGTGCCGGACGTCAAGTACGGCGAGGAAGTGTGCGCGTGGGTCCGGCTGCGCGAGGGACAGGAGGCGACCGCGGAAGAGACTCGTCACGTTCTGCCGCGGCCAGATCGCCACCTATAAGATCCCGCGCTACTTCAAGTTCACGACCGAGTTCCCGACGACGGTCACGGGCAAGATCCAGAAATTCCGGATGCGCGAGGTCTCGACCGAGGAGCTCGGTCTGGGCCGCGCGAAGGTGGAGACGGCATGAGCACGACACACGCACGAGCCATTCGGGCGGCGCTGGCCTTGGTCCTCGCCGTGGGCGCCCTGGCGGCGGGGCGTGCCGCGCTTCAAGCGCAGGAAGGGGCGCGCGGCGTCCGGGACCTCCTGTACGTCGGCGCGCCGGGCACTGACGATCACCTGAACGGCACGGGCGTGCTCGTGTTCGACGTCAGAGATCACTACCGCTTCGTGAAACGGATTCCGACCTGGGATTTCGTCGCGAGCCACGGTCCCGAATCGGTCAAGGGCATCGCGGTGAGTCCGGCGACGGGTTATCTCTACATCAGCACGCTGACCAGGCTCGGCGCGATCGATCTCTCGACGGACAAGATGGTGTGGTCGAAGACGCCGGGCGGCGCGTGCTGCGACCGGATGAACGTGTCGCCCGACGGGACGCTCATCTACGCCCCCGCCGCCGGGTCGCCCCAGGCGCGCTTCCGGTGGTACGCCATCGACGCGAAGTCGGGCGAGGTCATCAAGAACATCGACGTCGGCGAGCCCGTGTCGCCGCACAACACGATCTTCAGCCTCGACGGCACGCGCGTCTTCCTGGAGGGCTATGGGTCGCCGAACGTGTACGTGGCCGACCCGCGCACGCACGAGGTGGTCGGGAAGATCGGACCGTTCAGCAATCCCGTCCGGCCGTTCACGATCACCGGCGACGCCAAGCGCCTCTACGCGACCGTGAACAATTTCCTCGGGTTCGAGATCGCCGACGTGGCGACCGGCAAGGTGATCGCCCGTGTGCCCGTCGAGGGCTACGGCTGGGACCGCAGCCGGATCCTGCTGCACAACATGCCGAACCACGGCATCGCGCTTTCGCCGGACGAGAACGAAGTGTGGCTTGCCGACGGGGTGAACGGCTACCTGCACGTGTTCGACAGCACCGTCATGCCGCCCAAGCAGATCGCCAGCATCAAGAGCCGGAGCCACCCGTACTGGATCACGTTCGGGTTCGACGGGACGTACGTCTACCCGTCGACGGGCGAGGTGATTGACGCGGCGACCAAGCAGGTCGTCGCGCAGTTGAAGGACGAGTACGGCCAGCCGGTCGAGAGCGAGAAGCTCGTGGAAGTGATGTTCGAAGGCGGCAAGCTCGTGAAGGCCGTCGACCAGTTCGGCGTCGGCCAGGTGCGGCGGTAACCGAGGGTGCGGCCGTTCGCGCGGGCCCTTCTCGTCGTGCTGCTGACCGGCGCCACCGTCGGTGTTGCCCGCGCACAGGCGCCGGATCTGGTGACGGATCGTCCGGACCAGACCGAGTCGGCGGTGGTGATTCCGCGCGGTCTGGCGCAGGTCGAGACCGGCTATCGGTTCGCCAGCGACGATGGCTCCGGACGGCATGAGGCGCCTGGCACGCTGGTGCGCGTCGGCCTGGGCGCGCGGACGGAGCTCCGGGTCGGATACGACGGTGTCGTCTGGAGCGAGGGACGGCACGGCGGGGGGGACGGGGAGCTCGGCGCGAAGGTCAATCTCGTGTCGCACGCCGGTGGGTGGCAGACGCAGGTCGCGGTCCTCGGCGGGATCTCGCTGCCGATGGGCGCCGCCTCGTACTCGAGCGGCGCGGCCGATCCGTCGTTCCTTCTCTCGATCGCGCACACCCTGTCGCCGCGCGTGTCGCTCGGCTACAACGTCGGCGAAGCGTGGGCGTCCTCGCCGGACGCGCCCCGCCGCGACGCGTCGATCCCATACTCCGCCTCGCTCGGGCTCGGTCTTGCGGACCGCGTCGGCGGCTTTCTCGAGTTGTACGGGGACGCCGGGGGCGCCGCCGGCAGCCACGTGTCGATCGACGCCGGGCTGACGCATCTCCTGACCGGCGTCGTCCAGCTCGACGTCTCAGGGGGCCGGCGGCTTTCGGGAGCCGCCAAAGACTTCTTCGTCGGCGGCGGACTCAGCATCCGGCTGCCGCGCTAGTCGCCACGCGGCTACTGCTTCCCGGTCACGGTCACGGGCGAGCGCAGCTCGAAGATCAGCAGGCTCTCGGCCGGAATCTCCGCGGCATCGCCGCGCATCGCGGCACCCGCGCCGCCGCCGATGAGCGCCCCGACCGCCGCGCCCTTGCCGCCGCCGGCGATCGCGCCGATCGCCGCGCCGGCGCCGGCGCCGATCCCGATCTTCTTCGCGTCCTCAGCGCGACTGGTCGCTGCCGTGTAAGCGACCGGGCTCGTCACCAGGTCGATCTTTTGGCCGTCGCTCGTCGTGAGGCTGGTCAGTTCGACCGACAGCGCCGCCTCGCCCTTCAGGCGGCCGCCCGGGTCAGACGACACGATGCGGCCTTCGACGCGCGCGTCGGCGCTGGCGACCTCCCAGCCGTCGATCGTGATCGGGTTCTCGAGGACCGCCGAGAAGACGTCGCCCGACTTCATCGTCTTCGACGAGAGAAGGCGCGTCGTGCGGACGGTGATCTGCTGGCCGACCGGCAGGCGCGCGACCTTCGGCTTGGGCGGCGCCGGGGGCTCGGGCGCAGGCGCGGGAGCCGGTGCGGCCGCCGCGGCCGCGGGCGCGGGAGCGGGCTCGGACGCTGCGGACACTGCTGGCGCCGGAGCAGGCGCGGAAGCTGAGGCGGCCGCGCGCGGAGCGGCTGGTGCGGCCGGGGCTGGAGCGGACGAGGCAGCCGGCGATGCGGCCGGCGCATCGGCCGCCGGCGTGGCGGCCGGGGTGGAGTCGGCCAGGGGCGCGGCAGCCGCCTGATCGGCCGGCGTCGTGGTCTCAGGCGCCGGCGAGGAGCACGCGGTCGTGGCGGCGATGAAGGCCGCCGCGACAAGCAGTCGAACGGGTTGAGTCATCTCGTCCCCCTTTGCTGTTCGCGGCCGACCCTCGCGCGCCCGCGCGCTCGATCAGGTCGCCGCGGTCGCCGCCCCTCGGGCGAGGCTCGTGTTCTTGAACGGCAGGCTCCGCACCCGGATGCCGGTCGCCGCGTGAATCGCGTTGGCGACGGCGGCCGCGATCGGCGGCACGCACGGCTCGCCCAGGCCGCCCGCCGGCGCGCCGGACCGGATGAAGTCCACGGTCACCTGCGGCGCGTCCGCGAGATGGATCATCAGGTGGTCGCGGAAGTTCTTCTCCACGACGCGGCCTTCATTGATTGTAATCTCTCCGACCATCGCGGCCGACAATCCGAAAATGACGCCGCCCTCGGCCTGGGCCGCCGCGCTGTCGGTGTTCACGACGTCGCCGCAGTCGACCACGGCGTGGACGTCGATCACCTTGAGTCGCCCCTCGGGCGACACCGACACGTGCGCGACCTCGCCGACGATCGACCCGAAGCATTCCGTGATCGCGATGCCGCGGCCCTCGCCCTCGGGGAGCGGGGTGCCCCAGCCCGCCATCGCGGCGACCTTCTCGAGCACGGCCTTGAACCGCGGCTGATCGCCGAGCAGCGCGCGGCGGAACTCGAACGGGTCCTTGCCGGCCGCGTGCGCCAGCTCGTCGACGAACGACTCCTTGAAGAAGCCGTGCTGCGAGTTCAGCACCGAGCGCCACGGGCCCGTGCGGATCGGGTGCGCGGCGTCACGGGCCTTCGCGCTCAGGTCGCCCACGGCGTAGGGCATGTAGGTCGACTCGCGATCGCCGCCGCCCGCGTACACCGAGGCGATCGCCAGCGGCACGCCGTCCTTGTCGAGCGCGCCCGCGAAGCGGGTCATGCCGGCGGGACGATAGTAGTCGTGCTGCATGTCGGTCTCGCGGCTGTAGACGAGTTTGACCGGCGTGGGCGACATCGCTTTCGCCACGCGCGCGCCGAGGCCGATGTAGTCGAGGCTGAAGGGGAGCCGGCGCCCGAAGCCGCCGCCGAGCCAGAGGTTGGTCACTTTGACCTGTTCGGCGTCCAGGCCCAGCGCCTCGGCGGCCGTCCCGCGCGCGTTGAGCGGGTCCTGGCTGCCGGCCCAGATCTCGGCGCCGTCCGCGGTGACGCGCGCGGTGCACACCATCGGTTCCATCGTCGCGTGCGCGAGGAACGGCACGCGATACTCGGCGGTCACGACGGTGTTGCCGTCCTTCGGGACGTCGGGGAACGCGCCGAGCGACTGGTCGAACGCGGCGAAGATCGACGCGCTCGACACCTCCCCGTGTCCCGCATCGTCGAACACCGGCTTCAGCGCGGCCAGCGCCTGGCGCGCGCGCCAGTAGCTGTCGGCGACGACGGCCACGCCGTCCTCGAGCTCGACGACCCGCTTCACGCCCGGCATCCCGTCGGCTGGCGCGTGATCGACGGAGACGAGCTTGCCGCCGTAGACCGGCGCGAGGGCGATCGCGGCGTAGAGCATGCCCGGCAGCGTGACGTCGATCCCGTACTGCGCGCGGCCGTCCACTTTCGGCGGAATGTCGATGCGCGGCTTGGCCGTGCGGCGGATCGTGTACGTGTCGGGATCCTTGAGCGCCGGGTGCGCCGGGATCGACCGCGCGGCGGCGCCCGCCGCCAGCTCGCCGAACGTCGCGCTGCGGTTCGACGCGGCGTGGACGATGCGCGAGCGGTCGGCCGTCAGCTCGGAGGCCGGGACGCCGAAGCGCTCGGCCGCTTCCGCCGTGAGCATCTCGCGCGCGGCCGCGCCGGCGATCATCATGCCGTAGACGCCGGTGCCGCGCACGGAGCTGCTGCCGCCGGTCGCCTGCGTGCCGAACCAGGCCGCGAGCTTGTAGGACCCGTAATCGACGGCGCGCTCGAACGGCCGGGGGATCAGGTCGCCGGTGAACGCGCGCGCCATGTAGGCGTTGGCGTAGGCGTCGAGCGCCGGCGCCTCCTGGATGCGGACGAGATCCCAGTCCGCGTTCATCTCCTCGGCCGCCATCATCGCGAGGCCGGTGACCGCGCCCTGGCCCATCTCGCAGTGCGGCACGAAGATCGTGACGAGGTTGTCCGGGGTGATCGTGATCCAGGTGTTGATCGCGCCGCCGGCGGCGTCGCCCTCGCGGACGCTGAGGCGGTTGGGTGAGAAGGTGACGCCGGCGACGCCCAGGACGAAGCCGCCGCCGACGAGCGTGCCGGTGCCGATGAACGCGCGCCGTGTCCACTTGCGCATGTCAGCGGCCCTCCGTCGGTTCCACGCCTGCCTCGCCGGAGCCTTGGCGAAGGCGGGCGACGGCGTGGATCGCGCGCCGCACGCGGACGAACGTGCCGCAGCGGCAGATGTTGGTGATGGTGCGGTCGATCTCGGCGTCGGTCGGCGCCGGCCGGTCCTGCATCATCGCGGTGACGGCCATGAGGATGCCCGACTGGCAGTAGCCGCATTGCGGGACCTGGTGGTCGATCCACGCCTGCTGCAACGGGTGCAGGGCGCCGCCGGCCGCCAGGCCCTCGATCGTGGTGACCTCGGCGCCCTCGGCGGACGAGATCGGGAAGGTACAGGAGCGAACGGCGCGGCCGTTCAAGTGGACCGTGCACGCGCCGCACGCGGCGATGCCGCAGCCGAACTTGGTGCCGGTCAGGCCGAGCGTGTCGCGGATCACCCACAGCAGCGGGGTGTCCGGCTCGACGTCGACCGTGCGGGCTTCACCGTTGACCGTAAGCGTGACTGCCATACGGGTTCGCTCCTTTCCCCCGGGTGAGTCGCTAGTCCTTGGTGGCGGTGCCGTCGACCATGAACTGGCCGTCGGCGAAGTCGAACGCCGCCGTCCACTTGTCGCCGTCGGGCGCGATCGCGATCTTCGCCGGGATCGACTGCCCCTGGACGTCGAGCGTGTACGCGAGCACGATCCCGTTGTCCACCTTGGAGATGTCGGTGATCTGCTGCGGGTCGGGCATCATGTCCGCGGTCATCGTGCCCACCACCTTGCCGCCGTCGTCCTTGAGGACCAGGCTCATCGTCATCGAACCCTGCGGCGTGTCGAGCCCGAGGGTCCAGTTGCCCAGGAACGCGGCCGCGTCAGCCGTCGCCAGAGCCGATTGCGCCGCCGCGCGTCCCGCGCCGACGGCCACGAGGAGTGCCGCCGCCGCCGCCACCGCCACCAGCCGTGAGTGCATCCGCATGACCGTCGTTCTCCTTCTCAGTGGGACCGCGCGAGCGCGGCCCCGGTTTCGCCAAAGACGCCCGCGAGCCGCCCCAGGGCCCGCACGAGTTGCCGCCGTTCGGCGGCAGTGAGGGGCGCGAGTCGATCGGCGACGTGCTGTTCCGCGCGTTTCTGGATGCCCGCGAGCGCCCGGCGGCCCGACTGGGTGAGGCGCACCAGCGTCTGCCGCCGGTCGTGCTTGTCCACCCAGCGCTCCACCCATCCGCGGCGCACGAGCATGTCGACGGACTTCGATACGGTCGAGAGGCTGACCGCCTTGTGCCGCGCGAGTTCCGTCATCGTGCACGGCCCCATGGCGATGCGCATCAGGCTCCCCATCTGCGTGGGCTCGAGATAGCGATCGGAGTTCCGCATGTGCGCCGCGATGCTCTGCATGATGAGCATCACCACGCGCATCAATTCCTCTGGCGCGTCCGCCTCCGGCGCGTCGGCGGTCCGGCCCGAGGCCGGCCGGCGGCTCACGCGAGGGATCCCCATGATCGAATCGCTACGATACCCGCCGCGCGCGAAAACTGTCAACGGCAAACAGTTGGATGAGCGAAGTATTCACGGCCCTCGCGATGGGCCGGCCGGGGCGCCCGCCGGAGCGCCCGCCGGGATGGTCACCTCGAGGACGCGCCGGACACCGTCCGCCA
Source organism: uncultured Acidobacteriota bacterium (assembly GCA_963792785.1). Lineage (GTDB taxonomy): Bacteria > Acidobacteriota > Vicinamibacteria > Vicinamibacterales > CAVVIG01 > CAWIMX01. The sequence goes on along the minus strand of CAWBXO010000001.1, from coordinate 1,598,535 downwards.
GCGTGATGGCGCGGCCGTCCGCCGTCGGCCCGCCGTCGCGCGCGGCGTACCCCTCGACGACGATCTCGGCGCCGGCGGGCAGCATCGCCTGCTGCCAGCCCCGGCGCGTGAGGCTGCCGGGCGGCGCGCACTCGATCGCCCACGTCGTCACCGTGCCGCCGGGATCCGTCACGTCGACGTAGATCCACACGTGCGGATTCACCCAGTCGACGCGCGCGATGCGCCCGGCGAGGCGCACGGGGCGCGTGGCGTCGAACTCCGAGCGGAAGGAGTGGTGGGCCGACAGGCCCGGCGAGAGGCAGGCAGTCAGCCCCGCGGCGACGAGCGCCGCCCGCCACGCCGCGGGGCCGATCCCGATCGTTCGCGCTACTGCCGGCCCCCGCGCGCCGGCGCCGGCGGCAGCGTGCCGCCCTCGGCCAGGATCTTCATGTTCTGCATCGCGGTGGTGAACTGCGCCGTCCGGCGCGCCAGGTCCGTCGCGCGTGCCGCGTCGTCGGCCATCATCGAGTTGTCGAAGAAGAGGTTGTAGACGATCTTCGACGTCGTGGCCGTCACCGGCCGCGCCTCGAGCGTGCCGTGATACAGGTTGTACGGCCGGCCGTCGCGCGCCGTCTGCGTGTAGGTGTAGGACAGCAGCGTCTTGCCGACGAGCACTTCGCCGGCGACGGACCGCACGGCGCCCAGTTCGCCGTCCGTGCCCGACGTGATCGTGCAGCCCCCCGGGATGCGCAGCCACTCGCCGATGTCGCAGAACTTCCCGACGCGCGCCCAGACTTCGGCGGCCGGGCGGTTGACGTCGATCTCGAGCGGGATCGACACGTAGTGCGGATTGGCGACGGCGACGCTCGTTCCCGCGGGCGCCTGGGCGGCGGCGGGACCGGCGAACGCGACGAGCGTGAGCAAGCAGGCGACTGTCGAACCGGGCACGTTTCGCATGAGCATCTCCTTGGCGGACCTGAATTCTACTCCCGACCGGTTCGTCGCGAACCGCCTCGCCGATCCTATCCGCGGGCCGCGCCGAGGGTGTAACCTGCCGGCATCTTTTTCATTCATGAGGCCCCATGAGGACGATGAGCGACACGCGCAATCGGGCGGGCGGGCGGCGGGCGTTCGGCGTGCTGGCGGCGGTGGCGGCCCTCGTGGCGGTGGCGGCGGCGGCGCCGCAGCGGCACGACCGGGTGCCGCCGAATCGCGAGCCGTCGCCGTACATGAGCGCCGCCGAGATTCAGGCCGGCCTCGATCGACTCGACCCGCAGCTCGTGGCGTCTCGGACCGGCGGCGCGGTCACCTTCAATCAGTTCAACGGGCGCGGCGTCGTGCGGCGGCGCATGGAAGGCCCGCAGTATGCGATCACGCACACGCGGACGCTCGAGTACATCGTCATCACGAAAGGCACGGCGACGATGGTGACCGGGGGCACGCTGATTCCGCCGACGATCGACAGCGATCCGTACCCGAACGCCGATCCGGACGCGACGATCCGGAGCGCCGTCGGCGTGGCGGGCGGCCTGGCCCGGACCGTCGGGCCGGGCGACGTCCTCGTGAACCTGCCCGGCACGCCCCACTGGCTGAGCCACATCGACGGCGCGATCGAGTACGTCGAGATCTCCGTGCCCGGCGTCGATCCCGCGCCCGGCGTCGAGCGCGCCGAGGTGTTGCCGCCGGCCGCCCGGTAGATCGCGCGCTCGCGCGAGCGCCGGGCTACTTGAGCGGCAGCACCTGCGACGGATCCACGCGAATCGTCACGTAGACGAAGTTGCCGTCGAGCGCGGTGAACATGTGGGGCGTTCCCGGGGGAATGACGACGACGTCGCCGGCCGTCACGCGGCGGCTCGCGCCGCCCTCGATCCGGCTGCCGCGCGCGCCCGGGCCGATCGCGGCGCTCTCGGTGATGGCTTCCGGATCGACGAGTGTCCCGCCGGTGACCATCGTGCCCGAGCCCTCGCGCACAACGTAGACCTCGGTGATCTTGTCGTGCCGCAACGCGTTCACCTCGGCCTTCGTGCGCCGCACGATCGCCACGCCGAGGTTCTCGTGGCCGATGTCGACGACACGGATGGGCAGGTCCGACAGGGGCCGTTCGGGATCCGCCGCGGCGAGGGCGGTGTTCATCTCGGTGCCCGTGACCTGCGTCCCGGGCGGCGCCTGCGCGGCGAGCGTGGCGCCGAGCGCCAGCACGCCAATCATGACTTTCAGCATGTCGGTTCCTCCTGCGGCGTCATCCCTGACGGCACGTGCAGCATAGCCGACTTGGGCGTATCCTTGGGCCGCCGGTCGTCATCCCGGCCAGGCTCACGCGAGGTCACGCATGGCAGACCGGACTCTCGTCGGCGCCGATTACACCACGCCCGACCTCGCGGCCAAGGTCACCGGACGCGCGCGCTACGCGGAAGACTACCGCGCCGAGGGCATGCTCTTCGCCAAGCTGCTGCTGAGCCCGATGCCGCACGCCCGCGTGCGCGGCATCGACGCGCGCGCGGCCCTGGCGATGGACGGCGTGAAGGCGATCCTCACGGCCGACGACCTGCCCGATCTCGGCGGATCCGAGCGCGCGCTGACCAACGAGCCCCTCTATCAGGGTGAGCCGATTCTGGCCGTCGCCGCCGTCGACGAACTCACCGCCGCCAACGCCATCGAGCGCATCGTGCTCGATCTGGAACCGCTGCCGTTCACGACCGATCCGCTCGACAGCCTGCGGCCCGACGGCCCGAACGGCCGGCTCGACGGCAACGTGTGGCTGCCCGGCGAGGGCGGCGGGCGCTCCGCGCTCGGCACGCTCAAGTGGACGCAGGCGGATTTCGACGCGGCCGGCGAGGGCCAGCTGCCGATGGGCGAGGCGCCCGACGAGTGGTCGTACGGCGATCTCGACGCCGGCTTCCGCGCCGCCGCCGTCGTCGTCGACGAGACGTTTCTCGTGCCTGCGACGAGCCACCAGCCGATGGAATCGCGCAGCGCGATGGCGTACTGGCAGAACGGGAAGCTCTACCTCAACGGATCGACGCAGAGCGTGGCGCGCACGCTCGGCCCGCTCGCGAGCTGGCTCGGCATGGAGCAGGACGACATCGTCCTGATCAGCGAGTACACCGGCGGCGGCTTTGGCAGCAAAGGTGCCGGCGCCGTGTCGATGGCCGTGCCGGCGCTCCTCTCGAAGAAGACGAACGCGCCGGTGATGATGCGCATCAGCCGCGAGGAGGAGCACTACATCGGCCGCGCCCGCACGGGGATGATCGGCCGCGCGAAGGTGGGGTTCCGCGCCGACGGCCGCATCACGGCGCTCGATCTCTTCATCGTCGAGGACAACGGATCGTACGGGCCGATGGGCGACTACCGGTCGGCGGCCAACGCCGCGTCGCTCATCTGGCAGCCGCTCGCGATGCGGTGGCGTGGCATCGCCGTGATCACGAACACGCCGCCGCGATCGCAGCAGCGGTCGCCGGGCCCGATGCAGGCCAACGGGATCGTCGAGCCCGTCGTGAGCCGCGCCGCCCGCCAGCTCGGCCTGGACCAGGTGGCGATCCGCCGCATCAACTCGCCGTCGGGCAAGGCGATCTACGGACCGCCCGCCGCCGACGGGTCGCGGCGATACGTGACGAGCGCGTTCGTGCCCGAGGCGCTCGACCAGGCCGCCGAACAGTTCGGGTGGCAGGCGCGGCAGGCGCGGCGTGGCGTCCGGAACGGGTCGAAGGTGCGCGGCGTCGGCGTCGCGGTCGGGCCGCACGGCTCCGGCTCGATCGGCTACGACGGGCTCATGACGATTCGCCCGGACGGCAAGTTGTACGTGCAGTCGGGCATCGGCAACCTCGGCACGCACTCGGTGATCGACATCGGACGCGTCGCCGCCGACGTGCTGAAGATGCCGTGGGAGCAGGTCGAGATCGTCTGGGGCAGCACGGCCAAGCACATCCCCTGGACCTGCATGTCGGTCGGCAGCCAGACCACGCACGCGATGTCGCGCGCGAACCACGCCGGCGCGATGGATGCGAAGCGCAAGCTCCTCGAGATCGCCGCCCGCGAGCTCGGCGGATCGACCGACGACTACGACATCGGCGATGCGCGCGTGTTCCGGAAGGGCATCCCGTCGCGGGGGCTCACCTACGCGCAGGCCGCCGCGCGAGCCGTCGACCTCGGCGGGCGCTTCGACGGCCATGAATTACCGGACGACATCAACCCGATGACCGCGGCGTCGGCGACGGCGCTGGCGGGGCTCGGGCTGATGGGCGTGGCCAAGGACACGTACAAACACGACGGCGACACGTACTCGTTCGTGATCGGGATGGCCGAGGTGGAGGTCGACGTCGAGACGGGACAGGTGCGGCTGGTCGATTACCTCGGCGTCGGCGACGTCGGGATCGTCGTGAACCCCCGCAGCATCAAGGGCCAGCTGCTCGGCGGCAGCATCCTGGGCATGGGGCACGCGTACGGCCAGAAGTGGGTGTACGACAAGCAGTACGGCGTCGCGCTGGCCAAGCGCTTCTATCAGAACAAGCCGATGACCATCCTCGACGTCCCGCCGGCGCTCGACGCGACCGCGGTCGGGCTGCCCGATCCGGAGACACCGGTCGGCGCGCGCGGCGTCGGCGAGCCGCCGGTCGGCGCCGGCTTCGGCGCGGTGCTGAACGCGATCGCGGACGCGGTGGGTGACGAGGTGTTCCGGCGTGCGCCGGTCACGCTCGACATCGTGCTGACGTCGCTCGAGGCCGGGCGCCCCGTGACCGACTCGCTCACCGTGCACATCTGACGGCCCGCTAAGCCGCGGGGATGTCGGTCTTGCGGAAGTCGTCTCCGACGAAGAGCAGCGTGTCACCCGCGTGCCTCGCGCTCGCATAGGCGAGGCAGTCGCCAAAATTCAGCCGAGCCGGATGCCGGCCGCGGCCGAACTCCACGAAGGCGCTCACGGCGAGCTGCCATTCGGCCTCGGTGAACGGCGCGACCGTGACACCGAGCTCCTCGACAAGATCGCCGACGTCCGTTCCGGCCGGCGCGCGACGCCGCCCCGCGAGGACCATGCCCGCTTCCACCAGCGTCGGCGTGCCTACGCGGACGTGATCGGCTTCGAGGATCCGATCGACGAGATCGAGGTAGCCGGGCTCGGCGAAGAGGATGGCGATCAGCGCGGACGTGTCGAGCGTCATACGCCGCCCGGGCCGTACCCGAGAATCTCGTCTTCCTCGGCGCGCGTGAGCCGCCGGCCCAGCTGCGATTTCGGTGCTCTTCGGCCAGACGCGCGTCTTGAGGAACTTGAGCACCCGCGCGCGCCGATCGCGCGCGGGGCCGCTCTTCAGCCGCCGCTTGCGTTCGTCGAGCGCGCGCCGGATGGCCTCGGTCTTCGACTCGCCCGTGAGCCGCGCGACCTCGGCGGCCAGCCGCTCCACGGCCTCGTTCTTGATGTTCAGCGCCATTACACCATGGTATATCCGAAATGGTGTAAGGGTGTAATCGCGGGCTAGAGGTCGATTGGCCGCGGGGCGTCCGGCAGCTCGTCTTCGAATACCAGTGGCAGCTCCCGCCAGAGCGTCCGACGCCGCCGGCGGACCAGCCATGCCGCCAGGAGCAGGCCGGCCGCGAACACGAGACCGAGCGCCGGGCGGCGAACGGCGGCTTGCGTCAATGCCGTCCCGCACAATGCGAAGAGAAGACACGAGACGAGACCGAGCACCACGGTCGTGCCGACGAAGCGCTTGCCCGGCATGTACGAACACGTGAATGGCACCTGACGCCAGTCACGGAGCACCACGCCGGCAAAGCAGACACCTGTCGCCGCCACGACGAGCCACGCCGAGAGCGCTCCGCTGCGTGGGACGTGCCAGAGCGCCGGCACCGCCGTTGCCGCGGGCAGGGCGGCGATCCAACCGGTGGCGACGACATCCACCGCACGGAGCTGATCGGCGCGCGTCTCGTCCTCCTCGAACATCCGGAAGATCCAGTTCGCGCGCAGGTCGAGCGGCAAGGCGAAGGCCGTGCGCATCGCGATGCCGCAGGCAAATATGAACATGAACGGCAGCCAGAGCGAGCCGCTCGCCCGGACTGCGATACCGACGCCGCACGCCGACAACCCGATGAGCACGCCCTGGTGCAGCGGGCTGCGCCGGAGCGTGATCGCGGTGAACGCTCGGACGGCGAGAAACGCCGGCGATGCGGGCGACCGGCGGGTCCGGTGCGTCCGCCAGGCGGGCCATCGTGACGCGCCAGCCGCATGGACAAGCAGACGATCCAGGCGCCGATACATGCCGATGGCCGATGCGAGCGCGAGTCCCGCAGCGGTCATCCACGCGACGCCCGCCATTTGGGCGAGCTGCGGGAAGGGCGTCTGCCGCTGGCCGGCCAGCACGCGCTCGAGGCCCAGGAACCAGGCGGGCGGCAGCCACGCGAGTACCGCTGGCGTCTCGCTGCGGGCCGCGCCGGCAACGGAGAGCCACGGGAGCAGCGGCACGCAGGCAGCGAGCACCGCCAGCGCGGCGGCCTTGAGGATCGTCACCACGCGCCGGACGTGGCCGGGCGCCACAGCGAGCATCAACCCGCCGACGACCGCGGCGACGACGAAAATCGCGAATGTGGACGCGGCGGCGCTCGCCGCTGTCCATGCCAGGAGTCTGGCCCCGAGCGGCTGCGCCCGCCAGGGACTCGCGCCGGTCACGATCACAAGCGGCAGCAGCGTGAGATGCGCCGCAACCGCGACCAGCCCGATGAAGAGGGCGAACGCCGCCGCTTTCGACAGGAAAAGGGTGGACCGCGGCAGAGGCAGCGGCCCGAGGATCCGGAGGTCCCGCTCGTCGGGAAACAGCGCGTGGCTCAGAATCAACGCGAGCAGTGCGCACAGGACCATCGGCGCGGCCAAGAGCAGAAGGTCGTCGGCGAAGACGGCACGGCGGTAGCCTTCAGCGGTCGGCAGTGCCGAAAGGACCGCGTACCTCCGCACATAGATGCGCAGGAGCAGGAGCGCGACGGCGTAGAAGATTCCTGTCGCCCCGAGCAGCACGCGCGTGAACGCGTCGGCGCCGGCCTGCGTCAGCACGCCGAAGTCGAACAGGGCCGACCAGAAGTGCCGGACGAGCGCGCGGGTCATGCCCGGCGGACCACGTCGAGAATCCGGGCGGCGAGCGGTGTCACGTCCTCCTGCCCCGTCGCGCGCACGAACGTCTCTTCGAGAGACGCCGACCCCGCGGCCCGGAAGGCCGCGACGTCGTGTTCGGCGACGATGCGGCCGCCTGACAGCATCGCGACGCGGGAGCAGAGCTGCTCGACGAGAATCGAAGCGGTGCGTGCTGAAGAACACCATGCGGCCGCGGGCGGCGAACAGGCGGAGCATGGTCCGGAACAGGAGAGCGGCGCCCACGTCGAGGCCGGAGAACGGCTCGTCCAGCACGAGCAGCTCCGGGTCCGGCAGCAGGGCGGCCGCCAGCAGGACGCGCTGGCGCATCCCCTTCGAGAACGCCGCCATCGTCGCGTACCGGCTGTCCCAGAGAGACAGCAGGCGCAGCAGCTCCGGGACGGTCGTCCGCAGCGTCGGCTCATCCATCTGGCGGAGCCGTCCGACGAGCGTCAGGGTACTCGTCGGCGGTGAGGTGCGTGTAGAGATGGGGCTCCTCCGGGACGTACGCGAGACGGCGCTTGAAGCCCACCGGATCGGCGGCGAGGCTGCACCCATCGAGGGTGATCGACCCCGCGCTCGGATCGAGCAGGCCGACGAGAGGTTGACCGTCGTGCTCTTGCCCGAACCGTTCGGTCCGAGGTAGCCGAGATTTCGCCTGGTCCTACGCGAAAGCTGACGCCATCGAGCGCCAGCAGCCCGCCGTACCGCTTCGTGAGCCCGTGACTCTCGAGCACGTCTTCACTCGCAGCGAAGCGCCGTCATCGGATCCACGCGCGACGCGCGCGCCGCGGGACGATAGCAGGCCACGAGAGCGACGCCGAGCCAAGCCGCCGCCGCGAGGACGTGCACCCACACGCCGGCCGGCGCGACGCCCTGGGCGAGCGCTCCCGCGACGCCCGTGAGCCCAGCCGTCATGACCTCTCCGACTCCGATGCCGATGAATGCGAGACCAAGGCCCCAGAGGATGACCTCGCGGAACACTGCGCGGCGCGTGGCGCCGAGCGCCATCCTCAGGCCGATCTCGCGGGTCCGCAGCGCAACGCGGTACGCGATCGCGCCGTACAGTCCTACGGCGGCCAGGAGCAGTGCGAGTCCCCCGAAGGCGGCGACCAGTCCCGAGATCCACTGAAATTGGGCGTAGGACTGCCGAACGTGCAGGTCGAGCGGTTCGACGGTGTAGATGCGGAGGCCTGGTGCCGTCTCGAGCAGCGTGTCGTGGACCCGGGGGACGAGCGCGCCGACGCCCGTGCCAGCATCGATCAGGATGGCCGTCAGTGCGGTCGCGTCCTGCGGAGTGAACTGCCGGTACACGTGAGGCTGGCCTGTGTCCCCCACAGCGCCGACTGCCGTATCCCGCGCCACACCGATCACCGTCGCGGCGCGCGGAGACGTGTCGGCCGCGAGCCAAGAACCACAGCCCAGGAGCACGCGCTCGCCGAGGGCGTCGCCACCCGGCCAGGCGCGCCGTGCGAACGTTTCGCTGACGATCACCGGCTCGCCCGCCGCGCCCGCGGCGTCAAAGTCCCTAAACTCACGTCCGGAGACCAGATGGATGCCCATGACGTCAAGGTAGCCGGGCCCCACGTCATTGGTGGTTGCCTCGAGCTGAAGACCTGCCATCGTCGACGCACAGATTGTGGGCGTCGGCATCAGCGGCAGCGACGACGCCAGTGCCGCGTTCCGGAGTCCGGGAAGCGTTTTCACGCGGTCGACCGCCCGATCGTACAGAGCCAGCCGCTCGTCTGCCGTCGGCTCGGTCGACGGTACGTACACGTAAGCATAGAGGCGCCCGTTCGCGGCGAATCCCGGATCAATCGATTGAAGATCTCGAACACCCTGGAGAAAGCTTCCAGCCAGGAACAGCAGGACGAGCGACAGGGCGATCTGCGCGACAAGGCCTATCGGTCGGCGAGTGCGGCCGGCGAATGTCTCTCCCCTCGAGGCAACAAGCGCTCGCGAGGCTCGCCACGCCGGCACGATGGCGCATGCCAGCGCCGCCACGAGTGATGCAAGCGCCGCGAACATCAGCGAGGCAGCGTCCACGCGCAGATCGAGCTGCACCGGCCACGCGCCAGTGGATTCGGGGAACGTCCGCTGGATGAGGGCCGTCGTCCAGAGCGCGAAGAGAGCACCGCAAACGCCGCCGGCGGCCGCGAGCAGCAGGCTTTCGGTGAGCAGCTGGCGGACGAGGCGTCCCCTTGACGCGCCAAGCGCGCGCCGCACGGCAAGCTCGTGCTGTCGGGTCGCACCGCGGGCGAGGAGCAGCCCTCCGACGTTCACACACGCGATGACGAGAATCAGCATCACGACCGCCGACATGAGGCCGAGAAGGCGGGCCGACAAGCGCCGGTAGCCGGCGTTCGGCGTGCCGCGTACCGGTGTGACGGTCACCGGTGCCAGGGCGCCGGCGTCCGCGTCGACCGGCGCCGGCAGCCGCGCGTCGAGAGCATTGAGCCCGGACGCGCCCTGCGCCGGGGACACGATCGGCCGGAGCCGCCCGAGAAAGATGAACGGCAGCGCCCGGTCGCTGTCGAGCCTCGCACCGATCGCCGGCCGCGTCCGCAGCGGCACCCACAAGTCCGTTCGCAACGGTGCGAAGAGACCCGTGAAGTCCTCCGGCGCCACGCCTACGACGGTGTACGACTGCGTCTGCGACAGCAAGACGCGACCGAGCACGTCAGGGCTGCTGGCGAAGCTGCGCCGCCAAACGGCATCGCTGATCACCGCCTCGAATATGGAGTCGCTCCTAAACCACCGGCCGAGTTCGAGACGCAGGCCGAGCACGTCGGCGTAGTTCGGCGCGCTCACCTCCGACGCAATAAACGCGCTCCGGCCGTCCACCTCGAGGTCCGATTCGACCGGAAACGACGTCGTGATCCCGTCGAACCCGGCCGCCTGGTCGCGAAACGCTTCGTATCGCGCGTAGGGGAACCCGCCGCGCTCGCCACGAGCGATCGTCACGATCCGATCGGCATCGCGGACCGGCAGCGGACGCAGTAACAGCGCGTCCGCGACGCTGAAGATCGCGGTATTCACGCCCACGCCGAGGCCGAGGCACACGACGGCCAGCGCCACGACGCCTGGCGCCCTCCTTGCCTGACGCAGTGCCCCGTGCAGGTCACGAATGGCATCCTCGAGGAGTGCCGTTCCGCGTGAATCGCGGTGCTCCTCGCGGATCTGGTCTTCGCCGCCGAGATCCAGCCGCGCGCGTCGGCGCGCCTCGGCTGGCGCGGCGCCCTGCTGCTCGTACCTGTGCCGCGGCATGCTCGAGATGAAACCGCAGCTCGTCGTCGAGTTCGCGCTCAACGTCGACCCGGCGGACGAGCGACCGCAGCCGGAGCATCCAATCGCGCAGCATGGCCTACGCGCTCTTGAGGACCTGGGCGACCGCCGCGGCGAGTTTCCGCCACGCGTCGGCCTGCGTCTCGAGCTGCCCACGGCCCTTCGCGCTGAGCTCGTAGTACTTGGCGCGGCGATTGTTGTCCGACGTGCCCCAACGCGCTCGGATCCAGCCCCTTCGTTCCAGGCGGTGCAGGGCGGGGTAGAGGGAACCCTGCCTGATCTGCAGCGTCGCGCTGGAGATCAGGTGCAGGCGCTCGGAGATGCCCCAGCCGTGCTGCGGTTCGAGCGCGACGATCTTCAGGATGAGGAGATCGAGCGTGCCTTGCGGAAGATCCAGGTTCTGACCGGACATCGTTCACCCCTTCCACTTCGACAAGGGTGACGATACCAACGCCCCTGTCGAAGGTCAAGGGGAGAGCCAAGGAGAAGGCGCGCTACCGCGCCCCGTGTCGTAGTAGCCCGGGATGCACTCGGCGAGGACGCCGGCCTCGCCCGGCTCGCAGGGGAACGGCCGGTGGAACGTGAGCAGCCGCCCGGCGACGATCACGCCGATCCACATCGAGAGCGACACGACGGCGATGGCCTTCGCGATCCCCGGCGCGTCGAGCGGCGCGCCGGGCGCCGCAATCCGCCGATAGGCGGTCGCATAGAAGAGGAGCGCGTTCGCCCCGGCGATCGCGATGAACAGCATCTTGAAGTGGAACGACGGGTTGTAGACGTACTGATCCGGCTCGGCCAGCAGGAACAGCGATCCCGTCGAGAGGTTGATCGCGAAGCCCAGCAGCCCCCAGGGGATCAGCCGGTGGAACGTGGCGATGGGAATCTTCCGCCCCACGCCGAGCAGGCGCAGATCGAAGAGGCCGATCGTGCCCACCAGCAGCGAGAGCCCGATGAAGTGCAGGCTCTCGGCTGCCGGCCACGCCCACGACGTGTGCATCAGGGCGGCCACGGGCCGGGCGCTCGCGAACGTCCGCACGAGCCACATCTGGAACGGAACCATCAGAGCCAGTCCGCCAGCAGGTAGCGGTACGTGTAGGCGAGCAGGCGGCCCGCGGTGATCGCGCCGGCCCAGCTCGCGAGCGACGCCATCGCGAGCACGCGGCCCGTGCCGGCCTTCCAGCGATCGAGGTCGACCCGCTCGTCGGCCAGCGCGCGGTCCATCCGCGTGAACAGCCACAGCGCGAGCGCGATCAGCGCGAGCTTCAGGTAGAACACCGGGTTGGTGAGCGCCTTGGTCGGGTACGCATTCAGGAGCAGCAGTCCCGACGCCGCGTTCAACCACCAGCCGCCCCAGAGCACGCCGCGGAACCGTCGCAGCTCGCGTGTCGGCGCGCCGCGAGCCACGCCGAGCACGTGCAGCGAGACGACCGCGCCCACGCCGGCCGCGAGCCCCATCCCGATGGCGTGCGCCGAGAGGATAGCCGGGTACGCCCAGAACGACGTGGACTCGCGCGTCCAGACGCTGAGGCGCGTGGCCTCGAGCCAGCGGAAAATGTCGGCCAGGGCAGGTGGCACGTCGAACCCGGCTTACAATAGCCCCACACGAGAGGAGCCACCAACATGGATTGCCACCGACTCTTCGCGTTGCTTGCCGGGGGCGCGCTCGTCGCGATCGCGCTGCCCGCGTCGGCCCAGCGCCTGGGCGGCCGCGCCCCGCGCGACGGCGCCTGCTTCTATGAGGACGCCAACTACCGCGGCGACTACTTCTGCCTCGGCACCGGCGACGACGCGCGCTCGCTCTCGTCCGCGATGAACGACCGCGTCTCGTCGATCCGGATCTATGGCGACGCCGAGGCCACGGTCTACGAGGACTCCCGCTACCGCGGCGATTCCCAGCGCTTTCGCCGCGACGTGCGCGACCTGCGCGACGAGCGCTGGAACGACAAGATCTCGTCGGCCCAGGTGCGCCAGAACCAGGGCGGCGGCTCCCAGTCGGGCGGGCGCTTCTCCGACACCCTCGCCGTCGATCGCATCGTCCGGCGCGCCTACGAGGATCTCCTCGATCGCGATCCCGACACGGCCGGCCTGCGCCTCTACCGCAGCCGCATGATCGACGACGGGTGGAGCGAGGAGCAGGTGCGCGACGCGCTGCGCGCCAGCCCCGAGTACATCGAGAAGAACACGATGACGCGCGCCAAGGCAGTGCAGGTCGTCCGCGCCGCGTACCTGGGCGTCCTCGGGCGCGAGCCGGATCCCGGCGCGTCGAACTACATCGACCACGTCTTCAAGGACAAGTGGACGCAGGCCGACGTGGAGCGCGAGCTGCGGCGGAGCGATGAATACCGGAACCGCCCCCGCTGACATGCGCCTGCGGATCGCGGCCTGCGGCGTCGTGTGCGCGGCCGTCGCCGTGCTCGGCCTGCCCGTGTCCGCGCAGCGCCTGTCGACGGATTCGCTCCGGGCGGTCAACCGCGCGGTGACGCCGCTGGCGGGCGACCGCGCCGGCGTGCACGTCTCGGAAGGGCCGGGCCCAGGCGTCGCCTGGGTCGAGGGCAGCGATTTCGCCGAGGGCACGCTGGAGATCGACCTGCGTGGCCGCGACCTGCAGGGGCAAAGCTTCCTCGGCCTCGCCTTTCATCGGCAGGACGACACCGCGTACGAGGCGGCGTACCTGCGGCCCTTCAACTTCCGCGCGTCGAATGCGACGTCGCACGGCCACGCCATTCAATACATGACGGTGCCCGCGTACGACTGGCCGCGGCTGCGCCAGGATTTTCCCGAAGAGTTCGAGAACCCGGTCGACGCCTCGATCGATCCGATCGATTGGGTGCACCTCCGGTTGGTCGTCCGCGGTGGCACCGTGCAGATCTTCGTCGGGCCGTCCGGCACGCCGGCGCTCGAGGTGCGCAAGCTGGGGACACTGACGCGCGGCGCCGTCGGGTTGTGGGTCGGGAACGCCAGCGACGGCGACTTCGCGAATCTGCGGATCGCGCCGTAACGACTTCGGAGGAGGTGGGATGTGACGAGACGGATCGTGTTCTTCGCCGCAGCGGCCGTCGCCGCGCTCGCGGTCGGACCAGGGGCGCAAAGCGCGCAGTATCCGATCACGCTCATCGCGCCGGCCAGCGGCTCGCCGACCTATCCGCCGGGCTACCAGACGCCGTGGGACAAGATCGAGATCCGCGTGACGGAGAAACTGTCGCCCAACCTGTTCGTGCTGCACGGATCGCCGGCGCTCGACCCGGCGCATCCCGACGCGTCCGGCGGACGCGCGATGGCGCTGTTCGGGCCGGACGGCGTCCTGATGGTCGACTCCGAGAACCGGCAGGTGGGCGAGAAGACGCTCGCCGCCGTGCGCTCGTTCACCGACGGGCCGATCCGGGTGCTCGTGAACACGCACATCCACAGCGACCACACCGGCGCCAACGCGACCTTCGCGCGCCAGGGCGCGATCATCTACGCGCAGGAGAACCTCCGCAACGAGATGCTGCGCCCGCCGTCGCGCGGGACGCCGCCGGCGCCCAATCCCGACGACGTGCCGAAAGCGACCTACGCGTATAACCAGGAAACGATTGGCGATCCGGCCGTCACGTTCCACATGAACGGCGAGATTGTGGACTTCATCCCGATGATGCCGTCGCACACGGCGGGCGACACCATCGTCCGCTTCCGGAACGCGAACGTGATCTACATCGAGGACTTCTACCGGAACTTCGGGTATCCGTTCGCCGACCAGCGCAACGGCGGCTCCATCAACGGGATGGTCGAGGCCGTGGATCTGATCGGGCGTCTGGCCGGCCCCGACACGACGCTCGTGCCGGGCCACGGCACGCTCGTGAAGAAGGCCGACCTGCTGCCGTATCGCGCGATGCTCCTGGACATCCTCGCCAAGGTGAAGGCGCTACGCGCGCAGGGCAAGTCGCTCGAGGACGTGCTCGCGGCGAACCTGACCGCGCCCTACGACGGGGCGACGCTCGGCGACACGCAGCAGAGCAAGGACCGCTTCATCACCGAGGTCTACGACGAGGTCGGCGGGCTCCCGCCGGTCGTGGACGGCAAGCGCACCATGCCGGTGCACTAGACGGTGCGCGCGCCGCATCGGGCCGCCTCGATCGCGCTCGCGGCGTTCATCGCGCTGAGCGCGGCCTGCGCCGGGCATCGTCCGCCGGTCACGACGCCGGCGGCCGCCGCGTGGCCGCAGGCCTACATCGACGCCATCGCCGACGCGGCTCGATCCCGAGCCGTCGGAAGTCGCCACGGATCTCGTCGCGATCGTGCGCTCGAACCCGCTGCTGACGTGGCGCGCCTTCCCCGACGGGGATCGCGTGCTGATGGTCTCGCTCGTCGGCGACACATCCTATTATCCCGGCACGCCGGATTCGTCCTACAACACGGGATCGCACGACATCTGGGTGACGGCCGTGCCCGAGATGAAGGACGCGTGCACGCAGCCGGGATTCGCCCGCGGCGATCTTGCGATGCGGCTGCGGCAGGTGATCGGCCTCACGCCGACCGACACCGTGACGGCCTTCGTCGAATTCTGGGTGCTGCCGTCGCAGCTCTTCCGGCCCGCGGCCGACAACGAGATCACCGACACGACGGCGGGGCTGGTGATGCCGGACGCGACCGAGGCGTGGTACCGCGAGTGGTTCAACCGTCTGCGGGCGTCGCAGTACTTTCAGAGCGCCGACCCGGCGCACGACGCGTATCCGTGGACCCAGCTCGGCTACACGTACGACTGGGGCAGCGATCGGCATCAGGGGCAGAGCGAGTTCGTGATCCGCCGGCAGTCGAGCGTGATTGTGGAGGGGATGTCGGACTACAGGACGTATTGCCGGTGAACGACTCCCTGCTCGAACGCATTCGCAACACACCCGACCTCGAACAGATCGTTCCTCGCCTGGCGCCGTCCGTGCTGCGGCGCGTGATCGAACACTGCGGCCTGGAGGATTGCGCCGATCTGGTCGCGCTGGCGACGCCCGAGCAGCTCGCGGGCGTGCTGGATCTCGACCTGTGGCGCGCGAACCAGCCGGGCCGGGACGAGCGGTTCGACGCCGACCGCTTCGGCGCCTGGATCGAGGCGCTGGTGCAGGCCGACGCCGAGGTTGCAGCGGAGCAGCTCGCGGCGCTCGACGCCGATCTCGTGATCGCCGGACTCGCGCAGCACGTGCGCGTCTTCGATCCGGGCGCGGCGCCCGCGCGCGGGGCGGCCGCGGCCGGCGTCGGCGGCTACCTGGTCACGGCCCGGCGCGCCGACGCGTGGGACGCGATCCTCGCCGCGCTGGGGGCCCTCGGCGCCGCGCATCCCCATCAGTTCCATCGCCTCATGCGGGGCTGCCGGAGCCTGTCGAGCTCGAGGCCGGAGGCCGACGGCTTTCACGCCCTGCTCGACGGCCGCGAGCAGGCCCTCTTCGATCTCGCGTTCCAACGCGAACAGCGGCGCGAAGCGCAGGGCTTCGTCACGCCGGCCCAGGCGCGCGCGTTCCTGCAGGCCGCGCGGACGCCGAGGCCCGCGCCCGGCGCCGAAGCCCCGGCCGCGGTGGTCGCGCGCGCGTACTTCCGGGGTCTCGATCCGGACACGGGCGCCGCGGCAGACGACGCGTCCGACGTCACGGCCCCGGTCACCGATCTGCTGATCGAGGAGGGCGTGCTCGCGCTGTCGCCGCGCGTGCTGCTCGAGCACCCCGGCAGCGAGGAGGACCAGCCGCGGCTGGCGGCGATGCGCGACTACCTGCAGTCCGCCGCCGATCGCGATCCGGCGGCGTACGCGGCCCGCGCGGCCGAGCTCGCGTATCTGGCAAACGTCCTGCTGGCGGGCGGTTCCGTGCACGAACGCGCGCTCACGGAGACCGAAGCGTCGGAGGGCGCGGTCGCGGTCTGCAACCTCGGCCTCGAGAGCTGGCCGGCCGGCTGGCCGTCGCCAGACGAGGGCGATCTCATCACCGTCTTCCAGGTCGGGTGGGCGGCGCTTCACGAGCGCGTGTGCATGCGCGGCGCGCGGCGGCTGATCGAGGTGCTCTCGGCCCTGCCGTCCGTCGACCGCGAGATCGACATCGCGCTTCGCGCGCTCCGCACGGCGCTGACGCGGCACGCCGGGACGGGGGCCCCGTGGAAGGCCGCTCCCGAGCTGGACGCGATCGAGATCCTCGACGGCCTCGCGTGCGCCGGGCTGCGGGGGATCATCGCCGAGTGTCCGGTGCTGCCCGCGGCGATTGCGGCGCGGCGGGATCCCAAGGCGCGCTCGGTCAGCGCGACCGACTTCGCGTTCATCGCGGGCAACCGGCAGGTCGCCGTCGTCGGCGCCTTTCTCGACGCGCTGCCCGCCGTGCTGCGGCGCTGACCCCGAGCGCCGCTAGAGCAGCGGGCCGGCCAGGCGGATGGCGTCCTCGAGGAACCGCTGGTGCGCCGGCCGGCGGCCCCACGCGTCTCGATCGACGAACGTGCTGTGCGCCAGGTAGTCGCGGTGCAGCGCGCCGAGGCGCTCCGCGAACGCCGGCGAGTAGACGAGCAGCGAACATTCGAAATTCAGCCAGAAGCTTCGCATGTCGAGGTTCACGGAGCCGAACAGGCTCACGGCCTCGTCCACGACGAGGCTCTTCGTGTGCAGGAGCCCGCCCTCGAAGAGCGCGATGCGCACGCCGGCGGCCAGCAGCGTGTCGAAGCGCGACACGCTGGCATAGCGCACCAGGAACGAATCGTTCTTGGCCGGCACGATCAGCGTGACGGCGACGCCGCTCTGCGCGACCGAGTAGAGCGCGGTCAGCACGGCCGCGTCCGGCACGAAGTAAGGCGTCGTCAGCGTCAACGTGCGCCGGGCGGCGTAGATGGCGGTGAGGAGCAGCGGACGGATCGCGTCGGGATTGGGCGCCGGCCCCGAGGGCACGGCCTGCACCAGCACGTCGCCGTTGCCGCCGGCGCACACGCCGCCGTCCGGAGCCCGGGGCGGCTCGTAGGCCGCGCCGGTCTCGACATACCAGTCGGTCTCGAAAATATTGGCGAGGAGGGTGACGGCCGGGCCTTCCATGCGGACCACGGCATCGACCCAGAGCCCGACGCCTGCGTCTTCCTTGAAGAACCGCGGGTCCACCAGGTTCTGGCTCCCCGCATACGCCACGCGATCGTCGATCACGACGATCTTGCGGTGATAGCGCAGGTCGGATCGCCGCCGCCACGACGCCGGGAGCGCCCAGGCGACTTCGACGCCGTCCGCCCGGAGGGCCGCGGGGCCCGGCCCCTCGCGAAACGGCCGGCTGCCGACGGCGTCGATCAGCACGCGACAGCGCACGCCGCGGCTCGCGGCACGGCGCATCGCGGTCGCCACATCGTCGGCGCGTCCGCCGTCGTGCCAGATGTAGACGGCGAGGCAGCAGCTCGTGGTGGCGGCGTCGATGTCGCGAATCATGGCGTCGAAGACCGCTTCGAAGTCGGTCAGCAGGTCGAGGCGGTTCCCGTCGAGCGCCTGCACGTTCATGGCGTCCAGCGTCTGCCGGCAGAGCGGCTCGCCCGGTGATCCCGCGGGCGGGTGGCCCGCGAACGGGCACGCCCTGAGCGCGGCCAGCGCCGGCTCGGCGTCTCGCGTGGCCGTCGCATGTCGCGCCGCGCGCTGCCGGCCGAGCCGCTTCTCGCCGAGCGTCAGGTAGGCCGCCGCGCCGACGAACGGCACGGAGAAGATCACCGCCAGCCACCCGAGCGCGACCGATTCGGGGAGGCGCCGCGCGATGATGCGCAGGGACAAGCCGAGCACGATCAGCCAGTGCAGCGCCAGGACCAGCGTCGAGATGAGCGCCGTGGTCTCCGTGAGGTCCGCGGCGTTCACGATCGCTCCGTCGCCGCCTCGACCGCCCGGCGCGCCGCCCGGGACACGAAGGTCATGGCCACGATCGATGCGACGAGGCCCGCGATGAGGACGACGTCGTGCACGACGAACGCGCTTTTCGGCTGCCGCAGCCGCACCAGGTGCTTGCCGGCCGCGCCGAAGTAGACCTCGAGTGCGAGGTACGGCAGGAGCGCGAGGCACGCGGCGGCGAAGCGGCTGAATCCGACGCCGCCGGCGCCGAGCACGTAGCTCGTCATCGCGCGGTTGAGCGGCGTGAGGCGGATCAGGATCTGGAGCCGGAGCGGCTGCCGCCGCACGGCGGACTGAATCGCGGCCAGCGCCGGCCGCGAGGCGACGAAGCGGTCGACGGCCGGCTTGAACAGGCGATGGCCGAGCGCGTACTGCAGGATAGTGCCGCCGAAGTTGCCGATCACCACGGCGGCGAGACCCCGCAGAAAGCCGAACGACGCGCCCGCCACGATGCCGAGCAGCGTCTCGGGGACGAGCAGGGAGCTGAGAACGCCATCCGCGAGGATGAACACCAGCGGCGCGGCGGCCCCGAGGCCGTCGATCCACGCCTCCAGGCGATCGATGTGGCGCCCGATCTCGTCGCCGAGGATGAGCGCGGCGGCCAGGATGGCCGCCCCCCCGAGGGCGTACGACAACACCGTCTCGAGCCGCGCCTGGTTCCAGAGGGCCCGGCCGGACGGCGGCTGATGGGGTGACGCAGTGTCCATCGGGGCGTCAGCGGCCGGCGTGCATCATCGTGGGCCGTAGTGCGGCAGCGGCTGGCCGAGCTCGAGCGCCCCCAGATCCGGCGCCGCGCCCGCGAAGCCGTCGGTGACGTTCGGCACGGCGACGCCCCGGTCGACGGCCGCCGATCCCGCCTTCAGCCGGAAGTCCACGTCCTCCGCCTTGTAGACGCGCTGGACGGTCTGCCGATCCTGCGCGTCGAGTTTCGGCACGTGCATGAAGACATCGTAGTCCACGAGGACGCTGTGCTCGTCGCGGTGCGTCGCGGCGGCGTACTCGGCGAGGGTGGCGAAGCGCCGCGTCTCGAGCGGCGTGCCCTCCCGGGCGTTCGCGAGGGACGACTCGTCGATCGCCGTGGCCCACGCCGGCGAGTTCCACTGGAACGAGTACGGCGCGCCCGGGTTCGGGCGGAAGCCGTTGTAATCCGACGTGCTGTAATTCGTGAAGGTGTTGACGCTGAAGATCGCCGGCGCGGAGTTCTCGCCGAGCATCAGGTTGTTGGCCCAGTGGACGTTCGCCGACGAGCCGCCGGACGTCTCGGTGACGATGGTGTTGTTGTAGAAGAAGACGCCCGCCGCGCCGCTCGTGAGCCGCGTCGAGCCGCCCGGCGCGTGATACGCGATGTTCCGGATCCAGTAGATCGGCCCGCCCACCGCCGGCTGGTTGCAGAACGGGTGCGACGCCGAGTTCACCATCAGGTTCCGCATCACGCGCACGTTGTGCATGCTGCCGTCGATCTCGATGGCGTTGTCGTGGAAGTTCGTCATGTAGTTGTTGTAGAAGTCGATCGCGACCGGCCGCCGGTCCCAGTCCTCCCGCGGCGGATACGCCGGGCCTTCGACGGCGCTCGATCCGTCGGGATTGCCGTACGTCTCGATGTCGATGCCGTCGTGGAAGTTCGCGACGTAGTTGTAGGCGACGACGTGGCCGGGGCCGTAGAGGCGGACGGCGGTGTAGGACGCCATGACCGGCGGAAACTGCTGGCCGTCCACGCCGCCGAACTGCTGCCAGAACGCGCCGGTCCAGCCGATCAGGTGGTCCGGGTCGTTGCGCCCGAGGAAGGTGTTGTCGGCGATGTAGAAGTCGCTCGACCCCGAATAGTTCGTGAAGATGCCGAGGCCGACATTCTCGAAGCGGCAGTGCTTCACCGTGAGGCCCTTGCCGCCCGCGATGAACTGCGTGCCGGCCCAGATCGCGATATCGGTGTTCCGGAAGGTGATGCCCTCGATGTAGTTGTAGTCGGCGGCCTTCGTGTTGAAGAGGGTGAAGTTCCCCCGGCCGTCGAGCACCACCTCGCCGTCGCCCGCGGCCTTGATCACGATCGGCTTCTCGGGCGTGCCGTCGGCGGTCAGGTAGTACGTCCCTTCGAACGTCGTCGTGGTGTTGACCGTGCGCTGGTTGCCGTAGAACTCGTAGTGCGGGGCGTACACGCCCGCGTGCACGAGGACCGTGTCGCCCGGCTTCACGCGCGGCCGCCCGGTGGGCGCCGTGTCGCCGGCGCCGCAGTAGTAGTTGTAGGCGCACATGATCCCCTCGAACGCGGGCTGGAGCTTCGGTCCCGTGTAGGTCGGGGGATAGACGTGATACACCGCGCCGCCGGGCGCCGGCATCGGCTCGGGGCGCGTGCGCACGGTGACGATCTTCGTGGCGTTCGACGCCGCGCCGCCGATCCCGTCGGGATCCGACAGCACGAACCGTGCTTCGTACGCCGTGTCGGGCTCGAGGTCGAGGATGCTGCCGGCGAACATGTTCGGCGAGACGACGTTCCAGACGCTCGGCTGGATGATCCGCTCGCCCTGCAGCCGCATGAGGGGCATGCCCGGCTTCCACGCGGCGTCGCCCTGCTTGCGGTACGAGACCTCGACGCTCGCGTTGCGGTTCGCGTCGCCGTCAATCACCCACTCGAAGCCCAGGTTGATGAGCGTCGGGTGATCGACGAGGAACTCGCCGGGCGTCACCTGCAGGTCGGAGGGCGCGGCGGACAGGCGTTCGCCGCCGTGCGTCGCGCAGAGCAGCGCAGCGAGACAGGAAATGATGATCGAGCGTCTGGTCATGGCCCCCTCCGGCTGGCCCGGACTGTACCTGCCGGCCCGAAGGGGGTCAAGCCATGGGCCGCTCACGCGAGCCCCGGAACTCAGGCGTGAAGCGGCGGCGGAATGACGCGGCGCCAGGAGCGGATGTTCAGCGCGAGCCCGAGCAGCAGCGCCCCCGAGAGCAGCGCGTAGCCGCCGAGCAGCCAGCTGAACATCGTGGTCGTCTCGCCCTCCATCCCGAGGAGGACGCCGAAGACGAGCGAGAGCACGCCGCTCACGCCGAGCAGCCATTCGCCCTTCACCATCGGGCCCTGCACCATCCTGCGGAGCCGGACGGCGCCCGTGACTTCGAGCACGCCCGTGATGAGCGCCCAGCCGACGATCAGGTACACGAACCCCTCGACGGCGGCGGGCTGGTAGACCCAGGTGAACAGGCCGATCCCCGCGCCGACCACGCCTTCCAGGAACAGCGTGAGCCAGTTGAGGGAGAGCCCCGCCCCGATGGCGAACAGCCCTTCGGCGATCGCGAAGACGCAGAAGAGGCCGACGAGCACCGACAGCGTGGCGGACGGTGACAGGAACACCGCGACCCCGAAGGCCAGCGCGACCAGCCCCCTGAGCGCGACGATCCACCATCGACGGATAAGTTCGTCAAACATGAAATGCCTCCCTGTCCGAACGATCGGGAGCAAAAGGAGTGCCGCGCGGGAGGCCCGGCCGGCCGAGGAAATCGACGTGGCGGCCGGAATGCCCGCGCCCCGCCGCCGGAAACCCGGCGGCTCCGGGGTAGGATGGGGGCATGACTCTTCCGCGTCTCCGTGTCGCCGTCCGCGGCGTGCTCGTCGGGGTGCTGGTCGCAGCGGGGCTGGTGGTTTCGGCGCAGACGCCGCAGACGACCGGCCGCGAGACATCCGCCGCGTCGGTCGCCGCCTACGCTCTGCCCCAGCAGATGCCGGTGGATCCCGAGGTCACCGTCGGCACGCTGCCGAACGGCCTGCGCTACTACGTGCGCCAGAACGGCCGGCCGGCGGGACGCGCGGAGCTGCGGCTCGTCGTCAAGGCCGGGTCGGCGCTCGAGGACGAGGACCAGCGGGGCCTGGCGCACTTCGTCGAGCACATGGAGTTCGAGGGCACCACCCACTTCCCGCGCCAGGGCGTCAGCGATTTCCTCTCGTCCCTCGGCCTGAGCATCGGGCCCGACGCGAACGCGGCGACGAGCTACGACGACACGCAGTACACGCTGCGCGTGCCGACCGACGTGCCGGGCGTCGTCGATCGCGCGCTGCTCGTGCTGGAGGACTGGGCGCAGGGCGCGCGCTTCGATCAGGAGGGCATCGATCGCGAGCGGGGGATCGTGCTGTCGGAATGGCGGATGCACCTCGGCGCGAACGAGCGGACGCAGGACCAGATCTCGCGCGCGGAGCTCGCCGGGTCGCGCTACGCGGACCGCCCGCCCATCGGCGACCCCGACGTCATCCAGGGCGCGCAGCGCGAGCAGCTCGTGCGCTTCTATCACGATTGGTACCGGCCGGACCTGATGGCGGTGATTGTCGTGGGCGACGTCGATCGCGCCGCGGTCGAGGGGCTGATCAAGAGCCACTTCTCGTCCCTGACGCCGCCGGCGCCCGAGCGGCCGCGGCCGGCCTTCGATGTGCCGGATCACGCCGCCACGCGCTACGCCATCGTGACCGACCGGGAGACGACCTCGACGTCGATCGAGATCAGCGACCTGCGGCCGGCGCGCAACCAGGGTTCGGTCGGCGGCTACCGCGAGATCATGCTCGACCAGATCTTCGGCGACATGTTCAGCGCGCGGCTCGACGAGATCAGCCAGAGCGCCAACCCGCCGTTCCTCCGGGCGGGCGCGGATCGCCACCTGTTCACGAACCCGCGGACGCGCGACGAGGCGGTCGTCCGCGCGCTGGTGCCGGACCGCGGCGTGGCGCGCGGCCTCGACGCGCTGGCCACCGAGATCGAGCGCGTGTCGCGGTTCGGGTTTACCGCGAGCGAGCTCGATCGCGAGAAGCAGGCGATGATGCTCAGCTACGAGCGCAGCGCCGCCGAGAGTCCCGACCGCGAGTCGGACAGCCGCGCCGACGAGTACACGCGCAACTTCCTCGAGGACGAGGCGCTGCCGACGATCTGGCAGGAGCTCGCGTTTCACCGGCGGTTTCTGCCCGCCGTCACGCTGCCGGAGGTGAACGCGCTCGCCGAGGAATGGTTCCCGGCCGGCAATCGCCTCATCGTCGTGTCGGCGCCGGAGAGCGCCAGCGTCGCCCTGCCCAGCGAGGAGGAGCTCGCGGCCGTCCTCGACAAGGTCGCCGCCAAGCGCCTGCAGCCGTACGTCGACTCGGCCGCGGGGCAGACGCTCATGGAGACGCCGCCGCCGCCCGGCACGATCACGAACGTCTCCGTGAAGCCGGCCGCGGGCATCACGGAGTGGACCCTGTCGAACGGCGCGACGGTCGTCCTCAAGCCGACGACGCTGCGCGAGGATCAGAATCCTGTTCCGCGCGAGCGCGCCCGGCGGGACGTCGCTCGCGAGCGACGCCGACTTCATCGCGGCCCGCGTCGCGGACACCGTCGTGCCCGCCGGCGGCGTCGGCTCGCTCAGCTCGGTCACGGTCGACAAGATCCTCGCCGGCAAGGCGGTGGCCGTCCGGCCGTTCATCGACGAGTACGACCAGGGCATGCAGGGCGGCAGCACGCCGCAGGACCTCGAGGCGATGTTCCAGCTCCTGTACCTGCACTTCACGCAGCCGCGCGCGGATCCGACCGCGTTCGCGGCGGTCGCCGCGCAGGCCCGCGGGATGCTCGCGAACCAGACCGCGAGCCCCGAAGTCGTGTTCAGCCAGACGCTCGACGCCGCCCTGAGCGGGAACAACCCGCGGCGGCGGCCCGAGACGCTGGCCACGGTGGACCAGTGGGATCTGGCGAAGTCGATGGCGTTCTACAAGGCGCGCTTCGCCGACGCCAGCAACTTCACGTTCGTGTTCGTCGGCAGCTTCACGCCCGAGGCCATCCGGCCCCTCGTCGAGCGCTACATCGCGAGCCTGCCGGCGACCCACGCGCACGAGACGTGGCGGGACCTCGGCATCGCGCCGCCGCCGGGGATCGTCGAGCGGACGGTGGAGAAGGGCATCGCGCCGAAGAGCGAGGTGGCGATCGTCTTCTCCGGGCCGATCGAGTACGACGATGCGCACCTGCTGGCGTTCCGCACGATGACGCGCCTGCTGCAGTCGCGCCTGTTCGATACGATCCGCGGCGAGCTGGGGGGCACGTACAGCATCACCGCCAGTCCGGACGCCGAGAAGTTTCCGACGCCGCAGTACAGCGTCCAGATCGTCTGGACGTGCGATCCGGCGCGGGTGGCGGCGCTCACCGCGCGCGTGATGGACGAAGTCTCGACCGTCCGGTCGACATTCTTCGGGCCCCAGCAGATGGCGCTCATCCGCGAGAGCCTCCGGCGCGAGCTCGAGGAGAACAGCCAGGACAACGGGTACCTGCTCCGCCAGATCTCGGGGCGCTACGAGGACGGCGACGGCGCGAACGTCACGGCGGCCGTGAATCCGCAGGCGCAGATCGCGGCGCTCTCGGGCGACGCGATTCAGCGAGCAGGCCAGACGTATCTCGATCTGGAGCACTACGTGAAGGTCACGCTGCTGCCGGAGACGAAGTAGCGGCGGCGCCTGGCTATTTGTCGGGCCGCGAGAGCCTGGAGAGGATCTCGCGCGCGCGCGCGCCGTACTGCTCGTCATCGGCCACCCGCTCGGCAAACGCGCGGGCCGCGTCCATCCGCGAGAGGTTGAAGCTCGAGACCGAGACGTTGAACCACGAGGTCGCGAGCATGCGGCCTTCGGTCTGGAACTGCCGCTCGCGCGAGGCGATCTGGCGGGCGCGGCGGTCCGCCGGAATGTTCTCCGACACCTGCAGCCGGTCGATCTCGGTCCGGAGCGCGACGCGGCTGACGTCGAGGCACGTTCCCGTCGCGCTGAAGATGTCGGCCGTCGTCGTCCAGTCGCGCCGTTCGGCGTAGACGAGGCCGAGGTAGTACGAGATCTCGCAGTCGTCCGGCTTGAGCCGCCGGCCTTCCTCGAACATCGCCTGCGCCTTGTCCAGATCCAGCCGGTGCAGGGCGAGGATGCCGTACAGCTTGGCGACGTCGCCGTTCACGTACAGCTTCCACGCCGCGTCGATGTCGGCCCAGGCCGCGTCGTTCCGCTCGAGCTGCGTCTCGTTCCACGCGCGCCAGTAGTACGCCTCGCCGCGATACCAGTCGCCCGCGAGCACCGTCGTGGCCGCGGCGATCGCGTCCTCGTTCCGGCCGAGATAGCTGAGACTTTCGACCCGGCCGAGCAGCGCGTCGCGCTGGCCCGGCAGGAGCGCCAGCGTCTCGTCGTAGAGGCCGAGCGCGCGCGCGAAGTCCTCCTGCGAAATCGCGATGCCGGCACGGGCGAGCACGACGGCCGGCCAGCGTGGATGCCAGGCGTAGGCCGCGGCGAGGTACTCGTCGGCCTTGTCGAGCTGCCCGCCACGCGTGAGCGCGAGCGACCGGTAGTAGTTGATCTCGACGAAGCGCGGATCGGCCGCGAGCAGCGACTCCAGCTCCGGCGTCTCGACAATCGGGCAGATGGTCTGCTTGAACTGCACCAGGCGCGCGGCGGCCTGGGGTTCGACGGGCGCGTAGATCGCGCGGACGTCGTCCGCATTCGATCGCGGCCGGCCGGCCGCCGAGCACGCGTACGCGAGCCACGCGTATGCGGAGAAGGCGTCGTCCCCGGCGTGTGGCTGGAGCGCCGCGGTCCACTCGTCGCGGTGCTGGCGCGCCTCCTGCCCGGCCCGGATGCGGTCGTCGTCGGACACGCCGCTGGCCTCGGGGATGCGCCACGCCACCGAATCGAGGATCTCGATCGGCGGGCCGAGCGTCGCCGCCAGGTCCGGGTGCGCGGCCAGAACGTCGCGCGCTCTCTGCCGGTAGCCCTCGTCGAGCATCCCGAGTTCGCGCTCGCGAAGGTTGAGCAGCACGGCCGCGCGCACCTGGCCGGCGGCCGCGCCGTCCGCCGACGCCGGCGTCAGGTGCTCAGTCGCGGCGATACGGTCGAATGCGGCAAGCGCCTCGACGAGGCAGTCGTAGCAGCCCTCGGCGACGAGTGTCTCGGCCGCGGCGAGGCGGGCCGTCGCGTCCACGGGCGCGACGACGACGGGGCGTGGGGCGCAGCCGGCGAGGATCGCCGAGAGGGCGGCCGCCGCGGCGGGAGCGGAGACCCGCATGCGGGATTTAGACACCGGATCGCGCCGGATGGTCTCAGCCCTGAATGCCCATCTGGCTCGACAGCCCCAGGCGCTGGGTCGCCGGCGCGGGGGCTTCGTCGAAGTCCACGGCCAGTCGCTCCACGCGCCCTCGCCGATCGATCAACTTGATCACCAGGACGAGCGCGGCCAGTGCCGCGCCCAGGCTCCGTCGCTCCCGCCGCCGACGTCAGCGCGAGGCGCTCGACGAACGCGAAGCCGTACGTGATTGCCAGAAATCCTGCCGCGATGCTCGGCCAGACCAGCTTCGGGTTCTCGATCGGCGTGAAGCTGCACGCGAACGGCAGCTTCCGATAGCCGAGGAACAGCAGATCGAGCGCCGCCGCTGCAAACAGCAGTCCGAACATCGCCTGCGCCGAGCGCCGCGGCGATTCCGAACAGGACGAGGTGGAGCGGCAGCAGCATCGCCAGCGGCAGGGACGCGAACACCACGAGCGCCGCGCGCTTGACGCCCGTCAGGTAGCCGCGCTCGTCGCCGAGCCAGGCCATGCTGGATGGTCCAGTTCGACGCGAGCTCCGCGGGAACCGCCGCGGCGTAGCGGAGCCCTCCGAGCAGCGCCAGCAGGATCATCGTCTGGATTGCGAGCAGCCCGAGCGGCGCCGAGGCGACGCCGACGCGATGCAGGCCGCCCGCGCGGGCCAGCGCGATGAGCGGCAGCGGCAGCCCCGCCGCGAGCGACACGGCCGCGATCGTCCGATGCGGCGCGCTGCGCGGCAGCACCTGCAGCGCGAAGTGGAAGCCGGCCCGCGTCTCGGGATTCCGGCCGGTCAGGCGCGCGACCAGCTCGCGCAGCACGGCGTGATTCCGTGCGACGCCCGCCGCGCGCGTCGTGCGCTCGGGCAGGCGGCGGTTCGCCCACAGGAACGAGAGCACGGCCAGTCCGACGATCAGCGGAACGCTCAGCCATCCGCGCCGCGCCAGCGGCGGGAACCGCGAGCGCAGGGCCGCGTACGCCCTGACGGCCGCATGGTCCTGACGTATCAGGCTGGGGATCGGCGGCACTCGCGGCGGCGGCACGAACGGCGTGTCGGCGACGACGTATCCGGCCACCGTTTCATGGACGGCGAGATGCCACAGCACCGGCACGGCGAGCCAGCGCGGCGCGCGCGCGCCGGAGACCCAGTCCCGCACGTCGGCCGGGTGGACCGTCGGCGCGAGGAGCACCGCCGTGACGGCGCCGACGACGAGCGTGCTCTGCACGAGGCTCGACAGCCGCTCGAAGCCGCGCGGGCCGGCGAGAAGCCGGAGGAGGCTGCGCAGCGCGAGGATTCCGAAGAAGCCGCACACGCCGGCCATCACGACCGCCAGCGCGTGCCCCGCCATCAACTGCAGGATCGCCACGAGGCGGATGCCTCGCAGGTTCACGGTGAGAAATGCCGGATACAGGACGCTCGGCACCGCGTTGAGCGCCAGGGTGAACAGCACGCCGACCACGAGGGCGGCCGCCAGCTTCGCCCGCGCGATGACCCGCGGCGAGATCGGCAGCGGGCCGAGGATCGCGGTGTCGCGCGGCTCGAGCGCGAGGCCGTCCCACACGAGGAGCGCGGCCAGCGCACTGAGCGCCATCGATCCGGCGATGTACAGGAAGTGATCGCCGAGCGCGCTCATCGCCGTCGGGCCGGGCGGCTGGTCGAATGAGGCCAGATAGTCCGACGTGATGAAGAACGTGATGAAGAGGCCGAGCGTCGTGACGACGGCGGCAAGGACGACCAGGGTCTCGTGCCGATCGCGGTGCGGCGAGATCAGATCGTTGTCGAGCAGGCGCCGAACGAAATGGCGCGTGAGCAGGCGGACGGGGGAGTTCGAGTGGTCCCGCATCGGCGGCTCACACCAGCGCGGCCGCGTCGGCGAGATCGCGCGCCGTGCGCTCGGGGTCGCTCGTCGTGACGAGTTCCGCCACCACGTCCTCGAGCGAGGCGTCGGTGGCCATCCTGGCGCGGAGATCGCGCACCGAGCCCTGCGCGACCACGCGGCCGCGGTGCAGCACCACGACGTCCGCGCACAGCCGCTCGACGTGATCGAGCAGGTGCGAGCTGTACAGGATCGCCTTGCCGCGCGCCGCGAGCATCGGGATCAGGTGGCGCAGCACGAGGCCCGCGGTCAGGTCGAGACCGGACTCGGGCTCGTCCAGGATGAGCAGGTCGGGATCGTGCAGCAGCGCGGCGGCCAGCAGCACCTTCTGCTTCATCCCCTTCGAGTAGCCGCTCATCGGCAGGTCGGCTGCCCCGGCGAGACCGAGCAGTTCGAGCAGCGCGGCGATCTTGCGCGTCTGGAGATCGCCGGGGATCCGTCGGAGACGGCCGACGAGTTCGAGATGCTCGCGGCCCGACAGGAAGCTGTAGAGGTGCGCCTCCTCCGGGACGTACCCGATGCGCGCCTTGTATTCGACGAGCCGGTCGGCGATCGTCCGCCCGTCGAACCGCACCTCGCCGGCCGATGGCTCGCGGAGCCCGGTGAGGAGCGAGACGGTCGTGGACTTGCCAGAACCGTTGGGGCCGAGCAGCCCCAGCACCGAGCCGGGCGCAATCGTGAAGCTGACGTCTCGAATCGCCGGGACGGCGGCGTAGTATTTCGTCAGGCCCCGCGCCTCGAGTCGGGCTTGCATGGCCGATCATTTAGTAGTAAAAGGTGACCATATGTCAAGGGAATCCCTGGGCCATTTCGAATTGCTCGTCCTGCTGGCGCTCCTGCGCCAGGGCGACGAAGCGTACGGCGTCCCGATTGCCAACGCGATCGCGGAGACGACGGGCAAGCGCGTGATCCTGGCGAGCGTGTACAACACGCTCGAGCGGCTCGAAGAAAAGGGCTTCGTGCGGTCGGCGTTCGGCGACCCCACGCCCGAGCGCGGCGGCCGCGCCAAGCGCTACTTTTCGATCACCACGGCGGGCATGCGGGAGGTCAGGGCCGCGAAGAAGGCGCTGACCGTGTTGTGGCGGGGCATTCCCGTCCACGAGGGACGGTCATGAGCTCCGCGCGGCTGGCCCTCTGGTTCCTGGCCCGCGTCGACGCCCTGGGCGCGCGGGATGCGCTCGTGGGCGATCTCCTTGAGGAAATCGGCCGCGGCCAATCACGGCTGTGGGTGTGGCACCAGCTCGCCGGGATCTACTGGTTCGCTCTCGTCGCCCGGACTCGCGAGCGCGTGCACGTGACGCCGCTCGCGGTGGCGCTGTCGGCGGCCGTGATCCTGGTGTGGGGCGTGTCGGTCGCCCCGCTGGGCGCGGTGCTCGAGACGTGGGTGTGCTTCTATCTGTTCGCGGGCACGGCCAGCCTGTTCGCGCACGTGACCGCCGGCACCGCGGGCGGGCGCACTCTGGTCACGGCGGCCGATACCGAGGGCGCAGGGCGCTTGTAGACGCGGCCGCGCGAAACGCATTCGTGGCCCAAGGCGGCCCTAGATCTGCGACAGATCGGCGAGGACGAATCCCTCTTTCCTGGCGGCGGCGGCCAGGCGGTCGTCCAGCGTGACCACGTCGAGTGAGGAGGGCCGCGCTTCCGCCGCCACGAAGGCCGCGGCGAGCTGCAGCGCGTCCGCCGCGTGCAACGGGTGCACGCGCAGGAAGCGCACGGCGGCTTCGCGCACCGCGTCGCTCGGGTCCACTTGCTGCCACGCGGCCGCGAGCTGATGGAGGCGATCGAACGACTCGTCCGCCGCGGCGGTCTCGAGGGCGCCGTCGCGCTCCAGGCGCGCAATCGCCGATGCGCACTCGACCTCGGTCGCCCACCACACGAGCATGGCGCCGTCCTTCAGGCCGGCAGCCTGCACGGCCCGGGTGGCCGGTTCCGCCACGAGCAGCGGCACGACCGCCGAGGCGTCCCAGAACTTCATCGTCCGGTCCGTCGATCCTCGATCAGTGCCCGAAGGGCGGACGCGCCGGCCTTCGCCTTCGGCGGGGGCGTGGTGAACACGGCCTTCGGCGCGTGGCCGTGCCCGGGACGCACGAGGCCGTCGCGCACCAGCCGGCCCAGGCGACCCTCGTCGGCCGCGTGGCCCGTGACGGGCTCCAGGCGCGCGACCGGGCGGCCGCGATCGACGATGAGGACGGAGGTACCGCCCTTCACCCCGTCGAGCAGGGCGCTGAGATTGTTCTTGGCGTCGGTGACACTGGCCTTCTTCATATGGACATACTAGCCATATGTGAAAGGCTATTCAAGCTCGAAGCGTTCAGCGCGCCTTCGGCATCAGCGCGACCGCGGGCCCGATGAGGTGGCGCGGGTCCGCGCCGGGCTTCGGCACCAGCTTCTGCGGGCGGCCGAGCACGTTGTCCGCGGTGTACACGTTGCCCTTCGAGTCGACCGAGAACTGGTGCAGCTCGCCGAAGCCGCCCGGGGCCGTGCCGCTCGCGTCCCACGAAAACAGCCGGTGGCCGTCGACATCGAACTTGAGGACTTCCGCCGTCATGTTGTCGGCGACCCAGATGTCCTGCGTGGCGTCGCTCACGAAGATGTGGTTCGGGAAGCGGATGTTCGGCCACGTGGCCAGGTGCCGCCCGTTCGAGTCGAACACCTGCACGCGGGCGTTCGCGCGGTCGGCCGCATAGATCCGTCCGGCCCGATCGACCGCGACGGCGTGGACGTTCCCGAACTGCCCGTCCTCGGTGCCATGGCCGCCGAAAGCCATCACGAACCGGCCGTTGCGATCGAGCTTCACGATGCGCGCGTTGGTCAGGCCGTCGGCCACGAGCACGCTTCCGTCGGGCAGGAACGCCAGGTCCTGCGGCTTCCCGAAGTGCCGCTCATCGTCGGCGGCCACGCCTTCCTCGCCGAGCGTCTGCAGCAACTGCGTGCCGTCGTTCGAAAACACGTAGATGACGTTCTTGGTTTCGCCGACGACCCAGACGCGGTGTTCGGGATCGTACGGGCTGATCTTGATCTTGTGGGGACCGTTGGTGCCGGCGAACAGCTTGTCCCATTGCGACCAGGTCTCGAGGATCCGCCCCGTGCTGTCGAGGACGCGAATGCACCCGCGGACCTCGTTCTCCGGCGCGTTGAGCGCGCTGCGGATCGATCCGAAGAAGCCGAGGTAGCCGGGCGGCAGCGGATCCGGCAGCTTGATCTCGCCCCGGCTCGCGACGAAGATCCGGTCGTCGGACTCCACGAAAATGCCGGGGACCGAGCCCCACGCGTAGCCGGCTTTCGGATACGGCAGCCCCCAGTTGGGCGCCACGTCGTAGTCGTTCGGCCCGATCTTCTGTTCGACGCTGAACGGCCGTCGCGGTGGCTGTTGCGACGACGCCTGCTGGCCCGCGAGCACTCCGGCGCTTCCGACCAGCGCCGCGACGACGATCAATATTCGACGCATCTGTTCTCCCGTGATCCCGTCATGTCGCGTCAGTTCGCGAAAAACGCGGCAAACCCCTGCCGCAGGCTCCAGAGATCGACCTTCGAGGATACCTCGAACGTCGAGTGCATGCTGACGAGGCCGATCCCGACGTCCATCACGTCCATGTTCTGGCCCGCGAACCACGCGGCGATCGTGCCGCCGCCGTAGCCGGCGTCGTACGAGTGCGTCTGCCACGGCACGCGCGCGCCGTCGAACACGCCGCGCATGTGCGCGAAGAACTCCGAGTCGGTCTCGCGCCCCGCGCCGTACTCCTTCACGACGAGCCCGTACCCGAGCCGCGAGGTGAGCGCGGGGTTCTGCGGCTGCGGAAACAGGGGATTGATCGCCGTCGTGCAGTCCGAGACGAGCACCTGCGCGCGCGCGTAGGCGTGGCGCCGGGAGAGATCGTTGAAGGCCGACCCTTCCTGCGCCGCCATCACCTCCGACACCAGCGTATTGAACCACTCGGACTCGACGCCCGTGTTCCACGAGCTGACTTCCTCGTTGTTCACGGCGTAGGCGAACGACGTGTAGCGCGGCGTCTTCACGTCGACGATGGCCCGCAGGCTCACGTACGCCGTGGCGCGGTCGTCCTGGCCGTAGGCGCCGACGAGCGCGCGATCGAGGCCCACGTCGCGCGGCAGGGTGGCGGGCACGATCTGGATGTCGGCCGACAGGAAGTCGGCCGCCGTCACGCCGTACTTCTCGTGCAGCAGCGCGAGCAGCCGGTCGGTGGGCGTGCGCTGGCCGGCGGCCGCGTCGGGCGGCAGGGTGGCCGCGATCGGATCCAGCTCCTCGGTGCGCAGCACCTCGGTCTGCGTACGGCTGCGAAAATCACGGTCGACGTGCGGCGCCAGATCCGTGATGAGGAGCACCGGGTCGCCGGGATCGTTGCCGATGTCCACCCACACCGTCGTGCCGTCGGCCTTGTCGATCCGCCCGGTCAGGGCGAGCGGCACGTTCGCCCACTGGTAGTTCTTGATCCCGCCGTGCACCTGCGTGTCGATGAGGACGGCCTGCTGGCTCTCGCGGAACGGCTTGGTCTTGAACTCGATGCGCGGCGAGTCGATGTGCGTGTTCACGATCCGCAGGCCGTTCTGCATCGGCTCGGTTCCGACGACGAACAGGACGATCGTGCGGTCGCGGTTGATCGCGAACCAGCGCGAGCCGGGCGTGAGGGCGGCCGCCGTCGCGCGCCCGTCCCACCGCTTGAAGCCGTTGGCTTCGGCGAACGGCACGGCGCGGCGAACGAACGCCATTTCGGATTTCGCTTGTCCGATGAACGTCTTGAAGTCCTCGGCGAAGGCCTGGACCTCGGTCTGCTGGGGGGCGGAGAGGCCCGGCCAGGCGTTGCGGAAGCCGACATCCTGGGCCGAGGCCCGGCCGGCCGCGCCAAGCGACAGGATCACGACAAATGCGCGCGCGATCGATTTCATGTCCACATGCCCTCGTGTGAGATCTATGATGTGACATTCTTTCCGCTGGTCGAGTCTTTTTCAATGAGGGGGCCGTGATGGGTCTGCTGAGAATCGCACACGTGCCGCCGCCGACCATCGAACTCGGGGTGAGCGTCCTGGAGGCCGTCGGGGCGATGGCCCGGCTGCACGTGGGCGCGGTCGTCGTGGTCGATCAGGGCGCCCTGAAGGGGATTTTCACCGAGCGCGACCTCATGCTGCGCGTCGTGCAGGCGGGTCTCGACCCCGGGACGACCCGCGTTCGCGACGTGATGACCTCCGAGGTGAAGACCGTCACCGAAAAAGCCACCACCGAGGACGCGATCGACCTGATGCTGGTCGGGCACCTGCGCCACGTGCCCATTCTCGGCGCCGACGGCAAGCTGCTGGGTCTGCTGTCCATCCGCGATCTGCTCGAGGACCGCATGCACGACCTGAACCGCGAGGTCAGCTCGCTCGAGCAGTACATGGCCAACGACGGCCCCGGCGGCTAACGCCGGAGCCGTCGCTGAACGCTACGCGTTGCCGGGTTGCCGGCTTCGAATCGTATACCCCTCCTCCACGGACATCACGAACACGCGGCCGTCGCCGAACTGCCCGGTCCGCGCATGGTCGATCACGGCCGTGACGATGTCGTCCACGAGGTCGTCGGCCGCCACCACGTCGATCATCGACATCGGGGCGAGCGTGTCGTAGATGACCCCGCGATAGAGCCCCGTGGGCCTCGTGCGCCGGCCGCGGCCGCGCACGTCGATGACCGTCAGGCCGGACACGCCGGCCCGCTCGAGCGCCCCGGTCGCCTCCGACACCTTGTCGGGCCGCACGATGCACCTGATTAACTTCATGATGGACCTCTCACGCGTCATCCCCGACCAGGAATGCTCGAGCTGCCCGGACCCGCCGTCAACACGAAGTCGGGATAGCCGAGCGCGCCCATCTCCGGCATGTCGAGACCTTCGAGTTCCACCTCGGCCGAGACGCGGTTGCCCATCACCGCCTCCACGATCTTGAAGAACACCCAGAACGCGACGAAGACGAACACGAAGCACGTGAGCGTGCCGACGCACTGCGCGATGAACTGGCTCGCGTCGCCGTAGAACAGGCCCTTGACCGTGCCCGGGACGCCGTTCCAGCCGTCCCCGTAGACGCCGTCGGCGAACAGGCCGAGCGAGAGCACGCCCCACGCGCCGCAGACGCCGTGCACGGAGATGGCGCCGACCGGGTCGTCGATCTTCATCGTGCGCTCGACGAAGAACACCGA
The DNA here is from genome assembly GCA_963792785.1 of uncultured Acidobacteriota bacterium. Classification (GTDB taxonomy): domain Bacteria; phylum Acidobacteriota; class Vicinamibacteria; order Vicinamibacterales; family CAVVIG01; genus CAWIMX01. Next base: position 1,564,215 of record CAWBXO010000001.1, on the reverse strand, counting down.
CAGGACGACGAGCACGCCCGCGATGAGGCCGATGATCGACGGCCGAGACGCTGTTGACGAACGCGCAGGGCGCGGTAATGGCCACGAGGCCGGCGAGCATGCCGTTGGCCAGCATCGCCGGGTCCGGCTTCCCGTACTTCCACCAGACGTAGACCATGGCCGAGAAGGCGCCGGCCGCGCTCGCCAGCATCGTGTTGACGGCGACGATGCTGATGCGCAGGTCGCCGCCGGCGAGCGTCGAGCCGGGGTTGAAGCCGAACCAGCCGAACGCGAGGATGAACGTGCCCGCGATGGCCATCGGGAGGTGGTGGCCGGGAATCGCGACCGGGTCGCCGTTCCTGGTGAACTTGCCGATCCGCGGGCCGATCACCATCGCGCCCGCGAGCCCGGCCACGCCGCCGACCATGTGCACGACCGACGAGCCGGCGAAGTCCACGTGCCCGTGTCCCAGGTGGAACTGCGCCCCGAGCTGCGAGAGCCAGCCGGCGCCCCAGACCCAGTTGGCGTACAGCGGATACACGAACATGGACATGAAGAAGCCGAAGACGAGGAACGCCGAGAACTTCCACCGCTCGGCCATGGCGCCCGTCGGGATCGTGGCGGCGGTGTCCATGAAGACCATCTGGAACAGGAACAGGGTGAAGACGCCGACGTCGTACGTGTCGCCGCTCAGGAAGAAGCCCTTCGTGCCGAAGAGGCCGAACGAGTGGCCGAAGAGGCTGATGGCCACCTCATGGTTCAGCGGCGCGACGCCGCCGAGCGCGGCCACGCCGCCGACGCCGCCCATCTGGAGCGCGAAGCCGCAGATCCAGAAGCCGAGCATCCCGACCGCGTACACCATGAAGTTCATCGACATGGTGTGCGCGACGTTCTTCGCGCGCGTGAAGCCGGTCTCCACGAGGGCGAATCCGGCCTGCATGAACATCACGAGGAATCCGGTGATCAGCGTCCACATGAAGTTGATGGCGATCTTGTTGTGCCCGACCGTGTCCATCACTTCGGTCAACGTCGGGTTGGCGGGGTCCGCCACGGTCACGTCCCTGGCCGTGCCGGTCGTCGCGCCCGACGGGTCGTTGAGCGGCGCCGGGGCCGTGGCCCCCTGCGCGCGGAGGCCGGTGGGGTGCGGCACGACGGTAAGGGCGAGCGCGAGCAGCGCGCCCACGACAATCCTGCGAACGAATCCTCTCTTAGTCATTTCCCAGTCCTTTCCGATGATTGGTCCCGGCGGCACGCGGACGCGACGGGTCGCGAGGTGCGCTCGGGGACACCACGACGGGGGCCACGACGGGCGGGCCACCGACACTCGAAACAGTCGGATGAAGGGGACTAGAGCCGGAGGACCGTGAGAGGCGCGCGCGGCGTTGCCGTGTGCTCCGCCAGCGACGCCCTGGGCATCAGGACGACGAGCACCAGCGACACGGCATGATCGACGAGGGAGGGAAGGGCTTCCTTGGAGGCTTTCTCACCGGACAGGCCGTCGTCGTGCACCGGACCGGCGCCGGCCAGCGCGAGCAGGTCCCAGGTCTTGAACGGCGCGGTGAAGGGCGACGCGACCAGGAGGACCAGGCACACCGTGAGCACATTGACGAAGAGCGTCGCGCGCAGGCTCCGGAGGAGTGTGGACGAGCGCATCGCGAGATCGGTGTGAGTGCGCTGCAGCACAACCAAGATCCGTGCCGACTGGACCGGCGACAGCGAGCGTTTTCCTTGGGAAACTCGTGCGATCGTCGGACGGGCGGGCGCCTCGAATCTACGTAATTGTCCCAACGCGGTTTGGGGCGACAGGAATGTCTGGACGAAAATGTCTGGGTGTACATTTCCTTCTCGAGGAGTCCAGAGCATGGCGCAGACGATCTTCATCACCGGTAGCTCCACGGGCCTCGGACGGGCGACGGCCCTCCTCTTCGCCGCCCGCGGCTGGAAGGTCGTCGCCACGATGCGGCGTCCCGAGCCGCACGGCGAGCTGGCCGGCACGCCGGGGATCACGCTCCTGCCGCTCGACGTGACCGACCGCGCGCAAATCGCGGCCGCGGCCCGCCGCGCAATCGAGCTCGGAGGCGTGGACGTGCTCTTCAACAACGCGGGCTACGGCCTGGCGGGGCCGCTCGAGGGCACGAGCGACGAGCAGCTCACGCGGGAGATCGACACGAACCTGCTCGGGGTCATCCGCACGACGCAGGCGTTTCTTCCTCATTTCCGTGAGAAGCGGGCCGGGCTCATCATCACCACCACGTCCATCGGCGGGCTGGTGACCTTCCCGTTCAACTCGGTGTATCACGCGACGAAATGGGCGCTCGAGGGCTGGAGCGAGAGCATGGCGTTCGAGCTCGCGCCGTTCAACATCCGGATCAAGACGGTGTCTCCCGGCGGCATCGCCACCGACTTCGCCTCGCGCTCGCTCGTCATGACGTCGCACCCGGCCTATGAGGCGCTCGTGCAGAAGGTCGTCAAGGTGTTCCGGGATCCGGCGCGAGCCGCGCGGCAATCGAGCCCCGAGCAGATCGCCGAGGTCGTCTACGAGGCCGCGACCGACGGCAAGGCGGATCTGCGTTACGTCGCCGGGACCGACGCCAGGGCGCTCTACGCGCAGCGACTCACCGTCGGGGACGAGGCGTTTCGGGAAGGCATTCGCGCGAGCTTCCTCGGATAGCGGCGGCCAGCGAACGTCAGCCTCGGCGGTTGACCGCTGGACGCAATCCGTGTATCTACAGCGGCATGCCGCAGCGTCAGGATCGCGTCCCCCCGATCCCCCTGTTCGTGTCCGCGCTTGTGACGGTGGTCCTTCTGGCCGGCAGCGCGGCGGCGCAGCCCGCCCGTCCCCCGCAAGCCCCGCCGACGGGGCCGCCTCCCCCGACGCTGCCGGACACGATCTCGCGCGACGACCAGGGGCACGCGACCGTGCGCGCCGTCCGCATCACGACGGCCATGAAGATCGATGGGAAACTGGACGAGGCGGTCTACAGCAGCGTGCACCCGGCGTCCGGCTTCATCCAGATGGAACCGCAGGCCGGGCAGCCGGCCAGCGAACGGACCGACGTGTGGGTCTTCTACGACAAGGACAATGTCTACGTGAGCTTCCGCGCCTGGGACAGCCAGCCCGAGCGCGCGGTCGTGAACGAGATGCGCCGCGACAGCGGCAATATCCGCCAGGGCGACTCCGTCGAGTTCAGCTTCGACACGTTCCGCGACCGCCGGAACGCCATCCTGTTCGAGGCCAACGCGCTCGGCGGGCGGACGGACGCGCAAAGCACGAACGAGCGGCAGTACAACGCGGACTGGAACCCGGTCTGGACCCTCACGGCCGGGAAGTTCGAGGGCGGCTGGACCATCGAGGCCGCCCTCCCGTTCAAGTCGATCCGCTATGCGCCCGGGACGGTGCAGGACTGGGGCTTCCAGGCGCGCCGGTCGATCAAGGCGAAGAACGAGATCGCGTACCTGACCAGGCTGCCGCCCTCGCTGGGTCTTGGCCGGGCCGACTTCTCGGCGTCGCTCTACGCGAATCTCGTCGGGATCGAGGCGCCGCCGCTCACGCGAACACTCGAGCTGAAGCCGTACGTCATCGCCGATGTGACCACCGACAACACCTCGACACCGACGCGCGCGCACGACCCGACCGGCGACGTCGGGCTCGACGCCAAGTACAGCATCACGCAGAACCTCACGGCGGACCTGAGCTACAACACCGATTTCGCGCAGGTCGAAGCCGACGAGCAGCAGGTGAACCTCACGCGCTTCAGCCTCTTCTTTCCGGAGAAGCGCGACTTCTTCCTGGAGAACCAGGGGCTGTTCACGTTCGGCAACAACAGTTTCGCCGTCGGCTCCAACGCCAACGCGTCGGATCTTCCCGTGCTCTTCTACAGCCGCCGCATCGGGCTCGCGGGCAACCGCGAGGTGCCCATTCTCGGCGGCGGACGCCTGACCGGACGGATCGGCCGCTATTCCATCGGCCTCGTCGACATGCAAACGAAGGACGACCCGGCGGCCAACGCGGCGGCGACGAACTTCTCGGTGGTCCGCGTGAAGCGCGACATCCTCCGCAAGAGCAGCATCGGCCTGCTGGCGACGAACCGGTCGAAAGCGCAGGCACGCCCCGGCTCGAATCAGGCCTACGGCATCGACGGCACGTTTGGCTTCTTCAGCAACCTGACGTTTGCCACCTATCTCGCCAAGACCATCTCGGACGGGGTCACCGCGGACGACATGAGCTATCGCACGCAGATGGAGTACGGCGGCGACCGCTATGGCGTCCAAGTGGAACGGCTGTCGATCGACAAGAACTTCAACCCCGAAGTCGGGTTCCTGCGGCGGGCCGACCTGAGGAAGAACTACGCGCAGCTCCGCTTCAGCCCACGCCCGACGAAGATCAAGCGCGTCCGCAAGTTCTCGAGCATCGGCCAGTTCACGTATTCCGAGGACGGCGCCGGCCGGCTCAGCACGCGCGTCATCGACGGTGAGTTCGCCGTCGAATTCCAGAACAGCGATCGGCTGAGCGTCGGCGTGAACGACGACTACGAGCTGCTGGTTCAGCCGTTCACCATCGTGCCCGGCGCCCGCGTCCCGGTCGGCGGCTACCAGTTCACCACCGGCCGCATCGGCTACAACATGGGCCAGCAGCGCAAGCTCAGCGGCAACGTCCTGTTCGAGCGCGGCTCGTTCTACAACGGCGACCGAACGGCCCTCGCCTTCAACCGATCGCGCATCAACGTCTCCTCGCAGCTCTCGCTCGAGCCGAACATTTCGCTGAACTGGATCGACCTGCCGACCGGACGGTTCACGACGAGGCTGATCGGCTCGCGCATCACCTACACGATGACCCCGCTGCTGTTCGCGAGCGCCCTGGTCCAGTACAACTCCAGCACGCACACCGTGAGCACCAACGCGCGCCTGCGCTGGGAGTACCGCCCCGGTAGTGAACTGTTCGTGGTCTACAACGAAGAGCGAGACAGCGCCGCGGCGGCCGCCGCGCCAGGCCTCCTGGATCGCGCCTTCATCGTGAAGGTGAACCGCTTTCTGCGGTTCTAGGGCCGGCGCGTCGCCGGGCGTCGTGCAGGCGGGCTACACTGGCTCCATGTCGCAGCACCTGTCGGCCTCCTTCAGCGCGACCCTCCGCGTGAAGCTCGCGGACGTCCCCGGCGCTTTCGCGAAGCTCGCCACGGCTATCGGCGAGGCCGGCGGCCTCCTCGGCGCGATCGATCTCGTGCGGCTCGAGACGAACAAGAAGGTCCGCGACGTCACCGTCAGCGCCGCCAGCGCCGAGCACATCGCCGCGATCGTCGAGGCCGTCCGGGCCGTGCCCGGGATCGAGGTCGACCAGATCTCCGACCGGACGTTCCTCATGCACCTGGGCGGCAAGATCGAGGTCGTCTCGAAGCACCCCCTGAAGACGCGCGACGACCTGTCGATGGCGTACACGCCCGGCGTCGCCCGCGTCTGCCTCGCGATCGCCCAGGACCCCGCCAGCGTCTTCAACCTGACGATCAAGCAGAACACGGTCGCCATCGTCAGCGACGGCACCGCCGTCCTCGGGCTCGGCGACATCGGGCCGGAGGCCGCCATCCCGGTGATGGAAGGGAAGGCGATGCTGTTCAAGGAGTTCGGGGGCGTCAACGCGTTCCCGATCTGCCTCGCCACGAAGGACGTCGACGAGATCGTCACCGCGGTGACGGCGATCGCGCCCGTGTTCGGCGGCATCAACCTCGAGGACATTTCCGCGCCGCGCTGCTTCGAGATCGAGCGCCGGCTGCGGGAGACGCTCAACATCCCCGTCTTCCACGACGACCAGCACGGGACGGCGATCGTCGTGCTCGCCGGCCTGCTGAACGCCCTGAAAGTCGTGGGCAAGCGGATGGCAGATCTCACGATCGTGGTGGCCGGCGCGGGCGCCGCCGGCGTCGCCGTGGCGAAGATCCTGCTGAACGCCGGCGCGCGCAACATCGTCGGGTGCGATCGCCAGGGAGCGATCTACCGGGGGCGCGACGGACTGAACGAATCGAAGGCGCGGTTCGCCGAGCTGACGAACCCGGCGGGCCTCAGGGGGAGCGCCAACGACCTGCTCGCCGGGGCCGACGTCTTCATCGGCCTCGCCGGTCCCGGCGTCGTGACCGCCGACGCCGTGCGGACGATGGCCGGGGGCGCGATTGTTTTCGTGATGGCCAACCCGACGCCGGAGGTGACGCCGGAGGAGATCGCCGACTTCGCGGCCGTCGATCGCGACCGGCCGCTCGGACTACCCGAACCAAATCAACAACGTGCTCGCGTTTCCCGGCGTCTTCCGGGGCGCGCTCGACTCCCGGGCCACGCGCATTACGGACGAGATGGAAGTCGCGGCCGCCCACGCGATTGCCGCCATGGTGCCCGAGGACGGCCTCGCGCCGGACTACATCGTGCCGAGCGTCTTCAACCGCGACGTGGCGCTGGCGGTCGCGGCCGCCGTGTCCGCCGCAGCCGAGCGCGCCGGCGTCGCGCGGCGCGCGACGGCGCCGTAACATAGCCGCCGGTCGATCTACGCGCCGCCCCGTGACACGATCACGGCGAACCCGCCCGCGGTCGCGGCCGGCGCCACGGACCATTGGCCGGTCCGACCGCGCACGACCGCCCGGCCCGACAAGACGCCCACGGCCGCCCCGAACACCACGTCGCTGGCGTAGTGGTTGTTGCTGCGAATGCGCGACCATCCGACGAAGCTCGCCACGGCGTAGCCGGTCGCGCCGGCCAGCCGGCCGAAATGCGCCTGCAGCATGGCCGCCGTGGCGAACGTGCTCGAGGTGTGGCCCGAGGGGAAGGATTCCGATCCCCCGTTCGGACGTTCGCGGCGGGCCGAGATCTTGATCGTGCCGGTCAGCACGCCGTTCAGCACCTGCGCGCGGATGAGATCGCTGCCGAAATGGGAGAGCTCGGTGTTGCCGGCGGTCCTGCCGAGGACCCACAAAGCGACCGCCCCGCCTCCCTGCACGAAGCCGTTGCCGATCGCGTTGCCGATATGGGGATACGCGGCCGCAGGCTGTCGCTGGACCCACGCGGCAAGATCGGCGTCTTTCGCGTGTGCGAGGCCGGCCGCGCCGGCGCCCACGAGCAGGATGCCTCCCGTCTCCCGAGAGACCGACGCGCGCAGATCCGTGCCGAGATGCTGGAACAGGTGGGTGAACGGCCGGTCGTCTGCCCGCGCCGGGGCTGCCGGCGCCGCGGGGCGCGTCGCGGGCGTCGCCGGCGCCGGCGGGGCCAGGCACATGCAGGTGAGAATCCACGCGGCAACCATGTCCGGAGGATAGCAGGAGGACGCCGCGTTCGGACGCCGCGGCCGGCACATCGCCTTCCGCTAGAATGGTGGGGAAGGAGCACTTCAATGAATCGAGTCCTGTTGTCTGTTGTGATGTCCGCGGCGATGGTGGTGACCGCGTTCGCGGCCTTGAAGCAGGGCGAGGCCGCCCCTGATTTCTCGGCCAAAGCGTCCCTCGCGGGACAGAGCTTCGACTTCTCGCTGAAGACGGCGCTGCAGAAGGGGCCGGTGGTCGTGTACTTCTATCCGTCCGCGTTCACGGCCGGCTGCAACATCGAGGCGCACACCTTCGCGGAGAACAAGGAGAAGTTCGATGCCGCCGGCGCCTCCATCATCGGCGTGTCGCGCGACAGCATCGTCCGTCTGAACGCGTTTTCGGCCGATCCGGAATATTGCGCCGGCAAGATCGCCGTGGCGTCGGATCCGGACGGCGCCGTCGCGACGTCGTACGGCCTCACGAAGGCGAGCGTCAGGCCGGGGATGAAGGATTCACGCGGCGTCGAGATCGATCACGACTTCACGGAGCGCACGACGTTCGTCGTGACGCCGGACGGCAGAATCGCCGCGACCTTCTCCACGTCGGACGACAAGATCAATCCGGCCGAGCACGTCGAGAAGGCGCTGGCCGAAGTGCAGCAGCTGGCCGCGCGGAAGGCGTCCAGGTAGGACAACCGGGAACGCCGGGCGGCGCTTCAAGACCGCTCGGCGCTCCATGTGGCCGCGATACCTTCCCGGTACTCCGTGGGCGTGAGCCCGAGGGCTCGCTCCGCCTTGCTGCTGTCGAAGCGGTAGTCGTGCTCGAACTGGTAGAGCATCTCCCTGCTCTCGCGCAGCACGGGGACGACCACGCCCATCAGGGACAACACCCAGCGAGGGGCCACCTGCAGCGCGTATGGCCGTCCGGCAGCCGCGCAGGCGATTCGCACGTACTCTTCCCCGGTCATCATGGCCTTACTGGTCAGCGCGTGCCACACCTGACCGTAGGCCGAGGCCGTGTTGCCCAGCAGGGCGAGGGTGCGGCCCGCGTCGGGTGTGTAGGTGAAGGTGTGGACGGCCTTGGCGTTGCCGACCCACTGCGGCGTCTTCCCGGCCTTGAGGCGCTCGGTGACGGTCGCGTGCGTCAGGCTCAACGCGGCGCCCGGGCCATAGAAGTCGGCCGATCGGACGATCATGCCCCGCACGTTGCCGCGCCGCACCTCGTCCATCAACATCGTGGCGATTTGCGCGCGAACCTCCCCTTTGCGGCTGCACGGGTTGTACGGCGTCTCCTCGGTCATGACGCCGTCAACCTGTCCATACGCGTAGACGTTGTCGAAGAACACGAGCGCGCTGCCATGGCGCTTGCACGCGTCGATCGTGTTCCGCATGATCGTCGGCCATTGCTCACGCCACACGCGATGGTCGTATTTGAGGCCGGCGACGAGGTAGCTCACCTCGCTGCCCGCGACCGCGTCTGCGGTCGCCCCGGCGTCGAGCAAATCCGCGCCGAAGGGCTCGTCCGTAGCGTTGACGCGCTTTGGCGAGCGGCTCACTTGCCGGATGCGGTCGGTGTGCGCCAGAAGCTGGCGTGACAGTTCACGGCCGATGACACCATTGGCACCGAGAATGGTCTGCATCCGAATCCTCCCGCGTGCAGGGACCGAGCGACGATCGTGCAGATGAGCGGAGCGTTCAGTACCGCTCGGCGTCCGTCTTGGGCGCCATCGGCCAGGCGGTGGACGGGACTCCGTTCACCGTGGCCCCGGCGTGCATCACCGAGGCGGCCATGCTCGCCAGGAACGGCGCCGGGAAGACGAGCTGAGGCTCCGAGACGGCGTCGAGCGCGGCGACGTCTTCGGGGCTGAGCGTCACATCGAGCGCGTCCAGGTTCTGGTCGAGCTGGTCGAGGCGCCTGGCCCCGATGATGGTCGAAGCCACGCCCGGCCGGCCCTGGACCCAGGCGAGGGCGACGCCGGCGGGCGTCGCCCCGCGCGCCTCGGCAATGCGCCGCACTTCATCGAGAATGCGAAACGTCCGCTCGGTCAGGAACGTGGTGACACGATTGCCCCGTCCCGGCGACGCCGTCTTGGCGTTCTCGCGCGTGTATTTGCCCGTGAGGACGCCGCCCCGGAGCGGCGACCACGGCGTGATCCCCAGGCCCATCGCCTGCGCCATCGGCACGAGCTCGCCCTCGACTGTCCGCTCGACGAGCGAGTACTCGATTTGCAGCGCGATGAGCGGCGCCCACGCGTTGGCGCGCGCCAGCATTTGCGCCTCGGTCACCTTCCACGCGGGCGTGTCGGAGAAGCCGACGTACCGGACCTTGCCGTCCCGCACGAGGTCGTCGAGGGCGCGCATGGTCTCGTCGATGGGCGTGAACCGATCCCAGATGTGCATCCAATAGAGATCGATGTAGTCGGTGCGCAGCCGGCGCAGGGACTGCTCGCACGCCGCGACGAGCGCCTTGCGGCCCGCGCCGCCGCCATTGGGATCGCCGGGGTAGAGGTTGGTGAAGAATTTGGTCGCGATCACCACGCGATCGCGACGGCTGCGGTCGTGGGCGATGGCGTCGCCGATAATCACTTCCGAATGGCCCCTGGTGTAGCCGTTCGCGGTATCGATGAAGTTGCCGCCGCGCTCGAGAAACCGGAAGATGATGGCCTCCGACTCCTTCACCGTGCAGCCCCAGCCCCATTCCTCGCCGAAGGTCATGGCTCCCAGGCAGAACGGGCTGACGCGGAGGCCGGAACGGCCGAGGGTCACGTAATCATTGAGTGGCATGTCTCGCATTGTATCGCGACGCGAAAGTGTGCCGGTCCGGTTCGGGCGGGAGTAGACTGCGGGTGAGGGACGTACGATGCCTGCGTTCACACGACGCACGGGGTGGGGGTTGGTCGCGGCCGCGGTCCTGACCGCCGGCGTCGCCGGCGCCCAGATCTGGAGGGGCGGCTACGGCATGCGCGTCCCGCCTCGCTTCGCGACGAAGGACACCTTCCGGGGCGAGTTCAACTTCTGCCGGCTCATGTTCGACAGCAACCGCCGCGAGAAGACTGGCTGGCGCACGGACTACCCCGGCGCGGACATCAACTTCAGCGTCCGCCTCTCAGAGCTCACCAAGACGCCGGTCAGCTTCGACGGTGAGGGCGATCCCGACTACGTCGTGATCCGCCCGACCGACGACGCCCTGTTCCAGTGTCCGTTCGTCATCGTCGAGGACGGCGGCACGGCGGATTTCGCCCCCGAAGAGATCACGCGGCTGCGCGAGTACCTGCTCAAGGGCGGCTTTCTGTTCGTGACGGATTACCACGGCTGGGACGCCCGCGAGCAGTGGCGCACGGAAATCGGCCGCGCCCTGCCCGAATATGCCGCGACGCCGCTCGCGATGGATCATCCGATCTGGCACATGATGTTCGACCTGAAAGAAATTCCGGCGATGGCGTCGATCCAGTCCTGGCGCCGCAGCGGAGGGTCCAATCAGGAACGCTGGGCGGACGGGCCGCCCGACGCCTGGGGCATCGCCGACGATCACGGCCGGCTGATGGTGGTCATGGTCCACAACAGCGATATCCCCGACGGCTGGGAGCGCGAGGCCGAGGACCCGGAGTACTTCAACCGCTTCTCGCCCGACGCGTACGCTGTGGGCATCAACGTCGCGCTCTATGCGATGACGCACTGAGCGCGACCGCATCCTCAATCAGCAAGAACGCGTTCGGCCGCGTCGAATCAGATCGCCCGCCTGGCGTGCTCGAGCTCGGCGTTCAACTCGGCGCCGAGCAGCACGCCAGCCCGGAGAGATAGAACCACAGCAGCAGCACCATCACGCCCCCAAGCGCCGTACGCGGAAACAGAGAGAAGAAGAAATATTAGGCGAGCTGCGCCGACATGCCGAGGCAGTTGTCGTGCATGAACGCGTCGATAACTGCGCTCCAGAGCAGGCGGTACCACCGCACTTCGCCGGGCCGTGCTGTCTTGGCTGGCATGTCGAACGAGACGCTATGGAGCAGAGAGCATGCCAGCCGTGAATCGACCCGATCGGGCGTGGCCCGGGCCAGGCGCGTTGTAGGAACTACAAGCGGCTGGTAAAGCGCTCAAGGCAACCATCGCTGGGGTCGAGGGCCGGCGCTTGCATCGAAACGTCTCGCTTGTAAAACTTATGAACGTTCGCGATCCCATGACGTGACTCTGCCAGACAGGAGGTTGTCGGTGCCACGCGCCCTCGTCATCCGAGATCAATCCGACAGCGGGAGCCGGCTGGCCGAGGTGGCTCGGGGAGTCGGGTATCGGGTCATCGAGGTCGATTCCGTTCGCGAGGCTCGCACGTCGCTCGAGCGTCGTCGGCCCGAGGTCGTGCTGCTGGACCTCAACCTGACCGATGGATTCCGCGCGCGCGGGCATCGCCGCGCTGGACGAAATCTGCAAGATGGCCTCCGGCTCGGCCGTGGTGCTGGTCACGGATCGGCCGGACGTGGAGACGGCCGTGGAGGCGCTGCGCCGCGGGGTCACCGACTACCTGTGGCGGCCCTTCGATGCGGACCGCCTGCGAGGGATTCTCTCGGACGTGGCCGCGCACCGCCCGGCGCGAGGGAGCAAGGCGAACCCGGCGCGCGGAGAGGGCGCCCGGGGCGGCGTGGGCCCGCTGGTCGGCCAGTCGAAGGCCATGCAGCGGATTGGCGAGATTGTCGAGCGGATTGCCCCGAGCAGCGCGACGGTGATCATCACCGGGGAGAGTGGCACCGGGAAGGAGGTCGTAGCCCGGGCGCTGCACGAGCGGAGCCGGCGGCGGCACCTGCCGTTCGAGGCTGTGAATTGCGGCGCCATCTCGCCGACCCTGACCGAGACCGAGCTCTTCGGCCACGAGCGGGGCAGCTTCACGGGCGCGGATCGGCAGCACAAGGGCTACTTCGAGCGGGCGGGTGGCGGCACGCTGTTCCTGGATGAGATCACCGAGATGGCGCTTGAACTACAAGTCAAGCTGCTGCGGATTCTCGAGACGGGCCTCTACACGCGGGTCGGGGGAGAGACCGGGCTCACCATGGACGCGCGGGTGCTGGCGGCGACCAACCGCCCGGTGGACGAGGCGCTGGCGGCGGGGCGGCTGCGCGACGATCTCTACTATCGCCTGAAGGTCTTTCAGATCTACCTTCCGCCGCTTCGGGACCGCACCGACGACATTCCGCCCCTTGTGGACCATTTCCTCGATCGCCTCGGATCGATCGAAGGGGTCCGAAAACGAATGAGTCCGGACGCGCTGGAGGTGCTCGCCGGCTATCCCTGGCCGGGCAACGTGCGCGAACTGCGCAACGTGGTGCACAGCGCCTCGATCCTCACGGCCGGCGACACGATCGGCGTCGATGTCCTGCCGGGGGACGTCCGGCGGGGTGAGCCGAATCGGGAATTCGACAGCTCCCGAGTGTCGCTGCCGGTGGGCCTGCCACTGGCCGAAGTCGAGCGCCGCGTGATCATTGCGACGCTCGCGTCACACCACGGCGACAAGGTCACGGCAGCCAAGATTCTGGGGATCAGCCTGAAGACGCTTTACACGCGGCTCCATCGCTATCGCAAGGCCGATAGCGCAAAATCGGCGGTGGATCGGGTCTTGCACTCTCGCGGTGGGGACGGCACGTCAAAGGGATCGCAGCATGGATAGTAGAAGGGCCGTAATCCGCGCGACCGATATCCTCGGAGCGGGGATGGATTGTCTGGATGCCAACGGCGTTGGCCGGATCGCCGAACTCGTCATGGGCGCCGGGTCCCGTCGGATTCTCTACGCCGTCGTGAAGCCGGATGAAGAACTCGTGAGTCCATTGAACGAGTACCTCGCCGTCCCGTGGGCGGCTGTGTCAGCCGTCACGGCGGACGATGGCGAGGTGCACTACCGCGTGCCGATACCCCTCAAGCACCTGAAGCGCGCGCCCACGTTCCCCGACGACCACTGGCCCGACTTCGGCAGCGCGAAAGAGATGGCGGAGGTACATTCCTTCTTTGGGGAGCCGCCCCCCAGCTAGGCCCGCGTCGGCCCTCGGGGCCCTCAGCCGGACGACGACTCCAATCCCACCTTCAACCGCGTTCTCGGCAGCCGCCTGGCGTTCCCATCCCGTGTCCACCCGGCCCTCGAGGGTGACGACGCCGCCATCGACCGTAATGGCGATGGCGTCGCGATCGACGTACGGGTGCCAGCGCAGCCGTTCCGCGACATCATGGGCAATCCGCGCATCGTCTCTGGGCGGCCAGGCCGGCCGGACGCGCGACGTGTACCAGGGATAGTCAGCGAGATCGGGATCGCCCAGGTCGGCCCGGCAATCCAGTTCTTGATGTCCTCCACGCCGCTGATGCGCGCGGCCACGTCTTCGGCCTCCCGCTTTTCCAGGAAGCTGTCTACCGTGCCGTCGAGGTAGACCGTGCCGCCGTGCGCGGAGACGCGGACATCGGAGCCTTTTACCAGCGAATCGCGTTCGAGCCCGCCACGGATGGCGCTGGCGAGCTCGCGGTCGTCCGGGGAGTCCGGGCGTCGCACCGTCAGGCGGTTGTGCACCTCCCACACGCCGACGGTGTTTCGGGCATCCTGAGCCGCGGCCCGACGTGCCGCGATGTTACTCACTTCGCCGCGCAGCGTCACGCGGCCGTCCCTGGTCTGGACATCGATGCGGAACGAGGCGACACGCGGATCGCGCTGGAGGGCGCGGCGAACGGCCCCTTGGACGTCGGCCTCGCTTCGGTTGTCGAGTTGAGGGTCCCGCAGGCGGCGATCGCGCGCCCACGCTTCTACGGTGAGTGCACCGGTGTCTACTGAGGACCGCGCCGTGATCGACCTCCACGGTGACGAGCGAGGCATCGATGAACTTGTCCCACCGGAGCGCGCGCTCGATGCCGGCACGAATCTCCGCGTCATCGAGGGACGGCGCGGCGGCGATCTGGATGCGGTCGTTCACGGCCGCCACGCCCTTCACGCGCTTGGCCACCCGCTCGGCGAGCGCTCGCTCGGGCCACGATGACACCTGTCCCGAGAGCTCGACCTGCGCATCCAACACGACGACCTTGATCTCGTACTCGTGGCTTGCCGCATCGGCGCGCAAGGCCGCCTCCACGTCGCGACGAATCTCGTCATCGGTTCGCGGAGTCGGCTCAACGACGATTTGGTTGACGACAGAGCGGACGCCGCGCACGGCGAGGCCGCGTTGCCGAGCAGCTCGGTTTCGACCGCGAACGTGATCTCGGCGTCAGTGACGCCGGCTGGCGGCCGCGCGGTGCATGGATGCGGTACGACGCTTGCTCTCCATGCTGGCTGGCGGCCGGATCGAAAATGTCGACCGGCGACGCGAGGACTCGAGTTGTAGATATTTCAATACCGGTTGCCGAAAGGAGCAGGGAATGGCTCAACAGCAATCGCTGGTTGAATCGGTGACGGGGTCGGCGGCGGTCGCGGAAGTGCGCAACGCGATGGAGCCGGTGGAGCATGACCATGGACGTTTCGCGACCGGCCTTGCCTGAACGCTCACCGTTTCTTGCCGGCGGGCTGCCGTCGCTTCGCACGGGGCGGCACTTTACCGCCGGCGCGCCGCGCCTCGGAGAGGCCGATCGCCACCGCCTGCTTGCGACTCTTGACCGTGCGACCCGTGCCGCTCTTGAGTGTGCCCTTCTTTCGCTTGCGCAGCGCCCGCGCCACGCTCCGCTTGGCCTTCTGTCCATACTTCGCCATCGGATGACCCTCCGGATCAGGCCCGCCTGCAAGCCGCGTGCCTCGGGACGACCTCTGCCGCTGCCGCGCCCACCCTTCAGCGCGATCGCGACGATCGCGCTCAACGGCCCGAGAGAGGCCCGACGTCGTGAGAGGTAGGTAAATCTGAACGCCATCGTGCTCGTCGTGTTCGGGGTCGTCTTGATGATCGCGGTGCTGCTTTCCGAGCGCGCCCGCGGCACGGTCCTGTCGACGTCCGTCATCTTTCTCGCAGCCGGCTTCGTCGTCGGCCACGGCGGCCTGGGATGGGTGAAGCTGGCCCCGGGTGGCGAGGCGATGGAACGCTTCGCGTCCCTTGCCTTGTTCGCGATTCTCTTCGTCGATGGCGCGCAACTCCCGTTGAACGAGCTGACCGAGGCGTGGCGGCTCCCGGGGCGTGCCCTGCTCGTCGGCATGCCGCTCACGGTGGGCGGGATCGCGTGTGTCGGGCACGTCGCGCTCGGTATGACGTGGACCGAATCCCTCCTGGTGGGCGCGATTCTCAGCCCCACCGATCCCGTGTTCGTCGCGGCGATCCTGGAACGCGAAGCCGTGCCGCTCCGGCTGCGTCGGCTCCTGAGCGTTGAAAGCGGATTGAACGACGGCATCGCGCTTCCCATCGTGATGGTGCTGCTCACCCTTGCGGGTCATCGTGCGCTGCATCCGGTGCGCGACGGGTTGGAGGCGGCTCTTGGCGTCTTGATCGGCGTCGTCGTGCCGGCCGGCTTTCTCTGGCTCGAGAAGCGCCGGCTGTTCGCCGCGACCGCCGCGTATCGCCCGCTCAGCGGCCTGGCCATCGCGAGTCTCCTGCTTGGACTGACCCGAATGTCTGGAACGAATGAGTTCCTCGCCGCGTTCGCGGGCGGCGTCACGCTCGTGACCATGCGGCCGGAGTTCGCGACCGCGTTCCGTCAGGTGGGCGCGCCTGTGGCGGAGGCGATCAAGCTGGCCACGCTGCTGATCTTCGGGGCCGTCCTGAGCGTCCCGTTTCTCCTCGCAACAGGCCTCGGCGGATTCGTGTTCGCCACGGGCACGCTCCTGGCGGCTCGCCCGCTGGCGCTCATCTTCGCTTTCCTTGGCGGCGACCTGAGTCGAAAAGAATGGATCGCCGCGGCGTGGTTCGGGCCCAAGGGGTTCGCGTCGCTTCTCTACGCACTGCTGATGCTGCACGCGGGGCTGCCGCGAGGCGCCTGGCTGTTCCAGGCCGTGGCGCTCGTCGTCGTTCTCTCCATCATCGCCCATTCGTCGAGTGACGTCGTCGTCGCTCGCGTGTTCCGGCAGGAACAGCGGAGCCCAACAGACGCGCGTGGCAGCCTCGCGACTGTCGAGTGATGTTGTGAGACGTACAACCCGCCTTGTAGTTCTGGCGAAAAAACAACCGGCAGATGCTCTTGCGCTGCGGTCTGCGAGCGGCGGAGCCCGACTGTTCTAGCCGGCATCACGCTTGCAACCTTGCTGTTAGCAGCACGATCGTCGCGTGTGCTGACACGTGGCGAAGGCACCAAGAACTGAAAGGAAGAATGAAAAGGAAGGGGACCGAGATATGACGAAGAAACTGAGTGTGATCGGGGCGTTCGTGGCGGCACTCGCTATGTCGCTGTGCGTCACAGCGTCGGCGCAGGACCTCGATGAGGCCACATTTTCGTTCAAGACCGACTTCATGGTGAGCCTGACCGGCTACGTATTGCCGCCGGGCCAGTACACACTCACGCGCATGAACTCAACCGACGTGTTCCAGCTGCGGAAGGACGGTCCAGACACGAAACCGATCGCAATGATCGACACCTGGAATACGCAGACGCCGAAGGCCGTCGACTCCACGACGGGCACCGAGGCGGTCCTGACGGTCCTCGATCCGAAGGCAGGAGAGTCGGTGCGCGCGCTGGAAGGATTCTCGATCAAGGGTGATTACTTCAAGATCCGCGACGTGCTGGCCATCAGCCGGGATCTGAAGACGTCGAACTAAGCATCGGCGGCGCGGAGTGAGGCGTGAACGGATGCGGCGAGAGTGGAGGTCAAGATGAGAAACGCCATACTGATCGGTCTTGGGGCGTGCGCGATTGGCGCGACAATCGCCTGCGGGCCAGCCGGGGTTCCTGCGGAGCTGGTGACCGAAACCGGGTGCATTACACAGTCGAACGGCGAGTTCATCCTGACGGACCTCGATGCGGGTGGGGCGCTCTCGCCGGTCCCTCGTCCCAGCACCGAAGCCTATCTGTTGGTGGGCGCCGACGAGCAGGTCGAGCAACAGGCCGGTCGTCGCGTCCGAGTGGTGGGCGAAGCGGATCCGGCTGAGGTCGTGAACATTCGCGTCCTGCGGCCGATGGTGTTCGTGCCTCCGGCCGAGCCGGCCGTGGCCGGCGAGGACGAGTCGGTGCCGAAAGTCGGGGTCGAGGACCAGCTGCGGTTCGAGGTCCGCCATCTGAACGTCCAGGCGGTCGATCCGCTCGACGAGCAATGTCAGGCGATCGGATAGCGACCTCTGGAGGCCGGTCACGATCCTTTCGCGGATCGTGGCGCCATCACCAGGTAGAGCACGAAGCTGAGGCCGAAGGTCACGAACCAGGCGTAGTTGTAGAGCCCGTCCAGCCAGGTCGGGCTCGCGACCTGGCCTCCCGGCGTGAAGGCCGCCCGCAGGAATCCGGGCACGACGGGAAGCACGGCCGCGGTCAGGGCCACCAGCGCCCGGTAGTTCACGCCGTTCGAGTACGTATAGCGGCCCTGCACCAGAAACAGATCCACGGTCGAGAGCGTGCGGCGGCGGAGCACCCAGTAGTCCGCGATGAGAATCCCGCCGACGGCGCCCATCAGGCTCGAGTACCCGATCAGCCACGTGAAGATGTAGGCGGACGCGTCGGCATACAGCTTCCACGGCATCATGAGGACGCCGATGCCCGCCGTGATGAGGCCGCCCGCGACATACGTGATCCGGCGGGGCGCGAGGCTCGAGAAATCATTCGCCGGCGCGACGACGTTCGCCGCCATGTTCGTCGTCAGCTGCGCGATGACGACGATGAGCGCGCCGCCGATGATCACCGGCGCGCTGCCGATGCGCGCGATCAGCACGACGGGATCCCAGATCGCCTCGCCGAAGACGACGATCGTGGCGCTGGTCACGGCGACGCCGATGAACGCGAACGCCGTCATGGTCGGCGGAAGGCCGAGGGCCTGGCCGAGCATCTGCGAGCGCTGATTGCGGGCGTAGCGCGTGAAGTCGGGGATGTTCAGGCTCAGCGTGGCCCAGTACCCGACGTTGGCCGTGAGCGCGGCGGGGAAGAGCGTCCAGAACGGCGTCCTGGAGACCTGGAGCCGCGTGGATTCACTGAGCACGCGGCCGAGGCCGCCGACCTGCTCGATCGCCCACCAGAGCAGCAGCAGGCCGCCGCCGAGCAGCAGCGGCGCCGACCAGCTCGCGAGCGTTCTGATGCCCTCCACGCCCCGGACGATGATGGCGACTTGGACGAGCCAGAAGACGGCGAACGCGATCCACACGTTGCCGGGGAGCGTCGCCCAGGCCGGCACGGCCGCGGACAGGAGCGTGTTGAGCGCGAGCCCGCCGATCCAGGTCTGGATGCCGAACCACCCGCACGCGACGAGCGCTCGCAGGATCGCGGGCACATTCGCGCCGCGGACGCCGAAGCTGGCGCGGCACAGCACGGGAAACGAGATCCCGTACTTGGTGCCGGCATGCGCGTTCAGGATCATCGGCACCAGGACGATGGCGTTGCCGAGCAGGATCGTGCCGATCGCCTGCCACCACAGCATGCCCTCCTGCATGAGCCCGGAGGCGAGGGTGTAGGTGGTGATGACCACGCTCATGCCGATCCAGAGCGCGGCGATGTTGTAGGCGGACCAGGTTCGCCCAGACGCCGTCGTCGGGGCGAGGTCCTGATTCCACAGCGGGCTGTGCGAGAGGTCCGCCGCGCGCGGCGGGTCCATCGTGCTCACGGGGATCGAAGGAGGTACCGGTAACTACTTGGGCCTACCGCGGCCCGCCGGGATTGGCGTCCTGCGGCACGACGCGGAAGGGCACCTGCCGAGTGGCCGAAATATTGTTGCCGAGGCGCGACCGAGCCTCGACGGTCAGTACGTAATCGCCCGGCGGCAATTCCGACAGCGGCAGGCGTGTCGCGTACCCGAAGCTGCCCGACGCGTTCTGCAGTTCGCTCGAATCCCGCACGTCCTCGGCCTTGTAGACCGGCCGGCCCTGGTCGGTCGCCACCGAGGTGACGAGATCGACCTTGTGCGGCGACGCTCCCGAATTGTCGTACACCTCCTCGAACAGCGTGAGCTCCTCGTTCTGCGGAAAGGCGCGCTGCGCGCTGGGCGGCGCCGGCAGCGCCGCCGTCACCTGCGCGTCGAGGAGCGCCGTCATCATGGCGGATCCGGAGGTGGACGTCAGCGTGATGCCGCTCAGGCTCATCGGCGTCCGATAGAAATCGGGCACCTCGAGGTCGTAGATGACCGACCCGACCAGCTTCTTCTGGCTGTCGCGCGCGGCGGCGTGCAGCTGATAGCGCCCCGGAGGCAGATCGATCCGGTTCACCACGCGGACCCCGCTCGCCTGGACGCGGGCTCGATTCTCGGCGCTCAGGTTGAGGGTCAGCGACTGGTTGCGCGCCCCGAACACCTTCGAGGCGCTGTCGACCGCCATGAACGAGATGTCCACCTTGCTGCCGGGGCCGATGCTCAGGTCGGCGCCGTTCAGTTCGAGGCTGACGACCACCGACGCGTTCGGCTCGGGGCCTTTGAAAGGCGCCGCGAACAGGTACATCGTCAGGCCGCCGACCGGGAGGGGGCTGTTGATGGCGTCGTACAGCTCCTGCGGCATGCCGCGTGTGTTCGCCTTGGTCTTCTGTTTACCGTTCGGCGCGGAATAGCCGCGCCTGGCGCGCACCGTGAGCCCCGGCCGGTTCACCCTCACCTCGATGCGGTGGAACTTGCCGTCCGTTTTCGTCGACGGCGGATAGTAGGCCAGCACGTAGTACGAGCTGTTGTCCCGCACGATGCGGTCGAAGACGCCGGCGGTGTCGTTTCGGTTGACCGAGGCAAATCCCCCGCTGTCCTCCGAGATCTGGCGCAGGCTGTCCTGGGCCCGGCGCAGTTCGCTGCCCAGTGCCGGCAGGGCATTCACGGCCGTGATGGCCTCGTCTCCCGTCGTGGCGAGCCCGCGCGGGTCGATGCCGTAGATGGTGACGTTGGATCGCGCGGTCATCGTCAGCGTGTCGTTGATGTCGTCCCGGAGGGAGTGGCAGGCTCGGCGGCGCGTCGATCGGGCGGAGGATGTCGGTCAGGTCGTAATCGATTCCCTCGCTGAAGAGCATCAGCGCCTTGCGGCGGCCATGGACGCCGCCGAACCACTCCGAGACCTGGCGCAGCGTGGAGAGCAGGGACCGCGCATTGTCCGCCCGTTCCTCCTCGTAGGGGTCGAGCGAGGGCGCGGCGGCGCCGGGAATATCCACCAGCACCTTGTTCTGGTCGTTCTGCGCGAGCGTCGTCGATTGGAGCTTGTGACCCGTGAACGCATCGATCGCGTTCAGCAGCAGACGCTTGCTGCCGGTGAACTCCTGCGCCGCGCGGGTCGGGCTCCCCGTGAAGGTGATGGCCATGAGGTCGTTGGCGGCGAAGTGATTTTCGATGAACTCGCGCGCCGACCGCCGCACCTGCTCGGAGCGGAGCGAGTCGACGTGCAGGTCGTCGAGGACCATCACGTAGGCGCGCCCGTCGAACGGATGCTCGTTCGACCGCACGTCGGGCTCGACAGGCTCGGCCGTGGACGACGCCGCGGCCGCGCCCTCGATCGGGATGTCGACGAGGAAGAAGGTGGAGATCTTCTGGGGCTTGCCGTCCTCGAACACCTGAAAGTCGTCCTGGTTCAGGCTCGTCACCGCGTGGCCCTGCTCGTCGGTGACGACGGTGTCCACCTCGACGTACTCGACCTGCGCCTGGAAGGTCGGGCCAGGCGCCGGAGGCGGCGCCTGAGGGGAGGCCTCGACGCCGAGTCCTCCCCTCGCGGCGAGGGCCAGGGACAGGGCCGCGATCTTGAGACGTCCTTTCATAGGATTCGTCGGTCGTCCGCGTCGGCCGGGCGCTACTGGGGCGTCACGTGGAACAAACCGCCGGGATTGGCGTCCTCGAGCATCCAGAGTGAGCCGTCCGGCGCCTCTTCCACGTCGCGAATGCGGTGGCCGACGTCCCACCGTTCGGCGGGCGTCGCGCCGCCCTTGCCGTCGAACGTGATGCGGTTGAGCGACCGCGTCGCGATGCCGCTCATCAGTGCCGAGCCGTTCCACTGCGGGAACATCGCGCCCTTGTAGAACATGAGGTTCCCCGGCGCGATGATCGGCGTCCAGTAGATCACGGGCTTCGCCAGGTCGGGCCGCGTGTCGGGGCTCGGGATCGGCACGCCGTTGTAGTTGGTGGCGTAGGACACGAGCGGCCAGCCGTAATTCTTGGTGGGCTCGATCAGGTTCAGCTCATCGCCGCCGCGGGGGCCGTGCTCGACTTCCCAGAGCCGGCCGTCGGGCGCGAACGCCAGGCCGTACGGCGTCCGGTGCCCCGAGGTCCAGACCTCGGAGGGCGTCAGGTTCGGCTTGTCGAACGTGTAGGTGCTGATCACGGGCTGGGTCTTGGCCGTTTCCGTGTCGCGCGGCGGGTTGATCAAGGTCACGGTGGCCGCGCCCGTCTTGCCCGCCATCGGATTGCCCGGCGCCGGCTGGCCGTCGAGCGTCAGGCGCAGGATCTTGCCGAGCTCCTGATCCGGATCCTGCGCGGGCGTCATGCGCTGGCGATCGCCGACGGTCAGGAACAGGTACTGGCCATCCGGGGAGAAGGCGATCTGCGCGCCGAACTGACCGCCCCGGCCCTTCGGCAGCTGGCGCCACAGCACGTTGAGCTCCTCGAGGCTCGCCTTGCCGCCGTCAGTCACCAGCCGGGCCCGCGCGAGCGCCAAGCCGGATCCGCCGCTGTCGTCCGGCTCCGCATACGTGAGATAGACGCTCTGGTCGGTCGCGAAGTGCGGCGACAGGAACACGCCCAGCATGCCGCCCTGGCCCTGGTAGAGGACCGCGGGGACGTTGTCGACCGGCGTCTTCTCGCCCTGCTGCGTCACGAGCCAGATCGGCCCGACCTTTTCGGTGACGAGCATGCGCCCGTCGGGGAGGAAGGCGATGCGCCAGGGCAGTTTGAACTGCGCCACCTCGGTCATCGTGAACGGGAGGCTCGGTTCGGGCTTCTGCTCGCCCGCGTTGATTTGCGCGCGTGCGGTGCCCGACACCAGGGTCAGGAGCACCGCCGCATTCAGAAACGCCTTCATCTATATGTCTCCTTCGCGCCGCCAGCGTGACGGGCGCCAGAACACTATCGTAGCAGGACGCGGGTGGGAATCGCCGTGTTCGCGGTTCGTAGGGCGGATCGGATCCGGCATAAAGTATGGGGATGGGAGGGCACATGAATCTGGACCAATTCAAGCAGCGGCTGCTGGCTGAAGAGCGGCAGGTGTCGGCTCGCATCGAGCGGGCCAGGGCCAGCGTGCGGGAGCCCGGCGATGGCACGGCCCATGACACCGGCGACGACAGTATGGCCGACGAGCTTCGGGCCGAGGCCTATCAGGAAGCCGACACCGATCGCGTGCTCCTCGAACAGGTGCGCGCCGCCCTGGGGCGCATCGACGCGGGCACCTTCGGCTTGTGCCTCGTCGATGGCGGACCCATCGAGGCCGCGCGGCTCGAGGCGCTGCCGTGGACGCCGTACTGCGTGAAACACGAGCGGCTGCACGACGCCGCCGATCCGCCGCGCACGCCGACGCTGTAGGCACGCGCGCCCGCCTCGGCTTCAGCCCTTGCGCGACAGCAGGATCACGCCGACCATCGCCGCCAGGAGCGTCGCCCAGAGCCCGATGGCGATGCGCGTGGCCTTCGCGGCCCGATCCTTCTCCCACCAGGTCGCGGGGCGGATGCCCTGCACCAGGAACGTCGTCACGGCGGCGAGGTTGATGCCGATCAGGTTCGTCAGGAACAGGGACAGCGCGCCGAGGGCCGGCGCCGGATGCCCGCCGCCCAGCAGCAGCCCGAACGTGACCAGCGGCGGCAACAACGCCACGGCCACCATCACGCCGATCAAGACCGCCGACACCCCCGTCGTGAAGGCCACCGCGCCGGCGGCGCCCGAGGCCAACGCCACGACGATGTCGCCCACGGCCACGGCGTCGCGGGACGCCAGTTCGGGCGAGGCGGGGTTCGCGCGCAGCAGGACGCCGAGCGCCACCGACAGCACCATCGTGATCGCGATCCCGCTCACGGCCGTCAGGAGGGCGCGGCGAAGCAGCGCCAGATCGCCCAAAGTCGTGCCGAGCGCCAGCGCCATGTTCGGGCCGAGCAGGGGCGCCATCACCATGGCGCCGATGATGATGGCCACGCTGTCGTAATACAGGCCGATCGCCGCCACGATAGTCGACAGGACGATCATCGCGACATACACCCGCGACAGGCGCGCCGCGTCGCTGATGTCCTCGTACAACTCCTGACGGCTGACGCGGTCCGGCGATTGTTGTTCCGGAACGGGCGCGGCGGCCGCGTCTGTCACCGGCTCGATGTGCGGCGACGTGGCCTCCACCGGGAGCACCACGACGCGGTAGCCCTCCTGGCTCGCGTAGCGTTTCTCCAGCAGATCCAGCACGGCCTCGCTCTTGTCGCCCTGCAACAGGATGCGCAGCAGGACCTCACCGTCCGGGAATCGGATTTCCCGGTGGTCGACGACCTGCTGCTCCTTGAGCAGGTCGCCGATCGCTGCGCTGTCCTTCTCGCGCAGGACCATCTCGATCAATCGCAGCGGCATCGCGGTGTCAGCGCGAAGGCGCAGTTCGTGGACGAGTCATGCCGGTATTCTAGGTGATCGGCGAGCCCCGACGTCGCGAAGGCCGTCTCGTGGTCGGATCAACACGACCACCGAGCGAGGCTCCACGACGTAGACTCCGGACCGCAAGGGGACCTCGCGTCCCGGTTCACGGAAATCCGAGGGACTGGCGAGGCTCGTATCGACCACGCGCCTCCACGTGCCGGGCGGGCCTTCCTGCACGGTGAATGGCAATGCGCGCCAATAGGCGTTGACCATCACGTACAGATCATCGTCGCCTTGCGAGGCGCCTCGCAGATAGAAGGCGACGCTGTGGGAATCGTGTGAGAGGTCGGGGTCTGCACCGACGCCGTGCCATCGGACATCGTGGCGCCAGAACCGGTTTCGCGCGAGCGACGGATGTGCCTTGCGAAACGCGATCGCCAGCTTGAAGAAACGGAAGATATCGCGATTGGCTTCCAGTCGTCGCCAGTCGAGCCAGGTGGTGTCGTTGTCCTGATTGTATGGATTGCTGTTGCCGTGCTGCGTCCGCATGAACTCGTCGCCGGCTCGGAACATGGGGGTCCCATTCGAGAGCAGGAGCAGGCAGCAGAAGTTCTTGATTTGCTGCCGGCGCAACGCCATCACGTCGGCCGGCACGTCGTGATCGCCCTCCCATCCACAGTTCCAACTGCAGTTGTCAGCGGGCCCGTCCGTGTTGTGGTGGCCATTGGCCCAGTTTCGTCGCTCGTTGTATGCCACCAGGTCGTACAGGGTGAAGCCGTCGTGCGACGTGATGTAGTTCACGCTCTGATAGGGGTGAAACGCATACACGAGATCGCCGGGGAACAGGTCGTCACTGCCGTACAGGCGACACATCAGCGCGCCGACCAGGCCGACGTCTCCGCGCACGAACCGGCGCACGTCATCGCGGAATCTCGCGTTCCACTGCAGCCAGGACAGCTCGGGAAATGCGCGCCCCAGTTGCTGGACCCCGGCGGCGTCCCAGGGCTCGGCAATGAACCGCAGGCCGGCAAAGGCCGGATCCGACATGATGTCGGCGAAGAGCATCGAGTCGGTCCGGTTGATGGAACCGTCGGAGTTGCGGCTGAAGACCGACGCGAGGTCGAAGCGAAATCCATCCACGTGCATCTCGGTGACCCAGTGCCGCAGACTGTCCAGGATCATCTTGCGAACGGTTCGGTTCGGGGAATGGATGGCGTTCCCCACGCCGGCGAAGTTCTCGTAGGGGGCGAGCGGGTTGCCGGAGATGGCGTAATACGTGCTGTTGTCGATGCCTTTGAGGCTGTACGTCGGCCCGGTGTCGATCGCCTTCCGCCGTGTGGTTGTACACCACGTCCAGAATCACCTCGAGGCCGGCGGCATGTAATGCTCTCACCATGGTCTTGAATTCGTCGACCTGCCCACAGCGCGACGGCGCCATGGCATACCCGTCATGCGGCGCAAAGACGTTCAGCGGCATGTACCCCCAGTGGCTCCCTTCCTGTGGGTCGTACTGGAACACCGGCATCAATTCCACGGCCGTAATGCCCAACTCCAGGAGATACGGAATCTTTTCGACAAGCCCCGCGTAGGTGCCGCGCGCCTCCGCGCTGACGCCCGAACTGGCATGCCGGGTGAACTCTCTGACATGGAGTTCGTAGACGATCGTGTCGCCCTCGTGGCGGGGAGCCACAGTTCCCTGCCAGTCGAAGTCCGCACGGCACGTGCAGGGATGGAGATCGCCCAGGAGAGCCGACCCGGCGTTCGAGCCAGGCCGGATGGCCGCTTGCCGATCGAACGTGGGCGGTACGAAGACCGCCGCCGCATACGGGTCGAGCAGGATCTTCTCGGGATCGAAGTGGTGCCATTCGAATTGACCCGCGGGCGGCGGGCCGTCGATCGCGTACGCATAGTACGTGGCGCCAGGCGCGGCGCCCTTCGACAGGCGGCAGTGCCAGATGCGCCCGGATTTGTGGTTGAGTGGATCGAGCTGACGCTCGAGCAGCGGCGTCCCGAACTCCGACGCGCCGTACAGGAGCAGCGTGACGCGCGTCGCGAATCTCGAGTACAGCGCGAAGTTGTACGCGTCCTCGTCACGGACCCACGAGACACCGAGCGGGAATGGCAGTCCGCCCGCGGCCGCCCACCGCATGTTGACTTCATCCCGCATCATCAGCGTGTGGGTCGAGGTGGCTCCGCGGTTCGTCGGCTCTCGATCTTCATGAAGTGCGTGTGATCCTCCGTCAGCCACGCATCGACACCCAGTTCCCGAGCCAGTTCGCGGCCCCGTGCGACCGCCGCGTCGTGCGTCGGGTACGTGAGGTGGGGCGGCCGTGGCACGATGCTGACCACGCACTCGCGTGTCGCGATCGGATTCGACACGAGGACGTCCCCGGGTCGCGGAAGGGCAGACGTGGCGTCATTTCCAGACGGAGTCATGTCAGTCTCCCGTCGCGCGTTCCTGCTTCAACGTGCGCTCGAGATCCCCGAGCCGGGCGTTCGCGAGGCGTGCCGACTCGGCCTGTTCCGCGCGCATCTCGGAGAGCGCCCGACTCAGGTCCGCCAGAAGCGCGGAAGCCTCCGATCCGGCGGCCGACTCCCGCTGGGCGCGCGCCGCGCGGCTGAGCTCCGTCAATGTCCTCGTTTCGAGCCACACGAGGAAGGCCAGGAAGAGCACGGCCAACCCGGCCATCGCCGCAAGCATGGTCACGCCCAGTGGGGCCGTGATGTCGGCAAGCACGAGGTGAAGGGTGGTGGGCGCGGTGAGTACCGTCCAGTTCATGGCGGCGAACAGGACGACGAACGCGACGAGAAGGGCCCAGATAACCGTCCAGATGCGCATGGCCGTGCTCCCCCAGTCTGAGAGAGCAAGCCGTGTGCCAGGAGACCGAGCCAGAGTCCGGTCTATTTGCACCTTTCCTGTCAGCCGCGTCCGCCGGCGTCGTCGGAAATTCGTCGGTCGGGGCCCGGCGACGGCGCAGCGCTGTTCTGGGACGCCCCCTTCAGCCGTTCTTCAGAATTCGCGGTCATGCTGAGAGTTCATGTGGAGCTCGCGAGTGAAGCCGACCGTGTGGCGGCCCTTGCTGTGCGCGTGTGTGCTGTTGCTGACGTCGCGTGCCCTGTCCGCCCAGGTCGCCACCACTGGCGTGGCGGTGAGCGGCGTGGTGCTGGATCAGACCGGCGGGGTGTTGCCGACCGCCGCCGTCGATCTGGTGAACGGCGCCGGCGTGGTCCTGCAGTCCACGACGACCGACGGGGAGGGCCAGTTTCGTCTGGCTGGCGTGGCCGCCGGCACCTACGACCTGCGGGTGACGTTCGAGGGCTTCAAGCAAGCCTCACGCCGCGTACGGGTGAGTGCCCGCCCGCCGGCGACGCAGCGGATCGTGCTCAGCCTCAGCGACGTCAAGCAGGACGTGACCGTGAGCACGGGAGGCGCCCAGGTTGGGACCAGTGCGTCGAACAACCTGGACGCGGTGGTGGTCGATCAGGACGCCCTCGCGGGGCTGCCGATTTTCGATCAGGACTACATTGCAACGATCTCGCGGTTTCTCGATGCCGGCTCGCTCGGGTCGGGTGGGCCAACCCTGGTGGTCAACGGCATGGAAGTGAGCGCCTTGCGCGTCAGCGCGTCGGCCATCCAGCAGATCAAGATCAATCAGGACCCGTATTCGGCGGAGTACGCCAGGCCGGGCCGCGGGCGTATCGAGATCCTGACCAAGCCCGGGGGACAAGTCTTCGAAGGCGAGGCGAACGTGCTGCTCCGCGACGCGCGTTTCGACGCCACGAACGCGTTCGCGGCGACGAAGCCGCCCGAGCAGAAGCGGATCGTGGAGGGCGTGTTCGGCGGCCCCGTCGGACACGGCGGGAAGACGTCCTTCACCCTCTCGGCCAACGACAACGCCGACGATCAGCGAGCCGACGTGTTCGCGGTCGGCCTGGAGGGCGCCATCCGAGACACCGTCCCTCAACAGAACCGCGAAGCGCTCGTGTCGCTCAGTCTCAATCGCCAGTGGAGCGACCGCACGACCATCGCGCTGCGCCCCAGCTACGAGTACGAAGAGCGTCAGAATCGCGGGGTCGGCGGCACGACGCTCGCGTCGGCGGGCACCACGTTCACGCATCACGAGCAACAGCTCACCTACACGCAGCAGACGACGCTCGGCCCCTCGCTCCTGAACCAGTTTCAGATCCTCGTGGGCCACGAGCGAGAGCCGACACTCAGCGCGTCGACGGACCGGGGCATCGTGGTGGCCGGCGCGTTCACGAGCGGCGGGCAAGGCGATCTCGTGTTGACGGAAGTGCACACGCAGATGACCGAAAGCCTCGTGTGGCTGAAGGGCCGTCACCAGGTGCAGGCCGGATTCCAGCTGCCGGACTGGAGCCGGCGCGGGTTTTTCGATCGCACCGATTTCAACGGCACGTACTTCTTCAGCGGCCTCGACGCCTATGCGGCGGGCCAGCCGTACGCGTTCACCCAGCAGCAGGGCAACGGCGACATCGTCTTTCTCGAGAAGCAGGTCGGCACGTACATCAAGGACGACTGGCAGGTGAAGCCCGGGCTGTCGGTCTCGTTCGGCATGCGCTATGACTGGCAGAACTACTTTCACGACACCAACAACTTCGCGCCGCGCGGCTCGATTGCGTACGCGCCAGGGAACACGAAGACCAACGTGATCCGTGCCGGCCTTGGCGTGTTCACCGATCGCAGCGGCGCCGCGGCGATCGCCGACCTGCTGCTCGCTCGACCGGGCGGGTTGGTCTCCTATGTCATCAGTCATCCGTCGTATCCGGCCCCGAGTCCGCCAGGCGCCGGGCTCGTGTCGCAGCCGCCCAGCACGGTGCAGCTGGCGCCGGACGTGCAGATTCCGCAATCCGTGCAATACAGCATCGGTCTGGATCACCAGTTGCGGAAGGCGCTGACGCTGTCGGTCACGTATACCGGCGCGCGGGGCCATCAGTTGTTCCGCTCGCGCGACCTCAACGCGCCGCTGCCGCCGCTCTATGCCGCGCGGCCCGACCCGGCATTCGGCGCGGTGCGCGTGATCGAGTCCAACGGCCGGCAGTCGACCCGGTCGCTACAGGTCACCCTCCGCGGAAAAGTGGGGCGCTGGTTCAACGGCCAGACCCAGTACACGTGGAGCCGCGCGTACAACGACACCAACGGCATCACCGCCTACCCCGCCAACGACTACGACCTGTCTGGCGAATGGGGACGCGCCAACTTCGACCGCCGGCATCGGTTTCTGGTGCTCGGCACGGTGAACCCAGGGCACGTCGTCGATGTCGGCGTCGGGCTCACGTTGACGTCGGCGGCACCCTACACCGAGACGCTTGGGGGCGACGTCTACAACAACGGACGCGGTCAGGCGCGTCCGCCTGGCGTCTCCCGAAACAGCCTGGAGGGTTCGGGTTCCGCGCAGTTGGATCTGCGGCTCTCCCGTGCCGTGCACCTGCGACGCGGCGGCGAGAGCCACACCGTGACGTTCGCCCTGGATGCCTTCAACGTGCTGAACCGCGTCAACTACGGCACGTTCGTCGGAACGGTCGGGTCGCCGCTGTTCGGCCAGCCGGTGTCGGCCCGGGCGCCGCGCCAGATTCAGCTGTCGGCCAGGGCCTCGTTCTAGCCCGTCTCCCGCCACTCGTGGGTTGCCTTTCCTGAATTCCAGAACGACCCCACCCGTTGGGCGTCGCCGGCTCAAACGCCAACCCGCGCGGGCGCCGCTAAGACATCGCCACGATCGTCACCACCGACTCCTGTCGAAGGGGGGGCACCGTGTCTGAGAACGGAGGCTCTGTTGCTTCCTGTCTCCCCAAGACGGGTTTCTCGTTCCAGCGGAGGCCAGACAGGGTAGGATGTGCCGCGCTTGAGCCGTCACATCGGACGTGTCGGCTGAAACACAGGAGGATGCGATGCATGGACGTTTGAAGATGATTGGTGTGGCTCTCGGTGTGGTGGCGACGCTCGCCATAGTCGTCGCGATCGTGCACGCCGCGATCCCTGGTGCGGGCGGCGTCGTTTACGGCTGCTACGCGAACAACAACGGCGGGTTGCGCGTCATAGACGACTCCGCCGCCTGCAAGAACAACGAAACGGCGCTCAACTGGAACCAGGCTGGCGTGCAGGGACCGCAAGGAACGCAGGGGCCGCAAGGCGCTCAGGGTCCGCAGGGTTCGCAGGGTCCGCAAGGGGCGACCGGTGCCAGCGGTGTGTCCGGCTATGAGATAGTGCAGGTCGACTTCAACCTGCCTGCCGGCAACCCAGGCACGGGGCAGATCTGGCAGGTGGACTGCTCGCCTGGCAAGGTCGTCCTGGGCGGAGGCGTCCGCCTGAACGGATGGCGCCCCGATTCGGTGGTCCGCGAGTCCGGACCGAATGGCAACGGGTGGTTCGTGCACATCCAGAATACGTCCTCGGATGGCGGCGACACCGGCGCTCACGTGTACGCCATCTGCGCCAACGCTAACTGATCGTCATCAGCTGGCCTTCGATGGCGCCGTCGGCGGCAGCGTTGCCGACGATCGGCAAGGTTGAGATTCGGTTCTCTTCGCGCAGAAGGGAGGTCGGCGCCGTGAAGTCGATGAGTAGCGGAATGGCCTCGACGGGTCCTGCCTTCACACGCTAGTACCGCGGTACGGAGGCATCGACAAGTCGTGACCAGGTTGACGGATCGGCGGCGGCTCGTTCGTGCCGGTGTTGGGACTCATCGGTATGATTCTGGTCCGCGCGATCTCATGTGGTCAATCCGTGACAGCGTGCCATCGGCGATCAACAATCGGAGGATGAGCCAGGACGCACACAGCCGACCGTCTGCCAGCGCCTCGGAGCCTCTGTACGACGTCGACGTTCCGACGCCCACGCACGCCGAGCGAGCGCGTACGTTGGTGGCACAGATCTCGACCGGGACCCTGTGCACGATTACCAATGAGCCGGAGGGTTATCCCTATGGCTCGTTCGTGACCGTCGCCTTTGACAACGGCAACCCGGTCTTTCTCATCAGCGCGCTCGCCGAACACACGAAGAACCTGGAGCGGGATGCTCGCGCGTCCCTCCTGGTGGCGGAGGGCGGTGCGGCAGACCCCCTGGCCAATGGCCGCGTCACGCTGCTCGGCCCGTGTACGCGAGTCGAAGGGAATGGCGACAGCGCTCGTGCCGCGTTCCTGGCGGCGCATCCCAACGCCGCCTACTACGCGGACTTTCGCGACTTCGGGTTCTGGACGCTGCGCGTCAGCTCGATTCGGTACATCGGCGGCTATGGACGGATGTCCTGGATCGAACAGGCCGACTGGCAATCCGCGGAACCGGATCCGCTGGGTCCCTTCGCGGCCGGAATCATTTCGCATATGAACGCCGACCATGCCGACGCGAGCGTGCTCTACTGCAAGGCGTTCTCGCGGCTGACCGACCTCGCCTCGGCGACCATGACGGGCGTTGACCGATACGGCTTCGAGCTGTCGGCGAAGACGGCCGAGGGACCACGACCGATTCGCGTGGCATTCACGAGGCCGGTCAGTACGCCTGAGGACGCGCGTGCCGCGCTGATCGCGCTGGTGAAGGATGCCAGATCCAAGGTGGGCTGAGAGCTGACTCAAGCGGCGATCACGGATTTTTCGAAGGTGCCGGCTTTCCGTTGTCAGGAACGTGTCTCGTGACCGACTTGAGGACGAACTCGCGCATGAGATTCTGACCCACGCGCGCCGCCACGCCGATCGCGACGTTGGTGAGAACCAGGCCCGCCCCTCGACTTGATGCGGGATAGTACAGGTTCGACAGCGCTCCCGACGAGAGTTCGCCGAGGACATTGGAGTAATTGGGCATCAGGTGTCCACGGTCGCTGCGCGCGACGAAGGCCGCGCCCATCGCGTGGCGGAGGCGAGACCCGGTTGAACCGGAGCCTTGGTAGAAATATCGCGGGTCCTGGTGAAAGAGCGACGGAAAGACCGCCCGGCTCAGTATTTCGCTCGCCTGATCCGCGGCGAACAGGGCGCCCCAGCGTTTGGCATACCCTTGCGCGCCGCGACCAAATCCCGGAAACGCATTGCGCGCCTGTTCGATGCCCGCGGCGATGCTGGTGCCGACCAGGACAGCCGGATCGAATGCCGTGCGGGTCGCCAGGGAGAACTTCTGTTTCGTATTGAGCGGAGCCGCATCCCAGACATAGCTGGTGTAGAAATTGGGGATCACGCCGAACAGGCGCTGCCGTTCTTCAGCCTTCACCTGCTGGGCGGCGACGACGGTGGTGGGCTGAACCACGACTGACGTGGTGACGGTCGCAATCGACAGCGGAATATTGGCGACCCGGAGCTCCTGCTGTGCGGTCATCGTGAAGCTCGGGGAACGGTACTCCTGAAAACCCGGCGCCGTCACGCTGATGACGTACGAGCCAGCCGGAACCGCCTCGAAGACAAATGTGCCATCCGGTCCCGTGACAGCCGCGCGCCCTCCCGAGCCGCGACTCTCAGTCAGCGTCACTTCAGCCTGGACCACGGCGCCGCCGCTCACGTCCAGTACGGTCCCTGAGACGCTGGCGGAAGCCGGGGATTGGGCGGCTGCCGACGAAAGAGACAGCGCGAACAACAGACAGACGGGGCCTGCCAACCTCATTCAGACATTCCTGTCTCTCGATTGTAGTGGCTGGTGGGAGAAGTATTTCAGTTGTAGGCCCTCGGATGGCCTGCCGGCCGTAGCTCGCCGTGCCATTCCTGGCGAGCGAAGGCTGGCGCGCCCGGCTGGGCTCGAACCAGCGACCCCCGGCTTAGAAGGCCGGTGCTCTGTCCACCTGAGCTACGGGCGCGTCTCCGTATGGTAACTCGAACAGGAATGCATGCCCGCCGCGTCGCGGCGGCACGACGAGCGATCAGTCACAGGTCCAGGCGTGCGTGTCGAACGTGAAGTTGCTGGCGGGGTACAGCTCGGCCTCCGTGATCTGGGCGATCTCGTCCTCGCTGTAGCGGTTGACGTACTCCCACAGGACACCGCGCGATCGGCTCACCTCGCGCGCCCGCCCGCCGTCGGGCTCGGTGATGAGCAGCGTATCGGTGGGCGTCCGCGACACTTTGCCGCGAATCACCGAGAGCATCTCTTCGCCCGGCGCACCGCCCCACAGCACCTCGGTCTGCCCGGTGGCGGGATCGACGGCGAGGATCTGCGACACGAGCGGCGTCGTGGGCGGCGTCACTTCATCGCCCGGGAGGAACACCGTCCGAAAACTGTTGTTGTTGAACATGAGGATCCGCCCGTCCGGCATGAAGTGCGGGTCGTGCTGCCTCAGCCACGGGCCGATCTGCCACCACTTCACCGTCGTGCCCGACGGGTCCGTCACCAGGAGGAGGTTGCGGTTGCGAAGCGACAGCAGCAGGTCGCCCGCCTCGAACATCGGAAACGCCGGCGCCAGATCGGACGCGAGCTCCTCGACCTGATTGAGGTGCACGAGCTCGCGGCCCCAGTTCATGCTGGCCGCGAAGTCGTTGCCGGTCGCCGTGAGGATGGCCCGCAGGCCGTGGTGGTACAGGAGATCCCCGATCGAGAACTCCGACAGCACCTCTCCCTGCTCGGACACGTGCATCACGGTGTCCTCCCTGAACGGCGTCTCGAACGGCGGGTAGGGGGACGGTTCGTCGGCCATGCGCCGGCCGGGCACCCAGAAGCCGCCGCGCTCGGCGCCCGAGACGGCATGGTGCGTCTGGCGGCGCAAGGTCCACTCGACGTTGTTGCAGCGGTCGAGCCTGGCCATGCCCGCGTAGCCGAAGTTGAAGACGACCGAGCCGTCGGGCAGCGCCATCGCGCCGTGAATCTCGATGTTCCAGTCGGTGGTCGGCGCCCCGGTGACCACGAAGTCGTTGGCGTTCGGGAAGAGCTCGTGGTACTTCACGGGCCAGCGCGCGACGATCCGTCCGTCACGCCGGATCATCCGAAGCTCGTTCCCATCGTCGAAGAATCCCGTGAGGAGGATCAGGTCGTCGGGGTCGCCGCCCCCCGCGTTGATCGTGACGCCCTCGCCGTCGTATCGGCTGGGTTGAAGGAAGTGGCTCGGCCGGATGCCGGTGATCGTCGGCGCTTCCTCCGTGGCGAGCGCCACGGAGTCGGTCAACGAGGCCGCGACATCGGTCCAGAAGAAGTACGCGGAGGTCTTCTCGGCGCCCGCGCGAAGGCCGAGGGCGAACGGCACACCGACGGCCGCACAGCCCACGACCACGTAGAACATGATGCGCGAGAGGTCGATCCCGCCAGGCCGCCGGTGGCTCGTCCGCGCCATACCGTTTTTTTCGGCCGGTCGTGGCGGGGCCTTAGAGATAAAGCCCGCCCGGACCGCGGGGCCCGGACGGATCTGCGCGGCGCTACACGGTGTGGCGCACGGTCACCGGTGCAGCGTCGCGTACAGCGCCAGGCCGCGGTACGTGGCCGTCGCGATCGCGTCCGCGACGTAGCCGGGCATCCCACTGAGCACGCCCGTCGAGATCGCCGCGTCCTGGCCGGCCTTCGCCCCTGTGAGTTTGTCGAGCGCACCCGACTGCTCCACGTCGAGCACCCACGGCTTCACCTCCACCGTCGCCCGCGTCACCGCCACCTTCGTCACCGCGCCGTCGGGCCCGATGGCCACGCCCACCTCGATCGGGCCGTGCTGCGTGTCGATTTGCGGGAAGAGCACCGTGCCGATCGTCCGGCCCGACGCGTCCAGCCCGTTGTAGAACTTCACCTCGTCGATGTTCGGCGTGTAGTGCGCACGCTCGACAATCTGCTGCAGCTCCGGCTTGCCGATCTTCACGGTCGTCGCCGTGTAGCGCGCCGCGGTCGGCAGCGCCTGACGGATCACGTCGGCCTGCTTGCGCAGGACCACGACCGGAGTGATGTGGGCCTCGACCGCCACGACCGACACGGCGGCGAGCGCCGCGGCCGCCAGCCAGCTTGCTGATTTCGTCACAACCATCTCCTTCTTCACTTCTTCCTTTTCACTTTTCACTTTTCACTTCTCACCGCGTCAGCGCCATTTCCCGCACCGCGCCAACGACTATCACCACATACACCGCCACCATCGTCCAGCCGGCGGCGATCGTCAGCCACGAGAAGCCCGGCAGGCCGAACTTCATCAGCCACTGCCCGGCGAAATCGAACAGGCCCGAGAGGAACGCCGCCGCGATGACCGTGTCGCGCCACCACGCCGGCCAGCCCAGGCCGAGGATCACCAGCGTCTCCAGCGCGGCGACGATGGCGTAGAGCAGGATGTGGACGTGCGAGTCCTGGATGAGGAGGTTGGTGTCCACCACGTGCGCCTCGTCGGCCATCCCCGAGAGATCGAGCGTCTCGGTGTGCGAGCTCGACATGTCCGGCAGCGACGCCGCGTCGACCGGCCCCGACGGCGCGTAGGTCGCCGACACCTGGTTCGGCGTGAGCCCCGCGTACGTCTGCACCATCAGGAAGGCGAACACGTACGCGCAGCCCAGCGCCAGGAGGAACAGCGCCACGGCCAGCTTCACGGACCGATCAGCGTCACGCAATCGATATATCACGCCATCACTCCATCACCCCGTCACCCCATCACTCCATCACTCCATCACCCCATCACCCCATCAGAAAGTGGTGACCAGCTGCGCGATGTACTTGACCGCCCACGAGGATGCGCCGTCGCGTGTCTCGAACGCGTCGTCGAGATTCGAGTGGTCGAAGCGGATCTCGCCGCGGAGCTGGAACCGCGGGATTCGGAACGTCGTGTGCTCGACGGTGGCGAAGATGCCCTCTCCGCCGGCGCCCAGGAAGAACACCGGCGCGACGGTGAACGACGTCAGCGTCTGCGCGACTCCGGTCCTGGCGCCGTCGCGGTCGTTGAACGCCTCGACGCGCGCCGTCGTGCCGACGTGCCGCGAGAGCTGCCGGAAGACGGTCGCCGTGGCGCCGTACCATTTCGACGCGGGCGCCTCGTCGAGGGCCCGGTCGCCGCCGGCGTTCACCTCGCCGCCGACAATCCACGCCTCCGTCGGCTGGAACGCGTAGTCGGCGGTCATCAGGTAGCGCCCGCGGGTCGCGCCGGTCTCGCCTTCTGGACCGTAGAGGAACCCCGCGCCGAGGCTCGACCGCTCCGAAGGCCGGACGCCCACGCGCCCACCGACGGTCTTGCCGTGGTTCGGCTCGAGGTCCGACTGCCACCCGTTGCCCGCCCAGAGCGCCACGTCCACGTTGCGCGAAGCGGCCAACCGTCCGATCACGCCCACCATCTTCGGCGGCCGCGCGAGTTCGAAGTTGAAGCTCGTCGTCGCCTGGAGGTTCAGCGGCTCGTCGTCGCGCTCGAAGCCGAGCGGCGTGTCGAACTTTCCGGCGGCGAAGCTGAACGACGATGTCCCGGGCGGCGTGAGGTTCACGATCAGATTGTCGATTTCGATCTCGGTGCTGGCCTCGTCGGCCCCGGCCTCCGGCGGGGCCACGGCCGTCGTCAACTGGCCGAACACCCAGACGTGATCGTCCAGTTCGCGGAACACCGACACCGCGAGCTTGCCGGCGTTGAAGCTGTTGTCGCCGGTGCGGCCGTCCACCTGGCCGTCCACCACGCCGAAGCCCGACACCTGGAGCGGGTGGTCGCTCTCGCCGGTCAATTCATCGAGGCCGCTGTCCTGGGCCCGTGCCGGCCACGCGGCGCCGAGCAGGCAGGTCGCAGCAAATAGACACACAATCCCACGTTGCATGAGAAGTCTCCCTGAACGAAGTCATCGCGAACGGATATCCGGCGAGCGCCGGACGCGATTACGCGACCCTGGGAGGGGGCGTGCTGACAGCCTGGAGGGCGTTGTGGAAGGCGGGGAGCGTCGTGACGAGCTCGGAGACGTGCAGGGACGGCCCGGGCTGGTAAACGGCGGGCGGCATCGTGCTCACGACCTGACGCAGGGTGACGGACTGCGCCGGCGTGCCGCCCTCGCTCGAGGGGCCGCACTGATGCGTGCCGGGCTTGGACGCGACTGTCGCCTCCGGCGACGTGTGCATCGGGCACTGGCCCTTCTCGCACATCGCGGCGCACGCGGCGGCTGCCGCCATGTCGCTCGACTCGGCGCATGCCGCGGTCGTCACGAGCGGCGCGGTGGCGCCGACAGTCAACGCGAGCAGGGTCGCCATCACGCGCGAGGCCGTGCCCTTCACCCAAGCCATCGTCCCATGTTGACGCATCGAGGCGAACAGCGTCAACTGGCCGCGCGTTCGGAATAATTCGCGGCGCCGCGGAAAAATTCCCACCGTCCGTTCTGGAAGCCCATCAATGCGTGTCGGATCCGTTCCGGAATCCAGGGCACGAGTGTTGCTTTGCCTTCCGCCGTTGCCGATCGGGCGGGTTTTGCCGTCCGGTGGGGAGACGTCAAAAAAGGAGCGACCGACATGGATGGACTGCTGAACCGACGGAGCTGGCGGCTGACCGCGGCCATGGGTGTGGCCCTGGCCCTGCTGCTGCCGACCATCGCCTCTGCCCAGGACACCACCGCGACGCCGACCTTCACGAAGGACGTCGCCCCCATCTTTCAGGCGAAATGCCAGTCCTGCCATGAGCCCGGTTCCATCGCACCCATGTCGCTCCGAACGTACTTGGAGGCGCGGCCGTGGGCCCGCTCCATTCGTGCGCGCGTGGCCGACCGCCAGATGCCGCCCTGGCACATCAACAAGAACATTGGTATCCAGAAGTTCAAGAACGACATGTCGCTCACCGACGAGCAG
Organism: uncultured Acidobacteriota bacterium; assembly: GCA_963792785.1. GTDB lineage: Bacteria > Acidobacteriota > Vicinamibacteria > Vicinamibacterales > CAVVIG01 > CAWIMX01. Next base: position 1,526,727 of record CAWBXO010000001.1, on the reverse strand, counting down.
ATCAACACGATCGTCGCGTGGGTCGACGGGGGCGCGCCGCAGGGCAACCCGGCCGACATGCCGCCGCTCAAGCCGCTCCACGAGGGCCTCTACTGGATGGCCGAGCGCGACGGCTACGGACCGCCCGACATCGTGGCGAAGGCGCCGGACTACACGATGCCGGCCGTCGGCCAGGACGAGTGGTGGCGCCCCGTCGTCGACATTCCCGGGCTGAGCGAGCCGCGCTGGGTGCGGATGGTGGAAATCCGCCCGAGCACGATCCAGGGCCGCAAGGCGCTGCACCACTCGATCGCCTACCTGATCCTCAACAACGATCCCGACGCGGTGAACAAGGGCACGTCGCGGGGCGGCCGCGTGCTCGACAACGCGCAGGCGCTCCTGGACGCGCGTCCGCAGCTCATGGAATGGGCGATTGGCAAGGGCTACGACCGCTACCTGGATGGCACCGGGAAGCTGCTCGTCCCGGGCGAGAAGATCGCGTGGGACCAGCACGTCCACGCGGCCGGCGAGGACGTCACGTTCGGCTCAGAGCTCGGCATCTGGTTCTACCCGAAGGGCCAGGAGCCGAAGCACCGCAGCTACCTGGTCGGGTTCACCGGCCTGAAGAACGGCACGCAGGGTCTCGACATTCCGCCCAACGCGATCTCTGAGACCGAGGGCTTCACGACGCTGCTCGAGAACACGATCATCACGAACTTCCAGCCGCACTTCCACCTGCGCGGCAAGGCGATGCTGGTCGAGGCGATCCTGCCGACGGGCCAGACACAGGTTGTCAGCTACGTCGACAACTTCAATTTCAACTGGATGACGAACTATATCTTCGCCGACGACGCGGCGCCGGCGTTCCCGAAGGGGACGATCATCCACGTGAAGGCCTGGTACGACAACACGAAGGCCAACAAGAACAATCCCGATCCGGAACAGTGGGTCGGCTACGGCGACCGCACGGTGGACGAGATGGCGCACGCGTGGATGAACGTGGTGTACCTGACCGACGCCGAATATCAGGAGTGGCTGCAGCAGCACGTCGAGGTGAGCAGCACGTCGCAGGGCCAGCAGTAGAACCGAGAGGGAGACATGACTCGACATCACATGGCGCGGCTGCTCACGTCGTGTCTGCTCGTGGCCGCGGGCGCCTGGGTCTCTGCGCAGGTGCAGCTCCCAGGCGCGCCGCTCACGCAGGCAGGCGACAGCATCAACCCGTACTTCGACGGCTGGTTCGACAACGCCGACGGCTCGCACGTGTTCCTGGTCGGCTACTTCAACCGGAACACGAGGGACGCGGTGGACATCCCGATTGGTCCGAACAACCACTTCGAGCCCGGCCTGCCGGATCGCGGGCAGCCGACGCACTTCCTGCCGGGCCGGCAGTACGGCGTGTTCGCCATCGTCGTGCCGAAGGACTACCCGCCGACCGAGAAGATCTACTGGAACGTGACGGTGAACGGCGCGACGTTCCGGAACCCGTACTACATGCACCCCGACTACAACATCAGCCCGTTCAAGTCGGCGGAGGAGGCCGCGACCGGCGGCTACAATGCGCCGCCCGTGCTCAAATTCGACGGCGAGGGGCCGTCCTTTCACGGCCCGATGGGCCGCGTGGACGCGGCGCTCACCCGGACGGCCACCGTCGGGACGCCGATGCCCCTGGACATGTGGGCCGACGATGACGGCCTGTATGCGAGCGGCACCAGCAACGAACGCAAGGGCGGGCCGCCACCGGTCAACCTGGAGGTCACGAGGTTCCGCGGCCCGGGCAGCGTCACCGTCGACCACTGGCGGCCGAAGCTGGAGGCGCTGAAGGGCGGCGAGCCCGGCAAGCCGTACAGCGGCAAGGCGTCGACGACGGTCACGTTCAGCGCGCCCGGTGACTACATGCTGCAGGTCACGGCCGGCGATTATTCGGGCAAGGGCGGCGGCGGCGCCGGTTGCTGCTGGACGACCGCGATGGTGAAGGTGGAGGTCAAGTAGCTGTTAGCTGTTAGCGGTTAGCTGTTAGCGGTTAGCTGTTAGCGGTTAGCCGTTAGCGGTTAGCCGTTAGCGATTAGCCGCTAGGCCGACGTGCACCTGGCTGCGGTCGGCGGTCACGCGGAGGGTCGGCCCGCCGCCGTTCAACGTAGCGTGAAAGTGCGATCCCCGGCGATCGACGGTGATGGGGAGGTCGCTCGAGATCTGGCTCCGGTCGAGGTCACCGTCGATCGTGAGAGTCTGGTTCGACGCCAGCGCCATGTCCACGCCGCCGCGGTCGAGCCGCACGCGCGAGTTGCCGGTCAGGGCGGCGTCACGGAGCGTCGCCTCCGTGCGATCGAGATCGAGATCGAGCGAGCCGTGGAGGCCGGTCACCGTGATGGCCGGACCGCGATCGACGCGCAGGTCGAGCGCGCCCGAGAGGTCCCGCGCATCCAGCCGGCTCCGGTCGAGGACGAGCGTCAGCTGCCCGTCGAAGCCTTCAAGGGACACGTCGCTGCGGTCGATATCGAGGTTGAGGTCGACGCGGCGCGGGGCGGTGATCTCGTAGTGCACGCGCGGCAGGTCGCGCTCGATCCGCAGGAAGAAGAACGCCCAGGGGACGCGGCTGTAGTCGGCGCGCACGCGGACGGCGCGGCCGCCGCCGGTCACCTGGATCGCGACGGCGTCCACGGACCGCCGCGCGTAATCTGCCGTCGCGCCCTGAGGCGGCTCGATCCGGACGTGGACGCGCACGGTCGGCTGGTCCCACGACGTGAGCTGAACGCTGCCGCGCTCCGCGTCGAGCGAGAGCCGGCCGCCGGCAGCCAGGTCGATGGTCCGGTCGATCGTCCGTTCCTGCGCGCTGGCCGGTACGGCGACGGCCAGGGCCAGGGCGGCCAGGCACGAGAGCGCGAGCGTGCGGTGCGGCATCGAGCGTCCTCCCGGTAAATGCGTCCGCTCGCATAGACGGATGGCGCCCGAAAAGGGTTCAGATGCCTTCCGCGCGCTCCGCGATGCCCAGGAGCTGCCGCCGCTCCATCACCGCGTGCACGAGCGCCACGATGGGGCGCGCGAGCCACGAGGGCAGGCCGTGGAACCGGTATCCCTGTCCGCCGCGGGCTCGCGTGATGAGCCGGGTCGATCCCGGATGGACCGGTTCGAGCACGAATGCCCACGTGACCATGAGCGTTCCGTCGGGCTGCCGCCAGCCGAGGACGAGCGACCGCTCGGGCTCCGCCGCCAGGACTTCGAATCCGCCGGTTTCGCCGGGCAGGGCGGGGAAGATCGTGCCGACGGCGGGATGCTGAAGTTCGGCGACGATCCGGTGGCCCGCGCCCATCTGCGCCAGCCACGGCCACACGTGGCGGGGCGGCACGCGAATCGTCAGCGCGTGGGTCAGCGACGCGACGGCGTTGGGGATCAGGGTGTCGCCCGGCAGGGCGCAAGAACGTTCGCGGCCCGTCGCGCGGACCGACCGCGCGGGTCGGGCCGATACCAGCGGATAGAGGGAGTCGTGTGTCGCCACGTCGGCACCTCGGGGGGAACGGTGCAGGATTCCTGCCACGGGGCGGGGGCGATCGGGGCGGATGTTTTCGGGAGCCGGTGGCGGAAAGGCGGAAACCGAACTCTGCGGTTCTCGAGGTTCCGGAGGTTCTGAGGGTTCTGGAGAACCCGACCTCCAGAACCGCCAGAACCCCTGGAACCTCCAGAACCGTTGGTTCTAGGTTCTAGTGGAGCGTGACGCGCTGGACCCTCCAGTTCGTCATCTCGCCGAGGAGCAGCGTGTTCTCGTTGCGGCAGTCGATCGAGTTGACGATGCCGAGCTCTTTCGGCAGCTTGCCGGCCGTGCCGAAGTGGCCGAGCACGGTGCCGTCGAGGCCCACCTTATAGATGGTCGCGTCGTCCATCCCGTCGTCGTTGCCGACGTGCGAGATGTAGAGGTACTGCGTCGCGCCGTTCGTGAGGCACATGGCTTCGGGCGTGCCGATGTTGCCGAACTCGCGCTTGAAGGTGCCGCTCTCGTCGAACACCTGGATGCGATGGTTGCCGCGGTCGGCGACGTAGACGTTGCCCGCGCGGTCGATCGCGACGGCCTTCACGCCCTGGAACTGGCCGGGATCGGACCCGGTCGAGCCCCAGTGCAGCAGGAAGCGGCCGTCTTTGTCGAACTTCGCCACGCGGTTGTTGCTGTCGATCCCGTCGGCGATATAGATGTTGCCGTCGGCGTCCCAGGTCACGTCAGTGGGGCTACTGAAGCCGGATCCCGGCGTGCCGGAGCCGGGCGCGTTGCCGCCACGGCCGCCGCCACGCGCCGCCGGAGGCGGACCGCCGCGTCCGGCCGCGGCCGGACCGCCGCGACCGGCGCCGGGCCCGCCGCCGCGCGGCCGCACGTTGATCGCCTCGGGCTTGCGGCCGAGCACGAGCGCCACGCGACCCTGCGGATCGAATTTGATCACCTGGTTCGCGCCCTCGTCGATCGTCCAGACATTGTCCTGGGGATCCACGCGCAGGCCGATGGCGGCGTTGAAGCCGTAGACGTCCTGGCCGAGTTCGCGCACGTACTCGCCGTTCGCGTTGAAGACGAACAGGCGCGAGCCGTTGCGGTAGAACGTGCGGTTGTCGCCGAGCGTCGCGTACGGATGCCCGGTGCGGGTGTACACGAAGATCTCGCCGCGCGAGTTCGTGCCGACGCCGCCGACTTCGCCGACGAACGTGCCGTCGGGCGTTTTGAGAAGGTCGGCATTGCTGTCGAAGGCGATCGCCGGCCCCATCGACTGGGCCGCGAGCGTCGCGCCGAGGGCCAGCGTGGCAGCGGCGACGAGCGCGGTTGAAATCCGTTTCATCATCGTCATCTCCTCAGGCCTACTGCTGCTGTGCGCTCGGGGTCATCGCCTGGGGCTTGAGCACGATCTTCTGCGCGCGCCAGTCGTTGATCTCGGCGGTGTAGATGACGTTGGGATCGCGGCAGTCCATCTGGTGAATGGTCGCGAACTCGCCGGGCGCCTTGCCGGCGCGGCCGAACTTGCCGATGATCGTGCCGTCGAGTTCCATCTTGTAGACCTCGCCGGTGTACTCGGCGCCGGCGGCCGGCGCGCTGTCCTGCCACGAGTTCGACGCGTACAGGTACTGGTGCCCCGGGTTGTTCGGGCCCGGGCCGCCCGACACGCAGACGGCCCACGGGCTGCCCACCTTGTCGTAGTTCGCCTTCCAGTTCAGGTTGTTGTCGAGCACCTGGACGCGCGCGTTGCCGCGGTCGCCCACGTAGACGTTGCCCTGGAAGTCGGTCGCGATCGTGTGCGGCGTGTTGAACTGCAGGTTGCCGTTGCCGCGGCCCGACACGGACTTCAGGTAGCGGCCGTTCTTGTCGTACTTCACGACGCGCGCGTTGTTGTAGCCGTCGGACACGAAGATGTTGCCGGCCTGGTCGAACGCGACGTCGGTCTCGCGGCCGAACCCGTACGGCTCGTCGAGGCCCAGGAAGGTCCCGCCCCCCGGCATGTCGGAGAGCTCCGCGACCGGATCCATCCGGCGGCCGAGCGTCATCAGAATCTTGCCCTCGGGGTTGAACTTGACGATCGTGTCGGTGCCTTCGTCCACGGCCCAGATGTTGTCCTGCGCGTCGACCCGCACCGAATGCGCGAAGGCGAAGCCGTAGTTGCCGCGGCCGATCTCGCGGATGAAGTTGCCGTCGGGGCCGTACTCGAACAGTCGCGTCTCGTTGGCGCGGTGGTAGATGTAGATGTGGCCTTTCGAGTTGGTCGCGATGCCCATGTTCTCGCCCGTGTAGATCCCGGGCGGGTTCTTGAAGAAGTTCGGCACCGCTTCGTGTGGAATCGTCGGCACGTTGGTGGCCGTGGCCCTGGCCTGGGCCTCGACCGGACGCCGCGAGACGGATGCGACGGCGACGGCCATCGCGACGCACGCGAATGTGACCGTGACTGCGCGTTTCATGTTGGAGCCTCCTGCTCGCGCGGCCGGATCGGCCACGCCTAACCAGGATGGAATCTATCCGACCGGGGAGCGCTTTTCAAGCAATGTCGGCCCCGCGCGCGCGCCGCTCCGCGTCGGCCTTCACCGGCCCGAGCAGCATCATCCGGATCAGGATGATGCCCGGCGAGAGGCACGCCCAGTAGCGCCGGAACCGGGCGCGGGCCGCGGCGTCGGTGGCCAGGGCGCGCGTCTCGGTGCGGAAGATCGCGTGCGCGTCGTCCACGCGATCGGCGCGCAGCGTCCACGCGATCTTCACGTACCCGGGCGCGTCGAAGGCCGCGAACGCCTCGGGGTCGAGCCCCTCGAACGTGACGTTCGCCTCCCACGGCTTCGTCACGGCGCCGACGACCAGCTCGCGGCCCGGCGTCTCGGCGAGCACGCGCCATCCGAGCGCCTGCACTTCCGCGAGCAGTTCCGTCGGACGGTCGCGCCCGTCGGGCGAGGTGCCGAGCAGGATCTCGCGTGCGCGGAAGATGACGCGCGCGATCCACGCGCCCTGCATGTCGGCCTCGCGCGCGGCGCCGAGCACGACGCCGGCGGGGGCGGCGACGGCGATGTGATGCCGCTCGACAATCTCGTAGCGCGGCATGAATCGATCGAGGAGCGGATCGTCTTCGTCCGGGTCGGAGGACGGCCCGGCCTCGCCGTACCGCAGCCACGTGACGCCGGCGTACGTCGCGTACGCGCCGGCGGCGAGGCCGGTCGCCGCGGCGAGCCATCGGAGGACCGAACCTGCGCGCGCCATCCATCCGCCTCCTCAGCGCTCGCCCCACAGGCGTTCGAAGTTGCCGGCGAGGATCTGACGCCGTGCTTCGGGCTCGACGCCCAGCTCGTCGAGCGCTGTCAACTGGGCGGCGTGCACCACCTGCCGCCAGCCTCTGGGAAAGTTCGACGAATCGGTCCCGAACAGCAGGCGGCCCGGACCGACGACGGCCAGCGCGCGGCGGAAGACTTCGGCGAGCGTCAGGCCCGGCACGTACTTCATCCAGGCGTTGGAGCTGGACGTGTCGAAGGCAATCGACCCGCAGGCCTCGGCGGCCATGAGGGCCTCCCGGAAGAACCCGGCGCCGAAGTGGGGCACGATGACCGGCACCTCTGGGAATCGGGCGGCGATGGCCGCCAGCGCGAGCGGATCTCCGAGCCGGAGGTCGAACGCGCTCGGCAGGCCGAGCCTGGTCCGGGCCTCGATCGACAGGTACCCGCAGTGGGCGAACACCGCGCCGCGATGCGTCGCGGCCGTCTCGAACACCTTCACGACACGCTCGTGGTCGAACGGGTAGCGGTGCATCGCGGGGAAGAGGCAGGCACACCGGAGCCCGAGCTCGGTGAACCCGCGCACGAGCCGATCGATCGCGTCGGGCGCCAGCGGGTCGACCACGAAGTATCCGACGAACCGTCCGGGGTGCCGGGCCACCGCCACGGCGACCGACTCCTCGTCGCCCGGGATGCTCGCGATGAGCGACGCTCGCGAGACGCCGTGCGCGTCGAGCTCGTGCGCCCACCGATCCGCGAGTCCTTCGGGCGTGTCGGGCAGATCCCAGCCGAGCTGGCGAGCCACGTCCGCGGCGGGCCGGCCCGGTTCCTTCCCGAGCGCCGCGAAAAAGCGTGCAGAGAAGAAATGGCAGTGGGCGTCGTGCAGGGCCATGCTGTGTGCGCGCCGCTTCAGAACGAGTAGGCGAGTCCGACGAGCGGCGTGATCTTGTCGCGAAGCCCGTGCCGGTCGAGCGCGACGAGCAGGTTCACGTCGAGCAGCAACTCTCGCACCAGGTTCGTCTTCAGGCCAATGGCCCCCGACATCGTGTTGTACGAGTCGCGGCCGAAGGTGATGTTGGGAAAGACCGAGTGGTTGTCGTCCAGCGCGTGGAAGTCCTGGTGCACGAGGCGCTCGGCGTCGATGAGGTACCGGCCGAGCACGTCGAACACGAGCGTGAGCCTGGGGTTCGCGTTCATATCCACGCCCACGGCGTAGCTGACCGTGTCTGGAAAGTCCGCCGACTCCCCGGTGGCGGGGTTCCCCGAGAGGACGCTCGAGCCGTTCCACGTATAGCCCGCGTTGATGTGCGGCGAGACGTTCCGGTAGCTCGCCGACCAGATGAGGAAGGGGCTGACGCCCACGGTGCCGGTGCCGAGCAGATTCATTTCGTCGCCCGCCGGCAGGCGGACGTCCACGCCTGCGGCCAGCCCGGTGGTGCCGCGGCGGTAGGCCGTGCCCTTCAGCCGAAGCGTGACGTCCCCCAATCCCGTCGCGCTTCCTGCGGCGGTGAACACGCGGCGATTGCCGACGTCGCCGTTCGGGAGACGGAAGAAATGGGTGAGCGGGTTGGTCGTGCCGAGGCGCTGAATGGTCGCCTGGGACACCACCATGAGATCGGTCGTCACGATCGGGACGGCGATCGACACGTCGAGACGGTCGGTCACACCCAGGGTCACGAATGACGTGAGCTGGTTCACGTGCGCTTCGATGGCATTGACGGTGGTCACGACGTCCTCGCGGCCGCCGCGCAGTTGCGCGCTGTCGTGCGAAAAGACGGCCGGCACCTTCCGGAGATCGAGATCCTCGATCGTGTCGAAACCAAAACGCTGGTACGCGAAGCCGAACGACACGCGGCCCGCGCCGAGCGTCTCGGAGCGCTCGGCGAGAATGGGGCCGAAGCCCTCCGTGCTTCGCTGGAAGACGCCCAGGCTCGGGTCGAAGCGATAGGTGAAGCCGGAGGCCGGCGATGGCAGCGGCACGGTCACGAGCTGGTTCACGAGCGCAGTGCTGAACTGGCTGAAGTCGGACTGGAAGTCGCTGTTGAAATGCGCGCTGTGCGGCTGTTCCCCGGGCAGCGTCGCGAGGCTGTCCACGACGAGTCCGTTCGGTCCGTACAAGTCGGTGAACAGCGTCGCCAGATGGGTGGCCGGCGTGTAGAGGTTGTACGCGTCCTGTGCTCGAGCTTGCGTGCCGAGCGTCAGCAGGCAGAGGGACCACACGACCGCGCGCGACGTTCTGCGTTCCATGCCTACTCTCCGATCCGTTCGATGACCCAGGCGCCCTGCACCAGGAGGAGGCTCAGGACCTGTTCGCTGTCGGTCGTCTGCGTGCGGCTGCCGCTGGTGATCGTATCCCGACGGCGGAGCCGGACCGTCGCGCGGGAGTCCTTCCGGTCGATCGACACCACGGTGGCGTTCACCCGCTGCGACGACACGGCGCGGAACCCCTCGACGAGGCGGCGCTCTTCCTCGGCCGAGAGGTTCGGCTTCACGGTACGAAACAACTGGACGTCCTTCGTCTCGATCGCCCGCGCGTAGGTCGCCACCACCTGTCGAATGGCCGCGTCGGCGTTCACGGGCGCCGCGCGCGCGGCCGGCTCGGCGGGCGGGGGCTCGGGTGCGACGGCAGGCGGCCCGGCCGGTTCGACGGGGACCACGGGCGGCTGACTGAGGACCGGCGCGGCCGGCGCGGGTCCCGGGCTGTCGGTCGCGACTGGCGGCGGGGCGGCCGCCGGCTCGGTCGCCTGCGCGGGAGCCCGGTCGGCGGCCGCCGGCGTTGGGGCCGGCGCCGACGTTGCCCGAGGCGAGGGGGGGCGCGGCGCGACCGTGGCCGTGCGCGCGCGGTCCCTCAGTTCAACGAGCTGGGCCGAGAGGGCCGACAGTCTCGGCGCGGTCGGATCGATCTGACGCGCGCGCTCGAGGGCCGCCGCGGCCCCCGGCGCATCTCCGGCGGCCAGCCTCCGGTCGGCCTCCGCCAACGCTCCCTCCAGGTCGCCAATGGCCGCGCGCGCGTCTTCCCAGATACGTTCGGCCGCGGGATCGCCCGGCGATCGCTGCAGGACCGATGTCGCCTGGGTGAGCGCCGTCCGGTAGTCGCCGCGGTCGAAGGCCGCCTGCGCCGTCGCGAGCGCGGGATCGACGGCGGGTGCCTCGGCCCCGCGAGGACTCACGGCAGGCACGCCCGGAGCCGCTCGCCACCGCCACGCCGCAAACGAGCCGGCCGACACGATCGCCACGGCCGCGGCGACGCCGATCAGGCGGGAGCCTGATCGGCCGCGTGGGGCCGGCGTGGGCGGTCGGCGGTCGAAGACAGGCGGGGCGCTCGCTTCATCGGGCGCCTCTGCCGCGGCCAGCGGTGTGGTCAGTTTCGGCAGGGCGACCGTGCCGGACTGACCCGATTGGAGATCGCGCTTCACACGCTTGAGATCGGCGCGCAGGCCTGCCGCCGCCTGGTAGCGCAATTCCGGATCCTTTTCGAGGCAGTTCGAGATGACTTCCTGCAGGCGCTGGGGCAGGTCGGGGTTCAGCGCGGTCGGCGGGATGGGCGCCTTGTTCAGAATGGACGACAGAATCACGGCCGAGGTCTTGCCGCCGAACGGGTGGCGCCCCGTGGCGCACTCGTAGAGCACGACGCCGAGCGAGAACAGGTCGGTGCGGCCGTCGAGCGGCTCGCCCGTGGCCTGTTCGGGCGACATGTAGGCGACCGTGCCCATGGCCGCGCCGCCCGGCGTCAGGACCGCGGTGGCCGGCAGCGTGCCGGCCTTCGTCATCAGCGGATCCAGTTTCACGGTGACCTTCGCGATGCCGAAGTCGAGAATCTTCAGCTGGCCGCGGTCGGTGAGAAACAGGTTCGCCGGCTTGATGTCGCGGTGAATGATGCCGCCGGCGTGCGCCGCGTCGAGGGCGTCGGCGGCCTGTATGCCGATCTCCAGAATCTGCGAGACCCTCAGCGGGCCGTCGTGCAGCTTCTCGGTGAGCGGCCGGCCCTTCAAGAGCTCCATCACGATGAACGGCTGCTGCTCGAACTCTTCGACGCTGTAGATGGTGCAGATGTTGGGGTGATTCAGCGCCGAGGCGGCGCGGGCCTCGACCCGCAGCCGGTCGAGGGCGTGAGGATCGTTGGCGAGATCCGCGGGGACGAACTTCAAGGCGACTCGGCGCTGGAGGCGGAGGTCCTCACCGGCGTACACGACACCCATTCCACCGGCCCCCAGACGCTCGATGACCCGGTAGTGCGCGATCGTCTGTCCAATCATGCCAGTGCCGGCGGAAACAACGCTGCAAGGGGACGTGACCGAAGGCTGGATTATCGCCAACAGAGCGGTGTTGTCAAACCGGCGCGATGCGGCGCCGGGATCACCGATACTGTCTGGCCTGGATGGAGTACAGCTCCGCGTATTGACCGCGGTGCGCCATGAGGGCCTCGTGCGTCCCGATCTCGACGAGCTTCGCGCCGTCGAGCACGACGATCAGATCGGCCATGCGCACGGTGGAGAACCGGTGCGATACGAGCACCGTGATCCGGCCGTCGGCCTTGCCGCCCGGTGCGTGCGCCGCCGCCGCATAGCGCTCGAAGAGCGCGTGCTCGGTCTCCGCGTCGAGCGCGGCCGTCGGCTCGTCGAGCGCCACGAGCAGCGGGCCGCCGCGCATGAAGCCGCGCGCGAGCGCGAGCTTCTGCCACTGGCCGAACGATACCTCCACGCCGCCCGGCCAGGTCGGCCCGAGCTGCGTGTCGAGGCCCGTCCCGAATTTCTGGATCACGTCGGCCGCCCCCGCGCGCTCGACCGCGCCGGTCACGGCGGACTCGTCGTCCATGCGCGGCTGGTCGCCGAGCCCGACGGTGTGGCGCGCGCGGAACTCGAAGCGGAAGAAGTCCTGGAACGCGCCGGCCACGCGCTCGCGCCAGCCGGCGGTCGGCACGCGCGCAAGCGGCGCGTCGTCCACGTAGATCGCGCCGGCGGTCGGCGCGTACATCTTGGCGAGCAGCTTGACGAACGTCGACTTGCCCGCGCCGTTCTCGCCCACGATCGCGACGACCGATCCCGCCGGCAGCTCCAGCGAGACATCGTCCAGCACGAGACGTGACGTGCCCGGGTACGCGAACGACACGTGGTCGAGGCGGATGCCGCGCGCGATGGCCGAGGGAACGGGGCGATCCTCCTGCGAGACGAGCGACGCCGCGTAGTCCTCGAGCCAGGCCAGGCGCTGCGAGCCGTACATCCAGAAGCCGCGCAGGAACCCGAGCTCGGTGACCGTCTGGCCGATGTATGCCGACAGGCGCGATCCGGCGGCGAGCACGAGCAGCACGCCGGCCGCGGGCGCGCCGATGCGCGCGACGAACACGATCGCGCCGACGTAGCCGGCGCCGAAGATCGCCCACGCCGCGCAGTGCCACCACGCGGACACCCAGCGCACGGCGCCGATGGGCCGGTAGCCGCGCTCCCACGCCTCGCGGCGATCCCGCATCAGGCGCGGGCCGATGCCGGTCACGCGCACTTCCTTGCCCGGCGCCGCCGTCGTCGCCGTCGTGAACAGGTGCCGCGCGAGCCGGTTCGGCTGCGCGCCGCGCTCCTGCGCCGCGCGCTCCGCCGTGGGCCGCCACGTCGACGTGTAGGCGGTCGGCAGCGCGAACACGGCAAGCAGGATCAGGGCCGGATGCACCGACATCAGCAGGCCGATCGTCACGACGAGGCGCAACAGGCAGCCGACCGTCGCGAACACCGACTGGTACATGTGATCGAGGACGAACACCTGATCGCGCAGCATGGCGAGCCGATCGAGGTAGTCGGGCCGCTCGTGATGCGCGAGGGTCGGGATCGAGGCCTGCAGGCGTGCCACGTGCGCTTCGAGCGCGATCGTCACCTTGTCGCGGAACCGCCGCTGGACGCGCGTCGCCGTGACGCCGATGAACCACGTCGCGGCGGCCAGGACTCCCAGCAGGACGGCCGCCCAGCGAATCGCGCCCGCGTCCCGCGCGACCACGGCCTCACCGAGCCACGCGAGACCGAGCGCGAACAGCGCGTCGGGCAGCGCCGCGAGCTGCGAGGTGGCGAAGGCCGCGAGCATCAGCCACGGCTCGTGCCGGTACCCCAGCTTGCAGAGCCGCCACATCGAGCGGATCGCCGGCGGCAGCGGTCCAATCGGATCGATTGGGACGGCCGCGGCCGGGGCCGCCTGCTCAGCCGAGGACGTCATATGTCATCCCTTCCTCGTCCTCGGCGCCGCCGAACCGCTCAGCCTGCAGATCGAACATCGTCCGGTAGCGCCCGCGCAGCGCCATCAGCTCGTCGTGCGTCCCGAGCTCCACCACGCGGCCGTGCTCGACCACGCAGATCCGGTCCGCGTGACGAACCGTGGAGAAGCGGTGCGAGATCAGAATCGTCGTGCACGCGCGCGTGGCCGCCAGCAGGCGCTCGAAGATCTCCGCCTCGCCGCGCACGTCGAGCTGCGCCGTCGGCTCGTCGAGCAGCACGACCCCCGCGCCCAGCTTGACGGCGCAGAGGGCGCGCGCGAGCGCCACGCGCTGCCACTGGCCGCCGGAGAGATCGGTGCCGCCGTCGTAGCCGCGCGCGAGGATCGTGTCGAGGCCCGCGAGCCGCGAGGCGCCCGCGGCCTCGAGCGCCGCCACGACCGCCTCGTCGGGCGCGCCCCCGGGCGCGACGTTCTCGCGCAGCGACAGCTCGAAGCGGATGAAGTCCTGGAAGACGGCCGCCACGCGCCGGCGCCAGCTCTCGACGTCGAATTCGCGCAGGTCGATGCCGTCGATCTCGATCGATCCCGCCTGCGGGTCGTACAGCCGGCACAGCAGCTTCGCCAGCGTCGTCTTGCCGGCGCCGTTCTGGCCGACGATGGCGAGCGAGGAGCCCGCGGGGATCGCGAGGTCGAAGCGATCGAGCACCGGCGGCGCACCCGCCGGCGCCGACGGATACGTGAATCCGACGTCACGGAAGCGGATCTCGCGCGCGGGCAGGCCGGCGGCGTCGCGGCCGCCCGACGCGAGCGCGCCCCGGGATGCCATCGCCGGCTCCAGGCGCAGCACCGCGTCCACCGGCGCCGAGGCGCCGTCGAGCGCCCAGTTCAGGCCGCCGAAGGCGATCATCGACGCACCGATCCCCGCCTGCGCGTACACGACCACCTGCTGCAACGTCAGCGTCCCGTCCATCGCCGATCCGGCGATCGCCCAGAAGACGACGATGTTGGCCGCCGAGATGACGAGGAGGCTCCAGACGACGGGCCGCTCGCGCAGCCGTGTGGCGTGGTACTGCAGCCGGTGGAGCGTGGTGCGCCGATCGACGAAGCGGTCGAGCGTCCATTTCGAGAGGCCGAAGACGCGGAGCTCCTTGGCCGGCGCGGGATCGACGGCGAGGCGATAGGCGTACTCCGCGTCGCGCTGGGCGGCGCGCACCTCCGGCGTCTGCCGGTCGTGCCACACGGCGCTCTCGCGCAGGAACCAGTGGGTCGCGAGCCACGCGCCGCCGAGCAGGAGCGGCGCCCACCACGCATAGCCGAAGAGGAGCAGCGCGCACGCTACGCCGCCGACCATCTGCGCAAGGCTGCCGGCGATGAAGTCGACGTCGATCGCCAGGGGCGGGCCGGTCATGCCCAGGTCGAAATCGCGCGCCACCGTGAGGTCGTTCGTGAGCTCCGGATCCTCGAGGTGTCCCATGCCGGGCGGTGTGATCGCCGCTGCGGTGAGCCGGTCGTAGAGGAACGCGGCCGTCCGATCGCCGAGGTTGTTGCTCACCACCTGGTGAATCGGATTGATCACCTGCATCAGCAGGAACGTGGCGCCGGCGAAGGCGAGCGGCCAGCCGAGGGGGTCGCCGCGCTGCACGGCGCCGACCAGCACGCCCATCGCGACGGCGAACACCGCCGGCGTCAGGCCCCGCACGATAAGGCCCGTCCACCAGGCGGCGGCGAGTGGGCCGTCGGCGCGCGGAAGGACGGCGAAAAAGCGCCATTCCTTTCGGCTTTTGAGCCGCTCGATCATGGGCGCGATCCTACTACGAAGAAATTGTCAGCCTTTGCATCCTTTTTGGTGTCTGTTGCGTATTAGCACGCATGAATCTCTGGCAGGACGTCCGCTTCGCGGTCCGGCTCCTGATCAAGGACAAGTGGTTCACGCTGGCCGCCGCGGCCGCGCTGGCGCTCGGGATTGGCGCGAACGCGACGGTCTTCACACTTGTCAACGCCGTGCTCATCCGCGGCCTGCCGTTCGAGGAGCCCAACAAGATCGTCACCCTCTGGACGGAGAACGCCCGCGGCCAGCACGCCGGCGTGTCGGACGAGGACTTCCGGGACTGGCACGACCAGTCCCACTCCTTCTCCCAGCTCATCGCGTTCCTCGGGTCGACGGTCAACCTCAGCGACGACACGGGCGTGCCCGAGCGCGCGTCGGGCTCTTACGTCTCGTGGGATCTGTTCCGCCTGCTCGGCGTCCAGCCGATTCTGGGGCGGGACTTCCGGCCGGAGGACGATCAGACGGGCGCCGATCCGGTGGTGATCCTCGGGTACTCCGTCTGGCAGAACCGGTACGCGGGCGCCGCCGACGTGCTCGGCAGGACGCTGCGGGTCAACAGCCGGACGGTGACCATCGTCGGCGTCATGCCGGACGGCCTCGAGTTCCCGAACAACAACAACCTGTGGATCCCGCGCGCGTTGCTGCCGCCGGGATCGTTCCTCGGCCGGGGCAGCCGCAACTTCGGCGCGATTGGGCGCCTGGCGCCTGGCGTCCCGCTCGATCAGGCGCGCGCGGAACTCGCCGGCATCGGCGCCCAGCTCGCGCAGGCCTATCCGGACACCAACAAGGACTTCAAGCCGAACCTCGGAGAATTTCAGAAGGAGGCCAACGGCGCGCAGATCCGGCTGGTGTTCCTGTCGCTGATGGGCGCGGTCGGGTTCGTGCTGCTGATCGCGTGCGCGAACGTGGCCAACCTGCTGCTCGCGCGATCCGTGGGCCGGTCGCGCGAGATCGCCATCCGCGCGTCGCTGGGCGCGAGCCGGTGGCGCATCGTGCGCCAGCTCCTGGTCGAGAGCGTGCTGCTGTCCACGGCCGGCGGTCTCGCCGGCTTGTACGTCTCGACGTTCGCCGTCCGCTGGTTCGACGCGGCGACCGTGGACCAGGGCAAGCCCTATTGGATGGTGTTCAGCTTCGACCCGATCGTCTTCGCGTTCGTCGCGCTCGTCTGCGTGGGCACGGGCGTGCTGTTCGGCCTGGCCCCGGCGCTGCACGTGTCGAAGACGGACGTCAACGAGATCCTGAAGGAAGGCGGGCGGGGCAGCGGCGGCGCCGTGCGCAGCCGCCGCTGGTCCGGCGCGCTCGTCGTCGTCGAGCTGATCTTGACCGTCGTGCTGCTGTCGGGCGCCGGGTTCATGATGCGCAGTTTCTTCAGCCTGTACCGCATGGACGTCGGCGTCGACACGGCGAACCTGTCGGTGATGCAGGTGTATCTGCCGCTCACCAAGTATCCCGACGCCGGACCGCGCGCGGACTTGTACCAGCAGTTCGAGGATCGCATGGCGGACGCCGCCGGCGTCCGCGCCACCGCCCTCGCCACGAGCGCGCCGCTCACCGGGGGGGGCGGCCGCGGCGTGGCGCTCGACGGCAAGTCCCCGGCGGACGGCGAACAGTCGCCGGTGGTCTCGGTGGTCGCGGCCGGGGACCGGTACTTCGACGTGACCGGCATCCCGATTCTGCGTGGTCGGGCGTTCGATCGCAACGACGGCCTTCCGGGGCGAGGCGCCGCGATCGTCAACCAGCGCTTCGCAGCCGTGTACCTCGACGGACAGGACCCGATGGGCCACACGCTCCGGTTCACCGGCGACGACAATCAGGAGTGGCTCAGCGTGATCGGCGTCGTGCCCAACGTGCGTCAGCGCGACATCGAGAATCCCGAGCCGGATCCGGTGGTCTACGTCCCGCTGCGCGCCGATCCCGAGCGCACGGTGGCGCTGCTCATTCGCGGGCCGGCGACGTCGGCCGCCGCCGCCCGGATCGCGCGCGACCAGATGCGCGCGGTCGAGCCCGACATCCCGTTCTTCAACGTGCAGACGATGGACGAGCTGCTGGCTCAGCGCCGGTGGGTCTACGCCGTGTTCGGCGGCATGTTCGCCACGTTCGCGGGCATCGCGCTGCTCCTGTCGGCGGTCGGGTTGTATGCGGTGACCGCGTACTCGGTGACCGAGCGGACGCAGGAGATCGGCGTGCGGATGGCGCTCGGGGCGCAGCCCGGGCAGGTCGTGTGGCTCGTGCTCAGGCGGGCGCTGATTCAACTCGCCATCGGCCTGCCGATCGGCCTGGGGGGCGCGTTCGGCGTCGGGATCCTGTTGCAGAGCCTCCTGGCGCAGACCAGCCCGCACGATCCGGTGACGCTCGTGTCGATCATGGTACTGCTGATTGTCGTGGCGGTGATCGCATGCGTGGTGCCGGCGCGAAGGGCCGCGGCGTTCGATCCGATGGTTGCGCTGAGATACGAATAGCGGTCGAACTATGGGGGGCTGTCCAACGTCGAAGTAATAAGGAGGACTGCCATGGCAACGCGTCGGCTCACGCGCAACATCCACGACGGCAAGCTGGCGGGCGTCTGCGCCGGCCTGGCGGACTATTTCGACGTCGACGTCGTGCTCGTCCGCGCCGCCTGGGTCACCTTCTCGATCATCCCGGGCTGCATCATCGGCGGCGTCATCGCGTACCTGGCGGCGTGGCTCATCGTTCCGGCCGCGCTCGATCCCGCCGCGCCCGTCACCCGCAAGCGGCTCGTGCGCTCGACCACCGACGTGCAGATCGCCGGGGTGTGCGGCGGCATCGCCGAGTACTTCGGCGTGGACGCCACGCCGATCCGCCTGCTTTGGGTGATTCTGTCGATTCTTCTCGGCGCCGTCATCGGCGGCATCATCGCCTATCTGGTCGCCTGGATCATCATCCCGAAACCAGCCATGTCGATGCCGATGACGCATACGGCATAAGGGTGTTGGAAGGTGCTCGGGTGCTCGGGTGCCAGGTGCTTAGGTGCACCCAGCACGTAGCACCCCAGCACCCCAGCACCCTCACCTTATTCCCACCGAAACACCCGGGTCGAGATGCCGGTGAAGATCACGAAGAGGATCGCGAGCGCCGCCACGTCGGTCAGGTGGGGGCCCCAGCCGTCGCCGTACCAGACGCCGCGCAGGAGCGACACCGCGTAGGTCGGCGGCAGCAGGTGCGCGAGGCCGCGCAACGCCGGCGGCATCGCGTCGACCGGGAAGAACAGCCCGGAGATCCCGAGCATCGGATAGAGGAGAAGCGTGCTGATGGGCTGGGCGAAACGGGCCGTCGGCACGACGCTCGCGATCACGAAGCCCATCGACAGGATGCTCAGTGTGGCGACGAGCAGCGCGAGCGCCATCGACGCGATCGGGACGCCGGTGCCGATGAGGCCGTAGCGGCGGCCGGCCAGGATCATCAGCCCGTAGGTCAGGGCCGTGAACGTCAGTTTCACGAGGACGTGCGTCGTGAGAATCGTCGCCGGCCGGAGCGGCGTCGCGCGCAGCCGCTTGAGAATTCCGCCTTCCCGGTAGATCGACATGATCGCGGCCAGCGACTGGACCGCGCCGAAGGCGATCAGCAGGGCCACGAAGATCGGCATCTCGAACGTCACCGCGGCGGCGGTGCCGCTGGCGGCGGCGCTGCCCGCCCCGCTCCCGAGCAACCGGCTCACCACGACGAACACGACCACCGGAATGAGCACGTTGCCGATCAACCCGAGCGGCTCGCGCACGAAGATCTTGATCTCGAGCCAGGTCAGTCGAAACAGTCCTCGTAGCATGGCTAATGTCTTATGGCTAACGGCTAACGGCTAACGGCTAACGGCTAACGGCTAACGGCTAACTAAACGGCTAACGGCTAGTCCCGCATCGCGTGGCCCGTCACCTTCAGGAACACGTCCTCGAGCGTGGGCACAATGGTCCGGAAGTCGGCGATGCGGATGCGGTGCTCGGCGAGGGTGTCGATCACCTGGGTGAGGAAGTCGTCGCCGACGCCGACGAGCGTCAGCGCGCGGCCCTCGACGGACTGAGAGGCGACCGCCGGCAGCGCGCGGAACCGGCCCGCCGCGCCGCTATCGTCGGTCGTCACGATCACGGTGCGCTCGGGGCAGTGGCGCCGCACGAGGTCGGCCGGCGCGCCGATGTCCACGATGCGGCCGTGGTCGATGATGGCGACACGATCGCAGAGGCGCTCGGCTTCCTCCATCAGGTGCGTCGTGAGGAACACCGTCTTGCCGCGCTCGCGGATCCCGCGCACGAGCTCCCAGATCGCGCGCCGCGCCTGCGGATCGAGTCCGGTCGTCAGCTCGTCGAGAAACACGACCTCGGGGTCGTTGATGAGCGCCAGCGCGATGAAGAGGCGCTGCTTCTGGCCGCCCGACAGCGTCATGAACCACGACTCGCGCTTGTCCTTCAGGCCGAGCTGCTCGATCAGGCGATCGCCGTCCACCGACTTCGAGTACAGCGACGCCCACAGCCCGACGGCCTCGCGCACCTTGATGCGCTTCTGGAGCTGCGCTTCCTGCAACTGAACGCCGATGCGCTCCTGCAGCGCGTAGACGTCCTTCACGGGATCGAGGCCGAGCACGCTGATGCGGCCGCGGTCCGGCGCGCGGATCCCTTCGACGCACTCCAGCGTTGTGGTCTTGCCGGCGCCGTTCGGGCCGATGAGGCCGAAGATCTCCCCTTGCTCGACGTCGAACGAGATCTCGTCCACGGCGACCGTTCGGCCGTAGGTCTTGCGAATGGTGTCGACGTGGACAACTGGAGGCATGGTCATGCGAACGAGTCGGGGCATTGTCGCACGCGGTGCCGGATTTCCGGCTCTCCGGACCGCGAAGATGTTTCCCGGCGCGGCGCGCCGCTGGCACCCGATGTGCTTCAGTAGACGCATATGCTGGTTGATGAGTTCCTGCCCGTCTACGACATCTCCGACGCCGTCGCGACCGTCGTTCAGGCCGACGTCGCCACCACGTGGGGCGCGCTCCTCGACGCGGACCTGATCCAGCTCGGCCACAAGCGTCCCGCCGTGGCCGTCCTCGGCGCGCTGCGCGCGCTCCCCGAGATCGCCACGCACATCGTGCACGGCCAGGCGCCGCCCCGTGCGCCGCGCCACCTGCGGCTGCGCGAGCTCACGACGCTGCCGCCCGAGTCCGGCGGCTGGGTGCTGCTGGGGGAGCGGCCGCGCGACGAGATCGCGCTCGGGCTGGTGGGGAAGTTCTGGCGGCCGGTGATCGAGTACGCGCACGTCAGCGCCGAACGCTTCGCGGATTTCGCCGTGCCCGGCTATGCGAAGACCGTCTATGCCCTGTCGGTGCAGACGATCGGCGAGACCCGCACGCGGCTCACGGGAGTGATGCGCACGGCGACGACCGACGAGGAGGCACGGCGCTGGTTCCGCCGCTACTGGACGTTCGGGGTCGGGTCTGGCGCGCACGTGCTCGTGAGCGGCCTGCTCGACCACGTCCGCGCGGCCGCCGAGGCACGGGTCAGCGAGCCGGTGCCGAGTAGCTTCGCGTGATCGCCTGATAGACGAGCGGCTGGAACGCCGCGCCCGCGGGCGATCCGGGATAGCGCTGCACCATCATGATGGCGACGAGGTGCTCGACCGGATCCACCCAGAAGGTCGTGCCGTAGATCCCGATCCAGCCGTACATCCCCGGCGAGCCCTCGGTCTGCGTCGCGGCCACGTCCACGGTCACGCGGAAGCCCAGGCCCCAGTTGTTCCCCGCGCCCATGACGCCGCCCGACGGCAGGTCGGCCGTGTGCGACATCGTCATCAGCTCGATGGTCTTCGGCGAGAGCAGCCGCACGCCGTCCAGCTCGCCGCCGTTCAGCAGCATCTGCGCGAACCTGGCGTAGTCGGCCGCCGTGGACGTCAGGCCCGCACCGCCGGACATGTACGTCTTGCCGGCCTTGTACACCGCGTACGGCGACATCACGGCGTTGCCGAATGCCTCCGGGTCCTTCATGGGGCGGACGCCGTTCGCGCCGTCCGGCGAGTACAGCACCGCGAATCGGTCCAGCTTCGCGTCGGGCACGATGAAACTCGTGTCGGTCATGCCGAGCGGCTCGAAGATGCGGTCGCGCAGGAACACGTCGAACGGCTGGCCCGAGACGACTTCGACCACGCGGCCGAGGACGTCGGTCGAGAGCGAGTAGTTCCACGCCTCGCCGGGCTGCGCCATCAGCGGCTGCGCGGCGAGCTTGTCGATGCCCTGCTCGAGCGTGTCGGTCGTGACCGAAAGGCCGTCGGTGACGCCGCCGCTCCTGTACGCGTTGCCGACGGCGGCGTTGTTCAGGAAGCCGTAGCTCAGGCCGGAGCGGTGCGTGAGGAGGTCGCGAATCGTGATCTGGCGGCGCGCCGGCACCGTCTGGCCGTCGGCGGCGGCCACGCGCATCTGGCGGAACGCGGGGATGTAGCGCGAGACGGGATCGGTGAGGAGCAGCTTGCCGTCCTCGTAGAGCATCATCACGGCCACGCTCGTGATGGGCTTGCTCATCGACGCGATCCGGAAGATCGTGTCGGGCTTCATCGCGACGCCGTGCTCGGCATCCTGAAAACCTGATGCGTGAACGTCCGCCACCTTGCCGTCGCGCGCGAGCAGCGTGACGATCCCGCCGACCTGGTGCGCGTCCACGAGCGCCTGCATGCCCGCGTGCAGCCGCTCGAGCCGCGCCGACGAGAGCCCGACCGCCTCGGGTGTGACCCGCGGCAGCGCGCCGCGTTCCTGCGCGTGCAGCGGACCGAGCGCAACGAGGGCCGCTGCCGCGACCGCGGCGAGAACGGCACGAACGGCGACGCGCTTCTTCATTCCGGCCTCTTTCGCAAGTGACCGTACATGAGCTCCTCCACGAAGGGCACGCACTTGAACTCCATCATCTGCGCGTTCGGCTCGAGGTGCCGGTAGAGCAGCATCTGCATTTCCCACGGGCGCGTGAACGTCTTCGGGTCCTCGAGCCGCACGCGGTAGTCGACGGTGTTCTTGTCGAGCAGCGTATAGCGCTCCACGACGTGCAACTGGTCGCTGTGCCAGTTGCCGGCGCGGTCGAACCACGTGTCGGGCATCTGGTCGGTCACATCGACGACGAGCGTGTCGCCGTCCCAGTGGCCGACGTTCCAGCCCATCCAGGCCGGCGCGGGGCTCTCTTCCTTGCTGTCCATCCGGATCACGCGGCTGGCGCTCGTGAACTCGTACGCCATGATCACCGTGCCGGTCGACTGGACGATCTCGAACGGGAACGGCTGGTACGTGGCGCGCGGGATGCCGGGCATGTCGCACTTGATCTCGGGATCGCGCGTGATCCAGTTCGCGGCGTTCTCGTCGCGCGTCATCCGCGCCGCGGGCGTGTAGGGGATCTCGCCGCCGACGACGACCCCCGGGCCCGGCTGGACGGCGAACGAGGCGCCGAGCGAGATCACCGGCCCCGCCTTGGCCTCGTGCGGCTCCACGTTCCAGTTCGCGGTGTTCATCGCCTGCCACAGCCCGGTGAAGTTCGGCTTCCCGTCGGTCGTGCGCGGGATGGTGGGCGCCTGCGCCGACGCCAGCCCCGCGGCGCCCAGCACGAAGGCCACCAGCAGACCAACACTCCGTTTCATGCGCACGTCATACCTCCAGCACCCAGCACCCAGCACCCTACGAACACGTGTTGGAAATCCAGACGAGCGTCTGGACCGTCATGATTCCGTCGGCCGAGAGTGGCCCGGACACTTCCACCGTGTGGCCGACCTGAAACTCGAGCTCCTGCTCGTCGTACCGGATGCGGTAGACGATCGGGGGATCGGCGCGCGTGTCGGTAATCGTGTAGTCGGACGCCGCGCGGCCGACGCAGCCGATGGCGTGGAAGATCCGGCCCTGCGCGAGCAGCACGAAGGACGCGGCGGCGGCCAGGGCCACCGCAAGCGCGATCGCGTGTCCGCCGGAGGCTCGGCGAACGCGGAGGCGTCGCATCGGGCGGCTATCCGCCCGTGGCAGAAGTGCCTCTGGGCGGCGAGACCCGGAGGAAGCAACCACGGAGACGCGGAGACACAGAGCATTCCAGGGTTTTCTCGGTGTCTCCGTGTCTCTGTGGCCCAATTTTCTGTGCCTCGCAGGCCGTGTCGACCTTCACCACGGCCTCTTAGCGTCCGCCGGGGTCGCGGCCGTCCTGCGGCGCGCCGGTGCCCGAGGATCCCATGAACAGCGTGCGGCCGTCGGGCAGCGTGATGTCACGGCCGTTGGCGCGCTTGGTGCCGTCCTTCGCCTGGAAGCCCTGGACGACGATGACGGTGCCCACGGCGAGCGAGCCGCGCGTGATGCCGCGGCGGCTCAGCGTGTTCGGCGTGCCGCCCTCGATCATCCACTCTTCCTTGGCGCCGTTCGGGCCGGTCACTTCCATGTGAATCCAGGCATGCGGGTTGATCCACTCGACGTTGGTGACGGGCCCCTCGAGCTTCACGGGCGCCTCGGCGTCGAATTCGGCCGAGAACGCATGGTGGGCCAGCACGGTCCCGGCCGCGGCCAGCCAGCCGGCACAAATCATGACCATCCAGGTAGTGCGTCGCATGAACCGGACCTCCTCTGTCGGCAGCAGCATAACACTGGACGGCGGCCGAGGGACTGGGGCACACTGGCGCCATGAAAACGTTCTTTGCAGCCCTCGTCGCGGTCGGGCTGGCGGCCGGCTCGGTCGCGGCCCAGTCCAACGCCGGCGCCTACCAGGTGCCGCGCACGCCGGACGGCCACCCGGATCTCCAGGGTGTCTGGTCGAACAACAGCGTCACCCCGATGACGCGGCCGACGCAGTGGAAGGACAAGGACCACCTCACCGACGCCGAGGTGAACGAGCTGAAGGGTCTGGTCGCGCAGTACGTCGATCAGGGCGGCGACGCCGTGTTCCAGAACATGGTGCAGGTGGCGCTCAACATCAAGGACGCGGGCAAGTACGACCAGGTGTCGTACGACCCGACCACCGGCAACTACAACCAGTTCTGGATGGCGGATCGCGACTGGGACAACCGCACGTCGCTCATCACCGACCCGCCCAACGGGCAGTACCCGCCGCTGACGCCTGAGGCGCAGGCGCGCCGCGCGCAGCAGCGCCGCGCGGTCGTGGTGGAAGGGTCCGAGACCGGCCCGCGCGGGCGCGCCGACGGCCCCGAGGATCGGCCGCTCTCGGAGCGGTGCATCAGCTACGGCGCGCCGCGCACGGGCACCGGCTACAACAGCTACGCGCAGATCACGCAGTCGCCGGAGGCCGTCGTGATCCTCCAGGAGATGATCCACGACGCGCGCATCGTTCCGATCAACGGCGGGCCGCACCTGCCGGCGAGCGTCCGGCAGCTGCACGGCGATCCGCGCGGCTGGTGGGACGGCGACACCCTCGTCGTCGAGACGACGAACTTCGTGAACGGCTTTCAGGGATCGACGCCGAATGTGAAGGTGACCGAGCGCTACACGCGCGTGAGCCACGACTACCTCAACTGGGAGCTCACCGTGGACGACCCCGACACGTGGGTGCAGCCGTGGACGTTCATGATCCGGCTGAAGCACACCGACGACCAGATCTACGAGTACGCGTGCCACGAAGGCAACTACGCGATGACCGGGATCCTGGCGGGCGCCAGGGCGGACGAGGCGAAAGCGAAAGACAAGAAGTGATCCTGAGGTTCTGGGGGTCGCAGCCAAAGGGAGCCGTTGACCGTCTAAAGGTCCAGCGGCTGCGGTCAACGCGCTGAGGGGGCGTCATGAGGACCTACAGTTTTGCTGTCGTCGCACTCGTCGCGCTCACTCTCCCCGCCTTGCCCGTGGCGGCGCAGGACGCCCAAACGGTCGAAGTCACGCCCTATGTCGCGGTCGGATCGGCTGGGGCCTCTCCCGTCGGCGCCGCCGTCACGTTCCCGATCACGTCGACGCTCGATGTCGAGACCGATGTCGCCTATCGTCGTGGCGAGGGCCATATCAACGCGCTGAGTGTCAACACCAGTCTATTGTGGTTTCCCGCGCAGGTCGGCCAAGCGTCGCCGTATCTCGCCGCGGGAATCGGGCTCTCACGATATGGGACGCCTGTCATCTCCTCCAGTGGTTCTCCGATCGGTACCCAGCCGCGCGTGGGCGTGACGGTGAGCGTTGGAGGCGGCTTGAAGATGCCGATGAACGACACGCTGGACTTGCGAACCGACGCGCGGTGGTTCAAGACCGTCGGCCAGGGGACAGACCAGTTTCGCGTGGCCCAAGGCATCTCCTTCGGCAAACGGTAGAGGCCGCCAGGTCCCTGCTCGAAGCGGCTCGCGGTACCCCCGTCGGATCCCGGCGGCGAGCACCCGTTTTGGTGCCTTCTTGCGCGCGCGGGATCGAGCATGTGACATCGGCGGCGGTCTCCTTGGTCCGCGCCTTCGGCATGCGCGGCATTCCGTATATACTGAATAGGTGTTCGAGTGGGACCCGCGGAAGGCCGACGCCAACGCGGCGAAACACGGCGTCACCTTCGATGATGCCGTGACGGTCTTTCTGGATCCGGACGCACTCGACGGCCCCGATCTGGAGCACTCATCGGCCGAATCGCGATTCCGCCGGCTTGGTCGGTCGGCCGACGGACAGGTGTTCATGGTGGCGTATACGCTCAGGAGAAGTGGCGATGCCGAAGCGATCCGGATCATCAGCGCGCGGCGGGCGAGCCGCGGCGAGCGTGCGGCGTACGCGGCGAAGGATTGACTTCTCGGATATTCCGGACTCGTCGCCGGAGCAGCTGGCGGTTATGCGCCGCGTGGGTCGGCCACCGATTGGGAAGGAACCCCGTCAGTTGATCGCCATTCGCGTCGATCCGAGCGTTCTCGAGTCGTTCCGCAAGGAGGCGCGCCGCCGGCGTGTCGGCTACCAGACCCTCATCAACGAGGTGCTCGCGGAGCACACGCGCAAGGACGTCGCGTAAGACCTCCCGCGTGGCGTGCGGGCCCCTCTCTGAAAACGTCGCCGCTGCGGCGTTTGTCGAGACCGAATCGCGTGAGTACAGGCACGATGGCTGAATCGAAGCGGTCGTGCAGCGCACGTCGAGAGCCGGATGTCATCAGACTCTGAGCGGGGCTATCGGCCGGTGCCTTTGGCCCAGGGTCGATGCAATCCGAGGGTGCTGACCCTGTTCGGCCGACCCGAGTGGTTGTGGCCCCGGCTCGGCCCCGGGCTCGAATCGATCCGAGAAGTCCACGAGCGCAAGATTTACGTAGGTCAGCTAATGAGCGGCGACGCCACCTCACCATAGAGATCCGAGTTTGTCGTAGTCTATTCCGATGGCTTGGGACGATGGATTGGTCGGGGTGGCGCTGAACATTGCCGGGAGCGACGAGTCGCCACTGCGAGTGCTCGCGGGCCCAGGAACCGGTAAGACGTATGCAATGAAACGTCGCGTCATGCGGCTTCTGGAGGAGGGTGGGGTTCCCCAGCGGATTTTGGCCTGCACATTCACCAGAACCGCGGCGAGGGACATCGCGAGAGAGATCGCGGAGCTTGGCGTCGATGGTGCCGAACTGGTTTGGGCTGGAACCCTGCACGGCCTGTGTTTCTCGATTCTTCAGCGCAATGAGGTGCTGGCCGCCACGGGACGGCTAGCACCTCATTGGCAGCGTCGGAGGAACGGTTTCTCCTGCAAGACCTCCGAGCATTCGGCGGCGTTAGAGGGGCTGAGAAGAAGCTTGAGGCGTTCGGCGCGGCGTGGGCACGTCTACAGAGCGACGAGCCCGGCTGGCCGCAGGATGCACAAGATCAGGCGTTTCAGGCCGCTCTTCTGACGTGGTTGACGTTCCACGGGGCGATGTTGATCGCCGAGATGGTGCCGGTCACGCTCGAGTACATCCGGAACAATCCGCTGTGCGACGAGCGCACTCAGTTCGAGCATGTGATCGTCGATGAATTCCAGGATCTGAACCGGGCCGAGCAGGTACTCGTCGATCTCTTGGCCGAGCACGGCTCGCTGAACGTCATAGGGGATGAGGATCAGTCCATCTACTCCTTCAAGCACGCTCATCCTGAGGGGATCGTCGCCTTCGCAGTCGTCCATCCCGGAACGCACGATGAGACCCTCGATATCTGCCGACGATGCCCGACGAGAGTCGTCACGCTCTCGAACAGCCTTATCACCCACAACCGGACGGCGAGCGGCAGGCCGCTTCAGCCCCGGCAGGGGAACGGTGCGGGGAACGTCCAGATTGTGCAGTGGGCGTCAATGGATGCTGAGGCGCAGGGGATCGCGCAGTACGTCGTTCACAGGATCGAGCAGGGGGACGTGTCCGCCGGTGACGTGCTGATTCTGGCTCCACGACGGCAGCTGGGGTACGCCGTGCGGGATTCCCTTCTCGAAGCAGGTGTCGTGGCCCACAGTTTCTTTAACGAGCAGGCGCTGGACGGAAATCCGAAGCAGCTGGACGCGTGCCAGGCGCAGGAGATGTACACGCTCCTGACGCTTCTCGCGGAGCCGGAGGACCGTGTTGCCCTCCGATGCTGGTGTGGGTTCGGCAGCGATGGTCTGGGCGAAGCCGGTTGGCGGAGGATTCGCGCGACATGTGAGGAGACCGGCGACTCGCCGCGCACAGGTACTCGAGCAGCTGGCGGACGCGCAGATCACAATCGCGCACACTAGGCCCGTGGTTCAGAGGTACCGACTGTTGAGGCAACAGGAGGCTGCGATGGGCGCGCTGCAGGGGCACGCGCTTGCCGACGCATTGTTTCCTGACGGTCAGGAGTGGGCGGAGCCGCTTCGGACGATCGTGACGTCCTCGTTCCCGGCAGCGATGCAGTTCGACGCAGAGGAACTTCTTCAGGAGGTCCGGGCAGGGGTAACGCAGATGGAGACCCCGACAGACGTCGACTTCGTCCGCGTGATGAGTCTGCACAAGTCGAAGGGCCTGACCGCGAAGCTGGTCGTCGTCATGGGGTGCATTGAGGGCATGATTCCGCGGATCGACTACGCTGCTCCGCACGCGGACAGGCAGCGGAGCCTTGAGGAACAGCGGCGCCTGTTCTACGTTGCGCTGACTCGCACGACCGAAACACTGATCCTGTCGAGCGTGACGCATATCCCGGTGCAACAAGCGTTTCAGATGGGTCTTGGTGTCGCCGGTGGTCAGGTCCAGGCATCCCGGTTCATCAACGAGCTGGGTCCGACACGCCCAGCACCGATCGGCGGGGACGCGCTGGTCTAATGTCGATTCCCACTGCTGTCTTCCTCGACACGAGCATCTTCGAGTCGCAACAGTACAACTTTCAATCGACCGCCCTGGCGACGTTCGTGCCCCCCTGTGCCAAGCGGCAGCTCACGCTTCTCCTTCCCGACCCGACCGAACGAGAGATCAAGCGCCATCTGCGGGACCGGGTGGCTGAGGTGCTAACAGCCGTCGAGGGCGCGCGGCGGAAAGCACCGTTCCTTGCAAAACTCAAGGGATTCGCACGGGAGTTCAGCAGCCCAGAGATCGAAGCACACGAGGCCGAGAGCCTCGCAAATCACGAGTGGTCGGCATTCCTGAAGCAGTTCGCGGTGGTCCGGCTTGGGTACAAGGCCCTCGACGTCGAGAAGGTGATGCGCTGGTACGACAAGGTGGAGGCGCCCTTCAAAGAAGGCAAGAAGCGCAAAGAGTTCCCTGACGCGTTCGCGATTCAAATGCTCGACGCGTACGCTCAGAAGGAGAAGCTGTACATCGCGGTTGTCTCTGGCGATCAAGACCTGAAGCTCGCGTGCCAGCGGTACAGCGGGCTTCTGTACTTTCAGACGCTTCCCCGGCTGACGGAACTGCTACTGTCCGACGATGCGCGTGTGGAAAAGCTTCGCCTGGCGATTCAGGACAAATTGAGTCTGATCGAAGAGGCGATCTTCGAGGAGCTGCAGGCTCTCGACTTTCACCACCGGAGTGACCGGTTCGAGGTCCACGGCTACGATTCCGTGGAGTCTGAGGGCGTGGAGGTCTCAATCGTTGCAATTGGTGACGGTGAATGCACGGTCGCGTTCGACACCGTTCAGGCGATGGACTTCGACATGCGGTGGGAGGACGATACGGAAGATGGCGTTCGCACCTTCCAGCGTGACGTCAAGGAACGCGTTGAACTCTCCGGTACCGCCAAGCTCTCCTTCACCGAGGACTTCGCCATGTCCGAGGTCTCGGTCCTTTCTTTCGATCAGCGAAGCGTGCCGCTGTCGGAAACCCCATACGGCATGTGGTGGTAGGCACGGGGCGTTTTCATGTCAGTCGGTAATGAGTAGTCGCCCAGTGCCGAGTCATCCGCCCGGCTCAGGGCCGGAAACCGGCTTCCATCATGCGCCGAACGTCTGAATCAGGCAGACGTGTGCAGCGATCATCGGATGGGCCGCGAGTGCCTGCTCAAGCCGGTCGTCGGCCGTGATCAGCTGAGTCTCGAGTCGAACGGCCAGAGCAACGTAGGTCGAGTCGTACACGCTTCGTCCGGTCGCGCTGGCGAGCGCGTAAGCGTCACCGATCAGTCCACGGGTGGCGACGGTGTCGACCGCCACCCTGGCGAGATCGGCAACCAGTCGTTGCGCCTCTTCCGGCGTCAACTCACCTCGTCGCGCCTTCTTCCAAATGGCGTTGCCCGCCTCGGGGAAGAGCAGATCAGGGGCGAGATATTGATGCGGAGCGTTCAGCAATCGACGCGCCGCGTCGCTGTGGACCTCTGGCACAAACCACTTGAGCACAACACTGGCGTCGAGCACGAAGACGCTCAACGCGCGTCCCGGTCGTCGCGAATGAGGGCGGTGCTATCGGAATGCGACGAACGGCTGAGTCGCTTGAGCCATCGGCCAGACAAGCGACGAGTCTCCGCGAGATTGCGAGTGCCAGCCCGCTTCAGGACATCATGGATCTCCGCCTGGAGCGATCGCCCGTGCGCCTTTGCCGAGGCCTTCAGTTCCTTCAAGACATCATCGTCGAGATCACGAACCAACACACTCGCCATGCGAGGCCTCCACCGGAAGATGGTATCATACTGATACCGTTCCGCATCGGTCCTGCCATGGGGCGAGACCACCAGCGCGGGGCGCCGCTTGGATGACATGAGTAAGCCCCTCCTCGGAGAACGCCGTGGTCGTCGTACCGTCGGACCCTATCGACGGCGCGTCCGGGCGACCTCGCGCGTGAGCGGACGCGCGCTCCAGGCCTGGCGGGTCGCCCCGTTGCCCATGCGGATCGTCGTCGCGACGGTCCTGCTCGTGGCGGTCTGGGCAGGCGCGAACTGGATGGTGCAGGTGGCCCGCAAGCCGACCGAGGTGTTCTTCCCGGTCAGCGGATCGTTCGTGAAGCCGCCAGCGCAGACCTGGCAACAATACGGGCCGCTCTTCAGCAAGCACTCCACGGCAGTCATCACTCCGGAACTGCTCGCCGCACTGGCCCAGATGGAGGGCGGCGGCAATCCGATCGCACGGACCTATTGGCGGTGGCGATTCAGTTGGAACCCATTCGAGGTGTACCGGCCGGCCTCGAGCGCCGTCGGCATGTTTCAGATCACCGACGGCACCTTCGCCGAAGCCAGACGCTACTGCATCCATGACCACGTCGTGGTCGAGGACGGGCCCTGGTACGACCTGCGGTCGTGCTGGTTCAACGCGCTCTACACGCGCACGGTGCCCGGGCACGCAGTGGAAATGACGGCGGCGCTGCTGGATCGCACGGTCGCGCGCACCCTCGGGCGCAACCGCGCCGCCACCGCCACGCTGCAACAGCGGCAGGACCTCGCGGCGGTCATCCACCTGTGCGGAAGCGGGGCCGGCAACGCCTACGCGCGCCGCGGGTTCCGATTCAGACGCGGCCAGCGATGCGGCGACCACGACGCCCGCCGCTACCTGGCAACGGTCAACGCGCTGAAGGTGCAGTTCACGCGGCTCGCCGCATCCGGCTGACGAGCTTACGGCTTCAGTTTCGCGATCGGCGCGTTGTCCACTTCCACGATGAAGTCCGCGAGAAACCGCGCCATCCGCTCCAACCCGGGCGTCGAGATGACGTCCTCGGTCTCGCCGGTCGTGTGATACAGCGGCGGCGACTGCATCAGGGTGATCAGCGGGATCGGCATCCCGGTGAAGCCGCCGATCTCGCCGCTCCCCATGTCGGAGTGCTCCGACACGAAGTTCACGCCGTAGCGCTCCACGCCGCGATCCATCAGCCCGTGCAGGAACGGCACGTCCGCTGAGACGCCCGCGTAGATTGGCGCCTCGCCCGAGTCGGCGATGTAGTCGCGGTAGCCGTCCGCCGCCGTGCTGCGCGCCGGCGAGAAGTTGCGCTGCGCGACGTGCTCGACGTTCACCAGCACGACCGCCGCCTGTTCGAGCTCGGGGTTCGCGTCACGGAACCCTCGCGGTCCGTTGATCCCGGCGCTGTGGTGGCCGGCGCTCGCGATGAACACGAGGCGGCGGTTCGTCCGGTTCTCCGGCTTCGCGAAGTGGCGCGCGAGCGCGATCATGATCGAGAAGCCATCGGCGTTGTCGCCCGCGCCGTCGAACCACGCGTCGCCGTGGGCATCGATGACGATCGTCTCCTCGGAGCTCCTGCCCGCAAGCACCGCCACGGCGTTCTCCGCCGAGAGCCCCTGCCGCGTCTCACTCTTGATGGAGACGCGCGCGCGCAGCTTGTCGGCCACGCCCGCCGCCGCCGCGCGGTCGAAGGTCTGCTCCAGGAACCAGCCGTCGTGCCCGCCGATGTTCACGCACAGATCGCCGCAGCTCATGTCGAAGGAATGCTCGTTGCCGGGCTGCCGCACCAGGTTGAAGACGCCGATCGCGCCCCGGTCGCGGAGCCCGCGCGCGCGCGCCGTGACGTTCGCGCGCTCGAACACGGTGTGGCCCTGCGGGATCACGAGCATGACGGCGATCTTCCCGCGGACGTCGAGGTGCTCGACGACCGACGGGTTCCCCGAGCCGACGAACACGAGCGGCGCGGTCAGCGTGCCGCCGGGGACATCTGACGGCCGGAGCGGCATCGCGCTCTCGAGCACGACATCCTGGCTGCCCGGCCCGAACGCCGGGTCGCCGAGGATGCGCACGTCCCATTCGAGCGGGAACCAGAAGGACGAGTCCGGCGCCTGCTGGATCGGCTGCACGCGGACGTCGGCGATCCCCGCGGCGCGGAACTGCGCGGCCGCCCACTCGATCGTCTGCTTGCCGGACGGCAGGCCCGAAACGCGGCCCCAGAGCTGGCCCGATCCGATTTCGTGCGTGGCGCGGCTCTCCTTCGAGAAGTTGACGATGGTCTCGAGGTCGCGGTGGATGGCGGCGCCGTCGAATTCAGGCGCCCGCGGCTCGCCGGCCGGCAGCGTGACGGGGCGCGAACGCGGCCCCACGAGCACGGCCGGCGCGTCGCCGAAATGCGGCGGGAGCATGAGCCCGAACCAGGGGCCGGAGGTGTTCGCGCCGCCGCGGCCGCTGCGCTGCGCGAAGGCCCCAGTCTGCACGGCCGTGGCCAGCGCGAGGGCGATGAGGAGCGAGCGTTTCTGCATGGAATCCTCGTCTGGGAGTCTCGTGTGAGTTCGCTGGGATCCTGGCACAGGCGGCGCGGCCGCACAACCGACGCCTGCGGTGGTATCCTGCCGCCGCGCAGTGCCGCGCGAGGGATGATGCCATGAGACGAGTGTCGAGCGTCGCCGCCTTCGTCATGTTCGCCGTTCTCGCGTCTCCCGCCGCGGGCGGCGCGCAGCAGCCCCAGACGTTCACGGGAGATCTGCCGGCCACCTACCTGCCCCTGGCCGATATCCAGGCGTTTCTGAAGGCCCTGCCGCCCGACGCGATCAGCGATCTGCCGATCCGGGCCGTCGACGTCGGCGGTTATCGTGTCGGCGTGTTCGGCGTCTTCCGGCCGAAATCGCAGCCCGGAGACGCCATCGCGCACGAGACGCGGACGACCGAGGTCTACTACATCCTCGACGGGAGCGGCACGCTGGTCACCGGCGGGACGATCACGGGCCTGAAGCCGCCGCCGGCCGGCCGGACCGCGGGACCGCGCGGCGATCGGATCGAGGGCGGCGAGAGCCGCCACGTCGGACCGGGCGACATCATCATCATCCCGGGCCGCACGCCGCACTGGTGGAGCAGCCTCGACGGCGACCTCCACTACCTGATCATCCGCCCGGATCCGGATGGGAAGATGAGACTCAAGTAGTTGCTTGAAAGTGGGGAAGTCTGGAAGTGAGGAAGTCAGGAAGTTGGTTCTTTCATGTCCCACTTCCAGCAGCCCACTTCCTCACTTCCCAACTTCCTGACTTCCTCACTTCCCCAATCGCCTAGTGTGTCATCGCGTAGACGAGCGCGTCGACGCCGAAGGCGTATCCATCGACCGAGAAGCGCAGGAAGTAGTCGTGGCTCATGGTTTCGCGCTCCCACGAGTCGCCGAAGTCCGTGTTGTGCGTCATCAGCACCATCAGCCGGCCGCGGTGGTCGAAGATGCCGCGGATGTGCGCCGGGCGGCTCGCGCCCTGGCGCTCTGAGGTGTCACCGGTGGCCAGGTAGTAGTTGATCGACGGGATCTGCGAGATGTGATCGACCGGGAACACGGTGCGGAACAGCGGGTGGTCCAGCGGGATGTCGATGATCGGATACGTCACCGTCTCGGGCAGCACCTTGCGGATGCCGCTCTCCCAGATCTGCCACGCGTAGTCGCCCCAGAAGTCGTCCACCCAGAGGAATCCGCCCTTCAGCAGGTACTCGCGCAGCCTGGCCGCCTCCTCGTTCGACACATCGAACGTGCCCACCTCGAACATCATGATGAAGGGGCACTTGAAGAGCAGCGGATCGGTCAGCTGGACGGCCAGGAAGTTGGGGTCGTGGGTCACCGGATCGCGGCTCACCTCGGTCTTCGTGAGCTCGCTCAGGCGGATCGACAGGTTGCGATCCGCGTCAGGAAAGTCGGTCATCCAGTTGCCGCCGTCGCCGTACGGGTGCTGGCGGTACTCCGCGCGGCAGAAGTGGAACAGGCCGTCGAAGTCGTCCACGCTGGCGTAGGCCGGGCGTTGCGGCCGATAGCGGAAGCGCTGGGCGTAGACGGCCGAGGCCGCCCAGACGACGAGCGCCGCGGCGAGCGCCAGCCCCAGCGCGCGCCGGGCGGATCCCGTGACGCCGATCCGCCGTGTCGGCATGGCGCCTAGTCTATCAATTCTGACCGGCTCGATCAGGCGGGCTTCGGCGTGGCGCAGAAGCGGTCGAACGCGGCCGCCAGCTCGTTGGCGATCGCCATCGCGTCGCGGTTCTCGATCTGCGACCGTTCGAGCGCGTAGACGAGCTCGCCGTCTCGGAAGATCGCCATCGACGGCGACGAGGGCAGATAGCCCTTGATGTAGCTGCGGGCGCGATCGGTCGCGTCGACGTCGAAGCCGGCGAATACGCTGGCCAGCCGGTCGGGGCGCGTCCCGTGGCTGAGCGCCAGCGCAAGGCCCGGGCGGGCCTTGCCGGCGGCGCACCCGCACACCGAGTTCACCACGAGCAGGAGCGTGCCGGGCGTGCCGGTCACGGCAGCGTCCACGTCGGCCGGCGTCCGCAGTTCCTGGACGCCGAGGGTCACCAGTTCCTCGCGCATCGGCGCGACAAAGAAGTCAGGGTAAGGCATACGGACATTCTAGCGGTTCTGGAGGTTCTAGGGGTTCTGGCGGTTCTGAGGGTTCGGATTCTCAGGGTTCTGAGGGTTCTGAGGGTTCTCGTTCCTGATCGCGAAGGGCTTGCTGGCCTCGCCGAAGTACACCGACAGGTGCGGGAACGGGATCTCGATGCCGCGGGCGTCGAAGGCCTTCTTGATCCGGCGGCGGTACTCGCGGCCGACGGCCCACTGCTGGAGCGGGACGGTCTTCAGCCGCACCTTGATCGTGACCTGCGAGTCGGCGAAGGCATCCACGCCGAGGACTTCGAGCGGCGCCAGGATGAAGGGGCCGAGCACCGGATCCTGCTGCAGGCCCTTCGCGATCTCCTGCAGGACCTCCACCACGGCGTCGGTGTCTTCCTTGTAGGCGACGCCCATGTCGAGCAGGAAGAACGAGTAGTCCTTGGTCAGGTTCGAGAGCTTCGCGATCCCGCCGTTCGGGATGATGTGCACCGTGCCGCTCAGGTCGCGCAGGACGATCGTGCGCAGGCCGATCCGCTCGACCAGGCCGCTCGTGCCGTCGATCTCGGCGACGTCACCGACGCGGACCTGGTCCTCGAAGATCAGGAAGAACCCGCCGATGATGTCGCGGACCAGCGTCTGCGCGCCGAATCCGACGGCGAGGCCGGCGATCCCGGCGCCGGTCAGCAGCGGCATGATGTTGAGGTTCAGCTCCTGGAGCACCATCAGCACGGCGATGCCGCCCACCAGCGCGCCGATGACATTGTGGATCAGCGCGCCGAGCGTGTTCGCGCGCTTGGTCCGTTCGAGCGCGTTCAGGCCGCCCTGCCTGGCGACCTGCACCTCGAGCGTGCGCACGACGCTCGACGACACGCGAATCGCCGCGTAGGCCAGCGCGACGATCAGCACGATCCGCAGGCCCGACCGCAGCGCCCAGGCCGTCAGCGTGGTCACGCTGACGCCGCCCTGGATGTCGGCGCCCGCGAACTCGAGCGCCGGCACGCCCAGCGTCGCCGCGACGAGCAGGAAGACGACCACGAAGACCACCCGAATCGGCCGGCGGACGATCCGCGCCGAGAACTCAACGCCCTCGCCGTCGCCGCTCAGCTTCTGGACGATCGCGCGGACGGCCCGCGCCGCGAAGTGCGCCGCCGCCCACGCGATGCCGATCACGACGGCGATCGCCACGGCCGCCCGCGTCACGTCCACGTTTCCGCCCAGCCAGCCTTCGAGCACGGATTACCCCTCCAGGATGCTTTGCAGGAACGCCCGCGTGCGCTCGTGGCGCGGCGCGGTGAACATGACGTCCGGCCCGGCATCCTCCAGCACCATACCACGATCGAAAAAGAGGATCCGATCCGAGCTGTCGCGCGCGAACCGCATCTCGTGCGTCACGATCAGCATCGTCATCTCGCGCGCCCGTGAGAGCTCCCGGAGCAGATCCAGGATGCCGCCGACCAGTTCGGGGTCGAGCGCCGACGTAATCTCGTCGAACAGCATCACCGGCGGGTGCAGGGCGAGCGCGCGGGCGATCGCGACGCGCTGCTTCTGCCCGCCGGAGAGCTCGCGGGGGAGCGCGTCGAGCTTGTCCCCGAGGCCGACGCGCTCGAGGTGGGCCGCGGCCTCGCGCCTGGCCTCGGCCTTCGGCCGCCCGAGCACGTGCACCGGCGCCTCCATCACGTTCTCGAGCGCCGTGAAGTGGGGAAACAGGTTGAAGTGCTGGAACACCATCCCGAGGCGGCCGCGAATCCGGCGGATGTGCGCCTCGGAGGCCGGCACCTCGCGTCCGCCCCGGTCCTCCGTGTAGAGCGAGTCGCCGCCGATTTCGATCCGCCCCGCGTCGGGCCGATCGAGCGTCATCAGGATCCGCAGCAGCGTCGACTTGCCCGATCCGCTCGGGCCGATCACGCTCACGACCTGTCCCTCCGGCACGTCCAGATCGATCCCGCGCAGGACCTCGCGATCGCCGAACGCCTTGCGGAGGCCGCGGATCGCGATCATCGGCCGCGCGCTCATGCGGCGTACGACGGCAGCCGCCGCTCCACGAACCGCACGCCGGCCGCGGCCGCGAGGCTGACGGCCAGGAACAGCACGCCCACCAGCGTGAACGGCTCGAGATAGCGGAAGGTCTCCGAGCCAATATCCTTGGCCGTGTAAAGCATCTCGACGACGGTGATCGTCGAGAGGAGGGGGGTGTCCTTGAACATCGCGATCACGTAGTTGCCGAGCGCGGGCACGATCGGGGGGAGCGCCTGCGGCAGGATGATGCGGAAGAACGTCCGCCGCGGGCCGAGGTTCAGCGCGGCGGCCGCCTCCCACTGCCCGCGGGGCACGGCGTCGATGCCGGCGCGGTACACCTCCGCGGTGTAGGCGCCGTAGTGCAGGCCGAGCGCCAGCACGCCGGTCGTGAGCGGCGAGAGCCGCACGCCGACGTTCGGCATCACGTAGAAGAGGACGTAGATCTGAATGAGGAGAGGCGTGCTCCGGACGAACTCGATGAGCGCGCGCGCGGGCAGCGCGACGAGGCGCAGCGGCGACCGGAGGAGCGCGGCGAAGAGCAGCCCCGCCGCGAGGGCGAGCGCGGAGCCGAGGAGGGTGGCCAGCACGGTGACGCCGAGCGCGTCGACGAGGCGCGGCAGCACCGCGGCGGCGAACGCCCAGTCCCAGTCGAGCCTCACGCCGGGCTCCGCCAGGCCGAGAGCCGGCGCTCGAGCGCGCGCATGCCGGCCGTGAAGATCAGGGCCACGCCGAAGTACATCAGCAGCACGAGCGTGAAGATCTCCCCGGTGCGCAGTGTGTCGGCGCGCAGCGTCTGGGCCGCGAACGTGAGCTCGCCGAGCGAGATGAGCGACACGAGGGCCGTGCCCTTCAGGAGCTCGATGAGGAGGTTGCCCGCCGACGGCACCATCACGGGCAGCGCCTGCGGCATCGCGATGCGCCAGAGCGCGCGCGTCCGCGAGAGGTTCAGCGCCGCCGCCGCTTCCCACTGGCCGCGCGGCACCACGTCGAGGGCGCCGCGCACGACCTCGGAGCCGTACGCGCCGAGGTTCAGGCCGAGCACGACGATGCCGGCCGCGAGCGGAGAAATCGTCACGCCGAAGAAGGGGAGGACGAAGAAGACCCAGAAGAGCTGCACGAGCGCCGACGTGCCGCGGAACACCTCGATGTAGGCCACCGCGAGCCAGCGCAGCGGCCGCGCGGCGCGCCCGGTCAGCCGCCGGCCGAGGCCGCCGGCGAAGCTCATGACGAGGGCGAGGGCGGCCGCACCGAGGGTGACCTCGAGGGTCACGACGAGGCCGCGCGCGAGCGGCGGCAGCAGGTCGAGGGGCGGCGGCATCGGCGCCTCAGTCGTCGGCGCAGAGCGTGGCGGCGGTGACGCCGCCCGGCAGCTCCGCCCGCGTGAACCCGAACGGCTCGACCAGCGCCCGATGGGCGTCGCTGCCGATGAACGTCCCGAGCTCGCGGTTGAACGCCGCGAGGAGGTCGGCGTCCGCCTTGCGGAACGCGAACGCGCCGTAGCCCCGGACGGTGTCGCCGTTCACCACCGGATCGCGAAACGGCTCGGCGCGCTCGAGGCCCTCCGCGCCCTTGTCGAGCAGCGTCTGCGCCGTGAGGCCGGTGGCGCCGTACGCGCTGACCCGGCCCGCGCGCACCGCCGCGAGGGCCGACGGCGGATCGGGGAACGTCGCGATGCGCGCGTCGGGGATGCCGACCTCGCGCGCGTACGTCCGCTCGATGGCGCCGGCGACCACGCCCAGCGTCGCCTCCTCCCGCGTGCGGACGTCGTCATAGCCGTGGAGGTCGAGCGGATTGCCGGCGGGAACGATGAACGCCTCGCCGATGCTGTAGGTGGGATTGGAGAACGCGACCTGCGCGCAGCGCTCCGGCCTGATGTACATGCCGGCGGCGATCAGATCGAAGCGCCCGGCCTGAAGGCCGGGGATGAGCGAACCAAACTCGGTGAGCACGCCCTCGACGTCCGGCACGCCGAGGCGGCCGAGCACGACGCGGGCGATCGCGGGCGCTTCGCCGGTGAGTTCGTCGGTCTCGGTGTCGCGGTATGCGAACGGCGCCTCGTTGGCGTAGCCGACGCGGGCCACACCCGCCGCCCGCATCCGGTCGAGCGTTGCGGCGGGCGTCCCGGGAGCCCCACGGCAGGCGGTCCCGAGGCACGCGGCCATCACGGCCGCGGCCGCGAGCAGGGCCCTCGGGCGGCGGATCACCGCCGGTCGGGCGCCGGGATGCCCGTCCGCGTCGCGATGTACTCCGGCCGCGGCGAGAGGCCGCAGAACGGATCCTGGAGCCGGTTCTCGACGCTGTTGTAGACGAAGAACACGTTCTTCCGCGGGTACGGCGTGATGTTGCTGTTCGAGCCGTGCATCGTGTTGCAGTCGAAGAACACCGCGGTGCCCGGGGGGCCGACGGGCGCGTCGATGCGTCCGCCGCGCTCGACGAGGGCCCGGAGGCTCTCGTGGTCGGGCACGCCGTATTCCTGCTTCTTGAGCGACGCCTTGTAGTGATCGTCCGGTGTGCGGCCGACGCACGCGACGTAGAGGCGGTGCGATCCCGGGATCAGCATCAGCGGGCCGTTCACGGCGTAGTTTTCCGTGAGCGCCAGCGACACGCTCAGCGCGCGCATGCGCGGCATGCCGTCCTCGACGTGCCAGGTCTCGAAGTCCGAGTGCCAGTAGAAGTCCTTGCCCGAGAAGCCGGGCTTGAGGTTCACGCGCGACTGGTGGAGGTAGACGTCGCTGCCGAGGATCTGGCGCGCGACATCGCGCAGCCGCGGGTCGGCCGCGAGGGTGTGGAAGCGCGGGTGGAGGTCGTGCACGCGGAAGATCGACCGCAGCGCGCCGCTCGACGGCTCGGTGATGACCTCGGGCAGCGTGCGGACCGGGTCGGCGCGGCTCCATTCGACGAGCGACGCCTCGATCGCCGCGACCTCATCGGCGGAAAAGAGCGACGGGACCGCGAGATAGCCGTCGCGCGCATAGGCCTCGACCTGCGCGTGGCTCAGGGGGCCCGGCGTGCCAGTGCCGTGCACGACCGGGTCGGCGCGCTCGAGCAGGCGCGGCCGGTCCTCGACTCTCGACGGGTAGACATCCTCGATGACCTGCATGAAGCCCTCCGATGTCCGGCTGAGGCCGGACGCCACACAGCTACGCTCCGGTGACGGCTTCCGCTTCGCGCGGGTAGGCGCCCGTCTCGTCGTGGACTTCCTTCCCGTGGAGCGGAGGATTGAAGACGCACACCATGCGCATCGGGGTGCGCGCCCTGAGCACGTGGCGGTCGTGCCGGTCGAGGGCGTACATCGTGCCGGGCGCGATGGCATGCGTCGCCTGCGCCTCCAGATCCTCGATCTCGCCCTCGCCCTCGATGCACAGCACGGCCTCGAGGTGGTGCTGGTACCACATCCGGGTCTCGGTGCCCGGGTAGATCGTGGTGACGTGGAAGGAGAAGCCCATGCCGTCCGACTTGAGCAGGAGGCGCGTGCTCTCCCAGTTCGTCGTCACCACGCGGCGGTCGGTCCGCTCGGCGTCGCCCAGCCGCCGGACGATCACCTGGCCGCTCCCACGGTTTCGGCGGCCTCGATCGGGATCTCGCGCGCGGCGGCCTTCACGCTCGCGTCCAGGATCGCGATCCCCTCATCGAGCTGCCGGTCGTCGATGGTCAGCGGGCACAGGCACTTGATCACCTGGCCGTCGGACCCGGACTTCTCGATCACCAGGCCGTGCTCGAACGCGACGGTACAGGCTTTCGACGCGAACGCGGCGCTGCCCGTGTCGAGCCCGCGGAGCAGCCCGCGGCCTCGCGCCGTGAAGCGGCCGTCGCCATAGGCGTCGGCCATCCGATCGAGCGCCACCTCGAGCGTCCGCGCTTTGCGCGCGACATCGCGCGAGAACGCGTCGTCGCGCCAGAACTCCTCGAGCGCCGCGTGCGCCGTGACGAACGCGAGGTTGTGGCCGCGGAAGGTGCCGTTGTGCTCGCCCGGCTTCCACTGATCCAGCTCGGGCCGCATCAGGACGACCGAGAACGGCAGCCCGTAGGCGCTCAGCGACTTCGACAGCGTCACCAGGTCCGGCCGGATGCCGGCGTCCTCGAAGCTGAAGAACGGCCCCGTGCGGCCGCAGCCGGCCTGGATGTCGTCGACGATCAGCAGGATGTCGTGGCGTCGGCAGATGGCCTGCAGCTTCCGCAGCCAGTCGCGGCTCGCCACGTTCACGCCGCCTTCGCCCTGCACCGTTTCGACGATCACGGCGGCGGGATGGTCCACGCCGCTCGAGTTGTCGCTCAGCACGCGCTCGAGGTACTCGGTCGAGTCCACGTCGGGGCCAAGGTAGCCGTCGTAGGGCAGGAACGACGTGCCCATCGGCGTGAGGCCGGCGGCGTTGCGATAGTGCGATCCGGCGGTCGCGGCGACGGCGCCGAGCGTGACGCCGTGGAACGCGTTCGTGAACGCGATCACGTTCGATCGGCCGGTCACGTTCCGCGCGAGCTTGAGCGCGGCCTCCACGGCGTTCGCGCCCGTCGGCCCCGTGAACTGGATCTTGTACGACAGCCCGCGCGGCTGGAGAACCCGGCGCTCGAAGCTCTCGAGGAACGCGCGCTTCGCGGTCGTCGCCATGTCCAGCCCGTGGACGATCCCGTCCGACATGATGTAGTCGAGCAGCCGCTGCTTGATCCGCGGGTTGTTGTGCCCGTAGTTCAGCGTGCCGGCGCCGCTCAGGAAGTCGATGTAGCGGCGGCCCCGCTCGTCGATGAGCGTGGCGCCAGAGGCCGTGGTGAAGACGGTCGGGAACGACCGGCAGTAGCTGCGAACGTTCGATTCGAGCTCGGTGAAGATGCTCATGATCCTCCGTGGGGCCCGACAAGTGGACCGATCCGCAAGAGTGTTTCCTCTTCGTGTGACGTGTCGCCAAACGCACGGGTGTCGAACAGCGTGGATCGCACCGCGGGCGCGCCCCTCTCGCGCGCCAGCGAGGCGAACAGCTTCCACGACGGTTCGTTCGACGGGGTGATCGTCGTCTCGAGGTGGCGCACGTCCCGGCAGGCGGGACGCGCCAGCACGGCGTCGAGCAGCCGCCGGCCGAGGCCGAGGCCGCGGGCGTCCGCGGCGACGGCGACCTGCCAGATGAAGAGCGTGTACGGCGCGGCGGGCTCCCGGTAGCCCGACACGAAGCCGACGATGGCCCCGTCGCGTTCGGCCACGGCCGACGTGCCCGCGAAATGCGTGCCCACGAGCAGATAGGCGTAGACCGAGTTCAGATCGAGCGGCGGACACGCCGCCACGAGCGCATGGATCCGCACCGCGTCGCCGGGTCGCGGCCGCCGGACCGTGACGTGGTCAGGCGCTGAACAGACGTGCCGCCGCCGAGCCTCCAGTGTGCTCATCGCCTCCATGCATGCGCCGCCAGCGCCACGTGGCGTGGAGCGCGCGCGGACAGTTACCGGTAAAGAAACGGGTGAAGAAAGAAGAAAAGGACGAACCGACCCGCTGCTAGAACACGCCGCGTCCGTGATTCACGAACGAGGATCGTTTGAACTCAAACATCCATGAGATTCTAAACAACCATTGCGGTGCTGTCAAATGCCCGAAGACGGCGCCGCTCAGCTCCGGCGGTCCTGCAGTTTCGCGAGCAGTCGGAGGATTTCCAGGTAGAGCCACACGAGCGTGACGAGCAGGCCGAACGCGCCGTACCACTCCATGTACTTCGGCGCCCGCCGCGCCGCGCCCTGCTCGATGAAATCGAAATCGAGCACGAGGTTCAGCGCCGCGATCACGACGACGAAGAGGCTGAAGAGGATGCCCCAGGTGCCGCTCGAATTGATCAGCGGAATGTTCACCCCGAAGAAGCCGAGGATGAAGCTGGCGACGTACATCAGCGCGATCCCGCCGGTCGCGGCGACGACGCCGAGCTTGAAGTTTTCGGTCGCCCGGATCATGCCGGATCGGTAGGCGAGGAGCAGCGCGCCGAGCGTGCCGAACGTGAGGAAGACCGCCTGGCTCACGATGCCTGGATACAGGCTGTTGAAGCCGACCGAGATACCGCCGAGCAGCAGGCCCTCGGCCGCCGCGTAGACGGGCGTCGTCATCGGCGCCCACGTCGGCTTGAAGACGGTGGCGATGGCCAGGATGAAGCCGCCGATGCCCCCGACGCCGATCCAGACGCCCAGCGACCCGTCGACGCCGCGGCTCCACACGTAGGACGCCGTCGCGACGAGGATCAGCAGCGCGAGGGCGGTCTTGTTGACCGTGCCGCCGATCGTCATCGCCTCGCGGTCCGCCACCGGGCCGAACCGCGCGAATGTGTCCGCGCCGAGCGCCGGGTTCCCCGAACGCAGTCCCATCGCTGTCGCCATCACGCCCCTCCTCTGGATTCAATCTGCACGCCGTCCACGACGCTGTCCGACGGGTGCACGAGCACGATGTCGCCTTCGGCGAGGCCGTCCAGGACCTCGGCCTCGACGCCGGTCTGGTGCCCGATGGTGACCGTCCGGAGCCGCGCGCGGCCGGCGTCGGCCACGAACACCGCCCAGCCGTCGCCCTGACGGAAGAGCGCGCTCGCCGGCACCTTCAGCACCGAATCGCCCTGCCACAGCACGACGCGCGCTTCCACGCGATATCCGTCGCCGAGCGTTTCCCAGACGCTGCGCGGATCGGCGAGCGCCAGAATCACGTTCACGCGCTGCTCCTCGACGCCGAGGGCCGAGATCTTCACGAAGCCGAACGGCTCGACGAGGCGCACGCGCGCGTCGAGCGGGTGGTCGCCGCCCCAGCGGTCGATGATCGCGGGCATGCCGGCCTGGATCTTCACCGCGTCGGTCGACAGGTAGTCGGCCACGACCTCGAGGTCCGCCGGGTTGCCGATCGCGACGATCGGCTCGCCCGCGGGGACGACGGCCTCGCTTTCGTGCAGGCGCTGGAGCACGACGCCGTCCACCGGGCTGCGCATCGTCGTCGGCCTGGCGCTCGAGGCCCCGCGCGACGGGTCGAGCTCGACGAGCGACGCGCGGGTGGCGTCGGCCTGATGCTCGGCGGCCGTCACCGCCGCGTTGGCGGCCGCCACGGATTCGGCCGCGGTCTTGGCGGCGGTCTCCGCCTGGTCGAGCGACGCCTGCGGCACGACTTTCTGGTCGAACAGCTCGGTCGTGCGCGCGCGTTCGCGCTCGGCGAGCTCCAGCCGGCCTCGGGCCTCGGCCA
The DNA here is from genome assembly GCA_963792785.1 of uncultured Acidobacteriota bacterium. GTDB lineage: Bacteria > Acidobacteriota > Vicinamibacteria > Vicinamibacterales > CAVVIG01 > CAWIMX01. The sequence continues at coordinate 1,483,258 of CAWBXO010000001.1, read as the reverse complement.
GGGCGGCGCGCGCCTGGCTCACGGCGGCCTCCGCCGCGCGGACGCGCGCTTCCGTTTCGGCGCGGGTGCGGGCGTCGAGTAACGGCGAGGCGCCGGGCAGAAAGGTCGCGACGACCGTCTTCCCGGCCTCGACCGGATCGCCGGGCTCGAGCTCGACGCGCAGCACGCGGCCGGCGACGGGCGCCGACACCACGTAGCGGTCGTGCACGCGGGTCCGGCCTTCCTGGTCGATGGTCACCTGGAGCGCGCCGCGGGTGACGGCGGCCGTGTCCACGGGCACGGGCCTTGGACGGAACGCGACCCAGACGATGGCGCCCACGAAGACCACGCCCAGGGTCCACATCACCGCCCGCCGCCGGCCCGATTTGTTCAGTGTCGCCACGCTCGGCTACTCCCTCGTCTTCAGCACCGCGATCAGATCCAGATGATTCAGCCGCCGGCGCACGATGAGCGCCGACACGGCGGCGGCCGCGAGCGTCGCCAGCGCCGACACGGCGTAGGTATGCGGCGTGACCGACAGCGGCAGCCGGTACACCTCGGTCTCGTACGCCTTCACCGTGAGCGCCGCGAGGCCGTAGCCGATCCCCATGCTGATCGGCAAGGCCGCCAAGGTGACCAGGGCCAGCTCGCCGAGCAGCACGTAGGCGATCTCACCTCGCGTAAACCCTATCACGCGCAACGTCGCCAGCTCGCGGCCCCGCTCGGAGAGCGCGATGCGCGCCGTGTTGTAGACCACGCCGAAGGCGATGATCGACGCGAAGACGATGGTCACCAGGCGCGTGATCTCGATCGACTGGGCCACGGTGTTGCGGAAGCTGTCGATGGCCGCCTGGCGCAGGCTCACGCCGGCGACGGCGGGCGTCTCCTTCAGTTCGCGGTAGAGCGCCGGCAGCGCCGGCTTGTCCACGGCCAGGTAGACGCCCGACAGGCTCCGGCCCTCGCGCATCAGCGCGTGCAGCGCGTCGATGCGCATGTAGACGTTGGTGCCCATGAACTCGTCGACGAGCTCGGCCACGGCGGCCGTGCGCACGGGGCGCGCGCCCTCGAGCACTTCCACGGTGACCTCGTCGCCGCGGCCCACGCCGAGGATCTTGCCGAGCTCGGCGGAGAGCACCAGGCCCTGCGGCGGCATGTCGACGCGCGCGAGCGAGGCGTCGACCACACGGTTGAGCGCCGGATGCTCGGGCAGGCCGAGGATCGAGACCGACCGGCTCCGGGTCCCGACGCGCAGGCGGGCGGGCACGGCGCGGAACCCTTCAGCGCGGATCACGCCGGGCAGCCGGGCGGCCTCGTCGGCCGCGCGAGCCGACACGGGCAGGTTGAAGGTCACGGCCGCGTCGTAGACCTGCGCCACGTTGTACTGCGTGTCCATCACCTCGTCGATCGAGTCGATCGTGAAGGTGCCGACGATAATCATGGCGCCGCCGAACGCGATACCGAGCGCCGACAGCGCGGCGCGTCCCGGATGCCGCTGGAGGTTGCGCAGCACGATCCGCGCCGGCTGCGACAGCCAGGCGCCGACGCCCGCGCGCTCGATCCAGCTCACGGTGTAGCGGGCGGGCGGCTCGGGACGCATCGCCTCGGCGGGCGGCAGCGTCACCACGCGCCGCACCGCCCCGATCGCCCCGACGACCGCCGCGGCGAGCGCCACCGCCGTCCCTTCGACCACGACCGACGGCCGGAGGTAGTAGGCGAGGATGGGGAAGTGGAAGAAGTTCGTGTAGAAGAGCGTGAAGGCGCGGCCGAGCACCGCGCCGGCCACGGTTCCCATCACGGCGCCCACGAGCGCCACGGCCAGGCTCCACTTCACGAAGTGCCAGCCGATCTCGAGGTTGGCGTACCCGAGCGCCTTGAGCGCCGCGATCTGCTCGCGCTGGAGCGCCACGAGCCGCGTCAGCACCACGTTCAGCAGAAACGCCGCCACCGCGAGGAAGATCACGGGCACGATCTGCCCCATGGCGCGGAGCGAGGTGATCTCGCTGTCGAGAAAGAAGTGCGAGAACTGCTGCGCGCGCGGGATGGCCCCCAGTCCGCCGTACGGCTCGAGCAGCTGGTCGAGCCGGCGGATCACCTCGTGCTCGTCGGCGCCGCGCATGAGCGTCAGGGCCACGTCGTTGAAGCCGCCCTCCATCTGGAACGCCGTCGCCAGCGCCTTGCGGTCCATCCAGAAGATCCCGAACCGCGCGTCGTCGGCGACGAGTTCGCCCGGCCGGATCGCGTAGACGTACTCCGGCGAGAGGGCCACGCCGACGATGTCGAGCGCGCGGCGGCGGCCGTTGATCACCGCGACGACGGAGTCGCCGGGATGGAGGTTGTTGGCGATGGCGAAGTTCTCGCTCACGAGGACTTCGTTCTCGCGGTACGGCTCGACGTAGCGGCCCTCGCGCAGGAAGATGTCGTTCAGCGGCGGCCGGCCCTCTTCAGGGACGGAGATGAGGCGGCCCGACGCGGGCGCCGGGAGGCCCGGCACGTCGAGCGCCACGTCGACGACGACGCGCTCGGCGCTGGACGCGACGCCGGGGATGGCGGCAATGTCGCCGGCCAGCGAGAGCGGCGCGCGGCGCAGCGACGCGAACACGTCGGCGAAGCGGTAGCGCTGGTAGTACTGCTGCTGGGTCAGGCTGAGCGACTCGAACGTGCTGATCATCAGCACGAACATGGCCACGCCGGCGCCGACGACCGACGCGATGGCCAGGGCCTGGCTCCGCGTGTGCCAGAGGTCGCGCACGAGCTTGCGGTTGATGGCCAGCATCAGGTCACCAGGCGATCGCGGCCACGGCCTGCCGCTCGGCGTTGCGCTTCTCGCTCGCGATCCGCCCGTCGGACATCGTCACGACGCGGTCGGCGAGGCCCGCGATGGCGGCGTTGTGCGTGATGATCGCGACGGTCGTCTTGAGCTCATCGTTCACGCGCAGGATCGCGTCGAGGACGACGGCGCCGGTGTGGATGTCGAGCGCGCCGGTGGGCTCGTCGCAGAGCAGCACGTCGGGCCGCTTGGCGATGGCGCGCGCGATGGCGACGCGCTGCTGCTCGCCGCCCGAGAGCTGCGCGGGAAAGTGGTCGAGGCGGTCGCCGAGGCCGACGAGGCGGAGCGCGTCGGCGGCGGGCATCGGATCGGGCGCAATCTCGGTGACAAGCTCGACGTTCTCCTTGGCGGTCAGGCTCGGGATCAGGTTGTAGAACTGGAAGATGAACCCGACGCTGTGCCGGCGGAACTCGGTGAGCTCGGCGTCGGTCGCGGCGGTGAGGTCGCGGTCGCGGTACACGACGGTGCCCGAACTCGCCGAGTCGAGACCGCCGACGATGTTGAGGAGGGTGGACTTGCCGCTGCCCGAGGGACCGAGGAGGACGAGGACCTCGCCCTGAAGGAGATCGAGATCGATCCCGCGGAGGGCGTGCACGTCGACCTCGCCCATGTGGTAGACCTTCGTCAGGCCTCGCACGCGGAAGACGGCGCCGTCGCTCACGGAGCGATTTTATCCCGTGGCCAGGCCGGTAGAAAGAGGTTGGGGGGATGCGCGCCGGGCCCTACACTGGGGGCGCGTTCGGGGGCCAGGAGGCCAGTGAAGGAGCGAGCCATGCAGAGGATGCACGGACGGGCGGTGGCGGCGGTGGTCGGCGGTGATGCTGCTCGGCGGCGCGGGCCCCGCGCGCGCGCAGACGACCAGGCAGCTCTGGGTCGGGGTGTTCGACGCCGCCAACCAGCCCGTGACGGACCTCACGCCGGAGGACTTCACGCTGACCGAGGACAACGCGGCGCGGAAGATCACGCGCGCGAGTCTCGCCGACGACCCGATGCGCATCGTGCTGCTCGTGGACAACGGCGACGAGACGCAGCTGATCACCACGCAGCTCCGGGAGGGCCTGCACGCCTTCGTCGACGGCCTCCAGCCGGAGCACGAGGTGGTGCTCATCACGACCGGGCGCCAGCTTCGCGTGCGCGAGAAGGAGACGACCGATCACGAGAAGCTGCACAAGGACATCGACCAGATCTTCCCGGACAAGGGATCGGCCACCGTCCTGCTCGACTCGCTGCGGGAGTCCTGGGGTCGCTTCCTGCGGAAGGCGTCGGATCGCTGGCCGGTGTTCGTGATCGTGACGACGGACGGCGCCGAGGGCAGCAACGCGACGCGGCAGGAGGAGTGGGACACGTTCGTGAAGGAGCTGGTCGCCTCGGGCGCGTCCGTGCACGCGGCGGTCCTGCAGCACCGCGGGAGCAGCGTGACGGGGACGATCTCGACCGCGCAGGTGTCGCTGAACCTCGTGCAGAACACCGGCGGCAAGTACGACGCGCTGGCTGCCGTGACCGGCTTACCGGCCGAGATGAAGGCGATTGCGGCCCGGCTGGCCGCCGACTACGACTACATCAAGTCCCGCTACGTCGTGCAGTACCGAGTCGCGGGCAAAGAACCCTGGTGACGCGCAAATTGGCGTCAGCGTCCTGAAGGACGGCGTGAACCTGCAGATGCAGCCCGACCGGCGCCGCCAATAGATCAGCCGCGGACACAAACAACCACCGAGGCGCAGAGGCGCAGAGGCGATCGCGACCGACGGCTCCGACGCGGGCCGCCGGAGGCGGCCCGCGAGAACACGAAAGGCCGACTCGGACAAGACCATCACTTCCTGGGTCTTATCCGAGTCGGCCTTTCGTGTTCTCGCTCCAGGCCTGCTTCGCAGGCCGGACGCGTCGGAGCCGATCTCTGTGAGCTCTGAGTCTCGTGGTTAGTGACCGGCGTTGATCTCTGCGTACAGTGCGCGGATGAAGCGCTCCGATGTTTCCGGTCCCTGCGGCACGCGCGCGTCGTAGGCGGCCGTCGGCTTGGCCGCGATTACCTGCTCGACCGTGTCGCCGCGCGCCACCATCGGCGCGACCGCGGCTTTCACGGCAAGGATCATGTCGCGGTGCGCCGCGATGGCCGTCTTGTCCACCACCACGCCGTGGCCGGGGACGATCTTGGTGTCGGGCTTCGCCAGCGCGATGATCTGGTTCAGGCCGTCGACGACGCCCGGCAGCGACCCGCCGTTGTTCAGGTCGAAGAACGGATACCCCAGCGAGCGGAAGAAGTCCCCCGTCATGATCACGTTCGAGACGGGGAAGTAGATCATCGTGTCGCCGTCCGTGTGGGCGTGCGGCACCGGGATCAGACGGATGTCTTCGCCGTTCATGTGCACGGTCACCTGGCCCTGGTAGGTGATCACCGGCAGCGCGGCCGGCGGCTGGCCGGCGCGGCCCCCGCCCGGATTCGCGAGCCGCTCGCGCAGTTCGTCGCGCGCGAGGATCGTCACGCCCATCTTCCCGAAGTTCTCGTCGCCGCCGGTGTGATCCGGGTGGACGTGCGTGTTGACCAGGAATTTGATCGGCCGGCTCGAGATCTTGCCGATGGCCGCGACGATCTTCTCGGTGAGCGGCGCGTACTGCGAGTCGACCATGAACACGCCGTCCGGCCCGGCGAGCACGCCGATCGTGCCGCCCGAGCCCTCGAGCGTGTAGAAGTTCGGCGCGAGCTGCGTCGTCGTGATCTGGACCTGGCTGAAGTCCTGACCGCGCTGCGCGGCGAGGGGCGCCGCGAGCACGGCGGCCGCCGCCACGACGAGCGCCACCCGGGCGAGACCCGTGAAACGGTGATGACAGGCCGGCATGTCGTCCCCCTTATGGCACTTCGACGAGTTCGATCGCGGCCTTGCTCGGGCCCTCGATCATCGCCGCGCGCGTCGATCCGAGTTTGTACGGCTCCATCAGGATCTTCACGTTCTCGCGGCGCAGCTTCGCCAGCCACGCGTCGAGGTTCTTCACGCTGAGGCCGACGTGGTCGGCCGTGTGGCCGCGCGTGCTCACGAGCGGCTCGGGCGACTGCCGCACGTATCCGTTCATCGTCACATCGTCGAACACCCCGCCGCCGGTGGCCGTGCGCACCATGCCGTCCTTGGTGAGGGCGGGCCAGCTGCGTGTGTAGTCGTTCTGGACCTTGCAGTTCGCGGCCGTGATCGGCGCCGCCGGCGCGCCGCCCCGCGACGGCCGCGGCGCGACGTTCAGGTGCTCCTGGTACCACAATGTGGCGCACCGCGGGTCGTCGTAGAACATGTGGACGTGGTTGAAGCGCTCGACCGGCGAGTTGCCGGCGAACTCGATCCACACGCCGTCCGGGCCGTTCAGGTAGCCGAAGCCCGCGCCGCCGCGCGGCTCGACGCCGTCGCGCTTCGCCTCTGCGACCTGTTCCTTGGTGCGCCCAAGCGTGCCGTCGGCGCCCGGCCAGGTGTCGCTGCTCACATAGACGACGCCGTCGCCGTCGCCCGTGTAGAGCGGCGCGAGATCCTTCGGGTACTTCGCCTGGTATTCGGCGAGCTTGGCGCGCTCGTCGACCACGTTCCAGCCGAAGTGCCAGAACGCCGTCTGCGGTGAGGTGAGCGGCGGCCGATCGACCTTCGTGAACAGCATGAGGACGTTGGTGGTCGTCGAGATGGCCGGGAAGCCGCCCCACGTCGTCTTCTTGGCGCTGGCGAAGTGGGACGCATAGAAGTCGACCGCGGCGTCCGGATTGGTCGACAGCAGGTGCAGGTGGTGGAATCCGGGCACGCCGAGGTCGGCGCCCTGGGCGGTCGCGCGAGGCGCGCCGATCCAGGCGGCTACGCCACCCAGGAGGATGGCGCAGAACAAGGCTTTGATTTTCATGCCGGGAATTCTACTGCGATCCCGAGGTGTTTCTAGCGATTCTAGGAGTTCCCGAGGTTCTGGGGGTTCCAGAGATTCCGGGGGTTCTGGAGGGGGGAGGTTCTGGTTCGTGAACCCAGGGCCTGCCCGCGGAACCCCTGAACCCCGAGAACCCAGAACCCGACCTCCAGAACCTCCAGAACCCCTGGAACCCCCAGAACCCTACTTTGGCTGCGGAAGTTTTGGAATCCCGAACTGTCCGCCGAGCGCGGAGATGTCCTCGGGACGGATCGTGCCAACGAGATTGACCAGCGTGACCTCGTTGCCGTCGGTCACGATCACCGCGAGGCCCGCAACGGTCTGGCCGTCCGGGCGCAGCCACACGCCGGCGGTTTCGGTGCCGCCGACCGACGAGACGATCTGCTTCCATCCGGATCCGCTGAGCTGCTGACGCAGGCCGTCCAGATCGGCCTGCGAGTAGTCGTCGGCGCTCGCGAACTCGTACGAGCGCACGTAGACGCCCTTCAGGCCCGCGATGATCCGCTTGGCGGTCGCCTGGTCGGCGTCGGCGTCCGAGAGAAACGCCGAGGCGAGGCTGAGGAGCGATTGGTCGAGATCGATCTCGGTCTTGTGGGTGGCCTTGCTGGCCAGCTTGGCTGCCGTGGCCGCCATGTCCACCTGCTGGGGCGCGCCGGCCATGGCCAGCGCCAGAAAGAGCGAGAGCAGCGCGCGAACGATCATGATGTCCTCCGCGGTTCGGGGTTCTGGGTTCTTGGTCTAACGGCTAACAGCTAACAGCTAACAGCTAATGCCTCATCGCCAGCTTCACGTCGCGCAAGGATGAGCCGGCCAGGTAGAAGGCCGTGAGCACCTGTTCTTTCGCGCGCTCGCCCTCGACGTCGCGCACATGCCGCACGTAGAGCAGCGGGCCGATGCTCAGCGCGAGCGCCGCCGCGGCCGCCAGGCCCCAGCGCCACCAGGCCGTGCCGGGCGCCTGGGGCCGGTGTCCCGCCGCCTCGCGCCGCCGGACCTCGGCGATCACGCGATCGGAGAGCGCGGGGGGCGGCTCCGGCCGCCGCAGGCTTTCGCGCAGGTCATCATCGAACGGGTTCATCGATCTCCTCATTCACGTTCAGCACTCGCACGGCCTTCTCGCGCAGCATCGCCACCGAGCGCTGCAGGTGGCTCCACACGGTGCGCACCGGCATGTCGAGCGTGCGTCCGATCTCGGCCGCGTCCATGTCCTCGCCGTAGCGGAGGATCACCACCAGCCGCGGCGTCTCCGGCAGCGACGCCACGAGACGCCGCAGCCGCTCGTGGAGGAACGGATCGCGCTCGGACGCGGGCACCGGCGGCTCGGGCAGCGGGTCGACCGCCACTTCCAGGCGCTGGCTCGCCCGCCGCGACAGGTCGATGCAGCGGTGCGTGGCCGCCTTCCGCAGCCACCGCAGCGCGTGCTCGCCCGCGCCGATGGCCTCGCGGTGCTCGAAGAGCTGCAGGAACACGTCCTGCGCGATCTCCTCGGCCACCGCTGGATTCCGGCAGAAACGCCACGCGATGCCATAAACCATCGCCTGGTGCTCCCGTACCGCCGCTTCGACGTCGCGGGTCGTCATCCGTCTGTTGTGTATTACGAAGAGGAGAGGGGAGGGGATGCACAATAGTCGCAAGTCGCTAGTCGCCAGTCGCAAGTCACTTCCTTACAGCGACTTGCGACTGGCGACTCGGACTAGAGACTCGGACTAGAGACTCGGACTAGCGACTCGCGACTTGCGACGTGCGACTACACGTGTGCGGTGAGCGGGTCATCCGTGGCGTGTCCGGCCTGGAGCGAGGTCAGGATGACGTCGCCCGGCACCGGCGCCCGGCGGAACACCTCGTCGCCGACGGCGGCCGAGATGGCGTTCAGCACGGCGTTGCAGCCGGCTCCGACCGGGGGCTCGCCGATGCCGCGCGCGCCGACGGGCGTCTCGGGATCCGGGATCTCCACGGCCGCCCAGTTCATCGTGGTCGGCGCGTCGAGGATCGTCGGCGGGCGGGTCTGGTAGAAGCGCTTCGCGAGCGGCACGCCGTAGTGCTGGTCGTAGACCCACTTCTGGCCGATCGCGTGGCCGATCCCCAGCATCGAGCGGCCGAGGGCCTGGCCGCCGAGCGCGTGCGGATGGATCACGGTGCCGACGTCGACGACGGCGAGGTAGTCGAGGATGTGGTAGTGGCCGGTCTCGACGTCGACTTCCACCTCGGCGAAGCCCGCGACGTAGGAGAACGACTGGCCGTCGTGCTTGTAGCTGTCGCGCGCGACACCCATCAGCCCCTGGCCCGCCATGGCCGTCGCCGAGCGCCTGGTGACGTTGTTGATGTCCTCGGGCAGTTCGTGGCCGTCGTACGTGCCGCCGAGCGCAAGGGCGCGCGTCGCCGCCTGCGCCAGGCTCATGCCGCGGCCCCCGCGGCGGAAGACGCGCTCGTTTTCCAAGATGTAGTCGTCGGGCCGGCCGCCCAGATCGCGAGCGGCGATTTCCTGCAGCTTCCGCTTCGCGTCGGAGGCCGCCGCGTGCGCCGCGCGCGTCATGGCGTGCGTCGTCTGGCTGCCGCCCGAGACGCAGGTCCACGGGAGACTGCGGCTCGTGTCGCCCCACGACAGGTCGACCTTCTCCCAGGGGACGCCGAGGATCTCGGCGGCGACGCGGTTGGTGTCGCTCATCGACTCGGTGCCGAGGTTGCCGACGCCGCTCTGAATCGCGACGCGACCGTCGGGCTTGATCACGAGCAGGCCGTCGTAGCCGGTCGACCCCGCGACGAACGCGCTGACCGCGACGCCGACGCCGCGCACTTTCGATCCCTCGCGCTGGCCGTTGCGCGCCTGGCGCTCGCTCCAGTTGAAGAGGGCCGCGCCCTTGTCGAGCGCCTCCTTCACGAACGCGCTCGTCGCGTAGCCGCGGCGGCCGTTCGGCCCAGGCGGCCCGTTCTCCGCCTTGCCCACGGGCGCGTTCATGTGCCGGATCGCGACCTGGTCGACCTTCAGCTGGCGCGCCGCCTTGGTGAGGGCGTGCTCCATGAGCGTGACGCCCTGCATGCCGCCCGGCTGGCTTTGCGCGCGCCGCGTCGGCGTGTTGGTGAGGACGGCGAGGCCGCGCCACCGCATCGCGGGCGGCTGGTAGAGGAGGGACACGATGCGGCCGGTCATCGCCGTGTCGCCCACCGGATCGTACGGGCCGTTCTCGCAGACGACGAACATGTCCACCGCGGTGACGCGTCCGTCGGCGGCGAAGCCGACCTTCATCCGCCCGAGGACCGACGGGCGCGCGCCGCCGATGTAGTGCTCCTCCTCGCGCGAGATGCGCATCATCACGGGAGCGCCGATCTTCTTCGAGAGCAGCGCCGGGATCATCGAGGTGATCGTGCCCGTCGCCTTGCTGCCGAAGCCGCCGCCCGTGTACTCGCTGATGAGCACGATGTTCTCGGGCTCCATCTGCAGCCACCGCGACACCGACGACACCGTCTGCACCACGCTCTGCGTCGAGCAGTGCAGGTAGAGCTTCTCGTTCTGCCAGTACGCCATCGCGGTGCGCGTCTCGAGCGTCTGGTGGCTTGTGTTGGGCGTCACGAACGTCTCGTCGACGACGAGCGCGGCGCCGGCGAAACCCGCGTCGAGGTCGCCGTAGGTCCACTCGTCGGGCACCTCGCCCATCGGCAGCTTGCCCTGGGTGTAATCCTGGAACTGCTCCTCGGTCCACTTGACGTCGTGCACTTCGGGGATCGGCGGCGGCTGGCCGGCCACGAACGCCGGGCGCACCCAGACGTTGCCTTCGAGGCGCGGGTTCGCCCCGCCGGGCCGCAGGCTCGACAGCGTGTCGACCGAGAAGGGCAGCGGCTCGTACTCGACGACGATCTTCTCGACGGCCTCGGCGGCGGTCAGTTCGTCGACGGCGGCGACGGCCAGAATGGGCTCGCCCTGATACACGGGCTCGTTGGTGAGGGCGCGCTCGGTGAGCAGGTTCGCCTTGATCGTCTGGCCCAGGTCGGTGACCGTGTCGGCGGGGGCGGGCAGGTCGTCGGCCGTCAGGATGCCCTTGACGCCCGGCATCGCCTCGGCGGCGCTGGTGTCGATGCTCGTGACGCGCGCGTGCGGGAACGGGCTGAGGAGCAGCTTCACGAACAGCATGCCCTCGGCCCGGAAGTCCTCGGCGTATTTGGCCCGGCCGGTCACCTTCGCGTGCAGGTCCGGAGTGGTGTAGTTCTGCCCGACGAGCTTCGCCATGTGATGCCTCCGCTGATGTTCGGGGCGGAGCCCCTCGACGGATTATCCGTCATCACCATCGGGCAAGTCGAGCCGGGCAGCAAGGCGCCCGTTGATAGCCGCGAGCGGCCTTCTGCCACACGGTGAGCGTTGGGTGGCGGAAGGACACGCGCACGTCGGCGCGAACGGGCAGGACCGCGGGACACCGGGCAAGCGTCCTCCGTCTGGCCTCAGAACCCTTCATCGAGATCCAGCGTACCGGAGCCGGCGGCCCTCAGGACGGCCTGCACGTCGCGCCAGCGGCCGGGGACCGCTGCGGACACGGCTTTCTCCATGGCCGCGGTCCAGTCGACGCCCGCGTTGGCGGCGTTCTTCTTGGTTCGCTCGAGCAGGTGCTCGCCGAACGCATCGCGATCCCAGCCCTCGACCCGTGTCCACACCGCATACTGCCGGATGGAGTTGAGGTAGGTCGCCGGGTCGCTGTTCGGCTGCAGCGTATCGGCCACGTCGTCAGCCGCGCGGAGTACGTCACGAACCGGCGCGTACCGCTCCTGAATCGCGGGCGGCGCGAGGCGGTAGATCTGCCCGGGCGCCGGCGGCGCCTTCTCGAACTCGACGCAGAACGCGCCAATCGCCGTCGTCGTCGTGCCTGGCCGTCCGGCGAGGGCGTCGACGCGGGGGCGCGCGCCCGCCAGGGGCTGCAGCACCACGCCTTCGCCGAGCGCCATGGTCGTCACCGTGCCGGTGTCGTCCTGGATGTGTACCGCCAAGGCTTCTCCCTGGGACGCACCGTTGGCGACGATGGCCACGGTCGGAGCGTCGGCGGCGTGCACCGGTCTCGACAGCATCTGTGCGAGGCGGTCGGTCCACGGGAGGGGGGCGCGGCGGCGGCGCCCGGCGCCGGAACGTCGAGTGCGTTGGCCATCGTGAACTGGCCCGTGACGACAAGCTGGACGCTCGGATCCACGGTCGATCCGGAGGCGCAGAAGCCATGCTCTTCGGTGCAGAAGTCCTCGAGGGCGAGGCAGTCGTCGCCGAGACACGTTGACAGCGGTGCGCAGGCGTGGCCGTACGCGCACGCCGATCCGAGATCGATGGGGTCCGGCGACGGCGCCAGTCCGACGCGCTTGTCCGTGGAGCGCGGCGTGGCGCAGTACTTCTGCTCGCAGTCGTGCAGCAGGCCCAGCACCTGGTTGAAGTACGCGGTCAGCCGCTTCAGCCTTGCCCGGTAGTAGTCCAGACCGCTCTGCAGACTCGCGATGATTTCCGGTGTCACCGCCCTGTTGAGGTCCGGGCCGGTAATCATCTGCACTCGACGCCACGGCTGCAGGACGGCCCGCGCGAACTGCAGCTCGTCTGCGCGGAAATTGATGGTGCCCATGAGCCTGACCGCCACACCGGGCAACTCGTTCAACCGGACCGCCAGCTTCCTGCAGGCGTAGCAGTTCGTCGTATACGGTCCCTTCCAGGGAAAGGGCAGGTCGGTCAACCCCGGCGCCGTGATCGGCGTCCTGGGAATCCATCCACCCAGACCGGCGGGAGCGAGGCCACTGGTGGCGGTTCCCGCGGCGCACTGCCGTTCGCAGTCGGCGATCTTGCGCGCCAGGACCTTGGCGCGCTGTTCATTCGCCGCGATCTCGGCTTTTCGTACCTTGGTTTCGTCCGCGGCGGCCTGATTGATCACGTCGATATGGGCCTGTAAGTCGATCACGTGCTTCAACTGCGGACTGTTCAGCCCGCCGCTGGACGGCGTCTTCGACGTCGGGCGCACCGAGGCGATGTCTCTCTCGATGACCGCGACCTCGCCGGCACGGCGCGCTTCGATCTCCTCGAGTGTCGCGCGCAGCCGGAACACTTGGTCCATCGTGTCGTTGAACAGGAAGACGAACGGCTGGCACGGTACGCAATCGGTGCTGATCGGGCGCCAGAACGAACGATGATGAGCGCCCGCAGAATCGGTCCAGGAGCTTGGATCCGTCGGATCGCCCGAGTAGCGGCGGTCGACGCCGAAGTCGTAGTGGACCCAACGGACCGTGCCGTTTCCCTTCGGGACGGCCGCATAGCCGCCCGAGGCAACATTGGCCGGGGGGTGGACGACCTGAGAGCCCACGCCGGCGTGCTGCGTCAATTGCTCGTCGCTCACGAAGCGGGGCCCAGCCACCGGCGTCTGCTGGGCGCGCGATATTGGCACGAGACCGTATGCCAGCAGACCGACGACGGCCGACAATACCAGTGCATTCCGGCGTTTACTGGAGATCATTGCTTCTCCAATGATGCCGCAGCCGACACGCTGTCACAAGCGCTGTCGGGAGGGGGACTGGGTCCGAGATCGCCCGCTGCGTGACCCGCGGGGCTGCACGAATGCGCCTGTCGGGCCGACCGCGAAAACCGCCAGGCCGGCTCACCCTGGTCGAGCGGTTGTGAGGGAGAGGGGGAGGCGGGGAGAGGGCCGTCACGCCCCTCTCCCCATCTCACATCACGCCATCGCCAAATTCCCGTTTCTAGACGTTCGCCTGAAGCGCCGGGTGCGTGGCGGACCCCTCCGCGAGCGCCGTCAGCAGCATGTCGCCGGAAATGGGTGCCCTTGCGAAGAGATCGGGGCCCACGGCGGCGATGATCGCATTCACGACGCAGCCGAAGCCCGTGCCCACGGGCGACTCGCCGACGCCGCGCGTTCCGACCGGCGTTTCCGGATCGGCGATGTCCAGCGCCGCCGACGCCATGTGCGCCGGGGCGTCCAGGATCGTCGGCGGACGCGTCTGGTAGAAGCGCTTCGCGAGCGGCACCCCGTAGTGCTGGTCGTAGACCCACTTCTGGGCGAACGCGTGGCCGAAGCCCAGCATGACGCCGCCCAGGATCTGGCCACCGAGGCTCCGCGGATGGAGCACGGTGCCCACGTCGGCCACGGCCAGCAGGTCGAGCACGCGGTAGTGCCCGGTCTCGAGGTCGACCTCCACCTCCGCGAATCCGGCCACGTAGGACTTCGACGTGCCGTCGCGCCCGTAGGTGTCGCGCGCCACGCCCATCAGGCCCAGGCCGGCGAGGGCCGCGGCCGCCGCCTTCGTCTCGTTGTTCACGTCCTCGGGCACCTCGTGGCCGTCGAACGCGCCGCCCAGCTCGAGGGCGCGCTGCGCCGCGCGCGCCAGGGTCATCGACCCGCCGCCGCGGCGCGACACGCGCTCGTTCTCCACGACGTAGTCCTCGGGCCGCCCGCCGAGGTCCCGCGCGGCGATCTGCTGCAGCTTCCGCACCGCGTCGGATCCCGCGGCGTGCGCCGCGCGGCTCATCGCGTGCGCCGTCTGGCTCCCGCCCTGGCCGCACGTGTTCGGCAGGTGCTTGCTCGTGTCGCCCCAGACGATCTCGACCTTCTCCCAGGGCACGCCGATCAGGTCCGCCGCGACGCGGTGGACGTCGAACACCGACTCGGTGCCGAGGTTGCCGATACCCGACTGGATCTGCACGTGGCCGTCCGGCTTGATCACGAGGAGGCCGTCGAATCCGATCGATCCGGCCGAATAGTTGCTCACGGCCATGCCGACGCCCCGGACTTTCGATCCGTCGCGCCGGCCGTTCTCGGCGATCCGCGCCTCGTAGTTGAAGAGCTCCGCGCCCTTGTCGATCGCCTGCCGCAGGAAGCAGCTGGTCGCATGGTTGCGCTGCCCGCGCGCGTTCGGGCCGCCGAAGTCCGGCTTGCCCTCTTCCGGCGCGTTGATGCGGTGAATCGCCATCTGCGAGATGCCGAGTTTCGCCGCGGCCTTCGCCATGATCGGCGCCATCAGCGAGTTGCCCTGCATCCCGCCCGGGGCGCGCTGCGCGCCGCGCGGCGGCGTGTTGGTCAGCACGTTGATCGATCGCCACCGCATCGCCTGGGGCTGATACGCGAGCGAGATGTGGTCGCCGGCCGACCGCCCGTCGCCGACGATGTCGTACGGGCCGTTATCGACGATCGCCAGGCCGTCGAGCGCGACGATGCGGCCGTCCTTGCGGAAGCCGATCTTCACGCGCGAATGCAGCGCCGGGCGCGCGCGGCCGATCCACTGCTCGTCCTCGCGCGTCACGCGCATCATCACCGGCACGCCGGCTTTCTTCGAGAGGAACGCCGGGACCACGGTGAACACGGTGGACGAACCCTTGCTCCCGAACCCGCCGCCGCAGTACTCGGCGACGATCACCACGTTCTCCGGCTCGATGCCGACCCAGCGCGCCACGGCGCTGATCGTCCGCATCGTGCTCTGCGTCGAGCAGTGCATGTAGAGCTTGCCGTTCTGCCAGTACGCCATCGCGCTGCGCGTCTCGAGCGGGTGGTGCGTCGTGTTCGGCCCGACGAACGTCTCGTCGAGCACGAGGTCGGCGCCGGCCATCGCCGCGTCCACGTCGCCCACGATCCACTCGTCCGGCGTCTGGCCGAGCGGGAGCTGGCGGTCGCCGGCGGCCGCGAAGTCGGCCTCGGTCCATTTGATCTCGCGCACGACCGGGCCGGACGGCTGGTCGGCGTCCTCGGGGCGGGCCCACACGTTGCCCTGCTCGCGGGCATTGGGGCTGCCCGGGCGCAGCGCTTCGAGCGGATCCACGACGAAGGGCAGCGGCTCGTAGTCGATCTGGATCGCCTCGATCGCGGCGGCGGCCGTCTGTTCGTCGACGGCGGCGACCGCGAGAATCGGCTCGCCCGCGTAGAGCGGCTCCATCGTCAGGCCGCGCTCGCTGATCGTGCTGGCGACGATGCCTTCGCCGAGGCTCGCGCCCTCGGCGACGCTCGGCAGGTCGTCGGCGGTGATGATCGCCTTCACGCCGTCCATGGCCTCGGCGGCGCTCGTGTCGATGCGCGTGACGCGCGCGTGCGGCCACGGGCTGACGAGGAGCTTCGCGAACAGCATGCCCTCGGCGCGGAAATCCTCGCTGTACCGCGCGCGGCCGGTGACCTTGGCGTGGAGATCGGGGGTGGTGTAGTTCTGGCCGACGAGTTTCACGGCAGCCCTCCGTCGGGAAGAGAAGATGATGATTGAAGCCGCTAGCTGCTAGCCGTTAGCCATTAGGACGCCGACTGGCTAACAGCTAACGGCTAACAGCTAACGGCTAACGCCTAACAGCTACGACGATCACCCTACGTTGTCGCCGCGCCCGTGCCGCGAATGGCGCGCTTGACGAGATTCCGCACGAGCGGCACCTTGTAGCCGTTGTAGCGCAGCGGCTGCGCGCCCTGGATCGCCAGCTCGCCGGCGGCGGCGGCCGTGTCCTCGTTACGCGGCTTGCCGGCGACGAGCGCTTCGACGTTCGCCATCCGGCGCGGGTGCGCGGCGACGCCGTTCACGGCGAGGCGCATGCGCTCGATGTTGCCGCCGGAGGTGACCATCGCCGACGCGACGTTGACGAGCGGGAAGTCCCACACCTGGCGGTCGCGGACCTTCTCGAAGTAGAACTGCGCGCCCGCCCAGGTCGACGGGATCCGGATCGCGACGAGCAGTTCGTTCGGCTGCTTCACGTTCATCTTGGTGATGTCGGTGCCGGGCCCGATGAAGTAGTCCTCGGCGTCGACGACGCGTTCGCCGCGCGCGCTTCTGAGCACCATCTTGGCGTCGAGCGCGATCAGCGCCGGCGCCGTGTCCGACGGGTTCACCGCCACGCAGCGGTCGGCGTCGAAGATCGCGTGCTCGCGGTTGATCGCGGTCGGCGTGTCCGCGTAGCAGATGTTGCCGCCCGCGCGGTAGCAGCTCCAGCCGCTGCGGTAGTACCAGCAGCGCGTGTCCTGCGACACGTTGCCGCCGAGCGTGCCCTGGTTCCGGATCTGCGGCGACGCCACCAGTTCGGCGGCCTCCATCAGGAGCCCGAACTTCTCGCGGACGATCGGGTTCTTCGCCACCTCGGTGAGCGTCGTCGTGGCGCCGATCTCGACGCCGCCGTCGAGCTCACGGACGCCCGAGAGCTCGGCGATCTGGCTCAGATCGACCACGACGCTCGTGCGCTTGGTGCGGTCCTTCAACCAGTCGAAGGTATCGAGGCCGCCCGCCATCACCCAGGCGTCCGCGCCGTGCTCGTCGAGGAGTCTCAGGGCATCGTCGATGCTGGCCGGCTGGAACAGCTCGAACGCCGGCATGATGTCGCGAATCACTGCCATATGTAGTCTCCAGTCATCAGTCGCTAGTCACCAGTCGTCCGCTAGTCACCAGTCGTCGCGAGTCACCAGTCGTCGCGAGTCACCAGTCATCAGATGTGGGTCGTGAGCGGCTCGTGCGCCGGGTGGCCGGCCTCGAGTCCCTCGAGAATGATGTCGAGCATCACGGGCGAGCGGCGGAACACCTCGTCGCCAACCGCGGCGGCCGTGGCGTTCAGGATCGCCCCGTAGCCGGCGCCCACCGGCGGTTCGCCCACGCCGCGGGCGCCCACCGGCGTTTCCGGATCGGGGATGTTCAGGCCCTCGGCGTACATCGTCTGCGGCGCGTCGAGGATCGTCGGCGGCCGCGTGTGGTGGAAGCGCTTGGCGAGCGGCACCCCGTAGTGCGTGTCGAACACCCACTTCTGGCCGATCGCGTGGCCGATGCCGAGCATGCCGCCGCCGAGGATCTGGCCGCGCAGGTTGCGCGGGTTGATCACCGTGCCGACGTCGCCCACGGCGAGGTAGTCGAGGATCGTGCGCTCGCCGGTCTCGACGTCCACTTCGACCTCGGCGAACCCGACGACGAACGACCGCGAGTTGCCGTCGCGCCCGTAGGTGTCGCGCGCCGCGGCGACCAGCCCCTGGCCGGCGAGGCCGGCGACCGATCGCTTGGTGAAGGCGTTGACGCCCTCGGGCGCGTCGTGGCCGTCGAACTTCCCGCCGCGCCGGATGGCGCGCTGGCCGGCCTGCGCGAAGGTGAGGCCCGGGCCGCCGCCGCGCCGCGACACGCGCTGGTTCGCGACGACGTAGTCGTCGGGGCGGCCGCCGAGTTCGGCCGCCGCCAGCTCCTTCAGGAGGGCGACCGCCGCGGTGCCGACCGCGTGCGCCGCGCGCGTCATCGCGTGCGTCGTCTGGCTGCCGCCCGAGGCGCAGGTCCACGGCAGGAACTTCTCCGTGTTGCCCCAGACGACCTCGACGTTCTCCCAGGGCACGTCGAGCAATTCGGCCGCCACGCGGTGCACATCGATCACCGCCTCGGTGCCGAGGTTGCCGATGCCCGACTGGATCTGCACTTTGCCGTCGGGACGAATCACCAGGAGGCCGTCGTAGCCGATCGACCCGGCGGAGTAGGCGCTGAGGGCCACGCCGATGCCGCGCACCTTCGAGCCATTACGCTGGCCGCTCGCCGCCTTGCGCTCGTTCCATTTGAAGAGCTCCGCGCCCTTCTGCAGGGCTTCCTTGGCGAAGCACGACGTCGTGTAGCTGCGGCGCCCGGCCGCGTTCGCCGCGCCGTACTCCGCCTTGCCCGCCGGGGCGTTGATCACGTGGAGCTCGAGTTCGTCGATCCCGAGCTTGCGCGCCGCCTCGGCGAGCACCGGCTCGATGATCGCGATGCCTTGTGCCCCGCCCGGCGCGCGCTGCGACGTCTTGGGCGGCGTGTTGGTGAGCACGCTGATCGTGCGCCACCGCATGTTCGGCGCCTGCGTGACGAGCGAGATGATGTCGCCGGCCGACCGCGGGTCGCCCTGCGCGTTGTACGGCCCGTTCTCGCCGATCGCCAGGCCGTCGATGGCCGTCACGCGGCCGTCCTTGGTGAAGCCGACCTTGATGCGCGCCGTGATCCCGGTGCGCGCCCGCCCGATCGACTGCTCGTCGTCGCGCGAGATGCGCATCATCACCGGCGTGCCGGTCATCTTCGAGAGGAACGCCGGGATCGACATCGAGGGCGCGCCCGGAATCTTGCTGCCGAAGCCGCCGCCCGTGTACTCGCTGATCAGCACGACATTCTCGGGCTCGATGCCCACCCAGCCGGCCACGGACCCCACCGTCTGCACCGTGCTCTGGGTCGAGCCGTGCAGGTAGAGCTTCCCGTTCTGCCAGTAGGCCATCGCCGTGCGCGTCTCGAGCGGCTGGTGGCTCGTCGACGGCGTGATGAACGTGCGGTCGATCACGAGGTCCGCCTGCGCGAAGCCGGCGTCGGGGTCGCCGAGCGTCCACTCGTCGGTCGCCTCGCCCATCGGCAACTGGCCCAGGGGCGCGTTGTCGAAATCGGAGGCCGTCCATTTGAGGGACGCGATCTCCGGCGCCCCGCCACGGCCACCGGTCGGCGGCGCCGGCGGTCGCCGCCAGACGTTGCCCTGCAGCCGGGCGTTCGCGCCGTCGGGCCGCAGGCTGTCGATGGGATCGGTGACGAAGGGGAGCGGCTCGTACTGGACGTCGATGAGTTCGATGGCCTGCGCCGCGATGTCCTCGCTGACGGCCGCGACGGCGAGAATCGGCTCGCCGACGTACACCGGCTCCCAGGTCACGACGCGCTCGGGCTGCGCCGACGCGGCGACGCCCTCCCCGAGTTCCACGTTCGCGTCTGTCGTCGGCAGATCGTCCGGCGTGAGAATCGCTTTCACCCCGTCGAGGGCCCTCGCCCGGGACACGTCCACGGTGACGCGCGCGTGCGGCATCTGGCTCACGAGGAGCTTGGTGAACAGCATGCCCTCGGCGCGGTAGTCTTCCGCGTACTTCGCGCGTCCGGTGACCTTCGCGTGCAGATCGGGCGTCGTGTAGTTCTGGCCTACGAGTTTCGCCACGTCAGACCCTCCGGAGGTTTTCCGCGCCGCGCATCATCGCGGTGAGGATCTTGTCGTAGTCCTGGCATCGGCACAGGTTGCCGGAGATGCCGTGCGCGAGTTCCTGGCGCGTCGGGCTGGCGTTGGTCTTGAGGAACCCGACCGTCGCCATCACGAAGCCCGGCATGCAGAAGGCGCACTGGAAGCCCTGCTCGTCGATGACGCCCTGCTGCACCGGGTGCAGCGAGCCGTCGGCGGCCTCGAGGCCTTCAATGGTGACGATCGACTTGCCGCGGACGCTGTGCGTCAGCGTCGAGCACGAATACCGCGGCACGTCATCGATGAGGACGGTGCACGCGCCGCACTCCGCGCGGTCGCAGCCGATCTTGGTGCCCGTGAGTCCCAGCTTGTAGCGGAGGGTCATGGCCAGGGTTTCCTGCTTCAGCGCGTCGACGCGCCGCTCCTGGCCGTTCACCGTGAGGGTGACGAGGCGTTCCACCGACCCAGCCGCCGAGGGCTGGCCGAGCACCGTGGTGCTGCGGAACAGGTAGCTCGCCGAGCCGACGGCCGCGCCGGCGGCGATGACGCCCTTGATGAATCCGCGTCGTGAAACGTGCTGCTGGGGAGTGTCTTCCGGCATTTTCAGGCCTCCCTTTGCCGAACGAGAGTTGGACGAGAACTAGTCGCCTATCTTACTACCCTCGGGGGCCGACTTACTAGTTCCTTATACATGGGTTTCTTCCCGCGGCGCCGGGAAGCAACTGGCCACGGTGCAGCGAGTTGGACGGCTCTGCTGCGATAGAATCCTGCCCACGGACTCATGGTGGACCCCGCGCCGCTCGACCCCCTTCCCGTCGCCATCTGGATCGCCGCCAGAGACGGCCGGATCGAGCACGTGAACGCGGCCATGGCAGACCTGGTCGGCCGGCCCGTGGCTGAACTCGTCGGCCAGCCGGTCTGGCACCTTGCCCCCGCCGACGGCCAGGCCGAGATTCGGGACTTCTTCGACGCGGTGCACGCCTCGCCGTCGCCGTACCAGGCCGACCTGCCGTGGCTGCACGCGGACGGCACCGCGCGCTGGGCCCTCACGACCGCGTCGGCTGGCGCCGGCGGCGCCGTCAGCGCGGTGGCCGTGGACGTGACCGCGCGGCGCGCGCGCGAAGCCATGCTGGCCCAGCGAGAGGCCTACTACCGCGTGCTCGGCGACATGGCCGCCGATCAGATCTTCGTGATCAGCCCCGACGATCGCGTGGAGTACGCGAACCGCTCGGCGGCCGAGCAGTTCCGCACGGTGCCCGAGCAGCTGATCGGCCGCGCGCGCACCGATGTCTTTCCGCCGGCGATCGCGCAGCAGCAGGCGCGCAGCCTCGAGCACGTCTTCCGCACCGGCCAGCCGCTCTACGTCGAGAGCCCGGCGCGCTACCTCGACCGGCCCGTGTGGCTGGGCACATGGCTGGCGCCCGTGCGCGACGCGCGCGGCCAGGTGACGGGCGTGCTCGGCTACTCGCGCGACATGACGCAGCGCAAGCGCGTCGAGGAGGCGCTGCGCGCCGCCGACGATCGCCTGCGCGCGGTCCTTTCGCACGTGCCGATGCTGCTCTGGGCCGTCGACGCCGACGGCGTGGGGGCCTTCTGCGGCGGTCTCGGCCTCACCGCGCTCGGGCTTCGCGAGGAGGACATCGTCGGCCGCCCGCTCGACGCCCTCGCCGGCGGCGCGCTCGCCCAGCTCGCCGCGCCGATGGCGCGCGCGCTCCAGGGCGAGACCTCGAACCACCGGATCGAGCACGCCGGCGTGCACATGGACGCCTGGTGCGCGCCGCTCGCCGGCGAGGGCGGGGAACCGGGCGGCGCCGTCAGCGTCGTCGTCGACGTCTCCGAGCGGCGGCGCCTCGAGTCCGATCTCGCCGCCGCCATGCGGCTGGAGGCGATTGGCCGGCTGGCCGGCGGCGTCGCGCACGACTTCAACAACAACCTCACGGCCATCCTCGGCTACGTCGACATGCTGCTCGAGCAGATCACGCCCGACAAGCCGATCGCGGGCGACCTCGCCGAGATTCGGCGGGCCGCCGAGCGATCCGCGGCGCTCGTGCAGCAGCTCCTGGCGTTCGGCCGGCGGCAGCTCCTGCAGCACGGGCCGATCGACGTGAACCGCGTCGTCACCGATCTGCGCCCGATGCTCGCGCGCGTGCTCGGAGAGCCGAATCTCATCGAGCTCAGCCTCGATCCGCGCCTGCGGACCGTGATCGGCGACGCGGGACAGCTCGAGCAGATCCTGATCAACCTGGCCCTCAATGCGCGCGACGCGATGCCCCGGGGCGGCGCGTTCGGCGTCGCCACGGCGAACCGCGACGGCGTCGTGGAGATCAGCGTGCGCGACACCGGCGTCGGCATGGACGCGCACACCCTCGCGCACCTCTACGAGCCGTTCTTCACGACGAAGCCGTTCGGCCAGGGCACGGGGCTCGGCCTCTCCACGGTCCACGGCATCGTCCAGCAGTGGGGCGGGACGATCGACGTCGAGAGCGAGCCGGGACGGGGGACCACCGTGCATGTGCGGCTGCCGGCCGGGGCGGGCGAGGCCGCCCCGGCGCCGGCGCCCCCGGCCCGCACGGTGCCGCCGCTGAGCCGCCGGACCGTGCTGCTGGTCGAGGACGAGGAAATGGTGCGGCGGTTCGCCTCGCGCGCGCTCGAGCGGCACGGCCTGCGGGTACTCGAGGCCGAGACGCCGGAGCGGGCGCTCGCGATCCTCGCGGGCGCCGGCAGCGAGGAGCTGGCGCTCCTGATCACTGACGTGGTGATGCCGGGGATGAGCGGGGTCGAGCTGGTCGAGCGCGTGCGGACGCTGCGCCCGGGGCTGCCGGCCCTCTACATGTCGGGGTATCCCGCCAGCATGCTCGTGCCCGACGGGCGGGTCGACCCCGGGGTGCGCCTGCTGGCGAAGCCGTTCACGACGGCGCAGCTGCTCGCCGAAGTCCAGCACGCGATCGACGGGGCAGGGGGGTGAGGAGCTGGTGATGTCACCCCATCACTACTTCTCTTCGTCGCCGCCGGCGAGCTCGCGCAGGGTCGCGCCCGGCTCGAGGAGGCCGCCTCTGGCGTACCCGATCAGCTTCTGGCGCGTGTCCTCGATGTCGAGGTTGCGCATCGTGAGCTGGCCGATCCGGTCCTGCGGCGAGAACGCCGACTCGCCTTTTTCCATCGTCAGCCGCTCGGGCTTGTAGGTGAGGTTCGGGCTCGTCGTGTCGAGGATCGAGTAGTCGTTGCCGCGCCGCAGCTCGATCGTCACCTCGCCGGTGATCGGGCGGGCCACCCAGCGCTGCGCCTGTTCCCGGCGCATCATCGCCTGCGGGTCGAACCAGCGGCCCTGGTACAGGAGGCGGCCCAGCCGGCGGCCGTTCTCGCGGTAGGTCTCGATCGTGTCCTCGTTGTGGATGCCGGTGACGAGCCGCTCGTAGCCGATGTGGAGCAGCGCGAGCCCCGGCGCCTCGTAGATCCCGCGGCTCTTCGCCTCGATGATCCGGTTTTCGATCTGATCGCTCATGCCGAGGCCGTGCCGGCCGCCCACGCGGTTCGCCTCGGCGACGAGGGCCACGGCGTCGGCGAACGTCTGGCCGTTGATCGCGGCGGGCCAGCCGTCCTCGAACCGCAGGGTCACGACCTCGCGGGCCACCGCGACCTCGTCGCGCCAGAACGCGACGCCCATGATGGGCTCGACGATCGTCATGCCGCGGTCGAGCCGCTCGAGATCCTTGGCCTCGTGCGTGGCGCCGAGCATGTTCGAGTCCGTCGAGTACGCCTTCTCCGCGCTCATCTTGTAGGCGAAGCCGGCCTTCGCCATGTAGGCGGACATTTCCCGGCGGCCGCCCAGTTCGTCGATGAACCGCTGGTCCAGCCACGGCTTGTAGATCTGGAGCCCCGGATTGGCGAGGAGGCCGTAGCGGTAGAAGCGCTCGATGTCGTTGCCCTTGAACGTGCTCCCGTCGCCCCAGATGTGGACGTCGTCCGCCTTCATCGCCAGGACGAGCATCGTGCCGGTGACCGCCCGGCCGAGCGGCGTGGTGTTGAAATACGGCACGCCGGCGGTGGAAATGTGGAAGGCGCCCGCCTGCAGGGCCGCCAGGCCCTCGGCGACCAACTGGGCGCGGCAGTCGACGAGGCGCGCCTGCTCGGCGCCGTACTGGAGGGCGCGGCGCGGGATGTCGTCGTAGTCCGGCTCGTCGGGCTGGCCCAGGTTGGCCGTGTAGGCGTAGGGGATCGCGCCGTGCTCGCGCATCCAGTGCAGGGCCGCGCTCGTGTCGAGCCCGCCCGAGAAGGCGATGCCGACTTTCCGGCCCGCGGGCAGCGTTTGCAGGATGTGTGACATGGGTCCGAAGGTGATGTGGCGCCAAATTGTACGACAAGTGCTACACTTCGGAAGATCGTGCCTCGTAGCCGCACACCCAAACCGAAGGCCAAAGCCGGTCCGGCCCGTTCCGAGATTCACGCCAGTACCGCCCGAGGGAAGATCAAGCGCCTCGTGGGGGGACAGGGCAGTGGCCTCATCAGCGCCGACCGTGGCGACGTCTTCTTCCACAAGAGCGACGTGCAGGGGAAGTACTGGGAGCTCGAGGTGGGCGACCCGGTGATCTTCGAGCTCCTGGACGATCCGATCAGCGGACCGCGTGCCGAGAAGGTCCGTCCGGCCCGTAAGCCACGAAAAGCAAAGTAGTTAGGGCGTTCGGGATATGCGCGACTGCAGCGCCTCCCGATAGCCGCGGCTGAGCGCCAGCTCCGTGCCGTCCGTCAGGACGACCGCGTACTCCCCCCCGGCGTGTGCCGCAGTTCCTGGATCCGCTCCACGTTCACGATCGTGCAGCGATGGATGCGCGCGAAGCGCGCCGGGTCCAGCCCCGTCTCCAGCCGGCTCATGGTCTCGCGCACCAGGTGCGCGTCCGGGCCGGCGTGCAGCCGGACGTAGTTGCCCGACGCCTCGCACCAGTCGATGTCGGCCGTGCGCACGAAGTGGATCCGGCCCGCGGACTTCACGACGAGGCGGTCGCGCGCGGCCCGCGGCGCCGCGCCGGGCAGCAGGGACAGCACGTGCCGGCCGAGGGAGGTCTCGTGCCGCTCGCAGAGCTGGGCGCGCGCGTGCGAGAGGGCGGCGCGGAACCGTTCCGGGCTGAACGGCTTCAGCAGGTAGTCGAGGGCGTGGATTTCGAACGCCCGCAGCGCGTACTCCTCGTACGCCGTCACGAAGACGACGGCCGGCCGGGTCGAGTCTTTCAGGGCGCGGGCCATCTCGAAGCCGTCCAGCTCGGGCATTTGCACGTCGAGGAACACCAGGTCCGGCGTGGTGCGGTCGATCAGCTCCACGGCGGCCCGCCCGCCGCTGCTCTCGCCCACGACCTCGACGTCGGACTCGGACCCGAGCAGCGCCAGCAGCCGCGCGCGCGCGATCGGCTCGTCGTCCACCACCACGGTCCGGATCTTCGTCATGCTCATGCCGCCCCCTCGTCCTGCGCCTCCGCCCCGCCCGAGCGGAACGGCAGGCGGATGGTCACGGAGAACCCGTCTGCGAGATTGGAGAACAGGCACTGGTGCGCGGCGGGATACAGGTGCGCGAGCCGGGCCCGCGTGTTGCCCAAGCCGACGCCCGCGTTGAACGCCGTGAGGCGCTCGGGCGGCAGGCCGTTGCCGCTGTCGCGCACCTGCAGCACGAGCTGGTGGCCCTCGCGCGCGGCGCGGACCTCGATCCAGCCGGGCCGCGCGTTGGGCGCGACGCCGTGGCGGACGGCGTTCTCGGCCAGCGGTTGGAGAATCAGGTTCGGCACGAGGGCCTGCAGCGTCGCGGGGTCGATCGCGAGCGACACCGTCAGGCGCTCGCCGAAGCGTGTCTGCTCGATGTCGAGGTACTTCTGCAGCACCTCGAGCTCCTGCTCGAGCGGCACTTCCTGGATTCCCGACCCGTGAAGCGTGACGCGCAACAGATCGCCGAGGCCCGCGATCATCGAGTCGGCGGCCTGCGGGTTCGCGTGGACCAGGCCGGCGATCGTGTTCAGCGTGTTGAATAGAAAGTGCGGGCGGATCTGGTGCTGGAGCGTCTGCAGCTGCGCCTGCGCGAGGCGTGCCTCGAGCTGCGCCGCCTCGATCGCGCGCGCTTCCGACTCGCGCTGGTACGCGAGCGCGTACGCCAGGCCCATCAGGAACAGGTAGGTCATCACCAGCCAGTCGAGCTGCGTGAAATATTCCCGCAGCGTGCCCTGCACCCACGGCACGCTCAGGGCCGGACGGCCCGCGGCGATCCAGAGGCCGACGCGCGTGGCGGTCATCGCCGCCGTGTGCACGACCGAATAGGTGAAGACGCCCAGGACGTGCACGGCGATCTGCGTGGGCCAGCCGGTCTTGCCGAGGGGGAAGCGCTGGGCGAGCCCCATGATCGCGGGCGCGACGGCCGCCGGAACCCACCAGTAGACCAGGTTGACGAGAACGAGCCGCCAGATGAATGCGGACGACATCGGGTCGCCCCACAGGCGCTGCATCCAGTACGCCTGCAGGGCCGAGGACAGGCCGAAGGCCGTCGCGATGACGAATCGCGTCCACGCCGGGATTCTCAGGGGCTGGCCCATCGGTGACTTCCGTTATCTTCCGCGATTACTGCCGGAACGTGCGAGTGGTCCCAGTCGTTCGTCCCGGGAAGGCTGCCGTTCGTCCCATCGTTTGAATGGCACAATACCAGCCGTGGCTCCCAGCCGGCGCGAGTTCCTGCTGCTGCGTCCCGGGCGCCAGGCCCGCGTCGTGGACCTGCCGTGCGGCCGCCTCTACATGCGCTACCTCGAGTCGCGCACGGTCCCCGGCCGCCACGACGGCGATCCTGCCGCCGATCCTCCTCAAGGTGAGCCGCCGCCGGACCTGGACACGCCGACCGTGGAGGCGCTGTTCGCCGCCCTCGCGCGCGAGCTGGAGTCCGCCGCGATCGTCCGCCTCGTGGATGTCGAGTGGCTCGCCGAGCCCGGATTCCGCCGCGAGGTCGAGCGCGTCCTCGACGACTTCACGGCTCGCGGAGGGCGGATCGAGACGTAGAGGTTCCTGGGGTTCCGGAGGTTCTGGGAGTTCTGGAGGTCGGGTTCCGGGTTCAGGGGGGCGAGGGTTCGAAGGGTTCGGCATCCGCAGGGATGAGAACCGGACCTCAGAACCTCCGAACGCCCGAACCCGGAACCCGACCTCCAGAACCGCCAGAACCTCCGGAACCCCAAGAACCGCAAGGATCCTAATACCCCGTGCTGACCCCGAACTGAACGCGCGTGGAGGACCCGAGGCCCCGGGCGACGGTCACGTCAAGGCGAATCACGGCGAGCGACAGCCAGACGCCGCCGCCGACGCCCTGCGAGAAGGACTGGTCCAAGAGGTGCGCGCCCGCCTCGTAGACGGCCGCCGCGTCCACGAACGCGTTCACCCCGATCTTCGCCGACGCCAGCGGTGAGTTGAGCGGCACGCGGAGCTCGATCGAACCCGCCGCCAGGTTGTCGCCGGCGGCCGTGCCCACGTGGAACCCGCGCACGCTGTCTGCGCCGCCGAGCAGGCGCTTGGCGTACCCGGGCACCGGCGCGCCGGCGCCCTCGCGCGCGGCCCGCGCCACCAGCACCGCCTGGCCCGGGAGGGCGAGGTAGCCGCGCGCCTCGAGCTCGGTCTCGTTCACCGCGCCGCCCGGAAAACCCGCCCGCGTCCAGGCCGCGCGCGCCCACACGGCGTTGCGCGCCAGCCACGGATCGATGCGCGTGTCGAGCGTCACGTCGGCGCCGATCGACGGCACCGCGTCGCGCGCGCCCGGGCCCAGCGCCACCTTCTGCCAGTCGGCCGTCACGCCCGTCAGCAGCGACACGCCGAACGCCCGCTCGGCGCGCGCCCACACCCGCCCGCGGTTCACCGGCTCGTCGTAGAAGGGATCGATCTGCCGGGTGATCGCGCCGCCGGTCTCGACGCGCGTCAGCGGCCCGGCCGTGAAGCTCTTGTCGAGGAGCGCCCCGGCCCGGCGCTCGCCGCCCCACGTGAGCGGGAACGCCACGCGGCTGCCCGCGCCGATGACGCGCGGATGGGCGATCTGCACGCCGTACGTCCACCCGTACCCCTCGTCATAGTCGAGCAGCGGCAGATACTGGACGGTGACGCCGCGCCGGCGGACGACGCGCGCGGGAAGGCCCGGGCCGGGGAGATCGATCGACGCGCCGGGCTCGTGCACGAGCACGACGAGGACGATCTGCGACGGGTCGGCGATCGACGCGAACCGCTTGAGCACCTGCACGCGATCGAAGCGCCCGGTCTTCTCGAGGCGACCCTTCGCCGCATCCATCGTGCCGGCTTCGAGCGGCATCCCGACCGAGAGACCCGCGATCGCGATCATCTCCGCGTCGGGCGTGATCGTGTTGCCCTGCACCTGGATCTGCGCGACCACCTCCGCCTGCGGCATCGCCCACGTCGTCACGCCGCAGCCGAGAATCCAAAGACAAAGGCAACCACGAAGGCACGAAGGCTCGAAGGATGATGTTCTCATCGTGTCACGCTGCAGATCGCTTGTCTTCGTGGTCTTCGTGCCTTCGTGGTTGCATTTCGTGATCGTGTCGCAGCGTGATCCCGATCATGGCTGGATCAGCCGGCCGCTGGTCTCGGCCTGGCGATAATCGGGTAGTCGACGCGATAGCGGATGTCGAAGGTGCCGATCGCGAGCTGCAGGGCCGCCTGCATCTCGATCGACGCGGGCAGCCAGACGTCGGGGAACGCCTGCGTCATCGTCATCGTGGCCCGCATGGCGTCGACGTCGACGAGCCACGAGCCCGGCAGGAAGTCCAGGCCGACGTTGTCGAACGTGTATTTCACGATCTGAAACGCGTCGGGCCGCACCCAGAGGGTGACGAGCGAGGTCTTGTCCATCAGCCGCAGGATCTCGTTGCCGACCGCATTGTCGGGATCTTCGCGCCGCCGCTGGCGATCCGGCACCGCGCGCTCCGCCGGGTTGTCGGAAAAGAGCTTCGCCGGGTAGTACTCGATCCGCAGAACGTCCGCGCCGTCGAGCGTCTCGCGCCCGACCAGCGCGTAGCGGCCCTCGTCGAACTTGAAGTTCAGGAAGTACGACGACGAGATGAACTCGGGCTGGCGCACCTGCTGGATGAGCGCGTTCGTGTCGGCCGGCGGGCGGTTGCCCGCGTCGTCGCGGCCCTCCGGGCTGGCGGCGTCGCGCCGCTTCACGCGCCGCAGGTAGTCGGCTTCGGCCTTGCGGCAATCGTCCTCGCCGACGGTCGCGCCGTTCACGGCGACCGGGCTGCGGACGAAGTAGCCGTCCTCGATGAACCACGTGTAGTCGGAGCGCTCGCCCCAGAGGCGGATCCGCCCGGGCGCGAGCAGGCTCACGTCCTGTCGCTCGTCGAGCACGTACTGCTGGAGCTTCTTCCAGTTGTCGTCGCGGCGCGCGACGACGCGCTGCATGAAGGCATCGAGATCCGTTTGCGCCGCGACACGCGAGGCGAGCGCCGCCGGAAGGGCGGCCGCGGCGATGAGGAGCGGCAGGAGGAGACGGCGCACGGGACGGTAGACGGCGCAGCGGTTCAAGGGGTTCCGGAGGTTCTGGGGGTTCTGGAGGTCGGGTTCGACAGGTTCAGGAGGTTCAGGGGTTCTAAAGGTTGGTTCTAGAGCTGGTCTGCAGCATGGTCCCGGTTCCGTGCCCCGGGGTCCTAGAACCTTGAGAACCCCCGAACCCTCGAACCCGGAACCCGACCTCCAGAACCCCCTGAACCCCCAGAACCGCTGCGCGCTCGCCGTTATTTCTTCGCGAGCGCCTTGTAGTATTCCTCGATCGCGGCACGGAAGCCTGCGGGGGCCTCGTCGGAGCCCGCGAGGAACAGCTGCTGCTGGCCGTCCATGCCGAGGTCCTTGCGGAGGCCGAACTCGAACTCCTTCAGCTTGTCGAGCGCCTGCGCCTGCAGGATGGCCAGGCCTTCCGGGTTCGTGTACGCGCTCCCGTCGGTCAGGCTGCGCAGGTCGCGGATGATCCCGTCGAGATCCCGCACGTCGCGGCCCGACTCGGTCAGCGTGCGGCGCAGCGCCTCGGCGTCGGCCTGCCACTCCTGCGCCTGCCGGCTCCACTGCCGGACGTCCTCGTCGCTCCAGCGGACGCCGCCCCAGTTGCGCACGTCGCCGCCCGAATACGCGCCGCCGCGCGTGTAGTCATTGCCGCCGCCCTGGCGTCCGCCCTGGCCACCGGCCTGAGCCTGCTGGCCGCCCTGGCCCTGCTGGCCCTGCTGACCCTGCTGGCCCTGTTGACCTTGCTGGCCCTGTTGACCCTGCTGGCCCTGTTGACCCTGTTGGCCCTGTTGGCCGTTCTGCGCCTGCTGGCCCTGCTGGCCCTGCTGGCCCTGCTGGCCCTGCTGGCCCTGCTGGCCCTGCTGGCCCTGCTGACCTTGCTGGCCTTGCTGACCCTGCTGTTCACGCGCCTGCTGGCGCATGCGCTCGCCGAACGACTCGACGCCGCGGCGCAGGTTCGAGGCTTGCTCGGCGGCGCGCTGCATCGCATCGTCCTGCTGCGCCTGGCCGAGCGCGCGCGAGGCCTCGCCCAGCGTGTCGCGCAGCTCGTTCAGATCGGATCCGATCGACTCCTCGAAGCCCTGGGCAAACTCGGGGTTGTTGCCGCCCGCCTGCAGCAGGCCCTTCGAGTAGCGGATCTTCTCCTTGATCTTATTGGCGCCGATGCCGTTGGCTGCCTCCTGCACCTTGCGTGACGCGTCGCGCGCGTCGCGGCGCGTGCCGTCGGCGAGCTTCTGCAGCTCGTTCTCCAGGTCGCCCACCTGCGATTCCATCGCGTCCTTGCGCTGCGCGATGCCCTGGGCGCGGCTGCCGCGGTCGGCGCCGGCGTTCTCGAGGCTCTTCACGTCGGCCTCGATCTGCTCCTGGTCCTTGGCGAGGGCCTTGGCGCGGTTGAGCGCGTCCTCGATGTCGCGCTGGCCGCGGCCGGACTGCAGGTTCGCGAGCTGCTCCTGCGCCTGGCGCAGCCGCTCCTGCGCCTGGGCCGCCGCCGCGCCGCCGTCCTGCGATCCGCTGGCCGCCGCCTTCCGCATCTGATCCGCCGCGTCGCGCAACTGGCGCGCCACGTCGGCGAGCGCGTTCTGCTGCGGGCGATCGCGCGTGAGCTGCTCGAGCTGCCGCGCCGCCTTCTCGATCTCGTCGGCCAGCGCGCGCTGCGACGCGCCGGTGCCCGCCGCGCCGCTCTGGCTGCCCTGCGCGAGCCGGCGCTGCCGCTCGGCCTCCTGCTGCTGCCGCTGCGCGAGCTGCTTCAGCCGCTCGGTCAGCTCGTCGATCTGCTGGTCCGCGCCCTGCTGGTCCGCGCGGTTCTGCATCTGGTACTGGTTCGCGAGCTTGTCCATCTCCATCTCGAACATCTCGGCCAGCTCGTCCTGCATCTGCTGGTTCCCGCCGCCGCCCCCGCCGCCGCCGCGGCTCGAGGAGACCTGAACCTCGTATTCCTGTTCCGCCTGCTGGAGCAGCTGCAGCGCCTTCTGCTCGGGCGCGAGCGCGTCCTTCGCCTTCTGACCGCGCAGCTCGCCCTCGGCCGCCTTCATCGCCTCGGAGGCCTGCGGCAGCAGCGACGCGATCTTTTCGAACCGCGGATCCTGGTTCACCAGCCGGCTCGACATTTTCTCCACGAGGTCGTCGACCTGCTCGCGCAGGCGCGACTGCGACAGCGTGAGGAACACCACGTTCTCGCGATTCTTGTCCTTCGACATCGTCGGCTCGTCGCGCACCGTGTTGAAGGTGGCCGCGACGATCTGGCGCTGCTGCTGCGAGAGCGCGCCCACCTCGTTGCCCGCGCCGCCGCCGCCCGCGCCCGCCGCCGACTGCGCCGCCTTGTAGTCGGTCTTGAACGGCCGGATCTGCACGAAGTAGATGTCGCTCATCGTCGTCTTCGCGCCGTCCACCGCGTTGGTGTCGGTGGCCTTCGCGTAGTACGACACGAAGTCGCCCGGCTCGAGGTCGAGCTCCTCGAGGTAAATGGTGTGGCCCGCCTGCACGTCGGCGAGCGGCTGCCCGCCGCCGAACAGGTGCACCGTCTTCTCCGCGCCGCCATTGGTCGAGTAGACCAGGTCCAGGTTCTTCACCCCGAAATC
The DNA here is from genome assembly GCA_963792785.1 of uncultured Acidobacteriota bacterium. Lineage (GTDB taxonomy): Bacteria > Acidobacteriota > Vicinamibacteria > Vicinamibacterales > CAVVIG01 > CAWIMX01. The sequence goes on along the minus strand of CAWBXO010000001.1, from coordinate 1,451,589 downwards.
GTCCTCGGCGTGGACCTCGGCGAAGACCTCCTCGACCGGGCTCGCCTGCGTGTCGCGGCCCGGCTTCGCGAAGGTGACGGTCGGCGGCTGGTCGGCGAGCGCGTCGATCGTGTACTGCGGCGACGCGGCCACGGGCTCGCCGTTCGGGCCCTGCAGCTCGATCCGGTAGAAGCCCTGCTTCTCGACGGTGAACGAGCCGGTGAGCGAGAGCCCGTCGGCCGACACCGTCAGCGGCGCCGACTCGTTCTCGTTCAGCAGGATGCGGCCGCCCGCCGTCTTCATCGTCGACGTGATCGACAGCCCGACCGTGGTGCCCTTGAGCGCCGCCACGTCGCCGCCGTCCTCGACCGTCTGCGGCTCGAGGCCGGAGTAGGCCGGGAAGTGATATTCGAGGTCGAGCTTCTCGACCGCCGGCAGGTCCACGAGCGACATGCGGTAGCGGTCCGATTCCACGCCCGTCGCCTCGACGTAGTAGTCGATCGGCTGGTCGAGGTGGAAGAGGATCCCCTCGAAGGTGTCCGGCGAGGACGTGGGCACGAGCGGCACGCGCTCGAAGTCGCCGTTCGGCGTGGACCGCATCAGCAGCTCGGCGCCCGCGGCGGTGAAGCCCGACACCTTGGCCGTGATCGTCTGATCGGAGCCGCGCGGCACGGTCGTGTCGCCGGGGAGGACCTCGATGTGATACGGGCTCGCGGCCTTCGCGCTCTGCGACAGCACGAAGAGCGCCGACAGGCCGTGGCGCAGGTACGCCGGGCCGAAGGTGATGAAGGCGCCGACGATCGCGACGATCGCGGCCATGCTCGCCGCGTGGCGGATCATCGCGGCGCGCTCGATGCGCCGGTTGTGCTCGGCCGCGCGGCACTTCGCGATCGCGTCGGCCACCAGCCGCTCGACGAGCGCGGGGGAGTGCGACGGATCGGACGCGTCGGCGGCGGTCGCCTCGACGGCGGAGAGCAGCGCCGACTCGAGCGACGGGTCGTACTCCTCGAGGTACAGCGCCACCTGCGAGTCGCTCACGCGGCGCCGCAGCGGGCGCACCAGCCAGTAGCCGGCGAGCGCGGCGAAGATGGCGAAGATCAGGATTCGGAACGTGACGATCGATCCCGCCGAGAAGCGGAACGCCTCGAGGCCGCGCGCCGACAGCAGGAACGCGAGCAGGCTCCCCGCCACCACGACCAGCGCGCCGCGCACGGCGAGCTTCAGGCGCCAGCGGTTGCGCACCTCACGGATGACGCCGACGAGCTCGTTGCGGTGTGCCTCGCCCATGCAGGTGTCCTCCCGATCCCGAGTCCGGCTATCAGCTTACAGGGAACGCCGGGTCAGAGAAATCGTTCTTTTTGTGACAACCGGTTCGCCACGACCATCTCGGCGGCGAGCAGGGCGAGGCCCGCGAGCAGCAGGAACCGCCAGATGCCCTGGCGCCGCTCCGCCGCCTCCGGGGTGAGCTGCTCGGGTTCCGCGCCCTCCGCCACGACCGGCGCCGCGTGCCCGCTCACCGCGGCCACGAGCTCGGCCGGATCGAGCGGCGCCAGGTCCGACTCGGAGGCCTCGAAGTTCACCGCCACGGTGAACGGCCGGGCGTTGGGGTCGGCGGCGTCGCGGATCTCGTAGAACCCCTGCTCGTCGAGCTCGAGGCCGCCGCTCCCGCCCTCGCCGCCGGCCCGGTCGGTGCTGTCGGCCCTGTTGGAACTGATGCGCTCACCCGACGGCGTCAGCACCACCCGCCGCGCGACGCCGGCGACCGGTGTCGTCGCAAAGTCCAGCGCCTGTCCCACCGTGTACCACTCGGGCGCGGCCTGGTAGCGCGCCAGGTACTGCGAGATCTCGTGCACCAGCGGCAGGAACACCGGGCGCAGCGGCAGGTCGGTCCAGCTGTCGTCCAGCGTCGTCGCCCAGGCGATGACGCGCCCCGCGCCGACGCGCCGCTCCGCCAGCGCCACGGCCCCGTCGTCGAAGCGCGCCAGGACGAGGTCGTCCGCGCCCGGCACGAGCTCGCGGTAGCGGAAGACGTGCGTGCTGGAGAAGTCGCCGCTGCGCGGCGCCTTGAACAGCTCGAACACGGGGTGGCTGTAGTCGCGGTAGCCGATCGATCCGCCGCGCCCGCTCAGCCGATCGACGGTCGCGCCCAGGCGTCCCGGCAGCAGCGTCGTCTCGGTCGACGGCCACGTGGTCTTCGGCCCCACGGCGACGAACAGCCCGCCGCCCTGCTCGACGAAGCGCTGCAGCGCGCCCGTCGCCGCGCCCGCCGGGAACGGCGTGCCGTTGAGCACGACGACCGAGCGGTTCTGGAGCATTGACGGCTGGAAGCGCGCGACGGGCACCACCTCGACGGCGAAGCCCGGCTCGGTCCCGATCTGGAGCGCGCGCGACAGATACAAGCTCTCGTTCCCGCCGCCGGGTTCGACGACGAGCACGCGCACGCCGCGGCCGGGCGCGAGCACGAACTGGAACGTGTTGTCGGCCGGGAGCGGATCGGTCCCCGCCGAGATCGTACCGCGGGCGTTCGCGTCGGCGAGCGTGAACGGCGTGAAGACGACCGTGGCCGGCTGGTTGGCCGCGAGGTTGACGCGCTTGGTCTCGATCTCGAGGCCGTTCAGCTTGAGTGTGACCGGCACGTCGGCGCGCGGGGCCGGGGACCGGTTCACCACGGCGGCGGTGAGCGTGACGCGCTCCTGGTCGGAGAACGACGCGCGTGCGAAGGCCGCCGAGACCACCGCGAGGTTCGCCGCGTCGGCGGCGCCCACGCCCACCGGCGTGACGATGGTGCCCTCGGGGAAGCGCACGTCTTCAGCGCCGGTCCAGCCCGAGCGCTGCAGGTCGCTGATCAGGATCACCTCGCGGCGCCGCAGGTTCGATTCGGCGACGACGCTCTGCGCGAGCTTGAGCGCCGGGCCGTAGCGGGTCGCGCCGGCCGTTGGCGCCGCGGCGGCGATGGCCGCGTCGAGCCGCACCTGGTCCGACGTCCCGCGCATCGCTTCCTCGGCGTTGCGCGCGAACAGCACGAGCGTGGCGCGGTCCTCCGGGTTCACCGCGGCGACCGCCCGCCGCGCGGCCTCCTGCGCCCGTGACCACGTGTCGCCGTACGCCATGCTCGCCGAGCGGTCGAGCAGGATGACCACCTCGCGCGCGCCGCCGGCGGCCGTCACCGCGAGCGCGCCCTGCTCGAAGAACGGCCGCGCGAACGCCGCGATGATCAGCGCCATCGCCGCCGCGCGCATCAGCAGCAGGAACCAGTGGCGGATGCGCCGGCGGCGCACCGACTGGTACGGGATCCGCTCGAGGAACATCAGCGACGGAAAAGGCACCAGGTGCTTGCGCTCCCGCTGGATCAGGTGCACCACCACCGGGATGGCCAGCGCACCGAGCCCGAGCAGGACGAGCGGCGTGAGGAACGCCATGGCCTACCGCACCCGCGCCAGCCGCTCGCGCCCGGCGAGGTAGCGGAACAGCGCCTCGTCGAGCGGCTTCGCGGTGTTGAGGAGCGTGTAGTCGATCCGGTTCTCGGCGAACTTCGTCGTGAGCGCCTCGACGTGCTCCTGGATCAGCTGCCGGTACTGCCGCGCGAACGACTTGGGCACCACCGGGATCTGCTCGCCCGTTTCGAGGTCCTCGAAGGCCGACGCGTCTTCGAACGTGAAGTCGATCTCGGCCGGGTCGAGGACGTGGAACACCATGAGGTCGTTGCCGAGCATCCGGAACGGGCGGACGGCCTCGATGATCGCGTCGGGATCGTCGTACAGATCCGAGATGAGCGCCAGGATGCCGCGGCGCTTGAAGAACTCGGCCATCCGCGTGAGCGGCGCGCGCAGGTTGCCGGGCCGCTCGGCCTTCGCGCGGTCGAGCGTTGCCAGCACCTGGGGGAAGTGCCGGGCCGAGGGCGGCACATGGTTCACGACCTCGCTGTCGAAGGTGATGAGGCCCACGCGGTCGCGCTGGCGCTGCGCCATGTAGGCGAGGCACGCCGCCAGGTAGCAGCCGTACTCGAGCTTCGTCACGCCGTGCGTCGTGAAGCTCATCGACTTCGACACGTCGAGCAGTACCCGGAAGTTGGTGTTCGTGTCGGCCTCATACTGCTTCACGTAGTACTTGTCGGTGCGCGCGTACACGCGCCAGTCCACACGGCGGATGTCGTCGCCCGCCACGTACCCGCGGTGCTCCGCGAAGTCCACCGACGCGCCGAAGAACGGCGCGTGGTGCAGGCCGTTGATGAACCCGTCCACCACCGAGCGCGCCAGCAGCTCGAGGTTGCCGATGCGGCTGAGGACCGTCGGGTCCACGAACCGCGCGCCGGGCATCGCATGGGAATGTTGCATCGACTTCTAAGCCCTAAGCCCTAAGCCCTAAGCCCTAAGCCCTAAGCCCTACATCCCGCTCCTGGGGACCGGGACGGCGTCGAGGAGCTCGGCGATGATCGTGTCCGTTGTCATGCCCTCGGACTCGGCGCGGAAGTTGGTCAGCACGCGGTGCCGCAGCACCGGCAGCGCCATCGCGCGGATGTCGTCGAAGCTCACGTGGTAGCGCCCGCTCGTGAGCGCGCGCGCCTTGGCGCCCAACACCAGGTTCTGCGCCGCGCGGACGCTCGCGCCGAAGGCCACGTACTTCTTCACCGACTCGGGCGCCGTCGGCGACTTCGGCCGGCTCGTGCGCACGATCGTCAGCGCGTAGCGCATCACGGCCTCGGCCACCGGCACGCGCCGCACCAGCCGCTGGAACGCGATCAGGTCCGGGCCCGTCACCGTGCGCACGAACGTCGGCTCGAGGATCGCCGTCGTCGTCTTGACGACGTTCAGCTCCTCGGATTCCGGCGGATGGTCGATCACGATGTGGAACATGAAGCGGTCGAGCTGTGCCTCGGGCAGCGGATACGTGCCCTCGAGCTCGATCGGGTTCTGCGTGGCGAAGACGAAGAAGGGCTCCTCGAGCTGGTACGTGCGGCCCTGGATCGTCACGCGGTGCTCCTGCATCGCCTCGAGCAGCGCCGACTGCGTCTTCGGCGGCGTGCGGTTGATCTCGTCGGCGAGCACGATGTTCGCGAAGATCGGGCCCGGCGCGAACACCATCTGGCGCCGGCCGGTCACGGCCTCTTCCTGGATGAGGTCGGTGCCCGTGATGTCGGACGGCATCAGGTCGGGCGTGAACTGGATCCGGTTGAACTTGAGGTCGAGCACCTTCGCCAGCGTCTGGATCAGCAGCGTCTTCGCCAGGCCCGGCACGCCGACGATCAGGCTGTTGCCGCCGACGAACAGCGTGAGCAGCACCAGCTGGACGACGTCGTCCTGCCCGATGATCAGTTTCTTCAGCTCGCCGACGATCCGCTGCCGGCCCTCGTTCATCCTGTCCGCGAGCGCCACGTCGTCAGGCGACGTCAGATCCGGGTCCTTCGTATCGATTGTGTCCACGGAAAGAATCCTTTCAGTTCGGTTTCTTCAGTGTGTCATCCCGTACATGACGTAGTTCACGCCGAGCTTGAATGCTTCGTTCGACTCGTCCACCGGCTCCAGGCCGGTGTCCGCGAATTCCCAGAACTCCGAGACATCCGTGTTGTAGTTGATCAGCGCGAGCATGCGCTTGCCCGGGTCGTTGTCCAGGTAGACGCCGCGGAACACGGGCCGGCCGATGTCGTACGCCTGCGGGACGATGTCGAGCGAGTCGATCTCGAAGAACGAGTGGAAGACGGGCGACGAGGCGTCGAGATCGAAGAACCGCGCGTCGGGCAGCACCGTGCGGAACGCGCGCTCGAAATGGGCCCAGCCGCCGCGCCGCTCGGAGAAATCGTCGAAGATCACGAACCCGCCCTTGAGGAGGTAGTCGCGGAACGCCGTGGCCTCCGCCCCGTCGATCGTCCAGTACCCGGGTTCCGCCATGTACGCGATCGGATACTCGCACAGGTCCGGGTCGTCGAGGGACAGGATATTCGTCCGGTCCACGCGCGCGTCGATCGTGCTCAGCTCCGTGAGGATGCGAAGCAGGTGCTCCTCGCCCGCGGGGTAGTCGTGGGACCACGGGATGGATTGCGACGCGTAGCCGACCGGCGGGCCGTAGCGCAGGCGGACGAACGTGAAGCGCCCGTCGTTCGCCGCGTTGGGCAGGATGGCGTTGCCGTGCCCGGCGTAGCGCCGCTCGGCGGCCGCGGTGGCCGCGACGAGCGCGCTCGCGGCGAGCGCCAGCGCGGCGGTGCGGCGCGCAGGCCAAGTCACTTGCCGCCTCGCCGCTGGTCGATCTCGCGCGTCTTCAGCGCCAGCTGGGTGACCAGATCCTCGAGGCGCCGGTCGTACTCGTCGGGCGCCAGGCTCGGCTTGAGGAGGCGCAGGCCCGCGACCTGTTCCTCGAGCTGGCGCTGCTCCTCGAGCAGGGCGCGGATCGCGGGATCCGATTCCGTCGCGATGGCGTCGGCGCGCTGCCGGTCCCCGGCGAGGAACATCTGCGCCGCGAGCTGGCCTTCCATGCCGTCCTCGAGCGTCGCGTGCTCGGTGAGGAGCGTGCCCGCCTTGCCGTAGTCCTCCTCGACCTTGCCCTTGGCGTAGGCGAAGGCCTCGGCGATCGAGACGCGGCCGTCGCGATTCTGGTCCGTGTCGGGCGCGCCGAACGCTTCCGCGAAGTACTGCGGGAACACCGTCTCGTTGCGCTCGCCGCCGGTCTTCGTCGCGGTGAGGATCGCGCGGCCCGGGCCCTTGAGCGGCTCGAGGAACGCGCCGCTCGATGCCGCCGTGTTGACGAAGGCCACGCGGCGCCCGGTGAAGGCGTCGAGCAGCACGCCCCAGTCGGCGGCGGTGAGGTCGGGCCCCGGAAGATTAAAGGACGCCTCCCGGCCGTTGAAGCTGCCGTGGCCGAAGAGCACGATCAGCACCTCGTCGTTCGGCGCCGAGCGGCCGGCGAGCGCGGTGAGCGCCTGCTGGATCGACTCGCGCGTGGATCGCCCCGTAATGCGCGCGGGGTCGGCCGCCGGCTTGTCCGCGAGGTACACGACGTCGGCGTCCGGATCGGCCTTCTTCGCGGCGTCGATGAGCGTCGTCGCCCACTGGTGAAACTGCGTGCCGTATTCCGCGCCGCCCTCGACGCCGCTGACCACGACCAGGTGCGTCTGCTGCGCCGAGGCGATGGCCGGCGCCAGGACGAGGAACGCACCCAGCACCCCGCACCCCGCACCCCGCACCCAAGCACCCCGCACCTTATTCATGCGAGCCCCCGTGTCCGCCGGAGCGCCCACTCGCCGGCGATCGCGCCGAGCAGCAGGATCAGCACGATCGGCATGTCCCAGAGGTCGTGTTCCTCGACGACGGTCACGCCCTTGCCGCTGTAGTTGATGGCTTCGGGCAGCGCCGCCGCGTCCGAGGCGGCGAAGTAGCGGCCGCCGGTGTCGTCCGCGATGCGGCGGAGCAGGGGCTCCCGCAGGCTGGCGCCGAAGAACTCGCTGTTGCCGTTCGACACGCGGATGTGGACGGCGTCGCTGCCGAGGTCCTTCGTTCCGCCCTCGCCGCTGCGCGCCGCGCTCACGCGCAGTTCCCACGTGCCGTCCTCGTCGGGCACGTAGGTGCCGTGGTACTCGCCGTCGTTCTTGACCGTCCATTCCATCGGCACGTCGACGGCGCGGCCGGAGGGCGACGTGAGGTGCGCCACGACCTGGCCGTCGTTCACGCCGAGATACTCGCCGTCCATCACGTCGGCCGAGAGGGTGATCGCCTCGCCGGGGTCGACGCGGTCCTGCCGCGTGGTGATCGTGACGCCGCCCGGCACGCCGTCGACGAGCCAGCGCGCGAGCCGGCGCCACAGCGTCTCGTGCGTCATGTCCTCGAGCGGGATCGAGGCGTCCATCTGCCACGCGATCGTGTCCTGCACGGTGAACGCCATGGTGTGGCCGCGGCCGTAGCGCTGCGACGCCAGCACGACCTGCGCGTCGCCGTGCTCGTTCGTGCCGGTCAGCAGGACCGTGGCGCCGGCCTTGGCTGCGCCGATCCGGTTCACGCTGCTCAGCGTCGGCAGCGTGCGCCACCGCTCCGCCGAGGCGTCCTCGGTGTCGGCGAGCTGGAGGATCGGCGAGATCTCACCGGCGTGGGTCGGGCGGATCACCATACGGTTCAGGTAGTCGGCGCTGCGTCCGGCGGGCGCCTCGAAGTCGACGGGCAGCGCCTCGGCCACCGGCGTCCCTTCCCAGCCGCCTTCGCCGAACGACCGGCGGCCGCCGAGCATCATCAGCCCGCCGCCGCGCCGGCTCACGAAATCGGCGAGCATGCGCTGCTGCTCCGGCGTGAACGCGCCGGCCTCGACGCTGCCGAGGATGATCGCGCGTGTAGCCGAACAGCTCCTCGCGCGTCTTCGGGAAGCCGGTCGCGAGTTCGTCGGGATTATCGACGCCGCCGCGCCAGTATTTGTTCTCCGCGCTCCGCAGCAGCGTCACCAGCTGCAGGTTGGTGTCGTCCTCGAGCGCCATGCGGATGAACTTGATCTCGAAGCGCGGCTCGCCCTCGAAATACAGGATCTTGTCGCGGCGGTCGGCCACCTCGATCAGCGCGTCGCGCACGTTGTTCTCGGCCACCTGCTCGCCGTCCTGCTCCGGCACGCGGAACTGGAACACGCGCGGCCCGGCTTCCCCGGCCGTGAAGCGGACGGGCACGGTCGCCGATTCGCCGTCGCGCGGCATCGTCACGTCCTGCGTGGTGACGATGCGGCCGTTGTCCTCGACGTTGAGCGGCACGGTGCGGCCCGCGTAGCCCGTCTGGCTGATCACGACGTTGACGACGAGGGAGGTGCCCTTGAGCGCGGTGCGGGGCGTCTCGAGGCGCGTGACCTCGATATCGTGCGCGAAGTGCGGCTGGCCGAGGCCCACCGTGAAGACCGGGATCGAGCGCGCCTTCAGGCTCGCCAGCGTCTCGTCGATCGACGTGTCGGACGTGTCGGCGCCGTCGCTGGCCACGACGAGGCCGGCCAGCGGCAGGCCGCCGAGCTCGTCGCGCGCGCGGTCGAGCGCCGTCGCGAGCTTGGTGGCCGCGCCGGTATAGGTCAGCTCGTCGGCCGACGCCACGCGGTCGGCGGAACCGGCAAACCGGAAGTACCGCAGCACGAAGCGGTCGGCCAGCGCCTTGGTCAGCGCGCCGTCCTTGCCGAACTCGCGCTGGATGAACGCGCTGCGCGCCGCGCCGTCGAGGTCGGCGATCTGCAGGCTGCGCGAATCGTCGAGGAGGATGCCGAGGAAGTTCTGCTGCGGGACCGCCGCCCGCAGCACGAGCAGCGGGCGCGCGAGGCACAAGACGAGGCCGGCCAGGACGACGAGCCGCAGCGCGACGAGGGCGATTTGGACCCGGCGCGGCGTGCCCGGCACGGCGCGATACGTGACCAGCGCCGCCAGACCGATCGCGGCGATCACCGCCGCCGCGATCAGCACGGACCGCGACGCCCCGAACACGACGTCGCCCTGTTCGAAGAGCACCGGGCGAAACTTGAACAGGAACCGGAAGAGCCCCCCGAACATGTCCCCGATTCTAGTCCTCCGCTCGACCCGGCCGCCAGCCGCCGGGCCGGAGAAAATTTGATGGCGGCCCTCGAAGTATAGTGGTAGCGCCGACCGGGCGCAGCCATGTCCCGAACCTTCACGGAATCATTCAAGGTCAACGGTGCCGAGCTCGTGGAGGCGCTGCGCACGCTCCTCCACGAAGGCAACGTGCGCCACGTGCGCATCAGGAAGGACGGCCGGACGCTCGTCGAGTTTCCGCTCACCGTCGGCGTGATCGGCGCCGTCTTCGCGCCCATCCTCGCCGCCGCCGCCGCGGTCGCCGCCGTGGTCGGCGACTGCACGCTCGAAGTCGAGCGCGAAGCCAAGGACGACGACCAGGGCCCAGGGACGGACCAAAGCCCAAAGGCGGACCAAGGCCCAGGGACCGCCCAACGCCCAGGGCCCAAGGCCTAAGGACCATTTTGTGCTCACCACCGACCGCCTCGCCGCCCGCCTGCGCGCGCGCCTGGACGCGCTCGACGCGTCCGGCCTGCGCCGCGTGCTGCGCGCGCCCGAGGGGCTCGACTTCTCGTCGAATGATTACCTGCAGCTCGCGCGCGATCCCCGCCTCGCCGCGCGTCTCGCCGCCGCCGCGCGCGAGGACGGCTGCGGCAGCACCGGCTCGCGGCTGCTGCGCGGCGAGCGTGACGCCACCTCCGCGCTGGAGCGCCGGTTCGCGCGCTTCAAGGGCGCCGAGCGCGCGCTCTATTTCGCCACCGGCTACCAGGCCAATGTCGCCGTGCTCACCACGCTCGTCGAGCCCGGCGACCTCCTCCTCTCCGACGCCGCGAACCACGCCAGCCTGATCGACGGCATCCGCCTGTCCGGCGCGCGGCGCGCCGTGTTCCCGCACCTCGACGTCGCGGCGCTCGGCCGGTTGCTCGCCGGTGCGACCGGCGCGGGCCAGGTGTTCGTCGTCACCGAATCGCTGTTCAGCATGGACGGCGACGCCGCGCCCCTCGGCGAGTACGCCGCGCTCTGCCGCGCCCACGGCGCGGCGCTCATCGTCGACGAGGCCCACGCCGTCGGCGTGCGCGGCGCGCGCGGGAGCGGCCTGCTGGAGGAGGCGGGGCTCGACGCCGCCGCCGGCGACGACCTGATGCTCCTCTCGGTGAACACCGCCGGCAAGGCCCTCGGCGTCGCCGGCGCGTTCGTGGCCGGGCCGGCCGACGCGATCGAATATCTCGTGCAGCGCGCGCGGCCCTTCGTCTTCTCGACCGCGCCGCCGCCGCCGCTCGCGGCGGCCCTCGACGCCGCCCTCGACATCGTCGACGCCGAGCCGGAGCGCCGCGCCCGCCTCGCGGCGCTGTCCGCGCGCCTCCGCGCGCGTCTCGCCGACGCGCGGCTGGCCGTGCCCGACGGCTGGTCCCAGATCGTGCCCGTCCTCGTCGGGGACAACGGCCGCGCGATGGCCGCCGCCGCCGCGCTCCAGGCGCGCGGCTTCGACGTGCGCGGCATCCGGCCGCCGAGCGTCCCGGCGGGCGCCGCGCGCCTGCGCCTCTCGGTGAATGTCGGCCTGACCGACGACGCCATCGACGCGCTCGTCGCGGCGCTCGCCGAACGCCCGGAGCTCCGCGCATGATGCTCCGCGGCGTCTTCGTGACCGGCACCGACACCGGCGTCGGCAAGACCGTCGTCGCGGCGGCCCTGATGATCCGGTACCGCCAGGAGGGCGCCGTCCGCTACTGGAAGCCGATCCAGACCGGCATCGAGCAGGACGACGACACGGCGGAAGTGCAGCGGCTGAGCGGCGTCGGCGACGACCGCATCCTCAAGTCCGGCGTCCGGCTGCCGCGGCCGCTCTCGCCGCACCTCGCGGCGCGGCTGAACGACTTCACCATTTTTCTGCCGCCGCTCGTGAATGTCGTGAAAGCGGAAGCGAGCCGCAGCAGCTGGATTGTCGAAGGCGCCGGCGGCGTGATGGTGCCCCTCAACGAGTCGGAGACGATGGCCGACCTGATGACGAGCCTTGGCCTGCCCGTCGTCGTCGCCGCGCGCTCGGGCCTGGGGACGATCAATCACACGCTCCTGACGATCGAGGCGCTGCGCCGCCGCTACCTGCCGGTGGCCGGCGTCGTGATGGTCGGGGAGCCCGACGCCGAGAACAAGGCGGCGATCCAGCGCTACGGCCGCACCGCCGTCCTCGGCGAGCTGCCGATCTTCGATCCCCTGACCCCCGAACGCCTGGAGGCCTGGGCGAAGACGGAGCTGGACCGCGATCGCCAGCTGGTGAGCTTCCTGAGAGCCCTGTGAATTCCCGAAACCTCGTCGCCCGGGATCGGCGCGTGCTCTGGCATCCCTACACGCAGATGCAGACGGCGCCGGATCCGCTGCCGGTCGCGCGCGCCGAGGGCGTGTACCTATATATGGATGACGGGCGGCGCGTCATGGACGCCATCTCGTCCTGGTGGGTCAACATCCACGGCCACGCGCACCCGGTGCTGAACCGCGCGCTCGCCGAGCAGGCCGCGCGCCTCGAGCACGTGATGTTCGCCGGCTTTACGCACGAGCCGGCCGTCGAGCTCGCCGAGCGGCTCACGGCCGTGCTGCCATCGGGGCTCACGCGCGTCTTCTACTCCGACGATGGATCGACGGCGGTCGAAGTGGCGCTGAAGATGGCGCTGCAGTACTGGCAGAACGTCGGCCAGTCCCGGCGCACGCGGTTCGTCGCCATGCGCCACGCGTACCACGGCGACACCGGCGGCGCGATGTCGGTCGGCGACGACTCGGAGTTCACCGAGGCGTTCGGGCCGCTCCTGTTCCCGATCGACCGCGCCGAACCGCCGTACTGCTACCGGTGCCCGCTGGGCCTGACGCGCGCGACGTGCCGCATCGACTGCCTCGGGAGCCTCGAACAGGTTCTGAAAAAGGGCGGCGGGGAGGTGGCAGCGGTCATCCTCGAGCCGATGGTGCAGGCCGCCGGCGGGATGATCACGTGGCCGGCCGAGTACCTGGCCGGCGCACGGGCGCTCTGCGACCGGCACGGCACGCTGCTCATCGCCGACGAGGTGCTGACCGGGTTCGGCCGCACCGGGAAGATGTTCGCCTGCGAGCACGCCGGCATCTCGCCCGACATCATCTGCCTGTCGAAGGCGCTGACGGCCGGGTACCTGCCGATGGGGGCGACGGTGGCGACCGAGCCGATCTTCGAATCGTTCCTGAGCGACGACCGGCACAAAACGTTCTTCCACGGCCATTCGTTCACGGCCAACCCGCTGGCCTGCGCCGTGGGCGCGGCGAGCCTGGCGCTCTTCGAGACCGACGGCGTACTGGCGCGCGTCCGCCGTCTGGAGGCGCAGCTCAAGGCGGGGCTGGCGCCGCTCGCCGCCCTGCCGGCGGTGGGCGACGTGCGGGTGATCGGGGGGATCGGGATCCTCGAGCTGGTCGCCGACAAGGCGACCCGGGCGTCGGGCGGCTATCTCGACGAGCTCGGGCCGAGCCTGGCGGCGGCGTTCCTCGAGCGCGGGGCGCTCGTCCGCCCACTGGGGAACATCGTCTATGTGATGCCGCCCTATGTGATTACGGACGCCGAGGTCGACTGGCTGATCGCGCAGGTGGCGGAGGTTGTCGGGGCGATTCCGGCGTAAATTAATTGAAACCGGACGGTCGGTAGGCTCGTCTCATACGGCATAATCAGCCCTTCTTGTCCACGGGAGAGACTATGACCAAGGTAAGGATTGTGCGTTCGGCACTTCTGGCGTTCGCGGCGGCGGGACTGGTGCTGGCGAGCGCTCCGGCGCGTGCGCAGGCCAAGGTGGATCTGACCGGCGCGTGGACGTTCGACGTCCAGACGGATGCGGGCGGCGGCACGCCGACGATCACCCTGAAGCAGGACGGGATGAAGCTGACCGGCCACTACTCGTCGGAGACCTTCGGCGAGCAGGAGCTCACCGGCACGGTCGACGGCAACGACGTCAAGATCACGATCAACGCCGACGTGCAGGGCACCGCGCTGACGGTGGTTTACGCGGGCACCATCGAGAGCAAGGATTCGATGAAGGGCACCGTGGACCTCGGCGGCCTCGGCCAGGGCACCTGGACGGGCAAGCGCAAGTAGCCGGCCGGTCTACGGCCGTTCCAACCGCCTGAGCGCGGCGTCCCACGCACGCCGCGCCTCAGGATCCGCCTCCCGATCGAGCAGCGGCACCAGCAGCGCCCACAGCCTCGGGGGCAGAGTGTGCTCCAGGAACTCGAGCGCGTGATCCTGGACGCCCGGGTTCGCGGATCGCGCCCCCACGTACGCGCTCTGCAGGTCATTCGCGGGATACAGCAGCTTCAGCATCCGGAAGATGCGCTCGAGTTCGCCCTCGAGATCGACGGCTCCGTCTGCGCTGTCCGGTCCGCTCGCGAGGATCTGGTGGGAGCGATAGTGCCCCAGGATCTCCGCCGCGAGGGCGGTCTCCACGGCTTCGCGGTCGAGCGGGCGCTCGGGCGCGTGCTGGCGCAGCGCGTTCAACGCCGCGAGGATGTCGCGCCGGAGGTCCGGATCGGGATCGGTCAGATGGTCGACGAGCGTGCGGTCGGCCGCGACGGTGCCGAGGCGGCGGAGCAGGTCGGGCGCGAGGCGCCGCAGGTCGGGGGCGTGGCGCGCGTCGAGCAGTTCGCCGACGAGCGGCATGGCGGTGTCCGCCATGGCGGCGAGCGTGTCGTCGGGGAGGACGTCGAGCGCGCGCGCGAGCTGGATCCGCGCCTCCGGATCGACGGCCGCCGCCGCGAAGGCGGCGTCGAGCAGCAGGCGCGCGGCCGTCGGGTTCTGCTGCGGGCCCGGGCGCGACAGGTACGCGACCATCGACAGGTGCAGTGAGACGTCCTGCACGGTGCCCAGATCGCTGAGGCGCTCGAGCGGATCGACGGGGGTGAGGCGCGCCAGCGCGACGAAGGCCTCGGTGCGCACGTCCGGATCCGGATCGGCGAGCCGCGCCTCGAGGCGCGCGATGTCCTCCACGGCGTCGGCCGCGGTGCGATCGCGCGTCGTCGCCTCCGCGAGCCGCTCGGCGCCGAGGCGGTGGGCGCGGATGTTGTCCTGCAGCGTCCGCACGTATTCGCGGCGCACCACCCGCGTGCCCGCCAGCCACACCAGGCTCAGCACCAGCGTGACGACGGCCAGCCCGGCGGGGCCGACGGAGACCGCGAGCGCGGCCAGCACCAGCAGCGACCCCAGCGTGTCGCCCGCGCGCACGAGCACGGTGTCGATGATCGACTTCGCGACGAAGGTGTCGGCGTCGGAGAGCGGCAGGTAGAGGAGCTCCGTCGCGGGCCGGTCGATCGCGTACCGCAGGACCTGGTCGCTGCCGCGAAGCGCCACCGCCGCGGCGAGCGAGCCCGTGATCATGAGGGCCGCCGATCCGCCGGCGAGCGCGAGCGGCAGCACGAGCAGCGCCGGGCCGAGACCGAACCGGCGCAGCCACGGCCCGGTGACGAACACCTGCGTCGCGAGCGACAGCAGGCCGGTGTAGAAGAGGAACCCGCCGAAGAACGCGGCCAGCTGGTCCGTGTCGGGAATCGCGCCGGCGGCCACCGCGCGGTACTGCCACGCCACGATCGTCGTCACGAGCGAGGACAGCATCACGACCAGCGCCAGCGTGGAGAGGTAGCGGCGCCGGCGCAGCAGCGCCAGGCCCTCGACGAGGCCGGCGCCGTCGGTCGACGCGTGTTCGGCGGCCGTGCCCTCGGGCGCGCCGCTCGAGAGGCGCGTCCGCCAGATCGCCCAGACGAGCGGGATCGGCGCGGCCAGCGCCACGGCCGTGATGAGCAGCAGCGCCTCGGCGCCCGCGCGCGGCGCCACGGTGCGCGTGAGGAACCCGCCGGCGATGCAGCCGCTGATCGCGCCGCTGCCGATGATCCCGAAGAGGCGCTTCGCCTGCCGCGGGGTGATCGCGTGGTTCGCGAGCGTCCAGACCTGCACCGGCAGGACGACGCCGAAGATGCTCGCCCAGACGTACAGCGCGGGGATCAGCCACGACGACTCGACGCGCGGGCCTATCCACCAGAAGGCGGCGCCGGCCGCGGCGAACACCGCGAGCGCGCCGGTCTGCAGCAGCGGCAGCGACAGCCGCCGCCCGAGGCGCAAGTAGATCGCCATCGCGGCCAATACCCCGATCGCGGACGCGACGTCGGCGTACGGCAGCGCGTCGGGCCCGAAGCGCGCGATGAACAGCGCGTCGCGGGTTGCCTTGGTCGCGACGTAGGCGGTGAGGACGAGAAAGAGGTAGAGAAAGAGCAGGACCGCGGCGTATACTCCCGGCCGCTGGTCTGATTCCCGCGACGGGTTTCCTGCGAGAGGTGATCTCATGCTGTCGCGACTCGCGCTCGTTATCGCGCTCGCCGCTCCGTTGGCGCAGGCGCCGGCCGCGCGCGCTCCGCAGGGCTCGAAGATCTGGATTGGCCGCGACGCCGAGTTCGTGGAGTTTATCAGGTCCGCGCCCATCGAACGGATGGCGGACATCCCGGTCGGCGTGACCCGCCCCCGCCACGCGTTCTTCGCGCCCGGCGGGCTGGCTGGGGGCGTCGCCGTGAAGGACCTGCCGCCCCGCCGCGTCCGCGGCTACTTCGAGAGCTACAAGTCGGAAATCGCCGCGTACGAGCTCGATCAGCTTCTCGCGCTCGATATGGTGCCGCCCACCGCCGAGCGCGTCATCGACGGCAAATCGATGTCGGTGCAGCTCTGGCTCGAGGGCATGTCGACGTTCGGCAGTAAGAAGGCCGACACGCCGCCCGACGGCCGCCGCTGGATCTACCAGGTGAACCGGCAGAAGGCCTTCGACGATCTCGTGGGTAATATCGACGAGAACGAAGGCAACATGCTGATCGACAAGGACTGGAACCTCGTCCTCGTCGATCACTCGCGCTGCTTCACGAACGTGCGGACGTTGCCGTTCGAGCTGCAGCAGATCGACCGGCCGTTCTACGAGCGGTTGAAGGCGCTGGACGCGGCCGCCGTCACCGGGGCGATCGGGCCGTGGGTCGAGAAGGGCGCGGTCGACGCGGTGATGCGGCGCCGCGACGCGGCCGTGAAACAGATCGAGAGCCTGATCAAGCAGCACAGCGAAGCTGCCGTGCTCACGCCCTAGCGCGCGCCGAACCCCATTCGCTCGGCGAAAAACTCCAGCATCCGATCCTGATCCACGGCGCTGTGCCCCTTGTCGGGGCCCACCTGCAGGTCGAAGCTCTTGTGCGCCCCCTGCAGGGCCTGCACGAACTGCAGCGTGTTCGACTGGTGCACGTTGTTGTCGGCCGTGCCGTAATAAAGGAGCAGCGGCCGGCGCAGGCGGTCCGCGTACGTCATCGCGCTGCCGCGCTCGTAGCCGTCGCGGTTCTCCGCCGGCGTGCGCATGTAGCGCTCCGTGTAGATCGTGTCGTAGTTCTCCCACGTCGTCACCGGCGACGCGGCGGAGGCGGCGGCGAACAGATCCGGGTAGCGGAGCAGCGCGAGCAGCGAGGCGTAGGCGCCGTAGGACGTGCCGTAGATCCCGACGCGGGACGCATCGACGAACGGCATCGTGTCGAGCGCGCGGACGCCCGCGGCGAGGTCGTCGACCTCGGGCTGGCCGAGCTTCAGGTACACCGCGTCGAGCGCCCGCTTGCCCTGCCCGGGCGCCGCGCGCGTGTTCAGCGTCACCAGGAGCACGTCGAAGCCCGTGATCGCGCTCGGCGGCGTGAACGTTTCGTTCACGGCCATGCTGCCGGAGGCCGGGCCGGCGTACACCGTCAGCAGCACCGGGTAATGGCGCGACGCGTCGAAGTTCGGCGGAAAGCGGATCAGGCCGTGCAGCGTCGTGCCGCCGTCGGCCGACGGGAACGTGAAGAGCTCGGCCGGGCGGAAGCCGAGCGTGGCGAGGCCACTCGCGTCGCCGGAGGCGACGGGCGCGACGGTGCGGCCCGTGTCCGCGTCGGCGAGGCGCGTCGACGGCGGCGTATCGTGTGTCTGGGAGACGTCGACGAAGAACCGGCCGTCGGGCGACACGCCGCACGACTGAGGCGCGTTCGACGGCGCCGCGCCGAATTCGGCCACGCAGCGCCCGACCGCATGGTGCCGCGCCGGATCGGTGAGGCGCGTGTCGCCGGCGCCGTCCAGACCCACCCGGTGCAGCTGTTCCTTCATGTAGTTGTCGCCGTCGCGCGCCGTGTAGAAGAGGCGTCCGTGCGCCTCGTCGATCGCGACGACCTGGTCCACTTCGTACGACGAGGTCTTCGTCAGCGGCGCGATCAGGCGGCCCGAGAGATCGTAGAGATAGAGGTTGCTCCAGCCGGTGCGCTCCGACGTCCAGATGAATCGGCGGCCGTCGGCGAGGAAGTACATCGCCGGGTGGTTCTCGGTCCAGCTCGCGGGCCACTCCTCGCGGATGATCGCGCGGGTCGACCCGTCCGCGGGGCTGGCGGCCACGAGCTCCATGACGTTCTGCCGGCGGTTCGTGCGATTGAAAAGGAGCACGTCGCCCTTCGGCGACCACTGCACGCGGTACACGTAGTACCCCGGCACGTCCGGCTCGAGCGGCCGGCCGCTGCGCGCGTCGACGCGCGTGGCGCTGGCCACTGGCGACGTCGTAGATGTAGAGGTCCACGACCGGGTTCGGCGTGCCCGCCTTCGGATACGCCTCGGCGTCGAGCGTGTTGTGGATCTCGGTCTCGTCGAGCGTGACGTAGTAGTCGGCGACGTCGCTCTCGTCGAAGCGGTAGTAGGCGAGTTTCGTGCTGTCGGGCGACCACCACATGGCGGTCGGCTGATCGAGCTCCTCGCCGTACACCCAGCTCGCGGTGCCGTTCTTCACGCGCGTCTCGACGCTGCCGTCCGTCGTGATCGCGTGCTCCCCGGACGCGTCGCGCAGCCAGAGGTTGCGATCCTTGTAGATCGCCGTGAGGCGGCCGTCCGGTGAGGTCGCCATCGCGTACTGGCGGCCCCGCTCGGGCGGGGGCAGCCCGGCGCGGAGCGCGCCCCGCTCGGGCACGAGCTGCGTCTCGACGGCCGTCAGGGTGACGGCGTCGAACAGGTACGTCCGGCCCTTGCTCCGGTACTCGAACGCGCGACTGTCGTCCCGCCACTGCGGGGTGACCGCACCGGTGGACCACGCCGCGGGGATCGCGCGCACGAGGCGCGCGTACGCGTCGTAGCCGGGCATGGTCTGCAGCCGGCTCTGCGCGGACAGGACGGCGGCCGCCACCGTGACGCACGCGGCGAGCGCGAGGACGAGCGGAGAGGGGATGCGGGGGCGGCGCATCGCCGTATTATCGACGCTCCCCAGGGCCCGGGCAATCGGGTCAGCGCAGATAGATTGAAGATGCAGGGGTGAATTCCGCCGCGGTGGTCTGGCTGGCGGCGCTGTCTATACTGGGACTCATGCACGCCGCGCGCGTGACCGCGCTGGCCCTCACCGCGATCCTGTTGAGCCTGCCGGCGGCGCGACCCGCGGCCGCGCAGCACGCGGAGTACGGGCCCGACCTCGCACCCTTCGTGGAGGTGCTCGAGGCCTACGCCGGCGGCCGGACGGCGGCGGACGACACGTTCGCCGGCTGGACCGAGAACCGCTGGCAGGCCGGGCGGCGCGCCCTCGGCGATCACGCCGGCATGGATCGCTACCTGCGGATCGGCGCCGTCCTGTACCTCGACCGCGCCGTCGATGCCTGGGCGGAGGGCGACGCGAAGACCGCGGAGGACGATCTCGATCGCGGCTACAGGTATTTCGTCTCGGTGAGCGAGCGGCAACTCGGCCAGCGGGCGTTCTGCGCGGCCTGGTATCGCACGGCCATCGCCGCCGCGCTCGAGCGGACGCATCCGGAAACGGCGGAACGGCTGATCGGTTGGGCCCTGGATCACTTCTCCCGCGACGTGGGCGTGCAGCTGTTCGCCGGGATTCTCAAGGAAATGCGCGCGTGGTTCTTTCAACCGGGGCCGGCTCCTGGGCTGCAGGGCCGCCCGGGCAACAACCTTCGGAACGAACGCGATCGGCGCTACCTGCTGGACGAGGCGGCGTCGGCGTATCAAGCCGCGATCGCCCTCGACCCCGCCAGCCCGGACGCGCACCTGCGGCTCGGCCGGGTGCTGATGCTGCATGACAAGGGCGAGGAGGCGGCCGCGCAGTTCGATGCCGTGCTCGCCGCCGATCAGCCCGCGCTGATCTATCTCGCGCACCTTTTCCGCGGGCAGCTCGCCGAGAGGTCCGGCGACCTCGCGCGCGCCGAGGATGAATACACGGAGGCGCTGAATGCCGGCACCCCGTACCAGACGGGGCTCATCGCCCTCAGCCGCATCGAGGCGGAGCGGCGTGAAGTGCCGCTCGCGCAGGGCCGGATTGTCACGCTCGGCAGCTTCCGCCGCTATGCCGAAGATCCCTGGTGGCAGTATCTGTCGGGCCGGATCGAATCGTCCTCGGACGAGTGGCCCGTCCTCCGCGAGGCGATCCGGCCGTGACCCGGCCGGCCGGTTTCACGGTCTGCCTCGCGCTCGCCGCGGCCGTCGCGGGTGCGCAGGCGCCGGTGTTCCGGAGCGCTGTCGACGTGGTCCAGATCGACGTGTCGGTGACGCGCGGGAACAACGCGGTGCCGAACCTGGGACCGGCCGACTTCGTCGTGCTCGATAACGGCGTCCGGCGCGACGTCGGCGCTGCGTCGGTCGAGCAGGTGCCGCTGCACTTCGTCGCGGTCCTCGACACGAGCGCCAGCGTGCGGGGCGACGTGCTCGCCGATCTCCGCGACGGCGCCCGCGCGGCGATGGAGGCGCTCAGGCCAGGCGACCTCGCGTCGTTCGTCGTCTTTTCGCACCAGATCGTCATTCGCCGCTGGCCCGCGGAGCAGGCCGTTCAGGCGGGCGCCTTTCTCGACGGCCTCGACGGATTCGGGGCGACCTCGCTCTACGACGCGATCCACGCCGCGACGCTCCTGCCCGTGCCGCCCGGCTACCGCACGGCGCTGCTCGTCTTCAGCGACGGCCAGGACAGCGCGAGCTGGCTCTCGGCGGACGATGCGATCGACTCGGTGCGCCGCAGCGACGCGGTCGTGCACGTGGTGAGCCGCGCCGGGCAGCCGAGGGGATTCCTCGACAACCTCGCCCGCGCAGGCGGCGGCCGGCGATGGAACGTCGAGGGACGGGGCGATCTGCGCCAGACGTTCCTGCGTGTCCTCGACGAGCTGCGCGTGCGGTATCGGCTGACGATCACGCTGCCCGACAAGCCCGCGCCCGGCTGGCACGAGCTGACGGTCACGACGTCGGCACGGGGCGCGACCGTCGTCGCGCGGCCGGGCTACGACGTGCCCTAGCGGCCCGTGGTGAGCTGCCCCGCGGGCCGCTCTGTTCAGCGTCTCTCCAGGAACCCTCTGCCCTCGAATATCGCGGGCATCGCCTTTTCGATCCGCGCCGCCCGCGTCGCCGACTGCTTGGCTGCGGCAAAGTGGTACAGGTAACTCCTCTGCCGCCCCGGCGTCAGCGCCTCGAACGCGCGCTTGAAACGCGGGTCCCTTCGGAACCGCTGCCTCAGCTCCTCGGGAACCGGAAAATCTGAGGTCCTCCTCGGCTTCATCCGCAGCCCGGCCTTCTCGACGGCGATGGCCTCGCGCACGTAGGCTTTGATGGTCGCCGCCTTCGCCGTGATGTCCTTCGCGCTGGTAAACTTCATCACGCGCCCGGCGTGCACCTGGCCGAGCTGCACCAGCACCTTCTTGGGGTCCGTCAGCAGGGCGCCTTGAAAGAAGCCCAGCCCGAAGTACTCCTTGAAGCCCTGCATGATGACGATGTTCTTTCCGTCCACGGTAAAGGTGGGCTGACCCCACTTACACTCCTCCTTCATCGCCAGGCCGGCGAGCACCCGCCGCATCTCCGCGATCTCCGCCTGCCACCGCCCTCGATTCACCATCTCCATTACCTCTGTGAGGTGTTGGCCCGTGCGCGGACCTGAAGGTCCGCCCTACGCCTGCCGCTTCGCCGTCTCCCGGGCCATCGCCTGCAGTTGCAGCACCGTCCGCCAGTTGCGCGCCGTGCCGGCGACGCCCAGCGCCTTCTCCGCGCGTGTCGCGAGCTTCGACTGGCCGATGCCGTCGGGCGCGTGCAGGTAGAACGCGTTCCCTTTCAGCGCGAACCGCTCGTTCGGCTTCTTGAGGGCCTCGAGCGATTTCAGATCGGGCTTGCCCGGGACGGACTGCAGGAAGCTGACGTGGAGCGTCGCCGGCTCGGCGGTCGCCTTCGGGAACGGATTGCCGGCGATCACGCGGTCGAGGTCTTTCGCCGTCAGCACCATCACCCCGGGGCGGAAGCCGAACGTGTCCTCGATGACGTCGCCGACGGTGCTCGCCAAAGCCGCCGGCCGCGCCGCGCCGGACCGGCAGACCACGTTGCCGCTCTGGATGTACGTGCGGACGTTCGTCAGGCCCCCGCGCTCGAGCGCCTGGGCGAGCGCCTTCATCGGCACCAGGTTGTGGCCGCCCACGTTGATGCCGCGGAGAAGCGCGATATAAGTAGTCATGCGTGTTCGTCGTCCATGCCCATCGTCGTAGTCGGCGCCGGCGCGGCGGGCCTCGTCGCCGCGATCGCGGCCGCCGGGCGCGCCGACGATGTGCGCCTCGTCGAGCGGACGCGCGACGGTGGACGCAAGATTCTCATCAGCGGCGGCGGGCGCTGCAACATTCTACCCACGGCGCTCGAGCCGGAACGCTTCGTCAGCGACTCGCCCTCCCACCTGGTCCGGGCGATGCTGCGGGCGTGGCCGCTCGCCGCGCAGCGCACGTTTTTCGAGCGCGAGGTCGGGGTGCCCATCGTGCTCGAAGCGGAAACGGGCAAGCTGTTTCCCGCGTCCGGCCGCGCGCGCGACGTGCGCGATGGGCTGATCGCCGTGGCGCGCCGGGCCGGTGTGCGCATCCAGTTCGACGCGACGCTCACCGGGCTCACGCCGCGCGAAGGCGGCGGCTGGTCGATCGAGACCGGCGCCGGTGCGATGGACGCGGATGCCGTCGTGCTCGCCACTGGCGGCCTGTCGGTGCCGGCGACGGGCAGTGACGGCACGGGGCTGACGATTGCCGCGCGTCTGGGCCATGCCGTCCACGACACGTATCCGGCGCTCACCCCGCTCGTCGCCGATCCGGCCGTGCACGCGCGCCTTGCCGGCATCTCTCTTTCCGTCGGGCTCCGCGCGAAGTGGCGCGGCCGGGCCACGAGCGCCTCGGGCGGCTTCCTGTTCACGCACCGCGGCTACAGCGGACCGTCGGTGCTCGATGTGTCGCACGTCGCCGTGCGCAGCCGGCTGGCCGGGGGCGAGCGCGCGGCGATTCGCGTCGCGTGGACGGAGAAGGACGCGCGGGGCTGGGAGCGTGACCTGACGGCGTCGCGCGGTCTCGTTCTGAAGATCGTCGCGCGCGATCTGCCGCCGCGCCTCGCCGACATGTTGCTCGACGGCGCCGGGGTGCCGCGCGATCGCCGCGCGGCCGAGCTGCGGCGCGCCGAGCGCTCGGCGCTGGTGGAGGCGCTCACCGCGTTCGCGCTGCCGTGGACCGGGGACGAGGGCTACAAGAAGGCCGAAGTGACCGGTGGCGGCGTGGCGCTCGACGAGGTGGATCCGCGGACGCTCGAGAGTCGCCGGCATCGCGGCCTGTTTTTGTGCGGCGAGATGCTCGACGCGTTCGGCCCGATCGGCGGCCACAACTTCGCGTGGGCGTGGGCGACCGGCCGCAGCGCGGGTCTCGGCGCCGCTGGCCGCGTTACCGCGGGCTGACGGAAGTCCCAAGCGCTACGCGATCAGATCCGCGATTCGCCCGCCCACAATGGCCGCGACCAGCCGGCTGCTGGGAAGAAAGGTGTGGATGACGGGCACCTGATGGTACTCCTCGATCCACGGCGCGCTGGTCTCCGGCACGGCGACGATTCCGTCGTTCGGCGTCTTCCCGAAGCATCGGCGCGACCACGCCATGCCGCGCGTGCCCGCCACGGCAGTCGTGGGCACGGTGCCGCCCGGGACGGCCGCCATGCGCTCCGGCGAGCCGAGCATCGCCCCGCAGTCGCGGGTCAGCGCCCGGAAGATTGGATGGCGGCCCAGGGCCTGGGCGATACGCGCGGGGACCACCGGCGATCCCAGGAGGAACAGCCGGTGCGGTGGCCGCAGGCCGGCCGGGGCGTCGGCGAGAGCCGCGCGGAGCAGCACGCCACCGAGCGAGTGGCCGATGAGAACGTAGTCGCCTTTGGCGGCCACCTCCGCGATGCGAGCCCTGAGCCGGGCGCGGATTTGCGCCGCGGATTCCAGGGCGACGAAGTAGCTGAACGCGTAGGTCCGAACGCCGGCCTGCTCGAGCCGGCGCGTCAGCGGCCAGCCCGACAGCGGCGACCGGCCCATGCCGTGCACGAAGAGGGCCTGCATCGCTAGTGGGCGCCGGGGAATCGCGGCGCCCGCGCCGCGACGTGAACGGTCATGGCGACGCCGGCTGCGACGAGCGCGAGATCCGCGCGGATCCCGAGGGCGAACGCGGCCGAGCTTCCCACGATTGCCCAGAGGATCGGGATGACGTATGCGAAGCGCGGCACGTCAATGGCGTTGATCAGCAGGCCTGCCGTCACCAGCGCCGTCGGGCACGGCACCGCGAACACCGGCATGCGGGGGTATTCGAGACCGAAGGCGAGGCCCAACAGCGGATAGAGGAGCGCGTAGATCGCCAGCACCGCACCGGAGACGCCGCGAAGATCGAGGCCGAGCCGGATACGGCCGCGACCGGCGGCGGCCAGCCAGACGAAGATCGCGCCCTCGAGAACGAACGCCGCCGCGAACACGACCGCCGCGGGGTTGATCGCGCGGAAGAAGACCCAGTGGTACGCCACGCCCGACCAGATCCAGTGGGCCGCGAGCACCGCGAGCACCGCGAACGCCGTGCGACCGTCGACGCGCCGGGTGACGAGCCACGCGAGCACGACCGCCGCCGTCGCGAGCCAGAGCAGCGCGGCGGCCGGCCAGAATACCGTGTTGTAGGCGCCGAAGACGTCGAGGAACGCGTCGTGCGAGAAGGGCAGCGTCAGCATGCCGCTACAGCTTCGCCGCGGCTTCGCGGGTGAGGTACGCGACGCGTTCATTGAAGCGCGCGAAGCGCTGGTCGTCGGTCTGGCCCACCGCGAACCGGTAGTAGATCTGCTGGATCACGACGGCGATCTTGAACAGCGCGAAGATCTCGTAGAACCGGATGTTCGAGAGGTCGCGGCCCGAGAGCTCGGCGTAGCGCGCGACGATCTCGTCGCGGCGGTAGTAGCCGGGGCGATCCGTGACGGCGGTGAGGGCGTCCTCGCCTGGCGGGGACGTCGGCGCCCAGTAGGCCAGCAGGATGCCGACGTCGACGAGCGGATCGCCGAGCGCGCTCATCTCCCAGTCGAACACGCCGACCACCGTCGACACGTCGCGCTCGTCGAGCATCACGTTGTCGAGCTTGAAGTCGCCGTGCACGATCGCCGGCCGGTCCGGGTTGGGCGGCAGATGCTCCGCGAGCCAGGCCGCGAGGCGATCCATGTCGGGCACGTCGCCCGTGCGCGAACGGTGCCAGCGGTCGGTCCACCCGCGCACCTGCCGCTCGACGAATCCCGCCGGTTTGCCGAGCGTGGAGAGCGGCGGCGCCGAGACGTCGATGGCGTGCAGGCTCGCCAGCGTGCGCAGCATCGCGTCGCTGACCTGCCGGCGCGCGTCCGGGCGATCGGCGAGCGCCGGCGGTTCGTCGCGGCGGACGATCAGGCCGTGGCGCCGCTCCATGACGTAGAAGACGCAGCCCGCCACCGCCGGGTCGTCGCACAGGAGGTACACGCGCGGTGCCAGCGGAAAGACCGGATGCACGGCGCTCAGCCAGCGGAACTCGCGCGCCATGTCGTGCGCCGTCGGCGCCACCGGGCCGAGCGGCGGTCGGCGGACGACGAGCTCGGACGCGCCGAAGCGGACGAGATAAGTGAGGTTGGAGTGTCCGCCCGGGAACTGCTCGACGGCCATCGCCTGCGCCGGATCGAGTCCCTCGATCGCGCAGGCGGGCAGGCGGTCGCGCAGCCAGGCCTCGATGCGGCCCCAGTCGAGCTGCTCGCCCGGGCGGACCGCCGACGTGTCGCTCATGCGACGCATACGCTATCATGCGCGCCATGAACTTCGACTACTCCGACAAGGTGGAGGGCCTGCGCCGGCGCGTGCAGGTCTTCATGGACGAGCACATTTACCCGAACGAGGCCCTACTCGCGCGGCAGCTCGCCGAGGGCGAGCGCTGGCAGCCGCTCCAGATCATCGAGGACCTGAAGCCGAAGGCGCGCAAGGCCGGGTTGTGGAACCTCTTCCTGCCCGAAAGCGAGCTGGGCGCGGGCCTCACCAACCTGGAGTACGCGCCGCTCTGCGAGATCATGGGCCGCTCGCCGCGCTTCGCGCCCGAAGTGTTCAACTGCTCGGCGCCCGACACCGGCAACATGGAAGTGCTCGTGCGCTACGGCACGCCCGAGCAGAAGCAGCGCTGGCTCGAACCGCTGCTCGCCGGCGAGATCCGTTCGTGCTTCGCCATGACCGAGCCGGACGTCGCCTCGTCCGACGCCACCAACATCCAGGCGCGCATCGAGCGGAAGGGCGACGAATACGTCATCAACGGGCGCAAGTGGTGGATCTCGGGCGCGGGCGACCCGCGCTGCCGCGATCGCGATCTTCATGGGCAAGAACGACCCGAAGGCCGAGAAGCACAAGCAGCAATCCATGATCCTGATTCCGATGGACGCGCCCGGTGTCACCATCCGCCGCATGCTCACGGTCTTCGGCTATGACGATGCGCCGCACGGGCACGCGGAGATCACGTTCGAGAACGTGCGCGTGCCGGCGTCGAACATGCTGCTCGGCGAGGGGCGCGGGTTCGAGATCGCGCAGGGCCGCCTGGGCCCGGGGCGCATCCATCACTGCATGCGCCTCATCGGTGTCGCCGAGCGCGCGCACGAGGCCATGGTGACGCGGGTGAAGTCGCGCGTGGCGTTCGGCAAGACGCTCGCCGAGCAGGGCACCATCCGCGCGGACCTTGCCGAGTCGCGCATGGCGATCGAACAGGCGCGCCTGCTCACGCTCAAGGCGGCCGACATGATGGACAAGGCGGGGAACAAGGCCGCGCGCCGCGAGATCGCGATGATCAAGGTGGTGGTGCCGCGGATGGCGCTCGCCGTGCTCGACCGCGCCATCCAGGCCCACGGCGGCGCCGGCGTGTCAGACGACTTCAGCCTCGCGATGTCGTGGGCCCACACGCGCACGATCCGCTTCGCCGATGGCCCCGATGAAGTTCACCGCGAAACGATTGCGAAGCTGGAGCTGAGGTAATCACACAGCCTTCTTGCCTTTTGCCACAGAGGCACAGAGGGTACAGAGGTCGTGTGGCGAGGCGTTCGATGCGAGCCGCCGAAGGCGGCCGCGCGACCGGTCGAGACCGGTTCGCGCAAGCGTCAGATTGCCGATGCGCTTGCGGGAACCAGTCTCGTCCGACCGCGCGCCGGCCTGCGTCGCAGGCCGGTCGCATGCGAACGCCGACTGCACGACACGCCTTCGTGTCCTTCGCGTCTTCGTGGTTGCATTTGAGGCAGAGATCACTGAGAGACAACTCCGTGTCCTCTGTGCCTCTGTGGCGAAGTCAGGGTCGCAGCTATTCGAGCCCGAGCGCCCAGCGGATCCCGCCGGTGATGAACGCCTGGAACACGTGGTCGTCGCGCCAGGTTTCGTCGCGGTGGCCGAGCGTCGTGTAGAACACGCGGCCGCGATCCACTTCGTGCGTCCACGCCTGCGGGTAGTCGCCGCCCTTCACGACCGGTAGCCCCGTGATGTCCATGTGCTCGGTGTCGAGGCTGAGCAGCACGTGCACGCGGTCGCGCGAGAACGCGAGCGGGATGTGCAGGCGGCCTACCTGGGAGACGTTCTCGGTGGGCGTCGCCGGGTCCCACACCTTCGTGCCCAGCAGGTAGAACTCCTCCGCGATCGGCCAGCTCGGTCCGAGCATGCGCGTGGCCGGGTGGTTCTGATCCTCCACCTTCAGCACGCCGATCCGCCCCTGCGCGATCTGCCGCGTCGGGATGATCGACTGGAGGTAGTAGCCGCCCAGCAGTTCGCCGAACGCGGGATAGTCGTAGAAGGTCAGCGTCGCCGAGTGCACGCCGATGAGGCCGTGGCCGGCTTTCACGTAGTCGATCAGCGCCTGCTTCTGCGCGTCGGTCATCGGCAGGTTGCCGTTCGTGAACATCATCACGCCGTCGAACTGGTTCAAGTATGCCGGCGTGATGATCGACAGGTCGATCGCGTCCGACGGCTGCTTGTAACCCTCCAGCGTCGTCACGTCGAAGCCGTGCGTCTTGCCGAGTTCCTGCACGGCGGTCTCCGCGACCTCGAGGCTCGAGTGCTTGTAGAGCCCCGCGTGGGTGAGGAAGAGCAGCTTCTTCTGGGCCGGCTGCGTGCCGACCGACGTGCCGAGCAGGCCGACGACGAGTGCGGCGGCGGCAAATGCGCGTGAAGGTCGTGACATGTGGGTCATCCTATGAGTGTTCGTAAAATGTCGCCCGCCTGCGCCACCTGGTCGGCCGACACGTCCAGGTGCGTGACGACGCGGAGCCGGCGTGGGCCGAAGGCGAAGAGCAGCACGCCCTGCTCCCGCGCGCGCGCGACGACGGTGGCGGCGTCGGGCGCCCCGGGCGCCAGGTCGAACACCAGGATGTTCGTCTGGACCGTCTCCCTGTCGAGGATCACGTGCCGGCCGGCGGCGAGGCATTCGGCGAGCGTGCGCGCGTGCTGGTGATCCTCGGCGAGCCGTGGCAGGTGGTGGTCGAGCGCGTAAAGTCCCGCCGCGGCGAAGATCCCGACCTGCCGCATCGCGCCGCCGAGCATCCGCCGCTGCCGATGCGCGCGCGAGATGATGTCGCCCGCGCCCGCGAGCACCGATCCGCCCGGTGCGCCCAGGCCCTTCGACAGGGCGACCGAGACGAGGTCGAACGGCGCGGCGAGCTCGGCGACGGATCGCCCCGACGCGACCGCCGCGTTCCACAGGCGCGCGCCGTCGAGGTACGTGGCGATCCCGCGCCCGGCGGCCGCGGCGCCGACGCGCGCGGCCTCGTCCTGCGGAAAGACGACGCCCCCGGCGCGATTGTGGGTGTTCTCGATCTCGACGAGCGTGGTCGGCGGATACGTGACGTGGCCGCGCGGCTTCGCGGCGGCCGCGAGCCCGTCGGCCGTGAAGACGCCCTTCGCCCCGATCGGCGTGAACTGCACGCCCGCGTTCGCCGCCGACGCGCCCGCCTCGTGCCACACCGCGTGGCTCTCCTGGCTCACGATCACATCGTCTCCGGGATGCGTGAGCGTGCGCAGCGCGATCTGGTTGGCCATGGTCCCGGTCGGGACCCAGAGGGCCGTGTCCTTCCCGAGAAGCGCGGCGATGCGCTCCTGCAGGAGATTGATCGTGGGGTCCTCGCCGAACTGATCGTCGCCGACGGGCGCGGCGGACATGGCCCTGCGCATGCCCGGGGTCGGACGGGTGACCGTGTCGGAGCGCAGGTCGATGATGTCTGGCGCGGACATGGCGGTTCGGGGAGGGGATGTTAGCACGCCCCTTCAGGTAAGCTGAGAGGATGCTCGCCTGGGCGCATCCGATCGTGCGCGAGTGGTTCGAGGCCCGCTTCGGCGCGCCCACCGAGCCGCAGGCGCGCGGCTGGCCGTCGATCCTCTCCGGCGGCGATACGCTCGTCTCCGCGCCCACGGGATCGGGCAAGACGCTGGCGGCGTTCCTCGTGTGCATCGACCAGCTGGTGCGCCAGGCGATCGCGGGCGAGCTCGCCGATCGGACCGAGGTCGTCTACATCTCGCCGCTCAAGGCCCTCGGCAACGACGTCCACAAGAACCTCGAGACGCCGCTCGGAGAAATCCTGGAGCTCGCGCGCGCGCGCGGCGTCCAGATGCCCGAGGTGCGCGCCGCCGTCCGCACCGGCGACACGCTGGCGGCCGAGCGGCGCAAGCTGCTCCGGCACCCGCCGCACATCCTGGTCACGACGCCCGAGTCGCTCTACATCCTGCTGACGGCGGGGAAGAGCCGCGAGACGCTGCGCTCGGTGCGGACCGTGATCGTGGACGAGATCCACGCCGTCGCCGACGACAAGCGCGGCGCCCATCTCGCGCTGTCGCTCGAGCGGCTCGATGCCCTGGTTGAGGCGCGGCCGCAGCGGATCGGCCTCTCGGCCACGCAGCGTCCGATCGAGCTCGTCGCCGACTTCCTCGGCGGCGCCGGCCGGCCGCGGCCGGCGATCGTGCCGATCGGCCACCAGCGCGCGGTCGATCTTGCGATCGAGACGCCGCCGGGGGAGCTCGGGCCCGTCGCGACCCACGAGCAGTGGGAAGACACGTACGACCGCATCGGCGCCCTCGTCGCCGAGCATCGATCGACGCTGGTGTTCGTGAACACGCGCCGCATGGCCGAGCGCCTCGCCCACAACCTGGCGGGCCGCGTCGGCGCCGAGCATGTCGCCACGCATCACGGCAGCCTATCCCGCAAGATCCGCCTGGCGGCCGAGCAGCGCCTCAAGGCCGGCGAGATCCGCGTGCTCGTCGCCACGGCGTCGCTCGAGCTCGGCATCGACATCGGCGCCGTCGACCTCGTGTGCCTGATCGGGTCGCCGCGGTCGATTTCGGTCGCCTGGCAGCGCGTCGGCCGCGCCGGCCACTGGCAGGGCGCGATTCCGAAGGGCCGGCTGTTTCCCGCGACACGCGACGAGCTCGTCGAATGCGCCGCGCTCGTGCGGGCGATGCGCACGGGCGATCTCGACCGGCTGATCGTTCCCGAGCGGCCGATGGACATCCTCGCGCAGCAGATCGTCGCGGCGTGCGCCGCCGACGAGTGGCAGGCCGACGACCTGTTCGATCTCCTGCGCCGCGCGCACCCGTACCGAGATTTGCCGCGTGAGGCGTTCGACGAGATCGTCGACATGCTCGCCGAGGGCATCGCGGCGCGGCGGGGCCGGTTCGGAACCTACCTGCACTACGACCGCGTGAACGGCCGGCTCAAGGGCCGGCGCGGCGCGCGCCTCGCCGCGATCACCGGCGGCGGCGCGATTCCCGACACGGCGCTCTACACCGTCGTCTCGGAGCCGGAGGGGATCGTCGTCGGCACGGTGGACGAAGACTTCGCCGTCGAGAGCATGCGAGGCGACGTCATGCTGCTCGGCAACGCCTCCTGGCGCATCCGCCGCGTGCAGGCGGGGAAGGTGCTCGTCGAGGACGCGCACGGCGCGGCGCCGAACATTCCGTTCTGGGTGGGCGAGGCGCCCGCGCGCACCATGGAGCTGTCGCAGCAGGTCGCGGATTTGCGGCGGAGGGTCGACGAGATGACGTCCGGCCTGGCGCCGGGCGGCGCCCTGAGAGACGACCCGCGGGCGCAGGCGGCATCGACGTGGACGCAGCACGCGTGCGGCCTCGACGTATCGGCGGCCGAACAGCTCGTCGCCTACATCGTCGAGGGCCGGGCGGTCCTCGGCGCCGTCCCGACGCTCGACACCGTGGTGGCGGAGCGGTTCTTCGACGAGGGCGGTGGGATGCAGCTCGTGATCCACGCGCCGTTCGGCGGGCGGATCAATAAGGCGTGGGGGCTCGCCCTGCGGAAGCGCTTCTGCCGCTCGTTCAACCTCGAGCTGCAGGCCGCGGCGACCGACAACGGCCTGAACATCTCGCTGGCCGAGCAGCACAGCTTCCCGCTCGCGGACGTCTTCCAGTTCCTGTCACCCAACTCCGTCGCGCACGTGCTCGAGCAGGCCGTGCTGCCGTCGCCGATCTTCGGCGCGCGGTGGCGGTGGAACGCGTCGCGCGCGCTCGTGCTGCTGCGGTTCCAGGGCGGCCGCCGCGTGCCGCCGAACATTCAGCGCATGCGGGCGGACGATCTGCTGGCGGCCGTGTTCCCCGACGCCGCCGCGTGCCCGGAGAACCTCGAGGGCGAGCTGCGCATTCCGGATCATCCCCTTGTCCGGGAGGTGATGAAGGACGCGCTCACCGAGGCGATGGACATCGAGGGCCTGCGCGACGTGCTGCGGAGGATCGACGCCGGCGAAATCCGCTGCGTCGCCGCCGACACGGCCGTGCCGTCCGTGTTCTCGCACGAGATCCTGAACGCCAACCCGTTCGCCTATCTGGACGATGCCCCGCTCGAGGAGCGGCGGGCGCGGGCCGTGGAAATGCGTCGCACTTTGCCCGGGTCCGTCGCGTCGGACGTGGGGCGCCTCGATCCGGAGGCAATCGCGGAGGTGCGCGCGCAGGCCTGGCCCGACGTCCGCGACGCCGATGAGCTGCACGACGCGATGCTGAGCCTCATCGCGCTGCCGGATGTGTCCGGGCTGGCCGCGTCGATCGACGAGTGGCGCGGGCTCCTCGACGCGCTCGCGTCCGCGAACCGCGTGGCGACGGCGAACGTCGACGGCCGCCGCTACTTCGTGCCGGCCGAGCGCGCCCGCACTTTCATGGCGATCTTCCCGGACGCGCGCTTCGACGCGGAACTGCCGGCGGTCGAGCGCGGCGATCCGTCCGCGGACGATGGGCGCGCCGCGATGGTGCTTGGGTGGATGCAGCACCTCGGCCCGACGGATGCGGCGTCGCTGGCGGCGCGGCTCGGCCTGCCTCCCGCGACGATCGACGACACGCTGCTGCGCCTCGAAGGCACCGGCGCGATCCTCCGCGGACAATTCACCGATTCTGGCGTAGGGCGGACCTTCAGGTCCGCCGACGAATGGTGCGACCGCCGCCTCCTCGCCCGCATCCACCGCCTCACGGTCGGCCGGCTCCGCCGCGAGATCGAGCCCGTCACCGCCGCGCAGTTCATGCGCTGGCTGCTGCGCTGGCAGCACGCGGCGCCGGGCTCCGGCCTCATCGGCGAGCGCGGATTACTGCAGGCGATCGGGCAGCTCCAGGGCTTCGAGGCGCCGGCGAGCGCCTGGGAGCGGCAGATCCTCGCGCGCCGCATGACGACCTACGAGCCCGAGATGCTCGATCGGCTGTGCCTCACCGGCGCGGTCGGCTGGGGCCGGCTCTCGCCGCATCCCGCCACGCTCGCGGGCGCCGCCGAGCGCACGCGGCGCGTCGTGCCGACGAGCGCGGCGCCGATCACGTTCTTCGTGCGCGACGATGCCGGCTGGATGGCGGCGGCGCCAATCCGGCTGAAGCCGGATCCCACAGACGGAGACGATGACGCGCGCGCGCTCAGCCCCGCGGCGCGCGACGTGCTCGGCATGTTGAAGACGCACGGCGCATCGTTCTTCCCCGACATCGTCCGCGCGAGCGGGCGGTTGAAGTCCGAGGTGGAGACCGGCCTGTGGGAGCTCGTGGCGGCGGGGATCGTGACCGCGGACGGCTTCGACAACCTGCGCGCGCTGATCGATCCGAAGCGGCGCGCGGGGCAGGGGAGCGGGCGCGTCTCGCGCCCGCGGCACAGCGCCGGGCGGTGGGCGCTCTTGCATCCGCCGGAGGCGTCCGCGTCGGCCGACGCGAAGGCCGCCGCCGTCGAGGCGGCGTGCTGGATGCTGTTGACGCGCTACGGCGTCGTGTTCCGCGAGGTGCTCGCCCGCGAGTCCGTGATCCCGCGCTGGCGCGAGCTGCTGATCGCGTTCCGCCGGCTCGAGGATCGCGGTGAAATTCGCGGTGGACGATTTGTCGCGGGATTCCTGGGCGAGCAGTACGCGCTGCCCGCGGCGGTGGAGTCGCTGCGCGCCGCGCGGCACGAGCCGCCAGACGGCCGCGCGATCGCGATTGCGGCGGCGGATCCGTTGAACCTGATCGGGATTCTCGTGCCGGGAGAGCGCGTCGCGCCGCTCTCGGGGCGCGCCGTCACCTTCCGCGACGGCGTCGCGCTCGAACTGGTGTCCTGACCTACCCGCACGACACAGTTCGGTCGCGCCACTCGATCGAGAATTTGCCTTCGCGTTCCGGCGTGTTCCCCCATTGCGCCTTGAACGCACCGGTCAGCGCGCCGTCGGCGCCGCGCATGAGCGAGAGCGTGCCCGACTTCGCGGCGGCGCAGCTGCCCACGACCGGGCACGACCTGGCCACGGCGTTGGCCGGCACGGCCTCGGGCGCGATCGCGATCGGGTGCGCGATCGCCGTGTCCATGTCGGCGTTCACCAGCACGTCGATCGAGGGCCGCGGCATGCGATCCGGGATGCCGGCCGGCACGGCGCCCTGCACGAGCACGACGCGCACGGCGCGGCCGTCGGCCGGCGAGCAGTCGGGGTAAGCGTAGCCGGAGTAGGTGGCCGTCTGGGCGAAGGCGACGGCGGCAGCGGCGAGAACCAGGGACGCGGCGCACGCGGACACAAGACGCATTGCGGACCTCCGTGGCGAACAGACCCGCGTATCTTACTTCAGCGGGCGCGCCATCGGCCGGGCGTGAGCAGCCCCGCCAGCCCGGCCGCGATCCCGAGCGTGGCGGCGGCCTCGCCGGCGTGGAACCAGTTCCCGCCGTCCGACGTGGTCGCCAGGACGACCAGCGCGGCGAAGGCGACGAGAATCACGAGCGCGCGGGGGTTGAAGTGCATAGGCGCTCAGTATAGCGGCGTGCCGTGGTCTTCTAATGTAATGGCGGTCCGACGAGCTGGATGCCACATCGTTCCGCCACCTTGGCCACCTCCGCCACCTGGGCCGGCGTGGGAGGACCGGTGGGCTCGGGCAAGTCGGGCCCGAGGGCAGGGCGCCCGATCGCCCGAACGAAGCGCTCGAAATCGGTGTGACTCGTCACCGTCAGCCATCGCCCCCCGCCGGGCGACGTGACGAGATAGGAATGCGGAACGCCCTTGGGCACGAGCAGCCACTGTCCTGCCGCCAACTCGACCTCGTTGTCGGCCACGCGAAAACGGAACGCACCCGTCAACACGTGGAACACTTCGTCTTCGTTGAGGTGAATGTGCTGCGGCGGAGAATCCCCGGCGGGCCCGTGATGCTCGAGGATACTCAACGTATCCGTTCCGGCCGTGTGAGGCACTCGAATCGTCACGCGCGTGTTGAAGAACCAGACTGCTTCGGGAACGGACGTCACGTACACCGGGCCATCTCCTATTCCGCCTTCAAACGCTCCTTCATATCAGTGTATGCAGCTTCGATCAGCCTCGTCAAAGCCCCGGCATCGATGTTACGGCCGGGCTCGAGTTTCACGTGGCGCATGAACGTGCCCGTGCCTTCCAGCAGGCCCTCTGGATCGGCGATCGCGGCGCCCTGGAAGAATCCGACATTGACGTGAGCGGTGAAAACGTTGACGTAGGCGAATGCCGCGTCGGCGACACACGCCGTCGGATGGCCGTCGTGCAACAGCTCCCGGACATCGTCTCCACACTCGCGCATGACCTCGAGCCAACGCTGCGCGATTGTCCCAAGTGCGCCCGGATGCTCGTGCATCCAGGTCTCGACCGCTGGGTCTCGCCTGACTGCGCCGGGGAAGCGAAAGAGTCGGCGCGTCGGCCCCATTCCGGATGTCAGGCAGCGTCTCCTTCGAGATGCGTTTTCAGAAGTGCGAGATCCTTCCGATTCGCCCGCCGGATTGCGAAAGCGATGAGAGGCGCCAGCCATGTGGAAAACCCAGTCGGCGTGCCGCGATTCCTGAGGGTCATTCGTGTGCGGGCAGGTCCGTCAGGTTCCCACGTGTAGGTCGTCTCCATCGGAAACGGGCCTTCCGACGTGCGCATCAACAGCCGGTGTCCAGCCACGAACTCGGCAGTCTGGTACGTGTAGGCCAGCCGGCGGCCGAGAAAATGCGCGACAAACGCGACTTGCGATCCGACCTTCAACGGTCGCGGCGTTTTCCATTCGACGGACGTGATGTTTTTATACCAGGTCGGGACGTTGTCCGGATCCGACGCGAACGCGGCCACCTGATCCACTGGTTTGTTGATAAGAACGGCGCTGACCACATCAACGTTCAAGAGTCGGAAGCTCCTTCCGCACTTCGCGCCAGTTCTCCGCGGTCGAGCCCGGCCTGCGCCGCGAGGGCCGATAATTCAGCGGGCAGGGATTGAGCCATGGCGATCGACGCGACCGCCGGTCATGATCGTGCCGGCTGTCTGGCGCGACGGCTCGCTTTGGCGCGACGCGGTGCTTGTGCGCTCGATCGTTTCGTTCCTCTCGCGGCGGCCATCGCCAGGTTCTGCTTCACTCGGAGAGTCGCGATTCTCCCGATCAGGTTGTACGGGATGGGTTGCGCGAACGGAAACTTGAGATTCCCCTTCGGTCCTGCGTATGGCGAAAGCGCCTGCTCCAGCCCGGGATCGCCCGATACCGGCGGATAGACGCCGATGTGCGTCTTGAACGCCGCGAAGTACATCAGGATCCCGTGCTGGGCGAACGCGGGTATGCGGTAGCTGATCCGTTCCTGGGCGTCTGGTGCAGCGGCCGCGATGGTCGTCCGGATCGTTGTGAGGATCGTTCGAACCTCAGGGCTGAACGCCGCAATGTATTCATCGATGCTGCCTGGCGCCGCCGTGCGAGTCTTCATGCCTCGTCCTCAGACCAACGGCCAGGCTTCAGCCGCGGTCGACTCGCATCATCTCGCGTCGGCTCCATTCGTTGGTTAGGCCTCGAGTATGGAAGCAATGTGGCCCCGCAGCTCAGGAATGCGATTACGGACGACGTCCCACACAAGCTCGAAATCGACACCGAAGTAGTCGTGGATCAAGATGTCGCGCATCCCCGCCATCGCACGCCACTCGACGGACGGGTGGCCGCCCTGAACCCTTCAGACACCTTCCCGGGGCCTCGCCGATGATACCATGGTGCGTAGAGCCGGGAGCCCAGCCTCAATGCCCATACTGGAGTCCGTCGTCACGCGCAATCCGGAGGTCCTCGGTGGACCCTCGTGTTCGCCGGAACTCGGTGCCCGTGAAGAATCTGCTCGACTACCTCGCGGCCGGGGACACCCTCGAGCGGCTCCTGGACCACTTCCTCGGTCAGCCGCGAGCAGGCAGTGGCGGCGCTCGCAATTGCCAACGACCTGCTGACTTCCCGTGCGGCTTCATTGCGTGTCAGCCAGTTCATCGGTACAAGCCCAAACATGTTCGATCGACCGCCCCCTAAGTAGATGTGGCCCCAAGCCGTGCTGGCCGCCGCTCATCCGTTGACGTGCGCGTAGAGCGACGGACCAATTTTCCCTTCAACGGGCTTGCCGCGGCGAACGTAGCGCTCGATCAATGGCCGTGCGTCGCGTGGGTGGACGGGGTTGAGAACCGTTCCTGCGGAACGGATACGGACCTCCACGGTATCTGGGTCGCCGTGGAGCCACTCGAAACCACGAAGCACTGCGATGAGTTCGGCAGAACGTTCGGCAGGGCCATTGAAGAAATCGACGCCATGGCCGCCTCCAGGGACTAAGGCATTATCTTCCACCCAGATGATGCGCGCCCGTTTCCTGCCTGAGATCGAATCACAGAAATCAGCGAACATGTCATCGAGCGCCGGATTGACCTCGACGATTTCTGTCGACACTCGGCGTGTGGCCTGTAGACACGACCCAATCAGGGCCAGTCCGGCGAGCTGGTGAGGCTTGATCCAGTCTCCCGGCAGCTTCACTTCGATGAACCTCAGATCCTCCTTGCCGATCAACCACAGATCTGGCGGCGCCGGCTCCTTACCTTTGAGGGTTGCGCGATGCTTCTTGAAGAACGCTGCCGTGGTGTCCTGGAGGCGCTCGAGTTGATCTCGGCCGAAGTGCTCCCAGAGGGCCTCCCGCAGGGCCTCTTGGTACTTCGTCGTGTTACCACACGGAAAAGGCTTCACGTCAACGAACCGTGGATTCGTCAGCCACTTGAACGAACCATAGAAACCAAGCTCGTGAGAAAACTCGTTTGCTACAAACGCCTCGCCAAAGAACCAGGTGCCCGACCTCTTCCCGACCTTGTCGCCAATGATGCCGGTGATATGCGGACTCGCGTTGGACTGAGCCAAGATGTCGGATGGGGACGCAATCCAAGCGTCCAGGAGTTCCTGTTGGTACGTCAACTTAGAGGTGATGAGTTTACCCATTTCGGACCAGTCAGTATCAGACCAACGTTGCAAATGAGCCGCGCGCCCAAGCGTCATGATCGCACAGACGGTCAGGCGCGTCGGCTCCATTTGCGTGTTGGGCGGGCGTAATCTCAGACTGCAGTGGCTGGAGTCGCCGCCCCGGTTGCGGGCTTCACGACAATCATCGAGACACTGGCGACCGCGAACCAGATCACCAGCAGTCCCTGGCCAATCATCGTCACGTATCCGGTAGCGGTGTAGAAAGCCCTGTAGTCAGGTCCCAACAAGATGGATGGAGCGGCCATCGAGGTTGGCAACCTGCCGCGCCGTCGCAACCCAGCCTGTCCCTTGGGGAGCGCCCCAGTGGCAAGAGTGGCGTAGCCGGCCGAGGACAGGAAGAGCGCAGACATTAAGAGTCCGAACCGTCACGCAGAAGGGAAAGCTGGCCTCTATGAGGCCTCTGACGACGGCGGGCTCGGCCTTCCGACGTGTCCAGGGCTGCGGCGGCTGGAGCACGTCACAACCGTTCCAGCGTGATGACGACCAGACCGACCGAAAACGAGAATCGAAACCCGCTCGGGTCCGGCCGCGCCTGCGTGATGGTGTGGCGGAAGCCGGCAAGAAACACCAGGAAGCCGATCATGATGAGCGGATCGGCGAGCGTAGCGCGTGCGAGGATGAACGTGCTGGCCCTGGTTACAAAGGCGCTGGTTGCTGCCGTGTCCTCGATAGGTGGCTCTGGACCGGCCAGATAGTAGAGCGGGAGCGCGACCAGGAATACGTCGAAACCCGCGACCCCGAACGAGCCCGCCCGGCGCCGCGCTTTAGCGTCGCTCACAACCAAGTCCTCCTTTCTTGCTCCGCCTAACAATTATTGAAGTAGACCGCTCAAATCAGCCCGCAGTCGTGCGCCGTCCCACAAACGCGGCCCACGACTCTATCGTGCTGAATGCCCGCATCTTAACACCGGCTTGCGCCAGTATCCCGGGTTGCCGTTGGCTGCGAACGCGTATGGCTGCGAGGCGTTCGCAGCCAAGCGCCGGCGGCCGCGCCGCGAGAGGTGTTGGCATCCGGCTGAACGAACGTGGGTTAGGACACAGGCCCAGCTTCAGGCCGCCGATGGCTGCGAAGGCGTCGCAGCTAATGTCACCCGCCGGGCGCGGAGCCGTCTGTCGTGAGGCGTGCGTTTCGGCGAGCACCCGGTGGGGCTGTTTGCCGACCGGACCCGCCGATGAATTGGCGGACCTAAGGTCCGCCCTACGATCGTCGAGAGTCGTTAGCACGTCAGCACGGACACGACGACGAGCGTCGCGGCGACACCGGCGATCATGCACACGCGCGATCGTTGGTGAAACAAGACTCGCGGGTGGCGGCGAACGGGGCGCCCCGCCGGGCGCGGAGCCGTCTGCCGTGACGCGCGCCCTTCGGCGAGCACCCGGTGGGGCTGTTCGCCGACAGGCCCCGCCGATGAATGGCGGACCTGAGGTCCGCCCAACGATCGTCGAGAGTCGTTAGCGCGTCAGCACGGATACGACGACGAGCGTCGCGGCGACGCCGGCGATCTGGATCCACAGCTCCGCGCGATCCCGGAGCATCAGCGCGCCCAGCGCCACGAACACGCCCGCCAGGAGCAGGCAGCGCCAGTAGAGATCCTCGGTCGTCGCCTGGACGCCGAGCGACCCGGCGCGGCGGCGCACCGCGTCGATGATCGTGTTCGCGATCTGCCGGTCGCCCTCGCGATCCAGCTCGAAGTACTGCCCGCCGCCCGCCGTCGCGATCGCCATCAGCGACGCGCGGTCGAGCACGGAGTGAATGCGCACCGGATCCCGCGGCGGCATCCACGGCGGCAGCGGCGGATCCGGGATGATCCCGCCCGACGAGGTCCCGACGCCGACCACGTAGACCGGCGTGTTCGCCTCGCGCGCCTCGCGCAGCGTCTGCGCCACCTCGCCGCTCCACGCCTGGCCGTCGGAGAGCAGCAGGAACGCGCGCGCGTTGCGCGACCGCCCGTGGATCTCCTCGTCCTTCTGGATCACCCGCAGGCCCCAGTGGATCCCGAGCTCGATGTTCGTGTCCCAGGTGGTGTCGTCCTCGAGCGGGAACGGCGGGTCGTTGAGGTGGTCGAGGAAGAAGAAGTAGGTGTTCGGGTCGCTCGTGAGCCGGATCTGCGGCGCGGCGATGTGCGCGAACAGCGCCATGGCGATGCGATCGTCGGTCCACCGCAGCGAGTCGCCGAGCACGCGCAGGAAGGCCATCGATCGGCGCCAGCGGTTGCCCGGCACGTCGGTCACGTGCATCGACGCCGACCCATCCTGCAGGATCACCAGATCCACGCCCGCGGTGCGGATGAACGAGACGGCCGCGACGGGCCGCGACAGCGCGAGCGCCAGCCAGCCGGTGGCGACGATCAGGCAGAGCCAGAAGAGCAGGCTGCCGAACGCCGGAATGTGCTCGCGGACGGGGAGGCGGCGGTCCGCCTTGAAGCGCGCGATGTCGTCCCACCGGCGCCGCACCTGCCACAGCCACACGAGGAGGAGCACCGCCGGAACGACGAGCAGCCAGAGGTACGCAGGCGCCGCGAAGCTGACCGTGTCGAGGTCGACCCGAGGGAGCAGGCTGCCCACGTCAGCCCTTGCGCGTCCTCGTCGCCTGTCCGCCCGGCTGCTGGGCTTCGTCCTCGCGCTCTTCCATGCGCTTCGGCACGACGATCTTGAAGTCGCCCATGTTCACGCCTTCCGGCGGCGCGCCCGGCCGTCCGTGCATCGTCGGCACCGGCGGCGCCGGCTTCTCGACGGGGCGCCGGCCGGGCTTGGCGGCCTCGTCGCGCAGGCGCACGACGTATTCATAGTTATAGGCCGCGTCGGCGAGCGTCGGATCGAGCCGCAGGACCTCCGCGTAGCTCGTCATCACCGCCTCGTAGCGGTGCACCATCACCGCGCGCTCGACCTTGTCGGCCTGCGAGACGCGGAACGCGGCGTTCGCCGCGAGCAGCAGCACCTCGGGATCCGTCTCGACGATGGTGCCGGCGGCGTCCTTGGTGGGGTCGAGATTCTGGTACTGCGCCATCCAGTAGCCGGCCACGCGCACGTCCTCGCGCGCGTCGGCGCGCAGCGCCGGTCCGAGCCAGGGCGCGCGCTCGGCGGTGGAGAGGTCCGCGTCGAGGCGGTCGCCTTCCGCCGCCACCGAGGGGAACTGCAGCGTGAGCAGCGCCATGTGCGTGTCGATGAGCCGCCGCTGGGCCTGGCCGACGGTCCAGAGGGCGCCACCGACGAGCGCGAGCAGGAGGGCGATGAACAGGTGGCCGAGCGCCGTCTTCATGACCGTGCCTCCGTCTGCGTCCGGGATTTGAGGGCCTTGATCGCCAGCGCGATCGGCGAGTACTCGCGGCGCAGGCGCGCGAGCGCGCTCGTGCCGGTCTCGAGCGCCTCGTCGAGGACGGCGGCGTCGAGCGCGCCGTTCTTGCCGAAGCGCGCTGACGTGAAGGAGGCGAGCGCGCCTTGCAGCGGCTCGATCACGCCGTGGCGCGCCGAGGCCGCCGGACCGGCGGCCTTGATCGCGGCGCCGAGCGTTTCCGCGGTGGCCCCGCCCGACACGAGCACCGGGTGGCGGCCGCCGAGGACGATCGCGCCGGGGCCGTCGGTCCCCGTGGCGCGCCGCTGGCTCGCCCGGCGATCGATGGCGTAGCCGCCGGCGATGCGGAGCGCGGCGAGCGCGCGTCCGGCCAGCTCGTCGGTCCAGCCGCCGGCGTCGCGCGCGCGCCGCACCTCGGCCAGCTCGTGGCTGGCCGCGGCGAGGACGCGGGCGTCGGAGGCGAGGCGGTCGGCGGCCTTGGCCGGGCCGCGGCGGGCGCGCACGACGCGCGCGCCCGCGAGCACCACGAACGCGGCGGCCAGCACGAAGAAGATGCCGCCGGTCGTCACGAGCGCGCTCGCGCGGAAGCCGCGCGTGTCCAGATCGGAGAACGTCTCGAGCGCGCCGTCGCGGATGTCGTCGGCGGCGTCGGGCACGAGCGACTGCATGTGCACGAGCACGAAGGGCAGCTCGTAGCCGCGGTCGCGCGTATCGCTGGCCGCCCCGTCCGAGACGTTGCGGACCTTGTAGGTCAGCGCGAGCGACGGCAGCGGCACGTCGCGCCCGAAGTCTGTCTCGTTGATCAGGCGGATGTCGTACGTGTACTGAAAGAAGCGGCGATCGGCCGTGTGGAGATCGGCCGCGTGCGTGCCGCCGAGCACCTCGAAGGGCGGCAGCTGGATGACGCTCGGATCGAGCCCCGACTCGTCGATGAGCACCGACACCGACGGCTCGTCGAGCACCGAGCAGGTGAGGACCACCGTGAGCGGCTCGCCGACGTACACCGCCGGCTTGTCGGTGCGCCACCAGCACGTGATCGGATCCACGGCCATCGTCTCGCCTGCCGCGGCCGAGGCAATCTCGGTCGAGCCCTGCGCCGAGGCGAGCGAGGCGCCGAGGGCCAGACCCGCGAACGCGGTGCACAGAACAGCGGATTTCAAGGTCCGCCCTATGTTCGTTCTCATCGTTTTGTGAAGATCAGGATGTGCTGCCGGGGCAGCGCCTCGTTCACGTCGGAGAGCGTGAAGCCTTCATGCTCGACCTCGAGCTTCGCCTCCGCCACCGACATCTTGTGGTCCGGGAGAATCGGAATCGACGGGTCTTCCTTGCGGTATTCGAGCAGCACGAGGCGCCCGTCGGCCTTGAGCGCGTCGCGCAGGTGCTGCAGCATCGTCTGCGGTTCGGACATCTCGTGGTACACGTCCACCATGATCGCCAGGTCGAGCGTGTTGTCCGGGAGCTTGGGATCGGCCACCTCGCTCAGCACCGGCGTGATGTTGGTCAGTTGGTGCTCCGCCATGCGCTGGCGCAGCAGTGCGATCATCTTCGGCTGGATGTCCACGCCGTAGACGCGGCCCGTCGGGCCGACCGCCTTCGACAGCAGTTCGGTGATGTAGCCACTGCCGGCGCCGATGTCGGCGGCCACGGCGCCCGCCGGCAGCGCGAGGATCTGGATCGCGAGCTGCGGGTTCTCCTCCGCCTGGCGCTCCGGCCGCTCCAGCCAGGCCGCGCCCTCGGCGCTCATCACGCCCGCGTACACGCGCCCGCTGACCGGATGCCGCCCGCGCGTCTGTGCCCCGAGCGTCACCGATGCGCACACGAACAGTCCGAGGATTGTGATCCGCCTGATGGCTGATGGCTGATGGCTCATGGCTAACCCCTACATCTTTCTCAATCTTCGCTCGGCGATGAACTCCGTCAGGGCGATGGCCGACTGCT
The DNA here is from genome assembly GCA_963792785.1 of uncultured Acidobacteriota bacterium. Classification (GTDB taxonomy): domain Bacteria; phylum Acidobacteriota; class Vicinamibacteria; order Vicinamibacterales; family CAVVIG01; genus CAWIMX01. The sequence goes on along the minus strand of CAWBXO010000001.1, from coordinate 1,408,872 downwards.
CCAGATCGATCCCGAGCCGCAGGACGTCGAGGTCCGCCGCCTTTGCGGTCCGCTCCACCTCGGCCTGCCAGTCGCGGGCGCGCCCGGCCATCGCGGAGAGCGTCCGGCGCGACACGACGCGCGTGCGCCCGGTCTCCACGTCGAACGCCTCGACCCAGCCCGACGACACGGGCGGCACCTCGAAGGCGAACGCACTGTCGATCAGGACGAGGAACACATCGTGCGTCGTGTTGACGAGCGCCAGCTCGCGGATTGCCGCCGGTGCCTCGTCGAACAGGAAGTCGGAGACCACCGGCACCAGCGTCGTCTTCCGGAGGAACCCCGCGATCGACATGCTCAGGCTGTCGGTCCGCTTGACCTCGAGCATGCCCCGCGTCGAGTCGTACGCGTCCAGGCAGTGGATCACCTGATTCTTCCCGGTCCGCGGACGCACGGCCAGGAGGTCGGTGAACCCGGCGTCGAACGTGATCAGGCCGAACATGTCCTGAAAGAACACGGCCGACAGGCCGATGGTGCCGATGGCGCGCGCCACCGCGGCGGCGATCGGCACGCCGTGCGTGCCGCACCGCGTCGAGAGCGATCGGTCCGCCACGGCGATGACGGGCGCCGTGCTCGGCTGCTCGAACTCGCGGACGACCATCGGGCTGAAGTTGGTGAGGGTCGACTCGGCCCAGTCGATCTGCGACAGGCGATCGCCGGGCTGCCAGTCGCGCAGGCCCACGAAGTCGAAGCCCGAGCCGCGGAACTGGCTCTTGTGCTCGCCGATCGTGAACTCCCGCATGCGTTTGAGAATCAGGAGCTCGATTTCGTCCAGCTCCGAGAGGTTGACGAGGGCGACGTCCGACTCGCCGGCCGCCGCCTCCACGACCTCGCGGGTTCTCATGGCACGGGCACCCGCTCGATGATGTCCTTGATCACCGTGTCCTGCGTGAGCCCGTGCGCGGCCGCGTGCGGGCCGAGCCAGATGCGGTGGCTGAGGACGTACGGTGCGAGATCCTGGATATCCTCGGGGTAGACCTCGGTGCGGTGACGCACGAGCAGCGCCCACACTTTCGCGAGCCGGCCCCAGCAGATGATCGCGCGCGGCGAGGCGCCGAGATCCACGCCGTGCTCGACGAGTTCGGAGGGCGACTTCACGAGCCAGTCGGTGTCCGGGTTGTAGGGGCGCGTCGCCGCCACGAGGCGCTGGATGTACATGCCCAGCCGCTCGTGGAGGAACACTTCGCGGTTGATCGCGCCGCGCAGCTCGATGATGCGCTCCTTCTGCATCAGCGGGTTGAGACGCACCTTCTTGAAGTCGAAGTTGACGAGCTTCGCCTCTTCCTCCGGCGGCAGGTAGCCGATGTTCACCATGATGGCGAACCGGTCGGTCGCGGCCTCCGAGAGCGGGAACGTGCCCTGCCCGAGCTCGATCGGATTCATCGTCGCGATCGCGAAGCTGAACGCGGGCAGCTCGTAGGTCTGCTTGCCGACCGTGATCGTGCGGTCCTGCAGGGCCTCGAGGAACGCGCTCTGCGACTTGAGCGGGATGCGGTTGATCTCGTCGAGGAGGATGACCTCGGCCTCGGCGAGCGGCCCGAACTCGGTGGTGAGCTCGCCGGTCGCCGGGTTGATCATCTGGAAGCCGACCACTTCGGTCGGCTGGAGGTCGGCGCGGCCCTGGAGGCGGGCGAACTTCGCGTTGCTGATCGCCGCCAGGATCACGCCGAAGAAGGTCTTGCCCACGCCCGGCACGCCGCGCAGGAGCAGATTGCCGGCGTTCACCTGCCGCTGCTCCTTCTTGTCGTACGTCGTCGGGATCTCCGACAGCAGGACGACGTTGGCGAGGGCCTTGGCCGTGTCGTAGCCGACGAGGGCCTTGCCCCCTTCGGCGACGATGGCGTCGTGGAATTCGATGGCTTGTTCGAGATCGGGGTGCATCGGCGCGAGTAGGGTAACATACGCGTTCCGAACGCTTTCGCCAAGCTCATTTATGGACAAAGTGCTCGACAGCGCCGAACGGGCGGTGTCACGGATTGTCGACGGGGCCACCATCATGATGGGCGGCTTCGGGCTCTGCGGCATTCCCGAGTGCCTCATCGCCGCCCTCAAGGGGCGCGGCGCCCGCCAGCTCACGATCATCAGCAACAACGCCGGCGTGGACGACTTCGGGATCGGCGTCCTGCTCCGCTCGGGGCAGGTGAAGAAGATGATCTCGACCTATGTGGGCGAGAACAAGGAGTTCGAGCGCCAGTTCCTCAGCGGCGAGCTGGAGGTGGAGCTCGTCCCCCAGGGGACCTTCGCCGAGCGCATCCGCGCGGGCGGCGCCGGCATCGGCGGGTTCTTCACGCCCACCGGTTACGGCACGCTGGCCGCCGAGGGCAGGGAGACGCGCGAGATCGACGGCCGGATGTTCGTGCTCGAGCGCCCCCTGACCGCCGACTTCGCGTTCGTGAAGGCGTGGACGGGCGACCGCACCGGCAACCTCGTCTACCGGAAGACGGCGCGCAACTTCAACCCGATCATGGCCACCGCCGCGCGCGTCACGATCGCCGAGGTGGAGCGCCTCGTCGAGCCCGGCCAGATCGATCCCGACCACGTGCACACGCCCGGGATCTTCGTGCAGCACATTATTAAGGGCGGGGCGTACGAGAAGCGGATTGAGAAAAGGACCGTGCGGGCGTGACGGCTGCGATCTCGCGGTTGGCCACAGAGGCTCAGAGGCGCAGAGACATTCCAGTGAGTGTCCGGCGAGGGCGGCCCGCGAGCGCGGGCCGATGCGCAAACGAGCGGACGTGGATCGTGCAAGCCGCCGAGCAGGGCCGGCTTGCGCGATCCACGTCCGCTCGTTTGCGCAGCCGCCTTCGGCGGCCCTCGCCGGACAGGACTCGCGTGCGATGCTCCCTTCGTGCGTCCTTCGCGTCTTCGTGCCTTCGTGGTTGCCTTTTCGTGATCTGAGGTGACGTGGTACGCATGGACACCAGGGAACGAATTGTCCGTAGAGTTGCCAAAGAGCTGAAGGACGGCGCCTACGTCAACCTCGGCATCGGGATGCCGACGCTCGTCGCGAACCACGTCCCGCCGGGTGTGCACATCACCCTGCACTCGGAAAACGGCCTGCTCGGCATCGGGCCGTATCCCGCGGAGGCCGACGTCGACGCGGATCTGATCAACGCCGGCAAGGAGACCGTCACCGAGGCGCCCGGCGCGTCGTACTTCGACAGCGCCGAGTCGTTCGCGATGGTCCGCGGCGGCCACGTCGACCTGACCGTGCTCGGCGCGCTGCAGGTCGACGAGCAGGGCAACCTCGCCAACTGGATGATCCCCGGCAAGATGGTGAAGGGCATGGGCGGCGCGATGGACCTCGTGGCCGGGGCGCGCCGCGTCGTGATCGCCATGGAGCACACCACCCGGGACGGCGGTCACAAGATCCTGAAGGCCTGCACGCTGCCGCTGACCGGCGCGGGCGTCGTCAACCTCATCGTCACCGAGCTGGCCGTGATCGAGGTCACACCCGCCGGACTCGCCCTGCGCGAGATCGCCGAGGGCGTGACCGTGGACCAGGTTCGGCAGGCGACCGGGGCCACGCTCCACATAACCGGCTCACCCACCACGTTTTAACTTAACCGGATTACGGAATTCGCCACCCGACGGGGCATCTGGTCCCGGGGCTGGGACAGGGCGGCGCTATCGGCGCTATATTGGATTCTGGCGGCTGCCGATAACCGTAGTAATGGGGTGTCCATGTCCGCCGATCATCCGAAGCTCCTGAAGCGTCCCAAGACGCGCCCTCGGCCTGCGTCCGACCCGAACTGGAAGTACGCCGGCCAGCCGGTCCGGACACGGGAGGTGAGCGGCGGCCGCACCGGCGGCCTGTGGCGCCTCGCCATGCTGGTGATCCTGCTGCCGGCGCTCGGCATGGCCGGCCTGCGCGCGTACCGCCAGTTCCCGTCGGTGGAGGCCGCCAAGGCGTTCCTGGCGACCGCGATCGACCGCGAGCTCACCGTGTCGGACGGCATCGCGAAGGCGTCGCTCACGATCACCACGAACCCCGAAGAGGGCGTGAGCGTGTGGATCGACGGCCTGCCCGTGGGCAAGACGCCCCTCGATCCCCTCGTGATCGACATCGGCCCGCACCAGGTCAGCGCGCGCCATCCGCTCTACGGCACCAAGGTCACGTCCATCGTGGCGACGCGCTCGCAGCAGCTGTCCCTCAACATCGACTTGGGCAACCGCTGACCGCCCCTACCGGGTTCCCGGCAGTTTCTTCACACAAATCTTTGTTGCCACGGGAGGGTATCGTTCTGCGAAGATGGAGATGACGGAGGGTCTTTCATGAAACGCCTGTGTGTCGTGAGTTCAATCACCGCCCTGTTGCTCGTCGCGTCGGCCTCGCTCGCGTCCGCGCAGGACACCGCGAAGGGCCAGGAGCTGTTCACTGCTCAGCGTTGCAACCTGTGCCACTCGATCGCGGGGAAGGGCAACGCCAAGGGGCCCCTGGACGACGTCGGCAGCAAGCTCAAAGCCGACGAGATCCGCATGTGGATCGACGATGCGAAGGGCATGACCGAGAAGACCAAGCCCGAACGCAAGCCGGCCATGCGACAGTACAGCCTGCCCAAGGCGGACGTGGACGCGCTCGTCGCCTACTTGTCCACCCTCAAGAAGTAGCCACGGCCCTGCGCGCCGCGCGGATCATCGCGCGGCGGTGCGCGTCGCTGCGGTTCTGGCACTGCTTGTGCATTTTCTAAACTCGGGTATTTGACAACGCGCGGCGGGCTGCGAGAATGCGCGTGTGCTGTTTTGAACAGTGCGCACGCGGTTGCTGCCCGCATACTGCGGCGGCCAGCCCGCTGCGGGGATGCCAGCGGTGTGAATTTCGTATGAGCGAAGGAGAGGCACGATGGGCCGAATGAGCAACGGATTTCCGGCACGAGCCGGGATGCTGGCGTTGACGCTGGTCTGGCTGGCGGCCATCGGGCTGCTCGCGGCGCCGGCGGCGCCGGTGGCTCCGACGGCGCCTGTCGCGGCGCCGGCTGCCGCCGCTGTTCCCGCGCCCGCCGTTCCGGCGCCGGCCGCGCCGGCCCTTGCGGTCAAGGCCGCACAGGCGCAGGCGGGCGGCTACGCCGGCGCCGATACCTGCGCCGTCTGTCACGAGGACAAGAGCCGCGCGTTCCACGCCACGCTCCACGGCCAGGCGGTCAATCCGCGGACGCCGGCCGCGGCGCAGGGCTGCGAGACGTGCCACGGCCCCGGCCAGGCGCACGTCGACGCCGGCGGCGATCCGGATCTCATCGTCCGCTTCGACAAGCTGGCGGCGCGCGACGTGTCCGCCACGTGCCAGAGCTGCCACAACCGCGGCGACCACGTGCAGTGGGACGGCAGCATGCACGCCGCGCGCAATCTCTCGTGCACCACCTGCCACTCGGTGCACAGCTCGAAGTCCGAGGAGGCGCTGCTCAAGAACGCCTCGGTCCTCGAGACCTGCGAGGGCTGCCACAAGACCGAGGCGATGAAGACGAAGCGCTCGGGGCACATGCCGGTGCGGGAAGGCAAGATGACCTGCACGACGTGCCACAACCCCCACGGGTCCACCAACGTGCGCATGCTGAAGGTGGGCGGGTGGATCACGGAGACGTGCGTGAGCTGCCACACCGAGAAGCGCGGGCCGTTTCTCTGGGAGCACGCCGCGGGCCGCGAGGCGTGCAACACGTGCCACGACCCGCACGGCTCGAACAACGACCGGATGCTCGTCGCGAAGCTGCCGATGCTCTGCCAGCGCTGTCACATCGGCTCGCGGCATCCCTCGACGATTTACGACGGCACGCAGCTCGCCGCCGGCAGTAACCGGATCATCGGCCGGAGCTGCGTGAACTGTCATTCACAGATCCACGGGACGAACAGTCCCGCGGGCAACACGTTCCTGCGATGAGCCGGGGAGCAGACGCCATGCGCATCAACCGGTTCATTGCCGTCGTCCCCGCGGTCGCCCTGGCGCTCGCGGCCACACCCGCGCGCGCCCAGGACTCGGCCGACGCCCCGACGACCAACCGCGTCGACATCGGCGGTCGCGTCTCGAACATCGACGGCGACGAGGCCCGCTATCAGCACTTCCGCGACCTGCGCGACGGCGGCACGCTCGACCGCCTGCGCTTCAGCAAGCGCACCGACACGTGGCAGGCCGACATCAAGGCCGACCACGTGGGCTACCGCGACCAACGCTACGAGGGATCGCTGAACGCCTACGGCAAGGTGAAGGTGAAGTTCGAGTGGGACCAGATCCCGCTCTTCTTCAGCACCGATACGGCCACGCCCTACACGCAGGCGTCGCCCGGCGTGTTGCAGATCAGCGACGCCGTGCAGGGCGGGACCCTCGCCACCGTGGTCGGCGTGGCGACCCCGTTCGACCTGCAGCTGCGGCGCGACATCGCCAACTTCGCGCTCACCTACGAGGCGACGAAGAGCCTGGATCTGAACGTCACGTTCAAGAACACGAACAAGAGCGGCCAGCAGCCGTGGGGCGCCACCTTCGGCTTCAGCAATGCCGTCGAGGTGCCGCTGCCGATCGACCACCGCACCACGGACGTCGGCTCGTCGGTCGAGTGGCACCATGGCTCGGGGCTCGTCCAGGCCGGCTACGACGGCTCGTTCTTCCGGAACCGCATCTCCACGCTCACGTGGGACAACCCGCGCGTCGCCGTCGACTCGACCTCCGGCGCGGCCGCGGGCCGGATGGCGGTGTGGCCGAACAGCGACATGAACGCGGTGCACGTGACGGGCTCGATCGGCCTGCCGATGCGCAGCCGCGCGACGGCGTTCGTGTCGGTCGCGAACTGGTCGCAGAACGATCCGCTCATTCCGTTCTCGAACAACAGCGCGCTGCCCGTCATCCCGCTCGATCGCCCGACCGCCGAAGTCAAGGCGATCGTCACGACGATGAACTACGACTTCACGACGCGGCCGACCAGCGCGCTCTGGGTGAACGCGCGGTTCCGCCGCTACGACTTCAATAACCAGACGCCCGAGTTCCTCGTGGCGCAGACGGTCACCTACGACCAGAGCGTCAGCACGCTGCCCGTGCCCGGCACCGAGCCGTTCGGGTCCGTGCGCAACACGTTCGACGCCGACGCGTCGTTCACGCCGGCGGCCGTGCCGCACGCGGCGTTCCGCGTTGGCTACACGGGCGAGAGCGTGGACCGCGCGTTCCGGACGTTCGAGACCACCCGGGAGAACACGATCCGCGCGTCGATCGACTCGACGGGCTGGCAGTGGGTGACCGTGCGCGGCGTCTACGAGCACGCCAAGCGCACGGGCAGCGGCCTCGACCAGGAGGCGCTCGACACGATCGGCGAGCAGGTGTCGCTCCGCCAGTTCGACATCTCCGACCGCGACAGCGATCGCGTCTCGGCGATCGTCCAGGTGATGCCGACCGGGAACCTGTCGTTCAGCGGAACGGCGTCCCTCGGCCGCGAGCATCGGCCGGACGCCGAGTTCGGGCTGCAGAGCAACGACAATCACACCGTCGCCTTCGGCGTGGACTTCGTGCCATCGGACGCCGTCTCGCTGGGCGCGGAGTACAGCTACGAGCACTACGCCACCCTGCAGCGCTCGCGCCAGGCGAACCCGCCGCCCTCGCCGCAGTTCGAGGACCCGACACGCGACTGGACCACCGACGCGGCCGACGTGGCGCACACGTTCACCGCGTCGGCCGACCTGCTCAAGCTCGCGCCGAAGACCGACATCCGCTTCGCCTACGACTACAGCCACGCCTCGTCCACCTACGTCTACGGGTTGACGCCCGACACGACGCTCGGTCCGATTACGCAGCTGCCGCCGGTGGTCAACGGGTTGATGCGCGCGACGACCGAGGTGGAGTACCGGCTGAGCCGGCACGTGGCCATCGGGGTCGCGCACTGGTTCGACCGCTACACCGTCGAGGACTTCGCGTTCAGCCCGGAGACCCTCAGCCAGCTCGACCAGCCGTCGTTTCTGATTCTCGGGTACCTCTACCGGCCGTACACCGCCAACACGGTGTGGGGCCACGTGTCGTACCTCTGGTAGCCGGGGAGGGAGCCATGAGTGAAGACGTCCGCTTGCATCACGTCACGCTGCGGCTCGATCACGACTATCGCTTCACGGCCGCCTTCGACGACGTGCCCGGCGCCGAGCCGGTGCGGTTCGACGAGCCGGCCCCGCTCGGGTCGAACTCCGCGCCCAACGCGGCGGAGATGCTCGGGGCGGCCGTGGGCAACTGCCTCGCGGCCAGCCTCGCGTTCTGCCTGCGCCGCGCGCGTGTCGACTTGACCGGTCTCACCGCGCACGTCACCACGCGCGTCGTGCGCAACGAGCGCGGGCGCTTCCGCATCGAGGGCGTGGAGGTGGAGCTGGATCCGCAGGTCGTGAACGCCGCCGGCAAGCTCGCGCGGTGCGGCGATCTGTTCGAGGACTTCTGCATCGTCACCGAGAGCGTGCGCCGCGGGATTCCCGTGAACGTCTCGGTGAAAGGCGTGGCGACCGCCGCGGCCTAGCGGAAATGGCGGTGCCAGCGATGGATTTCTTCCATCGCCGCACGACTGGCATACACGGTCTTCACGAGGTGCTGCTGCACCGCCCCTGAATCGCGCGCCGAAGCGATCCGATCCTCGATCGCCTCCACCACCTGATCCACCAGCCCCAGCAGCGTCTGGACATCCGCGTCCGACACCTCGGCGGGCGGGTGGTCCGGCACGCGCCGGAGCACCTCCAGGAAATGGTCGGACTCCTTCTCGAAGGCACGCCGCTCGACCGCCGCGATGGCGTCGGCAGCCGCCGATCGCACGTGCGCCAGGACGTGATGCTCGTGGGTCACGACGCTGATTCTACGGGAAAACCACGGAGACACCGAGACTCGGAGGTGTGCACGGTGACCGGCGCCCGACGCGGGCCGCCGAAGGCGGCGACGCGGAGGTGCGAGGCCGGCGTGCACGAGCCCAATGCGGACGAGAGGCTCGCGCCCGCCGGCCTCGCACCTCCGCCTGGCGGCCTGCTCCGCAGGCCGCCCGCGTCGGGCGCCCTTTCCGCGGGCCGTCTCTGTGCCTCCGTGACCTCTGTGGTTCCTACGGTCTTCTCGCCGGCGCCACGCGCACGCGGGCGTCGACGATGCGGCACCCGGTGCCCTCGGCCAGGGCAATCACCGGGTTCAGGTCCAGCTCGACGATCTCGGGCACGTCCACCGCGAGCTGCGAGATGCGCAGCAGCAGGTCCTTGAGCGCCGGCACGTCGGCCGGGGGCTGGCCCCGATAGCCGGTGAGCAGAGGGAAGCCGCGGATGCTGCGCAGCTGCGCGTCGACATCGAGGTCGGCCAGCGGCGCGATGCGGAAGGCGACGTCCCCGAGCACCTCCACGTGGATCCCGCCGAGGCCGAACGCCACCAGCGGGCCGAACAGCGGATCGTCGGCCACGCCCACCATCGTCTCCACGCCGCCCTGGATCATCGGCTGGATCGCGACGCCGTCCATCGGCCCCGTCAGGCCGTGGTCGCGCAGGATCCCCGTCAGGTCGCGGTAGGCGCTGCGGACGGCCTTCTCTGACGCGAGGCCCACGCGCACGCCGCCCACCTCGGTCTTGTGCGAGAGACTCTGCGCCTGGATCTTGGCGACGACCGGGAAGCCGACGACGGCGGCCAGCGCGACCGCCTCGTCGCCCGAGTGCGCCAGCACGGCCGGGAGCAGCGGGAGCGCGTAGTCGTCCAGCACGCGCCGCATTTCCTCGGGCGTGAGCCACGCGTCGCCGCGGCTCTCGACGACGCCGCGGCAGACGGCGCGGGCGTCGGCGGGCCGCACGTCCTCGAAGCCCCAGTAGAGCGCCGGCGGCTGCGCGCGCCATTCGGCATAGCGCGCGATCCGCCCGAGCGCGCGGGCGGCGTTCTCCGGAAACGCGTAGGCCGGCACGCGCTCGCCGTCGATCTCGAACGGCTTGGGGCCGCCCGGCTCGCCCATCACGCAGGCCAGGACGGGCTTGGCGCGCGCGCCGGCGGTGGCGCGGCCGGCGCGGATCCCATCGCGGATGGCGCTCACCGTCGCGCCGGCGTTGCGCCGGTCCACGGGCGTGAAGATCACCATCACGGCGTCGTTGTCGTCGGCGGCAAGGACGGTTTCGATCGTGCGCCGGTAGGCGTCGGGGCCGGCCGACGCCACCATGTCCACGGGGTTGCCCAGGCTCGCCTCGGCGGGCAGGAACGCCGCCAGCCGCGCGCGCGTGTCTGCCGAGTTGTCCGCGATCGTGAGGCCCGCGGCCTCGCACGCATCGGCGGCCAGGATGCCGGGCCCGCCGGCGTTGGTGACGATCGCGACGCGGCGCCCGCGCGGCAGCGGCTGCGACTCGAGGCACGCCGCCACGTCGAACATCTCGTCGATCGTGTCGGCGCGAATCACGCCCGACTGGTTGAACAGCGCGTTGACCGCCGCGTCGCTCGCCGCGAGCGCCGCGGTGTGGCTGCCGGCGGCGCGCGACCCCGACCGCGTGCGCCCGGCTTTCACGGCGACGATCGGCTTCGCGCGGCCGATGCGCCGCGCGAGCCGCGCGAATCTCCGCGGATTGCCGAACGATTCGAGGTAGAGCAGGATGACCGACGTCTGGTCGTCCTGATCCCAGGTACTGCAGCAGGTCGTTGCTCGAGACGTCCGCCTTGTTGCCGATGCTCACGAACGTCGACAGCCCGACGCCGCGTTCGGCGGCGAGTTCGATAATCGCGAGCCCGAGCGCACCGCTCTGCGACGAGAGGGCGACTCGGCCCGGCGGCGGCATCACCGGCGAAAACGACGCGTTCAGCCGGACGCCTTCGGCCGCGTTGATGACGCCCATGCAGTTGGGGCCGACCATGCGCAAGCCGTGGTTCCGCACCTGCGTCACGAGCGCGCGCTGGCTCGCGCGGCCTGCCTCGCCGGCCTCGGCGTAGCCCGCGGTGATGATGACGAGCGCCCGCACGCCGGCGGCGGCGCAGTCGTCCACGGCGCCCGGCACGGCCTCGCGCGGCACGGCGATGACCGCCAGATCCACGTCGGCGGGCAGGGTGCGGGCGCTCGCGTGGCACGGCACGCCGTCGATCGCGCCGGCGTCCGGGTTCACCGGATAGACCGCGCCGGCGAAGCCGCCCTGGCGCAGCGCGTCGAACACGCGCCGGCCGATCCGGCTCTCGTCGCGCGACACCCCGACGACGGCGACCGCCCGCGGCCTGAGCAGCGGCACGAGGGACGCCGCGCTCGCGCGGTGATCGCGCCCCTCGGCGCGGCGCACGCTCTCGGCCGACGGCGTGATGTCGAGCTGCAGCTCCACGCAGCCGGCCTCCGGCCGGGCGCGGATCACGAAGCCGGAGTCGCGGAACACCTCGAGCATCGCCGAGTTGTCGGCGAGCGTCGTCGCGACGAAGCGCGTGATGCCGTGCGGCGCGGCCAGCACCGCCAGCCGCTCGAGCAGCGCCGAGCCGAGGCCGTGGCCCTGGAGCGCGTCGTCCACGGCAAAGGCGACCTCGGCCGTCGTCGGGCCCGTGGCCACGTACGACGCGACGGCGATGGGCTTGACGGCGGCGCCGACCTGGCGGCTCACGACGAGCGAGAGCGTGTGCGCGGGGTCCGAGTCGTCACAGAGCCGATCGATCACGTCCTGCGGCACCTGGCCGATCGAGAAAAAGCGGAGGCGGCGGGATTCGAGCGAGAGCTCCTGGAAGAACCGCCGGACGGCGGGGCGATCGCCGGCGCCGGCCACGGCGATCGCGGCCACGGAGCCATCGCGCAGCATCAGGCGCGGGCTGGACGGGTCGTCCCCGCCCGGCAGCGGCCCGCTCACCGGGTGCATGCCGCTCGTCGTCTGGGGCATGTCAGGCGCGGACCTTCACGGCCGGTGTGTCCGCCTTCACGAATTCGCGCTCGGGGTGCCGCACCGTCAGCACGGGGCAGGACGCCGAGCGGACGATCTTCTCCGCGACGCTGCCCATGAAGAGGTGGGCGACGCCCGACCGCCCGTGCGTGCCCGTGACGACCAGATCGATGGCCTCGTCGGCCGCGTACTGCACGACGGCGCTGGCCGGCGTGTTCGACACCACGATCGTCTTCACCACGGGCAGCGGCTTCGGGTCGTTGTCGATCAGCAGTTCGTCGAGCCGGGCCTTCGCCGACGTTTCGAGATCGCGCTGCAGTTCCGGCAGCACGGACACGTAGCCCTCGCCGGCGACGCGGGTGAAGAGGTCGTCGACGACGTGGATCACGTGCAGCGTCGCGCCGAAGGTGCGCGCGAGGGCCTGGCCGTAGGCCAGCGCGGCGTCAGCCGCCTCGCCGAAATCGGTCGCCACCAGAACCTTCTTGAGGGTGATCATCGTGTGCCTCGCTTGATGGTGAGATCACCATCCTACCGCCTGCGGAGCATGAGGCATGCCACCGGACTGCCGCGAAACACGCCCGAATATCGCCGGCCACCGCGAGGCCGCAACCGGTTTACCGGAATGTCGGCAAGAATCCGGGCACGCGTGTTGCTTCTCCTCCTGGTAGGAGTTGCACCCGGAAGGAGGGCGCCATGGCACAGACAGTTTCGGCGCACCTGTTCAGTGAGATCGGCCGGTGGTTCGAGCATGCCGCGGCCATCGCGATCGGCTTCGTGATGATGGTCGTGGGGCTCGGGCTCGGCGTCACGATGATCATGCTCCCCGTCGGCATCGTCGTCGGCCTGCTCGGTGTGGGCGTGTTCGTCGGCGGCATCTTCGCGCGCGTGGGCAAGACGTAAATGGCGTGCCGCGTCATGGAGAGCGTCAACATGGTGGCCAGGGAACGATCGATGGTGGATCGGCAGAAGGTCGAGGCGATTCTCTCGTGGCGCTTCCCCGGTGCGCCCCGCGATCAGCTCGCGGCGGCCGCCAACGCGCTCATGGGATTGACCGACGAGTGGGAGGAGGTGCCGGCGCCAGACTGGAGCGAGCTTTCGCATCGGCACGACGCGCGCGACGTGCGCGTCTTCCGCCGCCGGGATCTGTAGGCGCCGGCTTCAGCCGGAGCCCTCAGTCCGCGGCCGGCAGCGTGAGCGAGACCGCCGTGCCGCCCTCCGCCGGCGTCTCGATCGTGATCGAGCCGAGGTGCGCGTCGATGATCCGCTTCGCGATGGGCAGGCCGAGGCCCGTGCCCCGGTGCTTGGTCGTGAAGAACGCCGTGAACGCCTGCTCGCGGACGTCGGGCGGCATGCCGGGCCCGCGGTCCGCGATCACTACGACCCAGGCGTCGTCCCGCCGCGAGACCCCGATGCGGATCGCCCCCGCGCCCCTCATCGCCTGAGCGGCATTCAGCAGGATGTTTTGGAACACGGCCTGCAGTTTTTCGGCGTCGGCGCGCACGACCGCCGTCGTCGGCGCGTCCAACGCGATCTCGACGCCGGCCATCGCGGGGTCGCGACGGAAGCGTGTGACGATTTCGTCGAGGAGCGACTGGAGATCCACCGGCTCGGCGCGCAGCTCGGGCGGCCGCGCGAACACCAGCAGGTCCTGGACGATTATGTTCAGCGCATCCAGGCGCGCGATGATCTCGGTCACGATCGGTTTGTCGCGCGAGTCGTCCGGCAGCCGCCCGCCGATCACCTGCAGCGCACCGCGAATGCCGGCGATCGGGTTCTTCACTTCGTGGGCGACGACGGCCGCCATCTGCCCGAGGCGGGCGAGCGCGTCCTGCTCGCGCAGCCGCTCCTCCGATCGCTTGCGATCGGTGATCTCGTAGCGGATCGCCATGTACTGGTACGGCCGGCCGCTGCGATCGAGGAACGGGACGATCGTCGTGTCGACCCAGTAGAACGTGCCGTCCTTCCGGCGGTTCCGGATCTCGCCCCGCCAGATCCGCCCGCCGGCGATCGTCACCCACAGGTCGCGGATGAACTCCTTGGGGTGGTAGCCGGAGTTCAGGATGCGGTGATCCTGTCCGAGCAGTTCGCCGCGCGTGTACTGCGACACGTTGCAGAACTTCTGGTTGACGTAGGTGATCCGGCCCGTCGTGTCCGTCGTCGCGACGATGGCGGACTGGTCGAGCGCATAGTTGACGTCCGCGAGGTCCTTGGTGCGCTTCCGGAGATCCGACAGCAGGCGGCGCTGGCGCCACAGCAGGAGGGCGGCCAGAGCGGCCAGTGCCACGACGGAGACGAGGGCGGCGGTCATGTGGTCCGGGTTTTGAATGGTCGACTGGTGTGACGCTCATGCTAGCCGAAACCGGCCCTGTTTTCGACGCGGGACGCGCGGGCGCCGCTCCGGCAGTCCGGGAATTTCCCCACACCGGGAAGAAGTCCGCGCCGGGCCGTGTGCTCGTGGTGGACGACGAAGCGCTCATCCGCTGGAGCGTGTCCGAGACCCTCGGGCCCCTCGGCTACGAAGTGTTCGAAGCGGCCGACGGCGCCGAGGGCGTGCGCGTGCTGCTCGAGCACGCGCCGTTCGCGGCGGTGCTGCTCGACCTGCAGTTGCCCGATTGCAGAGACCTCCGGCTCCTGAGCCTGATGCGCAGCGTCGCGCCGCGGACGCCGATCGTGCTCATGAGCGCGTTCGTGACGCCCGAGATCGAGATGGAGGCCGGCTGGCTGGGCGTCGCCCGTGTGTTGCGCAAGCCGTTCGATCTCGAGGCGCTGGTCGCGCTCGTGGATATACTAGGGCGCGATGAGCGCGCCGACGATCCTCGTCGTTGACGACGAACAGCTGATCCGCTGGTCGCTGAAGGACCGCCTCACGCAGGAAGGCTACCGCGTGGTCGAGGCGGCGACCGCCGCCGAGGCGATCGAGCGCTTCGCCGAGGGCGCCGACCTGGTGCTGCTCGATTTCAAGCTGCCCGACGGCGACGGGCTCCAGGTCCTCACGGAGATCCGGGCGCGCGATCACGACGCCCTGGTGATCCTCCTCACGGCCTATTCGAGCGTGGATACGGCCGTGGAGGCGATGAAGCAGGGCGCCTACCACTACGCCAACAAGCCGTTCAACCTCGACGAGATCGCCATGCTCGTCGAGAAGGCGCTCGAGACGACGCGCCTGCGGCGCGAGGTGCGGGAGCTGCGCGCCAGCCAGGCGCAGCCCTGGGGCCTCGATCGCATCGTCGGCACGAGCCCGGCGATGACCGCCGCCAAGGCGATGCTGCAGAAGGTGGCGTCGAGCCCGGCGTCGACGGTGCTGCTGACGGGTGAGAGCGGGACCGGCAAGGATCTGGCGGCCAAGGTGCTGCACTACAGCAGCAGCCGGGCCGGCAAGCCCTTCATGAACATCACGTGCTCGGCGCTGCCCGAGGCGCTGCTCGAGTCGGAGCTGTTCGGGCACGAGCGGGGCGCGTTCACCGACGCGCGCCAGCAGAAGCGCGGCCTCTTCGAGACCGCCGACGGCGGCACCGTGTTCCTGGACGAGATCGGCGAGATGGTGCCGGCCCTCCAGGCCAAGCTGCTGCGCTTCCTCGAGGAGAAGACGTTCCGGCGCGTCGGCGGGTCGGCGGAGATCCGCGTCGACGTGCGCGTGATCGCCGCGACGAACCGCAATCTCGAGGACGAGGTCCGGCACGGCCGCTTCCGCGAGGACCTCTTCTACCGGCTGAACGTGCTGCCGATCGTGCTGCCGCCCCTGCGCGACCGCGCCGAGGACATTCCGGTGCTCGTCGGCTTCTACATCGACGCCTTCAACCAGGAGTTCCGGAAGCGCGTGCAGGGGCCGTCGGCCGAGGCGCTGGAGCGGCTGCAGGCGTACGGCTGGCCCGGCAACGTGCGCGAGCTCCGCAACACCGTCGAGCGCGCGATGCTGCTGGGTGAAGGGCCGACGCTCGGGGCGGACGACTTCACGCTCGGCAGCGGCGCCGCGCTCAAGATCGCCGATCAGGTGGTGCTGCCGGCCGGCGGCATCCACCTCGACGAGCTCGAACGCTCCCTCGTGGTGCAGGCCCTCGAGCACACGGGCTGGAACCAGACGCGCGCCGCCGCGCTTCTGGGCCTGAACCGGGATCAGATTCGCTACCGCATCGAGAAGTTCCAGCTCGAAAAGCCCGCCGCCTCGTAACCACAGAGACGCCCTCCGCCGGGGAATTTTCGAGCCGGTGGGGAATACTCCCCACCACCCGCCCTGCCTCGGAGCCGGCACCGCCGAGATCCCGTTGAAATACCGGCTTTCGGAAATCCGGCACCTGGTACGCCGGTTGCCTACGACAGAGGTGAACGGAGGCTCTCATGATCGCCAGAGATCGCATCGAAACCATTCTCAACCGCGTGCGGCCGTTTCTGCAGGCCGACGGCGGGGACATCCAGTTACTCGGCGTCGAGGGCAACTCGGCCGACGTCCGGCTGACGGGCATGTGCGCCGGCTGCCCGAGCGCGCACATGACGCTCCATGTCGGCGTGGAGAGCGCGATTCGGGAAGAGATTCCCGAGTTCGAAACGCTGCGCCTGGTGTAGGGGAGACGCGATGATGGCCATGCCCACGTACGATTCGGAGTCCGTCGTTGTCGGCCGCAGCACGCGGATGCGGGCGGTGTTCGAGTTCATCAAGATCATCGGCGAGAGCGACAGCACGGTGCTCGTGACCGGCGAGAGCGGCACGGGCAAGGAAGTGACCGCGACGCTGATTCACCAGAACAGCCACCGCCGGCACAAGCCGTTCATCGCCGTCAGCTGCTCGCTCTTCTCGGAGACGCTGATCGAGTCGGAGCTCTTCGGCCACGAGCGCGGCGCGTTTACCGGCGCGATCAAGGATCGCCCGGGGCGCTTCGAGCTGGCCGAGGGCGGCACCATCTTCCTCGACGATATCGACGACGTGCCGCTGGCGATGCAGGTGAAGCTGCTGCGCGTGCTGCAGAACCGCACGATCGAGCGCCTCGGCGGCACCCGCGTGGTGCCGGTGAACGTGCGCATCATCGCCGGCAGCAAGCGCGACCTGAAGCAGCTCGTCGCCGAGGGCAAGTTCCGCGAGGACCTGTTCTACCGGCTGAACGTGCTGCCGCTGGCCCTGCCGCCGCTGCGCGAGCGCCGCGAGGACATCCCGGTGCTGATGGACCACTTCCTGGAGCGCTACTTCCGCCGGCGCGGCGAGGACATCCCGCCCGTCACCGACGCGGTGAAGCAGGCGTTCCTGCGCTATTCATGGCCGGGCAACGTGCGCGAGCTCGAGAACGCCTGCGAGCGGATCGCGCAGACCTGCTCGTGCGGCACGGTTCGCGTCGGCTGCATGTCGGCCAGCATCCTGTTCCGCGCCGGTGAGCAGCCGCCCGAGGTCGTGCCGGCCGTGGCGCCGGCGGCGACCGACGCGGCCCCGATCTCGCTCGACGATCGGCTGCGCGAGGTGGAAGCGAACCTGATCCGGTGGGCGCTCAAAGTGAGCGGAGGGAACAAGTCGAAAGCCGCCGGGCTGCTGCTGATCAAGCGCAGCACGCTGGGCGATCGGATCAATCGCTGTGGCGTCGGCGCGCGGGCCGACGCGGCGCGCTAGCCGCGCGGCACCCATTGGCCGAGGGTCTGGATGTAGTCGGCGCGCTCGAACGCATCGGGGTCCGCGGACTTCGACGCGCTCGCCCGCCCGCGCATCTCGTCGACCGATCCGATCTGCTTGGCCTCCATCCAGTCGATCAACCGCTGGCGCATCACGTGGAGGAAGCCCGGCCCGTTGCGCAGGACGGCCGACACGAGTTGCACCCCGTCGGCGCCGGCCAGCAGGGCCTTGATCCCGTCGTCGGGCTGCTCGATGCCCCCGGTGAGAGCCAGCGACGCCTTCACGCGGTCGTGCAGGAGCGCGATCCAGCGCAGCCGCAGCCGCAACTCGGCGTTGCTCGACAGCGCGATCGTGCGCACCGGCGCCATCGTCTCGATGTCCACGTCCGGCTGGTAGAAGCGGTTGAAGAGCACCAGGCCGTCGACGCCCGCGTCGTCGAGCCGGTGCGCGAGATGCCCGAACGCGGTAAAGAAGGGGAGCAGTTTCACGGCGACGGGCAACCGCACGTGGTTCTTCAGGTCGCTCACGACGTCGCGCAGGCGGCCCTCGATGGCGGCCGACGTTTCGTCCACGTCGGCGATGACCTGGTACATGTTCACTTCGAGCGCGTCGGCGCCGGCCTGCTCGACGGCGGCGGCAAACTTCAGCCAGGCCTCGCCGGTCGTGCCGTTCAGCGACGCGATCACGGGCACGCCGACCGCGGCCTTCGCGCGGCGCACGTGCTCGAGGTACTGGTCGGGCGACAACCGGTAGTTGTCGGCCGACGGAAAGTGGCGCAGCACGTCGGCGAACTGCGGGTCGTGCGGATCCATGTGGTAGATGGTGCCCGCCGCGTTGAGCGTGATCTGCTCCTCGAACAGCGAGTGCAGCACGATGGCCGCCGAGCCGCCGTCCTCGACGCGCCGCACCCCGTCGAGATCGGCGGTGACGGGCGAGGCGCCCACCATGAACGGGTGCGCGAGCGTGAGGCCGAGGTAGCGCGTGTGCAGATCCATGACATCAACTCTACTCCCGGTGGTGCACGTGCGGTGCCAGGGGGAGAATGCCCATCGTCGCGCGGCGATGCTGGAACGGCGCCGGTTTTTCGGCAAGGCTCGGTTCGTGCATGGATAGAGGTGAGCTGATGGGTACCCACACCGCCGTCGCCACCAAGGGCCTGCGCGTGCTCGTCGTCGACGACGAGTCGCTGGTCTGCTGGTCGCTCGAGGAGGCGCTGACGGGGCAGGGACACGAAGTGGCGACGGCGGCTGAGGGCCGCGTCGCCCTCGCGCTGCTGGCGGGGCGGATGTCGGACCCGGATGTCGTGGTGCTCGACTACCGGCTGCCGGACGACGACGGGTTGGCGCTGCTGCCGAAGATTCGCGCCCTGGCGCCGGCCACCCGGGTGGTGCTGCTCACGGCGTATGGATCGCCTGAGGTCGAGGCCCGCGCGCTCGAGTTGGGCGCCGAGCGTGTCGTGCATAAGCCGATCGATATGAACGACGTCGGGCAGCTCGTCGCGTAGCGGCGGCGAAGCGTTGATGAAACGTGTCGCCGTGTTGATGCTTTCGTGAAGACAGCGGCCCGCGAACTTGCTATTCTCGGATCAGGGATTGGTCTTCGGAAAGCGCCGCACTTTGAGGAGAGGAGCCATGCACGGCACCATCGACGATCGGCTCACACGCCTCGTTCATGCGGAGTTCCGTGAGATGCCCGGTTTGCGCCTCACCGCGCAGCAGGCACGCCGCTTGTGGGGTCTCGACGGCGAGACGTGCGACGCTTTGCTCACGACGCTCCTGGAAACCGGCTTCCTGACCGTCATGCCCGACGGACGCTTCGCGAGAACCGGCGACAGCGAGGCCACGCCCCCTCGCCGGCCGATGCTCAAGGCCGCCCAGCACAAACGGGCT
Organism: uncultured Acidobacteriota bacterium; assembly: GCA_963792785.1. Lineage (GTDB taxonomy): Bacteria > Acidobacteriota > Vicinamibacteria > Vicinamibacterales > CAVVIG01 > CAWIMX01. The sequence continues at coordinate 1,389,561 of CAWBXO010000001.1, read as the reverse complement.
TCCTAAAGGTTCTAGGGTTCCAGGAGTTCTGGGGGTTCTGGAGGTCGGGTTCCGGGTTCGGAGGGTTCAGGGGTTCTGCAGGTTTGCCGAACCTCTCGAACCTCCTGAACCCTCCGAACCCGGAACCCGACCTTCAGAACCCCCGGAACCTTCTGTTCCCCGATACATCGCGACGAGCGCAAGAACGACGCTGACGATGAGCGGTCCGAGGAGCAGGCCGACGATGCCGAAGGCCTGCACACCGCCGAGCAGGCTCACGAGCACGAGCAGGCCGTTCATGCGCGTGGCGTGCGCGAGCATCATCGGCCGCACGATGTTGTCGACCGTTCCGACGATCCCGACGCCGACCACGACGAGCGCGAGCGCCGCGCCCGGGCGTCCGGTCATCGCGAGTCCGGCGGCCGCCGGGCCCCAGACGAGCCACGCGCCCAGCACGGGGAAGAGCGACATCACCGCCATCACCACGCCCCAGAGCACCGCGGCCGGGAGCCCGAGGATCGCGAAGGTGATGCCGCCGATCGCGCCCTGAAGCGACGCGGCCACGAGCGAGGCGGCGATGTTCGACTGCACCATCGCCCGGATCTCGACGAGCAGCCGCTCGGCCTGCGCGCGCTCCATCGGCATGAAGTCGGGGAGCCGGCGCACGATCTGGCGGCCGTCGCGGAACAGGAAGAACGTCGCGAACATCGTGATCACGGTGCCGAGGATCACGCCCCACGCGTCGCGGACGACGCGCGAGGCGAGCGCGCCCGCGCTGCCGGCGATCTGCTGCGTCGTCTGGCGGACGAGCGCCTCGAGGTCGACGCCGACGCGCGTGGCGAGCCCCTGCACCAGCGCGAGCGCGCGCTCGACCGGCGCGGAGTCGAGGCTCGGCACGAGGTCGACGGCCTCGGTGACGACTCGGCCGGCCACGAGGAAGATCGGGACCAGCGTGAGCAGCACCACGCTCGCGGTGCTGAGGGCGGCGGCGGTCGTCGGCCCGACGCGGCGGCCGAACCGGGCGTGCAGCGGCTCGAACACGATCACCATCACCACCGCGAAGATGAGCGGCGTGGCGAACGGCTGGACCACGAGGAAGGTGAGATAGGCCAGCAGCAGGCCCATCAACAGGGTCACGACGGGCTGGAGCTTCACCCGCGCCACCCTCGGGGCAGCGCGAGCACCGGCGCGGCCCCGCGCTGCAGGACGTGATAGCTGATCGCGCCCGGCGGCGAGTCGAAGCGGCCGCCGCGGGGATCGAGCGTGAGGGCCACCAGGCTGTGCCCCGGCCGCGCGGCGAGCGCGGCGATGACGTCGGCGGGATCGCCGGAGGCCACGACCGAGCGCACCGGCACGCCGCGCACCGTGCGCGCGACGCGCGCGAGCGCGCGCTTGGCGCGGGCGATCGCGTCACGTTCCTGCTTCAGGACGCTCCCGCCCATGAACGGCGGGACGGGCAGCGGCGGCACGGCGTGGACGAGCGTGAGGCCCGCGCCAAACGTCCGGGCCACGCGCGCCGCGCGCGCCGCGCTGCCGCGCGATGTCCGATCGAGCGCGAGCGGGGCGACGACCCGTCCTCGTGGCCATCCCGGCCGCGGGCGCCGGCTGCGGCCGTGCGTCGCCGGCACGGCGAGCACCGGGACGCGCGTGCGCGCGAGCACCCGCGCCGTCGTGGATCCGAAGAAGAGCTTGCGGACGCCGCCCAGGCCGTGCGTCCCGACAACCACGAGATCCGCGCGGGCCGCGAGGATTGTCTTCGCCGGATCGCCGAGGGCGACCGTGCACGCCACGCCATGGGATGAGCCCAGCGCGCGGGTCACGAATCGTTCAAGCTCGGTCCCGGCGCGCTCGGCGAACGCAGCCCGGCCGCCGTAGACGGCGGCCGCGGCGTTCTCGAGCCAGGGATCATTCACATGGAGGACCGTGAGCCGACCGCCGGTGCGCCCCGCCACGGCGTGCGCGTAGCGCAGGGCTGCCCGCGAGTCGCCCGAGAAATCGACCGGACAGAGGATCGACCGGAACACCGTTTGAGGATACCGGATTTCACGCCGGCCGCTGATTTGCACGCTCCCACGTGGACAGGCTGGAAACGCGCGATTGGCGTGGGTTCCGCCGGGGAGGCGTGCCGGTATCCCGGCGGCGCCGGCACGCGCCAGCGGATTTCCGTGACATCGCGCCACGAGGCCATCATGCCGGACTTCAAGCGTCTGCTGTGCCCGATTGACTTCTCGGAGGCGTCGGAACACGCCGCGGCGCACGCCGTGGCGATCGCGCGCTGGTTCGGCGCGTCGATCACGGCGCTCCACGTGGACAACCCGATCCCCCTGCCCATGCCGGGGTTCACGCTCGCCGGCGACCGCGGCGAGCTGCCCGTCGACGAGGCGGCCGTGCGCGAGCTCGCGCGCCGCGTCGGCGAGACCTTCCCGGCCCAGACGTCCGACGTGGCCATCGACGTCCGCGTCGAGACGGGGCCGCCGCAGACGTGGATCGTCGAGGCGGCCGTGGCCGTGCCGGCGGACCTGATTGTGATGGGCACGCACGGCGTCGGCGGCCTCGAGCACCTCGTGCTCGGATCCGTGACCGAGCACGTGCTGCGCACCGCGCCGTGCGCGGTGCTCACGGTGCCGCCGCGGGCGCGCGCGACGCCGGTGCTGCCGTTCAAGCGGCTCGTCGTGCCGGTGGATTTCTCGGACTGGTCGATCCGCGCGCTCGAGCTGGCGTGGCCGCTCGCGCAGGAGGCCGACGCCGGCGTGACCATCATGCACGCCGCCGAATGGACGATTGAGGACGAGTTGCGCACCCTCGGCCGGGCCGCCTCCTCGGCGGATCGCGACCTCGCCGCGACGGACATCCGCGCGCGGCTGTGCGCGCTGGTGCCCGAGGGCGTGCGCGAGTGGTGCAGTCCGGACGTGCGGGTCGTGCGCGGGCGGCCGTACCCCGCGATCCTGCAGATCGCCCAGGAGGTCTCCGCCGATCTCATCGTGATGGGCGTCCACGGGAGGAGCCCGGTGAACCTCGCGATGTTCGGATCGACGACGAATCAGGTCGTGCGGAGAGCGACGTGTCCGGTCCTCACCGTGCGGGAGTAGAGGCTGGAGGTCGACATGCGCGCCATCATCATCGCGTCGGTGTTCGTCGTACTCGGCGCGGGCGCGCCCGCCGCGGCGCAGCAGGTGATGGGCCGCTGCGCGACCTGCCACTTCGCGAACGTCGGGAACGTGCCCGGCGCGAGCCATCTGAGCGAGTGGGCCGGCTCCAAGCACGCGCGCGCCGGCGTTGGCTGCGAGGCCTGCCACGGCGGCGATCCGACGACAGTCGTCTCCGGCGAGGCGCACCGGGGCGTCGTCAGCCCGCGGATGGCCTGGAGCCGCGTCGCCCCGGCGCAGTTGCCTGCGACGTGCGGCGCCTGCCATGAGGCTGAGCGCCGCGGGTTCCGTCAGAGCCCCCATGATCAGCCGCTCATGCGCGGGGAGGCCGGTGCGCCCACCTGCTCGACGTGCCACGGCGCGATGACGGCGCGCGTGCCGTCGCCGGCGGCGCTGGAAGTGCGTTGCGCGAGCTGCCATGGCCCGAGCACGCCTGGGGCCGCCTATCCCGCGCGGGCGCGCGCGCTGATCGCCGGGCTCGACGTCGTCAACGAGGACCTGGCGCAGGCGCGTTGGCAGATCGGCCGCGGCCGCGGCGACGCCCGCACCCGCGCCCTGGCCGCCGAAGCCGACGCCCGCCTGGCCGCGGTGGCCGAAGCCTGGCATACGTTCGACCTGGCCGAAGCCGAACGCCGCGCCGCCACGGCGCGCACCGCCGTCGACGCTCTCCTGCAGAACCTCCAGAACCCGTGAACCCCCGAACCCAGAACCCGACCCCCAGAACCCCCAGAACCCCCAGAACCCCTGGAACCTCTGTTACATTACGGTCCTCTCTTGATGAACGGGGAGGATTGCCGATGAAACGCCTCGTGTTCGCGTGCGCGGTGGCGGCGGCTGTGGTCGCGGCCCCGCGTCTGGTCGCGCAGCCGCCGGCGTCGCAGACGGCGGCGCAGTCGCCGGCGCACGACTGGACCGCCGACATGGCGATGAAGATTCCCGGGTCGTTCTCGCTGGCGAGCGTGGGCGACGTGATCATCGTCCGGCCGGCCAGCCAGCTCCAGGATCCGGGCCTGCAGGCGGCGATCGGTCTCGTGCGCGGCGCCGACGCCGGCTTCGGGAACTTCGAGTCGCTGATCCGCGACGAGCGGACGTTCGCCGGGCCGCTCGGCGGCAGCATGACGGGGACGCGCGAGGTGGCGGGGGATCTGAAGGCGATGGGCTTCACGATCATGAACCGCGCGGGCAACCACCTGATGGACGCGGGGCAGGAAGGCCTGTTCGAGACCGTGCGCCTGATGGGCGAGGCAGGCCTCCAGTACGCGGGCGTCGGCCGCAACCTCGACGAGGCGCGCGCGCCGCGGTTCGCCGAGACGCCGAAGGGGCGGATCGGTCTGGTCGGGATGTACAGCCAGGTGGGCGGGCAGGGCCGGGTGGCGGCCAGCGCGATGTCGGGCGTGACCGGCGGGCGGCCCGGGTTGAACGCGCTGACCCTGACCGAAACGATCACCGTGGCGCCCGACGCGCTTGCCGCGCTCCAGCGCGTGAAGGCCGCCGTGTACGAGCACCGCACGGACACGTCGAACCCGATCGACCCGCCGGCGGCTGATCGTCCCGGCACGGTCGATCTGTTCGGCCAGCGCTACAAGGCCGGCGATCACCCGGGCGAGCTCACCTACGCGATGAGCCGCGGCGATCTCGAGGGCAACCTCCAGGCGATCAAGAACGGCAAGGAGTACGCCGACTTCATGATCGCGACGATCCACGCGCACCAGGGCGACACGCTGCTCCAGCCGTTCCTCTTCGAGGACCGCCCGCCGGACTTCCTCGTGGCGCTCGCGCACCAGGCGATCGACAACGGCGCGGACGCCTTCGTCGGCCACGGGCCGCACCTGCTCCGCGGCATCGAGATCTACAAGGGCAAGCCGATCTTCTACGACCTCGGTGAGTTCTTCCGCGAGTGGGACTGGAGCTGCGACTGCAACGTGTCGCCCAACGGCGACATCACGCAGGCCGAATCGGCTGTCGCCGGCCACCGCGCCCGCGGCGTGGACGAGCCGATCAACTACGAGGCGGCGGTCGCCGTGAGCCGCTACCAGGACGGCCGGCTGGTCGAGGTGCGGATCTACCCCACCTGGGCCCGGCACGACGCGCCGATCTCGCGCCGCGGCATGCCGATGCCGGCGCCGCCCGCACGCGCGCAGGCGATCCTGCACCGGCTCCAGACGCTCTCGGCGCCGTTCGGGACGACCATCGCCATCGAGAACAACGTCGGCGTGATCCGTGTAGAATGACCGGCTGAGGGGGCCGCCACAACTATGAATTCGACTCTCCTGGCCGTCATCGGCCTTGCGTCGATGTTCCTGGGGTATCTCTTCTACTCCAAGTTCATCGCCGAAAAGATCTACAGGCTCGATCCGAACTTCAAGACGCCCGCGCACACCATGCGGGACGACATCGACTACGTCCCGACGAGCAAGATGGTGCTCTGGGGCCACCACTTCACGGCGGTGGCGGGCGCGGCGCCCATCATCGGGCCCGGCATCGCGGTGATCTGGGGCTGGGGCCCGGCGTTCCTCTGGGTCGTCCTCGGCACGGTTTTCTTCGCCGGCGTGCACGACTTCGGCGCCGTCTGGGCGAGCACGCGCAACAACGCCCGCTCGATCGGGTCGATGACCGGCGACATCGTCAGCCAGCGCGCCGGCCGGCTCTTCATGATCGTGATCTTCCTCCTGCTGCTGATGGTGAACGCCGTGTTCGCCGTCGCGATCTCGCAGGCGTTCGCGCTCACGCCGGCCAGCGTGATTCCCGCCTGGGGCGCCATCGCCGTCGCCGTCGTGGTGGGCGTGCTGTTCTACCGCTCGCACGCGAAGATCGTGATCCCCACGGTCATCGCCACCGCGCTCATCTTCGTGTTCATCCCGCTCGGCGACTTCGTGCCGGTCAGTCTGCCGGCCAGCTTCCTGGGCTTCGGCCCCGGGGCGCAGTGGATCGTCCTGCTGTTCATCTACGCCACGATCGCGTCGCTCGTCCCGGTCTGGGCGCTCTTGCAGCCACGCGGCTACATCAGCGGCATCATGCTGTTCGTCGGCCTCGGCATCCTCTATGGCGCCGTGCTGATCGCGCACCCGGTCATCGTCGCCCCCATGTTCAATACCCACATGCCGGCCGGCTCGCCGCCGCTGGTGCCGCTTTTGTTCGTCACCATCGCCTGCGGCGCGATATCGGGCTTCCACGGCCTTGTCGGGTCTGGGACGACGTCCAAGCAGATCGACAAGGAGACCGACGAGCGCCCGGTGGGCTATCTCGGCTCGACCGGCGAAGGCGTGCTCGCGCTCATCGCGATCATCGCGGCGACGGCGGGCTTCGCGTCGCGCGCGGACTGGGACGCCGTCTACACCTCGTTCGGCGCGGGCGGCCAGAACGCGTTCGTCGCCGGCGGCGCGACGATCGTCAACCACGGCCTGCCCTTCCTGTCCTACAACTTCTCGGCCGTGCTGCTCACCGTCATGGTCGTGCTCTTCGCCGGCACGACGATGGACGTCGGCGTGCGGTTGCAGCGGTACATCATCCAGGAATGGGGGGTCATCTATCAGATCCCGGCCCTGCAGAACGGCTACACGGCCACGTTCCTGGCGGTGGCCTCGTGCCTCGCGCTCGCGTTCGGCGCCGGCGGCATGGCGGGCACCGGCGGCATGATCATCTGGCCGCTGTTCGGCACCACGAACCAGTTGCTCGCCGGCCTCACGCTCCTCGTGATCAGCGTGCTGCTCGTGAAGCAGGGCCGTCCGTCGGTGTACACGATGGTGCCCATGGTGTTCGTCACCGGCATGTCGTTCCTCTCGGCGATCTACCAGCTGTGGGATCTGTACACGACCGGCCAGTACTTCCTGGTGTTCGTGGACCTGCTGATCGTCGTCACCTCGATCTTCGTGATGCTCGAGGCCATCGGCGCCTTCATGCGCGCGCGTCGAACGGCGATGGCGACGGCCGTCGCGAGCTGAGGATGACCCTCCGCGAGCGGCTGAAGCGCTTCAGCGAGCTCGCGGAGGAGTTCTATGTGGCGCCGTACCGCGGCGCTATCGCCCGGGCCCGGCGGGACGAAGACGACCTCTTCATGCTCTTCGTCTTCGCCGAGCTCATGGGCGTGCCCAACCCCGCCGCGTACTACACCCTCGAGCTCCAGCCCGTGCTGCTCGAGCGCTTTCATGAATGGCACAAACGCATGGGCATGGAACACTCGCCCCTCGATGGGATGAAGTGTTGCTAGCATTTCCCCCGCTCACATCCCTCCTGGCCCATCGCTTCCTCTTCGTCGGCGGCAAGGGCGGCGTCGGTAAGACGACGACGGCCGCGGCCCTCGGCGCGGCGGCGGCCGAGATGGGGAAGCGCACGCTCATCGTCTCGACCGATCCCGCGCATTCGCTCGGCGACGTGTTCGGCAAGGGCGTCGGCGATCGCGAGACGGCGCTCGGCGCGGGCCTCTGGGGCCTCGAGATCGATCCCGACGCCGAGTCGGAGGAGCACCTCGCCACCGTCAAGCAGCAGATGAAGCGCCTCGTGCACCAGCGCATGTGGGCCGAGATCGACCGGCAGCTCGACTTGGCGCGCTTCTCGCCCGGCGCGGCCGAGGCGGCGCTCCTCGAGCGCGTGGCGAAGCTCATGGCCGACGACGCGGAAGACAAGCGCTACGACCTGACGATCTTCGACACCGCGCCCACCGGCCACACCCTGCGGCTGCTCACGCTGCCCGAGGTGATGGCCGCGTGGACCGACGGCCTGCTGCGGCACCGGGAGCGGTCGGCCGGTTTCGCCTCGACGCTGCGGCACCTGGGCGGCGGCCGCGTGCGGGGCGACGAGTTCGGCGTGATCGAGCAGCCGTCAGATCTCGTGGCGGGGAGCGCCGAGTCGAAGATCAACGAGATCCTGACGGCGCGCCGGCGCTTGTTCCGCGACGCGCGCGAGCGCATGCTCGACGCGAAGACCTCGGTGTTCCTGCTCGTGCTGAACCCCGACAAGCTGTCGATCCTCGAAAGCCACAAGGCCCTCGAGGTCCTCACGCGCTTTCACGTGCCCATCGTCGGCGTCGTGATCAATCGCGTGCTGCCGCCGGAAGCGACGGGCGACTTCATGGAAGCGCGGCGGAAGCAGGAGGCCGCGTACCTGGACGAGATCGAGCACGAGTTCGCCAATTACCCGCGGATCCGGATTCCGCTGCTGCCCTACGACGTGAACGGCCTGGAGCCGCTGCGAAAGGTGGGACGTTTATTCCCTAGCACCTAGCACCTAGCACCCAGCACCCAGCACCCCGCACCCTTCACCATCCCCCCCATTCCGGCGCCCAGCCGGCCGACACGCGCAGGTCACCGTCCCGGAGCCCGACGGCGAAGTCGAGCCGCGCCGTGCCGCCCAGGCCCGCCGCGTGCAGGCGCGCGCCGATGCCGGCGTCGGCCTCCCAGATCGTGTCGGGCGCGACGGCGCGCTGGGACGCGCGGGCGAGGTCGAGAAAGCCGGCGACGCCGATGCCGGCTCCGGCGACGGTCCGGATCGGACGCTCGTAGGCGATTGTCGCCGCGGCGAGACGACGCCCGATCATCCCGTCGCTCTTCACGATGTCGTTCGCCAGGAGCGGATGCGCGCGGATGGGCGCCTCCCGCGCCCCACCGGTGTCGGCGCCTGGCCAGATCGCGAGCGGCGCGCGCGCGCCGGCCGCCGCGCTCTCGGCGCCGACGGTGACGCGCGCGACGTCGGACCGCGTCGTCGACCGCCACGCGGCGTGAAGCGTGGTGCGCGCGAACGCGGATGCGGCCGCGCCGCCGCCGGCCGGGTGCCAGTAGCCTTCACGCCAGCCGAGCGCCACGCGATCGCCGGCCAGCCGGGCCTCGAGCGCGGCGTCGACGCCGGCGTACGACGTGTCGCGCAGGTGATCGACGGCGGCGCCGGCGTCCCAGTGCAGCCAGCCTGTCGCCCAGTCCGCGAGGCGGACCGCGCCGCGGCGCCGCCCTTCGCGGATCCCGGGCACGTCGTCGCCGAGCGCGTAGGTCTGCCGTTCCCACGCGCTCTCAATGGTGAGCACGCCCGGCAACGCGCCTGGCGCGGGGATGGCGAGCGCGACGGCGACGCGGCGGCGCGGCTCGGGCCAGCGGAAGGCCGTCGTCCATCGCTCGCCGCTGCCGGTCGGGCCCATGACGTCGACCTGCACTTCGCGCACGAACAGCGGCCGGATGGCCAGGACGGCGATCGGAATCTCGCCGCGCGGAAGCACCGGCGGTTCCGAGACGGCGGCCGTCACGGCCGCTTCGTCGCCTTGCACCGTGTAACGCACGGCGGCGTCCGCCGCGATGGGGATGTCCTGGAGGCGGCGGCGGGCGCGGGCCAGCGTGTCTGGTGTGAGCACTTCGCGCGGCTCGAGCCCGAGCGCATCCACCACGACGGGACGGCGCGTGCGCGTCACCCCGGTCACGGTGACCGTGTCGACGCGCGGCGCGCCGACCTCGTTCCAGGCCGCCAGCGCGCCGGCCGCGTCGCCGGCGAGAAAGCGGCTCGTTGCGACCAGGCGCCACGTGTAGTCGTCGGCCGGTGCGAGGCGGGTGGCGCGCCCGGCGAGCGCCGCCGCCTCGGTCCAGTCGGACGCGGCGAACCGCAGCCCCGCGAGTTCGCGCCAGGCCGCCGCCGATCCGGGACACATGGCCGTGGCGGCCCGCAGCCGGCGGTTCGCATCGTCCAGGCGGCCCGCGCGCGCGTCCTCGACGCCCGCGTCGACGAGTCCCGAGCACGGCGAGGAGGGGTCCGCGTCCGGCTCCGTCCCGGCCCGGCCGGCATCGTTTGTGACGGTCGTGTCCGGCGTCGGCCCGTCCGGCGCGACATCATCCGTGCCGGGCAGCACCAGCAGCATCCACCGCTCGGCCGCGTTCCAGTCCTCCTCGAACACATCCCACGCCATCACCTCGAACGGCGCGCGCGCCGGATCGTGCACGACCACACCCGCGCGCGTCGCGCCGACGATGACGACGTAGTGGAAGGCGTCGGGCCCGACGCGGATCAGGGCGATGAGCGGACGTCCGCGCGCCAGGTGCTCGGTCCACGCGCGATCGCCGGCGTCGGCCGGCACGAGGTACGTCTGCCAGCCGCGATCGCGGAGCGCGGCGGCCAGCCGCGCGGCGGGAATGCCCTGCGCGCGGTCGTCCACGAGGGGGGCGAAATCCTGGGGGAACACGTCGTCGGCGCCCCAGTAGCGCAGCACCATGGACGCCGCGGCCCCGCCGCACAGGGCGGCGGGCTGGGTCATATAGGGAACGTCGAGTAGGGAAGATTGGGCACTCGCCGCGCCGTCGAAGCTGAGCAGGACCCCGACGGCGCAGACGAGGAAGGCCGACCTCATGCGCCGTGATTCTACGTTGCCAGCAGAATCACGATGATGATGAGCAGGAGAAGCGTCGTGGTGGAGATGACGATGGTGCGGTCGCCGCCGCTGAGGCGCTCGCCCGTCTGGAGCGTGCGGCTCAGCTGCGACAGTTCGGTGCCGTCGAGCGTCGAGACCGCCGTCCGGGCATCCTGAAGATTCACACCCAGCCGGCTCGCGGCCTGTTGTGCCTCCGGACGGTCGAGTGCTGAGAGCAGCGCCGCGCGCTGGGCCTGATCCTGCGCCCCCTGCTGCGCGATAGCCTGATCGAGCGCGGTTGGATCGACGACGTGCTGCTGCGCCGCGAGCGGCGTGACCGCGAACGCCAACAGCGCCGCGGTGAATGCAAATCTGCGCATGTGCACCTCACCTCTTCAAATGGTGACGGCGGCAGTGGGATTAGACCCACGACGAGCCGCCGGCAATGCTGCCGACCGGCCCTGCCGCCGCATGCGGAGCGGTACTGCAAACGGAGGGCCACGCGCCGACCTCGACCGTGATTTCGCCGGAAGCGGCTAGTATGATGGCCGTCGCTCATCCGTACACTGCCCGTGCCACGCCCCGCGCTACTTCGACCTCCTCGTCTTCCTCGTCGCGCGCCGCCACGAGGCCGTGCACCGCCGCGACATCTTCCCGCGCGAGTCGCGCTTCATCCGCACCGTGTCGCGGCACGGCTATCGCTTCGTCTGCGCCGAGGTGATCGAGGAGGAGGACGACGACGCGTGGACGGACGTGGCGCCGCTGGCGGCCGCGCCGGCGCGTCGATCGGCGCGGCATGTGCGGGGATCGCCGCGGGCGCCGTCGGCGGCCTGCTGCTTGCCGTCGTGCCGGGCAGCACTGCGCCCGCCGACGTCTTCATCGTCCTCGCCGCGCTCGGCGGGTTGAGCGGCGCGGCGGGCGGGCGCTCCTGACACCGCTCGGGCGCCCCGTCGGCGAGCCGGACTTCGGCCCGATCACCCGCGCCGTCATCGGCACCGGGGAAGGCGCGCTGTTCGGTTTCGGCCTGGCTCTCGGCCTGACCCGCCGGCCCTGATCAAGAACATCTCATCGCTCGCTCACCGCGCCCTCAAGACTTCTCCGCGCTGAACGTCCAAGCTGGCCGCGCGTGTTTCTGGCCGAGCTCGACGTCCTCGCGTTCACGAGATCTCGATCGTGCTCGTCGGGGAGGGCCGCCCGTGAAGGTGAAGCTGATCCTGCCCGCGCTGACGGAGGCGAAGAGCCCGTTCTTCCGCCCGGTCAAGTACTCGCTGTTTCCGCCGCTCGGCCTCGCGACGCTCGCCGCGTACCTCTCGGACGAAGACGAGGTGGATCTGCAGGACGAGCACGTCGAACGTCTCGACCTGGACGATGCGCCGGACCTCGTCGTCATCCAGGTCTACATCACGGCGGCGTATCGTGCCTACGCGATCGTCGTCTCGCGCGGGTGTCCGCATGTGTGCGACTTCTGCTACAAGGAGGCGTTCTTCGAAGGGGGCGCGTCGTTCTACACGCAGACCGTGGATGCCGCGCTCGCCGAGATCGAGCGCCTGCCGGGACGCCACCTGGGCGATCGCGCACGGGATCGAAACGGCAACGTTCCACATCCTGACGCCGTATCCGGGCACCGCGCTGCACCAGCGGCTGTCCGCCGCCGGACGGATCACGACCGCCGACTGGGATCGCTACGACACGCGGCGCGTCGTCTTCCGGCCGGCGCGGATGTCGCCCGAGGCGCTCGAGCGCGGCTACTGGCGCGCGTATCACGACTTCTACCGGTGGGGATCGATCCTGCGCGGCGCCGCGGCGCACCACGACGTCGTCGCGGGCGCGCGGCACGCGGCGTATGCGGCGGGCTGGAAGAAGTTCGAGCCGTTATGGGACTGGGCGATTCGCGCGAAGCGGATCGCCGCGATGCGCCCCGTGCTCGAGCGCGTGCTCGAGGTTGCAGAAGACGCCGCCCTACCGGCGCTCTTCCGGCTTGGGCTCCCAGGCCCGGCAGTCGGCGCAGCGGTCGGTCGTCTCGATGGCGGCCGGATCCTCGCGATACGTGCAGGTCCAGGGGGTGTCCCAGGCGGCGATCCAGAGCGGCCGTTCCAGGTAGAGCGTCGGGACCGCCCAGCGGCAGGTCACCGCCGCGTGGTAGCCGGCAGTCGGGGTCTTCGGGTCCATTGAGGTCTCTCCGCGGGGATGACGTCGCTCCCCGAGAGATCCGGAGCAAACTCAATACCGCCCCTGATTGCTGGGCATTTCTGCCGGCCGTCGCCATGACCGCCGATTTCCCGGCAACGGGAGGGCCCCCGCGAGGGATGAGGGATGGCGCCGCCAGGGGTGCGGTGCTGTGGTAAAAGTAGGCGCATGGGGCAGCGGACGCGTGCATTCCCCAGCACCTCGTCGCGCGCATCGGCCGAACGTCGGTCCACGGTCTTCGACCGCTTCCTCCTCGCCAGCATCCAGCACGCCGTGGCGTCCGCGTCGCTCCGGTTCGTCCTCTGGGACGGCTTCACGATCGCCTCACCTGTCGAGCCCGCCGTCGGCACGGTGGTCGTGCACGACCGCGCGGCGCTCCTGCGATGGGTGATCAACCCCGAGCTCTATTTCGGCGAGGGGTATATGCGCGGCGCCATCGAGGTCCGGGGCGACCTCGTCGCCGTGTTCGAGGAGGTCTACCGCGCGATGCCGACCGGCCTGCGCCGCGGCCGCATCGGCCGCCGCGCGAAAGCCAACCCCCCGCATCACGCGCGGCACAACGTGCACCGGCACTACGACCTGGGCAACGATTTCTACAAGCTCTGGCTCGACGAGGAGCTTCTCTATACGTGCGCGTACTTTCCCGATCCCGCCTGCACGCTCGAGGAGGCGCAGCGCGCGAAGATGGACCTGGTGTGCCGGAAGCTGCGGCTGCGTGAGGGCGAGCGCGTGGTCGAGGCCGGCTGCGGGTGGGGCGCGCTCGCGCTGCACATGGCGCGGCACTACGGCGCGCGCGTCCAGGCCTTCAACCTCTCCCGCGAGCAGATCGCCTACGCCCGGGACCGCGCGCGGCGCGAGGGCCTCGACGGCCGCGTCGAGTTCGTCGAGGACGACTACCGCAACGTGCGCGGCGACTGCGACGTGTTCGTGTCCGTCGGCATGCTCGAGCATGTGGGCCTGACCGACTACGCCGCGTTCGGCGCGGTGATCGATCGCGTCCTCACGCCAGAGGGCCGCGGACTGCTGCACTTCATCGGCCGCAACCACCCGATGGTCCTCAACCCCTGGATTCGGCGCCGAATCTTTCCGGGCGCGTATCCGCCGTCGCTCGGCGAGGTGTTCGAGCGCATCTTCGAGCCGGCGAACCTCTCGGTGCTCGACATCGAGAACCTGCGGCTGCACTACGCGCGGACGATCGAGGAGTGGCGCCGCCGCTTCGAGGCCGCGAGCGGGGACGTCGAGCGCATGTTCGACGCGACGTTCGTCCGCGCCTGGCGCATCTACCTCGCCGGATCCCAGGCCGCCTTCACGACCGGCCAGATGCAGCTGTTCCAGATCGTCTTTGCCAGGGGCGATTCGAACCGCATCCCGTGGACGCGGCGCGACGATGGGGGCGCCGCGTAGCCCAGGGCCCAAGGCCCACGGACGGACAAGGCTCAATGATCGCTGATGTCCTCGTCGTCGGCGGCGGACCGGGCGGGTCGACGTGCGCGTGGAAGCTCGTGCAGGCAGGGCTGACAGTGACCGTGATCGACGCGGCCGTGTTCCCGCGCGACAAGGTCTGCGCGGGCTGGATCACGCCGCAGGTCGTCGACGAATTGCGGCTCGACGTGGACGATTACCGGCGCGGGCGGACGTTTCAGCCGATCGACGGCTTTCGTGTCGGCGTGATCGGGCGCGCGGCGGCGTCCGAGGCGGCCTACGCGCGTCCCGTCAGCTACGGCATCCGCCGCTGCGAGTTCGATCACTATCTCCTCGCGCGATCCGGCGCGTCGCTGGCCGTCGGCGAGCGGGTGGACACGATCGCGCGCCGCGGCGGCGTGTGGGTCGTGAACGATCGCCACCAGGCGCCGATCCTCGTCGGCGCCGGCGGCCACTTCTGCCCGGTGGCGCGCCGGCTCAACCCGGCGCCGCGGCGCGCCCAGGTCGTCGCCGCCCAGGAAGTGGAGTTCGAGGCAGAACTCGCGGCGTCCGGCTTCAGCCGGACGCGCCCCTCGCGCCCCGAGCTCTATTTCAGCCCCGACCTGCGCGGCTACGGCTGGATCTTCCACAAGCAGTCCGTCGTGAATGTCGGCTACGGCAGCCTCGAGCACGCCGGCCTGCCGCGCGCGTCCGACGCCTTCGTCGCGTTTCTCGAACGGCAGGGACGGCTCGCGGGCGTGCGCGACCCGCGGTGGCGCGGGCACGCGTATCGCCTCTACGAGCCCGACCCATCGCGCATCGTCGAGGACGAGGGCGTGCTGCTCGTGGGTGACGCGGCGGGTCTCGCGTACGCGGAGAGCGGGGAAGGGATCCGGCCGGCGGTCGAGTCCGGGCTGCTCGCGGCCGAGACGGTCGTGGCGCGGGATGGCGGATACACGGCGCGGCTCCGCCGGCGGTTCGGCGCCGCGCGGCCGGCGGACTCGCGACGCGTGGTGCTGCCGCCTGGCGCGATCGCGGCGGCGGGTCGAGAACTGCTCAGGCTGCCGTGGTTCGTCCGCCGCGTCGTCCTGGATCGCTGGTTCCTGCACGCCGGCGAGGACGCGATCGCGTCCTGATCAGGACGCGGTCTTCTTCTTCGGGGCCGCGGGCTTGCGAGGCTTCGCGGTCGCCGCTCGCGCGGCCTCGTCCTTCAACTGGCGCTCGGCCTGCAGCCAGTCGTCGAAATCCTGTCCGGAGCCGCCGCCGCGGGCTACGTAGATCTCGTGCGCGCGCTGGGCGATCTGATCGGGCGTCGGCGCCTTTGCGACCGATGGCTTGGGTGGTTTCGGCGCCGGGGTGCGGGGAGCGGTCTTCGTCATTGCAGGGCCTTTCTTCGATCGAGTCTAGCAAAGAGCGCGCCCATGATCCGCATTACTTCCTGGTATGCCTTTCCAGCATTTGCCGTCGAACGACGGCGCCGTACACAGTCCCGCGCGCGTCCACGCCCACGCCCTCGGCGCCGGAGTGGTCGGCGCGCGTCGATTCCATGTCTTCGATGAACGCGGTCACCGAGCCGTCGCGCGCGCGGCCGATGCGGATGCCCTTGTGGATGCCGGACAGCTCGTGCGCGCCCGTCTCGGGCCCTGATTCAGAATCCGCCACGTAAATCGTGTCGTCCGGCGTGATGAAGAGGCCGCTCGGGCGGCCGAACTGGCGCCACTCGGCCAGGTACTCGCCGTCCTGGCTGAAGATCTGGATGCGGTTGTTCTCGCGGTCGGCGACGAACAGGCGGCCCTGTGAGTCCATCGCGATCGAGTGCGGCTCGCTGAATTGCCCGGGGCCGGAGCCCTTCACGCCCCATTCCTTGATGAAGCGGCCTCCGCGCGTGAACTTCACCACGCGGTTGTTCCGGCCGTTGCGATGGCTGTCGGTGACAAAAATGTTGCCCCCAGGCGCGACAACGATGTCGGTCGGCTGGTCGAAGTGATCCGGTCCCGATCCGCTCTCGCCCGCCGTGCCGAGCGTCAGGAGGACCTTTCCGTCCGGGCTGAACTTGATCGCCTGGTGCCCGCGCGTCTCGTCGCCGCGCGCATCGGTCACCCAGAGGTTTCCGTCGGGATCGACCGTCGCGCCGTGCGGGAAGAGGAACATCCCCGAGCCCCAGTGCGCCAGCAGATGCCCGTTCGCGTCGTACTTGAGGATCGGATCCTCCGAGCGTCCCGCGCACGAGTTGTCGTGGCAGCGGTGCACGACGTAGATCGATCCGTCCGGCGCCGGCTCGACGGCCGTCACCGCCGCCCACGTGACGCCCGGCGGCAGCTCACCCCAGTTCCTCGTCGTCTCGTAGGGCTGCGGGAGGTTGTTGTTCGGGTCGCCGGGCTCGGCGAGTGCATAGATGAACGCCCGTGGCGCGCCGGCGATCGCCTCGTCCGTGTGCACGGATCCGCGCGGCCGGAACTGGACCTGGCCGGGCGCGGCGGTGAAGACCTCGGGCGCGCCGCCGTTCACCGTCTGGCGGATCGTGCCGTCGCCCATCCAGACGTAGACCGCGTCGAACGCCTCGACGCGTGTCTCGGCCGATCCAATCGGCCACGTGTAGTCCGTCATCGACACGTCGTCGTGCGCGACGCCGGTCAGCTCGATGAACACCGCGCGCAGCGGCACGTCCGAGATGCCCTCCTCGATATGGAGCGTGCCGGCGCGGGTGTTCGACTGCGCGCCGAACGCCGTGTCGGCCTCGCGCCGCGTGCCGTCGGGCGTCGTGATGGCGCGCTTTCCTGGCGCGTAGTAGGTGCCGACCTGGTCGTGCGGATGGCGGTGCATCGCCGTCGGCTGGCCCTTCGGCCACACGACGCGCCACACCGTGAAGCGCGGCGTCTCGACCACCTTCTCGGCGTTCGTCCGCGGGAACGGCGGCGGATAGTCCTGCGCGCCGAGCGGCGCCAGCAGAAGAACGGCGATCGCCGCCGCGGCGAGCTTTCGCATGCCCGGCATTCTACCGCCGCCTGTAGCATCCGGCTTCAGCCGGATTCAGGATCACCAGTGGCATCCGGCTTCAGCCGGATTGTTCGCGGCGCACGACCACTCCGCTCGCCGCTCCGTCTTCGCCGCGTGGCAAAACCGGCCCTCCGGCGCGTGTCTGACGATGCCGGCGTCGGTCTGGGGTGGGCCGATCTCCGGTGAGCCGACTGTTCACCGGTGGGGTTGGCCGATCGCCGTCCGCGTACTCATCGCCGCCGCCGCTCGGGACGCCTCCGGACCGGTTTTGGGACTATCGGATGTCACGCGGCTCAGAAGTCGCGGCGATCGGAGCAGTCGTCCGCCGCTTGTAGCATCCGGCTTCAGCCGGATCGCGTGCAGCGTGATCCAATGAGAAACGTTCTTCTTCGGGCCTTCGGGCCTTCGTGGTTGCCTTTTCGTGATCAGAGATGCAGCGTGACATCTCACCAACCAGCCTCGCGTCCCCATCGTCCAAAGCTGGAGGAGGACGCATCCATGAACAAGACCCTTCGCACCGCCCTCGTGACCCTGGCGCTGGCGGCCGTGGTCGGCGCCGGCTGGTGGGCCAGCGCCGCCGCTCAGGTGTTGCCGTTGCCACAGCTGCGCTCGGGCGATCCGACCGTGCTCGCGGGTCCGGATATCGGCTTCCGTGTCGAGCGCAGCGTGAAGGGCGTGCCGCAGGGAACGCTCGTCGTCCGCGTGAACGGCCAGTGGGTCGAGCCGTCGTTCAGCACGACGCCGCGTCTGCTGGCGCAGTAGCGCGTCGGACCTCGGCGGCGAGCAGCCTGACGCTCTCGGCGGCGTCGAGGCCCGCGGTGTCGTGCACGAGGCACGGGCGCGTCCACGGCCGGTAGTCCCGTTCAACGACCTCCTGCCAGGTGGGAAGCACGTGCCCGGGAATGTCGCCTGTGCGTGATTCGACGCGCCGGCGGTGCTCGCCGCGATCCGAGCACACGATTTCGATCTCGACGGTTTCGGCCCGGGCGGTCCGGCCGACGGCCGCCCACGCATCGCGCGTCAGCGGCCAGGGATTCACCGAGTCGGCGATCACCGAGTGTCCGAAGCGCAGGTTGTCTTCGGCGAGGCGATAGGCCACCCGGTAGCCCGCGTCGTTCATCTCGGCCGGAGCCGCGCCCGATTCGCGAAGCGCCTGCTCGATCGAGTCCACGCGCACGTGCGCCGCGTCGAGCGCCCGCGCCAGCCCGCGGGCGATCGTCGTCTTGCCCACGCCCGGGAGCCCCGAGAGCACAACGAGCACCGTCATGGTTCAGATCAGGAATGCAGCGCGATCCGATGAGAAGTGTTCTTCTTCGGGCCTTCGGACCTTCGTGGTTGCATTTCGTGATCACAGCAGCGAGACGACGTACACGATCGCCGTCCCGCCGAGCAGCACGAGGCCGGCGTAGGACAGGAACAGGAGCCCGGGGCCGGGGCGGTGCTCGGGCGGCACGTTGGCGCCGGTCACGGCCCGGAGGTTCAGGAACCCGAGGATCGGCCCGGTCAGGAACGACACGATCGTCGCGAAGTCGACCATCGCCGTCAGGCTGCCTGCGAACATGGCCACCACGAAGACCGTCAGCACCCCCAGCACGAGCCCCGCGATCTGGTAGATGCGGCCGGTGTCGTCCTCGACTGTCGACACCAGGCCGCGCACGGAGTGCACCGTCCGCGAGATCACCCGCGGGAAGCCGTCGATCACCGTCAGCGCCGTCGAGAACATCGTCGTCAGCATCGCGGCCATGACGATGGGGCGCGTCCAGGCGCCGAGCGTCTGGCTGTAGAGATCGACGAGCTGCACGGAGAACTGCGTGCCGGCGTCGCTGAACGATGTGCCGGTGCCGAACATCACGCCCGCGCCGAGCAGCAGGAAGGCGAACGCCAGGATCCCCGTCGCGAGATAGCCGATCCGGAAGTCGAGCAGCGCATGCACGACCGACGTGCGCGCGCCGCGGTCGCGATCCTTGGCCAGCGTCCAGACCGAGCTCCACACGGAGATGTCGATCGCCGACGGCATCCAGCCCGCCAGCGCGAGGATGAATGCGAACGGGATGCCGGCCGACGTCGGCGGCCAGATCGCGATCGTGCTGAAGTCGACGCGCGGCAGCGTCAGCGCCGCGGCGAACAGCGTCGACACCGCGAGGATGGCGAGGATCGCCTTGATCGAGAGATCGAGCAGCCGGAACTTGCCGATCTTGAGCAGCCCCGCGCAGAGGAGGATCAGCAGCGCCGCCACGGCCCAGAGCGGCAGGGCCAGGCCGAAGGCGAGCTGGAACAGGAACGACGTGAAGAGCACGACGGCCGACTCGATGATGAGCGCCGTCGACAGCGTGATGGCCAGATACAGCCACACCGCCCAGCGGCCGATCCGCCGGTAGCCCTCGACGAGGCTCTCGCCCGTGGCGGCCGCGTAGCGCGGGCCGTACTCGAAGAACGGATATTTCAGGACGAGCGCGAGCAGGATGACGCCGACGAGCGCGAAGCCGGCGTCGGCGCCCGCGCGCGTCGACTGCACGAGGTGCGAGACCCCGATCGCCGAGGCCGCCCACAGCAGCCCGGGCCCGAACGCCGACCAGAAGGTGCCAGGCACGCGGAGCATTATGCCAGCGGTTGCCTGCGCCAGGGGGCGCCCGTAAGATGAAGCCGTGACGCGGCCGGTTTCCGGGATCATCGCGGCGGCCGTGCTGGCGGTGTGCGCCTGGGGCGGTCCTCTTCGCGCGCAGCAGGCCGCGCCCGCGGCCGGTGCCGTGCCGTCCGTGCCCGACGCGATCCTCACGCGGCCCGTCGGCCTCCGCACCGGCATCGGCCACGCGCACGATCCGGTCGGCACCGACTCGGCCGAGGCGCAGGCGTTCTACGACCAGGGCCTCGAGTACCTGCACTCCTACGTCTGGATCGAGGCCGCGCGATCGTTCAACCAGGCGCTGCGGATCGATCCGAAGCTCGTGGTCTCGTACGCGGGTCTGTCCCTCGCCTACACGGAACTCAACCAGCCGGAACGGGCGCGCGAGACGTGGGAGCGTGCCTTGCGCGAATCGAGGGACGCGCCGGGCCACGACAGGCTCCACATCAGCCTGCGTGCGTCGCAGTGGACGGCCGAGAACGACCCCGGCGATCCGGCGAAGCTCGCGGCGTACCGGCAGGCCCTTGACGGCGCGCTCGAGGGCCGGCCCGGTGACGCGGAGCTCTGGCTGCTGCGCGGCATCGCGGAATCACCGGATCCCGCGGACCGCGGCCAGGGCAGCGTCGCCAGCTCGATCCCGTACTACGAGAAAGCCCTCGCGCTCGCGCCGGGAGACGACGCCGCGCTGCATTACCTGGCGCACGCGTACGAGAACAGCGGAGAGATCGACCGGGCGCTCGAGTTCGGCCGGCGCTACGCGGACGCGGCGTCCGCCGTGCCACACGCGCAGCACATGCGCGGCCACGCGCTGATGCGCGTCGGCCGCGTCGAGGCCGCCGTCGCGAGCTTCGAGGCCGCCGACCGCATCGACCGCGCGTATCTCGCCGCCGAGCGCATCGCGCCCGAGTTCGAGTGGCATTACGAGCACAACCTCGACCTGCTCGGCGCGTCGTACGCGTATCTCGGCCAGATGGACAAGGCGGAGCGGGCGCTGAAAGAAGCGTTCGGTTTGCCAACCGCCCTCCTCGTACAGGCGCTCAACAAGCACAGCTGGCCGGTGTTCCTCGTCTCGCGCGGACGGCTCGACGAGGCGCGCGCGGCCGCGGCCACACTGATCGCGTCGCCCTCCGCGTCGGTCCGCGCGATCGGGCACGTGGCGGTCGGACACGCCGAGCTGGCCGCCGGAAAGTACAAGGAGGCGGCGGACGAGGCGAATGCCGCGCTGCGGGAAGCGCGCGCCGAGCCGTCGGTCGGCGGGATGGCGATGCCGTCGATCGTCGCGCTGCAGGGCGAGTTCTTCCTGCGCACCGGCCAGACCGAGCGCGGCGAAGCGGCGTTGCGCGACGTGGTCGCACGCGATCGGGCCGCCACCGGCCCAGACGCATTCATGGACGGTCTCTTCGAGATGGAAGCGATCGCGAAGGCCGCGCGTGCGGCCGGCGACTGGACGTTCGCCGCCTGGGTGGCGGACCAGATGATGCAGTACGACCCGAACTATCCGGGATCGAAGGCCGCCGCGGACCTCGCGGCGAGGCGTCAGCCCTAGCCATGGACCGCCGGGTGTTCCTGGGCCTCGTGTGGAGCCCGGCTCTGGCCGGCCTTGTGTGGGATCCGGCTTTAGCCGGACTGGCAGCGGACGAGTTCCTCGGGACGATCCCACTCAGCGCCCCAGGCGCCGCGCCGACCGGCCGCCTGCTCGGCAGCGGACTGGACGCCCGGCTCTTCACCGATCTCTCTCAATTGTGGGATCCGGCTTCACCCGGATTGGCCCCCGTCGTCGCCACGGAGCGCTTCTTCGTGCGCACGGCTCGCCCGGTGGCGGTCACGGATGTGGCTCCCTGGTGGATCGCGGTGGACGGCCTCGTGCGGTCGCCGCTCCAGATCCCGATCGAGACGCTGCGAACGTCCGTCCGCCCGATGGGCACGCATCTCTTCGAGTGTTCCGGCAACAGCGACCCGAACAACTTCGGCCTGATCGGCGCGGCCGCCTGGGACGGCGTGCCGGTGGCCGCGGTGCTCGATCGGGCGGAGCGCCTGCCGGGCGCCACGCGCGTCCTCGTCACCGGCGTGGATGATCCCGACAGCCCGATGCAGACCTCGTACCCCGGCGCCGGCTGGATCTTTACGCTCGACGAGCTCGTGCGCGCCGGCGCGTTCTTCGCCACGGCGATGAACGGCGCGCCGCTCGCGCCCGATCACGGCGCGCCCGTCCGCCTCGTCGTGCCCGGCTGGTACGGCTGCGCGAACATCAAGTGGGTGAACCAGATCACGTTCGTGGGCGAGGACGCCGCGGCGACGACGCAGATGCGTGAGTTCTCGGCGCGGACATATCAGGACGGGATGCCCGAGATGGCGCGCGACTACGCGCCCGCGGTGATTGACCACGCCGCGATGCCGATTCGCGTGGAGCAGTGGTCGAGCGGCGGACGCGTGTCGTACCGCGTGATCGGGATTCAGTGGGGAGGGGAGGCGCCGATCGACCGGCTGCTGATCCGGTTCGGATCGGCCGGCCCGTTCGTGCCCGTGGAGCACTGCCCGCGGCCCGCGACGACCGCCACGTGGAGCCCTTGGACCCACGAGTGGCGCCCGGCCGCGCCCGGAACCTACGAGATCGCGCTAAAGGCGGCGGACCCGGCCGTCCGGACCCGCCGCCTCGATCAGGGCTATTACCGTCGTACTGTGACAGTGTGATCCGCTAAATCACCAAATCACCAAATCACCAAATCACCAAATCACCAGATCACCAGATCACCAGATCTCCTAGAAGGTCCACTGCGTGCCGAACCGGATGTACCGTCCCTGCAGGATCGCCTGCGGCGTCAGCCACGCCGTGCCGTAGGTCGTGTTGAGGCGCGTCACGGCGCCCGCGTTGGTCAGGTTGAAGACGTCCACGAAGGCCTGCGCGCGGTAGCGGCCGAAGCGGAACGTCTTGGTGGCGCGGGCGTCCACCTGCGTCTGGTAGTCCTGGAACATCGTGTTCGGCTCGATCAGGTTGACCGAGATCGTGCTCGCGCCAGACGTCGACCCGATGATCGTCCGGCCCGCGATGGCCGCGTTCACGGTGTAGTTGGCCGCGATGTCGCCGCCCGGAATGGCGTGGAACGAGCCGCTGACCTGCACGTCGTACGGCAGGTTATAGGCCGCCGAGCCCTTCACCGTGGTCCGGAACTTGCCCGGCGAATCGCAGAACCGGAGGTTGTTCGGGTTGTCCGGCTCGTCGCACGAGGTGGACGTGCTGCGATCCGTCGTGAACGACCCGAAGAAGATCGCCTTGTTGAGGCGCGCGTTCATGCTGGCCTCGAAGCCGTTGTAGACGCTGGTGCGCTTCGGGCCGTACTGGCCGGTCGAGTAGGTCCGCAGGTTGTCCGTCGCCACGCCCAGCTTGTCCGGGTTGAGCGTGTACATCGTGATCGTGTCGCCCGCGTTGGGCAGCCGCGAGTCGCTGGGCACCGTGATCGTGAAGGCCGTCCAGTCGCTCGGGTCGAGGTTCACGTTGTCCGTCAGGTCGAGGTTCTTGAACACGCGGCGGTAGTAGCCCACCGACACGCGCAGCCGCGGCATCAGCTCGTGCTCGACCGAGGCTGAGTATTCCCAGTTGTAGCCGCGCGCGAGGTTCGGGTCCGGCCGGCTCGTGATCTGGCCGAAGTTCGACGTGCCGCCGAAGACCTCGTTGAACTGCACCGACCCGTCCGGGTTGAGGATCGTGCCGTCGTGGTTCAGGTCCGACCACAGGCGCGTCTGCGTCGAATAGGACATGCCGTTGAAGTTCGCGGCGTAGCCGGCGGCCTGCGAGGCCAGGTACTTGCCGGCACCGAACTTCACGGCCGTCTTGCCGTTGCCGAAGAGATCCCACGAGGCGAACGTGCGCGTCGCCCAGTCGTTCCAGTTCGGCACGTTCGAGATCGCGGCGAAATCGCGCGCCTGGATCCAGGTGCTGGCGGGCGACGACTCCGCCGGCACTTCGGCGTTGAAATGGTCGTAGCGCACGCCGAGGTTCAGCGTGAGGCGGTTCAGCGTCCAGGAATCCTGGGCGTAGATGCCGAGGTCGGCCTTGACCTTCTGGGAGGCCGAGGCGGGACCGTTCGACACCGACACGCCGTAGGGGAAGCCGCCGTAGAACAGCAGGCTGTTGAGCTCGCCCGGCGCGGTGAACGTCCGGTTGTTGGTGCCCCACAGCATCGTCCCGCCGATCTTCAGGGCGTGCGAGCCGGTCACGTAGCTGCCCGACCCGACCACGTTGTAGTCGTGCGTCCAGCTCGAGTAGAGCGGCGTGAAGTAGCCCGGGCCGACCGACACGTGGCTGGTCGTGAGCTCGAGGTGCGCGACGTCGAGCGGACCGTCCAGCTTGTTGGCCGTCTGCTCGTACGGCTGGCGGTACACCGAGAGGCCCGCCTCGAGGAGGAGCCGGTTCGAGTGCGTGCGGGTCCACTTCACCTGCGGCACCCAGCCGCCGCCTTCCGCGTCGGTCGCGGACGCGACTTCCTGGTTCGCCACGGTGTTGAAGCCGTTGAAGTATTCGCCGTTGAACTGCTTCTCCACGTAGACGCGCAGCTTGTCTTTCTGCGTCGCCTGCAGCGTGAGGCGGCCGATGCCGCTGTAGTTGCCCTTCAGCTCCCGGTAGGCCGGGCTGCCGTCGGGGAACTCGACGCCCGCCACGTAGTTCTTCGCCTTCTGGTACCTGTACGTGAAGTAGAACCACGCCTTGTCGCGCAGCAGCGGACCGCCGAAGCCGGGGTTGATCTGCCAGTCGTACGCGACACCCGGGGGATCCTGGATGCCGGCCGCCTTCACCGCGTCGGAGCGGTTGTCCGACTGCAGCGAGCCGCCCGTGCCGTAAAGGAGGAAGGTGCCGGCAAACGTGTTGCCGCCGTCCTTCGGGATCGAGTTCACGCGCAGGCCGCTCGCGGCGTACTCGGCCGACTCGGAGCCCGTGTTGTAGGTGAGCTCCTGCACGCTGGCGTCGTTCATGTAGAAGCCGCTGTACTGGCCGGAGCCGCACAGGTTGTTCACGCGCATCCCGTCGATGGCGATCGTGAAGTCTCCGCGGGCCGAGCCGTGCACGCTCACGTTGTACTGGCCGAGTACGAACGGCGTGACCGTGGTGCCGGGCAGAAGGAGCGCGCGATCCGGGGTGTTGCGGGTGGCGGTGGGAATCGAGTCGAGGTCGTCGCGGTTGAGGACGTGCGTCGTCGTGTTCTGGACGACGTCGACCGTGGAGGCGATGCCGGAGACGGTGACGTTCTCTTCCATGGCGCCGACCTGCATCTGGACGCTCACCTGCGCGGTGAAGGTGCCCTCCAGGACGAGGCCCGTGCGCGTCGCCGTCCGGAAGCCCTGCAGCGTGAACGCCACGGAGTAGGTGCCCGGACTGAGCTCGACGATCCGGTACTGGCCGGCGGCGTCGGTCACGACGCTGCGCGTTTTCTCGATGAGCGCGGGGCTGGACGCCTCCACGGTCACGCCCGGCAGCACACCCCCGGTGCCGTCGGTGACGGTGCCGGCGATGGCGACTTGCGCCCTCGCGGGCAAGGCGACGAACAGGATCCCGACAAACAGGAGCGCCAGCGGAACGAGGACTCGCCGCATACTCTCTTCCTCCTTGGAGCGGGACGACGCCGGGGGCTACTAGCCCATAGGGGCGCTACCTTACGGTCGGTAGGTAAGGGTGTCAAGGCGAAACGTGTATGACCAACGGGCGCGGGGGCGGCCGATCCAAAGCGCCGATTCAGCCGGTCGGGTCACGTACGGGCCCCTGGCCTGCGCTATACTGCCAGGCCCGATGGCTCCCCCCCCGAGCGCGGCCCGGGCGCCCGCCTCGCCCTCGACCGCCGACGCGCGCCGCCGCAAGGTGTACATGATCGCCGCGCGCACGTTCGTCGAGCGCGGCTACGCCGCCACCTCCGTCAATGACATCGCCGCCGCCCTGCACATGACCAAGGCGGGCCTCTATCACTACATCGACAGCAAGGACGCGCTCTTTCTCGAGATCGTCAATCGCGGGATGGACCGGCTCGACGAAGCGGTCGTCGCGCCCACGCGGCGCATCGCCGACCCGGAAGACCGCCTGCGCGAGATCCTGCTGCGCCACGCGCGCCTCACCGCGGGCCACGAGCCCTGGATCACGGTGCTCCTCGACGAGATCCACGCGCTGCCCCTCCCGTTGCGCCGCAAGATCGAACGGCGCAAGGGTGCCTACGTCCGCTACGTGCGCGCCACGCTCGACGCCCTCAAGCGCGCCGGGCGCCTCCGCGCCCTGGACACGACCGTGGCCACCTTCAATGTCCTGGCGATGATCGTGTGGCTGCCGCGCTGGGTGCGTCCGGGGCGGCGCCTCACCCCCGACGCGATCGCGCGCGAGACGGCGCGCTTCGCGCTCGCCGCGCTGCTCCGGCCTCAGGGCTTGACGAGGGTGAAGACGTCGAAGTCGTAGGGATCGAACGCCGCTTCGGCCACCACCACCTCCGCGACCGTCTCGCCCGTCCGTCGATCGATCACGGTGGTGCGCACCGGGTGCACGAGACCGTCGTGCTCGCCCCACTCGCGGACGCGCGCTTCGAGATCACGTTCGTCCTCGGCGGCCTCGGGCACCTCGAGGTGGTGGGCCGCGATGCGCCCGTGCTCGTCGAGATACACCATTTCGACGAACCTCCCGCCCATGCCGATCCGCATGGCGCGCCACCCGGTGCCGTCATGCGTCTTCTGGCGGCCGGCGTCTTCCACCGTGCAGCCCAGCGCCGGCAGCGCGTCGAGCGGCTGCAGGTGATCGAGGCGCGTCGCCGTCCAGCGGTAGGCCTCGAGGGCGATCCCGGTCGCCGGCGTCGGCGTCGGATGACGCCCGTCGCGATACCACGCGCGCGCGCCGTCGAACGATTCCGAGAAGCGCCACGCGCCGTCCACCGACAGGTCGTCGCGGTAGCGGTTGGGCGTTGCCGTGCGGCGGACGACCTCGGAATACAGCCGGCCGCCGACTTCGCGCCGGAGGACGCGGCGGAAGATCTTCACCGGGTCAGGATACAGTAGACGCCATGAGCGCACTGGTGGAGTACGAGCGTGTGGACGCGGTCACCACCCTCTCGATGGACGACGGGAAGGCGAACGTCCTGTCGGTGGCGATGCTCGAGGCGCTGAACCGCGCGCTCGACCGCGCCGAAGCCGACGGCACGGCCGTCGTCCTCGAGGGGCGGAACGGGATGTTCTCCGGCGGCTTCGACCTGAACGTCTTCAAGGAGGGCGGCGCCGCGCAGTTGACGATGCTCGAGGCCGGCGCCCGCACCGCCGCGCGCCTCGCCGCGTTTCCCGCGCCGGTCGTCGTCGCCTGCTCCGGGCACGCGATGGCCATGGGCGTCTTCCTGATGCTGGCCGGCGACGTGCGGATCGGGATCGCGGGCGCGGCGACGAAGATTTCGGTGAACGAGGTCGCGATCGGCCTCGCCGTGCCGCGCTTCGCGATCGAGCTGTGCCGGTCGCGCCTCACGCCGGCGGCCTTCACCCGCGCGGTGACGACGGCCGAGGTGTTCACGCCCGACCAGGGCGTCGCCGCCGGCTTCCTCGATGCGGTCGTGCCGGCGGGAGAGTTGCGCGAGGTTGCGCGCGCGAAGGCCGCGGCGCTCGCCGCGCTGAACCGCCAGGCGTTCGTCACCACCAAGCGGCGCGCGAAGGCCGCGCTGACCGCCGCCCTCGGCCCCGCGATCGACGCCGACATCGCGGGCTGGAGCACGTCCCTCGCGTAGCCGGAGCGTAACGTCCCTGTGGTGTCCGGCTTCAGCCGTGAGCATGTGCGGGGGCCGGCTTCAGCCGGGCGTGGCCCGCGATCACACCGCGTCGAACGTGCGATCGGGGCGGCCGCCGTACTGCTCGCAATACGCCTCGATCCACTTGGCGTCGGGTTTGGAGAACTGGACGCCGGCGCGATAGTGAATCGAGGGGCCGACCGGCATGGCGATGGCCCAGACGGCCGTCCCCTGGAAGCGCTTGTCGCCGGCTTCGGACGGCAGCACCATCCGCACCGGCTCGTTGGGCCGGACCCGCACCGACAGCAGGACTTGCGCCCCGGTCGCCGACAAGTCGATCAGGAGGCTGCGTTCGCCGTTGACGGTGATCGGGCGGCGATCCATCACGTAGCGCAGAGAGGCCCGCGTCCCCGCCCGCTCGAGCGGCCGGGACGCGTCGAGCACCGCTTGTTCCGCCGGGCCCGCGTGATCCGCCAGGAGCAGGGGCATCTGCTGCTCGTCTTCGAGGAGCACGCGGATGTCGATGCCGCTCGGGCCGGCATCGGCCCTCAGCTGCGCCACGAGTGCGGCGCCCCTGGCCGTGGCGGTGAAGGCCGGACTGAACGCCACGATCGTGGGCCGCGTCGCGGCAATCGTCTCGAGCGCCTTGAGCGAGTCCGTGTCAGAGAAGACCTGGACCGACGGATCGGCGCCGAAGCGCTCCCGCAGCGTGGTGGCGTGTTCCGGCGTGCTGATAATGGCGAGCATCGGCTGGGGTGGCCTGTGAACAAGCCTAACGCATTCTACCCGGCCGGGGACCCGTCCGCGTGTTCGGCGATCAGCCGCCTCGCGGCGATCTCCGCGCCGTTCGTGCGGATCCCCGCGGCGGCGGCGCGGGCCTGGGCCGCCACCCCGGGCCGGAGCGTTCGCTCCAAGGCGTTCGTCAGCGAGGCGGTGGTCGGCGCTCCCTGCGCGTGCGCGGTTCCAATCCCCAATTCCTGGACGCGTCGCGCCCAATACGGCTGATCGAAGATCTGGGGGATGACGACCTGCGGCGCGCCGGCTCGCGCGGCCGCGGTCGTCGTGCCCGCGCCGCCGTGATGCACCACGGCGGCCACGCGCCGGAACAGCGCCTGCTGATTCACCTCGCCGATCGACAGACAATCGCGTTCGTCGTCCAGGGCCGAGAGGTCGGCCCACCCGCGGGAAACAATCGCGCGGCGTCCGAGGGCGCGCGCCGTCTCGATCATCGTCCTGCTGAGATCCTGCGGCGCGCGCATGCTGCCGAACCCGAAGTGCACGGGCGGCTCGCCGGCATCGAGGAACGCCTCCAGCTCCGGAGACAGCGGCCGCGTGTCGGCCAGGAGCCAGGCGCCCGGTTGAAACACGTCGGGCGCCGGGGGCGCGAGCCACGGCCCGAGCGTCGGGTCGGCTGCCAGCCACGGACGATCCGTGAGGATGTGGCCCCGCACGTCGGCGATCGGCGCCAGGCCGAGCGGCGCGCGCTGCGCGTTGAGCGCCGGGCCCCATCGCTCGGTCCAGCGCTCCGCGTCCTCGGCCCAGCGTGTGAGGTTGTCGGCCGTCGGATCGTTCGCCGTCCACCCCGGCACGGCGGGCGGCGCATGGCGCGGGGAAGGCAGCGTCACCGGGGAGTACGCCACGAACACGTAGCGGATGCCCATCCGCTCGGCCGTGGAGCGCGCGGCGATCTGCAGCGCGTTGCCGGCCACGATGACGTCGCAGCCTTCGGCCGCCTTCGGGATCGCCTCGAACTGCGTGGCGACGGTGCCGTCGATCATCCGCTGCACCTGCTCCGGTGTGGGCCGGGGCGGTGCGGCGGCGGGCGGACTGGACTTCGCCGTCGAGGTGACCTCGGGACCCACGGGCGCGAACGGGATCTCGAGGCCTTCGACCCAGGCGCGGAAGTCGGGCGGCGCGCAGAGGCGGACGTCCTGGCCGAGCGCGCGTAGTTGCAGCGCCAGCGCGACCAGGGGCTGGACGTCGCCCCGCGACCCGATCGTCGACAGCAGCACGCGCATCAGAACGGCAGCGAATCTACTCGATGCGTGCGCGGCTGCCCAGACTGGTTCGAGTTGACAGCGCCCCGTACAATGAAACCAGTAGCACCCATCCACTCCGGCTTCAGCCGGACCCTACCGGCCCAGTTCGGTCGTGTAGAACGGCTCGAGCGTGTCGATCGCCTCGGCCGGCATCGTCTTCACGTCCCAGCGGAACAGGCGGACGCCGATGGCCTCGGGCGTGAAGTCGAGCACCGCGAAGCCGTGCTGCTCGATCGGCTTCACCGCCTCGGCCACGTCGAGATGCTTCGGCACGCCGGGCGCGACGCCGCGGAACGCCGACGGCCAGGCGGCGGGCGCCGTGCCGACCGGGCCGGCGAGGATCGCGTCGATCGGACGGCGCGTGAGATCGAGGTTGCCCGAGCGGCGGATCTGCCCCGCGGCGATCGCGTGCAGGTCGCCGCTGATCATCAATCGCGACGCGTGGCTCGAGTCCGCGAGCGCCTGCACGAGCCGATCGTGCTGTGCGAGCCAGCCCGTCTGCCAGTACCGGCTTCTCGACGCGATCCGTCAGCTCGGTGTTCGCGTCGAGGACGTCCGGGTACCACTCGCCCCACTTGCCGGCCGTCCAGCCCCAGGGGTTCGACGGCGCGTGGATCACGTGCGCGGCGTCGGAGTCCGCCGTGCGCGCGCGCAGCCACGCCTCGACCTCCGGATCCACGAACACCGCGCTCGGACCGGCGAGCGTCATCGTGCGCCGCACGTCGTAGAGCAGCACTTCGGCGAGACGTCCGTAGCGCAGCGTGCCGAAGCTCTCCGACAGCTCGCCGCGCTCGCGCGACGACGAGGACCACGGCAGGTTCGCCGGGCGCGCCGCGTCGGGCAGGAACTCCGGGTAGTACATCTGCTGCGTCGCCCGCGCGAGCTGGATCTGGAACCACGGCGGCGGGAACGTGATGATGAAGTCCCACGCCTCGTCGTTGTCGAAGTGGTCGTGGTCGTCCTGCAGGAAGAAGACCGGCGTGGACCGGAAGTCCGTGCTGTACACCGGCAGGATCTGCGGCGCGGCCACGCGCTTCAGCACGTCTTCGTTGCGCGTGCCGAACACCGGCGCCGCGTGGTCGAACTCGCGGTAGCGCGCCGTGAGCATCCGGTCGGGGCCCAGCCGCGGCGCGTGCAGATCCCAGTAGATGTGATCGCCGTTGGCCACGATCGCGTCCGGCTCGAACGAGAGCCCGCGGCGCAGCAGGCGGTTCCGGATCGGCGTCGGCAGGTTGCCCCTGGTGAGGCTGTCGCTCTCCGGGCCGCCGGCGCACGTAAAGAAGACGACGCGGAAGCGCTCCGGCCGGGCGTCGGGCGCGGGGAAGGTGGAGAGGTCCCACGGCTCGCAGAGCGACGACCCGTCGGCCGCCGTCAGCGACAGGCGGTAGCGCCGCGCGGGCTGAAGGCCCGTCGCGTAGAACTGCCAGCATTCGCCGGCCGTATCGTTCATCCGGCCGGGCACGCGCACATCGCCGACGACGAGCGTCGGCGCCCCGCTCAAGGGTTGGGTGAACGACGTCTTGATCAGGAAGCGCGAGTCGCTGACCGTGGGCAGCAGGTGCCGGACGCGTCCGGCGTCCCACCGGTCCGTGGTTCGCGCGGATGACGCGTGCTGCCCGAGTGCGCTCGCCGGCCACGTCGCCACGAGCGCGCCCATCGTGCCCCGGAGAAAGTCCCGTCGGTCCATGCGGGCATTCTACGGGCTCCCGCCCGGGTCGTAGACCAGTTTGATCTCGAGAGGCGAAGCCGCCTGCTGCGGCCTCTCGAACGTGATGCGGACCACCAATTGCCCGGTGGTGGGCGCGACCTCGTAGGTCCGGGTGAGGGTACCCGATTCGCCGACGGCGTCGGTCACGATCAACTTTCCACCGTCCCAGTCGGCCATCCGGTTCACCGTGCCGCCCGTGATCTGACGCTTCTCCGATTTACCGTCCGGATGGACGACGTCCGCATCGCCGGACGTGGGGTCGAGCGTGATGCCCGCGTCCGTCTGCGTGATCGTGAGGCGGAGCGGCGGGAAGCGAACGGCCTCGGTCAGCTGCGTGAGCAGTTTTCGATCCGCGTCGCTCATGGCCGGGGGGCGCGTGCCGCCCTCGCGGCCCCGGCCGCCCCCGTCGTCGGCATCGCCGTTTCGCAGGCCGCCGCGGTCGTCGCCGTCGCCGTTGCGGCCGCGGAACCCGCCGTCGCGGCCCCGCCCGCCGCCCGGAGCCTCGCTCGTATCGAGCCGCAGCGCCAGCGCGATCTGCTCGGGGTGATCGCTCACGTACGGGTCGAAGGTCCAGGCGCCGGCGATCGCCGGCCGTGCGTTGGGCGCCTGGGCTGACTGGCGCGCCGGTGGCGCCGGTGGCGCCTGCGGAGCCGCGAGGGCCGTTAGAAGGGCTGCTGCGATCAGCATCGGCATGATGTCACCATCCTGGCGCCAGGTTGAAGCCGAGCGTCCAGCCGCGGCCGGGCCGGTCGAACGGACGGACGGCGTCGAGCTCGAGCACGGCGTAGCCGAACATGTTCAAGCGGAAGGCGACGCCCGCCGACCGCACGGCGCTGCGCGAGCCGCCGAAGATCGACGGCTTCTGGCCGCTCGACCAGGCGACGCCACCGTCGGCGAAGAACGCCACCTCGACGGGCACCGGGCCGTACATGTTCCGGTGGACGCCGAACGGCCGGAGCAGCGGAAAGCGGAACTCGAGGTTGCCGACGAGCATCCGGCTCCCGAGCAGCTGGTCGATCGCCGGGCAGGGGCTGGCCGCCGACGGAATGCAGTCGCTCGACGTGAAGCTCGTGACGTCGTACCCGCGCACGAGGCCCGGGTATCCCAGGTCGAGCGGGAACAGGCGCGGGTCTTCGCCGCCGCTGCCGTACCGCCCGTAGTGCATCACGCGCCCCGCGATCGTGTAGAAGGGCGCCGGCATGAAGTAGCGGCGGTAATCGGCGAGCACGCTGTTGAAGTTGAGCGTCCCGAACGTCGGATCCACCTCGAAGCGGTACCGCTGGCCCTCGACCGGACTCGTGGCGCCGAAGCTCGTCGAGTCGAAGACGTAGGCGGCCGATGAGGTGCCGAGCGTCATGGCCGGCGCGAACGCGGTCGTCTGGCTCGAGTTGTCGTACACCGCGCCGGTGTTCAGCGAGTAGATGTTGTTCGTGACGGTCTGGTCGAACGACACGTGGGTGACGCCGCCCTGGATCTCCAGGCGCCGCGCCGGGTCGAGCGGATAGATCGCCAGGGCCGCCCCGGACTGTTCGGTCTGCCGGTAGACGGTGAGTTGATCCGCCTCGACGAGGTCGCCGCTCGGCGTGGTGCCGATGGCCGTGGAGTACCCGCCGCTCAGGTACGGGAACTGGCTGCCGACCACGCCCCAGTTCCAGCGATGCGCCTGGTTCACGTACGCCACCTGCCCGCCGATGTCCTTCGCGCTGAAGGGCGTGCCGTAGGTCTGGTTGATCTGAACGGCCGTGGACAGGATGTGGTTCTCGAGCTGGTCGCCGAACGTCATCGACAGCCCGCCGCCCACCGTCGTGCCGTACCGGCTCACGCCGACGCCCGCGGCCACCTGGCCGACGCTCTCGAGCGAGAGTTTCGGCTTGTAGGGGCCGGTCGGGAACGTCTGCGTGTCCGGCAGGCCGAACGCGGCGTCGGCCAGGACCGCCGCGACCTCGCTCGGCTTGCGATCGAGCGGCGGCAGCACGTCCGCATTGTTCGCCAGTTCGGTGAGCGGCCGGCCCTGGGCCGGCGGATCGATCGCGTAGATGTCGTACTTGCCGGCGTCGTAGACGCTGAACGCCAGCTCGCCCGACTGGGCGGCCACCGAGAGCGCGGGGCTGGCGGTCGTGATGCCGCTCACGCCCGTCCCGATGCTGGTGATCTGCACCGGATCGCCGCCGTCGAGCGCCACGCGGTAGATGTTGGGAATGCCGTCGCGGTCGGAGATGAAATACAGCGACCGCCCGTCGGGCGCCCACTGCGGGTCCAGGTGCTTGCCGGCCGTGAACCCCGGCGCCTGGGTGATCGCACCGCTCGCCGGATCGATCAGGGCGAGGCGGTAGGCGCCGATGGCGAGCGTGTCGACGTCGCTCGTGAAGCGATCGGTGGCGAAGGCGATGCGCGTGCCGTCGGGCGACCACGCCGGCTGCAGATCCGCGTACGCGTCGTTGGTGAGCGGGCGCAGCGCGCCCGTGGCGAGGTCGAGGACGAACAGGTCGGTGAGCCCCTGCCGCATCCCGGTGAAGGCGACCGCGTGGCCGTCCGGCGCCCAGGTCGGGTTGAGGATCTCGTCCACGCCGGGCACGGGAATCTCCCGCACGCGCTTGCCGGTGTCCGCGTCGAAGATCGCGAGCGTGCTCTTGCCGCCCGACACCGACGCCACGGCGAGCCGCTTCCCGTCGGCGTCCCAGGCGCCAGCCGAGTAGATGAACTCCAGGCTCGAGTAGTGGGGATCGGTCGCCGTGCTGGTGAGCTGGCGGATGATCTTCCCGCTCGCCGCGTCGGCGATGTAGAGGTCGGCGGAGAAAAAGCCGCGGTTCGACAGGAAGGCGATCCGCCGGCCGTCGGGGCTGACGGCCGGCCCGACGTTCAGGTCGCCGCCCTCCTGCTTGCCCTTGACCACCAGCCGGCCCGCCCGATCGGGCGCGCTCATGACCTCTAACGCGGACGCGTACGTCCTCTTTATGGACGCCTGCCAGTCGGTGGAGAGCTGATCCGTTTTCTCGCCCAGCACCTCTTCAATGGCCTTGTTCATATCGCCCGAGCCCGCGGCGGACTTCAGCAGTTGCGCCATCGTCGCGTCGCCCCACCGCCCGCCGATGTAGGCCAGCAGCGCCTGTCCCCAGCGGTAGGGGAAGTACTTCGGGTCGTCGAGATGCTTGATGGCGGGAATCTTGTCCTCGAGCACGGCGTCGCGCAGCCACATCGCCGTGTTGGGATCGACCGGGCCGATCGACAGGTATTCCGCCATGCCCTCCACGAACCACAGCGGCAGACGTTCGGCGCCGTTCTCCCCGGGCCCCATGTCGGGGCGCGTGGTGATGTCGAACTGAAACGCGTGGACGAGCTCGTGGCCGATGACGTGGTCGGTTTCCGCAAGAGGCCCGCCCAGCGGCAGCACGATCCGGCGCCGCAAGGGCTCGGTGACGCCGCCGGTGCCCTCGCCGAGCTGCCCGCTGATCACGTTGGTCTGCTGGAAGTCCTGCGGCGACGCGTAAAGAATCAGCGGCTGCCGCCCCCGAAGCCGGTGCCCGAAGATGCGCTCCAGGCGCGCGTGCCAGCGTTCGGCCAGCCGGCCGGCGAGCATCGCGCCGTCTTTTTCCTCGGGGTAGAAGTAGATGTCGAAGTGCTCGGTCTTGAGCACCTCGAAGTTCATCGAGTGGTACTGGACCTTATTCTGGCCGAAGTACTGCGCCGATGCGGGCGGGGCGATGAGGAGCGTGGCGGCCAGAGCCAGGAGCGCCGCCAGGCGCCGATCGCGGATTGCGGACAACATGCCGTGCCTCCTCAAGTACTCGCGTGCTACCTCGCGTGCGGAAAAAGCAAAGGGCGTGCCTCCGCCATCTCAGCCGTTCCGGCGGAACGAGTCTTGCCTCTGATTTCGCGGAGGCCAGACATGCGGATGACGTGGCTCGCCGGTACGGTGTTTCTGTTTGTCACGGCCGCGGCCGCCCTCGGCGCCGCGTCGCCGGCCTCGCCACAGGCGTCCGCCGCCGACGATCGGATCAGGTCGCAGATCGAAGGGCGCCTGTTCGACGCCGGGCTCGTGGCCGTGACGGTGGCCGTCGAGCACGGCCACGTGACGCTCGCCGGGAAGGTCGAGGACCTGAAGTCGAAGGACGACGCCGTGAAGCAGGCGCGGAAGGTGAAGGGTGTCGTCGACGTGACGAGCGCGATCGCCGTGCCGCCGCCGGAGAGCGACGCGGACGTGGCCGCCTCGGTCAGTGACGCGCTCATCGGGGCATCGTTCCTGACGATCTTCGACGAAGTCGGCGGTTCGATGAAGGACGGCGTCGCCACCCTCGTCGGTTTCGTCACGGCGCCCGACAAGGCGCAGCGCGCCGTCGAGGAAGCTTCCCGCGTGCCCGGTGTGCAGCAGGTCGTGAATCGCATCGAGGTCCTACCGGCTTCGACGTTCGACGACCAGATTCGGCTTGCCGTCGCGGACCAGATCTACAACTCGTCGGTCGTGGCGGGGTTTTCGAACCCGAGCGCGCGGCCCATTCACATCATCGTGAAGGGCGGCCACGTGCGGCTGGTGGGTACGGTGCTGACCGAGATGGACCGGAAGCTCGCCGGGATCCTGGCGCGCCAGGTGTCCGGCGTGCACGACGTGGAGAACGCCCTGAGCGTGGGGTAGCGCGGGGGGAGGGCGGACCTTCAGGTCCGCCGTCATATGTGGCGTCCGGCTTCAGCCGGACCTGGTCGCCGCCCGTCACGTCGCCTCGGCACACACGAACGTCGGCGCGGCAAAACGTGTCGGCGGCATCATCGGCTTCTGCCAGGGCGCTCGGGCCAGGCTTGGCCTCTCGCGGAGGCGCCACAGAGAACGCAAAACGCTCTAGGCCCGCGAGCTCCGCCCGATCTCGATCGCGGCGCCCCAGGGATCGACGGTGGTCGGGCCCGCGGCGCCAGGCACGTCGAACGCCACGCGATCGATCGTCCGGCCGGCGGTGGGGGTGAGCGGCGACGCCGTCTGCGAGAACGACAGCCGGACGCCGGCGAGCTCGCCCGACACAAACCGCCCGCGCACGGTCGCGACCGCGCCCAGCTCGCGGACGTACCAGTCGCGCATCGCGGTGGGATCCGGTCCGAACAGGTGGACGTGGTGCAGCGCGATGGGTGGGCCGGGGTATTCGAGGAACTCGACCTTGAGATCGTCGGGCCCCAGCGTGAACGCCACGCGCGTGTCGATCGCCGGGATCGGCGCCAGCCCCTGGTCGTCGACGTCGATCGCCGCGGGCAGCGACTCGCGCGTGATGATCGGATAACCGGCCGCGCGGACGCGCTCGACCATCGCCGCGAGGTCGGGCACCTGGAAGCCCAGATGATCCAGGGCCGTGCCGCGGGTGCCGCCCGTCGGCGGCTGCGCCCGCATTTCGATGCGCAGGCCGGGGAGCTCGACCGCCGAGGCTCCCGCTTCGGCCGCGCCGAGCGTGGACACCCAGAAGCGCCGCTGGACGTCGAGGCTGGTGACGTTCAAATAAGCGCGCATGACGATGGCCATCATATTCGACTTACAATCGCCCCCGGGAGGCACGCATGCGGAATTTCGCCATCGCCCTCGGGATCGGTGTCATGGCGCTCGCGACGCCCGCGGCCGGGCAGGGCCGGCAGGGACGCGCCCAACGCGAACCCGGGCCGGAGATCACCGTCGACGGGCACACGTACACGCAGCTCTCGCTGTTCCAGCGCAACGTCGGCGGCCCGGACGAGCAGACCGCGCAGTTCCCGCCGCACAAGATCATCGGAAACATCTACTACGTCGGCACGGCCAGCCTCGCATCGTTCCTCGTCGTGACGCCCGCGGGCGACATCCTGATCAACAGCACCTTCGAGCGCAACGTGCCGACGATCCAGAAGTCGGTCGAGCAGCTCGGCTTCAAGTTCTCCGACGTCAAGATCCTGCTCGGGAGCCACGCGCACGGCGACCACCAGGAAGGCGACGCGATGGTGAAGGCGCTCACCGGCGCGCAGGTGATGGCGATGGCCGAGGACGTGCCCGCCCTCCGGGCGATGACGCCGGAAGGCAAGCCGCACCCGATCGATCGCATCCTGCACGACGGCGACACGGTGACGCTCGGCGGGACGACGCTCGTCGCGCACCTCACGCCGGGCCACACGCGCGGCGACACGACCTGGTCGATGAAGGCGCAAGAGGGCGGGAAGACCTACGACGTCGTGATCATCGGCAGCTTCGGCGTGAATCCAGGCTTCCAGCTCGTGAACAACACCGACGTGCCCGGCATCGCCTCGGAGTTCGAGCGGGCGTTCAAGGTCGGGCGGTCGCTGCCGTGCGACGTGCCGCTCGGGTCGCACCCGAGCATGTACAACATGCAGGCGAAATACGCGAAGCTCGCGGCGGGCGGTCCGAATCCGTTCATCGATCCGCAGGGCTACAAGACCGAGCTGGATATCGATGAGGCGATGTTCCGGGCGGTCCTGGCCGAGCAGCAGAAGAATGCGAAGTAAGGCTGTCGTGTGTCTCGTGACGGTGGCGCTCCTCGGCGTGGCCGCAGGGTCCGTCCGCGCGCAGTGCTCCGACGAACAAATCGTGAGTCTGGTCCGGCCCTGGAGGTTCGATCGGGACGGAGGGCACGTGAGTGACGGCGTGCCCGCGAGCGCCGAGGCGGCGATCTTCCGCACGACCGACGCCTGGCGTCAGATGTTCGTCAGTGCGTATCCGGAGGCGCACGGCGGATTGCTCCGGGGCGTCGGAACGATCTCCGACACGAGCCAGTTCACGCTGCCCGGCCTCATCCCGTACCAGTACGAGGCGGACTTCTATCCGTTCTGGTGCAACAAGGCCCGCAACGACGAGCTCATCACCGACCCCGCCTACATGACCGTCAATTCCGCGCAGGTCGCGGCCAACGATCTGCGCTACGTCATCGAGGACCTCGCCGGCGACTTCGCGCTGAACGGCCAGCCCGTCACCCTCTACAGGCTCGCGCGCGTCAAGGGCACGCTGGCCGGCCTCACGGTCTACGAGCCGTTCGCCTACGACGGCTCGTCGGCCATCATGATCACGCACGGCGGCAAACAGCCGTTTCGCGCGCTGACCCAGCGCGAATACCTGGACGCCGTGAAGTTCCACTGGGAGATGACCATCGCCGACGCGTCGGACGACCGAAGCGAGATGGAGCAGCAGATCCGCGCCCAGATGGAAGAGGTCAAGAAGGAGCTGACCGGCGACGTGCTGGCCCAGGTGCTCAAGGGCCTGAACGACGCGCTCGCGCAGCTGGGGCCGGTGGACGAGAAGCGAAGCGCGGCGATCGCGCAAGTGCGCGAGGAGGAGATCGCGCCCATCGATCAATACCTGGCGACGACGCCGGCAGCGGTGCTGCGGCAGACGGCGATCCCCGTGGCCCTGGGTTCGCACCGGGGCTTCACCACGGAAAAGGACGGCGGCCACCAGATCGTGGTGCTCGACGAGAGCTACCGCAACGCGGCGCTGCCTCCGCAGGCCGCTCAGGTGATCGTGATGTATTGGTACAACGATCCCGAGTACGCCGGCTCACGGTCGTTCCGGCAGGGCATCGAGCAGGGATTTCCGTTCGACAGGCTCAAGGCGCTGGTGGACCGTTGATTCGTGGACGCGGGCGCGCTTCTGTGATCGTCTATGGCCTTTAGCGACATCTGGAACTTCGTCATCCTGACCGTCGGCGGCTCGCCGATCACGGTCGGCACGGTCGTGCTCGCGGTCGATCCTCATCGGCCTCGGCTACGTCGTGGCGCGGGCGTCGAGCCGCATCGTGTCGCGCACGTTCGCGTCGAAGACCCACATCGCGCCGGGCGTGGCCAGCGCGGCCGAAACGCTCACGTTCTACGTCCTGTTCATCGCGTTCGCGCTGGTGTCGCTGCACCTGATCAAGTTCCCGCTGACCGTGTTCACGATTGCCGGCGGCGCCGTGGCCATCGGCGTCGGCTTCGGCAGCCAGAACGTGATGAACAACTTCATCAGCGGGGTGATCCTGCTGTTCGAGCGGCCCATTCGCGAGGGCGATCTGGTGTCGGTGGAGGGCACGCACGGCATCGTCGAGCACATCGGCGGGCGCAGCACGCGCATCCGCGGGCCCGACAACACGCACATGATCGTGCCCAACAGCCACCTTGTGGAGAACAGCCTCGTCAACTACACCCTCTCGGACGATGTGCTGCGGACGACCGTGAGCGTGGGCGTGGCGTACGGATCGCCCGCGCGGAAGGTGGAGGAGCTGCTGCACCGGGCGATCGGCGAGGTGCCGTCGGTATTGTCAGATCCGCCGCCGCGCGTGCTCTTCTCCGAGTTCGGCGACAACGCGCTGCAGTTCGACATGCTGTTCTGGGTGCGGTCGCGGAGCATCCTCGATCGGCGTCAGGTGGAGAGCGATCTGCGGTTCCGCGTGGACGCGCTGTTCGCCGAGGCCGGGATCGTGATCGCGTTCCCGCAGCGCGACGTGCACATCGACGCGCAATCGCCCGTGCCCGTGCGCGTGGTGAGCGGGGAGGCGAAGGCCTAGTGCCCTCGTTTCAGAAGGCCCATCCTCATGCCGGCGCCCGGCCCGGGACGCTCGTCATCCCCTCCGACGCCCCGCCGCCGCGGCTCTTCCTGATGCAGGTACTCGTCGACCTCGCTCGAGGAGCGCGAGCTGACGGGCCTCGATGAGCTTCCGGCCGACCCGCCGTCCGGGACCGTGATGTGGCTCGACGTCCGCGGCTTCGGCGACGAGCCGCTGATCCGGGCGATCGGCGCGCGCTTCAAGATGACGGCGCTCGCGATCGAGGACGCGGTGAATGCGCCGCAGCGGCCGAAGTCGGAGCACTACGCCGGGCATCAATTGATCATTTCGCGCGTGCCGATCGTCGGGCCCGAGGACGAGATGTCGCTCCCGCAGGTCTGCCTCGTCGTTGGCGAGCGGACGCTCGTGACGTTCCAGGATCGGTATCTCGGCCTGTTCGAGGCCGTGCGCGAGCGGTTGCGGGACGTGACGAACCAGCCCATCCGGACCGGCGGGCCCGACTACCTCGCCTATGCGCTCATCGACGCGATGGTCGATCGCTACTATCCCGTGGGCGAGGCGCTGTCGAACGAGCTGGACGACATCGAGGACGAGCTGCTCGAGGCGAAGGAGGCGGAGAGCCTGACGCGGCTGCGCGAGGTGCGGCGGCAGATCGTGATGGCGCGCCGGATCGCCGGCCCGCAGCGCGAGATGGTGGTGGCGCTGCAGCGCGATACCACGCCCTATGTCACCCCGCAGGTCCACGAGTATCTGCGTGACACCGTCGATCACATCTCCCAGGTGGCCGAGCTGCTCGATGCCTCGCGCGACGTCGCCGCCGCGCTCTCGGCGGAACTGCTGTCGATGATCGCGCAGCGGACGAACGAGACGATGAAAGTGCTGACGCTGATGGCGAGCATCTTCATCCCGCTGACATTCATCGCCGGGATCTACGGGATGAATTTCGACAACATCCCGGAGCTGCACATGCCGGGGGCATATCCGGCCGTGCTGGGGCTGATGGGTGTTGTGGCGGCGGGGATGGTGGTGTATTTCTATCGGAAGGGGTGGCTCGGGCGGTAGGCGTGCGAGGTCACGCACCCGGCTGCGGCGGCGCGTCGAGCGCCGAGAAGTCGAGCCGACCGAGGCGGTCGGGATCGGCCAGGATGTCCATCTCGACGATCCGGCCGCCCGCGATCGTGAGGCCGATCACCGAGAACACGCGCCCGTCGCCGCGGCGCGACACGAACCCCAGATGGCCGTTGACGAGCACGAGCTCGGTGGACAGGCCGATGCGCGAGAACGTCCCGGCCAGCGCGGCGACCTGGCGCGCGCCCCGCACGACGCGGGAGGCGCCGGCGAGCGGGCCCCCGTCGGCGCGCAGCACGATGTCCGGGTCGAGCACGGCGACGAGGCCCTCGAAGTCGCCGTCGCGCACGGCGGCCAGGAACGCGTCGACGACCTCGCGCTGGCGGCGCAGATCCGGCTCGGCGTTCGGCGCCGTGCTCCGGACGCGGCGCCGCGCGCGGCTCCCGAGCTGGCGCGCCGCAGCGGGCGTGCGCTCCACGATCGGCGCAATCTCGTCGAAGCTCATGCCGAACACGTCGTGCAGCACGAAGGCGAGCCGCTCCGCGGGATCGAGCGTCTGCAGCACCACAAGCAGCGCCAGCCCGACCGAGTCGGCGAGCAGCGCGTGGGATTCCGGGTTCATGTCGGCGCGCATGACCACCGGATCCGGGATGTGAACGTCCTCCTCCAGCGGATCCTCGCGCCGCGACGTCCGCGTCCGCAGCATGTCCAGGCACACGCGCGCGACGACGGTGGTCAACCAGCCGCGCAGGTTCTCGACGGTGCTGACGTCGCTCCGGGCCAGCCGTATCCAGCTCTCCTGCACCGCATCGTCGGCCTCGGCGGCCGATCCGAGCATGCGGTAGGCCACGGCGCGCAGGTGCGCCCGGTGCTGTTCGAAATCCCCGGCGAGCCGGTCAGGCATGGGCATCGGTCACATTCCTCCGTCGCAATCCGTCATGGTAGTGACGGACGAAACGCCGCCGATGTGACAAGGGAGGATGACATGAAATTCGTGCTGCTGGTGTTTCACGGGCCCGACTTCGCGGAGCCGGGCTCGGATCGATGGAACGCGATGCCGGAGGCCGAGCAGAAGCAGATCTACGCCGATTACGCGGAGCTGAACAGGACCGAGGGGCTCAGCGGCGGGCTGCCGCTCGGAATGCCCCAGGCGGCGCGGACCGTGCAGGTGCGCGACGGCAAGGTTCAGGTCAGGAGCGGGACGTATCTGTCCGAAGGCGCCGGCGGGTACTCTGTCTACGAGGCCGGAAGCCTGGACGACGCGATCGCGCTGGCGGCGCGGATCCCGGCGGCGCGGCTCGGCGGCGCCATCGAGATCCGGCCGGCCGAGAAGTACTGGTAGAAGCACGAGAACCCTGAGGACCCCGATGATGAAAATCAAACTGACGAGCGTGTTCGTGGACGACCAGGAAAAGGCCCTGCGCTTCTACACCGGGGTGATGGGCTTCGTGAAGAAGGCCGACTTCAGCAACGGGCCGTTTCGCTGGCTCACGGTGACGTCGTCGGAGGACGCGGACGGCACCGAGCTGCAGCTCGCGCTGAACGACGGTCCGGCCGACAAGGCCTGGCAGCAGGCGAAGTTCCAGCAGAAGCAGCCCGCGGCGAACTTCATCTCGGACGATGTGCAGGCCGATTACGAGCGGATCAAGACGCGCGGCGCCGAGTTCACC
Organism: uncultured Acidobacteriota bacterium; assembly: GCA_963792785.1. GTDB lineage: Bacteria > Acidobacteriota > Vicinamibacteria > Vicinamibacterales > CAVVIG01 > CAWIMX01. The sequence continues at coordinate 1,347,203 of CAWBXO010000001.1, read as the reverse complement.
ATGCCGCCGACCGACGTGACCGGGGCGATGATCGCGATGCTGAACGACGGCTGCGGGAACCTCGTGCAGATCACCCAGTTGAAGCGCTGGTAGACGCATGCCAAACGCTGCTAACGTGGGGACGGGGTGAGGACACATGAAGCCGAAAAACACGATCTGCCTGTGGTTCAACAAGGACGCCGAGCCCGCGGCGCGGTTCTACGCGGCCACGTTTCCGAATAGTGCAGTGACCGGTGTCCACAAGGCGCCGAGCGACTACCCGAACGGCAAGGCCGGTGACGTGTTGACGGTGGAGTTCACCGTCCTCGGCATTCCCTGCCTTGGCCTCAACGGCGGCCCGGAGTTCAAGCCCAGCGAGGCGTTCTCCTTCCAGATCGCCACCGACGATCAGGCGGAGACCGATCGCTACTGGAATGCGATTGTCGGCAATGGCGGCCAGGAGAGCGCGTGCGGCTGGTGCAAGGACCGCTGGGGCCTGTCCTGGCAGATCACCCCGCGCGCGCTGACCGACGCGCTGGCGGCCGGGGGCGCCGAGGCGAAGCGCGCGTTCGAGGCGATGATGCCGATGAGGAAGATCGACGTCGCCGCGATCGAGGCGGCGCGGCGCGGCTGAGGACAGACGGGCGCGAGATTGGTCGGGGCGACTGGATTCGAACCAGCGACTTCTCGCTCCCAAAGCGAGCGCTCTACCAGGCTGAGCTACGCCCCGTTCCCTCTGAGATCCCCAAGTCTACCGCCGTTTCCTCCAGCCCGCCCGTCCGTTCGGCGGTATGATGGCGCCGCCCGCCCGGCCCGCGGCCTGAGGAGGATCTGCCATGGATCTCGTACAACGCGTGAAGAGCATCTGCCTCACCCCACAGTCCGAATGGAGCGTCATCGCCGGCGAGACCACGCCTCCGGCCGAGCTCGTGAAGAGCTACGTCCTCCCGCTCGCCGCGATCGGCGTCGTCGCCGGCTTCATCGGCGGCTCGCTCGTCGGCATCAGCGTGCCGTTCGCCGGCCGCTACCGCGTGCCGATCCTCAACGGCTTCAGCGCCGCCATCTTCGGTCTCGTCATGACCGTCGTCGGCGTCTTCGTGATTGCGTTCGTGATCAACGCGCTCGCGCCCACGTTCGGCGCCGAGAAGAACAGCGCGCAGGCGCTCAAGGTGGCCGTGTATTCCTACACGCCGGGCTGGGTGGCCGGCATCCTGCGCATCGTGCCGGCGCTCGGCCTGCTCGGCCTCCTGGCCGCCCTCTACGGCCTGTATCTGCTGTATCTCGGCCTGCCGGCCCTGATGAAGGCCCCGAAGGAGAAGGCGGCGCCCTACACCGCCGTCGTGGTCGTTTGCGCGATCGCGCTGAGCATCGTCATCGGCCTGGTTGCCGGCGCGCTGGGGGGGGCGGGGGCAATCGGCGCGGGAGCGTTCGGCACGGGGGCGTTCGGCACCGGTGCGGCCGGCAGCTCGGCGGCAGCGACCCAAGCGGCCGCGGAGGCAAATCCCAACAGCCCCGCCGGACGCCTGCAGCAGCTCTCGAACGCGCTCGATGCCGCGAACAAGAAGATGGACGAGGCGCAGGCGAAGGGTGACACGGCCGGCCAGACGGCGGCCGCCATGAACGGCCTGGGCGCGCTGCTCGGTGGTGGCTCGCGCGTCGAGCCGGTCGAGATCGATCAGCTCAAACCGTTCCTGCCCCGGACGTTCGCCGGCCTGACGCAGACGAGCAGCAACGCCGAGAAGAACGGCATGTTCGGCATCAGCGTCTCGCAGGCCGAGGCCGACTACGGCAGCGGCGAGAAGACCGTCCATCTGGAGATCTCCGACACCGGCGGCATGAGCGGCCTCGCGGCCCTCGCCGGCTGGGCCGGCGCCGAGCGCGAACAGCAGGACGCGTACGGCTCCGAGAAGACGACGAGGGTGAACGGCCGGCTGGTGCACGAGAAGGTGACGAAGGACGGCAGCGACAACGAGTACGGTCTCGTCGTCGGCGATCGCTTCATCGTGAACGCCACGGGGGACGGCGTCGACATCGGCGCGCTCCGCTCGGCGGTGTCCGGGCTCGATCTGAGCACGCTCGAGTCGATGAAGGGCGCCGGCGTCCAGAAGTAGCACGCCGGCGCCTGGAGACGAATCTAGGGCAGCGACGGGTAGCTGGCGCCCGAATCGACCGCGGAGGCGCCGCGTTGATCGTGCGGCACGCCGACGACGACCGTACCCGTGCAGCTCGCGCCGATCGAATCGGTCACCTCGAACGCGATGCGGTAGACGCGGCCGTCGCCATCGCCCGCGCGCGCTGCGCGCAGATCGACGGTACCCGCCGACACGAGGGCGCCGTCGCCGCCCGGCGAGGGCGCCTCGTCCTGCGTCACGCCGGTGATGGCCAGCGTGAGCGGGTCGCCGTCAGGATCGGTCGCTCCCGCGAGCGTCACCGGCACGAGCTGCTTGTTGACCGGCCAGATGTCGGTACGCGAAGGCGCCACGCCGTCGCACGTGGGCGGCGTATCGACGTGGATCGTGACGCAGTCCGAGACGCTGCCGGTGCCGCCGCCGTCGCTGCCCGAGGCCGAGCCGCAGAGTTCGTGCGTCCCGGACGCGAGCGGCCCGACCGTGGCGTCCCACGAGACCGAGCCGGGGCCCGAGACTGGCAGCGTGGCCGACGGCGTGACCGCCAGCGGCGCGCCGCCGTCCACCGACAGCCCGAGGCCCGTGATCTTCGCCGCGATCACCTGCGGCAGCACGTCGATCGCGTCTTCCGGATTCGCCAGGCTCGTGCAGGTGCCGCCGGTGAGATCGGAGATCTGCTGCAGTGTGCCGTACGGGTGGGCGCCGGCCGGATCGCACTCCGCCAGATTGCCAATCGCGAAGGTATCGAACGTGACGTCGGTGACGCCGGCGAGCGCCTGGGTCACGCCTTCACCGGACGGGCCGCCGCTCGTCGTGGTCCCGTCCGAGAGGAATATCACCCGCTTGTTCGGGAGCGCGCTCTCGCCTGCGGCCGCCAGAGCATCGGTGACCGCGGCCCAGTAGTTCGTGAACGTGCCCGTGTTGAACGGCGTGAACAACAGGCCGGCGCCGATGCCGACGTTCGCGAGCGCGTCATACAGGTCGGGCTGCACACCCGGGTTGTAGAGGTCCGCGTCCGGCGCGACTACGTGCTGCAGGGCCGCGTCGGGTGAGAGATCCAGGATGAACGCGTCGTTCAGCGAGCCCAGGCTCGTGTGTCCGCCGAAGCCGACGGCGGCGACCTCACCGACAGTCCCGAGGGAGATGGCCGCGTTGTTCAACGCCTTGACGGCCGCGATCTCGCAGTCGAGGATCGTGTTCGCCGTCGCATCCACTGGAGCGTTCTGGTTGCCGCAGAGCGTCGTCGCAACGGGGCTCACCGTCGAGCCCGATAGATCCAGGACGTAAATGAGCAGGGTGTCGGGAATTGGCAGACCTTCGCCCACCGACGCTGCGCCCGATACGGGGATGGACGCCCCCGGAAGGACCGTTACGCCATCGGCGGGCGAGGTCATCGCCGTCGAGAGCGCCGTCCCGCCCGGCAACGTGGCGGAATTGGCGCTGACGACGGCTGCGAGCGCGGCGACGGCCACGCTCACGCCCCATCGAAAGACCCTGGAATGATCGTGTTGGGAACCAAGCATCGAGATCTCCCTCCTTCTCGCGGGCGCGCACGTTTAGTGCGGCCGCCAGGACGTGGGGGAGCGCCTGTCCGGGCAAAATCTACATCTTCGAACGGTTGAATTCAACCGATTGCGTGCAACATTTTGTACATGCCTCGAGATGATCTCCTCGAGATGACCTCAGCGACAGGATTGTCGTTGCGCACGGCCTTCGGCATTACACTGGCCCAGTGCGGCGGATCAACCGGCGGGCGTTCCTCGCGGGCGGGATGGCCCTGGTGCCCTACACGGCGCTCGCGCGGCCCTTCCGCGCGATTCAGACGCGGCCACGCTTCACCTCCGACCCCTTCACCCTCGGCATCGCCTCAGGCGACCCGGCACCAGACGGCTTCGTTCTCTGGACGCGTCTCGCGCCGGTCCCACTCTCCGAAGACGGGGGTATGGACCCGGAACCAGTGGAAGTCGCCTGGGACGTCGCCGCCGACAGCGCGATGCAGCGCATCGTCTGCAGCGGGAAGGACATCGCCGAGCCGGAATGGGCGCACTCACTCCACGTCGAAGTGGACGGCCTCGAGCCGGACCGGTGGTACTGGTACCGTTTCCGCGCGGGCGATTACACGACGAAGATCGGCCGCACGCGTACGATGCCGCGCGCCGACGCCGACGTGCGCAAGCTGAAGCTCGCGTTCGCGAGCTGCCAGGCGTACGAGGTGGGCTACTTCACGGCGCTCGGCCACCTCGCGGAAGAAAATCCGGATCTCGTGTTCCACCTCGGCGACTACATCTACGAAAACGGCGGCCCGGCGCGCAACACGATCCGCCCGCACTCGAACCCGGTACCTCACACGCTCGGCCAGTACCGCGAACGCCACGCGCAGTACAAGACCGACCCGGACCTGCAGGCCGCGCACCTCGTGGCGCCATGGATCGTCACGTGGGACGACCACGATGTGGAGAACAACTACGCGGGCCTGATCTCGCAGCGCAACGACCCGGTTCCCGAGTTCGCCGCGCGCCGCACGGCCGCCTACCGCGCCTACTACGAACACCAGCCGCTCCGCGCCCGCTCGCGCCCGCACGCGTCCGTGGGCGGTGAGGAGATGCGCCTCTACCGCGCGTTCGAGTACCGGCGCGCTCGCGAGCTTCTTCGTCCTCGACACGCGCCAGTACCGCACCGACCAGCCCTGTGGCGACGGCGCAAAGGAGCTCTGCGACGCGGTGTTCGATCCCGGCGCCACGATGATGGGCCCCACGCAGGAAGCGTGGCTCTACGCCGGCCTCGACGGCTCGCCCGCGCGCTGGAACGTGATCCCGCAGCAGGTGATGATGGCCGCGCTCGACGAGGCGCCCGGCGACGCCAAGCGCTACTCGATGGACGCCTGGACGGGTTACTACGCCGAGCGCTCGCGGCTGCTGAAGTTCCTCCACGACCGCCGCCCGGCGAACCCCGTCGTCCTCACCGGCGACATCCACTCCAACTGGGTCAACGATCTGCAGCTCGACTTCGACAGCCCGGCCTCGCCCATCGTCGCCACCGAGTTCGTCGGCAGCTCGATCACGTCCGGCGGCGACGGCTCGGACATGAACCAGACGATGGAGGGATACCTGCGGGAGAACCCGTGGGTGAAGTTCGTGAACGGCCAGCGCGGATACGTAGTGTGTGATCTGACGCCCGGCAAGATGACGACCCACTATCGGGTTGTCGACTACATTCGCGACCCTGGTTCTCCGATCCACACGCGGGCTTCTTTCATCGTCGAGAACGGAAGGGCGGGGGCTCAGAGGATCTCGTAGCCGTTAGCCGTTAGCTGGTACGACGATGTGACGCTGTTGTCATCCGATCGACACACGGGTAATTCACACTAGGTCCTCGAGGAGGTGACCGTGGGACGCGACGCACTGAGCCGACGATATTTTCTGGGAGGCCTGGCGCTCGCACCGTTCGGGGCGGCGCTGGCCGCATGGCCGGGCCGGCCCCTGCAACGCCGCCCGCGGTTTTCCTCTTCACCATTCACCCTCGGCGTCGCATCCGGCGACCCCGACGCCACCTCACTCGTCCTCTGGACCCGCCTCGCGCCCGCGCCCCTGACGGGCGGCGGCATGCCCGAGGAGACGGTCGAGGTGTCGTGGGAGATCGCGGCCGACGACCAGATGCGGCGCGTCGTGAAGCGCGGCACGGAGATCGCCGTGCCGGAGTTCGCGCACACCGTGCACGCCGAGGTCGACGGCCTCGACGCAGACCGCTGGTACTGGTACCGCTTCACCGCGGGGGACGCGGTGAGCCCGGTAGGTCGCACCCGGACGATGCCGGCCGATGGCGCGATGGCGGACCGGCTGCGGTTCGCGTTCGCGTCGTGCCAGCACTACGAGAACGGGTACTACACGGCCTATCAGCACATGGCCGAAGAAGATCTGGATCTCGTCTTCCACCTCGGCGACTACATCTACGAATACGCCGGCCAGGACGGCCGCGTCCGCAAGCACGCGGGCGACGAGATCGTCACGCTCGACAATTACCGCACGCGGTACGCCCAGTACAAGATGGACCCGCACCTGCAGGCCGCGCACGCGCTGTGCCCGTGGATCATCACGCCCGACGACCACGAGGTCGACAACAACTACGCGAACCTGACGTCCGAGCACGACGACGATGTGAGCTGGTTCCGGACGAGGCGGGCGGCGGCCTACCAGGCCTACTACGAGCACATGCCGTTCCGGCGCGCGCAGATGCCGAAGGGGCCCGACATCCAGTTGTTTCGCGCGCTGAACTACGGCGGCCTCGCGCAGTTCTTCGTCCTCGACACGCGGCAGTACCGCACCAACCAGCCCTGCGGCGACGGGACCAAAGCACCATGCCCCGAGGTCTACTCGGCGATGGGCACGATGATGGGCAGCACGCAGGAAGGCTGGCTCTTCGAGGGGATGACGACGAGCCGCGCGGCGTGGAACGTGATCCCGAACCAGGTGATGATGGCGCCCGCCGATCGCGACCCGGGTCCCGGACAGTCGTTCTCGATGGACCAGTGGGGCGGCTACGACGCGGCGCGGACGCGGCTGATGAAGTACCTCGGCGAGAGCCGCGCGGCGAACCCGGTGGTCCTCACCGGCGACATCCACTCGAACTGGGTGAACGACCTCAAGGTCGATTTCTTCGACCCGAAATCGCCCGTCGTCGCGACGGAATTCGTCGGGACGTCAATCACGTCGAACGGCGACGGCGCCGACATCACGCCGCGGATGGAAGCGGTGGTCGCGGCGAATCCCTTCGTGAAGTTCTACAACGGCCAGCGCGGGTACGTGTCGTGCGAAATCACGGCGAAGGAGATGCGAGCGCACTACCGGACGCTCGAGTACGTGAGCAGGCCCGACGCGCCCATCGTCAATCGCGCGTCGTTCATCGTCGAATCCGGCCGGCCTGGAGCGAAGCGCGCCTGACGTTACAATTCGTGCGTGCGGAAGCTCGTCGTTGCCACGACAAATAAAGACAAAATCCGGGAGATTCGTCCGATTCTCCAGGGCGCGCCCGTGGAGTTGAAGACGCTCGACGACTATCCGGAAATAACGGCGCCCGAGGAAACCGGGCGCACATTCGCCGAGAACGCGCAGCTGAAGGCGCTGTACTACTCGGAGCTGACGGGCGAACTGGCCGTGGCCGAGGACTCCGGCCTGGAGATCGACGCGCTCGACGGCGCGCCCGGCGTGCTCTCGGCGCGCTACGGCGGCGAGGACACGACGTATCCCGAGAAGTTCGCGGTGATCTACGCGGCGCTGAAGGATCGCGGCGCGCCGACCAGCTCAGCCCGCTTCGTCTGCTCGCTCGCGCTGGCGGAGCCGGGCACGCTCCTCTTCGAAGCTCGCGGCGTCGTCGAGGGCCGCATCGCGCCTGCGCCGAAAGGCGCCGGCGGCTTCGGCTACGACCCGATCTTCTACTACCCCCCGTTCGGCACCACGCTCGCCGAGGCCGCCGACCGCAAGAGCCAGGTGAGCCACCGCGGCCAGGCCTTCCGCGCGCTGAGGGCGTACTTCGAAGACCAACGCTAAGGCGGACCTGCAGGTCCGCCCTACGGCTTCACAGTTCCTGCAGCAGGTCGACGCGCCAGCGGGCTTCGTGGTTCAGGAGCCATTTCTTGCGCTCCAGGCCGCCGCCGTAGCCGGTCAGCGAGCCGTCGGCGCCGATCACGCGGTGGCAGGGGACGATGATCGCAATCGGATTGGCGCCGTTCGCCAGGCCGACCGCGCGGGCCCCGCCGGGCGATCCGATCTTCTCGGCAATCGCGCCATAGCTCTCCGTCTCGCCGGGGGGAATCTCGACGAGCGCTTCCCACACCTTCCGTTCGAACGCGTCGCCGTGCTGGTCGAGCTCCAGGCCATCGATGTCCGCGCTCTCGCCGGCGAAGTAGCGCGCGAGCCAATCGCGCGTCTGGTCGAACACGGGCGATCCGCCGTCCGCGATCGCGTGCCCCGGCAGAAACTTCATCAGGCGATGGTGCAGCCGCAGGTGCCGCTTTTCCGCGTCGAACTCGAGCGCCACGAGGCCGTCCTCGGAGGCGAGGGCCAGCATCGTGCCGATGGGGGTTTCGATCGTGGTTCGTGTAAGGGTCATTTCACTCCCGCGGACCGGAAGGGTCCGCACTACTTCCTGGCATCTTTCACCAGATGGCCGACGATCGCGCGCTGCTTCTCGATCAGCTCCGCGATTCCCTTGTCCGCGAGGTCGAGCAGCGCGTTCAGCGAATCGCGCCCGAACGGCTCGGCCTCGGCCGTGCCCTGCACCTCGATGTAGCGCCCGTCGCCGGTCTTGACGATGTTCATGTCCACTTCGGCGCGGTAGTCATCGTCGTACGCGAGATCGAGGAGCGGCTCGCCGTCCACGATGCCGACGCTGATCGCGGCCACGTAGTCGGTGAGCGGGATGCCGCGGAGGGTGTCCTTCGCGCGCAGCTTCTCGAGCGCGAGCGCGAGCGCGACGAAGGCGCCGGTGATCGACGCCGTGCGCGTGCCGCCGTCGGCCTGCACCACGTCGCAGTCGATCCACACCGTGCGCTCGCCGAGCGCCGGGAGGTTGGTGACGGCGCGGAGCGACCGGCCGATGAGGCGCTGGATCTCCTGCGTGCGCCCGCCGACTTTGCCGGAGGACGCCTCGCGCGTCGTGCGCGTGCTGGTGGCGCGCGGCAGCATGCCGTATTCGGCCGTCACCCAGCCCTTGCCGGTATTCCGGAGAAACGGCGGCACGCGCTCTTCCACGCTCGCCGTGCAGATCACCTTGGTGCGGCCGGCCTCGATGAAGACGGAGCCCTCGGGATGAATCAGGTAGTCGGGGGTGAGCTTCGTCTCGCGAAGCTGGTGTGCCGGCCGGTTGTCAGATCGCATGTCTCCTAAGAGTCTACTGGACCCAGTTGAGGTTTTGCGCGAGCGGCCGCCGCAGGTCCACATGGCCCGCGAGGGTGTCCACCTCGCGGCCGTCGACGAGGATCTGGACGCTCTTGACCGCCGGCAGGTTCGCCGTGAGCGCGTTTACGAGGGCGTACACGGTGAGGAGCTCGTTGGTGGACCCGCCCGGGTGCGCGTCCGTCACCTGGCGCGACAGGTCCACGTAGGCCTCGCCCGCCTGCGTCACGTAGACCGCCCGCACGGTGGTGCCCGCGGGAATCGGCGAGAGCTGGTCGGACACCGGCGCCACCTGCGCGACGGCGATCGCGCGCGCCTGGCCCTCGGTGGTGTCGGCGAACGGCACCTCGCGGTCGATCCCCACGAGCCGCGTGCCCTGGTCGCCGACGTAGAAGAGGCGAGCCTTGATCTTTCTGCCCGCGGCGACGACGGGCGCGGCGCCGGGCGAGGCGGGCGCGGCCGCCGCCGCGGCGTCCGTGGACGCCGGGTCGGCGGGCCCGGCGGGGAAGTACCGCAGCAGCGCCCACACGCCGACGGCGCCGGCGGCGAACAGCAGAACGATCGCGACCCACCCGGCCGGCGAGCCCTTCGCCGTCTTCGACACGGCCTTCGCGCTCACTCGCGGCCTCCCGAGAGCAGATCGCGGAACCGCTGCACGGCCTCGAAGGTCGCCTGCGCGATCGTGCCCTGCGCGTCCGCGTTCGCCAGCCGCGCCGCATCGTCCGGGTTGGAGAGATAGCCCATCTCGATGATCACCGCCGGCATGTTCGCCGACTCGAGCACGCGCAGCGACGCGCGCTGCACCGGCCGATCGCTCAGCGGGACGCGGTTCACGAACTGCTGCTGCAGCACGGCCGCGAAGGCCGCCGACTGACCCACGTGGCGGGTCTGCGCGAGGTCCCAGAGCACGAAGTCGAGACTGCGCGTGCCGCCGCCGAACGCCGGCAGCTCGCCGCCCTCGATCGACGCGCCTTTCGCCTCGTCGCCGTCGAAGGCCGCCACCATGATCGCGGCGCCGGCGGTGGACCGGCGGAACGACGCGTTCGCGTGCAGGCTGATGAACAGGTCGGCCTTGTTGTTGTTCGCCACGGCCGTGCGCTGATCGAGCGGGATCGCGCGGTCGTCCTCACGCGTGAGCAACACGCGCATGCCGAGCCGGCTCTCGAGGATCTGCTTCAGCCGCCGCGCCACATCGAGCGTGATCGCTTTTTCCGTCGAGCCGTTCGCGCCGACCGTGCCGCGGTCGTCGCCGCCGTGGCCCGGATCGATCACCACGGTCCGGATCGGCGTGTCGGGGCCGCGGAAGTTCGGCGCCGGCGCGGGCATCGTCGGCACAGGCGCCGGCACGGCGGACGCGGGCGCCTCGGGCGCGCGCGCGGCCACGACGTCGAGGATGAGCCGGCCGGCGGCGCCCACGCTCTGCGTCGTCGAGCGAAAGCCGGCGACGTTCGGGCCCGTGTCGACGGCGATCGTCACGGCGTCCGCGAGGCCGAACCGCTGCACGACGCCCGGCCGGTCGACGGCGGGGATCGCCGCGTCGAGCGCGTCGGCCTCGTAGCGGACGAGCAGCCGGCCTTCGCCCTGGACGACGGTGGCCGCCGTGCGGGGCGTGGCGTCGAAGGTCACGCGCGCGCCGCCGCTCGCGTCGGGCTCGTAGCGAATCGTCACGGTCGGCACGCGCAGGTCGCCCAGGACGAGCAGGCGCGCGGGGCGGTGCAGGTCGAGCGGCGTGTCGTAGATCGGCGCGAGCGCCCGGCTCACGAAGTCGAGCGGAACGAACCAGCGGTTGTTCGCGCGCGTGAGCGGCGCCGAGAGCGAGAGGAGGTTGCCCGCGACCGAGGCGAGCGGCTGGCCCGGCGTGAGGATCACCGTGCGGCCCTGGTACGACACCGTGACGGCGCCCACTTCCTCGCGCACCGTCAGCCGGAACATCGACGCCACATCGTCCAGCGCGAGCATGTCGTCGTTGCCGCTGCGCACGATCGCCAGCGTGCGCCGGCCCTCGCGCGAGAGCACCGTGAGCGCGGCGCCCTGGCCGCTGACACGCGCCGCTGGCCACACGACGGCGACGGCGGCCGCCAGGGCCGCGAAGGCCAGAAGCGAGCGGACTGTGGTGGAGCGGAAGCGGAAAAGCAAGGTGCTCAATACATTATAGAGGGTGCTGAGGTGCTGGGGTGCTTGGGTGCTTCGCCGGAGGTGCTGGGCGCTCCGCCGGAGGTGCCGGGCGCTTTGCAGAAGGGTGCTGAGTACTTCGCGAGGCTACTCGCGCAATGTGACCGCGGGATCTACGGCGAGCGCACGGCGGAGGGGGACGTAGCTGGCGGCGAGCGAGGCGGCGGCCAGCACGGCCGCGCCGACGACGAAGCTCATCGGATCGGTCGGACCCACACCGAAGAGCAGGCTCGACAGGCTGTGCGTCCCGACGTATGTGAGCACGCCGCCGAGAACGAGCCCAGCGACAACGGCCCGGCCGACGCTGGTGAGAAAGAGTGTCCCGATGTGCTGCGCCGTCGCGCCCAGCGCCAAACGAATGCCCACCTCGCGCCGCCGGCACACCACGGCGTATGCCAAAACGCCGTACACGCCGACCGCGGACAGGAGCAGCGCCACGAGCGCGAACAGCCCGGTGATCTGCGCGCTCAGCCGCGGGAGCGCGATCGACGCTGCTACGACGTCCTCGAGACGGACCGCAGCCGCCGTGCTGAGCGCGGGATCCAAATCGGCAAGCGTCGTCAGAATCGACGGGACGATGCGGTCGGGCGGCAGCGTCGTGCGGACCAGAAGCGTCATCGCGAAGGCGGGGTCCTCAGCGTATGGGATGTAGACCTCGGGTTCAGGGGGCGTTCCGGGGCTCTCCCGCCGCGTATCGGCTACCACACCGACGACGCGACGACGCGGCGTGGTTCGGCGATCGAAGCTCGTGGACAGGAACTGTTCGAGCGGGCGCTCGTCAGGCCAGAGCAGGCGCGCGGCCGTCTCGTTCACAATCGCGGCGCCGTCGCGACCCTGCGCTTGGGGACTCGTGAGCTGGGGCTCGGAGGCGGCGTCCGCTTCCACAAAGTCGCGGCCGGCGAGGATTCGGGTGCCGATCGTGCGAAAGTACGCGGGGCTCACTCGAAGAAACAGGACGGATCGCTTTTCGCCGTCCCCGGCCGCCGGCCCGGGTCGGGGCGTCAGGTCCGTTCGCAGGAGGCGGCCCGCTAGCGGCACGTCGTTCGAGCTGGCCGCAGATTCCACACCGGGCAGCGCCGCGACGCGCTCCACCATTTCGCGGCCGGAGTTCGCCATCTGATACCAACTGCGCAGCGTCGCCCGGCCCGACGGTTCGTCGAAGCGGCCGAGCGGCATGCGCAGGTCGAAGGTAATCACGTGCGTGGGATCGAAGCCGAGATCGACCTGGCGGAGATGCACAAACGTCTGGACGAGCAGGACGGCGCCCGAGGCCAGCGCGAACGAGAGCGCGATCTCGGCCGCGATTAGGATCGGATGCCACACGGCGTGCGTCGAGCGGGCCGTCGCGCGATCGGGGCCGGTTTCGATCGCGCCCTGCGGACCGGCCCCGGCGGCGCTGATGGCGGGCAGCGCGCCGACTGCGAGCGTCACCAGCACCGACAGGCTCGCGCATACGGCGAGCGCGGTCAGGCTGAGCGCCGGAACGACTGGGCGTGGCAGCCCTTGCCGCGAGAACCGGGACAGAACGGGAAGGGCCGCCGCGGCCGTGAGCGCGCCGGCAATCGCGCCGGCACCCGACAGCACGAAGGCCTCGATCAGAAGCTGCCGCACCAGCCGGCCGCGGCCCGCGCCGAGCGCCGCGCGGATCGCCAGCTCGCGCCGACGCTCCGTGGTGCGCGCAAGCATCAGGTTCACGATGTTGGCGCAGCCGATGAGCAGGACGAGCGCCACGGCGCCGAGGAGCGCGACGAGCGACAGGCGCGCCGATCCGATCATCGAATCGGCCAGCGGCTCGAGCGTCACGCTCCAGCCGTCGTTCGTGGAGGGGTACTCGACGGCAAGCTGCCTGGAGACCGCCGCCAGGTCGGCCCGTGCGATCTCCGGCGTGACGCCCGGCTTCATCCGGCCGACGATCCCGTAGAAGCGGGAACCGCGCCGAGTGAGGCCGACGCGGCTCACGTCTTCGAGAGTCCAGATGTCGGTGGCCGACGGGAACCCGAATCCGGGCGGCATCACGCCGACGATCGTTTCGGTGGATCGGGCTTCGACGCGCACGGTTCGCCCGAGCACGTTCCGCTCGCCGCCGAAGGCGCGCATCCAGAACGCGTGGCTGATCAGGATCTCGCGAGCGCTCGGATCGCCGATCGTCCGGCCCATCTGTGGCGATACGCCGAGGACGTCGAAGAGGTCCGGCGTGACGAGCGAATACTGTGCCTGCAGCGATCCGGCCGGCGTCGAGACGACGTAGTTCTCGGTGTCGAAGAGACCGAGCGCGTCGAATCGAGACGAGCGCGCGCGCCAGTCGACGAACGTGCCAGGGGAAGCCGGGGCGTGTGTACGGCCGTCGGACGGATGCGATTCCCAGATCCGCACCAGCCGATCGGGATCCGGATATGGTAGCGGACGAAGCAGGACGTCGTTCACCAGGCTGAAGATCGCCGTCGTCCCGCCAATGCCGATGGCGAGCGTCAGGATGCTCGCGGCGGCGAACCCGGGGCTTCGGCGGAACGAGCGGAGGGCGACGCGGACGTCGGTGCCGAGACCCTGGATCCAGCCGAGGCCGCGGGCCTCGCGTCCCTGCTCGCGCCAGCGAAGGGGATCACCAAATTCGAGACGTGCCCGCCGCATCGCCTCGGTGCGCGTCAGGCCTTCAGATCGAAGCGCAGCGGCGCGCAACTCGAGGTGGTGGCGCATCTCCGCCGCCATGTCGTCCTCGAGGCGGCGGTGCTGGAGAAGTGCCCAAACGAACGAGCGCATCCTCGAGCCCATGCTCATAGGTCCTCCGGGCCGGCGGCGAGCACGAGGCCGATCGCGGCGGAGACGCGCTCCCAGTAGGCCGTCTCCTCCCTCAGCCGCTTCCGGCCGCCGGGCGTCAAGCGGTAGTACTTCGCTCGTCGGTTGTTCTCCGACTCGCCCCATTCCGAATCGATGAGCCCCTGATGTTCGAGGCGATAGAGCGCAGGGTAGAGCGAGCCCTGCTGGATCTGCAGCTTGTCGCGTGAGATCTGCTGAATGCGGAGGAGCACGCCGTAGCCATGCAGCGGCCCGAGCGAGACAGCCTTGAGGATCAGAAGATCGAGGGTGCCCTGCAGCAGTTCGGTCGTGGTGTGCATCTCTCTCCTTGGACGACATAGAGAGCCTATCGTCACTCTCCTAGGCCGTCAAGGAGAATGGCAGTCTGGAGACCGTACCACAATCCGGAGGACCGTCCGCTGGCGCGGCGGGCCGTGAAGTCGGCCCGGCACGATTCACGAAAAATCGCGCGGAGTGAGTCCGTCGCGGCGGTCTGCCGGTATGCCATCCCGGCCGCGACAACGACCCGAAACGGTACCAGTTGGTCTGAGCGATGTCGCGAGCTGGCAGGACCGCCGCGGAGCGTCAGGGTACCGAACGGCGCGCGGTTTTTCCGGGCCGACGACCGACGGCCCGCCGCGCCAGCGGACGGTCCTCCGCGTTTGCAGCGGACCTGAAGGTCCGCACTATGTGGGCATGGCGCGGATCTCGTCCTCCGTATATCCTAGTTCCCGCAACACCTCTTCCGTGTGCTCGCCGAGCTTCGGGGGCTTCAGATCGATCTGCGCGGGCGTGCGCGAGAGCTTGAGCGGGGTGCCGAAGGCGTCGATGCCGCCGAGCTCGGGACGGTCGGGATCGCCGACGCGCATCTCGCGCGCGGCCACCTGCGGATTGGCGAGGGCCTCGGCCAGCGTGCGGACCTGGCCGCAGGGAATGCCGGCGGCCTCGAGGGTCCGGACGAGGTCGGCCGCCGTCCAGGTGGCGAGCGCGCGCTCGAGCGCCTCGCGCATCGCGCCGCGGTTCTTCGCGCGGTCGCCGGTGGTGGCGAAGCGGGGATCGTTCACCAGGTCGGGCACGCCGATCGCCTCGCACAGCTTCTGCCACAGGCGTTGGCTCGGCGCGGCCACCATCACCTGCGCGTCCTTCGTCTGGAGCGGCTCGTACGGCGCGAGCACCTGGTGCGCGTTGCCGAGCCGCGAGGAGGGCGCGCCGGCCATCTCGAGGCGGATCGCCTGCAGCGAGAGCGTCGAGAGGAGGGAATCGAACAGCGCGATGTCGATCTGCTGGCCCTCGCCGGAGCGGTCGCGCTCGCGCAGCGCAAGCAGGATCGCGGACAGCGCGTAGAGCCCGGCGAAGTAATCGGTGATCGCCGGCGGCACGCGCGTGGGCGGCCCGCCGGGGAAGCCGGTCATGTCCATCAGACCGGACTCGGCCTGGATCACGGGGTCGTAGCCGGGCAGATGCGCCTTTGGTCCCGTCTGGCCGTAGCCGGTGATCGAGCAGTAGACCAGGCGCGGGTTGATCGCTTTCACGTCGGCGTAGCCGAAGCCCAGCTTCGCGAAGCTGCCGGGCTTGAAGTTTTCAATGAGGACGTCGGCGCGCGCGACGAGCCGGCGCAGCACGTCCTTGCCGGCATCGGTCTTGAGGTCGAGGACGATCGACCGCTTGCCGCGATTGAGCTCGACGAACCCACGGCTGAACCCGGCGGCCGCCGGCGTCCAGCCGCGCGACTCGTCGCCGCGCCCGGGCTCCTCGACCTTGATCACGTCCGCTCCCATATCAGCCATATGGAGCGTGCAAAACGGCCCGGCCAGGACGCGCGTGAGATCGATGACCGTGAGGCCGGAGAGAGGAGATGTAGTCACCAGTCGTCAGTCGCTAGTCGTCAGTCGCATTTTCTAATCAAATTCCCGGCCCCGCGTCTCCGGGCCGAGCCACATCAACAGTACTCCGAGCGCGCCGGCGGACGCGATGGTGAGCATCATGGCGCGCGACAGCGGCATGCCGCGGTCCTGCAGCCAGCCGACGACGAAGGGGTCGAGGGCGGCGATGGCGGCGCCGACGTGATACGAGAAACCGGCGCCGGCGGCGCGTGCGGCGGTGGGGAAGCGCTCGGTGAGGTAGCTCGGCACCATGCCGAACACGCCGACGCCGGGGCCCATCAGGATCGCGCCGAGGAAGACGACGCCGTTCGATCGATCCATCGCCAGGTAGAGGGGCAGCGCGACGATCGCGGTGGCCGTCATGAGCGTGGCGGCGCCGCGGCGGCCGAGGCGGCTCTGCGAGATGGCGCCGCAGAGGAGCGTGAAGGCGACGGCGCTCGTGTTCAGGGCGAGCAGGTACGGCAGCGTCGCGCGGCCGGACTCGACGAGGAGCGTCGGATACCAGAACGTCGACGCATGGTAGAAGAACAGGAACGCGCCGAGCACGAGCGACGCG
Source organism: uncultured Acidobacteriota bacterium (assembly GCA_963792785.1). GTDB lineage: Bacteria > Acidobacteriota > Vicinamibacteria > Vicinamibacterales > CAVVIG01 > CAWIMX01. The sequence goes on along the minus strand of CAWBXO010000001.1, from coordinate 1,330,804 downwards.
TGAATCGTGACCGGCAGCAGATCGGGCTTGAACAGCCGCGGCAGCGACACGGTGTTCTTTTCCTGCCGCTCGCTCAGGTCGCGCTGGCGCGCGAGCCACACCGGGCTCTCGTCGACGCGCCGCATGATCCACACGACGAGCAGCGCCGGCAGGACGCCGATCCACAGCATCACCCGCCAGCCGAGGTCGCCGTGGTTCACCAGGGGATAGATGAACTGGAACGCGAGCGCCGACAGGATGAAGCCGACCGAGTAGCCGCTCTGCACGAGGCCCGAGATCGCGCCGCGCAGCGGCGCCGGCCAGTGTTCCATCGTGAGCGGCATCCCGGCCGCCCACACGCCGCCCATCCCGATCCCGAAGAGCGCGCGGAAGGCGAACAGCACGCGGTACGACGTGGCGAATCCGCCGAAACACGCGAACGCCGAGTACCAGAGGATCGACAGCATCAGCGGCAGCTTGCGGCCCCACTTGTCGGCCGCCGTGCCCGAGAGGATGCCGCCGCCCACGCGGAAGAACAGCGTCACCGTGCCGAGCGCGCCGGCCAGCGCCGCGTTCACCTCGAAGCTGCGCTGGATGTCGATCAGGAGGAAGGTGACGATCGTGAAGTCGAAGCCGTCGAGGACCCAGCCGAGAAACGTCGCCCAGAACGCACGCCATTGGGACGGGGTCGCCGTGCGCAGTGAGGGCGGCACGGCGCCGATCATACGGGATTTGGTGATCGGGTGATCTGGTGATTTGGTGATTTGGTGATGGGAACGCGTGACGGCGTGATCACTAAATTACCAAATCACCAAATTACCAAATCACCCCATTCAGGTACACTTCCCCCCGTGTCCGCCCTCGACGACCTCACCGTGATCGATCTTTCGCACGCGCTCGCGGGGCCGTTCGCGACGTCCCTGCTCGGCGACTACGGCGCCAACGTCGTCAAGGTCGAGACGCCCGGGACGGGCGACATGTCGCGCGCGTGGGGACCGCCGTTTTACGAGCACGAGTCGGCGTACTTCGTCCACCTCAATCGCAGCAAGCGCAGCGTCGAGATCGACCTGAAACACGCCGAGGGCCGCGAGCTGTTCCTGCGGCTGGTCGAGAAGGCCGATGTGGTGATCGAGAACCTGCGCATCGGCGCGGTGAAGAGGCTCGGGATCGATTACGAGGCCGCGGCGGCGCGCAACCCGCGCGTCGTCTACGCGTCGATTTCAGGCTTCGGGCAGGACGGTCCGTACCGCGACCGGGCCGCACTCGATCTGGTCGTGCAGGCGGAGAGCGGGATGATCAGCGTGACCGGCGAGCCGGGTGGCCGCGGTGTGCGCTGCGGCATGTCGATCGCCGACGTCACCGCCGGGATGTACGCGACGGTCGGGATCCTGATGGCGCTGCACGAGCGCGAGCGGAGCGGACGCGGGCAGTTCCTCGACGTGTCGATGCTCGAGGGGCAGCTCGGCCTGCTCGGCACCGTGTTCGCGACGTATTTCGCGGACCGCGAGATTCCGGGCCCCATGGGCACGGCGTACAAAGCCCTGCTGCCGTACCAGACGTTCCGCACGAAGACGCGCGACATCGCGATCGGCATCGGCAGCGACAAGCTGTGGCGCGCGTTCTGCCCGCTCCTCGGCCGGCCGGATCTGGCCGACGACGCGCGGTTCTCGTCGAACAGGGCGCGCGCGGCCAATCGCGCGGCGCTCATCGACGCGCTACAAGCCGCGTTCCTCACGAAGGCCTACGAGGAGTGGGAGGCGATCCTGCTGCCGGCGGGCATCCCGATGGGCGCGATCAACACGATCGATCGCGTCGCCGATCACCCGCAGGTGAAAGCCCGCGGCGCGATCCTCGAGCGCGAGCACCCGGTGGCGGGGAAGATCCCGGTGCTGGCGCCGCCGTTCCGCATGTCGCGCACGCCCGGCGAGGTCACGCAGCCCGCGCCGCTCCTCGGCGAGCACACCGACGCGGTGCTGCGCGAACTACTCGGTCTGTCCGACCAGGAGATCGCCGCCCTCCGCGAAGCCGGCGCCATCGGCAGCCCGCGCTCGTAGTGCGGACCGTCAGGTCCGCTCTCCGAAACTGGCCGTGGCGGGCCTGTCAGGCGACAGGCCCCGCTCCACGGCTGATTTCGTTGCGGCTACCGGTACCGGCTATTCGACGATCGCCTGCATCACCGCGCTGGCGAAGTCGTTCCGGAGGGAGTTCACCGGCTCCTGGATCATCAGCAGGCCCACGAGGTCGTTCTCCGGATCCACCCAGAAGTTGGTGCCGAACGCCCCGCCCCAGCCGAAGCTGCCCGTGCCCTCGCGGAGGTTCGCGGCGATGGGGTCGAGCACCACCTGCACGCTCAGGCCGAAGCCGATGCCCGTGGAGCCGATGCTGCGCGCCTTGGCGAACAGGTCGCCGACGTGGTTCGTGGCCATCATCTCCACCGTGCGCGTGCCGAGGAGGCGGTGGCCGTTCAGCTCGCCCTTGTTCGCGAGCATCTGCGCGAACGCCATGTAGTCGTCCGCCGTGGAGTAGAGCCCGCCGCCGCCCGAGAACAGCGTGGTGGTGTTCAGCCAGCCGGGCGTCTGCGGATCGGACCGCACGAGCTGGCCGTCCCGGCCGTCGTAGAGCGTCACGATCCGCGCCTTCTTGTCCGCGGGCACGACGAAGCTCGTGTCCGTCATGCCGAGCGGATCGAAGATCCGCGTCTTCAGGAACTGATCGAATGTCTGGCCGGACGTAATCTCGACGATGCGCCCGAGCGTCTCCATGCCGGAGAGCAGGCTGTACTGCCACGTCGTGCCCGGCTGGAAGTCGAGCGGCGTCTGGCCGAGCGTCGGGACGTACTGCGCGAGGTTCATGTCGCCGCGCCGCGGCGCCATGCGCGCGGCTTCGCGGTTGCCGATGCCGCTGCTCTCGAGGCCGGAGGTGTGCGTGAGCAGATCGCGAATCGTGATGTCGCGGCTCGCGGGCACCGTGTAGATCGGCTGCTCCATCGCGCCGCCGCGGCCGGTCGGCCGCGCGGGGCCCTTCGGCATCGCCACGGTCTGGTCCTTGAACTCGGGGATGAACCTCGAGACCGGGTCGGTGAGCCGCAGCTTGCCTTCCTCCATCAGCATCAGGATGGCGACGCCGGTGACCGGCTTCGACATCGAGGCCATGCGGAAGATCGCGTCCTTCCGCATCGGCGTCTTGGCTTCGATGTCCATCAGACCTTGCGCCTCGTAGTGCGCGATCTGCCCGTGGCGCCCGACGACGGTGACGGCGCCCGAGATCAGGTGGTCGTCGATGTAGCGCTGGACCACCTCGTCGATGCGGTGCAGGCGCGGCGCGGAGAACCCGAGGCTCTCGGGGGAGCCGCTCGGCAGCGCCGCCACCGAGACGAGCGCGAGGGCGAGGGCGGCGAGCGACACGACGCGCGCTTTCACAGGCTGCATGCGGGTTCCTCCTCGGATCCGGCGGACCTGAAGGTCCGCCCCACGAGCGTCCACGAGTGCCGGGCCGGAGGATACCGCATCGGGCCGATGGCGGCCAGCGTCTATAATGCCGCGCCATGGGGATGCTGGACGGCAAGGTCGCGATTGTCACCGGGGCGAGCAAGGGCATCGGCCGCGCGATGAGCGAAATGTTCGCGCGCGAAGGCGCGCGGGTGGTCTGCGCGGCGCGGACGGCGGCCCTCGTCCGGGAGGTCGCCGACGGGATCGCGAAGGCCGGCGGGCAGGCGGCTCCGGTGGCCGCCGACGCCGGCACCGAGGCCGGCGCGCGCGCGATCGTGGACGAGGCGCTGAAGGCGTTCGGGCGGGTGGACGGCCTCGTGAACAACGCGGGCGACTCGGGGCCGACCAGCCCGGTGCAGGACTTTCCGCTCGACGGCTGGGACTACACGATCAACTCCTGCCTCACGAGCAGCTTTCTCTGCGCGCGTGTCACCGTGCCCGCCCTCATCACGGCCGGCGGCGGCGCCATCGTGAACGTCGCGTCGATGGCCGGGCACCGCGGCCTGGCGTTCCGCGCGGCTTACTGCGCGGCGAAGGCGGGGCAGGAAGGGCTCACGCGCGGGCTGGCGCTCGAGCTCGGCCGCCACAACATCCGCGTGAACGCGATCCTGCCGGGCGCGGTGGCGGGCGACCGCATCGATCGGGTGATCGCCGGCCAGGCCGAGGCGCGCGGCGCCACGGTGGAGGCCACGCGCAAGACGTTCACCGATCGCATCCCGCTCCGCCGGATGACCGACGCCGACGACATCGCCGCGCTCGCGACGTTCCTGCTGAGCGACGGCGCGCGGAATCTGTCCGGCCAGTGCATTCCCGTCAACGGAGGCGAACCGGCCACATGAGAGCGATCCTCTGCAAGCAGTACGGTCCCCCGGAGAGTCTTGTTGTCGAGGAGGTTGCGTCCCTGGAGCCGGGGCCGGGCGAGGCCGTGGTGTCAGTGAAGGTGGCGAGCCTCAACTTTCCGGATGTCCTGATCATCCAGAACAAGTACCAGGTGAAGCCGCCGCTGCCGTTCTCGCCAGGGAGCGAGGCCGCGGGCGTCGTGAAGTCGGTCGGCGCGGGCGTCACGAACGTGAAGCCTGGCGATCGCGTGATGGCGCTCTCGACGTACGGCGCGTTCGCCGAGGAAGTGAAGACGAGCGCCGCGCGGCTGATCCCGATTCCCGAGGGCATGGACGATGCGCATGCCGCGGCGTTCGGGCTGACGTACTTCACGTCGGACCACGCGCTGCGGGATCGCGGCGGGCTGAAGAAGGGCGAGACGCTGCTCGTGCTCGGCGCCGCCGGGGGCGTCGGCCTGGCCGCGATCGAGATCGGCAAGGCGATCGGCGCGCGAGTGATCGCGTGCGCGTCGAGCCCGGAGAAGCTGGCCGTGTGCCGCGAACACGGCGCGGACGAGGGGATCGATTACGCAACGGACGATCTGCGCGAGCGCATCAAGGCGCTGACCGACGGGAACGGGCCGGACGTGATCTACGACCCGGTCGGCGGGGGCTACACCGAGCCGGCGCTGCGCTCGATCGCGTGGCGCGGCCGGCTGCTCGTGGTGGGCTTCGCGGCCGGCGAGATCCCGAAGATCCCGCTCAACCTCACGCTGCTGAAAGGCTGCGCGATCGTCGGCGTGTTCTGGGGCGAGTTCACGCGGCGCGAGCCCGCGCGCTTCGCCGAGAGCGTGAAGCAGCTCGGCCAGTGGTACCGCGAAGGGAAGCTCAATCCGCACATCTCGGCGACCTTTCCGCTCGAAAAAGCCGCCGAGGCGCTCACCCTGATGGCCGCTCGGAAGGTCACGGGGAAGGTTGTCCTGACGACGTAGAGGTTTAGGAGAGGTTCTAGGGGTTCCGAGGGTTCTGGGGGTTCTGGAGGTCGGGTTCCAGGGTTCGGAGGTTCACGGGTTCTGAAGGTTCATTCTCAGGGCTTCGTGATCGTGAACCCCCGAACTCCCGAACCCCTGGAACCCAGAACCCGACCCCCAGAACCCTCCAGAACCCCTGGAACCCCCAGAACCTCTGAATCACCTGAAGAGGTTCAGATCGATCGTCCCCGCCATCTTCTGATACCCATCGTCGGTGAAGTGCAGATGGTCGCCCGGGTCGAACGTCGGCATGATGTGCGGCGGCGTGGCGCCGTCGGTCACGGCCTTCTCGAAATCGATCACGCCGTCGTAGGCGCCGCTCGTGCGGATCCACTGGTTCACGGCCTCGCGCTTGGCTTCGCCGATCTCGGTCGCGTACGCGGCGCCGACGAAGGGCGTGAGCGTGGCGCCGATGGCTTTCAGGCCGCGCGTGTGCGCGCGCTCGATGATCTGCTGGTGGCCGGCGATGAGGTCCGCGGCGCTCGGCGCCGCGTTCTCACCCGCGCGGCCGATGTCGTTGATCGCTTCCATCACGATCACGTGCGTCGCGCCGGTCTGCATCGCGACGTCGCGGTCGAAGCGCGCGAGGGCCGACACGCCGGCGCCATCCTTCAGCACCTGGTTGCCGGCGATGCCGAGGTTCAGCACCGCCATCGGCCGGCCGCCGGCGCGCGCCGCCAGCCGGTGCGCGAACACGTCGGGCCAGCGGTGGTTCATGTCGGGCGTGCTCCGCGTGCCGTCCGTGATCGAGTCGCCGAAGGTCACCACCGCGCCGGCGTTGGCCGGCGCCATCACCTCGACCCCCGACAGGAAATACCACGACCGTGTCTCGCGCGCCACGGGCAGCGCCGCCATGCCGGCGTGGTTGCCGGCCTCCGACACGTAGCTCGTCTGGTACGCGCCCGAGTGCAGCGTGAACGCCGGGCCGGCGAGGCTGCCGGGCAGGTAGACGTCCACGGCAAGGTCCGCGAACGCCGGCACGGCCAGGTCGACGGGATCGCTGACGAGCAGCGCGCCGGCGGGAATCGTGGCCTCGCGGCGGCCCGAGAAGGTGAGGGGCTTCGCCGTGGACGCGTCGATCGTCGACGCGTCGCGGCGCACCGCGATCGAGGCGCCGCCGACGGCCAGATCCCCGGCGCCGAACGCGTTGGTCAGCACGACGCGGGCGCGCGATCCGCCGAGCGTCACGTGGACGATCTCGCGCAGGGTCTGGTTGTCCACGGTGAAGGGCGGCGGGGCGCCCGCGCGCCCGCTCGGCGCGCCCGACGGCCCGGCGACGACCGCGGTGGCCCAGGTGCCGACCCAGTGGCCGTTGCCCTGGGCGACGGGATGCGTCGTCGCGACCAGTGCGAGTGCGAGCGCGAAGGATCCGCCGAGCAGAAGCGTTTTTCGCATGGGTTATGCTCTCTCGAACAACGCGGCCGCGCCCTGGCCGCCGCCGACGCACATCGTGACGACGCCGTACCTTGCCTTGCGGCGCTTCATCTCGTTCGCGATCGTGCCGACAAGGCGCGAGCCGGTCATGCCGAATGGATGGCCGATCGAAATCGATCCGCCGTTCACGTTCAGCCTGTCCATCGGCAGCCCGAGCTTGTCGCGGCAGTACACGACCTGCGAGGCGAACGCCTCGTTCAGCTCCCACAGATCGATGTCGGCCACCTTCAGGCCCATGCGCTTGAGGAGCTTCGGCACGGCGAACACGGGGCCGATGCCCATCTCGTCGGGCTCGCAGCCCGACACGGCGTAGCCGCGATAGACGAGCAGCGGCTGGATGCCGAGCGCCTTCGCGCGGTCGGCGCTCATCACCAGCGTCGCCGACGCGCCGTCGGAGAGCTGCGACGAATTGCCGGCCGTCACCGATCCCTGGCCGCTCTTCGTGTCGAACACCGCCGGCAGCTTCGCCAGGCCTTCCATCGTCGTGTCGGGGCGGTTGCACTCGTCCTTCTCGACGACGGCCTGCTCCTCGCCGATCTTCTGGCCTGTCTTCTTGTCGAGGACGGCGCGCGTCACCGTCATCGGCGCGAGCTCGCCGGCGAAGAAGCCGTCCTGCTGGCCCTTCGCGGTGCGCTGCTGGCTGAGGAGCGACAGCTCGTCCTGCGCGTCGCGGCTGATCGTGTAGCGCTTGGCGACGACCTCCGCCGTGTCGCCCATCGCCATGTAGATGCCCGGCAGGTGCTCGAGGACCCACGGGTTCGGCGAGCCGTCGCGCTCCATCATCGTGATCGACTCGACGCCGCCGCCGATCGCGGCCTCGACGCCCTCGTGGATCACCATGTGCGCGGCCTGGACGATCGCCTGCAGGCCCGAGTTGCAATAGCGGTTCACCGTGACGCCGGGCACCTTCACGGGCAGCTCGGCGCGCATCGCGGCGACGCGGGCGATGTTGTGGCCGGCGACGCCGTGCGGCTGGCCGCAGCCGAGCACCACTTCCTCGATCTCCTCGTAGGAGAGCGACGGCGCTTTGCCGAGGACGTGGCGGATGGCGTGGGCGGCCAGGTCGTCGGGCCGCGTCATGTTGAACGAGCCGCGGCCGGACTTGGCGAGGGGCGTACGGGAGCTGGCGACGATCACTGCATCGCGCATACGCCGCTAAGACTATCGCATCTCCAGAGGTTCTGGAGGTTCCAGGGGTTCTGGAGGTTCTGGGGGTCGGGTTCTGGGTTCTGGGGGTTCGGGGGTTCTACTGGTTCTCGAGAGACGGTGCCATGAACGCGATTGTGGCATGGGTCGTGCTCGGCGTCGGGCGTGGCGACGGCACGGCGTTACGAAGAACTCGATGTTTGGCGGCTTTCGCACGAATTGAAGCTGGGCGTGTGGGCGATTACTGCCTCGCCGCCGGCGGCGCGGGACGTCAGATTCTGCGATCAGCTGCGTGACGCGGCGGCGTCGGCGCCGCGTAATATCGCCGAAGGCTTCGCTCGATTTCGTCCGAAGGAGTTCGCCCGCTTCCTCGAAATCGCGCGCGGCTCCCTCGCCGAAACCGACTGCCACCTGCTCGACGGCCACGAGCGCGGCTACTTCTCGGCCGAGGAGACCGACCGCCTGCGCCTCCTGTGCCGCCGCGCGTCCATGGCCGCCCTCAAGCTGATTCAGTACCTGAAAAGCCAGCGGAGCCCCAGGAACCCCTAGAACCCCCGAACCCCTGGAACCCAGAACCCGACCTCCAGAACCCCCAGAACCCCTGGAACCCCAGAACCTCTGAGTGATGACCGGCGGCGGGCGGGGATGGTTACCGGACGGCTATCGCCGGGCCTCGAGCTTCTCCAGGAAGTCGAGCTGCGCCTCGAGCAGGTGGTGCTTCGTCGCGACGTGGTCGCCGAGCTCCTGGTAGGGCTCGGCGGCGGCGTCGTAGGCCGGCCAGGCCGGAAGGCCCGCGCCGTTGGGATCGCCGGTGGTGGCGAAGTTCACCCAGTAGCTCGACATCGTATCGGCGAGCCTGCGGTCTGCGTCGGTCGCCCAGGGCCGATCGGCGACGGTCTCGAAGACGTACTGGATCTCCGACGCGTGGTACGCGCCGAGGCGGCCGCCGGTGCCCGGCAGTGCCGGCGCGTGCGTGAACTGGTAGAGGTACGCCTTCTGCCCGGCCTCGGTCACACGGCGCGCCCACGTGCGCATCTCGAGCGTGAACGTGGTGTCGCGGCCGCTCCCGAGCACCGCGCCCGCGATGTCGGCCTCGGTCTTCGCGGGATAGACCGCGTCGTACTCGGCGGCCAGGGCGCCGTACTGCCGCGCGACGCGCTGGCGGTAGGCGTCCATGGTGGCCGGGATGGACGAGGGCGGCGTGAGCGTGGTCATCTCGTTGCCGTTCGAGCCGATCAGCACGGACACGTTGTTCTGGTGCTTCGCGGCGAAGATCGCGCCGACGGTGTCTGGCAGCACCCAGCCGTCGACGTTCTCCGACGTGCGGAACCCCGCCGCGGCCGCGAGCGTCCCGGCCGGCACGGCGCGCAGATCGGCGAGCGACGCGGCGCCGACGGCTTTCGCCAGGCTCACGCCCACGGTTTCCTGCGACGGATTCCGCCCCTGGTCGTTCTTGAGATCCGGCGTGGAGAAGAACCGGCCGCCGCTCTCGCCGATGGCGCGGACGAACAGCCCCTTGGCCAGCGGCGTGGCCTGCAGCACGTTCACGCTCCACGACCCGGCCGACTCGCCGAAGATCGTCACCTTCGCCGGGTCGCCGCCGAACGCCGCGATGTTGCGCTTCACCCACTGCAGGGCCGCGATTTGATCCAGGACGCCGTAGTTGCCGGAGGAGTGGTGCGGCGACTCGGCCGTGAGCGCCGGATGGGCGAAGTAGCCGAACACGTTGAGGCGGTAGTTGATCGTGACGACCACGACGCCCTTCTTCGCGAGCGCGGCGCCGTCGTAGGTGTCGGTGCCGCCCCAGCCGCGCGTGAGCGCGCCGCCGTGGATCCACACCATCACCGGCCGCCGCCCGGCGGGCGCGGCCGTGGTCCAGACGTTGAGCGAGAGGCAGTCCTCGCTCATCGGGCCGTCCGGCATTATGTAGATCGAGTCGTCCGCGTACGGCGTCTGCACGCAGCGCGGGCCGAACGCGGACGCGTCCTTCACGCCGCGCCAAGCCGCGACCGGCTGCGGCTCGCGCCACCGCAGCGCGCCGACCGGCGGCGCGGCGTACGGGATGCCGCGATACACGCGCACGCCGTGCTCGACGATGCCCGCGATCGACCCGCCGTCGACCTTCACCGGATCCGTGCCCGCCGCGCCAACGCCGAGCGCCGCTGTCATGCCCATGGCGATCACCACCGCGAGACGTCGACTCGCCATCGCGCCCTCCTGCTTAGTCGATCACCAAATTACCAAATTACCAAATTACCAAATTACCCAATCACCCAATGCTATCGGTAGTACCTCACGATCCACTCCGCCACCAGGCACGGCTTCGTGCCGCCCTCGCGCTCGACGACGATGTGCCAGACGACCTGCGTGGCCCCGCCGCCGACGTCGGAGACCTCGGCGGGGGTGAAGCGGCCGCGGATCTTCGTGCCGCTCGGCACGGGCGTGACGAAGCGGACCTTGTTCAGGCCGTAGTTCACGCCCATCTTGCCCGGTGGCAGCGTCATCGCCTGCCGCGCGAGCACGCTGACCAGGGAGAGCGTCAGGAACCCGTGCGCGATCGTCGTCCCGAATGGCGATTCGGCCGCGGCGCGCGCCGGATCGACGTGGATCCACTGCCGATCCTCGGTGGTCTCGGCGAAGTGATCGATGCGGTCCTGCGTGATCGCGAGCCAGTCGCTGACGGCCACTTCCTGGCCGGCGCGCTCGCGCAGGAACTCGACGCTCGGGATGGTGACCACGCGGCTACTCGTCGTAGAAGCCCTTGCCCTCGGCCACGAGTCGCTCGAGGCGAGGCGACGGCGTCCAGTAGTCGCCGAACCGCTCGCGGTACTCCTGCACGCGCGCGAGCAGGGCCGGCAGGCCCACCTCGGTCTCGGCGTAGTACATCGGGCCGCCGCGGTAGCGTGGGAAGCCGAAGCCGTAGCAGTAGACGACGTCGATGTCGCTGGCGCGCGTGGCAAAGTGCTCCTCGAGCACCTGCGCGCCCTCGTTGGCGAGCGCCGTGGTGATGCGCGCGAGGATCTCGTCGTCCGAGACCTTCCGTCGCGCGATGCCGCGCTTCGCCGCCGCTTCGGCGGCGAGCTCGTCGATCAGCGGGTCGGGAATCCGCTCGCGGCTGCCCTTCTCGTACCGGTACCAGCCGGCCCCGGTCTTCTGGCCGTAGCGACCCATCTCGAACAGCCGGTCGGGCACCTCGGACTGCGGCCCCTCGGCGCGCGTCTTGCCCACCGACTTCAGGTACATCCGGATGCGGGCGCCGACGTCGATGCCGGCGATGTCCTGCATGCCGTAGGGCCCGACCGGCAGGCCGAAGTCGGTCAGCACCTTGTCGATCTGCGGGACGCTCGCGCCTTCCTCGAGCAGCAGGTACGCCTCGCGCATGTAGTACGCGAGCATGCGGTTGGCGACGAAGCCGAAGCAGTTGCCGACGACCACGCCGACCTTCGCGAGCTTCTTCGACAACTTGATTGACGTCGCGATGACGTCCTTGCTCGACTCCCGGCCGCGCACGATCTCGAGCAGCTTCATCACGTTCGCCGGGCTGAAGAAGTGGTGGCCGATCACCTGCGCCGGCCGGCCGCTCGCCTGGGCGAACTCGTCGATGTCGAGCGTGGACGTGTTCGACGCGAGCACGCAGTCCGCCCGCGTGGCCTTCGCGATCTCGGCGAACGTCTTCTTCTTCAGGTCCATGTCCTCGAACACCGCCTCGACGACGATGTCGACGTCCGTGAAGCCGTCGTAGCTCGTCGTCGGCGTGATGAGCGCCATCGTCTTCTCGAGCTGCGAGGGCGTCATGCGGCCCTTGTCCACGGTGGACTGGTAGTTCTTGCGGATGACGCCGAGGCCGCGGTCGAGCGCCGCCTGATCGACTTCCTTGAGAAGCACGGGGATGCCGGCGTTCGCGTAGCTCATCGCGATGCCGCCGCCCATCGTCCCCGCGCCGACGACGGCCGCGCGAGAGACGGTCTTCGCGGGCGTGTCCTTCGGGACGTCGGGCACCTTGAGCGCTTCGCGCTCGGCGAAGAACAGGTGGCGCAGCGCGTGCGATTGATCCGAGACGACGCAGTCGGCGAAGATCTCGCGCTCGCGCAGCGAACCGGCGTCGAACGGCTGGCCGAGGCCGGCCTCGATGGCGGCGAGGGCGGCGAGCGGCGCCTCGGCGCCCTTCGCGCCCTTCTTGACCATCGGCCGCGCCTTCGCGCAGGTCTCGCGCGCGGCGGCCACGTCGCCGATCTTCGCCGTCTGCTCGCGTGTCTTCCGGATCTCCGCCTTCGCGGCCTTGTCCTTCGCGAACGCGGACGCGGCGGCGAGCAGGGCGTCGCGGTCGCCGTCGACCGCCTGGTCGACGATGCCGGCCGCCTGCGCCTTCGACGCGGAGACGGGTTTGCCGTCGGTGCACATGACGATGGCCATCTCGACGCCGCAGAGGCGCGGCAGGCGCTGCGTGCCGCCGGCGCCGGGGATGATGCCGAGCAGTACTTCCGGCTGGCCGACGCGCGCGTCCTTCGTGGCGACGCGGTAGTGGCAGGCCATCGCCATCTCGAGGCCGCCGCCGAGCGCGTGTCCGTGGATCGCGGCGACGACCGGCTTCGGCGTGTCCTCGACGCGCTTCAGGAGCGCGTGGCTGCCGGCCGAGCGCTCGAGCGACTGCTCACGCGTCTTCAGCGTGTCGAACACCTTGATGTCCGCGCCGGCCACGAACGTCGTGCCCGCGCCGATCAAGACGACGGCGTCGGCGCCGGCATCGCCCGCGGCGCGCGCGATCGCGTCGTCGACGCCCTTCCAGATCTCGGGTGCGAGCGCGTTCACGGGCGGGTTGTCGATGGTGACCACGGCGACGCGATCTCGAACTTCGTAGGTGACAGGCATTCGTGCCTCAATGCGGGGAATGTGGTGATGTCGTGATGTGGTGATGTCCTAGCGTTTCTCGACTGTAATGCAGGTCGTGGTTCCGTGGGCGTACAGCTTGCCGCCGGCATCCGTGATGCGGGCTTCCGCCGTGGCGGTGCGATTCCCGATGTGAATCACCGTGCCTTCGCAGCGGATGGGGCCGGTGGCGGTCGTGATCGGACGGACGTAATTCACTTTCAGCTCGAGCGTCGTGAACGTCTTCCCCTCGGGCGCCGCGGCGTTGATGGCGACGCCGAGCGCGGAGTCCATGAGCGTCGCGGCCAGGCCGCCGTGGGCGACGCCCATCCCGTTGTAGTGGTCCTCGACGGGCGTGACCTCGAAGACCACGCGGCCGTGCTCGACCTCGGTCATGCGGACGCCGAGCAGCCGCAGGATCGGCGGCGGCGGCAGCTCGCCGGCGACCATCTTCCGGAACCGATCGAGGGCGGTCACGACGGGGCTTGTTCGTCGCGCAGGACGCGATAGAGGATCTTGCCGACCGCGCTCATCGGCAGCGACTCGCGCAGCTCGATCTCGCGCGGCACCTTGTACTCGGCCAGTTCCTTGCGGCAGTGCGCGAGCAGGTCGTCCTTCGTCGCCGTGGCGCCGTCGCGCAGCACGACGCACGCCTTCACCACTTCGCCGTGATACGAGTGCGGGATGCCGATGGCGGCGGCCAGCCGGACGGCCGGGTGCGTGTAGAGCACACCCTCGACGTCGCTCGGATACACGTTGAAGCCGTCGACGATGATCAGATCCTTCTTGCGCTGGACGATCGACGTGAAGCCGTCCTCGTCCATGCGCGCGATATCGCCCGTGTGAAACCACGTCCGGCCGTCCGCGTGCACGCGGATGACGCGCGCCGTTTCGTCGGGCTTCTGCCAGTAGCCCTTCATCACCTGTGGGCCCGAGATGCACAGCTCGCCGGCCTCGCCGACCGGCAGTTCGCGATCGCCGGTTTCGACGTCCACGATCTTCATGTCGGTGTCGGGCATGGGCAGGCCCACCGTCCCGGGCTTCCGGACGGCGAGGTAGGGCGTCGAATGCGTGACGGGCGAGGTCTCCGAGAGCCCGTAGCCCTCGTTGAGCGGCCGGCCGATCCGCTTCTCGAACTCATAGATCACTTCGACCGGGCACGGCGCGCCGCCGCTGTTGAAGAGCCGGATGCCGTCCAGCGCGAACTCGCCGATCTTCGGGTGCGCGAGCAGCGACACGAAGATCGTCGGCACGGCGGGGACGTACGTCGGCTGGTAGTCGCGCAGGGCGGCCAGCACCGCTTCGACGTCGTACTTCGGGAAGATGATCTGCAGCGCGCCCACCCAGAGGCCCATCATCATCGCCACCGTGAACGCGTAGATGTGGAAGTAGGGCAGCACGACGAGGTAGCGCTCGCCGCCGCGCTGGTTCCAGCGGAGCGACCAGTTCTCGGTTTGCACGACGTTCGCGAAGATGTTGCCGTGCGTGAGCATGGCCGCTTTGGGCGTGCCGGTGGTGCCGCCCGTGTACTGCAGCACGGCGAGGTCGTCCGGCGTGATGGGCACGGCCGGCAGGTCGACGGCGGCGACGCCGGTGATCAGGTCGGTGAGCGCCTCGCAGCCGTCGACCACCGGCGGCGCGGCGCCGTCCTTCGCGTATTCGGCCAGCGTCGTCACGATGACGCGCTCGCACGGGATCTGATCCTTCAGCCCCAGGGCGAGCGGCGCGAGCGTGTCGAGCGTGACGAGCGCCTTCATCCCCGAGTCGGCGCCGGCGATGCCGACTTCCCGCGCCGTGTAGGTGGGGTTGATGTTCACGATGATGCCGCCGAGCCGGAGGATCGCGAACGCCGAGATGATGTACTGCGGCGAGTTCGGCAGCATGATGCCGACGCGGTCGCCCTTGACGATGCCGCGGGCGGCGAGGGCCGTGGCGAGGCGGTCGACGCGCCGCTTGATCTCGCGGAAGGTGAGCTCGGCGCCGAAGAACGTCGTCGCCGGCTTGTCGGCGTGATCGACGGCCGCGATGGCGAGGACGTCGTACAGCGGCCGTCCCGGATAAGTCAGGTGCGGCCGCACCCAGTAGTCGTAGTGCTGGAGCCAGGGCCGCGCCGCGTAGGGGGATTCAGGCAATGGTCCGGCCGCCATCGACGACGATGGTCTGCCCCGTGATGTAGTTGGACGCGTCGGCGGCGAGGAACACCGCGACGCCCTTCAGCTCGCCGGGGCCGCCGACGCGCGGGATCGGGCTGTTCGCCTTGATCGAGGGCTCGGCGAGGTGAATCGCGGGATCGGCCAGGCGCGAGTGGAAGAACCCGGGCGCGATCGCGTTCACGCGGATGTTCGACCGGCCCCACGAGGCGGCGAGCTCGCGCGTGAGGCCCATCAGCCCGGCCTTGCTCGCGCTGTAGGCGGCGTAGTGCGGGCCGTTCACGGACGCGTGCAGCCCGGCGATCGACGCGATGTTCACGATGCGGCCGTACTGCCGCTTGAGCATCTCGCGCCCGGCGGCCTGCGCGAAGAGGAACGCGCCCGTCAGGTTCACGTCGATGACCTTCTGCCACTTGTCGACCGGCAGATCCTCGGGCTTGGCGCCCCAGGTGATGCCGGCGTTATTGACGAGGATGTCGACCTGCCCGAACGCCGCCATCGTCTTGTCGACGACGGCCTGGACTTCGTTGGGGCGGGCGACGTCGCAGAGCATGCCCTCGACGGTGAAGCCCTTGCCGCGCAGCTCCTCGAGCGCGGGCTTGAGCCACTCGTCGCGGCGCGCGCAGATCATCAGGCGGGCGCCGGCTTCGCCGAGGCCTTCGGCGATTTCGAGCCCCAGGCCGCGCGAGCCGCCCGTGACGATGGCCGCTCGGCCCGTGAGTGCGAATAATTCAGGAAGTGCCGGCACGCTGGGCTTATACTGCCCCGCAATCGCAGTGTCAACTATGCCCACACACACACTTGCCGGCGGCGGACGGTTTCTCGTGTCGTCACTCGAACCGGCCGATCTCTTCGTCCGCGAGGACCTGAGCGACGAGCAGCGGCTGTTCGGCCAGACGGCGGCCGAGTTCATGCGCCAGGAAGTGCTGCCGGTCGAACCCCGGCTGTTCCAGCACGACTGGCCGCTCACGCGCGAGCTGCTGAAGAAGGCGGGCGAGCTGGACCTGCTGCGCCTCGAGATCCCGGAGGCGTACGGCGGCCTCGAACTGGACAAGATCAGCGCGGCGTACGTCGGCGAGCAGATCTCGGTGAGCCCGTCGTTCGGCGGATCGCTCGGCGCGCACACGGTGATCGGCACGCTGCCGCTGGTGTTCTTCGGGAACCCCGAGCAGAAGGCGCGCTACCTGCCGAAGCTCGCGAGCGGCGAGATGGTGGCGTGCTACTGCCTCACCGAGCCGCAGTCGGGATCCGACGCGCTCGCCGCGAAGACCACGGCCACGCTCACCCCGGACGGCACGCACTACGTGCTCAACGGCCAGAAGATGTGGATCACGAACGGCGGCTTCGCCGATCTGTTCACGATCTTCGTGAAGGTCGACGGCGAGAAGTTCACCGCGTTCCTCGTCGAGCGCGGCATGGGCGTCGTGACCGGAAAAGACGAGGCGAAACTCGGGCTCGACGGGTCGTCGACGACCGCCGTGATGCTCGATAACGTGAAGGTGCCGGTCGAGAATCTGCTCGGCACGATCGGCGAGGGCCACAAGGTGGCCTTCAACGTCCTGAATATCGGCCGCGTGAAGCTCGGCACGCGCAACATGGGCGGCGCCAAGATCGCGCTCAATCACGCCGTGAAGTACGCGAAGGAACGGCGCCAGTTCGGCCGCGCGATCGCGGAGTTCGGGCTGATCCAGCAGAAGCTCGGCGAGATGGCCATCCGCTGCTACGTGGGCGACTCGATGGTCTATCGCACGCTCGGCGACGTGGACCGCGCGCTCGAGGGCGTGGACCCGGCCGACGTGAAGGTGCTGAAGACGATCGAGGGCTTCGCGATCGAGTGCTCGATCAACAAGGTGTGGACGAGCGAGGCGCTCGCGTACTGCACGGACGAGTCGATCCAGGTGTTCGGCGGCAACGGCTACTCGCGCGAGTTCCCGGTCGAGCGCGGCTATCGCGACGCCCGCATCACGCGCATCTACGAGGGCACGAACGAGATCAACCGCGTCATCGTGCCGACGCGGCTCCTCAAGCAGGGCCGCGAGATGCTCGCCTCGGCGCCGGGCGCGCCGGTCCGCCCGGACGGCCCGCTCGCGGCGGAGCACGCGCTCGTCGCCCGCGAGAAGGCGCTGGCGCTTGCCGCGCTGAACGCGGCCGCGGCCGCCTGGGGCGACGGCCTGAAGGAGGAGCAGGAAGTGCTCGGCGCGATCGCGGACGTGGTGATCGAGATCTACGCGACCGAGAGCGCGCTCGCACGCACCGAGAAGACGGCCGCGGCGCGGTCGACGGCGCAGGCCGAGACGACGCGCGACATCGCGCGCGTGTATGCGGCCGACGCGGCCGACCGGATCGCGCACTCGGCCAAGCAGGTCGCGGCGGCGCTGGCCGCGCGCGGCCGGCCGTCCCTCGCCGACACGCTCGCGCCGGTGGCGGCGCACGTCGGCGTCGACCCGATTGCCGCGCGCCGCCGCGTGGCCGACGCCGTGATTCACGCCGGGAAATATCCGTTTTAGGCAGAACGTAGGCCGGGCCTTCAGGCCCGGCGGACCTGAAGGTCCGCCCGACACCAGAGGACGATCATGGCCGCCGGCGCCGTGTACGCCCTCGTCGTGCTCTTCGCGATCAACCTCATGAACTTCTTCGACCGCCAGCTCATCGGCGCGGTCGGAGAGCTGATTCGTCTCGACTGGCATCTGAGCGACACGGCGCTCGGCCTGCTCGGCACCGTCTTCACGCTGCTCTACGCCTTCGTCGGCGTGCCGCTCGGCCGCCTCTCCGACACCAGGGACCGCCGGAAGATCCTCTCCGCCGGCGTGTTCGTGTGGAGCCTCCTCACCGCGCTCTCGGGCGCGGCGCGCAGCTTCGCCATGCTCGTGGCCGTGCGCCTCGGCGTCGGCGTGGGCGAGGCGACGTGCTCGCCGGCGTCCACCTCGCTCATCGGCGATCTCTTTCCCAGGACGCAGCGCGCGCGCGCCATGGCCGTGTGGATGCTCGGCCTGCCGCTCGGCCTCGGCCTCGCCAACGGCATCGGCGGCCTGGTGGGGCAGGCCTGGGGCTGGCGCGCGGCGTTCTTTCTGGCGGGCGTGCCCGGCCTGCTCGTCGCGGTGGCGGCGCTCGGCATCCGCGAGCCCGCGCGCGGCATGGTCGAGGACCACGCCGTCGGCGCGCGACGGCGTGTCGGCTCGCCCTACGGCCTCGTCCTCTCGATCCCGACGATGTGGTGGGTGATCCTGTCGGGCGCGCTGCACAACTTCAACATGTACGCGCTGGGCGCGTTCGGCATCCCGTTCCTGATTCGCTACCACGGCATGGCGCTCAAGTCGGCCGGCTATCTGTGGATGGTCGTCTACGGCTTCTCGGGCATCGTCGGCCTGTTCGTGGGCGGCGCGATGGCCGACTCGCTCTGCAAGAAGCGCGTGGACGGCCGGCTGATCGTGGCGACCGGGGCGCTCGTGATCGCGACGCCGCCGATGTATTTCGCGCTGACGCGACCGGGCGGCGACCTGTGGGGCTTCTCGCTGCTGATGGGCCTCGGCATCGGCGTGATGTACGCGTACCATTCGACGGTGTACTCGACGATCCACGACGTCGTGGAGCCGTCGCTGCGGGGGACGGCGATGGCGCTGTACTTCGCCGCGATGTATCTGTTCGGCGCGTCGCTCGGCCCGGTCGGTACCGGCATGCTGAGCGACTACTTCACGTTCCAGGCCGGCGCCGCCGCGGGCGCGGTGCAGCCGATGCCGGCCGGGTCGCTCATCGGCGCCGAGTTCCGGAGTCTGCTGGGACAGGCCAAGGGCTTCGACCTCGCCGCGCTCGAACCGTTCCGCGCCACCGGCCTGCACTCGGCGATGTTCGCCGTGCCGCTGCTGGCCGCGATCCTGGCGGTCGTGCTGTTCGCCGGATCCCGGACCGTGACGAAGGACGTCGAGAAGCTCCAGAGTTGGATGCGGTCCGGCGCGAAGAGCGCGTAGGTCTGGTAGGTCGGGTAGGTCGGGTAGGTCGGGTAGGTCGGGTAGGTTGAGTCACGCTGAGGCGCTGCACTGAACGGAAGGGCGCTGCGAGCAAGATCCGGAGCGTCAGCGACGGCACCGCGGCGGGGGTGGGGCCCCGCCGCCCGTGATGAATGAATTGCGCCTGCGGCCATGCGAGCCCGAGGACAAGCGAATCCGAGGGCGAGCATCGGCGTCAGTTCGCGGCGGGGGTGGGGCCCCGCCGCCAGTAATGAATGCCGACAGATTGGTGAATAAACCCGGAGCCTGATAACCAAATTTTCTTATGCCGTTCAAAGCTCTCGTCATTCGCGCCGCGGACGCGGCGCCCGCCATCGAAACGCTCACCGACGCCGATCTTCCCGCAGGCGACGTGCTCGTCGACGTGCGCTACTCGACGCTCAACTACAAGGACGGCCTCGCGCTCACGACGCCGAAGCAGATCATCCGATCGTTTCCGATGGTGCCCGGGATCGACTTCTCCGGCGTCGTCGCCGAATCGTCGAGCGCGGAGTTCAAGAAGGGCGACGAGGTGGTGCTCACCGGGTGGGGCGTGGGCGAGACGCACTGGGGCGGGTTCGCCCAGCGCGCGCGCGTGAAGGGGGAGTGGCTGGTGCCGCTGCCGAAGGGCCTCACGCTCGAGCGCGCGATGGTCGTCGGCACGGCCGGCTTCACGGCGATGCTGTGCGTGACGGCGCTCGAGCGCCAGGGGCTCACGCCCGGCGGCAAGCCGGTGGCCGTGACCGGCGCGGCCGGCGGCGTGGGTAGCGTGGCCGTCGCCATCCTCGGCGCGCTCGGGTATCAGGTGGTGGCCGTCACCGGGCGCCCCTCGGAAGCGGAGTACCTCAAGGAGCTCGGCGCGGCCGAGGTGGTCGGCCGCGACGAGATCCTCGCGGCGGGGAAGAAGCCGCTGGCCTCGGAGACGTGGGCGGGCGCGGTCGACACCGTCGGCGGCGATCTGATGGCGGCGCTGTTCCCGGCGATGGCCTCGAACGCGTCGGTGGCGGCGTGCGGCCTGGCGGCCGGCGCCGCGTTTCACGCCACCGTGCTGCCGTTCATCCTGCGCGGCGTGAACCTGCTCGGGATCAACTCGGTCACCCAGCCGCGCGAGCCGCGCCGCGCCGCCTGGTCGCGCCTCGCGGCCACGCTGAAGCCCTCCACCTTCGAATCCGTGAGCCGGACGATCGGGCTTCGCGGACCTTCCCGCCGCTGCGAAGGAGATCATCGCAGGACACGTACGCGGGCGGACGGTGGTCGATCTCGCGGGCTAGGGGCTCGCAGAGGTTCTGAAGGTTCCAGGGGTTCTGGAGGTCGGGTTCTGGGTTCACGGGTTCGTGGGTTCTGGGGGTTCAAGCTCGCCGCACGCGAACCCGATTCGATGAACCAGTGGAACCCACCTTCAGAACCCGTGAACCCCCGAACCTGGAACCCGACCCCCAGAACCCCCAGAACCCCTGGAACCCCAGAACCGCAGAGAGCCTATTTAAATCTCGAAACATCCACCCCGTAATTGCGCACCTTGTAGTTAAGGACCCGTTCCGTCGTATTGAGCAGCCTGGCCGCCTTGGCGCGGTTGCCTCGCGTGCTCTTCAGCGCGTCCTGGAGCAGATCCTTCTCGTAGGCCACCACGGCGTCGTGCAGCGACACGCGCATGATGGTGCCGGAGGCCTCGGCGGTCTGGAGCGAGGGCGGCAGGTGGTGGGCGTGCACGACCTGGCCGTCGCACATCAGCACGGCGCGCTCGAGCGCGTTCTCCAGTTCGCGCACGTTGCCCGGCCAGTGGTAGCTCATGAGCATGTCGATCGCGGGCGTCGAGATGCGCTTGATGATCTTGCCGTGCTCGCGCGAGAACTTCTCGAGGAAGTGGTCGGCGAGCAGCAGCATGTCGGCTTTCCGCTCGCGCAGCGGCGGCACGAAGATCGTGAACACGTTCAGCCGGTAGAAGAGGTCCTCGCGGAACGTGCCGGCCGCGATCGCCTTCTCCATATCCTTGTTGGTCGCCGCGATCAGGCGGACGTTGATCTTGATCGTCTCGGTGCCGCCGAGCCGCTCGAGCTCGCGCTCCTGGAGCACGCGCAGCAGTTTCACCTGCGTCGCCAGGTTGATGTCGCCGATCTCGTCGAGGAACAGCGTGCCGCCCTCGGCCAGCTCGAACCGGCCCTTCTTGCGCGCGTCGGCGCCGGTGAACGCGCCCTTCTCGTAGCCGAAGAGCTCGCTCTCGATCAGGCTCTCGGGCAGCGCCGCGCAGCTCACCTTGATGAACGGCTTCTTGTTGCGCAGGGAGTTGTAGTGGATCGCGTGGGCGATGAGTTCCTTGCCGGTGCCCGACTCGCCGCGCACCAGCACGGTCGTGTTGGCCGGCGCCACCTGCGCCACCTGCTCGTACATCTGCCGCACCGGCCCGCTCGTGCCGATGATGTTCGAGAAGTCGTACCGCTCCTGCAACTCCTGCCGCAGGTGGCTGTTCTCGGTGAGCAGCCGCGAGCGCTCCTCCTCGATCGACTGCTGCACCTTCAGCGCCTGCGCGATCATCGAGCTGACGATGCCGAGGAACTTCGTGCTCCGCTCGTAGTCGCGGTCGCGCTTGAATTTCATGTCGACGCCGAGCGCGCCGACGGTCTTGCGGCTCATGATGATCGGCACGCACACGAAGCTCAGCTCCTCGCGCGCCAGCTCGGGCCGCCGCGCGGCCTTGCCGAGGAACATCGGCTCGCTGCTCACCTGCGGCACCACGACGGGCTTGCCGGTCTCGACGACGCGGCCGGTGATGCCCTCGCCGAGCCGGTACTTCACGGCCCGCGACGCGGGGTCAAGGCCGTCGGAGGCCTCCACCGTCAGCTCGCCGTTGTGCAGCAGCGTGACCATGCTGCGCAGGGCGCCGTGGTGCTTGGAGAGAATCTCGAGCACGCGGTGGAGCGCGGATTTGAGGTCGACCGTGCCGGCCAGCGCCTGGCTCACTTCGAGAAGGGTCGAGAGGCGGCGCGCCTCGCGCCCCTTGCGGTCGGCGTCGGCGATGGCGGCCTGGAGTTTGGTCCCCGATTTCATGGTTACGAGCGTACTACAAAGATGTAGTTTCTGAAACCGTGGCCTACGGTCTGGTCTGGGATTGCGGATTTGTCTCCCGCCGCCGGCCGGCGTCGCGCGGCTTGACGCCCGGCGGGCGGCCCCGTAACGTTCTGCGCGAGGAGTCCCCGCATGGCCGACGAGTCCCGATCCCCGTCATCCACTCTCACGCCGCGACCTCTTGAAGCGCGCCGGCCTGGCCGCCGGCGCCGCCGCCGCGTTGCCTGCCGCCGCCTTCGCCGCCACCGATGCCGCCCCCTCCGCGGCGCCCGCACCGGGCGGCGCCCCGGCGCCCGTCCCCGCGGCGCCGCCGGCGGCCGACATCGTCCGCGAGCCGCTCGAGGCGCTCACCGCGGCCGAGGCCGACCTGCTGGAGGTGGTCTGCGAACGGCTGATTCCGACCGACGCGCACGGCCCGGGCGCTCGCGAGGCCCGCGCCATTCACTACATCGACCGCGCGCTCGCCGGCGCGTTGGCCGACAACCGCGAGGCGTACCGCCGCGGCCTCGCCGCGCTCGACCAGTACGCCCAGCGGTCGCGCGGGAAGGGCTTCCTGCAGCTGACGGCCGCGGAGCAGGACGCCGTGCTGACCGATGTCGAGGGCAACACCGCCGAGGGCTTCGCCGGCTCGGGTCAGTTCTTCAGCCTGGTGCGCAGCCACACGTGGCAGGGCACCTTCGGCGACCCGTACTACGGCGGCAACCAGGACTTCGTCGGCTGGGATCTCCTCGGCTACCCGGGCGTTCGCACGATGGTGACGGCCGACATGCAGCGGATGGACCAGAAGACGCCGCCCAACCATCGATCCGCCTACGACAACCCGATGTTCGTGAAGGCCGTGGTGCTGAACGGCGCGGACGAGAAGGGAGGCGCCAATGGCGACTAGACGCCCCGACACCGACGTCGTCGTGATCGGCCTGGGCGCGGCGGGCGGCGTGGCCGTGTGGCCGCTGGCCGAGGCGGGCCTCAAGGTGGTCGGCCTCGAGGCGGGCACCTGGCTCACGCGACGCGACTTCGCGCCCGACGAAATCCGCTTCAACGTGCGCGACTGGCCGATGGCCGTGCAGAAGGCGAACCAGGAAGTGCCGACGCACCGCGCGAACGCGCAGGCGCGGACGACGAGGTTCGGCAGCCATCCGATGATGAACGCCGTCGGCGGCACGACGCTCCACTACTGGGCGCAGAGCTGGCGGCTGAACCCGTGGGACTTCAAGGTCGTCAGCGAGACGACGAAGCGCTACGGCGCGTCGCGGATTCCGAAGAACTCGACGGTGGAAGACTGGCCGTTCGGCTACGAGGAGCTCGAGCCGTACTACGACAAGGTCGAGTGGGAGATGGGCGTGTCCGGCCAGGCCGGGAACATCAACGGCACGCTCGACCCGCGCGGCAACATCTTCGAGGCGCCGCGCACGCGCGGCTACCCGATGCCGCCGCTGCGGGGCACGGGCTTCACCGAGCTGATGGCCAAGACGGCGGCGGATCTCGGCTGGCATCCGTTCCCCGGCCCGGCGCACATCAACTCGCGCTCGTTCCAGAACCGCTCGGCGTGCATGTACCACGGCTACTGCAACAAGGGCGGCTGCCACGTCGACGCGAAGAACGGGACGCACATCACCACCATCCCGCGCGCGCAGGAGACCGGCAACCTCGACGTGGTGACGCGCGCGCACGTCACGAAGATCGAGGTCGACGACCGCACGGGCCTCGCGACCGGCGTGACCTACACGACCGACGGCGAGGAATTCTTCCAGCCCGCGAAGGTCGTGCTCGTGGCGAGCTACACGTACGAGAACTCGCGGCTGCTCCAGCTCTCGACGTCGCGCGCGTATCCGAAGGGCCTCTCGAACAATCACGGCCAGGTCGGGCGCCACTACTTCAGCCACGCGCAGGGCGGCGGCGTGAGCGCGCTGTTCCCGTTCGATCTGAACAACTGGTACGGCCTGCCCGCGCAGGGCACGGGCGTCGACAATTTCGGCGACGACAACTGGGATCACGCCGGCGTGGACTTCATCGGCGGCGGTCTCCTCTGGGTCTACTCGGATCGCCGGCCCATCGCGGCGGCGGGCGCGAGCACGTGGGGCCAGGCGCCGGGGTGGGGCTCGGCGTGGAAGGCGTGGATCAAGGAGAACGCCGACCGCACCAACGGCGCGTACCTCCAGAAGACGACGCTGCCGTACGAGCAGAACTACCTCGACCTCGACCCCGAGGTGAAGGATCCGCTCGGCCTGCCCGGTGACGCGCATCACGGCGGACTACCAGGAGAACGAGCACAAGATCAGCGACTTCATCCAGGACAAGATGGAGCAGTGGTATCGCGCCGCGGGCGCGAAGGACATCCGGCGCGGCGGCCTCGGCACGATGGGGCCGTCGACCCACTCCTACGGCGGGACGCGGATGGGCGACAACGTCGAGACCAACGTCGTGAACCGCTGGGGCCTGTCGCACGAGTGCCCGAACCTCGGCGTCCTCGGCTCGTCGGTCATGGGCACGAGCGGTGCGCGCAACCCGACGCTCACGCTCCAGGCGCTCGCGTGGCGCACCGCGGAGTACCTGACGCGGGAGTGGAAGAACGTGGTGAAGGGCTAAGGGGTGCTAGGTGCTGGGTGCTAGGTGCTGGGTGCTGGGTGGACGCGTGAGAGCTCTCGCTGCCGTCGGCGTGCTGTGTGCCGCCGCCTCGATCCTTCACGCACAGCAACGGTTCGAGGTGTTCGCGACGATCGTCGACGCCAACGGCGCGGCGGTTGCGGGCGTGGCGCCCGGCGATCTGCGCGTCGCGGACGAGGCGGGTGACGCGACCGTCGTCAGTGTGGCGCCGATTCGCTGGCCGCTCGCGGTGCAGCTGCTCGTGGACAACGGCGCCGGGCTCGCGAGCCAGAATCTCGTCGCGCTCCGCAACGGCATGCAGGGCTTCCTCGAGGCGCTGCCGCCCGAGGCCCAGGTGACGATCGTCACCATGGCGCCGCAGCCGCGGTTCCTCCTGCGGGCGGGGAACGGCCGCGACGCGCTCGAGAGCCTGGGCCGCCTCAGTCCCGACGAGGGCGCGGGCCGGTTCGTGGACGCGCTCAAGGAGGCGACCGAGCGCATCGAACGCGATCGCGCCGAGACGTTCTCCGTGATCGTCGCCGTCGCAACGACCGTCGGCGACAACGATCCGATGGAGCGCGACGTGAACCGCACGCTCGACCGTCTGCAGAAGCGCCCGACCACCGTGGACGTGGTGCTGTACTCGGGCGACAGCCGGCGGACGACGAACGCCGGCGCAAACCAGACGCAGATCGGCCTGGCGGTGACGAAGCTGACCAACGGCCGCTACGAGGCCATTGCCGCGCCGACGCGCCTCGCCACGCTCCTGCCCGAGATCGGCGATCACATCGCCAGGAGCTACCTCGATGGCCGCGTGCGGATCGCATTCACGCGTGCGGGCGGCGCGTCGGGCGAGCCGCAGCGCGTGAGCCTGGCGACGCGCGAAGGGCTGAAGGCCAGCGCCGTCTCGTTCGACGCGCGGCTACCTTAGGTCGGGTGGGTCGGGTGGGTCGGGTGGGTCAGGTGGGTCAGGTGGGTCAGGTGGGTCAGGTGGGTCAGGTGGGTCAGGTGGGTCAGGTAGGTCGGGTGGGGACGACGGATCGGACGACGCGGGTGTTCGTGACCGCGCTCCCGTATTACGAAGACCGCGCGAGCGGGTTGGTGAGCGCGCACGCGGCGGGTGTGTCGCAGGCGCTCGCGCAGATCCGCGAGTGGCATCCGGACTACGCGGGCGCGTCGGACGAGGAGATCCGGCGCGCGCCGTTCGATCTGGCCGCCGCGCGGCTCGTCTATGCGCGCGAGCACGGCTTCGAGGCGTGGCCTCAGCTCCTGGCGCACGTCGAGGCGATCGCACGCGGCGAGAAGGCGGAGCCGTTCCGCGACGCGTTCGAGGCGATGCGGGCGCGCCAGTGGGGCCGGCTCGCCACGATCGTGGGCGGGCACCCCGACCTGCTTCATGCCCGCGGCACCAACGGCAACTCGCTGCTCAACCTCGCCGTCAGTCTGGCGGCGCGGACCTGCGACGATCTGCCGCCGGAGGCGTGGCGCACGCTCGACGCGTTCCTCGCGGCAGGCGCGGACGTCGATCTCGCCAACAATCGCGGATGGACGCCGCTGCACCAGGCGGGCTATTCCAACCAGCCGAAGATGGCGGCGCGGCTGCTGGCCGCCGGCGCCTCGCCGTCAAGGGAAGCGCACGGCGAGGGCGGCACGCCGCTCGCCATGGCGCTCTTCTGGGGCCATCGCGAGGTCGCCGACGTCCTCGCCGCCGCCGGCATCGTGCCCGGCAACCTGCGGATCGCCTCGGCGCTCGGCCGCGCGGACCTCGTCGACGGCTGTTTCGACGCGGACGGTGCGCTCACCGAGGCCGCGATGTCCGGCCGGAGCTTCTTCCGGCCCCACAGCGGCTTTCCGGTGTGGCAGCCGTCGGCCGCTCGGCGGGAGATCCTGGACGAAGCGCTCGTATGGGCGTGCAAGGCGGACCGCGTCGACGTGCTCGCGCCGCTCGTCGCGCGCGGCGCGGATATGAACGCCGATCCCTACCGCGGCACGCCGCTCATGTGGGCCGCGGCGAACAACCGGCTCGCCGCGGCGGCCTGGTTGCTCGATCACGGCGCCCGCAGCGATCGCGCGACGTTCGGCGGACTGTCGCACGGCGAAGGCCTGACGCCGCTCCACATCGCCGCGCAGAACGGTCACGTGGAGATGCTGGAGCTGCTGCTCGCGCGCGGCGCGGACCCCACGATCGAGGACGCGCTGTATCACAGCACGCCGCTCGGCTGGGCGGAGCACTTCGGCCGCGAGCGCGCCGCCGCGCAGCTCCGGCAGGGCCGGTCGGGCGGGTAAGGCGGGTGGGTTCTCCACACAGCGTCCCGCTGAGTCCTGTTGACTTCCCACATGAACGGCTCTACTCTCATGTTGCCTGTCAACATGGAGTCGGCATGACCGAATCGGCGAGTGACGTGCCCTACGGCACGCTCGATCTCATGGTGCTCAAGACGCTGGACGCCATAGGCCCACTGCACGGCTACGGCATCGCGCGCCGAATCGAGCAAGTCGCGGCCGGATCGCTCGCGCTGAATCAGGGGACAATCTACCCGGCCCTGCTGCGCCTCCAGCAGCGCGGCTGGATCGCCGGCCGCTGGGGCACGAGCGAGAACAACCGCCGCGCGCGCTTCTACGAGATCACGCGGGCCGGCCGCAAGCAGCTTTCCGCCGAGGCCGACAACTGGGCGCGGGTCGTCGACATCATGAACCGGATGTTGAGGGACGAGGCGTAGTTCGTGCGTGCCTTCCTGCCGCGCCTCCTCGCACTGTTCACCCGCCGTCGTGACGAGGCGCAGTTCGACGAGGAAATCCGCGCGCATCTCGACCAGTTGACCGACGAGCATGTGCGGCGCGGGCTCCTCCCCGACCGGGCGCGTGTGTCCGCGCGGCGCGACTTCGGCAGCGTCGCCGCGATGAAGGATATCTATCGCGCGCAGCAGGGTTGGGTCGTGCTCGACGATGTGAGGCGAGACGTCGCCTACGCCGTCCGGACCTTCCGGCGGACGCCGGCGTTCACGGCGATCGCGATTGTCACGATCGCCCTCGCGATCGGCTCCAACGTGAGCATCTTCACACTGCTAGACGCGTTGCTCTGGCGCGATCTGCCAGTCACGCGCCCGTCGGAGCTCGTGTCGATCGACGCCGTTGACGCGACGGGCGAGCCGCGCGGCCTTTCGCTCGCGGGCTTCCTCGCGCTGCGCCAGCAACAGCAGGTCTTCGCTGACGTGATCGGCTGGTCCGGCGGCGGCGTCGCGACGGTCGAAGCCGGCGGCGACATCGGTCTCGTGAACCTCTGGGCAGTGACCGACGACTTTCACCGTGCGCTCGGCGTCACGCCCCTCGTCGGGCGCGGCCTGGCGCCGGGCGATGCGCCGCTCGACGGCACGCCGGGCGCGAGCGTGGCCGTGCTTGGCTATCGCTTCTGGCAGCGGCGGTTTCACGGCGACCCGGCGGCCGTCGGACGCGAGATACGCGTCGAGGGCGTCCCGTTCACGGTCGTCGGCGTGACGCCTGCCGGTTTCGGCGGTATGGGACTCGGCGAGGAGGCCGAGGTGACGGTGCCGCTGGCTGCCTACCCTCGAATTCTGGCCGGCGAGGGCATCAACCTGTCGATCAATCAGGTCGGCGTCAGCGTGACCGCACGCCTTCGCGCCGACGTCGGGATTGACGCGGGGCGGGCGCAGGTGCAGTCGATCTGGCCCGGCCTGCTCGAGGCCGCTGTGCCCGCAAGCTACACCGGCGCGCGCCGGGACGCGTTCCTGCGGCGCGGGCTGCGCGTTGCCTCCGCGTCGACTGGCGTCGAATGGTTCCTTCGAACGCGTTTTGCTCGCCCGCTCATGATCCTCATGGGCGTCGTGGGGCTTTTGGCGCTCATCGCGGCCGTGCACCTGACGAACCTGCTGCTGGCGCGGGCGGCGGCGCGCCGGCGCGAGTTGACGCTTCGCGTCGCGCTCGGCGCGGGACGTTTCAGGCTCGGGCGCCAGCTGCTCACCGAGAGCCTCCTGCTGTCGACGGCGGGCGCGGCGCTGGCGCTGCCAGGCGCGATCTGGAGCAGCCGTCTGCTGAGCCGGATGATGACCGATCAGTTCCTCGTCGTTCCGTACATCGACCTGTCGCCCAACCCGCGCGTCCTGGCGGTGACGTCGCTGCTGGCGATCGCGCTCGCCGCGCTGTTCGGCGTCGCGCCGGTCTGGCTCGCCGTTCGCGGCGAGCCGTCGCGCACGCTGCGCCAGACAGCGCCGGGCGCCGGGCGCGCGGCGCGATGGTTGGGCGGCGCTCTGATCGCGGGGCAAGTGGCGCTGTCCCTGATGATTCTCACGGCCGCCGGTCTGCTGGCGTCGACGCTCCGGAACGTGCGTGCGGCCGACGACGGCATCCGCGGCGAGGGAATCGTCATCGCGACGCTTCGACCGAGGCCCGGCGGCTACACCGCGCCGGGAGAGGGCGAGTACTACCGCCAGCTCACCGAACGGCTCGCCGTCGCGCCGGGGATCGACGCGGCCGCGATTGCGCTCGACATGCCCGGCAACGCGACCCCGCCGCTCGACGAGGTCGCCTCGCTCGCGTCGGACAAGGCGGTCGAACAGGTGATTCGCACGGGCGTGTCGCCCGGTTTCTTCGCCACGATGGGCATGCCGATCGTCGAGGGGCGCGACTTCACCTGGACTGACGACCAGACGCGCCCGCCCATGGCGATCATCAGTCGCAGCCTGGCGGAGCGCCTGTTCCCCGGTACGGACGCGGTCGGCCAGGCGATTCGTGTCGGGACAGTGCCGGCTCGCGCGCGCGTGCAGATCGTGGGCGTCGCCGCGGATGCGCGGCTGTTCAAGCCGCAGCCTGCAGACCCGTTGATCATCTACCTCGCATCGCCGCAGTCGGCATCGCACGGGCGTTCGCGGCTGGTGGTCCATGGGACGACCGCCCCAACAGCCCTCCAGCGTGCCGTCGGCGACGTGGTCGATGTGTTCGGCCGTGAATACGTCTTCCGCACCGCCAGCTACCAGACGACGCGAGCGCAGGCCCTGGTGGTGGAGCGCCTGACTGGCGGCCTGGCCGCCTTCTTTGGCGGCGTCGCGCTGCTGCTCGCGGCGATTGGCCTCTACGGCGTTCTCTCGTTCGCCGTCACCGAACGGACGCGCGAGATCGGGATCCGGATGACGCTCGGAGCATCCGCCAGGGCCGTCCGCGCCGGCGTGGTGCTCGATTCGCTCCGGCTGGTGGCGATCGGCGTCGCGATCGGCGTGCCCCTCGCACTCGCGGCCACGCGCGTGCTCGCGGGCATGTTATTCGGCATCGGCCCGCGCGACCCAGCCACCATTGCCGGCGTGATCGTGATTCTCGCGGGAGTCGGGGCGCTGGCGGCGTATCTGCCGGCCCGGCGCGCGAGCCGTGTCGATCCCATGGAAGCGCTTCGGAGTGAGTAGGTCCGGCTGAAGCCGGACACGACACAAGGAGGACAGCGGGCCCGGTTCGACGTTCAGGGTGGAATCACGTCCGCCTGCGAACGGTAGCGAGCGACGCGCGCGGCGGCAGTCTGGAAACCGTGCGCGGAGGGCCGAGTCCGGCGCAGGTCACGGACCTGCGCCTGCTATGACAGGCACCCGGAGTGCGCGGTTTCCCGCGTCGGGAGCGTGTTCGCAGGCGGACGTGGTTCCGCCCTCCGCAGTTCGATGACCGAGGTCCGGCTGAAGCCGGACGCTACTTCAGGATTTCGGCGGCCACGGCGGGATCGCCGTCGTTGGGCGGCACGGTGAGGCCAAGGACCTTGCCGAACACGTCGTAGAGGCTGACGTTCTCGAACGGCGGCACGACGAGGCCCGATTTGAAGGCGGGGCCCGCCGCGAGGAAGATCGCCCGCATCGACATGAGCTGCGGATCGTAGCCGTGGTTCCCGCCGGCTTTCCGCGGCCGCGTCTTCTGGCGCTGGGCCAGCTCCGCCGACGTGCCGCGCACGAGTTCCCAGCCTTCATCGGCCACGCCAACGATCGGCGGCACGCGCGGATGGTCCCGGTAGTGCCAGGACTCCGGCGTGTCGGCCTTGCGGTACACGCGCAGGTGCGGCACGTTTGCGAGCGATCGATACACCGCGTCCTCGCGCCCCGGTTTCGGAAAGATCCCCAGCGTCGGGTTGATGTCGGAAATCGTCGTCACGTCGTCCATCGAGAGGTAGTCGCCGATCGCGACCACGCGCTCGGGCGCCGTCGCCGCCATGCCGTGGTCGGCCACCACCACGATGTTCACCTGATCCACCAGGCGACGGGCGCGCAGGCCCGCGACCAGCCGCCCGAGGTACGCATCGTCGTGGATGATGGCCTCCCGTGTTTCCGGCGTGTCGGGGCCGAAGTCGTGCCCGGTGGTATCGGTGTCTTCGAAGTAGAGCGTGATGAACGTGGGACGTTCGCCGGCCGGTCGATCGAGATCCGCGAGCGCGTGGTCGACGCGCGCCGTCGCGGGCATGCTCTCGTCGTAGGCCTCCCAGTACGTGGACCACGTGTCCGCGTGCGGCGCCTCCGAGCCGGGCCAGAAGAACGCGTCGGTCTTCTGGCCGGCGCGCTCGGCGAGCGTCCAGATCGGGACGCCGCCCCACCACATCGGGTCGCGCACTTCCTCGCGCTTCGACATGCTGAACGAGCGCCCCGTCGCCGGGTCGTAGATGTTGTTGGCGACGATGCCGTGGTGGCCGGGGTAGAGGCCGGTGACGATCGTGTAGTGGTTGGGAAATGTCTTCGACGGGAACGAGGGAATCATGTTCTCGGCGGCGACGCCGCGCGCGGCGAGCGCGTCGAGATTCGGCGTGGGCGCCTTGGAGCGGTAGTCCCAGCGGAACCCGTCGAACGAGATGAGGACGACCGTCGGCCGCAGCCGGGGAGCGGCCGGCGCCTGCGCCACGGGCGCTGCGGCGAGGGCCGCGCAGGCGAGGGCGGCGGCGAGGGCGAGCGGCAGCAGTCGCGAGCGGCGCATGCGCGGATCCTAAGGCGTCGTTGTGACGCCGGGGTGACGCTGGACGCCTAATGACGGAGCATCATCCCGACGATCGCGGCGACGCCGGCAAGCTGGCCGGCCCAGAAGAGGAAGGCCCACTTCAGCAGTTCGGCTCGCAGAGCGGCCATGTCGCCGCGCAGGCCCGTTTCGAGGTGGGCCATTTCGACCCGCAGGGCGGCGGTGTCTTCGGCCAGCCGCCGTTCGAACCGTTCCGTGCACTGCGCGATCACGAATTCCATACAGGCTCGATTATTGGCCTCGCTGAAGTCCACGAGCGCCGTCGTCGCTGAATCGCCCAGGCGAGCGGCCAGGGCGAGGGGGACTGTAGCAGCCACGAATCCTCCCGGATGGCGGGAGCACGACCTCCACGACGACGATGCCATCGTCGTTGGCGAAATACAAGAGGGAAGCCCGGGCCGATTTATCGCCGCGCGAGTCGTCCGCGAGCCGCCCGCGTCATTCCGTCACCGCCTGGCCCTTGCCGCCCGGTTTCCGCAGCGTCTGGATCAGCCAGGCGACGCCGGCCAGGGCCACGAAGAGCATCACCCAGCGCACGACCATCGCGAAGAACGCCGCGTCGATGGCGGGCATGGCGATCGGGAACTGCCGCAGGAGTTCCCAGCGCGTGGTGGCCCAGTGCCACGCGGTGTGCCCCACGAGCGCCGACAGGATGATCGCGCCCATGCGCGCGGGGACGAGATACCGGAAGAGCAGATCGAGCGCCGCGACGGCGGCCGCCGCCACGACGAGTTGCCCCGCCTCGATCCCGGCGTTGAACGAGAGGAGCGCCGCGGTCGGGTGCGCGCCGGCGAACTGCAGCGACGGGCGCAGGGCGAACTCGAACACGAAGCCGTAGGCCAGGCCGAACGCGAACGTCGCCAGCCAGCGCCGCCTGGGCCGCTCCACGGCGATGTTCTCGAGCGCCATATAGAGGATCGACAGGGCGACCAGCGTGTCGGCCAGCGGCGGGAACCAGTTGACGTCCGGCGCCATGCCGAACCCCGACGCCAGCAGCGTGACCGAGTGCGCGACGGCGAACGCCGCGACGAGGGGGAGGACCGCGCGGGGCCGGCGGAACGGGACGACGAGGCAGAGGAGGAAGAGCAGGACGTCGCTGCTCTCGAGGACGTGGCGCGCGCCCATCGCGGCGAAGTGGCGCGCGACCTCGAGGCGCGACGGTGCGAGCAGGACGGTGCCCGCGTCGCCCTCGTACTCGAACGTCCGCGCGGCGCCGTCCGGCTGGATGTAGTGCAGCACGGTGTAGGTGCGGATGCCGAGGCGGGCGAACTTGGCGTGGATCGAGAACGCGGATTGGTCGGACTGAATGGGGAAATCGAATTGCGCGTCGAGGAAGCCCTGGTTCCGGTACATCACCGTGTCGTTCGTGAGCGCCGGGCCGTGGATGTGCGCGTACGCGAGGTCGTACGACCCGAACGACGGGTCGCTCGGCAGGGCCGCGCGCACGCCCATCACCGCGGGGTAGGGCACCTTCGCGCCGTTTTCGTAGAAGTCGATGTAGTCGCCGAGCCAGAGCGTCGAGCCTTCGCGGAGAAACGGCTCGATGCGATCGAGGTCCAGCTCGTCGGGGCTCTTCATCGGCCAGTCGACGTCGAGGAGCGACCCGAGCGGGACGCGCACCAGCAGGTGGGCCATCGCGCCGTCGGGCTTGAGGAACACATTGACGGTGACGTCGGGGGGAATGTCGTGCGCCGACGGCCGGATCACGGCGCACGCCACCAGCACGCCGGCGAGGATGGCCGTGAGGCCCCGTGCGGACGGGCGGATGACGCGTGGCAGTGGCTTCACCGTGAAGGTCTTTCAGGGTATCTGGACGCGGCGGCGCTGGCAAGGGCCGGGGCGTGTATACTGGCGCCCGCCTTCGCTGAGGCTTCGGCGGGGCAGGCCCGTGTCGGAGGCGTCAGCGGGAGACCGGACGTGATGAAGCGAGACGCGCTGGTAGGCGCCGCGCTCGTGGCGCTGCTCGGGGCGCTCGGCGCCGCGGAACACGCGCTCGAGCGCGCGGCACTCGCGCAGGCGGCGAGCGCCACGCAGGCGCCGCGGTTCGAAGTCGATCCGCTCTGGCCGAAGCCGCTGCCGAATCACTGGGTGCTCGGCTCGACGATCGGCGTCGACGTCGACAGCAACGATCACATCTGGATCATCCATCGCGGCGGCCCGACGATGGACCCCAAGGAAATCTACGCGACGCTGACCCCGAAGGCGTCGGAGTGCTGCGTGCCCGCGCCGCCGGTCCTCGAGTTCGACCAGGCCGGCAACCTCGTGCACGCGTGGGGCGGCCCCGGCCAGGGCTACGAGTGGCCCGAGTCGAACCACGGCATCACCGTCAGCCGCACGGGGGTCGTCTGGATCGGCGGCAACGGCGGCAACGACGGCCAGATCCTGACCTTCACGACCGACGGAAAGTTCCTCAAGCAGTTCGGCTTCGCGTATCCCGGCGGCGACAGCAACGATCTCTGGGCGTTCCGCCAGGTCGCCAAGATCTTCCTCGACGAGCCGAACAACGAGGCGTACATCGCCGACGGCTACGGCAACAAGCGCGTCGCCGTGATCGACATGGACACGGGCAAGATCAAGCGGTACTGGGGCGCCTACGGCCACCGGCCCGACGACACGAACATCGGCCGGTACGACCCGAGCGCGCCGCCCGCGCAGCAGTTCCGGAACCCGGTGCACTGCGCCGAGAAGTCCGTGGACAACTTCGTCTACGTGTGCGATCGCCCGAACGATCGCATCCAGATCTTCCGGCCCGACGGCACGTTCGTGAAGGAAGTGTTCGTGGACAAGACGACGCTGGGCGACGGCTCGGTGTGGGACATCGAGTTCTCGAAGGACCCGCAGCAGCGCTTCCTGCTCCAGAACGACGGCGCGAACGAGCGGATCAATATCTACGACCGCCAGTCGATGGAGCTGCTCACGAGCTTCGGCGACGGCGGGCGGCAGCCGGGGCAGTTCTACGCGGTGCACAGCATCGCGTCGGACTCCCACGGGAACCTGTACACGACGGAGACATATGAGGGCAAGCGCGTGCAGCGCTTCCTTTATAAAGGTCTGTCGCCGGTCACCACGCTGCGGCAGGGGACGGCCTGGCCCTCGCGGTAGCTGGCGGCCCGCCGTTCGTCGCGGGCGTATACTAGGGCGTTTTGTTCAACAGCCTTGCCGCGGTTCGCGGAGCCGCGTGCGAAGCAGGGGGGGGTATGAGGCGGACCGGTTTCTTCTCGGCACACGCAATCATGCTGTTGGCGGTGGGCGTGGTCTTGAGCGCCCAGGCACCGGCACCGCGGGTTGACCCGCTGTGGCCGAAACCGCTCGGCAACCACTGGATCATGGGCTCGGTCACCGGCGTGGCGGTGGACGCGCAGGATCACATCTGGGTGACGCAGCGCGGTATCGACTCGCTGCAGAACAATGAAAAAGGACCGACCCTGACGCCCTGGGCCAGCCAGTGCTGCTTTGCGGCGCCCCAGGTCCTCGAGTTCGATCGGTCTGGCGCGCTGATGAACCACTGGGGCGGACCCGGAGCGGGCTACGACTGGCCGCAGAATCCGTCCGGCCTCACCGTCGACAGCCAGGGCAGTATCTGGATCGCGGGCGCGGGCCTCGATCCGGCGCCGGCAGGCCGCCGCGGCCGCGCCGACGCGCCGCCGCCGCCCCCGGCCGACGCGCAGGTCCTGAAGTTCTCGGCGACGGGCCAGTTCCAGATGCAGATCGGCAAGCCCGGTCAGACCAGCGGCAGCGACGCCGCGCTCGACCGTCCGGCCGGCGTGGCCGTCGACCTGACGGCCAACGATGTGTACGTGGCTGACGGCGACGGCGCGCACCACCGCGTGGCGGTATTCGACGCGAAAACCGGCGCCTACAAGCGGCAGATCACGGCCAACGGATCGACGCCGTTCGGCGACGTGACCTGCGTGCACATCTCGAAAGACGGCATGCTGTACGTCTGCGATCGCACGAACAACCGCGTCCAGGTGTTCCAGAAGAACGGCACCTTCGTCAAGCAAGGCGTCGTCTCGACGACCACCAAGGGCGCCGGCGCGGCGTGGGACGTGGCGTTCTCGAACGACCCCCAGCAGCGGTTCCTGTACGTCGCGGACGGCCAGGACAAGACGGTGCTCGTCCTGCAGCGCGACACGCTCGCCAAGGTCGGCAACTTCGGCGACGGCGGGCGGCTGCCCGGCCGGTTCTACGCCGTGGGCAGCGTCGCCGTCGACTCGCAGGGCAACATTTATACAGGTGAGAATCTCGAAGGGAAGCGGGTCCAGAAATGGATGCCGGGCCGATGACGCCGGGCACGCCGGCTGGAGGAGGACGCAGCATGACGCGCAAACGTAACCTGGTGATCGGCGCCAGCCTGATCGCGCTGCTGGGCGTGCTGGCGCTCGGCGAGCACGCGCTCGAGCGGACGGCGACGGCGCAGCAGGCGACCGGCACCGTGATGGCCCCGAAGTTCGAGGTCGATCCCACATTCCCCAAGCCCCTGCCGAACCACTGGTACCAGGGGATGTCGATCGGCGTGTCCGTCGACAAGGACGATCACATCTGGATCGTCCATCGGCCCGACTCGCTCTCGCCGGCCGAAGCGGCGCTCGACGAGGGCACCGGCGCGTGCTGCGCGAAGGCGCCGCCGATTCTCGAGTTCGACCAGCAGGGCAACCTGCTCGAGCACTGGGGCGGCCAGGACGGCCCGGGCTACAAGTGGCCGCTGTCGAACCACGGCATCGACGTGGACAATAACGGCAACGTCTGGATCGGCGGCAACGGCGCCGGCGACGGCGAGGTCCTCGAGTTCACGCATGCCGGGAAGTTCATCAAGCGCATCGGCGACACGGGCGTGACCGCCGACAGCAACAGCACGACGCACTTCCTGCAGGTCGCCAAGGTGTTCATCGACGACAAGAACAACGAGGTGTACGTCGCGGACGGTTACGGCAACAAGCGCGTCGCCGTCATCGACGAGAACACCGGCGCCTTCAAGCGTTTCTGGGGCGCGTACGGCCACAAGCCGGACGACACGAACCTCGGACGCTACAACCCCGAGGCGCCGCTGGCGCAGCAGTTCCGCAACCCCGTGCACTGCGCGGAGCTGTCGAACGACAACCTCGTGTACGTCTGCGATCGCGTGAACGACCGCATCCAGGTGTTCCAGAAGGACGGCACGTTCGTCAAGGAAGCCTGGGTGTCGAAGAACACGCTTGGCGACGGCTCGGTGTGGGACATTGCGTTCTCGACCGATCCCGCGCAGAAGTACATCTTCCTGGCCGACGGCCACGACGAGAAGGTCTGGATCCTCGACCGGCAGTCGCTCGAGATCCTGACCAGCTTCGGCGACGGCGGCCGCCAGCCCGGGCAGTTCTACGCCGTCCACAGCATCGCCGTGGACTCGAAGGGCAACATCTATACGACCGAGACGTACGACGGACGCCGCCTCCAGCGGTTCCTCTACAAGGGCATTCAGTCGGTGACGCGGGGCGACCAGGGCACCGTCTGGCCGACCCAATAGCGCGCTCGGCGTAACACTTCCGCTTCGGCACGGGGCGCGGACGTCAGTCCGCGCCCCGTTGTATTTTGTGGAGATCTGCCGGCTCTTTCGCCAAAACTTCGTTGGCTTGGCGATCTGAGCAATCGGCGTATACTTACACGCTCGCAAGTGGCACTACCCGTGCGCCGCTCGGCCGCGGATTGAGGAGGAGACGTAATGAGTCGGACGCGTACCGTTCTTCTGGCGGCCGGTGTTGCCGCGCTCTTCGTGGGCGTGGGCTACGCGCAAGGTCCGTCGCTGCACGTGAACCCGCTCTGGCCGAAGCCGATGCCGGAGAATCAGGTCTTCGGTTCCATTACCGGCCTGGCCGTGGATTCACAGGACAACGTCTGGGTCGTGCATCGCGGCGCGGACTCGCTCGAGACCAATGAAAAGGGCGCGATGCTCACGCCGCCGAGCTCGACGGTGTGCTGCGTCGCCGCGCCGCCGATCATCGAGTTCGACGCCAACGGCACGCGGATGATCTCGTTCGGCGGCCCCGGCGAGGGCTACAACTGGCCGCAGGTGCCCGGCGGCATCGCCGTCGACGACCTCAGCGTCTGGGTGACCGGCGCCGGCTACGATCCCGCCCCGGCGCCCGCGGCCGGCCGCGGCGGCCGTGGCCGCGGCGGCGCGCCGGCGGCGCCCCCGCCCCAGGACGCGCAGGTGCTGAAGTTCACGCGCTCGGGCGAGTTCCTGCTGCAGATCGGCAAGCCCGGCATGATGGAGGGCGGCCCCGACAGCCACACCTCGCTCAACCGTCCGTCGGGCGTTGCGCTCGACGGCCCGGCCAACGAGGTCTACATCGCCGACAGCGGCAACCACCGCATCGTCGTGTTCGACAGCAACACGGGCGCCTACAAGCGGTCGTGGGGCGGCACCGGCGACAAGCCGACGGCGGCCGGCGGCGGCGCCTACGATCCGAACGCGGCCCCGGGCCGCCAGTTCCGCGACGTCTCGTGCGTGCACCTCTCGAAGGACAACCTCGTCTACGTCTGCGACCAGAACAGCGATCGCATCCAGGTGTTCCAGAAGAACGGCACGTTCGTGAAGGAAGCGCAGCTGCGCAAGAACGTGACGGGCGCCGCGGTGACGGGCCAGTTCGGTGCGCTCGATGCCTTCGGCTCGGTGTGGGACCTCGCGTTCTCGAGCGACCCGCAGCAGCAGTACCTCTTCGTCGCCGACGGCCTCGACAAGCAGATCCTGGTCGTCAACCGCAACACGCTCGCCGAGGCCAGCACGATCGGCTCCGGCGGCCGGTATCCGGGCCAGTTCCTGCTGCCGTCCGCGGTGGCGACCGATTCGCACGGCAACCTCTACACGGGCGAGCAGCACCACGGCAAGCGCGTGCAGAAGTTCGTCCCGGGCATGTAGCCGCCTGTGCATTTGAGGAGAATATTCATGAAGGGAACGCGTAACCTCGTGATCGGCGCCTCGTTCGTGGCGGTGCTCGGCGCCCTCGGCGTCGGACAGATGCTGCTCGAACGGACCGCGACCGCGCAGGCCGGTAACACGGTGATGGCTCCGTACTTCGAAGTCGATCCGAACTGGCCCAAGCCGCTGCCCAACGGGTGGTACCAGGGCCAGACGATCGGTGTCGGCATCGATGCCAACGACCACGTCTGGATCATCCACCGCGCCGACTCGCTCGACGACGTCGAGGGGGCGGCCGACAAGGGCACGGCGGCGTGCTGCAAGATGGCGCCGCCCGTCCTCGAGTTCGACCAGGCGGGCAACATGCTGCGTGCGTGGGGCGGCAAGGACACGGCCAACTACAAGTGGCCCTCGTCCAACCACGGCCTCACCGTGGACTACAAGGGCAACATCTGGCTCGGCGGCAACGGCGCCGGCGATGGCGAGATCCTCAAGTTCACGCAGGACGGCGGGTTCCTGCTGAAGGTGGGCGATGTGGGTGTCCAGGCCGACAGCAACAGCACCCAGCACTTCTACATGGTCGCCAAGGCCATCGTGGATCCGCAGACCAACGAAGTGTTCGTGGCCGACGGCTACGGCAACCGCCGCGTGGCGGTGGTCGACGCCGACACGGGCGTGTTCAAGCGGTACTGGGGCGCCTACGGCAACAAGCCCGTCGACAACTTCTACTCCGCCGGGACCGTGCCGGCCCGGTACTCGCCAGGCCAGGGCGCGCAGCCGCAATACCGCGGCCCGGTGCACTGCGCCATCCCGTCGAAGGACGGCCTCGTCTACGTCTGCGACCGCACCAACGACCGCCTGCAGGTGTTCCGCCGCGACGGCACGTTCGTGAAGGAAATCTTCGTGATGCCGGACTCCCTGGGCGACGGCTCGACCTGGGACGTGGCGTTCTCGAAGGACGACGCGCAGACGTACATGTACCTCGCGGACGGCCGCAACCAGAAGATCCACATCTTCGACCGCGCGTCGCTCACCGAGCTGACGGCGTTCGGCTCGGGCGGCCACTACCCCGGCGAGTGGTACTCGCTGCACAGCATCGAGACCGACTCGCACGGCAACCTCTTCACGACGGAGACCTACCAGGGCCGCCGCGTGCAGAAGTTCAACTACCGGGGCCTGCGCCCGGTCACGGCGAAGCTCCAGGGCGTCGTCTGGCCGTCGGGGAACTGACGTAGTCGCAAGTCGCAAGTCGCAAGTCGCAAGTCGCAAGTCGTCGCTAGTCGCTAGTCGCTAGTCGGGCCGGTTCAGGAAACTGAACCGGCCCGTTTTTTGTACGCGACTGACATTCAAAGACACGAGCGCGCGCGCGGCGCGGGTATCATTCCTCTCCATAATCTATGAACAACAAAGGGGTTCTCGCGGTTCTCAGAGTTCTCGGGGTTCTCTCGGTTCTCGGGGGGCTCGTCGTGCCGGCGGCGGCGCAGGCGCCGGCGGCGGCGCCGGCCAGGCGGATGAGCGCGCGGCGTGCCGACGGGGCCATCGTGGTCGACGGCAACCTCGACGAGCAGGCGTGGCAGGACGCCACGCCGGCGTCGGAGTTCGTGCAGGTCGAGCCGGCCGAGGGCGTGCCGGCCAGCGAGCGCACCGAGGTCCGGCTCCTGTACGACGACCAGGCGATCTACGTCGGCGTCGTCTGCTTCGACAGCGATCCGTCGCGCATCATCACCACGGACTCGCGGCACGACTCGAGCCTGAACGACCAGGATTCCTTCGAGCTCGTCTTCGACACCTACCACGACCGGCAGAACGGGTTTGTGTTCGGCACCAACTCCGCGGGCGCCGAATACGACGCGCAGGTGCGCAACGAGGGGCAGACCCAGTCGAGCGGCGCGCCGACGCTTGGGAGCACGGGCGGCGGGTCGGGCTCGGGTGTGAACGTGAACTGGGACGGCGCGTGGGAGGTGAAGACGAAGATCACCGCGACGGGCTGGCAGGCCGAGTTCCGGATCCCGCTGCGGACGCTGCGCTACGGCCCGGCGCCGCAGCGGTGGGGCGTGAACTTCTTCCGCAACATCCAGCGCAAGCGCGAGGAAACGTACTGGTCGCCCGTGTCGCGCATCTACAACCTGACGCGCGTGTCGTCGGCGGGCGAGCTCGACGGCCTCGACCTCAAGACGCCGCGCAACCTGAAGCTGATGCCGTACGTGATCAGCTCGTCGAACCGCAACTTCACGCCCGGCGCCACGCTCGACACCAAAGGCGACTGGGGCATCGACGCCAAGGTCGGCGTCACCACGGCGCTCAACCTCGACCTCACCTACAACACCGACTTCGCGCAGGTCGAGGTGGACGAGCAGCAGATCAACCTCACGCGCTTCAACCTGCTGTTCCCCGAGAAGCGGCCCTTCTTCCTCGAGAACC
The DNA here is from genome assembly GCA_963792785.1 of uncultured Acidobacteriota bacterium. Taxonomy (GTDB): domain Bacteria; phylum Acidobacteriota; class Vicinamibacteria; order Vicinamibacterales; family CAVVIG01; genus CAWIMX01. Next base: position 1,289,960 of record CAWBXO010000001.1, on the reverse strand, counting down.
GCGGACTGTTCGCCGTGGGCAAGAGCGGCGACGTGGACCTGTTCTTCAGCCGCAAGATCGGCATTACCGACAATGGCACGCTCGTGCCGATCCAGGGCGGCGCGCGCCTGAGCGGCAAGGCGGGCGGGGTCAACGTCGGCCTGATCGACATGCAGACCCAGGCCGTCGGGCAGACCGCGGGCGACAACTTTCTCGCAGCGCGCGTCAGCAAGGACCTGCCCAACCGGTCGAGCGTCGGCGGGATCTTCGTGAACCGCCAGGGCGTGGGCGACCTCGCCGGGCCGAACGACTGGAACCGGACGTGGGGCGCCGATGCGAAGTGGGGCGTGGGCGAGGCGATCACGTTCAGCGGCTTCGCGGCGAAGACCCAGACGCCGGGCTATACGGGCCGGCAGTACGCGTACGACGGCGGCATCGAGTACAACACGCGCCCGCGGCGCACGTTCTTCGAGTACACGGAAGTGGGCGAATCGTTCAATCCGGAGGTGGGGTTCCTCCAGCGCGACGGAGGCTTCCGCCAGATCTGGATGGGCTACTACGAGAACGTGCGCACGCCGTGGCTCACGAGCCACGGGCTGCGCGAGTGGCGGCCGCACACGAGTTATCAGAGCTTCTGGGGCTTCGACGGTTTCCAGGACACGGCGACCTGGCACATCGACAACGCGTGGGACTTCGAGAACGGCAACACGATCAGCCCGGCCCTCAACATCCAGTACGAGGGCCTGCGCGAGCCGTTCGAGGTGTATCCGGGCGTCGTGGTGCCGGCGGGGAGTTACCGGAGCCCGTTCTCGTTCACGATCATCAATACGGACCGCCGGAAGCCGATCTCGGGCGGCCTGCAATGGAGCATCGGCGGATTTCTGTCGGGGTCGCAGGTGAGCCTGGCGCCGTCGATCAACCTGCGGAAGGGCGGGCGCTTCACCTCGTCGCTGCGCTGGACGCGCAACGACATCACCCTGCCGCAGGGGGCCTTCACAACGAACCTCGTGAGCGCGCGCGCGGCCTACAACTTCACGCCGCAGGTGAACGCCCAGGCGCTGGTGCAGTACAACGACCGCACGAACCGCTGGTCCACCAACCTCCGGTTCAACTGGCAGGAGTCCGCGGCGACCGGGCTCTACATCGTCTACAACGACACGGAGGCCTTCGAAGGCCTGGGGCCCGTGAACCGCGCGTTCATCGTGAAGTATTCGCACCTGTTCGACGTCCTTCACTGAGAAAGATGCAACTCGAAGACCCGAAGACCCGAAGAATCTCTGAGAGAAAAGCGTCTTCGTGCCTTCGGGCCTTCGTGGTTGCATTGGAGATCCCGGTTCAGCGGGACGGTAGAATGCACCCGGAGGGGGAACCATGGCGACAGACACACCGACGGCCGGGCTGAGCCGGCGTGAGGCAATCGCCCTGCTCGGGATGGGGGCGGCCGCGGCCGCGCTGCCGGGCGTGGCCTGGGCGCAAGGGGAGCCGACGTTCCCGCGGGGCGCCGTGATCCGGACGGTGCTGCGCGACTACGCGCCCGGCGACCTGGCCGGCGCGGCCACGCTGTTCCACGAGCACATGTCGTTCGCCGAGGACTTCATGCCCAGGTGGACGCGCTTCGCCGCCGAGACGCGGACGGAGAACGCCCTCGAACCGGCGCCGGCGGGCCGCGGGGGCGGGGCGGGCCGTGGCGGCGGCGCCGGCGCGGGCCGTGGCAACGCCCCGGCGCCGACGGGCCCCTTCTTCATGCAGGACGCGGACCTGATGACCGAGGAGATGCGCCTCGCCAAGAGCGAGGGCATCGGCTGCCTCGTCGACGGCGGCCACCCCGACATGGGCCGCGACATCAACTTCCTGAAGCAGATCTCGCAGCGCTCGGGCCTGCCCATCGTCGCCGGCGCGGGCTACTACACGCAGCCGTTCTATCCGCCGGAGATTGCGACGCTCGGCGAGGATCAGATCGTGCAGCGCCTCGTGGATCAGGTGAAGCGCGATCCGGTGGGCGTGTTCGGCGAGATCGGGTCGTGGGACTACATGACGAAGGACGAGCGGAAGGTCTTCCGCGCCATCGGCCGCGCGCACCTGCAGACGAACCTCTCGATCTTCACGCACACCGGCATTCCCGGGAAGTCGGCGCTCGAGCAGCTCGACCTGCTCGAGGACGCGGGCGTCGATCCGCGGCGCGTGTGCATCGGCCACCTCGGCAACCTCATCGATCCCACCGTCGAGGTGCACCGCATGATCTGCAAGCGGGGCGCGTTCATCGGTTTCGATCGCCAGGGCGGCAACGGCGACGCGCAGCAGGTGCCGATGGTCATGACGCTCATCGAGCACGGCTACGCCGACAACCTCCTGTTCTCGTCGGACTTCTCCGGCGCGAACCAGCTCAAGAAGAACGGCGGCGACGGCTACGCCAAGACGCTCACGGTGTTCGTGCCGAAGGTGAAGGCGGCAGGGGCGAGCGACGAGGTGTTGCGGAAGATCATGCAGGACAACCCGCGGCGCTTCCTCGCGTTCGTGCCCAAGGTGGCGCGCCCGGCCTAGCACGGCTGCGTGATGACGCGAGACGACATCGTCCGCTTCTTCGACCGCCGGCAGCGGCTGCTGGAGGCGCGGGACGCCTCGGCGCTGGCGGGCGACTACGCCGCCGACGCCAACGTGTGGAGCCCCTTCGGCGGCAATCAGGTCGGGCCGCAGGTCGCCGCGCGCACGATCGACGCCTTCTTCAAGGCGCTCGACGTGAAGCACATGGTGTTCGAGCCGCCGGTGATCGACGGCGACCGCGTGATGCAGATGGTGCAGATGGACGGCATTCACGCCGGCGCGGAGTTCATGGGCCTGCCCGCCTCGGGCAAGCCCTTCCGCTTCACGATGGCGTTCTATTACGAGTTGAAGGACGGCAAGATCGTCAAAGAGCAGCGCGTCTACGACTTCACCGGACTGCTGGTGCAACTCGGCGTGCTGAAGGCGCGGCCGGCCTGAAGGAACCACAGAGGCACGGAGCCACAGAGGGTACCAACAGTGCTCGATGCGGGCCGCCAACGGCGGCCCGCGAAGACAGAAAAGGCGGCGGGAACAAGACGCTGGGCCGCGGACGTCTTGTTCCCACCGCCTTTTCTGTCTTCGCGACGGTCTGCTCCGCAGGCCGTCGCATCGAGCACGCAGCGTCCGGCTCTGTGTCTCTGAGTCTCTGTGGTTGATCTCTGTTCAGAACCGGAAGAGCGGCCGGCCGTAGGACAGGCCCGGCCAGGGGATTCCCGCCGCCAGGATCACCATCGCCAGCACGAAGCACGTCAGGCGCCGCGTGCGGCGCGACTGCGGCGTCTTCGCGTTCAGCGCCATCACCCGGCCCGCGCGCACGAGCCCGACCGCCGTGAACATGAACACGATGTGCTCGATCGCCCAGAAGCGGAGCGCCGGCACGTGCATCGAGTTGGCGAGGTCGTTCAGCGCGTCACGCGTGAACGGGCTCAGGCCGAAGTAGAGCAGCAGGCCGAAGAGCAGCTGCACGTCGAGCGTGAGCTGGAACATCGTGTCCCAGCCGGCGCCCGGCGGCCGCGCCGAGGGCTGGGCGCGATCCCGGAAGGCATTGATCGTTGCGGCGGCGCCGAGCAGCAGGGCGAGCCAGCGGATCCACGAGTGAATGGTGAGGACGGCGCCGTACACAGTGTCTGAAGGGCCGCGGCACTCCGCCGCAGCCGATTGACTATAACAGAAGCGCGCCGTAGGGTAGGGGCCGGATCCTGACCATCATGCGTCTTGCTCGGCGCCGCGCTGACGCATGGGTTCGCGGCTGGTCCGGCCCCGGCCATCTCGGCTGCCACGCGCGAGTCGCTCGCGGCGCTGGGCATCACCGACATCTCGGGCCTCGCGCCCGGCAGCGTGTTTTCCTGGAGCGCGCTCCTCTCGATCAAGGGATTCGTACTGGTCGTCGTCGGCGGATTTCTCGTCGGCTTCGGGTCGGCGTGTGCCGGAAGTCGGAGGTCGTCTCCTGGTTCCGGATCCAGGAGATGTGCTTCGGCCTCGGCTGGGCGTTGACCGGCGCCTGCCCCGGGCCGCTCGTCGCGCTCGTGGGCAACGGGATCAGCGTGATGCTCGTGGCGATCGCGAGCGCCGTGGCCGGGACGTGGACCTACGGGTGCCTCCGGCCGAAGCTGCCGCACTAGCGACCAGCGCGAGCTTTTCCTTCCGGGTCCAGCCTTTGATCTTCCGCTCGCGCTTCAGCGCCGCGCTCAGCGTCCGGCGGCGCTCGATGTAGACCAGCACCACGGGCCGGCGGCTCGCGGTGTACTTCGCCCCCTTGCCCGTGTTGTGCACGGACTCGCGCTTCCTGGGATCGCGCGCGTAGCCGGTGTACAGGGATCCGTCCGCGCAGCGGACGATGTAGACGAAGTGAGGGGGCGTGGCGGCTCCGCCGCGCGTCACTGCCGTGGCGCGAGTCCGCACGCAGGGTCTCCATCGCGAATGCCGCTGGCGTGAACGGCACGGGCCGTCGCGATCCAGGCCAGCGACCGCGTGAACTCTCGAACCAGCAGGTCGCGGGCGCCGCCGAAGGTGTGGCTCTGGGCACGGACGATGTGGAGGGTGCGCCGCTCGGTGTCCGGGCCGAACAGTTGACGCGCGTCGGAGCCGTTGAGGTAGCGGTCGCGGCTGGACTGGATAATTGACAGCGGCAGGGCTCCCAGGGCTTTCAGAACTTGATACGGCTTCACCACCTCCACGTCCACCACCGTTGGCGGCCGAGCGTTCGGCATGTGCACGTGCTCCTCGGCGTCGCCAAGGCCCATGACGACCACGCCCTGGATGCACGATTGCAGCGGTGCGTCTCCCGCGGCGATCACGGACAGCGCCGCCCCTCGGGAAAAGCCGGACAGGATCACCGGGGTCGTGGCCAGAAGCCTCAAGGCCTGTCGCGCCTCGGCCATGACCTTCGAGTAGTCCATGCCGACATGCTCTGGAGTGGCGGCCTGGGGCAGGTTGTCGAGGTGGTCGAGATAGTCCTTGGCGCTGAACCCCGCGAGTGGATAGCCGAGTCGCACGATCGTCTGGGCGATCTCCTGATCGACGCTCCTCCAGCCTCCGTCGCCCGTGGCAAACAGCACGAGCGGTCGCGCTCCGGGGCCCCGCGTCTTCGCGACGTGTAGCGGCAGCGAGAAGTTCGTGAGCTGAACGGTCGCGACCGCGACTTCCGTGGTCGGCGTCGCCTCGATGCCCGGCGAACCGTGGTCGCAGCCCGCTGCCAGGATCAGAAGGGCGAGGCACGCGGCGAAGGACGAGGTCGGCCAGCCGGACGACACCCGCGTGCCCCGCGACCTGCGCCTCATGGATCCAGTATAGGGCCGCGCGGCCGGGCCCACGCCGAAGTCGGCGCCGTCGCTCGGCGCTACAATGCGATCTGATGGGCGCCGGGAGAACGCGTCAATGAATCCGGTCACGGTGATCGCCGTGACGGCCCTGGTGGTCGTCTCCATTACGAGCCACGAGGCCGCCCACGGTTTCATGGCCGACTACCTGGGCGATCCGACGGCGCGCGAGCGCGGCCGGCTCACCTTGAACCCCATCCCGCACATCGATCTGTTCTTCACGATCCTGCTGCCGCTCGTTCTCATCCTGTCGGGTTCAAGCTTCATCTTCGGCGGAGCCAAGCCGGTGCCGGTGGATGTCTCGCGGTTGCGGCATCCGCGCCGGGACTGGGCGCTCGTGGGAGCGGCCGGGCCCGGATTGAACGTGTTGATCGCCCTCGGGTTGACCGCCGTGCTCGCGGTCGCCACACGGCTGGGCCTGGCCGATCCGTCATCGAGTCTCACGGCAATCCTCGCGGCCGGGATCTTCCTGAACGCGCTGCTCGCGGTCTTCAACCTGATCCCGATCCCGCCGCTCGATGGGTCGCGAGTCGTGCAGTATTTTCTCTCCGGCGAGGTCCTCGCGCTGTATCGCCGCCTCGAGCAGTTCGGCCTGCTGATCATTGTGGCGGTGGTGCTCCTCGTCCCCGGGATCCAGCTGCTGCTGAGCGACGCCATCTTCGGGCTCGTGGCCGTCCTGACGACGCCGTTCGGCGTCGCGGCGCAGGTCGAGCCGCTCGTGCGCCGCCTGCTCTTCGGATGACCGCGCCATCAGCCCCGGATCCGCGTTGATGTCAGCTCGCCTCCGCGCGGCGCTGTCCGCTCTGATCGGGCTGGTCCTGTTTCTGGCCGCACTCGAACTCCTGCGGAGCGAGCTGCGTGCGGTGACGTGGACCGGCCTCGTCGCCGACGTGCTCGCGACGCCGCCCCGGCAGCTCGCGGGGGCGGCGCTCCTCACGGCCGTCAGCTATGCGGTCCTGACGGGCTACGATTTCCTCGCCTTCGCGTCGATCGACAAGCGCCTGCCCTGGCGGCGCGTGGCCGCCGCGTCGTTTCTCGCTTATGCCATCTCGAACAACATCGGCTTCGGCATGCTCGCGGGCGCGTCGGTCCGGTACCGCTTCTATACGCGCTGGGGCGTGACGGCGAGCGAGCTGTCGCGCATCGTGTTTTCGTACGTCGTCACGTTCTGGCTGGGGTTGCTGCTCGTCGGGGGGCTCAGTCTCGTCCTCACCCGCCTGCCGCAGGAGCTCGGGCTTCCCGGTCCGGCGCTCGTCGTGCCCGTCGGGGCGGTCCTGGCGCTGGCCGGCATCGCCTACGTCGCCGTGGCCGCGTTCAGGCTCGGGCCCATTCGCGCGTGGCGCCTGGAGCTGCCGCTCCCGTCGGGCGCCATCGCGGCCGCGCAGCTCGGGATCTCCGTGCTGGACTGGATGATTGCCGCCGCGGTGCTGTACGTGCTGTTGCCCGCGGGCCGCGTGCCGTTTCCGGTGCTGCTCGGCGCCTTCCTCGCCGCGCAGCTTGTGGGGATTGCCAGCCACGTGCCCGGCGGCGTGGGCGTGTTCGAGAGCGTGATGGTGATCCTGCTCGGGCCCTTCGTGCCCTCGGGCGCCGTGCTTCCGGCCCTCATCGTGTACCGGGCCGTGTATTACCTGCTGCCGCTGCTGGTCGCCTTGCTGATTCTCCTGGCCGACGAGCTGCGCCACCGGCGCGCGCAGACCGCTCGCGTGACCGCGGCGTTCGGCTGGCTGGCCGTGCAGCTGACGCCGCGGGTGCTGGCGGCGTTGACGTTTCTGGCCGGCGCCGTCCTGTTGCTGTCGGGCGCGACGCCGGCGGCGGCCGGCCGACTCCGCGCGCTCGATCGCGTGCTCCCGCTCGGCGTCATCGAGGTCTCACACTTCATCGGCAGCATCGTCGGCGCGGCGTTGCTGCTGCTGTCGCAGGGGCTCGCCCGGCGGCTGGACGGGGCCTACTTTCTCACCGTGGCGATGATGGCGATCGGGATCGTGGCGTCGTTGTTGAAGGGCGGCGACTACGAGGAAGCCAGCATCCTGACCGCGCTCATGGTGGTGCTGTGGCGCGCCAGGCCGGCGTTCGACCGGAGAGCCGCGCTGTTCGACACGCGGTTTTCGGTGCCGTGGATGGCCGCAGTCGCGGGCGCGCTGGGCGCCTCGGTGTGGATCGGCCTGTTTGCGTTCAAGCACGTCGAGTACTCGAGCCAGCTCTGGTGGCAGTTCGAGCTGCACGGGGACGTGTCCCGCATGTTGCGGGCCTCGGTCGGGGCCGCGGTCACGCTGCTGCTGTTCGGCTTCGCGCGGCTCATGGGCCGCGTGCCGCACGAGGCGGAGATGCCCAGCGACGAGGAGCTGGCGGCGGCGGCGTCGATCATCGCCACGCAGCCCCTCAGCGCGCCGAACCTGGTCTACTTGCGCGACAAGGCGCTGCTGTTCAATGCCGACCGGTCGGCGTTCGTGATGTACGGCGTGCAGGGCCGCACGTGGGTCGCCCTGGGCGATCCCGTCGGCCCGGAGGGCGCCATCGCGCCGCTCGTCCGCCTGTTCCTGGAGCGGTCGGATGACTTCGGCGGCGTGCCGGTGTTCTACGAGATTTCGAGCCAGCACCTGCATCACTACGTCGACGTCGGGCTCGCCTTCGTCAAGCTCGGCGAGGAGGCGCGAGTCGATCTGCACGCGTTTACGATGGAGGGGGGCCACGCGCGGAAGTTCCGCCAGGCGCTGAAGCAGCTCGAGAAAGTCCAGGCGACGTTCCGCGTGCTGCCGCCCGAGCACGTAGGGGCGGTCATGGATGATCTCCGCGCGGTGTCCGACGACTGGCTCGAGAATCGCGCGGGTTCCGAGAAGGGCTTTTCGCTGGGTTTCTTCAGCCCGGACTACGTGACGCGCTTCCCGATCGCGGTCGTCGAACAGGGCGGCCGGATCGTGGCGTTCGCCAATCTCTGGCTCGGCTCGGACGGGAGCGAGCTCTCGGTCGATCTGATGCGCTTCGATCGCCACGCGCCCAAGGAGGTGATGGAAGCGCTCTTCGTGCACATGATGCTGTGGGGCAAGGAGCGCGGATATCGGTGGTTCTCTCTGGGCATGGCGCCCCTGTCAGGCTTCGAGCACTCCGCCGTGGCGCCGCTGTGGAACCGGCTCGCGTCCTTCGTCTACACCCACGGCCAGGCCGTCTACAATTTCCAGGGGCTGCGGGCGTACAAGGCGAAATTCGATCCGGTCTGGCAGCCGCGCTACCTCGCGTACCCCGGCGGTCTCCACCTGCCGCGCGTGCTGGCCGACGTCTCGGCGCTCGTCGCCGGAGGCTATCGGCGGATCTTCCTGAGGGGAGGACGATGAGGCCCGGAGACATCAAGGCCGCCCGGCGGAAGCTCGTCCGCGTGGTGGGGGTGACGTTCGTGACCCTCGTGGCGATGTCGCAGCTGCTCGAGCTGTTCATCAGCCGCGTCTTGTTTCCCAGCCTCGAGGATTGGACGTGGATTAGCGAGGCCTTCGTGATCGGCGCCTTGCTGGTCACCACCACCCTCTGGGCCCGGCTCCGGCTGGCTCGGGAGACGATCGTGGATCTCGAGCGCGAGCGGCTGCGCGTCCAGGCGGAACTGGGGATCGCGGCGGACGTCCAGCGGGCGCTGTTGCCGCCGATCCCCGAGCCGCGTCACGGTCTGTCCTGGTACGCGATCATGGAACCCGCGGGGCAGGTCGGGGGGGACTACTACGATTTCTTTCCGCTCGGCGACGATCGCATGTGCGCCGTGCTGGCGGACGTCTCCGGCAAGGGCGTGCCTGCGGCCGTGTTCATGTCGAACACCCGGGCGGTCCTGCGGGCCGTCGCGCGCCGGGGCGTCTCTCCCTGCGCGTTGCTGACGGAGGTCTCCCAGGTCCTCTTCCAGGACGGTCACGGCAGTCTCTACGTCACGTGCATCGTGGCCATCGTCGACCTGGTCCGCCACGCGATGGTGTACGCGAACGCGGGACACCCCGCCGGCGTGGTGGTCGGCCCAGGGCATGACCGGCGGGCGTTGAATGTCGGGGGGCCGCCGCTGGGACTGTTGCCGGATGCGCAGTACCACGAGGAACGGCTCTCATTGGACGCCGGGGATCTTGTCGTCTTCGTGTCCGACGGCGTGACCGACGCACTCGATGCCGGCGGCGACGCCATTCCGGCCGTCCTCAGCGCGGAGCTTGCCGATCTTCCGAAGCCGACACCGGCGCTCGCGTGCTCGAGGCTTGTCGCGACCGCGCGCCGGTCCGGCGGTCCTCAGGGGGTCGCGGGGTGGGCGGACGACCGCACGGTGCTGGCGTTCGGCGTCTCGGCGGATTGAACGGAGGCCCACACCATGCGTCAGGCTGCGATCCATCGCGCAACCCGGAACGGCCTCGGAAAGCCGATCCTGCTGGCCCTTCTCGTTCTCGCGCTGAGCCACACGGCGATTGGTCAGACGACTGACACGGTGACGATCCGGGGGCACCAACAGCGCGTGCACCTGTACGGCACTCGTGGCGCCGATCCCGTGATCGTCTCGAGTGGTGACGGCGGTTGGATCCACCTCAGCCCGCACATCGCCGAGATGCTCGCGACGCACGGCTTCTTCGTGGTCGGGTTCGACGCCAAGGCGTATCTCGAGGATTTTTCCTCCGGGGCTTCGTCGCTGGGGCCAGCGGACGAACCGGGCGACTTCCGTGTCCTGGCCGATTACGCGGCTCGTGGGAGCGCGAGCAAGCCCATCCTGATCGGCGTGTCGGAAGGCGCCGGGTTGTCGGTCCTCGCGGCGACGGATCCGGCGACCCAGCAGGCTGTCGCCGGGGTGATTGCCATCGGGCTCCCCGATGTGAGCGAGCTCGCCTGGCGCTGGAGGGATTCGATCATCTACCTGACCCACGGCGTGCCGAACGAACCGACGTTCAGCGCCGCGGCCGTCATCGACCGGATCGCTCCGGTTCCGCTCGCCGCCATCCATTCCACGCATGACGAGTTCGTGCCGCTGGCCACCCTGCAGCGCGTGCTGGAGCGCGCGGGTGAACCGAAGCGCCTGTGGGTGGTGCCTGCCGCCGATCACGGGTTCAGCGACAACCTGGCCGAGTTCGATCGGAGTCTGCTGGAGGCCCTCCGGTGGGTCACCCAACGTTGACGGGATCGGGGCCGTCAGTGCGTCATGGCACTGGCGCATGCGCGCGGCGTCCTCGTCGGAAAAGGCGAGCGTTCCCACGTCCGACGCGAACACGACCGGGCAACAGTTGCGGGCCGCGGTTCGGAAGCAGCTCAATACGTTGATTCGGGCCAATCCGACACGGGCCGATTTCTTGACCAAGTTCGAGGCGTTGATCGAGTCATACAACGCTGGCAGCCGTAACATCGACGAGCTATTCAAGGAACTTCTGGCCCTGAGCCGCTCTCTCTCGGATGAGGAGCAGCGGCACGTCCGTGAGCAGCTCACCGAGGAAGAGTTGACCGTGTTCGACCTCCTGACCAGACCCGGTCCGGATTTGGCCCCGGCAGAACGCGATGAGGTCAAGAAGGTGGCTCGCCACCTGTTGCAGCGGGTCCGCGGGGCGCTCGTGCTGAACTGGCGGCAGAAAGCGCAGGCGCGGGCGCAGGTCAAGCTGGCGATCGAGGACACGCTCGACGAGGGCTTGCCGCGTGCGTACACCCCAAAGCTATTCCAACACAAGTGCGCCGTGCTCTTTGAGCATGTGTTCGAGACCTGCGGCGAATCGGGCGATTCAGCAGCAATGGCGCCAGTTTCGTGACGCGACGGAGCTGGGCTCACCAGAGGAGCCAGCGTAGGCTCTTGCGTTCACGATGTTTCGGTGTACGACTCACAGCTGCTGTAGCAATTGGAGATTTCCGGAGATGAGGGCGTCCTTCTTTCGTCGGGTCCACCGCTTCAGTTGTCGTTCGCGCTTCACCGCGGCCGCGCGGTTGGGGAACGACTCGGAGTAGGTAAGCGCGACGGGACGGCGATTCGCGGTGAATCGTGAGGCTTCGCCGGCCTGGTGCGTTTCTACACGGCGTGCCAGATCGGAAGTGTGACCGATGTAGAGCGCATCGTCAGCGCAGCGCAGGATGTAGACGAAATACACGACGACGACGATGGCATCGTCGCGAGCGTCGGATCAATGCCCTTCGACTCGCCCGAGCGAAGTCGAGGGCTCGCTCAGGGCATTCTCCCTGAGGTGGCCCGCCATGAGCGAGCCTCCGGCCCGCCGTAGGCGGGATGGAGGCGAGTCGAATGGAGGCGGCGGGAGTCGAACCCGCGTCCGAAGGCACGCCGTCACGGGCGTCTACATGCGTAGCCGCTCTTGAAATTTCGCGGTCGTCGTCGAAGAGCGACGGAAAAAGACGACCACTAGCCCCGATTTGTCTTACCGCCACGCGTCGGAACAGCTCGTGGCGGCCAGCCTGCTTTTATGACATCCAGTCCCGCCCCGCAGGCAGGGACGAGGTGGACGTCGCTGACTTAAGGTTTAGTTAAGCAGCGAGAGGAAGCTGCGTGTTCGCAGTTACTCTGTGTTCCATCGGATTTACGAGTCGATGGGGCTCGGCATGCATCCCGCGAGTCTTTACCCCCGTCGAAGCCGTATCGCCCCCACAGGAACCTTCATTGTACTGATGATCGGAGAGGCTCGCCGTTCCCCCGGTGTGGGTACCCAACATGAGTTTCGACGAAGACCTGCAGCAGACGCTCGACGCTTTCAGCACCCGTCTGCGCGAGCAGATCGCGGCCGAGGTGCAGGCGCGCGTAGATGAGGTCCGGGCCGAAATGGCCGCCGTTCGCAACGAGGCCGAGGCCGAGCTCGGCGCCGCCCTCGACGCCGTGAAAACCGAGCTCCAGGAAAGCCAGGCCCAGCTGAAGGACGCGCGCGAGCAGGCCATGGCGGCCGAGACCAGGGCGAACGCCGCCGACGGCCGGGTCGAGGCGGCCGAGGACCGCGCGAAAGCCGCGGAGACGCGCGCAAATGCCGCCGAGACGAGCGCGCAGGCCGCCGAGATGAACGTCCATGCCGCCCAGGCGAGCGCACAAGCCGCCGAGGAAAGGGCCCAGACCGCCGAGGCGCAGGCGAAGGCCGCGCCCGCGCCCGAAGCGGCGGTCGACGATCGCGAGGGCCTGGCCCGTGCGATGCGCGCGATCGACACGGCCTGGTCCATCGGCGACATCCTCAATCGCCTCGTGGACGGATCGCAGGGCGATGCCGCGCGCGCGGCCGTGTTCCTCATCCGCGGCGGCCGCTTCGAAGGCTTCCGTTTCGCCGGCTTCACGCCCGATCCGTCGCCACCCGAGTCGGTCGCCGTGCCGCTCGCCGAAGGCGGCGTGCTGGCCGACGCCGTGGCCCGCGCGGCGACGACGCAGGCCGGCCCCGACACACCCGTGAGCGTCCCCGCGTTCGCGCGCGGCGCCACGGGACGCACCTGCCTGGCCGTGCCGATGATGCTCGGCGAGCAGGCCGTCGCGGTGTTCTACGCCGACACGGACGGGGCAGGCCCGTTCCGTCCGGCGCTGCTCGAGATCCTCGCGCGCCACGCCGGCCAGCGCCTCGCCATGGTCACCGCGTTCAAGGCCGCGCGGGCCGCGTCCCCGCCGGCGGCCGCTCCCGCGGCGCCGCGACGCACCGACGAGGAAGACGAGGAGGGCGCCCGGCGGTTCGCGCGGCTGCTGGTGTCCGAGATCCGCCTCTACCACGAGACCGACGTCGCCGAGGGCCGCGAGCACCGCGACCTGGGCACGCGGCTGGCGTCGGAGATCGCGCGGGCGCGCGCGCTCTACGAGCAGCGCATCCCGCCAGACGTCCGCCACCGCGCCGACTACTTCCACGCCGAGCTGGTGCGCACGCTGGCCGACGGCGATGCCCGCCTGCTCGAGGCCAGCTCGTGACACGAGCGACCCGGGCGGGGGCAGCCCTCGCGCTCCTCGGCTGGGTCGCGGCCTCCGTCGCGGGTTCCGCGCAGCAGCTCGTCCCCACGGCGCACCCGCCCGTGCCGGGCTCCCTCGATCAGATTCTGGTTCGCCCCGAGCGCGACCGCGCCCGGCGATCTGGCCGAAGCCGGGACCCTCCTCGCGGACGGGAAGTACGCCAGGGCCCTCGACCTCCTCGACCGCCCCGCGCTCCACCGGGGCCCGCTTGCCGGGTACGCCGACTACTTCACGGGCCAGGCCCGCCTGAGGCTCGACGATCCCGGCGGAGCCCGCGAGGCCTTCCGCGCGGCACTCGCCACCAGACCGATCGGCTACCTCGCGCAAGCCGCCGCGCTCGGCGAGGCCGAGGCCGACGAAGCGATGGGTGAGCCCGAGTCGGCGCTGGCCGTCTACGACCGGTTGACGACTGGCGACCGCGTCTTCGATCGCCCGGCCATCCTGCTGCGCCAGGCGAATGCCGCCGTCGAGCTCGACGCGCACGACACGGCCGTGCGCGTGTACCGTGTTCTCTATTACGACTACCCGCTCTCCGATTCCGGCCTCGCCGCCGCGGCCGCGCTCGAGGAGACAGGGGACACACCGCGCCCGATCGCCGGCAGCGACACGTACGCCAGGGAGCTCGCGCGTGCCAATCAGTTGTTCGCCGGGCGGCGTTACGCCGAAGCGGGGAAGGCCTTCGAGCGGCTCGTCGCGGTCGCGCGCGGTGACGAGCGCGACCGCCTCGACCTGCGTGTCGCCGAGTCGGACTACTTCCTGCGCCGCTACCGGCCGGCCCGCGATCGCGCCCGCCGCCAGATGGACGGCGACGGACCGTTCCGCGCCGAGGCCACGTACTACTGGGCCCTGTCGGTGAAGGCGCTTCGCGCCACCGACGCGTACGTAGGCGCCTTGAAGCGCATCCTGGACGAGGATCCGGATTCGCCGTTCGTCGAGGACGCGTTGAACGAACTCGGCACGTCCTACATCGTCGACGACAAGGACGAGCAGGCCGACCTCGTCTTTCGCCAGATTCTCGATCGGTTTCCCACGGGGCGTTTTGCCGAGCGCGCCGCGTGGAGGACCGGCTGGTGGTCCTACCGGCACGGCCGCTACGCCGAGACGATCCAGATCTTCGAGCGGGCCGCCGCGGCGTTCCCGCGATCCGACTACCGCCCGTCGTGGCTCTACTGGCTCGGCCGGGCGTACGAGGCGGGAGGCGACGCCGCGCACGCGCGTGAGCGGTACGCGCTGACGCTCGCGGACTATCGGAACAGCTACTACGGGCGGCTCGCGGCCGCGCGCCTGACGGTGCCGCCGCCGAGGCGGGTGCCCGTTGGCGCCGTCGCCGTAGCGGGCCAGGCGCCCGCGCCACCGCCGGCGCCTCCCGCCAACATCGGCGTCATTCGCGCGCTGCTGGCCGCCGGGCTCTTCACGCCGGCCGTGGACGAGCTGCGGTACGGCCAGGCCATGTGGGGCGACTCGCCGGCGCTCCAGGCCACGCTCGCGTGGGCGCTCAACCGGCGGGGCGATCTGCGTCCCGCCATCAACACGATGAAGCGCGCGTATCCGCAGTACCTGGCCGACGGCGGGGCCGACCTGCCGCGGGACGTGCGAACGATCCTGTTCCCGCTCGAGTACTGGGACCTGATCCAGAAGCACGCGGCCGAGCACGATCTGGACCCGTATCTCATGGCCGCGCTCGTCGCGCAGGAATCCAACTTCGACCCCGGCATCAGGTCTCCGGCGAACGCGTACGGCCTCATGCAGCTTCTGCCGGCGACGGCGCGCCGCTACGCGCCCCGCGTCGGCCTGCGCTACTCGAGCCGGTTGCTCACGGATCCCGACGCCAACATCCGGATGGGCATGGCGTACTTCGCCGATCTCGTCGGCGAGTTCGGCGACGTCCACCTCGCGCTGGCGGGCTACAATGCGGGGGAGCGGCGCGTCGAAGCGTGGCGGACCGAGCGGCCCGGCCTCGCGCGCGAGGAATTCATCGACGACATCCCGTTTCCCGAGACGCAGAACTACGTGAAGCGCATCCTCGGGACGGCTGAGGATTATCGTCTCCTGTACTGAGGTAATGAACCACAGAGACTCAGAGTCGCAGAGGATCGCGAGTTCGTCGCCGGCCTGCCGTGCAGTCCTCGCAGGCGCCGCAGATGCGGCGCCGACGACCGGTCGCTCTTGGGCCTCCGTGTCTCCGCGCCTCTGTGGTTGGTATCAAGATCCGGTTCGTCGAATCGGTAGTCGTTCAGCGAGTGTGGTCCACTAGCCATGTCCAAACTCACCGGATCGAAGAAGGCCACGCAGTTCACCGAGTCGGTGATCCGCGAGATGACCCGTCTCAACCAGCAGTACGGCGGCGTGAACCTCTCGCAGGGGTTTCCCGATTTTCCGGCGCCGGCCGAAGTGAAGGAGGCGGCGATCGCGGCGATCCGCGCCGACGTGAATCAGTACGCGGTCACCTGGGGCGCGCGCCCGCTGCGCGAGGCCGTGGCCCGCGAGTTCACGCGGCGCTTCGGCGTGCCCGTGGCGCCCGACGAGCAGGTGACCGTCTGCTGCGGCGCCACCGAGGCGATGATCGCGACGATGATGGCGATCGTGGATCCCGGAGACGAAGTGATCGTGTTCGAGCCGTTTTACGAGAACTACGGCCCCGACGCGATCCTCTCCGGCGCGACGCCGCGCTACGTCACGCTGCACGAGCCCGACTGGACGTTCGATCCCGACGAGCTGGCGGCCGCCTTCAACGACAGGACCAAGGCGATCATCATCAATACGCCGAACAACCCGACGGGCAAGGTGTTCTCGCGGAGCGAGCTCGAAGCCATCGCCGTGCTGTGCCGCAAATGGGACGCCATCGCGATCTCGGACGAGATCTACGAGCACATCATTTACGACGGCGCGCGCCACGTGCCGATCGCGTCGCTCGAGGGGATGTCCGATCGCACGGTCACGATCAACGGCCTGTCGAAGACCTACAGCGTGACCGGCTGGCGGGTGGGCTGGACCATTTCACCGCCCTCGCTGACGGGCGCGATCCGCAAGGTCCACGACTTCCTGACCGTCGGGGCGGCGGCCCCGCTCCAGGAGGCCGGCGCCGTCGCGCTCGGCCTGCCCGATCAGTACTACGTGAAGATGGCGGCCGAGTACCAGCGCCGCCGCGACAAGCTGCTCGACATCCTGGGGCGCCACCACTTCCACTGCTACCCGCCGACGGGCGCCTACTACATCATGACGGACATCGCCGCGTTTCTCGACGGCGCCGGCCGGACCGACGACGTGTCGTTCGCGCGGTACCTGGTGAAGGATGTGGGCGTCGCCGCCGTGCCCGGCAGCAGTTTCTACAAGGACGCGGCGAAGGGCCGGACCAAGCTGCGGTTCTGCTTCTGCAAGCGGGACGAGACCTTGGAAGAGGCTGACCGGAGGCTGGCCGCGCTGAGGATTCCCGCGGCCGCGAGAATTCACTAGAAAGAAGCTGAGGAACTGAGGAACTGAGGAACTCGGGAACCTACTTCCTCAGCTCCCCAGTTCCTTAGCTCCTCAGCTACTAATATCTAGCAACGACTCCGAAATAGAGGCCCTTCAGCTTCATCACGCCGTTGTAATCGCTGATCAGATAGGTGAAGTCGATTGACCGGTACCCGACCTGGGCGCCGACGTAGTCGTTGATGTTCAGCAGCCCGTTGAGGTCCCAGTCGAGGTAGTGGGCCTTGTAGTCCGCGTTGATGCTCTCGGGCAGCTTGAAGCCCGACATCTCGAATGTGATCCCGACGTTCGGCACCGGATACACGCGGGCGATGCCGCCGATGGCGGGAATCGGCGCCCGCGCCTCCGCCAGCTCCGTGACCAGCTTGTTCGAGAGCTGCGCCGTGACGTCGGTGTACTTGGCCTCGAGGAGCAGGCCGCCGAATCCGCGATCCCGCTGGATGAAGTCGTACTCGTAGCCCATGCGGTAGGACTTCCAGTCGAGCACGGAATCCACGGGCAGCGTGACGGTGTATCTCTGCCCGTTGAACACGACATCGCGTGTGAGCGTGGACGACTGCGTCCAGTTCATGTTCAGGAACTGGAGCCGGAACTTGTGCTTGGCCGCGGGCCGCAGCGTCACCCGCAGGTCCGAGAAGTGCTTGTCGACCAGGCCGAGGTCCTTCTTCGCGTCGATGAGCGTCGGCGTCTGGCCCAGGCCTTCGACCGCCAGGGAGAGGTCGGCCGCGGGGTTGAAGAAGCCCGCGAAGCCCTCGATGTGCCAGTTCTCGCCGACGGCGGGATTCCCGAGTGGGCGCGGCTGAAACTGCGCGCGCGCCGGCGCGGCCGTCAGGCCGACCAGGGCCAGCGCGAGGGAGGCGTACAGCACGAAAGCGGGATGTCTCTTGGCGTACATCACGGTCGACTCCAAGTTGTCAGTTGAACACAGCCCGCTGGGAAGGCATTGCCACGATAGCACAGAAGGCGCGGGTTGTACACGCTATACTCCTCCGATGTCCCCTACGCGCCGCTTGATGGGGTACATGGCCCGGTACCGGCGGCAATTCCTCCTCGGCCTCCTCTCCGTCGTCATCACCACGGGGATCACGCAGGCGTCGCCGCTCGTGCTCCGCGCGGCCATCGACGACCTGACGCTCGGGGCGACCCGCGCCAAGCTACTGCAGTACGGCGGCCTGTTGATCGCGATCGGCCTGGTCGGCGGCGTGTTCCGCTACCTGATGCGCTGGATCCTCACCGGCGTGTCCCGCCGCATCGAGTACGACATCCGGAACGACTTCTTCGCCCACCTGCAGACGATGCCGCTCGCGTACTTCCAGCGGCACCGCACCGGGGACCTGATGTCGCGCGCCACGAGCGACCTGAACGCCGTCCGCATGATGGTCGGGCCGGCGGTGATGTACTCGGCCAACACGCTCCTCGGCTTCGCGATCGCGCTGACGATGATGTTTGTCATCGACGCGCGGCTTACGTGGTTGTCGCTGCTGCCCCTGCCGTTCGTGTCGGTGTCGGTGAAGTACTTCGGCAGCGCGATCCACCGGCGGTTCGAGGCGATCCAGGCGCAGTTTGCCGACGTGAGCGCCGTCACGCAGGAGGCGCTCGCCGGCGTGCGCGTGGTGCGCGCGTACCGGCAGGAAGCCGCCGAGACCGAGCGGTTCCGACGGTCGAATGCGGAGTACGTGCGCCGCAACCGCGGGCTGATCGCGATCCAGGGCTTCTTCTTTCCGAGCATGGCGTTCTTCCTCGGGCTCGGCGCGCTGCTGGTGCTCTGGCTCGGCAGCCGGGATGTGATCCAGGGCCGCATCACGGTGGGGCAGTTCGTCGCGTTCAACGCCTACCTGACGCTGCTGAGCTGGCCGCTCATCGCGTTCGGCTGGGTCACGAACATGATCCAGCGCGGGATGGCCTCGTGGTCGCGCATGCTCGAGGTGCTCGACGCGCCCCCGGTGATTGCCGACGCGCCCGGCGCGTCCCGCTACGCCGGCCTGAAGATCCACGGCGCCATCGAGCTGCGCGACCTGACATTCGGGTACGGCGGCACGCCCGTGCTCGACCACGTGTCGCTCACGATCCCGGCGGGGCGCACGGCCGCCCTGGTCGGCCTCACCGGCTCGGGCAAGTCGACGCTCCTGAATCTGCTGGCGCGCCTCCACGAGCCGCCGGCGGGCGCCGTCTTTGTGGACGGCGTTGATGTTCGCGAGCTGCCGCTCGCCGTGCTGCGTGGCGCCATCGGCTTCGTGCCACAGGAGCCGTTCCTCTTCTCGGACACGCTCGGGAACAACATCGCCTATGGGCTGGATGGGTCGGGTGGGTCGGGTCGGGCGGGTGGGTCGGGTGGGGAGGCACGAGACTCGCGCATCGTGCGGGCGGCGGCGATCGCGCGGCTCGACAAGGACATCGCGGACTTTCCCCTGGGCTACGAGACGCGCGTCGGCGAGCGCGGGCTCACGCTCTCGGGCGGGCAGAAGCAGCGCACCGCGATCGCACGCGCCCTGGCCATCGATCCGCCGATTCTGATCCTGGACGATGCCCTGTCGGCCGTCGATACCTACACGGAAGAGGAGATCCTCTCGCGCCTGCGCGGCGTGATGCGCGAGCGCACGTCGATCATCGTCTCGCACCGGATCTCGACAGTCCGCGACGCGGACGAGATCTTCGTCCTCGACGCCGGCCGCATCGTCGAACAGGGCGCGCACGCCGCGCTCGTCGCCGCCAACGGCCTCTACGCAGACCTGTACCGCAAGCAGCTCCTCGAGGACGAGCTGGCCGCGTCATGAGCAGCGCGGAGGACGAGGTCCTCGGGAAGGCGTACGACGCGCGGCTCATGCGGCGGCTGCTCGCCTACCTCCGGCCGTACCGCGGGGCGGTGGCGATCGCGTTCGTCGCAACGCTCGGCTCGTCGGCCGCGTCGCTGGCGCAGCCGTACCTGATCAAGCTCGCCATCGACAACCACGTCACCACCGGGCAGCTCGACGGCCTGGGGCGGCTCGCGATCGCGTACGCCGTCATCCTCCTCGGCGCCTTCGTGTCCGACTACGTCCAGACCTGGACGATGCAGATGACCGGCCAGCGGATCATGTTCGACCTCCGCATGGCCCTGCACGGGCACCTGCAGCGCATCGACGTCCGCTACTACGACCGCAACCCCGTGGGCCGGATGATGACGCGCGTCACGTCCGACGTGGACGTGCTGAACGACCTGTTCACGTCCGGCGTGGTCGCGGTGTTCGGCGACCTGTTCCTGCTCGTCGGGATCATGGTGATGATGCTGGCGATGAACTGGCGCCTGGCGCTGGTGTCGTTCCTCGTGCTGCCACTGCTCGTCGTCATCACGCAGTGGTTCCGGCGGAACGTCCGCGAGAGCTACCGCGTGGTGCGCGGCTGGATCGCGCGGATTAACGCGTTCCTGCAGGAGCACATCACCGGGATGGCCACCGAACAGCTCTTCCGGCGAGAAGCCGTCGATTTCGCTCGCTTCGACGAGATCGACGCCAGGCACCGGGACGCGAATCTCGAATCCGTTTTCTACTACGCCGTCTTCTACCCGGCGGTGGAGGCGGTCGCGTCGATCGCGATGGCGCTCATCATCTGGTACGGCGGCGGCCGCGTCGCGGCCGGCACGCTCACGCTCGGCGCACTCGCGGCGTTCCTGCAGTACTCGCAGCGCTTCTTCCGGCCGATCAGCGACATGTCGGAGAAGTTCAACCTGCTGCAGGCGGCGATGGCGGCGTCCGAGCGGATCTTCGGGCTGCTCGACGAGCCGGTCGCGATCGTCTCGCCGGCGCGGCCCGCGCGGCGGCCCGAGCCCGCCGCCGGCCACATCCGCTTCGAGCACGTCTGGTTCGCCTACAACGACGAATGGGTGCTCGAGGACGTGAGCTTCGACGTCCGCCCCGGCGAGCGCGTCGCCGTCGTCGGCGCCACTGGCGCCGGCAAGACGACGCTGATCAACCTGCTGCTGCGGTACTACGACGTGAAGAAAGGCCGGATCACCGTCGACGGCGTGGACGTGCGCGAGCTCGCCCTCGACGACCTGCGCGGCCTGTTCGGGCTCGTCCTGCAGGACGTGCACCTGTTCTCGGGGACGATCGCCGACAACATCCGGCTCGGCGAGGCGATGGATGACGGCCGCGTGCGGCGCGCGGCGGAGGCCGTGCACGCCGACGCGTTCATCGGGCGGCTGCCGGAGGGCTACGCGAGCGCCGTCGCGGAACGCGGGTCGACGCTGTCGGTCGGCCAGAAACAGCTGCTCTCGTTCGCCCGCGCGCTCGCGTCCGATCCGCGCGTGCTCATCCTCGACGAGGCGACGTCGAGCGTCGACACGGAGACCGAGCTCCTCATCCGCGACGCCCTCGGCGTGCTCATGGCCGGCCGGACCACGATCGCGATCGCCCACCGCTTGTCGACGATCCAGGACATGGACAAGATCCTGGTGCTGCACAAGGGCCAGCTGAGGGAATCCGGTACGCACCAGGAGCTGCTGGCGCTGCGCGGGATTTACTACAGGTTGTTCGAACTGACGCTGGCGGGGGGGAGGGAAGAGGGGGTTAGAGGTTAGCCGTTAGCCGCTAGCCGCTAGCCGTTAGCCGTAAGCCGTAAGCCGTAAGCCGTAAGCCCTGAGCCCTACCTGTCGTTGTTCCCGTTCGGGCTCCAGCCCAGCCGGAGCACGGTGATGTGCACGGGCTGGCGGCCGAAGTCGAGCGCCTCGTAGCAGCTCCACATGTAGAGGTCGATGTGCCGGCCCTGGACGGCCGGGCCGGTGTCGAGCACCGAGTAGATGCCGTCGTACCGGGCGTCCTCGGCGTCGACCTCGATGATCGAGCCGACGGGCAGGAGGTCCGGGTCGGCCGCCGCCATCCCGCGGTGGACCGCCGCGCCCGACGCGGTCACCGTGCCCTTGCAGTACGCCGTGGCGGTGAAGGCCAGCCGGGCGCCGGCTGAGGGCATGGCCGTGCTCTCGCGCAGCGTCGCCTGCCGGGCCGCGTAGCGGGAGTCGAGAATCGTGACCTCGTACACGGAGGCGAACGCCGCCGCCGCGACGACGGTCACGACCGCCTTCCGCCAGAAGGACTTGGAGATCAGCACCGCGAAAAATTTTACGACACGGCCGTGACGGCCCAGGTCGGCGGGCGGATCGGCGGTTTAGCCGAAGTGGGCGAATTCCGGCCCAGGAACGGCTGTATCGCACGCGCGGCCGTCGAGGGTGCGGCGGAGCACCAGCCCGAGGCCTTCCGTACAGACGCCGATCTCGGTGATCGGGACGCCGCCGTGCCGCCGGGCGGCGGCCAGCCGGCCGCGGCGGCGGGGGGGACGGCGACCAGCAGCTCGTAGTCGTCGCCGCCGGCGATGGCGCGCTCGATGGGGTCGCCCTGCCGCTCGAACCAGGCGCGCGCGGCGGGATCGATCGGGAGGGCGTCGCCGTCGAGGAGGATCCCGACGCCGCTCGCGGCGGCCAGGCGGCGGACGCCGTCGGCGAGGCCGTCGCTCAGGTCCAGGCCGGCCGACACGGCGCGGTTCCGGCCGAGCAGCGCGCCCACCCGGACGCGCGGCTGGGGTCGGAGGTACCAGGCCGTGGGACCCTCCTCCGCGGCCGGCTCGCCGGCGCGCAGCATCTCCAGGCCCGCGGCGCCGGCGCCGAGGGCGCCGGTCACGTAGAGGCGGTCGCCGGGACGCGCGCCCGCGCGGGTGATCGCGCGGCGCGGCTTCACGGTGCCCGACACGGTCACGTCGACGACGAGCGGGCCGGGCGATCGCGTGAGGTTGCCGCCGGCCAGGTGGAGGCGATGGCGCGCGGCGAGGCGCGCGAAGCCCCCGATCATCTCGTCGAAGTCGTCGAGCGGGAAGGCCGACGGCAGCGCCAGCGAGAGCAGCGCGAGGCGCGGCTCCGCGCCCATCGCGGCCAGGTCGCTCAGGTTGACGGCGAGGGCCCGGTGGCCGATCGCGTCAGGGGGCGTGAAGCGGCGGTCGAAGTGCACGCCCTCGACGAGCGCGTCCACGCTCAGCACGTCGAGGCGGTTTCTCGCCGGCTCGACGACGGCCGCGTCGTCGCCGATCGCCACGTGGAGCCAGCCCGGCGGCGGGGGCAGCTGGCGGCGGATGCGGTCGATCAGGTCGGATTCGCTGAGCCCCGCGACCGTGGCGGCGCTACTTGGCATAGTCGACGGCGCGGGTTTCCCGGATCACCGTGACTTTGATCTGTCCGGGGTACTCCAGCTCGTTCTCGATTCGGCGGGCGATGTCCTTGGAGAGCCAGGTGGCCTCCTCGTCGGAGATCTTCTCGCTTTCGACCATGATGCGGATCTCGCGCCCCGCCTGGAGGGCGAACGACTTGGAGACGCCCTTGAACGAGTCGGCGATGCCCTCGAGCTTCTCGAGGCGCTTCACGTAGGACTCGAGGATGTCGCGCCGGGCGCCCGGGCGCGCGGCCGAGATCGCGTCGGCGGCCTGCACGAGCATCGCCTCGAGCGACGGCCAGTCGATGTCCATGTGGTGCGCGGCCATCGCCATCACGACCGCCTCGCTCTCGCCGTGCTTGCGGAGGAAGTCGATGCCGATCTCGAGGTGCGTGCCCTGCATCTCGCGGTCGATGGCCTTGCCGATGTCGTGGACGAACGCGGCGCGCACGGTGACGTGCGCGTCGAGGCCCACCTCGCGCGCCATGAGGCCGGCCAGGCGCGCCACCTCGATCGAGTGGGACAGCACGTTCTGGCCGTAGCTCGTGCGGAACTTGAGGCGTCCCATCAGCCGGAGGATCTCGGGGTGCAGGTCGTGGAGGCCGAGCTCGAACGCGGCGGCGGCGCCTTCCTTCCGCATCGCCTCGTCGGTTTCATCCTTCACCTTCTGCACCACCTCCTCGATCCGCGCCGGATGGATGCGGCCGTCGGCGATCAGGCGGCCGATCGCGAGGCGCGCGATCTCGCGGCGGTACGGATCGAAGCCGGACAGGATGATCGCGCCCGGCGTGTCGTCGACGATGAGGTCGACGCCCGTGGCGAGTTCGAGCGCGCGGATGTTGCGGCCCTCGCGGCCGATGATGCGGCCCTTGAGGTCGTCGCTCGGCAGGTCGACCACCGACACGGTGGTCTCGATCGCGTGCTCGGCGGCGGAGCGCTGGATGGCCTCGGTGATGTACTGCTTGGCGCGATCGGCGGCGGTCTCGCGCGCTTCGCTGTCGAGCCGCTTCAGGAGCCTGGCGGCGTCGTGCCGCGCGTCGGCCTCGATCTGCTTCAGCAGCAGCTCCTTGGCTTCCTCCGCGGTGAGGCTCGCCACGCGTTCGAGCTCGTGCTGCTGCTGCGCGACGAGCTGCTCGTACCGGGCGGCGGCGGCCGCCGTGGACGTCTCGCGCCCGGCCAGCGCCGTGGCGCGGGTGGCCAGGTCGGCGTCGCGGCGCTCGAAGGCCGTCTGGCGCTCGGCCAGCGCCGCGTCGCGCCGGAGGAGGGCCTGCTCGATGGTCGCGGCCTCCTGGCGCTCCTTGCGCGTCTGCCGCTCGGCCTCGGTGACGATCTCGTGGGCCTTTTCCTTGGCCTCGAGCAGCGTCTCCTTGCGTCGCGTCTCGGCGTCGCGCGCGGCGTCCTTCAGGAGCCGCTCGGCCTGGGCCTCGGCGCGGCCGATGGTGTCGGCCGCGATACTCTTGCGCGTCGCCACCCACCAGAGGAACACGGCGATGGCGGCGCCGAGGGTGATCGCCGCGTTGATGAAATAGCCGGCCAGTACGGGCACGCTCAGGGTCCTTTCGTGCCGCGAAGAAAAGAGCCCCGCTTTGCCGTGTGGGGAGGTCGATGAACCTGCGTAAGCAGGTGGAACCGCTCAAACAAGCCGCGCTTTAGGCTTCCTCGTACCGAGGCGTGCACACCACGCGGCGTCGCGACTCTCTTAGGTGAAACGTTGGCTCAAACGAGCCTACCGCCATCACAAGCAAAGCAGGGAAGTTGAATTCGAGGCGATTCTAGCAGATCTACGAGGCCATCAGAACGCGGTCGACGAGGCGCTCCAGCTCCTCGGCGCGCTCGGCCAGCTGGCCGTCCCGGCTGCGGCTGACCTCGCGGATCCGGAACAATTCGTCGGCGATATTGAGGGCGGCGAGGACGGCCAGGCGCTGGGAGTCGCCCGTGGGGGCGGAGTCGGCGGCGGCGCGCATCTTCTCGTCGACGAACAGCGCCAGGCGCTGGACGTAGTCGGGGTCGAGCGCCGTCCGGATGGGGTAGCGCTGGCCCTGAATGTCGATCGGGATGACCTTGTCAGCCATTAGCCCTTAGCCGTTGGCCAGTCGATCACAGATCCAGCGCTTCCAGCTGCTCGAGCATCTCGGTGACGCGCGAGCGGATCACGTCGCGCTCTTCCTTGAGGGCGTTCAGCTCGCTGGCGGCCTGATCGCCCGACGCGAGGCGGCCGCGCAGGGCGTCGAGCTCGCGCGCCAGGCGCTGGTTCTCGTCCGCGGTCCGCGTCTTCTCGCCCTTCAGGCGATCCACCATCTCGATGAGCTGCCGCAGCTTCGCCTCGAGCCGATCGATTGCGTCCAGTTCCACGCCTCGCACCGCCGTCTTCGCCATGGGCCCCTCGCCGGAAGAAGAGTCTACCGCTGCACGGCGCCGTGCTCGCGCGCGAGCGCCTCGAGAATTCGTTCGAACGTCTGCTGGACTTCCGGGTCGGTGAGCGTGCGATCGTCCGCCTGGAACGTAAGGCGAATCGACAGGCTGACCGATCCCTGCGGCACGCCCTTGCCCTGGTAGCGATCGAAGAACGCGGCGCCCGCGAGCGGCGCCGCCGCGCCCTCGGCGGCCGCCCGCATGGTGCCATGAATGCGCGCGGCAGGCAAGGTCGCCGGGACGACGATCGAGAGGTCGCGCACGACGGACGGAAACTTCGGCAGCGGCGTCGTCGTCTCGGGACGCGGCGCCGCCACCGCGGCCATCGCGTCGAGGTCGAGCTCGACGACGAACACCGCGTCCTGCCGCGGCGCGCCGCGCGCGTCGAGGATCGCCGGCGCCACCTGGCCGGCCAGGCCGAGCCGCCGACCGCCGCCCATGATGGCCGCCGTCTGGCCGGGCACGAGATAGGGCGCCGACGCGGCCTCGATCGCGATCGGGACGTCGAGCACGTCCGCCACGCGCGCGGCCAGGCCGGTGACGTCGAACACGTCGGCCTCGCGCGTGCCGTCCTTCCAGAACGGCGCGGGCGCGCCCGTCCACGCCGCCGCGACGCCGCGCGATTCGCCGGCGCGGGTGAAGCGCGCCCCGATCTCGTACAGGCCGACGTCGCGCCGCCCGTGGCGCCGGTTGTGCGCGACGGCGTCGACGAGGCCCGGCACGAGCGAGGGCCGCAGCGTTTCGAACTTGCCCGAGAGCGGGTTGGCGACCGCCACGAGGGCCTCGGCCCCGGCGAACGGCGCGGCCGCTTTCGACTCGATGAACGCGAACGTGACGGCCTCCGAGAGGCCCGCCGCCTGGAGCACAACGCGCACGCGGCGGTCGCGCGGCACGCGCGGGTCGGGCGCCGGCGCCGGCTCGGTCATCACGGGGAACGTCGCCGGCAGCTGGTCGAAGCCGAAGTGGCGGCCGACTTCCTCGATGAGGTCGACCTCGCGCGCCAGGTCGACGCGGAAGGTCGGCGCCGTGACCGACCAGCCGCCCGGCCCGTCGGCCACCGCCAGCCCGAGGGCGCGCAGGATCCGCTCGACGTCGGCGTCGGGCACCGTCACGCCCAGCAGGCTCGCCAGGCGCTCGCGCCGCAGGCCGATCACGCGCGGCTCGCGCGGCGCGGGATAGCGATCCACGATCGGCCCGACGACGGCGCCGGCGCCGATCTGCTCCATCAGCGCGAGGGCGCGCTGGAGCGCGACGACCGGGGCGCTCACGTCGGCGCCCCGTTCGAAGCGCGCCGAGGCCTCGGTCTTGAGGTTCAGGCGCTTGCTCGTGCGCCGCACGCTCGCCGGCTGGAAATACGCGCTCTCGAACACGACCTCGCGCGTCGAGGCCGAGACCTCCGAGGCCGCGCCGCCCATCACACCGGCCACCGCCTGCGCGCGCGCGGCGTCGGCGATGACGAGCATCTCGGGATCGAGCGCGCGCTGGACGCCGTCGAGCGTGGTGAGCGTTTCGCCGGGCGCCGCGCGGCGGACGTGGATCGCGGCGTCCGTCAGGCGCGCCCGGTCGAAGGCGTGCATCGGGTGGCCGAGCTCGAGGAGCACGTAGTTCGTGACGTCGACGATCGCGCTGATCGGCCGGACGCCGCTGGCCTGCAGGCGCGCGGCCATCCAGGCCGGGGACGGCCCGGTCGTGATCTCCGCGACCGCGGCCGCATAGCGCGGGCACAGGTCCGGGGCGGCGATCGTCACCGAGACGTGCGTCGAGTCGCCCGACGGCGTCGCGCGCAGCGGGATCGCCGCGCCGGGCGCCGCCGACGGATGCGCCACCGGGACGCCGTAGAGCGCCGAGGCCTCGCGCGCGAAGCCGAGGATGCTCAGGCAGTCGGGCCGGTTGGCGGTGACCTCGAAGTCGATGACGGCGTCGCCGTCGCCGACGGCCTCAACCGACGAGACCTCGAAGCCGCGCAGGCCGAGATCGTGGGCGAGCCGGTCCGCCGGGACCGGCACGTCGACGACATCGCGCAGCCAGGACACTAGCAATCGCATCTGAACTCTTGTCTAGCCACAGAGGCACGGAGGCACAGAGCCGATCCCGCCAACGGCTCCGGCCGATGGGGCGCGCGACGCGGGGCGGCCTGCGAAGCAGGCCGTTGCGCGCGCGAGGAATCCCCGCCGAAGAGCCGCACCTGCTTCGACCGGCGGCTCTCCGGCGGGGATTCCTCGCGCGCGCGGCCGCCTTCGGCGGCCCCCGTCGCGCTCATCGTGCTGCTCCGTGTCTCTGTGCCTCTGTGGCCGTCAATAGGGAAACTGCTCCAGGAACCGCAAATCGTTCTCGAAGAACAGCCGGATGTCCTCGACCTGGTACCGCAGGATCGCGATGCGCTCGATGCCGATGCCCCACGCGAAGCCGGTGTAGCGCTCGGCGTCGTAGCCGACGGCCTCGAACACCGCCGGGTGCACCATGCCGCAGCCGCCCATCTCGATCCAGCCCGTCTGCTTGCACATCGAGCAGCCCGTACCGTCGCAGCGCCAGCAGCTCAGGTCGATCTCGGCGCTCGGCTCGGTGTACGGGAAGAAGCTCGGGCGGAAGCGCACGCGCGTGGACGGCGAGAACATCTGCCGCGCGAAGGCGAGCAGCGTGCCCTTCAGGTCCGCGAGCGACAGGCCTTCGCCGACGGCGAGGCCCTCCACCTGCCCGAACGCGGGCGAGTGCGTGAGGTCCAGATCGTCGCGCCGGTACACGCGGCCGGGGGCGACGATGCGGATCGGGGGCGTGTGGGCCTGCATGTAGCGAATCTGCACGGCCGACGTGTGCGTGCGCAGGAGCGTGCGCGGCGGGGCGCCCGGCTCGAGCCCCGGCAGCGGCGGATCGAGGTACAGCGTGTCCTGCATGTCGCGCGCGGGGTGCTCGGCGGGCATGTTCAGCGCGTCGAAACAGTGCCACTCGTCCTCGACCTCAGGCCCCTCGACGATGGCGAAGCCCATGCGGGTGAAGATGTCCTCGAGCTGGTCGCGGACGACGGTGAGCGGGTGGCGGTGGCCGAACGGCGGGACGCGCGGGGGCAGCGTGACGTCGGCCGCGTGGGCCGGCGCCTCCGCGGCGCCGCCGCGCTCGAGGAACGCCTGCCAGCGCGCCTCGGCGGCCTGCTTGAAGTCGTTGGCGAGCTTGCCGATGGCCTTCTTGTCATCGGGCGTCGGCGCGGTGGCGACCTGCTGCATCCACGACGCGACGAGGCTGTGCTTGCGCCCGAGATACGTGTCGCGGACGGTCTGGGCGTCGCGGGCGGAGGCGGCGGCCGCGAGATCGGCGTCGAACGCCGCGAGCGCGGCGTCGACGGCGGCCTGATCGGGAAGGGACATCGACCGGCGGGCCCTTCAGGCCCGCGCGGTGGTCTTGGCGGCGGCTTTGGCCTGCTTGGCGAGCGTGCCGAACGCGGCGGGGCTCGACACGGCAAGCGCGGCGAGGCTCTTGCGATCGAGAGCGACCCCGGCCGACTTCAGGCCGCTGATGAACTGGCCGTACGTCAGGCCGTGCTCGCGCGCGGCGGCGTTGATGCGCACCACCCACAGGCGGCGGAAGTCGCGCTTCTTGCGGCGGCGGCCGACGAACGCGTACTTCAGCGCGGTGTCGACCGACTCTTTCGCGGCGCGGTACAGCTTGCTCTTGTTGGCGTAGTAGCCCTTGGCCAGCCCGAGCAGTTTCTTCCGCTTGGCGCGCCGGACTGTCCCTCTCTTCACCCGAGGCATTGCGTCTCCTTAGTAGCTCTTAGATCTTAGCCGTAAGCCGTTAGGCGCTAAGCCGTAGGCCGCAAGCGCTCATGGCTCACGGCTACCGGCTAATGGCTTCTGTTTACTTGTACGGCAGCATCCGCGCCAGCTTCGGCACGTCCACGTCGGCGACGCGCGCGCTGCCGCGCAGGGACCGCTTCCGCTTGGCGGTCTTGCTCGTCAGGATGTGCTGCTTGAACGCCTTGCTGCGCAGGAATTTTCCGGTCTTCGTGCGCTTGAACCGCTTGGCGGCGCCCCGATGGGTCTTCAGCTTGATTTTCTTCATCTCATTCCACTCTGTCTCTCGTCTCGTTAGGGCGCCGCGGCCGGTCGGGACTTGCCCCCGCCCCCCCCGACCTTCTTGGCCAGGATGGTGTGCATCTGGTTGCCTTCCATCCGCGGCATCGACTCGGCGACGGCCACTTCGGCCAGCTCGTCGACGAGCCGCTCGAGGATGCGCCGCCCGATCTCGGGATGGGCCATCTCGCGGCCGCGGAAGAAGATCGTCGCCTTGACCTTGTCGCCTTCTTCGAGGAAGCGCTCGATGTGCTTCTTCTTGAACTGGTAGTCGTGCTCGTCCACCTTCGGGCGAAACTTGATCTCCTTGACCTCGATCACCTTCTGGTGGCGGCGGGCTTCGCGCGCGCGCTTCTGCTCCTGGTACTGGTACTTCCCGAAATCCATGATCCGGCAGACCGGCGGCACGGCCGTCGGGGAGATCTCGACGAGGTCGAGCCCTTTCTGCCGGGCGATCGCCAGCGCCTGCGGCGGCGGCATGATGCCGAGCTGCTGGCCGGTGTCGTCGATGACGCGGATTTCCCGGACCCGGATGCGTTCGTTGGTCCGCGTGCGATCGTCGCGGCGGGCCCCTCTATCGAATGCGATAACGACCTCCTGGTGAAACGTGCATTTGGTGATTGGGTAAATTGGTAATTTGGTAATTCTTCATATGCCGGTTACCAAATCACCAGATTACCCATTTACCAAATTTCCGGCGGTCCCTCATGCCCGTCGCGCGACTTCCTGTGTCGCCTGCGCGACGAACTCGGCCACCGGGACCGCCCCCTGATCGCCGCCGGCCCGGGTCCGCACGGCAATCGTGCCGTCGGCGGCTTCGCGGTCGCCCACCACGAGCATATAGGGCACCTTGCGCAATTGGGCCTCCCGAATCTTATAACCAATCTTCTCCTGCCGCTCGTCCACCGACGTCCGGAGCCCGGCGGCCGCCAACTGGTCCCGGACCGCGCGGGCGGGCGGGGCATGGCGGTCGGCGATCGGCACCACCACGGCCTGCTCGGGCGCCAGCCACAGCGGGAACGCCCCGGCGTAGTGCTCGATCAGGATGGCGATGAAGCGCTCGAAACTGCCGAAGATTGCACGGTGGATCACCACCGGCCGGTGCTCGGTGTTGTCGGCCCCGATGTACTTCAAGTCGAAGTTCTCGGGCTGCTGGTAGTCGAGCTGGATCGTCGCGCACTGCCACTTGCGCCCGATGGCGTCGGTGACGTCGAAGTCGATCTTCGGCCCGTAGAACGCGCCGTCGCCCTCGTTCAGCGTGTAGGCCACGCCGGCCGCGTCGAGCGCCGCCGTGAGCTCGGCCTCGGCGTGCCGCCACGTCTCGACCTCGCCCAGGTGCTCGTCGGGCATCGTCGAGAGCTTGGCGGTGTAGGCGAGGCCGAAGTCGGCGTAGACGCGCTGCACGAGGCGGATCAGCCGCTCGACCTCTTCGCCGATCTGCTCGGGCGTGACGAAGCAGTGCGCGTCGTCCTGCGAGAACTGGCGCACGCGGGTGAGGCCGGAGAGCACGCCCGAGGCTTCGTTCCGGTGGAGCGGCGTCTGCTCGTGGTAGCGGATCGGCAGCTCGCGGTAGCTGTGGACCTCGCTCGCGTAGGTCAGGAAGTGCCCGGGGCAGTTCATCGGCTTCACGCTCATCGTCTCGTGCTCCGATTCGATGAGGAACATGTTGTCCCGGTAGTGCGCCCAGTGGCCGGAGCGCTCCCAGAGCGCCTTGTTGAAGATGAGCGGCGTCTTCACCTCGACGTAGCCGGCGGGGAAGAGCACGGCGCGCATGTAGTTGGCGAGGGTGTTGTAAAGCGTCGTGCCCTTGTCGAGCCAGAACGCGGCGCCCGGCGCCCAGGGATGAAACGTGAAGAGCCCGAGCTCCTTCCCCAGCTTCCGATGGTCGCGCTTCTTGGCTTCCTCGATCTGCGTGAGGTACGCCTTCAGGTCCTTGTCGGCGAAGAACGCGGTGCCGTAGATCCGCTGCATCGGCTGGTTGCGCGCGTCGCCCTTCCAGTAGGCGTTCGACGTGCTGAGCAGCTTGAACGCTTTCAGCCGGCTGGTGGACGGCACGTGCGGCCCGACGCAGAAATCGACGAAGGTGTCCTGGTCCTTGATGAGGTAGCAGGACACCTCGCGCTGGCCTTCCGTCTTCTCGTCGATGAGCTGCACCTTCAGCGGCTCGCCGCGCGCGGTGAAGAAGCGCTTCGCCTCGTCGCGCGGCCACATCTGGCGCTCGTAGGGCAGGTCCTGGGACGCCAGCTCCTTCATCTTCTGTTCGATGGCGTCGAGGTCTTCCGGCACGAACGGGCGATCGACGACGAAGTCGTAGAAGAAGCCCTCGTCGGTCGCCGGGCCGATGCCGCACTGCGCGCCGGGAAACAACTGCGTGACGGCGGCCGCGAGGAGGTGCGCCGTGCTGTGGCGATAGAGCGGCAGCGCCTCCGGGCTCCGGTCGGTGACGATCCGCACCGCGGCGTCGGCGGTGAGCGGGTACGTCAGGTCCACGAGCCGGCCGTCCACGACGCCCGCGAGCGCGGCACCCGCGAGGCGCGGCGAGATCGCTTCCGCCACGGCGCGCACGGGGGCGCCGGCCGGGATGGTCCTGTTGGACCCATCGGGGAGCGTGACGGTGACCTGGTTCATCGCGGGGGATGGCTTGGTAGGCACGGGTGGACTCGAACCACCGACCTCCTGCGTGTCAAGCAGGCGCTCTAACCTCTGAGCTACGCGCCTACACCGAAAGATTTCTGTTGTGACAAGACCGCCCAGTATATCACGCAGCTTGCTTCGCTGGGGGCGCGGCGGCGCGGTCGGTCGCCCTCTCGAGGGCCTTGTCGAGAATCGGGTCCTCGGTCGGATCGGGCTGGCCGAACTCGGCGCGCGGCTGTTCGATCTCGGCGTCGGGCTCGAGGCCGGCGTCGTGGATTGGCTGGCCCGCGGGCGTGAGGAAGCGCGAGGTCGACAGCCACAGACCCGAGCCGTCGGGCAGCTTCACGAGTGACTGTTCGGCGGCGCGGCCGATCGTGTGCTCGCCGACGAGGTCGGCGCGTCCGTTGCCGGCGAGCGCGGCGACGAGGACTTCGGCCGGCCCGGACGTGCCCGTGTCCATGAGCACTTCGAGCTTCGCGGTGATGGCGCCGTCGCCCGAGGCGGCCGTGATCGGTTCGCGCCCCGCGGTCTTCGACTCGCGGATCGTGAGCGTGCCGCTGCCGACGAAGAGGCGCGCCAGCGCCACGCCCTGGTCGAACGTGCCGGTGGACGTGCGGCGGAGATCGAGGACCAGCGTCGTCGCGCCCGCCTTGGTGAGCGCCGCCGCGCGCGCCTTGAGATCGGCGGCGGTCGACGGCCCGATGGCGGCGACGCGCAGGTACCCGACGCCGGGCGCCGCGACGCGGCCCGAAACCGTCGCGGTCGCGGGGACCGCGCGGGTGACGTCGATCTCGTGCAGGTCGTTCTGGTTGCCGCGGAACACGGTGAGGTGCACGGTGGTGCCGGCCTTGCCGCGCAGCGCGCGCACGCCCTCCCACACGCTCATCTCGCGCGTCGGCTGGTCGTCGATCGCGCGGATGTAGTCGCCCGTGCGCAGGCCGGCGGCCGCGGCCGGCGATCCGTCGCGCGTCGCGACGATCCGCAGGTAGTACTGGCGCGTGAGGGTGATGCCCAGATCACCCGTGGGCAGCGGCGCGCCGCCCTCGACCTCGCCGACCTGGGCCGGCGTCAGGAAGGCGCTTTCGGCATCGAGGTTGTCCGCCAGGCCGTGCATCGCGCCGGCCATCACGCGGTTCTCGTCGACCTTCTCCACGTAGTTGTTGTCGATGAGCTGGACCACGTCCTCGAACATCTTGAGGCTCTGGTAGGTGTCCTCACGGGCGGCCACCCGTCCGAGCAGGCCGCCGACGATGGCGAAGGCGACGATCGGCGCCGACAGCGACATGACCAGGACGCGGGTGCGGGAACTCATGGCAGCAGCCATTGTAACGGGTCGACGGGGTCACCGTCGACGCGAAGCTCGAAATAGAGGCCCGCGGGGCCGGCCGGCAGCGTGCCCGTGTCGCCGAGCAGCGCCCCTCGATCCACGTGCGCGCCGGGCGCGACGGCGATGGTCCGGAGGTCGCCGTAGAGGCTGAACGATCGCGACCCGTGGTCGAGGATGACGAGGTTGCCGAAGCCGCTGAAGTTGCCGGCGAAGGCGACCAGGCCGTCGTGGACCGCCTCGACCGGCGTGCCCTCGGCGGTGAGGATCTCGACGCCGGCGGCCGCTCCGCCGGGCGACGTGGTGCGCCCGCTCTTCCGGTTGACGGCGCCTTTCGCGGGCCACGGGAGATCGCCCTTGAACGGCCCGAGGGGCAGCGCGGAGGGCGCGGCGGCTTCGCCGCGCGCGAGATCGGCCAGCGTCGCGCGCAGGCGGTCCTGCGCGGCGCGGAGCTCGCCGGCGAACCGGGTGTTCAGGTCGCGCTCCTCGTCGATGCGCCGCACGAGCGCCGTGCGCGCGCCGGCGGAGCGGACGAGCGCCGCCTGCGCGGCAGCGTTGTCGGTCTTGAGCCGGTCGAGCTCCTGGCGGCGCGCGGCGAGCGACGCGCGCGCCGCGGTCAGCCCGTCGATCGTGCGCCGGTACTCGGCGACGCGGTCGGCGTCGATTTTCGCGAGCGCGGCGACCAGCCGCGACGCCTGGCCCGCCTGCCGCACATCGTCGGTCGAGAGGAGGAGCCGGAGGTAGCCGCCCCGGCCGAGCTTGTACATGTCGACGAGGCGCGCGCGCAGGACAGGGCGCGCGGCGACGTCGGCGGTCTCGAGGCCGGCGATGCGCGCGTCGGTCGACTCGATCTCGGCGGCGACCGAGGCCGTGTCACGCTCGATGCCGGCGAGCTCCTCGGCCTTGATCTGGCGTTCGACGTCGAGCTGGCGCAGCTCGGTCAGGAGCGTCTTCTCCTGTGCAGCGAGCTTGTCGGCCTCGGCGCGCAGCGCCTGGAGGCGCTCGCCCGCGCGCCGCGACAGCGCCTCGGTCCGCGCGCGATCGGCCTGCGGCGCTGGACGGTCGGCCTGCTGCGCCGACGCGCACACGGCGAGCAGGCTGATCGCCATCAGCAGCCGGGCAGCTCGATGGAATCGGGTCAGCATTAATTTATGCTCGCGGGGCCCCACCCCCGCTCGCTGTCACGCTGTGATCGCGTCCCTCGGCCTCGAGCGTAGACTCTCGGCCTCGGGGTGTCTGCTCTTCCTTACTAGAACAACGGTCGCCCGTCCAGATCGTCGGGAAGCGGTACTCCGAAGTATTGCAGCACCGTTGCCGCGATGTCGATGACGCGCGGGTGCTCGGTCTCGATGGGGCGGCTGGAGATGAGCGTGCCCGGCGTGGCCGCCGCGTCGAACGAGGCGTGGTCGCCGGACCACTTCTGGAGGTTCGGCACGATCACGCCCGGGGGCGCGGCGCCGAGCGCCGTCTCCCACGACACGCGGTACCCGTCGGCAAAGCCCACCTGCAGGTCGGGGGCGTTCGCGACGAAGGGCCCGTGGTACACGTCGGCCGAGCGCTCGACCGAGGCCACCACCGGCCCGCCCGTGTCCGGGTCGCGCAGCTGGCGAAGGCGGTCGGCGATCTCGGTCTCGAGGCCGTCGGCCTCCTCGGGCCGCACGATGCCCTCCCCCTCGCGGTCGGCGCGGTTCAGGAAGATTTGCCCGAACCCGAAGGCGTACGCGCGCGTGGCGGACCAGTCCACGTTGTTCCAGAACGTGGCCTGGGTGTCGAAGACGTCGTTGAGCGCCGGCACCGGCGCCTGGGCGTCGCGCAGCGTCATGTAACCCTGCTCGACCAGCCACGTGTTCAGGTTCACGGCCTGGCGGAACGAGTGGAACCCGTGGGTGGACACGATCAGGATCGGCGTGGACGGGTCGAGGCGGGAGACCACGTCGCCGACGAAGTCGTCGCAGCGCTTGTAGACGCGCTCGATGGCGTCGCCGAACGCGGCGGCGAGCGTCGCGTCGTACATCGGGTGCGTCGGATCGGTGAGCCGCCACATCATGTGCTGCACGCGGTCGGTGGACTCGATGACGCCGACGAGCAGGTCCCATCGCCCGGTGTCGAGGCGCTGCAGCAGCACCTCCGTGCGGTCGTCGAACGCGCGGTTCAGGTCCTCCATGAACGCGCGCTCGTCGATGCGGCCTTCGTTGAGCGGCCAGGACGTCGCGGCCCAGCCGAGCGTGCGGTAGTGGCCGAGCCGCTCGTAGAGATCGCCGGCGAGCGACGCCGGCGCGGACATCTGGGCGGGCGCCTGGTCGGGTTTCCAGTTCACGGGCGACACGTACAGCCGCAGGTCGTCGCCCGCGCCGACCAGGAAGAACTGGGTCATGCCGTGGTACTGGATGAGGAAGTTGGCGCTGAACGTGACGTCGATCCACTTGCTCCATTCACCTTCCTGGAGGTGGACGACGGCGTCGCCGATCTCGAGCGTCGCGCTGCGGCCCTCGCGGTTCCAGTGGATGACGAGCGGCAGGCGGAGGGGCGCCGGCGCCGACGCCGGCGACGTCGGATCGGTCGGCCCGAGCAGGGAGGTGCGCGCGACGTCGCTGTCGAACACGAGCCGCGTGGCGACGCCGCCCGATTCGGTCTGGCCCTCCTCGCCGTGCGCGACGTCGGTGCCGAAATAGGAGTACGTGCCCATCGTGCCGCGGAGGTCGGGCAGCGGCAGGCCCGCGAGGAGCTCGCCATTAGGCACGTTCTCTGGCGGATAGGTGACGGGCACGGTGATCACGCTCGAGCGGATTCCGGCCCGGCC
Organism: uncultured Acidobacteriota bacterium; assembly: GCA_963792785.1. Lineage (GTDB taxonomy): Bacteria > Acidobacteriota > Vicinamibacteria > Vicinamibacterales > CAVVIG01 > CAWIMX01. Next base: position 1,253,846 of record CAWBXO010000001.1, on the reverse strand, counting down.
CGCCGTGACCCAGAACGACGTGCCCGCCCTGGTGCTCCGCACGGACGCGCGCCGGATCGGGATGTAGTGGAAGATGACGCGCGGCGTCACGCGGCGGATCAATCCGAGGGCGAGGCGGTAGGTGTGCGGATCCCGGACGAACGTGTCGAACACGTTGTGCTTGCCCGGGTTCACGCCCGTCGCGAACGACGCCCACGCTGTCGGCGTGTCCGCCGACACCGTCGTCTCGAGTCGGCGGAAGGCGCCCCGCTCGGCGAGCGCGCGCAGATGCGGCAGCTTGCCCTCGTCCATCCAGCGGCTGACGAGGGCCGGATCCATTCCGTCGAAGCCCAGGACGACGAGCTTTCCGGGCGCGGCGGCCGGGCCGCCGCCGCACGCGGCGGCGACGCACACGAGCGACACGGCGAGCAGTCGCGCAGTAATCCGCATGGTGTTGGGGGGGCGAGGGCGATTATAACATTGGGTAACTTGGTGACTTGGTGATTGGGTAATTGCGGTTCCGACGGCTAACGGCTAACGGCTAACGGCTAACGGCTAACGGCTAACGGCTAACAACGACATGATTCCAGAAGGTCGCATTCTCGGTGTCGATTTCGGTTCGCGGCGCGTGGGGCTCGCCATCAGCGATGCGAGCGGCACGGTCGCGCGGCCGCTCACGATTTTGAAAGTCGGCGGACGGGCCGACGCGGTGGTGCGCGTCGCCGCGGAAGCGACGCGCCTCGCCGCGGAGGACGACGGGCTGCGCGCGATCGTGGTCGGGCTGCCGCTCAGCCTCGAGGGCGCGCCGACCGACCAGACCGCCGCCGTGTCCACGTTCGTCGACAAGCTGCGCGCGCGCCTGCCCATCCCGATCGTCACCGAGGATGAGCGCCTCACGAGCGTCGAAGCCGAGGCGCGTCTCGCCGAGCGGGAGCCCGACTGGCGGGTCCGCAAGGAGCTGCTCGACGCCGAGGCGGCCGCCATCATCCTGCAGGACTACCTGGACCGCCCGGTGAAGACGGCGAACGGCGAGTCATGAAGCGCGTGGCTGTCGCTGCCGCGGTCCTGCTCATCGTGGTGGCCGCCGCGGTGGCCGGCGTGGCGCTGTACGTCCGGCACCTCGTGCGCGCGCCCTTCCGCGGGTACGACACGCCCGAGGTGTTCGTGCAGGTGCCGCCCGGGACGACTGCGCGCGACATCGGCCGCCGGCTGGTCCAGGCCGGCGTCGTGGCGGATCCCACGACCTTTCGCGCCGCCGTCTGGCTGAGCGGCGAGGGACCGAACCTCCGAGCGGGCGAATACCGGTTCACCGACGCGATGACGCCGCTGGAGGTGGTCGGCAAAGTCGCGCGCGGCGAGGTCTACACGATCCCAATCACGTTTCCCGAGGGCCTCACGATTCCCAAGATGGCGGAGGTGTTCGAGGCCCGCGGCCTCGGCCCGGCCGCGGCGTTCGCCGACGCGGCGCGCGACGCTTCGCTCGTGGCGGCGTTCGATCCGGACGCGCCCGATCTCGAGGGCTACCTCTTTCCCGAGACGTATCAGGTGCCGCGCGACGTGGCGGCGCCGGTGCTCGTGCGGGCGATGGTGCGGCGCTTCGAGCAGGTGCTGACGCCGGCGCTCCGCGCGGCGGCCGCGGCGCGCGGGTTGAGCGTGCGGCAACTGGTCACGCTGGCGTCGCTCGTCGAGCGCGAGACCGCGCGGGCCGACGAGCGGGCGATCGTGGCGGCCGTCTACGCGAACCGCCTCGCGCGCGGGATGCCGCTGCAGTGCGACCCGACCGTGATCTACGCGCTGGAACGGGCCGGCGCCTACACGGGCAACCTGCGGCGCGTCGACCTCGATCTCGATTCGCCCTACAACACGTACCGCGTCGCCGGACTCCCGCCGGGCCCGATCGCCGCCCCCGGCCAGGCCTCGCTCGAGGCCGCGGCGCATCCGGCCGACGTGGACTACCTCTACTTCGTCAGCCGCAACGACGGGTCGCACGCGTTCGCGCGCACGCTCGCCGAGCACAACCGGAACGTGCAGCGGTATCAGGTGGAGTATTTCAAGGCCCGGCGGGGCAGGTAGGTCGGGTGGGTCGGGTCGGTCGGGTCGGTCGGGTCGGTCTGGTGAGCCAAATGGGGCCGGTAGGGGCTGCTCTCTGGGCGGACTACTCATGCCGGAGCGCTGTCAGAGGTGCCGCGGTCATCGCCGGCCACGCCGAAAGGAAGGCCGCGCACAGAACGGCGAGCGCGAGAAGGATCGGGATCGTGATGAAGACCGCCGGATCGAGCGGCGTCAGGTCAACAGCATCTATTTGGAGGTATCTGGTCAAGAGGGCTGCCAGAGGCAAAGAAGGTCAGGGGTATTCGACACGAGTTGGCGGCCGCAGTCCCGGTTGGGGGATGAGCCTTATTTCGTCCGCATGGCCGAGGCCGCATCGACGCGGGTCGCGCGCCAGAGCGAGGCGATCATTCCCAGCATCGAAACCACAATGATCATGGCGACGCTGCCGGCCAGCGAAGCCGGATCAGTCGGCGTGACGCCAAAGAGCAAGGTTCGTAGCACCCTGGCTGCCGTAAACGCGAGCGGCACCCCCAGAACGACACCGAGCAGGACCAGGATACCGGTCTCCCGCAAGAACAGCGCACCAATATCCAGCGCCTCTGCACCAACGGCCATGCGAATCCCGATTTCGCGCGTACGCCTGGTGACCGAGTAGCTGACGAGCCCGTGCAATCCGATACCAGCCAGAAGGAGGGCCAACGCTGCAAACAGCATCGACAGATAACTGAGAATCCGCTCGGAGGACAAGCCAGCCTGCACGTCCGCGTCCAATGTGCGAACGGAAAGGATGGGCATCTGAGAATCGATGCTCCGAATGATGCCCGTCAAGCCCGCGGTGAGTTGCCGCGGATCGCCATCCGACCTGGCCAGGAGCGTTAGACTCGCGGCCGGCGCCTGCCTGACCGGAATATAAACCGTCTCGTCCGGCACGCTCCGTATGTCGTATCCGAGAGAATCCTCGACAATGCCGACGATAGTCATTTCCACAGGGCCCTGCCTGAACTGGAAACCGATCGGCTCACGGTCGTCGAGGAAGTGCTCGACGAATCGCCTGTTCACGATCGCGACACGCGCTGTCTCGCGATCATCCGTGTCACTGAAGTCCCGACCACGGAGCAGGGCCTGTCCCAGCGTCGCGAAATATTGCGGACTCACGAAGTTGAAGCTTACCAAAGCCGCTCCCGGAGTTCCGGCTGTAAAACCCGGCACGACCACCCCGGCGGTGACGGCCGCCTGTGTCGGCGTCGCGGCGGCGAGGCTTGCGGCGGCGACAAACGGCAACCCGCGCGCGCGCGTCAATATCTCATCGAAGACCTGTGACGTATCCAGGGGAGAATGACCGGCTGCCGACGGCTCGACATTCAGCGCGAGCACGTGGTCAGGTTCATAGCCGAGATCGACCGTGTTCAACGTTGTCAGCGTTCGCGCCATCAGTCCGGCCGCGAACGTGACAACGACAGAGATCGTGACCTGGGCCACGATGAGGCTCCGGCGCAGCACCATACGCCCGGAAACGCTCGTCGTCTGCTCCTGCTTGAGATCCTGCACGAGATCGGGCTTCGTCGCCTGTAGAGCGGGAACCAGTCCGAAAAAGAGCACGGTCGCAAAGCTGACGACGATCAAAAAAGCGAGGACGTGCCCGTCAGGAGTCACATGCAGCGCTGACGTCGACGGTCGGCCCGAGTTGAGGAAGGCGAGGACGGTGTCCGTGATCCACACCGACAACAGGATTCCCGCGGTACCGCCTGCAGCCGCCAGCAAGCACGACTCGATCAACAGCTGGCCGATCAACCTGGCTCGAGTCGCGCCGAGCGCGATCCGCACTGCGAATTCCTGTGCCCGTACCTGTGCCCGGGCCAGCAGCAAGTTGGCGAGGTTGGCACACGCGACCAGCAGGACCAGTATCACAATGCCCATCAGCGCGAGCACAGGGCGCCCAAACGAGGGCCGCATGGTATTGAATCCCTGGCTTCCGTCTTCAAGGACGTAGTCAGCCTGCCTGCGCGCGTCGATGTCATGCAGCAGGACATTGGTCTGCTGCTCGGCCGCCGCTCTGGCGCCCGCGTCTCGAAGCCGCGCCATGGGCGCGAGCCAACTGACGGCGTTCATACGTTCCGCGCCGCGCTCCCCCGAAAACGCGGACACGAAGTCGCCCGCGCGCGTCGCGGGAATAACGACGTCGAGCCGACGCTGTAGATCGGTGCCGTAGAACCCGCGTGCCGCCACACCGACGACACGGTATGGGTGATCGTTCAGGAGCAGTAGCTGCGCCAGCACGTCCGGACTGCCATTGAACACACGTTGCCACAGTCCGAAACCGAGCACGCATACGGGATCCGCCGTGGCGTCCCGCACGTCGTCTTCCGTCAGCAGTCTCCCGATTTCGGGCGTTACTCCTAGCGTTTGAAAATATTGGCCTGTGACCAATTCCGCGCTGATCCACTGGGCACTACCGTTTGCGCCGAGGCTCACCGCCGTATCTGAGCGCCCGAATACGCCATCGAGCGCCGGGACACGACTCGCGACCTGATCCACCGTCACCAGCGGCCATACGAGCGATGACTGAGTGCCTCCGCTGACGGCTGCGAAGGTGACGAGTCGATCGGGGTGGGTGACCCCGGGCAAACGCTTGATGAGAACGGCGTTGACGAATGCGAAGATCGCCGCGTTGGCGCCGATCCCGAGGGCCAACGAAGCGACTGCGACGACCGAAAAGGCTGGGCTCCGGCGAAGGCCACGTAATGCGTACTCAACATCCTGGACGACGTCGTCCACCCACGGAAATCCGTTCGATCGGTGGATGTCCTCGCGCAGCAGCGTAAGGTTGCCCAGTTGCCGACGCGCCGCCGACACAGCCGCTTCGGGCGGCAAGCCCTCCTGCACGTACCGATCAGTGAGAGCCTCGAGATGCGCCTCGAGCTCGCGTTGTGTGTCCTCGTCAAGACGATGCCGCCCCAGCAGCATTCGGAGTCGCGCCATCGGCCGCGTCAGGAAGGATCGCATGTCACGCGCGCCCGGGCGACTGCAGGAATCGGGCGATGACACCCGCGATGCGCTCCCAGGATTCCGCTTCGTGGGAGAGCTGCCGCCGGCCAGCCCGCGTGATCGTGTAGAACTTTGCCTTCCGGTTGTTCTCGGAGGTGCCCCATACGGACGAGATCCAGCCCTGCCGCTGCAGGCGCATCAGCGCTGTGTACACCGTGCCCTCGTTCAGCTTCAGCACGTCGCCGCTGATTTGTTCGATGCGGCGTGCGATCCCATAGCCATGCAACGCGCCCAGGCTGTCGAGTGTTTTCAGGACCATCAGGTCGAGCGTGCCTTGAAGGACCTCGGTCTTGACGGGCGTCGGCTCTCCTTTGGACATTGAATACAAGTGTGTTGCGCGTCCTTTGGAATGTCAATAGGTGGGACCGAGAACCCGCGCTGCAGAGGGAGATCTGCGCGGACCGAAATGCGTTCATACTGCGTCACTCTCTACAACATGCAGACCCAGGCGAAGTGCCTGACCACCCGTCTGCCCGACGGCACGGTCGATCGGCTGGTCGACTACTCGTGCCGCAGCGCGGCCAGCGGTGCCGCGGTCATCGCCGGCCATGCCGAAAGAAAAGCCGCGGCCAGCACGGCGACCGCGAGAATGATCGGCGTCGCGACGAAGACCGCCGGATCGAGCGGCGTCAGGTCGAACAGCATCTGTCGCAGGTACCTCGTCAAGACGACCCCGCCGGCCAGACCCGTCGCGATACCAAGCGCCGCCAACGTCAGCATGTCCCGGGCGATCGTGAGAAAGGTCTGGCGTTTCGAAGCGCCGAGCGCCATTCGAATGCCGATCTCACGAATGCGACGAGTGACGGCGAACGCGATGCTGCCATAGATGCCAACAACCGCCAGCATCCCGGCAATCAGCGCGAACAGCCCGAACGTCGTCGCGTAGAACCGCGGCTGAAGCGTCGAATTCGAAACGATATCCTCCATCGTGGCGAAGCGCTCGGCAACCGTGTAGGGATCCAGCCCCTGGACGATGTCGCGAATGGCAGGAACCAACAGCGCCGGCGAGCCGTCGGTCCGCACGACAAAATACGGTGAGGATCCCGCAAACGTCGCGTCGGTGGCGCCCGACCGCTCCACGCTGGCGTAGACCTCAGGACCGGGTGGCGCGGCCAGTCCACTCTCCCGGACGTCCTCCACGATGCCAATGACGTCCCAGGCCGCGTCGCCCGTGTAGGCACGAGTTCCCACTGGCGACGGCCCCAGTAGCCCGCTGCGCGCCAGAGTGCGATTGATGAGGAGGCTATGCGGCTGGCCGACGGGGTCCGTGTCGGAGAACTCGCGGCCCTCGACGACCGCGACTCCCAGGGCAGCGAGAAAATCGCGGCTCACGAGGTGAACGGCGGGGAAGTCCGGCCTTCCGAGAAGGCTCGGCGAAGGCGGTGGCGGAGGTGTCACCGTGGATTCCCTGGGAGACGGATTCGGGCGAAGCATCACGTGCCCGAAACTGCTGCGAGTGAGCGGCAAATGGTCGGCGAATCCGGCGGCCTGCACACCCGGGAGGACCCGGATCCGGGAGGTCAGATCCGCAGCGACGCTGAGAACCGGCCGACCGGGCGGCTGGGCGAGTTGAAAAGTGAGGACCTGCGTCGTGGCGTAGCCAGGATTGACGCGTGACAGCTTGAGGAAGCTCCGAATCAATAGACCGCTGCCGAGCAGCAAGACGACGGCCAAGCCGATCTGTACGACCACAAGAACGGCGCGTCCGCGCGAGCGCCGGAAGAGACTGAACCCGGGCGCCGAGAGTCCCGTTGCACGCGCCAACTCGCCACGCCTCTCGACGCGCGACAGTTGCAGCGCTGGCGCCAGTGCGCAGGCCAGACAGGCGACGATGGAGGCGCCGAGGGCAAACAACAACACAGGTCCGTCAACACCGACTTCGCCGAGGCGCGGCACGATCGACGAGGCGCCGAGGTCCTGCCGCGGCAGCGCGGCGCCGAACACTTGAAGCAATCGGACGCCCGCTACCGCCAGGCAGACTCCCGCGACACCGCCCGCGAGGGCCAGAAGCATACCTTCGGTCACGAGCTGTCGCACGACGCGACCGCGGCCCGCGCCGAGCGCCAGGCGGACCCAAATCTCGCGTTCGCGTCTGATTCCCTGGGCGAGCAACAACTGGCCCACGTTGACGCACGCGATGAGGAAGACGAACAGGACCGCGCACGACGTGATCACCAGCGGCTTGGTTGCGTCAGCGATCGATTCGCGCTGCAGGCTGACGAGCATGAACCGCCGCGGCACTGGTTCCGATCGCTCGGTCGCTGCGGCTCCGGCTGCACCTCCGTCGCGGGGAGGCGGGGGACCCGCGGCCCGCCCGGGTGGTGGCGGCGGCCCGGGTGGTGGCGCCGGACCCGGAGGCGGTGGCAGAGGGCCGGGAGGCGGTGGCCCGCCTCGAGGCGGCGGGGGACCTGTAAGGCCCGGCCCAGTCCCGACGCGTGGCGCTTGGTGCGCGAGTCGCAGGAGATCGTTCACCTCCGCGCTCGCCGATTGGAACGAGATGCCGGCGCGTACCTGACCGACGATTCCCGGTCGAGCCTGTGGCAGCCAGACGTAGGGCGTCCAGAACTCGGTGTCGGCGTCTGGGAAGTGAAAGCCCGGACGCATGACGCCGATCACCCGGTACTGAACCCCATCGAGCACGATTGGCTGGCCGAGAATGCCGTCCTCGCTCCCGAAGTGCCGTTGCCACAGGGAATAGCCGATGACGGCAACGCGGTCGAGGGCGCTCGCTTCCTCGGCGGGCTCGAGTAATCGACCCATCAGCGGCGTGCCTTCGAGCATCGTCATCACTTGAGGCGAGATCTCCACGCCGGTCACGCGAACGGCCGCCCCTCGTCCGCTCATCGTGACCGTCTCCGGCGAGTGGGCGCCGAGGTGTGAAACCGTACGTGACCGGCTGCGAAGAAACTGGAGATCTTGAAAGCTCACGGGAGCCGGCGACGTCCTCGTGCTGCTCCCGTCATCCGCCCCGAACTGGGCGGCGATTCGGACAAATCGATCCGAGCCGGGATACGGCAAGCCGCGAAGCAACACGGCATGCACGACGCTGAATATGGCCGTACTCGCGCCAATGCCGAGCGCGAGCATGCCGATCACGACTGCGACGAATCCCGGCTCGCGCGCGAGCGACCGCGCAGCGAATCGTGTGTCCTGGCGCAGGTCGCTAAGCCAGCGGAACGCTCGTGCATCGCGGTGACGTTCCTTTGCCTGCGCGATCCCACCGAACGCGCGCCGAGCGGCCAACCGGGCGTCGGCGTCGCTCAACCCGTGCCGCTTGTACTCGTCCTCGATGACACCGAGGTGCGCGGCGAGTTCGCGTTCAAGTTCTTCTTCCGCGTGATTCGGCCTGCAGAAGTGGAAGGCGCGGAGGAGGAATCTTCGAAAGGCCGCCATGGTTATGGCTTATTCCGCGGAAGCGGCGGTTCGACTTCGCTTGGCATCCAAGTGGACCAATGGAGAGGATGCCACCCAACTACTAGAGCGTCAAGTGGACTGACCTACTTGACCTACCGGCCCCACCCGACCGACCCGACCGACCCTACCCACTTGAGTGACTCGACCCACCTGACCCACCCGACCTACCTGACCCACCCGACCTACCTGACCCACCCGACCTACCTGACCCACCCGACCTACCTGACCCGCCTGGCCTACCTGCCCTACCCGCCCCAGCGAAGCTTTTCGCGCAGCACGTCGAAGTAGCTGCGCGTCGACGGCCGGATCAGGCGGAGCGTCGTGTCGGCGCGGCGGATCCGGACCTCGTCGCCTTCCCGCAGCGGGACGCCGGCCTGCCCGTCCACGCTCACCGCCACTTCATCGTCGTCGGAGAGGTGCGGCCGCACGCGGATGAGCGAGCTCGCCGGCAGGACCAGGGGCCGGTTCGTGAGCGTGTGCGGCGCGATGGGCGTCACGAGCAGCGCGGCGACGTTCGGCTCGACGATCGGACCGCCCGACGAGAGGTTGTAGGCGGTCGAGCCGGTAGGCGTCGCGACGATGACGCCGTCGGCGCGGACGCGGGTGACGAACTCGTCGCCGACGAAGATCGACAGGTCGAGCATGCGCGCGCGTCCCGATTTGGCCACCACGACGTCGTTGAGCGCGATGTGATCGGGCAGCGGCGCGCCGCCGTGCATGGGCGTGACCCGGATCATCAGGCGCTCCTCGACCGCCGCGGCGCCGGAGAGCGCCCGTTCGAGCGACGCCGAGATCTCCGGGAGCGTGACCTCGGTGAGGAACCCGAGGCTGCCGAAATTCACGCCGAGGATCGGAATGGCCAGGCCCGCCAGGCCGATGCAGTCGGCCATGCCGAGCAGCGTGCCGTCGCCGCCGAGCACGAGCACCATCCCGACCTGGCGCACGAGGGCGTGCCGTTCGGCGACCCGCCGCGTGGCCGAGGCCGGCAGCAGGCCGGCGGTCTGCGTTTCGAACACCGTGCCGACGCCGCGCTCGGCGAGCCAGCGCTCGAGATCGGCGAGATGCGGCGCGGCCGCGGTCAGCCCGGGCTTGGCGACGAGACCAACGGCGGAGATCGGGGACGGCGCGGCCATGATCGAGCGTTCTATGGAACCACAAACGCGGGCACGAGGTGCAGAAAGAACTCCTGATTGCCGGTCGCGCCGGTAATCGCGGAGGGCGCCGACGCCACGCGCCGGAACCCGGCGGCCTCGGCGGCGGCGGCAATGCCCTCGACGGCCGCCTGTTGCACGGCCGGGTCGGTGACGAGGCCGCCGGCGCCGACCCGTTCGCGGCCGGCTTCGAACTGCGGCTTCACGAGCGCGACGATGTCCGCGTCGTCCGTCACGAGGGGCCGGATCGCGGGGAGGATGTGGCGCAGCGAGATGAACGACACGTCGATGGTGACGAGGCCGACCGGCTCGGGCACGTCGGCCGCCGACAGCGCGCGCGCGTTGACGCCCTCGCGCACGTCGACGCGCGGATCCGATCGGAGCCGCCAGTCGAGCTGGTTGTGCCCGACGTCGAGGGCGACGACGCGGGCGGCGCCGCGGCGGAGGAGCACGTCGGTGAAGCCGCCGGTCGACGCGCCCACGTCGAGGGCCAGGCGGCCGGCCGGGTCGATGCCGAACGCGTCGAGCGCGCCGGCGAGCTTCACGCCGCCCCGTCCCACGTACGGGTGATCGGGTTCGGTCAGCGCGATCTCAGCGTCGGCGGCGACCGGTGCGCCCGCCTTCGAGACGACCTGGCCGTTCACGCGCACGCGGCCCGCGAGGATCAGGGCGCGCGCCCGTTCGCGCGTCGGCGTCAGCCCGCGCTCCACCACTGCGATGTCGAGTCTGGAACGGGCGCTCATAAGGGTTCTGGGTGCTGGGTGCGGGGTGCTGGGTGCGCCGAACCTCGCAGGCCGCACCGAGTACCCCGCACCCCGCACCTCGTGCCCCGCACCTCGCACCCCGAACCCCGCACCCCGAACCCCGACCCGTTCACCATGGGTCTAGCTTTTCCGCGCGAGCACCCAATCGGCGAGCGCGGCGAGCGGGCCGCCGCCGAGGTGTTCGGCGTCGAGGGCGGCGTGGGCGCGCGCGACGCAGTCGGCGGCGAGGCGGCGCGACTCGTCGAGGCCGTAGAGCGCGGGATAGGTCGGCTTGTCGCCGGCGGCGTCCTTGCCGGCCGTCTTGCCGAGTTCGGCGGCGCTGCCCTCGACGTCGAGGATGTCGTCGACGATCTGGAACGCGAGGCCCAACTCGGCGGCGAACCGATCGACGGCGGCGATGGCGGCGTCGCCGGCGCCCGCCATCACCGCGCCGCTGGCGGCGGCCGCGCGGATGAGCGCGCCCGTCTTGCGCGCGTGCATCGCGCGCAGGCCGTCGGCGTCGAGCGTGGATCGGCGGCCCGTGATCTGGCCGGCGGCCTCGAGGTCGATGGCCTGGCCGCCCACCATGCCGGCGGCGCCCGCGGCCTCGGCCACGAGGCGCACCGTCCGCAGCTTGCGCGCGGCGAGCGCCGGGTCGTCGCTTCCCGGGGTCCCCGGGCTCCCCGGGGCCGCCGGCTCGCGCGCGAGGAGCGCGAACGCCTCGGCCTGGAGGCCGTCGCCCGCGAGGATCGCCAGGCCGTCGCCGTACACGACGTGGAGCGTCGGCCGCCCGCGCCGCAGGGCGTCGTCGTCCATGGCGGGGAGGTCGTCGTGAATGAGCGAGTAGGTGTGGATCAGCTCGATCGCGCAGGCGGCGGGCAGCGCGGCCGCCTGCGCGCGCTCGTCGCCGGGCGCCACGGCGTCGGCGGCGGCGAGCGTCAGCGAGGGGCGCAGGCGCTTGCCGCCGGCGAACAGGCTGTAGCGCATGGCCTCGCTCACAAGCGCGGGGCAGGCGGGCGGCGCGGGGAGATAGCGTTCGAGCGCGGCGTCGACGCGGGCGCGCGCCGCGTCGAGGAAGGCCGCGAGCGTGGGGGGCGGCACGTCAGCCGCGGGCCGGGTCGTCGCCCGAGGCGAGCGACGCGGGGGCGGGCTTGAGGTCGCCGCGCTCGCTCAGAATCTCGATGCGGCGCTCGGCCTCCTCGAGCCGCGCGTGGCAGAAGCGCGAGAGCTGGACGCCGCGCTCGTAGAGCGCGAGCGACTGCTCGAGCGGCAGATCGCCGGTCTCGAGCTGCTTGACCACGGCCTCGAGCTCGGCGATCGCGGCTTCAAAGTCCTTGATGGTGGGGGAGTCGGACATGTCAACGCATTCTACGAGGTGCCTGGGGCCTGGTGCCAGGTGCCGGGAATGTTCCTGGGGCCCGATCCGGTAGGCCCGGGTGCGGGGGCGTCGCACTCAGTCCCGTGCACCAGGCACTTTCCAGGTACCCGGCCCCCGGCCCCAGGCACGTGTTCATTCCGCGCTCTCTACCCTGCACCCCAGTTCCCCCTCCGCGAGGGTGATCCGGACGGCGTCCCCTTTTCTCGCGTCGGCGGCGCGGCGCAGGACCGCCGCGCGGTCGCCGGTCCAGCAGACGGCGTAGCCCCGCGCCAGGACGGCGAGGGGGCTGAGGGCCTCGAGCCGCGCGGCGGCGTCGCGGAACTGGCGCTCGGCGCGATGGCGCCGCGCCGCGACGGCCCCGCGCAGGCGGCCGTCGGCGACCGTCACCCGCGTGCCGATCGCCGCCAGGCGGCGGCCCGGCTGAAACGCCTCGAGCCGGCCGTCGAGGCCGCGCACCGCGCGCAGGCCGGCGCCCGTCCGGTCGCGCGCCGCGCCTGTGAGGCCGTGGGTCAACTCGGTGATCCGCCGGCCGCGCATCGCGAGCCGTGCGGGAAACGCGGCGAACGCCGGGCGGCCCGCCGCCACGTGCATGCGGCGTCCGAGCGCCTGCGTCCGGCCGCGGGCGGCCGCCCGCAGCCGCTCGCCCAGCCGATCGATCCGGCCCAGAAATTCATCGGTTCGCGCCACGACGATCTCGGCCGCTGCCGACGGCGTAGCCGCCCGCACGTCGGCCACGAAGTCGGCAATCGTGACGTCGCTCTCGTGCCCGACGGCCGAGATCACGGGCACGGGAGACGCCGCGATCGCGCGCGCGACCACCTCTTCATTGAACGCCCACAGGTCTTCGATCGACCCGCCGCCGCGGCCGGCAATGACGACGTCCACGCCGTCGACGCGCCCGACGGCCTCAATGGCGCGCGCGATCTCGGCCGCCGATCCCTCGCCCTGCACGCGCGTGGGCCGGATCACGATGTGCGCGTCGGCATGCCGGCGTGCCAGGACGCGCAGGATGTCGCGCACCGCCGCGCCGTCGAGCGACGTCACGACCCCGATCTTGCGCGGCAGGGCGGGCAGCGGCCGCTTGCGGGCCGCGTCGAACAGGCCCTCGGCCTGCAGCCGCTTCTTGAGCTGGTCGAAGGCGAGCTGCAGCGCGCCGAGGCCCTGCGGCTCCAGGTGCTCGCAGACGATCTGGTACTCGCCCTTCGGCTCGTAGACCGACACGCGCCCGCGCGCCACCACGCGCAGGCCGTCGGCCGGCTTGAATTTCAGGTACCGCAGGGCCGATCGGAAGATCACGCCCTTCAGCTGTGCCGCGCCGTCCTTGAGCGTGAAGTAGAGGTGCCCGGTGTTCCAGAGGCGGCAGTTCGAGAGCTCGCCCTCGACCCAGACCTGCGCGAACTGCGACTCGAGCTGGTCGCGGACGAGGATCGTGAGCTCGGTGACGGTGAGGATGCGGCGCGTGTCCCGGGCTGGCGGGGCGGGTGGGGCGGTTAGGTCTGGTGCCTCGTCGTCTTCCTCGAACGGGAGGTCGAACAGGTCGCTCATCCCCTCACCGCGCGCTCGACTCGAGCGCGGACGCCGACATGTCCACGAGCTCGTCGAGGCCGTAGCTGATCCGCTCGATGTCGATCGCCCGACCGGTCTGGTCGTCCGCCTCGATCACGACGCCGTTCAGGCGGGGGTTCGCCGTCGCCGCCTCGAAGCGCGCGGGCAGGCCGGTCAGGAACCGGTGCATCGCCGGCTCGATCTCCATGCCGATGATCGAGTCGTGCGAGCCGGTCATGCCGGCGTCGGCGAGGAAGGCCGTGCCCTTCGGGAGAATCCGCTCGTCGGCCGTCTGCACGTGCGTGTGCGTGCCGACGACGGCAGTGACGCGGCCGTCGAGGTGCCAGCCCATCGCCTGCTTCTCCGACGTGGCCTCGCCGTGGAAGTCCACGAGGACGACGCGGGCGCGCGGCGACACGGCGGCGATCTCCGCGAGGACGACATCGAACGGGTTGTCGAGGTTCTCCATGAACACGCGGCCCATCACGTTGATGACGCCGAACGTGCGCCCGTCGGCGAGCCGCGCGACGTAGTGGCCCTTGCCCGGGGCCGCGGCGGGGTAGTTGGCGGGGCGGAGCAGCCGCGGCTCGGTGCCGATGTAGTCCAGCGCCTCCTTGCGAGCCCAGATGTGATTGCCGGAGGTGATCACGTCCACGCCCCAGTCGAACAGGTCCTCGCCGATCTCGCGCGTGATCCCGTGGCCGGCCGCGGCGTTCTCGCCGTTGACGACGACCGCGTCCACCGCGTGGTGCGCCACCAGGCCGGGCAGGCCCTTCTTGAGGATGTCGCGCCCGGCTTTCCCGACGATGTCGCCCACGAACAGGATGCGCACGGCTCCAATGATAGACCTTCGGCGCGGACATCCCGGGTCACGCGGCTGACGAACGTGTTTTGTTTTGGCCACAGAGACACAGAGGCCACAGAGGGTTGAACGTACCGGGCTGCGTCAGAAGTCCGACGCGGGCGGCCTGCGGAGCAGGCCGCGCTCGGTCGGACGAACCCACGACGCGCAAGCCGCAGCAGCGCCAGAGCGGCTTGCGCGTCGTGGGTTCGTCCGGCCGAGTGGCTGCCTTCGGCGGCCCGCGTCGGACCCATTGCCAGCCAGTATTCTTCTTCGTGCCCTTCGTGTCTTCGTGGTTGCCTTTGGTAAGTCACGTGTTTTCAGCGTGATAGCGTCTGCAATTAATATTAGTGTATTACACTAAGAAAACATGCTTTACATACACTAATACTCTGTTAGACTGGGTCCAACATTCGAGGAGTGGGGGGTAGGGCATATGGCAGGAAAAGTCATTGGAATCGATCTCGGCACGACGAACTCCGTCGTGTCGGTGATGGAGAACGGGCAGCCGGCGGTGATCGTGAATCAGGAAGGGTCGCGGCTCACGCCGTCGGTGGTGGGCTTTACGAAGGACGGCGAGCGGTTGGTGGGCCAGGTGGCCAAGCGGCAGGCCGTCACGAATCCGGAGAACACGGTCGCGTCGATCAAGCGGTTCATGGGCCGATCGTTTCAGGAGGTCGCGTCGGAGGCGTCGCGCGTCCCGTACAAGGTGACCCAGGAGGGCAGCGGCGCCGTGCGCATTCAGGCGCGCGGCAAGAGCTACGCGCCGCCGGAGATCTCGGCGCTCGTGCTCCAGAAGCTCAAGCAGGCGGCCGAGGACCATCTCGGCGAGAAGGTGACCGACGCGGTGATCACCGTGCCGGCGTACTTCAACGACGCCCAGCGCCAGGCCACCAAGGACGCGGGGGAAATCGCAGGCCTCAAGGTGCTGCGCATCATCAACGAGCCGACCGCGGCCGCGCTCGCCTACGGCCTCGACCGGAAGAAGGACGAGACGATCGCCGTGTACGACTTCGGCGGCGGCACCTTCGACATCTCGGTGCTCGAGGTGGGCGAGGGCGTCGTCGAAGTGAAGGCGACCAACGGCGACACGCACCTGGGCGGCGACGACCTCGACGACCGCATCATCGAGTGGCTCGCGGCCGAGTTCAAGAAGACCGACGGGATCGACCTGTCGAAGGACCGCATGGCGCTTCAGCGGCTGAAGGAAGCCGCCGAGAAGGCCAAGATCGAGCTCTCCACCGTGCTGGAGACCGACATCAACCTGCCGTTCGTCACGGCCGACCAGAGCGGGCCGAGGCATCTGCAGGTGAAGCTGACGCGGGCGACGCTCGAGCAGCTCGTCGCGGATTTGCTCGACCGGACCATGGGCCCGGTGAAGCAGGCGCTCGCCGACGCGGGCGTCGACCCGGCGCAGATCGATGAGGTCGTGCTGGTCGGCGGCTCGACGCGCATGCCGAAGGTGCAGCAGATCGTGCGCGACTACTTCGGGAAGGAGCCGCACAAGGGCGTCAACCCCGACGAGGTCGTCGCCGTGGGCGCGGCCATCCAGGGCGGCGTGCTGGCCGGCGAGGTCAAGGACGTGCTCCTGCTCGACGTGTCGCCGCTGTCGCTCGGCATCGAGACGCTGGGCGGCGTGATGACGACGCTCATCCCGCGCAATACGACGATCCCGACGCGGAAGGGCGAGACCTTCTCGACCGCGACGGACAACCAGACGAGCGTCGAGGTGCACGTGCTGCAGGGCGAGCGCCCGATGGCGCGCGACAACCGCACGCTCGGCCGGTTCCATCTGGTCGGGCTGCCGCCGGCGCCGCGCGGGCTGCCGCAGATCGAGGTGTCGTTCGACATCGATGCGAACGGCATCGTGAACGTCGCCGCCAAGGATACGGCGACGGGCAAGGAGCAGAAGATCACGATCACGGCGTCGAGCGGCCTCAGCCCGGACGAGGTCGCGCGCATGGTGAAGGACGCCGAGAGCCACGCCGCCGAGGACCAGGCGCGCCGCGACCTCGTGGACGCGCGCAACCAGGCCGACGCGCTGGCCTATCAGGTAGAGAAGACGGTGCACGAGAACCGTGAGAAGGCGCCGGTCGGCGAGCTCTCGCGGATCGAGGCGGCCATCGCGGACGTCCGTGAGAAGGCCCGGGGCGAGGATCTGGCGGCCATCCGCCAGGCGACCGCGGCCCTGGAGCAGGCGTCGCACGCCTTCGCCGAGCAGCTCTACACGCAGGGCGCCGAAGCCCAGGCCGCGAACGGCCCCGCGGGCAACGGCCAGGCCACCGACGTGAAGGACGCCGAGGTGGTGGACGCGTAACTGATCACGTAGCTGTTAGCTGTTAGCCGTTAGGGCTAATGGCTAACGGCTAACGGCTAACTGGCTAACGGCTAACGGCTAACGGCTAACGGCTAACGGCTAACGGCTAACGCAAGGAGGCAGATATGGCGATTGTGCGTTGGGATCCGTTTCGGGAGTTCGGGCTCGAGCCGGCCGGGGCGTGGGTACCGCCGGTGGACGTCTATCAGACGGGCGACCATGAGCTGGTGCTCACGGCCGAACTGCCGGACATGACGCGCGAGGACATCGACATCACGGTCGAGAACGACACGCTGACGCTCCGCGGCGAGAAGAAGCTGTCGGGCGACGTGAAGGAAGAGCAGTTCCACCGGATCGAGCGGCGCTACGGCCTCTTCACCCGGTCGTTCTCGCTGCCGCCGACGGTCGATCCGACCAAGGTCACCGCCGAGTACAAGCAGGGTCTCCTCACCGTGCGGCTGCCGCTGCGCGACGAGGCGAAGCCCCGCCAGGTGAAGGTCGAGATCGCGGCCTGAGGTCCGGCGTCCGGAAAGGCGGGTTAGGACTTCCCGACTTTCCGGACCACGTGTTAGGCTCTATGGCCGACATGGACGAGACGCTTCAGGAATCTGAACCGGGCCAGGGGCTCGCCGGGACCACCGACGCCGACGTCATCGAGACGACGCCGGCGATTCCGTCCGAACCCCTTCCGCCCATCACCAGCCGCTTCCTCTACGTGGACGTGGCCGCGCTGCGCGCCAAGCAGCTGCGCCGCGGCGCGAAAGTCCGCTACGCCAGGGACGAGGGCGTGCCGGCCGCGCACAAACCGGAGCGGGTGGCGATGGAAGAAGTGCGCCGCGGGCTCGTGTACCACGACGTGCCGGCGCCGAGGCGCGGGCGTGTCATCGAGGGAGACGAAGCATGACGCTGGCCGATATCCTGCCCCTGGTCGTGGGCCTGGTGCAGGGGATCCTCTCGAGTTCCGTGTTCGTCCTCGTGCTCTTCGTCGGCTTCTGCGTGGTCGTGGGCTTCACCAAAACGAAGAAGACCGCCGGGCACGGCCGCGTGATCAAGAGCCTCGACGAAGTCATGAGCCACCAGCCGATGGTCTACCTCGCGCCGAGCGCTCCCCATGGGCCGTCCGACCAGCTCCAGGCGCCGGAACTTCTGGAGGCAGCCGCTCGTCATTCCTGACATGGGCCTGCTCATCTGGCTGCTGTTCGTCCCGCTGATGTTCGCGCTGTGGGTCGTGATGGGGCTGGTGATGCTGCCGTTCATCATGCTCCGGGTGGTGTTCCGGGTCCTGGCCGCCCTCATCTTCGTCCCCATCGTCTTCGTGGTCGGGATCGTCGGCCTGCTGGTGGCCGGCGTGGCCGTCACCGCCGCCATCCTCATTCCCCTCGTGCCATTCCTCCTCGCCGCGCTGCTGCTCTGGATCATCATCCGCGCCGCCCGCCCGCGCGTCGCCTGACGGCCCCCAAAATCACCAAATCACCAAATCACCAAATCACCAAATCACCAGATCACCAGATCACCAGATCACCAGATCACCAGATCCTCCCCCCTCACGCCATGCTCTCCGGCTGCCAGCGCAGGCCCAGGTTGATGATGCGCTGCAGCACGGCCTCGTACGACATGCCCGCCGCCTCGGCCGACGCCGCGAAGTCTTCGCCCCGCGCGATTTGCGGGTTGGGGTTGGCCTCGAGCACCCACGGGTGGCCCGTCTCGTCCACGCGCAGGTCGATGCGCGCGTAGCCGCTCAACTCCAGTGCCCGGTAGGCGCGCTTGCAGAGGTGGTGGAGGCGCGATGCCGCCTCCGGCGTGAGGCCCTGGGCCGGCCCGCTGTCGATGCCGTACTTCTCCTGGTACTTCACGTTCCACTTCACGCGGTCCGTCGCGATCCGGCGGCTGCCGTCGGGCATCTCCGCGAAATCGAGCTCCCAGAGCGGGAGCGCCTGCAACTGCTGGTTGCCCAGGATGCCGACGTAGATCTCGCGGCCTGCGATGTACTGCTCGGCGATCGCGGCCGTGCCGATGCTCTCGTGGATGAACCTCACGCGCTCTTCGAGGCGCTCGTCGCTGTCGACGACGGAGGCCTGGGAGATGCCGATGGAGGCCTCCTGAGTGAGTGACTTCACGATGAGCGGATAGGTGAGGCGCTTGGGCCGGCGGATTGGCCGGCCGGCGCGGAACACCTCGAACTCCGGCACCGGGATCCGGTGATAGGCGAGGAGCTTCTTCGAGAGCGACTTGTCGCGCGCGAGCACGAGGCCGCGGGGGTTGCATCCGGTGTAGGGCATCTTCAGCAGTTCGAGATGGCTCACGACGTTCTGGTCGAAGATCGTGATGTCGTCGAAGCCCTCGAGCAGGTTGAAGGCGATGTGCGGCTTGAGCTCGGTCGCCGCGCGGCGCAGGTCGCTGAGGTCGTCGTGCACCGCGAGCGTATGGACCTCGTGGCCCATGGCCGTGAGGGTGGTCGTGACGTCGTACTCGGTCCGCCAGGGCGCCGCCGTGATGTCGGTGCCCTCGTCCACCTTGTCGGGCGGGATCAGGTGGCGGTGCACGAGCGTGAGGACGCGGAGCTTGGGACTGCTCATACCGCGACGCGGTGCCGGCCGCTGTGCAGGTAATTCATCGTCTGGACGGTAAGGAACACCATAAAGTCGATTGTCGTCGCCTCCTCGGTGTCGGTGAGCCGCAGGTTCAGCTCGCGGCAGCGTTCGATGATCGTCTGGAGCAGCTGGTCGATCGTGTACTGGTAGCTGTCGGTGAAGGTGGCGACGGTGCTGCGCACCTGTTTGCGGAGGCGGCGCACGAAGGTCGCGGCCGGCAGGTTCTTGGCGTACTCCGGCGCGTTCGAGAAGAGCTTCTGCAGATCGCTCTCGTAGAAGTCGGGGTGGTCGAGGCCGTAGTGCTCACGCTTGGCGCGGTAGTGCTCGCCGAGCGTCTTGCGCAGGCGCGGCAGGGGGTCCACCTCGCGCCGCGACGTGACGACGGGCCGTCGCCGCGCCACCTCGCGCATCAGGCGGTCCATGTACTCGAGCTTGCGCAGCGCCGGCCAGCTCGCGTACCGCGTCGGCCAGTTCGATCCGGGGTCGAGCCACACGGCGAACGTCTCCGCGAAGTCCTCGTCGGGATGGCTCTGCGCGTACCAGTGATCGAGGTGGAGCACGAAGCTCCGGCTGTAGGGTTTGGGCGTGTAGTACTCGGGATACGGCGTGTTCGGGAGGCCGAACAGCCGCCGGCGCGTCGGGCGGCGGCGCAGATCGTAGGCGTTGTCCACCGCGTGGCCGACCTCGTGGCGCAGGATGCGGAGGCACTGTTCCTCGTCCTCGCCCTCCACCTCGAGCATCTGCGCGAGCTCGAGCTTCGCGAGGCGCGCATGCGCGAGATAGAACGGAATCGCGACGGCGCCCACTCCGTCGGGGGTGAACCACTCGTCGGAGAGGTAGTAGCGCGGGCGGAAGCCGACCCCGCGCGCCTCCAGCTCGCCGTTGACCCGCGCGAGGCGCGCCTCCACCTCCGTGCCCGGCAGCGTCACCCCGAGGTCGCACATCCGGACCTGCAGCAGCTCCTCGTCGGTGAACGTGGCCCAAGGCACTTCCATAACTTGACTAGTTGAAGTGAGGAAGTCGGGAAGTATGGAAGTTTGGAAGTAGGTTCTCGATGGCACGCTTCTCGATGGCGCACTTCCTGACTTCCACACTTCCTGACTTCCTCACTTCAAGTTAGGTTCCTCTCTCCACCACCCCGCATCCTGCTCGTACGCGTCGGCGAGGCGCAGGAGGCCGGCCTCGTCGAACCGCCGGCCCATGAGCTGCAGGCCCACGGGCAGCCGGTCCGGCGTGAAGCCGCACGGCACGCTCACGGCGGGCAGGCCGCAGAGGTTGGCGCTCACCGTGAAGACGTCGGCCAGGTACATCTGGAGCGGGTCGTCGGCGCGCTCGCCGATCCGGAACGCGGGCGTCGGGCTCGTCGGCATCGCGATCGCGTCCACGGCCGCGAACGCCTGCTCGTAGTCGCGCAGGATCATGGTCCGCACCTGCTGCGCCTTGAGGTAGTACGCATCGTAGTATCCGGCGCTCAGCACGTAGGTGCCCAGCATGATCCGGCGCTTCACCTCGGGGCCGAAGCCGGCGGCCCGCGTGCGCCGGTACATCGCCTGCGGGGTGTCGCCGGCCTCGAGCGGCGCGCGGTAGCCGTAGCGCACGCCGTCGTACCGCGCCAGGTTCGAGCTCGCCTCCGCGGTGGCGACCAGATAGTACGTCGGGATCGCGTAGCGCGCGTGCGGCAGCTCCACGTCGACGATGCGCGCGCCGCGCGCCTCGAGCGCCGCGACGGCCGCCCGGAACGCCCGGTCCACACCTGCGTCCACGCCCTGGTCGAGCAGACGCCACGGCACGCCGACCCGGGCGCCCGCCGCGTCCCCCGTGAGCGCCGCCGCGTAGTCGGGCACCGGCTCGGGCGCGCTCGTCGCGTCCATCGGGTCGGCGCCGGCCAGCACGCCGAGCGCGATCGCCGCGTCGTCCACGGTGCGCGCGAAGGGGCCGATCTGATCGAGCGAAGACGCGAACGCCAGCAGCCCGTAGCGCGACACGCGACCGTAGGTCGGCTTGAGCCCGACGACGCCGCAGAACGCGGCCGGCTGGCGGATCGATCCGCCGGTGTCGGAGCCCAGCGCGAGCGGCGCCAGCCCGGCCGCCACGGCCACCGCCGAGCCGCCGCTCGACCCGCCCGGCGTGCGATCGAGCGCCCAGGGGTTCCGCGACGGCCCGAACGCCGAGTTCTCGGTCGACGATCCCATCGCGAACTCGTCGCAGTTCGTCTTGCCGATGACGACGGCGCCGGCCGCCTCGAGCCGATCGACGACGGTCGCGTTGTAAGGCGGGACGTAGCCCTCGAGGATCCGCGAGGACGCGGTCGTCGCGAGCCCGCGGGTGCAGAGATTGTCCTTGAGGGCGACGGGAATGCCGGCGAGCGGCGCGTCGCGCCAGCGGGCGGCGTCGCGATCGATCGCCTCGGCCCGCGCCAGCGCGCGGTCGGCGCTCACGGCGTTGAACGCGTGCAGCGCGGGGTCGCGCCGCCCGATCCGGTCGAGCGCCTCGCGGCACACGTCGGCGGCGGTGCGCTCGCCGCCGGCGATCGCGCGGCGCAAATCCCGAAGCGACCCGGGACGCGTCATCCGATGACTCGGGGGACCTTGAACAGGCCGGCGGCGGTGTCGGGCGCGCCCGCGAGCGCGTCGGCGCGTCGGCAGGCATGGGCGCGTCTCGTCGGCGCGCTCGGCGACGTGCGCGGTCGCGACGTGCGTGGTGGGCGGAACACCGGTGGTGTCGATCTGCTGCACGGCGTCGGCGTACGCGAGGAACTCGCCCAGCTGGCGCGCGAACAGCTCCGCCTCGGCGGGGTCGAGTTCCAGGTTGGCGAGCGCCGCGATGGCTTCGACGCGCTCGCGAGTGATGCCGTCGGGCATGGAGAGATGCTAGCAAAAAACGCCACGAGGCATGAGGCGTTAGCCGTTAGCCGTTAGCCGTAAGCCGTAAGCCGTAAGCCGTAAGCCGTTAGCCGTAAGCCGTTAGCCGTTAGCCGTTAGCCACTAGGCGTTGCTTCTGCCTAACGGCTAGCGCCTAACGGCTAACGGGCTAACAGCTAACGGGCTAACAGCTAACGGGCTAACAGCTAACGGGCTAACAGCTAACGGCTAACGGCTAACGGCTTATATTGAACCCATGCGCATCCGGAAGGCGGCGGTGGCCGGCAGCTGGTATCCGGGAACGGCGGCGGCGCTCGGCGCGGCGGTCGATGGCTTGCTCGCCGGCGCCGGCGCGGACGTGGCCGGCGAGGTGACGGCGCTCGTCGCGCCGCACGCCGGGCTCGTGTACTCCGGCCCCGTGGCGGCCCACGCGTATGGGCTGCTGCCCGGGCGGGCGTTCGACGCGGCCGTGCTCGTGGGCCCCTCGCACTTCGTGGCGTTCGACGGTGTGGCGATCGTCCCCGAGGGGGCCTTCGAGACGCCCTTCGGCGCGGTGGCGATAGACGAATCGCTGTCGGCGGCGCTCCTGGAGGCCTCGCCCGTCGTCGGCCGCCACGACGCCGCCCACGCGCGCGAGCACTCGCTCGAGATGCAGCTGCCGTTCCTCGCCCGCGTCGCGCCGGGCCTGCCGATCGTGCCGCTCGTGATGGGCGCGCAGACCGACCGGACGGTGCGCGCGCTGGCCGGCGCCCTGGCGCGCGTCCTCAAGGGGCGGCGCGTGCTGCTCGTCGCGAGCAGCGATCTCTCTCACTACCATCCCGCGCCCGAAGCCGCCGCGCTCGATCGCGTCGTCATCGACCTCGTCGAGGCGTTCGATGCCGACGGGCTGCAGGAGGCGCTCGACCGGCGGCCCGAGCATGCGTGCGGTGGCGGGCCGATCGTGGCCGTGATGCGCGCGGCGCGCGCCCTCGGCGCGTCCGACGCGCGCGTGCTGCAATACGCGGATTCGGGCGACGTGTCCGGCGACAAGAGCGCGGTGGTCGGCTATCTTGCGGCCGCGTTCGGCGCGTTCGCGCAGGCGGGCCGCGGCGAGGAGGCGGCGTGATCGACGTCATCGACGGCGCGAGCCGGCGGCGGCTGCTCGCCCTGGCGCGCGCCGCGATCGCGGCGCACGTCGGCGGGCGTCCGATGCCGGAGGCCCCCGGCGACGGCCCACTCGGCCGCGCCGCGGGCGCCTTCGTTACCGTGCGAACGCGCGGCGAACTGCGCGGGTGCATCGGGCACCTCGAGGCCAAGGAGGCGCTGGGCCCCGTGGTGGTGCGCCTCGCCGTCGCCGCCAGCAGTGAGGATCCGCGCTTCGACGCCGTGCGGCCCGACGAGCTCGGCGACCTCCAGCTCGAGATCTCGGTGCTCGGCGCGTTCGAGCCGATCGCCGGGCCGGCCGACGTCTGCGTCGGCCGTGACGGCCTTCTGGTCGAGCGCGGCCGGCGCCGCGGCCTGCTGCTGCCGCAGGTCGCGTCCGAACACCACTGGGACGCCGAGACCTTCCTCGCGCAGACGTGCGCCAAAGCCGGGCTGCCGGCCGACGCGTGGCGCGCCGGCGCCAAGCTGTGGCGCTTCGAGGCCGAGGTGTTCGGCGAGGACGCTTAGGGCCCGAGCGTTTCGGAAAGGACACGCCCGTCGGCGTCGAGGCGCACGGTCGCGGTGAAGAGGCCGCCCGCTCGTGGATCCTGGTTGCGTCCGGGGACGCCGTCACCGAAGCGCATGTCACTCCAGCGGACCGTCGTCGGCTGATCGCCGCGCGCCGGGACTGTCCGCACGGCGGGGAAGCGCGAAAAGCCGAGGAACACCTGGGCCACGGCGGCGTTGGCGGCGCGCCGCGCGTCGGGCGTCCAGCGATCGGGCACCCGCCGCACGGTCCGCCACGCCGACTCCGGCCGCTCCTCCGGCGGGTTGAGCAGGTTCACCTGCTGCACCTCGTACATCCCGGAGAACTTCGCGACGAGCCGCCACTGGAACGGTGAGAAGAAGTCCGGCATCGCCGCAATCTCGACGAGGCAGCGCCCGCCGCCCGGCGGGGGCGTGGTGTTCCAGTTCCTCGGCCACTCGGCGACGAGGCCCGGACGCGCCGCGCGGTCGTCGCAGAGCGCCGGGAGCTGAGCGCCGAAGAGCCGCGGGGCGACGGCGAGCGCCTGGTGATGCAGCACGGCGCGCGCGCCGTAGTTGGCCGCCATGAACACCAGCGCGATCGCCGCGTTGCGGCGGCGCGCTTCCGGCGACCGCCGGCCGATCACGAGCGTCGCCGTCAGCACCGCGATCAGGTAGATATCGAGGATCGGCATCAGGTCGTTCGTGTACCAGTGCCAGTCGAACGGGCTCAGGAGGCGCGTGCCGTAGGACGTGGGGAAGTCCATCAGGATGTGGAGCAGCACGGCCAGCATCGACACGAGCGCCAGCCCCGCGAACGTCGCGTTTCCCCCGTCGTCGGCGCGGCCGTGCCGGCGGTCGAGGAGGGTCCGGCCGGCCCACACAATGGCCGCCGACGCGACGCCGAGGCCGACGATGCCGAGCGGCCCGTGGGTCGGGCCGCGGTGCCAGTGCAGGTAGCTCACGCCGCCGCCGTGCAGGACGGTCACCGAGTCCACGTCCGGCGCGTTCGAGGCGACGAGCAGGGCGGCCGTCGTGCCGCGGCCGAGCCGCGAGAGCCGCGTGCGCGCGAGGGTCGCCGCGAACAGCGAGTGCGTGAGGTTGTCCACGTGAACGCGCTACTATAGTAGGATTCCTCAGTTCCTTGAAGCTTACTGCGCTCGCTGAACGTCTCCAGTGCCGCCTCGAAGGCCCTTCCGGGTGCGGCGACGTTGAGATCGTGCGCGCCGCCGCTATCGACGCCGCCCGTCCGGGCGACCTCACCTTCGTCGGCAACCGCCGCTATCTCGCGCTGCTTCCCTCGACACAGGCCTCGGCGGTCATCCTCGCCGAGGACGGCCCCGCGCAGGCGCCGTGCGCCGTGCTGCGCGCGCCGCAGCCGCGCCTGGCGTTCGCCCGCGCCATCGATCTGCTCGTGCCGGCGCCGCCCGTCGTCGCCGGCGTCGATCCGCTGGCGTCGGTCGCCGCGGACGCGCGCGTCGATCCGACGGCCGCCGTCGGGCCGTTCGCCGCGATCGGCGCGGGCGCGTCGATCGGCGCCCGCACCGTGCTGCACCCGCACGTCGTCGTCGGCCCGGGCGCCTCGATCGGCGAGGACTGCGTGCTCCACGCGCGCGTCTCGATCCGCGAGCGCGTCGTGCTTGGGCGCCGCGTCGTGGTGCAGGACGGCGCCGTGGTGGGGAGCGACGGCTTCGGCTTCGAGCGCGACGCCGACGGCGGCCACGTGAAGATGCCGCAGCGCGGCGACGTCGTGATCGAGGACGATGTGGAAATCGGCGCGAACACGACCATCGACCGCCCGGCCGTCGGCGAGACGCGCGTGCAGGCGGGCGCCAAGATCGACAACCTCGTCCAGATCGCGCACGGCGTGACCATCGGGCGGCGGACGCTGCTCGCCGCCCAGGTCGGCATCGCCGGCAGCACGGTCGTCGAGGACGATGTCGTGCTGGCCGGACAGGTGGGCGTGGCCGGGCACCTGCGGCTCGGCACGGGCGTCATCGCGACCGCGCAGACGGGCATTCCCAATTCCGTGGACGCGGGCGCGTTCATCTCCGGCTATCCGGCGATCGCGAACCGCGACTGGCTCAAGTCGTCGGCTATCTTTCGGCAGCTGCCGGCGTTGAAGAAGCGCGTTGTGGAACTCGAGCAACGCATCGCCGAACTCGAGGAGCAACTCGCCGCATGCCGTACACGCCTGGATCCGTAGCCCGCCGCGTTCTGTTCGCGCTCGTTCTCTCGGTCGCCGCCGTTCCGGCCGCCTCGGCCCAGGAGCCGAGGCCGAAACCCGACGTGCCCGCGTCGCCGGCCTTCATGGCCGGCTTCGACTTCCACCTGTCCGCGGTCGGGCTCGTGAGCGCCGACCCGCACTACACCTGGGACACGCACTGGGGCGGCGACGTGGACCTGGTCGACTACGTGGTCGGCCGCGCGCAGGTGCTGGTCGACTACGAGGCGATGCTCGGCAGCGAGTACCGGCCCTTCGATCCGAACCAGGGCAACTACACGCTCGAGGCGTCCGGGTCGGCGCGGGTGCACGGGACTGAAATCGCGGGCGTGTTCCATCACGTGTCGCGGCACCTGGCGGACCGCCCGAAGACGTTCGCGATCGCGTGGAACGTGCTGGGCGTGCGCGCGCTGCGGCGCGTGTCGGCGGGCACGACCACGATCGACCTGCGCGTGGACGCGGGCAAGGTGGTGCAGCACGCGTTCGTGGACTACACGTGGGCCGGGAGCGGCGACGTGCGCGTCGATCGGCCCGTGTACGGCCAGGTGGGCGTGTTCGGCCGCGTCTCGGGCAGCGCGTTCGGCGTGAACGCCGAGAGCGGCCGCGGCACGCAGACCGGCGGCCTCGTCGAGGCCGGCCTCCGGCTCGGCGGAATCCGCCGGCGCGCTCGAGCTCTACGGCGGCTACGAGAAGCGCATCGACGCCGATCAGATCGCGCGCGTGCCGGAACACTGGGCGTACGCGGGCTTCCGGCTGGTGAATCGGTAAGTTACGCGATAAGCTCGACCCGATGAGCGCACGAGCCAGGCGCGCGGCGGCGTGGACCATGGCGGCGGCGCTCCTGGCGCTCGCCTCGCCCGGCCTGCGCGCGGCCGTCCGGCCGCCCCGGCTCGACTATCAGATCACGACGCTCGCCAACGGCCTCACGGTGGTCCTCGAAGAGGACCACTCGACGCCGATCGTGCACGTGCAGCTCGTCTATCACGTCGGCTCGAAGAACGAGCGGCCCGGGCGGACCGGCTTCGCCCACCTCTTCGAGCACATGATGTTCAAGGGCTCGCGCAACGTGCAGCCCGACGGCCACACCTCGCTCATCTCGTCGGTCGGCGGGGAGGCCAACGCCTACACCACCGAGGACGAGACGGTCTTCTGGGAAACCATTCCCGCGCAGTACCTGCCGCTCGCACTCTGGCTCGAGGCGGACCGCATGTCGACGCTGCGCGTCGACGAGGACACCTTCACGGGCGAGCGCGAGGTGGTGAAGGAAGAGCGGCGGATGCGCGTGGACAACCAGCCGTTCGGCCGGCTGAACGAGATCATTTACGACGAAGCGTTCACGACGCACCCCTACAAGCACCCGACGATCGGGAGCATGGCCGATCTCGAGTCCGCGTCGATCGCCGACGTCCGCGATTTCTACAAGACCTACTACGTGCCGGGCAACGCGACGCTCGTGCTCGTGGGCGATTTCGACTCGGCGCAGGCGCTGCAGCTCGTGTCGCGGTATCTCGGCCGCGTGCCGAAGTCGGATCGGCCGATTCCGCGCGACATCCCGCAGGAGCCGCCGCAGACAAAGGAGAAGCGCGTCACGCTCGAGCAGCCGTGGCCGCTCGCCGCCGTGGTCGTGGCGTATCACGTCACCTACGACGGCCACCCGGACTCGTATCCCCTGCACATCGCCGGCAAGGTGCTGTCCGACGGCGACAGCTCCCGGATCTACAAAGCGCTCGTCTACGACGATCCGATCGCGGTGGCCGCCTTCGGGCAGGCGAACCTGATCGAGGATCCGAACCTCTTCTATGCCGTCGCGATCCTGCAGCCCGGCCGGGATCCGGCCGACGCGGCGAAGGCGCTCATCGCCGAGTTCGACCGGATGACGGCCGAGCCCATCTCGGATCGCGAGCTTCAGCGCGCCAAGAACCAGTTCGCGCGCGATTACATTCTCGGGCGCGAGTCGGACCAGCAGAAGGCGCTGATGCTGTCGCACGCCGTCGTCATCCACGACGACATCACGACGGCCGACGGCGAGTTCGACATCTTCCAGGGGATCACGAAGGCCGACGTGCAGCGCGTGGCGCGGACCTACTTCCGGCCGGAAAACCGGATCGTGATCACCGTGCTCCCTTCAGGGCGATAAGTGGCATCAACCACAGAGGCACCGAGGCACGGAGGTCCGCTGACGAGGCTCGACGCGGCGGGCCTGTGCAGCAGGCCCGCCCGGGTGGCCGAGGAACCCCGCCGATCACAAGGCCGTCGCGTCTTGGGCCTTGTGTCGGCGGTGTTCCTCGGCCAGCGGGCCGCCTCCGGCGGCCCGCGTCGAGCCTTGTCCTCTGTGGCTCTGTGTCTCTGTGGCCTGCTCATGCTCCTGGGCGGGTCAGCCTGGGCACAAACGATCGAGTGGCCGCGCGAGAGCCCGCCGCCGCCGCTCGAGGCGCACGACGTGCACTTTCCGCCGTACGAAGTCCGCACGCTGTCCAACGGCCTGCAGGTCGTGGCGGTGCTCCATCACGAGCAGCCGGCCGTGAGCCTCCGGCTCCTCGTGCGCGCCGGCAGCGCCTCGGATCCCGTCGACAAGCTCGGCCTCGCGCAGCTGACGGCGTCGCTGCTCGACCAGGGCACGGCGTCGATGACCGCCGAGGCGTTCGCCGACGAGATTGACTTCCTCGGGGCCGCGGCCGGGGCCGGCGCCGGCACCGACCTGACGTTCGTGAACCTGATCGCCATGAAGGACAGTTTCGGCCGCGGCATGCAGATCCTGTCCGACATGGCGCGGCGTCCGGTGTTCGCGCCGGAGGAGATCGCGCGGCAGCGCCAGCAGATGCTCTCGAACCTGCAGGTCAGCCTGCAGGATCCGGCGTTCGTCGCCGACGCCGTGTTCGATCGGCTGGTCTACGGCTTCAACCCGTACGGCATGCCCGCGTCGGGCACGCCCGGGACGATCGCCGCGATCACGCGCGCGGACGTCACGGCGTTCCACGACCGGTTCTTCGTCCCGAACAACGCGATCCTCGCCATCGTCGGCGACGTGACGGCGGCGGAGGCGTTCGCCGAGGCGGGGCGCGTGTTCGGCGGCTGGGATGCGCATCCGGTCGAGCCGCCGGCCCGCATGGCGCCGCCCCAGCCCGCGCCGCGCGTGATCGTCGTGAACAAGCCCGACGCCGTGCAGACCGAGGTGCGCGTCGGGCAGCTGGGCATCGCGCGCGGCGACGAGCACTACATGACCGTCGACCTGCTCCTGCGGATTCTCGGCGGCGAAGGCAGCAACCGCCTGCACCAGGTCCTGCGCAACGAGCGCAGCCTGACCTACGGCGCCTCGGCGGACCTGCACGCCCTCAAGGAGGCCGGCGACTTCGAGGCCGAGACCAACACGCGGTCGGAGGCGACGGCGGAAGTGCTGCGGCTCATCGGCGAGGAGTTCTGGCGGCTGCAGCGCGAGCCCGTGCGCCGCTACGAGATCGACGGCGCCAAGGCGTACCTCACCGGCAACGTCCCGCTCACGATCGAGACGCCCGACGAGATCGCGCTGCAGGTGCTGAACTCGCTCTTCTACGGCCTGCCGCTCGACGAGCTCGAGACGCTGCGCGAACGCGTGAACGGTGTCACGGCCGCGGACATCCAGCAGCAGGCGCGCGAGCGCCTCCATCCCGACCGCCTGTCGGTCGTGCTCGTCGGCAACGCCGCGGCGTTCACCTCGGCGCTGCGCGACGCCGGCTTCGGGAGCTTCGAGGTCGTGAACCTCGACGAACTCGACCTGTTGTCGACCGACTTCCGGCGGCACGAGCGGCCCTGATTCTTGGCGCCCCGCGTGCTGCTCTCGTGCGGCGAGCCGTCCGGCGACCTCTACGCCGGCGCGCTCGCGCGCGAACTGCGCGCCCTCGCGCCCGGCGCGCGGATCGCCGGCCTGGGCGGTCCGGCGCTCGCGGCCGCCGGCGGCGAGCTCGTCGCCGACTATCGCGGCCTGGCCGCCACCGGGATCACCGAGGTGATCGCCGTCATCCCGCGGTTTCTCGCCACGCTCCGGCGGCTCGTGCAGTCGGCGGAGCGCGACCGCCCCGACGCGGTCGTGCTGATCGACTTCCCCGAGCTGAACTTCCGCCTGGCGCGGCGCCTCAAGGCGCTCGGCGTCCCGATCGTGTACTACATCCCTCCGCAGGTGTGGGCGTGGCGGCGGCGCCGGCTCGACGACATCAAGGCCTTCGCGGATCTCGTGCTGCCGATCTTTCCCTTTGAAGAGGCGATCTACCGCGAGCGCGGCGTGCCGGTCGAGTTCGTGGGGCATCCGCTCGTCGATCTCGCGCGGGCGTCGGCGCCGCGCGCACGCTTCCTGCCGTCGCTCGGCCTCGACGCCTCGGCGCCGGCCGTCGCGCTGCTCCCCGGCAGCCGGCCGAACGAGGTGCGCGCGATGCTGGCTGACCTCGTCGCGGCCGCCGAGATCGTCGCCGCGCGCGTGCCCGGTGTACAGTTCCTGCTGGCGCGGGCGCCGCGCCTGGACGACACGTTGTTCGCGGCGGCGGAGGCGGCGCGCGCGCGCGGGCTCGCCCTGACGCTCGTCTCGGGCGAGACCGACGCGGTGCTCGCGGCGGCCGACGCGGCGCTGACGGCCTCGGGCACCGCCACGGTGCAGGCGGCGATTCACGACACGCCGATGGTGATCGTCTACCGCCTGTCGCCGCTGACGTACCGGCTCGGCCGCCGCTTCGTGACGGTCGACACCTTCGGCATGGTGAACCTGATTGCGGGAGAGACGATCGTGCCCGAGCTGATCCAGGACGCGTTTACGCCGGAGGCCGCGGCCGCCGAGGCGGTGTCGCTGTTGACGGACGCCGACCGGCGATCGCGCGTGCGCGAGGGGCTGGCGCGCGTGCGCGAGCGGTTGGGCGGGCCGGGCGCCAGCGCGCGGGCCGCCCGCGCGATCCTCGATCGCATCGCCAGGGGACGGACATGACGCAGGCCCGCCTCGCCGTCGCGGCCGCCCTCGTCGTGTCGATCGCGTCCGTGCCCGCGCGGGCCACGGTGATGGTGGGCGCCGACCTGCCGGCCGTCGCCCGCGCCGCCCGTTTCGTGGCGCGCGGCCGCGTGATCGACGCCGTCGGCCGATGGACCGCGGACCACCGGACCATGGAGACGCTCGTCACCCTCGAGGTCGACGCGTGGCTCAAGGGCGCCCTCGGCGACACCGTCACGTTCACGGCCCCCGGCGGCCGTCTCGGCCGGTACCGCAGCTTCGTGGTCGGCGCGCCGGACTTCGAGCCGGGCGATCGGATCGTCGTGTTCCTCGGTGCGCGCGGGCCCGGCGTGCCGTTCCTGATCGGCCTGGCGCAGGGCGTCTACCGCGTCGGCCTGGCCGCCGATCGATCCGGTGATGTCGTGACGCCGCCGGCGCTCCTCGCCGGCGGGACGCCTGCCCGCGTCGTGCGCGGGGACCCCGCGCGCCGGCCGATGGCCGTGGACGCCTTCGACGCGCTGGTGCGACGCCTCGCCGAGGCGCAGCCGTGAGGCGCCTGCTGCTGACCTGCGTCGTCTCGGCGGCCGTCCTGGCGGCGGCGCCGACGGCGCACGCGTATCTGAAGTTCGGCGTCACGGTGAACGGCCACAATCGCGCGATCACCTGGGCGGCGTCGCCCGTGCGCTACTACGTCACCGACGCGGGCATACCGGGCGTCTCGGCCGACGATCTCCAGGCGGCCGTGGGGCGCGCGTTTGCGACCTGGCAGGCCGTGCCGACCGCGACGATCGCGTACGAGTTCGCCGGCTTCACCTCGGCGCTGCCCGGCGAGGACGACGGCCGTTCGACGATTGGCTTCCTGGACGAACCCGAGCAGGACATGGTGCTGGCATCGACGAGCCTCCTGGTCGATGAGATCACGGGCGACCTCGTGGAGTCGGACATCTTCTTCAACGCCGCGTTCGACTGGTCGGTCGCCGCGGCGGGCGATCCGGATTGCTTCGACCTCGAGTCGGTGGCGCTGCACGAGATCGGCCACTTCAGCGGCCTGGGCCACTCGGCGATCGGCGAGACCGAACTCCGCCCAGGCGGCGGCCGCCGCGTGATCGCCGCCGAGACGGTGATGTTCCCCATCGCGTACTCGAAGGGCAGCACCAGCGCCCGCACGCTGCGCGCGGACGACATCGCCGGCATCTCGGACCTCTATCCCACGGCCGCGTTCACCGACGATTTCGGCAGCGTCTCGGGCCGCGTCCTCCGGGGCGGCGCCGGCGTCTTCGGCGCCCACGTCGTCGCGTTCGATCTCTCGACGGGCACGCTGGTCGGCGGCTTCTCGCTCGGCGACGACGGGCGCTTCTCGATCGGCGGCCTGTCGCCGGGACCGCACGTGATCCGCGTCGAGCCGCTGGACGACGTCAGCGTGGACAGCTTCTTCACGCCGGGCGGCGTCGACGTCGACTTCCGCGTGCGGTACGCGCCGGGCCTGATGGTGGTGCCGCGCGGGGGCGACAGCGGCGCGGTCACCGTCGAGGTCTCGCCCAAGTGATCGCGCGCTGGACGATCGTGTGCGCCGTGGCGATCGCGCTCGCGCCGTCGGCGGCGTCCGCGCAGGACGGCCGCGTGGCGGTGACGCTCGGCGGCGGCTGGGGCGGGGCCGCCTCGCTGGGCGCGCGGGACGCGACGCTGACCGCGGCCGACGGGTCGCCGTTCACGCTCTTCACTACCGAGACCCGCATCGAGCGGGCGCCCTTCGTGACGGCGTCGGTCGGCGTCGGCGTGTCCCGGCTCCTCGACGTCGAGGTGCGCGGCTCGTACGGGCGGCCGTCGCTCAGCACGCGCGTGACCCACGACGCCGAGGGCGCGGACGACGCGGTGGCGGCGGAGCCCGTGCACGAGTTCACGGTGGCGGCCGTGGCCGTGATCCATCCGGGCGCCTGGCATTTCGGATCGCGCGGCTCGTGGTTCGCGTCGGGGGGCGCCGGCTACCTCCGCCATCTGCACGGCGGCGGCGGCTACGCGGCCGGCGGGCGGCTGTATCTCGCCGGCGGCGGGCTGATCTACCGCCTCGGTGGCGGCAGCGGCTGGGTGAAGGCCACCGGCCTGCGCGTGGACGCCGGCGTGTCGGTGCGCGCCGGCGCCGCCGCGCTCGACCACGTCAGCGTCGCGCCGCTCGCCGGCGCCGCGTTTTACGTGCGCTTCTAACCTGATAGCATTGAACGTTCAAGGGGACCCACCGATGCCAAGCGCGAACAGCTTCGGCACGCGGACCGCGCTCACGGTCGGCGGCCGTTCGATCCACTACTACAGCCTGCCCGCGCTCGAGGCGGCCGGCTTTCCCGCGGTTCGCCGCCTGCCGTTCTCGATGAAGGTGCTGCTCGAGAACCTGCTGCGCCGCGAGGACGGCCGCTACGTGAAGGCGGACGACATCCGGGCCCTCGCGTCGTGGGACATGGCGGGCGCGGCGCAGCGCGAGATTCTCGTTCATGCCGGCGCGCGTGCTGCTCCAGGACTTCACCGGCGTGCCTTGCGTGGTGGATCTCGCCGCGATGCGCGACGGCATCGTCCATCTCGGCGGCGACCCGAACAAGGTGAACCCGCGGCAGCCCGTCGAGCTGGTCATCGACCACTCGGTCCAGGTGGACTACTTCGCGCAGCTGAACGCGTTCGAGCTGAACGCCGAGCTCGAGTTCTCGCGCAACAAGGAGCGCTACGCGTTGCTGCGCTGGGGCCAGAACGCGTTCCGCAACTTCCGCGTCGTCCCGCCCGACACCGGCATCGTGCATCAGGTGAACATCGAGTACCTCGCGCGCGTTGTCATCGACGACGAGGGCGAGGCGTATCCCGACACGCTCGTCGGCACCGACTCGCACACGACGATGGTGAACGGGCTGGGCGTGGTCGGGTGGGGCGTCGGCGGCATCGAGGCGGAGGCCGCGATGCTCGGCCAGCCGGTCTCGATGCTGATCCCGAAGGTGCTCGGCTTCCGCCTGACGGGCCGGCTGTCCGAGGGCGTGACCGCGACGGACCTCGTGCTGACGATCACGGAGCGGCTGCGCAAGCACGGGGTGGTCGGGAAGTTCGTCGAGTTCTTCGGCACCGGCCTCGAGCATCTGACGATCGCGGATCGGGCGACGCTCGGGAACATGTGTCCGGAGTACGGCGCGACGATCGCGATCTTCCCGGTGGACGCGATGACGCTGGACTACCTGCGCCTGACGGGGCGGGAGCCCGGCGCGATCGCGCTCGTCGAGGCGTACGCGCGCGCGCAGGGGATGTTTCGCACGGCGGACGCGCCGGATCCCGTCTATTCCGAGACGATCGAGATGGATCTGGGCGGCGTCGAGCCCTGCCTCGCCGGCCCGCGGCGGCCGCAGGATCGCGTGCCGCTCGGCGGCGCGAAGGCCAACTTCCAGGGGGCGGTCGCCTCGCTCACGCCGGCGCCGAAGAAGCCGGACGACGCGTCGAGCGCGGCCAACGCCGCGCGGATGGCGAGCGAAGGCGGGGTGGCCGTGCTGCCGGCGGCGGCGCAGCAGCTCGAGCACGGCTCGGTCGTGATCGCCGCGATCACCAGCTGCACCAACACGTCGAATCCGAGCGTGATGATCGCCGCGGGCCTCGTCGCGAAGAAGGCCGTGGCGCGCGGCCTCACGCGCCAGCCGTGGGTGAAGACCAGCCTCGCGCCCGGCTCGAAGGTCGTGACCGAGTACCTGGCGAAGGCCGGCCTGCAGACCTATCTCGACCAGCTCGGCTTCAACCTCGTGGGGTACGGCTGCACGACCTGCATCGGCAACAGCGGGCCGCTGCCCGAGGACGTCAGCGCTGAAATCGACGCCCGCAACCTGGTGGTGGCGTCGGTGCTCAGCGGCAACCGCAACTTCGAGGGCCGAATCCAGCAGCAGGTGCGCGCCAACTACCTGGCGTCGCCGCCCCTCGTCGTGGCGTACGCGCTGGCCGGATCGATGAACGTGAACCTCACGTCCGACCCGCTCGGCGTCGGCTCCGACGGCCGCCCGGTGTACCTCCGCGATGTCTGGCCGACGAGCCGCGAGGTGCAGGAGACGCTGCTCAGCGCGGTCACCGCCGAGATGTTCAAGAAGGAGTACGCCGACGTGTTCAAGGGCGACGAGCGGTGGCGATCGCTCGACGTGCCGACGGGCGACCGTTTTGCCTGGGCCGACGACTCCACCTACGTGCGCCTGCCGCCGTTTCTCGAGGGCGTCGGGCCGACGCCGGCGCCGCTCGCCGACGTCGCCGGCGCGCGCGTGCTCGCGCTGCTCGGCGACAGCATCACCACCGATCACATCTCGCCGGCCGGGTCGATCAGGAAGGACAGCCCCGCGGGGGCGTACCTCATCGCGCACGGCGTGCCGCCGCACGACTTCAACTCGTACGGCGCGCGCCGCGGCAACCACGAGGTGATGATGCGCGGCACGTTCGCCAACACCCGCCTGCGCAACCAGCTCGCGCCCGGCACCGAGGGCGGCTGGACCACGTACCAACCCGGCGGCGCCGTGCTGGCGATCTACGACGCCGCGATGCAGTACCAGGCGGCCGGCGTGCCGCTGCTCGTGCTGGCCGGCAAGGAGTACGGATCGGGATCCTCGCGCGACTGGGCGGCCAAGGGCACGGCGCTGCTCGGCGTGCGCGCCGTGATCGCCGAGAGCTTCGAGCGGATCCACCGCAGCAACCTCCTGAACATGGGCGTGCTGCCGCTGCAGTTCCAGGAGGGCCAGACCGCGGCCGGCCTGAAGCTGACGGGCCGCGAGGTGTACGCCGTGACGGGCGTGGCCAGGGGCCTCGCCCCGCGCGGCACGGTCGCCGTGGAGGCGACGGGCGAGCAGGGGACGGTGCGCTTCCAGGCGATCGTCCGGATCGACACGCCCGAGGAGCTCGTGGCGTTCAGCCACGGCGGCATCCTGCCGTACGTGCTGCGCCAGCTCGCGGGCAAGTGCTGACGCCATGCGCGAATGCAGGAATGCAGGAATGCAGGAATGCAGGAATGCAGGAATGCAGGAATCGAGTGCTGACCGCTGAGCGCGTGAAAGCGCGGGCGCTCGAGCTGGGGTTCGACGCGTGCGGCGTCGCGCCCGCGGCCGGGCTGCCGGAGCTCGGCGCGCTCGGGCGGTGGCTGGATCGCGGCTACCACGGATCGATGGCCTACCTGCGCCGCAGCGCGCGCAAGCGCGGCGACGCGCGCCAGGTGCTGCCCTCCGCGCGGTCGGTCGTGTCCACCGCCACGCTCTACCATACCGACCAGCCGCTTTCGACGGAACGCCGCGACGAGTCCCGCGGGACGGTCGCGCGCTACGCGTGGGGTGAGGACTATCACGACGTGGTCGGCGGCCGGCTCGAGGCCCTCGCCGCGTGGATGGCGGACGAAGCGGGGGAGCCGTTCGACGCCCGCGCGTCGGTCGACCACGCGCCGATCCAGGAGCGCGTGTACGCGCGGCACGCCGGGATCGGCTGGATCGGGAAGAACACCTGCGTGATCAACCCGCGCCTCGGATCGTTCATCGTCCTCGGCGAGATCGTGTGCAGCCTGCCGCTCGACCCCGATGAGGCGTCGTTCGATCAGTGCGGCGCCTGCACGCTCTGCCTCGAGGCCTGCCCGACCGGGGCGCTCGTGGAGCCGGGCGTGCTGGACGCCCGCCGATGCATCTCGTACCTGACCATCGAGCACCGGGGAGCGCTGCCGGAGGAATGGCGCGAGGCCCTGGGCGCGCACATCTATGGCTGCGACATCTGCCAGGACGTCTGCCCGTGGAATGCCGCCGCGCCGGCCTCGGCCGACCCGGCCTGGCAGCCGCGGCCGGCCTGGGACGCGCCGAGGCTGGCTGATCTCTGGCACACTGGGGACGAAGACCTGGCGGCCGCCGTCGAGGGCAGCGCGATGGCGCGGGCGACCGTGCCGGGCCTGCGGCGCAACATCGGCAACGCCCTCGCGAACGCGGGCCGCCGCGCGGACTGAGAACCTGGTATGGCATCACTGGCACCGGCCCTGCTCCTCTCCATGCCGCAGCTCACGGATCCGAACTTCAACCGCACCGTCGTCCTGCTCTGCAAGCACAGCGAGGACGGCGGCGCGTTCGGCCTCGTGCTGAACCGGCCGCTCGTCACGACCGGCCGCTTCGTCGTCCAGATCGACGGGCCGGGAGAGCCCGCCTCGGCGATCGCGGGCGGCGGCGAGTCCGGCGAGATGATCACGGCCGAGCACGAGCTGCAGGTGTGGGTCGGCGGACCGGTGGAGCAGCACCGCAGCTGGATGCTGGTCGGCGGCCCGCCGAACGTGCCCGACGATGCGCTCGGCGTGCAGGTGGCCGACGGGTTGTACCTGTCGACGTCGCCCGAACTCCTGCAGCGGCTGCTCGAGCCGTCGCCGCCGCCGCGCGCGCGTCTCGTGATGGGCTACGCGGGCTGGGGGCCCGGCCAGCTCGAGTCGGAGCTCCACGAGTCGGCCTGGCTCCTGAGCGACATCGACGCGGGCCTGATTTTCGACACGCCGGCGGACCGGATGTGGGAGACCGCCATCCGCCGCCTCGGCGCCGACCCCGCGGCACTCCATTGTTCCCGCGGTGTTCATTGAACCGCGAACCCCGAACTCCGAACCGTTGTAAGGTGATGAGATGAGACGAGCGGCTTGCGCAGTGCTGACGATGGCGGCGGCGGTGTGTCTGGCCGCGTGCAGCCAGGAGCCCCAGGTGACCGAGACGACCAGCCCCTCTCCGGAGTTGACGACGCTCCAGCGGCAGATCGACCGCTTCGCGCCGACCGACATCAGCGCCGACGTCAGCGGGCTGTCGGACGCGGATCGTCAGGTGCTCGCGAAGCTCGTGCAGGCCTCGCGCATCATGGACACGCTGTTCCTGCGCCAGGTGTGGGACGGCAACGAGGCGATGCTCACGCGTCTGTCGGCCGACCAGAGCCCCGAGGGCCGCGCGCGCCTGCACTACTTCATGATCAACAAGGGCCCCTGGTCGCGCCTCGACGAGAACGCGCCGTTCGTCGCCGGCGCGCCGGCCAAGCCGGCGGGCGCCAACTTCTATCCCGAGGGCGCCACGAAGGAGGCGGTCGAGCAGTGGATCGCCTCGCTCCCGGCGGCCGAGCGCGCGCGCGCGACGGGCTTCTTTACCGTGATCCGCAAGGGCGCGGACGGCGCGTTCACCCTCGTGCCCTACAACGAGGAGTACAAGGCCGAACTCGAGCGCGCCGCCGCGCTCCTGCGCGAGGCCGCCGATCTGACGACGGAGCCGTCGCTCAAGACCTTCCTCGCCGCCCGCGCGGACGCCTTCCTGTCGAACGACTACTACGACAGCGACGTCGACTGGATGCGGCTCGACTCCGCCATCGAGCCGACGATCGGCCCGTACGAGGTGTACGAGGACGAGTGGTTCAACTACAAGGCGGCCTTCGAGGCGTTCATCACCCTGCGCGACGCGGAGGAGAGCGCCAAGCTGCAGATGTTCGCCGGCCAGCTGCAGGACATCGAGAACCACCTGCCGATCGAGGCCCGGTACCGCAACCCGAAGCTCGGGTCGCTGGCGCCGATCGTGGTCGTCAACGAGATCTTCACGGCCGGCGACGCCAACCGCGGCGTCCAGACCGCGGCCTTCAATCTGCCCAACGACGAGCGCATCATCGACAAGATGGGCAGCAAGCGCGTGATGCTCAAGAACGTGCAGGACGCGAAGTTCGAGAAGACGCTCGTGCCGATCTCGCGCGTGGCCCTGTCGCGCGAGGACCAGGCGAACATCTCCTTCGACGCCTTCTTCACGCACATCGTCATGCACGAGATGATGCACGGCCTCGGCCCGCACAACATCGTCGTGGACGGGCGCGCGACGACCGTCCGCCAGGAGTTCAAGGACGCCTACTCGACGCTCGAGGAGGCCAAGGCCGACATCTCGGGTCTCTTCGCCATCCAGTATCTGATCGACAAGGGCGTGTTGCCGAAGACGCTCGAGGACTCCCTCTACACCACGTTCGTCGCGTCGGCGTTCCGGTCGATCCGGTTCGGTCTCAACGAGGCCCACGGGCGCGGCCAGGCGATCCAGCTCAACCACCTGCTCGACGCCGGCGGCGTCGCCGTCCGCTCCGACGGCACGTTTCGCGTGGACCGCGCGAGATTCAAGGAAGGCGTGACGTCGCTGACGCGCGAAATCATGACGCTGCAGGCCAAGGGCGACTACGCCGGCGCCGTGGCGCTGACGAACAAGCTCGGCGTCGTGCGCCCGTCCGTGCAGGCGATTCTCGACAAACTCTCCAGCGTGCCCGTCGACATCGAGCCGCTGTACAGCACCGCGTCGGCGCTTGCCCCCGACACGCCGTAGCCCGCATCCCGCATCCGACAATTCTGGTTCGGCCGTGTGCAGTTGTGAGACGAAGCACGCACGCATTTGTGCGCGTGAGACCGGTTTTGTCAGTTCGTGTCCTAGGCAGCCGTTTTGAAGACGAGCGTGGGGATCGGCTGTTTGCAGATGGCCACGCGCCTTCGTCTCCTGCTCGTCGAAGACTCGCCCCACGACGCGACACTCGTGGTCGACGCCCTCCAGCAGGGCGGCTACGAGGTCGCCACCGAGCGCGTCTGGTCGTCCGAGCGTCTCGTCGACGCGCTCGAGCACGACGCGTGGGATCTCGTCATTGCCGACTACACGATGCCCGGCTTCAGCGGCACGGCGGCGCTGGCGCTGGTCCGCGAGCACGATCCGGACCTGCCGTTCATCTTCGTCTCGGGCACCATCGGCGAGGAGACGGCGGTCGCGGCGATGCGGAACGGCGCGCAGGACTACATCGTGAAGGGCGGCCTGCTGCGGCTGGCGCCGGCCGTGGAGCGCGAACTGCGTGAGGCCGTCATGCGCCGCGACCGGGCCCGGACGGAGGAGCGCCTCGCGCACCTGGCCTATCACGATCCGCTGACGGACCTGCCCAACCGGCGGCTGCTGCACGATCGCCTGCAGCAGGCCATCCGCCTCGCGTATCGCGCGGAGCGCTCCCTGGCCGTGGTGGTGGCGGACCTCGACGGGTTCAAGCGCGTCAACGACGCGCACGGCCACCACGTCGGCGATCAACTCCTCGAACAGGTGGCGGCGCGGCTGAACGCGGTGCAGCGCGACACGGACACGGTCGCGCGGCTCGGCGGCGACGAGTTCGCGATCGTGCTGCCCACGGCGGATCTCGACCAGGCCGAGCGCGCCACGCGCAAGCTCCTGCAGGCGATCGAGCGCCCGTTCCTGGTCGACGGCCGGCCCATCACCATCCGCGCGAGCGCGGGCATCGCGGTCTACCCCTACCACGGCGCGAGCGCCGACTCGCTGCTGCAGAACGCCGACGCGGCGATGTACGCCGCCAAGACCGACGGCTGCGCGTGCGCGACCTACTCGCCGTCGCGCGATCGGCGGGCGCACGGGCGCCGCAGGCTCATCGCGGAGATGCGCGAGGGCCTGATGCGCGGCCAGTTCGTCCTCGAGTACGAGCCGATCGTCCACCTGCCCGACCTCCGGCCCCACGGCGTCGAGACGCTGCTGCGCTGGCATCACCCGGTGCGCGGCCGCCTGCTGCCCGACGCGTTCGTCGGCCTGGCCGAGCAGGCCGGGCTGATCGATCGCATCACGCTGCTCACGCTCGACTGGAGCCTGCGGGCCTGGGCGTCTGCGGGCCGGCCCGTCAACGTCGCGGTCAGCGTGTCGCCGCGGAGCCTGCTCAATCCCGATTTCGCGCGACGCGTCGAGGAGGTGATCGGCGGCAACGACGCCCGCGGGGACGATGTGACCCTCGAGATCACGGAGAACGTCATCGTCTCCGACCCGTCGGGCACGGTCCGCTGCCTGGGCCAGCTGCGCGATCTCGGCGTGCGCCTCGTGGTGGACGACTTCGGCACCGGCTACTCCTCGCTGAGCTACCTGCGCCGCCTGCCGGTGGACGCGCTCAAGATCGGCCGCTCGTTCGTGCTCGCGCTCGCGCAGGGCGAAGACGATGTGATCGTGCGCTCCACGGTCGACCTCGCGCACAACCTCGGGTTGGCGGTGATCGCCACGGGTGTGGAGAGCCGGGCCGTGTGCGAGCGCCTCGCCCGCCTCGGCTGCGACATGGCGCAGGGACGCTATCTGGGCGAGCCGGATACGCTCGAGGCGACGCGCGCGCGCCTGTGGAGTTGACCCTATACTGCGTAGATGGCCGAACCCGCGATCGATCCCGTCTGCGGCATGAAGGTCGACCCCGCGAAAGCCGCCGGCTCGTTCGCGTACAAGGGCACGACGTACTACTTCTGCGGCAAGGGCTGCCTCGCAAAGTTCACCGCCGACCCCGACAAATATCTGCACCCCGCACCGAGCACCCAAGCACCCAGCACCCCGCACCCCGCACCCCGCACCCCAGCACCCCGCACCCCAGCACCCAGCACCCAAGCACCCATCCAGTACGTGTGCCCGATGGACCCCGAGGTGCTGTCCGATCGTCCCGGCCCGTGCCCGAAGTGCGGCATGGCGCTCGAGCCGAAGGCGCCGTCGCTCGAGGAGGGCCCGGATTCCGAATTGATCGACATGACGCGCCGCCTCCGCGTGGGCGTGCTGCTCGGCGCGCCGGTGTTTCTGATCGCGATGGGTGACATGGCCACCGGCGGCGCGATCTCGCGCCGCCTGGGTCCGGGCGCGTCGAACTGGATCCAGCTCGCGCTCGCGACGCCCGTCGTGCTCTGGAGCGGCTGGCCGTTCTTCCAGCGGATGTGGGCGTCGTTCGTCAACGCGAGCCCGAACATGTTCACGCTCATCGGCATCGGCGTGGGCGCGGCGTACGGCTACAGCGCCGCCGCGACCATCGTGCCCGGCATCTTCCCCGCGGGCTTCCGCATGGATAACGCCGTCGCCACGTACTTCGACACCACCGTCGTCATCACCGTGCTGGTGCTCGTCGGGCAGGTGCTCGAGATCCGCGCGCGCCGGCGAACCGGGAGCGCGCTGCGCAAGCTGCTGGGCCTGGCGCCGAAAACGGCGCGCCTGGTCGTCGGTGACCGGGAAGAAGACGTGCCGCTCGAGGCCATCGTCGCCGGAAACGTGCTGCGCGTGCGGCCCGGCGAGAAAGTGCCCGTGGACGGCGTCGTCGTCGACGGCGGCGCGGCGGTCGACGAGGCCATGGTGACCGGCGAGCCGCTGCCGGTCGAGAAGCACGCGGGCGACGAGGTCGTCGGCGGGACGATCGCGTCGACCGGTACGTTCACCATGCGCGCGGAGCGCGTGGGGCAGGAGACCCTGCTCGCGCGGATCGTCCAGATGGTGAGTGAGGCGCAGCGCACGCGCGCCCCGATTCAGCGCCTGGCCGACGTCGCGGCCTCGTATTTCGTGCCGGTCGTCGTCGGCACCGCGGTCCTCACGTTCGTGGTGTGGAGCGTGTGGGGCCCGCCGCCGCGGCTGGCGGCGGCGCTCGTGAACGCGGTCGCCGTGCTGATCATTGCGTGCCCGTGCGCGCTCGGCCTCGCGACACCCATGGCGATCATGGTCGGCACCGGCCGCGGCGCGCACGCGGGTGTCCTCTTCCGGAACGCCGAGGCGCTCGAGGAGCTGGGGCGCGTGGACACGCTCGTCGTCGACAAGACCGGCACGCTGACCGAGGGCCGCCCGGCCGTCTCCGCGATTGTGACGGCGCCGGAGTGGCAAGAGCTGGACGTGCTGCGCATGGCGGCGGCGGTCGAGCGCGGCAGCGAGCATCCGCTCGCGGCGGCGATTGTGCAGGCGGCGGCCGCGAGAGGCCTCACGGTGCCGGCGGTGACCGAGTTTCAGTCCACGACCGGGCAGGGCGTGAGCGGCCTCGTGCTGGGGCGCCGCGTCGACCTCGGAACGGGGGATTGGATGCGGGCGCAGGGCGTGCACGTGGGGGCGCTCGAGGCGCGAGCCGACGCGCTCCGGCGCGACGGGGCGACGGCGCTGTTCGTCGCGGTCGACGCCGCGGCCGTCGGCGTCATCGCCGTGGCGGATCCGGTGCGCGAGACCACGCCGGCGGCGCTGAAGGCGCTCGAGGCCGACGGGCTGCGCGTGGTGATGCTGACCGGCGACAACCGCACGACGGCGGAGGCCATCGCGAAGCGCCTCGGCATCGCCGACGTGCAGGCCGAGGTGCTCCCGGCGGACAAGCGCGCCGTCGTCGAGCGGTTGCAGCGCGAGGGGCGCCGCGTGGCGATGGCGGGCGACGGCGTCAACGACGCGCCCGCGCTCGCGCAGGCCAACGTCGGCGTGGCGATGGGCACCGGCACGGACGTGGCGATGGAGAGCGCGGGCATGACGCTCGTGAAGGGCGACCTCCAGGCGCTCGTGCGGGCGCGGCGGCTCTCGCGCGCGACGCTCCGGAACATCCGGCAGAACCTCTTCCTGGCGTTCATTTACAACTCGGTCGGCGTCCCGATCGCCGCCGGCGTGCTCTATCCCTTCGTGGGCTTGCTCATCAGCCCGATCTGGGCGAGCGCGGCGATGACCCTCAGCTCGCTCTCCGTGATCGCCAACGCCCTGCGGCTCCGCCACGTCAAGTTGTAGCCGCCGGGCGGGCGGTTTCGCATACGATGAGCCGTTCTTCCAGAGGAGGCCTGATGCGCGCTTGGGTGGCGGCGGTGCTCGCGGTGTTCGTCGGCGGCTGGTTCCTGCTGGATCTGCGGGCGCAGGCGCAGGGCAGCCCCGACCTCGCGATGCTCGCGAAGATCGAGGCGGAGGGCCTCGAGCACTCGCAGGTCGATCCTGTGTTCGACACGCTGACGACCCGCATCGGCCCGAGGCTGACGGCGTCGCCGGCGCAGGTGCAGGCCTCGGAGTTTGCGTTCGACCGGCTCAAGGCGGACGGCCTCTCGAACGTGCACACCGAGCCCTGGCAGTTCGGCCGCGGCTGGACGCTCGATCGCCTGACCGTGGACATGATCGAGCCGCGCTACATGCCGCTCATCGGCTACGCCGACGGCTGGTCGAACGCGACGGCCGGCGACGTCGTGGGCGCGCCGGTCTACGTCGGCGAGACGACGCCCGAACAACTCGCGGGCATGCGCGATCGGCTGAAGGGCGCGATCGTCCTTACGCAGCCGCCCATGACGCGGTTCGTGCGCGCCGATCGCCCGCAGCCGACCGACCCGTCCTACGCCCCGCGCTCCGCGGACTACGCCACCTCGGTGGGCCGCCGCGGCGGCGGTCCCGGCCGCGGCAACGGCCCGACGCCCGCGCAGCGCGTGGCGCAG
This sequence comes from uncultured Acidobacteriota bacterium, assembly GCA_963792785.1. GTDB lineage: Bacteria > Acidobacteriota > Vicinamibacteria > Vicinamibacterales > CAVVIG01 > CAWIMX01. The sequence goes on along the minus strand of CAWBXO010000001.1, from coordinate 1,209,912 downwards.
ATCCTCGCCGAGTCCGGCGCCGGCGTGCTCGTGAAGCCGAGCGCCGGCGAGCACGGCACCGTGTTCGTGACCGGGCGCGATCAGGGGCCGAACGCGCCGCCGTCGATCACGCTGAGCGGCGAGCACTACAACATGATCGTGCGCATGCTGGCCGACGGCCTGCCCGTGCGGCTGCGGGTGAACGTGCAGGCGACGTTCAACGACGGCGACGGCAACGCGCTGAACGTGATCGGCGAGCTGCCGGGCGCCGATCCCGCCCTTCGCGATCAGGTGGTGATGATCGGCGGGCATCTCGACTCGTGGCACACGGGCGTGGGCGCGACCGACAACGCCGACGGCGCGACGACCGTCATCGAGGCGATGCGGATCCTGAAGGCGGTCGGCGCCTCGCCGCGGCGGACGATCCGCGTGGCGCTCTGGAGCGGCGAGGAGCAGGGGCTGCTCGGGTCCCGGGCGTGGGTCCAGCGCCACCTGGCCGGCGACGCCAACCGCGCCGAGCGCGAGAAGTTCGACGTCTACTTCAACATCGATAACGGCACCGGGAAGATCTACGGCTTCTTCGACCAGGACCAGCCGGCCGTCGCGCCGATCTTCGACGCCTGGCTCGCGCCCCTGAAGGCCATCGGCGCGCGGAAGAACACCATCGAGAGCGTCGGGTCCACCGATCACCTCAGCTTCATCGACGCCGGCGTGCCGGGCTTCAATCCGATCCAGGACTACCAGAACTACGACATCCGCACGCACCACACGAACATGGACACCCCCGAGCGGCTCGACCAGAAGGACATCCGCGAGGCGGCGATCGTCATGGCGTGGTTCGCGTACGAGGCGGCGAACCAGGACGAAATGCTCCCGAGGCGCTAGCTCTATCCCTTCGCCTTCGTCTCGTAAAGGAGCGTGTCGGCGTTGCTCTGCGCGTAGATGAGCTGGCGGGCTTCGCCACGGATGGCGGGCAGACGCCCGGCGAAGACGGCGGCGACGATGATGCAGCCGGCGCCGCCGATGGCGACGGTGCTCGGCGCGCCGATGCGCTCGGCGAGCCAGCCCTCGGCGAGCGATCCCAGCGGCGCCATCCCCATGAACATCATCGAGTAGACCGACATCACGCGCCCGCGCAGCGCGTCGGGCGACATCGCCTGCAGGAGCGTGTTCGACGAGGTGAGCTGCACCATCACGCCGCCGCCGGCGATGACGAGCACGAGCATCGACAGCGGGAACGAGCGCGACACCCCGAACAGCATCAACGCCGCGCCGAAGGTCGCCGCGGCGATCGCCACCCACCGGCCCAGGCCGCTCACGCCGTCGCGCGACGCGACGATCAGCGCGCCGGCGAGCGCGCCGAGTCCGGACGCGCCCATCAGGAAGCCGAGGCTGCGCGCGCCGCCGCCCAGGATGTTCTCCGCGAACACCGGCATCAGCACCGAGTAGGGCAGGCCCAGGAAGCTCACCGCGCCCACGAGCAGTAGCAGCGCGCGGATGGGCGTCGTGCGCCAGGCGAAGCGAAAGCCGTCCACGATGTCGCCCAGCGGCGATCGCGATCCCGGGGCCTTCCGGAACGCGGGCGCCTGCATCAGCAGCAGGCCGCCGATCACGGCGAGGTAGCTGATGCCGTTCAGCAGGAAGCACCAGCCCTCGCCGACCGCCGCCACGAGCAGGCCGGCCACCGCGGGCCCGACGACGCGCGCGCCGTTGAAGATGGACGAGTTGAGCGCGATCGCGTTCATCAGGTCCTCGCGACCGACCATGTCGATGAGGAACGCCTGGCGCGCGGGCAGGTCGAACGCGTTCACGACGCCGAGGCAGCCGGCCAGCACGAACACGTGCCACACGCGCACGGTGCCGGTGAGGGTGAGCGCGGCCAGCGTGAGCGGCAGCACCATCGACGCGGCCTGGGTGGCGATGATGATCTTGTGACGGTCCACGCGGTCGGCGGTCGCGCCGCCGATCGGCGCGAACAGGAACACCGGGATCTGGCTCGCCGCCGCCGAGACGCCGAGCAGCACCGACGAGCCGGTCAGGCGGTAGACCAGCCACGACTCGGCCACCGTCTGCATCCAGGTGCCGATGAGCGAGATGAGCTGGCCGGTGAAGAAGAGTTGGAAGTTGCGGTGTTTGAGGGCGCGGACGATCTGGGCCACGAATGTGGCCCCATTCTACATCCCGCCCGGTATACTGAATAGATGTCTTCACCAGCGGAACCGCGCCCCGTCCACGCCCGTCCGGAAGTCGCCAACCCCCTGCGCCGCAACGTCGCGATCATCGCGCACGTCGACCACGGCAAGACCACGCTGGTCGATGCGCTGCTGCACCAGAGCGGGGCGTTCCGCGCGAACGAGCGGGTGGCCGAGCGGGCGATGGACAACACCGACCTGGAGCGCGAGCGCGGGATCACGATCCTCGCGAAGAACACCGCCGTCCACTACAAGGACCTCCTGATCAACATCGTCGACACCCCGGGCCACGCCGATTTCGGCGGGGAGGTGGAGCGCACGCTGTCGATGGTCGACGGCGTGATGCTGCTCGTGGACGCGTCGGAGGGACCCCTGCCGCAGACGCGGTTCGTGCTGCGGAAGGCGCTGGAGCGGCGGCTGCCGCCGCTCGTCGTGATCAACAAGATCGATCGGCCGGACGCGCGGCCGGCCGACGTGCTGAACGAGATCTACGACCTGTTCATCGACCTCGACGCGTCGGAGGAGCAGCTCGATTTCCCCGTGCTCTACACGAACGCGAAGACCGGCACCGCGAGCCTGTCGGCGGACGAGGCCGGCGTCGACCTGCGGCCGCTGTTCGACGCGATGGTCGCGCACGTGCCGCCCCCGCGCGGGGACGCCGACGCGCCGCTGCAGCTCCTGGTGGCGAACCTGGATTCCAGCGATTACGTGGGCCGCATCGCGATCGGGCGCATCTTCAACGGACGGGTGAAGATCGGCGACGCCGTGGTCGTTTGCAAGCTCGACGGGGTGATGAAGGAAACCAAGGTCACGAAGCTCTACGCCTTCGACGGACTCAAGCGCGTGGACATCGACCATGCGGCCGCCGGCGACATCGTCTGCCTGGCGGGGATCGACGACATCATGATCGGCGAGACGATCGCCGACCCCGAGCACCACATGGTGATTCCCCCCGTTGCGATCGACGAGCCGACCGTGTCGATGATCTTCGGCGTGAACACGTCGCCGGTGGCCGGCCGCGAGGGCCAGTACGTGACGTCCCGCCAGCTGAAGGATCGCCTCGACCGCGAGCTGATCGGCAACGTGTCGATTCGCGTCGAGCCCACCGAGACGCCGGAACAGATGAAGGTGGTCGGCCGGGGCGAGCTGCAGCTGTCGATCCTGATCGAGATGATGCGCCGCGAGGGGTTCGAGATGCAGGTGTCGCGGCCGGAGATCGTCACCAAGACGATCGGCGGCCAGCTCGTCGAGCCGGTCGAGGAACTCGTCATCGACGTGCCCGAAGATCACCAGGGCGTCGTGATCGCTCAGGTGGGGGAGCGGCGCGGCGTGATGACGAAGATGGTGAACAACGGCAGCGGCCGCGTGCGCCTCGAGTTCCGGATCCCGGCGCGCGGACTGATCGGCTTCCGCTCGCAGTTCATGACCGACACCAAGGGCACCGGGATCATGAACCACATCTTCTCGGGCTGGGAGCCGTGGCACGGCGCCATTCCGATTCGCACGACCGGCGCGCTCGTCGCCGACCGCCAGGGCCCGGCGACCGCCTACGCCATCGCCAACCTCCAGGAGCGCGGGGAGATCTTCATCGACCCCGCCGTCCAGGTCTACGAGGGCATGATCATCGGCGAGAACTCGCGGACCAACGACATGGACGTGAACGTCACGAAGGAAAAGAAGCAGACGAACATGCGCGCGTCCTCCGCCGACGAAGCGATCCGCCTGATCCCGCCGCGCCGCCTCGGCCTCGAGCAGGCCGTCGAGTTCATCAACGACGACGAGCTCGTCGAGATCACGCCGACGAGCATCCGCCTGCGCAAGCGGATCCTCGCGGCGAACATGCGACCGAAGGCGAAAGACTAGAGGTTCGGGGTTCGGGGTTCTGGGTTCTGGGCGAGAGGAGGCGCGTGGCGCGGACCGACGGATACGCTCCCATTGCCGATTACGCGGTGATTGGCGACGGCCGGACGGCGGCGCTGGTGGCGCGGGATGGCGCCATCGACTGGCTCTGCCTCCCGAACTTCGACTCGCCGAGCGTGCTCGGCGCCGTGCTGGACGCCGGCCGCGGCGGCGCCTTCGTGGTGCGGCCCACGATTCCCTTCGACGCGACCCGCCGCTACGTGCCCCGCACGAACCTTCTCGAAACCACCTTCACCACCGGCCGCGGCGTCGTGCGCGTCGTCGACGGCATGACGCTGCTCGACGAGGAGCTGTCGCCGTCGCGTGAGCTGGTCCGCCGCATCGAGGGCATTTCGGGAACCGTGCCGGTCGAGTGGCGCCTGGAGCCGCGATTCGGCTACGGCCTGGACGTGGGCCGGACCGGCTGGCGCGGCCGGATTCCGATCGCGACCTGCGGAAAGCGCGCCGTCGCCCTCATGCACTGGGACGCCGGCGAGCCCGCGTGGAACGGCGGCGTCGTCTGGGGCGCCTTCGAGGCGTCCGAGGGCACCCGCGCGACGCTCGCTCTCGTCGCGGCCGAGGCCGAGCCGCTCGTGCTGCCGGGACGCCGCGGCGTCGAGGCGCGGCTGGACGAGGCGGGCGCGTTCTGGACCGCGTGGAGCGGCGCGCACGATTACGACGGCCCCTGGGCCGACGCCGTGCTGCGCAGCGCGCTCGTCCTGAAGCTGCTCATCTTCGCGCCGTCGGGCGCGGCGGTGGCGGCGCCGACGACGTCGCTGCCCGAGGCGATCGGCGGGTCGCGCAACTGGGACTACCGCTTCTGCTGGATCCGCGACTCGGCGTTCGCGCTGGGGGCGCTGCTCCGGCTCGGCTGCCGCGACGAGGCGCGCGCGCTCTTCTGGTGGTTCATGCAGGCCACGGCCCTCACCGAGCCGCACGTGCAGGTCCTCTACCGGCTCGACGGCGGGACCCACGCGTCGGAGCACGAGCTGCCGCTGCTCGCGGGCTATCGGCGGTCGGCGCCCGTGCGCGTCGGCAACGCCGCCCTGACGCAGCGCCAGCTCGACATCTACGGCGACCTGATGCTGACCGCGTGGCTCTACGCGGGGGGCGAACAGTACGACCTCGACGGCGACACCGGCCGCGTCCTCGGCGGCATCGCCGATCTCGTCTGTCGCACGTGGCGGCTCCCCGACTCGAGCATCTGGGAATGCCGGGGCGAGCCGCGGCAGTACACGCATTCGAAGGTGATGTGCTGGGTGGCGCTGGATCGTGCGATTCGCCTCGCCGAGGAGGGCGACATGCCGTCGGGGCACGTCGATGCCTGGCGGCGCGAGGCGGCGGCGATCCGCGCGTACGTGGACGAGGAATGCTGGTCGGATCGACTCGGCAGCTACACGCGCGTGGCCGGGCAGGCGGGCGACGATACGGAGGTGGACGCCGCGCTGCTGATGCTGCCGTTCGTCCACTACGCCGGGCCCGGCGACGCGCGCGTCACGGGCACGATCGACGCCGTGTCGCGGCTGCTGCGCCGGGGACCGTTCGTGTATCGCTATGTCGGGCGGGACGGTGTTCCGGGCTCGGAGGGCTGCTTCTTGAACTGCTCGTTCTGGCTGGCGGGCGCGCTCGCGCGCACGGGCCGGCCCGCGGAGGCCGCGGCGCTGATGGACGAGCTCATCGCGCGCGCGAACGACGTCGGGCTCTACGCGGAGGAAGTGGATCCGTCGACCGGCGCGTCGCTCGGCAACTGTCCGCAGGCGCTGGTGCACCTCTCGCTCATCGACGCCGCGCTGGCGATCAGGGACGCGTCCTGATGCCGTTCTTCTTCTGGCGCGCGGTCGCGGGCGGACTCATCGGCACGCTCGTGCTCTCGACGACGTTGAGGGGCGCGGGGGAGCTCGGCTACACGCGCATGGACCTGCCGTTCCTGCTCGGCACGATGGTCACCAGCCGGCGCATCCGGGCCAAGGCGTGGGGGTTCGCCCTGCATCTGGCGATGGGCGTCGGCTTCGCCGTCGCCTATGCCGCCATCTTCAAAGCGCTCGGGCGGAGCGGGTGGTTCCTGGGCGGCACGCTCGGCGCGCTGCACGGCGTCTTCTCGGGGACGATCCTGGTGAACGTGCTCCTGCCGATCGTGCACCCGCGGATGGGCACGCCCGATTCCTCGGCGCGCGAGACGCCGCTCATCGAGCCGCCCGGCTTCCTCATGCTGAATTACGGCCGCGGCACCGCGGTGGTCTCCCTCCTGGCCCACATCGCCTACGGCGTGATTGTCGGGTGGGCCGTTTCGGGTGCTTAGGTGCTCGGGTGCTTAGGTGCTACTTCGCGGCGTCCTTTTCGATCGTGCGCGCGCCCGCGAGGACGTCGGGCACGGCGTAGTTGCCCTCGTGGCACGCGTACTCGTAGATGAACTCGTCGATCGCGTGCAGGGGCTCGACGGCGGTCCAGGGCTGGGTGTACGCCGTCGGGTCGGTGACGGTGAACTCGTAGTTGACCGTGCCGGCGTCGGCCCGCGTGAAGCGTTCCATCAGGTGCGTCTGGGCGGTCGAGCCGGGCAGGCTGGTCGGGCCCTTGAAGTTGATGGTGTCGACCACGAGCGTGTCGCCCTCCCAGTGGCCGCGCGAGTCGCCGGTCCACATGGGCAGCGTGCCGTGCGGCCGGCCGTCGGTCGGGACGATCCGCGCGTTGTGGATCATCTCGTTGAAGATGACCACGTACCCCGGTGACTGCACGATCTGGACGTTGTTGTTGTAGGTGCCCGAGATCATCGGCGGTCCGGAGTTGAAGCCGAGCAGGCAGCGGTCGACGAGGCTGAGATCCTCATACGACTCGGGCAGGCCGGAGGCGGGCCGGGCCGCCCCGGGCCGCCGCGGCGCGTACGGGATGCGGCCGGTCGGCGGATCGACGATGAGCGACGTCCGCCGATCGTCGGTGACCTCGTTGCCGCGCTCGTACCAGAATTCATTATAGGAAAGGACGCCGCCCTGCGATTGCGGCGGATACCCGAGGCTGGGTGCGCCCTTTTCCGGCGTGAACAGGTCGCGGTTCTGGCGCGTGTTCTCTGCGGCCTCGAAGGCAGCCGCCTCCTCCGGCGTCAGCACGTCCTTGTCGGCCAGGGAGGCCGGCCGCTGGAGCGGCGTGATTGTCCGGAACGTGAACGTGCCCTGGATGTCGGGCGTGCCGTCGGGCAACCGCGGCATCGTCCACGCGGGCGACTGGCCTGCGGCGGAGAGCGGGACCAGCAGGGTGACCGCCAGGACGCCGACGGTCGCCACCAGAGATCGAAGGTGCATGAGGAATCCTCCAGGCCCTCGCGAGCTTTTGTCAGGTGTCACGGTAGCCGACTCCCGCTCACGTGACAAGCACCTAGCACCGAGCACCCAGCACCCAGCACCCCGCACCCCGCCCGCCCGGACTGTTCAAAAGAGCACAATCGACCGCGTGCCTCACTGATAGCGTGACGGGGCAGGCACACGCGTGCCCACACTCGACGCCGTGAGTGGACCTTTGAGCGAGTTTGCGAGAGACACACGATGATGACCCGATCTCCGCACCCGGCGTTGGTAAAGGCGCTCACGGGCATCCAGGGCTTCGATGAGATCACTGGCGGCGGGCTTCCCTCGGGACGCACGACCCTGGTGACAGGGGGACCGGGCAGTGGCAAGACGGTCTTGGCCCTGCAGTCGCTGGTCAATGCCGCACGTCGGGAGAAAGAGGCGGGTATCTTCGTGGCCTTCGAGGAGGGTACCCGTGAAATCGTGGAGAACGCCCGCACGTTCGGATGGGATCTGCCCGCGCTCGAACGGAAGAAGCTGTTCTTTCTGGACGCGCGCCTGTCTCCGAGCGTCGTCAAGGCCGGTGAATTCGACCTGATTGGCCTGCTCGGGATTCTCCAGGCCAAGGTCGAATCGCTTCACGCCACGCGCATCGTCTTCGACGGGATCGACGTGCTGCTGTCCCTGCTGGACGACCCGGTCGTGGAGCGCCGGGAAGTCTATCGCATCCGCGACTGGCTGTCGCAGACGGGGCTGACCGGCATCATCACGCAGAAGGTCGGTGGGTACGAAGCCGACGAACGCTCCAACTTTCTGCAGTTCATGGTCGATTGCGTGGTCGTGCTTCGCCATCAGGTGGTCGACGGGTCGGCCTTCCGCCATTTGCGCGTCATGAAGTACCGGGGCTCGAACTTTGCGGGCGACGAGTTTCCCATTACGCTCACGAAGGACGGCCTGGCGCTCATCAATCGCGGCCCGGTCGAGCTCGAGTACAAGGTAACCAACGAACGGGTCTCGACGGGCCTGCCTCGCCTCGACAACATGTTGCGTGGCGGCTACTACCGCGGCAGCGATGTGCTCATTTCAGGCTCGCCGGGAACCGCCAAGTCGACACTGGCCGGGCTCTTCGCCGAGGCCGCGTGCGCGCGCGGTGAGCGAACCCTCTATATCAGCTTCGACGAGGGCCCCGCGCAGATCGTGCGCAACCTCGCCTCTGTGGGCGTTCGACTGGCCCCCTACGTGAAGTCCCGCATGCTCAGCATGTACTCCACGCGCACGCGGGGGCCCAACGTCGAGGACCAGTTCGCCACGTTGCGCGCGCGGGTGCGCGAGTTCAATCCCCGGTGCCTGGTGATCGACCCGCTCTCGGCGCTTTCGACGAAAGTCGAGCATGTGGCGTCGGCCGACGCGGCCGAGCAGTTCCTGGACTTCATCAAGGCGCGGGGGATCACGGTCGTGAACACGTCGCTCATGAACGGCATCAGCACCGACGAGGCCACGGCCACCGGGATCTCGACGATCGCCGACACCTGGATCCACGTGTCCTATATCGTCCAGGATGGCGAGCGGAACCGCGCCCTGACCATCGTCAAGGCGCGCGGCACCGGACACTCCAATCAGGTGCGGGAGCTGACGCTCTCCGACGAGGGCGTCAGTCTCACCGATGTGTTCGTCGCCCAGGGCAAGGTGCTCATGGGTGTGGCCCGCTGGGAGTGGGAGCAGGCCGAGCAGGCGAAGGCCAAGGGCGTCCACGCGGCGTCGGAGTTGCGGCGCTTGCAGTTGCGACTCGCGCAAGCGGAAGCGGCCGCGCGATTGCAGGTCGTCCAGACGGAAATGGCGGCCCGCAGCGCCGAAATCGCCGCCCTGGCGAACGCCACGGGATCGGCGTCCAAGCTTCGATCCACCGACCGGGCGGTGCTGCGCCGGCTGCGTCACGCCGACGAAGACGCCCGCGCCGTCGCTGGGAACGGCACGAAAGGCCGCGCTCCCAGACGTGGCGGCCGCGGAGCTCGCTGACGTGGCGGCCCCCGGAACGCCACGTTCGGGGCTCGTGCTGCGCCTGTACGTCGCGGGAAGCGCGCCGAACTCGCAGCGCGCGATCGCCAATGCCCGGGCGATCTGTGACGAGCATTTCTCCCCAGGCTACGAACTTGAAATCGTCGACCTGCTCGCGAACCCGCTGCGAGCCCTGGCCGACGGCATCATCGTGACGCCGACGTTGCTCAAGCTGCTGCCGCTCCCGATCCAGCGCGTGATTGGCAACCTCAGCGACACGGATCAAGTGCTTCGAACGGTGGCTGACCCATGAACACCACCCGTGAACCGCAGACGGCCGAGCTCGCGCGACGACTCGCCGAGGCCGAAGCCACGATCGAGGCATTGCTGTCCGGACAGATCGACGCGGTGGTCGACGCCAGGACGCAGACGCCGGTGCTGCTGGCGAAGGCTCAAGAGGCCCTCCGTCACGAGCGGGACCGGGCGCAGCAGTACCTCGACACGGCCGAGGTCATTCTGCTCGCGCTGGATCGGGACGGACGGATTGCCCTCGTCAATCGCTACGCCTGTGCCGTGCTCGGATGGACGCCGGACGAGTTGCAGGGACGCGACTGGTTCGAGACGTGCGTGCCCTCCCGATTGCGTGACGCGGTCAGGAGCCGATACCACGACGTGCTGGCCGGAGACTCAGGCGTTCGGGAGGACCCGGTGCTGACCAGAGCGGGCGACGAGCGGCTGATCGCCTTTCGCAGCGTGCTGTCGCGCGACGACTCGGGTGAGGTGACCGGCACGCTCAGTTCCGGTTCGGACATTACGGAGCGCCACCTCGCCGAGGTGGCGGCGCTGCAGGCCGCGCAACTGTCGGCGCTCAGCGCGGCCATCGGCCTGTCGCTGACCAAGAGCGACTCGCTCGATGGCGCGCTTCAGGCCTGCGCCGACGCGCTCGTCACGCATCTGGGGGCCGCCCTCGCGCGAATCTGGACGCTCAACGCGGCAGAAGGCGTGCTCGAGCTGCGAGCCACCGCCGGCGTGTCCACGTATCCGACGGGTTCCCAGGAACGCATCCCGCTCGGACAACTCACGGTTGGACGCGTCGCGCAGAAGCGCGCGCCGTACCTGAGCAACAACGTCATCGGCGACCTGGGCGCGAGCGACCAGGCCTGGGCGCAGCTGGAAGGCGTGGTGGCGCTCGCCGGCCACCCGCTGATCGTGAATGGCCGCGTGATCGGCGTCATGGCAATCTTCGCCGCGTACCCGCTGTCCGAAACGGTCTGCGCGGGGCTGGCGGCGGTGGCGGATCACGTCTCGCTTGGCATCGAGCGGCACCGGAGCGCCGAACAGCTGCGCAGCACGGAAGAGCGCATGCGGACCGCACTGCAGCACGCCAACGTCGGGATCTGGGATCTGGACTACGCCACCGGCGTGCTTCGAGGCTCCGGCATCTTCGAAGCCCATCTCGGTCTGGCGCCCGGAACGTTTGGGGGAACCATCGCCGCGCTGCTGGCCTGCATCCATCCGCTCGACCGCGATCGCATACGGGAGCGGATCGCCTCGGCGCCTCGCACAGGCGCGGAGTTCTCGGAGGTGTATCGGACCCTGGGCGCGGATGGCAGGGTGAGATGGATGAACAGCATGGGACGCATGCTGCTCGGCGCGCACGGCGAGCCGATACGCGGGATCGGCATTTCGCTGGATGTCACCCAGCCGCGACAGTTGGAGGAACAATTTCAGCAAGCCCAGAAGATGGAAGCCGTGGGGCAGTTGGCCGGAGGCGTGGCCCATGACTTCAATAATCTGCTGACCGTGATGCTGGGGTTCTGCGAGCTGCTGGACGCCGATTGCGAACCGGCCGATCCGCACCGGGCCGACATTGCCGAGATTCAAAAGGCGGGCGCGCGTGCCGCCGAGCTCACGCGCCAACTGCTCGCCTTCAGCCGCAAGCAGGTCATCGAGCCGACGCTGCTGGACCTGAACAGCGTGTTGGCCGACATGCGGGCCATGCTCAGCCGGCTCATCGGGGAAGACATCACGATGGTCCTGAAGCCGTCACCGGAGCTGGCGTTCGTCGTGGTCGATCGCAGCCAGATCGAGCAGGTCATCATGAACCTCGCGATCAACGCGCGTGATGCCATGCCGACGGGCGGCACGTTGACCATCGAAACCGCCAGTGTCGAGGTCGGCGAGGGCGACGCGGGGACGCTGCTCGCGCTGAACCCCGGTCCCTACGTGAGGCTCACGGTGAGCGACGTGGGCGCCGGGATGACGCCGGAGGTGCGGGCACGCGTGTTCGAGCCGTTCTTCACGACCAAAGTGCCCGGCAAGGGCACGGGGCTCGGCCTGGCGTCGGCGTATGGCATCGTGACCGGGAGCGGCGGGACAATCACCGTCGAGAGTGACGTCGGCGCCGGCACGTTGTTCGCGATACATCTGCCGCGCGCGGCTCCCGCCGGCGCCGTCGTCGAGGCGCCCGTGCCAGTGCCTCACCCTCTCCATCACGGGATCGAAACGCTGCTCCTGGTGGAGGACGAGCGGGGGCTTCGCGAGGTCACGCAGCGCATGCTGCGGCGGCAGGGCTACGGGGTGCTGGTCGCCGTGAACGCGGATGAGGCCCTGCGCCTGTTCGAGCAGAACCCGTCGATCGACCTGCTGCTCACCGATGTCGTGATGCCGGGCACCAGCGGGCCGGAGCTGGCCAAACAACTGGTGGCGCGCAAGCCGGCCCTGCACGTGCTCTACATGTCCGGCTATCCCGACGAAGCCATTGCCCGTCACGGCGTCCTGAGGCCCGGGATCGCGCTCCTGCCCAAGCCGTTTACGTCCGAGGCCCTTGGACGGAGGGTTCGAGAGGAACTCGATCGGTAGCTGATATGATCCCGTCCCATGTTCGAGCGCAAGCGGAGCGGGTCGGTCGTGTGTCCGTCGTGCGGATCGCTCGTTGGCGTGCGCGACGATCGGTGTTACTCGTGCGGGCGGGCGAACCCGGGCCTCTGGGGCTTCGCGCCCGCCTTGCGGCGGCTCGGCGCCGACATGGGCCTCGTGCCGATCGTGATCGGCGGCTCGACGGTGCTCTACGTGCTCTCGCTGCTGCTCTCGAACGGCCAGATCGGCATGAGCGGCGTGATGTCGATCCTGTCGCCGAGCTCGACGGCGCTGTTCCTCCTGGGCGCGAGCGGCGCGATCCCGGTGTTCGGCGCGGGCCGCTGGTGGACGATTCTCAGCGCGACGTGGCTGCACGGCAACCTGCTGCACATCCTGTTCAACATGCTGTGGGTGCGGCAGCTCGCGCCGGCGACCGCGGACGTGGTGGGGCCGTCACGGACCGTGATCATCTACGTCCTGTCCGGCGCGGTGGGCTTTCTCGCGAGCTCGGTGGCCGGGCAGTACCTGCCGCCGATCCCGTTCCTTCAGGGCGCGGGGTTCACGGTGGGGGCGTCGGCGTCGATCTTCGGGCTGCTCGGGGCGATGTGGCACTACGGACGGGTGAGCGGCAGCAGCCTGATTCGCAGCCAGGCGGGGCAGTACGCGCTGATCCTCTTCATCTTCGGGTTGGTCATGCCGGGCGTCGACAACTTCGCGCACGCGGGCGGGTTCGTCGGCGGCTACGCGCTGTCGGCGTTCATGAACCCGCTGCGGCAGGAACGGGGCGATCACCTGCTGGCGGCGATGGCGTGCCTGCTGGCCACCTTCCTCGCGATCGCGTTCTCAATCTTCCACGGCCTGCAGTTCCTGAGGTGAAGTAGGTCGGGTCGGGTCGGGGTGGGTCGGGTGGGTCGGGTCGGTCGGGTGGGTCGGGTGGGTCAGGTGGGTCAGGTCGGGGTCACGATTCAGGAAGCGCCCCCGGATTCATTACCTGCTTTGAGCGAATCAAGCCGACGAGCGGCGCACCCACCCGGCGGACCTGCACATCGAGTTGTTCGTAGCGTGCGTCGGTGAGATAACCCAGGCGATGCGCGGCGTGAAGGCAGTAACCGACCTCGGAGAGCGACGCTTCGGCGATGCGCAAGAAATTGACACGATCGCGTTTGTGCCGGCGGGCAAAACCTTCCACGATGTTTGCGGCCACTGAATAGGCGGCGCGCCTCAACTGGCTGCCCAACTCGAATCGTTCGAACGCCGGAAACTCCTTACGCGTCAGGAGATGCAGTTCGATGAAGAGATCGTCAGCGCGGCGCCACGCGATGAGAGAAGTGTGAGGTCGCGACACGTCGACTCGGCACCTCTCCAAGAAACGTGCCGACCCGACCGACCTGACTGACCCGACCCACCCGACCCACCCGACCGACCCGACCGACCCGACCCACCCGACCTACTTCGCGGCCCGCGCGAGCTCCTCGTCGATCACCGTCTTGAACGCCTCGAACGGCTGTGCGCCGCTCAGCAGGCGGCCGTTGATGAAGAAGGCGGGCGTGCCGGTCACGCCGGCTGCGTTGCCGGCCGCGATGTCGGCGTCGACGTCGGCCTTGTGCGCCGTCGTGGTGTAGCAGGCGGCGAACGTCGCCGCGTCGAGGCCGACCGCGGCCGCATACGCCTTGAGATCGTCGTCGCTCAGCTTCGTCTGGTTTTCGAAGAGCTGGTCGTGATACTCCCAGAACTTGCCCTGCTCGGCCGCGCAGGCCGCGGCCTCGGCGGCCGGGCGCGCGCGCGGGTGGATCGGCAGGGGATAGTTGCGGTAGACGAGGTGCACCTTGTCGCCGTACGTCGCGAGCACCTGCTTCACGGTGGGGAAGGCGCGGCCGCAGAACGGGCACTCGAAGTCGGAGAACTCGATGATGTTGATCGGCGCGCCGGCGGGCCCGACCGCCGGCCGGCCGGCGCCGGCCACCTCCACGCGCGGCGCGTCGAGGAGGATCCGCACGGGCGTCGTCGCCTTCAGGCGCTCGATGTACGTATCGCGCACCACCAGCATGCGCTGCTGGGTGAGGAGCTGCCGGATGGGCGCGCGCACCTGATCGAGCGTCGCGCCCTGCACGCGCTCGCGGTTCTCGTTGTACCAGGCCGTGACCTCGACGTCGCTCACCGGCGGGATCTTCGACGTGATCTCCTGGTTGATGAGCGCGCCCTGATCCATCCCGCGCGCCTTGGCGTCGGCCTCGATGAGGCGCAGGCCGACAATCTCATCGAGCGCCGAGCGCCGCGCCTCGAAGATCGCCTGCGACAGCTTCAGGTTCCCGAAGTTGCTGGCCGGCATCTCGAGCGCCTTGGCGTCGACCTCCGCGAGCGTGACCGGCGCGCCGCCGATGGTCGCCGCCACGGCGGCGGACGCGGGCGGCGGCTGCGCCGCCCCGGGCGTGGCGAGGAGCAGGGTGACGGCCGCCGCGCATGCGATCCTCATGGGGCTCTCTCCTACAGGGCGCTGCCGGTCCGGGCCGGCCGCGGCGCCGCGACGGCTTCCGGCTCGGGCGTGAAGTCCTCGCCGGGGTTGACGAACTGATCCCGCTCGAAGTGGTACTGCTTGTCGTAGAGCTGCCGGTACCGCCCGGCCTTCGCGAGCAGCTCGTCGTGCGAGCCCCGTTCGACGATCTCGCCCCGCTCGAGCACGAGGATCTGATCGGCGCTGCGGATCGTCGACAGCCGGTGCGCGATCACGAACGTGGTCCGGCCCTGGCGCAGCGAGCGCAGGCCGTCCTGGATGAGGGCCTCGCTCTCGCTGTCGAGGCTCGACGTCGCCTCGTCCAGGATGAGGATGCGCGGATTCGCCAGGATGGCGCGCGCGATCGCCACGCGCTGCCGCTGGCCGCCGGAGAGGCGCACGCCGCGCTCGCCGACGATCGTGCTGTACTGCTGCTCGAACGCCTCGATGAACTCGTCGCAGTGCGCGATCCGGCTCACGGCTTTGATCTCGTCCAGTGAGGCGTGCGGCCTCGCGTAGGCGATGTTCTCGGCGATCGTGCCATCGAACAGGAAGTTGTCCTGCAGGACGACGCCGAGGTGCTCGCGGTAGTCGCGGAGCCGGACGGCCGTCAGGTCGCGGCCGTCGACGAGGACGCGCCCCGACAGCGGGCGGTTGAACGCCATCACGAGGCTGATCAGCGTGCTCTTGCCCGAGCCGCTCGATCCGACGAGCGCCGTCGTCGTGCCGGCGGGCGCGTCGAACGAGACGTGCTTCAGGACCGGGACGTCCGGGTTGTACTCGAAGGTCACGTCGTCGAAGGTGACCTCGCCGTGCACGTCGGGAAACGCCTCGCGGTCGGCGTCCTCCTCGTCCTCGGTCGCCATCTTCTTGATCTCGCGGATGCGGTCGAGCCCGGCGAACGCCTCGGACACCTGCGTGCCGATGTTGGCGAGCTGCACGACCGGCACGGTGATGAGCGCCGTGAGGCTGAGATACATGACGAAGTCGCCGATCGTCATGGTGCCGGCCTGAATCGACCGGCCGCCGACGAGCATCATCGAGATCCCGATGGCGCCGATCACGACCGACGAGAACGCGCCCATCGCCGAGACGCCGGTGAGCGACTGGGCGACGTTGCGGAACAGCCGGTGCGCGCCCCTCGCGAACACCAGTTCCTCGCGCTTCTCCGCGGTGTAGGACTTCACGATCCGCACGCCGCCGAGCGCCTCGGCGAGCCGGCCCGTGACCTCGGCGTTGATCTGCCCGCGCTCGCGGAAGAGCGGGCGCAGCTTCTTGAACGCCGTGGTCATGCCGCCGCCGAAGGCCGCGAGCACGACGATCGTCACCGCCGTGAGCCGCCAGTTCAGATAGAACAGAAGAATGAGGGCCACGCCGGCGGTGAAGATGGAGCCGGTGAGCTGCACGAGCCCGGTGCCGACCAGGTTCCGGATGCCCTCGGCGTCGCTCATGATGCGCGAGATCAGGATGCCGGTCTTCGTCGAGTCGAAGTACCGGATCGGCAGGCGCATCACGTGCTTCTGGACGTCCTTGCGCATGTCGGTGATCGCGCGCTGCGCGGCGACGCCGAGAATCTGCGAGTTGGCAAACGACGTCACCGCGCCGACGACCGTCGCGATGGCCGCGGCGAGTGCGAGCAGCGGCAGCAGCTCCCAGTGGCCCTGGCCCACGACGTTGTCCATCAGGTACTTGGACGTGGTCGGGAGCACGAGGCTGGAGAGCCGGTTGATGATCATCACCACGAGGCCGATGCCGAGGCGCTTGCGGTGGGCCCAGATGAGCGCGCGAGCCTCTTCCCAGGCCCCCTTCGTGAGCTTCTTCTGCTTCTTCGCCGGGGGCGGCGACGGCGTTCCGAGGCGGGCGCGGGGAATGCGTTCCCCGTGCCCCAGTCGACCGGGGGTTAGTGGAGGCACTTTAGGATGATACTAGGCCCATGAAGATTCTGCTTGCCGGCGTATTCGCCGTCATCACGGCGGCCGGCTTGTCGGCGCAGGCGTCGCGCACCCCAGAGGAAACCGCGATTCTGGCGGCCGATACGGCGTTCGACCAGGCCGTGGCCGACCGCAGCGTCGACCGGTTTCTCGCCCTGATCGCCGACGATGCAACCTTCGCCGGCGGGGGTGAGCCGGCCCGCGGCCACGATGCCATTCGCGCCGGGTGGGCCCGCTACTTCGAGGCAGGCGGCCCGACGCTCCGCTGGACGCCGCGGACGGCGCACGTGCTCACGGCAGGCCGCGACGTCGGCGTGACGACGGGCAGTTGGGTCCTGCGCGCGACCGACGCGAACGGCCGGCCCACCGAGGCCCGCGGCGAGTACCTCACGGTCTGGCGCAAGCAGGCCGACGGGGCGTGGCGCGCCGTGTTCGACACCGGATCGCAGGTGCCATAGCACACACAGGCGCAGGGCGCGGGGTTCGGGGTTCGAGGTGCGGCGTGGAGTGCGGGGTGCGGGAACCCAGAACCCCGAACCCCGCACCCCGAACCCGAGTAGCGTCCTCGCGCGGGGACGCTGCATTTGGCCCAGCTCATTAATTAACGGGAATCCTCGCATCGAACGCTGGCACGTCGTTTGAAGTCTCCAGGGCGCCAGCTCTGCGAGGGAACGACGATGACCAGACGACATCGAACGCTCTTGGCGGCCCTGCTCGTCTCGACGGTCGGCTTCGGTTCGGCGGCCTGCGCGTACGACTCGTACCCGTATCGCGGCAACGGCGCCCACGATCGCGGCGTCGACCGCCGCGCCTACGACACGGGCCATCGCGACGGCCTCGAAGCCGGCCGCAGCGACGCGCGTCACCGCATCCGCTACGACCCGACCGCGTGGCGTTCGTTCCAGGACCCGGGCCGCGGCTCGAACGGGCGTAACGCGGATCGCGACGATCGCTACGGCCGCGACGGCCGCAATGGCCGCAATGGCCGCAATGACGGGCGCGACGACTTCGCGCGCGATTATCGCCAGGGATTCCGGCAGGGCTACGAGGAGGGCTACCGCGCGGGCGGCAGGGCGAGGCGGTAGATCGCCTCGGCGAGGCCGGCGTCGTCGTGGGTGCCCGTGAGGTGCCAGCCGGCCGCGCGCGCCCGCGCCTTCAGCTCGTGGCAGGCGTTGCCCATCACGACCGGCGTGCCGGCGAACTCGAGCATCTCGACGTCGTTCCAGTTGTCGCCGACGGCCATCACCTCGTCCCGCGCGAGGCCCGCGCTCGCGCACCAGTCGGCGAGCGTCGCGCCCTTCGAGCAGCCGCGCCGGTTCACGTCGAGCATGGTGAAGTCGCGCGCCTCGTACTCGGTCACCTGCAGGGAGAACCGATCGGCGCACGGCAGCCCGCGCAGCCGCGCGGCCACCTCCCGCATCGGCGCCACGCCGCCGTTGAACATCACCTGAATCGGATCCTCGACGAGCGCCTCGGCGAGCGAGGGCACCTGGCGGATGAACGCCTTGTTGCGCTCGTAGTAGCGGCTGCGGTTCGGGTGCGACCAGTCCATCCGCTCGTAGACGACGGCCGCCTGGTCGCCGTGCGCGCCCGGTGGATCGAACACGAGGGCCACGGCCTCCTCCCAGCCGCGCATCTCGTCGAGCACCAGCCGGGCGGCGTCCCGGTCGAGAAAGCGGCGCAGCCGCGTCTCGCCCGAGCGGTCCTTCACGATCGCGCCGTTGCTCGCCACGAGCGTCGCGGGCACGGGTAGCTTCGCGGCCACCGGCAGGGCGAAGTGCACGCTGCGCCCGGTGACCAGGGCGACGGCGATGCCGCGCGCGCCGGCGTCCTCGAGCGCGCGGGCGTTCTCCCGCGGCAGCTTCGCATGGCTGTCGATCAGCGTGCCGTCGATGTCGATGGCCAGCAACTTGATCATTGGGGGTGCGGGGTGCTGGGTGCGTACAAGGTGCTCGCCTCTTCGAGCTGCGAGGCGACGTCCCGCGCCAGCGAGTCGGGCGAGACGACGCGGGCGAAGGGGCCGAAGCTCAGGATCCAGCTCGTGAGCGCGCGGTCGAGACAGACGTCGAGCGCCAGCGCCACGCCGCCCTCGTCGAGCTCGCGCAGCCGCTGCGAGGGGTGCCACTCGCGCGCGCGGACGTAGTCGGCGGCGCCGGCCTGGAACTCGATCTCCACGCGCGCGGGCGGCCCCGAGTGCACGCCGAGCGAGTGGGGGAACGCCGCGTCGGGCAGCTCCGCGATCGGTGTGAACCGCTCGTCGGCGAGCGACAGCTCCGCGATCCGCTCGACCGCGAACGTGCGGATCTCCCCGTACTCGGGCACGTAAGCGAGGAGGTACAGCCCGCCCTGCGCGTACGCGAGCCGGTACGGATGCACGAGATACTCGCGCGTCCGCTGGCTCGCCTTCGAGTGATACGTCATCGTCGCCTGCCGCTGCTCGAGTGTGGCCTCCAGCGCGCGCGCCACGATTGCCTGGCGCGTCGGATCCTCGAGGCGCCGTGCCGGATCGGCCTTCGCGACGATCACGCGCGGCAGCTCGTCGAGGAACCGGCGCATGTGCGGCGTGAGCGACGCCGACAGCTTCTCGAACGCCCGCGCCACGTCGTCCTGGAACGGCGTGCCCGCGAGCGCGACGAGCAACGTGCGGCTGAAATAGAGCGCCGACAGCTCCGATAGCGTGAGGCCGGCCGTGAGGCCCTTGAACGCCTGGCCGTTCACCCGCCACCGCGTCTTGCCGTCGTCGTGCGATCGATCGTCGTAGAGCGGGAAGCCGGCGGCCTCGAGCGCCTCGAGATCGCGGCGGATCGTGCGCGTCGTGACGCCGGTGAGCGAGGCGAGCTCGTGGATCGTCGCGCCGCCCGTGGCGCGCTCGATCTCGCGCAGGATCGTCCACTGGCGAATGACTTCCGCGTTGCGCACCGTTCGATTGTAGCAATCGGACGCGTTCGCCGGCGCTCTTCATGATCGTCCACCGACGCAACTATTGCCTCGAACGGACCTGAGAGGTGGCGCAAACACTGCCCGCTGGGGCGCGACGACGCCGCGATTCCGTGCGAAACCGACGCTGATGAGGCGGCACGCGCCGTGCCCTCGAGGTGCGCGTGCCCTTGTCGCCGGACTATCGGCCTCGCACGCCACCACAGGGCGTATTGTACCGCCTCGTTCGCGACCACTTCGAGACGTTCCGCGCCGAGGCGGCCGCGCTGCGCGAGGGCGACGGGCTGCCGCGATTCGTCGAGCAGGAGTTCCGCGACTTCCTGCTCAACGTGCACGTGCACGCGCTCGTGCTCGACGGCGTGTTTGTGGTGGCGGACGGGCGGGCGCGGTTCTGCCCGCTGCCCGGCTTGACGACGGCCGACGTGGCGGACGTGCTCGCGACGGTCGTGCCGCGCGTGCGGCGCCTGCTGGCGTGGCGGGGGCTTGGCCCCGACGAGGCCTGCGGCGCTCAGGATCGGTGGAGCCAGGAGGCGCCGGTGCTCGCCGGGATGGCGGCGGCGTCGGTGCAGGGGCGCGTGGCGCTGGGCCGGCGGGCCGGGTCGCGCGTCCGGCGCAGTGGCGGCTCGATGGGCGAGGACGACGATGGTGAGAGTCGGGGGGAGTATCATGCCCGACAGGATGCCTTTGACCTGCACGCCGCGGTGCGAGTGGGGGCGGACGGACGGGCGCGGCTGGAACGGCTGTGCCGATACGCGCTTCGGCCCCCGGTCGCTCAGGATCGACTGCGCCTGACGGCGGATGGCCAGGTGGTCCTCACGCTGAAACGCCGCTGGGCCGACGGCACCACCGCGATCGTGTTCGAGCCCGTGGAACTGCTAGAACGGCTGGCGGTGCTGACGCCGCGGCCGCGCGTGAATCTCCTCCTGTATCACGGCGTGCTCGCCCCGCGCGCCGCGTGGCGGCGCCTAGCCGTCGAGTTTGGACGAGCGGCGGCGGCCGATGAGGTGGCTGGTGCGCACGGCACCGAGGAGAGCGCGAGCGGCCCGCGCGGCCTGGTGGGAGCGCGGGCTTGCGCTGGGCGGAATTGATGCGGCGCAGCTTCGGGATCGACGTGCTGGCATGCCCGCGCTGCGGCGGCCGGCTGCGGTTGCTCGCACTTATCGAGCAACGGGCGGTGATTGCGCGGATCCTGGGCCACCTGGGCCTGCCCACGGAGGTGCCTGCAGCCCGTGCGCCGCGGTCCCCGCCGCTCGCGCTCGCGGGCGACCGAGTAGCGCACGTCGCGAACGCGATCGCCGATCCCGCGCTCGATTCGGACGTGTGAAGAGAAACGCCGGCTGTCGTTGAGCCGGAGGTCTGCCCAAAGCGGCATCTCCTCGGGCCGACGGCATCGTGCTCGTGTCGCCAGGGTACAATCCGCGCCGTGTGAGGGGACAATCCACGCTGTCGAGATGGGCGATGCGTCCGAGAACGGGCCTTATGTTCCTAATGCGGCCTATCCTCTTCCTACGTCCACGACGTCGACGTTGAAGGTTCCCGCTCCTCCACTCGTGGGAGTGACGGCGACGGCTCGCGTCCATCGCTTCGAGACGAAGCCGAGAGTGCCATCCGCGAGGCGTACGCGGTTCGGAACGGACCCGAGAAGTTCTGCCTGCTCTCCTGGCCTGAGACTGCCAACGTCGGCGCTCTGCGAGCTGGCGCTTGCCCGCACGACAAGGATTGGTGACATCGTCGGTGGGGGTGACCTGGTCCGCGGCTGCGGTGGCGCAGACGGCAAATAGCAGAAGCGCGAGTGCGGTTCGCACAAAGGAGCGCAGCGTCAGAGGCAATGCGATCTAGACCTCGCTCAGCCGGCGTGGCGACGTCGCCCACTTCGAGAAGCGTTCGACTAAAACCGGAGGGCAACGCTCAAACTGTATCGCGAGGGAGCCATTGCCGGTTGAAGTGCGAGTCGCGCTTGACGGCCGGCGACATAAATTTGATGATTGATCAGGCCGTCAATGGCAGCACCGATCGCGGCGCCGATACCAGCAAAGATGATGCCTCCAGCGGTCGCGCCTCTCCGGCAAGTTCCTTCAGGTCCTTCGCCACAGCTGACTTGACCAATTTTGACCAGGGAGTACGCCAGCTGCGGCACCGATAAGCGCTCCGTTCCATCGCGAATCCACTTTTGCGACCTCGCTAACGGCAGTGCTTGCAAGAACAATCGGGCGGCCATCAACGGAGATTGTCAGTGCCGTCGCCGTGGCCTCGACGACCGTCCCAGCTATACGTGCTTCGCTGGTCCTCTCCACTCGTACCACTTCGCCAGCTCGCAGTAAATTCATCGCCTCGGCGAATGACGCCTCTGGAGCCTGAGCTAATGCGCATGGCACTGGGCATAGCAGCAGCAGCCCCACTATGAGATTCCGTTGCACACTCGGCGACGACCTACCGATGAGCGAGTCCCTTGCCATGTAAGCTCCTCGACCCCATTTCCCAGACCGCGCAAAACTAGTCGGTAACAGGTTTGGTGGTATTCATGGTATCGGTTCTGTGTGATAGTTGTGCGTCAACGCACTCATGCCATCAGAGCTGTCGTGCGGATCGCTGTCTGGCGACACATTGCCAGGGTTGCGACCGTAAACAACCTGGATTGCGGCGCGATCAAAGTCAGAGACCACCGCCGTCGGAGGCGATCCCATGATGGATGGAGCTAGGGTCACGTGATGGGGTGCGTACCCCAAAGAATGTCCAAGCTCGTGCGGATAGGTGCGTGCCGCCGTCTGGCCGCAATTCGGATGCTTCCGACACCTGAACTATGTCAGCAAGGTAGCTCTCTCCCAGCGACGTGTTCACTGCGACTCGCTCTGCGGTCTCGCCACCCCGCTAATGCTTCCTATCCTCCTAAACCCCTTCGAGCATAAGCTGGACTCGTGGTTCAGTCCAATCCTCGTCACTCCAATGCCGGTTTGGGTCGCGGCACCAACCCCTCATGTCAGTGCTGTTGCACCTCTGCCTTGGTACACGGATCCATGCGTCCACAGCGCGATGTGGAACGGCATCTTGAAGATCGGCGTTGACTCAATCGGACTGCTTCCTGCAACGGGTGGTCTCGCAAGAATGATTGGCCATCAAGCGGGGTACATCGGATTCGTAGCTGACAATACTGGACACGCGGCCATTGACGCTGTGCAAACATCGGCTCGCACCGTCGAGGGTCTGAACGGGATAACCGACACGTCTGCTACAGGATCCTTTAGGACCGTCCTCGCCGGGGCTGGTTTTGTGCCCGCTTTAAACGATGTCGCAGCAGGTCTTTCAATTGGCCTTGACGCAATCGAGCTGATAGGGGCCGCCCGCCAATGTCGTTAGGGAATGACGTAAGAGCCGACATAAGGTCCGCACAGACGTTACGTCTGCCACGGTGGGGCGTACTGTTGATAATCATCGTCTCGCTTCCCATCTATTGGTTCTTCGAGCATTTCGGCAAACTCAGCATCGCCCTGCCGATCCTGAATTTCGTAGCAGTACTCAGCTTCGCGGTTGTCGTGAAACGGAGATTTCGCCATCACGCGTGGTTCTGGATCACGATGACCATCCTTGTGGCGCTTCATGTCGTGTTGATTCTGGTCATCCCATGGGGTACAAGATGGGTCCCGGCACTGGTGATAGCCGGCATCGACTCCGCGGATCTGTGCCTGATATTCTGTATCCTCGCCATGGTCGGACGACTTGTGAATCGGCCTCGGCTGGACGGCGTCTGAGTACGCACGACCTTTTTGGACAGATTGCACGTTGGGCTCGATCCGGGTTGATAGACATTTTCCGAAAGGCAGAATACCCTGACGTGGGTGGGTGGCCATCGCAATAGTGAGCGTGACGCGTCGCAGAACGCGAATCGCTGTCAGATCTTCAATCGCAAGGGCGAGCGGCTCTCGCCCAGCGGGGATCCGGCCGACTTGGACGATGTCTTCGCTCCGTTTAACGGCGACGGACCGGTTCCGAGTCGAAGGCTAGTCGTTGACCGACAGCACACAAGCTGGCAGTACATCGTCCTTACTGACGGCACATTCTTGATTCGACCGAAGGATCGCGATCTTCTCGAGCCCTTGATCCTCGCGCCTGCTGCGGCTCCGCCAGCAATCCGACACGTCCACAACTCCCTGATGTAGTCAACGGACTCACTTTGCTACCGGGAAATGACTATCAGTTTCAGAAGAGTGCAATCGACAGGCCGCTTCGAGCAGTAAACACCGCCTGCCCCAGACCGCCGCCCGGCCGAGCAACCGCACCGCCGCGCAAGAATCGACAAGGAAATCCGCCGCCGTACATCTTCACGGCGCCCGCCGCCCCCGGCTCGTACGACGCGATTCTCGTCAGCGTGGACACCGACACGGCAGGCAATCCGCTGCCGTTGGCCGCCGGGCGATCGATCATCGGTGTCGCTGGCGGCGGTGGGGGCCGACGACCCCGTGGCGCTGACGGCGCCGGCGGCTGTGGGCGCGTATCGGGCGTATCTGCTGGGCGACGACGTGGACGGACAGGGGCAGCCGGTGTCGCAGGCGGCGAGCCCGCTCATCTACGTGGGGCCGGTGCCGACGGTCACGATCAATGGGGTGGGGGTGAATGGGACGCTCCCGCCCGTTGCGCCGGGCGCGGTGCTGACGGTGGTCGTGACCAGCGCGCCGGCCGAAGCGGGCACTATCGAGCTGTTTCCGTTCAACACGTGCTGCTGGCCGCAGAATTCGCAGGAATGGCACCCGGTCGTCGCGGCCAATCCCCCGCCGTACCCCTTCACCGCGCCGCAGGCACCCGGCCGGTACGACGTCATCCTCGTCAGCTTGAACACCGACGCCGAGGGGGACCCGCTGCCCCTGGCCGTCGGGCCGCGGGTCGACGTGGAAGAGGGGACGTCGACACAGCCACCGCTCCTGACGATCAACGGCGCGGGGAGCGCGGGCATGGTGACGTTCGGGCCGGAGACGGCGTTCACGGTGGACGTCTGGCACCCGCGGGCGGACAGCGACCGCGTGGCGATCTACCTGGACGGCGAGTGCTGCGCGGGCCCGGCGGTCGACGAGCGGCCGCTGGTGCCGGCCGGGCAGGACGGCGCGGTGGCGTTCACGGCGCCCGTCCCCCTGGGAAACTATCGCGCCTATCTGCTCGGCGGGGAGGTGGACGGCCAGAGCGTGCCGGTGGCGCAGGCCTCGAGCCCGCAGATTCAGGTGGTGCCGTGTCCCGTGGGCATGGTCTGCACGCCGCCGGCCGACGGGAGCGACGAACGGTTCTACTACGACACGGACGCGATCGGCTCGGTGCGGCAGATCACGAACGACGCCGGGGCGGTGGTGGCCCGGTATGATTACACGCCGTTCGGGGAAGAGGTGGTGAATCCGCCGGTGCAGGATCCCCGGCGGTTCGCGGGGAAGGAGTGGGATGCCGAGAGCGACCTGAACTATTTTGGCGCGCGGTACTTCGCCAGCGAGATCGGACGGTTTACCAGCGTGGATCCGGTGCTCGAGCAGGACACGGCGCTCACAAACCCCCTGCGGTGGAACCGGTATGGCTACGGCCTGAACAACCCGTTGCGGAACGTCGATGCGGACGGCCGCGACACCATCGACCTCGCAATCGGATTCGGCCAAGGCATCTGGAGTGTGGCAAAGGGCATCGTGACGCTCCCGTATGCGCTTGTCACAAATCCCAGCGGAGTGGTCAGCGCGTTTGGGCAGGACATCGGACTACTCGGCTACGGCCTTGCGCATCCGGGCGAAGTGCTCGACGCGTACGTCGGTCTTGCCACGAGTGCCAACGATGCCGATCAGCGAGCGCTTGGAGCGGCAGTTGGAGCCGGCACTGCCGTGGCCGCGGCGGTACTCGCCCCAACAGCGAAAGGCTCGGTCAACGTTGTTCACTATACAGACGCTTCCGGTGCATCAGCGATTCAGAATGCTGGACAGCTTCGCGCCGGCACATATGTGACCAAGGCCGGCGATGTGAGCGGTATGACGGAGGGCCAAATCGAAGGAGCGCTCGAAATACAACCCGGCAGAGGACAATATTCCTTTAGAGTTAAAGTCGATCCGAAGAACCTGAAAGTGCCATCGAACGGGCCAACGACATCCGGCGGTGCATGGCAGCGACAGCTGATTGCGCCCTGCAAGATCGAGGGGCCCTGTACCGAGCTGCCGGAGTAGGTGTGAAAAATGGGCAAAACTCGCGGCCCCTACGCGGAGGAATTTCCGGTCGGGACAACGGTTAGAGTCCTGGGTCGGACCGGCCTTGAAGCTTTTCGGCGCGACTGGCAGTGGCACCATCCACTTGAGGATAGTCAGCTCGCATTCGCGGGTCAGACGGCCAAGGTGAACTCGGTCTCGTTCTACCACGGCGGCGACGAATTGTATGAGCTCGAGGGGATTCCCGGTACTTGGCACGAGGCTTGTTTGATCGGCACCTGATCTACCAACACGCCGTTCTGTGACGAGAGTGTGGTCCACGCCCTCCAGGATCCGATCCGGTTCGCGGGCAAGGAGCGGGATCTGGAGAGCGGACTGGAGTACTTCGGCGCCCGGTATTTCGCGGCCGAGCTAGGGCGATTTACGGTTCCCGACATCTCCAGGGTCGATCAGCACCCTGAAGATCCGCAAGGTTGGAACCTATACGCGTACGCGCGGAACAACCCGTTCGCTAACGGGGATCCAACAGGCAGTGCGTGGACGGCGTAGAGTACGGGGAATGCCCGGAGTTCGAGGATGGAGTTGACGGTCACTGGACGTCTAAACCCCTTCGAGCATCGCCTGGACTCGTGGTTTACCCCAATTCTTGTCACTCCAGTGCCGGTTTTAGTCGCGCCACCGACACCTCACATTAGTGCTGCTTCGCCTCTTCCTTCGAATGCGGCTCCATGCGTCCAGAGCGCGATGTGGCACGGCTTATTGAAGATCGGCGTTGACTCCATCGGACTGATTCCTGAAGCTGGTGGTGTCGCCAGAATGATTGGCCATCAAGCGGGGTACGTGGGCGTTGTTGCCGACCGTACGGGACACGCGGCCATTAGGGCTGTGGAAGCATCGACTCGCACAGTTGAAGGCCTCAATGGGCTGGCTGAAGGGTCTCCAGGCGGGCTTGTTTCAACCGGCCTTATGATTGCTTCATTTGTACCTGGCGCCGGTCAGGCGGTTTCTATAGTTTCGGACGGCGTGGACATTATCCAAACGGGAAGAGCGATCAGGCAATGTCAATAGCTAGCGACATAAGGAACGATTCGAAAGCAGCTAAGACCTTGCGCCTGCCATGGTGGGGCGTGTTGGGTGGCATTATCGCCTCCACGCTTAGCGCCGGGCTGTTTGATCACTTTGGAAGATTTGACTTAGCGTTGCCAACACTGAATAGCATTGGAATGCTTTTGTTTGCCATTGCTATAAAGTGGACACTGAGGCGCCAGACTTGGTTTTGGATGACGATGCTCGCCATGGCGGCTCTTCATGTTCCGGTGATTTTGTTCGTTCCATGGACGACCAGCTGGGTTCCGGCTCCCGTGATTATCCCGTTCGCCATCGCGGATTTGATTGTAATGCTAGCCATTCTCGCTATCGTCGGCAGATTCATGGAAGGCCCGAAGACAACGAACCGCGGACGGTCGGTCGTGTAACCGCCATCTTGCAGGGAAGGTTCTCGGGAGGCGAGCGCGCGGCCTTCGGCTACCAGAGCTGCCGTTCGTTCAAGCTCGACATCACGTCCGTACTCAGCGTCGGGTAAGCATAGCGGTCTGCTTGCTCTCAGATCTGGCCGTTCGACGCGCCCTGGCCTCCGGCCACACCTTCCAAGCGGCCAGCCGTGCAATCATCAACCGGCCGATCAACGGCGCGACTCAGCGACCGCGGCACGCATCCAGTCGCCGACGTCAAGCGTACGGTGAGGCCGCAGGGCAGCGGCCTCTGCTGCACTCACGGCGTGCACCGCGGTTCAGCTACGTACGTCACGCCGTAAGCGCTCGCGGTCTCGGCAAACCGGCTGATCCCGGACCGCATCGCCGCCGCCTCGCGCCGCCGCTCCCCGCTCCCATACGGGATCGAGAGGAGCGCGTCGATCGCGACGCGTGGTGTCCGAACGCACCGATCACCGAAAAGCTAGCTTGGATTCTCCGCGCAGAGTACGACGTCGCCTCCGCCGAGTGTCGCTGAACTGACTCCAAACTCGATGGGGCTCACCTTCGAGGTCATCGTTGCTCAAAGGGAGCACGCTGATGCCCGAGCCGACGCAGACGCCGCTCGTGACGATCAACGGCACCGGGAGCGCGGGCATGGTGACGTTCGGGCCGGAGACGGCGTTCACGGTGGACGTCTGGCACCCGCGCGCGGACAGCGACCGCGTGGCGATCTACCTGGACGGCGAGTGCTGCGCGGGCCCGGCGGTCGACGAGCGGCCCCTGGTGCCGGCCGGGCAGGACGGCGCGGTGGCGTTCACGGCGCCCGTCCCCCTGGGAACTATCGCGCCTATCTGCTCGGCGCGGAGGTGGACGGCCAGAGCGTGCCGGTGGCGCAGGCCTCGAGCCCGCAGATTCAGGTGGTGCCGTGTCCGGTGGGCGTGGTCTGCACGCCGCCGGCCGACGGGAGCGACGAACGGTTCTACTACGACACGGACGCGATCGGGTCGGTGCGGCAGATCACGAACGACGCGGGGGCGGTGGTGGCGCGGTATGATTACACGCCGTTCGGGGAAGAGGTGGTGACTGCCGCCGGTGCAGGATCCCCGGCGGTTCGCGGGGAAGGAGTGGGATGCCGAGAGCCACCTGAACTACTTTGGCACCCGGTACTTCGCCGCGAACCTGGGGCGGTTCACGTCGCCCGATCCGATCGTTGCGGATGAAGTCCGGCTAGTGAATCCACAACGCTGGAACCAGTACGCCTACGCGCTCAATAGCCCGTTTCGGGCGGTTGATCCAGACGGGCGAGACGTCCTCGTCATTAATTATCGCGCGGGGGCCCATGGTGCCGGCCACATCGCATTGGTAGCGATACATCAGAGCGACGGCCAGGCTTTCTACGGAGGGTTCAACCCGGAGCATGGCGGCAGCATGCGCGATCGGGGTCATGTCGTCGCGCCCCAGTTCGGCCCCGGAACGATCCAGTTCGGGCCAGACGGGCGCCCTACAAACGCCTCGATTGCAAGGCTAGTCGCCCGCGCTGCTACGCTGGATAACCAGGATCCGAGCAGTGCCAAAACAGCCTACTTCAAGACGTCGGACGCCGAAACCGTCGCTCTGATCAACTATATCGATCGCGCGTCTCTTGCGCCCCCTGGATACAATGTGCTCCTTTGCAACTGCCTATCGTTCGTTGCGGGCGGCTTGGGCGCGGCCGCGATCGCCGATGTACCGGATACCACGGTCGGCTACGCCCCGAACATCTTCTTCGATCGGTTCATCGCTCCGTTGGCTTGGTGGGACAGCGTGCGGGATAGACTTTTTCCGCCACATGGCACCGTCAGCGCGGAGGCTATATCATTCTGTGTCGCAGGAGGACCGGAATGCGGAAGTGGACCATAGGGCATCCGTGGCGGCGCGCCCTGTCAGCGGTCGTGCTTGGGGTCTGCGTTGGATCGTCGAACTGCCGCCACGCTGCCTCCACCCCACCGCCAAGGGTACCGCCATATGCCGTTCCGGTTGCCTTCTCGAAGGATGGCGGCTGGGTGGACTGCTGGTTGGATCCCGAGATCAATCTCGACCGCTGCCGAACCTACAACGCGAGCGGTGTAATGCTCTGGCGGATTGGTCACGAGGACATGAGAGATGACGTATACCTCCGCTATCGGGGGGAGGGACCAGTTCCGGAGTCTGATCTTGAAATTGATTCGCGCCGGACGGACGACCAAGTGATCTGGCTGAAGAATGGCGTGATTCTCCTACCGCGCGACGACTACGAGTTTCAGAAAGCGGCTCTGACCCGGCGCCTGTCAGCGGCCGGTGAACCTGACCGCAAGTAGACAGCGGCCAGGCATTACTCAGCCTGACCATCACTTTGCTCTGCGGTCGAGCTCCGTCTGTGCGAAGTGCGCCGACGCCTTTTTCAGCTTCTCCTTAAGCGCGTCCTATTAGTCCGGGTTCAGATTGGTTTCGACAGATCCCCGCTGGCCGGCGGCCCGCTTCGTTCGTCGTCGAAGACCCGCCGACGCTCACGATCTCGAACCAGGGCGCCACCGGCACGGTGTCGTTCCCGCGGAGCACGGACATTACGGCGGTCGTGGCGCACGCGCGGCCCGACAGTAACCGTGTTGCCATCTTCCCCGATGGCGCGTGCTGCGCGGGGACGCCGGTGAGCCACGTGTCGCTGGCGGCGGTGGGCGCCGACGGCCCCGTGGGGCTGACGACGCCGGCGGCCGTGGGCGAGTATCGGGCGTATCTGCTGGGGCGGGGGCGGGTTCGGAAGTGGTGGCATGGGTTTCGGGGCGGGGCCCGTGCATGGTGAAGTGCTGGGACTAGTGGAATACGACAGCCAGTCTGGGGGCGCACACGGCGGACTTGTGGGCGGGGGGCCGGCCACTATACCGCTGGCGTCGAGTCGATGCGCACGTGGAATGACTGGCACGCCCACACCGGGCCGATCGCGCTCGGAGGAGTTGAGATCCCAGGTGCGTCGAGGCAGTTTGGAAAGAAGATGGATGTACACAGCCGGGACCTCGGAGGTCTGGCTCAGTATGAAGACGGCAATCTCAACCTTGGTTTGTATTCCGGAGTGACGCTCGGTTCCCGTCGCACGTTCGGAGGTGGAGCATACGTGACTCTCAGTTGGAATGGCTGCAGATAGGCCTCACATGTCTGAACACTGGTTGATGTTGCTCGCTGGAGTTCTACTGGTGGTGTTCGGGTTCGTCGCGACGGATATCAGGGGGGCGATGCCTGGAGCGAAGCCAGGCTATCCACCACCACTCAGACTGCGACTGATTTTGATTGGCTTCGGGTTGTTCATGCTGGTCCTTGGGGGCGTTCGCCTGATTCGAAAGTGAGCGACGGTGCCGCTGACCGAACTCGGTCGTGTCCTTGACGTGGATTTGATCCTGGAACTCCAGCGCAACCCCGCGAAGCAGGCGTGAGGTCCTGGCTGCGATTATTCTGGATGCGCTCCTTGCGGGGCCCAGCCATGAGCTGTCGATTCCCAGGTTTCGCTATCGCAATTGCCTGTCTGTTCGCCTCCTCTTGTGGCGGAGCCACTCGGCCAAAGGGCGTTCCCCCGCAGGCCATGGAATTTGCGATCGGAAAGAGTCCAGGCTGGGTCTATTGCTGGCTGGACGCGTCGCAGAACGTGAATCGCTGTCAGATCTTCAATCGCAAGGGCGAGCGGCTCTCGCCCAGCGGGGATCCGGCCGATTTGGACGATGTCTTCGTTCCGTTTGACGGCGACGGACCGGTTCCGAGTCGAAGGCTAGTCGTTGACCGACAGCACACAAGCTGGCAGTACGTCGCCCTGACTGACGGCACATTTTTGATTCGACCGAAGGATCGCGATCTTCTCGAGCCCTTGATCTCGCCCCTGCTGCGGCTCCACCAGCAATCCGACACGTCCACAACTCCCTGATGTAGTCAACGGACTCACTTTGCTACCGGGAAATGACTATCAGTTTCAGAAGAGTGCAATCGACAAGCCGCTTCGAGCAGTAAACACCGCCTGCCGCAGACCGCCAACCGGCCGAGCAACCGCACCGCCGCGCAAGAATCGACAAGGAAAGCGCAGAAATTGCCAATCAATTCCCATTGACGGCTCCTGCCGGCGGGACGCATCCTCTCTCGTCTATGCGTGCCGCGGCAGGAGCATCGAGGTGTCTCGCCATGGTCGCGATCCTGCTGGCGACTCACGCGAGCGTCGCGTCGGCGCAGGGCGACCCGGTGTTCGACGCCGCGGGCTTCCAGCAGAATCGCGACTACTTCTCCGGTGCCCCCTTCGAGCACGTGGACACGGTCACCGGCAACCTGATCCTCACGTTCACCGACCTGGTGTTGCCTGGGAACGGCGGCAGTGAACTGCGGTTTCAGCGGACGTTCAACGCCAAGAACGATGGGCACAGCGATTGGACCTTCGGCATTGCCGGCGTTCCCTGGCGCCGCGGCGGCTATTCATGGCCGCCCGTCGGGGCCGAGACGGCGCAATGGCCCGTTCTCGTCATGGCGGACGGCGGCTTGCAGCCGGCGCGCGCCACGCAAGCCGCCTTTTGCAATGCCTCCAATTCCAACGATTGCCGCTACGTCGTCACGGAGCAATTCTGGCAGATGGACCGCGCGCTCCGCCTCGTCCCCCTCTCGGACGGAACCACCCGGGCCCTGAACGAAGTGTTCATGCCCGACGGCACCATCACCGGGTACAACAACGAAGGCGACCTCGAAATGATCCGCGACCCGTTTGGGAATCTCACCACGCTCGACTGGGATTGGACGGCATCGGACCCGGCGAACCTGACGCGACAGGGCCTCGTGAAGGTGACGCAATATCTGGGGAGTGGGCAGTCGCGCGAAGTCACCATCGAATTTCCACCGAACTCCCTGAAACGCTTCTATCCGACCAAGATGACGTTCGGCGCCAGTGAATGGATCTATCAGTACACTGCGGCGCCTGGATACCTCTCGCACGTGACGCCGCCGGAGGACACGGGCCTCGGCTGGCAGTACGGGTACGAATTCGGTGACACCGGCGATCTGACGTCCGTCACCACACCATACGGCGGGCAGATTGTGTACACGTGGCAGAACGTGGAGTTCGAACGCGACATCTCGACCGGCGCGGAGCCGACCGACCCGGTGCTGTCCCACGTGGTGGCGAGCCGCTCGGTCTCGGGTCCGTATGTCACCCCCGGCACGTGGTCCTACCACTACGGCCCGGCGCCTCCCGACGGCAAGCACGCAGATATGACATGCGTAGACGCGCCGGATGGCTCCACGACCAGGTTCTTCAGCTACCCGCTGCCCGGCGGATTCGACGGCGGGCCTCCTCATTGGGTGGTGGACAAGCGGGTCGTGGAGGCAACGGGCGGAGGCACTCCGCGCGAGACTGAAGATCGGGACTACGTGCTGGTGGCCATCGGCGCGGGCACGACGTCGATCGGCCAGACGGCGGAGCTCTCCCTGCTGAAGCTGACGCGCGATGGCCGCGAGTACACGACCACCTACGAATATCGAGGCGCGGCGGTCTTCGGAGATTTTCACCGGCCGTACCGAATCACCGAAGCCGGCGAGTTGACGCGCGTGACGACGCGTGACTACGACTACGGTTTCAATCAAACGCTGAGCGGCGCTCCCCTGATTCTCGGCAAGCTCCTCCGGGAAACGGTCGAAGTGGACGGTCAGTCGTTCGCCAAGGAGTGGGCCTACAATCACAGCAACGGATTCCTCGTATCCGAAACGGTCTACGGATTGCCGCCGACCACGTTCGCGGAAAGCCGGGGCAACGTGCGCAGCTCGACCAATGGCAACGGTCATACGACGAGTTTCGAATACGACTACGGTCTCGTTAGCGCGATCGACACGCCCGAGCACCGGGTGACCCGCGTCATCAATCCGAACGGCACGGTGGCCTCCGAAACGCGGGCGGGCCGGACGACCTCGTTCGAGTACGACAACTTATTGCGCATCAGGACCTCGCAACCACCGGGGGACTCGAATGCGATCTGGACGAGTCACGCCCCAGTGAACGGCCGGCCGGCCGCGACCGTGAGTCGAGGCAATTCGGTCGTCACGACGTACATGGACGGATTCGGGCGGCGGGTGGAAACGGTGAATGGCGTCGGCATCCACACGTACACCGCTTACGATGAATTGGGCTGTCGAGAAGGGCGATGCGTCCGAGAACGAGCGTTATGTGGTCTCGCGACCCCGCTAATGCTTCCTATCCTCCGCGATGAGCGACACGGCGAGTGCTCCGATCAGAAAGATCTGCATGGTGGCCCCTTACGCATCGTTCCATCATATCGGCGGGTCGCCTGGCGTGTGGAAGCTCGACGTGATGAATCCGGCGCAGCGCTCGCAGCGCTGACCGGCGGTCAGATCGGAGGACCGATGAGCTATCCAGCGCCGTGGACGGGGTAGGGAGCCGCCACCCACAAGATCGCGCGCATCGTCACGAAGGACTGGGTCACGAGCCCGCTGCGGGCGCCGTTCACCGAATACGTGAAGTCGCTGTCCGACTTCCTGCAACACGCGTACGCGGCGCTCAAGCGGCTCAGCACGTTCTGAGAGCAGCTTCCGTAGCCTCTTCGCTGGCCGGCCTCTCCGAACAGCGCTCTTGCTCAGGCCAGGGGCAGGGCTTAGACTCGGGCAGAGGAGGTGCGCTGTGGCTGACGCCGACAAATGCGCTCATCCGGCGTGCAACTGCACCGTGGCCAAGGGAGGCGAATTCGGCAAGTATTGCAGCGAGCACTGCAAGGAAAAGGGACAGCAGACGGAATTGCGGTGCGAGTGCCGGCACCCCGAATGCGCGCGAATGTGACCTCCATGACACTGTCAGAAGGGGTGGGTCTGAGAACAGCGATTCGGTCAACCTGGGACCGCGCTAATATGTCCTATCGGCGCGCGTGGCGGAGCGATTCGAAGAGGCCTATCTTCAGGCGGGCACCGGGCGGTAGGCCCGGGCACGGGGAGCTGAGGGTGCTCGGCACCGGCCGCGGCTTGTCCTCGTCGGGTCCGGGAGCATAGCCTGTCTGGCATGCCCCGGTTCGACGACCTTCCGGTCCTGGTCCAGCAGTGGACCGACGGTGACAAGGCCGCCTTCGACCGCATCGTCGAGCTGCTGTACGACGAACTGCGCGACATCGCGCATCACCACCTGCAGTCCGAGCGCGCGGACCATACGCTGACGACGACGGCGCTGGTGCACGAGGTGTACGTCCAGCTCGCCGCCCGGACGGGACCATCGTGGCGCGGCCGCCCGCAATTCTTCGCCCTGCTCTCCCGCGTCATGCGACACGTGCTCATCGACTACGCGCGCCGACGGCGGGCGACCAAGCGCGGCGGACAGGAAATCCGGGTGCCGCTCGACGAGAACACGGCGTCGGTCGAGGCGGAGCTGTTCGAGCTGCTTGCGCTCAACGACGCGCTCGAGCGACTCGGCATCCAGGACGAGCGCCTGGCACAGGTCGTCGAGTGCCGGTTCTTCGGCGGCATGGCCGAGGCCGACATCGCCGAAGCGCTCGGGGTCTCGGCCCGGACCGTGGAGCGCGACTGGCGGCGTGCGCGCGCCTACCTGTTCACCGCCTTGTCCGCCGGCCCGCCTGGCGGCGCGGCTGATCCGATGATCCGGCGGTCGAGTGGCGGGGCCAGCAGTCGGTCTCACTTGGCGTCCATCAGCACGAACGAAAACCCGACGGGCACGCCGCAGGTCGCGCCGCCGCCCGACCACTGCAGCTCGAGCGTGGCGTTCTTGACGTCGTAGCGCGTCTCGGGGCCCCGCGGGCCGGACGTCCTCGCCGCCGCAGTCGCGCCGCCCGCCGCAGCCCGGACACGCAGGCGCCCATCGGCGAGTACCTGGTCGAGGCTGAAGCTGCCGTCGTCGCCGACCACCAGCTCGAGCGCCCCGGTGACGAACCGTTCACGCCGGAGTTCCTGCGCCCAGGCGGGCGCGCTCGCCGGGATTGCGCAGGAGGCAAACGTCGCGGCTGGCAGCCGCAGGCGGAGCGGGAATCGTGTCGCGGTCACCGAACGGCTGCCCGGCGAGACCTCGGCCGGCCGGACCGCCAGCGGGCTCCCGCGCAGGTCCGATCGCGTGGCGGTCTCGAGAAAGTCAAGCGTCACCGTTCCCACCGCGCGCCCCGTGCTCGACCCGCGCGCCGGCGGTGGGACCGGCGGCGCGGCCGGCGGCGTGACGGGAGGCGGCGTGGCCGGCGGCGGCGCGGCCGGCGGGCCGGCAGGTGGCGTCACCGGCGGGCGTGAAACGGGCGGGGGCGTCGTCTCGGGCGTGGGAGGTGCGGGTGGCCGAGGCGTCGGGCGCGGCCGGGGCGCCACAGGCCGACCCGTCGTCTCCGACGTGAGGCAGTCCGACCCGTACCGGCCGAGCGTCCCCGGATGCTGCAACCGGAACTTCGGATCACTGACCAGCACGGCGAACTCCGCCTTCCAGGTCAGGCTCGGCAGGCCCCATCGCTGCTCCGAGATCCCGAACCGGCCGAGCTCGTGGCACAGCCAGCATCGTTCCCCCGCGGCCCGGACGCGCCCACGCACGACGCCCCCAGACACCGAGTCGAGCTCGACGGTTCCCGCCTGCGCGCCGAAAACCTGCCGCCGGCCTTCGACCGACAGCGGATGGTCGGCCGAGAGAAAAGCGCCGACCTCGAAGGTGCCGGCATGGTCCTGCGGTCCCCGTGAGGCCGAGACGTCACCCGGGTAGATGTCGTAGACGCCGGGACCGATCGGCCCGGCGTGGGTCAGAGCCATCTGCGCGCCCGTACCGGCACTGCCCCCGCCGAGCATGGTGATGAGCAGCGTGCACGCGTTCGGCACACCAGCCACCGACGCGTCGTGCGCGACGCCCCCTTCCAGCTGGTCCAGCTCGAGGTCGAGGGGGATTGGCGCGTCGATATCCGAGGCCGAGAGCCTGCCCCGGTCTCCTGTCCCCATCGTCGCCAGCTCGGCAAGCGCCGTGAACCGGACCGAAATCACTCCCCCCACTGGCACGGTGTCTTCCGCGCGCCGAGCCACGTTGGCCAGGAGCACCGGGGTGGGCCCGCCGCTACTGGGGACCTGGAAGACCCATCTCGCCTGCACCCGGTTGCCCGCCAACTGCTCGACGGCGATGCGGGTGTCGGCCACGGGGCCGTCGCGGAGCGAAACAGCCGCGGCGAACTGCTCGAGCACGGCTTCGCTCGGACCGCTGACTATGACCTCGACAGGCACCGTGGCACCGTTGAACCCGTCCAGGCGGACGGTGTAGCAGTCTGCGGTGAGTTCGACCGCACCCCCCGTCTTGAACTCGACCGTGAGCGCATCCCCGGCGCCAAGGCCCCGTGTGAGGGTCGGCAACGAGACACACCCGAGGGTCGAGACCGTCCAGCTCCACATCTGGGCGCCGGGTCGCTGATCCTCGTAGCGCGCGGCATTCGCGACGAACCGCAGGAAGAAATCGCGTAGGCCGCGCCCGCCGTAGCGGCTCTTCAGCCAGCCGTCGAGTAGCCGCACCTCTGCGTCGCACTCGTCGGAGGGCCCCTGACAACTTTCGACCGGCGAGCGTCGGAAGAAGTCGACCAGGTAGCTGTAGTCCACCGGGCCCGGCGACGGGGTCGGCGGACCGCCCCCGGTGCGCGCGGAAGCGTGGTATTCCGCCAGGTAGCGCCAGAACGACGACGTCTGGTACGGCAGCCTTGGACTGCCGGGGAGGTCCTCCGGGCCGGGCACCGGGAGACGGACGTTGCGATACGAGCGCGCGCCCCACCGGGTCAGACCGTCCACACCGGACAGGTCGACGAGGCCGATACGCTCGACGGCATCCCACGCCGCGGCCTCGGCCGTGCCCTCGGTGATCCACCCCGAGGGCCCGTGTCCGCACGGCGCCTGGAAGAACGGCATGCTGGCCTGGACGGCGTGAAACAGTTCATGGCTGAGGGTGACCAGGTCCTCGCGCCGGGCCGCCGCGCTCGCGAGGCCGATGGCACTGCCGTTGAACACGATGATGGATTCCTGAGGACCGGTCAGCCCCTCCATCACGCAGCTCTGGCGATGAAAGACACCACTCGCCAGACCTGGGAGATTCCTGACGGTCAGCCAGATGGGATCCGTCACCACGTAGACGCGGTAGGCGCGGCGTCCATCGGCGGTCGTGACGACCGGTTCCAGCGTGGGCTCCGGAAACCCCCATCGCTCGTAGAGCCTCGCCGTATTCGTGAGGTGGGCCTCGAACTGGTGCTTGACGTCGGGGTCCAGGTCAACCGTGCGCACGCCGGCCGCCTCGAGGTCGAAGGGAGACCGGCGCGACAGAAGCGTGAGCACGTCGATCAAGTCCGCGGCCGCCGCCTCGGCGCCGTTCCGGCCCGGCAGCGGGTCGGCGCGCGCGACCGTCGCCCGGCCCTGGATTGGCTCGACGGCGAGCACCTCGAACTCGGTGATCCTCCAGGCCTGGCCGGCCGCGGGGCTCGCGGTCAGCAACACGTAGGCCGCGGCCACCAGCAGCGCCCTCCGCAGTCGGCTGCGCATCATGGGCGGCCTACCCGCCGACCTTGACCAGCTCCACGCGCCGGTTCTGCTGCTTGCCCTCGGGCGTGCCGTTGTCGGCCACGGGCTTGGTCTCCCCGAGGCCGGCTGTCTGCAGGCGGCCGGCGGCGATGCCGGCCGATTCGACCAGGTAGGTCTTGACCGCCGCCGCCCGACGCTCGGACAGGGCGAGGTTGTAGGCGTCGTCTCCATCGCTGTCGGTGTGACCCTCGATCGAGAGCCGCAGCTCGGGGTGCGACGTGAGCAGGTCGCTGATCTCCTTGAGCGTCGGCGTGGACTCGGGCCGGATGATGTCGCTGTCGGTCGCGAACAGGATGCCCTGGGTGGCGACCCGGCCATCGCGTTCGAGCCGGTCGTACAGGTCGAGCCCGCCGGCGGCGACGCGGACGGGACCGATCATGATCGGATTGCTCTCGGCCGCCGATCCGACGGAGATGAAGAGCGTCTTCGTCCGCGGAAATACCGCGTTCGGCGCGTTGGCAACACGGTGGTCGCCCAGGTACATCTTCATGTAGGCGCCGTCAGCCATGATCCGGAAGGTCACCAAGGCGTTGCCGCTGGCGTTCTGCCGCCGGTTGGTCGACATGGTCGGTCCCTCGCCCCGAGCGGGCCGGAGGCCGGCCGTCGAGAACTCGAGACTGGGCATCGACCCGGCATAATCTCGTTTGCCCTGGTACACCGCGGCGGTGCTCACCCTGACGTAAGCGTTACCGTGCTGCACGCTGGCGGGAAACTCGATCGTGAACTGCTCCGGCAGCGTCTCGGGCAGCGGAAGGCTGACCGCGCCGCCGGACGTGGCGCGGAGAAAGCGGCGACCCTGCCACTCGACCACGTCCCAGTTGCCGGCGACGAGGTCGAAGCGGCGGGGGAAGTCGCCCACGCGGTCGGCGCCGTAGTCGTCGAAGAACAGCACGCGGTCACCCGGCACGAAGTCGTAGTTGGCCCAGGCGCCGGTGCCCGGCTTCTGCGCGGGGCCGACCTTCCTCGCCGCCGCATTCGGGTCGGTGTACGGCCGGCCGTCGTCGTCGGTGATAAGGTTGCCGTCGTTGTCGGTCATGACCGGCGTCTTGCCGTTCGCCTTGGCCCGGTCGATGCACGCCAGGTCGTTGAACACGCAGCGCACGCCATCCCGCACCAGCGCTTCGATCTGACGCTTGGACTCGTCGGCGGCGGCCCGGCGGACGATGCGACCGAGCTGGGCCGACGCGGTGAAGGGGACGAGGAGCGACAGGGCGACGGTTGTCGCGAAGACCGAGGTCAGGGAGCGCAGAATCATGCGTGAAAACTCCTTCTCTATCCACAAGCGCATCCCGGCGCCGCGACCCGACACGCCCGGGGTCGGCGCGGAACACTGGCCCCGAACACGCCATCAGAGGCTTGTCCTGACGTGCCAAACGTCGTAGCCTGCGGTCACACATGGCGGACACCGGAGATTGTCATCCCCACGCGCCCGGGCGGGACCCGATGGTGGACCGCTGGAACGACGTCGACCAGCTGTTTCAGGCGGCACTCGACCTGCCCGACGAAGACCGCGCGGCGTTCGTCGCCCGGGAAGCGGGCGAGGATGGCACGCTGGCCGAAGCCGTCGGGCGCCTGCTCCGCGCCGAGGCCGCGTCGGAGGGCCTGTTCGACGGGCCGCGCGCCGTGCGTTCGCGGGCCTTCCTCGACGACCTGGCGACGCGGGGCCACGCGGCGCCCGCGGCCGAAGGCTACGAGATCCTGCGCGAGGTCGGTCGCGGCGGCATGGGCACGGTCTACCTCGCCCGGCGCACCGGTGAGGGCTTCGAGCAGCAGGTCGCCCTGAAGGTCCTGCGCCGCGGCGTGGACACCGACGACGTGCTGCGGCGCTTCGCCATCGAGCGGCGCATCCTGGCCTCACTGCACCACCCGAACATCGCCCGCCTGTACGACGGCGGTACGACGGCCGACGGACGCCCGTTCCTGGCCATGGAGTACGTGGAGGGCACACCGCTCACCGCCTACTGCGACGCTCGGAAGCTGCCCATCCGCCAGCGCCTGGAGCTCCTGCTCCCGGTGACCGACGCGGTGCGGTCGGCGCACGCGGCGCTCGTCGTGCACCGCGACCTCAAGCCGTCGAACATCCTCGTCACGACCGACGGCCACGCCAAACTGCTCGACTTCGGCATCGCGAAGCTTCTCGGACCTGACTACGAGACCGAGCACACCCGGACGGGCCTGTACCTGCTGACCCCCGACCACGCCAGTCCCGAGCAACTGCGCGGCGAGCCGGTCACGACGGCGACGGACGTCTACCAGCTCGGCGTCCTGCTCTACCGGCTGCTGACGGGTCAGCCGCCCTGCCGCGCGACGACGCCCCCGGCGGCAGGCGGCGTCGAGGCGCTCACGCGGTTCCTCGACCTGCCCCGGCCCAGCACGATCGTCGACGCCGGTCCCGAATCCGGACCGATCGCGGACGCCAGGGGCACGACGCCGGCCCAGCTCCGACGGATGCTCTCGGGCGATCTCGACACGATTGTCGGCAAGGCGCTGCGGCACGATCCGGCGCGCCGCTACGTGTCCGTGGAAGAACTGGCGGGCGACATCCGCCGGTACCTGGACGGCCGCGCGATCTCGGCCCGGCCGGACACCCGCGGCTACCGGGCCCGTCTGTTTCTGCGCCGGCATCCATGGGTGGCGCCGGTGGCGGCTGCGGCACTGTTCTTCCTCGGCGTCTACGTCGCGACCCTCGTGCTCCACGCGCGCTCGCTGGAAACCGAGCGGAATGCCGCGCAGCAGCAGGCCGAACGCGCACAGGAAGTCCAGCGTTTCCTGACCGATCTGTTCGCCAGCGCCGATCCGTACCGCCCGGCCGATCCGGCACTGGGACGCCGGATCACGGTCGTCGAGGCGCTCGACGTCGGCGTCGAGCGCCTCCAGACGTCGCTCACGGATCGGCCGGCGATTCGCGCATCGATCCTCGCGTCCATTTCCGATGTCTATCAGTCCCTCGGCATGTTCGACCGGGCGCTGCCGCTCCGCGAGGAGGCGCAGACCCTGCAGACCGCGCTCTACGGCCCGACGTCGCGCGAAGCGCGCGACGACCTGAGCGCCCTCGCTTCGATTCACAGCGAGCTCGGTCACCCGGCGCTCGATCTCTACACGAAACGCCTGGATCTGGCGCTCTCCGCCGATCCGGTGGACGTCGCCGAAGTGGCCGACGCGCGCATCATGCGGGGCCGGCACCTGATGAGCCTCAACCGGCCGGCGGACGCCGAGCCGGAGTTCCGGGCCATCGTGGAGCTGGCCGAAGACGGCGGCGTGCCGCCGGAGTCGATCGCCGAAACGTGGCGCGGGCTCGCGGATGCCCTGCGGGAGACCGAACGGTACGAGGAGTCGGAAGTGGCGGGACGCCGGGCGATCGCGCTCACCGACGAGGCCCTCGGCCCCGACACCGCCGCGGCCGGCTTCGGCCGGGGGACGCTCGCCCAGACACTCGGCCTGCTCGGGAAGATCGACGAGGCCGAGCGGTACTTCCAGGAAGCGCTCGATCGCCTGGTGCCGGCACTCGGCCAGGACCACAAGTACGTCCGGGCCACGATGGGCAACCTGGCGGTGCTCCGGATCAACGCCGGCAACCCCGAAGGCGCCGTGACTCTGCTGCGACAACTGGTCGAGAGCGGGGAACGCCTGAACGGCAAGGACCATCCGGCGCTCGGCGGCGATCTTCAGAATCTCGCGACCGCGCTCGTCGGCGTCGGCCGCCTCGACGAAGCGCGGCGGGTGTACGCGCGCGTCGCCGATCTCAATCGGCGGTGGCTGGAGGAGGACGACTACCAGCGGGCGCTGCCACTGCTGTCGCTCTCGGGCATCGAGCTGATGCAGCACCGCCCGGCCGAGGCCGAGCGGGACGCCCGCGCAGCCCTCGACACGCTCGAGAAGGCACTGCCGGCCGGCCACTTCATCACGGCGGTCGCCGACTGCCGCGTGGCGCGCGCGCTGGTCCTGCAGGGTCGGCCGGCCGCCGCGGCGCCGTACTTCGTCCGCGCCACGCCGCCGCTCATCGAGACGCGCAGCGTGCCCGACTATCGTCGCGACTGTCTCACCTGGGCGGCCGATTTCCACGAGGCCCGGGGTGAGGCCGCCGAGGCCGCGCGGCTGCGCGCGGTCCTGGCCGGCTCCGGCAGCTGAGCGCGCACCGCCCCACCGCCGGATCGGTCGACCAGGGCGGCGAGCCGTTCGACGTACGTCCCCATCCCGTGTTCGGCCAGCGACCAGTCCGGCATGTTGCGGTCCAGCACGAGCGCTGCGGACTTGGTCAGGCTGCCGGCCAGATTCGTCTCGACGCATTCGCCGTCGTC
Organism: uncultured Acidobacteriota bacterium; assembly: GCA_963792785.1. Taxonomy (GTDB): domain Bacteria; phylum Acidobacteriota; class Vicinamibacteria; order Vicinamibacterales; family CAVVIG01; genus CAWIMX01. The sequence continues at coordinate 1,167,872 of CAWBXO010000001.1, read as the reverse complement.
GGTGAGCACCCACTCGCGGCCGAACTGCGCGTAGACGCGCTTCCCGGTGGTGTCCATCATGGTCGGAAAGTGCGGCACGACGTCGCCGGCGTTGACGATGCGAACGAGCGCCAGCCGGTGCAGCTCCGGGTCGCTGGCGAAGGCCGCGAACGTGGTGAGCTTCGGCGCGCCGAACGTGGTCACCGACACGCGGTAGCCGCGGCGCTCGAGCCGGAGCGCCAGCAGCGTCGCGAGCGAGCCCCCGAGCGAGTGCCCGGTGAGGTGGACCGGCCGGTTCCGGTCGAGCCGGGCGACAAGACCGACCTCGATGATCCGGGTGGCCAGCAGAAAGCCCTCGTGCACGTCCACGCTGAGCATTTCATCACGGGCCCCCAGCACGACGGCATTGGCGACCCAGTTGCGGAGCTCGGTCGGCTGGGTCCCGCGGATCGCCACCACCTGCCGATCAGCCTCATCGACGACGTAGTACTGCAGCCCGGTGATGGCGGTCACGATCGGCACCACCCGCACGGCGTCGCCCAGCTCGGCGCGTATTTCGTCGACGGTGCGGTAGACCCGCCGGGCGTGACGCGCCGAGGCCAGCGCCGCTGGCAGATCCAGCGGCGTGGTGTCGCCGTAGTAGCGAGACGCTACGGCCGTCGCCGCATCCCGCTGCCGCGCGATCTCCGGCGCAGCCACCACGTCGCGACCGACGTTCCGGACGAACTCCAGTGGCGAGACGCTCGCGCACCCAGTGGCGCCGAGGGCGAGGCACACCAGGCCCGCCCGCAGCCATGCCGATCCGACCCGCGTGACCTTCATCGGTTGGTCTCCCGAGTGATCCAGCGGCAACAGAGGCCTTCACCCGCCAGATCGCGGCGGGCCCGGGCGAAATGTCGGACCCCGCCCTCCTGCGCCGCTATCGCTCCCGGCTGGCGCCGGCGACGCCACCAGGGCCGGGTGCCGCGTGGCGTCGTGTCGGCTGCCGGGGCCGGGCCGCGCTTGGGGAAGCATGGACCGACTACACACGGGAACCCTGGCGGTGCTGATGGCGGCTTCGGCCGTCGCGTGCGGCGGCGCCCCTGCCGGCGACGGGACGAGTCCGGCCGCGACGACCGGCGCGTCGCAGACGGCCCCCGCCGAGGCACCCGGGCCGGCCGCGACCGCCCGGAACGCCCGGCCCGTGCCCTGGTCAATCGTGGTCGAGGGCGGCGAGAGCGTCATCGACCTGCCCGACGATGAGGGACTGGTCCTGATCCCGCTGAAGATCGGACGCGTCATGCAGTTCGCCGGTGCCGGCAAGGCGGCCCGGCTCGACGTCTCGCTGCCCGTCGAAGGCCCGCTGGACGCCAGGACCTACCAGCGCGGCGTGAAACTCGTCGTCAACTGGTCTGGCGCGTCCGCGCAATGCGTGAATGCACCGGACCTCACCGTGACCGTTACCTCCGTCGATCCGATCCAGGCCCACTACGCGGGGTCGATTTCCTGCCACTCGCTCCGGGATCCCGGCACAACGTTCGAGGCGACGGCGTCCGGGGTGCTGAACGCCAGGGCCCCGAAAACGCGCTGAGCGAAGGCGACAGCCGATGCGGCTGTCAGAAGGGGGGGCGGGTCTGAGAACGGGGATTCGGTCAACCTGGGACCGCGCTAATATGTCCTATCGGCCCTGGCGGCTCCGGCAGCGCCTCAGTGCTGACTGCCGTTCGCTGAGCGCCTTCTCGACATCAGCCAGCGGGATCATCATCGTCATCGGATAGGCCGGCGCCGGGGAGAAGCCTGCTTTCTCGTAGAACCGCCTGGCTGCGTCGGAGATCGCGTCAAGGACCTGGGGCCGCGCGGAAGGTCTACCCCTCGATCGCCGGCTGCGGCAGGACGCCACCGACGAGGAACGCATCGCGGGTGAACCGGAATCGCTGGCGCTCGAAGTAGTCGCGTTTCGACACCTCGACGCTTGTGGCCGTCGTCACCGAGTGCCACGTCTGCAGCGCGCGCGGCCGGCGCGCGGCGAAGGCGCCCGCCGAGAAGAGCGCGATGTTCGTGCCGCCTTCCGCGTCTCGCGCCGACGTGTAGCGGCACGCCTCGACGCCGGCATCGCGCATCGCCGCGCCGAGCGGCTGCGTCGCGGCATAGCTCGTCTTCGACGCGATCGGCGCGCGCCACCGGGCGAACGGTGCCGTGGTCAGGTCCACGGCGCGCGCGGCGGCGACCGGCGCGCGGAACGCCGTGTGGTCCGTTTCGATCGCGCCGAGGTCGGCCGCCGTGCCCTCGAGGAACACGAACCGATAGTAGGCGACCTCCGCGAACGCCGTCGGCAGCGCGTCGGACCCGTACCAGATCCCGGGCTCCCATCGCGATCCGAAGCGCGATCCGTGCCGAAGCGGCGGGTAGCGGAACGGCGTGAACAGCAGGTAATGCAGGCCGGTCCCGCTGGCCGCCGGCGGCTTTGCGCGTTCGAGCAACTCTTCGAGGATCGCCTGCTCACGATCCGAATCGACCAGCTTGCGCGTGGCGATGAGATGCTGCGCCTCGACGACGCGCCAGGGCGCGGCGGTGAGGGGACGGATCCTAGAGCGTCCCGCGGATCGCGTCCAGATACTGGACGGCATTCACCAGCCCTTCGGCCGTGCGGATGCGCTCGGCGGGAACGCCGCCGAGATGGCGATTGGACGCCGTCAACCAGGCGCGCGCCTTCTCCGCGCTGCCGCCGGTGATCGCGTCGAGGCTGCGGAACAGCCGCACGAACAGCAGCGCCAGCGACGCTTCGGCGCTGCCTGCGCGGAGCGCGCGATCGCGCGACAGCCGCGAGACCGACGCTTCGCTCGTGCCGAGCACCGCGGCGAGCTCGCGGTTGGTGAGGCCGAGCCGGCGGGCGGCCGCGAGCGTGGCCTTCGCCAGGACCGCTTCGGCCTCCGCCGTCTGCACCTGCGCCGACTGATCCCGCGCCGTTTCCTGCGGTCTCATCAATTGAAATAATATAGCAGTTGCTGTTCACTTGCAACGCTGACTGGCTGGACGTCAGGCCGAAGGCGAGCGCTCAGCGATAACTGGCGGCCTGGATCCCGTACAGCTCGGCGTACTGACCGCGCTTCGCCATCAGGGCCTCGTGCGTGCCGACCTCCACCAGCCGGGCGCCGTCGAGCACGACGATCAGGTCCGCCATCCGAACGGTGGAGAAGCGATGCGAGACGAGCACCGTGATGCGGCCGTTTGCCTTGCCGCCGGGCTCGTGGGCGGCGGCCTGTCGAGAAGGGCGATGCGTCTGTCGAGAAGAGCGATGCGTCCGAGAACGCGCGTTATGTGGTCTCGCCACCCCGCTAATGCTTCCTATCCTCCTGCCGTGCCGGATCGGCCTTCGCGACGATCACGCGCGGCAGCTCGTCGAGGAACCGGCGCATGTGCGGCGTGAGCGATGCCGAGAGCTCGGACAGCGTGATGCCGGCGGTGAGGCCCTTGAACGCCTGGCCGTTCACCCGCCACCGCGTCTTGCCGTCGTCGTGCGATCGATCGTCGTAGAGCGGGAAGCCGGCGGCCTCGAGCGCTTCGAGGTCGCGGCGGATCGTGCGCGTGGTGACGCCGGTGAGCGAGGCGAGCTCGTGGATCGTCGCGCCGCCGGTGGCGTGCTCGATCTCGCGCAGGATCGTCCACTGGCGAATGACTTCCGCGTTGCGAACCGTTCGATTGTAGCAATCGGACGCGTTCGCGGACGACCGGATGGTCGGGCGGAGCCACGTTCTGCTGTTCGAGGAACGGCAACGGCGTGGCCGCGCGATCGGCCATGCTCCTGACTATGGCGCCCTCGTCGGGACCGGTGGATCTTTCTTCGCACCGGATGTGGAAGGCGGCTTCAGAACGAGAATCGGTGGTTTTCTGATCTTCGTGCCGGCCGCGGGCGCCCCCGACGAGATAATCGGCTTGTCGGGACTCCTCGTGGCGGGCCCCTGGGTCATCCCCACCACGACCTTGACCGTGTTGGATTTTCCGGCGCGGCTGCCGAGCTGGACTGTGTGGACACCCTCCTTGCTGAGGGCGCTCCCGGGCATCCAGGCAACGACCGTTCCGGTGTCGCTGCCGGCCGCCGGGTACACGTTGCCAATCGAGGCCGCCTTGCCATCGATCAAGACCTGTGTGAACCCCCACGGATCGACGTTGATGCCGAAGATCGACAAGGCCTCGTCCTTCGCTCCATCGGTGACCGAGAACCTATCCGGGCTGACGCCTGTGATCTGCGGGGCCTGACTGGGTGCAGGCGCAATGGAGACGTTGAATATCGGCGTGTCGCCGCCGTCGACATTCGCCTTGATCTGGAGAACGCCGCTCTGTTTGAAGAGGCGCGTGGGCACCCACACGTTGACGCTCGACCGCGTCCACCCGCTCAACGCCAGCGGCTCGAAGTCTCCCTGCGCGCGCGTGTAGATCTTCAGGTGGCTGTTGACGGTGTAGCCCGTGATGTCGGCCGGAAGCACCGGATCGAACGAGATCTCCATCGGCAGGCGGTCCGCGGCCTGCGGGTAGTCGCCCTGAATGAACAGTCGCGGTTCGGTACCGGAAATGGCGACCTGGGCGAACGCCGGGACCACGGGCACCACGAGCAAGAAGAGGACTCCGGCAACGAATGCCTTCATCACGCACCTCCGCCAGCAAGCCTGCCACGAGCCGCGGTCGAGCACAAGTCGCGGGACCGGCGCCGTGGTAGTGTCTGGTGGCCGCTGCGACCAACGGGCTGAATCTACGCAAGAGTTGAGACACATGCCAGTGGAAGTCACCCAGCACGTGAAGGGATGAGCGCAGGCCGAGGTGCACATGACACCCAGCGAACCGAATCGGTCGGACGCCGAACCACAGCAGCGCGTCGCTCAGCGGCAACTGGCGCGTGACTTCTCCAACCCCTCTCTTGAGTGGCGGCGCATCTTCGCGGAGACCTGGGGCACGTTTCTGCTGGTGCTCGTTGCCGCCGGCGGGGGCGTCGTGGCGGCGGTGAGCCACGGCCAGGTCACGCTGGGAATGCAGGCGGTGGCCCCGGGCATCATGGTGATGGTGATCATCTACTTCATGGGCGCGGTGAGCGGCGCGCACCTGAATCCCGCCGTCACTCTGGCGTTCGCCGTGCGCCGCAATTTCCCGTGGAAACGAGTCCCCGGCTACATCGTCGGGCAAATCATCGGGGCGATCGGCGCGGCCGTCTTTCTCCGCACGATGTTCGGGACGGCGGGCGCCCTCGGCGCAACCTTGCCGGGCAGTGGGGTGACCGCAGGCAAGGCGCTCGCCATGGAAATGGTCCTGACCGCAGGGCTGGTGAACACCATCCTCGGGACGGCGTCCGGCGCGCGGAACATCGGCACGAACGGCGCCATCGCCGTCGGGGGATATATCGCGCTGGCAGGGCTCTGGGCGGCGCCGGTGACCGGCGCCTCGATGAACCCCGTGCGTTCGCTCGCGCCGGATCTGGTGCGTGGCGCCCTCCACACCACGTGGATCTACATCGTCGGCCCTCTGCTGGGAGCCATGATCGGCGTGGCGTTCGAGTGGATTCTCAAGGGGAAGCCGACAGCCGCCGGCAGAATGGCCGCACAGGGCACGCTTGACGTCGACGACGCGACATCACCCACGTCTGCGCCATCGTCGTCCACCTCGTGACGAGGGGCTGCGATCAGTGATCGGCCACCGGATAGTGCGCGCGCCTGGCCGTTCACCCGCCACCCGATCGTCGTACTGTTCGAGGAACGGCGACGGCGTGCCGGCAAAGGCCTGACCGGCGTCACTCCCGCGGGTACAACGCCCGGAAGCGCGACCGGTCGGCGGCCGACAGTCCCGACACCGTCGCGATCTCCTCCCGCGCCTCGAGCCGGCGGCGGTAGCGGTCGAAATACTCCGGGATGTCGCCGCCGTACTCGAACGAATACATGATGTCGTCGAACGCGGCCGTGTGCTCGAGCCCGAACGCGTGTCCGAGCTCGTGCAGGCAGGTCAGGTACACGATGGCATCGCGCAGGAGGGAGTCGGTACGGGTCTCCGCGGCGATGTCGGCGCCCAGCGATTCCATGTCGGGGTGAATAAAGAGCCTGGCGCCGCGACGGCCGTCCACGATGAGCGCCTGGGTCTCGCCGGTACTGACCGGCGCCCGGCGGGGCCCATTCGACGCGAATCCGCGCGTGCGCGGCGTCCGACGCCTCCAGATGAATGCGATCGGGCGCCACGCGCCGCCAGGCGTCGAGGGCCCAGAACGCCAGCTCCCGGTCGCCGGGCTCGAACCCGGTCCGGGCGTCGCCCTCGGCGATGAAGTAGGTGATCGGCTTGTCGGTCTCGAGCGGCGCGAGCTCCGGCCGCTGCGCGCGGATCGACACCCCCACGAGCGTGAGGGCGAGCAACAGGACCGTCGCTGGGTTCGAAGCGCGCATCGTTCTCCGGCCAGCGACCATATCACGATCGATAGTACGATGAGGTTTCGGTCCAGAACCCAACGTCCTCTCTGACTCGTCTTAACCACCATGCTTCGTCCACGGCTTCGTGCTCTTCCGGTTCTCATCCTTATTACATCGCTGGCGGCCGGCTGCGGGTCGTCCGGGCCCGCGGGCGCCGGCGGCGCCATGGCCGGCGGCGGCAGGCCGCCCACGGCGGTCGTGCTCCAGGGGGCCGTCGAATCGGACATCCAGGATGCCTCCGAGTACGTGGCGACATTGATGTCGCTTCGCTCGACCACGGTCCAGCCGCAGATCTCCGGCCAGATCACCGAGATCTTCGTGCAGTCCGGCGCTCGCGTGCGCGAGGGCGCCGATCTCTTCCAGATCGACGCGCGGCGCCAGCAGGCCGCCGTCTCGAGCCAGCAGGCCGAGCGCGCGGCCCGCGAGGCGAACGTCGCCTTCGCCCGCCAGCAGCAGGAACGCACGAGCAGCCTCTTCGAGGCCGGCGCGATCAGCCGGCAGGAGCTCGAGCAGGCACAGACCGCGCTTGAAACGGCCGAGGCCTCGCTCAAGTCGCTCGACGCCCAGCTCGAGCAGCAGCAGGTGCAGCTCCGCTATTTCACGGTGACGGCGCCGACCGCCGGCGTCGTGGGCGACATTCCGGTTCGCGTCGGCAGCCAGGTGGACACGCAGACCGTGCTCACGCGGATCGACCAGAACCAGACGCTCGAGGTGCACACGTCGGTCCCGGTCGACCGCGCGGGCGATCTGGCGATCGGCCTGCCGCTCGAGATCCTGGCCGGCGACGGCTCGCGGTCGATCGCGACGACGAAGATTTCGTTCATCGCGCCGCACGTCGACACGGCCACCCAGACCATCCTCGTGAAGGCGGCCGTCCCGAATCCCGACGGCGCGCTGCGCGCCTCCCAGTTCGTCCGCGCCCGCATCGTCTGGAAGACGACGCGCGGGCTCACGATTCCGGTCACGGCCGTCGTGCGCGTGAACGGCCAGTTCTTCGCGTTCGTTGCCGAAGAGGCCGACGGCGCGCTCGTGGCGAAACAGCGCGGGATCCGCGTCGGCCCGATCGTCGGCAACGCCTACGTGCTGCTCGACGGCGTGCAGCCCGGCGACCGCCTCGTCGTGTCCGGCGCGCAGAAGCTCCAGGACGGCGCGCCCGTCGCGGAAGCGCCGGCGGTTTAAGTGGTCGTCGACACCTTCATCCGCCGCCCCATTCTGGCGAGCGTCTGCTCGCTCGTCATCATCATCGCCGGCGTCGTGGCCATCCCGACGCTGCCGATCTCGCAGTTCCCCGACCTGGCGCCGCCGCAGGTGCAGGTAAGCGCGTTCTACAACGGCGCCAGCGCGCAGGTGGTGGAATCCGCGGTGACGGTCCCCATCGAGCAGGCGCTGAACGGCGTCGAGGGCATGATGTACATGACCTCGACGAGCGGGAACGACGGCTCGTCCATCGTCACGGTCACGTTCGACCTGACCCGCGACGTCGACATCGCCGCCGTGGACATCCAGAACCGCATCTCGCAGGTCGAGGGCCGCCTGCCGACCGAGGTGAAGGCGGTCGGCCTCTCGGTCTCCAAGGTCTCGCAGAACTTCATCATGGGCGCGGCGGTGTACTCCGAGCACGGGGAGTACGACGAGCTGTTCATGAGCAATTACGTGGACCGCTTCATCCGCGACGCGCTCAAGCGCGTGCCGGGCGTGGGCGACGTGCAGCCGTTCGGCGAGCGCAAGTACGCGATGCGGCTCTGGATCGACCCGGACCGGCTGGCCGCGCGCGGCCTCACGGCGGGCGATGTGGTGCAGGCGCTGCGCGAGCAGAACGTCCAGGTGGCCGCCGGGCAGGTGGGGCAGCCGCCGGCCCTCGACGGCCAGAGCTACCAGATCAGCGTCCGCGCCGTCGGCCGGCTCGTCGAGCCGTCGGAGTTCGAGAACATCATCCTCAAGCGCGCCGACGACGGCACGCTCGTGCGTCTGAAGGACGTGGGGCGCGCCGAGCTCGGCGCCGAGAACTACGGCACCACGCTGCGCTACAACGGCCGCGACGGCGTCGGCTTCGGCGTGCTGCCGCTGCCCGACGCCAACGCGCTCGAGGTCTACCGGAACGTGCTGGCCGAGTTCGACCGGCTGCGGAAGGACTTCCCGCCGGGGCTGAAGATCGAAGCCGCCTTCGACACGACGACGGTCGTCGCCGACTCGATCCGGGAGGTGGTCATCACGCTGCTCGAGGCGATCGCGCTCGTCGTGCTCGTGATGTTCCTGTTCCTGCAGAACTGGCGCACGACGCTGATCCCGGCCATCACGATCCCGGTGTCGCTCGTCGGCACGTTCGCGTTCGTGAAGCTGTTCGGCTTCTCGATCAACACGCTCACGCTGTTCGGGATCACGCTGGCCACCGGCCTCGTCGTGGACGATGCCATCGTCGTGATCGAGAACATCGAGCGCCATATCCACGACTTCCACAAGCCGCCGGCCGAGGCGGCGTCGGCCGCGATGCGCGAGGTGATGGGCGCGGTGATCGCGACGGCGCTCGTGCTGGCGGCCGTGTTCGTGCCGGTCGCGTTTTTCCCGGGCACCACCGGACGGCTGTATCAGCAGTTCGCGCTGACGATCGCCGTCTCCATGGCCATCTCGGCGTTCAACGCGCTGACGCTCACGCCGGCCCTGTCGGCGCTGCTGCTCGCGAAGGTCGAGAAGCCGAAGGGCTTCTTCTTCAACGGCGTGAACCGGGTGATCGACGGCGGCACGTCGGCGCTCGTCACGGCGCTGCGCGGCCTGATTCGTGTGCGGGCGCTCGTGGTCGTCGTGTTCGTCGTCCTGCTCGGCGCCACGTACTGGGAGTACAACCGCGTGCCGAAGTCGTTCGTCCCCGACGAGGATCAGGGCTACATCATCCTGATCGTCCAGGGGCCGCCCGGCGCGTCGCTCGAGTACACCGCCGGCGTGGTGCGGCAGGTGGAAGCGGTGATGAAGACGGCGCCGGAGGTCCAGAACATCTTCGCCATGAGCGGCTTCAGCTTCTCCGGGATCAGCCCGAGCGAGGGCGTCGCGTTCGCCGCCCTGAAGCCGTTCGACCAGCGCGTGGGTGAGGAGCATTCGGCCGCGGCGGTCGTCGGACGCCTGTACGGCGGCCTCAGCCAGATCACGGGCGCCACCGTGATCCCGGTGCTGCCGCCGTCGATCAACGGCCTCGGCCAGTTCGGCGGGCTGACCTACGAGCTGCTCGACCAGAGCGGCGGGACGATCGCGAACATGGCGGCCGTCGCCAATCAGTTCATCGGCCAGGGCTATCAGACGCCGGGGCTGACGGGCCTCTTCACGCAGTTCACCGCGAACGACCCGCAGCTCGTCGTCACGATCGATCGCGAGCAGGCGAAGAGCCTCGGCGTGTCGCTCGACAGCATCACCCAGACGATGCAGACGCTGATGGGGTCGTCGTACGTGAACGACTTCGATTTCGACAACCGGTCGTATCGCGTCTACGTGCAGGCGGATCGCGCGTTCCGATCGACACCCGAGGACATCGAGCGGTACTCGGTGCGGACGGCGGGCGGCGAGATGATGCCGCTCAGCAACCTCGTGAGCGTCACCGAGGCGACGTCGCCGAAGACGATCACGCACTACAACATGGCGCGGTCCGTCGAGATCAACGCGTCGGCGGCGCCCGGCTACAGCTCGGGCCAGGCGATTCAGGCGATGCAGGACCTGTCGTCCCGCGCGCTGCCGCAGGGCTTCTCGTACGCGTGGTCGGGCCTGTCGCTCGAGGAGATTTCGGCGGGCGGGCAGTCCACGGTGATCTTCGGCCTCGGCCTGCTGCTCGTCTACCTCACGCTCGCGGCGCAGTACGAGAGCCTCACGCTGCCGTTCATCATCCTGTTGTCCGTGCCGCTGGCCGTGATGGGCGCGCTCGTGGCCGAGCAGACGCGCGGCCTGCCGAACGACGTCTACTGCCAGATCGGCCTCGTGATGCTGATCGGGCTGTCCGCGAAGAACGGCATTCTCGTCGTCGAGTTCGCCGAGCAGCTGCGGCATCGCGGCCTGTCGATCGCCGAGGCGGCGGTCGAGGCGGCGCGCATCCGCCTCCGGCCGATCCTGATGACGTCGCTGGCGTTCATCCTCGGCGTCTCGCCGCTCGTCTTCGCGACCGGCGCCGGCCGGGAGGCGCGCCACGCCGTCGGCACGGCGGTGGCCGGCGGGATGATCGCGTCCACGTTCCTGAACCTGGCGTTCATCCCGGTGCTGTACGTGGTGGTCAAGAGGTTGGGGAGGAGAGGTGAGTAAGGTGCTCGGCGGATCCTGTAGGGTGCTGGGGGGAGCCTGCAGAGGGCTGGTGGGATCTCGCAGGGGGCTGGGTGCCACGGTGCGGGGTGCTTGGGTGCTGGGTGCTTGGGTGCTGGTGACGGGAGTCGCGCTGCATGCACAGGCGCCCGTTGCGGACGCGGCGTCGCCGCAGCCTGTGATGACCGTCGCGTTCGACGAGGCGATCCGGATTGCGACGACGAAGAACCCGTCGGTGGCGCTGGCGGCCGCGGGGATCCTGCGCGCCGAGGGCCTGCTCGCGGAGGCGCGCGCGTCCATCCGGCCGGCGGTCAGCGGCACGGTCACCACGACGACCCTGAACACGGGCGTGTCGTTCAACGACGTCACGGTGACGCCGCGCAATCAGGTCGCCGGCAACCTGACCGTGGACGTGCCGATCGTGGCCGCGGCCGCGTGGGCTCGGCGCGCGCAGGCCGAGGACGCGACGCAGGTGGCGGAGGCGGGCGCCGCCGACGTGCGCCGCCAGGTGGCGATGGCCGCCGCCGACGCGTACCTGAGCGTGATCGCCCAGCGCCGCACGCTCGAGAACGAAACGCGCGCGCGGGACGCCGCCCGGGCGCACGCCGACCTGGCCGCCGAGCTCGAGCGCGCGGGATCGGGCAGCCGGCTCAACGCGCTGCGGGCGGCCCAGCAGGTGTCGCAGGCGGATGTCCGCCTCGAGGGCGCGCGCCTCGTGTTGTACCGCGCGCAGGAGGCGCTGGGCGTGCTGCTCGTGGCTGACGGCCCGGTAGATGCGCGCGAGGAGCCCGCCTTCGAGACGCCGCCCGACACGGCCGCGACGCCGACGAGCCTCCTGCAGTTCCGGACCGACCTGCGCTACTTCAGCGCCCAGCAGGACCTGGCCGCCCGCGCCGTGACCGACACGGGCCGCGAGAACTGGCCGACGCTCGACGCGATCCTGCAGCCGCAGACGATCTACCCGACGTCGTTCTTCACGACGGCCAACAGCTGGCGGTTTCTGCTGCAGGCGACGATCCCGGTCTATACGGGCGGGGCCGTCGGCGGCCGCCGCAGCGAGCGGCAGGCCGCCCTCGACGAGGCGCGCGCGCGGTTCGCCCAGGGCGTCACGCAGGCGGGCGCCGAGGCGCGCGTCGCGCGCGCGAGCGCGGCGATCGCCGCGCGCGGCCTCGTGAGCGCGCGCGCGTCCGCCGAGCAGGCGACCCAGGTGCTGGACATCACCTCGATCAGCTTCCGCGCCGGCGGCGCGACGAACATCGAGGTGATCGACGCCGAGCGCAGCGCCCGCGACGCGGACGCCGCCGTTGCCGCGGCCGAGGACACGCTCCGCCGCGCCCGGCTCGACCTGCTCATCGCCCTCGGCCAGTTCCCCTGATCACGAAAGGCAGCCACGAAGGCACGAAGTTTCTTTTCTGAAAGCGATTTTCTTCTTCGTGCCTTCGTGCCTTCGTGGTTGCATTTCCGTGATGCCCGTCAGCAGCGTGCTTTTGTTTCTCGCCGGGCTCGGTGCCGGGGCGCTGAATTCGGTCGCCGGCGGCGGGTCCTTCCTCACGCTTCCGATGCTGCTCTGGACGGGCGTGGCGCCGGTCAGCGCCAACGCCACGTCCACCTTCGCCGTGTGGCCGGGATTCGATCGCGAGCGCCGTCGCGTACCGGCGCGAGGTGCGGCTGTCGCGGTCCGGCGTGCTCTGGCTCTGCGGCGTCAGCCTCGTCGGCGGCTTCGTGGGCGCCACGCTCCTCGTCCGCACGTCCGACGCGAGCTTTCTGCGCCTGCTGCCGTGGCTCATGCTCGTCGCCGCCGCCACGTTCACCTTCGGCGGCCGCCTCGCGCGGCCCGGCGGCGACGCGGAGGGGCGCTGGCGCAGCCGGCGCGGGTTCCTGCTCGTGCTGGCCGGACAACTCGTGATCGCCACGTACGGCGGCTACTTCGGCGGGGGCATGGGCATCATGATGCTGGCGGCGCTCGCCGCCGCGGGCATGAGCGACATCCACGAGATGAACGCGCTCAAGGTGCTGCTGGGCGTGTCGATCAACGGCGTCGCGCTCGTCCAGTTCTTCCTGAGCGGCGCGATCACGTGGCAGCCGGGCTTCGTGATGATGGCGGGCACGATCCTCGGCGGCTACGGCGGCGCGAGCCTCGCGCGCCGCGTCGATCGCCGCGTCGTCCGCTGGTTCGTCGTCGTGGTCGGATGGGGGATGACGTCTACTTCTTCGTGCGCTGAAACAAACGTGCGGGGGGTCTCAGAGCGCGGGTTCGGAGGTTCTGAGGTTCGAGGACTCGGAGGTCCGGAGGTCGTAGCGGTCTTGCCGATCAAGTCAGATTTCAATTATCCCCACTAGACGCAAGGCCCACAAGAGGAATCACACTGGGGGCGATGACTCAGACGCGCCGAGTGACATCTTCACGCGTCGAGTGTGTCTCCAGTTGGACGGCATGGAAGCCGTGACGGTACGACGCGACGTCGCGGACGGCCCGCCAGATCGCCGCATGGATCCTGCACGATCCGCCAGGCGAAACGGACGAGAGTGGCCGCGCCCGCGGTGATCTATCGTGGCAGGCTACCCGGAGACGATGGAACCGCGTCCGACCACCTTGAGCTACAAGGAGATGCGGTGTGGACGATCTCGATGTGTCAGTTGATCGCGCTGTCGGGCATGACCGGCAATCGCGTACACGACCCGTGACCCTGTCGCGGATCTACAGGCCCTGTTCGAGCATCTCCACGAATTCGCTGGATCGTTGGGGATCGACCCGGCACGGCTCGGGGTGATGGCCGTGTCTGGGAATGTGCCGACAGCCCTGACGACGATCAGGCAGGACGCCCGTCGAACGCCCGCCTGCGCGGTGTTTGGCTACGGTTGTCTCCTCGATCTCCTGACGGCGCGACTGACGTGGCAGACGCGGCCAGGCAGTTCGGCTTCGCAAACCCTGGCGTCGGCCGCACGCTCGCCGATCTCCGTCGGGACGTGGCGATGCTCATCGTGAGGGCCGGGCGCGACCAGTTTCGCGGCGATGAACGCTTCCATCGACCGCTTCATCGCCGGGCACTCATCGAGAATCTCCCGATCACCTTGGTGAACCATGCCGACGGGCCACACGCCTTTGATCTTTTTGACGACAGCCGAGTATCGCGCGACATCGTGCGCCAGACCCTGCGGTTCCTGCGGCAGAATCTGACACCCGAAAGCCCGGACGCCAGCGTTACCCGTGATTAGTCCGACCTGCCGCGGATCGTGGAGTCATCAAGGCCGACCTAGCGCCGTTGGACGGCGCCGTTCTGCACGATGAACTCGAGCGTGGCGGGGCCGGCCTGCTCGGCCGGTACCAGCGCCGGGCGGAACGGGGACGATGACGGCCGGAATGTCGCGGCCGGCGGTGAGCCGCACGGCGTCCGGCAGTTTTTCGCCGAGCGCGGATGAGGCAGACGGCCGCTCGTCGGGATCGTCGTAGACGACGATGCGTCGAGAGACGGACGGCTGACCGGCCAGTTCACCCTGAATGCGCGCGAGGATCGTCGTGGACAGCGCGCCTTCGTCTCTCAGCCGCGCGTTGCGGAGGTGGTAGACGGGCCAGAGCGCCAGGGGCAGGAGGAAGGCGCAGCGAACGCGGCATCGCGGCGGCGCTCGGGCATCGTGCGCCAGAGGGCGCGGCCGAGCGCGACGCCGATGATCGCCGATCCGATCGACGGGAAGACCGCGTACAGGCTCGAGCGGCTGGCGATCAGGATGGTCAGCGCGAAACCCAGGACCAGCCAGGCCGCGCCCTTGATCGCCGTGCGGCGCTCGAGGTCGTCGAGCGCGAGGCGCCGGCGGCTGAAGACGAGCCATGCGATCGCGAGCACGGCGGCGGTGAAGGTGAGGGACCGGTCGAGGTACTGCAGGACGTTGGCGGCGATCGCGGCCGCGTGGAGCTGGTAGACGTCGGGCGCCGTCGCCGGCGTGAACGCGGGCGTGCGCGCGCGGAGGGCGAAGTAGACGGCGACCGCGAGCCAGGAGGGCCACGTCGCCCGGGCGGCGGCCGCGAGGCGCGGGCGCGCGCCGTCCGGCGCGTCGACCGCGGTCCAGATCGCGAAGACGAGCGGCAGCAGCAGCGGTTCTTCCTTGCCGAGCAGGGCGGCAAGCGTGAAGATGCCGGCCAGCGCGTACCGGCGCCGCGCGAACGCGACGGCCGCGGCGGCCGCGCCCAGCGCGCCGATGAGCGACGTGCGGCCGCTCGTCCACAGGAGGGCCATGTTGATCCCGTTCAGGTTGAACGCCCACAGGCCGGCCGCGAACGCGCCGCCGAGGCGGCCGAAGCCGAGTGCGGAGACCGCTGCCGCCACCAGCACGGCGATCGCCGCTGCCAGCGCGAGGTTGGTCCAGGCGTACGGCGTGGGCGCGAGGCCGAACAGGCGATCGTTCAGCGCGAAGGAGAGGGCGACGAGTGGGCGGTAGAAGCCCATCGGCGTCTCGGTGAACGCGGACGCCAGGCCGCCGGGCGCGCGCAGCGGGTCGTGCAGGATCCAGCTGAAGTCGTCTTTGATGAAGCCGCGGCCGATGTCGCCGCCGTACACGATCGCCAGGCAGGCCAGCACCCAGCCGGTGGCCGCAAGGCCGGAGACGCGCGCACGCACGGACGCAAGAGTATCAGGACTGAATCCTGATACCGTATGAGCCACGTGCGCGCGATGGTGTTGACCAGTCCAGCCGCCGGGCGGCTCGAGCTGGAGGAACGGGAGGTGCCGACGGCCCTTCCCGGCGAAGTGGTGCTGAAGGTGCGGGCGTGCGGCGTGTGCCGCACGGATCTGCACGTCGTGGACGGCGAGTTGCCGGACGTCGAGGTCCCGATCGTGCCCGGCCACCAGATCGTCGGCGAGGTCGCCGCGATCGGCGACGGCGCGGCCGGCGTCGCCCTCGGCGATCGCGTGGGCGTGCCGTGGCTCGGCTTCGCCTGCGGCGCCTGCTCGTACTGCCTCAGCGGCCGTGAGAACCTCTGCCCCCTGGCGCGCTTCACCGGCCATTCGATCGACGGCGGCTTCGCGGACTACGCCACGGCCGACGCGGACTACGTCTTCCAGCTGCCGCCCGGCTACAGCGACGCCGAGGCGGCGCCGCTCCTGTGCGCCGGGCTGATCGGCTACCGGTCGTACCGGATGGCCGGGGATGCGCGCCGGCTCGGGCTGTACGGGTTCGGCGCCGCGGGGCACATCATCGCGCAGGTGGCGGTGTCGGAAGGCCGCGAAGTGTACGCGTTCACCTCGCCCGGCGATGCCGAGACGCAGCAGTTCGCGCGCGATCTCGGCGTGGCGTGGGCCGGCGACTCGACCGTGGCGCCGCCCGAGCCGCTCGACGCCGCGATCGTCTTCGCGCCGGTCGGCGCGCTGGTGCCCGAGGCCCTGTCGCGCGTCGTGGCGGGCGCCACCGTGGTCTGCGCCGGGATCCACATGAGCGACATCCCGGCGTTTCCGTACCGCCTGCTCTGGGGCGAACGCGTCGTGCGTTCCGTGGCCAACCTCACGCGCCAGGACGCGCGCGACTTCCTGGCGCTGGCGGGGAAGCTGCCGCTCAAGACGAAGGTCACGACCTATCCGCTCACCGACGCCAACCGCGCGCTCGACGACCTGCGCGGCGGCCGCGTGGAGGGCGCGGCGGTGCTGGTGCCATGAGCCCCCAGGAGCAGATCGTGCGCGAGCGCCTGGAGCGGCTGGGCATCGCGTTCGAGCGGCACGAGCATCCGCCGATCGCCACGGCGGACGAGGGGCGCGGCGTCTGGGACGGCATCGACGCCGTCCACTGCAAGAACCTCTTCCTGCGGAACCAGAAAGGCGACCGCCACTACCTCGTGATCCTCGAGTACACCAAGCGCGCCGACCTGCGGGCCGTCGCGAGCCAGATCGGCGACGGGAAGCTGAGCTTCGCGTCGCCCGAGCGCCTGATGGCGCACCTCGGCGTGACGCCTGGCTCGGTGTCGCCCTTCGGCCTGATCCACGATCCCGATCGCCACGTCCGCGTGTTCCTCGATCGGGACCTGCGGGCCAACGGCCGGATCTCCTTCCACCCGAACGACAACACCGCGACCTACGTGCTGCGCTTCGAGGACTTCGAGCGGTTCCTCGCGGACGCGGGGCATCGCGTGACGTACGTCGACGTGCGGGGCAGCGAGGCGCCGTGACGCGAACGATCGCGGTCGTCACCACCTCCCGGGCGGACTACGGTCATCTGTACTGGCCGCTCAAAGATCTGGCGCGGCACCCCGACGTCGACCTGAAGCTCGTCGTGCTCGGTTCGCACCTGTCGCCGGAGTTCGGGCGCACCGTCCAGGAAATCGAGGCCGACGGCTTCCCGATCGACGCCAGGGTCGAGTGCCTGCTCAGTTCCGACACCGATGTCGGGATGGCGAAGACCATCGGCCTGGCGGTCCTGAGCCTGTCGGACGTCCTGGGCCGGATGCGGCCGGATCTGCTGCTGCTCATCGCCGATCGCTACGAGATGCTGGCGCCGGCGTCCGTGGCCCTCGCGCTGCGGATTCCCGTCGCCCACATCGAGGGGGGCGAGATCACCGAGGGCGCCATCGACGACGCGGTCAGGAACGCGCTGACGAAGATGAGCCACATACACTTCACCTCGACGCGTCTGGCGCGGGAGCGCGTCATCGCCATGGGTGAAGCCGAGTGGCGCGTCCATCATGCCGGGGCGCCGTCGCTCGATCACCTGCGCCGCCGGCCGCTCGACACCCGCGAGCAACTGTCGTCCCGGCTCGACATCGACCTGGACCGGCCGACGACGATGGTGGTGTACCACCCGGTCACGATCAGGCGGGACACCGTGCAGGAGGCCGACGCGCTGTTCGCCGCGCTGGCGAGGCTCGACGGCCAGATGGTGTTCTGCTACCCGAACGTCGACGCCGGCAGCCGCGCCCTGATCGATCGCACCCGGGCCTTCCTGGCGTCCCGCGGGAACGGGCGGTTGTTCATGAACCTCGATCCCCTCACCTACTGGAGCCTGCTCGGCCAGGTCGACCTTTTGGTGGGCAATTCGAGCAGCGGGATCATGGAGAGCGCGTCGTTCGCCCTGCCAACGGTCAACGTCGGCCTGCGGCAGCAAGGCCGGGAGCGCGCGCGCAACACGATCGACGCGCCGGCCGACGCGGAGGCGATTCTGCGCGCGGTGGCCGCCGCCAGGGACCCCGGCTTCCGGCGGTCCCTCGACGGGATGACCAATCCCTACGGCGACGGCGCGGCGTCGGAGCGGATCGTGCGCGTGTTGACGACCGTGCCGCTGGCGGAGGCCCTGCTGATGAAGCACCAGGGTCGCCCGTGAGGATTCCGCTCGCGGCCCCGGACATCACGGAGGCCGACATCGAGGCCGTGACCGGCGTGCTGCGGACGCCCTGGCTGAGCATGGGGCCGAAGCTCGCCGAGTTCGAGGACGCGGTCGCCAGGTCCGTCGGTGTGCCGCACGCCGTCGCGGTGAATTCGGGCACGAGCGCCCTTCACCTGTGCGTCCGCGCCCTGGGCATCGCCGACGGCGACGAGGTGATCGTGCCCTCCTTCGCGTTCATTGCCGTGGCGAACGCCGTCCGCTACGAGCGGGCCGTGCCGGTGTTCGTCGACGTCGAGCCGGTCACGCTGACCATGGATGCCGGTCGGATCGAAGAGGCGATCACGCCCCGCACGCGCGCGATTGTCGTCGTGCACACATTCGGTTGCCCGGCCGACATGTCGCCCATCATGCGGATCGCGAGACGCCGCGGGCTCGCGGTGATCGAAGACGCCTGCGAGGCGCTCGGGGCGGAGTACCAGGGGCGGCCGGCGGGATCCCTGGGCGACGTCGGCGTGTTCGCCTTCTATCCGAACAAGCAGGTCACGACGGGGGAGGGCGGGATGGTGGTGGCTCGCGACCCGGTGATCGCCGCGACCGTGCGGAGGCTCCGCAATCAGGGCCGCGACGATGCCGCCGGCTGGTATCAGCATGTGGAGCTCGGCTTCAGTTACCGGCTCCCGGAGATGAACTGCGCGCTCGGCGTCGAGCAGTTGAAGCGGATGGACGCCGTCCTCCGGAGACGCGACGAGATCGCCGCCGGGTACCATCGCCGGCTGAGCGGCCGGCCCGGCCTGGCGGTTCCGCCGCAGGAAGTGCCGCGCCGCCGGATCAGCTGGTTCGCCTATGTCGTCCGGCTGGGCCAGGAGTATTCGCAGGCCGGGCGCGACCGGGTGGTGCGGGAGATGGCGTCCCGCGGCATCCAATGCGGGAGGTACTTCGCGCCGATTCACCGGCAGCCGATTTACAGAGGGATGTCCGAAGGGGCGTCCGCGATGCCGGTGACCGAGGCGCACGCGCCGCGATGCCTCGCCCTGCCGTTCTTCAACCGGATCCGCGACGACGAGATGGGCGAGGTCTGCCGGGCGCTCGGCGAGTCGATGGCCCTCGCCCGCGCACCCGGGCCCGCGCCGACGGCTCAGGAACGGTAGCGGAAAAGGTACGAGAACTTCGTGAAGAACGCGCGGTTGGTCTGCTGGAAGGCAGTGGTCGGGTACCGCGCGGCGTCGATCCGATCGCCCTGCTGGTAGTGGTCGTCGTAGCCGAGGAAGAACACGGTGCCCGAGTTGACGCGATAGGTCAGGAGCAGGTTGGCCGCCAGCGTGCGCGCCGACGTGTTGTATTCCATGATGTTGCGGACGAGCAGGCGCTCGGTGAACTGATACGTCGTTTGCGTCCGCACGTCGCGCACGTCGAAGACCTGGGTCTTCGAGCGGGGATCGACGAGCCGGCTGAGGTTCGCGTCGATCTGCGCCTGCAGCCGCGAGAAGGGACGCACGGTCGCGGCGAGCGTGAACGTGGTCCCGCGTCCCAGGAACGGATTGGCCACGTATCGGATCTGGTCTCCGCGGGAGAGGTTGCCGCTCACGGTCAGCCGCCGGCTGGTCGCGACGCTGAAGGTCGCGGTGTACACCCGCTTCCAGAAATCGACGTCGAGGTAGCGTTCGAGCGACCGCTCCGCGCCCACCCCCACGCTCACGTTCCGGGCGAACGTGAAGTCGAGCCCGGGCCGGATGATCTCGTCGTCCAGGTCGCCGTCGAAGCTGTAGTTGCGCTCGTAGCGCAGGCGCGGCCCCCAGTTGATCAGCTGCTGTTGCGGCCACCAGCGGTAGTTCATGTCGACCCAGCTGTCCCGCGTGTCGACGCGCTTGACGACGCCGACGTCGTTGCGGAAGTCGGGACCCGTGAAGCCGGTGAAGGCGCTGACGTTCAGCCGCCGTCCGCTGTGCCGGTAGTTGGTGCCGAACGCCCAGCCCGATAGATCCACGCCGTTCAGGTCGCGGTGCGACGAATGGAACAGAATGAAGAACTGCCGGTCGGTTTTGCTGAGGCGGAACTGGCCGTCGGCGCCGGCCATGCGGCTGTACGAATTCTGGAACTCCCGATCCGTGACGAGCGTGCCGATGTACGACTCGCGGTATGCGTCGTAGCGGACGCGGGCGACATTGACGTGCGCCGCCTCGCCGTAGAGCGGATCGTTCGGCCCCACCGCCTTGCCCGGCGCGTCGTCGCTCGCCGCCAGCAGCCCCATGGAGGTCTTGCCGACCTTGCCCGTGAGCTTCGCGCCGTAGCCCGGGTCCACGATCGTGCGCGTGTTCAGGAGGTTGATTGGCGCCGGGACGTTGAAGATGTCCTGGCCCTCGAGAAAGAACGGGCGCAGCTCGGGGAACAGGAGCGGAAAGCGCTGGTTCACCTCGATCTGCGGACGGTCCGACTCGATCTGGGAGAAGTCGGGGTTCACCGTGAAGTCGGCGGTGAGGTTCGACGTGACGCCGTACTTCAGGTTGAGGGCGCCCTCGTTCGCGTGGGCGTGCGTGAAGCCGCCAGTCGTTGGTGTCGAGCGCGCGCGACGCGATCGCCGTGAAGGTGGGGAGGACCTCCAGGTTCCGGCTCGTCGAGAGGTCCCGTGATGCCGTCGATGACGCCCAGCTGCGACACGAACCCGGCGATGTTTCGGGTGACCGGGAAGGCGACCACGGTCTCGTCCTTGCTCGTGATGGACCGGGCGATCTGGAAGCCCCACCGGTGCGTCTCGTCCGCGTCCTTGGCCGGATAGCGCAGGCTCTTGAACGGAATCGCGACCTCGGCGGTCCACCCGTCGGCCACCAGTCCGCCGGCCGATGTGAACAACGTGTCCCACGTGTCGTTGCCCGAGGGCAGACCGAGGGTGGTGGCGTTCGCCCCCGGCACGCCGACGATGAGCGAGTCGCCCTGCACGCCATAGCCGTTCACCGAAAACGCGTACGCGCGCTGCTGATCGCCCGTCGTGTCGAAATAAATGGTGATCGCGTCGTCCTGGGAGATCTGGTCGCGCTCGACGCGATTGGCGCGGACGAGGCTGGGATCCGAGTAGTGCGCGTAGAACCCGAAATAGATCTGCTCGCTGTCGTAGGCGACCCAGGCCTCGGTGTTCTCGCTCGCGGCGGCGCCTTCGACGGGCGTCATCTCGACGAAGCGCGTGATCCTGGTCGCCGTGGACCACACGGGATCGTTCAGGCGGCCGTCGATGACCGGCGGCTGGGTGGTGCGGGTCGGGCGGACGGCGCCCGTCGTGGCACCGCCCGGGGCGGGCGGCTGGGCCCAGGCGAACGGGCAGACCGACAGCGTGAAGACGAGCCCAAGAGCGAGGCGCACGGGGCATATTCTGCCTCAGGCCCCTGCCGCGTGGCCGATCGAGCCGTCGCCTCGGGTGGAGCGCGACAAGATACGACAAGCAGCCCGTCCCCGGGATGGCCGTCAGGATTGCCGTTCGTCAGGCGCGTCGAGGGCGAGGCAGTAGCCGTCGCCGTGCACGGTGTGAATGAAGCGCGGGTTGTGGGGCGTGTCCTCGATCTTCTTCCGCAGACGCGCGATGGCGTGATCGACGGCGCGCGTGGTTGTTGAATCGGCGTAGCCCCAGATCGCCCGCAGGAGCTCCTCGCGCGACACGATGCGATTGGGCCGCTCCGCAAAGTACTGCAGAACCTCGAACTCGCGGTGGCTCAGGTCGAGGGGATGCGTCCCGCGGGACGCCTCCAGCTTCATGAAGTCGACGATCACGCGTCCGAGCGTCAGCCGGTGCACCTGGGGCTGCGACCGGCGCAGTACCGCGTGGATGCGCGCGAGGAGCTCCTCGAGGTCGAAGGGCTTCGTGACGTAGTCGTCGGCCCCCAGCGCCAGGCCGCGCAGCTTGTCGCTCTTCTGGCTCTTCGCGGTGAGCAGGATGATGGGCGTCCGGTTGGTTTGCCGCCAGCTCGTCGTCAGGTCGAAGCCGGACTTGCCCGGCAGGTTCACGTCCAGCAGGACGAGGTCGGGCGCGAATTCCTTGGCCGCGCCGAGCGCGACCAGGCCGTCGGCGATACACCGGACCTGGAAGCCCTCGAACACGAGGTTGTCGTGCAGCACGCGGGAAAGCACCGGGTCGTCCTCGACGACCAGGACGCGTCTCGCGCTCATGTGATCACCGGGAGCGTCACGACCATGGTCGTGCCGACGCCGGGCGCGCTCTCGATGCGCAGCGTGCCGTGGTGGTCCGCCACGATGCGTTCGACGATGGCCAGCCCGAGGCCGCTGCCGCCGCCGTCGGCGCCGTGGCCGCGGCTGAATTTCCGCCGCACCCGCTGGATCTCGCTTTCTGGAATGCCCACGCCCCGATCGGCCACCGTCAAGACGATCGTGCCGTCGTCCGGGCGCGCCGAAATTTTGAGCTCACGTGTGTCCTTCGAGTACCGGATGGCGTTGTCGACCAGGTTGTTCAGCATCAGGCCGAGAGCCTTCGGGTCGGCGCGGACGGCCGGGAGATCCTCCGGGATGTCGACCGAGACCTGGAAATGGCCGTCCCGCAGGTTCAGCGAGAACTCCTGCAGCGTCCGATCCACGACCGCGTCGATCGTCGTGGCCTCGAACGAGTAGACGTCGGCCACATCGGTGACCCGTGAGTACGCCAGCAGGTTGTCCACCAGGCGCGACAGGCGCCCGGCCTCGCGGATGCCCATCTGGGCGTACTCGCGCGACATCTCGAGCGTACTGCGCCCCGACGCCATCGTCTCGCTGAGCGCGCGCAGGTTCGCGATGGGTGTCTTGAGCTCGTGGGTGACCGCCGAGACGAAGTCGGCGCGCATTTCGCCCAGCCGGGCGTTCGCCCGCGCGGCCTGGAGGCTCAGTGCGATGCCGATCGTCAGCGCCAGCGCCATGACCATCGCCACGCCGAGCGTGCGCCGCGCGCCGCTCTCGGCCACGCCGAGCGTCGGGTCGTCGAGCGCGGTGGCCACGACCGTCCATGTCGGGATCTCGAGATCGGGCGGCGGATCGAGGGCGACGCCGAGCGGGTCGAAGAAGGCCACGGGGAACGTCTGCCGGCCCTGCGGGGCGTCGCGGAGCGTCGCCGCCGTGACGCCATGCTCCACGACGTCCGCGCCCGTCCCGTCCAGGACGGCGAACTGCACGCTGCCGTCGCCGCCGACCAGAGGCGCCACCTGCTCCGCGATCTCGGAGAAGTAGTGCGTCCGCGCCCACAGGAGATTCACCTCGAAACCCACGGCGCCCGACGGGTGCTCGTTGAGTGGGTCGGCGTAGGAGAGCAGCGCGACGACCTGGTGGGGCGAGCCGTCGATGAGCACTTCGAAGATCGAGAAGCGCCGCGCCTGCCAGGAGTCCTGTGCCACCCGCTCGAGCAGGCGCTCCGCCACGGCGCGTTCGCGGCCGACGACCACCGGAAACAGGTGCTTCTGGTCGGCGGGCGGCAGCCACGAGGGGTGCCGCTCCACGCGCGTATAGAACACGACCGAGTCTGGCGTCGGATCGCTGCCCCAGGCGAAGAACGCTTCGGGATACGGATAGCGCGCGAACGCGGTGGCGACCGCGTGCAGCAGGTCGGATTGCGCACCCGCCGAACTCTGTTCGCGCTCCACTGCGGCTGCCGAGGCCAGCGCCTGCAACTGCGCGCCGCGCATGTCCTTCGCGAGCGCGGCGACGAGCAGATCGGCGGCCGACTTGGCCCGGCGGGCAGCCACGAGCGACGCCTCGTGGCGCCACTCGCCGACCGCCCGGTAGCCCGTCAGCACCAGCACGGCGGCGCACACGGCCACGACGGGGACGAGGAGCCGCGTGACTCTCAGGCCGAAGAGCGTCAGGAGACGCGTCATCGCAACAACTCTCGCTGGCGGAAATACCGCGCGGCGCCGGGGTGGAGCGGCACCGGCGTTGCGGGCGCCTCTTCTGGATTCAGGAACCGGAGCGTCGCCTCGACGCTCGACAGCCGGGGGTACGCGCTCATCAGCGTGGAGGTGAGCGCGTACACGATCGACGGATCGAGATCGCGGCGGCAGACGACCGCCAGATCGATGCCGACGGTCGGCAGGATCCGGTCCTGCCCCGGGTAGACTTCCCTGGGAATCCGTGCGATCTGCACGAACGGATGTTCCTGGCGCAGCCGATCGACCGCCGGGCCGTCGATCGGAATGAGGTACGCGCCCGCCTCGACGACCGAATGGATGACCGTGTCGGGGTAGACGTAACCGGGCAGAAAGGTCGCCTCGAATGTGCCGTCCTTCAGGCCCGCGGCGGCTTCGTCGCGCGTGGTCACGTGCGCGATTTTTGCGGGATCCACATCGAAGGCCTCGAGCACGAGCTGGCCGATCAAGGCGGAGGAGGAGCCGAGCGGACCCAGTGCAATGCTGGCGGGGCCCACCGTCGGCTTGCGCAGGTCCGACACGTCGTGGATCCCCGAGCCCCCGCGGACCAGCACGTACTGCGGAAGCGGCTGCAGCAGGGCCACCCCCCGGATCCGGCTGTCGGCGCCCGGCGTCCGCTCGAGGTCCCGGCGGTAGGCGAGGTAGCTCGCGTCGGCGAGCACGACGCCCAGGTCCACGGTGCCCGCTTCGATGCCGGCGATCGCCGCCTCCGAATCGCCCGCCGGCTGCGACTCGATGTCGAACTGCGGAAGGCTCGAACGGTACTCGGCCGCGAGCGGCTGGCTGAAGGGGGCGAAAGCCGTGGCGATGCGCACGATTGGCCGCGGGCCGGGCTCGACCGCGGCTGTCGGGCCACATCCGATCGCGACGGCCCCAGCGAGGACCGCGGTCCCGGTCCACGCGCGGACGACGCGGCGTCGACTACGTGCCATGACCGAAGAGCTTGTATCAGAACCACTTGCCGGGTTCAAGCGGTGCGGGTCGGAAGACGTTTCCGCCCGGGCGGCGTGCGACAAGTTAAGACAACGGGCCCGCGCCGACTAATGTAAAAATTGAGCAGTACCGGCTGGACGAACCAGGCACTTTGGGGGCCGGATTTAATGGATCTCTCTTGAGTTTGAGGAGCATGTTCATGAAGCGATCGAAGCGCAGCATGTGGGCGATCATCGTCGCGACCGCCTTCGTAGCAGCGGGCGTAGGGTTGGCCACGTCTGATGCCGTTCGAGCGCAAGGGGCTGCGAGCCAGCAGGTGACGTACACCCGGGACATCGCGCCCATTCTGCAGCGCAGCTGCGAAAATTGCCACCGGGCGGACGGCGGCGCGCCGATGGCCCTCCAGACGTACGAGGACGTGCGCCCCTGGGCGCGGGCGATCAAGACCAAGACGGGGCTCGGCCCGGTCGCGGGCGTCATGCCGCCGTGGTATGTCGAGAAGAACATCGGCATCCAGGGCTTCAAGGATGACCCCTCGCTGAGCGATGAGGAAATCCAGAAGATCGCCACCTGGGCCGACAACGGTGCGCCGCGCGGCGACCCGGCCGACATGCCGCCCGATCGCGACTGGAGCAACGCCGAAGACTGGCACATCGGCACGCCCGACCTCATCGTGCGGACGACCGACGTCGTGGTCAAGGCGAACTCCCCCGATTGGTGGGGCGACATCCCGCGCATTCCGACCGGCTTGACCGAGGATCGCTACGTGGTGGCGCTCCAGGTGCGCGAGATCAACGACGTGCCCAAGGGCGGCACGGGTCGCGACACCGTCGGCGGCCGCTTCGTCTTCCATCACATGATCTGGAGCACGCGGGTGTTCGACAAGGACGGCAAGCCGGTGGCCGACGAAGAGACGACCGGGTGGCCGGTGCACGAGGTCGGCCGCAACGCCGACTTCTTCGATCCGAACGCCGCGCGCCTCCTCGAGGCGAACTCGTCGATTGTGTCCGACTCGGCGCACCTGCACTCGAACGGCCGCGACACGACGGCGCACCTCGAAATCGGCTTCAAGTTCGCGCCGAAGGGCTTCGTGCCGAAGTACAAGCGCTCCAGTTACTCGCTCGGCAACGGCGTGGACATCGACATCGCGTCGATGAAGTCCGGTCAGGAACTGCACGCGTACGCCGTGGTGAAGGAGAACACCAAGATCATGTCGTTCGAGCCGCATCTGCACGCGCCGGGCATGCGGATGTGCGAGGAAGTGATCTGGGGCTACAACATCCAGACGCTGAACTGCGTCGGATACGACCACGACTGGGTGCGCGCGTATCACTATGACGACGACGTGGCGCCGCTCATCCCGAAAGGCGCGATCCTCCACATCGTCGGGTACATGGACAACTCGCCGTCGAATCGGCGGATTCCGGATCCCCGGAACTGGCAGGGTTCGGGCAACCGGTCGGTCGCCAACATGTTCATCGACCTCGGCAACCGTGTCTCGATGAGCGACGAGGACTTCAAGGCCGAGATGGAGAAGCGCGTCGCCGAGCATCCCGGCCAGGACATCTACCTGGGGTGCCCGCTCTGCAACGTGGTCGCCAAAGAAGAGATGAAGGCCGAGCAGAGCACGGGCCAGAATCAGCAACAGCAGCAGCAACAACAGTAACCACCGGTGTTCGGGCCGGGTCCCTCCAGGGGGACCCGGCCCGAATCGTTTCGTCCGAAGGGACGGCATGGCTCCCTCCGGCATCACATCCAAGGTCAGAACATAATGAGGAACGTCTTTCGCGTACTGTTCGGCGCGGCCGTGCTGCTGCTTGTGTCTCACGGCGTCCCCGCGCAGTCGTTGAGCTACAACAGCGGCCAGAACGTGGCGCCCGCGTACGAAGGCTGGGAACAGGACGCCGACGGCGCCCGGTACTTCGTCTTCGGGTACATGAACCGGAACTGGGAGGAAGAAATCGACGTGCCGGTCGGCGCCGACAACGGCTTCAACGTCGGCAACGCCGATCGGGGCCAGCCGACGCACTTTCTCCCACGCCGCAACCGGTTCGTCTTCCGCGTGCGCGTGCCGGACACCTTCAGCGTCACCGACGAGATGGTGTGGACGCTCACCACGCACGGCACGACGGAGAAGGCGTACGCCACGCTCGCGCCCGACTACGAGGTCGACAAGATGGTGCGCATGTCGGAAACCGGCGCCCTGGGCGCCGGAACGAGCAGCCCGGAGATTC
Source organism: uncultured Acidobacteriota bacterium (assembly GCA_963792785.1). Taxonomy (GTDB): domain Bacteria; phylum Acidobacteriota; class Vicinamibacteria; order Vicinamibacterales; family CAVVIG01; genus CAWIMX01. The sequence goes on along the minus strand of CAWBXO010000001.1, from coordinate 1,140,845 downwards.
GCGCCAACCAGCCGCCGTCCGTGGAGCTCGAGGGCGCGGACACGCGCACCGTCCGGGTAGGCGAGCCGGTGGCGCTCATCGCGATCGTGACCGACGACGGCGTGCCCAAGCCGCGCGGCGCGGGGCTGGCGGGCGCGGCGGTGAACAACCCGGGCTCGGTCCCGAGTGACGCCCCTCGTTCGGACGAGTCGGCGGCCAGCGCCGCCGCGCGGCGCGGGAATCGGGCCATGCAGCCGCCGTCTCGCGTCACCGTGGGGAAGAACAACGGGCTGCACCTCTCGTGGTTCGTCTACCGCGGCGCCGGGGAGGTGAGCTTTGACCCTTCGCAGATCAAGGTGTGGGAAGACACCCGGACCGGCACGAACTCACCGTGGGCGCCGGTCTGGTCGGCACCCATGATGCCCACCGATGGCCGCATCGTGGTCAACGCGACATTCGCCGAGCCCGGCACGTACGTGCTGCGCGGCCTCGCGGATGACGGGGGGCTGACGAGCAGCCAGGACGTGACGGTCACCGTCACGGCTGGAAACGGGCCGTCAGGTCAGGAGTAGCGCATGAGGGCGAAGGTGCACGGTGTCATCGGGGCCTCGGGCGCGCTGCTGGCGGCGGCGGCCCTGGTCGGTTTGCCATTGCGGGCGTCGGCGCAGTCGCTGTCGTACACCCGCGGTCAGAACGTCGCACCCGCCTACGAGGGCTGGGAAGAGCACGCCGACGGATCGCGGTACTTCGTCTTCGGCTACATGAACCGGAACTGGGAGGAAGAGCTCGACGTTCCGATCGGTCCCGACAACGGTTTCAACGTCGGCGCCGCCGATCGGGGCCAGCCGACCCATTTCCTGCCCCGCCGGAACCGCTTTGTGTTCGACGTCCCGGTGCCGGACGGCTTCACCGCCACCGACGAGCTCGTCTGGACCCTGACCACCAAGGGCAAGACCGAGAAAGCCTACGCCACGCTCGCTCCCGACTACAAGATGGACACGATGATCCGGATGTCGGAAACGGGCGCCCTGGGCGCGGGCTCGAGTAGTCCGGAGATTCGCGCGAACAAGGCGCCGGCCGTGGAACTCGAGAACGAGCGAACGCTGACCGCCAAGGTCGGCGAGCCGGTGTCGCTCGTCGCCATCGTCACCGACGACGGCGTGCCCAAGTCGCGCGGCGCGGGACGCGTGGGCGCCGTCGTCGAGAATCAAGGGTCGATCCAGGACACGACGGTGAGGGACAGCTCGCGTTCGGCGACCGACGTCACGCCCGGCGTCAACCGGGCCATGCAGCCGCCCTCGCGGAGCACGGTCGGAAAGAACGTCGGGCTGCACTTGTCCTGGTTCGTCTATCGCGGCCCGGGAGACTCGGTGACGTTCGATACCCCGCAGGCCAAGGTGTGGGAAGACACCCGGGTGGGCACGAACTCGCCGTGGGCGCCGCTCTGGTCGGCGCCCGACATGCCGACCGATGGGCGCGTGATGACGCACGTGACGTTCGCCGAGCCCGGCACCTACGTCCTGCGAGGGCTCGCCGACGATGGGGGCCTGACCAGCAGCGAAGACGTCACGATCACAGTCACCGCCGATCGCTGATGCCGTGAGCCTCTGCGTCCTGCGCCGCGGCGGGGCGCTCGCGGTCCTGCTCACGGCGGCCTTGTGCGCTGTGCCCGCCGTGGGCCTCGCCCAGGCCCCGTCGGCGGTGTCCCTCGTCCAACAGGCGTCGCCCCGCGGCGCCGACGGCCGACTCACCCTTCACGCCATCCGCGTCGACACGCCCCTCCGGATCGACGGCAATCTCGACGACGCGGCGTACGCGGGCGTCGTGCCCGTCTCCGATTTCATCCAGATGGAGCCCGCCGGCGGTGAGCCGGCGTCGGAGAAGACCGAAGTGTGGATCTTCTTCGACGATTGCAATTTCTACGTGTCGGTCCGCGCGTGGGAGAGCCGGCCCGACCTGATGGTCGCGAACGAGATGCGACGCGACAGCAACAACATCCGCATGGGCGACTGCATCGGGTTCGCCCTCGACACGTTCCACGACGGCCGCAACGCGTATCAGTTCGAGGTCAATCCCCTCGGCGCGCGCACCGACGGCCAGAGCACGAACGAGCGCCAGTACAACGGCGACTGGAATCCCGTCTGGGACCTCGCCGTGGGCCACTTCGACGGCGGCTGGACGGTCGAGGCGGCCCTGCCCTTCAAGTCCCTGCGGTACCGCCCGGGCACCGACCAGGTCTGGGGCTTCAACGCGCGCCGCAACAACAAGTGGAAGAATGAGATCGCGTATCTCGCGCGCGTGCCGCCGGCGATGGGGATCGCGCGCGGCAGCTTCGCGGCATCGCTCTTTCCGACGCTCGTCGGCCTCGACGCTCCGGCGGCGGGCAAGAACCTCGAGCTGAAGCCGTACGTGCTGGGCGACGTCACGACCGACCGCAAGGCGGTCCCGGCGGTGTCGAATTCGCCCGACGGCAACGTCGGGCTGGATCTGAAGTACGGCGTGACGCAGAGCCTGACGGCCGACGTGACGGTCAACACCGATTTCGCCCAGGTGGAAGCCGACGAGCAGCAGGTCAACCTCACGCGCTTCAGCCTGTTCTTTCCCGAGAAGCGCGAGTTCTTCCTGGAAAACCAGGGGACGTTCTCGTTCGGCACGTCGTCGGCGGGGACCAATCAGGTCGGCGACACGCCGCTGCTGTTCTATAGCCGGCGGATCGGCCTCAATCAGGGGCAGGAAGTGCCCATCCTGGCGGGCGGGCGTCTGACGGGGCGCGCGGGCCGCTACAGCATCGGGGCCATCGACATCAACACGAAGGACGATCCGGCGGCGGGCGCGCCGTCGACGAACTTCTCGGTGCTGCGCCTCCGGCGGGACATTCTCCGGCGGAGCAGCATCGGCGTGCTCGCGACGTCGCGCTCGGTGAGCCAGGACGGGACCGGATCCAACCAGGCGCTGGGGTTCGACGGCGGCTTCACGTTCTTCGACAACCTGTCCTTCAATCTGTACTGGGCGAAGACCTGGACGACCGACCGGCAGGGCAAGGACACCAGCTACCGCACGTACATGGAATACGCGGGCGACCGTTACGGCGCGCAGGTCGAGCGCCTGGTCGTGGGCGACGCGTTCAACCCGGAAATCGGGTTCGTGCGCCGGGACGACATGCAGAAGAACTTTGCGCAGTTCCGGTTCAGCCCCCGGCTGCGATCGGTGAGGGCGATCCGCAAGCTGTCGGGCACCGGTACGCTCACCTACATCGAAGACGGGACCGGGGTGCTCGAAACGCGCACGGCCGACGGCGAGTTCGCGATCGAGCTGGAGAACAGCGATCGGTTCAGCGTCAGCGTGACGGACGACTACGAGCGGCTGACGGCGCCCTTCACCGTCGTGCCTGGCGCCAGGATTCCCGTCGGGGAGTACGGGTTCACGTCGGCTTCGGCCGGCTACAACTTCGGCCAGCAGCGGCCGCTATCCGGAAATCTCAGCTTCGCGCGCGGTGAGTTCTACAACGGCACCCTCACCACACTGTCGTTCTCGCGGACGCGGGTCAACGTGACCCCGCGCTTTTCGCTCGAACCGACCGTGTCGCTCAACTGGCTGGATCTGCCGGCGGGATCCTTCAGCAACAACCTCATCGGGTCGCGCGTGACCTACACGATGACGCCGTTGATGTTCGTGAGCGCGCTCGTGCAGTACAGCTCCGCCAGCCAGAGCGTGAGCACGAACGCGCGGCTGCGGTGGGAATACCGGCCGGGCAGCGAGTTGTTCATCGTCTTCAACGAGCAGCGCGACACCTTGCCCCCGGGTTTCCCGGCCCTCCAGAATCGCGCCTTCATCGTCAAGGTCAATCGCCTCCTCCGGTTCTGAGGCGCGGGACCTCCGGGTTATCATGTGGCGTGCGCTTCCGCCGGCTGGCCTGCGCGCTGCTCGTGGCCGCTCTTCCCGGCGTGTGGCTCGTCGCGCGAGCCGCGCAGGTCGACGTCCCGCCCCAGGCGCTGTCGCTCCGCATCATCGTCGCCGCCTCGGCCGACGACGCCGCACGCCTGGCGGCGCGCGTCCGCGGAGGCGAGGATTTCGCCGCTGTCGCGCGTGAGGCTTCGATCGATCCGAGCGCGGGCGCCGGGGGCCTCATCGGCCGGGTCGAGGTGTCGACGCTGCGTCCCGAGCTGCGAAATGCGTTGAGCGGCGTGCGCCCGGGCCAGCTGACGCGCGTCGTCGCGGTGCCGACCGGCTTCGCGTTCATGAGGGTGGAGGCCGACACGCAGGCCGCGGCGGCGGGAACCACGAACCCCGCCGGCATTCCGGGCCTGGTGGCCACCGGCGCCGTGAAGTACGTGCTCGACGTCGGAGGCCTGCCCGAAGCCGAGGCGGTGCTGCGCGACTTCGCGAAACCCGCGGGCTGGGACCAGAGTCCGCGCGTGATGTGCCAGGTGCGGCGCAGCTCGCTGGCCGAGTCGCGACGCGTGTTCGAAGACTTCTTTTCGCCGCGGATGGCGGCGGTCCGGGAGACGCGGCCCGCGTTCGAGCTGATGCAGGCGCACCTGGGCCTGGCGCAGCTCCTGGCGTACGACGGCGACATGGATGGCGCGATCCCGCACTACGAAGAGGCGCAGCGCCTGGCGCGCGACGGCGTCCCCGGAGCCGTGCTGACGACGCAGGAAATGCTGGGCACGGCGTACCTCCACCGGGCGGAAATGGACAACGGCGCGTACCGCGAGCCGGGCGAGCTTTGCCTGATTCCGGTGGCGGCCGGCCGGGCGTTCCCGCGGACCGGCGACCTCGACACGGCCCTCGAGCACTTCTCGAGCTACCTGCAGGAGAAGCCCGACGATCTCGAAGTCCGGTGGCTGCTCAATCTCGCGTACATGATGCGGGGACAGTACCCGGAGCGCGTGCCGCCCCGGCAGTTGATCCCGCCCTCGGCGTTCGCCTCGACTGACGACGTCGGCCGCTTCGTGGACGTGGCGCCGCAGGCGGGCGTGAACGTGTTCGCGACCGCGGGCGGCGTGATTGTCGACGACCTGGCCGGCTCCGGCCGGTTCGACATCGTGACCTCGAACTTCGACACCTGCGGCCCCCTGCACTACTTCGGGAACAACGGCGACGGCACGTTCACCGAGCGGAGCGCGGCCGCCGGGCTGTCGGATCAGGTGGGCGGGCTGAATCTCGTGCAGGCCGACTACAACAACGACGGCTGCACGGACCTGCTGGTCCTGCGCGGCGGGTGGGAAGCGCCGCAGCGCAACTCCCTGCTGAAGAACAACTGCGACGGGACGTTCACGGACGTCACGGCGGCGGTCGGTCTCGCGAAGGCCACCAGCACGCAGACGGCGGCGTGGGCCGACGTCAACAACGACGGCCGGCTCGATCTCTTCGTCGGCAACGAGGACACGGCGCCGCAGCTGTTCCTGAACCGCGGCGATCGGTTCGAGGACATCGCCGAGGCCGCCGGCCTCGGTCGGCTGTCGTACATCAAGGGCGTCGCCGCGGCGGACTACGACAACGACGGCTTCGAGGACCTGTACGTCTCGAACTTCGACGGCCCGGGCATCCTCTATCGCAACAATCACGACAACACGTTCACCGACGTCACCGCACACGCGGGCGTGTCCGGCTCGGGCCGCGGGTTCGCGACGTGGTTCTTCGACTACGACAACGACGGCTGGCTCGATCTGTTTACGACGAGCTACTTCATGTCCGTCGACGAGACCGCGAGGACCTACCTCGGGCTGCCGCACCAGGCCGGCACGTTGAAGCTCTATCGGAACCTCGGCGACGGCACGTTCCGCGACGTGACCGCCGCGGTGGGGCTGGACAAGGTCTTCATGCCGATGGGGGCCAACTTCGGCGACGTCGACAACGACGGGTTTCTCGACATCTACCTCGGGATGGGCACGCCGTCCTACGCCTCGATGGCGCCCCACGTGCTGCTGCGCAACCAGGCAGGCCGGCGGTTCGCCGACATCACGGCCTCGTCGGGCACGGGCGAACTCCACAAGGGCCACGGCATCGCGTTCGCCGATCTCGACAACGACGGCGACGAGGACATCGTGGCCGAAATCGGCGGCGCGACGCCCGGCGACAGCCACGCGATGCGGCTGTTCGAGAACCCGGGACAGGGCAACGATTGGATCACGCTGAAGCTGGTCGGGTCGAAGAGCAACCGGAGCGCCATCGGCGCGCGGATCACGGTGACCGTCGAGAACGAGGGCCGCGGCCGGCGGTCGGTGTTCCGGTCCGTCGGGAGCGGCGGATCCTTCGGGGCGTCGCCGCTCGAACAGCACATCGGCCTGGGAAAATCGGCTCGCATCATCGCGGTCGACATCTGGTGGCCCGCGTCGAACACGCGCCAGCACTTCGACGGCATCGGGAAGAACCAGGTCGTGGAGATCGCCGAGCTCGGAACGGAGTACCGGCCGATCGAGCGCCGGCCGATTCGCCTCGGCGGCGCGCGGAGGGCCCGATGAGCCGCGTCTCGGCGGGGATCCTGCTGGCGGTGCTGGCGATCGCGCCGTCGGCGGCGGCGCAGGAATACGCCGTCACGGGGATGGTCGTGCGCCTGGATCGCGCGGCGCGAACCTTCACGGCCTCGGTGGACGCGATTCCCGGCTACATGCGCGCGATGACCATGCCGTTCGAGGTGCGCGACGCCACGGAGCTCGACGCGCTCGCCCCAGGCGCCCTGGTGGCGTTCACGCTCGTCGTCGAGCCGCGGGCCTCCCGGGCGGAGCGGATCCACGTGGTGCGGTACGAGAATGTGGAGCAGGACCCGTTCGCCGCCAGCCGCCTGGCGCTGCTCGGCGACCTCGTGGCCGGGAGGTCCGCCGAGCCGCTGGCCGTGGGGGCCGCCGTGCCCGGCTTTCGGTTGACCGATCAGCGCGGCCGCCCGCTGGCCCTCTCCGATCTGCGCGGGAAGGTCGTGGCCGTCAACTTCATCTATACGAGCTGCGTCCTGCCGAACTACTGCCTGCGGCTCGCCAACGACTTCGGCGTGCTTCAGCAGCGGTTCGCGGACCGGCTCGGGCGCGATCTGGTGCTGCTGACGATCACGTTCGATCCGGTGCACGACACGCCGGACGTGCTGGCCGCGTACGCGCGGCAGTGGAAGGCGGACGCCGCCACCTGGCACTTCCTGACCGGGCCGGAACCCGAGATCCGGCGGGTCTGCGGGCTGTTCGGCGTGCACGCGTTCGCCGACGAAGGACTGATGTCCCACTCGCTGCACACCGTGCTGATCGACCGCCGGGGCCGTCTCCTCGCCAACATCGAAGGCAACACGTTCACCGCCGACCAGCTCGCCGATTTGACCAGGAGCGCGCTCGAGTAGACGCCCGCCTTCGCGGCCGGCTCACGGAGGGCCGGCTCAGCGGCCCTGGCCCTGGCGAAGGCGGCTCGCCTGGGCCGTCCAGGTGTCCGCCTCGGCGGCGCGTCCGAGTGCGCGCAGCGCCCGCGCGCCGCCCGTCCACCCGGGGACGGAGCCAGGGTCGAGCTTGACCGCGGCGTCGTACTGCGCCAGCGCGTCCTCCCAGCGGTTCTCGACGCTCAGCAGATCGGCGAGGCGCAGTCGCGCGTCCGGAAGGGCCGCATCGCCGGCCACGGCGGCACGGTACTGGTCGATCGCCTCGGAGCGCCGGCCGCGCGCCTCGTAGAGGGCCCCGAGGCTGAAATGGGCGTTCGCGAAACCGGGCGACTGCCGGATGACGGCGACGAACTCCCGTTCGGCGCCGGCGGTGTCGCCCGACGCGTATAACGTGACGCCGAGCCAGTACCCGCAGCGTGGCATCGTCGGGCGCGAGCGCGAGGCCCTGCCGAAATGCGGCTTCCGCCCCCGTCCAGTCGGACCGTCCGAGGGCCTGGCGTCCGCGATCCTCATAGGCGACCGCGCTGTCGAGGATCTCGTCGTCCTGCGGCAGGAGCGGATCGGGAAGATCGGGGAACGTACCGCCCCGCAGCTTCAACTGCGCCTCCGCCTTCTGCCGGTCTCCCAGCGCGCGGTACGCCATCGCGAGGGGATAGTGGATGGCCGACGCCGCGTGGTCCGCGGCCAGCGCGCGCTCGAAGTCGTCGACGGCCTCGGCGTAGGCCTGCTGCGCCAGGGCGGCGCGTCCGGCGCCGAACAGGGCGGCGGCCGACCTGGGCTGCAGCGCCACGGCCGCCTGGAAGGCCGCCTTGGCGGCGTCGGGCCGCCCGTCGTCGAGATACGTCTCGCCGAGCCAGACCAGCGTGGGGACGTCGCCGGGCGCCAGCGTCCGCGCGCGCTCGAACGCCTCCGCCGCGCGGGCGCGGTCTCCCGACCGGAGGTAGGCGTGGCCGAGGTAGTACGGCCAGCGCATGTCGCCGGGCTCGAGGTCGGCCGCGTGCCGGAAGCAGGTGACGGCTTCGTCGCTGAATGCGGCCGCCAGCAGCACGCGTCCGAGGTCGGCGTAGGCGGCGGCTCGCCGGGCGCTCGATGCGCTCGGGTCGCCGAGGGCCTCCTTCAGGCGGTCGTCCTGCCCGCGCACCTGGCGTTGGACCGACTGCGCCAGCGCCGACACGTCCGGCAGCGTGACGGGCGGCAGGCTCGCGACGTCCGGCGAGGACGTGGCCGCGGGCGAGGGGGCGTCTCGCGTGTTCGCGCGGCAGCCGGCGACGACAGCCGATGCCGCGATCAACACCGCGAGCCCGGCGTGTCTCATCGGCCGGTGCCCTCAGTCAGCGTGGTGTACCGGTCGATGGCGACGTCGGCCCACTCCTCGGTGCGGCCGTTCGGCCAGATCACGCGGACGCGCGGTCTCTCCTCCGAGGAACCGAGACCGACGAGGACGCGCGGATCGTTCGCCGAGGCGTAGCTGCCGTCGGCTCGCGAGCGCCGCCAGCGCACGGTCCCGTTCGGCTGGATGACTTCCACGCGCGCGCCGACGATCAGGTGGCCCGCGCCGTTCACGAATCGCAGCCCGATCCAGTGGTGGCGGTTGCCGACCTCATTGATGAGCAGGCGCACCGGTCCCGCGCCGTTCGCCACCACGACGTCGGTGTCGCCGTCGTTGTCGATGTCGCCGAACGCCGCGCCCCGGCTGGCTTCCACCGGGATGAACGCGGCGCCCGCCCGGTCGGTGACGTCGTCGAAGCGCCCGCCCAGGTTGCGCAGCAGCACGTTGCGCTGTCCCAGCGGAAAGGGATCGTCCTGGCGGTGGAGGTCCTTGACGTCCTGGTTGACCGCGCCGTTGACCGAGAGCACGTCCAGCCAGCCGTCGTTGTCGACGTCGATCCACGCGGTTCCGAAGCCCGTGTAGGCGAGCGTCGGGCGGCGGATTCCGCGCCGCGCGCTCTGGTCCTCGAATGTGCCCGAGCCGTCGTTCACGTACAGCGAGGTGCCCTGGTTGACCAGCTCGGTCACGATCAGAATCCTCGTCGCCGTCGTCGTCGAAGTCGCCGGCGTCCACGCCCATGTCCGCTTTCCGCTCGCCGTTGGGCCCGAGGGCGACGCCCGCCAGCAGCGCGGTGTTGATGAAGGTGCCGTCGCGCTGGTTGATCCAGAGCTGGTTTTCCTGCTCGTCGTTGGCGACGAACAGGTCGACCCATCCGTCGCCGTTGAAGTCGGCCGCGGTCGCGCCGAGCGCGGGGCCGAAGGGGGAATCCCATGCCGGCCGCGAGGGTAACGTCGGCGAAGCGCCCGTCGCCCAGGTTGTGGTACAGCCGGTTCGGCTGCGGCCGGTACACGCTGGGCCGGCAGTAGTCCGGCGCGCCCGAGGCGCCGAAGCAGGGCGTGTGGGTGCGGAGGCTGTAGTTCAGGTAATTACCGACGAACAGATCGAGCCGGCCGTCACGATCGAAATCCAGGAAGGTCGCGGGCACGCCCCACGAGTCGCGGTCGCCCGTTCCGCTGCGCGCCGACACGTCGGTGAACGTGCCGTCGCCGTTGTTGTGGAACATCGCGTTGCGGCCGAACCCGGTCACGTACAGATCGACCCAGCCGTCGTTGTCGATGTCGCCGGCCGCGACGCCCATGCCGTACCCCGGCGCCTCGAGGCCGCTTCCCGCGGTCACGTCGGTGAAGTGCAGCGTCCGCGTCCCGTCGGGCGCGACGCTGAGGTCGTTCCGGTACAGCCGGGCTCCGGGCGGGCCCGGCGGCCGGGGCAGCAGCGGCGTGCCGGCGCCGAGCATGTCGCTCTGGACGAGGTACACGTCGAGGTCGCCGTCGTTGTCGTAGTCGAACAGGGCCACGCCCGGCGCCATGATCTCCGGTTGATAGAATTCCCCGGACATGCCGTTGAAGTGCGTGAAGTCGAGGCCGGCCGCGGCCGCCTGGTCGGTGAACCACTCGCCGTTCGCGGCGGGCGGGGGGCCGGCGAGATCGCCAGGGGAGGATGCCTGCTGTGAGGCCGGAGCTCCCGGTTCAGAAACGCAGGCGCCGGTCGCCGCGAGAACGGCCAGCAGACACAGGCCGACGAGGGACCGCATGGTGGATGCCGGCATGATCGCACAGTTTCGCGCGCCGCGCCGCCCGGGCGCGCCGGCGTCGCCGGGGGTTCCCACGCGGGGACCAAAGGGCGATGATGGTTCTCGAGGCGGGAGGCAGCAGCCATCATGACGGCGGGGCGGTTCGCGCGAGCGGCCGTGTGGATCGGATGCGTGCTCTGCGCGAGCTGCACGGGCGAGCGCGGTGCGCCCGGCGGAGCCGGCGCGGCCGCGACGCCGCCGGCCCACGCTCAGGCGGCGGCCGCCGGCGACTGGTTCGTGGATCGCGCCGCCGACACCGGTCTCGACTTCGTCCATTTCAACGGCGCGTCGGGCAAGTTCTACTATCCGGAGATCCTGCCGCCCGGTGTCGCGCTCTTCGACTACGACAACGACGGCGACCTCGACGTCTTCCTCGTGCAGGGGAAGATGATCGGACCGGGCCAGGACCCGGGGTCGGCGCTCGTCCCGCCACGCGACCCCGCGCGGCTCACGGGCCGGTTGTTCCGCAACGACCTCAGCGTCGCGCCCGACGGGACGCGCACGCTGCACTTCACCGACGTGACCGAGGCGAGCGGCATCCGGACGACGCAGTTCGGCCTGGGAGTCGCGACCGGGGACGTGGACAACGACGGGTACGTCGATCTGTTCCTCACCAACTACGGCACCAACCAGCTGTTTCACAACAACGGCGACGGGACCTTCACCGACGTGTCGGCGGCGAGCGGCGTGCGCAGCGATCCGGACGTCGCCGTGTCGGCGGCGTTGCTGGACTACGACCGCGACGGCTGGCTCGATCTGTACGTGGGCTACAACGTCAATTACCGGCTGGAGCGCGAGCAGGTGTGCCCTAACAGCGCCGGGGTACCCGACTATTGCCCGCCGCAGATCTACGGCGGCCGGCCCGATCGCCTCTATCGGAACGTGGGACACGGGCGTTTCGTCGACGTGAGCGCCACGGCGCTGGTCGGAGGCAAGTTCGGGCCCGCGCTGGGCGTCGCGACGGCCGACTTCAACCGCGACGGCTGGCCCGACATCTACGTGGCGAACGACGGTGAGCCGGATCTGCTGTGGATCAACCAGCACGACGGCACGTTCCGGGACACGGGGCTGCTGGCGGGTGTCGCGCTCACCGCCGAGGGGAACGCCGAGGCCAGCATGGGCGCCGACGCCGGCGACTTCGACAACGACGGCGACGACGACCTCGTGGTGACCGAGCTGACGGGCCAGGGGTTCAACCTCTACGTGAACGACGGAACCGGGAACTTCCAGGACGGCAGCGCCGCGTCGGGCCTCGGCCCGCTGAGCCTGCCGTACACCGGGTGGGGCACGACCTGGTTCGACTACGACAACGACGGCTGGCTGGACCTGCTGGCCGTGAACGGGCCGATCGTCGAGAACGAAGGCGAGCACGACCCGTTTCCCTACGGCCAGAAGAAGCTGCTGCTGCGGAACCGGGGCGACGGGACGTTCGAAAACGTGACCGAGCGGGCGGGCGCCGTCTTCGGGCTGACCGAGGCTGGGCGGGGCGCCGCCTTCGGCGACATCGACAACGACGGCGACATCGACGTCGTCGTCGGCAACGATAACGGTCACGTCCGGCTCCTGCTGAATACGATCGGCAGCGAGAAACACTGGCTCGGCCTCCGCCTTGTTGGCGGGGCGGCGGTTTCCGGGCGCGACATGCTCGGCGCGGAGGTCCGCGTGACGCGGGCTGACGGGTCGCGGCTCCTGAGGCGGGCGCGATCCGACGGCAGCTACGGGTCGGCCAACGATCCGCGCGTGCTGGTCGGGCTCGGCGTGTCGGCCGGGGCCGTCGGGGTCGAGGTACGATGGCCCGATGGACGATCGGAGCAGTGGTCCAACGTCGCCGTCGATCGGTGGACGACGATGACGCAGGGCAGCGGGCAATGAGCCGGGCGCGCTCGCAGACCGGCGTCGCGCTGCTCGCCGCCTGCGCGCTGGCGGTGGCCGGGTGCGGATCCTCGTCTCCGTCGTCCTCGCCCGCGGCCTCGGATCGGCCTGCTGCCGCGGCGGCCGACGCGCGCGGGCTCCAGGCGGTCACGCTGCCGGACCTCTCCAAAATGACGCCGTCGGTCCAGGCCCAGATCCGCGACAGCCAGGCGGCGCTGGAACGGAAGACGTCCGATCGCGCCGCGCCGGCCGGCGACCTCGCCGACGCGTACGGCGAGCTCGGGAAGCTGCTCATGGCCGCCGATTATCCCGACGCCGCGGAGCCCTGCTTCCTGAACGCCGCGTCGCTGGCGGCCGACGATTACCGGTGGCCGTACTACCTCGCGCACCTGTACCGTGATCGCGGGCAGCTCCCGCAGGCCGAAGCCTCGTTCGAAACGGCGCTGCGGCTGAAGCCCGACGACGTCTCCACGCTCGTGTGGCTCGGCGACGTGAACCTCGCGCTCGGCCAGCCCGACGCCGCCCGGCCCCGCTTCGAGCGGGCCCTGGCGCTGCAGCCCACCTCGCTCTCGGCGCGCTTCGGCCTGGGGCGGACCGCGCTGGCGAAGCAGGACTACCAGCAGGCCGTGACCGACCTCGAGGACGTGCTCGCGCGCGACCCGACCGCGGCGGGCGCGCACTACCCGCTGGCGCTCGCGTATCGCGGGCTCGGGGACGTGAAGAAGGCGGAGGCGCACCTGCGGCTGCGCGAGAATCGCGAGATCCTGCCGGCCGATCCGCTGATGGTCGATCTCGACGAGCTGCTCGAGAGCCCGCAGAGCTACGAGTCGCGCGGCATTCGCGCGCTCGACGACCGCCAGTGGGACGACGCCGCGGCGCTGTTCCGCAAGGGGCTCCAACTCGCGCCCGACAGCGCGGCGCTGCACCACCGGCTCGCGACCGCCCTTTACATGAAGGACGACAAGGAGGCCGCGAAGGCGGAGTTCGACGCGGCGATCCGGAGCGACTCCACGTATTTCCCGGCGCAGTACAGCCTGGGCGTGCTGCTGCAGGAGCAGGGGCGCGACGCCGAAGCGATCGCACGGTTCACCGCGGCGCTCGCCAGCCGGCCGAGCTACGTGGAAGCCCGCCTGCGGCTGGCCGTCAGCCTGCGGCACGTGGGCCGGCCGGCCGACGCGCTGCCACAGTACGCCGAGGTGCTCCGCGGAGACGGGAACCAGGCCGAGGCGCTGTTCGGCCAGGCCATGACGTACGTCCAGCTCGGGCGCTTCGCGGAGGCGCGCGACCGGCTGCGCGCGGCCGTGAAGGCGCACCCCGACCAGGCGATGTTCACGCACGGTTTGGCGCGCGTGCTGGCCGCGTCGCCCGACGACAGTGTGCGGGACGGCCCGGCGGCGCTGGCGCTCATGAACCAGCTGCTCAAGACCGAGTCGAGGACGGCCGATCTGGGCGAGACCCTGGCCATGGCGTTGGCGGCGTCGGGCCGCTACGACGAAGCCGTCGGCGTCCAGCAGGACCTGATCCAGGGCGCCCGGGCCGCCGGCCTCACCGCGGTCCTGCCGCGGCTGTCCGCCAACCTGGCGTTGTACGAGCAGGGGCGGCCCTGCCGGACGCCGTGGCCGGCAGGCGAGATTCCATGAGGGCTCGGGAGGAGGGCGGGATGACGAGGCGGACGGTGTCGCGCGCGGTGTGGACGGCGGTTGCCCTGGGCGTGGCGGTCGGCGGCGCGTCGAGCGCGGCCGGACAGCAGCCCGTGAATCCGGTGACCGTGGCGTCGGCTGTGCCCGACGCCGACGCGGGCACGCTGACGATCTCGGGCGAGCACTTCAGGGCGTCGCGTCCCTTCGTGACGCTGAACCTGATCCCGCTCAACGTGCAGGCGGCGACCGACGCGCGCATTGTCGCGGTCGCGCCGATTGGCGAGATGCCTCCCGACGAGTACCTCCTCACGGTCAGCTTCGGCCTCGGCGCCGGCGAGAGCGCTTCGCTGGCGTTCCGGATCGGCCCCGCGGCGCCGGCCGCTCCCGCCGCGTCGGCGGCGGCGTCCGGGACCACCGTCGGCCCGCCGTCCGCGTCGGATCCGGCGGCCAAGGTCGGCGACCGGGTGATTACCGTGGGGGAGGTCGATGCCGAGTGGCGTCGCACCGATCCGGGCGGCTATGTCGGCCTCACGCGCGATCTCTACGACAGCCGGCGGCGGGTACTCGATCAGATGGTGGCCGACGAGCTGATCGCGCGGGAAGCGGCCGCGCGAAAGACGACGAAGGAGGCGCTGCTCGCCGAGGAGATCCCCAAGCGGGTGATCCCGCTGCCGGACCAGGCGGCCCTGTCGCTGTACCAGAGCCTCGGCGATTTGACGCGCGGCGCCAGCCTCGAGCAGATGCGCCCGGCGCTGCGCGCCTGGCTGTCGACGCGGACGGAGCCCGAACTGGCGAGGATGAACTACGTCGAGGAACTGATGAAGGTCTCGACGCGCGCCGACGTGCTGCTGTCGGCGCCGCGCGTGACCGTGGAGGCCTCGCCTCGCGACGCCACGCTCGGGCCGGCCACGGCGGCGGTGCAGATCGTCGCGTTCGGCGACTTCCAGAGCGCCGAGTACGCGCGGTTCGCGGAGGCGTTCCCGCGCGTGCGCGAAAACTATGGCGACCGCGTGCGCATCGTGTTCAAGCCGCTGCCCGTCCTGGGCCCCGATTCGGCCACGGCCGCTCAGGCCGCCGCCTGCGCGCAGGCCCAGGGGCGCTTCTGGGAGTATCACGACAAGTTGCTCGGTGAACCGGGCCCGTTCGGGTCGACCCAGCTGAAACACGTGGCCGGCGCCGTGGGCCTCGATCAGGCGGCGTTCGACGCGTGCCTCGACGGCGGCACGTATCGGGATCTCGCCCGTCAGGCGCTGGAGGAAGCCAAGCGATACGCCGTCAGATCCAGCCCGAGCTTCCTCGTGAACGGCGTACTCGCGCCTGACGCGCCGCCGTTCCTGCCCCCGTTCGAGTTCTTCACGCGCCTCATCGAGGAGGAGCTCCTGCACCAGTCGCGGACGGCGAGCGGCCGCTGACGAGGCCGCGGGTCTCGTCGATCGTGAGCGTCCGATCGGCGGCGAGGTCCGTGAACGTCTGGGCCGCGCCCGACGGCCAGGCGACCTCGAGCTTCGTCACGCGCGCGTCGTCTCCGAGCCCGAAGGTGAGCGCGAGCTCGCTCTGCGACGCATAACTCGACCCGCTGTGCACCGCCTGCCACTGCGTCCCCGACGCGCTCGTCACGCGCACGACGGCGCCGAGCGCGCTCCGGTTGGAGCGGGCCCCGACGGCTGCGACCCGCAGCCAGTGGCGGCGGTTGCCGCCGTCGTTGCGGAAGAGGTACGCCGGGCCTCCCAGCGTCGTGATCGCGATGTCCAGGTCGCCGTCGCCGTCGAAGTCGAGGTAGGCGGCGCCGCGCCCCATGATCGGCGTGTTGAAGGCCGCCCCGAGCGTCCGGGTCACGTCCTCGAACGTGCCGTCCTGACGGTTGCGGAGCAGGAGCGGGGGCATGGCGACCCGGGCCCTCGCGTCGCGCACCTGAGACTCGTCGGTGCCGCCGTTGGCCGCGAAGATGTCGGGCCAGCCGTCCAGGTCGTAGTCGAGGAAGAACGCGGCCCATGTCACCGACAGGAGGCTGGACCGGCCGACTGTCGATCGCGGCGCGACGTCGACGAACGTCCGGCCGTTCTCGTTGTGGTAGAGGCCGAGCATCTCGTTGATGAAGTTCCCGACCAGCAGGTGCGGACGCCCCGACCGATCGTAGTCGGCGGCATCGACGCCCATGTTGGCTCGCGCCGCGCCGTTTTCGCTCAGGGCGACGCCGGCCCGCACGCCCTCCTCGACGAAATGGCCCCGCGTGTCGTTGCGGTACAGCTTCGCCGGGACGCGATCGCTGCCGATGAAGAGGTCAGGCCACCCGTCGCCGTTGTAGTCGAAGACGGCCACGCCCATGGCTTTATCGGTGGGTGAGTCGAGGCCGGCCGCCGCGGTGGCGTCCGCGAAGTGGCCCGCCCCCAGGTTCCGGTAGAGTTTGGGCGCCACCGGCTTGTAGGAGTCGGGCCCACAGTACCCCTGCACGCCGCCGAGGGCGCAGCGGACCTCGGCGTCGGGCGACCACTGGACGTAGTTGCCGACGAAGAGGTCGGCCAGGCCGTCGCGGTCGTAGTCGAGCCACGCCGCGCTCACGGCAAACCCGGTGTTGTGGATGCCGGCGGGGCCGGTCACGTCGGCAAACCGGCCGCCGCCTTCGTTGTGGAACAGGCGGCCGCCGTCCACCGTGGTCATGAAGACGTCATCCCTCCCGTCGTTGTCGTAATCGGCCACGGTCGCGCCGAGGCCGTAGACGTTGGCGGTGTCGAAGCCGCTGCCCTTCGAGACGTCCGAGAACGTCCCGTCGCCGTTGTTCCGGTAGAGGGTGTGCCTGGCGGGGCGTCCCCCTGGCTCCCAGTCCCGGCCATCGACGAAGAGCAGGTCCGGCCGCCGGTCGCCGTCAATGTCGAGGACGGCGACGCCGCCCCCGAAGAGCTCCGGGTACCAGTAGCGGCCCGCCGCCCCGTTGTGCTGTTCGTAGCGGATACCGGCCTGGCGACCGACTTGGGTGAACGTCGGGGCCGCTGGCCCCGGCTCGGCCATCAGAGTCGCCACGCCAGCCAGGCAGGCCGTCAATACCAGGGCGCGGAGCGGGGACCCGGTCGCCACGCCGCATACTGGCACGATTGGCGGCCTGGAATCCATGGCATGGGTCTGGATCCAGGATTACCCACTTCCCGGCCGGGTTGCCGGCACGTGCGACATCTCGCGACAGACCACTCCTTGACCTAATCGTAATGAATTACTTACAGTGCGGAAACATTTGAAAACGGAGCGCATTGCAAACTTTGCACGGGCGTGAAGTTCTACATTTGAGGAGGAGCCTGTGAACGGCAGTCGGCTGAAAGGTCGAAGGGCATTCGGCGTCATTCTGGCGGCATTCATGTGCGCGTCCGTCTGGACAGGGTCGGCCGCGGCCCAGCAGGCGTCCGCCATTGCCGGCGTCGTCCGCGACAACGACAACCTGGCGATTCCAGGTGTCACGGTCGAAGCGGCGAGCCCGGCTTTGATCGAGAAGGTGCGGACCGCGGTCACAGGTCCGCAGGGCCGGTACAACATCGTCGACCTGCGGCCGGGCAGTTACACGGTCACCTTCACGCTCCCCGGGTTCTCGACGGTCCGGCGCGAGGGCATTGTGCTCGGGTCGGGGTTCACGGCCTCGGTCAACGTCACCATGACGGTAGGGGCTCTCGAAGAGACCATCACGGTCACGGGTGCGGCGCCGGTCGTGGACACGCAGACGGTCCGCCAGCAGTCCACGCTCAGCACCTCGCAGCTCGAAGACCTGCCGAGCGGCAGCGTCGGGCTGCAGACGCTGGCGTACGTGACGCCGGGCTTCGCGACGACCCAGTCCGACGTCGGCGGCAGCCGGGATACGTGGTCGGCGCAGGGCGCCTACACCTTCTATCACGGCAAGACGGGGACGCGCGCCTCGTTCGACGGCTTCCGGAACCAGTATTTCATCGGCGCGGCGTCGGGCGTGGGGTACATCACCGACAGCGGCAACATTCAGGAGCTGCAGCTCGAGACGACGGGCATGGGCGCCGAGTCGGGATCGGGGAGCACGTCGCTCAACGCGATTCCCAAGAGCGGCAGCAACACGTTCCACGGCAGCGTGGACGGCTACTTCTCGAACGGCGCGATGCAGGGCTCGAACATCGACGACGCCCTGCGGGCGTTCGGGATCGATACGGCCGGCACGGTGAAGAACATCTTCCGGCTCGGTGGCCAGTCGGGCGGGCCGATCGTGCACGACCGGCTGTGGTATTTCGCGGCGGTCGCCCGTTGGGGCTCCCGCGTCAACCAGCCGGGCGCCTATTTCAATCCGCTGCAGGGCAAATCGGGGAACCCGAACACGGCGACGCTGTTCTATCCGGGGCAGCCGGGCACGCCGTTCGCGGACCAGGCGGCGCTCTACGCCACGGGGAAGCCGGCGGCGAGCTTCGACTGGTATCGGAACCACTCGGGGCGGTTGACGTGGCAGGCCACGAACAGCCAGCGGATCAACTTCTACGCGGACATCCAGAAGTCGTGCCGCTGCACGACGGGGCCGTTCACCGGGGCCAACGCCATCGAGTCGGAGCGCGGCTGGGACTGGTATCCGTCGGGGGTGGTGCAGGGCACGTGGACGATGCCGGTGACGAACCGGCTGCTCCTCGAGGCCGGCCTCTCGTGGCAGACGGCGAACTGGGTGAACTTCGCGGAGACGGGCGTCACGCGCGACGACCGGTCGATTCTCGAGCTGGCCACGGGCTACCGCTACGGCGCGGCCTCGACGCTGACGGCGCCGATTGCCCGCACGGGCCGGAGCGCCCAGCGGTTCTCGCTGTCCTACGTGACGGGCACCCACAACATCAAGGTCGGGATCTCGGACGAGCAGGGGTTCAACGACGAGGGCCGCGACAACAACAACAAGGACGGGTTGAGCTACGACTTCCTCAACGGGAAGCCGGCCCGCATCCAGTACAAGGCGCTGCCGTTCTTCCAGCAGGAGCGGCAGAACCACGAGATCGGGATCTTCGGGCAGGACGCGTGGACGATCCAGCGGATGACGCTCAACCTGGGCCTGCGGTTCGATTACGTCACGATGGGCTTCCCGTCAGCCGACCTGCCGGCGGGTCCGTACGTGCCGGCGCGGCACGTGGACGCGCTGTCGGGGGTTCCCGACTGGAAGGACGTCAACCCGCGGCTCGGCGTGGCGTACGACGTGTTCGGCAACGGGCGGACGGCGATCAAGTTCTCGATGGGCCGGTTCAACCAGCTCAGCCGCAGCGACTTGACGCGCCGGTTCCATCCGTTCAGCTCGTCGGTGAGCTCGGCGAACCGGAACTGGAACGACGCGAACGGCGACTACATCCCGGACTGCGACCTCGCGAACTTCAGCGCGAACGGCGAGTGCGGGGCCATGTCGAGCGCGTTCTTCGGGCAGTTCATCCCGTCAGCCACGATCTTCGACCCGTCGGTGACGGACGGCAATCGTGACTTCCTCTGGGACTACAACCTCGAGGTGGACCACGAGGTCGTCCACGGGCTGGCCGTGAACGTGGCGTACAACCACAACGCGGACGGCAGCTTCATCGTCACGGAGAACACGCTGTACGGACCCGAGGCGTTCGACGAGTTCTGCATCACGGTGCCGAACGACTCGCGGCTGCCCAACGCCGGCCAGGAACAGTGCGGCTACTACGACATCAAGCCCGCGCTCTACGGGAAGGGCCAGTCTCGCGTGACCAACGCGAAGGAGTTCGGGAAGCAGAAGCGCTACTGGGACGGCTTCACGTTCGGGGCCGAAGGCCGGCTGCCGCGCGGGATTTCGCTCGGCGGCGGGCTGGACATCGGGCGGCAGGTGGACGACCACTGCTACACGGTGGACATCCCGAACCAGCCGGCGGGCATCACCGGCTCGCAGCTGCCCGGCGGGCCGTTCTGCCGGGTGGTGACGTCGTGGGCGAACCTGGCCGACTTCCGCGTGCGCGGCAGCGTGCCGGTCAAGGGCGGCGTCACCGCCAGCTTCATCTACCGCAACACGCCGGGCTCCACGAACGATGCGATCATGACCGTGCGGTCGTCGGATGTCCGGTTCAAGGATCCGTCACGCACGACGTTGAACACGGCGCAGTCGGTGTACCTCTACGCACCGAACTCGATTTTCGGGGCGCGCTTCCAGCAGCTCGACCTGTCGGTGAACAAGTCGCTCAATATCTCCGGCTGGGCGCGGATGCGTGTGGCGTTCGACGTCTACAACGCGCTGAACAGCAATTCCATCCAGAGCACGAGCAGCTCGTATGGGTCCAGGTTCCTGTACCCCTCCTCGTTCCTGGCGGCGCGGCTCGCGCGCATCACGGCGAGTCTCGAGTTCTAGGACAGAACGGCTGAGCCTCAGGGGTTCCCGCGTGGACCCCTGAGGTCTTCTCCGCGTCGATTGGTAAAAGTGAGGACCTGTTCTCGGGTCCGAGTCAAGAGTCGAGGAGGCGGGATGAAGCGGTTGTTGATGTTGACCTTGGCCGTGTCCATGGCCAATGTGTCGGCTGCGTTCGCGGGAGAAACCTTGTTGGAGTCGGCCGGCCGCGTGGCTCGCGAAACCGCGCGGACCCTGGCGGTGAAAGACGCGGTCGTCGATCCGGTCACGACCCGGGCCGAGCGGCTCGCGACGGTTCCCAGCTTCGCCGCGGCGCTGCCCGTGGCCCAGAGCGGCCCGGCGGTCTTGGCCCAGCAGGCGCCGGGCCTCGAGGCCAGCGGGATGAGCGGCGCGCGCAAGGCGCTCATCGCGATCGTGACCGGCGTGGTGGTGGCGGGCGCGATGTGGACGATCGATCACAAGGTGGAGGACAACACCCCGTCCAGCCACGGCCTGCGCGTCGATCTAAACAACTAAGGGGACACCTGGACGTGGCGGCGGCATGCCGCCACGTCCTATACTCTTGACCGCAGCGTGGCGGACAATAGGCTGTCCGCCCAATCCGACTGTGGTGCACTGGACGCGATCTCCACGTTCGTCTCCGAGCGCCGGCCTCCTGATCGGGCTGCTCGTCACGCTCGTGGCGGTCGTGGCTGACGGGTGGTACGTCAGCCGCCAGATTTCCGGACTGCAGGCCCTCCAGACCGGGCTCACCGACCGCAACCGCAAGGACTCGCTGCAGCTCCTGCGCATCCAGAACGACCTCAACGTGCTGGGCCTCGCCATGCGCGACATCCTCGACAACGAAGAGCCGTATCCGCTCACGGCCTGGTCGGCACAGTTCGCCCGCATCCGAACGGATCTCGACGATGCCCTGCGGCTCGAAGCAACGGTCGCGACGGCGAGTCGCACGCCGGAGCAGCAGCAGTACCTGAGCGACTCGGTCGTACGCTTCTGGAACGCGGCCGATCGGATCTTCGCGACGGCCCGGGACGGGCGGGAGGACGAGGCGCGCACCGAGGTGCGACTCTCGCTGCAGGCGCGGCAGTCGGCGCTCGGCACCGCCGTGGCGCGTCTGCTCGTGCAGAACAACGCGTCCGAAGAGGAGACGGCGGCGCGCGTGCAGGGCATCTATCGCGACGTCCGGAGCCAGGTGATCTGGTTCGTCGCCGCGATGCTGGGCGCGATCATCCTGACCAGCTTGTACGTGATCCGCTCGAACCGGCGGCTGTTCGTCGAGCTGGCGCGCCTGTCCGACGATCGCCACGAGCTCGCCCAGCAGCTCATCGCGGCGCGCGAGTCGACGCTGCGCGACATCGCGCGCGAGCTGCACGACGAGCTCGGCCAGGTCCTGACGGCGATCGGGTCGATGGTGGGCCGCGCGGCGCGACAGATGTCCGTCGGGTCGCCCGTGCAGGCGGACCTTCGAGAGGTCTGCGAGATTGCCCAGACCGCGCTCGACAGCGTGCGCGGTCTCTCGCAGAGCCTGCATCCGTCGGCCCTCGAACAGATCGGGCTGGCCGCGACGATCGACGAGTACGTGTCGACCATGCGGCGCCAGACCGGTCTGGAGATCACCTACGAACGCAGCGGTCCGCCGCGGCCGGTGGCGGGCGGCGTCGCCATTCAGGTGTATCGCGTCCTGCAGGAGGCGCTCAGCAACGTCGTGCGCCACGCGGCGACGGGCCGGGTGTGGGTGCGCTTGCGGTTGGCCGAGACGGCCGTCGAGCTGGAGGTGGAGGACCACGGGCACGGGATCGCCCCCGACACGCCGCGGCGCGGCCTGGGCCTGGTCGGCATGCGGGAGCGGGCCGCGCTCGTCGGCGGGACCGTGGTGTTCGAGACACCTGAATCCGGCGGCACGCGGGTTCGGCTGCGCGTGCCGCTCGAGCCGTGGGCGGAGCGGAGGGAGCTGACCATTCGTGCCGGCTGAGGTTCGCATCACCGTGCTCCTGGTCGACGACCACAACCTGGTGCGGCGCGGCGTCCGGCGCATGCTCGAGGACGATCCGTCGATCATCGTCGTGGGCGAGGCGAGCGACGGCGGCGAGGCCGTCGAGCTGGCGCGGAGCCTGCGGCCGGCCGTGATCGTGATGGACTGCGCGATGCCGGGCATGAGCGGACTCGTGGCGATGCGGCAGATCCTGCGCGATCTGCCCGACGCGGCGGTGCTGATGCTGAGTATGCACGCCGAGGAGACGCTGGTCCGCCAGGCGATCGAGGCGGGCGCGCGGGGCTACGTGCTGAAAAGCGCCCTCGATCTCGATCTGGCGGACGCGGTGAAGCGGGCCGCCGCCGGTGAAACCGTGTTCGACCCGGCCCTCGCGGACCTGAAGGCCGACGCGCTCAAGGGCGACCGCAACTCCGCCCTGACGGCCCGCGAGCTGGAGGTCCTGCAGCTGATTTGCGACGGCCGATCCAACCGTGAAATCGCCGTCGATCTGGATCTGAGCGCGAACACGGTCGCCGTTCACCGCGCCAACATCATGAGCGCGCTCGGTCTTCACAAGACCGCCGAGCTCGTGGCCTACGCCATTCGCCACGGCCTGGTGACGCTACCGTGAACCGGCGCGAATTCCTCGGTGGTATGGGCGCCGGCGTGCTGGCGTCGCTGGCCGCGCGGCCCCTCGCCGCCGCGGACCGGCCGCTCGGCGTGCGGCTGGTGGACGTGACGGCCGGGGCGGGCCTCGACTTCCGCCACAACAGCGGTGCGTACGGCGGGAAGCTCCTGCCCGAGACGCTGGGATCCGGCTGCGCCTTCCTCGACTACGACGCCGACGGCTGGCAGGACATCCTGCTCGTCAACGGCATGGACTGGCCCGGGCACGTGCGCTCCCGATCCACGATGCGGCTCTACCGCAACAATCGCGACGGCACGTTCACCGACGTGACCCGGGCGGCGGGCCTCGAGGTCCAGCTGTACGGCATGGGCGTCGCCGTCGGCGACTGGAACAACGACGGCTTTCCCGATCTGCTGGTGACGTGCGTGGGCCAGAACCGGCTCTTCCGGAACACGGGCAAAGGCACGTTTCTCGATGTCACGAAGGCGAGCGGACTGGACGGCCGCCAGGCGTTCAGCACGTCTGCCGCGTGGGTGGACGTCGACCGGGACGGGCTCCTCGATCTGTTCGTCTGCAACTACGTCCGGTGGTCGGCCGAGCACGACGTCTTCTGCAGCCTCGACGGCCGGCAGAAGTCGTACTGCACGCCCGAGGCGTATCGCGGAGAAACCTGCTGGCTGTTTCACAACAACGGGAACGGCACGTTCACGGATGTCACGGCCACGAGCGGCGTGTTCGACTCGAGCTCGAAATCGCTGGGCGTCGTGATGCTCGACGTGGATCAGGACGGCTGGCCGGATCTCTTCGTGGCCAACGACACGCAGCCGAACAAGCTCTACCGGAACCAGCACGACGGCACCTTCAAGGAAGGGGCGATCGAGGCGGGCCTCGCGCTGGATCGCGACGGCCGGGCCCGCGCGGGGATGGGCGTGGATGCCGGCGACCTCGACGGGTCCGGCCGGCCCGCCCTCGCCGTCACGAACTTCGACAACGAGATGATCGGGCTCTACCGGCCGATCGGCGGCGGACGCTACGAAGACGCGGCCATGGCGGCCGGGATCGGCCTGCCGTCGCGGAACACGCTGGGCTTCGGCTGCGTGTTCGCGGACCTGAACCTTGACGGGGCGCTCGACCTCGTCGTGGCGAACGGACACATCGACGACACGGTGCGCAACATCCGCGGCAACGTCGGCTACGCGCAGCCGCCGCACCTGTTCGCCAATCAGGGCGACGGCACCTTCAGGGACGCGGCGGCGGACGCCGGCGAGGCGTTCGCGCGACCCGTGGTGGGACGCGGGCTGGCGTGCGGCGACTTCGATCGGGACGGAGACCTCGACCTGCTGATGACCACCAACAACGGACCAGCCCGGCTGTTTCGCAACGACCAGATCGCCGGGAACCGCAGCATCCGATTTCGCCTGATCGGCACGGTGTCCAATCGCGACGCCATCGGCGCGACGGTGCGCATCACCAGCGGCGGAACCTCGCAGTCGCGGCTGGTCAGGAGCGGCTCCAGTTATCTCTCGCAGTCGGAGCTGCCGGTCACGTTCGGCGTGGGACGCCGCACCGAGGTCGAGCGCGTGGCCGTGACCTGGCCCAGCGGGCGAACCGAGGAGTTCACGAAGGTCGCGGCTGGCGCCGCCTACCGCTGCACCGAAGGCCAGGGCCTGTCACTCGACTATCGCTTCCGAGATTGATCCTGCCCGCTGGCGCCGCAGCAAGTTTCCATTCAAAGAACCGTTGTCGTGACTCCGTTGCGACACTTCGCGACATCAGTTCCTGTTGACAGGGATCTCGGGGGTGGTAAGGTGTCCCGGCTATGCGGATAGTATATTTATACTATCTTTAGCATGACTATAAGTTGCTTACGTTTACGGGCAACGATCGCTAAGGAGGCCATTGTGACGGGGAGTCACCAGAAGCAGCGCCGAGCCGGGATCGTCATCTTGGGGGCGCTCATCTGCGCGTCATTGTGGGCGGGGCCGGTTGCGGCCCAGCAGGCGGCCGGCATCGCCGGCATCGTCCGCGACAACGACAACCTGGCCATGCCAGGCGTCACGGTCGAAGCGGCCAGTCCGGCCTTGATTGAGAAGGTGCGGACCGCGGTCACGGATGCGCAGGGCCGCTACAACATCGTCGACCTGCGGCCGGGCAACTACACGGTCACCTTCACGCTCCCCGGGTTCTCGACGGTCCGGCGCGAGGGCATTGTGCTCGGGTCGGGGTTCACGGCTTCGGTCAACATCACCATGACGGTGGGCGCCATCTCGGAGACCATCACGGTCACGGGTGCGTCGCCGGTCGTGGACACGCAGACGGTTCGCCAGCAGTCCACGCTCAGCACGTCGCAGCTCGAAGACCTGCCGAGCGGCAACGTCGGGCTGCAGACGCTGGCGTACGTGACGCCGGGCTTCGCCGCGACGCAGGCCGATGTCGGCGGCACGCGCGACACCTGGTCGGCGCAGGGCGCCTACACCTTCTATCACGGCAAGACGGGGACGCGCGCCTCGTTCGACGGCTTCCGGAACCAGTATTTCATCGGCGCGGCGTCGGGCGTGGGGTACATCACCGACAGCGGCAACATTCAGGAGCTGCAGCTCGAGACGACGGGCATGGGCGCCGAGTCCGGCTCGGGCAGCACGTCGCTCAACGCGATTCCCAAGAGCGGCAGCAACACGTTCCACGGCAGCGTGGACGGCTACTTCTCGAACGGCGCGATGCAGGGCTCGAACATCAACGACACGCTGCGGGCGTTCGGGATCGACACGGCCGGCGAGGTGCAGAAGATCTTCCGCCTCGGCGGGCAGTCGGGCGGGCCGATCGTGCACGACCGGCTGTGGTACTTCGCGGCGATCGCGCGCTGGGGCGAGCGCACGAACCAGCCGGGCGCCTATTACAATCCGCTGCAAGAAAAATCTGGCAACTCGAACACGGCGACGCTGTTCTATCCGGGGCAGCCGGGCACGCCGTTCGCGGACCAGGCGGCGCTCTACGCCACGGGCAAGCCGGCGGCGAGCTTCGACTGGTATCGGAACCACTCGGGGCGCCTGACGTGGCAGGCGACCGGCAAGCAGCGGATTAACTTCTACGCGGACATCCAGAAGTCGTGCCGCTGCACAACGGCGAACGCCGGGGCCGCGGCCATCGAAGCGATCACGGGGTGGGACTGGTATCCGTCGGGCGTGGTGCAGGGCACGTGGACGATGCCGGTGACGAACCGGCTGCTCCTCGAGGCCGGCCTCTCGTGGCAGACGGCGAACTGGGTGAACTTCCCGCAGACGGGCGTCACGCGTGACGACCGGTCGATCCTCGAACTGGCCACCGGCTACCGCTACGGGGCGCCCGCGTCGCTGACGGCGCCGATTGCCCGCACGGGCCGGAGCGCCGAGCGGTTCTCGGCGTCCTACGTGACGGGCACCCACAACATCAAGGTCGGGCATCTCGGACGAGCAGGCGTTCAACGACGAGGGCCGCGACAACAACGACAAGGACGGCCTGAGCTACGACTTCCTGAACGGGAAGCCGGCCCGGATCCAGTACCGCGCGCTGCCGTTCCTCCAGCAGGAGCGGCAGAACCACGAGATCGGGCTCTACGGGCAGGACGCGTGGACGATCCAGCGGATGACGCTCAACCTGGGTCTCCGGTACGACTACATCACGATGGGCTTCCCGGCGGCCGACCTGCCGGCGGGCCCGTACGTGCCGGCGCGGCACGTGGACAAGCTGTCGGGCGTGCCGATCTGGAAGGACGTCAACCCGCGGCTTGGCGTGGCGTACGACGTGTTCGGCAATGGGCGGACGGCGATCAAGTTCTCGATGGGCCGGTTCAATCAGCTCAGCCGCAGCGACATGACGCGCCGGTTCCATCCGTTCACCTCGTCGGTGAGCTCGGCGTACCGGAACTGGACCGACACGAACGGCGACTACATCCCGGACTGCGACCTCGCGAACTTCAGCGCGAACGGCGAGTGCGGGGCCATCTCGAACCAGTTCTTCGGGCAGTTCATCCCGTCGGCCACGATTTTCGACGACTCGGTGATCAAGGACAATCGCGACTTCCTCTGGGACTACAACCTCGAGGTGGACCACGAGATCCTCCACGGGCTGGCCGTGAACGTGGCCTACAACCACAACGCGGACGGCAGCTTCATCGTTTCGGAGAACACGCTGTACGGGCCCGAGGCGTTCGACGAGTTCTGCATCACGGTGCCGAACGACTCGCGGCTGCCCAACGCGGGGCAGGAGCAGTGCGGCTACTACGACCTCAAGCCGCAGTTCTTCGGGAAAGGGCAGACCCGGGTCACCAACGCGAAGGAGTTCGGGAAGCAGAAGCGCTACTGGGACGGCTTCACGTTCGGGGCCGAAGGGCGGCTGCCGCACGGGGTCAACATCGGCGGCGGTCTGGACATCGGGCGGCAGGTGGACGACCACTGCTACACGGTGGACGTCCCGAACCAGCCCGCGGACATCAACGGTACGCCGCTTCCCGGCGGGCCGTTCTGCCGGAACGTGACGTCATGGGGGAACCTGGCCGACTTCCGCGTGCGCGGCAGCGTGCCCATCAGAGGCGGTGTGACGGCCAGCCTCATTTACCGCAACACGCCGGGCTCCACGAACAACGCGGTCATGACGGTCGTCGTCCGCGCATGTGCGGTTCAAGGATCCGTCGCGCACGACGTTGAACACCGCGCAGTCGATCTACCTGTACACGCCGAACTCGGTCTTCGGCGATCGCTTCCAGCAGCTCGACCTGTCGGTGAACAAGTCGTTCAGGGTCGGGGGCTGGGCGCGCCTGCGCGGAGCGCTCGACGTCTACAACGTGCTGAACGGCAGCTCCATCCAGAGCACGAGCAGCACGTATGGGGCGCGGTTCTTGTATCCGACGGGTTTCCTGAACGCGCGGATCGCACGCCTGACCGGAACGCTCGAGTTTTAATCCGTTGGAACGCCGGTAGCCCGGCACCGGGTCTCTGGCGCATCGTTGAGGAGGCAGGATGAAGCGGTTAGTAGTGCTGGCTCTGGTCATGTCCGTGGTCAATGTCTCGGCGGCGTTCGCCGGGGAGACCTTGATGCAGTCGGCGACTCGTCACGCCCGCGAGGCCGCGCGAACGGCCGCCGCGGCGGCGCCTGCCGCCCAGAATGGCACGCCGGTGTTGGCCCAGGCGGCACCAGGGCTCGAGGCGAGCGGGATGAGCGGCGCGCGCAAAGCGATCATCGCGATCGTGACCGGCGTGGCGGTCGCGGGGGCGATGTGGACGATCGATCACCGGGTCGAGGACAACACCCCGTCCAGCCACGGCTTGCGCATCGACTTGAACGGGGGCAAGTAGGGGCGGCGTTCGCCCTCTCTGTCCAGTGTGGTCCGGCGCCGGGGAACCCTTCCCGGCGCCGGATGTCGTTGTCCCGCCTCACTTCCTCCCTCTCACCGCGATAGTGGTTCTGCATTATTGCCGGCCGCGGATCCGCCAGATTAGAGTGACGCATCCTGGTCACCCTGCGAGCGTTCCCCGCCGTTGTTCTGGCTGGCGCCCTGGCGGTGTCGGCATGCTCCCGCACGCCTCCCAGAGCCGAGGCCGCGCCGGCGGACCGCGCCCCTGCGGCGGCGGCGGCGACGCCTGTTCGCCTCGATGACCTGATCCAGCGGGGAACCTCGGCGGTCGCTCGGATCCCCCTGGCGCCCGAGACATCGGATCGCTTCGCCGGCCTCGAGGCCCTGGAGTTGTACCGGGACGGCCACGTGCCCAACTACATCCGCGCGCTCGCGCTGATTCCGGAGTCGCCCGTGCGCTACGCCAGGGCGTTCCAGACCATCCTGTACGGCGGCACCGTCGAGCCAGAGACGAAGATGGCGATGGGCCTGCGGATCGGGCAGATGCTCGACAGCCCGTACGCGGCGGCCCACCTGCGGCGGATCCTCGAGGCGACCGAGGCGGGGCAGGCGCTCGTGCGCCACATCGAGACCGGCGCCAAGGCTCGTCCAGAGCAGGACGCGGCGCTGCGCTACGCCGGCTGGCTGACCACGGACGTCCACGGCGTGGACGACGAGCGATTCCGGCAAGTGCGCGGGTATTACAACGACGCGCAGATCGTGGAGCTGACGATGACCGTCAGCTTCTTCAACTACTTCACGCGCTTCGTCCAGGCCGTGAACGTGCCGGTCGAGCCGTGGGCCGTCGATGCCCCCGCGTCCGTGCCCGCGGTCGACCACCAGCCCTACCCGGCGCGCGTCGGCCTTATTTCGGATGCGGAACTGGAATGGGCCGCGGGCGTCGCCGGATCGCGGAACGCGAGGCCAGGGACGGGAAGCGGCCTGGGCCTGGTGAACTCGCAGCGCGCGATGAACCTGGTGCCCGACGTCACCTCGGCCTGGCGGGCCTACACGGGATCGACCGGCCGCGACGCGGCGGTGACGCGCGAGATTGAGCTGCAGGTGTCCTTCGCCGTGTCGATGGCCAACGGATGCCGCTACTGCACGCTGCATCAGGTGCTGGGCCTCCGCCGGCTCGGCGTCAGCCCCGACAAGCTGCTGCAGATGCGCAAGGACGACGGCGCGCTGACGCCGCGGGAGCTGGTGGCCGTGAGCTTCGCGCGTCAGCTCACCGGGAACCCCGCCGGGCTGACCGATGCCGGCTACGACGCGCTGCGCGACGAGTTCGGCGAGCGCGGCGCTCTCGAGGTCGTGCTGCAGACGTGCAACTTTGCGTTCATGAACCGCTTCACAGACAACCTCGGCCTGCCGTCGGAGGACGAGGCCGTCAGGACCTACCGTGAGGTGTACGGAGGGGACTGGCAGTAATGGGCGTCTGGGTGCTCCTGGCGGGATTCCTCGCGCTGCTGCTGAACGCCGCGTACATCTTCGCGTTCGCCGACCCGACGCTCTGGTACTACGCGCAGGTGGCGATCCATCCGCTGCTGGGATTGGGGCTGGCTGCGGCGGCGGTCTGGCTGGTGTGGACCCGCCGCTTCAGGCCGGGCCGGCTGGCCGGCGCCGGGCTGGCGATCTCGGCCGTCGGCCTCCTGCCCGGGATGGCCGTGCTCGTGCTGGGCGCGACGACCTCGCACCGCCTGCTGCTCGCCGCGCATGTGGGCGTCGCGGCCGGCGGCGCGGCACTGCTCGTGGCGGCGTTCTGGGCCGCCGCGCCCCGCCTGGGCCGCCCGCCCGTCGTGCGCGCGGCGCTGGCGGCCGTGGTGCTGCTCGCGGCCGCCGCCGGCGTCGCGCGAAGTGGACGGGACGCCCGGTGGCAGGCCGCTCACCGCATCGAGAACCCGGCGACGCCGCCCGCCACGATGGACGGCGAGGGCGCCGGCCCGTCCAGTCCGTTCTTTCCGTCGTCGGCCAACACGAACATCAACGGCCCGATCCCGTCGACGTTTTTCATGACCGCCGCGAGCTGCGGCCGCTGCCACCAGGACATCTATCAGCAGTGGAACTCGTCGGCGCACCACTTCTCATCGTTCAACAACCAGTGGTACCGCAAGTCGATCGAGTACATGCAGGACGTCGTCGGCACGCGGCCGTCGAAGTGGTGCGCGGGCTGCCACGATCACGCGGTCTTCTTCAACGGGCGCTTCGACACGCCCATGAAGGAACAGATCGACACGCCGGAGGCGCAGGCGGGTCTCACGTGCACGTCGTGCCACTCAATCACGAGCGTGCACAGCACGATGGGGCAGGGCCACTTCGAGATCGAGTACCCGCCGCTGCACGACCTTGCCGCGAGCGAGAATCCCGTGCTGCAGAAGGCGCACGACGCGCTGCTGTACCTGGCGCCGGAGCCGCACCGGCGCACGTTCCTCAAGCCCTTCCATCGCGAGCAGACGGCCGAGTTCTGCTCGTCGTGCCACAAGGTGCACCTGGACGTGCCGGTGAACGACTACCGCTGGATCCGCGGCTTCGACGAGTACGACAACTGGCAGGGGTCGGGTGTGTCCGGGCAGGGCGCGCGCTCGTTCTACTATCCGGCCACCCCGCAGAAGTGCGCCGACTGCCACATGCCGCTCGTCGACTCGACCGATCCGGCGGCCATGAACGGCCAGGTGCACTCGCACCGGTTCCCGGGCGCGAATACCGCGCTGCCCTTCGTCAACAAGGATCCGGTGCAGCTCAAGGTCGTGCAGGACTTCCTGCGGGACGGCGAGATCTCGGTGGACGTGTTCGGGATCGCGCGGCTGGCGGGGAATCGCCAGCCGGCGCCCGCCGCGGGGGCGGCCCCGGCGGCGGCGCCGACGCTCTCGAGCACGTTCGCGGTGGGCGAGGAGTCCGGCGCGTTCGGCGCCGCGCCCTCGGTCCTCGCGCCGCCGGCCGACGTGGTCGCGCCCCTCGACAAGGTGTCCGCCGTCGTGCGGCGCGGGGAATCGGTGCGCGTCGACGTGGTGGTGCGGACGCGAAAAGTCGGGCACTTCTTTCCGGGCGGCACGGTGGACGCGTTCGACGTGTGGGTGGAATTCGAGGCCGTGGACGACAAGGGCCACGTCCTGCTGCACAGCGGCGCGGTGGCCGACGATGGGAACGGGCCGGTGGATCCGGGCGCGCATTTCTACCGCAGCCTGCAGCTCGATGCCCACGGCAACCCGATCAACAAGCGCAACGCCTGGATGACCCGTTCCGTGGCGTACGTCCGGCTGATTCCCCCCGGCGCCGCCGACACCGTGCACTATCGCCTGCAGATCCCCAAGGACGCCGGCGACAAGATCTTCCTGCGGGCGAAGGTGAACTACCGGAAGTTCGCGTGGTGGAACACGCAGTGGGCCTTCGCCGGAGTTCGCGATCCGGCCGTCCCGGCGCCGGCCGTCGCCTCGTCGTACGACGATGGCGCGTGGCAATTCACCGGCGACACCTCACACGTGTCGGGACAGATCAAGGCGATTCCCGACATTCCGACGACCGTGATGGCGGAGTCCGAGGCGTCCCTGTCCGTGGTGGACGCCGCAGCGGATCTCCCGAAGGTGGCGTCGTTGCTCGACCCGTCGGTGCGCGAACGGTGGAACGACTACGGGATCGGCCTGCTGCTGCAGGGCGACCTGCTCGGCGCGCAGGTGGCGTTCCGCAACGTCATGACCATGGATCCGGGCTACGCGGACGGCCCGGTGAACGTCGCGCGAGCCGAACTCCAGGAGGGCGACATCGACGGGGCCATGGCGATGCTCCAGCGGGCGCTCGAGATTGCCCCGCATCTCGCGAAGGCGCACTTCTTCCTGGCGACGGCGCTCAAGGAGCTGGGCCGCTACGATGAGGCGCTCGAGCACCTGAAGGTGGCCGCCGACCAGTACCCCAGGGATCGCGTCGTGCTCAACCAGATTGGCCGGATTCACTTTCTCGAGCGCCGCTTCGACGAGGCGATCGCCGCGTTCAAGCTGGCGCTGGCCGTGGACCCCGAAGACCTCGAGGCCCA
The DNA here is from genome assembly GCA_963792785.1 of uncultured Acidobacteriota bacterium. GTDB lineage: Bacteria > Acidobacteriota > Vicinamibacteria > Vicinamibacterales > CAVVIG01 > CAWIMX01. Next base: position 1,108,564 of record CAWBXO010000001.1, on the reverse strand, counting down.
CTACAATCTGATGCTGTGCTACCAGGGCAGCGGCAACGCCGATCTCGCCGAGCACGAGCGCGCGCTCTACCTGCGGTTCAAGGCGGACGAGGCGTCGCAGGCGATCACCGGACCGTATCGCCTGCGCTCGCCCGAGGACAACAACGAACGGCAAGCGATTCACGAGCACTCATGACCTGGTGTACGCGCATGTGTCTGGCCCTGGCGGCGGTGGCGACCGGCATCGTCGTGTCGGCGGCCGCGCCGCCCGTGACGTTCACCGACGTCACCGCGGCGGCGGGCATCCATTTCGTTCACAACAGCGGCGCGTTCGGCCGCAAGTACCTGCCGGAGACGATCGGGTCCGGCGCCGTGTGGTTCGACGAGGACGGCGACGGCTGGCAGGACCTCTTCTTCGTCAACTCGAAGCCGTGGCCGGGACGCCCGGGCGCCGCGTCGCTGCCGGCGCTCTATCGCAACACGCACGACGGCAAGTTCGCCGACGTGACCCACGGGTCGGGGCTCGACGTCTCGCTCTACGGCATCGGCGCCGCCGCCGGCGACTTCGACAACGACGGAAAGGTCGATCTCTACGTCACCGCGCTCGACGGCAACCACCTGTTCCATAACCTGGGCTCGGGGCGGTTCGTCGACGTGACGGCGAAGGCCGGGGTGGCCGATCACGGCTTTTCGACGAGCGCGCTGTGGTTCGACTACGACAACGACGGCCGCCTGGATCTGTTCGTGGCGCATTACGTCGCGTGGTCGATCGCGACGGATCTGTTCTGCACGCTCGACGGCACGAACAAGTCCTACTGCACGCCCGAGTCGTACACGGGCCAGAGCCCGACCCTCTTCAGAAACCGCGGCGACGGCACGTTCGAGAACGTCACCGCGAAGGCCGGGCTGGACGACGCCTCCTCCAAAGGCCTGGGCGTCGCGATGCTCGACTTCGACGCCGACGGCCACATGGACGTCTTCGTGTCGAACGACACGGAGCCGAACCGCCTGTACCGCAACAAGGGCGACGGGACGTTCGAGGACGTGGCCGTGGAAGCCGGCGTGGCCTTCAGCGAGTCGGGCGTCGCGCGGGCGGGCATGGGCGTCGACGCATCCGATTACGACGGCACGGGCCTGCCGGGTCTCATCATCGGCAACTTCTCGAACCAGATGATGGCGCTGTATCACAACGAGGGCCACGGGCTGTTCATCGACGACGCGCCACGGTCGGCCGTCGGACGCTCGTCGCTGCTGACCCTGACGTTCGGCCTGTTCTTTTTCGACTACGACCTCGACGGATTGCCGGACATCTTCGCCGCCAACGGCCACGTGAGCGACGACATCGAGCACGTGCAGTCGCGCGTCAAGTACGCGCAGACCCCGCAGCTGTTCCGGAACCTCGGCGGCAAGCAGTTCGAGGACGTCAGCGCCGCCTCCGGCCCCGGCCTGCAGCGCGCGATGGTCGGCCGAGGCGCCGCCTACGCCGATTACGACCACGACGGCGACCTGGACGTGGTGGTGACGGCGAACAACGGACCGGCGCGCCTGTTGCGCAACGACGGCGGCAACACGAACCACGTGCTGCGCGTGCGCACGGTCGGCACCGCCTCCAATCGCGACGGCATCGGCGCTCGCGTGGAGGTGTCGCTGCGCGGCGGCGGCCGGCACTGGCAGATCGTGAAGACGGGATCGAGCTTCGCCTCGCAGAGCGAGCTGCCGCTGACCTTCGGTCTCGGCTCGGCGGCCGGCGTGGACGCGCTGCGCGTCACCTGGCCGAGCGGACAGACGGACACCTCGGGCGCCCTCGACGCGAACCAGACGATCACCGTCGAGGAAGGCAAGGGGATCGCGGGCCGGACGCCGATCGAAGGCCGCTGACCTCTCACCCGCGAGGCGCCATGCACACAAGATGGATCGCCGCACGGTCGCCGCTCCTGCTGGGGGTGTGTCTGCTCGCGGCGGGCGTGAGCGCGTGCGGGCGCGGGCGCTCGGTCGACGACGCGCGCGAACAGGCCTATCGCGCGAACAACCGTGGCGTGGCCCAACTCGAGCAGTTCAACTACGAGGATGCCGCCGACGACTTCCGCGACGCGCTGCGGATCGACGCGTCCCTCGCGATGGCGCACGTCAACCTGAGCCTCGCGCTGCTCTACGTGCAGGACCTCGACGGGGCGGAGCGGGAAGCCGCCGAGGCGGCCCGCCTGCTGCCGTCGGCGCCTGAGCCGCACTACGTGCTCGGCCTCGTGGCCCGCGCGCAGAACAGGACCGACGATGCCCTGCGCGAGTTTCAGCGGGTGCACGAGATCGATCCCGACGACGCGGGCACCAGCATCAACCTCGGGCAGATCCTCCTGGAACGGCGGCAATATCCCGACGCCATCGCGGCGCTGCGCCCAGCGGTCGAGCGCGAGCCGTTCAACGTGACGGCGCTCTACAACCTCGGACTCGCATTGACGCGGGGCGGGGAAGCCGACGAGGGCCGCGCCGTGCTCGACCGCGCGCAGCAGCTGCGCGCGACCGGCTACGCCGTCACCTACGGCACCGGATATCTCGAGCAGGGACACTACGCCGAGGCTATGGCCTCCACCGGCGCCGAGCCCGACCTGGTGGACCCGGCGGTGCCGTCGGCGAGCTTCGTGGCCGGGCCGGTCGTGGCGCCCGGGGACAAGGGCCCGGCCGTGGCGTCCCCCTTCGGACGCAGCTTCGGCGCGGGGGATCTCACGGCCGACGGCGCGCGGCAGATCGCCGCCGGGCTCGGCGGTTGCGTCGTGCTGGCGGACGTGGACGGCGACGGCGACCTCGATCTCGTGGAAGCCTCGCAGGCGGGCCAGCGGATCTTTCAGAACGACGGCCAGGACGCCTGGACGCGACGTCACCGGCGCGTCCGGGCTGGCCGGGGCCCCGGAGGGCGAGCCGATCGGGTGCGTCGCCGGCGACTACGACAACGACGGCGCGGTCGATCTGTTCGTGCTGCGCTACGGCCGGAGCTCGCTCTATCACAACGATCATGGCCGCTTCACGGACGTGACGGCGGCGGCCGGCATCCCCGCGTATCCATTCCTGCCGGGCGCGGCGGCGCTCTCCGACGTGGATCACGACGGCGACCTCGACCTCGTGATCGCGGGCCTGGCCGACCTGGTCGCCAGCCGGGCGCTGGCCGCGGACCGCCCGCTCGTGTTCCCGGTGGACTTCGCGCCGGCGCGGTTGCAGTTGCTGCGCAACAACGGCGACGGCACGTTCACCGACACGACGGACGAGGCCGGCCTGGGCGCCGCGACGCGCGCGGTCGCGATCGTTCCCACCGATTTCGACAACCGCCGCGACGTCGATCTCCTGGTGGTCAACGACGGCGCGGCGCCGCTCCTGTTCCAGAACCTTCGCGACGGCACGTTTCGCGATGTCGCCGCCGACGTCCGCCTGACGGCGGCGCTGGGCGCCCGCGAGGTCACGTCGGCGACCGTCGCCGACGTGAACAAGGACGGCTTCCCCGATTTCTTCTTTGGCGGCGCCGATGGCGGCGTGCTCGCGCTGAGCAACGGGCACGGGCGGTTCCAGGTCGCCGACGCGCCGGGCGCCCTCCGCGGCGACATCGCCGCGCAGTTCGTCGACTACGACCTCGACGGGCTGCTGGACCTCCTCGCCTGGTCCGCCGACGGCCCCCGCCTGGCGCGCAACCTCGGCGACCGCTGGATCGACGTCTCGGAGACGGCCTTGCCGCAGGCGTCACGCGGCGCGCGGCCAGCCTCGGCGCGGAGCCTGGCGCTCGCGGACCTCAACGCCGACGGGCGAACGGATCTCGTGACGGGCGCCGGCGGCTCGCTCACCGTGTGGCACGGGCGCGGCGGCGACGACGCGCATTCGCTTCGCGTCGCGCTCGCCGGCCGCGTGAGCAACCGCCTCGGCATCGGTGCGAAGATTCAGGTCCGCGCCGGGAGTCTCAGCAGCCGCCTGGAAACTTCCTCGGCGACGCCGCCCGTGGCGCCGGCCGATCTCGTCTTCGGCCTGGGGGCCCGGCCGGGCGCCGAGGCGGTCCAGGTGCTCTGGCCCTCGGGCATTCTCCAGGCCGAGGTGCGCGACACGGCCCTGCCGCCGACGCTCGCTGTCGAGGAGCTCGACCGCAAGCCGTCCTCGTGCCCGTTCCTGTTCACGTGGAACGGCGACCGCTTCGAGTTCATCACCGACTTCATGGGCGGCGGCGAAATGGGCTACCTGGAGGAACCGGGCGTCCGCAACACCCCCGACCCGATCGAATACGTGCGCATCCCCGACGGGGGGCTGCGCGAGAAGGACGGGCGATACGAGATCCGCGTGACCAACGAGCTGGAGGAAGTGCTGTTCGCCGATCGCTTTCAGCTCCTGCAGGTCGCGCATCCGCCCGGCGTCAACGTCTACCCGGACGAAGGCATGACCGAGTCGGCCAAGCCGTTCCGCCTGCTCGCCGTGACCGGCGAGCGCGTCCCTCGCGCGACCGACGATGCGGGAGACGACGTGACCGAACGGATCGCGGCCGTCGATCGGCGGTATCCCGACGGCTTTGCCCTCGGGCGGATTCGCGGCTATGCCGCGCCGCACACGCTCACCCTGGATCTGGGATCGCCGGGCGCCCGGCCCGTGCTCCTGCTGACGGCCTGGACCGACTACGCGTTCTCGAGCGACAACCTGGCCGCCAGCCAGAGCGGCCTGTCCCTGACGCCGCCGCGGCTGCAGGCGCGGGACGCCCGCGGGCACTGGCGAACGGTCGTCGACGACATCGGCATTCCGGTCGGCCGGCCGCAGACGGTGACCGTGGACCTCACCGGACGGCTCCGCCCAGGCGAGCACGAGGTGCGCATCCTGACGAACATGCGGATCTACTGGGATCGCGCGCTGGTCGCCACGGCCGTGCCGGACGCCGACCTGCGGGTCCAGCGGCTCGACCCGCTGACGGCGACCCTCGGGGCGCGCGGGTTCTCGGCGGAAGTCCGGCCCGACGGCGCCGAGCCGCCGCGGTACGACTACACGCGCGTCACGGACGCGTCGCCGTGGAAGGCCATGCCCGGCCGTTACACCCGCCCGGGCGACGTGCGGGAGCTCCTGACCGCGAGCGACGACATGTTCGTGATCGCCAAATCGGGCGACGAAATCGCGCTGGCCTTCGACGCGGCGGCGGCCCCGCCCCCGCCCGCCGGCTGGTCCGTCACGTGGCTCCTGTACGCAGACGGCTTCAGCAAGGAGATGGACATCCACTCGGCCAGCCCCGACCGGGTGGAGCCGCTGCCGTTCCACGGCATGACCGCGTATCCGTACGCCGCGCCCGAGCACTATCCCGACACGCCCGCGCACCAGCGGTACCAGGCCGAGTACAACACGCGCGTAGTCACCAGGTCGGTGCCGTCGATGGCCGCCGAGATGTCCAGTCGGAACAGCCAGCCGTGAGCCTCGAGCGCGAGCACATCCGGTACGCCGCCGCGGCCTGCCAGACCGACATGGCGAACCCGCTGGATCGCCGTCAGATGCGCGCCAACACCGACCGCATGCTGAGCATGATCGACTCGGCCGTGGCCGGCAGCGCGCCGTTCCTGCCGGTGCGGCTCGTCGTCTTCCCGGAGTTCGCCCACGCGGCTCCAGTGTTCCCGACCGTGCAGGAGCTGCTTCAGAAGCTGACCGTCCCCATTCCGAACGAGCACACGGCGCGCCTCGCCGACAAGGCGCGCGAGCACGGCATCTACATCCAGAGCGGCACGATGCTCGAGGAGGATCCCCGGTGGCCCGGCGTCGTGTTCAACACGACGTGCTTCATCGGCGCCGACGGCGTGCTGGCGAAGTACCGCAAGGTCAACCCCTGGATCCCGTTCGAGGTGCACAGCAGCCCCCACGATCTCCCCGGCTACGACGAACCGCTGTTTCCAGTCGTCGACACGCCCATCGGGCGCATCGGCTGCGCCATCTGCTACGACTGGCTGTTCCCCGAGGCGATCCGCCAACTGGCCGCCAACGGCGCCGAGGTGCTCGTGCGCGTGTCCGCGTACATGGATCCGTGGGGCGCGACCGAGCCGATGAACTGGTGGACGCTCGTCAACCGTGTCCGCGCCCTCGAGAACATGGCGTACGTGGTGGCCGCCAATCAGGGGGCGAGCCTGCGGCACTACCCGCCGTATTCGTGGCCCGGCGGGTCCCAGGTGGTGGACTTCGACGGCCGGCTGCTCGCCGAAGCCTCGCCGGGCCCGGGCGAGCGCATCGTCGTGGCGCCGGTGGACATCTCCGCGCTGCGGCACGAGCGGCAGGTCCGCGTGGGGCACGACATGCTGGCGCACCTGCGCACCGGCGCGTACGCCGTGTACCGCGGCGAGGGCGGTTATCCGCCGCGCGTGTCGCCGGGCGAGCCGCTGTCCTACGAGGAGAACGTGAGGCGCATCGAATCGGCGAAGGGCGCCAGGGGACACCGAAGAAGCTGAGGAGCTGAGGAGCTGGGGAACTGGGGAGCTGGGGAGTTGGGGAGTTGGGGAAGGGATTGCGACAAAGCGCGACAATTCCCGGCGCCCATCGGCGTTACAAGTAGGCCAACCTCGCCAGTTTCCGGTCTTTGAAGGAGCGTGCGCTATGGCGGTTCGATCAATCGGCCGGAGCGTGGTCTGTGTCGCGGTCGTCACCGGGGCGGTGGCTCTGTACACGTCGGCGACGACCAGGGCGCAGTCGGCCCCGCCTGCCTCGCGGGTGACCTACACGAAGGATATCGCTCCCATTCTGCAGCGCAGCTGCGAAAACTGCCACCGTGCCGATGGTGGCGCCCCAATGTCCCTGACGGCGTACGAGGAAGTCCGACCGTGGGCGCGCGCGATCAAGCAGCGCACCGGCATTGGACCGCACGCCGGCGTCATGCCGCCGTGGTACATGGAGAAAGATATCGGCATCCAGAGTTTCAAGGACGATCCCTCACTGAGCGACGAGGAGATCGCCAGGATCGCCGAGTGGGTCGACAGCGGCGCGCCCCGTGGCGATCCTGCTGACATGCCGCCGCCGCGCCAGTGGGCGGACGCGAGCGTCTGGACCATCGGCACGCCGGATCTGATCGTGAAGCTCCCCGACATTACGGTCAAAGCAGACGCGCCGGACTGGTGGGGCGAGATTCCGCGCACCCCGACCGGGCTGACCGAGGATCGCTATGTGACCGCGGTCGAGGTCAAAGAGGTGAACGATGTTCCCAGGGCCGGCACCGATCGACAGACCGTCGGCGGGCGGTACGTGTTTCATCACTTGATCTACAGCACACGTCAGACGCCGGAGGCGACGCCCGGCGACACGTCGACGGCTTTCCGCGATGAGACGGTGACGGGGTGGCCGGTTCACGAGGTCGGCAGGAACCCCGATGTCTTCGGAGCCGATGCCGCGCGTCTCCTGCGGGCGAATTCGTACATCGTGTCCGACTCCGCGCACTTGCACTCGAATGGCCGAGACACGACCGCGCATCTCGAAATCGGATTCAAGTTCGCTCCCAAAGGATTCGTGCCGAAGTACAAACAGGCACGCGAAGGTCTCGGCCGAGGCCAGGATGTCGACCTCGACGCCGACGCGACGACGCAGTTGCACGCGTACCACATCCTGAAGGAGAACACGAAGCTGCTCTCGTACGAGCCGCATCTCCATGCGCCGGGCGTGCGGATGTGCCTCGAAGCGATCTGGGGCGACCTGATTGAGACGTTGAACTGTGTGGGATACGACCACAACTGGGTGCGTGGCTACACCTACGCGGACGACGCGGCGCCGCTGCTGCCGAAGGGGACGATCCTGCACATGATCGGCTATATGGACAACTCCCCGGGGAACAAGAACGTGCCCGATCCGCGCAACTGGGAGGGCTCTGGTAACCGCTCGGTGGCGAACATGTTCCTCGAGTTGGGCAACAAGGTGAGCATGACGGACGCCCAGTTCGACGAGGAGATGATGAAGCGGCGTGCGCAGCATCCGGACCAGGACCATTTCATCGGCTGCCCACTGTGCAGCGTCGTAGGCCGGTCCGGGGCGGAGGCGACCCAGAGTCAGCAACAGCAACAGCAACAGCAACAGCAGCAACAGTAGGGGACACCCACGTGTGGTCGAGAACCCCGTTCATCATCGCTGCCGGTCTGGCCGTGGCCAGCGGCTCGGCGGGCGTCGGCGTTCACGCGCAGGTGCTGACCTATACCAAGGGGCAACCGATTTCGGCCGCATACGAAGGCTGGGAACAGAACGCCGATGGGGCCAAGTACTTCGTGTTCGGCTACATGAACAAGAACTGGGAAGAGGAGATCGACGTGCCGGTCGGCCTCGACAATGGATTCGCGCCAGGACCGGTTGATCGGGGCCAGCCGACGCATTTCTTCCCGCGGCGAAACCGGTACGTGTTCAGGGTCCCCGTTCCCAGTCAGTTCGGCGAGCGAGACGAGTTGGTGTGGACGTTGACGACGCATGGCCGCACGTCCAAAGCCTATGCCTCGCTCAACGCCGACTACAGGCTCGACGCCCTGGCGGAGGCGTCGGACACCGGCGCGTTGCCCGGCATGGCGAGCAGTCCGGAACTGCGCGCGAACAAGCCGCCGACGCTCGAGGTTGAAGGCAGCAGGACCAGAACCGTCAAGGTCGGTCAGCCCTTGGTGCTCGTGGCGAACGTGACCGACGACGGCATGCCCAAGGCGACCACCGAAGAAGAGGCCATTAATCGGGCGCGGCGGGCACAGACGACCGCCGCAAACGGTCAGGGGCCGGCCGCAGGATCGTCGGACGTCAGCGACACGCCTGACGTGGACATCTGGCGCGTGCCCCCGAGTCAAGGCAGCGTCCACAAGAACAACGGGCTGCACCTTTCGTGGATTCAGTACCGCGGCCCGGCGGCCGTGCATTTCGACCCACCGCAGATCAAGACGTGGGAAGACTTGCGCGTCGGCGCCAACTCGCCTTGGGCGTCGGTGTGGTTCGCTCCGCCGTTGCCGAGCGACGGTAGGGTGACGACGACGGCCACATTCGACGTGCCGGGCACGTACGTCCTGCGGGCGCGCGCCGATGATGGCCCCGCAACGGCAGACGAGAACGTCTCGGTCACGGTCACCCCCTGAGTTGCTCGTCGACGAAACCCCAAAGGCTCTCCCCGGTGTGACCCGTCCTGTCATACCCCCGCCGTAGACTGGGCTCATGAAGATCGAGACCGGTCACGACTCCGTGGAAACTGTTGCAGATGAGTGGGTTACGCTACCTGGCGGCGAACTGCAGGCGCTGGCCCATCGGGCCCTGTGCCCGGCCTGCCGGGCCGCGCTGGCCGAAGCCGAGCGGCGCGGCATCGACGTCAGGCGCGCGCGCACGCTGTGCTTCGCCTGCCACCGAGCGGAGGCGCGGCGCCAGCGCGCGCTCGAGGACGCGGGCCGCGTGTTCACGGGCAGCCCCGAGCGGCTCGAGACCGGTCAGCCGTTCGAACCAGTGAACCGCGCGCGGCTGTCGCGGCTCCAGGCGGATCGCGCGGCGGCGCGCGGGATCGCGCCGCGCGGGCCGGAGCGGTTCGCGGACGAGCGTCGCCATGCACAGCTCGAGGCACGGCGCGCACTGGCCGCCGTGGCGCGCGGGCTGCGGGCGCGCGAGCTGCCCCTGCCGCCCTCGTGGCTACCGTTCGTCGTCAACCGCTGACGACTAGCCGACTAGCGACTGACTAGCGACTAGCGACTGACGGACTGACGACTAGCGACTGTCGGACTGACGACTAGCGACTGACGACTGACGACTAGCGACTAGCGACTGACGGACTGACGACTAGCGACTGTCGGACTGACGACTAGCGACTGACGACTGACGACTATACTGTGTCCATAGAACCACTCTCCGCCATCCTGCTCGTCGCGGCGCTGGCCGCGGGTGTCCTCGTCGGCTGGCTCGTGGCGCGCCCGAAGGCCGACCGGGCGCTGCGCGACACGATCCAGTCGTTGAGCGCCGAGGCGCTGCGGCAGAACAATCAGGCGTTTCTCGACCTGGCGGAGAGCCGTCTGCGCGAGACCCGCGCCCAGACGACCGCCGACATCGACGCGCGGAAGAAGGCCATCGAAGATCTGCTCTCGCCGATGGCAAAGGCGCTCGAGTCGGTCGACCGCGAGATCAAGGACGCCGAGCGGCGCCGCTCCGAGACCGGCGCCATGCTCCTCGAGAAGATCGCCGCGCTCGACACGGCCGGTCAGGGCCTGCGCGCCGAGACGCACCGGCTCGTCGACGCCTTGAAGCGGCCCGGCGTGCGCGGGCGCTGGGGTGAGATCCAGCTCAAGCGCGTCGTGGAGCTCGCGGGCATGATGGAGCACTGCGACTTCACCGAGCAGCAGACCATCGAGGGGGCGGACGGCGCGCGGCTGCGCCCCGACGTGATCGTCAGCCTCCCCGGCGGTAAGCGCGTGGTCATCGACGCCAAGGTGCCGCTCGACGCGTACCTGAAAGCCCTCGAGGCCACCGACGAGGAGTCGCGCCAGCGGCTGCTCGCGGATCACGCGCGCCAGGTGAGGACCCACCTCCTGCAGCTCGCGGGCAAGAGCTATGCGGCGCACGTGCAGCCGAGCCCCGAGTTCGTCGTGATGTTCCTGCCGGGCGAGGTGTTTTTCAGCGCGGCCCTCGAGCAGGATCCCACCCTCATCGAGTTCGGCGTCGAGCGGCACGTGATCCCGGCCAGCCCGACGACGCTCATCGCGCTGCTGCGCGCGGTGGCGTACGGCTGGCAGCAGCAGGCGGTGGAAGAGAACGCGCGCCGCATCAGCGAGCTGGGGCGCCAGCTTTACGACGCCGTGCGCGTGCTCGGCGGGCATTTCGAGAATCTCGGCGGCAAGCTCAAGGCGAGCCTCGATGCCTATAACAACGCCGTCGGCTCTCTCGAGGGCAACGTCCTCATCAAGGCGCGCAAGTTCAAGGAGCTGCAGTCCGCCGGCGTGAGCGAGGACATTCCCGCCATCGACGTGATCGACCGCGTGCCCCGCGCGCTCCAGGCGCCCGAGCTGACCGAGGGGCTTCCGTTTGGGGCTGAGGAAACTGAGGAACTGAGGAGCTGAGGAGCTAGGGAGCGACTTCCCCAGTTTCCCAGTTCCCCAGCTTCTCAGTTTCAATGCGCGTCTGGAACGGCTCGGAGAGCCGCGTGAGCGTCTCGAGGATCGCCGTGGCGCGCGCGCCTTCGGCGGGGTGGGGCACGCCGCGTTCGTCGAGCGGCCGGTCGACGCCCAGGTCGATCGGGTGCAGCGCCAGGCCGGTCAGCGCGCCGTCCTCGAACGTCGCCACCGCCACGACGCTCGTCCACCACGACGGATCCCGAAGGTCCTCGGCGAAGCTCCCCGCGCCCGCGACGCCGCCGAGCATGCCGACGGCGCGCGCGAAGAGATCCGCGCCGGCGTCGAACTCGTCGGCCGCCCGCGGATCGAGCGCCGCCACGGGATACAGGAAGTTGCCGAGGCTGTAGAGGATCACGCCGTTCTTGTAGCGCTCGATGCCGCGCAGCCGGTGCGGCCCGTGGCCGACGACGAGGCTCGCGCCCGCGTCGATCGCCTGGTGCGCGAACTCGCGCACGAAGCCCGCGGGCGCGTCGCTCCGGTTGTTCGGTTCGTGGCTGTGCACGGCCACGATCACGAGCCCGGCCGCCCGCCGCGCCGCCCGGACGGCGTCCAGCGCCTCCCGCACGTCGTCCTCGTCCACGAGGAAGTCGACCGACGTGGCCGCGCCGCGGCGGACCGTCGTGCCGAACATCGTGAGCGCGTCCTCGGAGGCGTCGCCAGCCTGGAGCATCTCGACGGTGGACTTGAGGCTGGCGAACGTCTGCGGGTCGGCGGTCACTTCCGCGCGGTACCGGAGCGGGTTCACGCCGGGGCGGCCGGTGATGTCGCCGCGCGTCAGCGTGGCGCGCGATCGTTCCGACGACGAGGTGGTGATCGAGATGAGCGCGGCGCCGCGGGCGCCGGCGCCCACGACCGCCGCGGCGCGCGCGGCCGCGAGGTCGGCGCCCGTGCCGGCGTGCAGCAGGCCGTGCGCGTCGAGGACGCGCGCGGTGGCGCGCAGCCCGGCCTCGTCGTAGTCGGTGGCATGGTTGTTGGCCAGCGAGACGGCGTCGAAGCCGAGCGCGCGCAGCGTGGCGGCGCCGCGTGGCGGCGCGAACGGCCATCGCGCCGGATCCGCCGGCGTGTCGTCGTCGAGCAGGTTCATCTCGAGATTCGCCAGGCCGAGCGTGGCGCCGCGCACGAGGTCGAACACCGGCGTCGCGGCGGGATCGTCCGGCGACCCGACGAGCAGCGTGTCGCCGGCCAGCGCGACGGTGATCGGGCCGGTCGCGGGAATCCGCACCGGCGCGTCGCCGCTGCCCGGCGCCGCCGGCGCGACGCGCAGCCACAGCACGAGGCCAGCCACGACGAGGGCAGCAAGGATGAGCGCGGCGGCCGCCGCCAGCAGGGCGCGGGAACGATGCATGGGCGGATCGATCCTACGACAGGACGAAGCGCCGTACCAGCGCGTAGGCGACGAGGCTCATGAGCGCGAGCGCGACGAGCACGACGCGCCCGAGGCGCGCGAACGAGAGGCCGCCCGGGAGCGCGAACGTCGCCTCGCGCGTGGCGCCCGCCAGCACCGCCTGCTCGCGCGCGCCATCGGCGCCCTCGACCCCCGTCACGTGGACGTGCTCGGGCTGCGAGACCTCGCCGAGCGTAGAGGTGACGCGAATCGCCGTGACGTCGGCGTCGAAGCGGTACGTGAGGTCGAGGCGGACCGCCGTCGTGTCGAGCAGCTCGTAGCGATCGAGCGATGTCGACGCCGCCGCCTGCGGGCCGCCGACGGAGAAGTGATCCTTCACGAGCGCGTAGAGCCGATCGATGCCGCGGTCCACCTCGTCGTACGTGAACACCTGGTCGCGGTTGCGATCCAGAATCCGCCAGGGCGCCGAAGTCGAGCAGGTTGAGGATGAGGCCGGCCTGCAGTTCGCGCGGCCCCGCGAGGGTCACCCGGGACTCGCTCCGCGCGAGGTCGTGCGCGCGGGCGACGCCGGCGCCGCACGTGAGCGCCGCGAGCACCACGGCGGCCGGCCCAGGGAATCGTCGCACCGGTGCACCGTAACACGGTCCCAACCCACCCGACCCACCCCGACCCACCCCGACCTGCGTTAGGATGCCGGCATGCCGAGCGACCCTCATCGCCTCAATCGCCTCTCCCGCCGCGAGTGCCTGGCCGCCTTTGCCGCCCTGGCTGCCGCGCCGGCGGCGGCGCGCGCCGCCGCGCCCGCCGCCGTCCCAGGGCCTGTCCCGACCACGCTCTCCGGCAAGCCGATGCGCGGCGCATTCATGATCCTCCACACGCCGTTCACCGCCGCGGGCGCCGTGGACTGGGATGACCTGGCCCGCGAGGCCGAGTTCGTGGATCGCGCCGGCGCGCACGGCGTGGTGTGGCCCCAGGGATCGAGCGGCCTGGCGACGCTGACCGACGGCGAGCGTCGCAAGGGCATGGAGGTGCTGGCCGGGGCCCTGCGCGGACGCCGCGCGGTGCTGACGCTCGGCGTGCAGGGCGAGCACACGGCCGAGATGCTCGAGTACGCCGCGCTCGGCGAGACGCTCGGCACCGACGCGATGATCGCGATGCCGCCGAAGGCCGCCTCGTCGGTCGCGGAGTACCGCGAGTACTTCCGCGCGCTGGGCGGCGCAACCAAGCGCCCCGTGATCGTCCAGACCTCGGGCGGCGCGCCGAACCTGCCACCGCCCGTGGATCTCATCATCGACCTGGCGCGCGAGTTCCCGCACCTCGGCTACGTGAAGGAGGAATCGGATCCGCTGGCCGAGCGCGTGCGCGCGGAGGTCGCCGCGCGGCCGCCGCTGCGCGCCATCTTCGGCGCGAACCTCGGCGAGTGGTGGCTCTATCAGATGCGTCAGGGCGTGGACGGCGTGATCACCGGCAACGCGATGTACGCCGATTTGATGGCGCGGCTGTGGGCGCTGCACGAGGTCGGCCGCGCCGAGGAACTGCGGGATGCGTACGCCGCGTTTCTGCTGATGCGCAATCTGAGCCGCGCCGTGCCGGGGGTCGAACTCTACGTGATGCAGAAGCGGGGCCTCTTCAAGACCACCGCCGTCCGGGCCGGCCGGCCCGCGGGGACGGGCGTGGCATCGTCGGCGAAGGTGCGGGCGGGGGGGCTCTCGGCCGAAGAGATCCAGGAGGCGGACTACCGCTTCGAGGCGCTCCGGCCTTACCTGGTTCCGGGGCTCTGAGGCGCCCCGAGACGGGAAAGCGCCAGGATCGTTGTTTTTGGGCCGGTTTCGGTCGCGCGCGAGTCCAGGAATTGGTCTCCGTTTGTGTACACCGAAAGGCGAAAAGTTCTCTGGACAGTATGACTTAGGCCGTGTTACGGTTTCGACAAGCCAACGGGGTCGATCTCGCGCCAGCAGGACTGACAGGCCTGTTGGTCCGGGGCGATCGCCGGCGGGCGGGAGCAACCTTACTACTAAGGAGCGCCGAGAATGAGCACGACGTGGAAATCCTTCGGTGTGCTGGCTCTGGTCTTCGCGGTGGGCGCAGCGGCACCGGCCGTGGCGTCAGCCGCAGACGCAGCCACCACGCCAACCTTCACCAAGGACATCGCACCGATCTTCCAGGAGAAGTGCGAAGCCTGCCACCGTCCGGATTCCATCGCGCCGATGTCGCTCCAGACGTATGAGTCGACCCGACCGTGGATTCGCTCGATTCGCGCGCGCGTGGCGGATCGGCAGATGCCGCCCTGGTCCATCAACAAAGAGGTGGGCATCCAGGAGTTCAAGAACGACCGTTCGCTGAGCGACACGCAGCTCGCGACGATTCTCGCGTGGATCGACGGCGGCGCGCCGAAGGGCGATCCGAAGGACATGCCGGCCGCGATTCAGTGGCCGACGGGTCAGGGTTGGTACTACGCGTCGATGTTCGGCCAGAAAGAGCCGGACCTGATCATCCAGTCCACGCCGTGGACGCAGAAGGCCGGTGCGAACGACACCTGGTGGCGTCCGGTCGTCGAGACCGGCATCACGGAGCCGCGCTGGGTCCGCGCCATCGAGATCCGTCCGCACACCGTCGCGGGCCGCAAGATCACGCACCACGCGATCGCGCGCCTCGAGCAGCAGGAAGACAACCCGCTCTACGCCGTCAGCGATGACCCGGATCTGGCCGCGCAGGGCGGCACGTTCATGGAATGGGCCGTCGGCAAGCAGGGCGAGCTCATGCGGCCGGACAGCGGCAAGCTGATGCTCCCCGGCTCGCGCCTCCACTGGGACATCCACTACCACGGCGTCGAGGAAGACATCACCGACTACGTGGAACTCGGCATCTACTTCTACCCGAAGGGCCAGGAGCCGAAGTACCGCCAGGTGCTGCACCTGATGGGCGCGACCAACGCCGGCGGCGTCGACATCCCGCCGAACACCATCAAGGCCACCCAGGGCTTCTTCGTGCTGAAGGAGAACGCGCGCGTCGAGAGCTTCCAGCCGCACATGCACTTGCGCGGCAAGGCCATGGAGATGGACGCCATTCTGCCGAGCGGCCAGATCCAGGTGCTGAGCTACGTCGACAAGTTCAACTTCAACTGGATGACCAGCTACTTCTACGCCGACGATGCCGCCCCGATGTTCCCGAAGGGCACGATCCTCCGGATCACGGGCTGGCACGACAACACGAGCGCCAACAAGAACAACCCCGACCCGAGCGTCTGGGTGGGCTACGGCGATCGCACCGTCGACGAAATGGCGCACGCGTGGGTGAACGTCACCTACATGAACGACGAGGACTACAAGACGGAAGTGGCCGCGCGCAAGGCTCGTCTGTCGCAGGACAGCCAGCAGCAGCAACAGCAGTAGCGTCTCGGGCGTTCGTCGCAATTCGTATCGGTAACGACCCAAGGCGCCATCGGGCATTCCCCGATGGCGCCTTTCTTTCCTATCAGGAGCGAACTCACAACATGCATGTCAAGCGGTCCTTGGTTGCGGCCCTCGCCGGAGTTGCTGTCGCCGGCTGGATTGCCGTCGGCTCCGGGCAGGGCATCCCGACCGGCATCCTGCCGGGTCCGTACCTGGCCAGCGGCGATGCCATCTATCCGGCGTTCGAAGGCTGGGGGCCACTCGAGGATGGCGCCAACGCCGCCCTGATTGGCTACTACAACCGGAACAAGGATCAGGAGCTGGATATTCCCATCGGCCCGAGCAACCATTTCGACGGCGCCACCGCCGATCTGGGGCAACCGACGCATTTCCTCACCGGCCGGCAGTGGGGTGTCTTCGCGGCGCGGTTCCCAGCGAACGTGAGCACCACCAACCGGCTCACGTGGACGCTGGTCGCCAACGGGCAGACGAGCACGGTCAGCTTTTGGAACAACCCGCCGTACTGGGTCGATTTCTTCAAGTTCGCGGCCACCGGCAACACGCCGCCCCACATCAGCTTCTCGTCGAGCGACAAGGGGCACTGGGGGCCGGTGCTGGAGCCTGTCGCCCAGACCTACGAGGTCGGGGTCAACAAGGCCCTCGATCTGACGGTGTTCGTGACCGACCTCGGCAACACGTACGACCCGTACGAGGGCCTGGGCGGCGCGGCGGTGGCCAACGCCAATGCCGGGCGCGGGCGCGGCGGCCGTGGGGGCCGCGGTGGTGCGGCGGGCCTGCTCGGCCGCGGCCGTGGCGCGCCGACGGACGTCACCCTCGAGTGGTCGAAGTACCGCGGCCCGGGCTGGGTCTCGATCGACGATCCCTCGCTGAGCCTCAGCAAGAAGCGCGAGGATGGCAAGGTCGTCGACGAGAGCGAGGTCATGCAGGCCAAGACCGAGGCGTGGTTTGACGCGCCCGGCGAGTACTGGCTGATGGCCCAGGCCAAGGACGACTCCAGCACGCGCGGCGGCGGTGACCAGTGCTGCTGGTCGACGACGCACGTCAAGGTGACGGTGAAGTGAGAAGCTGAGAAGCTGAGGAACTGAGGAATTCAGGAACTCAGAACTGAGGAACGAAGGGGCGGGAGGCCGAAAGGCGTCCCGCCTTTTTCTTTGCCGACCCGGCCTACCTGCCCGACCCGCCCTGCCCGACCTTCCTAGCCGCGCGTCTGCTGCGCGTTCGCGAGCTGCTCGAGGATCGGCTCGGTCTGCTCGAGCGACAGGCAGGCGTCGGTGATGCTCTGGCCGTAGACGGCGGGCTGGCCGGGCACGTAGTCCTGGCGGCCCTCCACGAGGTGGCTCTCGAGCATCACGCCGAAGATCCGGCGCGATCCCCCCGCAATCTGCGCGCTCAGGTCCGCGGCCACCTCGATCTGCCGCAGGTGATCCTTCCGGCTGTTGCCGTGCGAGCAGTCCACCATCACCGCCTCGCCGAGGCCGCGGTGGGCGAGCCGCTCGGCCACCTTGGCGATGTGCTCGGCGTCGTAGTTCGGCCCCGTCCGCGAGCCGCCCCGCAGGATCACGTGGCACGCCTCGTTCCCGGTCGTCTGGAAGATGGCCGACACGCCCTGCTTGGTCACTGACGGGAACCAGTGGCACGACCGCGCGGCGAGGACGGCGTCGATCGCCACCTCCACGCCGCCGTCCGTCGTGTTCTTGAAGCCGACCGGCATCGACAGCCCGGACGCCAGCTCTCGGTGCACCTGGCTCTCGGTCGTGCGCGCGCCGATCGCCACCCACGACGTCAGATCCGCGATGTGCTGCGGGATCTGCGTGTCGAGAAACTCGGACGCCGTCGGGAGGCCCATGGCGTTCACGTCGACGAGCAGCTGCCGCGCGAGCCGCAGGCCCTTGTTGATGTGGAAGCTCTCGTCCAGGTCGGGGTCGTTGATGAGGCCCTTCCAGCCGACGGAGGTGCGCGGCTTCTCGAAGTAGGCCCGCATGACGATGATGAGCGCGCCGGCGTAGCGGCGGGCCAGGACGTGGAGCCGCGCGGCGTACTCGAGCGCGGCCCGGGTGTCGTGGATCGAGCATGGGCCGGCGATGACCACGAGACGGCGGTCGCGTCCGGCGAGGCTTTCCGCCACGGCCTGGCGCGCGTCGGCCACGACGTTCGACGCCGCCTCGGAGATCGGGATCTCCTCGAGCAGGATCGAGGGCGGGATCAGCGGGCGGACGTCGCGAATGCGGAGGTCGTCGGTCGGTCTCAGCATGGATGCCTGAAACCGCTAGTATATCAGCCGCCCGCCGGGTGATCGCCGGCCGGCGTCACGGGATCGCGAACGCCGTCAGGTTCGTGCCGGCCGGCACGAGCACGATCTGCTTGCCGTCGAGCATGTAGGTCACCGGCGACGTGCCGTGGAGGTTCGAGCCGAGCTGGTAGTGATAGACCATCCGGCCCGAACGCGAGTCGAGCGCGTAGAAGTTGCCCTGCGCGTCGCCCGTGAAGACCAGGCCCGAGGCCGTCGAGAGCGCGCCGGCCCACGACGGCGATGGGTACTTGAATTCCCAGCGGCGCTCGCCCGTGCGCGGGTCGATCGCGCGCAGGGCGCCCCAGGGCTCGTCGCTGCCGGGGGCGCGCGACGTCGCGCCGCCCGTGAAGCTGTCGCCCGCGCTGTACTGGGGCTCCCAGGCGAAGAACGTCGCGCACGTCTCGCGCGCCGTCACGAAGAAAAGCTGCAGGTCCGGATCGTAGGACGGCGGCATGAAGTTCGTCCCGCCGACCAGGTCGGGGCACGTGATCGATCCCTTTTCGTCCGGCAGGTGGCCGGGCAGCTCCACGGGCCGGCCGTCGGGGCCGATCTCCTTGGCCCAGTTCGTCTCGACGAACGGCCGCCCGACGATGAGCCGGCCATTCGTGCGATCGAGCGTGTAGAAGAAGCCGTTGCGGTTGGCGATCATCACGACCTTGCGGGGCCGCCCGTCGATCGTCAGATCCGCCAGCACGGGCACGTTGGTCGAGTCCCAGTCGTGCGTGTCGTGCGGCGTGAACTGGTAGTGCCAGCGCAGCGCGCCCGTGTCGGCGTCGAGCGCCACGAGCGACGTGGCGTAGAGGTTGTCGCCTTCCCGGCTGGCCGAGTGGTAATCGGGGCTCGGGTTGCCGGTGCCGAAGAACACGAGGTTCTGCTCGGGGTCGTAGGTCCCCGTGGTCCACACCGAGGCGCCGCCGCGCTCCCACGCGTCGCCGGCCCACGTCTCGCTGCCGGCCTCGCCCGGCGCCGGCACGGTGTAGAAGCGCCAGGCGCGCGCGCCGGTCTCGGCGTCGTACGCGTCGATGAAGCCGCGGATCCCGTACTCGCCACCGGCCACGCCGACGATCACCTTGCCGTTCACGACGAGCGGCGCGATCGTCGAGGCGTACCCCTTCCGGTAGTCCTCCATCGTCGCGTCCCAGACGATGTCGCCGGTGCGCATGTCGAGGGCCAGGACGTGGGCGTCGAGCGTGGTCATGAACAGCTTGTCGCCAAGCACGCCGAAGCCCTTGTTCACGAGGCCGCAGCAGGCCGTGAGGCCCTGGGACGGCAGTTCGCGCCGGTAGCGCCAGATCTGGCGGCCCGTGCGGGCGTCGAGGGCGAAGGCCACGTTCTGCGGGCCGGTGACATAGAGGACGTTGTCGAGGAGCAGCGTCGTCGTCTCGAAGCGGCCGAGCGTGTCGGTCTGGAACGTCCACTGCGGCACCAGCTGGCCGACGTTCTCCGGCGTGATCTGCGTGAGCGGACTGTGGCGTTGGCCGTCGTACGTGCCGCCGAACATCAGCCACTTGCCGGGATCGGCGAGGCCCTGCCGCAGGTCGTCGGCGGTGACGGTGGGCCCGCGCTGGGCGACGAGCGGGGCCGCGGCGACGAGGGCGAGGCTGGCAGCGACAGCCAGGCGGCGAATCGTGGACGGCATGGGATCTCCTCTATCTTCCGCGGGGTTCGACAGGCTCACCCCGCCCTGAGCTCGTCGAAGGGCGCAACGTGCCCAGATACTGCAGCAGGTCGTTGAGGTCGCTCTCGCTGAGGCGGTCGGGCCCGTAGACCGGCATGGCCGACCGCGCGGTGCTGTCGACGCCGCGCAGCGTGTCCTTCAGGTAGCCCTGGATCCGCTCGCCCGTGTCCATGATCTGCACGGAGAACAGGTCCTCGTTCTTCTTCACGCCGCGCAGCGTGCGGCCGTCCGGCAGGGTGAGCGTGACCGGCGCATAGCCGGGGCGGTGGTCCTCGTTGGCGCCGCGAATCTGGCGCACGAGGGCGGCGCGGGCCCGCGCCGCGCCGATGCGCGAGAGGTCGGGGCCGAGGCGGCCGCCGCGGCCGTTCACCTTGTGGCAACTGGCGCACTGGGCGCGGAAGACGCGCTCACCGTTGGCGGCATTGCCCACCGGCGCGGGCGCGGGCGCGACGTTGAGCGTCCGCAGGTACGCGAGGATGCGCCAGACGTCGTCGTCGCCCGAGCGCGCGTTGATCGCGGGCATCTCGGTGCCGGGAATGCCGGTGCGGATCGTGTGGAACAGGCCTTCGTCGGTGCGGCCGCTCGCCCAGACCGCGGTCAGGTCGGGGCCGCGCACGCCGGCGGCGTCCATCCCGTGGCAGTTCGCGCAGCGCGCGCGAAAGAGGCCCTGGCCGTTGCGGATGGCGTCGGCCTGGCCGGCGAGCGGGTTCTCGCGCGCGGGCGCCTGCGCGATCAACGCGGCGCCGGCACCGCCCCAGAGGACGACGACGAGGACGGCCGTGAGAGCGACGGCGGACGCGGCTCGGCTCCCGTGCATGCTCGCCTCCTGAGTGACGCGCCATTATATCCACGGCCCGCCGGGCGCGCCGCCGTCAATTTGCTAGACTGCGACCATGGCGCCGCTCGACGGACTCCGCGTGATCGACCTCACCCGCGTGCTGGCGGGCCCGTTCTGCACGATGATGCTCGGCGACATGGGCGCCGAGGTGCTCAAGATCGAGGAGCCCGAGCGCGGCGACGAGACGCGCGCCTGGGCGCCGTTCGTCGAGGGCTGGAGCAGCTACTTCCTCGGCGTCAACCGTTCCAAGAAGAGCGTGGCCCTCGATCTCAAGAGTCCCGCGGGCGCCGACGCGCTGCGCGCCCTCGTCCGCACCGCCGACGTGCTCATCGAGAACTTCCGGCCGGGCAGCCTGGAGGCGCTGGGCTTCGGCCCCGCCGACGTCCTCGCGGCCAACCCGCGCCTGGTTTACTGCTCGATCAGCGGCTACGGACACACGGGCCCGCGCGCGAGGCTGACCGGCTACGACGTGGTCATTCAGGGCGAGGCCGGGCTGATGGACGTGACCGGGTTCCCCGACGGCGAGCCGACGCGCGTCGGCATCGCGATCACGGACTACCTCGCCGGCCACTATGCGATGCAGGGCATCCTCCTGGCCCTGCTCGATCGCGAGAAGAGCGGGCAGGGGCAGCACGTCGACATCGCGCTGTTCGACTCGATGCTGTCGGTGATGCACCTGCCCGTCGGGATCCTGCTCGCCACCGGCGTGCCGCCCGGCCGCCGCGGCAACGACCACCCGTCGATCGCGCCATACGAGACGCTGCACGCCCAGGACGGCCGCATCATCGTGGCCGTGGCGAACCCCCGCCTCTGGCGGGATTTCCTCGAGGCCATCGGGCGCCTGGATCTGGCCGGCGATCCCCGCTTCGCGACGAACACCGATCGGCTCTCGAACCGGTCCGCGCTCAAGGCCGAGCTGGAGCGCGTGTTCTCGACGATGCGCGTCGACGAGCTCACGGCGAAGCTGGAGGCGCGCCACGTGCCGTGCGGGCGCGTGCGCACCGTCGGCGAGGCCGTCGCGGATCCGCAGGTGGCGGCGCGGGATATGATGCTCGTCCAGGCGCACGAGACGCTGGGCGATGTGCGGATGCTCGGTAACCCGGTGAAGCTGTCGCGCACGCCCGCCGAGCCGAAGCGGCCGCCGCCGGCGCTCGGGGAGCACACGCGCGAGGTGCTGGACTCGCTCTGATCGCGAGGGATGATGGCCACGCCGTCTGGCGGCGAACTGCCGAGGAG
Organism: uncultured Acidobacteriota bacterium; assembly: GCA_963792785.1. GTDB lineage: Bacteria > Acidobacteriota > Vicinamibacteria > Vicinamibacterales > CAVVIG01 > CAWIMX01. The sequence goes on along the minus strand of CAWBXO010000001.1, from coordinate 1,086,707 downwards.
CCGTGCCGTGAGTGACGTCGACGTCGTGCGGCACGCGCGCGCCCGGCGCTACGTGATCCGGGTCCGCCCGGACGGCTCGGTGCGCGTGTCGGTGCCGCGCGGAGGCTCGCGCCGGGAGGCCCTCGCGTTCGCGGAGCGCGAGCATGACTGGATCGAGAAGGAGCGGCGGCGCGTCGCCGAGGAGCAGGCCCTGGCGCGCCGCCAGGCGCCGCCGCCCGACGTCGAGCGCGCCCTCCGGGCGAAGGCGGGCCGCGTGCTGCCGGCACGCGTCGCCGAGCTGGCGGGCGCGCACGGCCTCACCGTGGCCCGCGTGAGCGTCCGGAACCAGCGCTGGCGCTGGGGCTCGTGCTCGCGGGCCGGCCACATCTGCCTGAACTGGCGGCTGGTGCTGATGCCCGACTGGGTCCGCGACTACGTGATCCTGCACGAACTCATGCACCTGCGCCGGCTGGATCATTCCCCGCGCTTCTGGAAGCTCGTGGCCGACGCGTGTCCCGAGTTCAGGGAAGCGCGCGCGTGGCTCCGGCGCCACGCCGGGCATCCCGAGCGCCTGGCCTACAATTAATCCATGCGTGTCGTGAATCGCACCGCCGTTTCGATCACCGGCGCCGGTCCCTTCCTCGAGTGGATGCGCACGTGCGACGCCGACGCTGCCAAGGGCGCGGTCACCGTCGCGCCCGCGCGGCCCTACGGCACCGCCTTCCTGCTGCCGGAGTTCGAGCTGGAAGAGGACGTGCAGGAGTGGGTCGAGGAGAACGCCGACTGGATCTTCGAGTTCCAGTTGTCGACCTGGACCGAGGACGAGGCGCTCTGGCCCGCCGTGCGCGACCTCAAGACGTTCCGCGAGTGGTTCGCGATCGAGATCCACTCCGCCGTCGTCGATGTCGGCGACGATGACATCGACGGAGAGGAGCTGTAGATGCCCCTGGTGCACCTGGTGTGCTTCAAGTACAAAGCCGACGTCGACGAGGCCGCGCGCGCCGATCATCGAGCCCGCCTCGCGGGCCTGCGCGCCCTGGGCGGCGTCCTGGATCTCCAGGTCGGCGCCGACGTCGTCCGATCCGCGCGGTCCTACGACACCGGGTTGATTGTCACGTTCCCGAACCGCGCCGCGCTCGACGCGTACCAGAAGGATCCGAACCACGTGCCCGTCGCGCAGCACGGCGTCGGCCTCGCCGAGCACATCGTCGCCGTCGATATCGAGGTCTGAGGGGCAGGCCGTCAGGGGCGGTCGGGCGCCGGCACGAGACCCGGATACGGCTCGAACGTCACGAGGTGGCGGTCGACGTACTCCTGAATCACGACGTCGGGATGCTCCCGCTCGACGACGTTCGGGTCGAAGTCGTTCTCCCAGAGGTAGACCGCGCGGCTGAAGTGTTCGGAGAGATAGGGAATCAGCCGGCCCGCGAACGAGTCGCGAAACACCACGGCGCGGGGCAGCGAGGAGCCCGCGATCTCGGTCACGAGCCGGCCCTCCTCGCCGTACGGATCCGGGTGCGCCGGCTCGACGACCGTCGCGCGCCATCCACCGCGCCGGACCAGCCCCGGCATCGCCAGCTTTCCACGATCCACCAGCCCCAGCATCGTCGTCTTGTCGCCCGATGAGGCGTCGGGCGACGTGACGAAGTCCTCGCGGGGCAGCGGCGTCATCGAGGGAAACCACGGCCGCAGCCGCGCGAGGATGGCCTGATAGCCGGCCAGTGCGCCGCGGTCGTTCCAGTGCGTGTCGTAGCGATCGTAGAGGAGCTCGCCGCCCTTCGCGGCGCGCAGCGCCGGGCGCAGGTCGAGCGGATCGACGGTCGAATGCTCGCGCAGGTACGGGAGGAGGCGATCGACGCGGTAGTCGGGGCTGAGCCGGCCGAGCGAGTCCGGCATGAATTCGGGATAGATCATCTGCTTGTCGGGCACGAAGACCACGAGATAGCGGATGCCCCGTGCCGCGAGCCATCGCTGGGTCCGGTCGAGGGTCTCCCGCCAGGCCTCGAGCTCCGGTTGCGAGATCGGCTGCGCCTGCACGTAGTCGTCCATGCCGCCATCGTCCGCGTAGAAGAGCCAGCCATCCTTGCCGGCGATGACGGTGTCGGAGGCCGACGTGCCGAGCCAGTTCCAGAGCGCCACCGCCTGGAGGTGCAGCATCGCCGGGCGGAAGGCGAAGTGGTCGACGAAGTAGGCCTTGAATGCCGCCGGCCATGCGCCCGCCGCGGCCAGCGTGCCGGGCCACGCCGGCGCCGGGGCGAGTTCCCGCATCTCCGCCTCGGAGATCGTGTTCCGATCGCCGCCGGCGACGAGCCCGAGGCCCGGTGCGCCGATCGCGACGATGAACGCGGCCACGATCGCCGCTCGCGCGACGCGTGAGGGAGCCGTGGCCGTGCCTGTGGAGGACATCAGAACCTGAAGTAGATGAAGGGATTGTACGTGCCCGCGGCCACCTGCAGCGCGGAGGCGGCGAGCAGCGCCACGAACCCGGCCGAGGCGATCGCGGCCGCGGCCCACGCGCGGCCCGGGCGCGCCCGATCGGCGAGCAGCCGGTCGCGCCAGCCGGCCAGCCAGGGCGCGAGGGGCGCGGACAGGAGGATGCCGGCCGCGATCGTGACGATCACGTGCGGCGTCAGGAACCAGGCGGCGGGGTAGGGCGTGGGCGCGCCGGCGCCGAGGCCCGCCATCGCCCGCAGGAACCCGACCGCGGCGCCGAGCGTGTCGGCCCGGAAGAAGACCCACCCGACCATCACGACGGCGAGCGTGTACGCGCGGCCCACCAGGGCCCATTGCGTCTTGATCGCGCGCGCCAGCCCGGCGCGCTCGAGGACGAGAAACGTGCCGTGGAACAGGCCCCATACGACGAAGTTCCAGGCGGCGCCGTGCCACAGTCCGCACAGCGTGAAGACGATCACGAGGTTCAGGTAGGCGCGGCCGCGTCCGGCGCGGTTGCCGCCGAGCGGGATGTAGAGGTAGTCGCGGAACCAGGTCGAGAGCGAGATGTGCCAGCGGCGCCAGAACTCCTGCACCGTGGCGGAGACGTATGGCCAGCGGAAGTTCTCGAGGAAATGAAACCCGAACATCCGGCCCAGTCCGATCGCCATGTCGGAGTAGCCGGAGAAGTCGAAATAGATCTGCAGCGTGTAGCAGACCAGGCCCAGCCACGTCAGCGGCGCGGTCCACTGGCCGGGCGCCATGGCGAAAATGCGGTCGGCCGGGCCGGCCACGACGTTCGCGACCAGGACCTTCTTGGCGAGGCCGGCGACGAATCGGCGCGCCCCGACGGCGAAGTCGTCGAGCGACACCTGCCGGCGGGTGAGTTCGGCCGCGAGATCGCGATAGCGGACGATCGGGCCGGCGATGAGCTGCGGGAAGAGCAGCAGGTAGAGCGCGGCGTCGATCGGGTTCCGCTGGGCCGTGGCGTCGCGCCGGTAGACGTCGATCACGTACGACATCGCCTGGAACGTGAAGAACGAGATGCCGATCGGAAGCAGCACGTGCGGCAGCGGCATCGCGTGGCGGCCGGCCGCCGCCAGCATGGCGTTGGCGTTGGCGGTGGCGAAGTCGGCGTACTTGAACACGCCGAGCAGGATCAGGTTGCCGGCGACGGCCACGGCGAGGCGCGTCTTTCTGGCGGCGGCCGTGCGGGCGGCCTCGACGGCCAGCGCCAGGCCGTAGTTGAACGCGATCGACGCGAGAATGACCCAGGTGAACCAGCCGCCGCCGGCCGCGTAGAAGATCACGCTCGCGCCGAGGAGCAGCGTGTTGCGGTACGCGGGCCGGTCGTGGTCGCCGGCCGTCGCCCGGTTGATCGCCAGGGCGGGCGCGAAGTACAACGCCAGCAGGACCGGCAGGAACAGAAAGAGGAACGTCGGCTCGCTGAACAGCACGTTGGCGCGGAACCCGGCCCGACTAGAATAGCAGCAATGGACGAGACGCCCTTGACCCCTTCACGGCTCTGGAAGCAGATGAGTGCGGCGCAGCGGCACCAGGCGGCACTGGCGTTCTGGCAGGACGACCAGGCGATCGACGATCAGGTGCAGGCCGCGCTGATGATCGCGCAGCAGAAGAAGTTCCGGCCCAAGTCGGTGCTCGCGCTCGACGACGAGCGCAAGGCCAAGCACCTCGCGAGCCTGCCGTCGCTCCCCGACGCCATCGCCGCCCGGACGCTCGTCCTCTATCACCTGTCGGCGCAGCGGCCGCTCATGGGCGCGTTTCTCGACGCCCTCGGCATCGTGCACGAGAACGGGCTCATCGAGGAGGACGAGGTGCAGCCGGATCCGGCGAAGCTGCCGGCGGCCGTCGCCGCGCTCGAGGGGCAGTTCCCGGCCGATGACGTCGGGCTGTATCTGCGAACGCTGCTCAGCCAGGATCCCGAGACCTGGAGCGGCTTGCGCGAAGTCCTGCCGCGGGAACTCTAGTCGAAGAGCCGCTGGATAGCGACGCGCCGAAGCGCCGCAGTTCGCGAGCCTGGAGCGGCCGTTCGTACGGCGAGATGTCGGGCGCGTGGTGCGTTGCAGGATCGCGATGCCGAACACGACGTCCACGCTGGCGCTGGCGATCGGCAGATCGTGGCCCAAGGCCACGACGTGTCCATGCGGCGGCTGCCGGCACGGCCATGCCGTCCGTTCCTCCGTTCGCCCCCTTCGCTGAGCTTCGTCGGGTGAAAGGGGTCGGTGCGAGAAAGGCCGACGACCTGGGCGAACAGTTTCTCGACGCCATCCGAAACGCGTGAGGACAGCACCAGGCACGGCGCGATCGTCGCCGTCAGGCGCCCGGCTCCGGGGCCCGGGCCGAGCGACGCTTGACGGCATGGCGGGCGCTCGCCTCCTCGATCGAATGCGACAGCGTGAGGGTTCGGTCCTTCCGCGCCCTGGCGACCAGGGCCGCATAGTACTCGTGCAGCAGCTTCAACTCGTCCTCGTTCAGATCCTCGACATCGATCAGTCGGTTGCTCGCGCCGTCAATAGCGGCCACCAGCTCGTTCAGCTTGAGTTGGATCGCCATGGCGTCCTTGTTCTGGGTTCGCTGGATCAGGAACACCATGAGGAACGTGACGACCGTCGTGCCCGTATTGATCACGAGCTGCCAGGTGTCGGAATAGCCGAACAGCGGGCCGCTGAGAGCCCACACGGCGACAATGAGGCAGGCCGCCACGAAGGCACTCGTGCGCCCCGTCCATCGGGTCACGGCAGCCGAGAACGACTCGACCGTGTGACTGATCGCACCGCGCGTGCGCATCACGACATCTCCTTGCGGGCAGCAATCAGCCCGGACCGCCGGCTCCGATCACGCGCTACGTCCCACGATGTGCGCGCGGTCCCCAAGGGTCGGGTTGTCCGTCGGGCATGCCAGGCGCGGGATCGCCGACGCGCCCCGGGTTATTGTCGCCCGCGCCCGGCGGCGTGGGCGGACCCAGCACGACGCCGTGCTTCGTCAGCCGCCGCAGCGGTCCCAGTCGCCGCTTGCCGTCACGGTTGATCTTGATCAACGCCGGCACGAGCAGAAGGCCGAACAATGCCGCAACCAGGATCGCGGCGAAGAGATACCAGTTGCCGAAGAGCGGGGCCATTCCATCACCTCCGCTCCTGGAGGAAGCAACCGCCGTGCCTGGCTTCGAGCCCATCTGTGAGGTCACGAGCTCTTCCGCGCTTCGTCGACGGCATCAGCTGTGGTGTTCCGACGGGCGGGGGCCGGGGAAGCGGACGTGGCCGTATTTGATCAGCGCCACGAAGATGGTGCCGCCGACGACGTTGCCCAGCGTGGCAACGATCAGAAAGCGAAGCGCCGAGGCGGCCGTCGTCGAGCCATAGAAGACCGACAGGACGACCTCGATGGAGCCGGCGATGCAGTGGTGGAGCCGGAGGAACGCGATGGCACCCGTGAGAAGGACGATCAGGATGATTTGGCTCATGGTGTCCCGAGCCGCGGTGACGAGCCAGGAGACGAGGCCCATCATCCAGCCCGCCACGATGGCGCTCTCGAACATCGTCCAGGGGCCGGCCGCCGTCAGCGTCAGCGCAATCGTGTCGAGATTCGCCGCCGTGAACAGGTTCAGGTGTCGGCCCACCGATCCGACGAGCGCGGCGAACAGCACGCCGCCGGCAAGGTTGCCGACATAGACAATCGACCAGAGACGCGCCACCTTCCGCAGCGTCGTCTGATGCGAGAGGAGAGGCAGGACGGCTAGTGTCGTGTGCTCGGTGAAGAGCTCGGATCGCCCGAGCACGACAATGACGAAGCCGATCGAGTAGCCGAATGCCAGGGCGAGCCGCAGGGTGAGCCCATTGCCTGCGGCCGCGCCGCGCATCGTCGCCATGATCGCCGGACCGAACCCGAGATCGAGGCCGGCCGAGAGCGACGACAGCAGGAGGCCGGTGGCTGGGCGCTCGAGCTGGGCCGTGCCGCTTGAGATCTCCTGACGCAGGATAGTCGCGGCGGGCTTGGCGGCATCACCGGTGTCCTGCCCCGGGGTGCCCTCGATCTGATCCATTGCCCTGACGGATGCAAGGTTTGCACCCAAGGCGGATCTCAAGCCCGCCTCCGCCGCCGCCCGGCTCCAAATCGCCGCGTTGCCCCACTAGTCCGGGCGTACGGCCAGCGGCAGCAGGACGTCGAACGTCGTGCCCCGCTCGGGCGCCGACTCTGCGGTCACCGTCCCACCGGCTTCCTTGACGATGCTGTAAACGATCGACAGGCCGAGGCCTGTGCCCTTGGCCGGACCCTTCGTCGTGAAGAACGGCTCGAAGAGGTGGGGCTGCACGTCCGGGGCGATGCCGATGCCGGTGTCGTGCACTGATAGGCGCACGTACGGGCCCGCGGGCAGGTCGGGATGGCGGCGCGCGGCCCGTTCGTCGACGGTCACGCCCTCGACGGTGATGTCGATCGCGCCGCCTGTCGGCATGGCATCACGGGCGTTCACCACGAGGTTCAGAAGGACCTGCTCCAGCTCGCCGGAGTCGACCCGGACGAGGGGCGCAGGCCCCGGCGTGTGGAGGCGGAGGTCGATTCCGTCGCTCGTCAGCCGGCGGAGGACCGACTCCATGCCGGCCACGATCTCGTGCGCGTCGAGCACGCGCGGCTCGTGCGTCGGCCGGCCGCTGAACGCGAGCAGCCGCCGCGTGAAGGTGGCGCCGCGCTCGGCGGCCTTGACGATCTCGGCGGCCTCGGTCTGCGCCGGATGCCCCGCCGGCAGCCGCGCCGACAGCAGGTCCGCGGAGCCGACGATCGCGGCCAGCACGTTGTTGAAGTCGTGCGCCACGCCGCGGGCGAGCAGGCCGATGGCCTCCATCTTCTGGGCCCGGCGCAGCTGCTGCTCGAGCGCGTGCCGCTCGGTCACGTCTTCGGCCATGCCCTCGAAGCAGCTCAGGCCCTCGTCCTCGAACCGCACGAAACCTGCCGTCAGGTGCACGACGATCGGGACGCCGTCCTTGCGCTTCCAGCGCGCGTAGACGGAGTGGGTGGGCTGCTGTGCCTTCGCGTACTGCGCGAGGTGCTCGGCGCGGTCCTCCGGCCGCTGGTAGAGGTCCGCCATGTTCAGCGCCTTGAGCTCCTCGGGCGTGTCGTAGCCGAGCATGTGGGCGAGCGCCGGGTTGGCGTCGAGGATCCGGCCCTCGCGCGTGGACCGGTAGATGCCGTAGGCCGCGCTGTGAATGAGCGAGCGATAGCGCGCCTCGGACTGGCGCAGCCGCTCCTCCGCGTCCCGCTGGCGCGTGATGTCGCGCGCGATCGCCTGCACGCCCGTGATCGTGTCGCCGTCGAGCACGAGCTGTACGTGCTGGCCGAGCCAGACGATCGCGCCGTCTTTGGTCACCGCCGGAAACTCGAAGTACGTGTTCGGCGTGTGCCGCTCCAGCTGCTCCGCGTAGAGCGCGACCGCCCGCTCCTGGTAGTCGGGCCGGATGAGCGTCAGGAAGTGCCGGCCGATCAGCTCGTCCTGGCCGTAGCCCGTCACGCGGCTGGCCGTCGGGTTGGCGTACGTGAAACGGCCCGAGAGGTCGCAGTGGTAGATGATGTCCTGCGCGCGTTCCACGAGCCGGCGCAGCCGGTCCTGGCTGGCCTCGAGGGCGCGCTCGGAGTGTCTGCGTTCCGTGATATCGCGAAAGTTGACGACGATCGCGCCGACGACCGGCTCGTCCAGGCGGTTCACCACGACCACCTCGACGGTGTGCCACGAGCCGTCGTGGTGGCGGACGCGGAACTCGGCGGCGATCGGCTCGCCCGGGTGCGCGAGGCAGGCGGCGAAGGTCGCGCGCACGCGCGGCAGATCGTCGGCGTGCGCCATGTCGAACGGCGTGCGGCCGAGGCGCTCCTCGAGAGGATGCGCGAGCATGCGCACCGCCGACGCGCTGGCGAACAGCAGCCGGCCCTGCTCGTCCAGCAGGGCGATGCCGTCGGCGCTATTCTCGACGAGGACGCGGAAGAGATCCGAGGACGCGGCGTCTGGCGGACGCATCGCCCAACAGGATACGTCAGGTGTGGCATTCTAGAGGGCGATGCGCAAGCCCGTCACCTTGATTACCGGCGCGGGGGGCGAGATCGGCCACGGGCTCGTCGCGTCGCTGGCGGCCTCGGGCGCGCTCATCGTCACGCTCGATCTGAGCCCGCTCGATCCGGCCCTCGCGCCCCTCGTCGCCCGCGAGTTCACCGGCTCGATCACCGACCCGATCCTGCTCGAGCGGATCCTGGCGGAGTTCGAGATCGACCTCGTGTTCCATCTGGCGGCGCTGCTGTCCACGCGCTCCGAGTTCGCGCCGCTCACCGCGCACCGCGTCAACGTCGAGGGCACGCTCCAGCTGCTCGAGTTCGCGCAGAAGGAAGGGGAGTCGCACGGCCGTCCCGTCGTGTTCGTGTACCCCTCGTCGATCGCCGCCTACGGCCTGCCCGGCGCGAAGGAGAAGGCGGCGGCGGGCCGGGTGCGCGAGGACCAGTGGCTGGAGCCGGTGACGATGTACGGGTGCAACAAGCGGGCGTGCGAGCAGCTCGGGCGCTACTACGCGCACCACTACAAGCAGCTCTCGGCCGCCGAGGCGTTCACGCCGCGCGTCGACTTCCGCGCGATCCGCTTTCCCGGGTTGATCTCGGCCACGACGCTGCCGGCCGGCGGCACGTCGGACTACGCGCCGGAGATGGTCCACGCGGCCGCCCGCGGCGAGCCGTACGCCTGCTTCGTCCGGCCCGACACGCGCATCCCGTTCCTCGCGATGCCCGACGCCGTGGCCGCGCTGATCGCCCTCTCGCGGGCGCCCCGCGAGCGCCTCACGCGCACCGCGTACAACGCGGGCGGATTCAGCGCGACGGCGGAGGCGATCCGCGACGTCGCCACGCGCGCGTTTCCCGGCGCCGCCATCACGTTCGACGTGGACGCGAAACGCCAGCGCATCGTGGACTCGTGGCCGGCCGAGGTCGACGACACGGCCGCCCGGGCCGACTGGGGCTTCGCCCCGCGCTACGATTTCGATCACGCGTTCCGCGAGTACCTGATCCCCACGATCCGCGAGCGCTACGCGCGCTGAATCCGCCACAGAGACTCGGAGACACAGAGACGTCGAGACGTCAGCCGGCCCTCGACGCGGGCCGCCAGAGGCGGCCGTGTGAACAGGACAGGTGGAGGCTCAAGACCGATTCGCCCACCCGGTCTTGTAGCCTCCGCCTGTCCTGTTCCCACGCGCGGCGCGCTTTGCGCGCCGGCCGCGTCGAGTGCCGCGCCCTCCGTGCCTCTGTGCCTCTGTGGTTCTTCCGGGTAAGATGATCACCCGATGACCGAAGTGACGGCGTTCGCGCCGGCGACTGTGTCGAATGTCGGCTGCGGCTTCGACGTCCTCGGCTTCGCCCTCGAGACGCCGGGCGACGAGGTGACCGCGGCCTTCGGCCCCGCCGGCGTCACGATCGACGACATCCAGGGCGACGCCGGCCGCCTGCCGCGCGAGGCCTCGAAGAACACCGCGAGCGTCGCCGCCGCGGCGCTGCTCGAGGCGCTCGGCGAGTCGCGCGGCGTGCGCCTGCGGATCCGCAAGGGCCTCCCGCTCGCCAGCGGCCTGGGCGGCAGCGCCGCCAGCGCGGCCGCGGCCGTCGCCGCCGTCAACGCGCTCTGCGGCGGCGGCGCGTCGCTCGACACGCTCGTCGCCTGCGCGCTCAGAGGCGAAGCGCTCGGCGCCGGCTCGGCCCACGGCGACAACATCGCCCCCGCGATCTGCGGGGGGTTCGTTCTCGTTCGCAGCACCAACCCGCCCGATGTCGTGCGGCTGCCCGTGCCGGCGGGTCTCACGGCCGTCGTCGTGCACCCGGATCTCGAGATCGAGACGGCGAAGGCGCGCGCCCTCCTCGGCGACACCGTGCCGCTCAAGGACGCCGTCCGCCAGTGGGCCAACCTCGGCGCGTTCGTCGACGCCCTGCACCGGTCGGATTTCGCCCTGCTCGGGCGCGCCATCGAGGACGCGATCGCCGAGCCGCGCCGGGCGCCGCTCGTGCCCGGCCTCGAGGCGATCAAGCGGGCCGCGCGCGACGCCGGCGCCATCGGCGCCGGCCTCTCGGGCTCCGGACCGTCGCTCTTCGCGCTCTGCCGCGATCGCGCCTCGGCGGCGCGCGTGGCCGAGGCCATGGAAGGCGCCGTCGACGTGCACATGGGCGTCAGCCACCAGACTTACGTGTCGCCGATCGCCGAGCGGGGCGCGCACGTCGTGGCCACATGCGCTTCATAACCACCCGCGGCCGCGCGCCGGCCGCCAGCCTGGAATTCGCGCTGTTCGACGGCCTCGCGCCCGACGGCGGCCTCTACGTCCCCGAGGCCCTCGATCCCTGGACGCCCGACGAGATCGCCCGCCTGCCACGGCGCACGCTCACCGAGATCGGGTTCCGCGTGCTGCGGCCGTTCACCCGCGATCTCGACGCCGCCACTTTCGAGGCCCTCGTCGTCGAGGCGCTGAACTTTCCGATTCCCCTCGTCGAGGTCGAGCCCGGCGTCTACGCGCTCGAGCTGTTCCACGGCCCGACGCTCGCGTTCAAGGATGTCGGCGCGCGTGTGATGGCGCGCCTGATGGCCGCGCTGCACGACGGCGGCGATCCGACAACGGTGCTCGTGGCGACCTCGGGGGATACGGGCGGCGCCGTCGCGCATGCGTTCTACCAGGTGCCGCACATGCGCGTGGTCGTGCTGTACCCGGAGGGCCGGGTGAGCCCGACGCAGGAAGCGCAGCTCACGATGTTCAACGGCGTCGAGGGATCGAACGTCCGCGCGTACGCCGTCTCCGGGAGCTTCGACGACTGCCAGCAGCTCGTGAAGGACGCGTTCACCGACGAGGATTACCTGCGGCGCGTGCGGCTCACCTCGGCCAACTCGATCAACATCGGCCGGCTGCTGCCGCAGATGGTCTACTACTTCCAGGCCGTGGCCGACCTGTGGCGGCGGCACCCGGACGCCGGCCCGCCGATCGTCGCCACGCCGAGCGGCAACTTCGGCAACCTCACCGCCGGCCTGATGGCGAAGCGCCTGGGCCTGCCCATCGCGCGTTTCGTCGCGGCGACCAACGTCAACGACGTCGTGCCGGAATACCTGGCGACGGGCCTGTTCGAGGCGCGTCCGTCGGTCCCCACAATCGCCAACGCGATGGACGTCGGCAACCCGAGTAATTTCGAGCGCATGCTGTGGCTCTACGGCCGGAGCGTCGACGCCATGCGCGCGGACGTGGTCGGGAGCCGCCACAGCGACGGCGAGGTGAAGAAGACGATCCGCCGTGTGTGGGAGGAGCGGGGCTACCTGCTCGACCCGCACGGCGCGATTGGGTACCTCGGAGTGAAGGCTTGCCTCGCCGGAGCCCGAGGAGAGGCCATGCGGGCGAAGGCGGGTCAGGTGGGGATTTTTCTAGCCACGGCGCATCCGGCGAAGTTCGGCGAGATTGTCGAGCCGATCATCGGGGAGCCCGTGGAAAAGCCGAAGGCACTGGCCGACGCGATTGCCGCCGGGCGGCCCGTGATGCCGCTGGCGGCCTCGCTCGAGGCCGTCAAGGGCGTCATCAGTGCCTGACTCCGGCCCGCCGCCGTACCACTACCGCCAGGACGTCCTCGACGAATTGCTGCGCCTCGGCGTGAAGCCCACGCCGCAGACGCGGCCGGAACTCGTGCACGAGTTCATCCGCGATCTCTACCGCGTCGAGATCCGGCGCCTGCGCGAGCGGCTGCTGCGGAAGGAGTTCCCGAAGCGCGAGTACGCGGATCGCGTCGTCCAGCTCCGGAAGAAGTATCCGCTGACCTCGCTGCGGCCGTGGGAGTGGCTGGAGCCGCGCGACGACCGCCGCCGCGTTCGACGCGGACGCTGCGGGATAGGATTGAGAAGGACGTGACACCGTGATGATGATCGCGATCGAGATCAAGGAGCCGGGCGGCCCCGACGTGCTCGTCCCGTCGAAGCGGCCGGTGCCGGAGCCGGCCGAGGGCGAGGTCCGCATCAAAGTGGCGGCGGCTGGTGTGAACCGGCCGGACGCCATGCAGCGGCAGGGAAAGTACCCGCCGCCGCCCGGCGCGTCCGACATCCCGGGGCTCGAGGTCGCGGGCACGATCGACGCGATCGGCCCCGGCGTGGGCGGCTGGTCCGTCGGCGACGCCGTCTGCGCCCTTCTCAGCGGAGGCGGCTACGCCGAATACGCGGTGGCGCCGGCGCCGCAGTGCCTCCCGGTCCCACGGAAGCTCACGATGACCGCCGCGGCGGCCGTGCCGGAGACCTTCTTCACCGTGTGGACCAACGTGTTCGACCGCGGCCGGCTGGCGGTGGGGGAGTCGCTGCTCGTCCACGGCGGCACGAGCGGGATCGGCACGACGGCGATCCAGTTGGCGCACGCGCGCGGGTCGCGCGTGTTCGCGACGGCCGGATCGGACGAGAAGTGCGCCGCGTGCGTGCGGCTCGGGGCCGAGCGGGCGATCAATTACCGCACGGCGGACTTCGTCTCCGTGCTCCAGGACGTCACCGAGGGGCACGGCGTGAACGTCGTGCTCGACATCATCGGCGGCGAGTACGTGGCGCGCAACCTCGAGGTGCTCGCCATGGACGGCCGGCTCGTGCAGATCGGCACCCAGGCCGGCGCGCGCGCCGAGATCAACCTGCGGCCCATCCTCACGAAGCGGCTGACCTTCACGGGATCGACCCTGCGGCCGAGGAGCGTGGCCGAGAAGGGCGCGCTCGCGCGCCGGGTGCACGAGCAGGTCTGGCCCCTCCTCGAATCGGGGGCCGTGGCGCCCTTGATTCACGCCACCTTTCCGCTGCGGGAAGCGGCCGCCGCCCACCGGCTGCTCGACTCGAGCGCGCACGTGGGGAAGCTCGTCCTGGTCGTCTGACGTTCCCGTGCGCGCGTCGTTCGTCGCCCTGCGGTCGCGCAACTTCCGGCTGATCTGGATCGGGCTACTGCTCTCGTTCACCGGGTCGTTCATGCAGAACGCGGCCCTGCTGTGGCACGTGTCCCTGCTGGCGGCGCCCGACGACCGCGCCATCGCGCTCGGCCTCGTGGGCCTCTCGAAGGTCGTCCCGATCGTGGTGTTCTCGCTCGTCAGCGGCGTCGTGGCCGACGCCTGGAACCGCCGCCGGCTGATGATCGCCACGCAGACCAGCGGCGCCATCGTCGCGCTCGGACTCGCCGTGGTCGCGTTCCGCGGCGTGTCCGTGATCTGGCCGATCTACCTGCTTGCCGCGACCGGCGCGGCCGTCAGTGCGTTCGACCTGCCGGCGCGCCAGGCGCTCCTGCCGACCCTCGTCCCCCGCGAGCATCTGCCGAACGCGATCAGCCTGAACGCGATCATGGCGCAGTTCGCGTCGGTTGTCGGGCCGTCGATCGGCGGCCTCCTGATCGCCGCCTACAGCGTGGCCTGGGCCTATGTCGCCAACGCGGTCTCGTTCGGCTTCGTCGTCGTCGCCCTGCTGATGATGCGCGACGTGCGCGAGGGCACGGACTCGGCCGGCGCCGCCCGCGAGCCGGCCTCGCTCCGGTCGGCGTTCGAGGGCGTGCGGTTCGTGTTCCGCTCGTCGCTGATCCGCTCGACGATGCTGCTGGATTTCGTGGCGACGTTCTTCGCGTCCGCCACGGCGCTGCTGCCGATCTTCGCGCAGGACATCCTGAACGTCGGTCCGACGGGCTTCGGCTGGCTCTACGCGGCGCCGGCCGTCGGGTCCGTGCTGGCGAGCGTCGCCATGGTGCCGCTCACGGAGCGGATCCAGCGCCGCGGCCGGACGTTGCTGTGGGCGGTGGCGGGCCACGGCGCGGCGACGGTGGTGTTCGGCGCGTCGCGGATGTTCTGGCTGACGTTCGTCTGCCTCGCCCTCACCGGCGCGACCGACACCGTCAGCACCGTGATCAGAAGCGTCGTCCGACAGCTCGAGACGCCCGAGCGTCTGCTCGGGCGCATGTCGGGCGTGAACATGGTGTTCTTCATGGGCGGCCCGCAACTCGGCGAGCTCGAGGCGGGCCTCGTGGCGCACGGATTCGGCGCGCCTTTTTCGGTGGTCAGCGGGGGACTGGCCTGCGTCGCCGTGACCGGCTGGATCGCCGCGAGAACGCCCGCGCTCAGGCGCGACCTGCGGGAATCACCCTGAACTCAACCACGAAAATGCAACTCGAAGACGCGAAGACCCGAAGAGAAGCAGTCTTTTCCGGATCGTCCTCGGGCCTTCGGGCCTTCGTGTTGCATTTCGTGATCTAGGGCGCGAACTCGATCGTGATCTCGGGCTGCGAGGGCACCTTGAGGCCGGGGACGCCCTTCAGCAGCGCCTCGGCCGCGGCGGTGTCCGGGGCCGCGGCGAGTTTCGTGAAGAGCGTCGGATCCGCGAACAGTGCGTCGAGTTGCAGCTCGATCAAGGTCACGCGGTTGCCATCCACGTAGGCACTGTTGGTGTGGACGAGGCGCCCGACGGGCTCAACGGCGATGGTGACGCGCGCGCCGGCGAGCAGCGTCTTCAGCATCGCGAGCTGCGCGAGCGGCGGCGCGCCGCCGCCGCCGGCGCCGCCCCCGACGGCGCTGGTGAGGCTGCTGACGCCGGGCATCGTGATCGTCAGGAGCGCGTTGGCGCCGGTCCGGGTGAGCGCGAACTTCAAGTTGTCGCCGCCGCTCGCGAGCGCGTCGGCCCCGGGCGGCTGCTGCGAGACCTGCAGCGCGCGGATGTCGTCGAAGGCGAACACCATGTCGCGTCCCTCGCCGTCGGCGGTCTTGACGGGCGTCGACGACACGAAGCGGACGCCCGGGCCGAGGCCGCCGGCCATTTCCTTCGCCGTGTCGTCCGAGAGTGGATCGAAGGCGGCGGCGCCGCCGTTGCCGGTGGCGCCCGCCAGCTGCTTCATCTGCTCGATCGCCGCGGCGGTGAAGACGAGGCGCTGGTTGATGGTGCCGGTGCCGTCGGCCTTCAGCTTCACGACCGTGGTCGACTGGAAGCAGGCGGTCGTCGCGAGGGCCAGCGCCGACACGAGGGCGGTGCGCAGGAGTTTCACGGGTCAGTTCTCCAGCTTGTAGATTTCGCGGCGGCCGTTCTCGACGAGATCGTGGTAGCCCTTCATGATGTCCTGGAATTCCTTCATGGCCGTACTCTTGGCCATCATCGCCTCGTACTCCTGAAGACTGGGCACCTCCATCTCCGCGACGACGGTCCAGAAGCGCTCGGCGCTCACGTCGGTCATGACCCGCATTTCCTTGAAGCCGAGTTTCGCGCCGGCCTTCGACAGCGCCACGAACTTCTCGACCATCGGCCGGGCCTGGCCGGGCCGGCAGTACATGATGTCCCTGATCAGCAGCATGCGATCCTCCGGAGGCACTGTAGCGGGCGGGGGGACGGGAATCAAGGTGGCGCGGGGCTAGAATCAGCCATGACCCGCACCGCCGTCACCGTCGCGCTCCTCCCCGCGCTCCTGCTGTCGGCGCCCCTCGCCCGGGCCCAGGCCCCCGCCGGGCACGCCACGGCGGACCTCCTCAGCGACCTGATCCGCATCGATACCAGCAACCCGCCGGGCCACGAGGGGCAAATCGACGACTTCCTGGCCGCGCGGCTGCGTCCCCTCGGGTTCGAGATCACGATCGTGCCGACCCCCGAGGCCGGTAAATCGCACCTGATCGCCCGGCTCCGGGGCGACGGCAGCAAGCGGCCGGTGCTGCTGGCCTCGCACGCCGACGTGGTCGGCGTCGAGCGGGACAAGTGGACCGTCGAGCCGTTCGCCGGACTGCAGCAGGACGGGTACGTGTTCGGCCGCGGCGCGATCGACTTCAAGGGCGGCATGGCCGTGTTCACCCGCGCCGTCATGCGGCTGGCCGAGAACCATGTGCCCCTGGCGCGCGACGTGATCTTCCTCGTCGAGGCCGACGAGGAGGCCGCGCAGTACAACACCTCGTGGCTCGCGCAGACGCACTGGGCCGACATGGACTGCGAGTTCGCCCTGAACGAGGGCGGCTGGATCATGACCGACGAGGCCGGACGCGTGCGCTACGTGAGCATCTCGACGGCCGACAAGTCGTCTATCCGGATCCTGGTGACGGCGCGCGGCACGTCGACGCACTCGTCGATGCCGCGCCCGGACAACCCGATCTTCATCCTCGCGAAGGCGATGGCCAAGCTCGCCGACCACGAGACGCCGCTGCGGATCGTTCCCGAGACGCGTCAGTTCCTCGCGACCCTCGCGAAGACCAGCCGGGGACCGCTCGCCGACGCGTTCGCCACGCTGGCGACGTCCTCGGATCCCGCGGCCCTCGCCGCCGCGGATCGCCTCGTGAGCGAGGACCCGCTGATGCACGCGCTGATCCGCGACACCCTGGCGCCGGTGCTGCTGAATGCCGGCTTCCGGAGTAACGTGATTCCGGGATCGGCGGAGGCCACGGTGAACGCGCGGCTGATTCCCGGCGAGGATCCGAACGCCATCGTCGAGGAGATGCGCCGCGCGATCGACGACCCGCGCGTCGAGGTGCGGCTGGCGACGCCGTCGTCCGGGCCGTCGACCATCCAGCCATCGTCCACCGGGACCGATCTCTATCGCGCGCTCGCGCGGCACGCCGGCGAGGTGTTCAGCGGCGCCGAGGTGACGCCGTACGTCTTCCAGGCCGGCACCGACGCCGGCGCGTGGCGCTCGCGCGGCGTGCCGGTGTACGGCATCTATCCGTACCCGATCAGCCCCGACGACCTGACGCGCATGCACGGCAACGACGAGCGCGTGAGGATCGACTCGCTCGAGCAGGGCACCGAGTGGGTCTACCGGACGCTCATCGATGTCGCAGGGCGACGGTGAGAGCGAAGAGATTTGGTAATTGGGTAATTTGGTAATTTGGTAATTGGGTGAATTACCCAATTACCAAATTACCCAATCACCCAATTCTGGTGAGCCTCCCTTGGGGGCGTAGAATAGCGCACCCTATGATCTCGCGCGCGGCCCTGGCGCTGACGGCGTGGACTGAGCGATGGGTGCCCGACGCGTTCGTCTTCGCGCTCGTCGCCACCGCGGTCGTGGTCGGGGCCGGCGCGTTCGCGACCCCCGCGTCGCTCGGCCAGGTCATCGACGCGTGGGGCGGCGGCTTCTGGGAGTTGATCCCCTTCACGCTCCAGATGTCGCTCGTGATCATCACGGGCCACGTGCTCGCCACGTCGCCGCCGGTCGGGCGCCTGATCCGGACCATCGCCGCGTGGCCGCGGACGCCGAGGGGCGCGGTGGCGCTCGTCACCGTGTTCGCGCTCGCCAGCGCGTGGATCAACTGGGGCTTCAGCCTGGTCTTCAGCGCGGTTCTCGCGCGGGAGGTGGCGCGGCGCGTCGAAGGCGTCGACTATCGCGCGCTGGCAGCGGCGAGCTTCCTGGGGCTCGGCAGCGTCTGGGCGCAGGGGCTGAGCGGCTCGGCGGCGCTGCAGATGGCGTCGCCGGGCGCCCTCCCGCCCGCCATCCGCGACATCGTCGCCGCCGGCGGTCTCGTGCCGGGCGGGATCATCAACTTCCGGGACACGATCTTTCTCTGGCAGAGCTTCGCCTCGGTGGCGGTCGAAATCGTGCTGGTCACGACGGTGATGTGGCTGGCCACGCCGCCGGCCGACAAGGCCCGGACCGCGCGCGATCTCGGCATCGACCTCGGGGCGGGCGAGGGCACGCGGCCCGAGCGGCCGGTCTCCCTCGTGCCCGGGGCGTGGCTGGAGCACTCGCCGATCCTGACGTGGCTCGTGGCGCTGCTCGGCGGCGCCTACCTGGTGCGCTACTTCGCCGCCGCCGGCGAGCCGCTGAACGCGCTCAACCTGAACATCCTCAACCTGGGGTTCCTGCTGATTGGCTTCGTCCTGCACGGGACGCCCGCGCGGCTCATGCACGCCGTGCAGGCCGCGACGCCCGCGGTCTGGGGCGTGATCCTGCAGTTCCCGTTCTACGCGGGCATCGCCGGCGTGATCACCGCGACGCACCTGAACGACCGGCTCGCCGACGTGTTCGTCCGCGTCTCCACGCCGGCGACGTTCCCGCCGCTCGTCGCGGTGTACTCGACGGTGCTCGGCGTGTTCGTGCCGTCCGGCGGATCGAAGTGGGTGATCGAGGCGCCGTATGTGATGGCGGCCGCGCACGACCTGCACGTGCACCTCGGGTGGGTCGTCGCGTCGTACGATCTCGGCGAGGCGCTGGCGAACCTGGTGCAGCCGTTCTGGATGCTGCCGATGCTCGGGCTGTTCGGCCTGCGCGCCCGCGACGTGATGGGCTACACCTTCATCGTGTTCCTCGTGCTCGTGCCCGTGGTGCTCGCGCTCGTGTTCCTGCTCGGGACGACGCTGGCGTATCCGCTATGAGCGGATAAGATAGGCGCATGTCGCAGGGAAGAAATTTCAAATATTTGTCAGTGTTTGTCTTTGCGTCGGCCCTCTTTCTTTCACTCATTTCGATTCCGGTTTCCGCCGGCGCGCAGGCGCGGCCCGCGCAGCGCCGCGCGCCGAGCGTGAATCCGCCGCCGCCCGTGCCGCCCGCAACGGTTGCGCGCGACGCTGAAGGGCACGCCACGGTCCGCGCGATCAAGCTCACCTCGCCACTCAAGATCGACGGCGTCCTCGACGAAGCGGTGTACTCGGAAGTGCCGCCGGTCAGCGACCTCGTCCAGACGCTGCCGCACGAGGGCCAGCCGGCGACCGAGAAGACGGACGCCTGGGTGATGTTCGACGAGAACAACCTCTATCTGTCGTGCCGGTGCTGGGACTCGGCGCCGCCGAGCGAGTGGATCGCCAACGAGATGCGGCGCGACACGAACCAGCTCCGCAACAACGACATCTTCGGCGCGCTGTTCGACACGTTCCACGACAAGCGCAACGGCTTCAACTTCTACACGAACCCGCTCGGCGCGCGCGCCGACCAGATCGTCACCGACGAAGGCAATCCGAACACCGACTGGAATCCCGTGTGGTTCGTCCGCACCGGCCGGTTCGACGGCGGCTGGACGGTGGAGATGGCGATCCCGTTCAAGTCGCTGCGGTACCAGTCGGGGACGAACCAGACCTGGGGCATCCAGATTCGGCGGGCGATCCGCCGCAAGAACGAGTGGACGCACCTGACGCCGGTGCCCGCGTCGACCGGCGGCGCCCAGAGCATCTTCCGCGTGTCGGCCGCCGGCGATCTGGTGGGCCTCGACCTGCCACCGGCGAGCAAGAACATCGAGCTCAAGCCGTACGGGATCACGAGCCTCACCACGGACCGCGCCCGCGCGATCTCGAACTCGCCGGACGCCAACGGCGGGCTGGACTTCAAGTACGGCGTCACGGCCAACCTTACCGCCGACGTGACGGTGAACACCGACTTCGCGCAGGTCGAGGTCGACGAGCAGCAGGTCAACCTGACGCGCTTCAGCCTGTCGTACCCGGAAAAGCGCGACTTCTTCCTCGAAGGCCGCGGCCTGTTCGATTTCGGGAAGTCGAGCGGCGGGGGCGGGGGTGGCGGCAGCGCGACGACGCCGACGCTGTTCTACAGCCGGCGGATCGGCCTGAACGCCAATCGGATCGTGCCGATCGACATCGGCACGCGCCTGACGGGCAAGGCCGGGCGCTACGGCCTCGGCATGATGAACATCGAGACGGGTGACGAGACGGTCTCGGGCACGCCGGCCACCAACTTCACGGTGATGCGCTTCAAGCGCGACATCCTGCGCCGGAGCAACGTGGGCGTGCTGTTCACGAACCGGTCGCAGTCGATCACGGCGCCTGGGTCGAACCAGGCGTTCGGCACCGACGCGAACTTCAACTTCTACCAGAACGTGAGCATGGGCGGGTTCTACGCGCGCACGTGGACGCCGGGCATCACGACGGACCAGGCCAGCTACCAGGCGCGCGCCGACTGGGCGCCCGATCGCTACGGCGCTCAGGCCGAGTACACCGTCGTCGGCGACAACTTCATCCCCGAAGTCGGGCTGGTGCGCCGCAAGGACTTCAAGCGGAGCTTCGGCCAGCTGCGCTTCAGCCCGCGGCCGCGCTCGATCCGGTCCGTCCGCCAGTTCACGTGGACCGGCAACTTCGAGTACATCGAGAACGGTGAAGGGCAGCTCGAGACCCGGACGGCACAGGGGCACTTCGACACGCAGTTCGAGAACAGCGATGACCTCTCCGTGGACGTCACGCGCGACTACGAGCTGTTGACGCGCCCGTTCGCGATCGCGACGGGCGTGACGATTCCGACCGGCGGCTACGAGTTCAGCGACGTGCAGGTGGCCTACTCGATGGGCCAGCAGCGGCCCTTCTCGGGCAAGGTGTCGTTGCAGCGCGGGAATTTCTACGACGGTACGATCACCGCCTACAGCGTGAGCGGCGCGCGCATCGCCGTCCTGGACCGGTGGTCCGTCGAGCCGAGCCTGTCGTTCAACGACGTCAAGCTCGCGGAAGGCGACTTCACCCAGCAGGTCTACCGCGTGCGGTCGGACTACGCGTTCTCGCCGCTGATGTTCGTGAGCGCGCTCGTCCAGTACAACTCCACCGACAAGGTGTTCAGCAGTAATTTCCGCTTCCGCTGGGAGTACCTGCCGGGCAGCGAGATGTTCCTGGTCTACACCGACGAGCGCGACACCGAGGCGCACGGCCTGCCCGGCCTCCGGAACCGCGCGTTCGTGTTCAAGATCAACCGGTTGTTCCGCTTCTGATCACGACTGCGATTGGATCGCGGAAATGCAACCACGAAAGCCCGAAGACACGAAGAAGACATTTGTCAGCGTGTCACGCAGAGAAGAGTCGTTCTTCGTGTCTTCGTGCCTTCGTGGTTGCATTTGGATTTGCGCAGCCTGCGTGACCGCGGGAGGCACGGCGGCGGCGCAGGCGCCGCCGGCGCCGCGCCGCACGGTGCGGGCGGTCCGTGTCGACGAGCCGATCCGCATCGACGGCCGCCTCGACGAGCCGGCCTACCTGTCCACGACGCCCGTCGAAGACTTCATCCAGACCGTGCCGGACGAGGGCGCGCCGTCCACCGAGCGCAGCCAGGTCTGGGTGTTCTTCGACAACACGACGCTGTACGTCTCCTGCCGCTGCTGGGACGATGCGCCGCCGGAGAAGTGGGTGGCGAACGAGCTGCGCCGCGACACCGCGCAGCTGCGCCAGAACGACCACTTCGGCGTGATGCTCGACACCTTCCACGACCGCCGCAACGGCTTCTTCTTCTATACGAACCCGCTCGGCGCGCGCGCCGACACGGCGGTGACCGACGAGGGCGGGAATAACGCCGACTGGAACCCGGTGTGGGAGGTGCGCACGGGCCGTTTCGCGGGCGGCTGGACGGTCGAGATGGCCATCCCGTTCAAGTCGCTCCGCTACATTTCGGGGACCAACCAGACCTGGGGCATCAACTTCCGCCGCTCGATCCGGCGGAAGAACGAGTGGGCGCACCTGACGGCGCTGCCGGCCTCCGACGGCGGCTCGGCGGCGGTCACCCGCCTTTCGGCGGCGGGCGACCTGGTCGGCCTCGACCTGCCCTCGGCGGGAAAGAACCTCGAGCTCAAGCCGTACGCGATCTCCAGCCTCACCACCGATCGCGCGCGCACGCCCATGCTCAACAACGATCCCGCCGCGCAGTTCGGCGGCGATGTGAAGTACGGCATCACGGCGAACCTGACGGCCGACGTGACCTACAACACGGACTTCGCGCAGGTGGAAGTCGACGAGCAGCAGGTGAACCTCACGCGGTTCAGCCTGTCCTACCCCGAGAAGCGCGACTTCTTCCTGGAGGGCCGCGGGATCTTCGACTTCGGCCGCGGCGCGGGCTTCGGCGGGGGCGCGAGCAGCGCCGCCGTGCCGACGATCTTCTATAGCCGCCGCATCGGCCTCAACAACGGCCTCGTCGTGCCCATCGACGTCGGCGGCCGCGTGACCGGCAAGGTGGGCGGCTTCGGCGTCGGGGTGATGAACATCGAGACGGGCGAGGAGCCGCTGTCGGCGACGCCGGCCACCAACTTCACCGTGATTCGCGTGAAGCGCGACGTCCTGCGGCGCAGCACGATCGGCGCGATCTTCACCAATCGGTCGCAGTCGGTCGTGGCCGACGGCGCGAATCAGACCTACGGCGTGGACGCGGGATTCAGCCTCTATCAGAACGTCAGCCTCGGCGGGTACTACGCCAAGACGGCAACGCCGGGCCGGTCCGGAGACGACGAGAGCTATCAGGGGCGATTCGACTACGGCGGCGACCGGTACGGCGCGCGGGCCGAATACCTGGTGGTGGGCGACAACTTCAACCCCGAAGTCGGCCTCGTCCGGCGCGACGACTTCAAGCGGACCTTCGGCTCGCTGCGGTTCAGCCCGCGTCCGCGATCGATCAAGGCCGTGCGCCAGTTCACGTGGAACGCCTCGGTCGAATACATCGAGAGCGGCGCGGGAAGCCTGGAGACGCGCCTGCAGTCGGCGGGCTTCACGACGGAGCTGGAGAACAGCGACAAGGTGTCGATCGGCGCCAACCGCGAGTTCGAACGGCTCGAGACGCCGTTCGCGATCGCGCGGGGCGTGACCATCGCGCCCGGCGGTTACGCGTTCACGTCGGCGAGCGCGTCGTACTCGCTCGGCCAGCAGCGCCGGCTGTCCGGCGCCCTCTCCGCCGAGGCCGGGGAGTTCTACGACGGCCACATCACCACGGTCGGGCTCTCGGGCGCGCGCCTGTCGGTCACGCACCAGCTCTCGGTCGAGCCGAGCGTGTCGGTGAATCGCGTGCGCCTGCCCGCCGGCGACTTCACGACGAAGCTCGCGCGCGCGCGCACCGATTTCGCATTCACGGCGCTCATGTCCGCCAGCGCGCTGCTGCAGTACAGCGCCAGCGACCGCACCTTCAGCAGCAACCTGCGCTTTCGGTGGGAGTACCAGCCCGGCAGCGAGCTGTTCGTCGTCTATACCGACGAGCGCGACACGCTGGGCACGGGGTTCCCGTTCCTCAAGAACCGGGCGTTCGTGTTCAAGATCAACCGGTTGTTCCGGATGTAAGATCGGGAGATGCACCCTTCCGCGCCGGCCGAAGCCCCCGCAGACACCCAGCTCCGCGAACGCGACCGGATTCCCGCCCGTCACAAGTGGAACCTGTCCCACATCTTCCCGGACTGGGAGGCGTGGCAGGCGGCGTACGACGTGCTGGATCGCCGGATCGCCGTGTACGCGTCGCTGCAGGGCACGCTCGCCTCCGGGCCCGACGCCCTCCACGCGGCGCTCGTCGCGGCCGACGAGATCGGCCAGCTCGAATACAAGGTCTGGTACTACGCGTCGCTGCTCTACGACCAGGACCAGCGCGACAACAGCGCGAACGCGAGGCGGCAGCAGGTCCAGATCCTGTTCGCGAAGTGGAGCCAGGCGAGCGCCTGGTTCAACCCTGAGCTGTTGCAGGTGTCGCTCGCCACGGTGCAGGCGTGGATGGCGCAGCGCGCCGACCTCGCCGTGTACCGCTTCGCCCTCGAGGATCTGTACCGCCAGCAGGAGCACGTGCTGGACGACAAGGGCGAGCACCTCTTGTCGCTGTCGAGCCGGTTCGCGACGAGCCCAAACGACGCCTATTCGTCGCTCTCGACGGCCGACATGCGGTTTCCGACGCTCGAGCTCGCCGGCGGGCCGGTCACGCTGACCTACGGGCAATACCGCGCCGTGCTCGCCACGAACCGCCGCCAGGAGGACCGCGCGCGGGCGTTCGCCGAGTTCCACGCGCTCTACGAGTCGTCCATCAACACGTACGCCTCGCTCTACAACGGCGTGCTCCAGCGCGACTGGTTCTTCTCGCAGGCGCGCGGGTACGCGTCCTCGCTCGACGCCGCCCTCCACGGCAACAACATCCCGACCGCCGTCGTTGAGAACCTGATCGAGACGACGAAGCGGTCCACCGAACCGCTGCGTCGGTATCACCGTTTGCGGAAGAAGGTGCTGGGGCTGGAGCGGTACTCCTCGTACGACACGTCCATCCCGCTCGTCGAGTTCGATCGCAAATATCCGTACGATGAAGTCGCCGGGTGGCTGCCCGAATCAGTCGGCGCTCTCGGAGTCGACTACCAGCGGATGCTCGCCGAGGTGATGAACGGCCGGTGGATCGACGTGTACGAGAACCCGGGCAAGCGCAGCGGGGCGTACTCGGCCCCGGTGTACGGCGTGCATCCGTACATGCTGCTCAACCACAACGACACCCTCGACGCCGCGTTCACGCTGGCCCACGAGATGGGGCACTCGATGCACACGCTCCTCTCGCACGCCCACCAGCCGTTCGTCTACGCCGGCTACACCATCTTCGTCGCCGAGGTGCCGTCGACGCTGAGCGAGGCGCTGTTCCTCGAATTCATGCTGGCGCGCACGACCAATCGCGAGGAGCGGATCGTCCTGCTGCAGCACGCGATCGACAACATCGCGGGCACCTTCTATACGCAGGTGTTGTTCGCGGACTTCGAGCTGCAGGCGCACCGCCTGGCCGAGCAGGGCCGCCCGGTCACGGCCGACACCCTTGGTGAGATCTACTGGGGCCTGCTGCAGGCGTATTTCGGCGACGCGCTCGATTACGACGAGCGCGCCCGCTTCACCTGGGCGCGCATTCCGCACTTCTTCAGCACGCCGTTCTACGTCTATCAGTACGCGACGTGCTTCGCGTCGAGCGCGCAGGTGATGAAGCCGATCACCGGCGGCGCCGAGCGCGACCGCGCCGCGGCGGTCGCCCGCTACCTCGATCTGCTCAAGGCGGGCGGTAGCGACCACCCGATGGAGCTGCTCAAGCGCGCCGGGGTCGACCTCAGCAAGCCCGAGACCGTCGGCGCGGTTGTCGATCAGCTCGATGGATTGGTGAGCCGCCTGGAGGGAGAGCTGGCGTAATGCAGAAATGCAGGAATGCAGGAATGCAGGAATGCGGAAGGATCACGCTGAGCAGAGGATCACGCTGAGCAGTGTCGCAGCGTCACGCTCCGCATTCTTGCATTAATGCATTAATGCATTCTCGCATTTAATGGCCGCCCACTTTCAGTAAGGCGTGCATCGTCCCGATGCAGGCGTCCATGACCACTGTCAGCCCGCCGGCCGTCGCCTTCGCGGCGGCCTCCTCGCTCGAGATCCCACTCTGCAGCCAGAGCGCCTTCGCGCCGATCTTCACGGCTTCGTCCGCGATCGGCGGCGTGTCTTCCGATCGGCGGAACACGTCGACGATGTCGATCGGGACGGGAATGTCCGCCAGGGATGGGTACGAGCGCTCGCCGAGGATCTCCTGCTCGCGCGGATTGACCGGGATCACGCGGTAGCCGACGCGCTGCAGGCGCTGCATGATGCCATACGACGCGCGATCGGGGTTGGACGAGGCGCCGACGATGGCGATGGTGGAAGCCGTCTGGAGCAGACGCGCGATCTCGGCGTCTGAGGGGTTCGCGTGGGCCATCTCCGGAGCTTACACGATGCCGAGCGCGGTGCGGGCGGCCGGACTATCCTCCGGCGCGGCGATCGCGGTCGCGCCGTTCGCGCGCGCGGCGCTCGACGCCGGTCGGGCTGCCCAGGTTGACCTTGCGCCGTTCGACGCGGCGGCGCTCGGCGGCCCTTCGGTCGCGATCCCGCTTGATCGCGACGGCTTCCTTGGCGGCGCTGGCCATCTCGCGCTGGACGCGTGTGGCGCGCCGCGTCGGATCCAGCACCTCGAGCAGCCCCTCGTAAATGGCGCGCGTGCGTGAATCCGTCGCGCCGGCCGCGATTCGCTCGCGGAGGTAGGTCGCCGCCGCCTGGACGTTCGCGCGTTGCCAGCTCATCCGTGCAAGCCTATCGCAAGGTGGGCCAGTGTGGCCACTTCGGCCGCGGCCCGGCGTCCGCTCTCGACAGCCCCGTTCATGTAGCCCTGCCAGCGGTGGCTGGTGTGCTCGCCGGCAAAGACGACGCGGCCGAAGGGGCGCGCGAGCCACGCGCGCAGGGCCGGATCGAAGCCGGCGTCGAACACGGCGTAGCCGCCGCGCGCCCAGGGGTCGCGTTCCCACACGGTGTGATGGGCGTGAAGCAGCGCGGCGCCGGATGCGCCGAACCAGTCGAGCGCGGCGGCCAGTCCGTGGGGACCGCGCGCCTCGAGCAGGGCCTGCGTCTCGCCGCTCGCGCCCCCGCCGGCGAGCAGCGTGAGCACGGCGGGACGTCCGGCCTGCTCCTGGCTGCCGTCCCACGCGGCGCCGAACGGCCCAGCCGACCCGAACGCCCACGGCCGCCCCGGCCGGCGCCAGAACGGACGCGTGAACTGGAGGAGGGTCTTGGTGGCGCGGCCGTACGCGAGACGCGCCAGCGCGCGGCGCTGCGGCGGCGGAAGCGCCGGGGTGAAGGCGACCTCGCGAACGAGCGGCGCCGGCAGGGTGACCACGACGAAGTCGCACGGAAGCGACGCCGCGCGCCCGGCGTGGCGGAGCGTGGCGCGGACGCCGCCGCGGCCCTGCGCGACCGCGACCAGTTCGGTGCCGAGCCGCACGCGGCGCCCGAGCCGCCGCGCCAGCGCCGCCGGCAGCCGGTCGTTCCCGCCGGCGATCCGGAACAGCCGGCCGGGCAGCGCCCCGGAGCTGTCGGCGAACTGGTCGACCAGCGCGAGCAGCGACAGGTCCTCCGGGTCGGCCAGGAAGAAGCCGCGCAGGCCGCGCGCGGTGTCCCACAGCTCGTCGTCCGCGCGGATCGCTCGCAGCCAGTCGGCGACCGATCGCCGCGCCAGGTCCGCGGCGATCGCCGAGTCCCACTGCTGCTCCGAGAGGCGGTAGCGCTCGACCAGTGTCTCGAGCCGCCGGGCAAGACGGCCCCAGCCGCGCGCGGCGGTCGCCGGCACGAGGCGCCACCGGCCGCGCCCATCGGCTCTCGCGAACGACCAGCCGCTCGAGAGCACCGGCCGGAGACGCAATCCCAGGCTGGCGGCGAGATCGCGAATGGCCGTTTGACCCTCGTCGATGAGATCGCCGCCCGCTTCGCCATGCTGCCCGGCGAAGAACCCGCGCCGCACGGTGCGCACGCGGCCGCCGGCGCGATCGCCGGCCTCGACCACGGTCACGCGGGCGCCCAGCGCCACGAGATCGCGCGCGGCGGTCAGTCCCGCGAGCCCGGCTCCCGCGACCAGCACGTGCCGGCCGCGGAGCTCAGAGCTGGTCAATCCGGTAGCCCCGGGCCTCGAGCATCTTCAGCAGGCCGTCGGGACCGACGAGGTGGGCGGCGCCGACGACGACGAGCGCGCGGCCCGGGCGGGCGAAGAGGGCCTCGATGAGCGGCAGCCAGTTCCGGTTGCGGTCCACCAGCAGGCGCTGGTAGAGCGCCGGATCCGACTGGACGTCGGCGAGCACGAGCCGCTCGACCTCGCGCGCGTCACCGGCCTTCCACGCCGCGGTGAGCGCCGTGACGGTCTGGATCTCGGCGTCGGCGTCTTCGAGGGAACTCGCGAGCAGCGCTTCCTGCTGCTCGGGCGTCATCTCGTCGAAGCGCGACACCTGATAGTCGAGCGTCTCGAGGCCCTGCACGGGCTTCCCGTCGGCAGTGGCCTGGTTGTAGAAGTGCATGTCGAGGCCGAGGTTCTCATCGAAGCCCGCGTTGGTCCACTGGAGCGCGGTGAGCGTGAGCGAGAGGAACCAGGGCTTCATGCGCGCGAGCGGCGCGTACGGCAGGCCGACGGCGGCCGCCCGCTTCTTGACCTGCTCGATCGTGTCGGCCGATACGACGTCGGCGAGCGACTGCTGCGGCGGCAGGATCCCGCGCGTGAGCATGGAGAGCTGCGCCTGGGGCTTCAGCATCTCGCCGATGTCCACTTCCTCGACCAGGCGATCCGAATCGGCGTACGCCGCGTCGAGGGCCGGGGCGAGCGGGTAGAAGTCCGCCGTGAGCAGGTGCACCGAGCCCACGAGATACACGGATCCGCCGTGCCCGGTCACCCGCCAGGCGAAACTGGACGGCGCGGCGGCGGCCGCCATCGTCCATGCGGCGAGCGCGGTGGCGACGGCGGCGCCGGTCGCGCCGGTGACGATCGAACGGCGGAAGCGCATACCTCGATTATACGAGGCGGCGGGTGCTATCCTGCGGCGTCATGGGGTGGTCCGGGAAAGACAAGCACCGCGATCGTGTTCCCGGCGCGCGGGACGCGGGAGAACCGCCGGCCGGCGATCGCGTGTTCCGGCTGACCGACGCCGACCGTGAGGCCATTGCCGCCTGCCTGCGCCGCATCGACGAGGCGCGCGCGGCGCTGGAGGCGCGGCAGGATCCGCAGAACCGCCAGATCATCCGCGACCTGCGCGCGGCCGCCGACAGCGTGTTCGATCTGCTCAACGATCTCGAGGAGACCGATCCCGACCTGTAGCGGCGTCGTTCAGCCGCCGAGGCTCTTGAGGAAATCCGCGAACGTCATGTAGATGCGCTGGCGGAACGCGGTTTCGAAGTCCACGCCGGCGCCGAGGTCGCGCAGCAGGTTCACGACGCCGGCGCCGCCGGCCACCTCGAGGAGCCGGCCGGCCGCCACCGCGCTCAGGGCGTAGGCCTTGCGCGCGTCCTCGCCCGAGAGCTTCGTGAACGAGCCGGGCAGGGAGGCCACGGTTCCTGAGGCGCCGCTCGCCTGGACGCGGGCGGCCCAGTCCACGTCCTCCTGCTCGAGCACCGAGGCGAGGCCTTCGTTCAGCCACGCCGGCACGCCGCGCGGCGCCACGTCGCGGATGACCGCGTGGGTGAACTCGTGCGCCACCACGCGATCGAGCTCCTCAGGCTGGTCGAGCGCGCCGTTGGTGGGCACGCGAATGATGCCGTCGTACGCGGCCGCGGCCCAGTCGGGCGACTGGGTGATGTCGGCGAACTGCTGCGTCGTGTACAGCACCACGGGGACCGCGCGCACGGGGTTCACGCCCAGCACGCCGCCGATCCGCCCGTACGCGCGGTCGAGTGAGGCCAGCACCGCCTGCGCGAGCGCCGACTGCCGCGCGCCCTCGAACGAGACGGTGAAGCGGGGATCGCCGGTGACTTCCATGCCGGCCGAGAGGTCCGCTTCGCGATCCCAGCGGTCCAGCAGGTCGCGCGCCTCCTGGTTGCCCGGCTCGGCGGCGACGACGCGCTTCTGCTCGCGCACGGCGCCGAGGACGTCGCCCGCCCGGTACGCGAGCTGCGCGAGGCCCTTGTGCGCGTCCAGGAGCGAGTCGTCCAGCTCGAGCGCGCGCGTGAGCTGTTCGCGGGCGTAGTCGTCGCGCCGCTCGAGGAAGGCCGCCAGGCCGGCGCCGAGGTGGACCTGCGCGTTGTTCCCGTCCGTCTTCAGCGCATCGTCGAAAGCGGCGGCGGCGGCGGTGGTGCGGCCGGCGGCGAGCGCGTCCCAGGCGGCGCGCTCGAGCATGGCGGTGCGCGGATCGGACTGGGCCGCCAGCGGGGCGGCCAGCAGGGCGCAGAGCGCCGACGCCGCGAGGAAACGCGCCATCGATTGATTATACGGGCGCGCCGGGCGTCAGCGCGCGCGGACGACGCGCAGGAGGTCGGGCAGCGTGGGGCGCTGGCCGGTCATGAGGAGCGCGTAGCGGAAGATCTTCGCGGCCACCCAGGCGGCGGCCACCGAGGTCGCGGCGAGGAGGCCGATGCCCAGCCACACTTCCCAGAGCGGCGGCATCAGGATGTTGACGCGCGCGAGCATCACGAGCGGCGTGAAGAACGGGATCAGGCTGAGGACGCGCGTGACCGTCGTGCTCGGGTTGGTGAAGACCGACATCGCGGCGATCAGCCCGACGACCATCGGCAGCACGGCGATCATCATCGACTGGCTGAGGTCCTCGGTGCTCGTGCACGTCGCGGCCACCGCCGCCAGCATGACCGAGTAGAGAAGGTAGCCGAGGGTGAAGAAGATCGAGAAATAGACGAGCAGGGTGGGGTTGATGAAATCCGCGAGGTTCACGCCCGAGACGCTGGCGGCCAGGTCCATCCCCGGCAGCGCCTGCAGCAGGAACACCAGCGCCACCGCGATCCAGACGGCGAGCTGCGTGAGGCCGGAGCCCAGGACGCCGAGAATCTTTCCGGTCATGAATTCGCCGGAGGTGACCGATCCGAGGATCACCTCGATCAGCCGCGAGGACTTCTCCTCGACGATCGCCATGGCCATGCCCTGGCCGTTGATGAGCACGGCCATGTAGAGCAGCATCGCCAGCACGAGCGTGGAGATGAACGCCCGTTCGAACCCCTCGGGCCGCTCGCCCGCGTCGGAGATCGCGACCGAGCCCAGCGTGATCCGCTGGGCGTCGCGCACGCGCTCCGCGTCCACCCCCGTGCCCTCGAGCAGCGTCCCGACGGCCGCGGAACGCAGCGCCCCGATCATCGCGCTCCGGAGCGGCGTGCCGCCGACCTCGCGCGAGAAATACTGCGCGCGGACGCCGCCGGGCTCGCCGGCGTCCGGCTCGAGGAGGAGGAAGCCGTCGATCGCGCGCGCGCGGACCGCGGCCGTGAACTGCGCGCGTCCGTCGGGGCTGCCATCGGGCGGCACGATCCCCGTCACGTGAATGCGCGGGGTCTCGACCTCCTCGAGGCGCTGGGCGAAGGCGGGGCCGAGGCCGGTGGCGGCGTCCACGATCGTGACGCGCAGATCGGTGCTGCCCGAACGCAGGATCCTCGGCATGACCAGGCCGTACAGGCCCATGAACACGGGCACCATCACCGTCATGGCGCGGAACGCGCGGCTGCGCACGCGGGCGAGGTACTCGCGCCGCGCGATCTTGCCGATCTGGACGATGTTCATGCGCTGACCTTGTCCACGTAGATTTCCTCGATGTGCGGCTCGTCGAGGCGCATGCCGTGCACCACGACGCGATCGAGCACGGCCCGCATCAGCGCCTGGACGTCCGCGCCCTTCTCGAGCGCGAGGCGCGCCTGGCGGCCGCGATCGTCCACGTGGCGCACGCCCGGCAGACCCGTGAGCCGCCCCGGATCGCCCGAGTAGTCCACGGCCAGCGTGTTCCGGCCGTACTCGGCCTTGATCGCCTCGAGGGTGCCGCGCAGCACGGCGGTGCCGTTGTGAATCAGGCAGATCGATTCGCACATCGCCTCGACCTGATCCATCTGGTGCGTCGAGAGGATCACGGCCGTGCCCTTATCGCGCTGCTCCAGGATCAGATCCTGCAGCAGGCGCGCGTTGATTGGATCGAGCCCGCTGAACGGCTCGTCGAGGACGACGAGCACCGGGTCGTGGATGACGGCCGCGGCGAACTGCACCTTCTGCTGCATGCCCTTCGACAACTCGCGCGTGAGGACCTGGCCCCGGTCCGCGAGGCCGACGCGCTCGAGCCACGCGCCGGCGCGCCGATCGGATTCCGCCAGGCTCAGGCCGCGGATCGACGCGAGGAACGCCAGCTGCTCCCGCACCTTCATCCGCGCGTAGAGCCCGCGCTCCTCCGGCAGGTAGCCGACGCGGTGACGGACGCTCAGGGGGTCGCGCGAGCCGAGGAGCGTGACCGAGCCGCCGTCGGGGCGGTAGATGCCGAGCGACGTGCGAATCGTCGTCGTCTTGCCGGAACCGTTGGGGCCGAGCAAGCCGAAGATCGCGCCGGGGTAGATGTCGAGATCGAGCGCGTCCACGGCGCGGCGTCCGCCGAACGTTTTGATCAGCCCGCGGCAGGAGAGGGCGGCGTCAGTGGTCATTGCGGGGGGATTGCAGCGCGTCGATCTCGGCCTGAAGGGCACGCGCCGTGCGGCGGGAGAGGAAGGTGCCGACCACGAACCAGGCGGCGGTCACCGCCGTGACGGTCGCCCACACGGGCCACGCCGCCCGCAGGCTGAGCGGGCCGGACGCGGTGATGCCGAAGGCGGTGTCGACGAGCCAGACCAGGGCGACAAGGGCGAGCGGAAAGCCGCCCACGACGGCGAAACCGCTCCTGGCGTACGACGACCAGTGCCGCATGTGATCGCGGCGCCGCTCGAGGCCCGCGACCTGGTTGGGCACGCGCAGGCTTGTCTGGTCGCCGCTTGGCCTGGGCGGCCGGCCCCAGCTGCGCATCACGAGGCCGGCACCGATCGCGATGAGCAGCGGGAAGTTCGGCGATACCGGCAGGCGGCGCGAGAGCAGGGCCATGAGCGTCAGCACATACAGCAGGCTGGCCACCAGGAAGAGGTTCCATAGCCGGTCCGACTGCCGGCGCAGCGCGTCGGGTTTCGCGGTGGCCCCTCCCGTCAGCGCCACGCGGCCGGAGCCGTTCCACGTGAGCGTGCGCAGCACGACGAGGAGCACGAGGCCGTAGAGCGTCCCCATGAGCAGCGCGGTCTGGGGCATCGCCGCCGCTGGCTGGACGGCTGCCACCAGTGCGGCGAGGCCGAGCGCGCCAGCCA
Source organism: uncultured Acidobacteriota bacterium (assembly GCA_963792785.1). Taxonomy (GTDB): domain Bacteria; phylum Acidobacteriota; class Vicinamibacteria; order Vicinamibacterales; family CAVVIG01; genus CAWIMX01. The sequence goes on along the minus strand of CAWBXO010000001.1, from coordinate 1,054,030 downwards.
TCGCGAGGAACGCGTCGGCGGCGACGGCGATCTTCGTGCGCGCGCCCTCGGACGCGTACGCGTCGCGCAGGACGAGCACCAGCATCGCGAGGGCGGCGGGAATCGCCGTGACGAGCCAGCCGGAGCGGCCGCGATCCGCGAGCCGGTAGATCATCATCAGACCGGCCGCCATCAGGAGCGTCAGCGCCGGATCGGTCGTGCGGCGGATCTGGCTCCAGAGGACGAACGGGACCGTGCGGAGGGCGTCGGCGAGGAACGCGCCCTGTGAGGCTGCGCGCTCCTGCAGGTCGCCGATCACGTGCTCGCGGCACGCGGGCGGGAGCAGACGCTCCACGATCAGGACGGCTAGCGGGCTCTGGCCGGCTTCCATTGGCGTGGTCCCCAGGCCTCGGCAAGGGCGTACTGCATGCGCTGGGCGGTCTCGGCCGCCTCGCGGAGCGCCTTCTCGCCGAGCGCTTCGAGCTTGTAGCACCGCTTGGCCCGGCCGCCGCGCTCCGGCGTCGGGTCGGATTTCCACGAGCTGATGAAGCCCTTGTCCTCGGCGCGGTCGAGCGTCACGTAGACGGCGCCGAGCGACACGCGCTTTGGCGCCGTGAGCTCCTGGACCTTTTCGTGGATCGACACGCCGTAGGCGTCGTCTCGCAGGGAGGCGACGGCCGTAAGGACGAGCTGTTCGAACTGGCCGAGTGAGTCGGGTTTCCCGGAGCGCGCCATTTGTCCAACAACGTATGACAAACATGGGGCCCAGTCAAGCTACAATCAATGGCAGTTTCACAAGAAGAATGTCCGCCGTCCGCGCCCGCGCCCTGCCGCCCGAGGATCCCGAGCCGTCCCGCCTGGGACAGATGTCGTTCCTCGAGCACCTCGAGGAGTTCCGCAAGCGGGTGCTCCGATCGATCTACGCGATCGTCGCCGGCGTGGCGGTGACCTTCTGGTTCGTCTTCCCGATCGCCGACTTCGTCCTCGCCCCGGCGCGCAAGGGGCTGCCGCCTGGCGTCACGCTGATCTACACGGAGCCGACCGCGGCGTTCGGGTTCTACATGCAGGTGGCGCTGCTCGCCGGCGTCGTGGTCGCGTCGCCGTTCATCGTGTACCAGCTGTGGCGGTTCATCGCCCCGGCGCTCTACGCCAACGAGAAGCGGTTCGTGATCCCGTTCGTGTTCCTGGGCACGGCCGGCGTGCTCGGCGGCTTCGCCTTCGGGCACTACGTGATGTTCCCCTACATGCTGGCGTTCTTCGGCACGTTCCAGAACACGAATCTGACGTTCATGCCGACGCTCGACAGCGTCTTCGGGATGTACGAGAAGACCATCCTCGCGATGGCGATCACGTTCCAGATCCCGACGCTCGCGTACTTCCTCGCCCGGATGCGGCTGATCACGGCGCGCTTCCTGTGGAAGCACTTCAAGTACGCGTTCCTGCTCACCTTCGTCGCCTCGGCGATCATCACGCCGTCGGGGGATCCGTATAACCAGACGCTGTTCGCCCTGCCGATGATCGGGCTGTACGTGCTGAGCATCGGCATCGCCTGGGCCGCGCATCCGCGGTCGTAGAAATGCAACCACGAAGGCCCGAAGGCCCGAAGCGCTTTCTTCCCGAAAGAATCTTCTTCGTGTCTTCGGGTCTTCGTGTTGCATTTTCGTGACAGGATTGCAGCGTGATCCGAGAGGTCTTCCGCCGCGCCCTGTTCGGCTACGGACGCTTGAGCGAGCGGCTCGGCGTTCGTGAATCGCCCTGGGAGCGGGTGCCGATCGAGGTACCGCCGATGGCGTTCGGCGCGGGCTGCGATCGGTGCTTCACCGAGTATCTCGACGGGGAAAGCACGGTCGCCGTGGCCTCGATCGACGCCATGATCGACTGGCTGCTCGAATGCGAGTACGCGTCGGACCCCGAGCAGTTCCACGAAGTCGACGTCTGGCAGCACCCGAGGGCGTTCGAGACCCGACGGCGCGGCGACTGCGAGGACTTCGCGCTGTGGGCCTGGCGCAAGTGCGCCGAGCTGGGCCTCGACGCCGAGTTCTTCGTCGGCCGCGTGCGCGATCGCCAGCCGTCGGCCGACCGCCGGCACGCCTGGGTGGTGTACCGCCACGAGGGCGAGGAGTTCCTGCTCGAGCCCGCCGCCGGCGAACGCCCCCGGATGATCCGTCGTCTTCTCGAGGCGCGCGACCAGTACGTGCCCCATTTCGCCGTGGATCACCACGGCGCGACGTCCGCCTTCGGCGGCTACGTCCTGGATGCCCGCGAACGCGAACGCCACCACGGCGATTAGAGAAGAAGAAGATGCAACCAGGAAGGCCCGAAGGCCCGAAGAAGAGACTTATAGACTTATGATGTAGGTCGTCTTCGTGGCCTTCGGGCCTTCGTGGTTGCATTTTCGTGATCACCATCGCAGCGTGATCTGGCAGGCGGCAGGCGCCGCTGTTCCCTGATTCCCGGCACGGCGACCGGAGGTGTTGCATGCGCGTGGTCTTGTCCTCGTCCGCGGCGGTCCGGCTCGACGCCGCCGATCGCTTCGTCCGCGCCTTCCCCCCGTCCACCGAAATCCTGATCGTCGCCGCGTCGCGCGGCGCCGCCGACGACTTCGCCCGCGCCGCGGCCCGCCGGCTCGGCGCCAGCTTCGGCCTCCATCGCCTCAGCTTCTCGCAGCTCGCCGCCCGGGCGGCGGCCCGCCGGCTCGCCGCATCGGGTCGGGTGCCGGCGACGATGCTGGCGGGGGAGGCGCTGGCGGCGCGGGCATCGTTCGACGCCGCGGCCTCGCTGGAGTACTTCGCGCCCGTCGCGAAGCTGCCCGGCTTCCCGAAAGCCGTGGCGCGCACCATCGACGAGCTCCGGCAGGCCGGCGTCGCGCCGGCCGCGCTGGCCGACCGCGGTCCCGCCGAGCGTGACCTGGGCGCGCTCCTGACGCGCTTCGCCGCGCAGTGCGACGTCGCGTCGGCGATGGATCGGGCCGCGCTGTTCGCCGCGGCCGCCGACGCCTGCCGGGGCGACGCGTTCCCGTGGCCGGCCGGGCCAATCCTCCTGCTCGACGTTCCGCTGGATTCGGCCGCCGAGCGGGCGTTCGCCGCGGCGCTCGCCGCGCGCGCCACCGACGGGCTCGCGACCGTGCCGGCCGGCGACGATCCGGCGCGCGAGGCCTGGCTGGCCCTCGGCGCCGAGGTCGAGATCGCCGAGGACGACGCGGATCCGGCCACGGATCTCGGCCGGCTGCGGCGCTTCGTGTTCAGCGCCGATCGCCCGGGAGACCGCACGCCGATCGGTGACGTGGAGCTGTTCTCCGGGCCGGGCGAGGGGCGCGAGTCGCTCGAGGTGGCGCGCCGCGTCCTCGAGGAAGCCCGCCGCGGCGTCCCGTTCGATCAGATGGCCGTGTTCCTGCGCTCGCCGCAGGAATACATGGGCCTGCTCGAGCACGCGTTCGAGCGCGCGAATGTGCCCGTCTATTTCGATCGCGGCACGCGGCGCCCGGACCCGTCCGGCCGCGCCTTCATCGCGATCGTGTCGTGCGCCGTCGAGAAGCTGTCGGCGAAACGCTTCGACGAATACCTGTCGCTCGGCCAGGTCCCGTCGTTCGTGCCGGTCGAGAAGGCCATGGTCTGGCCCGACGACGAACTGGCGCGCGCCCTCACTGAACCTCAAGAACCCCTCGAACCCGTAGAACCCGACCCGCCAGAACCTTCAGAACGTCCGGAACCTTCAGCACCTCTGCCTCCCGCGAACGACGAGGATGCCGTCGTGAGCGGGAGCCTGCGCTCCCCCTGGAAATGGGAGGAGTTGATCGTCGAGTCGGCGGTGATCGGCGGACGCGAGCGGTGGCGGCGCCGGCTGAACGGCCTGCGTCGCGACTACCTCACGCGGATCTCGGCGCTGGCGGTCGACGAGCCGGAGAGCCCGCGCATCCGGCGCTACCGGCGCGACCTGCGCAACCTCGAGCACCTGCGCGCGTTCGCGCTGCCGATCGTCGACACGCTCGACGGCTGGTGGCACGAGCCCCTGACGTGGGGCGCCTGGCTCACCCGCTTCACGGACCTCGCGCCGCGCGTGCTGAAGAAACCGGAGCGCGTCCTTCGGATCCTCGCCGATCTGCGGCCGATGGCCGAAGTCGGCCCGGTGTCGCTCGAAGAGGCCCGCGACGTGCTGGCCGATCGCCTGGTGCTCCTCGAGCGTGAGCCGTCGGCGGCCCGCTACGGCGCCGTGTTCGTCGGCAGCCCGCATCAGGCGCGCGGCCGGACGTTCCGCACGGTCTTCCTGCCGGGCCTGGCCGAGCGCATGTTCCCGCAGCGCCTGCGCGAAGACCCCCTGCTGCTGGACGACTCGCGGCGCGGGCTGCCCGGCGACCTGATCACGCAGGACGAGCGCGCGAAGACCGAGCGCCTGCTGCTGCGCCTCGCGATCGGCGCGGCCACCGAGCGCGTGTTCGTGTCGTACCCGCGCCTCCAGGTGGCCGACAGCCGGGCGCGCGTGCCGTCGTTCTACCTGCTCGACGTCGCGCGCGCGATCCGCGGCGCGCTGCCGCCGCACCAGGAACTGCAGCGCGAGGCCGCGCACAAGGGCGCCGCGTCGCTCGACTGGCCGGCGCCGTCGGACCCGGCCCGCGCGCTGGACGATCTCGAGCACGACCTCGCCACGCTCCGGGGGCTGTTCGACTGCAAGGACCACGCGGCGGTGAAGGGCCGCGCGCATTACCTGCTCCAGTTGAACGAGTCGCTCCGGCGGTCCGTGATCATGCGCTTCGAGCGCGGCAAGCCGTCGTGGCGCCCTGGCGACGGGATCGTCGCGGTCACCGACGGCACGCGCGCCGTCCTCGCGTCGCAGCGCCTGACGACGCGCCCGTATTCGCTCTCGGCGCTCCAGCGGTTCGCGACGTGCCCGTACCAGTTCCTGCTGTCCGCCGTCTTCCGGCTCGAGCCCTGGGACGAGCCCGAGCCGCTGCAGCGCATGGATCCCCTCACGCGCGGCAGCCTGTTCCACCGGATCCAGGCCGCGTTCTTCCGCGCGATGAAGACGGAGGGCCGGCTGCCGATCGCGCCGGCGGCGCTGCGGGCCGCGCTGGCGACGCTCGACGCGATCGTGGACCGGGAAGCGATCGCGGAGAAAGAGGAGCTCGCGCCCGCCATCCCGCGCGTGTGGGACGACGAGGTCGCCGAGCTGCGGCAGGACCTGAAGGTGTGGCTGACGCGCGCGTCGGCCGACACCGCGTGGACGCCCGAGTACTTCGAGTTCAGCTTCGGATTGAGCGACGAGGGGCGCGACGAGGCCAGCGTGAAAGATCCGGTGCACGTCGACGGCCGCTACTGGCTGCGCGGGTCCGTCGATCTGATCGAACGAGCGGCCGACGGATCGATGCGCGTGACGGATCACAAGACCGGCAAGAACCGCACGCAGGCGAACCTCGTGATCGGCGGCGGCAAGGTGCTGCAGCCCGTGCTCTACAGCGTCGCGGTCGAGCAGGCCCTCGGGGCGCCGGTGCGCGAGGGCCGTTTGTCGTTCTGCACGAAGGCCGGCGGCTTCACCGAGCGCCCGATCGAGTTGACCGCGCATGCCCGCCAGGCCGGCCTTCAGGCGCTCGCCATCGTCGATCGCGCGGTCGAACTCGGCTTCCTCGCGCCGGCGCCCGAGGACGGCGCGTGCCGCTGGTGCGATTTCCGTCCCGTGTGCGGCCCGGGCGTGCCCGGTCGCGTGAAGAAGAAGGCGAAGGACAAGCTCGCCGACCTCGTGGCGTTGAGGAGCGAGCCATGACGCCCGGGAGGCCGCTCGCCGATCAGGCGGCGCGCGATCGCATCGGCGCCGCCCTCGATGAAACCCTCGTCGTCGAAGCCGCCGCCGGGACCGGGAAGACGACCGAGCTGGTTGCGCGGATCCTGAACGTGCTCAAGCGCGGGCGCGACGCCGGCGGCGAGCCGATCGGCGTCCGTCATCTCGTGGCCGTCACGTTCACCGAGAAGGCGGCCGGCGAGCTGAAGCTGCGCCTGCGCGAGGCGCTGGAGCGCGAGCGGTCCGGCGGCGGTGTGAATGACGAGGAGCGCGACCGCCTGACCCACGCGCTGGCGACGCTCGAAGAGGCGCACGTCAGCACCATCCACGGCTTCTGCGCCGAGATGCTGCGCGAGCGGCCGGTGGAGGCGCGGATCGATCCGCTCTTCACGGTGCTCACCGAAACGCAGGCCGACCGGCTGTACGGGCGCGCGTTCCAGGCATGGTTCGAGGAGCAGCTCGCGGGACCGCCGGAGGGCGTGCGGCGATCGCTCCGGCGATCGAGCTCGCCCGTGTTCCAGGCCGCCGGTCCGGGCGGCGGTGACGGCCCCGTCGATCGGCTGCGCAGGGCCGGGCGCGATCTTCGCGGCTGGCGCGATTTCGGGGCGGCATGGAAGGCGCCGTCCTACGACCGCGACGCGGACATCCGTCACCTCGTCGACGCGTTGCAGGCGTTCACGGAGATCACGAAGGCGCCGTCGTGGAACCAGGACCGCTTCTTCCGCGACACGGAGGCCGCGCGCCAGCTCGGGCGGCAGGTCGCCCTCGAGCAGTCGATCGGCCGTGAAGATCTCGACGGCTGGGAAGGGCGGCTCGTCGACCTCGCGCGCGAGCGCAACTTCTCGCGCGCCAGCCGGAGCGGCAACGCGAAGTACAGCAAGGACGTCACGCGCACCCAGGTGCTCGACGCGTACGACCTGCTGCTGAACGCGCTGCAGATCTTCAAGGCCAACGCGGACGCCGACCTTGCGGCCCTGCTGCAGCAGGAGCTGAAAGGCAGCATCGAGCGCTACGAGGCGCTGAAGACACGCGCCGGCGCGCTCGACTACGAAGACCTGCTGATCAAGACGCGCGACCTGCTGCGGGACGACGCGACGGTGCGGCGGAAGCTGCAGCGCGACTTCCGGCGCATCTTCGTGGACGAATTTCAGGACACCGATCCGCTGCAGGCGGAGATCCTGCTGCTGCTCGCGGCGGACGACCCGGCGGAGTCGGACTGGGAACGCGTCACCCCCGAGCCCGGCAAGCTCTTCATCGTCGGCGACCCGAAGCAGGCCATCTACCGGTTCCGCCGCGCTGACGTCGCCGTGTATCGCCAGGTGCGCGAGCAGCTCGTGGCGCGAGGGGCGGCCGCCGTGACGCTCAACACCAGCTTTCGCGCGGTGCCGGAGATCCAGGCGTTCATCAACGCCGGGTTTGCCGCCGCCATGCACGAGAACGCCACGACGATGCAGGCGACGTACGAGCCCCTGGCCAGGAAGCGGGATCCGATCGGCGATCAGCCGGCCGTGATCGCGCTCCCGGTGCCGCGGCCGTACGGCGGCGGCCGGTTCCGCAAGGTGGCGGCGAAGGCCATCGAGGCGTCGCTGCCGGAGGCCGTGGCGGCGCTCGTCGAGTCGCTGATCGGGAGCGGGATCCAGGTGTCCGAACGCCGGCTGGACGGCGGCGAGGACCTGCGTCCGATTCAGGCGCGCGACGTGTGCATCCTGTTCCGCCGGTTCGTGAAGTGGGACGAGGACGCGACACGCCCGTACGTGGATGCGCTCGAGGCGAGGAATGTCCCGCACCTGCTCGTCGGCGGGAAGTCGTTCCACGAGCGCGAGGAGATCGAGGCCCTGAGCGCCGCGCTCGCCGCCGTCGAGTGGCCGGACGACGAGCTGTCGGTGTATGCGACGCTGCACGGCCCGCTCTTCGCCATTGGCGACGCGGAGCTGCTCGAGTATCACCACCGGTTCGACAAGGAGCATTTCGGGGCGCTGCATCCGTATCGCATTCCCGCGGCGCTCGGCGGGGCGAGCGGGACGGAGATGGCCCTCGACGCCGAGCCGCTCGCGCACCTGCGGCCAATCGCCGACGCCCTCCGCCTGCTGCGCGGGCTGCACGCGCGCCGCAACTACCGGCCCGTCGCCGAGACGGTCGACCAGCTCCTGACCGTGACGCGGGCGCACGTCGGCTTCGCGCTCAGGCAGGGCGGCGAGCAGGCGCTGGCCAACGTCCTCCACGTGGCGGAGCTGGCGCGGCGCTACGAGCTCGAGGGCGGCGTCTCGTTCCGCGGCTTCATCGAGGAGCTGCGCGCGTCGGCCGACGAGTCCGGCGCCACCGAGGCGCCGATCCTCGAGGAGGGCAGCGACGGCGTGCGCCTGATGACGGTGCACCGCGCCAAGGGCCTCGAATTCCCCGTCGTCGTGCTGGCCGACATCACGTGCAAGCTGCATCGCGCCGACGCGGGCCGCTACATCGATCCGTCGCGCGGCCTGTGCGCCCTCAGGATCGGCGGATGGTCGCCCGTGGATCTGAACGAGCAGCAGGGGCTCGAGGTGGCGCGGGATCGGGAGGAAGGCATTCGCCTCGCGTACGTGGCCGCGACGCGCGCGCGCGATGTGCTGGTCGTGCCGGCCGTGGGCGACGAGCCGTTCGATGGGGGCTGGCTCGAGCCGTTGAACAGCGCGCTCTACCCGCCGATGGGGGCGCGGCGCACGCCGACGCCCGCGCCCGGCTGCCCCGCGTTCAAGTCGAAAGACTCAGTGCTTGCGCGGCCCGACGATGAGCCGGCGAGCGAGGGGACCGTGGCGCCGGGGCTGCATGCCTTCAGCGGCGGATACCGCGTCGTCTGGTGGGATCCGTCGATCCTGAACCTGGGCGTGCCGCAGAACGACGGCCTCCGCCGCGAGGATCTGATCGTGAAGAGCGTCGATCCGAAGCTCCTCGCCGAGGATCTGCGCACGTACGAGACATGGCGCGAGTCGCGCGATCGGGCGGCGCGCGACGGACGGCGGCCATCGCTCGCCGTGCAGGCGGCGCGCGCATGGGTCGCGGACGGATCGCCGCTGCCGGAGGGGGCCGTCACGCCCGCGTCTGTGTTGCTGCTGTCAGCGCCGGCGGCGAAGCGAAAGGGCAAGGGCGGTGCGGCGGCGCACGGCCCGGCGTTCGGGGCGCTCGTGCACGCGCTGCTCGCCACGGCGCCGCTTGACGCCGGCCGCACCGCACTGGCGGAGACGGCGGCGCTCGAAGCGCGCCTGCTCGGCGCGAGCGACGAGGACACCGCCGCGGCCGTCGAGGCCGTCACGCGGGCCCTCGCCGCGCCGATTCTCGACGAGGCCCGCGCGGCCGCCGCGGCCGGCCGCTGCCGCCGCGAGGCGCCGATCACGATCTGCTTGGATGACGGCCTGCTGGTCGACGGGATCGTCGACCTGGCCTTCGAGCGCGACGGCGCGTGGACGGTCGTCGATTACAAGACGGACGTCGAGATCGCGGCCGAAGGGGAAGAGCAGTACCGCCGCCAGGTAGCGCTCTATGCGACTGCCATCGCCCGCGCGACCGGGCAACCCGCCGCCGGGATCTTATTGCGAATCTGAAGTTGAGGAACTGGGGAACTGAGGAACTGGGAGCCACCTTGACACGCCCCGTAAACTGCCTACAATGTAGTCATACATGGCTGACGTGCTCGGCGCGTTCGAACAGGCGGTGCTGCTCGCGGTCCTGCGCCTCGGCGACGAGGCCTACGGCCGCGCGATTCTGAAGGACGTGGGGGCGCGGCTCGAGCGCGAGGTGGCGCCGGGCGCCGTGCACGCGACGCTCGAACGCCTGGAGCGCAAGCGCCTCCTGACCTCGCGCCTCGGTTCGGGTACGCCGATCCGCGACGGCCGTGCCCGCCGCTTCTACACCATCGAGCCCGGCGGCGTCCGCGCGCTCAATGACGCGCGCGCGGCCATGAACCGCGTCTGGCGCGGCTTCCCGCGTCCCCTCAAGGCACGAGGCTGATCATGCGCGACGCGACGAGACCGCCTGTCTGGGCCGAGGCCCTCCTTCTGGCCCTCCTCCCCGCCGACCGCGCCCAGAGCGTGAGCGGCGATCTGTTGGAGGCCTACCGCGACGAGCAGTTGCCGACGCGGGGACGCGCGGGCGCGAACCGCTGGTACGTGCGCCAGATCGGCGGCCGGTTGGTTCGCACGTGCGCGCCGTGGCTCGCGCTGGTAGTGGTGGTGTTCGCGATCAACCGCGCGCTCGCAATTGGTCGCGTCTATACACCGCTGCAGGCGGCGCTGGCCTACCTGACCGAACTCGGCATCATCGTCGCCGCTGGGGTGTACAGCGGGTGGCGTACGGGCCGTCTGCTTGGCGGCGTGCCCATATGCGCCGGCGTGATGCTCGGATACTCCCTCGCCAACGCCGCATGGCTGGTGACCCGCGTCGGCTTCAGTCTGTCGCTCGTGTCGGCCCTGGGACCCAGGGCCCTCGCCCTGGCGCTGACGGCCGGACTGCTGGGTGGCGCGATGGGCGCGGCCGCGCGTGCCGCGATCCGGACGATGTCGCGCCGCGTCCCGCCGCTCGTCGGTGCCTGAGGCGATCATGCGTGACGCGATGCATCCCCCTGCCTGGGCCGAGGCCCTCCTGGTCGGCGATCGTCCCCTCCGGCGACGCCGAGAGCGTGAGCGGCGACCTGCTCGAGGCGTACCGCGACGAGCAACTGCCCGCGCGGGGGCGCACCGGCGCCAGTCGCTGGTACATGCGCCAGGTGGCGCGCGCGTTCGCCCGGTCCGCCTGGATGTGGATCGTGCCGCTCGTTGCCCTGTTCGTGTTCGCCGATGTGGCCAATGTGTGGCGCACGCCGACGGCGTCCGGCGTCCCGTTCGTGGGCCTGGCGCTCATCGCCGGGGCCGCGCTGCGAAGCGGATGGCGAACCAGGCGGGTGGGCGGCGGCCTTCTCGCCGGCGCGGGCACGGCGGCGACGCTCTGGATCTGCATGGCGGTCTGGTGGATGGGCACCTGGTATCCGGCCGCGTTCATCCAGCAGGCCGATCCGTATTGGATCAACGCCTGGCATTACGGCGCCGCGCCGGGAGAGTCTTTCCTGCACTGGATCTTCTGGGACAACGTCGGCGCGATCGTGATGAGCGGGATCGCGTTGAACGCCGCCGGCGTCGTGATCGGCCTGACGGGCGGGTTTCTCAGCGTGACGACCCGGAGAGTCGTAGGGCGGACCTGAAGGTCCGCCCTACATCCCGTCGACTCGCTCTATCGCTGCACCTGCACGGTGAAGGCGCCGCCGTTGTCGGGGAAGTGATTGTCGTTGACGCCGAGCATCAGCTCGCCCGAGGCGGGCATCGCGATCGCCTGGGTGTTCTCGCCGATGAGGAACGGCGTGCCGTTGCCCACCTTCGCGATGAGCGCGCCCACCGGTGCGTTGAACACCGGGTACTTCATGTTCGGCGCCGTTGCGTCGGGGTTGCCGCCGGGCGTCGACGTCTTGTCGTCGGCGATCCGGATCTCGCCGCTCGCCGTGAACGTCACGCGCTGTCCCTTGTTGACCCGGATGCCGGTGTCGGTCCACTCCCGCGTCGCCTGTACCGCGAGCGCGCCGCGCGCCGGCGCGTTCGCGGCGTTCTCCGCGGCCGCCGCGGTCTCGTTCGTGTTGTGAAAGTAGATGCGGGCCACGTCGTTCGACGAGAAGTCACGGCTGCCGCTGCCGGTGTCGATCGTGATCCGAAGCGGGCTCGTGCCGCCGATGTCCGTGAGATTGCCGTTCACCACCTCGCCGTTCCGCAGGACGACGATGGGCTGGCCGTTGTTCACGCGGTCCTGCGCCTCCGCCGGAATGCCGCCGCCGACGAATTCGATCGCCGCGACCTCGTCACGCGCGATCTGCCTGGTCTCGTCCCCGACTGTGACCGTGAAGCCGCTCGCGTTCAGGTCCACAATGCGTCCGGTCTGCCGCTGGCCGTCACGCATGACGATCGTCGCCGATTCCTGCGCATTCGCCGGCAGGACGGCCATCAGGGCAAAGCCGGCGATGCCGCAGCCGATGAGTAGCTTTTTCAACATGGGCCTCCCTTTATCCTCCGGCCGCGCCGGAACGGGCGGCCATGCGATCGAGGAAGCAATAGCGGTGCCGCCGGGGACGCGCCAACTGACGAGCTCAGCCACGGAGGAACCGGCCGGGCCCCGCGCTCGAGCTAGGTTGTTTTGTGAAACGCCTGCTTCGGGATGCGGGCGTGCATGAAGGCGCGGCCCAGGCCGGCGAGCACCACCGATAGCGCGGCGCACAGCGCAAACACGAGGCGCACGCCGAACAGGTTCGCGAGCACGCCCGACGCCACCAGCCCGAGCACCTGGCCCAGAAAGACGATCGAGTTCGCCGTGCTCGACGCCCGGCCGATCAGTTCGGACGGCGTCTCCTGCTGCAAGAGCGTCTGCGCCGGCACGATCACGGCCGACACCGACATCCCGATCATGAACGTCGCGGCGACGGTCACCAGGACGTAGGGCACCGCGCCAAGCAACAGCGCCGAAAGTCCCACGCCGACCAGCCCCATCAGCACCATCGTGGCGCTCTGGAAGCGCCGGCCGAGCGCCTTGAGCACGGGCATGCCCGCGATCCAGCCCGTGCCGACCATCGCGCTCACCAGGCCGAACGTCGCCTCGCTCCCGTGCAGGAAGTCGCGCACGAAGATCGCGATGAGCGGCCCGAAACAGCCGACCACGAACAAGCCGGCCGCCATCGCGACGACGACGAACGAGATCGAGGCGTGGCCGAGGATGAAGCGGCCGCCCTCCGCCATCTCGTGCAGGAGTTTCGCGACGCGGCCGCGCTCGGCGCCCACGCCGGCCTGCGGCGCGAGAATCGCGCGGCGGATCACGACCGTGCTGATGAGCGACGCCGAGGCGAGAAAGCTCGCCACGTCCACGCTGTAGCAGATGTTCGGCCCGAAGGCCGCGACCAGCGCGCCCGCCGTCGCCGGCCCGATGATGCGCATGCCCATGAAGGCCATCTGCATCAGCGAGTTCGCCGAGAGCAGCCCCTCGTGCGGCACGTGGTTGCGGATCGTGACCGTCTGCGCCGGCACGAACACGCTCGACACGCCGCTGATCGCCATCAGCACGAGGTAGACCTGCCACAGGGACGTCGAAACCATCAGCAGCACGGCGAGGCCCGCGCGGACGAGGTCGCTCGTGACGAGCGTGGCCTTGAGCGGCCAGCGATCCACGAACACGCCCGACACCGGGCCGAGCAGCGCGATCGGCAGCAGGTACGCGATCTGCACCCACGTGATCTGCGCGGGCGTGCCGTTCATCCGGAAGGACACCACGCTGATGACGGCGAACAGGGCGAGGAAGTCGCCGAACACCGACACGACCTGCGCGTACCAGACGCGCCGCATCACGTTGATGCGCAGGACCTCCTTGAAGCCGAGGGGAGCCGCGGCGGTAGACACGGGGGAGGGAGAGCTTAGCAGAAGTTAGAAGTGGGAAGGAAGAAGGAAGAAGGAAGAAGTGGGAACGCCTACTTCTTCCTTCTCACTTCTCAGTTCCAACTTGTCCAGCGACAGCCAGAAGCGAGAGGGGATCCACTCGGGCGCCGTCGAGGCGCAGGCCCCAGTGCAGGTGCGGGCCGGTCACGCGGCCGGTGGCGCCCACCTTCCCGAGGAGCTGGCCGGTCTCGACCAGGTCGCCCGGCTTCACGTTCAGCACCGAGAGGTGCGCGAAGACGGAAAAGAGGCCCAGCCCGTGGTCGATCACCACCGTATTGCCCGTGTAATAGAGGTCGCGCGCGATCACCACGCGGCCGGCGTTGGGCGACTTGATCGGCGTGCCCGCGGGGCTCAGGAAGTCCGCGCCGCCGTGCGGGCTGCGCGCCTGGCCGTTGTAGATGCTCCGGGATCCGAACCGGCTGTTCGCCTCCTGCGGCACCGGGCGGATGAACGCGCCGCCCCAGAGCCGCTCGGGCGCTGATGTCTCCCACGTCGCATTCAGTTCGCGCGCCTCGCGGATGATCCGGTCGGTGACGTCCGGCGGCGGGTTCACGAACGACTCGTCCACTGTCAGCCGCCGCGTCGGAAACTTCTTGTCGGCGACCTTCAGGAGCGCCTGGCCCGCAATCGGCCCGGCGGCGCCGTGCGCGGTGACCGCCAGCGTGTAGGTGCCGACCGGCACGTCCAGGTCGATCCCGACCAGCACCTGCCAGGTGTCGGCCGCCACCTGATAGCCTGCGTGGTCCTCGTTGAAGATGTGGATCGCGACGGCGTCCAGCGGCTGCGCGGCGCGCACCGTGACCAAAACGACCTCCCCTGGCTGCTGCGCTCGGGCCTCGGTGGCAATCTGGAGGCCATCGGCCGCATGGGCGGGGCGGCAGACGAGGGTGAGGAGGGCGACGGCGGCCACGGCCAGGGCCGTCGAAAATTTCATGGTTTCGAGTGTACCGCCCAGTACAAGCCCCCCTTATACTTGGCGTTCCCTGGAGGGGGAGACTGATGGTGAAACGTTATCTCGCCGCGATGTTCGCACTGGTGCTCGGCCTCGCCGTGGCCGCGCCGCTCCACGCTCAGGCCGGCCCGGCCGACGGCAACTGGACGGTGACGATGGAAACGCCGCAGGGCAGCATGAACGCCATGATGGACCTGGCGACCAAGGACGGCCAGTTGTCCGGGACGCTGCACAGCGATCAGGGCGACGCGCCGCTCACCGGCACGCTCAGCGGCAAGGCGCTCAAGCTCACGCTCAACGTGGACACGCCGCAGGGCGCGCTCTCGATCGAGTTCACGGGCGACGTCGACGGCGACACGATCTCGAACGGCCAGGCGAACCTGGGCGACCTCGGGTCGATGGCGTGGACGGCGAAGCGCGCGAAGTCGTAAGCGCCCCTTTCACACAAAGTACCGAAGTGTGAAGCACCGCGGCCGCGACGGCGGCCGCTCGCGGGCACAATGGCCGGGCGGAGGACGTCATGCCCCTGGTGCCCGCGAGGCTGGCCGTCGCGGCGGTGTTGCTCTCCACTCCGGCGTTCGCACAGCCCACGTTCGACGTGAGCTTCGACGGATCCGCGTGGCGCGTCGAGCGTCCGGCCGGTCCCGTCACCAGCCGCGACGCGGTCGCCATCCGCATCCGCCGCTTCAACTTCCTCCGCTACACGCTCGATCTCGACCTCGCCGATCGGCAGCCTGACGCGTTCGCCTACCTCACGCGACTCTGGGCGAACGTGCTCAACCCCTCGGTCGGTGACGTGTTCGCCGAGCTGGGCGCCGGCGACAGCCGGAGCGGCGCCGCCGGCGATCTGATTGCGGGCGCGCGCCGCGTCTACGCCGATGCGCAGGGGCTGCAGCGCCGCATCGACGCCGCGCTGGCGGCGCACACGAAGCCGGGGCTCACCGAGGACGAGGCCGATGCCCTCGCCGCGGCGGTCGCCGGCGTGCGCGACGCCGACGCGAGGCTTCGCACTTCATACCTCGCGCTCCAGCAGCTCGTGGAACGAGACGACGAGACGTTTCGGTTGGCGTTCGCGGGCACGTCGAAGGCGTACCACAAGCTCGCGGCCGACAGCTACGCCGAGGTCATCGCGCGCTCCGACTCGTTCCGCTCCCTCGCCGCGCGGACGCTCGACGGGGAAGTGCGCCACGTCGGGGCCCGCGATCCCGGCACGCGCGTCACGGCCACGCTCACCGCGACCGATCCGAGCGGCGCGCGCGTCCCCGTCGCGACGATCCATTACGTGTCGCAGGGCCGCATGCCGCTCGCGGCGCACGGCGGCCTCGCGTTCTCCGGCGTGCCCGGCGCGCCGCGCACGTTCACCGCGTTCGTCGCCTGGCAGGCCCTCGCCGCGGGTGGTTCCGCCGACACCGCGGCGAAAGAGCGGCCGCTCGGCCTGCTCCTGAGCGCCGGCACGGACCTCGACAAACCGGGCCGTCGCGTCTACTTCGGTCCGTCCCTCATGCTCCTGGGCCGCTTCGTCGTCACCGCCGGCGCCGCGTTCACCACATCGTCGGCCGACGCGAGCTGGTTCGCGGCGACGAGCATCCGGCTGTACTGATCGTGGCCGCCCGCGCGCGCAGAACGAGGCCCCGCTCCGCCGTTCCGCGCTGGCAGTGGCATCGTCCCGCCGGGTTCCTGCCCTCCGGACGGCCCGCGACCCTGAGGCAGGTCGTGAATCCGCGTTCACCGACGGTGGATGGCGAGCGGCTCACCGCGGCGCAGCGCCGCCGGCTGACGCTGCTGCGGATCGAACAGGCGTGGAGCCTGCATCTCGGATCGCTCGGGGACGGCACTGATCGACAAGGCGCGCGCGCTTCGCGAGGTGCGCGCGGGCACGCCGCTCGGCCGCGCGCTCGTCGACATCGAGCTGCGCGCCGTTAACCTGATGACGCTTCTGTGGGGTCCGGCTTCAGCCGGACCACGCGATGATCGTCCTCGCCATCGACTCCGACGCTGACGACGTGACCGCCGCGTGCCTGGCGTACCGGCAGCGGCGGGTCTATCCGGCGCTCGAGGCGCGGGGCCTCACGGTGACGCGAGTCGACGGCGGTCGTGCGCGCCGGCAGGAGGTCTCACCGCGCGCTGTCGCGAGCCGGTGTCGTGTTCCTGAGCGCGTCGGGCCACGGCCGGCCCGAATCGGATCGAGGGCCCCGGCGGCGCGGCGCTTCTCCAGGCGGGCGCGTATCCCGCGTCCGGGCCGACGGGCCGGGTGGTCCACCTGCTCGCCTGCTACAGCGCGCTCGCGCTCGGACCGGACCTCGTCGCCCACGGCTGCTCCGCATTCTTCGGCTACGACACGGCGTTCGTGATGCCGCTGGGACGCCCGGCGATCTTCCTCGAGTGCGACGCGGTGATCGACCGCGAACTCGCGGCGGGACGGACGGCGGCCGCCGTGTACGAACGGGCGCACCGGGCGTTCACGAAGCGGATCGCGCAGCTCCTGGCCGTCAAACAGCCCTATCTGGCCGCGATTCTTGAGTACAATCGGGATCACCTGTGCGCGCCGTCCACCGATCGCCGGTGGGGCGACCCCGACGCGACGATTTGATGCCCACCACGCCATCCGCCATTCGCGAGCTCGTCGCGCTCGTCGACGAAGCGTTCGACACGAAGGCGTGGCACGGCACCACGCTCCTCGGATCGCTGCGCGGGCTCACCGAGGCGCAGGCCGCGTGGCGGCCGGCTCCGGGGCGGCACAACATCTGGGAACTGACCGTCCACGCCGAGTACCTGGAAGTACGCCGTGCGGCGGCGACTGGTCGGCGACCCGAAGGGCAGCTTTCGCCTCGACGGCAGCAACTGGTTCGAGCGGCCGGCCGCGGGCGAGTCGTTCAAGCACGACGTGAAGGGGCTCGTCGAGGAGCATCGCCGGCTGCGCGCCGCGGTCGCGGCCGTTCCGGCGTCGCGCCTCGCGAAGAGATTTCCCGGGCGGAAGGAGACGGTGGACTACGTGATCCGCGGTATCGCGGCGCACGACCTCTATCACGCCGGGCAGATACAGCTCATCAAGAAGCTCCAGGGAGGCGGCGGTGAGTGACGACGAGCGGCTCAAATATCCGATTGGCAAGTTCCACCGCGTGGAGCTGCCGCTGTCGATGATCGCGCGGAAGGAGCTCATCGACGAGATCGAGCACGCGCCGATCGCGCTGGCCGCGATCGCGAAGGGCCTGACCGACGCGCAGCTCGACACGCCGTACCGGCCCGGCGGCTGGACCGTGCGTCAGGTGCTGCATCACGTGCCCGACAGCCACATGAACGCGTACGTCCGCTTCCGCAAGGCCGCGACGGAAGACGCGCCCGCGATCGCCGGGTACCACGAGGACCGCTGGGCCGAACTCGCCGACTCGAAGCTGCCGGTGCAGGTGTCGCTCGACCTGCTGATCGCGCTCCACAAGCGGTGGGTCACGTTCCTGCGGTCGCTGCCGGCCGAGGCGTTCGCGCGCACCTACGTCCATCCCGAGATGGGCGCCGTGCCGCTCGACCAGGCGCTCGTCCTCTACGCGTGGCACGGCAGGCATCACCTCGCGCACATCGAGCTCGCGCTCGGGAAGCGGGACGCGTAGCCCGATGGCGGAGCCCGTGCTGTTCAGCGAGGTCGTGCGGGCCGAAGGCCACTTGATCGACTCGCAGCTCCTCAACGTCATCTTCGACACGGTCGTGAAGCGCGAGGGCTCGTTCGACGTCCTCAAGTTCACGATCGGGAAGACGAACGAGGAGCCGTCGAAGATCCAGATGCGCGTGACGGCGAGAAACGAGAGCACGCTGCATGCGCTCCTCGAGGAGCTGTCCGCGCTCGGTTGCCGGCTGGCGCAGGAAACGAACGTGACGCTGCGGCCTGCCGAGCAGGACCGCGCGGTGCCGGACGATTTCTATTCCACGACCAACCACCGCACCCGGGTGCGCCACAACAACCGCTGGCTCGATGTCGACAAGCAGCGCATGGACGCGGTGATCGTGATCGATGGCAGCAAGGCGACCTGCCGCAAGCTGCGCGACGTGAAAGCGGGCGACCAGATCGTCTGCGGCCTCGAGGGCGTGCGCGTGATCCCGGAGTTCCGCGATCGCGACCGCGACGGCTTCGCCTTCATGACCAACGACGTGTCGTCGGAGCGCCGCGTGGCCGCCAGCGTCGCGCGGATCGCGGCCGAGGTGAAGGAGATCAAGGCCGCCGGCGGCCGCCTCGCCATCGTCGCCGGACCGGTGGTCATCAGTACCGGTGGCGCCGAACACCTGGCCAGGCTGGTCCGCCACGGCGTCGTGGACGTCCTGCTGGGTGGCAACGCGCTGGCGGTCTACGACATCGAGCAGGCGATGTTCGGGACGGAGGGGGAGCACCGGCTGCAAGCGAGAAACGCGATCTGCCGATCGGGCGGCCTGAAGCCGGCGGTCGAGGCCGGCGTGCTCACGAGCGGCGTGATGTTCGAGTGCGTGACGCGCGACGTGCGCGTGGTGCTCTCCGGCAGCATTCGCGACGAGGGCCTGCTGCCAGACGCCGTGCCGGATCTGATCCAGGCGCAGGATGCCTACACCACGGCGCTCGCCGGCGTGCAGATGGTGATCGTGCTGGCGACGATGCTGCATGGGATCGGGGTGGGGAACATGCTGCCGTCGGCGGTGCGCATGGTGTGCGTGGACATCAACCCCGCGGTCGTCACCAAGCTTGCCGACCGAGGGTCGTCGCAGACCGTCGGGATCGTGACCGACGTCGGCCCCTTCCTCCGCCAGCTTGCCGAGTCTCTTGCGTAGCCAAGAACCAGACCTTCATGGGGACCACGATGATCTCTTCTGCGCTGTTTCGCTCGATCGCGATGATGGCACTGACGTTCTCGCTCGCTGTGCCGGCCGGTGCCCAGAGCATTGTCGGCAAGGGCAAGACGGGCCCCGTGCCCGATCCGGTCACGCTCGACGCGACCGGCCTGTTCCAGGCGAAGTTCGTCAGCGTCGGCGATGACATGTTCATCGGGGGCCAGCCCACCGAGAAGGCGCTCCGCGAGCTGAGGGCGAGGGGCGTGACGACGGTCGTGAATCTGCGCATGCCGGCGGAGATGGCGCGGGTCGGGTTCGACGAGGCCGCACTCGCCCAGGAACTGGGCATGCGGTACGTCAACATCCCGGTCAGCGGCACGGCCGACAATCCGTACTCGCCCGCGGCCCTCGACGCCTTCGCGGCTGCCATGGCGTCGGCCGACGGCAAGGTGCTGCTGCACTGCACCATCGCCTGGCGGGCGAGCCACCTCTGGGCGGCGTACCTGATTCGGGAGCGGAACGTCCCCGTGGCGACGGCGCTGTCGCAGGCGCGCCAGATCAACCTGATGGACGACATGCGGATGTCGAACCAGCAGCCGCTCGAGGGGTTTCTTGGGCGCGCCGTGCCGGAGATGGGGCACCCGAAGTAACAGGCGCAAGGATGCCGAAGCAGCATCTGAATCCCGCCTCACTCTTTCCGAGTCTCCAGCACGGCTTCTCGCAGATCGTCGTGGCAAGCGGCGCCAGGACAGTGTTCATTTCCGGCGAACCCGCCGGCCAGCACCTGGATCGGCGTGTCGTCCCTGGCGGTTCCGGAATTCCTGATCGAGATCGAAGCCACGGCCATCCTGGAGTAAATGGACGGCTAGAATCTGGCGATGGTCCGTGACACGCTCTCGAACGCCGCCCTCTACCTGCCGCTCGATGCCGGCATCGCCCGAGCCCTGCGGTTTCTCGCCGACGGCGGCCACCGCGCCCTGGTCCCCGACGAGCGGCATGACCTGGGCGACGGAGTGGTCGCCACGGCCGAGGCGTTCGACACCAGGCGCCGGGAAGACGGGACCTGGGAGGCGCACCGGAAGCACATCGACGTCCAGTGCGTGATCGAAGGCCTCGAGCTGATGGGGCATGCGCCGATCGGCGCGCTGCGGGCACAGCCCTACGACGAAACACGCGACGTCCTGTTTGCCGAGGGCGACGGCGACTTCTTTCACCTCTCACCCGGCGGGTTCGCGATCTTCTGGCCCGCCGACGCTCACATGCCGGGCATGGCCACCGGTGCGCCCGCGCCGCTCCGAAAAGTGGTGATCAAGGTTCCGGTTCGAGTGCGAGACTATTAGTCATGAAAGCTGCCATCGTCGCGGCGATCTTCCTGTCCGGTTTTGTGGGTGGCCTCGTCGCGGCCGCGGGCCAGCGGGCCGAGCCGGCGAGCGCGCCCGCCGAACGCGTGACCGGCATCGGCGGCGTCTTCTTCAAGGCGCGCGATCCGAAAGCCTTGAGCGCCTGGTATCGCGACCGTCTCGGCGTGCCGGTGATGGACGGCGGCGAGTTCGCTGTGATGCCGTGGCGGGACCACGACGACCCGGACCGCGAGGGGAGCACGGTCTGGGCGCTGTTCGGCAACGCGACGACGTATTTCGCCCCCAGTCAGGCGCCCTTCATGATCAATTACCGCGTGCGAGATTTGGACAAGATGCTCGCGCAGCTCCGCGCCGCCGGCGCTATCATCGAGCCGCGCGTCTCGGACGACGTCAACGGCCGGTTCGCGTGGGTGATGGATCCCGAGGGGAACAAGATCGAGCTGTGGGAGCCGAAGTCCGGCTTCTGACGACTGCTCAAGGAGATCGACGGCCATGCATATCCGCCACGTCACCGCCTCCGTCGTCGCCGTCCTGCTCGCCGCCGCCGGCCTGTCGGCCCAGTCCCAAAGGCCCGCACGCGCGGCCGCAGCGGCGGCCGGACCAACGGACTGCGCCGCGCTCTCCGGACTCACGCTCGAGAACGGCACGACGATCACCTCCGCGGTGATGGTGACCTCCGGCACGCTGGAGATCGCGCCGAACACAACGGTCGCGAACATGCCGGCGTTCTGCCGGGTGCAGGCGGTCAGTAAGCCGTCGAGCGAGTCGAACATCTTCTTCGAGGTCTGGCTGCCGGATCGAGCCAACTGGAACGGGAAGTTCCTCTCCACGGGCGAAGGCGGCTTCGCGGGCACGCCCAACTACGGGCGCAACGGGCGCGACGGCGCGATGGACGAGATCGTCCGCCGCGGCTATGCGACGGCCTCGACCGACACGGGACACAAGACCGCCGACAGCTTCTGGGCGATTGGCCACCCTGAAGTCGCCGCAGACTACCTGTATCGCGCGAAGCACGTCACGACGATGGCCGCCAAGGCGATCATCGCGGCGTTCTACGAACGCGCGCCGAGCCATTCCTACTACAGCTCGTGCTCGAACGGCGGGCGCCAAGGGCTGATCGAGGCGCAGCGTTACGCGGACGACTTCGACGGCCTCATCATCGGCGCGCCGTGGAACTTCCAGTCGCATTCGAACGCCGGGTTCGTCTGGGATCTGCAGGCGATGAGCGCGCCGGGCGCGGCAATTCCGCCGGAGAAGCTGCCGGCGATCGACGCGGCCGCGCTCGCGCAGTGCGACAAGAACGACGGGCTGGCGGACGGCATCATTTCGAATCCGCCGTCGTGCCATTTCGATCCGATGTCGATCGTCTGCAAGGGCGCGGACGGACCGGCCTGCCTCACGCCCGCGCAAGCCGAAGGGCTTCAAAAGATTTACGACGGCCCGAAGAACCCGCGCACGGGCGCGCCGATCTTTCCCGGGTTTGCCCCGGGCTCCGAGGCCACCTGGGCCGGCATCATCCGCCCGGCGTCGGGCCGGGCCGACGGCCTGGTGTCGTACTTCTCGAATCTGGTGTTCGAGAACCAGGAGTGGAATCCGCTCACGTTCGATTTCGACAAGGACATGGCCGCCGCGGACGAGAAGACCGGCCGCCTCGGCAACGCCGTGTCGCTGGACTACTCGCGCGCGAAGCAGCGCGGCGTGAAGATCATCCAGTATCACGGCTGGAACGACCCGACACTGCAGCCGGCCTACAGCCCACAATACTTCGATGAAGTCGCCGCCGCGAACGGCGGTGTGGCCGCCACCGAGGACTTCTACCGCCTCTTCATGGTGCCGGGCATGACGCATTGCTCCAACGGGCCTGGCGCGTCGAACTTCGGCGGCGTGGGCCAGCAGCTTCCGCCGGCGCGCGACGCGGAGCACGACCTCGTGACGGCGCTCGAGCGCTGGGTGGAGCAGGGCGTGCCGCCGGCGCAGTTCATCGGGACGAAATACACCGACGCAGAGCCGGCGACGAGGACCGTCGCGTTCACGCGGCCGCTGTGCCTGTATCCCGCCGTTCCGCAATACAAGGGGACCGGAAATCCAGATGATGCCGCGAGCTTCTCGTGCGTGCAATGACTCGCCATCGCGTCCTGGGGATCCTGCTCGCTGTCGCCGCGCTCGCCCTCGCGACGGGGTCGTTGGCCCGCGCGCAGGATCAGGCCCCCATCGACCATGCGCAGCACGTCTTCGATCTGCTGCAGCAGGAGAAGTTCGCTGACGTCGCGGCGGGTTTCAACGCCCAGATGGCCGCGGCGATGTCGGCGGATCAACTGCGCGACGTGTGGGCGCAGTTTCTGCAGCAGGTGGGTCCGTTCACCAAGGCCCTCGACCATCAGGTCGTGAGGCCGCAGGCGGGCATCACGGCCGTTGTCCTGGGATGTCAGTTCGAGAAGGCCGGGGTGAACGTCATCGTTGCGTTCGACGCCGAGGACAAGATCGCCGGCATTCGCCTGGCGCCGCGCCCGTAGGTTCGCCGCATGATCCAGACCGCCCTCGTCACCGGCGCCAGCCGCGGGGTGGGGCGCGGCGTGGCCACGGCATTGGCGGCCGCCGGTTTCCACGTGTTCGCGACCGCGCGCACGATCGCGAGCGCCGGCCTTGGCCCCGGCGTCACGGCGATCACGTGCGATCACACCGACGATCGCGCGGTGGCCGAGGTGTTCGCGCAAGTCGAGCGCGCCGGCGGGCTCGACGTGCTCGTGAACGTCGCGTGGGGCGGCTACGAGCGCATGGTGGAGAACGGCCGCTTCACCTTCGGCGCGCCGTTCTGGGAGCAGCCCGTCTGGCGCTGGGACGCGATGATGACCGCCGGCGTCCGGGCCGCGTTCGTCGCGAGCCAGCACGCCGCCCGCCTGATGATCCCGGCCCGTCGCGGCCTCATCGTCAACATTTCGTTCTGGGCCGCGCGGAAGCACATCGCCAACACGCTCTACGGCGTCTCGAAGGCCGCCACCGACAAACTCACCGCCGACATGGCACACGAACTCACGCCTCACGGCGTGACTGCCGTGTCGCTCTATCCGGGCCTGGTCCGCACCGAGGCCGTCCTCTCCGCCGGGTTCTTCGATCTGAGCAACTCCGAGAGCCCCGAGTTCATCGGCCGCGCCGTGGCGGCCCTGGCGGCCGACCCCGACGTCGCGCGCTGGAACGGCTCGGTGCTTGTGGCCGCGGCGCTCGCGGAGGCATACGGATTCACCGACGTCGACGGCAAGCGCCCACGCGCGCTGACCCTCGCGGACGTGTAAGCGGGGACTTGACGACTATCTCCACACCACGTCTCCGACTGGTTCCCGGCACCGCGGCGGCCCTCCAGGCAGAACTCGAGTCGCCCGACGCGTTGCGCCGGGAACTGGGTGTCGCGATTGCCTCCGATTGGCCGCCGGAGCTGTACGACGAAGGCGCGATCCGCTACATGCTCGACTGGCTGTCCGCGCATCCCGGCGAGGAGGCGTGGGGCTTCTACTACATCGTGCTCGGGGGCGATCGGCCGGTCGCGATCGGGGCCGGCGGCTACAAGGGCGCGCCGAGTGACGGCGCGGTCGAAATTGGGTATTCGATCGTGCCCTCGCACCGCCGGCGCGGGTACGCGCGGGAGGCCGTCGACGGCTGGCTCGCCCGCGCGTTCGCCGATCCGCGCGTCGACCGCGTGCTGGCGCACACGCTCGTCGACCTCGATCCGTCGATCGCCGTGCTGCGGTCGGCCGGCTTCTCCTTCAACGGCGCCGGCGCCGATCCCGAGGAGCCGTCGGCGATCCAGTACGTCCTGACGCGCGACACCTACGAGAAGAGGTCGCGATGATGGACATTCGGGACAGCTACGATTCGGCCGCCGAAGCCTACGCCGAACACCTCGCGGAGGAGCTGACGCACAAGCCCCTCGATCGCCACTTGCTGAATCGCTTCGGCGAGAGCGTGCGCGGCCGCGGCCTCGTTGCTGACGTCGGCTGCGGGCCCGGCCATGTCGCCCGGTATCTGCACGACGTGGGCGTCGACATGGTGGGCGTCGATCTGTCGCCGGCGATGATCGCCTGCGCCACCCGTCTCCATCCCGGCCTCGCGTTTCGCGTGGGCGACATGCGCGCGCTCGACTTCGCGCCGGGGAGCCTGGCGGGGGTGGTCGCGTTCTACTCGATCGTGCACCTCGATCCGGCGGAGCTCGCGCCCGTCCTGCGGCAGTTCAGGGCGGCGCTGGCGCCGGGCGGCCTGGCGCTCGTCGCGTTTCACGCCGGTGACGAGGTCGTGCACGTGGACGACCTCTTCGGCCGGCCGGTCGATCTCGATTTTCGTTTCTTTGATCCCAGAGTGATTCGCACGGCCCTGCAGCGCGCGGGGCTGACGGTGATCGAACACGCCGAACGCGAGCCGTACCCCGGCGTCGAATATGCGAGCCGCCGGTGCTACCTGCTGGCCACCGTGGAGTGAAACGAATCTGGCTTCGGGCCTTCGGGCCTTCGTGGTTGCATTTCCGTGATCAGATCGCACGTGCGGGCCAGCGCGTCGCTCGCGGCCATCCGCTTGCGAATGTCCGCGCATCGCTGCGGCACCTCCACGCTCGTCAACAACCCCTCCAGCGCGCGCGCCACGCGATCCCCCGTGAACCGCTTCGGCGGGAGCGACGCTCCGACGCCGAGCCGCGCGATCCGCGCCGCGTTGTCGGGCTGGTCGAAGGCCATCGGCATCAGCAGCTGCGGCACGCCGGCCGCGAAGCCCTGCGCGCACGTCCCGATCCCGCCGTGGTGGACGACGGCCGCGGCCCGCGGAAAGAGCCGGTGGAACGGCGCGTACGGCACGTGCCGCACCCCGTCCGGCAGGGCGCGCGGCAGCTCGTCGGCATACGGCGACACGAGCAGCGCGCGCACGCCGAGCCGTGCCGCCGCGTCGGCGCCCGCGCGGAAGAACGCCGCGCCGAAGCGGTTCGCCGATCCCGGCGTGAAGACGACCGGCGGGCTGCCCGCGTCGAGGAACGCGGTGAGTTCCGCGTCGAGGTCGCGGCCGCCGGCGCCCTGATCCACGACGAAGCCGGTCAGGCGGGTGCCGGGCGGCCAGCCGGGCTGGGGGGCGGCGAACCAGTCGGGCCAGAGGCCGATCACGCGCCGCGGCGAGTGCATCCACGATCCGAACACGCTTGAGACAGGCCCGAGGCCCAGCTCGGCGCGCCACGCGTTGAGCGCCGGCGCGATGAGCGGATCGGTCACGAATCGATCGATGCCGCGCCAGAGCCCGCGCTGGAGCCAGGCGGGCCACCGGGCGAGGCTCGGGCCGAAGGGCAGCGTCGGCGGATCGATCGTCGCCCGGAAGACGGTCGGCGAGAGATTCACGGTCGAGGCCGGCGCGCCGTGCTTGTCCTCGAACACGCGCGTGAAGAAGGCGAGCGGATGGCCGACGAGGATCGTGCGTCCCGGCTCGTAGAGCGCCTCGATCGCCGCATACCCCCGGCGGAGGCCCTGCGTGACCGTGTCGGCGACGACCCGGAGGCCCTTGCGCGGATGCCACAGGGCGGGATCCTCGGTGGCCCGGTGGAACTCCTCCTCGTCGCCGATCGAGACGAAGCCCAGGCCTTCGCGCTCGGCCGCCTCGCGGAACGGCGCGGCCGTGATCACGATCACGTCGCAGCCGCGCGCCTTGAGCGCGCGGCCGATCCAGATGAACGGGTTCACGTCGCCGGCCGATCCGACCGGGGTGAGGAGGATGCGCGTCATGCGCGGGCGGACCTGAAGGGCCGCACTACAACGGATCCTGGAAGACGGTGCGCTGGTCTCGGTACTCGAGACGGATCGCCAGGTACTGATCGTTCGCGACGCCCAGTTCGCTCGCGATCTGCCGGATCTGGCTCTCTTCCTCGGCCGAGATGCCCGCCTCAGCCGCGGCGACCGAGAACAGGCAGTGGAGCATCTCCAGCTTCTGGGCCTCGGTCGAAATCTCACGAAACTCGCGCGTGACCAGGAAGTCCTCGGTGCCGCCGAACAGCCGGCTCTGGTTCTTCGCGATTTCCACCGCCAGTGACGCCTGCGCCTCTGGCAGGCCGGTCACGCGCGTCACGATGGTCACCATGGCGGCGGTCTCCGCCGGGCTGACCGTGAGGTCCGACCGCGCCACGCGGCTCAGGACGTACGCGAACGCCGCCACGAAGCGCGCCTCCGCCGGGTCGAGCCGCTCCAGTTCGCCGGCGATCCGCCGGACGGTGTCCGTGTCGGCCGCCGACTGGCGGGCCGACGGCTCCGAATTGATCCAATCGCGCCATCCCATCGTCCCATGGTGATGGAAGGAGGGCGCCCCATGCAAGGCAGCCGGCGCCGGCGGGACGGGACTATGATGGGCATGACAGGCCCTGCCATGCGATTCGCGCGGTTTCTCACGCGTCCGGTTCGCACCGGGGCGGTCGTCGCCCTCGCGCTCGGCGTGTCGCTCGCCGCCCAGGACCGCCGCCCGGTGGTCTACTCGGCGGTGGTCGACAGCATCATCCACCCGGTCTCGGCTGAATACATGATCGAGACGATGGCGCGCGCCGATCGCGCCGACGCGGCGCTCGTCGTCTTCACGCTGCGGACGCCGGGCGGCCTGGTCGACTCGACGCGCGACATCGTCACCGCGATGCTCGACGCGAAGACGCCCGTGGCGATCTGGATCGGGCCCGCCGGCGGCCGCGCGGCCTCGGCCGGCTTCATCCTCACCATGGGCGCCGACATCGCGGCGATGGCGCCGGGCACGCACATCGGCGCGGCGCACCCGGTCTCGGGCAGCGGCCAGGCGATGGACGACACCGAGTCGAAGAAGGCGGCCTCCGACGTCGCCGCCTACGTGCGCACGCTCGCCACGCACCGCGGCCGCAACGTCGAGCTCGCCGAGGAGGCGGTCAACGACAGCCGCGCCTTCACCGAGGACGAGGCGCTGCACGCCGACCCGCCGCTCATCGATCTGGAGGCCGCCGACGTGCCGGCGCTCCTCGCGGCGCTCGACGGCCGCACGATCACGCGCTTCGACGGCTCGACGACGACGCTGCACACCGCGAACGCCGACGTGGTGCCGATCGAAATGAGCCTGCGTCAGCGCATCCTGAGCACGATCGCGCACCCCGAGATCGCGTACATCCTCCTCAGCCTCGGCACCCTCGGCCTCACGATCGAGCTGTGGAGCCCGGGCGCGATCGTGCCGGGCGTCGCCGGCGCGCTCTGCCTGCTGCTCGCGTTCTTCGCGCTGCAGGTGCTGCCGTTCAACCTCGTGGGCCTGCTGCTGATGCTGCTGGGCCTCGTGCTCTTCGCGCTGGAAATCAAGGTCACGAGTTACGGACTGCTCACGCTGGGAGGCCTGGTGTGCCTCACGATAGGGTCGATGATGCTGATGGACTCCACCGTGCCCGAACTGCAGCTCAGCCTCGGCTTCATCCTGCCCATCGTCCTGACGTTCGGGGCCATCGCGGCTTTCCTCGTGCGCCTCGTCATGCAGTCGCAGCGCCGGAAGGCCGTCACGGGGAACGAGGGCATCATCGGCGAGACGGGCAAGGCCCTGACGGCCATTGGGCCGTCGGCGGACGGTGAGGTGCAGACGCACGGAGAGATCTGGCAGGCGGTCGCCGCCGAGCCGATCGACGCCGGCGCGCGCATCCGGGTGACGCGCGTGGACGGCCTCATATTGACCGTACAGAAGGAGTAGCGCGCGCCATGATTTCAGCCCCACTCATCGTGATCGTGATCGTCGCGTTCTACCTGATCAGCTCGATCAAGGTGCTGGCCGAGTACGAGCGCGGCGTGATCTTCCGGCTGGGGAAGGTGCTCCAGAGCACGAAGGGACCCGGCGTGATCCTCGTGTTCGCGCCGATCGATCGCATCGTCCGCGTGAGCCTGCGGACGGTCGTCTTCGACATCCCGCCGCAGGACGTCATCACCCGCGACAACGTGTCGGTGAAGGTGAACGCCGTGTTGTACTTCCGCGTGGTCGAGCCGACCCGGTCCATTATCGAGGTGGAGAACTTCCAGTACGCCACTTCCCAGCTCGCGCAGACGACGCTGCGGAGCGTGCTCGGGCAGGTGGATCTCGACGACCTGCTCTCGCAGCGCGAGCGGCTGAACCACCAGCTCCAGCAGATCCTCGATCAGCGCACCGATCCCTGGGGCATCAAGGTGTCGGCCGTGGAAGTGAAGCACGTGGACCTGCCGCCCGACATGCAGCGCGCGATGGCCCGCCAGGCCGAGGCCGAGCGCGAGAAGCGGGCCAAGATCATCCACGCGTCCGGCGAACTCGAGGCGTCGAAGAACCTGGCCGCCGCGGCCGACGTGATGGCGAAGGAACCGATGACGATCACGCTGCGCTACCTGCAGACGCTCACCGAGATCGCGTCGGAGAAGAACTCGACGATCATCTTCCCGCTGCCGATCGAGCTGATCAACCTGCTCGGGGGGAAGGGGCAGAAGTAGCCGTTAGCCGTTAGCCGTTAGCCATAAGCCATGAGCTCACGGCTAATCGCTAACGGCTAACAACTTACGGTTACACGGATAGCTAAACGTCCGCTCGCAATGCAACGACCGGATTGACGCGCGCGGCGCGGCGTGCTGGAAGATATGTCGCAGCCAAGGTCACCGCGCCCAGCGCGATTGCCACGCCCGCATAGGTGAGTGGATCCATCGGGCCGACGCCATATAGCAGCGCGGACATGACCGGCGTCAGGAGTATGGCCGCGCCCAGGCCCAGGACGATTCCGGTGAGGGTCAGCGCGAGCCCGTGCCGGAGAAATAGACCGCACACATCGCCGCGCTGTGCGCCAAGCGCCATGCGGATGCCGACTTCGTAGGTGCGTTGTGCGGCCGTGTACGAAACGACGCCGTAGACGCCCACTAATGCGAGCAGGAGTGCGACGCTCGCCGCGATGGACAGCATGACCATGGCGAACGACGTCTGGGCCATCGAATGTGCCTGAACCTCGCTCAGCGTCTGCACGTTGCCGAGCGGCAGATTTGGATTGATCGACCACACGGCTTGTTGCAGCTCGTGCAGGAAGCCTGGCGTCCCCACGCGGTCTGAACGCACGACATACGCCATGTCACGGTTATTCGTCATCGGCGAATAGAAGAAGGTCGGCGCGGGTTGATTTAGGCCGTTCTCGCGGATGTCCCCGACGACGCCCACGATCTCGGACCACTCTCCGGGCGCCCCCATGCGCTTGCCGAGCGCCTTCGCCGGTTCTTCCCAATATTCACGCGCCAGATTTTCAGAAATCCAGATGACGGGTGTGGGCCGGTTTATATCGGTCCACGTGATTGCGCGTCCGGCCACGAGAGGGTCGCCGATCGTTTCGAAGTACCCGGGTCCGATCGCCTTGCCCCAGCGGAAAGGGGGTGTGCCGGCAACCGGCCGGTCCTCGACAAACAGCGGACTCCCCGCTCCAGACCCCATCGGGATCCTGTTGGCAAGGCCGACAGCCGCGACGCCCGGTACCTGCTTCAGGCGCTCGGCGATCTGCTCGTACGCCTGGGCCACCTGCTGCCGATCGCGGATGATGGCTGCCGGTAGAGCGATGCGGAAGGTCTGCACTTCAGCGGGCCGTACGAAACCAGGGTGGACCTGTCGCATGGCGACAAACGTCCGAGCCATCAGCCCTGAGACCACCAACAGCACCAAGGCGAGCGCGACCTGTGCCACGACGAGCATATTTCGCGTGCGGCGTCTTCCAGGAGCGTCGCTGGCCGACCGGCCGCCCTCCTTCAACAGCGTGACGTTGAACGCTCGAAATCTCAGAACGGGAATGAGGCCGAACAGGAGACTGGTCACGACCGAGATGGTCAGTGTGACGAACAGCACCACCGCGCCGAGGCGGATGTCGTCCACGCGCGGCAGGCCGACAGGCGCGATTCTTCGCAATAGGTCGAGGCCGGCCTGGGCGAAAAGGACACCGAGCGCGCCGCCTGCCAGCCCCAGCGTCACGCTTTCCGACAGCAACTCGAGGGCAATGCGACCGCGACTCGCTCCGAGGGCCGTACGGATGGCCAGCTCTCGCTGACGTCCCTCGGCGCGTACGAGCAGGAGATTCGCCACGTTGGCCCACGCCATGAGGAGCACGACGCCGACGGCACCCAGGAGAATCCACAAGGGCCGACCCATCTCTCCAATCGCGTCCTCGGTGAGCGGGCGGACGTTCGGCGCCAGGCCGACTCCCTCCCACATCTGTGGTGTGAGCCCCTGTAGGGGAAACTGCTCCGTGATGAGCGGAATCATTCGGCCGATGTCGTCGTTGGCCTGCGAGAGCGTGACGCCCGGCTTGAGCCGGGCGATACCACGGGGTCCGAAACCCGCGCCTGTTTCGGCGTTCGCGCGGTTGAGTCGAAGTGGCAGGACGACCTGAGGATCCGTCTCCAGCAGCTTGAACGAGGCCGGCAGGACGCCGATGATCTCGTAAGGCCTGGCGTCAATCACCAGCGACTGCCCGACGACGTCCGTGGCGGCACCGAACGCGCCGTGCCAGTAGCCGTGACTCAGGATCACGCGGTCCGGCGCGCCAGGAACATCATCTTCCTTGCGAATGAGGCGGCCGAGCTCCGGGCGGACGCCGAGCAGGGGCAGCATCGCATCGGTGACCCTCAGCGCTTTCACTTGTTCGGGCTCACCGTCTCGATTGACGGACACATCCGGCGCGGTCCACAGGCCGATATCCTCGAAGACGCGGGCATTCTCGCGATAGGTGAAGTAGGTGGCGGGACTCTGCGGGAGAGCGTTGGTGCCGAACCCTGGCGCCCGATGGTAAAGCGCGACCAGCCGGTCCGGCTCGCGGAACGGAAGGGGTCTCAGGAGCACACCGTAGACCACGCTGAAGATGGCAGTGGTGGCGCCGATCCCGAGCGCGAGCGTGAAGACAGCCACGGCCGAGAAGCCGGGCTGCTTCTTGAACATGCGCGCGGCGTAGCGCACATTCTGCCAGAGCCCGGCCAGCACGTGTGCAGTTGGAGCCCCTGGCGTCGGGGACGGCCGCACATGCACCTGGCGCAGCGCCGCCATATGTTGCGCGAGGACGTTGCCGCTTCGGAAGTCGGCCAGCGTCGCCCGCACCGCGTCCTCCAGTGACGCGCCCTCCGCCATCAACTCCCGATAGCGGTCATCGAGATGCTGTGAGAGCTCGTCGACGATCTCGGACTCTCGCGTGGGCGAAAGGGACAGGGAAGACAACCGCGAGCGCACTTCGCGTGCCCAGCCTGCCCTGAGCGCCGCGTCGTTGGTCGGAATCGCACGGTCAGGCATGTTCGCCTCCCGTGACGCGCCGCACGGCTTCCACGAATGCCGCCCACGTCTTTCGCTGCGCCGCAAGTACGCGGCGCCCCTCAGCCGTCACTCTATAGAAGCGGCGGCGCCGCTCACCCGCCTTTTCGACCCAGGTCCCCTTGATCCATCCGCGCTCTTCGAGGCGATAGAGGAGCGGGTACAGAGAATCGATGTGAAACGTCAGTGTGCCTGCCGACCGTGCATGGATCAGCTTGCTCAGCTCGTAGCCGTGACGCGGCCGCGCGTCGAGGAGCGACAGGATCAGCAGCTCCGCGGAGCCTCTCTTTAGCTCGCGATCGAGTGCACGCGTGTTTATATCTGTCATGAGCAGATAGTATGTGGGCAGTCCTCATGAATCAAGGCGAATCCAATCAGAAGGGGATCGGTGGCTTATGGCTGATGGCTTACGGCTCACGGCCTATGGCTTACGGCTACACCGACGCTACCCCGGCGTCGACGCCGTGCGGTAGAAGGCGTCGCTGCCCGAGGGCTGGGCCGGCGTCAGCAGCGACACCGCCGGAACGACGACGAGTGGGATGATCGTCGTGACGTAGGACGCATCGAGGGCGCCGGCCGGCGCCAGCGCGTACCACAGCAGGCCGAGCGCGTAGCCGGTCACGATGCCCCAGAAGGCGCCGGCCTCGGTGGTCCGGCGCCAGTAGAGCACGTAGCCGACGGCAATCGCCGGCGGCACGACCATCGCGAAGCCGAACAGCAGCAGGCCGAGAATCGATCCCACCGGGCCGAGCCACGCGATGAGCGCGGCCAGCATCCCGTAGACGACCGTCGTGGTGCGGTACGCCCGCAGCCTGCGGGGCGGGGCCCAGGAGGGCGATCCCGGCAGCCAGTCGCGCACGAACATCGTCGCCGACGCGAGCAGGATCGGCCCGCCCGAGGAGATCACCGCGGCCATGACGGCGGCCAGTGCGATGCCGCCGAGCCACGGGTTGATCTCGGCCGCCAGCCTTGTGATCGTCTGGTAGCTCGCGATTTGCGCCGTCGCGCCGTAGCGGGCGAGGGTCTGGATGCCGATCCAGCCGGCGAGCATCGGCATCGGCGCCGCGATCAGGCCGCCGAGGATGAACGCGCGCTTCACGGCGCGCTCGCTCCGCGCGGCGGTGGCGAAGTTCACGTAGACCGACGCCGCCGGCGTGTGGATGGCGGCCGAGAAGATCATCCCGAACACCGCGGCCCACCCGGCGCCGGCGAAGCCCCACCACGCGACGGGATCGCGGGAGGCCGCCGTCAGCGTCGCGTCGACGGCCGTCGTGATCGCCGCCCAGCCGCCCATGTGCGAGACGCCGACCAGGCCGACCGCGCCGAGGCCGACGAGGACGGCGAAGGAGTGGATCAGGTTCGTCGACGCTGAGCCCCACAGCCCGCCGAGCGCCGTGTAGGACACGATCACGACGCCGCCGATGAGCGTGGACACGCCGACCGGCATCCCGGTCACGGCCGCCAGGATGCGGCCGATCACGTACGGCTCGATGATGTTGACGATGATGTATTCGGTCTGCACGCAGAGGCTCGAGATCCACTGGCAGCGGGTGGACCCGAAGCGCAGCGTGAAGACCTCGCCGACCGTCTGGATCTTCAGGCGCCGGTAGGGCACGGCGAAGAACAGGCCCACCAGGGCCATCGCCAGGAACGCCGAGATGCCGTACCACCACATGTTCCAGACGCCGCCGTTGATCACGTCGCCGGCCACGCCGTAGGTCGCCGCGCCGCCCATGCGCGTGCCCGCGATGCCGACCGCCACGAAGACGACGCCCATGCGCCCGCCCGCCACGGCCCAGTCTTCGCTGCCGCGGCTGCGGCGGACCATCACGATGCCGATGAGGGTCGTGACGGCCATGTAGGCCACGATCATCCCGAGCACGATGGGATTCGACATGGGGCGAATCATATCCGACGGACATTCGGGGGCCGGGAAGCTTCGCCGTAGGGTGCTGCGTGGCTTCGCTGTCGGGGGCTGGGAGGCTTCGCTGTAGGGGGCTCGGTGGGCTTCCCGGTACTGGGCTGGGGATCACGTTGTCCAGCACCCGACGGCGTCAGAACCCAGCCCCCTACCGCGTCAGCGTCGAGCCCCCTACAGCGAAGCCCCCCAGCCCCCTATAGCGAAGAGCCCCACAGCCCCCGACAGCGAAGCTGCCCAGCCCCCTATAACGCAGCCACCCAGCACTCCAAGCGGCCACCTCGGGCGGCGCGTGTGCAAGAGTGCACAGACCGGGAGCGCTCCCTGAGGTCACGCTGGTTGACGGGGAGGGCTGCGATGAGTGATGTAGCCACGGAAGAACATCGGAAGCTGGAGGACTCCGAAGTCCAGTACCGGCGCCTCTTCGAAGCCGCGCGGGACGGCATCCTCATTCTCGACGCGACAACGGGTGACATTATCGCCGTCAACCCGTTCCTGACGCACCTGCTCTGCTACACCGAACAGGAAATGCTGGGCAAGAAGCTCTGGGAGATTGGTCCCTTCAAAGACATCCGCACAAGCAAGCTCGCCTTTGACGAATTGCAGACCAGGGAGTACATCCGCTACGACGATCTGCCGCTCGAAACCAAAAACGGCCGTCCGGTCGACGTGGAGTTCGTGAGCAACGTCTATATGGCCGGCCGGCGGAAAGTGATTCAGTGCAACATCCGTGACATCACCGCGCGCAAGAAGATGGAAGCGCAGGTGAGCCTGCAGGCCGCCGCCCTCGCCGCCGCCGCCAACGCGATCGTGATCACCGATCCCGACGGCCTCATCGAGTGGATCAACCCGGCCTTCACCGACCTGACCGGTTACACCGCCGCGGAAGCCATCGGCAGAAATCCGCGCGACCTGGTCAGGTCGGAGCTTCAGGATCCGGCGTTCTACAAGCAGTTGTGGGACACGGTCCTCTCCGGGCAGGTCTGGCACGGCGAACTCCTCAACCGGCGCAAAGACGGCAGTGTGTATACGGAAGAACAGACGATCACGCCGGTGCGGGACACTCTGGGCGCCATCAGGCATTTCATCGGCGTCAAGCAGGACGTCTCGTCGCGCGTGCGCGCTCAGGCGGACGTCAAGCAGAGCACCGAAGCCGTGCGAACCGCCGAGGAACGCACGCGGTTCGCGTTGAAGGCTGCGGGCGTCGGGATCTGGGACATGGACTACGCCACCGAACGCCTGCAATGGTCCGACGACATGCTGGTCCAGTTCGGCGTCCCGCCCGGGACGTTTGACGGCACGCTCGGGGCGTTCATCGGGCGCATTCACCCCGAGGACCGCGTGGCCGTGCTCGAGCAGATCGGGAAAGCCCAGGCGGGCGGGGCCGATTTCACGGTCGAGCACCGGGTGCTCTGGCCGGACGGGGCGGTGCGGTGGCTGATCGGACGAGGCCATGTCTACCTCGACGAGCGTCGCGAACCGGCGCGCGCCGTCGGCATTTCGCTCGACGTCACCGACCGCCACATGCTGGAGGCTCAGTATCAGCAGGCGCAGAAGATGGAAGCCGTGGGACGCCTGGCCGGCGGCGTGGCGCACGACTTCAACAACCTCCTGACCGCGATCCTGGGGTACTGCGAGCTGGTGCTGGGCGACCCGTCGCTGGAGGCCCGGTACCGGGCGGACATCACGGAAATCCAGAAGGCGGGCACGATGGCCGCCGCGCTGACGCGCCAGTTGCTGGCCTTCACCCGCAAGCAGATTGTCGAGCCCCGGTTGTTCGACCTCAACGTCGCCGTCGCCGAGATCCGGCCCCTGCTCGAGCGCATCATCCGGGAGGACGTGAAGATCGTCGTGGAACTCCCGGCCGCCCCGTCGACGGTGAATCTCGATCGCGGACAGGTGGAGCAGATCGTCATGAATCTCG
Source organism: uncultured Acidobacteriota bacterium (assembly GCA_963792785.1). Classification (GTDB taxonomy): domain Bacteria; phylum Acidobacteriota; class Vicinamibacteria; order Vicinamibacterales; family CAVVIG01; genus CAWIMX01. Next base: position 1,018,584 of record CAWBXO010000001.1, on the reverse strand, counting down.
CGGTGAATGCGCGGGACGCGATGCCCGATGGCGGAACGCTGACGATCACGATCGACCAGGTCGAGCTCGACGAGACCGATGCGACCGCGTACTTCGAGGTGACGCCGGGGTCCTACGCGGCGCTCACGGTGACCGATACGGGAACCGGGATGACGCCCGAGGCGCGGGCCCATCTGTTCGAGCCGTTCTTCACCACCAAGAAGATCGGACAGGGCACGGGGCTGGGTCTGGCCACCGTCCACGGCATCGTCAAGCAGATCGGCGGCAGCGTCGGCTTGGAGAGCGAAGTCGGCAAGGGCACGTCGGTCACGGTGTACCTCCCGCGGGCGGCGGGGGGCGTGGTCACCGAGCCGCCGCTGGTGGCTCGCATGCCTGTCCGTTCCGAGACCGTGCTCGTGGTCGAGGATACCGAGGGGCTGCGCACGCTGGTGCGCCGCATGCTCGAGCGCCTCGGATACACCGTGCTCGCCGCCGCGAACGCGGATGAGGCGGTGAAGGTGTTCGAGGACGACCCGTCCTTTGACGTGCTGCTGACCGATGTCGTGATGCCCGGGGCCAGTGGCCCGGAACTGACCAGACGACTGATCGCGCAACGCCCGGGGCTGAAGGTGCTCTACATGTCCGGGTATACCGAGGAAGCCATCGTCCACCACGGGGTGATCGAGACCGGAGTCGCCTTCCTGCACAAGCCGTTCACCGCCAGGGCGCTCGACGGGAAGATCCGTGAGGTGCTCGGCCGGTAAGGTCCGCGGCCCGTCACGCGCACAGCTCGAGCAGCGCTTGTCGGCTGGGGCCGGGGAAGGGCCGTGGGGGATGCGCCTTCATGGCCGCCCTCGCGACGCTCAGGCGCTCGGCGATCTCCGGGCGCCTCAGGATGTCCTGCACGGGCGTGATCGTTCCCAGATACTCGAGCGCCGCCCGAAAGAGTTCGGCGTCCTCACTCATCGTCGCGAACAGCGCCCCGATCGCCCCGGCCAGTGCATCGGCCGGCCGCGGCGGCGAGGCTCCTGCGCGCAACGCTTCCATCTCCGCGAACCGCGCCCGATCGGCGGCAATCTGGGCGTGATACCACGGCGCGATCTCCATCTCGGTTCGCTCGTGAAAGCGTGTCACCAGCGCCAGCGGATCGCCGCTCCGGCGCACCGCGTCGCGCAGCACAGCGGCGTGCTTCAGGCCGACGGTGAGGCCGCGGCCCGCCGACGGGTTCGTGCAGGCCCACGCATCCGCCACGGCCACGAACCCCGTCGCCACGGCCGACCCGTCGACGACGAAGCGCCGGTACCGGTCCACGATACCGCTCATCGCGAGCACCGGCGTGAGCGGTTCGCCGTCGAGCCAGTGGGCCTGGAGCGGACAGGCGCGGACGACATTCGTCCACGCCTCCTCCCGGCGCAGGTTCTTCAGAGGGTGATCGCCGGTGGCGGTGAAGACCGTGACGGACCACGTGGCGTTGTCGCCCGGCAGCGTGAGGATCGACATCGTGCCAATCGGCGTCAGGCCCGGCCCCATCCGCGGTGGCTGCGTGCCCGTGAAATACCGGGTGTAGTAGACGAACCCGCAGTCGGCCTGTTCCTCGACGGGTGGGCGGGCGCCGATGGCTCGAAGCCACTGCGGGCTGCGCGACTGGCGGCCCGTGGCATCGACCACGAGATCCGCAAACACCTCGTCGCCCGCATCCGTGCGGACACCCGTCACCTGCGGCGTCCCCGTGGTGGCCGGGCCGTCCGCGAGCAGGGCGGCCGCCTGGACGCCGCGCCGGACCGTGATGCGCGGCTCGCGATGCGCGGCATCGGCGAAGACCCATTCGCCGACCGGCCGCCGGGCGGTCCACGTCCAGAGTTGTTCGTCGATCGGGCGCGGCGATCGATCGGTCAGCGACGGCGGGAGCGGATTGACCATGTCCCACCGGGCGGCGCCGGCGTCGACCAGGGCGCGAGACACGTCGGGGAGCTCGCGCTCGAGCAGCAGCCGCATGCCGGGCATGAAGTTATGGGGCTGGCGGAACTGCGCGACGCCTTTTCGCGGCCAGGCGTCCCACGCCGCGTGGGGTGTCGGAGGGATGGGGTCGGGATCCCGCTCGAGGACCGTGACCTCGTGGCCGTCGCGCGCGAGCAGCAAGGCCGTGCCCAGGCCGCAGAGTCCGCCTCCCAGCACCAGGATTCTCATGCGGCCGATTATTGCGCATCACGGTCCCGGGTCAAGGGCCGGGGCGCACGCGCGTCACCGAGCCCGTCAGGTTGTCCAGGCCGATCGAGACGTACAGCTCCCGGTCCGTCACCGACACGCTGAACGCCACGCGCCGCTCGAGGCGCGCGACGAGCGCGTCCACGAGCGTCCGGTCGATGGCGTAGAGCTCGAGCGCCTCGGCGTTGTGGATGCGTTCGCCGGCCAGCTGCTTCAGAAACTGGGCGGGGTCCTTGTGCATGTAGACGACGACCCGGCCGGCGGCCTTGGAGGCCTTGTGGAGCCGGGCCGCGTCGGGCGTGCCGATGTCGATCCAGACGCGGAGCGCGCCGGTGAGGTCGCGGACGGCAATCGCCGGGTCGTCCGGGTCCGACACGCCGCGCGAGAACTCGATCCCCTCCGCGAACTCGAGCAGGTAGGCGAGCACGCGCGCGACCAGGTGCGGCTCGGACTCGGAGGGGTGCCGCGCGACCCGCAGCGCGATCGACTCATAGACGTGGCGGTCGCCGTCCGCCAGGTCCACGTCGAAGTTGTAGATCGTCGCGCCGAGCGCCATGCCGGCGGTCAGTGCTTCGGCGCCATGAGCTTCTCGCGCGCGACGAACAGCAGCACGGCCATCAGGACCAGATAGGGAATCAGCGACAGCAGGTCCGAGTTCGGGCCCGCGAAGAACGGGTTGTGCGCCGTGGACCAGTCGGTGATCCGCTGCGTGAAGTCCCCGGTCACGCCCGCCATGAAGGCGATGACGATCCCCGCGATCGCGCCGCCCGCGATGTAGCCCGACGCGAGCAGCACGCCGGGGCTCTTGTCCGTCTCGGCCGAGAGCTGCTCCTCGGTGAGGCCCTTGCCCTGGTGCTTCTTCCGCACGTGGTGGTCGCCGAGCCACCGGATCATGCCGCCGAGGAAGATCGGGCTCGACGAGGACAGCGGCAGGTAGACGCCCACGGCGAACGCCAGCGACGGGATCCCCGACATCTCGAGCGTGAGCGAGATCATCACGCCCAGCAGCACCAGCCCCCACGGCAGCTCGCGGTTGAGAATGCCCTTGATGATGTAGGACATCAGCGTCGCCTTCGGCGCGTCGAACTTCGCGACCTGGCGCGAGCCGTCCGGCGTGTAGCGATGCGTGCCGTTGATCCCGGGATCGACGAGGAACGCGGGCGTGCCCGACGCGTCCACGAGGTACTTGGCCTCGGGCCCGCCCACGGTGTTGGTCTTGTACCAGACCAGGTACTCGGTGCCGTCGTGCGTCTGCCTGACCGTGAGCGTCGACGGATCGACGCGCATGTCGGCGGGGAAGTTCTCGACCTGCCGCATCTCCGGGCCTGACGGGCCGGCCACCGGCTCCTGGCTGATGCGCGGCACGTAGACCGTGGCGGCGTCGTTCAGCGTGAGCAGGATCGGCCCGAGGACGATCGCCGAGACGAGCGCGCCGATGAGGATCGCAATCTGCTGGTAGCGCGGCGTCGCGCCGACGAGGTAGCCGGTCTTCAGGTCCTGCGACGTGGTGCCGCCATTCGAGGAGGCGATGCACACGATGCCGCCGACCGAGAGCGCCGTCACGTAGAAGGCCGGGCCGGTCCAGCCGACGAGCAGGAACACGAGACAGGTGAAGAGCAGCGTCGCCACGGTCATGCCCGAGATCGGGTTGGACGACGAGCCGATCTCGCCCGTCAGGCGCGACGACACCGTGACGAAAAGGAACCCGAGCACGACGATCAGCACGGCCCCGACGATGTTCATGTGCAGGGGCTTGGCGAGCACGATGGCCGCGACGAGGCCGAAGCTGCCGAACAGGACGACGTTCATCGGCAGGTCGCGGTCGGTGCGGGAGAGCGCGGCGTGCGCCGTGGCGCCGCCCCTGAAGTCCCGGATGCCGCCCATCATCCCGTGCCAGATCGTCGGCATCGAGCGCAGCAGGCTCACGAGGCCGCCCATCGCCACGGCCCCGGCGCCGATGTAGAGGACGTAGGCCCCGCGGATGTCGTCGGGCGTCATGTCGCGGATCAGCATCGTGCCGGGCGCGAGCGGCGCCGCCAGCGCCGAGCCGAAGAACTTGATCGCCGGGATCAGCACGAGGTAGGCCAGCACGCCGCCCGCGCACATGATCGACGCGATACGCGGGCCGATGATGTAGCCCACGCCGAGCAGTTCCGGCGAGATCTCGGCCGAGATCGACCCGGCGTCGAACGGCGGGCCGAAGATGCGCTGCGGCACGTCCTTCCAGCCCTTGAACGCCACGTTGAGCGCCTTGTAGGCGAGGCCGATACCGAAGCCCGTGAAGATCGTCCGCGCGCTCGTCGTCGCGCCGCCGAGCAGTTCCTGCTCGCGCTTGGCCGCCGGGGACGCCGCCGCGCGCGACTCGGCCGACGCACCGGCCTTGAGCACCTCGGCGCAGGCCGTGCCCTCGGGATACTTGAGCGTGAGGTGCTGCTGCACGATCAGGGCGCGCCTGAGCGGGATCATCATCAGGATGCCCAGCAGCCCGCCGAGGATCGCCACGAGCATCACGCGCGTCACCTCGAGGTCGAACCCGAGGATCATGATCGCCGGCATCGTCACGCCCACGCCGAAGGCGATCGACTCGCCGGCCGAGCCGGCCGTCTGGACGATGTTGTTCTCGAGAATCGTGGCGTCGCGCAGCCCGAACTTCGAGAGCAGGCGGAACACCGTGATGGAGATGACCGCGACCGGGATCGACGCGCTGACGGTGAGGCCGACCTTGAGCACGAGGTAGAGCGACGAGGCGCCGAAGATCGCGCCGAGCACCGTGCCGATGATGAGCGGCAGAACCGTGAACTCGGGAAGGTTCACCTCGCTCGGGATGTACGGCTCGAACGGCGGCTCGGCGGCCGCGTCGGCGGCGATCGGGGGTTCGGCGACGCTCATGAATGGGCCCTCAACGTGGAACTTTACCGCACGGCGGTGTCGTAATATTACGTGAAACCGCCGATCGGGCGGTCCGGGACGCGCCAGGCCCTCGGGGGCGGGGAGATGCCATGGGACTGATGGACTTCATCAAGAGCCAGCTGATCGAAATCATCGAGTGGACCGATGACTCGCGCGACACGCTTTCGTACCGGTTTCCCGACCAGGACAAGGAAATCAAGCGGGGCGCCCAGTTGATCGTTCGCGAGGGCCAGGCCGTCCAGTTCGTCTACCTCGGCCAGTTCGGCGACCAGTTCGGCCCCGGCAAGCACACGCTCACCACCGACAACATTCCCGTGCTGTCGCGGCTCAAGGGCTGGAAGTACGGCTTCGAGTCGCCGTTCAAGGCCGACGTCTACTACGTCACCACGCGCCTCTTCACGGGCAACAAATGGGGCACGTCGAATCCGGTCATGGTGCGCGACCAGGACTTCGGCATCGTCCGCCTGCGCGCGTTCGGGACGTACGACTTCCACATCGTCGACATCCCGAAGTTCCTGGCGGAGGTGGCGGGCACCGACGAGCACTTCCGGCTCGACGAGTTCGCCGACACGATGCGGTCGCGCATCGTGAGCGTGTTCAGCGAGGCGCTGGCCGAGAGCAAGGTGCCGGCGCTCGACGTCGCCACGCGCTACAGCGAGCTGGGCGAGGCGCTGCTGCCGCTGATCAATCCCGTGCTGAAGACGAAGTACGGCCTGGAGATGCCGAGCTTCATCCTCGAGAACGTGTCGGTGCCCGCGGAGGTCGAGGCCGCGATCGACAAGCGCTCGGGCATGGCCGCGGTCGGCAACCTGAACGACTTCGTGAAGTACCAGATGGCCCAGGGCTTCGAGAAGGGCGGGTCGGGCATCGCGGGCGTGGGCGCCGAGATGGCGGTCGGCATCACGATGGCGCAGCAGATGCTCAACCAGCCCGGCGGGTTCGCCGCGCAGGCGACGCCGGCCGCGGCCGGCGCGCCGCCCGTGGCCGGCGCCGGCCTGCCCGAGGTGCTGACGCCGGCCGATGTCGCCAAAGCGCTCGGCGTAGCCGAGGCGGACGTCCTCACGAGCCTCGAGGACGGCGACCTCGAGGGCAAGCGCATCGGCTCCCAGTGGCGCGTCACGCGCGCCCAGCTCGCGGAGTTCCTCAAGTAGGCGTGGACGTCGCCACCGCGCGCGACAAGTACCACTGCCCGGCCTGCGGCGCCGAGGCGGTGTGGACGCCCGCCAAGCAGGCGCTGGTCTGCCCGTTCTGCGGCACCGAGTCGCCCGCCACCCTCGAGCAGCGCGAGGCCGGCGCGACGATCGTCGAGCACGATCTCGTGGCGGCGCTGCGCGCGATCCCGGACGCGGCGCGCGGCTGGCAGGCGGAGAAGACATCCGTCCGCTGCCAGAGCTGCCAGGCGATTTCGGTGTTCGACGCGGCCAAGGTGGGGCAGCGCTGCGAGTTCTGCGGATCGGCCGCGCTCGTCCCGTACGAGGAGATCAAGCCGGCGTTCCGCCCCGAGTCGCTGTTGCCGATGAAGATCTCGGAATCGCGCGCGCGTGAGCTGATCCGCGCGTGGTACCGCGGCCTCTGGTTCGCGCCGAACGGCGTGGGCACGAAGGCACTCACCGACACGGTGCGCGGGCTCTACATCCCGTACTGGACGTTCGACGCGCGCGCCGACGCGCAGTGGACGGCCGAGTCGGGCACCTACTACACCGTGGGTGTCGGCAAGCGGCGCGAGCGGCGGATCCGCTGGCGCCCGGCCGCCGGCTCGCTCTCGCACGTCTTCGACGACGATCTCGTGTGCGCGTCGCGGGGTGTGCAGCCGGCGCGGATGCGCGCCATCGAGCCGTTCCCGACCGGCGCCCTCGTGCCGTACGACCCGGGTTACCTCGCGGGCTGGACCGTCGAGCGCTATCAGATCGATCTCGTGAACGCGGCGCGGCGGTCGCGCGAGCAGATGGATGTCGCGCTGCGGCGGCTCTGCGCGAAGGACGTGCCGGGCGACACCTCCCGCAATCTCCAGGTCGACGCCACGTACGCCGACCAGCGCTTCAAGCACATCCTCGTGCCGATCTGGCTCCTGGCCTACACCTACGGCACGCGCACGTTCCAGGTGGCGATCAACGGCGTCACTGGGGAGATCTCCGGCGAGCGGCCGTGGAGCTGGATCAAGCTGACATTCCTCGCCCTCGCGATCCTGATCGTCGTCGTGTTCTTCGTCTGGCTGCAGGGCTAGCCGCCTGAACTTGGCCCCATCCTGCCACTGTCGGGCGCACGGCCCGATGCCGGAGCGGCCTCATGGAGCTCCCGCTCGAAACCGTCCCTCCGTCCGCGCGGATTTCGGTACTGACGCCTCTCGCGTCAGGCCTACCCGGCCTGGATCGTGAGCCTACGGCCGTGACGCTCGAAATCCGCGCTCGCGCGACTCCAAAGTCGGCCGCTCCGCCATCGGGCCGCGCGCCCAGGCGGACGGACGCTCCGATCGCGGCGACTTCGGAGCCGCGTGACACCCGATAGTCCTAAAACCGGTCCGCAGGCGGTGCTTGCGGCGGCGGCGATGAGTACGCGGAAGGTGACCGGCAAACCCGGCCGGTGAACAGTCGGCTCACCGGGGATCGGCATATCCAAGCCGACGCCGGTCCGTGAGTCCGGCGCCGGGGGTGGGCCGTGCGCTTCAGCCGGTGCCAGCGGTCCGTCTTAGGTACGAATCCAGTCGCCGAGCAGGTTGAGGGCGACCTCGACGAGGCCGCGGTCGGGTGTGCCGGCCTGGCGGGCGCGGAGCAGCTCGAGCGGCAGCGCCGGGTCGATGGGCTTCGGGGCGGCGGCCTTCTGAAGCGTCTCGACCGCGCGGCTGGCCTGGCTCATGTCGAGCATCGAGAGCGGTGAGCCGCAGTGCGGGCACGTCGAGCCGCGCGCGAGGTCTACCGGCGCGCCGCAGTTCGAGCAGTTCACGCTCTGCACCTGCTGACGCAGCTCCTCGATCTGCTGCGCCGTGAGCGGCCGGACGAAGTCCTTCTCGCGCAGGAAGTCGAAGAAGGTGATGAACCGGCCGTGGCCTCGCTCGCACCGCCAGTAGCGGAACCGCGTGTTGCGCTGGATGTCGTGGGTGTCGCACAGCCGCGACTGACACCGGGGGCAGTGCAGGTTGTCGCTGAGATGGGTCTGGCGGGGCGCCGCCGCCCCGATCAGCCGGAACAGGGTGAGAGTGGCCCCTGGCGAGAGCCGCAGGTCCTCGGTACTTGTCGAACCAGAAGGCCCGGCAGGCCACGCAGATGTCCAGATCCAGAGACGTCCCGACGTGGCCCTCGAGGGGCCGGGTGTCCATGGGGGCGCTGCAACCGGGGCAAAGCATGGGGAAATCGGGCCTCAGCGCCATTCTGCCATACCCGGGCCGGGGGGCCTCGGACTGGGTTATACTGACTCTGCAGTCCAGAACGGAGCCAGGCCTGGCGCGAGTGCGCCGACCGGCCCAACGTTGGCGGGGGCGGTCGGCACGCGACGAGCATCACACCTTTCTCGCTCGCGATCTCCAACTGACAACCCACTACGTCTGGACGTGCACAACGAAGGCGTCGGCCGGTACGGCACGACGGAGGAGACGACGATGGCAGCTGCGACAAACGGCACGATCAAGCGACTGGTGAGCGACAAAGGCTTCGGCTTCATCGCAGCCGGCGACGGAAACGAGTACTTCTTCCACCAGTCCGCGTTGAGCGGCATCTCCTTCGACGAACTGCGCGAAGGTCAGGCGGTGACGTTCGAAAAGGGCCAGGGTCCGAAGGGCCCGCGCGCCGAGAACGTCCGGCTCGCATAAGACCCCGACGATGCAGCGAGCCTGGGGCGGCGCGGTCGCACTCGCACTCGCGCTGGCCGGCACGGCCGGCGCCCAGGCTCCCGGCATTGCAGGCGAATGGCGCGGCACGATCACGTCGGCCTCCGGGGCCGACACGCCGTTCGTCCTCACCATCCGACAGACACCCGACGGGCCCGCCGGTACGACCGGCGGGCTCGGCGCCACCTCTGAAATCCCCCTCACCACGATCACGATTTCCGGCGGCCAGGTGTCGTTCCAGGCCGAGTCCGACTCGCGGCTGGGCGACGTGGCCATCGCGGGCGCGCTGACGGCCGACGGCAATCGGATGACCGGCGCCGGCTCGCTCGCCGTGGGCGGCCAGCGCTTCGCCGTCACCTTCGACCTGCAGCGGCGCGCGCGCCCCACGGTCACGCAGCCGCAGATCCCCCAGTCGATCCAGTATTTCGTCGGGCGGTGGCGCTTCGCGTACGTCGGCGCCGAGTACCCGCCCCTCAGCGCGGGCACGCGAACCGGCACCGTGACGTTCACGCGCACGGGTGATTCCACGTTTGCGCGCGGCGCGGTGGCTGGCGATCTGTACGGCGAGCATTACGAGGAAGCGATCGACGTCGGGTTCGATCCCGACAGCAACGCCGTGGCCTGGATCGACCGGCGCCCGGGCGGTACGGACCTCGTGAGCGTCGGTGACTGGTCGAGCCCGCTCGCGATCACGTTCAAGACGGCGCCGGTGGCCGCCGGCAGCCACACCTACCAGCTGCGCCGCCTGCTCTCGGTGCGATCGGAAACCGGTTTCGACGTGACCGAGGAGATCGCGATCGACGGCGGCCCGTTCAAGCGGCTAGGGGACGGGACGTACACGAAAGAGAACTGAAGTGCCTGGTGCCTGGTACCTGGTGCCTGGAAGGTGCCGGGTGCCTGGGGCAGGTGCGAGGCGTGCCGGGCCACGCTATGCACGAGGCCCCTGGTACTTTCCAGGCACCCGGCACCAAGCACCAGGCACCTCGAGCGGCTATTCCACCCCAAACGCCAACAACACATTCCCCGGGCGGCCGCCGAGCGCGCCGTAGCCGGAGTTCACGAACACCATTCCGCCGGCCACGGTCGGGCCGGGGCCGTTGATCGTCGCGCCCTGAGCGGCGACGCCGTTCACGGTGTCGAATGTCTTGTTCGTGTCGTATTCCCACAGCAGCGACCCGTCGGTCGTCGCGTAGGCGCGGATCGCGCCGTCGTTCGAGCCGGCGAACACGGCGCCGGGGATCACGCTGATCGCGGCGAGCAGCGCCGCGTTGCACCCGCGCCCGGCGGCGGTGCCGGCCGACGCGCACGCGGGCGGCGGCGGCGGCGCGAACCACGCGCGCTGCCCGGTCGCGAGGTCGACCGCGTGCAGTCCGCCCGGAGTCGGCGTGAGCCCGTCGGCGACGGGGAAGTAGGCGTGCTGGCCGTCCACCGCCGACCCGAACTCCATCCCGCCGAGCGCGCTGCCCTGGCCGGCGCGGTACTGCCACACGACCGCGCCCTGCTTGTCGGGATCGAGCGCCCAGCCCACGCCGGACTTCTGACCGATCACGATCAGGTCGCGGCCCGACGGCGTGGTCGCGAGCATGGCCGCGTTGCCGAAGTCGAAGTCCGGGCCGAGATCGTCCGAGTCGGGGCAGTTGGGGCCGGGCCGCGCGCCACAGCCCACCACGAAGACGTCCTTTGGCGTCACTTGCGAGGTCCACGCGATCTTCCCGGTGTTCAGCTCGAAGGCGATCACCGCATCGCTCGTCGCATGCTGCGGCTCCGTGTACATGTTGCCGGTCGCCGCGTACAGGAGACCGCGCTTGACGTCGATGGTCGGCGAATTCCAGATGCCGGCGCCGGACGGACCGAACCGCGTCGTGCCCGCCGCGTTCGTGCCGATGGGGAGGGGCGTCTCGGCGATGGTGTACGTCTTCCAGGCGACGATGCCCCCGTTCACGTCAATCGCGACGATGCTGCCGCGGAACGTGCAGCACTGGTACTGCGCGCTCCCGCCGGTGCCTTCCTCGCCCGAGGCCACGGGCACGTAGAGGCGGCCCTGGTAGAGCGTCGGCGAGCCGGTGACGTGCGCGCTGGGGTGGTCCTCGACCTTGCGCGCCCACAGCAGATTGCCGTTCGCGGCATCCAGCGCGTAGACGACGGCGCGGCCGTCGCCGAAGTACGCGTTGGTGCCGCCGCCCGCGCGCGGCCCGAGCACGATCGCGGACCGCACTTCCGCCGAGGCCTGGAACCGCCAGATGGTGCAGCCGGTGCTCGCGTCGAGCGCGTACACGACGCCCGTCTGGCTGCCGACGAACACGCGGCCGCCGACCACGGTCGGCAGCGCGCGCGCCGAGGTGGCGCCGGGGAAGCCGAACGCCCATTTGAGCGTGAGGTGGCGCACCTGGTCGGGCGTGAGGCCGGCCTGGGCCGCGGGCTGGAAGCGCGTGTTCTTCACGTCCACGCCCCAGCCGTTCCATGCCGGGGCGGAGGCCGGATTCGAATGAAGGCCGGGACGTGCAGACGCCCTGGCCGCTCAAGCGGAGCCCGCCATCCAACCCCAGGTTCTGCGGGCCGGCCGCACCTGCCGTACCGGCCTGCTGCCCGAGGAAGGCCGCGACCGCACGGCGCTCAGCGTCGGTGAGCTCCGCGCCCTGTTCGCGCATCGCACCGTTGGCGAGCGTCTGGAGGATCGATTCCGGCTCGAGGCGCCGCAGCGCGGCGATGGGCGGGATGCGGCCGTCGGGATCGCCTGCGGCGGTATGGCACACCGCGCAGTGGTCGGTGAACACGGCGGCGCCCGCCGGGGCCTGGGCGGCGGCGGGCGCTGGAACGAACGCGGAGAAGACGGAGAGAACGGCGGCGGTCATGACCGCCGGAATGGGACGCGCGGCAGTCGGTCGCATTGGCGGCCTACTGCTGCTGGCCGGTGGCGCCGGCCGCGGCGGCCGGCCCGTCGATGGTGCCGTAGTAGCCGATGAGCATCTCTTCCCAGGTCTGTTCGCCCCAGTGCACCGTGGCGGTCGGATCTGGGTTGTAGCGGTTGCCGGGCGAGTTGTCGTAGTGCGCGGTCACCACGAGCTTCGAGCCCTTCGGCATGAGCTTCGGCGTGGCGAGCGTGTAGGTCTGCTGCCAGTTGAAGTCGTACTTCGGGACGCTCAGCAGCAGCTCCTCGCGGCCATCCGGGTACACGAGCGTGTACTTCACGTCCTTGCCGCGCACGTGCATGTGCGGATAAAGCGAGCTGAGGTACGTGTCGCGCGGGATCACCTGCTCGGCGCTGACCTCGTAGTCCGCGTCGCCGGGCGGAATCGCGAACCGTGTGTTCGGGATCTGCCCGCCGCCGCCGGCGCGCAGCTTCGACGGCGGCTCCTTCGCGAGCACGACGCCGATCTCGGTCTGGTCCACCACGGGCTCGCCGATGGTGGTGTAGTGCATCTGCAGCACGATGTCGGCGCCCGCTGGAATCTTCCGCGCGACGCCTTCGTCATAGAGGCCGTAGAGACGGCCCGGGACGAGGCCGCCGAGGCCGCCGCCGATCTCCTCGCGCGCGGGGTCGCGCATGAGCCGCGGCTCGCCGTCCGGCTCCGTCCCGTCGCCCGCGACGAGCGTGCTGATGATGTGGTGCACGACGCGGCGGTCGGTGGGCCTCAGCTCGACGCCGCGCACCCAGATGTCGTGATCGAGATGCGTCGGGACGGTGATGTAGAGGTACGGCACCGTGCCGTCGGCGGGCACGGTGATCGGCTTGACCATCTTGAAGACGAGATCCGGCTGGCCGATCGACCAGCCCTCGGCGAACTCCGGTGCCTTCGGCAGCGCCGCGGCGTCGCCCTCGGGCGCGCCGGCGTCGACCCAGGCCGCTATCGTGTCGATCTCAGTCTGCGACAGGCTCGGGTCGTTGGCGAAGTGGCCCACGGCCGGGTCGGCGCCCCAGGGCGGCATCTCGCGGTTCACGACCTTCGATTTGATCGCGCGGGCCCAGGGCCGGGCCTCGTCGTAGGAGAGGAGCGACATCGGGGCCATCGCGGTCGGGCGGTGGCACTCGACACAGCTCTTATAAAGGATAGGGGCGACGTCGTGTGTGAACGTCGGCGCCTCCGCCGCCCGCGCCGGCGTTCCGGCGCCCGCCAGCCCGACGAGCGCACCTGCGACGACGGCGAGTTTCAACCCGGTCTTCATGGGCGGCTCCTTCAAGATAGCCAAAATAGCGCGGACGTCGGGACCGGACCTTCAGGTCCGCCCAAGAGTATGCCCCAGAGGCTGGCCCGGCGCTAGCGGCTAGCGGCCGCCTCGGCGGCTTCCCGTTCGAGCAGGCGCGCGCCGCGCATGATGTCGCCCAGGGCGTAGTTGCCCTCGTGGCAGGCGTACTCGTAAATCGGCTCGCTCGTGAGGTGGAACGGGATCTCGGCCGTCCACGGACGGGTCCACGTGGCCGGGTCGTCCAGCGTCACCCGATAAAGGATGGTCGACGGGTCGGTTCGCGTGAACCGCTCGACGACGTGCAGGTTCTCGGTCGAGCCCTGGAAGCGCGTCTTGGCGGTGAAGTTCGTCGTGTCCACGACGAGGGTGTCGCCATCCCAGTGGCCGACCGAGTCGCCCATCCACCTTCGGATCGAGGGCGGGAAGTGCTGGGCGTTCATCCGGATGATGCGCGTGTCGTGATCCATCTCGACCAGGATCGAGATGTAGTTGGCGGTCTGCACGAACTGATAGTGGTTGTTGTAGAGCACGGGCAGCATCGGCGGGCCGGAGCTCGAGCCGAAGGAGAGCAGGCAGCGCTCCGACAGCGGCCGCTCCTCGACGTTGTCGTAGCTGCCGCGGCCGGCCGCCGCCTCGCCGGCGTCCGACGTGAACCCACGGCCCGCGGCGCGCTCGGCCTCCGCCGTTCGAGGCGGGAGCCGGCCGTCGGGCGGATCCACGATGAGTGACGTGCGGCGCGTGCCGTCGACCAGGGCGAGCTCGGTGCCGCGGTCGAGGAAGTAGTTCTGGTACGCGAGGTTGACGTCCTGCTGCGCATTGTCCGGACGCCGGTCGAGGCTGTTGTCGTCGAGGAACTCTTTCGCGTACCGCGCCGCTTCGGCGTCGTCGAGCGTGGGCTTGCCGGCGAGCGCCGGCGGACGCTGGAGCGGCGTGATCGTCGCGTTCGTCCACATGCCTTCGAGGTTGGGATGGCCGTCGGCCGCGCGCAACGGGGGGACGATGGGAGCGGGGGCGGACTGCGTCAGCGCCGTGGCGGCGCCGACGACGATCAGGACCGACGCGACCGCGAAACGTCGAAGCATGTGAGCTCCTCCCGGTTGGCGGCCATTATCGGCCGCCCGGCCCGGCTGGTCAACGAAACAGGGACCAGCCGAGCCGGACAGGGATGGGAGGACGCTAGAAGTCGAACTGGCCCCCGAGCTGGAGGCGGCGCGCCTGGGTCACAACGGTCGGCACCAGCCACTGCGGTCCATAGGCCGTGTTGACCTGCAGCACGGTCGAGAGATTCGGCAGGTTGTAGATCTCGAGAAAGATCTGGGCGCGCTTCTGGCCGAAGCGGAACGACCGGGCGAGGCGCGCGTCGACCGACTTGATCGAGTCGTAGAACAACACCGTGGGATCGACCAGATTGACGCTGCGGCTCCCGCCGCCGGTGAGCGCGACGCCCGCGATCGCGCTGTTGTAGCTGTAGTTGGCCGCGATGGAGGCGCCCGGTCTGACCGTGATGGAACCGCTCAGTTGCACGCCGAACGGGAGCGGCGTGCCGCCCGCCAGCTTGACCTGACTCTGGTACGGCGGCGTCTGGTCGCAGAACCGGTTGTTATTTGGATCGCTGTTGGTGACGTCGCAATCCGTGGTGGCCGTCCGTTCGGTCGTCACGCTGCCGAAGGCGAACGCGCCGCGGGGCAACCGCGCATTCACACTGACCTCGAAACCGCGGTACTTCCGGGTATTCGTCGAGAGAGTCCGGACGGTGTCGACTGCGCCCAGTTTGCCCGGCACGAGGTTGTATTGCGTGATCACCTCGCCGCCGCCGCCGGGAAGCTTCGGATCGGCCGGGCCGACGATCGTGAAGGGCGTGAAGTCGGTGTTGGGATCGACGGCGTTGTTCTTGATGACCTGGAGATCGTTGTATTGGTGGAGGTAGTAGCCGGCCGACAGCGACACGCCGGTGAGCAGCTCGTGCTGAATCAGGACGCTTTCCTCCCAGTCGGTCGACCGGGGCGTGTTCGGGTCCCACGAGTTCGCGCCGGCGGGCAGGCCGAAGTTCGCGTTGCCCGACGGGCCGATCTCCGCGCGCTGGATGTCGCCGAAGGCGTCGACTGCCGTGCCGTTGCCGTCGAGGTCGGTCCAGGAGCGCGTGTCGGTCGCGCGACGCATCGGGTTCACCGAGGCGGCGACGGTCATCAGCTCGGACGAGACGTACTGCCCGACCGCCATCTTGATGGCGGTCTTGGCGTTGCCGAACAGGTCGTAGGCGCCAGACACGCGCATCGTCCAGTTGCTCCAGCATGGGACGCACGAGATGGCGTCGGAGTTGCGCACCGGAACAAAGGGACCGGCCGGCATCGTCTGGGCGGGAAGCGCGGCGTTCAGGTAGTCGAACCGGCCGCCCGCGATGAGTGTGAGCCGGTTGCGCGTCCAGGTGTCCTGCAGGAAAAGGCCGAGTGACCCCTTCACGTCGTTGTGCGAGTCGATGGGCGTGTTGGTGACCGTGATGGCGACCGGCGTTTCCACGCCGCCAATATTCAGGAAGTTCAACTGCAGGATCCCGGCGTGGTAGAGGTTCTGCTGGCGCTCGGTGCCCATGACCAGATTGGCGCCGACCTTCACGTTGTGCGAGCCGGTCACGTAGGAGGCGTTGGCGACGGTGTTGATCGTCTGATTGAGGTCGTACACGGGCGCGGCGGTCGCGACCGTTCGGCGGCCGGTGGTCAAGTTGAAATGGCTGACCTCGTTGGGGCCGACCGAGGTCTGGTACTGGTACTCGTAGCTGGCCACGCTGTAGGACTGGCCGACTTCGAGCAGGAGCCGGTTCGTCCGCACCGAGGTCCACTTGAGGGCGCCGGACCAGTTCACTGGCGCGCCCACACTGAACCCGGCTTCCGGCGAGGTGCGCGAGTCGTTGTCGTACCGATCGATCAGGCTCGTGCTGCCCTGGTAGGTGGCGGCCAGCTTGTCCTTCTCGCTCATCTGGTAGGTGATCCGCGCCGACCCGTTCGGGTTGATGTGCCCGCCGGAATCGGCCTGACGGCCGTCGGGCCAGAACTGGTTGGTGTTGAGCAGGTTGAACTTGTTCATCCGGAAGGCCAGGTAGAACCACAGCTTGTCGGTCTGAATCGGGCCTCCCAGCGCGAAGTTGGTTTCCCAGTTGTAGTCAATCTTGTTGACGGCGCTGATGCTGTTCGCCAGCTCGGCCGTCAGGTTGTCGCCCTGCCAGCTCGGCCGCTGGCCCAGGGCGCGGATGGTGCCGGAGAAGCGGTTCGTGCCCTCCTTCGGAATCGCGTTCGCCCGGATGCCGCCGCTCGCGTACTCCGCCGAGATTCCGCCGGCGTCGTAGACGATCTCCTCGGACGTCAGGTCGTTGATGCCGCCGGACTTGGGCTGGCTGCCCGTGCCGATCATCATCGAGTTCGTCGCCATGCCGTCCGTGCGATAGTTGGAGTCGCCGGTCGGAGAGCCGCGGACACTCTGTCTGTTCACCCAGAAGTCCTGGACCCCGGGGGCCGACGAGCTCGAGTTGTAGGACACGACCCCGGGGACCAGCGCCGCCGCCCCCTGCATCTGGCGCGCGGTGGGCAGCTGCTCCAGGATCTCCCGGGTCGTCACCAGCTGGTTTCTTGTGCTCTGGACATCGACCACCGGAGACGCCGCCGTTACGGTGATCGCCTCTTCGATCGCGCCGATCCGCATGCTAGCGTTCACCTGCGCGGCGAACGAGCCCTGCAGGATGACACCCTCGCGGCGGAACGTCTGGAAGCCCTGGAGCGTGAAGACCACCGTGTAGGTTCCGGGTCTCAGGTCGATGAGGGCGTATCGCCCGCTCGCGTCCGAGACCGCCACCCTTCGCTCCGTGAATCCCGGGCTGGTGGCTTCCACGGTTACGCCGGGCAGGACGGCTCCCGAGGCGTCCTGCACGACGCCAACGATACTTGCGGCTTGAGCGGCGGCCCAACCGGGCAGTGCGAGCAGGATCGTGCACGCGAGCGACGCCTGAAGAAACCGACTGATCCGTGGCATA
Source organism: uncultured Acidobacteriota bacterium (assembly GCA_963792785.1). Lineage (GTDB taxonomy): Bacteria > Acidobacteriota > Vicinamibacteria > Vicinamibacterales > CAVVIG01 > CAWIMX01. The sequence continues at coordinate 1,001,464 of CAWBXO010000001.1, read as the reverse complement.
CCCTTTGGCCTCCAGCAAAGTGAAACAAGTCGCCCTTTTAGGGCGGCGTTGCGGCACTGTCAAGCGGTTTCACCTGAATACGGGACGAGTTGAGGAGGGAAGGGACCAACGGACCACGACCAGGGCAAGCCGCGAGCGAATCGCGCGCGGCCTGGGCATTTCTGGCACCGCCGGCAGGCCCTTGTTCGAATGGCATCGACTCACGGCCCGAGTGCCAGCTGGTCCCGCGTCCGCTCGTCTGGTCACATTTCCGCATTGGACCCCTGCCGGGTGGGCGGCAGTGCGTATAATTCGGCAGTGCGCCGTTCCCCGATGGGCGTCACGACACCTAGCGCGGGAGATTCAGAGAGAAGATTCAGGAGGACGTTTGTGAGAAGCCACCTTCGCTTCTGGGTTGCCGCGGCCGGACTGCTGGCGTTCCAGGCAGCGGCGCTCGCCGGCGGCCAGGCTCCCTCGTCGCACGCATCCGGCGTGACGTACACCAAAGACGTGGCGCCGATCCTCTACAAGAACTGCGTCGAGTGTCACCGTCCGACGATGTTCGCGCCGATGTCGCTCATGAGCTACGACGAAGTGCGGCCCTGGGCCCGCGCGATCAAGCAGCGGGTGGCGCGGCGCGAGATGCCGCCGTGGGACGCCGAGGGCCCGAGGGGCGTCTTCAAGAACGACCCGCGGCTGTCGCAGCAGGACATCGACACCATCGCCGCCTGGGTCGACAGCGGCGCGGCGAAGGGGGCCGAGGCGGACATGCCCCCGGCGCCGACGTTCAGAGGCGAGGGCTGGACGATCGGGACGCCCGACTACGTCGTCACGATGGACGCGCCGTTCCCAATCCCGGCCGACGGCACGGTGCCGTACCTGTACTTCCGTATCCCGTTGGGTCTCGACGAGGATCACTGGATCCAGGCGTACGAGTTCCGACCGGAGCGCCGGGCACAGGTGCACCACATCGTCGCCTCGATCGTTCCCTCCGACGCCACCACGCTCGGCGAGCGCACCGGAGGCCTCGGTAACCTCGTGCCGAGCCGTCCCGGCGTGGTCCTGCCCGACGGCGTGGCCAAGTTGCTGCCGGCCCATTCCGATCTCGTGCTGCAGATGCACTACACGACCAACGGCAGGGCAGCCACCGACCAGACGAGCGTGGGGTTCATCTGGGCGAAGAAGCCGCCCAAGATGGTCGAGGGCAGCGGCGGCGGCGTCACCGAGTTGCAGTTCGTGATTCCGCCGTTCGCGCCGGACTACGAGGTCAAGGGAACCCGTACGCTCCAGGAAGACACGACCGTGCTCGCGATGATGCCGCACATGCACGTGCGCGGCAAGGACATGACCTACATCGCGCATTACCCCGACGGCCGCTCGGAGACGCTGCTCTCGGTGCCAAAGTACGACTTCAACTGGCAGACGACCTACGAGTACGAGACACCGAAGGTGCTGCCCAAGGGCACCAAGATCGAAGTGATCGCGCACTTCGACAACTCGCCGGGCAACAAGGACAACCCCGACCCGACCCACGAAGTGCGCTGGGGCGACCAGACGTGGGAAGAGATGATGATCGGTTCGATGGTGACGCTGCAGGATCGCGACGCGGCCGGGACGAGATCGCCGGCGTCCGGCGGCGACCAGCAGTAGCGTCTGCCAGCATGACGACCCACGAGGGCGGCCACCGGGGCCGCCCTCGCCGTTTCTGTGGCTCTACAAATCATGCACCTCCGACTTGCCGTACCCCTCGCGCTGTCCGTGCTCCTCGTCGGCGTTGGCGGCCGTGCCGCCGCGCAGGCGCCCGACGGCCCCGCCCTGTTCACCGAGCACTGCGCCATGTGTCACGAAGGCGGCGATCCGCGCGCCCCCGCCACTGACACGTTGAGGGCCGAGACGCCCGCAGCCATCGTCGACGCGCTCGCGACCGGCGTGATGCGCCAGCAGGGCGCGGCGCTTGCCGGACCGGAGCGCGAGGCGATCGCGACGTTCCTGGCGGGTGGGACGGCCGCGCCGGCGGTTTCGCCAACCGCGGGCCGCTGCGCCGCGCCGCCGCCGTTCGACGCGGCAAAACCCCCGGCCTGGAGCGGGTGGAGCGGTCCGGGCAACACGCGTTTCCAGCCGGCGGATCGGGCGGGACTCGAGGCCGGCGACATTCCGCGGCTGACGCTCAAGTGGGCGTTCGCGTTCCCCGGCGCGACCAGCGTGCGCGCCCTGCCGGCCGTGGCCGGGGGACGCCTGTTCGTCGGGAGCGAGGCCGGCACGGTCTACGCCCTCGACGCCGCGAGCGGCTGCGTGATCTGGACCTTCCAGGCGAAGGGCGGGGTCCGCGCCGCGATCACGATCCGTCCCGGCGCCGACGGCGGACGCGCGTACGTCGGCGACATCAGCGCAACCGTCTACGCGCTGAACGCGACGACGGGCGATCTCGAGTGGAGCCGGCAGGTGGACTCCCATCCCTTCGCCCGCATCACCGGCGCGCCGACGCTGTACGACGGCCGCCTTTATGTGCCGGTCTCCTCGCTCGAGGAGGGGCAAGGCCGCAGTCCGACCTATGAGTGCTGCACGTTTCGCGGCAGCGTCGTGGCGCTCGACGCGAGTACCGGCGCCGTGATCTGGAAAACCTACACGGTGTCGGCCGAGCCGCGGGCCATCGGCACGCGCGAGGGAGGCATCACGCGGCGCGGACCGGCGGGCGCGGCCGTCTGGTCCTCGCCGACCGTCGACGCGAAGCGGCGCCTCGTCTACGCCGCGACCGGCAACATGTACAGCGAGCCCCAGCAGGAAACGAGCGACGCGGTGCTCGCCCTTTCGCTCGACACGGGCGAGATTGCCTGGGCCGCGCAGGTCACGCCCCGCGACGTCTTCGTCGTCGGCTGTAATGGGAACGGCGCCGTGAACTGCCCCGACGAGCTCGGGCCCGACTTCGACTTCGGCAACTCGCCGATGCTCACGACGACGCCGGGAGGACGCGACCTGATCGTGCTCGGACAGAAGTCGGGCGTCGGCTGGGCGCTGGACCCCGATCACCGCGGCGCGGTCGTCTGGGACTACCGGGCCGGTTCAGGCAGCGCGCTCGGCGGCATGGAATGGGGGTCCGCGACCGACGGCCGGCGCGCGTACTTCCCCGTCTCCGACGTCCTCGACGCCCAGCAGCAGCCCCGCCCCGGCCCCTCGTCCGGCTGGCTGCACGCCGTGGACCTCGCCACAGGCCAGAAGGTGTGGAGCGTGCCGCCACCCCCGTTCGCGTGCGGCAGCCCCGCCCGCAACTGCAACGGCGCGCTGTCGGCCGCGATCACGGCGATTCCCGGCGCGATCTTCGCGGGCTCGAACGACGGCGCCGTGCGAGCGTACTCGTCGGCCGACGGATCCGTGCTGTGGACGTTCGACGCCAACCGCGCGTTCGACACCACGAACGGCGAGCCGGGTCTGGGCGGCTCGATCAACGGCGCTGGACCGATCGTCGCAGACGGGCTGGTTTACGTGGGCGCGGGTTCGGGCAGCGGCGGCGGCCGACCCGGTAACGTGCTGCTGGCATTCGGCGTGCGATAGCGCGCCGCAGGCGAGGGAGGCAAACGATGCGAACGCAGTTCCGGATGTGGTTCGTGCTGGCCGGCGTCGGCCTGGCGGCGGCCTGCGGCGGCCAGGCGATACCGGTGGATCGCACCGTCGTGGCCGTGGAATCCGGCCGCGTGTCGGGCGCCCCCGTCGACGGCGATGTATGGGTGTACAAGGGGATCCCGTTCGCCGCGCCGCCGATTGGCAGCCTTCGGTGGCGTCCGCCACAGCCGGTGGCCGCGTGGGACGGCGTACGCGACGCCACGGCGTTCGGGCCCGCCTGCATGCAGGCGAAGCGCGGAGAAGGCTCGTTCTACGGCCAGATCGTGGACCGGATGGATGAGGACTGTCTCTACCTGAACGTCTGGACGCCGGCGGCGGCCGGCGCCGCGCTGCCGGTGATGGTCTGGATCCACGGCGGCGGCCTCACGAGCGGCCACGGCTCGGAGGTGACCTACGACGGGACGAACATGGCTCGCCGCGGTGTCGTGCTGATCACGATCAACTACCGCCTTGGGCCGTTCGGGTATCTCGCGCATCCCCTGCTCAGTGCCGAGTCGGAGCACAACGCATCAGGCAACTACGGCACGCTCGATCAGCTGGCGGCCCTCAGGTGGGTGAAGCAGAACATCGCGGCGTTCGGCGGCGATCCAGGCCGCGTCACCATCTTCGGCGAGTCGGCCGGATCGTGGAGTGTCAATCATCTGATGGCATCGCCGCTTTCGGCGGGCCTGTTCCAGCGTGCCATCGGGGAGAGCGGCGGCGGCTTCGGATCGAGCGGCACGGCCGTTTCGCGCGCGGCGGCAGAGGCCTCGGGCGAGGGGTTCGCCGCCGGGGCGCTCGGCCCGGACGTGGAGCCGACGCTCGTGGCGATGCGCGCGAAGACCGCGGACGAAATCATGGCCGCGCCCCGGACCGGCGTGCGGTTTTCCGCGAACGTCGACGGCTGGGTGTTCCCCGACACCATCTATCACGTCTTCGCCGCCGGCAGGCAGCAGAACGTTCCGGTGATTGTCGGCTCGAACGCCAATGAGAGCGCGACGCTCGGTGGCGGAAGGGGAGGAGCGACGCTCGCCGAGTACCGCGCGGAGGCGCATCCGACGTACGGGGCCCTTGCCGACGATTTCCTGGCGACGTATCCCGCCGCGAGCGACGCCGACGTCGTGAAGGCCCGCGTCGCCGGCAACACCGACCTGACGTTCGGATGGGAGATGCGCACGTGGGCGCGGATGATGGACACGGTCTCTTCACCTGCCTACCAATACTTTTTCAGCCACGTGCCGCCTGGCCCGGACGCTGATCGCAATGGCGCGTTTCACGCCGGCGAGATCATCTACGCGTTCAACAACCTCGGCAAGAGCCCCTATCCGTACGCGAACGGTCCCTACGGCGATGTGGACCGACAGTTGTCGAATAGGATGGCGTCCTACTGGGTGAACTTCGCGGCCACGGGCGACCCCAACGGCGAGGGCCTTCCGGTCTGGCCGGCATACGACACTCAGGCCGACACGGCACTCGAGTTCGGCGACACCGTGCAGGTGAGCACCGGCATCCGGAAGGATCGGCTCGACTTCATCGATCGATACTACGCGGCGGAACGGGCGAAGGCGACGAACTGACTGCCTGCGGGCGGAACCCTCCGCCCGTGAGGCCCGTTCGGTGATGAGGAGGATGAGATGCGGAAGCTGCTGACTGCCTTGACGGCGGCCGTCGTGCTGGCGGCGATTGCCGTGGTGCCGACGCGGGCGCAGTCCGGTCGTGCGGACTTGAGCGGCGTCTGGGACTACGCGACGCTCACCCCGCTCGAGCGCCCGGCGCGCTTCGCAAACAGGGAATTCATCACGCCGGCGGAAGTGGCCGAGTTGCGCGACCAAGTCGCCGAGCGCGCGGAGACCGACGACCGGCCGCTGCCCAAGGGCCAGGTGGGCGGCTACAACCAGTTCTGGTACGAACCGGGCACCTCAGTGGTTTCTAATTTGCGGTCGTCGCTCATCACGGATCCGCGCGACGGCAAGCTACCGCCGTTCACGCCACAAGCGCAGAAGCGGGCTGACGCGCACCGTCAGCAACTGCGAGAACCGGCCGCGGGCCCCGAGCAGCGCGACGCCTCCGAACGCTGCATCCTGGGCTACAACGCGGGGCCGCCGATGATCGGCGTCGGCTACAACCAGCACGTCCAGATCGTGCAGACGGACGCGCAGATCCTGCTCGCCAACGAGATGGTCCACAACGCGCGCGTCGTCCGGATCGGCGGCACACATCTGCCCCCGCAAATCCGGCCGTGGTCCGGCGATTCCATCGGCCACTGGGATGGCGACACGCTGGTGGTGGACACGACGAACTTCACCGACCAGGTGTGGAACCAGTTCAGCCAGTGGAACTGGGCCTCGGACGAGAACCTCCATGTCGTCGAGCGCTTCACGCGCGTCGACGCAAACACGCTGCGCTACGAGTTCACGGTGGAGGATCCGACCGTGTGGACGAAGCCGTGGACGGCCGTCGAAGAGATCAAGCGGACCACCGAGCAGATGTACCAGGTACGCCTGCCACGAGGGGAACTACGGCATGCTGGGAATCCTGCGCGGCGCACGCCTGGAGGAAGCGACCGGCCGCTAGTTCTTCGGGTGTTTGTCGAAGAAGTCGAACACGCGTCGCATGTTCTCGGGCGTGCGCGCGAGCGGTGTCATGTGATCGCCGCCAGGCACCTCGATGTACTCGTAGGCCATGCCCAGCTTCTTCATCCCCTCGACCCACTCCCGCGTGGTCGCCACCGGCACCAGCCGATCGGCGTCGCCCTGGATGGCGATCACGGGCACATTCGCGATTGAGGACAAGTTCTCGATGCTCTCCTCCCCGCGGGCGACGGCCGGGTCCGCGACGGCCAGCGCCGCCCACATCTCCGGATGTTTCTCGCCGAGATACCAGGTGCCACCGCCCCCCATCGAGTGCCCGAGCAGGTAGATCCGGTTCGGATCGACGCTGAACTCCTTCCGCACGAGCCCGAGGACGTTCATGGCGTCGAGCTCGCTCAGCTCGCCAAGGTTCGGCGGATCGGGCGGGTTGGCGGTGGCCTGCACGATCGCATTCCCGCGGCTGCCCCACCATCCATGCAGGTTCACGCCCATCGGCGCCACGACGATGTACCCGCGCGCTTCGGCAAGCTCCGTGAGGTCGGCATAGCGGATGAAATCGCTCGGCGGACACTGCAGGCAGTGGAGCGCGAGAATGAGCGGTGCCGGCCTGGCCGCGGCGTAGGTTGTCGGCACGAACAGCTGATACTCGCTCGGCGCGCCGAGCTCCTTGAAGTCGTAGCGGCGCACCTGGATGCGGTCGTGCGACGGCGCGTGGGGCAGGTTGCGCAGCACCAGCAGCGGATTCTGGACCTCTTCGGGCGTCGCGGTCTGGCCAAACGCGCAGGGCACGGCCCCGACGACGCCGATCAACAACAGTTGCGCTGGAAGCGTCCTACAGAACATCATCACCGTCTCCTCGCCAGCGGCGTTTCATCCACGGGTCACTTCGTCCCGTCGGGGTTCTTCGCCTGCTCCTTGTCGAGCACCCGGGCCCCGCGGAGAATGCCGCCCAGGGCGTAGTTCCCTTCGTGACAGGCGTATTCGTACAGGGGCTCGTCGATCCGCTCCCACGTGTACTCGCCGGACCACGGGCGCGCCCACGTCGACGGATCCTCGATCGTGAACCGATACAACAGCGTGTTCTCGTCCAGCAGGCGGAAGCGCTCGGTGACCGTCAGGTTCCGGGACGCCCCCTGGAAGCGCGTCTTATCCGTGAAATTCGTCGTCTCGACCACCAGCGTGTTGCCCTCCCAGTGACCGATGGAATCGCCCTTCCATTTGCGTATCTGCGACGGCGCGTGCCGCCCGTTCAGCCGGACGATGCGGGCATCGTGGATCATCTCGGCGAAGATCACCACGGTGTCTGGCGTCTGCACGATCTGCTTGCCGTTGTTGTAGTTGTAGTTCGGGAGGAACGGCGTCCCCGACGTCCATCCGAACCCCAGGATGCAGCGCTCCGAGAGTGGACGTTGCTCGGGATTTTCGTAGTTCGCCTCGGGCTCGGACGCGCCCCGCCCCTGCACCCGCTCGACCACGTCAGGTCTGGTCGCGGGCCCTCCCAGGGCGGCGTCTCTCGCCTGCCCCTCGGGAGTCATGGCCGGGACCTTGCCATCGGGCGGATCGACGATGATCGACGATCGATACGTCCCGTTGATCATGACGGCCGACGATCCGCGGTCGAAGAAGGATTGGTTGTAGCCGCCCACGTTTCCACCCGCGGTGGGCGCGGACCGGTCGGGACGACTCGGCTCCGCGTCCGCGTCGACTCGCTCGCGCTCGTTTCGCGCGATCGCCGCGGCCTCCTCCTTCGTCAGCTCGAGTCTGCCGCCGGCGCTCTCGGGACGTTCGAGCCGAGTCAGGGTCGCCGCGCTCCACGTTCCCTGCAAGTCGGGGTGGCCCGACGGCGTTTGCCGCGTTGCCGACACCTTCTCGCTCGCGATCGACTGCCGGGTCTGAGACTGTCCGGAGATCACGGCCGCGAGAAGCGCCACGCCGATCCCGGCGCTCAGGAGCCCAGCCAATCGAAGACCGCCGCGCATGTAGACCTCCCTGCTGAGCCCAATTCCTCTATGCGCATCCGCGCGTGGCCGCCGCGTGGTTGGTCAGGGCCGTCCGCCGGAGGGCACGCTCTTGTTGAACCGGCCGGTGCCGAGGCGTTGAAACGCGCCGCCGTCGGTCGAGAGCTCGTCGGTGACGGTGAACGACTCTCCGGAGATGACGCTGTAGACGCGGCGCAGGCGGACCGTGTGTCCGTCCGTCTGCACCGGCTCGGTCTGGAAACGGATCGAGAGCGGCGACGACCAGTCGCCGAGGCTCAGCATGTCGACGCCCGTCGCCAGCCGCTCGTGGACCGCCAGGATCTTCCCCGTGTCGCTCCAGCCCACCACGCCCGTTTCCGCATACGGGCCGCCGCCGTCCACCGTGCCGGCCGTGTGCATCGACGCGAACGGCGTGTCGCCGAGACGCGTGAATTCCACTGTGCCCGTGCGGGGACCCATCGTGAGCGGGCTCTCCCGGCCGACCCACTCGAAGGTCCAGGAGCCGAGGAAGTAGTCGAGCGCCTGCTCCTGCGTCGGCTGCGGCGGGCTCGGGTGCCCGGGGAGGTTCGTGCTCGTTTCCGTTGGCTTGTCCACGGTCGGGGCCGGCTCCGCCGGTCTCTGCGCGGGGCGCGGGGTCGGCGCGGGCCGCGTATTCTGCGCGGCCGCCGCGGCCGCGGGCAGCACGACCGCTAGCGCCAGGGCGGTAGCGCGGGTGAGCCGGCGGGCGTGGTGCTGGGCGTCCATGGTGGTCTCCTCCGATTGGCGTGCCTACGGTATCAAGAGGGTGCGGCGCCGACAATTCATTTGGGACGGGGCGAGCCTGTCGGGGACCAGCCGCGTCCCCCTGTCACTGCTGCAGCCGGACGCGGTAGTTGCGCGAGAGCCTCAGCGTCGTGCCGTCCCTGAGCGTGACCGTGTAGTCGCCGTGCCAGACGGGCGCGATCGACGCGATGCGGTTCGTCTGGACGATCGTCGACCGGTGGATGCGCGCGAAGCGGGCGGGATCCAGGCGCTGCTCCATCTCGCCCATGGTCATTCGCACCAGGTGCGATTCGTTGCCGACGTGCAGGCGCGCGTAGTTCGCGTTCGACTCGATCCAGTCGATGTCGTCGACCTTGACGAGCACCAGGCCCCTTCGGGTCTTGACGGCGAAGCGGATCAGGTGGCCGAGGCCGGCGGCCGCCGCGATCCGCTGCCGCTCGTCGAGCAGCGCGCGAAGACGCCGGCTCCCGTCTCCCGGCCCGGTGCCCGCCGCGGCGGCGCGCGCCCGATCGACAGCGGCGGCGAACCGGCTTCTCGTGAAGGGCTTGAGCAGGTAGTCGAGCGCATGCGCGTCGAAGGCCTGCAGCGCGTAGCGATCGTAGGCGGTGACGAACACGACGATCGGCAGGTGCACCGGCGCGGCGCTCTCGAGCACCTGAAAGCCATCCATTTCCGGCATCTGCACGTCGAGGAAGGCAACGTCGGGCTTCTTCTCCTTGACAAGTTGAACGGCGTCGACGCCGTTGGCGGCCTCGCCGACGACGACCATGTCCGGCTCGGCGCGCAGGCCCAGCCGGACCGCCTCGCGCGCCAGGGGCTCGTCGTCCACGACAATCACGCGAACCGCGGACATCAGGCGGCTCCCTCGCGGAACGGGATGGTGATGCGAACCGAGGCGCCGCCGTCGGGCGAGGTCGAGAGCTCGAACCGATGCGAGCCGCCGTACAGCGCCTCGAGCCGCGCGCGGGTGTTGCCGAGGCCGATGCCTTCGCGCGGGCCGCCCGGCGGAAAGCCGGGGCCGTCGTCCTGCACTTCGATCAGCAGCGAGTTGCGGTGGCGGACGGCGCTGACCGAGATCGTCCCGGCCTCGCGCTTGGCGTTGATGCCGTATTTGACGGCGTTCTCCACAATCGGCTGCAGCATCATGTACGGCACGAGGCTGTGGAGCGTGTCGGGATCGAACGACTGCTTGACGCACAGTCGATCCTGGAACCGCACGCGCTGAATCGCCATGTAGCTGTCGAAGAACTCAACCTCCTGCGCGAGCGTCACTTCCTCCGCCTCGCCGTCGAGCGACGCGCGCAGCAGGTCGCTCAGCCGGCCGATGGTTTCGACCACGGCCGCGTGATCGCCCCGAAGCGCGAGCGTCGAGATGGCGTTCATCGCGTTGAAGAGGAAGTGCGGGTTGAGCTGCGCCCGCAGCGTCGAGAGCTGGGCCTCCGCCAGGCGCCGGCGGGCGTTCGACGAGTGGATGCCGAAGTAGATGCCGACGATGGCCCAGTAGCTCAGGATCTCCCAGAGAAACAGGTAGCGGAACGCGACGCCGAAATAGCGTTGAAGGACGTCCCAGGTGACGGGATTCGCCCTCGCCAGCGCATAGGTGGCGCTCATCACCGCCAGATGAGCGAGGCCGAAGCTCACGCTGAGCCCCAGGTGAACCGCCACGCTCGCCAGGCGGTTGCGTGGTTCGAACGAATATCGCCGTGCAGCGGCCACGACGACCGGCGCCGCCACGGCAATGACGAGCCACGATGGCAGGGTGAGGGCGAAGGTCAGAAGCCAGCCGAACCGCGGGTTGGGCTGGGCCATGCGAAACCAGTACACGTTGATCGACTGGATGAGGGCCAGGGCCACGCTGCAGCCCACGCCGATCAGGAACGTGTTCCGAAGCCGGATCCACCGGGGATGCGGGGTGCTGTCGGTGGTCGGCATGGGCGACATGGTGTGCATATGACGCCGGAGCCTGTGAAAGAAGCCCAAGGAAGCGATGACGCCGCGAAGGGGCCCGCACCCGGATCGTGAAACGATCCGGGTGCGGGGCTGACAGATTCGTGCGTCTCTAGAAGTCGAATCGCCCGCCGAACTGCAGGCGGCGGGCCTGCATCACGACGAGCGGGTTGAGCCAGGCGCCGCCGTAGGTCTGGTTCAACGAGACCACGGTCGACGCGTTGAGGATGTTGAAGATATCCATGTACGCCTGGAACCGCCGCGTGCTGAACCGGAACGTCCGGGCGACGCGGAGGTCGAGCTGGGTGTTGTAGTCGTAGAACTTCGTGTCCGGCTCGATGAGCTGCACGCTGAGGCTGCCGCCGCCGGTCAGCGGCACGCCGGCCACGGCGCTGTTGAACGAGTAGGTGGCGCCGATGTCGCTGCCCGGAATGGCCTGGAGCGAGCCGCTCAGCTGGATGTCGTAGGGCAGCGTGTACCCGCCCGACAGCTTGTAGAGCGTCCGGAACGGCGGTGTGTGATCGCAGAAGCGGAGGCTGTTCGGATTGGCCACGTCGCACGTGTTGGTGGCCGTCCGCTCCGTCGTGATGCCGCCGAGCAGGAACCCGCCGTGGGCCAGGCGCGCGTTCACGCTGAACTCGACACCGTTGTACACCTGCGTGTTGCTGTCGGAGAACGTGCTCACCGAATCAGAGGCGCCGAGCAGCGCCGGGACCAGGTTGTACATCGTGATGACTTCGCCGCCGCCGCCCGGCAGGTTCGGGTCGGTCGGCGCCGTGATCGTGAACGGCGTGTAACCCGTCACCGGATCCACGGCGAGGTTGCGCGTCATGCTGAGGTGCTGGAAGGTCCGGCGGTAGTAGCCGCCGGTGACGGCGATGCCGTTGCGCACCTCCTGCGTCACCGACACCGCCTCCTCCCAGTTGGTCGGCCGAGGCGTATCGGTATCGAAGCGCGTGGCGCCCGCGGGCGTCCCGAAGTTGACGTTGCGCGCCGGCCCGACCTCGGCCGACTGGAGCGTGCCGTCGGTGTTGAGCGCCGTCCCGTTGCCGTCGAGGTCGGTCCACGACCGCGTCTCCGACTGGCTGCGAATCGGGTTCACCGCCTGGGCGACGTTGAGGAGCGCCGACGTCATGTACTTGCCGACGCTGACCTTCAGCGCCGTCCGGCCGTTGCCGAACAGGTCGTACGTCGCGCCGGCGCGGATGGACCAGTCGGTCCAGCACGGGAGGCACGAGATCAAGGCGGATTCGCGGGCCGGCACGAAGCGCCCGGCCGGCGCCGTCTCGTCGGGCACCGACGCGTTCAGGTAGTCGAGGCGACCGCCGACGTTCACCGTGAGCCGGTTCCGCGTCCACTTGTCCTGCGCGTAGGCGCCGAAGTCGGCATTCAGGTGCTCGCGGCCGGTGACCGGCGAGTTGCGGATCGTCACGCTGCTCGCGCGTCCGCCCAGCGTGATGAGGCGCACGATGTCGCCGTGCGGCTCGACGGTCGTCGTGTTGCGGCCGGTCGTGAAGCTGACGCCGGTCTTGAGCGCGTGCGAGCCGGTGACGTACGACACGTTCGCGACGCTGTTGAAGCTCCGGTTGAACTCACCGACCGGCGCGATGCCCGACGCCACCGTCGTGACGCCCGTCGCCAGCTCGTAGTGCGACACGTCGAAGGGGCCGACTTCGGGCTGGTACTCCCAGATGTAGGTCGAGGCCGAGATCGATTCACCGGCCTCGATCAGGAGGCGGCTCGTTGCCGTCCGCGTCCACTTGGCGATGCCCGTGTAGTTGATCGGCGAGCGCACGCGGAGGCCGGCCTCGGGCGTCGTCGTGGAATTGAAGTCGTAGCGCTCGGTGAGGCTCGTCGTGTTGTTGTAGGCGAAGGAGAACTTGTCCTTGTCGCTCAACTGCGACGTGATGCGCGCGGTGCCGTTCGGCTTGACGCCGCCGCCCGTGTCGGCCTGCGTGCCGTCGGCGAAGTAGACGTTGGCGACGAGCGTGTTGAACTGCGACAGCTCGAAGGCCGTGAAGAACCACATCTTGTTGCGGCGAATCGGACCGCCGTAGGCGATGTTGCTGTCCCAGTTGAAGTCGAGCTGGTTGACCGCGGTGATGCCTGCGGCCCTCAGCGTGTCGTTCAGATTGCTGCTCTGCAGCGCATGCTGCGACCCGAAGAAGCGGTAGGTGCCCTGGAAGCGGTTGCCGCCGTCCTTGGGAATCGCGTCCATCTGCACGCCGGCTGTCGCGTACTCGGCGGTGTGGGCGCCCACGTCGTAGACCATCTCCGCCTGGCCGAGCTCGTTCACGCCGCCGGCGATCGCCTGCGTGCCCGAGCCGAGCAGCATGTTGCCGCCATGCATCCCGTCGAACGTGATGTGCTGGTCGCTCGAGCCGCGGGCCTGCATCGAGTTGATGTAGAAGTCCGAGAGGATCTGGCCGGCCGACGTGCTGTGCGAGACGACGCCCGGCACGAGGTTCGCCTGGTCCTGGATCGAGCGCATCACGGGCAGCGCCTGCAGGATGTCCTGGTTCACGACCACCTGCGCGCGCGTGTTCTGCAGGTCGACCACCGGCGAGGAGCCCGTCACCGTGATTGTCTCCTCCACCGAGCCGACCTGGAGCGTGGCGTTGACCGTCGCGGCGAACGCGCCCTCGAGGAGGATGCCCTCACGGCGCACGGCACGGAATCCCTGGAGCGAAAAGTTGACCGAATAGGTGCCGGGCCGCAGGTTGACGATCGCGTAGCGGCCGTTCACGTCGCTGACGACGGTGCGGACCTGCTCGATGAGTGCGGGGCTCGCGGCTTCCACGGTGACGCCGGGCATCACGGCGCCCGACGAGTCCTGCACGATGCCGACGATGCTGGCCTGGTCGCCCTGCGCGTGGGCGGTGGCGGGCACAAGCAGCCCGGCCACAACGGCAAGGGCAAGTACGAGCACTGACGTGAGTCGCCGCATGTAGTGTCCTCCTCGAAGGTCCGGACCCCCCGGACCACATGCGCGCGATTCCAGCACAGTTGTAACGGACGTGCGAAATTATTGTGTCCTGACCCGCACGAAAAGACGTGACGGATTCATAAAGTTGAATACTGCTGCCATTCTGCTCTGTCGTGGCAGCTTGCAGACCAGGGATGAAGCGGACCACGGTGGGACGAGCCGGCCCCCCAGGCGGGCCACGGCCGTCAGCGCGCGCGCAGTTGCGCGAGGAGCGCGAGGTTCGCGCTCGCGTCGGCGTAGTCGGGTTGTAGCGCGAGGGCTTGACGGAACTGCTGCTCGGCTTCGTCCAGGCGGCCCGTCGAGCCGAGGGCGATGCCGAGGTCGTTGCGGGCGGTGACGTCGGCGGGCGTGAGCGCGACGACGCGCTCCAGAGCGGGAATCGCGTCATCGACGAGGCCGGCGTCGAGCAGCGCGCTCGCGAGGTTGTGCAGGACCAGCGCGTTGTCGGGCGCGAGCCGCGCGGCGGCGCGGAACTCGGCGAGCGCCTCGGCCGCGCGGCCGCGCGCCTGGAGGCCGTGCGCGAGGTTGTTGTGGGCGTCGGCGAGATCGGGATCGATCGCGAGCGCCGCCTGGAGCTCCGCCATCCCGTTGTCCACGCGGCCCGCCTCGAGATACGACGCGCCGAGGGCGCTATGCAGGCGCGCGTCGCCGGGCGTGTCGGCGACGAGACGCTCGCCGGCGGCGATATCGCGCGCGAGTTCGGCCGTCCGGTACGTCTGCGCGAGGGTGGCCGCATCCTCGCGCGAGTGCGGCAGGAGACGAAGCCAGAGATCGCCCATTTCGTCCGTGGAGTGGGGACCGTAGCGCACGCGGTGCGGCGGCCGGCTCGGGTTGTGCCGGTTGCCCGCCGAGTTGTCGTACGTGTACCTGCATGGTGAGCACCGTGCCGCGCGGCAGCGCCACCGGCGCGGCGTAGCGGTACTGGTCCTGCCACTGGAAGTCCCAGTGCGGAATGTGGAGCAGCGTCTCGGTCGTGCCGTCCGGCCGGCGCGCCGTGACGCGCATGTCGGTGGCCAGGTAGTGGGCGTGCGGGTACACGCTGAGCACGTCGACATCGACGGGCAGGGTGAGGTGGTCCTCGATCGTGTAGGCCGCGTCGCCCGGCGGGATGTCGATGGTCTTCGAACCCAGTTTGAAATCGAGGGGGATGCGCGTCGGCGCCTGGTCGGTGAAGTAGAGGCCGACGCGCACCTGGACGTTCACCGTGCCGCCCGCGCGCGGCGGCAGCAGGTGCAGCAGGAGCACGAGGTCGGATCCCGGATCGAGCCGCCACGCCATGCCGGGCGGGTCGAGCGCCGGCGTCATCCCTGGCGTCCAGCCGAGCGCGCGGCTGCCCGGGCTGCGGGCCGTATCGGAGAACATGCCGCCCTCGAAACCGGGCGCCGGATCCGCGGCGTCGAGCGCGCGCGACTGGGGCGTCGGGTCGATCGCGATGGACGCGTGGTGCACGACCTGCCGGGCGACCGGCCGGATTTCCACGCCGCGCACGTACCGGGTCGACGCGATCGGGATCGGGAGGACGAACGTGCGGAACACATCCGCGCCGCCCGGCGCGAGGGGATAGGGTTCCGGGAGTTCCAGCACGAGGTCGGGTGAGCCGAGCGCCCAGCCGTCGGGGAAGGCCGGCGGCGTTGGACGATCGGCGGGGTCGCCGCGCAGCGCGCCACCCTGGACCCAGCGCGCGATCGTGTCGATCTCGGCGTCCGACAGGCGGCGATCGTCCGCAAAGGGGTGTGGTCCAGGGTCGGGCAGCCAGGGCGGCATCGTGCGATTCCGGATGACCTCGGCGATCTGCCGCGCGCGGCTGCGGGCGTCCGGGTAGTCGAGCAGGCTGAACGGCGCGAGTTCGCCCGGCCGGTGGCACGCCGCGCAATGCCGATCGAGGATCGGCGCGACGTCGCGGGCAAAGGTGGGGCCGTCGGCGGCGCCCGCGGGGGCGGCCGTCAGGGACAAGACGAGCGCCATGAGGACGAGGAGCATGGCCGTTCGTAATCTTAGCGCTCCGGGCCGCAGACTTCTTGACCCCGGGGTGCTCCCATGCGAGGATGCCTCCAACGCCTGAGGAGGAGTGTGTCGATGCGCCATTGGCTGAAGCTCGTGACGACCGGCTGCGCGTGTGCGGGTGCGCTGGCGGTGTTCTGGATCGCTTCGACGCCCGCGGCCGGGCAGGGAGCGGCGTACCGCGCCCCGAGGGCCGCCGACGGCCATCCCGATCTGAACGGGATCTGGCAGGCGATCAGCGAGGCCAACTACGATATCGAACTGCACATGGCGGCGCCGGCCCTGCAGCTCCGCGAGGGCCCGTACGGCCCCGTGCCCGCCGCCTCCGTCCTCCCGCTCGGCGCGGTCGGCTCGGTCCCGCCGGGGCTCGGCATCGTGCAGGGCGGGGCGATTCCCTACACGCCCGCCGCCGCGCTCAAGAAGAAGGAGAACCAGGAGCACTGGATCGAGCGCGATCCGGAAATCAAGTGCTACCTGCCCGGCGTGCCGCGCGCGAACTACATGCCGTATCCCTTCCAGATCTTCCAGGGGCAGAACTCGCTCTTCTTCGCGTACGAGTACGCGGGCGCGGTCCGCAACATCTACCTGCAGGATCCCGGCCCCGCGCCGGTCGATTCCTGGATGGGCCAGTCCTTCGGCCACTGGGAAGGCGAGACGCTCGTCGTCGATGTGACCGGCTTCAACGACTCGACGTGGTTCGACCGCGCCGGCAACTTCCACAGCGACAAGCTCCACGTCGTCGAACGCTACACGGCGACCGACGCCGACCACCTCCGGTACGAGGCGCGGATCGAGGACCCGGAGACGTTCACGCGTCCCTGGAACATCTCGCTCACGCTCTATCGCCGCAAGGATCCGAACATGCAGCTGCTCGACTTCAAGTGCGTCGAGTTCGTCGAGGAGCTGATGTACGGCGAGTACCCGGAAGAACCCACTGCCGCGGTAAAGACATGCGGGTCAGGTCAGGCAGGTGGGTCGGGTGGGGTATGTCGGTCGCGTCACGCCGCCGAGGGCCCCGCAGAACCGCTCACTGAACGAACGGACCGTCGAATCACGATCCGGAGCGTAAGCGACGGCAGTGCCGTGGGGGTGGGGCCCCACGGCCAGTAATGAAAGAGAGCAGGCCTATGCGCAGCAATCGGGCATGGACGTTCGCCGGAGCGCTCGCCGTGGCGGCCGCGCTCGCGCTCGCGGTGCCGCCGCGGGCGGCCGGGCAGGGCGATCCGAAGGCGGTGCCGCGCACCCCCGACGGGCACCCGGACTTCTCGGGGACGTATGACACCGCGACGCTCACCCCGCTCGATCGGCCGCGGGCCTTCGGTGACAACCTGTTCCTGACCGAGGCGCAGGCCAAGCGTCTGGCGACGGAGGAGGCCGGGCGCACGTTCGAGCGCGGGCTGCCGAGCGACCCCAATCGCGACGCGCCGCCGGTCGGCGGCGACGGCTCGACGGGCGCGGCGGGCAACGTGGGCGGCTACAACACGTTCTGGATCGACCGCGGGACCGACGCCATCCTCGTGGACGGCAAGTTCCGGACGTCGATCATCACGAACCCGGCCAACGGCCAGGTGCCGAGGGTGAACGCGGCGGGGCGGGCGCGCCAGGCCGCGCGGTTCGCGCAGCCGACGTCGGACGCGGCCGAGAACGACGCCCGCGGCGGCGCCGGCGCCTACGACAACCCCGAGCAGCGGCCGCTCAGCGAGCGATGCCTGCTGGGGTTCGGATCGACGGCCGGCCCCCCGGCCCTCCCGGTGCTGTACAATAATCTCAAGCAAATCGTGCAGACGAAAGACGGCGTGATGATCCTCAACGAGATGGACCATGACGCCCGGATCATCCCGTTCGACAAGCCGCACGCGCCGTCCGCGATCCGCAAGTGGATGGGCGACTCAGTGGCGCACTGGGACGGCGACACGCTCGTGATCGACACGACGAACTTCACGGACAAGACGCGCTTCCGCGGCTCGACGGAAGACCTGCACGTCGTCGAGCGGTTCAGCTACACGGACGCAAACGCCGTCCTGTATCAGTTCACGGTGGAGGACCCGCAGACCTGGGACACGTCCTGGGGCGGCGAGTACCCCTGGCCGCGGACCGACGACCACATCTACGAATACGCGTGCCACGAGGGCAACTACGCGCTGGGCGACGCCCTGCGCGGCGAGCGGCTGCTCGAGCAGGAGAAAGCCGCCGTCGAGAGCGGACGGTAGGATCGGTCATCATCGCGGCGGGCGGTTTTCAACGTACGAGGGACAGATCATGCGAATGAAAGCGATGTTCATGGCGGCGGGAATCAGCGCGGCGGTGCTACTGGCGGTCATTCCGGTCGCAGCGCACCACGCCTTCGGCGCCGAATTCGACGCCAACCGGCCGGTGCTCCTCAAGGGCCCGGTGACCAAGGTCGAGTGGGTGAACCCGCACGCCTGGATCCACCTGCACGACACCGACAGCGATCAGGACTGGATGGTCGAGGGCGGCACGCCGAACACGCTGCTGCGCCGCGGCATCACCCGCGACTCGCTCAAGGAAGGCACGGTCATCATCGTCGACGGCTACCAGAGCAAGGACCGCTCGAACCGCGCGAACGGCCGGAACATCACGTATCCGGACGGCCGCAAGCTGTTCCTCGGTTCGTCGGGCACCGGCGCGCCGACCGACGGCGCCGACCCGGGCGACCAGAAGTAGCCCCGCAGCGGTGCGGATCTTCGCGCTCGTCTTGGCGGGGGCGGTCTGGGTGCAGACCGCCCCCGCGCAGGCGCCCGCCGACACCACCCCACGCCCGCTTCGCCCCGCCAGCACCATGAGCGAGCTCATGATCGACGTGATCTATCCCACGTCGGACGCGGTGCTGTACATCACCACCCGCGCGCCAGAGACCGAGGCCGACTGGCAGGCCTTGCAGATGAAGACGCTGATGCTCGCCGAGTCGGGCCTGCTGCTCACGCTGCCCGGCCGCACGCGCCCCGGCGACGAGTGGATGACGGACGCCCGCGCGATGGCCGACGCCGGCGCGAAGGCGTATCGCGCGGCCAAGGCGCGCGACCTCGACGCGCTCGCCGAACTAAACGACCCGCTCTACATGTCCTGCGTGAACTGCCATCGGACGTACCGTCCGAACTACGGCCGGGGGCGGTAACGAAATGCACGAATGCAGGAAGGCAGGAAGGCAGGAATGCGGAGACGCGCGTTCGCGGCGTTTCTGAGATCCGCATTCTTGCCTTCCTGCATTACTGCATTTCTAAGTTCCCCACCTCGTGGTCGGTGATGGTCCCCCCGTAGAACTCCAGCGCGTGCGAGTAGAAGCCAGACGAGATGAGGGTGATCGTCACCTCGTCGCGCCCGAGGTTCTCCCAGTACCAGCCGTGAATGCCGCTGAACGGCGCCGTGTAGGTGCCGTTCCCGTCGGCGGTCGTGCCGCGCGTGAAGCTCTCGGCGTAGCCCTCGGGGGCGCCGTCGGGCTGGCTGTGCATGTCGACGATCACGGGCGCGCTGGCGTGCCACGAGAAGATCATGCTGTCGCCCACTTCGAGGCGGTACTTGTACTCGACCGCCTGATACGCGCCGAGCACGAAGCGCTGGCGATCCACGTGATAGGCGCCGGGCTGCGCCGCGAGCACGCCCGGACGCTGCTCGCCCATCGCGACCAGGCCGAGCGCGCGGCCCGCGCCCAGATAGTCCAGGCCGTACTCCGCCGGCAGCACGACTGCCAGCAGCACCGCGGCGGCCAGGGCCAGCGCGCCCGCCGTGGCGATCAGGATCGTCCGGGTGGAGGGCACCGCCGCCGGCGGCGGCGCGCCGGTCTCGCTCATGCGCGCGTGATGACGTAGCCGGCGAGCTGGTAGCCGGTGAGGATGAAGCCGCCCGCCATCAGCAGCGTGTTCGTGGCGAAGGCGTAGTGCAGGAAGCTCGGCCGCGTGCGCCAGAGCGTGAGCGCGGCGAGCACGAGCGTCAGCGCCACCGCCTGCCCGACCTCGACGCCCGCGTTGAAGCTCAGGATGTTCACGACGAGGCCGTTCGACGAGAGCGAAAAATCCTGGAGCTTCGTCGCGAGACCGAAGCCGTGGAACAGGCCGAAGATCAGGACGGCCGCGCGCGGGTTCGGCCGCGCGTGGAACACGCGCTCGAATCCGCCCATGTTGTCGAACGCCTTGTAGACGATCGACGCGCCGATGATCGCGTCGACCAGGTGCGTGTTCGCGTGCACGCCGCCCAGCACGCCCGCGAGCAGCGTGACGCTGTGGCCGAGCGTGAAGAGGCTGACGTAGAGCAGCACGTCCTTCACGCGATAGAGAAAGAAGATCACGCCGACCAGGAAGAGCAGGTGGTCGTAGCCCGTCACCATGTGCTTGGCGCCGAGGTAGAGGAACGGCACGACCGCCGGGCCGTCGACGCCCTCCACGAACATCGCGTTGCCGGCCGTGATGCCGTGGGCCCAGGCCGCCGCGGGCACGAGCCCGGCGAGCGCCGCGACGGTGAGAACCCGGAGCGCCCGCGGCCGGCTCATGGCCTCACTGCCCGCTCTGGGGCACCGCAATCGCGGGGTTGTACTTCGCGTGGCAGTTGGAGCAGACCTCATAGAGGTCGCCGCCGACGCTGAAGATCTCGTCGCGGCTCTTGTGGTCGGCCGCCGCGACCGCCGCCTCGCCCATGTCGACGAGCGCGCGCGAGACGCGCATCCACTCGGTGTCGTCCTTGGCGCGCGGGGCCATCATCAGCAGGTTGCCCGACTCGGCCACGGTGACCGCCGCGTTGCGCACGGCCAGCCATGCCTCGTCCGTCTTCGGGTAGATCTCCTCGGTGCCGTCGGCCGTGTCGACCCAGCCGACGGCGTTCCACACGACCATCGCGGCCGGGTCGATGACACCCGAGCAGATGGTCTTCACGTCCGCGATGGGATGGAAGGGCGGTGGCGCCGGGCCGCAGCCGGGCGCCACCACGCAGAGTCCGGCCAGGGCGAGGATCGCCCGGCGCATGCTAGTGGCCGGCCGCCGTCGAAGGCCGCTGGAACTTCGCGTCGGGGATGGCGACGTTCAGCCGGACGTTCGTCAGCTTGAACGTGTCGCGGCCGTCGAGCCACGAGAACGTCCACGTGAACGGTATCTTCACGCCGTCGACGTCGCGGTAGTCGGCGTAGTCGACCTGCGTCGGCATCCGGCCGATCATCGAGGCCGAGTAGCGGATGACCCGTGTCAGAAGGCCGGTCTCCGAGTCGAAGTAGAGCGTGACGAAGAGCCCGTTCGGCCCCGTGCCCTGCACGACCTGCACCGAGCGTCCGTCGATTTCTTCGGGGAACCCGACCCGGAAGTTCGTGAGCGCGGTCTTGATCTGACCGGGGAAGCCGAGCATGGCGTCCACGCGGGCGCCGTCGAGCTCCGCGCCGCTCAGCATGTACTCGCCGAGCACCGACAGCGGCGTGCGGATCCAGCCCTGCGTCCCGTTGTAGGTGCGCGCGCTCAAACCGCGGTCCGGCGCGTCGGGGAAGCTGATGAGCGTCGCCCGCTTGTCCGGCGCCTGGGCGTTGATTTCCACCACGCCGCCGCCGCCGAACCCGCCGAAGCCGACGCTCGACGCGGTGGCCACGTAGCTGCGCATCTGCGCGAGGCGATCGGCGCCGCCCACGGCCGCGATGTACTTGTCGAGAATCGTGGCGGCCTGCGGCATGCCCGGCGCCTGCGTGATCAGGTCGTCGGGCTGCAGCACCGGCTCGCCGTACATGATCTCCATCGTCGGCGACGTGACCGGCCGGTCGCGGTTGCGATGGCAGGTCCAGCAGGTCACCATGACGCGCCCGCCGAAGTTGTCGCGATTGATGGTCTGGACCATCGACACCATGCGGCGCGCCGTGCGCTTGCGCGGCGTATCGGCCGCCCAGTCCACGTTCTGCGTGCCCGCCGCGGTGTGGCAGTCGGCGCAGTCGTATGCGAGCGACGCGCACATGAGGCCCATGGACGTCATGAAATCCGAGGCGGGCATGTCGCCCATCACCTGGACGTTCTTGAAGGCCTGGCTCGCGGTCATCTGCTGGTCGGCCGGGGACTGCCCGCCGGCGCCGGCCACGGCGACCATCCAGAGCACGGTCGCGGCCGTCAGCACGGCCACGGCTGGAGTGAAGGCCCGTGTCTTCAGCGTCATCTCGACACCCTTCCTTGGATGCTTTAGGGAAACGGTGAAAAAAACTTCGCTATTGTAGCCCGAGCGCCACGCGCGCGGTCGCGATTCGGGTCGACCCGCGCGTGTCCTCCACCCAGGCCGCCACGACCCCGTCGCCGTCGGCCGCGAGGCGAGGGTACTGCGTCCCAATGCGCGCTGCAAGCACGACCGCCGGCCCGCGCCGCCCGTCCCGGCCGATGCGCCGCACCTCGAGAGACGAGCGTCCGCCCGCGAATTCCGTCCATGACACCGCGGCCGCGTCGCCTGGCAGCCACGCGATCTGCATCCGCCCGAGCGACGAGGCCTCGTCCACCCGAATCGGCTCGCCGAAGGTGCGGCCCCCGTCGCGCGAGAAGGCCGCGTAGGAGCGGCCCTCGCCGGTCGCCGCCGTGAACCAGCCCACGGCGACGTCCTGGCCGCGGGCCGCGATCGCGGGCCCATTCACCGGGCACGCCTCGATCGTCCAGTTGTCGGCGTGCACGCGGACCGGCGCCGCCCAGCGGCCGGCGCTCAACCGCGCGACGTAGATGTCGCGCACTTCGGCGCTGCTGCGATCCCGGAACGCGAGAATCGGGCCGTCGCTCGTGGACGCCGCCGCGAGGGGACAGCAGTCGCAGACGCGTGAATCGATGGCCGCGGGCGCGCCCGCGGGCGCGCCGTTGGCGCCGTACATCGACGCGTACAGGGCCATGTCGCCCTCGCCGCTCTCGGGATCCGTCTTGCGGCCGTCGAGCCACGCCAGGCCGAAGCCGCCGCCCGGCCGTGGGAACACGGTCGCGAAGCCGTGCTGCGTCACCGTGCGATCGTCGTGCGGCCGGATCGCGCGCGACCACGTGCGCCCCGCGTCCGTCGATCGCGCCAGCCACAGGTCGTACGCCTCGGGGTTGTCGCCGTTCTCGAGATTCCACGTGGCCACGAGCGTGCCGTCCGGCAGCCGGCGCACCGCCGGCACGTCCGCCCAGTTGACGACGAGGTGCGGGTCGGCGACGACCGGACGGGACGCGGACCAGCCGGCGGGCGTGCGCTCGGCGAACTTCACGATGCCCTGGCCGACGACCGATTCGACCCAGCTCAGCACGACGCCGCCGTCGGCGCTCGTCGTGAGCTGCGGCGCTTCGCTGTCGAGCGCGGCGGGTGAGTCGAGTCGCTGAACGGCGGACGCGGGCGGCTGGGCGGCGATCGCCGCGGCGAAACCGACGAGGAGAAGCAGAAGCCGGGGTGGCATCATCGGGGGATCCTAACAGATCGGCTATTCTGGGCACCGATGCGCTCGCGAGCTCTCGTGGGGATCGCCGCCGCGATCGTGGCGGCAGGCGCCGTGCTGCACGCCGGCCAGGCCGGCACGGACGTGGTCGTCGTCTCCGGCAAGCTCGCGCACTACCGTCTGACGAACGACCTCTTCCACATCGGCTCGCTCTGGATGCGCGTCGAGCCGAACACGCTGTTCCATCGCTGGCTCTCCGACGCCGGGGGGCGGCAGGTCTCGGTGTTGATCACGCTGGACCCCGATCAGTTCGGCGACGCGCCCAACGTGCGGATCCTGACGGGCGAACTCCACCACGGCACGGCCCCGCAGCACGGGTCGACGGTGCTGCACACGCTCGTGCTGGTGGACAGCCTCACCAACACGCTCGGGCCGATCACGTTCCAGACCGACAATCCGATCACCGCGCGCAAGTTTGACGCGTTCGACGGCCGCGTCATCAGCATCGTCATCGAGACGCCCTGACGATTGGGAGGCCGGCCGCCTCCCACGCGGCCATGCCGCCGGCGATCTCGGCGACATCCTGCGCGCCGCGGCGCCGCAGCAGGCTCGCGGCGATCGGCGCGCGGTAGCCGCCGGCGCAGAAGACCAGGACCGGGCGCCCCGTCGGGATCTCCGCCGCGCGCTCTTCCAGCCGGCTCAGCGGCACGTTGACGCTGCCGGCGATCGCCGTCTCGGCCGCCTCGCCCGGCGCCCGCACGTCGACCAGCACGGGCGGCGCGCTCGAGGCCAGGCGTTCCGCGGCGACGCGCGCGCTGAGGCGGTCGAACCGCCCGATCAGATCCGGCCGATCCTGCAGGCTGAGCAGGCCGTCCTGCAGGTAGCCGGCGACGTGATCGAAGCCGATGCGCCCGAGGCGCAGAGCGGCCTCGCCCTCGCGGCCGGGATCCGCCACGATCACGATCGGCCGGTCGCGGTCGAGCACGGTGCCCGCCCAGGTCGCGAACTGGCCGACCAGCCCCACGTTGATGCTGCCGATCAGGTGCGCCGCGGCGAAGTCCGCGCCGTCGCGCGCATCGAGCACCTGCGCGCCGTCCGCCGCCAGCGCGAGCACCGCGTCGAGCGCGAGCGGCTTCAGGTGCTCGGCCAGGGCTTCATCGAGCGTGGGCCGCTCCTTCGTGTTCAGCACGGCGTCGTAGGTGAAATAGGGCGGCGCGTCCGGCTGGTCGGCCGTGACCAGATCGACGAACGCGCGCTTCGACATCGGCTGAAGCGCGTAGTTCAGGCGTCGCTGATCGCCGATCGTCGAGACCGTCTCGGTGCTGAGCGCCTTCCCGCAGAGAGAGCCCGCGCCGTGCGCCGGATAGACGAGCGTTGCGTCCGGCAGCGCGAGGAGCTTGAGGTGCAGCGAGTCGTACAACATGTTCCCCAGGTCGGCGGCGGACCAGCCGAGGGCCACGCGCAGATCGGGCCGCCCGACGTCGCCGACGAACAGTGTGTCGCCCGTGAAGACGGCCGCTGGCGTGTCGACGCTGGCATCGAGATCGAAGGCCAGGATCGAGATCGACTCGGGCGTGTGCCCTGGCGTCTCGAGCGCGGTCAGGCGCACCCGGCCGAGTTCGACGGTGTCGCCGTCAGCCATCGGCTCGAACGGATATTCCGCCTCGGCCCTCGCGCCGAGATGAATCGTCGCGCCGCAGCGCCGCCGCAGCTCCAGGTGGCCCGCGATGAAGTCCGCATGCAGGTGGGTGAGCAACACGTGCGCGATCCGAAGGCCGTTGGCGTCGGCGAACTCGACGTACTGATCGATATCGCGCTGGGGGTCGATGACCGCCGCTGTCTTCGACTGAACGTCGCCGATCAGGTAGGACGCGTGGGCGAGGCAGTTGAGATAGAACGGCTTGAGGATCATACAAAAAAGGGCCGGGGCCCGGACTCCATTGTAGCCCGCGCCCCGGCCCGCCCTACCCGACTGACCCGACCGACCTGGCCTAGTTGAACATGTAGCGGAAGCTGAGCATCATGACGTAGACGTCGCTGCTGCCCGCCGTGTTCTGGAACGTGTGGTTGATGAGCGTCGCGCCCGACGACGTGCTCACCGTGGCCAGCTTGTAGGACAGCTTGCCGTTCGCGTCCATCGTCGGGCTCGTCAGGATCCGGTTCTGGATGATGCTGTGCCCGACGCCCCAGTTGTGATTCAGCAGGTTGCCGAAGTTCGTGATGTCCAGCCGGATCTGGCCTGAGTGACGTGCGCCACCGACGCTGTGGAAGATATCCTGGCTCAGGCTCAGGTCGATGCGGCCCACCATCGGCAGGTAGACCGCCCCGCGCTGGGCGTACTCGCCGCGGTGCTTGCTCAGGTATTTGTCCTGGCTGATGTAGGCCTCGAACGCCTGCGCCTGCTCGGCGGGCGTGAAGGTCTTGCCGCCCGTGGTCAGCGTGGCAAAGTTCATCTCCGAGGTGTCGCGCGGGATGTAGATCAGATCGTTCGCTGTCGCGTTGTCCCCGTTGGCGTCGCCCGAGAAGATGTAGCTCGTGTTCCCGGTCGTGTGGATGTCGTAGAACGCGGCAATCGTCGTGGTGCCGAGGCCCAAGTACTGCTTGCTGTACGACGTCGAGATGAAGAACCGATGTCCGGGCGTGTTTGACGACAGCCCGAGCGCCGGGTTGTTGGGATCGATCGTGATCGCGTTGTTCGTCCACGAGCCGGAGGCAATTGATCCGGGGTCGACCGTGTTCCGCGCCCGGCCGTAGCTGTAGGCGGTCTTGAAGCTGACGCCGTGGGTCGTCGGCTTCGTGGCGCTGAACGACAGCATCCACGACCGGCCGATCCCCTGGTTGGTGAGCACGATCGCGTTGGTGATCTGGTTGCCGGTCTCGTTGTTGATCCGGTTCGATGTCCAGCGCGGCCGGCTGTCCGCGCCGGTGAACGCCGACTGCGCCCCCGGCAGGTTGGCGTTGTAGTACGCAATGCCGTTCACGTCCCGGTTGTAGATGTACTCGCCGGTGCCGATGAACCCGAAGGGCAGCTGCCGGTCGACGCCGATGTTGGTCCGCCAGGTCTGCGGGAACTTGAAGTCCTGGTCGGTCACCGCGAGGTCGACGCTGGTCGCCGGCTGGCCGGTGACGTCCGTCGGCTTGTAGGCGTCCGGGTTCGGGTTGAACGGGTACGCCGTCGTGTTGTCGGCCTGGATGAAGCCGGTGAGCACGCCCGTGTTGCCGATCTGATTGGAGATCCAGACGTACGCCGGCTTGCCGGTGAAGACGCCCGTGCCGCCGCGCACCTGCATCGTCTGATCGCCGTTCACGTCCCAGTTGACGCCGACGCGGGGCGACCACAGCGGCGTGGTCTTGGGCAGGGCGCCCGAGTTGAACTGGACGTTGCCGCCGTCGGGGGCGCGGAACGTCAGGGCGTCGACGTTCGGGTTGTCGTAGCCGGTGTTGCCGAACTTCGCCACGTCCATGCGGACGCCGGCCGTGACGGTCACGTTTCCACGCGGACGCCACTCATCCTGGCCGTACAGGCTCGTGTACCAGACGTCCAGTTGCTGGAACGGCGGCTGGGGCGACCCGGGGATGTTCGAGTATCGGACCTGGAAGCGACGCAGGTTGACCGGCTGGCCGGCGGCCGCGGCGTAGAAGTCGTCCAGCGAGTTGAACACGTACGAGCTCTGGACGCCCGGGTAGAACGAGTTGTCCGAGTGATACTTCTCGATCGCGCCGCCGAAGGTCCACGAGTGCTTCTCGCCGAACTTCGTGAAGCTGTCCTGCGCCTGGAAGGTGTTGTAGAGGAGCAGGTTGAACGGCGTGAACGGCTCCGAGCCGAATGACGTGTAGGTCACGCCGTTCTCGAGAATGTCGACGAACGGAAACAGCGTGCCGAGCTGTGCCCGGCTCTCGTCCTGCTTCGTGTAGCCGACGATCAGGTTGTTCGCCATCTTGCTGCCGAGAATCGCGTTCCACTCGCCGATCCCGGAGTGGATATTCTCGAGAATCGAGTAGTTCGACGCCTGGTAGTTGAGGAAGTTGTTGCTGAACGTCTGCCGGCCGAACCCGAGCGAGGACGAGCTGGACAAGTTCACGTCGGTGGAGGACGCCAGCTGGTTGTAGCGGAACGTGATCTTGTTCGACGGGTTTAGGTTGTAGTCGCCCTTGACCATGAAGGGCTTCGCGGGCGTCTTCTTGTCAATGGCCTGGTACGGCCCCGTCGTGTAGCTGTACGTCGACTGCAGGAATGAGCTGAGCGCGTCCAGATCCGACGCCAGGACGCGCGTGGTGTTGCCGGTGGCGGCCGCGCCGCCCGGGTTGGCGACCTGGCTGTTCAGCGGCCGCGTATCCTGCTGGTTCTCGAAGCTCTCGAAGAAGAACAGCTTGTTCTTGACCACCGGACCGCCGACCCACTCGCCCGTCGTTGTCGTCTTGAACGTGCCCGGGTTGAACGACGAGCCCGCGGCGTCGGTGCCCACGAACGACTCGTTGCGGAACCGGTGATAGACCGACCCGGCGAAGCGGTTCGTCCCGCTGCGGGTCACCGTGTTCACGCCGGCGCCGACGAAGTTGCCCTGGCGCACGTCGTACGGCGCCACGCTCACCTGAAGCTGCTCGATCGCCTCGAGCGAGATCGGGGCCACGCCCGTGCGGTCGCCCGGCTGGCCGGCCAGGCCGAACGAATTGTTGAAGTACGAGCCGTCCACCGTGATGTTGTTCATCCGGTTGTCCTGGCCCGCGAACGCGCCGGTCCCGCTGTACTGCGGCGACAGCCGGGCCAGGTCGTTCATGCGTCCCGAGATCGTCGGCAGCTCCGCGAGCTCATCGCGGCTGATCGAGGTGGCGGCCCCGGTGCGCGCCGGCGAAAACACGGCACTCGACTGCGCCACGACGTTCACCGTCTCGGCCACCGTCGCCGTGCCGAGCTTGAGGTTGATGTTCGCCACGACGCCCAGCGACAGGTTCAAGTCGCTCTGCGATTGCGACTGGAAGCCCGGCAGCGACGCCGTCACCGTGTACGGCCCGCCGACGCGCATGCCCTGAATCGCGTAGTGGCCGTCACCCTGCGTCACGGTTTCATACGTGGTGCCCGACGGCTGGTGCACGGCCTGGACGGTCGCGCCCGGCACGGGCAGATTCTGCGGGTCGGCGACGACTCCGCTGATGCCGCTGGTGGTGACACCCTGGGCGCTGACGGCGCGTGGCGCCGCGAGGGCCAGTCCGGCCACGGCAAGGCCGGACACGACGGCGAGTCTGAACGTCATGATTCTCTCTGCTCCAATACGAGGGGACGGGGAAGACGACAACCTGAAGATAGGAAGGAAGAATGGCCGGGGGATGACGTGACCGTTAACACTCGGTAAACAGTGTTCGCGTTCAACCGATTGGTCGTCGAGCACGTCAGCACGGGCAGCTAAGATGGGCTATTGTGGCACGACCGGAGTGAGGTTGATCATGAAACGTGCACTGACATTTGTGCTGTACATAGTTGTCGTTCTTCTTGGGGCGACTGACCTCCAGGCCTGGGGCCCCGTTGGTCACCAGGTCGTGGTGCGGATCGCCCTCAGCCAGATGACGCCCGAGGCGAAGGCGCTGGTGACGAGCATCCTGGGCAGCGAAGATCCGGTGGAGGCCTCCACGTGGGCCGACCGCGTCCGCGGCGACCGCCCGGAAACCTATAACTGGCACTTTGTCGATATCCCCTACGAATCTGAGAACTATGACGCCGCCCGCGACTGCCACGATTCAGGGTCGGGCGACTGCGTGATCGCCGCGATCGCCCGCGAGCGCCGGGAAATTGTCGACCGCAACCTGGCGCCGGCCGCGAGGGCCGACTCCCTGCGCTTTCTCCTGCACTTCGTGGGCGACATGCACCAGCCCCTGCACAGCATCGACAACCACGACCGGGGCGGGAACGACGTCAACGTGACGGTGGACGGCTACACCCTGCCGCCGGACCGCCCCTTTCCGCCGAACCTCCACGGCGTCTGGGACAGCGTGCTGATCGAGGAGCGCGGCCTCGACGCCGACGCCTACGCGAACCAGCTCATCGCGCACCTGGCCATCGAGCCCCTCCACGACGCCGACACCATCGACCTCGTCGCCTGGGCGCTCGAGGCGCACGACGCGGCCGTCCACTACACGTATGCGTTTCCGGGATTCTGGCCGACCGGGCCGGCGGCGGATCCCGTGGTGCTCGACGCGACGTATCAGCGGATCGGGCAGGCGGTGATCGATCGGCAGCTGACGCGGGCCGGCGTGCGCCTGGCGCGCATCCTCAACGAGGCCGCGAAGACGGCGCGATAGATTCACGTGGTGTGCGGTTGATCTGTCCGCCATAGCCTCGGCGAAGGAGGAAGCCGGACCCAGCCTCCATGCCGTCCGCTGATGCGCACGCCCCGATGCCGGAGCGGCCTCATGGAGCTCGCGCTCGAAACCGTCTCTCCGTCCGCGCGGATTTCATACTGACGCTTCTCGCGTCAGGCCTACCCGGCCTGGATCGTGAGCCTACGGCCGTGACGCTCGAAATCCGCGCTCCCTCCGGTCCGGTTTCGTGTTGATGCGGCGGACCGTCCGGTCCGCCCTACGGTTCTCGCGCGACTCCAAAGTCGGCCGCTCCGGCATCAGGCCGCGCGCGTGGCAGGGCGGACGGACGCTCCGATCGCAGCGACTTCGGAACCGCGTGACGATCCGATAGTCCTAAAACCGGCCCGCAGGCGGTGCCTGCGGCGGCGGCAATGAGTACGCGGACGGCGATCGGCGAACCCCTGCCGACGAACAGTCGGCTCACCGGGGGTCGGCAAATCCAAGCCGACGCCGGTGCGTAAGTCCGGCGCCGGAGGGCCGGTTTTTCCACGCGGCGGAGAGGAGCGCGAGCGGAGTGTCCGTCCGCCCCATCGCGCGGCCGTACCGTGGAGTCCGGCTGACCTGTCCGCCGTAGCCTCGGCAAAGGCGGAAGCCGGACGCGACAGACAATGCCTAGCGCGATCGCTTCACGTTCATCTGATCGCCGTACAGCTCGTTCAGCTTGCGGTCGATCTTGTCGAGGAACTGCAGCTGGTTCGGGTACCAGTACGCGAGGTGGCAGTCCTCGCACGCGGTGTCGAGATCCTCGCCCGCGTTGAACAGGCCCACCGCGTCCTTTTTCTCGACGACCTGCAGCACCTCGCGCCCGACGTTCTCGAGCGCCTGGACCTTCGCGTCCCACAGCACCGGATCCTGCTGCACCTTGGCCTCGATCTGATCCGGCGACAGCTCGGGCGCGTCCGGGCCCTCGCTGTTGTTCAGGTCGCCGGCCGCCGTCCACGGCCGGTGCACGCGCAGGAGCTGCGAGCCCTCCGCCATCACCAGCGCGCCGAAGCGCACCTTCTCCCAGTCCTCGTCGGTCTCCGGTTTCCACTCGCGGACGCCGTCCTTGGTGACCTCGCTGCCCGCGCCGAGGAAGATGAAGTCGGACGCCGGGTCGATCATGCCCTTCATCAGCTCCTTCACCGAGACGGTGGTCTGGAGCGTGCTCAGCAGATTGTCAGCCGACGGGGCCGGCGTGCCCGAGGCGGTGGGGGAGGCGGCGTCACCGGGCGCCGGCGCCGAGCAGGCGGCGGCCAGCACGGCAGCGGCGGCGACGAAGAGACCCGCGAGAACAGGACGGGGAGGCATGCCCATGGGGGCCTATTCTAAACCTACGGCGCCCGGTACCGCCTTCGGGCTGCGGTAACATGGCGCCCCGATGATTTCGTCCCTGAGTGACATTCCCTTGTTCTCCGGGCTGGCGCCGGCCGACCTCGGCCAGTTCGAGCGCTGCCTCGAACGGCGCGACTTCGTCCCGCACGCCGCGATCGTCCGGGAGGGCGGCGCCGGCGACGCCGCCTTCATCATCCTGTCCGGCCGCGTGGCGGTGCGCCGCAAGGATCCCGAATCGGGCATGGAGTTCGTGCTCGCCGAGCTCGGGCCGGGCCAGATGTTCGGCGAGATGGCGCTGCTCACGCGCAAGCCCCGGACGGCCACCGTGGCCGCGCTCGAGGCGACCAGCTGCGCCGTGCTCACGCTCGAGGCCTTCGAGCGCGTAGCGCAGGAGCACCCGAGCGTGGCGCTGGGCTTGGCGCGCGCGACGGCCGAGCGGCTCGAGATCGCCAACCAGCACGCGGGCGTCGACTTCGTGAACCTCTCGCGCACCCGGATCGATCCGCGCGTGCTCGTCCTGCTGCCCAGCTCGCTCGTCAACGAGCACAAAGCCCTGCCGATCGCCTTCTGCAACAACCGCCTCACGCTCGCGATGGTCAACCCGAACAACGTCGTCGCCTTCGACGATGTGCGGCGGATCCTGAAGGGCGTGATGATCGAGCCCGTCGTCGTGACGGAAGAGGATCTGCGCCGTTTCCTGTCGACGACTTACGCGCAGCTCACCGCGAAGCCGGACGCGCCCGCGCCGGGCCGGCCGGCCTCGAAGGCGGCCGCCGTGGCGCCGGACCCGAAGGCGAACGTCGCCGCGACGATCGACCTGTTGCAGTCGGATCTCGTGCGGGAGCTGCAGCTCGCGGCCGATGCCGAGGACTCGCTCGCGGCCGAGTCGAAACAGGACCTGATGAGCGCGTCGGAGGACGCGCCGATCATCCGCCTCGCGAACTCGATCCTGGGCCTCGCGATCAAGCAGGGCGCGAGCGACATCCACATCGAGCCGATGGAAGCGGAGGTCACGATCCGCTTCCGGATCGACGGCGTCCTCGAGGTGGTGCAGCGGCTGCCCAAGCGCGTGCAGCTCGGCCTGATCTCGCGCCTGAAGATCCTCGCGAAGCTCGACATCGCCGAGAAGCGCCTCCCGCAGGACGGACGCATCAGCGTGCTGATGGAGGGCAAGGCGATCGACTTCCGCGTGTCGACCGTGCCCGGCAAGTGGGGCGAGAAGGTCGTGATGCGGATCCTGGACAAAACGAACACGGCTCTGGGCCTCGACAAGCTCATCTCCCACGCGCCGACGCTCGCGCTGGTGCGCCAGCTGATCCAGCAGCCGTACGGGATCATCTACGTCACCGGCCCGACCGGCTCGGGCAAGACGACGACGCTGTACTCGGCGCTGGCGGAGATCAACGAGCCCGGCGTGAACATCTCGACCGCCGAGGATCCGATCGAGTACGACCTGCCGGGCGTCACGCAGATCCAGACCAACGCCGGAATCGGCCTCACGTTCGCGGCCGTGCTGCGCGCGTTCCTGCGGCAGGATCCCGACGTGCTGCTGGTGGGGGAGACGCGCGACAAGGAAACCGCGCACACGGCGGTCGAGGCCGCGCTCACCGGGCATCTGGTGTTCACGACGCTCCACACCAACAGCGCGGCTGTGGCGTTC
This sequence comes from uncultured Acidobacteriota bacterium, assembly GCA_963792785.1. Lineage (GTDB taxonomy): Bacteria > Acidobacteriota > Vicinamibacteria > Vicinamibacterales > CAVVIG01 > CAWIMX01. The sequence goes on along the minus strand of CAWBXO010000001.1, from coordinate 968,940 downwards.
ACGCGGTTGAACGAGATGGGCATCGAGCCGTTCCTCGTCTCGTCGTCCACGATCAGCGTGATCGCGCAGCGCCTGGCGCGCAGACTCTGCCAGCGGTGCAAGGAGCCGTACGGCGCGGACGAGGCGGCGGCGCGCTATTTCGAGCTGACGCCGGGCGCGACGCTCTATCGCGCGCGCGGCTGCGACGCGTGCGGCGGCAAGGGCCTCAAGGGCCGCATCGGGATCTACGAAGTGCTGAAGATGACGCCGAAGATCCGATCCCTCGTCGGCCAGGGCGCCTCCGCCGAGGCGATCCACGCCGCCGCCCTGGCCGAAGGGATGATCGACCTGAAGGGCTACGCCGGGATCCTGCTCACCGAAGGCCTGACGACGGTCGACGAGGTGATGAGCGTCGTGAGCGTCGAAGCGTAATCGTGACTGACGGCTAGCGACCGAACGAAGGATGTGAGAGGGCGCGACCCAAGCCGTCAGCGGACGCGTAAGAGAAGGCACCGCCGCGCAGCGCTTCTTCCGCCAGCCAGGGGGCATGTGGGTCCGCGTAGACGAGCAAGCGAGTCTGCAACCTCGCGGCGGCGGCGAGGTGAAGCAGATGCAGGCCGTTGTATTCCCCGAGACAGAGGTTCGTGGCTACCCAGTCGTATGGCTCGGAAAGAAGTCTCGTCCGAGCGGTGAGGAAATCAGCAACGGCGTCGATGTCGGCGGTCGTTTCGGCGACGTGGCACCAATGAGCGCGCCTGGCCTCGTTAGGCTCCACGAGCAGAAGACGGGGGAGCGGGGAGCGTTCGGGATGGCCGGACGAACGTGGCATTAAAAACGGGAGGGTTCGGCGTCGCCCTTCGACGGTATCGAACGCCGTGCCAGTCACGTCGCTGCTTCCCATGACCGCCTCCTCCTCACTTACCTCTCAAACGTCCCGCGGAGGATGAGGCTATCGAAGGCCTACCAGATTCGTCTGTTCACTCTTGCACACGCCTGGGGGCGGCGGCGTCGCCCCCGGCGAGCGGGCTCGAACCGCTGACCTGATTACGAAGCAAGAACATAGTGCGAACGGGCGCGGACGGGCACCAGTCGTTCTCTTAATCTGCGGGTTGTGGGGTTCGATTCCCACCCGGCTCACTTCTTTCCTTGGCAAAACCGCAGATCGCCATTCTTCGCCGGTCCGGTGTAGCCGTATCCGATGCCCTAAAATGAGCGCATGGCGAATCCAGCGCCGAAGCTGTTCGAGCAGCGGCACGTGTATGCGGTGACGATGATCGTGGTCGTCATCGTCATCGCCCTCGTCGCCTGGGTTGCCTTCATTGCCCTGTTCCCGATGTTCTAGCGCGTCAGGATCGCGTCGAGCTTCGCGGCGGCCTCCTGCTGAAGCGCCGGCAGCACGCGGCTGTAGGTGTTTGGCGTCAGGCTGATCTGCGAGTGTCCGAGCGTCTCGCGGTCGTGGGTTCCGATTCCCGCCGGGCAGGGGCGCCAACGAAGCGTCTAGCACGTAAGCAAATCCCTGTGGGTGTCAGTTGAGATGTCAACTCCGCCGCGCCACCCGCCACGAGGGTGCCCTCCGCACCATCTTCCTTAACTTAGGGATTTCTGGAGCCGGCGATCGGACTCGAACCGATGACCTGCTGATTACGAATCAGCTGCTCTACCAACTGAGCTACGCCGGCTTAGGCGGGCGGCGTCCGGCCGTTCCTGACGCCAAACCGGGATCTTAGCACGGGGTGACACTTGAAGTTATGAAGTCTGGAAGTGAGGAAGTCAGGAAGTGGGGCTGCAGAACCAACTTCCTGACCTCCAAACTTCCTGACTTCCTTACTTCCCCCTGTACTCCTGTTCCGTCACCCCCTCCATCCACTCCGTGGTGGCCTGGACGTTGACGGCCAGGTGGACCCCGTTTCCGCCTGGCGCGGCGCCGTGCCAGTGTTTCTCCCCGGGAGGAATCACCACGGCGTCGCCGGCCTCGACATCCCGCGCGGCTTCGCCCCACACCTGGACGCGAATGCGCCCCTCGACGACGAGCAGCCATTGCGGGCCGGAGTGGGCGTGCCAGTAGGTGCGGCCGCCGTCGCCGAAGGCCACGCGATAGACGTGCACGGGCACGCCGGCCTCGTCCTCGGCGAGCCGCTGAGCTTCGGCGGGGCCCGTGAACGTGCGCGGATCGGCGGGCCCGGACGGGCGATCGGCGCGTTTGAAGATCCTCATGGCGGGATCCATAATACGACCATGCACAATCGAGCCCGGTTTCTCATCGGCGCGCTGGCGATCGTGGCGGCGGGGACGATCGTGTCGGCGCAGGACAGCTGGATGATCCCCTCCGGCGGTGCGAACGAGAAGAACCCGACCGCCGCGACGCCGGCCATGGTCAAGGCGGGCCAGGGCCTCTTCGGCGATCACTGCGCGCGCTGCCACGGCAAGACCGGCGTGGGCGACGGCCCGGACGGCGACGCGGCGAACCTGCCGGCCGACCTGACCGACCCGTACCGCGCGCCGCTCAATTCCGACGGCACGCTGTACTACAAGATTCTGAACGGCAAGGGCAAAGAGATGCCGGCGTTCAAGGACGACATGACGAAAGACCAGATCTGGTCGGTCGTCGAGTACATCAAGACGCTGCGCAAGCCCGAGCAGTAAGGATCGCATGGGCGGATCACCCTGCACCGGGCTCTGGGCGTTGCTCCGCGCGGCGAGCGCCGCCGAGAGCCACCTCGAATCGCGGCTGGCGCCGGCGGGCCTCTCGCTCGCCAAGCTGGCCGCGCTGCACCAGCTCGCCAGCGCGGATCACCCGCTGCCGCTCGGCCAGCTCGCCGATCGCCTCGCCTGCGTGAAGTCGAACGTCACGCAGCTCGTCGATCGGCTCGAGGCCGACGGCTGGGTGAGCCGCGAGCTCGATCCCGGCGACCGCCGATCGCGCCTGGCGTACATCACGGACGCCGGCCGCGAGGCGTGCGCGCGCGGCAGCGCGATCAAGCACGAGGCGGAGCGCGAGCTGCTCGCCTCGCTCGACCCCGAAGACGCGGCCGCCCTCGCGCGCATCGCCGCCCGCCTCGGTTCGAAGACTCCCGCTTCTGTCTGACGCCGCGGACCTGCAGGTCCGCGCGGCCTGCGCGCGTTTGCCTCCCCCGTCATCCTGATCTACAGTGAGGAGTTTCAGCCCTCTGCGGATTTCCGCACCTACGGTGGCACGCGCGAATGGACGAGACCCCTCCCGCCGCACCCGTCGACCAGGTCGAGATCATCGTACGCGGCGCGCGTACGCATAATCTGAAGAACGTCGACGTGTCGCTGCCGGTAGGCAAGCTCATCATCGTCACCGGCGTGAGCGGATCGGGGAAGTCGTCGCTCGCCTTCGACACGATCTACGCGGAAGGCCAGCGCCGGTACGTCGAGTCGCTCTCGGCCTACGCCCGCCAGTTCCTCGAGCGGATGGAGAAGCCGGACGTCGACCGGATCGACAACATCTCGCCCGCCATCGCGATCCGCCAGAAGAACAGCGTCCGCAACCCGCGCTCCACGGTCGGGACGACCACCGAGATCCACGATTACATGCGCCTGCTCTTCGCGCGCGTGGGCCGCACGTTCTGCCGCAGCTGCGGGAAGGAAGTGGTTCGCGAGACGGCCGAGGTGGTGGCCGACCGCCTGATGGCGCTGCCGCCGCGCACGCGGCTGCTCGTGGGATTCGATTTCGACGTGCTCGACGTGCCGGCCGAGTCCGCCGGGGACGGGGGCGAGGACGCCGGTGAAGACGAGATCGCCGAGTCCACCGAACAGGACGACCGCCAGACGGCCGCCGCGGCGGCCGAGACGCCCGCGCCCGCCGGCGGCGCGGGGGCCGCGATCGCCGCGTCCCTCGACAGCCTGCGGCGCAAGGGGTTCGGCCGGCTGCTCGTGGACGGCCACGCGGTCTCGCTCGAGGACATCGAGCCGGCCCGCCTCGCGGGGGCGTCCACGCTCGGCGTCGTGGTGGACCGCCTCGTGCTCGACGGCGCGGACCTGCGCCAGCGGCTCACCGACTCGATCGAGACGGCGTACCTCGAGGGCGCCGGCGCGGCGTGGGCGATCGAGGCCGGCGGGTCGCGCGCCGGGAACCCGGACGAGCCGCCGGCCGTGCACGTCTTCTCCGAGCGGTTCGACTGCCGCGCGTGCGGCATTGCCTACGAAGACCCGCAGCCGCGCCTCTTCTCGTTCAACAACCCGTTCGGCGCGTGCCCGACGTGCCACGGCTTCGGCAACATCATCGAGCTCGATCATCGACCTGGTCGTGCCGGACGCGTCCAAGTCGGTGAACCAGGGCGCGATCGAGCCGTGGACCAAGCCGCACTACCGCAAGCACCTCGCGGACCTGAAGAAGGTCGCGAAGAAGGCCGGCGTGCGGCTCGATCGCCCGTGGGCCGAACTGACGCCCGATGAGCGCCACTTCATCGTCGAGGGCGGAGAAGGCTTTGAAGGCATTCGCGGGTTCTTCCGTTGGCTCGAGCGCAAGAAGTACAAGGTGCACGTGCGCGTGTTCCTCAGCCGCTACCGCGGCTACCTGACGTGTCCCGATTGCGGGGGCGCGCGGCTGCGGCGCGAGGCGCGCGACGTGCGCGTGTCGGGGCACACCATCGATCGCGTGTCGGCGTTCACCGTGCGGGAGGCGCAGGCCTTCTTCGAGCGGATCGAGCTCTCGGAGAAGGAGGTCGCCATCGCCGACAAGGTGCTCACCGAGATCCGGCGCCGGCTGTCGTTCCTCGGCGACGTCGGCCTCGACTACCTCACGCTGGATCGGCTCTCGTCGACGCTCTCGGGCGGCGAGGCGCAGCGCATCAATCTCGCGACCTCGCTCGGCTCGGCGCTGGTCGGCACGCTCTACGTCCTCGACGAGCCGTCGATCGGCCTGCACTCGCGCGACAACCTGCGCCTGATCGCGATCCTGCAGCAGCTCCGCGACCAGGGGAACACGGTGCTCGTGGTCGAGCACGACGCCGACATGATCCGGGTGGCCGATCACGTCGTCGACCTCGGCCTCGGCGCGGGCGAGCAGGGCGGGCGCGTGGTCTTCTCGGGCACCTACGAGGCGCTCATGCAGGAGCCGCGGTCGCTCACCTCGAAGTACCTGCGGCAGGAGCTCGCGATCCCGGTGCCCACGACGCGCCGCCGCGGGACGTTGCAGAAGCTGAAGCTGCTCGGGGCGTCCGAGCACAACCTGAAGCAGATCGACATCGAGATCCCGCTCAACACGCTCACGTGCGTCACCGGCGTCAGCGGCTCGGGCAAGTCCACGCTGGTCCACGACGTGCTCTACGCCGCCGTGAAGCGGGCGAAGGGCGGCTGGGATCGCAAGGTCGGCGCGTTCCGGGCGCTCGACGGCGGCGAGTACGTGAGCGACGTCGTGCTCGTCGACCAGGCCCCCATCGGCCGCACGCCGCGCTCGAACCCGGTGACGTACCTCAAGGCCTTCGATCCCATCCGCGAGCTGTTCGCCGCCACGAAGGACGCGCGCGCGCGCGGTCTCACGGCCAGCCACTTCTCCTTCAACGTGCCCGGCGGCCGCTGCGAGGCATGCCAGGGTGAAGGGGAAGTGCGCGTCGAGATGCAGTTCCTCGCCGACGTCTTCGTCCCCTGCGACCAGTGCGACGGCAAGCGCTTCAAGCCCCAGGTGCTCGACGTGAAGTACCGCGGCCGCTCGATCCACCAGGTGCTCGACCTCACCGTCCGCGAGGCGCTGACGTTCTTCAGCAGCTCGCCGAAGGTGCTGCGCCGCCTCCAGGTGCTCGACGAGATCGGCCTCGGCTACCTCCGCCTCGGCCAGCCGGCGACGACGCTCTCGGGCGGCGAGGCCCAGCGGATCAAGATCGCCGCGCACCTGTCGTCGCACAGCGGCGAGCGCCTGCTCTACATCCTCGACGAGCCCACCACGGGCCTCCACTTCGACGACATCGCCAAGCTGCTCGCCGCGTTCCGCAAGCTGCTCGAGGCCGGCCACTCGCTCGTCGTCATCGAGCACAACCTCGACGTGATCAAGACGGCCGACTACATCATCGACCTCGGCCCGGAGGGCGGCGACGAGGGCGGGCAAGTGGTCGCCACCGGCACGCCCGAACAGGTCGCCCGCGTCGAGGAGTCGTACACGGGCCGCTACCTGCGCACGGTCCTCGCCGAGGGAAGGTCGCATGCGTACGCGTCTGGACACTGAAGGTCGGGTGGGTCGGGTAGGTCGGGTGGGTCGGGTAGGTCGGGTGGGTCGGGTAGGTCGGGTAGGTCTGGTTGGTCGGATCATCGTCACGCTGGCATTTGTCTTTTACCTACCCGGCCTACCAGCCCTACCCGACCTACCAGGCCCGCCCGCCCTCCACGCCCAGGTCACCTACGAGTCGACCGTCGCCGATCTGCGCAGCCCCGATCACGGCACCCGCCTCGGCGCCGTGCGGGCGCTCAAGGAGACGGCCTATCCACAGTCCGCGATCCCGGTCGCCGCGCTCCTGGCCGATCCCTATGACGACGTGCAGTACGAGGCGATCTGGACCGAGCTGAACATCAATCTGGTCGAGAAGGCCGGGCCCGACCAGCGCTCGGGCATCATCGTGCTCCGCCGCGACGTGATCGAGGCCGAGCCGATCTTCACCGCCGGCCCGTCCGTGCTCACCGGCGATCCGGTGCCCGCCGAGGTGCTCGCCGCCCTGCTGCGCGCCGCCACCGACAACAACGGCCGCGTCGGCGCCGAGGCGCTGTATGCCTTCGGCGCGCTGGGTGGACAGGCGGCCGGCGCGGCGCGCCTGGAGCTCCGGCGCACCGCCCGGCCGACGCTCATCGCGCTGCTTGGATCCACGGATCCCGTGCTGCGGTGGGGCGCGCTGCGCGTCATCGCCCGCGTCTACGGCCGGCTGGGCGCCGAGCCGGCCATCGATCCGTCGGTCGGCGACGCGGTGGTCGCCGAGCTGAACGACCCCGAGCCGGCGATTGTGCGGCAGGCCATGGACGCGCTCGGCGCGATGCGCTACGACCGCGGCGTGCAGGCGCTCGCCGATCTCGTGACCTACTGGGGCCGGCGCGATGCCGGCACCGACGCCCTGGCGGCACTGGCGCGCATCGCGTACCCTGCGAGCGCGCCGGTCTTCAACGCGATGCTCACCGAGCGCAGCGACACGCGCAAGCGTCTGGCCATCGAGGGCCTCGCGCGCCTCGGCGATCCGGCGGCGCAGGCTGTCATCGAGGCGGCGCTCGCGAAGGAGCGCGGCGCCGACCTGCGGCTCGCGGGCGATTTCGCGGCGGCGAAACTCTCGGGCGGCAGCCTCGATCCGCTCGTCGACGCGCTGGCAAACGGACGTACCCGCGACCAGGCCTTTGGCTATCTGGTGGAAATCGCGTCCGATCGCCCTGAGCGGCTCGCCGGCGCCACGCGCCATGCGGATCCCGCCGTGCGCGCCGCCGTCGCCGACGCCCTCGGCGAGTCGCGCAACGCGGCCGCCCTCCAGACCGTGGCGCCGCTCACCGGCGACGCCGACGCGGCCGTCGCGGCCGCCGCCATTCGCGCGTCGAAGCGGCTGCGCGGCGACGCATGACCCGCCGCGGCCGGCTGCCGCGGGCCTTCTACGCGCGACCCACGCTCGACGTCGCGGCCGATCTGCTCGGCGCCGTCCTCGTCCACGAGCGGCGCGGCGTCCGCACGAGCGGCCGCATCGTCGAGGTGGAGGCCTACATCGGCGAGTCCGACCCGGCGAGCCACGCGGCGCCGGGCCCGACGCGCCGCAATCAGCCGCTCTACGGGCCGCCCGGGTTCGCCTACGTCTACCTGAACTACGGCATCCACTGCATGATGAACGTCGTCACCGAGATCGACGGCTCGCCCGCCGGCGTGCTGATTCGCGCGCTGGAGCCGGTCGAGGGCGTGGCCGTCATGCGCCGGCGCCGCGCCCGCGCCGCGAAGGGGCGGCGGCCGGCCGGCCGCGCGCTCGACGAGGCGGCCCTCTGCCGCGGGCCTGGCAACGTCACGATGGCGATGGGGATCACGCTGGCGGAGAACCGGGTCGATCTGACCGGCTCCCGGCTGTTCATCGAGGGGGGCGGCGGGAGGGCCCCGGAGGCCGCCTGGGGGCCGCGCATCGGCATCCGCGTGGGGACCGATCGCCCCTGGCGGGCTCACGTGCCCGGAAACCCCGCCGTATCACGCGCTTGACGCCTCAGGCCCCGGCCACTACTATGGGGTTCGTGCATCGAGCGTCGACCTGCGCCTGTTGTTGTTGCGTGGCTCACATGAGCCCCGAGCCGCCAGGCGTACGTGCGTCGATGCCGACCAGAACGAACTAGACGACAACACGCACCGCCGGATTCCAGGCCCGGAGCTTTCAGAAGCTTCCGGGCTTTTTGTTTTTATGCTGCCTGTGTTCCTGAATCTCGCCGGCCGCCGCCTGCTCGTCGTGGGCGGGGGGCCCGTGGCGGCCGCGAAGCTGGCGCAGCTCATCGCGGCCGGCGCCGCGCCGGCCGACGTGCGCGTCGTGGCGCCCGAGGTGGCCGAGGCGATCGAGCGATCGGGCGCGCCGGTCGAACGGCGGCCGTTCGTCGAGTCGGATCTCGACGGCGTCTGGCTGGTCGTCGCGGCGGCGCCGCCCGCCGTGAACCGCGCGGTGGCGGACGCGGCGGCCGGCCGGCAGCTGTTCGTGAACGCGGTGGACGACCCGGCGAATGCATCGGCGTATCTCGGCGGCGTGGTTCGTCGCGCGGGCGTGACGGTGGCGATCTCGACCGACGGCGCCGCGCCCGCGATCGCGGGGCTGCTGCGGGAGGGGATCGACGCGCTGCTGCCCGAGGATCTGGACGCGTGGATGGCCGAGGCGGCAAGGCAGCGCGCGGCGTGGCGCGCCGACGCCGTACCGATGGACGCGCGCCGGCCGCGGCTGCTCGAGGCGTTGAACCGGCTGTACGAGGCGACGGGAGAGGCGAGGTTGGCACAGTCGTGACGAAGAGCGTGATGGTCTCGCTGGTCGGCGCAGGTCCGGGCGATCCGGAGCTGCTGACGCGCAAGGCCGCGGCGCGGCTGCGCCGCGCGGATCTGGTGCTGTACGACGCGCTCGTGGACGCGCGGGTGCTGGCGCTGGCGGGGCGGGCGCAGTGCTTCTTCGTGGGCAAGCGCGCGGGCCGGCATGCGGTGACGCAGGAGGAGATTCACGCCGTGATGATCCGGGCCGCGCGGCGGGGCCGGCGGGTCGTGCGGCTGAAGGGCGGCGATCCGTTCCTCTTCGGCCGCGGCGGCGAGGAGGGTCTGGCGCTGAAGGCGGCGGGGATCCCGTTCGAGGTGGTGCCGGGCGTCTCCAGTGCGCTGGCGGCGCCGGCGCTCGCGGGCATCCCGGTGACGCATCGCGGCGTCTCGCAGGCGCTGCTCGTGGTGGGCGGCTTCGACGAGGCCGCGTTCGGCGCGTCGGTCGGCGCGCTCGAGGCCAACGGCGTGACGCTGGTGGTGCTGATGGGGATGGCGCGCCGCGCGGCCATCGCCTCGGCGCTCGTCGAGCGCGGCTGGCGTCCGGACACGCCGGCGGCGATCGTCATGGACGCGTCGCGCGACGCGCAGCAGGTCTGGCGCGGCACGATCGGCGACATGGCGGCCGGCGCGGCGGCGATCGACGGCGGCGGCGCGGCAACGATCGTGATCGGCGCGGTGGCGGGCCTGGACGTGTCTGACGGGGCCGTGATGGCGCCACCCGCCCGGTCCGGGCGGCGTGGCCGACAGCTAACGGCTAACGGCTAACGGCTAACAGCTAACGGCTAACGGCTAACGGCTAACGGCTACATTGAACGAGGACCCATGTCTGTCACCGATTCGAGCACGTACGGGCGCACGCGGCTGTCGTTCGCGAGCGAGGCTGACATCGAGGAGTTCGTCGCGACCCTCGAGAAGTTCGAGCGCGGCGAAATCACGGCCGACCAGTGGCGCGCGTTCCGGCTCGTTCGCGGCACCTACGGGCAGCGTCAGGACGCCGACGCGCAGATGCTGCGCGTGAAGGTGCCGCAGGGCGTGCTCACGGCCGACCAGCTCGACGCGCTCGCCGACGTCGGCGAGGAGTACTCGCGCGGCTTCGGGCACATCACGACGCGCCAGAACATCCAGTTCCACTTCGTGAAGCTGCACGACGCCGAGCTCGGCATGCGCCGCCTCGCCGACACCGGCCTGACGACGCGCGAGGCATGCGGCAACTCGGTCCGCAATATCACCGGCTGCCCGTACGCGGGCGTCGCGGCCGACGAGGTGTTCGACGTCACGCCGTACGCCGAGGCGCTCACGCGCTTCCTGCTGCGGCACCGCCTCACGTCCACGCTCCCGCGGAAGTTCAAGATCGCCTTCGAGGGCTGCGCCGAGGATCACATCGCCACGGCGATCAACGATCTCGGCTTCCGGGCCGTGGTCGGCCCCAGGGGCGGCCGCGGCTTCCGCGTCACCGCCGGCGGCGGCACGGCGATCATGTGCCGCACGGGCACGGTGCTCCACGAGTTCCTTCCGGCCTCCGATCTGTTCCGGGTCGCCGAGGCCGTGATTCGCGTGTTTCACCGTCTGGGTGACTACAAGCACAAGCAGCGCAACAGGATGAAGTTCCTGATCAAGGAGATTGGCTGGACGCGCTTCCGCGAGGAGTACGACAAGGAGCTCGCGGCCTGCCGCCGGGGCGAGGCGCCGACGCTCGACATCGAGCCGGAGGCCCAGGAGCGCCGCGTGGGCGGCGCGCCGCCGGCGGCGCCTTCGGTGGCGCACATCGCCCAGCGCGTGCGGCAGGGCGAGGTGCGCGGGCCCGGCATCACGCCCACCGCCCTGCCGATGCTGCGCGTCGACGACGAGGGCTATTCCCGCTGGCGGGCGACCAACGTGCGTCCGCAGCGGCAGTTCGCCTTCTCGATTGTCACGGCGACGGTGCCGCTCGGCGACATCACCAGCCAGCAGTTCCGCGTGATCGCCGACCTGGCCCGCGCCTACGGCGACGGCCAGGTGCGCGTGACGATGGAGCAGAACTTCGTGTTCCGCTGGGTGAAGGTGGGCGACGTGCACCAGCTCTACGCGCGGCTCGCGGCGGCCGGCCTCGGCCTGGCCGGCGCGGGCAGCGTGGCCGACGTCGTCAGCTGCCCGGGCGCCGAGTCGTGCCGGCTCGCGGTGACGCAGTCGCGGGGGCTGGGCCGGTTGCTCGAGGAGGGGCTGCGGTCGCGTCCCGACCTCGTCGAGGCGGCCGACGGCGCGCGGATCAAGATCAGCGGCTGCCCGAACGGCTGCGGCCAGCACCACCTGGCGACGATCGGCTTCCAGGGGAGCGTGCGGCGGCTCGGATCGCGCGCCGTGCCGCAGTACTTCGTGATGGTCGGCGGGGGCGTGGACGACACCGGCGCCACGTTCGCGCGGCTCGCCGCGAAGATCCCCGCGCGGCGGCTGCCCGACGCCGTCGAGCGGCTGATCGGGCTGTACGCGGCCGAGCACGCTGAAGCGGAGTCCGCCACGACGTTCTTCGCGCGCCTCGACGTGGAGCGCGTGAAGACCCTGCTCGCGGACCTCGAGGAACTGCAGGCGGCCGACGCCCAGCCCGACGATTTCATCGACCTGGCCGAGACGGCCGAGTTCAAGCCGGAAATCCTGGACGGGGAGTGCTCTGCGTAGTCGCAAGTCGCCAGTCGCTGGTCGACAGTCCGAGTCGCAGGTCGACAGTCCGAGTCGCAGGTCGACAGTCCGAGTCGCTGGTCGACAGTCCGAGTCGCTGGTCGACAGTCTGAGTCGCAGGTCCGAGTCTTCAGTCGCCAGTCCCGAGGGGCGACTTGCGACTTGTGACTCGGACTTGCGACTTGTGACTCGGCCTTGCGACTTGTGCCTGGTGACTTGCGACTACATCGATATATATAAATATATCGATGTCGATCCCTTGCCCCTGGTGGGGGCCTTTGATATAGTCGCTGGACACTGCCTTGAGCGCGCTACTCGGCCTCGAATGTCATCTGTGTCACGCGCGGTTCCCAGCTGAAGCGCTGTACGTCTGCGACAAGTGCCTCGGTCCGCTCGAACCGGTCTACGACTATGCGGCGATCCACGTCACCCGAGAGGAAATCGAACGGCGGCCCAAGAACCTCTGGCGCTACCGCGAGCTGCTGCCGATCGCCGGTGAGCCTCTCACGGGCTTCAACTCCGGCTTCACGCCGCTCGTCCGCGCCACGCGCCTGGCCGAGCGCCTCGGCGTCCGCGAGCTGTACCTCAAAGACGACTCGGTGAACCATCCCACGCTGTCCTACAAGGACCGCGTGGTGTCGATCGCCGCCACGCGCGCCGTCGAGCTGGGCTTCAAGGTGCTCGCGTGCGCGTCCACCGGCAACCTCGCCAACAGCGTCTCGTCGCACGCCGCGCGCCTCGGCCTCGAGTGCTACGTCTTCATTCCCGACAACCTCGAAGCCGGCAAGCTCCTGGGCTCCGCGATCTACCGGCCCACGATTCTCGCCATCGCCGGCAACTACGACGACGTCAACCGCCTGTGCTCGCAGGTCGCTGACCGCTACGGCTGGGGCTTCGCCAACATCAACCTGCGCTCGTACTACGCCGAGGGCGCGAAGACGATGGGCTTCGAGATCGCCGAGCAGTACGGCTGGCGTTTCCCGCAGCACGTGGTCTCGCCGGTGGCCGGCGGCACGCTGCTGCCGCGCATTCTCAAGGGCTTCCGCGAGCTGAGAGAAATCAACCTGGTGAGCGGCGACCTGCCGAAGGTGCACGCCGCCCAGGCGGCGGGATGCGCGCCCGTCGTGACGGCCATCAACGCCGGACAGGATTACCCGGAGCCGGTGAAGCCCGACACGATCGCGAAGTCGATCGCGATCGGCAACCCCGCCGACGGCTACCAGGCCGTGCAGGCCGTGCGCTCGACCGGCGGGTCGGGCGCGGCCGTGCCCGACGACCAGATCGTCGAGGCGATTCAGCTGCTCGCGGAAACCGAGGGCATCTTCACGGAGCCCGCCGGCGGCACGACGCTCGGCGGCGCGATCGACCTGATCCGCCGCGGCGTGATCCCGCGCGACGAGTCGATCGTCGTCTGCATCACGGGCAACGGCTACAAGACCACGGAAGCGGTCAGCGGGAAGGTGGACGCGCCCGTGCGGCTCGGCCGCGCGTTCAAGGAGTTCGAGCGGTGGTGGGAATCAAACGCCGCGGCCGCCGCGCCGACCGCTTGAGCTGATCGTCACCTTGACGTCGCGCTCGTGGCCGTCGCGCAGCACGCGCAGCGTGGCCGTCGAGCCGATGGTCGCGTCCGCGATCAGCCGGAAGAACTGCGACGGGTCGGTGACCGCCGTCCCGTTGTACCCCACGATCACGTCGCCCGGCCGCAGCCCGGCGCGGTACGCCTCGGAGTCGCGCGAGGTCATGCGCGCCACCAGGGCCCCGCTCGTGCTGGGAGCGCCCAGCTCCTCGGCCTCCTGCGGCGTCAGCGCCTGGATCGACGCGACGCCGTCGATCGTGCCGCGCCGCACCTCACCGAACTGCTTCAGATCCTCCACGATGCGTTTCGCGAGATTGCTCGGCACGGAGAAGCCAATCCCCTGGTAGCCGCCGCTCTCGCTGAAGATGCCGGTGTTAATCCCCACCAGCTCGCCGCGCGGGTTCACGAGCGCGCCGCCCGAATTGCCCGGGTTGATCGCCGCGTCCGTCTGGATGAAGTCCTCGTAGTCCGCGAAGCCGACGTTGCTGCGCCCGACCGCGCTCACGATGCCGGCCGTCACCGTCTGGCTCAACTGGAACGGGCTGCCGATCGCCAGCACCCACTCCCCGATCTTGAGGGCGCTCGAATCGCCCCACGGCATCACGGTCAGGCCGGAGGCGCCGTCGATCTTGATGAGCGCGATGTCGGTGGCCGGGTCGGTGCCGACCAGCAGGCCCTCGACCTCGCGACCGCCGCCGAGGGCGATCGTGATCTTCTGTTCGTTGTCGCCGACGACGTGGTTGTTCGTGACGATGTAGCCGTCGGGGGAGATGACGACGCCGGAGCCGAGGCTGAGCGATCGCCGGTCGCGCGTCCCCATCGCATCGTCGCCGAAGAAGTAGTGGAAGAACGGGTCGTTGGCGAACGGCGAGTTCGGCGCGCGCTGGACCTGCAGCGACGAGATGTTCACGACGCTCTTCACGGCGCGCTCGGCGATGCCGGTGAAGTCGGGCGCCCCGGCGGGCGGCAGCGCGATAGGCGGCGCCTGGGGCGGATCCGCGGCGGTCCCGTCGGCCGGCGCGGTGGCGGCGGTCCGGACGACGGGCGGCGCGACGGTGTCGGGCGCGGGCGTGCCGGCGGGATCCGGAGCGGCGTCCGCCGCGGGCGTCCAGTCGAGGCGGACGCGGCCGGTGAGCAGCAGGCCCGCCGAGAAGGCGGTGACGGCGACGAGCGAGACGGCCAGGGTCTTGCGAAGATCCATCGAGGAGAACCGAGTCGCGACGATCGTAGCACGGTTGGCCGGGCCCTCGGGCTCGTGCTACGATCCCCGTCTTTCGTCCGCATTCAAAGGGCTCCAGAGACATATGCAAGCGACCCGACTGCGCAAGGGCAACCTGATCCGGATCGGCGACGACCTGTTCCGCATCCTCGAGGTGAACCACCTGACGCCGGGCAACAAGCGCGGGTTCATCCAGGCGCGCATGCGCAACATCCGCAGCCTGTCGCTCTCGGATCAGAAGTTCCGCGCGGAAGATGACCTCGACCGCGCGACCCTCGACGAGCGCGAGATGCAGTACCTCTACAACGACGGCGACATGTACTACTTCATGGACACGACGACGTTCGAGCAGGTGCACATCTCGGCGGAAGCGCTCGGCGACTCGGTGAACTACATCATCCCCGACGCGGTGATTAAGGTGGAGTTCTACGAGACCGAGCCCGTCGGCATCGAGCTGCCGCCGAGCGTCGACCTCCTGGTGAAGGAAACCGTGCCCGGCATCAACCGCGCGACGGCGAGCGCGCAGGTCAAGCCCGCGACGCTCGAGACGGGCCTCGTCGTGCAGGTGCCGCCGTTCGTCAACGAGGGCGACCGGGTGCGCGTGAGCACCGAGACGGGCGAGTACCAGAGCCGGGCCTAAGTGGACGTCCTGCAGAAGTCGCCGTCGCACGGCTGGATCGAAGTGATTGCCGGCAGCATGTTCAGCGGCAAGAGCGAGGAGCTCATTCGCCGCCTGCGCCGTGCGCAGATCGCGCGCCAGAAGGTCCAGATTTTCAAGCCGCGCCTCGACGACCGCTACAGCGGCGACCACATCGTCTCGCACAGCGAGATGCGGATTCCCTCGGAGGCCGTCGAGACCTCGGCCCAGCTGCTCGCGGCGGTGGACCCCGCCTCCGACGTGGTCGGCATCGACGAGGGGCAGTTCTTCGACGCGGGCCTCACGGCGGCGTGCACGATGCTCGCCGGGCGCGGCCAGCGGGTGATCGTGGCCGGCCTCGACCAGGACTACCTCGGCCGCCCCTTCGAGCCGATGCCGCAGCTGCTGGCCGTGGCCGAGTTCATCACCAAGACGCGCGCCATCTGCATGGTGTGCGGAAACCCCGCGAATCACACGCAGCGCCTCGTGGTGAGCGGCGACCGCGTGCTCGTGGGCGCGTCGGGCGTCTACGAGGCGCGCTGCCGCCATTGTTTCGATCCCAACCTCGCCGGCCCCCCAAGTCTTAGGTAGAATTCCGTCGTGGCTGATCTGCAGCCCTTCCTGACCGGTATCCTGCTCCTGCTCGGCGCCGGGTTTCTCGTCGTCAACGTGCGGCTGTGGCTCGAGTACCAGCGCTACCGCCGGCGGCGGCTGAAGGCCGTGCTCACCTGGCCGGGCGCGAAGCCCCCGTACTTCACGATGCAGCTCGTCATGGGCGCGGCGCTGGGGTTCCTCGCGTACTACAAATTCGCGTATCTCCACCGGCAGGTCTTCGGCGAGTCGATGATGTGCATCTACTACGCGTACATGATGCCGCTCTCCCACCGCATCGGGCGCGGCTTCTACGAGGACGGCATCTGGGCCGATTCGGCGTTCGTCCCGTACGAGGAAGTGGGCGGTGTGACGTGGCGGGAAGGGCACCAGCAGGCGACGCTCATCGTGATCTCGCGGCTGAAGAACCTGGCGCGGCGCCTCATCGTGCCCGGCGACAAGTACGGCGCCGCCCGGCGCGTGCTGCGGGACAAGATCGCCGCCCACGCCATCCAGTTCTCCGGCACCGGCCTGGAACTGCTGGAGCATGACGAACGGATGGACGTCTAGTAGTCGCAAGTCGGCAGTCGCTAGTCGCAAGTCCGAGTCGCTAGTCGCAAGTCCGAGTCGCTAGTCGCAAGTCGGCAGTCGCTAGTCGCAAGTCGGCAGTCGCTAGTCGCTAGTCAGAGTCGTCGGTCGCTAGTCAGAGTCGCAAGCTGCAAGTCGTTGTTGCACTGTTATTTAGGCGTCCATTCGGCTGGGACGGGTTTTGGCCGATACTTCTGCACAGCGGACTGGCGACTCGGACTGGCGACCGACGACTCGGACTTGCGACTAACGGCTCGGACTTGCGACTGACGACTCGGACTGGCGACCGACGACTCGGACTGGCGACCGACGACTCGGACTTGCGACCGACGACTCGGACTTGCGACTAACGGCTCGGACTTGCGACTGACGACTCAGACCTGCGACTAACGACTCGGACTTGCGACTGACGACTCGGACTTGCGACTAACGACTTGAGACTGGCGACTATGAGACCAACCTGGAAAGGCTTCCTGAAGATCAGCCTGGTGAACATCCCGATCAAGGTGTTCCCGGCGACCGAGTCGAGCGCGACGCTGTCGTTCAACCAGCTTCACGCGGAGTGCCAGACGCGCATTCAGCAGAAGAAGTGGTGCCCGCATTGCGAGCGCGAGGTCGCGAACAGCGAGATCGTGAAGGGGTACGAGTTCGAGAAGGGCCGCTACGTGGTGCTGTCCGACGAGGACTTCGCCGGGGTCAAGACGTCGTCGACGCGTGTCATCGATCTGGTGCAATTTACGGACGACTCGGCGATCGATCCGATGTACGTCGACCGCGCGTACTACCTCGCGCCGGACGGCGGGATGGCGTCGAGCGCCTACGCGGTGATGCGGGAAGGCCTGAAGGGCAAGGTCGGCATCGGCAAGCTGGCGCTCTACGGCCGGGAGTACCTGGTCGCGGTGAAGCCCCAGGGCAAGGGCATCGTGATGTACACGCTGCACCACGCCGCCGAGATCCGCGCCATCGACAGCGTCGAGGAGCTCGCCTCGGTGCCGACCGAGGTGAAGGCCAGCGAGCTGAAGCTCGCCAAGCAGGTGATCGACACCTTCGAGGCGCCGCTGAATCTCGAGGACTACACCGACGAGTACCGCGCGGGCCTGCAGCGGATTATCGACGCCAAGATCAGCGGCGAGGAGGTGGTGGCGACGCCCGAGGAGGCGCCGGCGCCGGTGGCGAACCTCATGGAGGCGCTCAAGCGCAGCCTCGACCAGGTGAGCCGCGAGAAGAAGGCCCCCGCCAAAATGATCCCGATCGCGCGCGGGAAGAAGCAGCGCAAGCGCGCGTAGGATCACGCTGCGATCCCGCCTTCAAAGGCATCCACGAAGGCACGAAGATCACGAAGAAGAAGAAACTAACGTTCTTGCTTCGTGTCTTCGTGCCTTCGTGGCTGTCTTTCTGTAATCCGAATTCAGCGTGCCAGTAGATTGCGCAGGATGCCGATGAGGCCGGGGCCGTGGGCCATGGGGTCGCCGAGCCAGTCGGGCGGCACGAGCCACACGAAGGCGAGGATCGCGATCACCCACAGGTCGTAGGGGATCGTCGTCCGCTCGTCGGTCCAGAAGAACGCCCGCCAGAAGATCCCCGTGGCGCCCTCGCGCGACGGCATCGGCCGGTGGTTCAGGGCCAGGTACGTGTAGTAGATCCGGTTGGCGACCGCCAGCACGGACAGCACCAGAATCACCCACAGCACGGCCGCCATGCGGTTGGTAAAGGCCCCGATCATGAAGAGCACGATGCGCTCGGGGCGCTCCATGAAGCCGACCTTGCACTTCTCGACGAGCGACTCGGCGCGCGCGCGCGCGTAGCTCGTCATGATCGAGAAGATCAGCGTCAGCGCGGCGATGAGGACGTAGTCGCTGCGGCCTTGCGACGAATACAGGTAGATCAGCCCGGTCACCAGCGCGAGGTCCGAGAAGCGGTCGAGCGTGGAGTCCCAGAAGGCGCCGAACTCGGACTGGAGCTGGAGCTCGTGCGCCACCTTGCCGTCGATGAAATCGAAGATGTTGGCGACGATCATGATCACGCCGGCGGTGCGGAACTCAGCGGTGGCGAGCGCCCACGCGGCCGCGACGTTGATCACCACGCCGATGAAGGTCAGGATGTTGGGATGGATCCGGAGCGCCACCGACGCGCCGATGATGGCGCGCAGCGGGAACATGCAGGCCGTGCCAATCAGGCCGGTGAAGGTCCGGCGGGCGTGCGGGCGGGGACGTATACTGGACTGTTCAGGTGCGGCGTTCAAACCGCGCAATGGTAGCGTATGCCCATCCACGAACTCAAGGAGCAGATCGGCCGCCTGCCCGAGCAGCCCGGCGTGTACCTGTACCTGAACGCGGACGGCGAGACGATCTACGTGGGCAAGGCGCGGGCGCTGCGCGACCGCGTGCGCAACTACCTCGGCGCGTACGGATCGGACCCGAAGACCGACGCGCTCCTCGACGAGATCGCGCGGCTCGAGGTGATCGTCACCGACTCGGTCGTCGAAGCGCTCGCGCTCGAGAACAACCTGATCAAGCAGCGCGCGCCGAAATACAACATCCTCCTGCGCGACGACAAGAACTACCCGTACCTCCAGCTCACCACGAACGAGGCCTTCCCGCGCGTGCTTGTCGCCCGCCGCGTCGAGCGCGACGGCAGCACGTACGCGGGCCCGTTCCTGCCCGCCACCTTCGCCCGCAAGACGATGGCCCTGACGCACCGGCTGTTCGGGATCCGGTCCTGCAACGAAGTGATCACCGGCCATCGCGATCGGCCCTGCCTCGAGTACGACATCAAGCGCTGCATCGCGCCCTGCGTCGAGTCGATCTGCTCGGCCGAGGAGTACGGCCGGGCGGTGCGCCACACGGCGCTCTTCCTCGAAGGGAAGAACGACGAGCTGCTGAAGACGCTGAACGGCCGGATGCTCGACGCGGCCGGCGCCGAGCGGTTCGAGGAGGCGGCGCAGCTGCGCGACGCGATCCGGACCGTGCAGGCGCTCCACGATCGCCAGCAGAAGATGGCGACGACCGAGCTCGGCCACCGCGACGTGTTCGGCCTGAAGCTCGGGCCGGCCGGCGCCGTCGTGCAGGTGTTCCAGGTGCGGCGCGGCCGCGTCGTGGAGCGCGTCGAACTCGGGAGCGACGCGCCCGCCGCCGGCCTGTCCGACGCCGGCGTCGTCGAGGCCGCGGTGCAGCAGTTCTACGAGGTCGCGGAGCCGCCGCCGGAAGTGCACGTGCCGGTGCTGCCGCCGGAGCCCGAGGCGCTCGAAGCCTGGCTCGCGTCGCGCGCGGGCGGCCGCCGCGTGCGGCTGGTGGCGCCGAAACGCGGCGGGAAGCGCGGGCTCATTGAGCTGGCGGCGAGAAACGCGGCGCTCGCCTACGACGCGCGCTTCAATCAGCTCGTCGCCGCGCAGTACGACGCGCTCGAGACGCTGCAGGATGTGCTCGCGCTGCCGCGCCTGCCGCGGCGGATCGAGTGCTTCGACATCTCCACGATCCAGGGCTCCGAGACGGTGGCGTCGATGGTCGTCTGCGAGGACGGCCGCATGCGGCGGGGGGAGTATCGGAAGTACCGCATTCGGGGCGGTTCGGGGTTCGGGGTTCGGGGTTCGGGCGACACGCTGTCACGCAACAACGACTTTGCGGCGATGCACGAGGTCGTCCAGCGGCGCTACCGCAAGATCCTCGAGCAGGGCGGACCGTTCCCTGATCTGATCCTCATCGACGGCGGGGCCGGGCAGCTCGGCGCGGCGTACGACGCGCTCGCGTCGCTGGGCCTGGCGAACCTCGTGGCGATCGGCCTCGCGAAGAAGGACGAGGTGCTCTACACGCGCGACCGCCGCGAGCCGATCGCGCTCGCGACCGATCACCCCGCGCTGCTCCTGCTGCAGCGGATCCGCGACGAGGCGCATCGCTTCGCGGTGACGTTCCACCGCCGCGCGCGCGCGATGCGCGACCTCCGCTCGGAGCTCGACGCGGTGCCCGGCGTGGGGCCGCGGCGCCGGCGCACGCTCCTCCGCGCGTTCGGCAGCCTCGCCGGCGTCCGCCGCGCCAGCCGCGAGGATCTTGCCGCCGTCGCCGGGCCGAAAGTGGCCGATGCCGTCCTTGCGTTTTTCGCGGGGCGGCCTTAACCTGATGGCTCCTTGCTCGACATCAATTTCGCGCAGCTGCTGATCGCGTTCATCGTGCTGCTGTTCTCGCTCACGGTGCACGAGTCGGCGCACGCGTACGTCGCCGATCGCCTCGGCGACCCGACGGCGCGCCTGCTCGGCCGCGTGTCGCTCAACCCCATCGTGCACGCGGATCTCATCGGCACGGTCGTGTTCCCGATTCTGGCGCTCGTGAGCGGCCTGCCGCTCATCGGCTGGGCGAAGCCGGTGCCCGTGATGGTGTCGCGGCTCCGCAACCACCGGCGCGGCTACGTGCTCGTCGCGGCCGCCGGTCCCGCGAGCAACCTCGCGCTCGCGGTGATCGCCGCGATGCTGATGCACGTGCTGCCGGTGTCGCCGGTCACGATCGGGGAGCCGAACGTCACGGCGCCGCTCGCGACGCTCCTCTCGGCGGGCCTGCGCATCAACGTGCTTCTCGCGGTCTTCAACATGATTCCCATTCCGCCGCTCGACGGCGGGAACGTCCTGGGCGGCCTGCTGCCCGTGCCGGCCGCGCGCTGGTTCAACCAACTGCGCCCGTACGGCTTCATGCTGCTCTACGTGCTCATGTTCACCGGCGGCCTCGACTACCTGGTGCTGCCGCCGTACGTCCGACTGGTCGGTTGGCTGCAGTGAGCAAGGCGCGCGTCGTCTCGGGCATGCGGCCGACGGGCCAGCTGCACCTCGGGCACCTCGTGGGCGCCCTGGGCAACTGGGTGCCGCTCCAGGCCCAGTACCGACTGCTTCTACTTCGTCGCCGACTGGCACGCGCTCACGAGCGACTATGCGAACACCGGCGGGGTCGTCGGGTTCGCGTACGAGAACGTGGCCGACTGGATCGGCGCCGGGCTCGATCCCGAGCGCAGCACCTTCTTCGTACAGTCGCTCGTGCCCGAGCACGCCGAGCTGTACCTGCTGCTGTCGATGGTCGTGCCCGTGCCCTGGCTCGAACGCGTCCCCACGTACAAGGAGCAGCAGGAGACGCTCTCGGATCGCGACCTGTCGTCGATCGGGTTCCTCGGCTACCCGCTCCTGCAGACGGCGGACGTCGCCATCTACGACGCGAAGTTCGTGCCGGTGGGGGAGGACCAGGTCGCGCACCTCGAGCTGGCGCGCGAGGTGGTGCGGCGGTTCGACAACTTCTTCGGCGACGTGCTCGTCGAGCCGCAGCCGCTCCTGACCAGGTTCGGGCGGCTGCCGGGCCTCGACGGCGGCAAGAAGATGAGCAAGAGCATCGGCAACACGATTCACCTCTCGGACGATGCGGCGACGGTGAAGAAGAAAGTGATGCAGATGTACACGGACCCCAAGCGCGTGCGCGCGGACATCCCGGGCACCGTCGAGGGCAACCCCGTGTTCACCTACCACGACGCCTTCAACCCGGACACCGCCGAGGTGGACGACCTCAAGGCGCGCTATCGCGCCGGCGCGGTCGGCGACGTCGAGGTGAAGACGAAGCTCGCCAACGCGCTGAACACCTACCTCGAGCCGATCCGCGAGCGGCGGGCCGCGGCGCTCGCGCGCCCGGGCTACGTACGCGACGTGCTGTTCGAGGGGTCGAAGAGGGCCCGCGTGGTCGCGCAGGCCACGATGGACCGCGTCCGCGACGCGGTGAAGATTTCGTACAAATGACCGATCACGCGTCGGACTTCGAATCGGCGCTCGATGCGTTTCCGGTCCACCTCGAGCACTTCGACGGGCCGCTCGATCTGCTGCTGCACCTCATTCGCAAGAGCGAGGTGAACGTCCACGACATTCCGATCGCGGTCATCACGCAGCAGTACCTCGACACGATTCAGCTGATGCAGGAGATGAACCTCGACGTGGCGGGGGAGTTCATCGTGATGGCCGCCACGCTCATCCACATCAAGTCGAAGATGCTGCTGCCGCGGCCCGAGACCGCGGCGGGCGAGGACGGGGAGCCCGGGGAGGACCCGCGCGACGCGCTGGTCCGTCGGCTGCTCGAGCACCGGAAGTACAAGGCGGCGGCCGGGCTGCTGCACGAGCGCGAGCAGGTGCGGTCGGCGCAGTGGCTGCGCCCGGACGAGCGCGTGGCCGACATCGCCGGCGACTCGTACGAGCCGGAGCTCGAGGTCGATCTGTTCAGCCTCCTCTCGGCCTTCCAGGCGGTCGTCGAGCGCGCGAAGCACCGGCCGAGGGTGCTGCTGCCGCCCGAGCAGCTGTCGGTCGAGGCCCGCATCGATCAGCTGCTCGACCGCCTGTCCGAGACCGAGGCGTGCGGCTTCGAGGAGCTGTTCGCCGACGCGGCCGGGCGGAGCATGCTCATCGTGACGTTCCTGGCGCTGCTCGAGATGATCCGCCTGAAGCTCGTGCGCGTGTTTCAGTCGGGCTCGTTCGGCCCGATTCGCGTCTACAAGCGGCCGCGCCCGACCGACGCGCCGCACCCGATTGGGGATCCGGAGTCGCACCGTGGTTGATACGTCGCTCAAGGCCGTGATCGAGGCGCTCATCTTCGCCTCACCCGAGCCCCTCACGCTCAAAGCCATCTGCAAGCTCGTCGAGGGCGAGTCGAAGGAAGACATCGAGGCGGCGATCGTCGAGCTGAAGGCCGACTACGACCGGCCCGGCGGACTCCAGCTCGTCGACGTGGCCGGCGGCTACCAGATCATGACGCGGCCCGACCTGCACGAGTGGGTGCGCCGGCTGTTCCACGAGCGCTCGACGCAGCGCCTGAGCGTGCAGTCGCTCGAGACGCTCGCCGTGATCGCCTACAAGCAGCCGGTCACGGCGCTGGAAGTGGGGGAGATCCGCGGCGTCAACACGTCGGGCGTCCTCAACACGCTCCTCGAGCGGCACCTGATCAAGATCGTCGGCCGCAAGAACGTCGTGGGCCGGCCGTTCCTCTACGGCACGACCCGCGACTTCCTGATCCGCTTCGGTCTGAACGACCTGGCCGACCTGCCGAAGGTCGAGGACATGGCCGAGGCGCTTGGCCTCGATCACCCGCTCCTCATCGAGCAGGCGCCGGCCGAGGACGAACTGCCCCTCGTCGAGCCCGAGGACGACGAGGACGATGACGACGACTTCGACGACGAAGACCCGCCGGAATCGGTGCACTGATCACGAAATGCAACACGAAGCCCCGAAGACCCGAAGACGGAATTCCTGGATCTAGGATCGTCGAGTTCTTTCTTCGGGCCTTCGGGCCTTCGGGGTTGCCTTGCTCGTGGTGGTATTCGATGCGGCGGCACGCAGCTTACGGATCTCGGGCTCGGTCAGCTCGCGCCACTGGCCGGGCTTCAGACGGTCGTCGCGGATCGGGCCGATGGCGACGCGGCGCAGGACGTCCACCGGATGGCCGATCGTCTGGCACATCTTCCGCACCTGCCGGTTGCGGCCTTCCCGGATCGTGATCACCAGCACCGCGCCGCTCCCGCCGCGCGGGCGGCCGTGCTTGATCGCCACCTCGGCGAGATGGGTGCGGCGCCCGTCGATCGTCACGCCGCGGTGGAGACGATCGAGGTCGTGCGCGTCGGGGATGCCGGCGACGCGCGCCTCGTAGACGCGCGGCACGCCGTGGCGCGGGTGCGTGAGCCGCGCGGCCAGGTCGCCGTCGTTGGTCAGGATCAGCAGGCCCTCCGAGTCGAAATCCAGCCGGCCGACGGGGTAGACGTACTCGCGCACGCCCTGGAGCAGGTCGATGACCGTGGGCCGGCGCTCCGGATCCGATCGCGTGGACATGTACCCGCGCGGCTTGTTCAGCAGGAGATAGCGATGCACGGCCGCGACCTTGACGCGCCGGCCGTCCACGCGAATGTCGTCGCCCGCCGCGTCGGCCTTCGTGCCGAGTTCGGTGACCGTGGCGCCGTTCACGCTGACGCGGCCGTCGCGCATCAGCTGTTCCGACGCGCGCCGCGACGCCACGCCGGCCTGCGAGAGGATCTTCTGCAACCGTTCCATGCCGGTCACCATGCTACACTGCCCGGTCGCGTCCAGCCTGCCTCATGAAGCCCCTCATCATCGCCATCGACGGTCCCTCGGGCGCCGGGAAGGGCACCGTCGCGCGGGCGGTCGCGGTCGCGCTCGGCTACCGCCACGTCGACAGCGGCGCGATGTACCGTGCCGTCGGCTGGCAGGCGCTGCGGCAGGGCCTCGCGCTGACCGACGAGGACGCCATCGAGCGGCTCGCGCGCGCCGCGCGGATCGACATTACGGCCGACGCGGTGACGATTGACGGGGCCGACGTGACGCGCGCCATCCGCACGCCGGAGATCGACAAGGCCGCGGCCGGCGTGGCCCGCCTGCCGCGCGTGCGCGCCGTGCTCGTCGACCGCCAGCGCGAGTACGGCACGGCCCGCGAGGGCGTGGTGATGGAAGGGCGCGACATCGGGACCGTCGTGTTTCCCGCCGCCGATGTGAAGCTGTATCTCGACGCCTCGCCCGAGGAACGCGCGCGCCGCCGCGCCGCCGACCCCGCGCACACCGGCGCGAAGACGCTCGAAGCCGTCGCCAGCGCCCTCACCGCGCGCGACGAGAGCGACCGCACCCGCACGGTGTCGCCCCTCTACGCCGCGCCCGACGCGGTCGTCATCGACACCACCGGGAAGTCGGTCGACGAGGTGGTTCGAGATGTGATGGCGGTGATTGATAAGAGAGCGAAGAGTGCTGGGGACTGACGCTGTAAGGGGCTGGGAACTGACGCTATAGGGGGCTGGGAACTGACGCAGTAGGGGGCTGGCGGACCTGAAGGTCCGCCCTACGACGGCGGCGTGAGTGCGAGCGCCCTCTACATTACAAGAGCGCAGCCCCCTAAGGCGTCAGCTCCCAGCCCCCTGCAGCGTCAGTTCCGAGCCCCCTAGGCCGTCAGCTCCCAGCCCCTTTCTTACTTCGATCTATCTCGATAGTCATCCGACGATGCGGGATCGAGTTCCCACCGGTGTTTGTCGCGCGCCTCGACCTTCTCGTCGCCCTTCAGCTCTTCGTTGTCCGCGTACTGCAGGCCGATCGATTTGCCGATGTCGTCGACGCGATCCTGGTCGGGCGTGGGGTTGTCGCCGCCGGGGGCTTCGTCGCCGCTGAAGTAGGCGTTCTCCCAGTCGGCGTCCACGTCGCCGCCGGTGATCGCGGGCGTCATGCCGGTGTGCTCCTCGATGCTGTGCTGGAGCTCATGGCGGCCGGTGCGGGCGGCCGAGCCGTAGCGGTTCATGTCGAGGGAGGAGAGCGGGTCGGGCTCGCTGAGCACCCGGCGCTCGCGGTTCAGATGCGGCTTCTTGGAGCCTCTGGCCCGTGGAGCCGGCCTTCGGGTCCTGGGCTTTGCGGCCTTACGCGCGGTTGCGCGGGCGGGCTTTTTCTTTCTGGCAGATGCCTTAGCGGCCTTCTTCGGCTTCTTGCTCTGCCGTTTGACCGGCCGTCGAGCTGTCTGCCGCTTCCGGGCACCCCGGCCGGGCCTGGACTTGCGAGTCACCTTACGCTTGGCACGCTTGGCCATGACGGGGTCCTTTCCTACCTTGACAGTTTCCCGATAAGTGGCGTACTCTCTGATGCTTATCGTAATTCAGCGAACCCCTGTCTACGGGCCGTTCGGCCCAAGCGCGGGCTCGGCGCTGAACACGCGGCGCGCCGGCGGCGAGCGCACCCCATGGGCCAATCGCCGTTACATCGATCGACGAGGAGGACGCGTAAGGCATGACGAACGTTGAAGACGAGGGCATTCCCACCCCGACATCCCGCGCGGCCGGTTCGGCCGGCATCATCGCCCTCAAGCGGGACGACGACGACCAGCTCGATCCGCAGGAGTTCGCCCGGCTGCTGAGTGTCTACGATAACAGCTTCCGGAACATCGCGGAAGGCGAGGTGGTCAAGGGCACGGTGCTCAAGGTCACGGCCGCCGAAGTGGTCGTGGACGTCGGCTACAAGTCGGAAGGTGTGATCGCGGTCAGCGAGTTCCTGGACGAGACCGGCGAGGTCACGGTCCAGGCGGGGGACATCGTCGACGTCCTGCTGGAGCGCACCGAAGATCGTGAAGGCTACGTGGTCCTCTCGCGCGAAAAAGCCGAGAAGATGAAGATCTGGGACGAGGTCGAGAAGGCCTATGCCGAGCGCAAGGTCGTGATCGGCCGCGTGATCGAGCGCATCAAGGGCGGGCTCGCCGTGGACATCGGCGTGCGCGCGTTCCTCCCGGGCAGCCAGATCGACGTCCGTCCCGTCCGCAACCTCGACGCGCTGCGCGGCCAGGAGCTGCGGATGCGCGTGATCAAGGTCAACAAGAAGCGCGGCAACATCGTGCTCTCGCGCAAGGCGCTGCTCGAGGAAGAGAACGCCGAGAAGAAGAAGCACACGCTCGAGACGCTGGCCGAGGGCAAGGTGCTGCGCGGCGTGGTGAAGAACATCACCGACTACGGCGCCTTCATCGACCTGGGCGGCATCGACGGCCTGCTGCACATCACCGACATGTCGTGGGGGCGCGTGGGGCATCCCTCCGAGCTCTTCAAGGTGAACGACGAGATCGACGTGATCGTGCTCAAGTACGACCCGGCGACCGAGCGCGTCTCGCTCGGCCACAAGCAGCTCATCACCGATCCCTGGGCGGCCGTGACCGAGCGCTACCCGGTGGGCGCGCGCATGAGCGGCAAGGTGGTGAGCCTGACCGACTACGGCGCCTTCATCGAGCTCGAGGCGGGCGTCGAGGGCCTGATCCACGTCAGCGAGATGTCGTGGAGCAAGCGCGTCAAGCACCCGTCGAAGATCCTGAACGTCGGCGACACGGTCGAGGCGATGGTGCTCGGCGTGGACCCGACGGCGCGGCGGATCTCGCTCGGCCTCAAGCAGGTCGAGACGAACCCCTGGCACGACCTCGCCGACAAGTACCCGGTGGGCGCCAAGATCACGGGGAAGGTGCGCAACCTGACCGAGTTCGGCGCGTTCGTCGAGGTCGAGGAGGACATCGACGGCCTCATCCACATCTCCGACATGTCGTGGAGCAAGCGCGTGAAGCACCCCTCGGAGGTGCTGAAGAAGGGCGACGTGGTCGAGGCGATGGTGCTCAACATCGACGCCGAGAACCAGCGCCTGTCGCTCGGGCTGAAGCAGCTCGCCACCGACATCTGGGACGACTTCTTCACGCGGCACCACGTCGGCAGCACGATCGAGGGCAAGGTCGTGCGGATGACGACCTTCGGCGCGTTCGTCGAGCTCGACGAGGGCATCGAGGGCCTGATTCACGTCTCGGAGTTCGACGACACGCAGGGCCAGGAGAAGATCGATCTCCAGGTGGGCGAGACCTACCCGATGAAGATCATCAAGCTGGCGCCCGAGGAGCGGAAGATCGGCCTGTCGATTCGCGCGCTCAAATCGGACGAGGTCCGCACCGACTGGGAGCAGTACCAGCAGAACGCCGGCACGGGCGACGCGACGCTGGGGGACCACTTCAAGAACCGCTGAGGAACAAGCATGACTGGCGGCAGCATGACGAAGGCGGAGCTGGTCGAGGAAGTGTCGCGGGTGTCGGACCTCACGAAGAAGCACTCCGAGGTCATCGTCGACACCGTGTTCCGCAGCATCATCGACGCGCTGCACCGCGGGGAGAAGATCGAGCTCCGCGGCTTCGGCAGCTTCCGCCTTCGCAAGCGCGAGCCCCGCAAGGGCCGCAACCCGAAGACCGGCGACAAGGTCGACGTGCCGCCGAAGAAGGTGCCGTACTTCAAGCCCGGCAAGGAACTGAAGGAGCTGATCAACCGCGACGGAGGCGCCCCCGACGAGACGGCGCCGCCGAGCGACGCCATGGCCGTCTAGGCCGTGGAGCGCCTGTGGTCCCCGTGGAGGCTCGCCTACGTGACGGCCACGGTTAAGGGCGGCAGCGGCTGCATCTTCTGCGCGGCCGGCGCCGGCGATTCTCCAGACGATCCGCTCGTGGTCGCCCGCGGGCGGGTCGCGTTCGTCATCCTCAACCGCTACCCCTACAACAACGGACACCTGATGGTCGTGCCGCGCCGCCACGTGGCGACGCTCGCCGCGACCACCGCCGAGGAGCGCGCCGAGCTGATGGAGCTCGCGCGGCGCGCCGAGATGGCGCTCGACGAGGCGTACCACGCCGAGGGCGTGAACGTGGGGATCAACCTGGGCCGCGCCGCCGGCGCCGGGATCGCCGAGCACCTGCACGTGCACGTCGTGCCGCGGTGGAGCGGCGACACCAACTTCATGACCGCCGTCGGCGAGACGCGCGTCCTGCCCGAGGCCCTGGACGCCACGGCGACGCGGCTCGCGCCGATTTTCGAGAAGCTCGGTCGGAGCTGACATGCGGATCGAGCTGACGCCGGCGCAGCGCGAGTTTCAGGCGGCCGCGGACGCCTTCGCGCGCGGCGTCGTCGAGCCGTGGGCGGCGGCGATCGACACGTCCAACGAATTTCCCCTCGACGTGATCGAGTCGGCCGCCGCGCACGGCTTCTGCGGCATGACCCTGCCGGTCGAGTGGGGCGGCGCCGGGCGCGATTACCTGAGCTACGCGCTCGCCATGGAGGCCATCGCGCGCGCGAGCGCCACGGTGGCGGTGTCGATCTCGGTCACGACGTCCCTCGTCGCCGAGCTGATCGCGCACGCGGGGCGTGGGCCCCAGCGGGAGCGCTGGCTGCGGCCGCTCGCGACCGGGAAGGCCGTGGGCGCGTTCGCGCTGTCGGAGCCGGACGCGGGCACCGACGCGGCGAACCAGAAGACGCGCGCGGTCCAGGAGCCGGGCGGCGGCTACCGGATCACCGGGCGGAAGGTCTGGGTGGCGAACGCCGAAGCCGCGGCGGTCGCCATCGTGTTCGCGGCGACGCGGCAGGGCCTGCGCGGCCAGGGCATCACGGCGTTTCTCGTCCCGATGAACACGCCGGGCATCACGCGCCGCCGCCGCGACGAATCGCTCGGCGTGCGCGGACTGGGCTGCATGGACCTCGATCTGGATCTCAAGGTGGAAGACGAGGCCGTCCTGGGGTCGGTGGATCAGGGATTCCGGCTCGCGATGTGGGCCGTGGCGGGTGGGCGAATCGCGATTGCGGCCCAGGCGCTCGGGATCGGCGCGGCCGCGCTGGCCGAGGCGATCGCGCACGCGAAGACGCGCGAGGCGTTCGGCCGGCCGATCGGCGACTTCGAGGCGATTCAGTGGATGATCGCCGACGCCGCCACCGACCTCGAGGCGGCGCGCCTGCTCACCTGGAAGGCCGCGGCCGAGCGCGACCCGCACGCCGAGGACCGGCTGGCCTCGTCCATGGCGAAGCTCGCCGCGTCGGAGGCCGCCCACAAGGCGGCCGATAAGGCCATGCAGATTCTCGCCTCGGCCGGCTACCGCCGCGGATCGCTGGCCGAGCGGCTGTTCCGCGACGTGCGCGCCACGGAAATCTACCAGGGCACGTCGGAAGTCCAGCGAATGATCATCGCCGCCGAAATCCTGAAATAGTCTTAGAATCAAAACATGCGCTGGCCGATCCGTGAAGCCATCGGCATGGCGGCGATCGCCGTCGTGGCGCTCGGCGCACGCGGCGATGCGCAGCAGCAGCCGGCTCCGGCGCCGGACGCACAAGCTCAGCCGCAGGCCAATCAGCCGCCAGACCAGCCGTCGGACCAGCCGTCGGCCGACCAGCAGCAGCCCGTCTTCCGCGCCGGCATCAACTTCGTCCGCGTCGACGTGATCGTGTCGGCGAAGGACGGCCAGCCGGTCGAGAACCTCAGCGAAAACGACTTCCAGGTCTTCGAGGACGGCAAGCCGCAGACGCTCGCGACGTTCAAGCTCGTCAAGCTCGACGGCGGCGCCGTGCCCGGTCCCGACGGTCCGCCGCAGCCCATCCGCAGCGACGCCGACGAGCTCGCCGAGGCGTCGCGCGACGACGTGCGGGTGTTCGCGGTGTTCCTCGACGACTACCACGTGCGGCGCGAGACGAGCATGCGGATCCGCGACTCGCTCGCGGAGTTCGTCGCCACCAGGCTCGGGCCGACCGACATGATCGGCGTGATGTACCCGCTCCAGCCGATCTCGAGCGTGCTCCTGACCCGCAACCACAGCGCCATCGAGCGCGCGCTCCAGGAGTTCACCGGGCGCAAGTACGACTACAACCCGATGAACGACTTCGAGCAGCGCTACGTGATGTACCCCACCGAGACGGTGGAGCGCATCCGCAACGACGTGTCGCTGTCCGCCCTCGAGGCGCTCATCGTGCACCTGGGCGGGCTCAAGGAAGGCCGCAAGTCGCTCCTGCTCGTGAGCGAGGGCTACACGAACATGGTCCCGCCGCAGCGGCGCAGCGCCATCGCGACCGTCGGCGTCGACCCGCTCTCGCCGAACGCCGACCCGCTCGCCGGCACCAACGATCCCCTCGAGGAGCGCGCGTCGTTCTTCTCGGCGACCGAGATGCAGGAGGAGCTGCGGTACATCACGGACGTCGCGAACAAGAACAACGTATCGATCTATGCCATCGATCCGCGCGGGCTGGCCACCTCCGAGTTCGACATCCAGGACAACATCGGCCAGCAGGCCGGCAACCAGTACCTGCACACCACGCAGGACACGCTGCGCACGCTCGGCGACGATACCGACGGCCGCGCGATCATCAACCGCAACGACATCGCGCCCGGCCTCGACCAGATCGTCCGTGACTCCAGCGCCTACTACCTGCTTGGCTACGACTCGGCCGCCGCGCCGACCGACGGCAAGTTCCACAAGATCGAGGTGAAGGTGAAGCGGGCGAACGTGCAGGTGCGCGCGCGCCCGGGCTACTGGGCCATCACCAGGGAGAACGCGGAGCGCGCGCTCGCGCCGCGCAAGGCGGGCCCGCCCCCGGGCGTATCGAGGGCGCTCGCCGTCGTGGCGGAGCCGCTCCGAAAGCGCGTGATCCAGTCGTGGATCGGCACGTCGCGCGGCGGGGACGGCAAGACCACGATCACCTTCGTGTGGCAGCCGACCGTGCGGCCGGGCGCGCCGGACACCGACGTCGCCGCGGCCGTCTCGCTGATGGCGCTGGGCGACGATGGGACGCCGCTGTACCGCGGGCGGGTGCCGAGCGCGCCGCCGCCGGCCACCGGAACCGCGCCGGGGCCGGCGCGCGTGAACTTCGATGTCCCGCCCGGTCTGATGCACCTGCGCGTGACGGTCGAGAGCGGGGACCAGTCGACGCTCGACAGCGAAGTGCGCGATGTCGACGTGCCGGATCTGACCAGCTCCGACGCGGTGATCGGCACGCCGGTGGTGTACCGTGCGCGCACGGTCCGTCAAATGGCGGACCTGAAGGCGGAGGTCGATCCGATCCCCGCGATCGGCCACGAATTCAACCGCGCCGAGCGCCTGCTGGTGCGCGTGCCGGTGTACGGCGCGGCGCCCTCCCTGTCGGCGCGCCTGCTGAACCGGGCCGGCGATGCGATGCAGGATCTCGACGTGGCGCCGCCCGCGACCCCCGGCAAACCGGCCGAGATCGAGCTGCCGCTGGCGGGCCTCGCGCCCGGCGACTACGTGATCGAGATCTCCGCGCCGGCCGAGCCTCAGCCCGCCATGCAGTACGTCGGCATCCGGGTGGACGGCTAATGACGATCCGCGCGCGCCTGACCCTGCTGGTGACCGCGACGGCGCTCGCGCTGCCGGCGGGCGCGCGCGCGGCCGGCACGCCGGTCGGCGTGGACGTGCTCGTGACCGATGCCCGCGGCCGCCTCGTCACCGATCTCCAGCCCAGTGAAGTCGTCGTGCAGGAGGACGGCGTGCCGCGCGGCGTCGCCGAACTGCGCCGGGCCGGCGCCGAGGGGCGGCGCGTGTTCGGCGTCTTCCTCGACGAATACCACGTCGACGCCGACGCCACCGCGCGCGTGCGCGCGTCGGTCGAAGCCTTTCTCGAGCGCGAGCTGGCGCCCGGTGATCGCATCGTCGTGATGAAACCGCTGGACTCGCTCGTGTCGATCCGGTTCTCCGACGATCACACCGCGGCCTCGGCGGCCGCCGCGTCGTTCGAGGGCGTGCGCGGCGACTACCGCGCGCGGACGGCGTTCGAGCAGAACTTTCTCGCGCGCTCGCCAGGCGTGGCGGAGCGCACGCGCGCGCAGGTGTCGTGGTCGGCGCTGGCGGCGCTGACCGACGCGCTGGGCCAGGCGGAGGAGGGGCGCAAGACGCTGGTGGTGATCAGCGAGGGCATCGGGCCCGGCACGGGCGTGCGCGGCCCGCGCGCCGCGGGCGTCGAGACGGTCGCGCGGCTGGCCAACAGCGGGCGCGTCGCGGTGTACGCCCTGGACCCGTCGACCGCCGGCGACCCCGGCCCGCTCGACCGGCTCGCCGACGAGACGAACGGCCGCGCCGTGCGCGGCGATCTCGCGGCGGGGCTGCGGGAAGCGACCGCCGACGCGAGCGGCTATTACTGGCTGTCGTATGAACCGTCACACGACAACGACGGCCAGTTCCATCAGGTGTCGATCTCGGTGTCGCGCCCGCAGGCCGTCGTCCGCGCGCGCCCCGGGTATTGGGCGCGCTCCGCGGCCGTGGATCGGCTGCTGGCCGAAGCGGCCGCGCCCCCCGCGCCGTCGCCGTTCAACGAGGTGTACCACACCAGCCCGCTCATCACGCCCTGGTTCGGGTTCTCGCGCGGCCCCGGCGGCACGACGCGCGTGACGTTCGTGTGGGAGCCGTCGCGCCGCATCCCGAGCCTCACGTCGCGCCGCGGAGCCGTCGCTCGGCCCGACGCGTCACGGCTGGTCGTGGAAGTGCTGGGTGAGGACGACGACGCGCCGATCTTCCAGGGCGAGGTGGCGCCCGCGACCCCCGGCAGCGTGGGGGAGGACGGGCGCGCGCAGGCGGTGTTCGACGCGCCGCCCGGACGGCTGCGGCTGCGCATGTCCGTGCGCGGCGGGGCGACGGGCGAGGAACTCGATCAGGACGTGCGCGCGATCACGGTGCGGTCGCTCGAGGGCGCAGTGACGATGGGATCGGCGGCGGTCGTGCGAACGTTCACCGGGCGGGATTATCGCGAGTTGGTGGCGGATCCGGCCGCGCCGCCCTCGGCGTCACGCGAGTTCCGGCGCACCGAGCGGCTGCTCGTTCGATTCCCGGTGTATGCCGAGGGCGAGATTCACGCGTCCGCGCGGCTGCTCGGGCCCGACGGCGGCGTGCTGCGCAGCCTCGACGTCGAGCCCGGACCCGGAGAGCCCGGGATGTTCCAGGTCGATCTGCCGCTGGCGAGCCTCGCGCAGGGGACTTACTCGCTGGAGCTCGAGGCCACGGCCCCCGCGGGCGAGGCGCACGATCGCGTGTCCTTCCGCGTCAACTACTAGGCGTACATCCCGCGGAGCTTGGTGACGGTCGCGACGCGCTGGATGCCGAGCATGTACGCCGCGGTCCGCATGTCCACCTTGTGCTGATCCTTCAGGGCGACCACCGCGTGGAACGCCTGATGCATTTTCTGCTCCAGCCGCTCGTTCACCTCGTTCTCGGTCCAGAAGTACCCGTAGCGGTCCTGCACCCACTCGAAGTACGAGGCCGTCACGCCGCCGCCGTTGGCGAGGATGTCCGGCACGAGGAAGAAGCCATTCTCGTGCAGGTAGTCGTTCGCTTCAGGCGTGGTCGGGCCGTTGGCGCCTTCGATGATCACCTTGGCGCGGATCGTGGGTGCGTTCTCGATTGTGATCTGGTTCTCGAGCGCGGCCGGGATCAGCACGTCGACGTCGAGCGCGAAGAGCTGCTGGTTGGAGAGGCTGTCGCCCCCGGGGAAGCCCGCGACGGTCCGGTGTTCGGCCTTGAAGGCGGCGAGCTTCTCGAGGTCGAGGCCCTTGGCGTTGTAGACGCCGCCCTGCCAGTCGGTGATCGCGACGATCTTCGAGCCGACGCCCGCGAGCAGCCGCGCCGACACGGAGCCCACGTTGCCGAAGCCCTGGACGGCGACCGTCGCCTTGGCGATGTCGCGGCCGAGGTAGCGGCACGCCTCGCGCGCGGCGATCATCACGCCGCGGCCGGTGGCGTCGCGGCGGCCGAGCGAACCGCCCATCTCGAGCGGTTTGCCGGTGACGACGGCCGTCTCGGTGTGGCCGACGTGCATGCTGTAGGTGTCCATGAACCAGGCCATCACCTGCTCGTCGGTGTTCACGTCGGGCGCGGGGATGTCCTTCTCGGGGCCGATGACGTCGAAAATCTCCGAACAGTAGCGGCGCGTGAGCGCCTCGATCTCGCGCGGCGACATCTTCGTCGGGTCGCAGATGACCCCGCCCTTGCCGCCGCCGAAGGGGATGTGCGCGACGGCGCACTTCCACGTCATCCACGCGGCGAGCGCGGTGACCTCGTCGAGCGTGACGTCGGGATGGTAGCGGATGCCGCCCTTGGCCGGCCCGAGCGTGATGCTGTACTGGACGCGGTAGCCGGTGAAGACCTCGATCTGTCCGTTGTCGAGCTGCACGGGGCAGCTCACCGTGATCTGCCGCTTGGGGTGGGTGAGGATCTTCCAGATGCCCGGGTCGAGCTCCAGCAGCCGCGCGGCCACGTCGAACTCCTCGAGCATCTCCGAGAACACGGATGAGTTGGCGCCCATAAGCTTGAATCCATGCTACTACGGGCGGATCCGATACCAGCCACGAAGGCGCGAAGGCACGATGGAAGGAACTTCCATATAATTCCTTTGTGAAAATCGCGGCAGAGACGGGCAAGCGGCGCTGGGAGCGTGAGACGCTCGCGCCGGCGCTCGAGCGCTCGGGCGAGCGCGCCGGGACGTTCGAGACGATCTCGGGCCGCGCGATCGATCGGCTCTACGCGGCCGAGGACGTGGCCGACATCGCCTACGGCCGCGACGTCGCCGACCCGGGCGTCTTCCCCTACACGCGCGGCATCCACGCGACCGGCTATCGCGGCAAGCTCTGGACGATGCGCCAGTTCGCCGGCTACGGCACGCCGGCGGAGACCAACGCGCGCTACAAGGCGCTCCTCAAGGCGGGCGGCACGGGCCTCAGCGTGGCGTTCGACTTGCCGACGCTGATGGGCCGCGACCCGGACCACGCCCTGTCGCTCGGCGAGGTCGGGAAGTGCGGCGTGAACATCACGTCGCTCGCCGACATGGAGGACCTCTTCGACGGGATCCCGCTCGGCGGGATCACGACGTCGATGACGATCAACTCGCCGGCGGCGATGATCTTCGCGATGTACCTCGTCGTGGCCGAGCGGCAGGGCGTGTCGTGGGACGCGCTCTCGGGCACGATCCAGAACGACATCCTCAAGGAATTCATCGCGCAGAAGGAATACATCTTCCCGCCGCGGCCCTCGATGCGGATCATCACCGACATCTTCGCGTTCTCGGCGCGCGAGGTGCCGCGGTGGAACACGATCTCGGTGAGCGGGTACCACATCCGCGAGGCCGGCTCGACGGCGGCGCAGGAGCTGGCGTTCACGCTGCGCGACGGCATCGAGTACGTGCAGTGGGGCGTGGACGCGGGCCTCGACGTGGACGACTTCGTGCCGCGGATCTCGTTCTTCTTCAACGCGCACAGCGACTTCTTCGAGGAGATCGCGAAGTACCGAGCGGCCCGGCTCCTGTGGGCCGAGGCGATGCGGGAGCGCTTCGGGGCGACGAGCGAGCGGTCGCTCAAGCTGCGCTTCCACGCGCAGACCGCGGGCGTGTCGCTCACCGCCCAGCAGCCGTACAACAACGTCGTGCGCACGGCGATCCAGGCGCTCTCGGCGGTGCTCGGCGGCGCGAACTCGCTGCACACCAACTCGCTCGACGAGGCGCTGGCGCTGCCGACCGAGGAGGCCGCGACCCTCGCCCTGCGGACGCAGCAGATCCTGGCCTACGAGAGTGGCGTGGTGAACGCGGTCGACGCGCTGGGCGGCTCGTATTTCGTCGAGGCGCTCACGCGCGATCTCGCGGCCGAGGCGCGCGACTACTTCCGCCGCATCGACGAGCTGGGCGGCATGGTGGCAGCCGTCGAGCAGGGTTTCCCGCAGCGCGAGATTGCCGAGGCGTCCTACCGCTTCCAGCAGTCCGTCGAGCGGGGCGAGCGGACGATCGTAGGCGTGAACGATTTCGTCGAGGACGAGGAGCCGGCGCCGCCGACCCTCTACATCGACGAGGAGGCCGGCGCCCGCCAGCTGGAGCGCCTCGAGCGGCTGCGGCAGACGCGCGACGCCACGCGGCTGGCCGAGGCCCTGGAGGGCCTGCGCCGGGCCGCCTCGGGCACGGAGAACCTGA
This sequence comes from uncultured Acidobacteriota bacterium, assembly GCA_963792785.1. Classification (GTDB taxonomy): domain Bacteria; phylum Acidobacteriota; class Vicinamibacteria; order Vicinamibacterales; family CAVVIG01; genus CAWIMX01. Next base: position 932,474 of record CAWBXO010000001.1, on the reverse strand, counting down.
TGCCGCCCATCCTGGAGGCCGTGCGGGCCTCCGCCACGGTGGGGGAGATGTGCGACGCGCTGCGGCAGGTCTGGGGAGAATACACGGAAGTGCCGATAATCTAGGGGACCGATGCGCAAACTGAGGGTGGTCATCGCCAAGCCGGGGCTGGACGGGCACGATCGCGGTGCCAAGGTGATCGCGCGCGCGCTGCGCGACGCGGGCATGGAGGTGATCTACACCGGCTTGCGGCAGACCCCGGAGCAGATCGCGTCGGCCGCGCTGCAGGAAGACGCCGACGTGATTGGCCTCTCGATCCTGTCGGGCGCCCACAACCACATCGCGCCGCGGCTGATGGAGCTGCTGCGCGAGAAGGGCCTGGACGACGTGCTGGTGCTGGTCGGCGGGATCATTCCCGATCAGGACATCCCGAACCTGAAGGCCCTCGGTGTGAAGGGCATCTTTCAGCCGGGAACGCCGATGCAGGAGATCGTGGACTTCATTCAGGCGCACGTGCGGGCGAAGGTCTAACCGATGCCGCGAACCCTCCTCCTGGCCGACGACAGCGTCACGATCCAGCGCGTCATCGAGCTGACGTTCGCCGACGAGGACATTCAGGTGATCCCGGTGAGCGACGGCGACGAGGCGATCGCCCGCATCGAGTCGGACCCGCCGGATATCGTCCTGGCCGACGTCGGGATGCCGGGCCGGAGCGGGTACGACGTGGCCGCGCACATCAAGGGCACGCCCGCGCTCGCGCACATTCCCGTCCTGCTCCTCACGGGCGCGTTCGAACCGATCGACGAGGCGCGCGCGCGCGAAGCCGGCTGCGACGGCGTGCTGGCCAAGCCGTTCGAGCCACAGCTCGTGATCCAGCGCGTGCGCGAGCTGCTCGACCGGCCCGCGGAGGCGGCGGCGGGCGCCCCGGTGGCCCCGATGGCCGACGCAGGCTGGGCGCTGCCCGATGTTCCCGAGCCGCGCGCGCAGGGACAAGGAAGGCCCCCGGCGGCCGCCGACCCCGCCGTGGACGACTACTTCGACCGGCTCGACGCCGCGTTCGCCACGCTCGACGAGCGTCCGGCGCCGCCCGCGCCGGCGGTCGTGCCCGTATCGCCTGTCGTGGAAGAGCCGCAGGTTCCGGCGTGGCCGCGGGCGGAGGCGCCCGCGGCGCCCGCGCCCGCCGCCGCACCGGCCGTGGCGCTGCCGCCACTGCCGGCGCTGAGCGACGCGTTCGCCGCGATCCTCGCCGCCGAACGCACGGACCCGACGGCCGCGGAGCCCGCCGACTGGCCCGTGCCCCCGCCGCCCGCGCCGCCCGTCGTCACCGAGGAGATGATCGAGGAGGTGGTGCAGCGCGTGCTGACCCGCCTGACGGATCGCGTCGTCCGCGACACCGTGTCGGACCTCGTCTCCCAGATTGCCGAGCGGCTCGTGCGGGAAGAAATCGACCGGATCAAGGCGCAAGTGAAATAGGGTGCTTAGGTGCTGGGTGCTAGGTGCTAGGTGCCTGGTGCTCGGAGCTTGGACAGCGGGACATCGCACCCAGCACCCCAGCACCCCAGCACCCCAGCACCCAGCACCTTCTTTGATACGATCTCCCGATGCCCTTGCTGCCCTTCGACGCCACCCGCCTGCGTCTCCCTGACAAGCCTGCGCTCGAAGGTCTCGAAGCGAAGTGGATGGAGCGGTGGGAGACCGACGGGACCTACCGGTTCGACCGGTCGCGCGAGCGGAGCGAGGTCTACGCGATCGACACGCCGCCGCCCACGGTGAGCGGATCGCTGCACGTCGGCCACGTTTTCTCCTACACGCACACCGACGTCATCGCGCGCTTTCAACGGATGCGCGGCCGCGCCGTCTTCTACCCGATGGGCTGGGACGACAACGGCCTGCCGACCGAGCGCCGCGTGCAGAACTACTTCGGCGTGCGCTGCGATCCCACGCTCCCGTACGACGCGTCGTTCACGCCGCCCGAGAAGCCGGGGAAGCAGCCGGTGTCGGTGTCGCGCCCGAACTTCATCGAGCTGTGCGCCCGGCTCACGGCCGAGGACGAGAAGGCGTTCGAGCATCTGTGGCGGCACCTGGGCCTGTCGGTGGACTGGGGCATGACCTACGCCACGATCGGCACGCGCGCGCAGACGGTGTCGCAGCGGGCGTTCCTCCACCTGCTCGCGCGCGGCCTCGCGTACCAGGTCGAGGCGCCCACGCTGTGGGACGTGGACTTCCGCACGGCCGTGGCCCAGGCCGAGCTCGAGGATCGGGACGTGCCGTCGGCGTACCACCGGATCCGGTTCGCGCTGGCTGACGGTCCGGCTGACGCTGGACGGACCTTTATTGAAATCGACACCACACGGCCGGAGCTGATCCCGGCCTGCGTGGCGCTGGTCGCGCATCCGGACGATGGGCGGTACAAGCACCTGTTCGGCCGGCACGTGGTGACGCCGCTCTTCGGGGTGCAAGTGCCTGTGCGGGCGCACGCGCTGGCCGATCCGGAGAAGGGCAGCGGCATCGCGATGATCTGCACGTTCGGCGACACCACCGACGTGACGTGGTGGCGCGAGCTGAGCCTGCCGGTGCGCGCGATCATCGGACCCAACGGCGCGCTGAAGCCCGTCGCCTGGGGCGAGAAGGGCTGGGAGTCGGTCGACGCCGCGCGGGCGTCGGCGCACTACGCCGACCTGACCGGACTCTCCGCGTCGAAGGCGCGCGCGAAGGTCGTGGAGCAGCTGACGGCGTCCGGCGATCTCGTGGGCGAGCCGCGCGCGATCACGCACGCGGTGAAGTTCTACGAGAAGGGCGACCGCCCGCTCGAAATCGTGACCAGCCGCCAGTGGTTCTTCAAGTCGCTGGCGTTCCGGGACGCGATGATCCTGCGGGGCCAGGAGCTGCAGTGGCACCCGGCCTACATGCGCGCGCGGTTCGAGAACTGGACCGAGGGCCTGAACGGCGACTGGTGCGTGAGCCGCCAGCGCTTCTTCGGCGTGCCGTTCCCCGTGTGGTACCCGGTGGGCCCGGACGGCAGCCCGGCCTACGACCGGCCGATTGCCGCGCCGGAGGATCGGCTGCCGATCGATCCGTCCACCGACGTGCCGCCCGGGTTCGCCGAGGCGCAGCGCGGCCAGCCGGGCGGCTTCGTGGGCGACCCGGACGTGATGGACACCTGGGCCACCTCGTCGCTGACGCCGCAGATCGTCTGCGGCTGGGGCGAGGATCCCGACCTGTTCGCGCGGACGTTCCCGATGGACCTGCGCCCGCAGGCGCACGACATCATCCGCACGTGGCTGTTCGCGACCGTGCTCCGCGCGCACCTCGAGCACGACTCGCTGCCGTGGCGGCACGCGGCGATCTCGGGCTGGGTGCTCGACCCGGATCGCAAGAAGATGTCGAAGAGCAAGGGCAACGTGGTGACGCCGATGGCCCTGCTCGACGAGCACGGCAGCGACGGCGTGCGCTACTGGGCCGCGAACGGCCGTCCGGGCACCGACACGGCCGTGGACGCGAATCAGATGCGCGTGGGCCGGCGCCTCGCCATCAAGGTGCTGAACGCGTCGAAGTTCGCCCTCGGCGCCGCCGAGCCGCAAGGCCCGGTGACACGCGCCGTGGACCGCGCGATGCTGCGCCGGCTGGCCACGCTCGTCGAGAGCGCCACGAAGGATCTCGAGGCCTACGACTACGCGCGCGCGCTGCAGCACATCGAAACGTTCTTCTGGCGCTTCTGCGACGACTACCTCGAGCTCGTGAAGGGCCGCCGCTACGGCGAACAGGATCAGGAGGGCGCGGCGTCGGCGAACCGCGCGCTCACGTCGGCGCTCTCGGTGCTCCTGCGGCTGCTCGCGCCGTTCCTGCCGTTCGTGACCGAGGAAGTGTGGTCGTGGTGGCAGGAGGGATCGGTGCACCAGGCGCGATGGCCGCACGTCGAGGAGCTTGACGCGCTGGTCGGCGTCGGCACGCCGGCGGACGCCGACGATCGCGCGTACGAGTGGGCCACCGACGTGTTGTTCGAGGTCCGCAAGCAGCGCTCCGAGTCGAAGCAGCCGCTCAAGGTGCCGATCGTCCGCGTGGACGTGCGCGCCGAGGAAGTGGCCGTGGAGGCGATGCCGCTCGTCGAGGCGGATCTCAAGTCCGCCCTGCGCGTGCGCGCCTTCACGACGACCCTCGGCGAGCCGCGCGAGATCCGCGTGGCCGGCTACGAGCCGGTCGCCCCGTAGGGGCTGCGCCCGTGATCGCGCCCATCGAGCCTGCCGTTTACCGCGACCTCGTCCGCCGGGCCCTCGAGGAGGATCTGGGCGGACGCGTGTCCGTGGACGCCGACGTCACGACCGCCGCCACGGTGGACGCGAAGGCGCGGGCCCGCGGCGTGTTCCTGGTGAAATCGCCGTGCATCGTCGCCGGCCTGCCCGTGGCGTTCGAGACGTTCCGGCTGCTGGAGCCGGCGATCGAGGCGACCGCCTGGTGCAGCGAGGGCGAGGCCGCGCTGGCCGGGCAGTCGATCGCCGAGGTGACCGGTCCGGCGCGCGCGCTCCTCGTGGGCGAGCGGACGGCGCTCAATTTCCTGCAGCGGCTCTCGGGCATTGCGACGCGCGCGCGGGCGTTCGTGGACGCGGCTGCCGGGCGGATTGTCGTCCTCGATACGCGAAAGACGACGCCGACGCTGCGCGCGCTCGAGAAGTACGCGGTGCGCGTGGGCGGGGCGACGAACCACCGCGGGGGGCTTCACAACGCCGTGCTGATCAAAGACAACCACATTCGGCTGGGCGGCGGCGTGGCGAAGGTGGTGGCGAAGGTGCGCGCGGCGCGGCCGGGCTGGCCCGTCGAAGTGGAGGCGCAGTCGCTCGCCGAGGTCGACGAGGCGCTCGCCGCCGGCGCCGAGACGATCCTCGTGGACAACCTGCCGCTCGAGGACATCGAGCGCGCGGTCGCGACCGTCGGCGGCCGGGCGGGCGTGGAGATCTCGGGCGGCGTGACGCTCGACCGGCTGGCGGCGCTGGCCGGGACCGGCGCCGAATCCGTGTCGGTGGGCGCGCTCACGCACTCCGCGCCGGCCGTGGACATCAGTTTTGAAATCACGCCCCTCTGATCCCCCGCCGGAAATCGCCGCCGCGCTCGAGGCCGCGCGCCCCCGGCTCGGTGCGATCGCCTCGTCGGTTCACTATTTCGAATCCATTGGGTCGACGAACGACGTGGCGCTGCGCCTGGCCGCCGAGTCGCCGTCCGCCGGGCCCGTCGTGATCGCGGACGAGCAATCGTCCGGGCGAGGACGGCGCGGCCGCGCGTGGTTCTCCCCGCCGGGCAGCGGCCTATACGTGTCGATTGTCCTGACGCCGTCGGCGGCCCGCGGCTCTCCAGCGCGCGCGACCGGGCTGCTGACGCTCGCCATCGGCGTGGCGCTGGCCGAGGGCGTGGAGGCGGCCGCGGGACTCGCGCCGGACATCAAGTGGCCGAACGACCTCACCATCGGCCGCCGCAAGCTCGCCGGAATCCTGACCGAGGCCGCATCGGCGTCCGATCGCCCCGGCGCACCCGCGGCCGTCGTCACCGGCTTCGGCATCAACGTCGGCCCGATGGCGTATCCACCGGAGCTCGCCGACCGCGCGACCTCGCTCGAAACCGAACTGGGCCGCCCGTTCGACAAAGCGCAGCTGCTCGTCGAGCTGCTCGCCGCCGTCGCCCGCCGGTATGAAGACCTGCTCGAGGGCCGCTTCGATGCTATTCTCGACACGTGGCGCCAGCGGTCGCCGGCTTCGAAGGGAACCGCCGTGTCGTGGGAAACGCCGAAGGGAATTCGTTCCGGCGTTACCGCCGGACTGGCGGATGATGGAGCACTCCTCGTCAGGACGGACGCTGGGACCGAGCGAATCGTTGCCGGGGAATTAACTTGGGCACTCTAGAAGTTCTGGGGGTTCCAGGAGTTCTGGGAGTTCTGGTGGTGCTGGTTCGAACCAATAGAACCCCCGAACCCCCGAACCCCCGAACCCAGACCCCAGAACCCCCAGAACCCCCAGAACCTTTAGAACCTCTGATCATGTTGCTAGCGATTGACGTCGGCAATACGAACATCGTCCTCGGCGTCTTCGACGAGGACCGGCTGGTCCGAAGCTGGAGATTGATGACGGTCCGCGGCCAGACCTCCGACGAGCTGGGTTTGCTCGTCGAGGGCCTGTTCAAGAGTGCCGGTCTGGATCGGAAAGCCGTCGATGGGGTCATTCTCGGCTCCGTGGTTCCGCCGCTGACGGGCGCCGTCCAGGCGATGACGGTTGCGCTGTTCGGTCAGCAGGCGCTTACGATCGAGCCCGCGCTCGACACGGGCATGCCGATCGTCGGCGTCGACCCGGCCGAAGTGGGCGCGGATCGCCTCGTGAACGCCATCTCCGCGTTCGAGTCGCACGGCCGCGGCTCCAGCCGTCCGCTCGTCGTCGTCGACTTCGGGACGGCGACGACGTTCGACGCCGTGTCCGCGAAGGGCGAGTACCTGGGCGGCGCGATCTGCCCGGGCGTGCAGATCTCGGCCGACGCGCTGTTCCAGCGAGCCGCGAGGCTGCCGCGCATCGACGTCCGCAAGCCCGCCACCGTCGTCGGCCGCTCGACCGTGGGGGCGATGGAGTCCGGGCTGTTCTGGGGCTACGTCGGCATGGTCGAGGGCCTCGTGCGCCGCATGAACGACGAGCTGGGCGGCAAGGCCATCTGCGTCGCGACGGGCGGGCTGGCTCCGATCATCGCGCCCGAGATTCCCGCCATCGACCACGTGGAGCCCGACCTCACGCTCCGCGGCCTGAGAATCGTGTGGACGCGCCGCCGCTAGACTTCTGCCGCCAGATCGAGACGTACCTGTGCCGCAAGAACGACGGCCACCTGATCCGGGTGGTCGGGCCGTCGTTCGAGCTCGTGAACGGCTGGGCCGCGCGCGGCGTGCCGATCAAGATCGCGTTCGAGGGCATCGACCGCGCTTTCGAGCGGTACCACCGCAAGGGCCCGCGCCGCCGGCCGCTCAAGATTGATTTCTGCGACGCCGACGTGCTCGACGCGTTCGACGAGTGGCAGCGCGCCGTCGGCATCACGCACGTCGAGGCGGCGCCGGCGAAGGGGTCGTCGCTGCCCGAGCACCTCAAGCGCGTGGTGCGCAAGTTGAGCGAGGCGCGCGCCTCGGGTGCGCTCGGCGAGGCGTTCGACGGCGTCATCGATCGGATCTCGGACGAACTGGACACGGCTCAGGCCGAGAAGGGCGGCGTGCGCGGCGACGCGCGGAAGGCGCTGCTCGATCGGCTCGCGGCGCTCGACGCCGAGCTGCTGGCGGCGGCGGGCGCGGCGCTCGGCCCGGAAGACCGCGCGGCGCTCGAAGCCGAAGCTGTCCGCGAACTGGCCCCGTACCGCGAGCGCATGGCGGCGGACGCGTTCGACCGCGCTAAAGCGGCGGCGGAGCAAAAGCTTCTGCGCGATCGCTTCAAGCTGCCGACCGTAGGAATGACCTAACCGCTAACGGCTAACAGGTAGCGGCTTCGTCTACCCTGACCGCCGCCCGGCACATCGCATCGGCCCACACGAACGTCGGCGCGGCTAGCGGCTAGCGGCTAACGGCTAACGGCTAACGGCTAACGGCTAACGGCTAACAGCTAACGGCTAACAGCTAACGGCTAACGGCTAACAGCTGAAGGCTTCTTCATCCCATCTGCCATTTCCTGACGGCATCCAGCGGATACGCCAGCATCAGGATATTCAGCGCCAGGTTGTCGCGGATCCAGATCGCCAGGACGATCTCGACGGCGATCACCCACGCGATCGTGACCTTCGTCGGCAGGTAGCGCGCCAGCGCAAAGCCGATCAGGCACGCCAGGATGTCGGACATCGAGTTGATCAGGCTGTCGCCGTAGTAGCCGTGCGAGACCGTCTCGGCGCGGTAGCGGTTCACGACCGTGTCGGTGTTCTCGTACACTTCCCAGGCCGATTCGAGCGCGACCGTCGTGAGCAGCCGGAGCATCACGGCCTGCGGGCCCATCACGAGGCGCGTCGCGCCGTAGAACAGCGCGCCGTGCTCAATGTGCGTGAGCGTGTACGGGTCGGCGATCTGCTGCGAGTTCTGATCGCTGTTGATATCGCCCGACCACAGGCGCACCGGTCCGTGCTGGTAGACCACCCGCCGGCCCATGGCCAGCTCGAGACCGCCGGCGAGGATGATGACCAGTCCGATCGCGGCGATGCGGCGCGGCGCGAACGACACCAGCGCGGCGAAGCCGAGGACGATGACGGGCGGGACGACGCCGTCGAGCCAGGGAAACATCGGCGGATAGTACCAGCAATGCCGCGCGGACGATCCGGTAAGCTCTTAGCGTGCTGAGACCCGCAGATCTCGTGGCGCTCGACATCGAAAGGCCCGCCGTAGGCGGCGCGATGATCGCGCGCGTGGACGGCCAGGTGGTGCTCGTCGAAGGCGCCGTGCCGGGCGAGCGCGTGACCGCGCGCATCTCGCGCGTGGACACGCGCGTCGCCTACGCGGTCGTTGATTCGGTCGAAACGCCGTCACCCGATCGGCGGCCGGCCGCCGACCCGAGGTGTGGTGGCTGCCTCTACGCGCATATTTCCTACGCGCGTCAGCTGGCGATCAAGGCCGAGGTGATCGCCGATGCGTTCAAGCGCCTCGGCAAGATCGAGCTCCCCGGGCCGGTGGCGGTGGCCGCGTCGCCCGAGACCGCGTATCGCATGCGCGCGCGGCTGCACATGAGCGGCGGCCGTCTGGGTTTCTATCGTGAAGGGACTCACGACCTGTGCGACGCCGCGACGACGGGACAACTGCTGCCTGAGACCTGCGACCTTCTGGACCATTTGAGTGCCGGCCTCAACTCTCTGGCCATCCGCGACGTTCGCGACGTCGAGATCAGCGAGAACGTGGAGGCGACCGAGCGGGCCGTCCACGTGGTGCTCGGCGGCCATCCCGCGCAGTTGTCGGGGTTGGCGCGGACGCCGGGCCTGACCGGCCTCAGCGCGTCGACCGGCCCCGGATTGGGCGTGACCGTGCTCGGCGGGACGCCGTTCGTGACGGACCGGCTGACGATCGGCGCCGCATCCCTCACGCTCCAGCGGCACGTGCTGTCGTTCTTCCAGGGGAACCGGCATCTCTTCGCCCCGCTCGTCGAGCACGTGACGAGCCTGGTGCCAGAGGGTGCGCGGGTCGTGGACCTTTACGCCGGCGGCGGCGCGTTTGCGCTGGCCGCGGCGGCGGGGAAGGGCGCGCGCGTGACCGCCGTCGAGGGCGATCCCATTGCCTCTGCCGACCTGTCGGTGAACGTCGAGCAGGCCGGCGCCGTCGTCGAGGCGATCTCAGCGCCGGTGGAGACCTTCGAGCCGGCGGGCGGGGAAGCGCCGGACGTCGTGATCGTGGATTCCCCCTCGCACGGGGATGTCGAAGGACGCCATGGCCCGCGTGCTCGCCCTGAAGGCTCCGCGCGTGGTGTACGTGTCCTGCGACGTGGCGACGCTGGCTCGCGACGCCAGGCGCGTCGTCGATGCCGGCTATCGCCTCACGCGGATTGACGGGTTCGATTCTGTTTCCGAACACGCCGCATGTGGAGTGCGTGGCGGTGTTCGAGAGCTGAGGCGGGACCGGACGCAAGGCGACTAAGGCCGAAGGTACGGTTCGAAGAACGTCGTCGGCGACCCGCAGCCGTGCTCGACCATCAGCGCGTCGTTGAACAAGAGCCCGCGCAGCGACGTCATCATGCCGGGATCCGGGAACATCCGGTCGGCCCTGACCAGCGCGCGAGGCACGCGTTTCCACGTGCACCCCAGCTCGAAGCCCACCATCTGGTTGGTCCGCAGGGTGATCACGTAGGCCCTCTGGGCCTGCTCCTCCGGGGTTGTCGTGTGCATCCGGACGGTCTCGCCGTCGTGGTCCCACCGCGACGCCTGAGCGAGCGTCGGGACGATCGGCTCGTTCCGGATCTCGAGCGGGGCGTAGCCCGGCTGCAGCAGCATCAGCGTCGGGCCCTCGTAGTTGGTGTTGAGGAAGAAGGGCTGCGGATCGAAGCGCTGGGCCGGGAACCGCAGCTCGCCCGAGGCGTCGGAGACGGCCTCCGCCGCGAACAGAAGCGCGCCCCGGCCGCCGTGGCCGGAGAGCGTCCCTTCGCGAGCGGTGCCCCAGAACATCGCCACTACGCCGGCCATCGGCCGGCCGTCGGCGTCGTCCACCACCGTCATTCGCATCGCGGGTATCGTGGCCGGGCGTTTCAAGGCGACGACGAGCGTCGCCAGCGCCGCCAGCACCACGACGACCGCGATCAGGAGCGCTCGCCTAACGCGCACGACACCTCATGTCCATCAACGCGGCCTTCCAAACCTGAATCTTCCGCCGAAGGGGCATCGACGCATGTGCCGGGCTTGTGGACGGCAAGGTGATTCGGGGGACGGCCGCCCATCGAGCCCCCAATGACGGAAGCACCAATCGCTCGAACAGGGCAGCCGCTCGAGCACCGTTGAAGCCGATTCGCTGAATCTTGGGATGCAGTTCAAAGAAGCTGCTGAAGTCGTTGGGCAGAATCGAGCCGCTCCGAATGGCTGAATCCAGGCTTCCGGGCCGAACCGCGCTGGCGCAGACGTCCCACATCGCAAACCGCCGCGCCACGAGACGGCGCACTCGCCTTCCGTACGGAAGTCCGGGATCGGCTCCGGCCAGTTCGGCCATGATGGGCCAGAAGGCATTCCGAGGTTGAGCGTAGTACTGCTGCCGCTCCAATGACGCCACGCCTGGAAGGCTGCCGAGAATCAGCACTCGGGCATCCGGACCAGCCACCGCCTTGAACCCGAGAGACGTCATCAAGAGTTGTGGGCCCAACGTCCAGGCTTCAGCCGCGGCGGCTCTCGATCCGCCGGCCGCCGCCGGCTGCAAGCCGTGTTAGGCCTCGTCGCCACTGGCGAGTATCATAGCGGTATGGAACTGCAATTTACGGCGGTGTTTCGAAAAGTCCCGGAAGGGTACATCGGCTTCGTCGAAGAACTGCCCGGCGCCAACACGCAAGGCGCGACCCTAGAAGAAGCACGGACGAACCTGCAAGAAGCCGTCGAAATGGTAATGCAGGCAAATCGTGAACTCATCGCGGAGACGACCGGCACGGAGGTGATTCGCGAACCGTTCAAGGTCAGTGCGTGAAACGGCGGGCGCTGGTTCGACACTTGGAATCCCACGGGTGTGAACTGCTCCGAGAGGGCGCCAACCATTCCATCTTTGTCAACCGACCCGCAGGTAAGAGTTCCGCCGTACCCCGCCACTCCGACATCAACGACGAGCTAGCAAAGAAGATCTGCAAGGACCTCGGCGTTCCGACGCCATGAAGCCGGCCGCTTAGTCCCATGAGGCAACCGTCTTCCCAGTCAGAGGCCTAACTAGTAGTAGACACGTCAGCATAAGCCCGTTGTCCTGTCACCGCTTGCTTGATAATGCGGAGCGGCCGCATCCCGAATAGGACCGCAAGCCATTGCCTGGGGAGACGTTCGGGGCAGTTCGCCGGACGGGTCTGCCACATTAGACCGACCGGTCTAATCCGTTTGCCTACTGCTGCCCATCTGGATAGAAGCGCGAACGCGGCGCCTTGGCCACTTCATTCACGAAGTACGCCGTGAACCGCGCCACACGCTCCAACCCCGGCGTCGAGATGGTCTCCAGCATGTCCCCGCCGTGTAAATACAGCGGGTTCCCCTGAATGAGCTGCAGCCGCGGGCAGTCCACGCGCGGGTTGTCGCCGGCGCCGTAGGGCTCGCCCGCGACACGACGTTCAGGCCGTTCAGGGTGGAACCACCGGACCCCAGGCTTCGTCTGTCACTGCAGGATGACCGACCGCATGCTCCGGGCGCCTCGAACCTGGGGCAGAGTCGCGGGCGCGCTCTACCTGGTCGTCATCGTCGCAGGCGCGTTCGCCGAGCTCTTCGTGCGCCAGCGACTCGTCGTGAGTGGCGATGCCGTGGCCACGGCCCGCAACATCCTCGCGAACGAGCAACTCTTCCGCTGGGGCTTCGCCGCAGACCTCCTCGCCCTCCTGTGCGTCGTGCCGCTGATCCTGCTTTTGTACGAGCTCCTCAAGGTGGTCAACAGGCACGTGGCGTTGCTGGCCGTCTTCTTCTCGCTGGTGGGGGCCGCCGTCCAGGCGGCCGCGCTGCTCGGACACTTCGCGCCCTTGATCCTCCTGAAGCGCGGGCAGGACCTCGGCATCGATCCGGACCTTCTGTACGCCCAGACCTACATGGCGCTCCAACTACAGGGGATCGGGTACGCCGCGGCCCTCACGTTCTTCGGCGGGACCATGCTGGCGCGCGGCTATCTGATTCTCCGCGCCACGTTCATTCCACGGATCCTCGGGGCGCTGCTGGTCGTCGAGGGCATGTCCTACCTCGCCAACAGTTTCACGGACTTCCTGGCGCCAGGGTTCGGGGCGGCGGTGTTCGCCGTCCTGCTGGTCTCCGGCCTGGCCGAAGTGCTTCTCTGCCTGTGGCTGCTGGTGATGGGCGTGAACGAGCCAAAATGGCGCGAGCAGGCCCGGGCCGCTTCCTAGGCGGATTCCGCGGCGCGCACGAGCCCCTCGAACAGCGTCCTGAACTCCCCTGTCCGCCAGAAGTTCTCCGGATGCCACTGCACACCGATGCAGAACTTCGCGGTTGGATCTTCGATGGCCTCGATGATGCCGTCGGGCGCCGTGGCGGTCACGACGAACCCGGGCGCGACGTCCTTGACGGCCTGATGGTGGCGGCTGTTGACCTCGCACGTGTCGGACTCGGCGAAGCGCTCGCCGAGGAGCCTGCCGAGCTGCGAGTTCTTCTCGAACCACACCTCGTGCGCGAGCGAGTAGGGCTTGTTCGGCGGCACCGTGAGCCGGTGCGTCGCGCCGCCCGGCACTTCCGAGGGGATGTCCTGGATCAAGGTCCCGCCGCACGCGACGTTCAGCATCTGGACGCCGCGGCAGATGGCGAGGATCGGCAGGCCGCGCTTGCGCGCTTCGAGGATGAGCGGGATCTCGAACGCGTCGCGCACCGGATCGATGTCGGTCACCGAGGCGTGGCGCGTCGCGCCGTAGCGCGCGGGGTCGACGTCGGGCCCGCCGGTCACGAGCAGGCCCTGCACGCCCTCGAGCGCCTCGGCCGGCGTCGCCGGCGGCTCGACGACCCGCGCCTCACCGCCCACGTGCTCGATCGCGTGGCGGTAGTCTTCGACCTTGCGGCGGGTCGTGATCGCAATCAGCGCCATTGGGTGTGATCCGTTCGTGGCGGGGAGCCCGCCTACATCCGCGTCGGTACTTCGATGCCCATCAAGTCGAGCGCGCGTCCGAGTTGCGCGCGCACGTAGCCGACGCCCGCCGCGCGCCAGCGCTTCCGATCGGCGTCCTCCTCGGCGAGGATTGGCGACCGGTGGTAGAAGGCGTTGAACACCTGCGCCAGCCCGAAGGCGTATTTCGCGAGCACGGAGAACTCGAGCGTGCGCACGACCTGCTCGACCACCTCGTCGAGCCGCGCCGCCTCGAAGACGAGCGCCCAGAGCGCGCTGTCGGCCTCGTCCAGCTCCGCGGGGTTCGCCGCGTCGAGGCCGTCCAGCACCTGCGCGTGGGTCGTGCCCTCGCGCTCGTCCAGCTTGTGGAAGATGTTGTTCGCCCTGACGACAGCATACTGCAGGTACGGCCCGGTCTCGCCCTCGAAGGCCAGCGCCTCCTCGATGTCGAACACGATGATCTTGCCGCGCGAGAACTTCAGCATGAAGTAGCGGATCGCGCCGACGGCGATCTGGGCGGCCACGCGCTGCCGCTCGGCCTCGGTCAGCTCCGGGTTGCGGTTGCCGACTTCGATCAGCGCCTTGTTCGTGAGCAGGTCCAGCAGGTCGTCGATCTTCACGCCGAGGCCCTTGCGGCCGGACACTTCGACGAACGGCTTTTTGGCTTCTTCGGTCCCGGCGGCCGGTGCGTGCCCCAGTTCCTTCGCCGTCGCATGCGACAACGCCACCATCTCGTAGGAGAAGTGAACGGAATGCTCGGCCTCCCGCGCGTGGCCCAGCGTGCGGAGCGCCTGGGCGAGGAGCGCCTGCAGGTACATCTGCCGCGAGTCGATCACGTTGTAGATGCGGGACGCGCGGCCGAACGGCGGATGCGTCGGCGCGCCGTCCGTGGACGTGGTCGCCCAGAGCTCCCGGGCGTGGGCCGAGTCCTCGAAACGGCGGTAGTGGAAGTCGCGCCCGAGCAGGCCGAACTTCCAGAACTGGTTCGCGATGTCCTTGCCGACGTAGGTCACGACGCCGTTCGAGCGGACGATGACTTTTTCGCGGGACTCTTCGGCTTCTGCGTCGTCGCCCTCGGCCGCGGCGGCCTCGCCCTCCTCGATCCGCATCACCCAGCAGCCGGCCAGCCGGCCCTCTTTCTGGAGGAACACGGCGCCATTGGCCTTGAGGATGTCGAAGGCCTGCGCCCAGAACTTCAGGCGCAGGATGTCGCCTTCGTAGGTGAGCAGGTCGTACCCGATATTCAATCTCGCCATCGTCGCCAGGTGGGCCCGGACGATGCGATCGACGATCACCGTGCCGAGCGCGGCCGTCTCGTTGCCGCCGTGCTCGAGATCGTGGAGCGTGGCGGCGCGGACGGCGAGGCGTGCCTTGTCGCCGCCGTACCATTCGGTGACGGTGGAGTAGAGGTCCCAGCAGTAGTAGTCGAAGCGGGTGTCGCGGGCGAGCGCCTCGACCTCGGCGCGCGTCTTGTGTTCCAGCTCGCGGAAGCCCACGACGACGTCGGCCACCTGGACGCCCGTGTCGTCGATGTAGTTCTGCACTTCGACGGGCGTGCCGCGGAAGCGGAGGACGCGGACGAGGGTGTCGCCGAGCGCCGCGTTTCGCAGGTGGCCGATGTGGGCCGCCTTGTTTGGATTGATGGCCGTGTGCTCGACGACGGTCTTGCCCGCGGCGTCGGCGTCGAGGGCGGGCAGCGCCACCTCGTCCCGCATGCGGGCGAGCGCGAAGGTGCGGCGGTCGAGAAAGAGGTTCAGGTAGCCGTTCGGCGCGACCTCGATGCGCGCGATGCCCTCGAGCCCGTCCGCGGCGTCGGCGATTTCCTTCGCGATGACGCGCGGGGGCTTCCGGAGCGGCCGGGCGAGCTGGAACGCCACCGTCAGGGCGAGGTCGCCGAGCGCGCGCGTGGGCGGCACTTCGACGGCGAACGCCGGCGCCTCGGGCAGTCCGTAGAGCTGCTCGACGATGGCGGCGATCTGGTCGTGCACGGAGCGCTGGATGGTCAGGATCATGGAGTGAGAAACACGGCCGCGTCGGACGCTCGTGTTACGATGACGTCTCGTAACTGTGGCGCGCTGCGATCACGTGAAAGTCTTCCGGCGTGTTGAGGTTGGCGAGCAGGCGCCGCGGGTCGCCGAACGCCGCGAGGGCGTCCCCGTCGAGCGTCCGGACGTTCAGATCGTCAACCAGTCCGGTCAGTTTCAAGCGGTCCTCGGCCAGGTGCCGCGCGACCACCGCGAGGCACGCGCGGGCATAGGCCGCGCACAAAGGATGATACCCGCGATCGGTCCGCGGCACCGCGCCATCGACGCCCTCGGCCAGCGCCACGAGGCGGCGGAGCAGGGGCGCGCTCAGGAAGGGCATGTCGCAGGCGACCACCAGCACCGGGTCGCCTGCCGCGGCCGCGAGCGCCGCGTCGAGGCCGCCGAGCGGTCCGCGATCGGGAAGGCGATCGGGAACCTCCCGAACCCGACCGACCAGACCTACCTGACCCACCTGGCTCACCCGACCGATCTGCCCCATCCGACCGACCTGCCCCACCAGCAGGATTTCGCCGGCCACCTCCGCCAGCACCTCGAGCTGACGGTCGAGGACGCGGCGGCCGTCCACGACGAGCGCGCTTTTGTCGCGCCCGCCGAAGCGCCGCGCGCGCCCGCCGGCGAGAATCGCGGCGGTCACCACGGCACGATCTTACCGTATGCGTGAATCCGGGATCGGCCGCGTGCTGCCGGCGAGTCTGCATCAGGCGATCGCGGATCTCCTGCCGACGCGCCTCGATTTCTATGAGAGCTGGCTGAACGCCGAGGGCATGCGCGAGGGGACGATCGGCGTGGCGGCGGTGTCGGCCGTCCTCAGCTTCCTGCGGCAGGAGGGCGAGGCGTACGACACGGTCACGCGCCGCGCCGGCGGGTACGCGGCGCAGTGGACGCTCGACGGCATGACGCCGCTCCGCCGGCGCGTCGTGCGCGGCCTGCCGACGTTCCTGCGGCGCCGGTCGGTCGTGCGCATGGCCCGTCGCATGGTGCGTGAGTGCTACCAGAAGAGCCGGGCGGTCTCGCGCTTCAGCCGGGGCACGGCGCTGCTGACGCTGCGCGCGTCGATCTTCTGCAACGTGCGCGAGCCCGTGCCCGTTCCGCTGTGCGGCTTTTACGCCGCCGCCTTCACCGTGCTGCTCGACGCCTTCGCCGTGCCCCTCGAGGCGACCGTGGTCTCGTGCCGGGCGACCGGGAGCGAGGCCTGCACGCTCCTGGTCGGCGCGGCCGCCGGCGAGGCGTCTCCGTGACGCGGTTCGCCGCCGCCGTCCTGGCCGTCGCGACCCTTACGGCGGCCTCCGCCGCGGCGCAGCCGGCGCCCGGCCCCTCCCGCACCCTGGTCATGCCGTTCGCGAGCGATCGCGCCGACAGCCGCGCGTTCTGGCTCGGCGAGGCGTCGGCGGTGCTGCTCGCCGAGGACCTCCGCGCGCTCGGCGTCAACGCGATCACGCGCGAGGAGCGCAGCCAGGCGTTCGAGCGTCTGCAGGTGCCGCAGTCGGCGTCGCTGACCGACGCGACAGTGATCCGCGTGGGGCAGCTCGTCGGCGCGCGCCAGGTGATCATGGGCTCGCTCACGCTGACCGGCGACGTGGTGGCCGTGAATGCGCGCAGCATCGCGCTCGACGCCGCGCGCCTCGAGGCGACGGCGAGCGCGCAAGGTTCGCTGACCGACCTCTTTGCCGTGATCGAGCGGCTCGCGCGGTCGATGGCGTCGCCCGGGGCGCCCGACGTGCCGCTGGCGCGCGACTATCCGCCGGTCGGCGCGTTCGAGCTGTACATCAAGGGCCTGCTCGCCGAGACGCCGGTCTACGCCGTGAACTACCTCCAGAACGCGATTCAGCAGGCGCCGTCGTTCGATCGCGCGCGGCTGGCGTTGTGGGACGTCTACAACGGGCTCGAGGATCACGAGCGCGCGCTCGCGGCCGTCCAGCCGGTCGAGTCGTCTTCCCCGTGGGCGCGGCCCGCCCGGTTCGACGCCGCGCTGTCCGAGCTGGGCCTGAATCGGTACGACGCGGCGCGCGCCACGTTCAACGCGCTGTCCGAGTCGCAGCCCACGGCGGCGGTGCTGAACGACCTCGGCGTGGTGGCGCTGCGGAGCGATCCGTCCGGCGCCGCGACCGCCGCCTCGTACTTCGCGCGCGCCGCCGACGTCGATCCGGACGACCCCGACTACCGCTTCAACACCGGCTACGCGTACTGGCGCGCGCAGGACTGGAACGACGCCGTGCACTGGCTGCGCGAGGCCGTGCGGAGAAATCCCGCGGACGCCGACGCCCACATCGTGCTGAGCGCGGCGCTGGGCTCGCAGGGGAATGCCGCCGAAGCCGGGCGCGAGCGCGAGCTGGCCGGGCGCCTGTCGTCGGACTACGAGCAGCCGCGCAACGCCACCGCGCCGCCCACGGTGCCGCAGGACCTCGAGCGCGTGCGGGGGGCCGTCGAGCTGCCGCGCCAGCTCACGATCGAGGCGGCCATCGATCTCGGAGACGCCCGCGAACAGCAGGCCGTCGCCGCCGACTATCTCGCGCAGGCACGGCGGCTGTTCGACGACGAACGGGACACGGAAGCGGCCGCCATGCTGAACCGGGCGCTGTTCGTGTCGCCCTACGACGCCGACGCGCACCTGCTGCTCGGCCGCCTGCACCTGCGGAACGGCCGGGCGCGCGAGGCCGTCGACGCGCTGAAGATTTCCCTCTGGAGCCGCGAGACGGCGCAGGCGCACCTGGTGCTGGCTCAGGCGTACGCGGCGCTGAAGGACGGTCCGGCGGCCACGGCCGAGGCGACGCGCGCGCTGGAGATGGATCCCTCGCTCGAGGCCGCCCAGGCCATCCTGGACGAGCCGTAAATCCGGCTGAAGCCGGATCCCACGCCGTCAGATCGCTCTTGTACTCCGGCGAAGAATCGTTTATACATATATAGAGTGGCTTCCCATACGCACGACGACGGGTTCCACGAGATCCAGCTGAACGGCAAGCAGTTGGTTTTCCTGTTCATGGCCGCCACCGTGGTGTCGGTCGTGATCTTTCTCTGTGGCGTGCTGGTCGGCCGAGGCGTCCGCGCGGGACGCGGTCTCGGCGCCGATGCCGCCGCCGAGACGGCGGACCTGCGTCCCGCGAACCTCGCAGGCACGGTCGACACGCCGGCCCCGGCCGCCGAAGACCCCACGACCGCGCCGCCTCCGCCCGCGGTCGACGAACTCAGTTACCCCAACCGCCTCGAAAGCTCGGGCCCCGCCGCCGAGGATCTGAAGATCAAGGAGCCGCCGCCGGCTCCCGCACAGGCGAGGGCAGCGGAGCCTGCCGCGCCGGCGCCCGCACCGGCGAAGGCCGCCGCCACGCCGCCGCCCGCGGCCCCGCGCACGGCTCAGCCCGCGCCCGCCGTCGCGAGCACGCCGGCCGCGAGCACGCCCGCCGGCAGCGGGTACACGTTGCAGCTCGCGGCGCTCCGCGACCGTTCCGAGGCGAACGCGATGGCCGAGAAGCTCGCCGCGAAGGGCTACGGCGCGTACGTGGTGCCGCCCGCGGCCGGCGCGCCGTCGGTCTTCCGGGTCCGCGTGGGCCGCTACGCGACGCGCCGCGAGGCGGAGTCGATGGCCGCGCGGCTGCAGCGGGAAGAGCAGTTCACGCCCTGGATCACGCGTTAGCAACCGCCAAGGGGGATCGACGAGTGGGGAGGACCCGTGCGGTCGGCGTCGCACTGGCCGTGTGGCTCGCCCTCGGTCACGCGGCGTACGCCCAGGCCCCCCAGGACGGCGCGGCCGCACCCGCCGACATCGACCCCCAGTCGCTCATCGTCCGCAACCCGTTCCAGCCCGCGCCACCCGTGCCCGTCCCGCCGACGCGCCCGACGATCCTGCCGCCGCTCTACGTCAGCTTCGGCGCGCTGCAGATCTTCGACGGCTACACGACGACACAGAAATTGGGGAAGGGCGCGCGAGAGGCGAACCCGTTCTTCGCGCCGTTCGCCGCGCACCCGGGCGCCGTGTGGGCCATGAAAGCCGGCGTCACGGCGACCGCGATCGTCGCGTCGGAGCAGTTGTGGCGGCGCCGCCACCGGGCGCAGGCGATCGCGGTGATGATTGTGTCCAACGCGGTGTTGGGCTTCGTGGCCGCGCGCAACGCCTCGGTGGCGCGCGCCAATCCCTGACGTGACGTCCCGCCGGATCGATCTGGCGCTGGCGGCGGCCTCCGGCCTGCTGCTCGCGTTGAGCTTCCCGAGCCCGGGCGTGTCGGCCCTGGCCTGGATTGCGCTCGCGCCGCTCCTCGTCGCGCTGTCGCGGCCGTCGTCCCGCGTTCCCGACTCCCGCGAGCGCCCCGTTGGCTGGGCGTTCTGCCTCGGCCTGGTCACCGGCCTCGTGTATTTCACCGGCACGCTGTACTGGGTGGGCGGCGTGATGACGCGCTACGGCGATCTGTCGCGGTGGAGCGCCTGGCCGGTGGCGGCCGCGCTCATCGCGTTCATGGCGCTCTATCCGGCGCTCTTCGCCGCGGTGCAGCGCCGGCTCATCGTCCTGTACGGGCCGATGGCCGTCACGGCCGCGCCGCTCGTGTGGGTGGCCACCGAGTACGGCCGTGCCCATCTCTTCGGCGGTTTCCCCTGGGTGCTCCTCGGGTACAGCCAGATCACGGTGCTGCCCGTCGCGCAGTTCGCCAGCGTCGTCGGCGTATTTGGCGTGTCGGGCCTCGTCGCGGGCGCGAGCGCGGCGGCGGTGGTCGTGGCGCTGCCGCGCGCGGGCCGCGGGCGGATCGCCGCGGCGGGCGCGATCCTCGGCGCGATCGCCGCGGTCGTGATGTGGGGGCAGGCGCGCGTCACCCATGGGGTGCTGACGACGGTCGGCGACCGCGTGCGGGTCGGCCTCGTGCAGGGGAACGTCGATCAGGCGGAGAAGTGGGATCCCGCGCGGGCCTCGTCCATCTTCGAGGAGTACCTGCGGCTGACGCAGCAGGCGATCGACCAGGGCGCGCGGCTGATTCTCTGGCCCGAGTCGTCCACGCCGTTCGGCTTCGATCAGGATCCGGCGGGCGCCGAGCGCGTGCGCGCGCTGGCGCGGGCATCGGGCGCGTCCATCCTGCTCGGGAGCAACCAGGTCGAGGCCGGGCCGCCCGAGCGCTGGTACAACGCCGCGTACCTCGTCCGGCCCGACGGCGAGGTGGGCGGCGTCTACCGCAAGATTCACCTCGTGCCGTTCGGCGAGTACGTGCCGCTCAAGCGCCTCCTCTTTTTCGCGGCGCCGCTCGTCCAGGCCGTGTCGGACTTCACGCCCGGCGACGAGGCCGTCGTCTTCGAGGTGGGCGGCCATCGCTTCAGCACGGCCATCTGCTACGAGATCGTCTATCCCGCCCTCGTGCGGCGGTTCGTGACCGGTGGCAGCGAACTGCTGACGACGATCACGAACGACGCGTGGTTCGGCCGGTCGTCGGCGCCGTACCAGCACTTCGAGCAGGCGTCGATGCGCGCGATTGAAGAGGGCCGTTACCTCGTGCGGGCCGCCAACACCGGCATCTCCGGCATCGTCGATCCCTACGGCCGCGTGCTGGCCCGAAGCGAGCTCTTCGAGCCCGCCGTCGTGACCGGCGAGGTACGGTACAGTGACTTCCGCACGTTCTATGCACGCTACGGTGACGTGTTCGCGTGGGCCTCGGTCCTCGCGTCGCTCGCCTTACTCTTGACCGCACCCAGGACGAAGGACCAACCCCAGCCCAAGGCCTGAGGCCCAGGGCCCAAGGACCAGCATGGCCAACAACGACGAACTCATCCGCCGCTCCGACGACCTCACCCGACGCGCCCGCGATCTGCGGAGCTATCTTTGAGGCGGCCAGGCCCAACGACGAATTGACGACGCTCGAGGCGAAGACCGCCGATCCTGACTTCTGGAAGGACCAGGCCGAGGCGCAGCGCGTGCTTCAGCGGCGCCGCCGCCTCGAGCAGGACCGCGACCTCATCGTCTCGCTCAAGAAGAAACAGGACGACCTGGCCGTGCTCGTGGAGTGGGCGCAGGCGGGCGAGTCCGTCGACGGCGACCTCACGCAGGCGCTCGACGCGTTCGAGCAGGAAGTGACGGCCGGCGAGATCAAGAAGATGCTCGGCGGCGAGCACGATCGCAAGCACGCGATCGTGACGATCCATCCCGGCGCCGGCGGCACCGAATCGCAGGACTGGGCGGAGATGCTGCTGCGCATGTACCTGCGCTGGACGGAACGGCGCGGGTTCAAGCGCGAGATCATCGACTACCAGCCCGGCGACGAGGCAGGGTTGAAGAGCGTCACATTCACGGTCGCCGGCGACTACGCGTACGGCCTGCTGTCGGCCGAGGCCGGCGTGCACCGGCTCGTGCGGATCTCGCCGTTCGACCAGGCGGCGCGGCGCCACACATCGTTCGCGTCGGTCTTCGTGTGGCCCGAGCTGCCCGACGATGTGGATGTGACGATCGACGACAAGGACATCCGGATCGACACCTACCGATCGAGCGGCGCCGGCGGCCAGCACGTGAACGTGACCGACTCGGCCGTCCGCATCACCCATCTGCCGTCGGGCATCGTCGTCTCGTGCCAGAACGAGCGGTCGCAGCACCGCAACCGCGACTCCGCGATGAAGGTGCTGAAGTCGCGGCTCTACGACATGAAGATGAAGGAGCAGCAGGCGCGGCTCGACCAGATCGGCGGCATCAAGCGGGACATCGCCTTCGGCAGCCAGATCCGGAGCTACGTGCTGCATCCGTACCAGCTCGTGAAGGACCATCGAACCAAGGAGCAGGTGGGCGACATCAACCGCGTGCTCGACGGCGATCTGGACCAGTTCATCAAGACCTACCTGATGCAGCGGGCGAACGGGACGCTCGGCGAGGCGACCGCCGAGGATCTCGACTAAGGCGATGGCCACGCGCATGCCGCGGCGGGGCCGCGCGGCGGTCCTCGTGGCGGCCGGCATCTTCGGCAGCCGGCTGGCCGGCCTCGTCCGGCTGCGCGTGTTCGCGTACTACTTCGGCCTGCAGTCGGACGCCGCCGACGCGTTCAACGCGGCGTTCCGTATTCCGAATTTCCTGCAGAACCTGTTCGGCGAGGGCGCGCTGTCGGCGTCGTTCATCCCGGTGTACGCCTCGCTGGTCGCGCGCGGCGAGCAGAAGACCGCCGACCGCGTCGCGGGCGCCGTGGCCGCGTTGCTGGCGATGGTCGTGGGCGCGATCGTGCTCGTCGGCGTGCTCGCGACGCCGATCCTCATCGCCGTGATCGCGCCGGGGTTCACCGGCGACAAGCGCGCGCTGACGATCGCCGTCGTCCGGATCCTGTTTCCGGGCGCGGGACTGCTGGTGCTGTCGGCGTGGTGCCTCGGCGTGCTGAACAGCCACGGGAAGTTCCTGCTGTCGTACGCGGCGCCGGTCGTGTGGAACCTGGCGATGATCGGGACGCTCGTCGCCTTCGGCCGCGGCACGGAGCTGCCGCGCCTGGCCGTCCTGCTCGCGTGGGGATCGGTCGCGGGCAGCGCGCTGCAGGTCATCGTGCAGGTGCCGGTCGTGCTGCGCGTGGCGCCGGACGTGAAGGTGGCGGTGGACCTCGCGTCGACACACGTGCGCGAGGTGGCGCGCAACTTCGTGCCCGTGTTCATCAGCCGCGGCGTGGTGCAGGTGAGCGCGTACGTGGACGCGGTGCTCGCGAGCCTGCTGCCGACGGGCGCGGTGACGGGCCTTCTCAACGCGCAGCTCCTGTACACGCTGCCGGTGAGCCTGTTCGGCATGTCGGTGGCGGCGGCCGAGCTGCCGGCGATGTCGGGCGTCGCGGCGGCCGACGAAAGGGCGTATCCACTGCTGCGCCGCCGGCTGGACGACGGGCTCCGGCAGATCGCCGTGTTCGTCGTGCCGTCCGCGGTCGCGTTCATGGCGCTCGGCGACGTGATCGCGGCGGCGGTCCTGCAGACGGGGCGTTTCCGGCATCAGGACGCCGTTTATGTGTGGGCGATCCTCGCCGGCGCGGCGGTCGGGCTGCTGGCGTCGACGCTCGGGCGGCTGTATCAGTCCACGTACTACGCGCTGCGGGACACCAGGACGCCGCTGCGTTTCGCGCTCATCCGCGTCGCCTTCACCATCGTGCTGGGCTATCTCGCGGCGTTTCCGCTGCCGCGGCTGCTCGCGATCCCGGCGGTCTGGGGCGCGGCGGGCCTGACGGCGTCGGCCGGGGCCGCCGGCTGGATCGAGTTCTACCTGCTGCGCCGGGCGCTGAACCGGCGCATCGGCGTCACCGGCCTGCGCGCGGGCTATGTGGGCCGGCTGTGGCTGTCGGCCGGCGTCGGCGCGGCGGTCGCCTGGGCCGTGAAGCTCACCCTTCCGCCGTGGCATCCGATCGTGATTGCGATTCTCGTCTGCGGGCCATTCGGCCTCGTCTTCTTCGGGCTGGCGATTGCGCTGGGCGTGGAAGAGGCGCGCGGGCTCGTCAGCGGCATCGTGTCACGGCTGCGATCCTGATCCTGCACACGAAGCACACAAAGAACACGAAGGCAACCACGGAGGCACGGAGGGCACGGAGACGTGCTCGACGCGGGGCCGCCGTTGGCGGCTGCACGAGGGAGAGAGACGCGTGGACATGCCACCCTTGCGCAGATCGTGGCATGCCCGCGCGTCTCTCTCCCTCGTGCAACGGCCTGCTCCGCAGGCCGCCCCGCGCCGAGCTCGTGTCTCGGTATTCTCTGTGGCGCTGTGTCTCTGTGGTTGATTAGCGGAGCAGATTGCTCGCGACGCCGGCGCCGGGCTGGGTGCCGGAGATGAAGGACTCGACGCGCGAGCCGGGCATGCCTTCGGGGCGGACGGCGCCGGTCGTGGGGTCGACCGAGACGAACACGATGTTGCCCGGCGCGTCGAAGCTCGGGCGCGTGTCCTTGTCGGGCCGGTTGTCGATGTAGGCCCGCATCACGTCCATCCAGATCGGGAGCGCGGCCTGCGCGCCGGTCTCGTTGCGGCCGATCGGCTTCTTCTCGTCGAGTCCCACCCACACGCCGACCGTGATGTCGGGGTCGAAGCCGACGAACCAGGCGTCGGTGTTGTCGTTTACCGTGCCGGTCTTGCCGGCCAGCGGCCAGTCGATGCTCGCCGCCGCCGCGCCCGTGCCGCGCAGGACGACGCCGCGGAGCAGGTTGGTCATCTCGTAGGCGGTGTCGGCGCGAACCACGTCCTGCGCCTCGCCGCGCGTCTCCTCGAGCAGGTTGCCGTCGCGATCCTTCACGTTCAGGATCGACCGCGGCACCATGCGCACCCCGCCATTGGGGAACGTGGTGTAGGCGCTCGTGACCTCCATCAGCGTCGCGTCGCCGGCGCCCAGCGCCATCGAGAGATAGGGCGGGAACTTCTCGCCGAACCCGAAGCGGTGCGCGTAGCGGACCACGGTGTCGGGGCCGAGCGTCTCGAGCATCTTCACGGCCGCGATGTTGCGCGAGTGCTCGAGCGCATAGCGCAGCGTGATCGGCCCGAGGAAGTCGTTCTCGTAGTTCTGCGGCGCGTAGACGTCCCCGTTCGGCAGCGTCCACTGGGTCGGCTCGTCCACGATGATCGACACCGGCGTGTAGCCGCGATCGATCGCGGCGGTGTAGACGATCGGCTTGAACGTGGAGCCCAGCTGCCGGTACGCCTGCACCGCGCGGTTGAACTTGCTCCGGTCGAAGCTGTAGCCGCCGACCATCGCGCGGATCTCGCCCGTGTGGTTGTCGATCGCCACGAGCGCGCCCTCGACCTTCGGCTCCTGCTCGAGCGTCACGGTGGCGGTGTGCGATTCGCCGTCGATCTTCGTGACGGCCGCCTCGACGAGATCGCCGACCTTGAACAGGTCCTGCGCCGCCCGGCGTCCGGTCCACTGAAAGCCCGTGCGCGTGAGGTCCGCGTGGTAGTCGCCGAGGCGCAGCCGCGCGCCGCCCTCGGGCCGGCCGATCGACTCGACCACCGCGGGGACGACGTCGCCCGGGCGGATCGGGCGAGACCAGCGCGGGTCGGCGTACTCGTCCACGGACTTTCCGCCGGCGGTCACGTTCTTCGTGGGCCGGCGCCAGCCGCGGCGGTGGTCGACGCGGCGCAGGCCTTCGTCCACCGCCTTGTTCGCGGCCCTCTGGAGCGTCACGTCGAGCGTCGACTTCACGACGAGGCCGTTCTCGTACAGGGCCTTGGCCCCGTACTTCTCCTCGAGGTGCTGGCGGATCTCCTCGACGAAGAACGGCGCGACCGCCGGCCCGGTGCGCGGCTGGTCGCTCAGGACGATCGGCGCCTCCTTCGCGGCATCCGCCTGCTCCTGCGTGATGTAGCCGGCGTCGGCCATCTGCTGCAGCACGTAGCTGCGGCGCGTCTTCGCCGCCTCGATATTCACGAACGGGCTCTGGCGCGCCGGGTTCTGGACGATGCCCGCGAGCAGCGCGGCTTCCTCGAGGGTCAGGTCCTTCGCGTGCTTGTTGAAGTAGAGCCGCGAGGCGGCCTCGATGCCGTAGGTGCCATGGCCGAACAGGATCTGGTTGGCGAAGAAGGTGAGGATCTCGGGCTTCGTGTAGCGCTTCTCGATCTGGACGGCGACGAGCGCTTCCTTGACCTTGCGCTCGATACTCACGTCGCCCAGCCGGAATCCGACCTCGTCGGCGAACACGCCGCGCGCGAGCTGCTGCGTGATCGTGCTGCCGCCGAACGGCCGCGACCGCCGCCCCCGCAGCAGGTCTCCCGTCGCCACGACGGCGTCACGCGCCGCGCGGGCCGCGATGGCGGTGACGCTCACGCCGAAATGCGAGTTGAACCCGGAGTCCTCGGCCGCGACGATGGCCTCGCGGAAGTTGGGGGAGATCTCGTCGTAGCCGACGACGAGGCGGCGCTCGGTGGCGAACTCGCCGATCACCTGGCCGTCGGCCGCCAGCACGCGCGTGATGGTGTTCGGGGCGTAGTGGTCGAGCGTCGTGATCTCGGGCAGGTCGCCCGCGTAGGCGAACAGCACCCCGCTGACCGTGCCGAGCACGGCGGCGAGGATGAACGCCGCCCCAATCACCGCCGTTCGCGCGAACCGAATCACA
Source organism: uncultured Acidobacteriota bacterium (assembly GCA_963792785.1). Taxonomy (GTDB): domain Bacteria; phylum Acidobacteriota; class Vicinamibacteria; order Vicinamibacterales; family CAVVIG01; genus CAWIMX01. The sequence goes on along the minus strand of CAWBXO010000001.1, from coordinate 906,206 downwards.
TACAAAGAAATTGATCCTTACGGTGAGGTTCTCAAGGTTCCAGACGTTCTGGCGGTTCTGGAGGTCGGGTTCTGGGTTCCGAGGTTCGGAGGTTCTGGGGTGCTCCCGATGCCCCGCCCCTTCTCGAGTCGAGCCGCAGACACGCTTCAGTGTACCAAGAAAAAGTAGAACCCCCGAACCCCCAGAACCCCCGAACCCGGAACCCGACCCCCAGAACCCCCAGAACCCCTGGAACCCCAGAACCTCTCGTCCCTCTACCGTTGTCGTGCTCGCCGCCCGCTCGCCCGATCGGGGCTACCCGACGAGGACGAGGACGAGGACGAGGACGACGAGGATGAGCCGGAGCGCGACCGGCCGCCGGAGTTCGACCGGGCGCCGGTGCTCGACCCGGCTTCTTCGCGTGAACGGGCCCTCGGTTGCGATCGGGGCGCAGGGGCTGGCTCCGATCGGGGCGCGGGGGCCGGCGCAGGCGCCGATGCGGCCGGCGCCGAGCGGCGCGGTTCGATTTGCGGCGTCCACCTCGGCTGGGCCGCTCTTCCGCGATTCGGCGCGGGCGGCGCGGACACCTCAGGCGCGGACGCGGCCGGCGCGGGTGGCCGACCGCGCGAGCGGTTCACGACCGGCGGATCCGGCGCGTTCGGGGCGGGCGTGTTGTTGGGAACCCGCAGGGCGCCGCGCGGCACGGCCCGCGGCGCCTCGGCCGCCGGGGTGCGCGGCGTGCGGACGACCGCGCGCGAGTCCGCGCGGTCGGATCGGCTAGGCGCCTCTGATCGCGGCGCCGTGAATCCGGATCGGGACGCGTCCCGGCCGGGGGACGTATCTCGGCCGAATCGGGGCGTGTCCCGGCCGGATCGGGACTCCGCGCGGCCAGCGTAGCGAGGCACCGCCACCGGCGCGTCGCGCCGGGCCTCGAACGATGTGGACCGGAAGCCCCGCATCGACACCGCGTAGCGATCCGCGTGCCACGAGTGGCCGAAGCGGCTCTGCGGGATGCACGTCCAGCTGCTGTAGCCGCCGCCGAAGCCGATCGACAGCGCGAACACCGGCCGGCCGTCGAAGCCGAGCGGCGACCAGGCGACGTAGGACGGCGCCGACGCCCACGCGACCCACGCGGGACCCCAGGTGCGGCCCGGGATCCAGAACCACGCGCCCGAGCGATAACCCCAGCGCCCATAGTGGTCGGTCGGCCAACTCCACGCGTCCACGCCGATCCAGGTCCATCCGTACGTCGGATAGGAGACCCAGCGCCCGTCGTAGTACGGCCGCCACGTCGAGGCGACGCTCGGGTACCACACGTAGCCGTAGGAGGGCTCGTATCGCCAGGCGCCGGCGCGGTCGAGCGAGCGGCCGTACGCCTGGAGTTCCGGCGGCAGGTACTGGCGCGCCGTCAGGCTGCCCGTGCTGGCGTCGTGCAGCGACGCCGTCCACTGGTCGAACGCGTCGAAGCGCGCCGAGTTGAACGCCTGCGCGTAGGACGGCGCCTCGTTGTCGCGGGCGACGGACCGCTCGCCCGCGGCCAGCGCCACGCGGCCGCGCTCGGTCGTGAGCGAGGCGTAGCCGCGCAGCACCGCGAACTCGGTGGCCGGGCCCTCGCGTTCGTTCATCGCGGCGAGGCGGTATTCCCCGGGGCCGTCGGTGGCCGCGGTCGCGACCGGTGTGTCGACGTCGTAGCGCGCCGCGCGCGAGGGGTCGTCCGCGCCGGTCACCGTGAGGAGCATCCGGCCCTGCAGGAGCCGGAACAGCGTGGGCGAGAGGACGTCCAGCCGCGAGTACTCATCGAGGTCGAGGGTGGATCCGTCCGAAAAGAGAACCTCGACCCGCCCGCCGGTGGTGTCGAGCGTGTCGCCGGCGACGAGCGGCGCGTTCGCCGTGGCGGGCTCGGACTCACCTTCGTGGATGAACGTCGCCTGGCCGTCGACGACCGCTACGTGCGGCGGCGCGGACGCGTCCTGCGCGCGGGCCATGGAAGGCACGAGCGCCGTGCAGGCGATCAGCAGGAGAGCGTTCGGTCGGAACAGCCCGGTCGGGAGCATGGCGCACCCCTCGCAACCAAGGCAGGACTGGCTGGCAAGTTCAGTATAGCACGCCGCATTTATAGTCGGTTACGTACAATGGTTTACAGCACCATACTCAAGTTTTATACTCGATCCAATATCAATCCTAAGTACCGGCTGACCGGACCTGCGAGGAACCAATGAGCAAAATCATCGGCATCGACCTGGGCACCACCAATTCCGTTGTCGCCGTCATGGAGGGCGGCGAGCCGGTGGTGATCACTAACCCCGAGGGCGGGCGGCTGACGCCGTCCGTGGTGGCGTTCACCAAGGCGGGCGAGCGCCTGGTCGGCCAGGTGGCGAAGCGCCAGGCGGTGACGAACCCGGAGAACACCGTCTTTTCGATCAAGCGGTTCATGGGCCGGCAGTACGACGAGGTGAGCGAGGAGATGAAGATGGTGCCGTACCAGGTGGTGCGGGCCAGCAACGGCGACGCGCGCGTGAACGCGCAGGGCAAGGAGATGTCGCCGCCCGAGATCTCCGCGATGATCCTCCAGAAGCTGAAGCAGGCCGCCGAGGAGTACCTCGGGCAGCCGGTCACCAAGGCCGTGATCACCGTGCCGGCCTACTTCAACGACGCGCAGCGGCAGGCCACCAAGGACGCCGGCCAGATTGCCGGCCTCGAGGTGATGCGCATCGTGAACGAGCCGACGGCCGCGGCGCTCGCCTACGGCCTCGACAAGAAGAAGGACGAGACGATCGCCGTGTACGACTTCGGCGGCGGCACCTTCGACATCTCCATCCTCGAAGTCGGCGAGGGCGTCGTCGAGGTGAAGGCCACCAACGGCGACACGCACCTGGGCGGCGACAACCTCGACCAGCGCATCATCGACTGGATCATCGCGGAGTTCAAGAAGACCGACGGCATCGACCTGGGCAAGGACCGCATGGCGCTGCAGCGCCTGAAGGAAGCGGCGGAGAAGGCGAAGATGGAGCTCTCCACGGTCATGGAGACCGACATCAACCTGCCGTTCATCACCGCCGACCAGACCGGCCCGAAGCACCTCCAGATGAAGCTCACGCGCGCGAAGTTCGAGCAGCTGGTCGACGAACTGCTGCAGCGGACCGTCGCGCCGACCAAGCAGGCGCTGGCCGACGCGGGCCTCGACCCGTCGAAGATCGACGAGGTCGTGCTCGTCGGCGGGTCCACGCGCATCCCGAAGGTCCAGGCGATCGTGAAGGAGCTGTTCCAGCGCGAGCCGCACAAGGGCGTGAACCCGGACGAGGTCGTCGCCGTCGGCGCAGCCGTGCAGGCCGGCGTCCTCGCGGGCGACGTGAAGGACCTCCTGCTGCTCGACGTCACGCCGCTCTCGCTCGGCATCGAGACGATGGGCGGGGTGATGACCACGCTCATTTCGCGCAACACGACGATCCCGACGCGCAAGAGCGAGATCTTCTCGACGGCGTCGGACAGCCAGACGAGCGTCGAAGTGCACGTCCTGCAGGGCGAGCGGTCGCTCGCGCGCGACAACCGCACGCTCGGCAAGTTCCACCTCGTGGGCCTGCCGCCGGCGCCGCGCGGCGTGCCGCAGATCGAGGTCACCTTCGACATCGACGCGAACGGCATCGTGAACGTGTCGGCGAAGGATCTCGGCACGGGCAAGGAGCAGAAGATCACCATCACCGCGTCGAGCGGCCTCAGCAAGGACGAGGTCGATCGGATGATGAAGGAAGCCGACTCGCACGCCGACGAAGACAAGAAGCGGCGCGACGAGATCGAGACGAGGAACCGCGCCGACCAGGCGGTCTACGCCGCCGAGCGCATGTTGAAGGACACCGGCGACAAGCTCGGCGCCTCCGAGCGCCAGGGGATCGAGTCGGCGATGGAGGACGTGAAGAAGGCGGGCGAGGGCGCGGACGTCGCCGCCCTCGAGCGCGCGCTGACCGCGCTCACCGCCGCGCAGCACAAGGCCGCCGAGGCGCTCTACAAGAACTCGCAGGGCTCGGGCGGCGGGCCTACGCCGGGCGGGGACGCGTCCGGCGGCGGCGCCGCGTCGGGCGACGGCGCGCCCAAGAACGGCGGGGACGTGATCGACGCCGAAGTGGTGGACGAGGGGAAGGGGAACTAGGGGAGGGGGAAGTGAGGAAGTCAGGAAGTTAGGAAGTCGGGAAGTTGGTTCGTGCCGAGCACCACCTCCACACTTCCTCACTTCCAGACTTCCCCACTTCCCCAAGTCCCTCCGTCAAGCATGGACTTTTACATAGTCCTGGGCATCGAGCGGGGCGCGTCGCGTGAGGATGTCAAGCGCGCGTACCGGCGGCTGGCGCGGCGGTTTCATCCGGACATCAATCCGGGCGACCGGCTCGCGGCGGCGCAGTTCCGCCGGATTGCGGAGGCGTACGAGACGCTGAGCGACCCGGGGCGGCGGCGGCGCTACGACACGACGGGCGCCGCGCCGGCCGGGCCCGATCCCTCGACGTTCGGGTTCGAGGGCTTCGACTTCTCGGTGGCGGCAACCGGGCAGGCGGCCTCCACGTTCGGCGATCTCTTCGCCGACGTGCTGCGGCAGCGCGAGGCCCCACGCGCCGCGCCGACGCGCGGCGCCGATCTCCATCAGGACCTCGACATGTCGTTCGAGGACGCGATGCGCGGCGGCCAGTGGTCGGTGCCGGTGTCGCGCCTCGTGCAGTGCCGCGCGTGCCAGGGCGCCGGCGCGGTGCCGGCGGCCGAGACCCGCTGCCACGAATGCCGCGGGATGGGCGTCGTGAAGTCCGCGCGCGGGCATATGGTGTTCTCCAAGCCCTGCGAGCGCTGTGGCGGCGCGGGCCTCGAGCGACAGACGGCCTGCGGCCACTGCGGCGGCCGCCAGCTCGAGACGCGCGTCGAGACCATCGCGATCAACGTACCCCCCGGCCTGGCCGACGACGCGCGGATTCGCGTGCCGGACAAGGGCCATGGCGGCCTGTCCGGCGGCCCCCCCGGCGACCTCTATGTCACCATCCACGTGGCCCAGCACGAGTTGTTCACGCGCGAGGGCGACGACGTGCGGCTCACGGTGCCGATCGCGATCCACGAGGCCGCGCTCGGCGCGAAGGTCGACGTGCCGGCGCCGGACGGCACGGCGCGTCTGCGGGTGCCGCCTGGCACGCAGTCGGGCCAGCACTTCCGGATCCGCGAACGGGGGCTACCCTCGCTGCGCGACGGGCGGCGCGGGGACCTGATCGTGGAGGTGCGGCTCGTGCTGCCGAAGCTGCTCGACGAGCGGTCGAAGGAACTGGTGCGGGAGTTCGGGCGGATCAACGCGGACGACGTCCGGCAGGATCTGCTGGACCGCCACGGACGGAAGGGATGAAGAAGACCGGCAAGGCGTACTACATGATCAGCGCGGTGGCGCAGAAGTACAACATCCACCCGCAGACGCTGCGCCTGTACGAACGGGAAGGGCTGCTCACGCCGTCGCGGACCGAGGGCAACACGCGGCTGTACTCCGAAGAGGATCTGGAGCAGCTGGAGACAATTCTGTCACTTACCCGAGATCTCGGTGTGAATCTGGCCGGCGTCGAGATCATCCTGAACATGCGCAAGAAGATCGAGCGGATGCAGGGCGAGGTCAACGAGTTCATGGAATACGTCAAGCGTGAGCTCGCGAAGGGCGTCGGCGATTGGGAACAGCGCCTGTCGACCGCGCTCGTAAAGGCCACGCCGACCGATCTCGTCCGCTCGCAGCCGGCGAAGGCCTCGAAGGAGTCCGACACGGCGGTGCGCAAGTCGAAATCGCGCGCCTGAGATCCCCCGTTCGGTTGTATGCTCTTCGTGTGTCGAATCGGTTGGCGAACGCGAACACCCCGACTACGCCGAAGGTGAGTTCGGATCGCGATCGCGCAACCGAGGCGGTGTGTCCGCTCTGCGAGGGGACGGGCTGGAAGCCGGTGGACGAGGCCGGCGCCGATCCCGTCGCGCCGCGTCGCGTCGTGCGCTGCGACTGCCGGCGCGACGCCGAGTCGCGCGGGCGGCTGACCGGCGCGCAGATTCCCCGCCGCTACGAGCACTGCACGCTCGACAACTTCACGGCCTACAACGAATCGCTCGAGCGCGCGGTGGCGCGAGCGCGCCGCGTCGCCGAGACGTTTCCCGCGTCGCCCCGCGGCCTCTTCCTCGAAGGGCAGCCGGGCGTCGGCAAGACGCACCTCGCGGTGGCCGTGCTGAAGCACGTCATCGAGGTCTCGGGCGCTCGCGGCATCTTCTACGACACGCGCGACCTCCTGCGCGTGATCCGCAGCACCTACGACCCGGCGACGCAGGCGACCGAACTCGAGGTGCTGTCGCCCGTGATGCGGGCCGACCTGCTGGTGCTGGACGACCTCGGGGCGGAGAAGACGTCGGAGTGGGTCCACGAGACCCTGAACCTGATCGTGAACACGCGCTACAACGAGCGGCGGCTCACGATCTTCACGTCGAACTATCCCGACATCCCCGACGACAGCGATCCGAACGCGCTCCTGTTCCGGATCGGCGCGCGGATGCGGTCGCGCCTGCACGAGATGTGCGATTTCATCGAGTTGGACGGCGCCGACTACCGCGAGCTGCCGTCCAACGGCGGCACCGACGACCTGGTGATGCTCTGGAAGATGCGCAAGAAGGGCCTCCCGCCCCGCACCGGCCGCCCCGCCCGCGCGCAACTGCGCGAGAGAGACGGCAAAGCCGATCTCAAGTGGCCAGGGGGGCGCGCAGGGTCATGACGCGCACGAGGCCACGAGGGATTTGGTAATTGGGTGATTTGGTAAATTGGTAATTGATTTGGTCATTGGGAATCACCAAATTACGAGAATCACCAAATTACCCAATCACCAAATTACCCAATCACCAAATGCTTGGACTGTACCTGCACGTCCCCTTCTGCTCGGCCATCTGCAACTACTGCAACTTCAATCGCGGGCTGTTCGACGAGGCGCTGAAAGTCCGCTACGTCGACGCGCTCGCGCGTGAGATCGAAGGGCGGCCCGAACGGGGGCAGGCGGCCGACACGATCTACGTCGGCGGCGGCACGCCGTCGCTCCTCGAGCCGGCGGAGATCGCCCGGCTCGTCGCGGCGTGCCGGGCGGCGTTCGACGTCCCGGCGGACGCCGAGGTCACGATGGAGGCGAACCCGGAGAGCGTGAGCGAGGCGCGCCTCGCGGCGTACCGGGCGGCGGGCGTGAACCGTCTCAGCTTCGGCGTTCAGTCGTTTCGCGACGACGAGCTGGCCCGGCTGTCGCGGCTGCATTCGGCCGGCCGGGCGCGGGCGGCGTTCGCCGAGGCGCGGGCGGCCGGCTTCGACAACGTGAGCCTCGATCTGATGATGTGGCTGCCGGGCCAGAGCCCGGACGCGTGGCTCGAATCGGTCGACGCGGCGATCGACGTCGATCCCGATCACCTGTCCTTGTATCTGCTCGAGGTCTACCCGAACGCGCCGCTGCGCGACGAGATGGCCCGCGCGCGCTGGTCGCAGGCGCCCGACGAGGACGCCGAGACGATGTATCTCGAGGCGCTGGCGCGGCTGGACGCGGCCGGCTACGCGCAGTACCGAGATCTCGAACGTCGCCCGGCCCGGGCGGGCCTCGCGCCACAACCTGAAGTATTGGGAGGACGGCGAGTGGCTTGGAATGGGGTGCGGGGCCCATTCGACAGTGAACGGTGTCAGATGGAAGAATACGGCCGCGACCGACGAATATGTCGGCCGGCTGGCGCGGGGCGAAGATCCGGCGGTGGACGTGCGGCCCCTGTCGGCCGATGAGCGCCTGGGCGACGCGCTCTTTACCGGCCTCCGGCTGACGGCCGGCGTGGATCTGGCGCGCATCCAGGCGCGCTACGGCGTGGACGTGTGGGCCCGCTTCGGCGCGGAGTTGTCGCCGTTCGTCGCGCAGGGCTGGCTGGTGCGCGGCGACCGGCTGCGCCTGACCCGGCCGGGTATGCTGATGGCCAATGAAGTAATGGCAGTGTTCGTGTAGCCCCGAGTCTGCTACAGTAACCAACCTTTGGCGAAGGAGGCCTCAATGGTTCGATCCTCGATCATCCCCGCCGGCACATTCCGGCTCGGATGGCTTGTCGTCGCGGCGGTGCTGTGCCTCACGTCGGCAGTGCCGGCGCGCGCGCAGGACACGCCCAAGCGGACGTTCGGTTCAGATGCCGGCATGGTGCTCAACTTCATCAAGGCGGACAAGACCGCGGACTTCGAAGAAGTCATGGCGAAGTTGAAGGAAGCGCTGCAGAAGAGCACCGACCCCGTGCGCCAGCAGCAGGCGAAGAGCTGGAAGGTATTCAAGTCGCCGGATCCGGCTGCCGGTGGCGCGGTCCTGTACGTCTTCGTGATCGACCCGGCCGTGCCGAACGCGGACTACACCGTGTCGACGATTCTGGCCGAAGCGTTCCCGGATCAGGTGCAGGAGCTGTATCAGAAGTACTCCGGCGCGTACGCGTCCGGACAGAACTTCGTGAACATGAAGCTCGTGTCGAACCTGGGCGGCATGTAGCTGCGCGGAGGACCGGGGCTGGCCTCTCGGCCGGCCCCGTCGTCTGCCTGCGGTCCGAGCGCTACAGCCCGAGGTTGAGGCCGGCGTACACGCGGTGGGCCGGCGTCGCGCGCGCCGTGTTGCGCAGCGTGAACACGCGGTAGTCCACGCGCAGCTTCACGGGGCCAAGCAGCGAGATCTTCACGCCGCCCCCCGTGTTCAGGCCGAATCCGGTGTCGGAGATGTCGGCCAGCGTTTCCCGGTAGATCCCCCCGCCAATCGTGAAGTACGGCTGGAACCCGAAGATCGCGACGGGTGTCTGCAGCAGCACGTTTCCCATGCCGGTCCTGAGCGCCGGCGCGCCCGCAGTCGGGTCCTCGACGGTCGACGAGTACTCGAACTCGAGCCCGATCACCAGCAGGCCCATGCCGACGGCGATGCCCTTGGCCACGCGGTTCGACGGTGTCGTGTTCGCGCCGAGAAACGCCGTGACGTCGGCGCGCGCCGGCGCGGCGGACGTGATGAGGACCGCCGCGGCGAGCAGGATGCCGAATCGCTTCATGAGACCTCCGTTAAGCATCATAGAATACCGATGCTTGTAGCGATTAGGGATTAGGGGCGGGATTCGGGATTCTGGGACTTAGCATGGACTTCAGGCCTGACTGAGGAGCAGGCGCTGCTGCGGCGGACCGTGCGCGAGTTCGCGGAGGTCGAGATCCGCCCGCACGTGCGGCAGTGGGACGCGGAGCAGCATTTTCCGGTCGAGCTCGTCGGGCGCCTGGGCGAACTCGGCCTCATGGGCATCCAGGTGCCCGAGCAGTGGGGCGGGTCGGGGATGTCAGCGGTCGACTACTGCATCGCCATCGAAGAGCTCGCGCGCGTCGATCCGGCGGTCGCGCTGTCGGTGGCCGCGCACAACGGCCTGTGCACGGCGCACCTGCTGATGTTCGGCGACGACGCCCAGCGCCGGGCGTACGTCACGCCACTCGCGCGCGGCGAACAGATCGGCGCCTGGGGCCTCACCGAGTCCTCGTCGGGCAGCGACGCCGCGTCGATGCGGACCGCGGCCCGCCGCGCCGGCGCCGGCTGGGTGCTGAACGGCTCGAAGACCTTCACCACGCACGGCCGCGTCGGCGACGTGCTGGTCGCGATGGCCGTCACCGACGCGGCGGCCGGGACGCACGGCATCTCGGCGTTCGTGATGGCGCGCGGCACGCCGGGCCTCTCGGCCGGGAAGAAGGAAGACAAGCTGGGCATGCGGGCGAGCGACACGAGCGAAGTGCTCTTCGACGACTGCCGCGTGCCCGCCGAGGCGCTGGTCGGCGAGGAGGGGCAGGGCTTCACGCAGGCCATGCAGGTGCTCGACGCCGGCCGGATCGGCATTGCCGCGCTGTCGGTCGGCCTCGCGCAGGGCGCGTTCGAGGCGGCGCGCCGCTACGCGATCGACCGGCACGCCTTCGGGAAGAGCATCAGCCGCTTCCAGGCGATCCAGTGGAAGCTCGCGGACCACGCGACGCGCATTGAGGCCGCGCGGCTCCTGACCTACCGCGCCGCGTACCTCAAGGACCAGGGCGCCAAGACCACGCTCGAATCCGCCATGGCGAAGCTGTATGCCAGCGAGGCGGCGGTGAAGGTCGCCGACGATTGCGTGCAGATCCACGGCGGCTACGGGTTCGTGAAAGACTATCCGGCCGAGAAGTTCTTCCGCGATGTGAAGCTCACCACCATCGGCGAGGGCACGAGCGAGATCCAGCGGCTCGTAATCGCGCGGCAGCTGCTGGCGTGAGCGCGGCGACGGAGCTGGCCGAACGCGTGTGCGCGGGCGACCCCCGCGCCGTCGCGCGCGCCATCACGCTCGTCGAGGACGAGGGCGCGGGCGGCGCCGAGCTGCTGCGGGCCGTCTTCGCGCGCACGGGGCGCGCCTGGCTCGTCGGGATCACCGGCCCGCCGGGCGCGGGGAAGAGCACGCTGGTCGACCGGCTCGCGGCGCGGTTCCGCGCCGACGGGCGGACGGTCGGCATCCTGGCGGTCGATCCGACGAGCCCGTACTCGGGCGGCGCCGTCCTCGGCGATCGCGTCCGCATGCAGGCGCACGCGCAGGACGAGGGCGTGTTCATCCGGAGCATGGCCACGCGCGGCCACCTCGGCGGCCTCGCGCGCACCACGGCCGACGCCGCGCTCGTGCTCGACGCGGCCGGCGCCGAGGTGGTGCTGATCGAGACCGTCGGCGTCGGCCAGGACGAAATCGACATCGTCCGCACCGCGGACGTGTCGATCGTCACGCTCGTGCCGGGGACGGGCGACGAGGTGCAGGCGCTGAAGGCCGGGATCATGGAGATCGCGGACGTGTTCGCCGTGAACAAGGCCGACCGCGAGGGCGCCGATCGCCTGGTGTCGGCGATCGAGTCGAACCTCGCGCTGCACGGCTACGGCGAGGGAGAGTGGCGGCCGCCGATCGTGAAGACGGTGGCCACGACGGGCGAGGGCGTGCCCGCGCTGGTCGACGCGGCGGCCCGCTTCCGCGACTGGGCCGCGGCGCACGCGCAGGGGCGCCGGACCGTGCGGGCCGAGCACCGCCTGCGCGACCTGGTGGCCTCGCGCCTGCTCGATCGCCTGGAGCGCGATGTCTTGCAGCCGGGGGAATTCGGCGCGATCGTCGACCGCATCGCGAAACGGGAGATCGATCCCTTTTCAGCCGCGGACGACTTGATTCGCCGTCTGGTGTCTTCGTGAATATGTCCTCTTCGTGCCTTCGTGCCTTCGTGGCTGCGTTTGGTCGCCAATGAAAGCCATCCTCGATCACATCGGCATCGCCGTGACGGATCTCGGCGCCTCGCTCGCGTTCTTCCGCGACGCGCTCGGCCTGCACGTCGAGGCGCCCGAGGAGGTGCCCTCGCAGCACGTGCGCGCCCACTTCATCCCGGTGGGCGCGTCGAGCCTCGAGCTGCTCGAGGCCACCGCCCCCGAGTCGGCGATCGCCAAGTACGTGGCCCAGCGCGGGCCCGGCCTCCATCACATCACGCTCCGGGTGGACGACATCCGCGCCGCCCTGGCCCAGGTGAAGGCCCGCGGGCTGCGCGTGATCGACGAGGAGCCGCGGCCCGGCGCCGAGGGGGCGCTGATCGCGTTCATTCATCCGTCGGGCGCAAACGGCGTGCTCGTGGAACTCAAGGAGCCATCAGCCGTTAGCCGTCAGCCGTTAGCTCGCATTCCGCTGCGGGTGTCTCGCTACACCGTCGGCGATCTGGAGCTCGTGTCCCTCTACGACGGGTTCTTCCGGCTCGATGGCGGCGCCATGTTCGGGATCGTTCCGAAGGCGCTCTGGGCGAAGCGGGCGCCGGCCGACGATCGCAACCGGATTCTCCTCGCGATGCGGCCGCTCCTCGTCCGGGGCGCGCGCACGATGCTCATCGACGCGGGGCTCGGCGACAAGGAAGACGCGAAGTTCCTCGACCTGTACGGCGTGGACCGGACGAAGCATCTCGACCACGCGCTCGCCGAGGCGGGCATCGCGCCCGACGAGATCGACATCGTCCTCGCCACGCACCTGCACTTCGACCATGCCGGCGGCTTCACGCGGCGGGACGCGTCCGGCCGTCTGGCGCCGCGCTTTCCGCGCGCGCAGTATCTCGTCCGCCGCGGCGAGTGGGAGGAGGCGAGCCACCTCAACGAGCGGACCCGGGGCAGCTACCGCGAGGACAATTACACGCCCCTGGCCGACGCCGGGGTCCTCCAGCTCGTGGACGACGATGTGATGATCATGCCGGGCGTGCGCGTGCAGCGCACCGGCGGACACACGCTGCACCATCAGCTCGTCCGGATCGCGTCAGGGGATCGGGAGGCCGTGTACCCGGCGGACCTGATGCCGACGCGCGCGCACCTGGGCGCGGCGTGGAGCATGGGCATCGATCTCTATCCCGTCGACACGCTCTCGGCGAAGAAGGCGTTCGTGCGCCGCGCGATCGACGAGTCGCCCCTCGTGTTCTTCGACCACGATCCGGATGTCGCGGCCGGGCGGATCGTGTCGCTGGATGGGAAGCCGGCCGTGCGAGAAACCATACCGTGACCACATCGATCGGCATCATCGGCGGCAGCGGTCTGTACGACATGGTGGAGCTGACCGACCGCGAGGAGCGCGTCCTCAAGACCCCGTTCGGCGAGCCGTCGGGGCCGTACATTCTGGGCACCCTGCGGGGGAAGCGGGTGGCGTTCCTGGCGCGGCATGGCAGCGGCCACCGGCTGTCGCCCTCCGAGTTGAACTACCGCGCGAACATCTTCGGCTTCAAGATGCTCGGCGTGGAGCGCCTGCTCTCGGCGAGCGCCGTCGGCAGCCTGCGCATGGAATACAAGCCCCTCGACATCGTGATCCCCGATCAGCTCTTCGATCGGACGAAGGGGCGCATCAGCACGTTCTTCGGACGGGGCCTGGTGGTGCATGTGGCGTTCGCGCATCCCTTCTGCGCGCACCTGTCGGCCATCGCGGCGGACTCGGCGGCGGCGGTCGGCGCCACCGTGCACCGCGGCGGGACCTACGTGAACATGGAGGGCCCGCAGTTTTCGACGCTCGCCGAGTCGCGCCTCTACCAGTCGTGGGGGATGGACGTGATCGGAATGACAAACCTCCAGGAGGCGAAGCTCGCGCGCGAAGCCGAGATGTGCTTCGCGACGCTGGCGCTGGTGACCGATTACGACTGCTGGCACCCGGACCACGACTCGGTGACCGTGGACCTGATCATCGCCAACCTGATGCAGAATGCGGCGACCGGCCAGAAGGCGATCGCCGACGCCGTGGGCCGCATCGACGGCGCCCGCGAGTGCGCGTGCCAGAACGCCCTCGCCCATGCGATCATCACGCGGCCCGACGCCGTGCCGCCGCACCTCAAGGCGGAACTCGCGCCGCTCATTGGGAAATACGTGAAATAGGGAACTGACGCACAAGGGGGCTGGGGGCTGACGCAAATTGGGGGGCTCGGAACTGACGCCTTAGGGGGCTGGGGGCCGACGCTTTAGGGGGCTCGGAACTTACGCTGCAGTGGGCTGAACAGCCCCTGACCGCGGAGCGCCGAAGCCCCCTACAGCGAAGATCCCAAGCCCCCGAAAGCGTCAGCCCCAGCCCCCGAAAGCGTCAGTTCAGCGCACCCTGAGCCAGCTGGGTTTGGATTCTTGGACATGAAAATCATCGTGACCGGTTCGATCGCGTTCGACTACCTGATGTCGTTCCCTGGGAAGTTCACCGAGCATTTCCTGCCGGATCACATGAACCGGGTGAGCCTGAGCTTCCTGGTGGACACGATGGACAAGCGGCGGGGCGGCTGCGCGCCGAACATCGCGTACACGCTGTCCCTGCTCGGCGAGCGGCCGATCCTGCTGGCGACGGCCGGCGAGGACTTCGGCGAGTACCGGACGTGGCTCGAGGCCGCCGGGGTCGACACGTCGCACGTCCGGCAGGTCGCGGGCAAATTCTGCGCCTCGTTCTTCTGCAGCACGGACCAGGCCAACAACCAGATTGCGTCGTTCTACGCGGGCGCCATGGCCGACGCCGGCATGCTGTCGTTCCGCACGTTCCCCGACTGCGGCATCGCGATCGTCTCGCCGAACGATCCGGGCGCGATGCTCCAGTACGCGGAGGAGTGCCGCACGCTCGGGATCCCCTACGTGTTCGACCCCGGCCAGCAGTGCGCGCGGATGTCGGGCGAGGAGCTGAAGGACGGAGCTCTGGGCGCGACGCTGGTGATCTGCAACGACTACGAGCTGGAGATCTTCCGGCAGAAGACCGGCCTGTCCGAGCAGGACCTGCTGCGGACGTCGCGCGCCGTGATCGTGACGCGCGGCGAGCACGGCTCGTGGGTGTACAGCCGGGACGGCCGCGCCGAGGTGCCCGCGGTGACGCCGACGCGGATCGTGGACCCGACCGGGGTCGGTGACGCGTTCCGCGGCGGGTTGCTGAAGGGGATCGCGCTCGGCCTGCCGTACGAGGGTTGCGCCCGGCTCGGCAGCGTGGCCGCGACCTATGCGCTCGAGCATCTCGGCGCCCAGAGCCACGCGTACTCGTGGGCCGAGTTCCAGCAGCGCTACGAAGCGCACTTCGGCGCCCTCGCGTAAGGTAAACTACCGGGTCGTGCGTGCTTCCGCGGCCAGACGACTCGACACCGGCGGCCTCGTGCTGCTCTGCGTCGCGGCGTGGGCCGTGCCCGGGGCGGGCCACTGGTGGCTCGGCCGCCGCCGGACGGCGGCGATCCTCGCCGTCACGCTGCTGCTGATGTTCGCGACCGGCCTCGCCGTGCAGGGCCGGCTCTTCCCGGTGCTGCTGTCGGATCCGCTCGTGGCGCTCTGGGCCCTGGCCGACGCCGGCCTCGGGGCGATCTACGTGCTGGCGCGCATGCTCGGCCTCGGCGCCGGCAACATACGCGCCGTCACCTACGAGTATGGCAACGCCTTCCTCGTCGCCGCCGGGCTGCTGAACGTGCTGGTCGTCATCGATGCCTTCGACATCGGGATGGGAAGAAAATAGTGGCCAGCCACTTCCTGCTGATGGCGCTGTTCGCCTTCTTCGTCTCCGTGGTGTTCGCCGTGCTCGCGCACGACGCGCCGCGCGAGCAGCTGCGGCTGGGCGGCAAGATCTTCGGCGGGTTCCTGCTGGCGGGCATCGTGCTCGGCTGGCTGATGTTTCCATTCCCTCTCTGACGCGATGCCCTTCGAGCACCTGATCGTCGAGCGCGACGGCGCCGTCGCCCTCGTGACCGTGAACCGCCCGGCCGTGCTCAACGCGCTGAACCGCGCGACGCTGGCCGAGCTGGCCCGCGCGTTCGACGAGCTGGGCGCCGACGCGGGCGTGCGCGCGATCGTGATCACCGGCGCGGGCCCGAAGGCGTTCGTCGCCGGCGCCGACATCGGCGAGCTGGCGGTCGCGAGCCCGGCCGAGGGGCGGGCGCTCGCGCGGACGGGGCAGGCCGTGTTCGATCGGATCGAGCGGCTCGGCACGCCGGTGATCGCGGCGATCAACGGCTTCGCGCTGGGCGGCGGGTGCGAGCTGGCGATGGCGTGCACCCTGCGCCTCGCGGCCGATACGGCGAAACTCGGCCAGCCGGAGATCAACCTGGGCCTGATGCCCGGCTACGGCGGCACGCAGCGGCTGCCGCGGCTCGTCGGTCCGACCCGGGCGCTGGAGATCCTGCTCACCGGCGCGCCGATCGGGGCCGCTGAGGCCGAGCGCATCGGATTGGTGAACCGCGTGGTGCCGGCGGCGGACCTGCTGACCGAGGCGCGCGCCCTGGCCGCGAGGCTGGCCGCGCAGGCGCCCGCGGCGGTGGCCGCGATCATCGACGTGGTGCATCAAGGCGCCGGCATCCCGCTGGCCGAAGCCTGCGCCCTCGAGGCCGCGGCGTTCGGCCTCCTGCTCGCGACCGAGGACAGCAAGGAAGGGACGCGCGCCTTCCTGGAGAAACGTCCGGCGCGCTTTCAAGGCAGGTAGGTCGGGAGCAGGGCAGGTAGGCCGGGTAGGTCGGGTAGGGCAGGTAGGTTGGATCACGCTGAATCGTTGACGAAGCAGACAGATGTTTCTGAACAAGATCCGGAGCGTAAGCGACGGCAGTGCGGTGGGGGTGGGGCCCCACCGCGATAAATAAATGCCAACAAAGGGCCGCAAGGGCGCCCGCATCGCCATCGTCACGTCGCGCTATCACGACTTCGTCACGGACAAGCTGCAGGCCGGCGCGCGCGCGGCGCTCGCGGCGGCGGGCGTGGCCGAGGCCGATGTGACGGCGATCGCCGTGCCCGGGGCGTTCGAGATCCCGCAAGCGGCGGCTCGCGCGGCGGGCACGGGGCGCTTCGACGCGATCGTCTGCCTCGGCTGTCTGATCAAGGGCGAGACCGCGCACTTCGAGGTGATCGCGGACGCCGTCGCGCGCGGCATCACCGAGGCGGCGATCGCGAGCGGCGTGCCCATGACGTTCGGCGTGCTGACCACGAACTCCGCCGAAGAGGCGCTCGCGCGGGCCGGCGACGGCCCGTCGAACAAGGGCTGGGAGGCCGCGGCCGCGGCCGTGGAGATGGCGGCGGTGGCCCGGAACCTGGCGCCTCGGACGCCGGCGCGTTGAAGAAGAGCCTCCGGCGGCGCGGGCGAGAGGCCGCGCTCCAGATCCTGTATCAGTGCGAGATCGGCGGGATCGATCTGGAGCAGGCCATCGCCACGGTGTTCGACCAGCAATGGCCGGACGAGGACGGGCCGGCCGACGAGGTGCGCGCGTTCGGCGGCGCGCTGGCGCGGGCGACCGTGGAGTGGCTCGCGGACATCGACGTGCAGATCGCCGACACCACGGAGCGCTGGCGGCCCGAGCGCATGGCGGTCGTCGATCGGCTGATCCTCCGCGTGGCGGTCGCCGAGCTGATGACCGACCCGTCCACGCCGCCGGCGGTCGTGATCAACGAGGCCCTCGAGCTGGCGCGGACCTACAGCACGGAAGACGCGGTGAAGTTCATCAACGGCATGCTCGACGCCATCCGGCGGAAGCGCGACCAGACGACCTAGGACCCATGGCTTCAGAAGAGGAACTGATCAAGCAGCGCCGCGCGAACCTCGCGGCCCTCGGCGCCCTCGGCGTCGAGGTCTACCCGCGCACGCTTCGAGCGCCGCCACACGGTGAGCGATCTCGTCGACGCCTACAGCGCGCGCGACCAGGCCGCCCTCGAGGCCGAACGCGTCGACACGATCACGAGCGGCCGCATGCTGGCCATCCGGGCGTTCGGCAAGGCCAACTTCCTCGTGCTCTCCGACGGGCGGTCGCGCATCCAGGTCTACGTCCGCCAGGACTCGCTGCCCGCGCTCGATTTCCAGATCTTCAAGCTCCTCGATTTCGGCGACTGGGTCGGCGTCGAGGGGCGTCTGTTCCGCACGAAGACGAACGAGCTCACGATCTGGGCGTCGCGGCTCCACTTCCTGGCCAAGTGCCTGCTGCCGCTGCCGGAGAAGTGGCACGGCCTGACCGACGTCGAGATCCGGTACCGCCAGCGCTATCTCGATCTGATCGTCAACCCCGACGCGCGCCGGGTCTTCGAGGTCCGAAGCCGCGTCGTCTCGGCGATCCGGGCGTTCATGACGGCGCGCGGCTATCTCGAGGTCGAGACGCCGATGATGCAGCCGCATCGCGGGCGGCGCGCTGGCCCGGCCGTTCATGACGCACCACAACGCGCTCGACATGGACCTCTACCTGCGGATCGCGCCCGAGCTGTACCTCAAGCGCCTCACCGTGGGCGGCCTCGAGCGCGTGTTCGAGATCAACCGCAACTTCCGGAACGAGGGGATCTCCACGCAGCACAACCCCGAGTTCACGATGATGGAGTTCTACGAGGCGTACGCGGACTACCGGACGCTGATGGACGTGACCGAGGCGCTCATCGCGCACACGGCGCAGGCGGCGATCGGCGCCGATCGCGTCACGTTCAACGGCCACGACATCTCGCTGGCCGCGCCGTTCGCCCGGCTGTCGCTGCGCGAAGCCGCGCGCGACGCGGCATCGCAGCGGCTCGGCCGCGAGGTGGCCGCCGGGGATCTGCGCGACCGGGCGAAAGCCGCGGCCCTCGCGCGCGAGCTGCGCGTCGAGGTGAAGAAGGGCGACGGCGCCGGCAAGATCGCCACGTCGATCTTCGAGGCCCTCTGCGAGGACCAGCTCGTGCAGCCGACGTTCGTCTACGACTTCCCGACCGAGGTGTCGCCGCTCTCCAAGCAGCGGCCGGACGACCCCGACACCGTCGAGCGGTTCGAGCTCTACATCGGCGGATTCGAGGTGGCCAACGCGTTCAGCGAGCTGAACGATCCGGCCGAGCAGCGCCGGCGCTTCGAGGCCCAGCTCGCCCAGCGCGCCGGCGGCGACCTCGAGGCGCACGAGATGGACGAGGACTACATCCGCGCGCTCGAGTACGGCCTGCCGCCGACCGCCGGCGAGGGCGTCGGGCATCGATCGGCTGGTGATGCTCCTCACCAACAGCGCCGTCGATTCGCGACGTCATCCTGTTCCCGCTGATGCGCCGCGAACGGTGATCACGGAAATGCAAGCACGAAGGCACGAAGGACACGCAGACGGATTTCGGCGGATCGGTTGAAGCCCTTCTTCGTGCCTTCGTGCCTTCGTGGTTGCCTTTGCTTTTGTGACATCATCGTACCGTGACCGTTCCCTTCGAGCTGCAGATCGCGCTGCGCTACCTGCTCGCCAAGCGCAAGCAGGCGTTCATCTCGGTGATCTCGCTCGTCTCGACGCTCGGGGTCATCGTCGGCGTGATGGCCCCGGTGATCGCGCTGGCGCTGATGACCGGGCTCCAGCAGGAATACCGCGACCGCATCCTCGGCTCCAACCCGCACATCTTCGTCTGGAAGGCCAGCGGCATCACCGACTACCGCGCCGAGGTCGCAGAAGTTGCGAGCAGCTGCCGCACGTGGTCGGCGCGGCGCCCGCGATCCTCGACAAGGCGCTGCTGATGTCGACGGGCAGCGCGCAGGCCTTCGCGACGATCAAGGGCGTCGACCCGGCGCTCGAGCCGAGCGTCACCGACATCCTTCCGGCGATGCGGCAGGGGAGCCTCGACGATCTCGCGCCGTCCGACGCGCCCGACGCCAGCAACGCCGCGATGCACAACGGCATCCTCCTCGGCACGGACCTCGCCGCGTCGCTCGGCGTGGGCGTCGGCGACACGATCCAGATCCTCACGCCGCACGGCACGCTCACGCCGGGCGGCAGCCAGATCTACCCGCGGCCCGTGCGCGTGGCGGGCGTGTTTTCGATCGGCCTGTTCGAGATCGACTGCACCTACGGCTTCATCTCGCTCGACGTCGCCAAGCGGCTGCTTCGACAAGACCGAGGTCGACCTGATCCAGCTGCAAGGTGGACGACATCTTCCGGGCGACCGCGGTGGCGCGCGGCATCGACAACACGATGGGGCCGGAGTACTTCACCGAGGACTGGGCGCAGATGAACCAGGTCGCTGTTCTCGGCGCTCTCGCTCGAGAAGATCGCGATCTCGCTCACCATCGGCCTCATCGTGATGGTCGCGGCGCTGAACATCGTCGCGTCGCTGATCCTGCTCGTGATGGAGAAGCACCGCGACATCGCGATCCTGAAGACGATGGGGCGAGCGCGCGGAGCGTCACGCTGATCTTCATGCTGCAGGGGCTGATCATCGGCGTGGTCGGCACGGTGCGTGGGCGCCGGCCTGGGCGCGCTGGCCTGTCGTGCGGTGCTGGACCGTTACGAGCTGATCAAGGTGTCGGCCGACGTCTACCAGATCTCGCACATGCCGTTCAAGGTCCTGCCGCTCGACTTCGCGCTCGTCGTCGTCGGCGCGCGATCGCTGATCTGCTTCGTGGCGACGATCTATCCCGTCGCGCCAGGCCGCGAACTCGACCCGGCGCAGGCGCTGCGGTACGAGTGAGCCACGATGGCCTTGGCATCTCGAGGCCTTCGCGGGCTCGTACGAAGAGCTTACACGGCGGGCGGGCGCGACGCTGCACCGTCCTGCGCGATCTGGATCTCGACGTCGAGCGCGGGCGAGATGGTGGCGATCGTCGGCGCGTCGGGCGTGGGCAAGAGCACGCTGCTGCACGTGCTCGGCGGGCTCGATCGCGCGGACGCGGGATCGGTCACGAATCGGCGACACGACGATCACCGGCGCTGGCCGACGACGCGCTGGTGCCGTTCCGGAACCGGCACGTCGGCTTCGTGTTCCAGTTCCACCACCTGCTGCCCGAGTTCAGCGCGCTCGAGAACGCCGAGATGCCGATGCGGATCGCCCGGCTGCCGCCGGCCGAGGCGCGCGCGCGGGCCGAGGAGCTGCTGCGGCGGGTCGGCCTGGGCGAGCGGTTGACGCACCGGCCCGGGCATGCTGTCGGGCGGCGAGCAGCAGCGCGTCGCGGTCGCGCGCGCGCTGGTCATGCGGCCGGCCGTCCTGCTGGCCGACGAGCCGACCGGCGACCTCGACGAAGCAGACCGCCGACGTCGCTGCACGCGCTGCTGCGGGAGATGCACCGCGACTTCGGTCTGACGTCGGTGATCGCGACGCACAACCCGCGCGCTCGCCGGCCGCCTGCGATCGGATCCTGCGCCTGGAGGGCGGGCGCCTGCCGAGCCCGCCTGAGCGGCGCACCTGTCGACGGCTGCTTCGGGCGGCGGAGTGGGGCGGGAACCCTAGCGAAGCCAGCAACTTACTCGCCGGATGGACATTGGTGGCGGCGCGCCTATGCCGTATACTGTGGTCAGAGCGATCCGTGACCACAACCACGTCGGCTTTCACCTAGGTAGCCCGGATGTTCGAACGGTACACCGAAAGGGCCCGGCGAGTCCTCTTCTTCGCCCGCTACGAGGCCAGCCAGCTCGGCAGCATCTCGATCGAGACCGAGCACCTGCTGCTGGGCCTGATCCGCGAGGGCAAGGGGCTGACCAGCCGGATCTTCGCGCGCTCGCACCTCTCGCTCGAGAACATCCGCAAGGAAATCGAAGGCCGGACCGTGTTCCGCGAGAAGGTGTCGACCTCGGTCGAGATTCCGTTCAGCGCCGAGACCAAGCGCGTGCTGCAGTTCGCCGCCGAAGAAGCCGACCGGCTGCTGCACAACTACATCGGCACCGAGCACCTGCTGCTCGGCATCCTGCGCGAGGAGCGGTCGGTGGCGGCGTCCATCCTCATGGAAAAGGGGATGCGGCTCAACACGGTCCGCGAGGACATCGTCCAGCTGCTCAACGAGAAGACGACGCTGACGCGGGTGAAGGAAACGCCGCTGCTCGCCGAGTTCAGCCGCGACCTGACCGAGTCGGCGATGAAGAACCAGCTCGATCCGCTGGTCGGCCGCGAGCACGAGCTCGAGCGCGTGCAGCAGGTGCTCTGCCGCCGCACGAAGAACAACGCCGTGCTCATCGGCGAGCCCGGCGTCGGCAAGACGGCGATCGTCGAGGGCCTGGCGCAGAAGATCGTCTACGGCGACGTGCCGCACTTCCTCGCCGACAAGCGCATTCTCGCGCTCGACATCTCGCTGATCGTCGCCGGCACGAAGTATCGCGGCCAGTTCGAAGAGCGCCTCAAGGCGATCATGAAGGAGCTGACCGACAACCCGAACATCATCGTGTTCATCGACGAGCTGCACACGCTGGTCGGCGCCGGGTCGGCCGAAGGGTCGCTCGACGCGGCCAACATCCTCAAGCCGGCGCTTAGCCGCGGCGAGATCCGCTGCATCGGCGCGACGACGCCGGCCGAGTACCGGAAGTACATCGAGAAGGATCGCTCGCTCGAGCGCCGCTTCCAGGCGATCAAGGTCGATCCGCCGGGCGAGCGCGAGACGATCGAGATCCTGCTCGGCGTGAAGGACCGCTACGAGTCGTTCCACCACGTCGAGTACACGCGCGAGGCGATCGAGGCGGCGGTCTACCAGTCGAGCCGCTACATCACCGACCGCTTCCTGCCCGACAAGGCGATCGACCTGGTCGACGAGGCCGGCGCGCGCGCCAAGCTGCGCGAGGCGGGCTACAGCGAGGAGTTCGGCGAGATCAACAAGAGCATCCGCGTCGCGGTCGAGCAGATGGAGAGCGCGGTCTCGCAGAAGGACTTCGAGAAGGCGCAGTTCTACCGCGAGCAGGAGGTGCCGGCCCGCGAGAACCTGCAGTTCGTCCGCGAGAAGTTCGACGTGAAGTCGAGCGCGCCGCAAGGTCGTCGTCGGCAAGCAGCGAGATCGACGAGGTCGTCGTCGAAGTGGACCGGCGTGCCGATGACGTCGATCAACCAGGACGAGGGCGACAAGCTGCTGCGCATGGAAGCAGGAGCTGCACCAGCCGCGTCGTCAGCCAGGAGAAGGCGATTTCGGCGATCTCGCGCGCGATCCGCCGCTCGCGCGCCGGCCTCAAGAACCCGAACCGCCCGGTCGGCAGCTTCGTGTTCCTCGGCCCGACCGGCGTCGGCAAGACCGAGCTGGCGCGCGCGCTGGCGAACTTCCTGTTCGGCAGCGACCACGCGCTCATCCGCTTCGACATGTCCGAGTACATGGAGAAGCACTCGGTGTCGAAGCTGATCGGCTCGCCGCCCGGGCTACGTCGGCCACGAGGAGGGCGGCCAGCTCACCGAGAAGGTCAAGCGGAACCCCTATTCGGTCGTGCTGCTCGACGAGATCGAGAAGGCGCACCCGGACATCTTCAACATCCTGCTGCAGGTGTTCGAGGACGGCCACCTGACCGACGGCCTCGGCAACCGGGTGAACTTCAAGAACACGATCATCATCATGACGTCGAACATCGGCGCGCGCTTCATCCAGAAGAAGAGCTCGATGGGCTTCCAGTCGTCCGACACCGGCGAGATCGACAAGAGCGTGTACCGACATGGTGCTCGGCGAGGTGAAGCGCACCTTCAACCCCGAGTTCATCAACCGCATCGACGAGATCATCGTCTTCGAGGCGCTGACCGACGACGACCTGCGGCGCATCATGGGGCTGCTGGTCACGCAGCTGAACGAGAACCTGGTCGACCGCCAGCTGCAGCATCGCGCTGACGCCGGAGGTCGATCGACTGGATCATCGAGGTCACCTGCAAGGACCGGTCGTACGGCGCCCGGCCGCTGCGCCGGGCCATCCAGCGCTACGTCGAAGACCCGCTCTCCGAGGAGCTCATCCGCGGCCACCTGCGGGGCGGCGAGATCGAGGTCTACCTCGACGCCGGCACGCTCGCGTACCGGCCCGCTCGGCGGCGAAGTCGAGGCCGCGGGGCGGAAACTGGCTTAGTGACAGGGGAAGTGAGGAAGTCAGGAAGTCAGGAAGTCAGGAAGTTCAGAACCCCGAACCCCGAACCCGAACCAACTTCCTGACCTCCTCACTTCCTGACTCCTCACTTTCAGAGGCTCTTTGGGGCCCGGCCTCCGGCCGGGACCTGTCCTTCGGCGTCTAAAATCCGGTAGAGTAAAGGGTTGATGGTGAAATTGCTGCGCCTGTCTGGCGCGTGCCGCGGCGGTCCTGCTGGCCGCCTCGTGGCCGCCCTGGCCCAGGCCGCCCGCGCCAGGCCGCCCCGGCCGGCGCCACCAGCATCTGCGGCATCCCGCTGCCGCCGCCGGCGGTCCAGCCGCCGGCCGGCTCCGGGCCGGTCGTGTACCAGTCGCGCCCTGCTTCGACGCGCAGGGCGGCAGCCTCGCTGGTCGACAGCAAACCTACCTGTTACTACATCCAGCTCAAGGACCACGTGTCCAAGCCGTCCCAGGATCCCGGTGTGGGTGCCCTACGACGACTCGATCGAACAGGTGATGCAGCGACGACTTCATCCGGCTCTGGGCCACCAACTTCCTCGACAACCTCTGGATCGAGACGACGGACTACAACTTCCCGAACGGCGTCGTCGGCAAGCTGATCATCGTACCACATGGAGGAGCGGCAGCGCGTCAAGATCGTCGACTACGCCGGCTCGAAGAAGATCGAGCCGTCGAAGATCGACGAGAAGCTGAAGGAGCAGAACGCACAGATCCGGCTCGACACGTTCATCGATCCCGGCGCTCGTGCGGAAGGTCGAGGGCATCGTCCGCGACATGATGAAGCGAGAAGGGCTACCAGTACGCGCGAGGTCACGCACGAAATCAAGGAGATGCCGGGCGGCCCGAAGCTGGTCCACCTCACCTTCCACATCGACGAGGGGCCGAAGGTCAAGATCCAGCACGATCGAGTTCATCGGCAACCAGGCGATCAGCGACCGGGCGCTGAAGCAGCCAGATGAAGAACAACAAGGGGCACTGGTTCCTGTCGTTCATGAGCGGCCGCGGCACGTACCAGGAGGAGCTAAGTTCGACGAGGACGCCGACCGCATCATCGCAGTACTACCGGCGACCACGGCTACATCGCGGGCCAACGTCGGCGCGCCGCAGGCGCGACGTGCTCGAGGACTCGAAGACAAGAAGACCCGCTGGATCGAGCTGCGCATCCCGGTCGACCGAGGGCCGGCAGCTACAAGGTCGGCGCCATCGACGTTCGCCGGCAACACGGTCGTCAAGAACGACCAGCTGCGGCCGCTGTTCAAGATGAAGCCCGGCGAGGTACTACAGCGCCGAAGAAGGTCCGCAAGGGCTTCGAGAAGGCGCGCGAAGTGTACGGCGGCGGCGGCTACTTCGAGTTCACCGGCTTTCCCGACTTCGAGTTCCGCGACGATCCGAACCCGGCCGAGGCGCAGGCGCCCGCGGCGCTGGCGGCCGGCGTCGGCGCGGCCGAGCGCCAGGGCCCGCCGATCGTCGACGTCACGATGCGGATGCAGGAGGGCAAGCAGTACTTCGTCAACCGCATCACGTTCGTCGGGCAACACGACGACCCACGACAACGTGATCCGGCGCGAGCTGCGGCTCGTCGAGAACGGCGTGTTCAATACCGAGGCGCTGAAGTACAGCATCAAGCGCCTGAACCAGCTCGGCTACTTCAAGCCGCTCGAGGGCCCGGCAACGGACGTCTTCATCGACAAGACGCCGGACGCAGACGAACAAGGTCGACGTCAGGCTGAAGCTCGAGGAGCAGAACCGCAACCAGCTCAGCTTCGGCGCCGGCGTCTCGGAGTTCGAGGGCTTCTTCGGCCAGCTGTCGTTCCAGACGGCGAACTTTCTGGGGCGCGGCGAGAGCCTGACGGTGTCGCTGCAGGCCGGGTCGCGCGCGCAGAACTACTACGGTCGGCTTCACCGAGCCGTTCCTGTTCGACCGCAACATCACGGGCGGCGTCGAACCTCTTCCGCCAG
Organism: uncultured Acidobacteriota bacterium; assembly: GCA_963792785.1. Classification (GTDB taxonomy): domain Bacteria; phylum Acidobacteriota; class Vicinamibacteria; order Vicinamibacterales; family CAVVIG01; genus CAWIMX01. Next base: position 881,003 of record CAWBXO010000001.1, on the reverse strand, counting down.
CGACGTCCGCTACATCGGCCAGTTCACGCAGCGCTCCGTCGGCGGCGTGCTCACGGCGGGCTTCCCGCTGGCCGGCTTCACGCGCATGTTCCTGAACTACAGCTACCAGCGCGTGCAGGTCACCGAAATCAGCGACGTGCTGAATTCGCCGGAACTGTGCTCGCGCGCAATCCCTTCCTGCGCGACTCGCTCCTCCTCGGCGCAGGGCGGCGAGCGCATCATCAGCAAGATCATGCCGAGCTTCGTGCACAACACGGTCGACAACCCGATCTTTCCCGACGAGCGGCCGCCGGCTCACGGCGTCGCTGGACGTGGCCGGGCTCGGCGGCAACACGAGCTTCTCCAAGCCGATGCTCGAGGGCGTCTAGTTCTGGAAGCAGAACGCGCAGATGTCGCTCGGCGTCCGCGGCCAGTGGCAGTACATCCGCGCCTACAAGGGCAGCGATCTCCCGATCTTCGAGAAGCTGTTCCTGGGCGGCGAGTACAGCGATCCGCGGGTTCGACATCCGCTCGATCGGGCCGTCGGACCCGTCGACGGGCCTGGTGCTCGGCGGCAACAAGAGCCTGCTGTTCAACCTCGAGCAGAACTTCATCATCGCCGGCCCGGTGCGCCTGGTGCTCTTCTACGACGCGGGCCAGGTGCGCGACGTCGGCCAGCCGTTCTCCTGGCACGAGGACATCGTCTGAGCCGATCTACCCGGCCTCTACGATCCGCGCTCGCTCGCCGGCACGCATCTCCGATCCGAGCGCGCCCGACGGCAGCGACGACGCGCGTGGTCGGGCAGCAGAGCGCGTTCAAGACCTCGACGGGCGCCGAGGTGCGGTTCTTGATGCCGGTGCTCAACGTGCCGTTCCGGCTGATCTTTGCGTACAATCCCCAGCGCGGCGGCGTGCTCAATAACTACCTGCAGCCGCAGAAGGCGTTCCAGTTCCGGTTCGCCGTGGGATCCACTTTTTGAGGCCATTCATGCAGCGGCGGTTCGCGTGTTCACTCACGTGCCTGGCACTCGCAGTCTCGGCGGCCGGCTGCTCGAGCTGCGAACAGCGGCACCCCGACGACCCCGACGACGGTCGAGACGGTGACCGACGTGTTCGCCGGCTCGATCAATCCGAACGGCGCGCACACCGAGTTCTTCCTGGTGCTGGCCGCCGGCGACATCACGGCCACGATGACCGAGCTGTCGGGCGACGGCACGGTGGTCGGCCTGGAGCTCGGGACGTCGGCCGACGGCCTCACCTGCCAGAACGTGCTGTCGAACGACCGGGCGCGGCAGGGCACGGTGATTAGCGGCCGGTCGTCGGGCGGCCCGGCGGCCTTCTGCGCCCGCGTCTACGACACCGGCTCGCTCACCGATACGGTGGACTACAGTCTCCAGGTGCTGCACCCGTAAGCGGAGTGAGCCACAGGGCACAGAACTGTGCCTCTGTGGTGGAAACACTCGTGCGCATGCTAAAATCAGCGGCTTTGGGAGTAGTGGAGGAGTTGTGATGAGAGGGTATGCTGTCGCCGCCTCGCTGGTGCTGATCCTGGGCGCCGCCCCCGCCTTCGCGCAGGCCCCGGCCGCGCAGGCGCCGCCGGCCCCGCAGGCGCCGGCCCAGGCCGCCCCGGCCCCCCGGCCGCCGATGCCGTTCCCGCAGGGCGCCAAGTACGCATTCGTCGACCTGGGGCGCGTGGCCCAGGAGTCGATCGAGGGGAAGGCCGAGAACGCCAAGGTGCAGGCGCCGTGCAGGCGAAGCAGACCGAGGTCGCCGACAAGCAGAAGGCGCTGGCGGCCAACCAGCAGAAGCTGCAGACCGGCGCCGGCGTGCTGAGCGACGCGGCAGCCGCGCAGCTGCAGGCGGAGATCCAGAAGCAGACGGTCGAGCTCCAGCGCTTCCAGGAAGACGCGCAGAACGAGCTGAACGACGTGAGCCAGCGCGCGCAGGTCGAGTTCAATAACAAGCTGATCCCGATTCTCGACCAGGTGGGCCGCGAGAAGGATTTGCTGATGATCTTCAGCATCGCCGACGCGGGCATCGCCTGGGCCACGCCCGGTCTCGACGTGAGCGCAGACGTCGTCAAGGCGCTCGATGCCGCGAGCGTCAAGCCCGCGACGCAGCCCTAGCCGCTCGGTGGCTGCAACGATCGACATTCCAGGTCTGCTCGACCGGCTCTGCTACCGCTATCCGTCCCTGCTCGTGGACGCGATCACTGGAGCACGAGCCGGCCCGGCGTCTTGTCGCCATCAAGAACGTCACCGTCAACGAAGAGTTCTTCCAGGGGCATTTCCCGGGCGCGCCGCTGCTGCCCGGCCGTCCTCATGCTCGAGTCGCTGGCGCAGGTCGCGGCGATCCTCCTGCTCGAGCGCGACGAGCGGCCGCCCGAACGCCCGCGTCTACCTGCGCGGCGTCGACGACGCCAAGTTCCGGCGCCAGGTGGTGCCGGGCGATCGCCTGCGGCTCGAGATCACGCTGGAGCAGCGCCGGACGGCGCTCGCGCGCGCCCGCGCCGTGGCGTCGGTCGGCGACCAGATCGTGGCCGAGGCCGATCTGCTGCTCGGCTACGTCCTCGACGAGACCGACATTCACCCGACGGCCATCGTCCATCCGCGCGCGCGCATCGGCCGCGGCTGCACGATTGGCGCCCACGCGCTCATCGGGGCGGACGTCACGCTCGGCGAGAACTGCAAGATCGGCGCGTCATGCCGTGATCGAGGGCACGACCGACGATCGGCGACGACACCGAGATCTTTCCGTTCGCCTCGATCGGCCTGATCCCGCAGGACCTCAAGTTCCAGGGCGAGGAGACGCGGCTGACGATCGGCCGGCACAACATCTTCCGCGAGTTCGTGACCATTCATCGCGGCACGCGGGGCGGCGGCGGGGTCACCGAGATCGGCGACCGCAACGTGTTCATGGCGTACGTGCACATCGCGCACGACTGCCACGTGGGGCAACGACACGATCTTCGGCAACATGGCGACGCTCGGCGGGCACGTGACCGTCGAGGACTTCGCGAACATCAGCGCGGGATCGGCCGTGCACCAGTTCTGCCGCGTCGGCATGCACGCGTTCATCGGCGGCTATTCGGTGGTGACGAAGGACGCGCTGCCGTACGCGCGCACGGTCGGCAACCGCCCGGCGCGCATCTTCGGCCTGAACACCATCGGCCTGAACCGGCGCGGCTTCTCGCCCGAGCGTCATCGCGCAGCTGAAGCGGGCGTTCCGCTACCTGCTGCAGTCGAAGCTCAACACCAGCCGCGCGCTCGCCCAGATCGAGAAGGACCGCACGCTGGCCTGCCCGGAGGTGCAGTACCTGCGTGGACTTCATCCGCTCCTCCAAGCGCGGCGTCATCCTGCGACGCGCCACCCGCCGGGCGGAGGAAGTCCTGGCCGACGAGTAGGGGGAGGCCTGTATGCGTCTAGGCCTGATTGCCGGCAACGGCCGCTTTCCCTTCCTCGTGCTCGAGGCCGCGCGCGCCGCGGGCCACGACGTGACCGTCATCGCGATCAAGGAAGAGGCCTTCCCCGAGCTCGAAGCGGCGGCCGCCCGCGCGCCGACGGCGGCGCTGCACTGGGTGTCGCTCGGCCAGCTCGGCACCTGCATCAAGCTGCTGAAGAGCGGCGGGCGTCACCGCAGGCCGTCATGGCGGGGCAGGTCAAGCACACCAAGCTCTTCGCCGACATCGTGCCCGATCTGACGCTGCTCGGCGTCCTGATGAAGCTCAAGGCCCGGAACACCGACGCCCTCATCGCCGGCGTGGCCGACGCCCTGCGCGACAAGGGCATCGACGCTCGTCGATTCCACCGCGTTCCTCGCGCCGCTGCTCGCGGGCGAGGGCGTGCTCGGCCGGATGGCGCCGGACGACGAGGCGGCGGCGGATCTCGAGTTCGGGTACCGGATGGCGGATGCAGATCGCCGGGCTCGACGTCGGCCAGACCGTGGCGGTGAAGGGCCGGGCGGTCGTCGCCGTCGAGGCGATGGAAGGCACCGACGCCGTGATCGCGCGCGCCGGCCAGCTCGCGGGCGCGGGCGTCCGCATCGTCAAGGTCGCCAAGCCGAACCAGGACATGCGCTTCGACGTGCCGGTCGTCGGCGTGTCGACGATTCGAGGCGATGAAGGCGGCCGGCGCCGACGCGCTGTCGGTCGATGCCGGGAAGACGCTCCTGATCGACGGCGACGCCGTCGTGGCCGCAGCCGACGAGGCGGGCATCGCCGTGGTCGGGCGGAGGCGCGACGCATGAGCCTGCGCGTGGCCGTCGTCGGCGTCGGGCATCTCGGCCGCCACCACGCGCGGATTCTCGCGACGCTGCCCGGGGCGGAGCTCGTCGGCGGTGGTCGACACCAACCGCGCGCGCGCCGACGAGATCGCGCAGGCGAACGGCACGCGCGCCGTCTACGACGCCGCGGAGCTGGCGGGGACGGTCGACGCGGTGACGGTGGCTGTGCCGACGGAGGCGCACGTGCACGTCGCGCTCCCGTTCCTCGAGGCGGGCGTCAGCGTGCTGGTCGAGAAGCCGATGGCGCGCAGCCTCGCCGAAGCCGACGCCATGATCGCGGCGGCGGCGAAGGCGGGCGTCGTGCTCGCCGTCGGCCACACCGAGCGCTTCAATCCCGCGGTGGCGGCCGCGCGGCCGCTCCTGACCGATCCCCGCTTCATCGAGGTCCACCGCCTCGGCACGTTCCCCGAGCGCAGCCTCGACATCGACGTCGTGTTCGACCTGATGATTCACGATCTCGATGTCGTGCTGTCGCTGGTGAAGTCTGACGTCGAGGCGATCGAAGCCGTCGGCGTGCCGGTGCTCACGCCGCGCGTCGACATCGCCAACGCGCGCGTGAAGTTCGCGAACGGCTGCATCGCGAACCTGACGGCGAGCCGCATCAGCCGCGACCGCGTACGCGCAAGATTCGCTTCTTCCAGCCCGCGGCGTACCTGTCGATTGACTACGCGGCCCAGAAGATCGAGATGTGGCGCCTCGCGAAGGGCGCCGGCCCGATGCCGTCGATCCAGGGCGGAGACGTGCCGGTCGAGAACGAAGAGCCGCTGAAGCGCGAGCTGGCCGATTTCGTCGAGGCCGTGACGACGCACCGCGCCCCCGGCGTCCCGGGCGCCGAAGGCCGCCGCGCCCTGGCCCTGGCCCAGGCCATCACGGATAAAATGACAACGACATAAATGCAACTCAAAGCCCCGAAGGCCCGAAGAAGACACCCAGGGAGCATTTGTTCTCGTGAACAGGTCTTTTGACGATGCACGCTGATCTCGCGGAATTCCTGAAGGATCTCGAAACGCGGAAGTGGCTGGCTCATGTCGCCGAGCCGGTGAGTCCGGCGCTCGAGATGGCGGCGGTGATCGATCGCGCGTGCAAGTCGCCGAAGGGCGGCCCGGCGCTGGTGTTCGAGCAGCCGTCCGGCTACGACATTCCCGTCGCGGCGAATGTCTTTGGATCGATGGAGCGGATGTGCCTCGCGCTGGGCGTGGCCTCGCTGGACGATCTCGCGAAGGAGATCGACGAGCTCATGACGCCGCAGGCGCCCAAGGGCATGTTCGACGCCCTGAAGATGCTGCCGCTCGTGAACCGGCTCGGCGACCTGATGCCGAAGACGGTGAAGGACGCCCCCTGCCAGGAAGTGGTGCAGAAGGGCGGGACGCTCGACGAGCTGCCGATCCTCACGTGCTGGCCCGAGGACGGCGGGCCGTACATCACGCTGCCGCTCGTCTTCACGAAGGATCCCGAGACCGGCACGCGCAACATCGGCACGTACCGCATGCAGGTGTTCGACAACACGACCACCGGCATGCACTGGCAGCGCCACAAGGGCGGCGCGCAGCACCACCGCGTGGCGGAGAGGTTGGGGAAACGGCTCGAGGTCGCCGTCGCCCTCAGCCCGGAGCCCGTGCTGACGTATTGCGCGACGGCGCCGATGCCCGAGGGGCTCGACGAGCTGCTGCTCGGCGGCTTCCTCGCGCGCCGGCGGATCGAGCTCGTGAAGTGCGTCACCGTCGATCTCGAGGTCCCGGCGAGCGCGCACATCGTCCTGGAAGGCTACGTGGAGCCCGGGGAGCGGCGCCGCGAGGGACCGTTCGGCGATCACACCGGCTTCTATTCGCAGCCCGACGACTATCCGGTGTTCCACCTGACGTGCGTCACGCGCCGCAAGAAGCCGACGTACCTCACGACCATCGTCGGCATCCCGCCGATGGAGGACTATTACCTGGGCATGGCGAGCGAGCGGATCTTCCTGCCGGTGATCCGCAAGACCGCTCCCCGAGATCGTGGACATGCACTTCCCGGCCGAAGGCATCTTCCACAACCTCGTCATCGTCTCGATCGACAAGCGCTATCCCGGCCACGCGCGCAAGATCATGCACGCGTGCTGGGGGCTCGGCCAGCTGATGTTCTCGAAGACCATCATCGTGGTCGACAAGGACGTGGACGTGCACGACCTCAGCGAGGTCGCGTGGATCGTCGGCACGCACATGGATCCCATGCGCGACGTCCAGATGACGAAAGGCCCGGTCGACGATCTGGACGATGCCGCGGAACTGCCGGCGTACGGCGGCAAGATGGGGATCGACGCGACGCGCAAGTGGGCGTCGGAAGGCTATACTCGCCAGTGGCCCTCACGGATAGCCGTGACCGAGGCTGCGGGCCGTCGGGCGGCCGAGATCTGGAGCCGCCTCGGCAATGGAAAGCTTCTTGCTTAGTTGGAGGACATGGCGACCCACGCGCGCAACTCCTTCCTGCAGCGCCTGATCGGCGCGGCGGCCCTCGACGCGACGATCTACGAGGACGTCGAGGCCGACCGCAGCGCGACCGGGCAGGCCCTGGTGGTCGTCCTGCTGTCGAGCCTGGCGGCCGGCTTCGGGAACGGCGGGTTCGGCGGCGTCGCGCCCGCCCGCGTCATCGTCTTCGGCAGCGTGGCGCTGCTGTCGTGGGCGGCCTGGGCGGTCATCACGTTCCAGGTGGGCACGCGGATCCTGCCGGGACCTGACACGAAGGCGGACGTGGGCGAGCTGCTGCGCACGCTGGGCTTCGCCAGCACGCCAGGCCTCCTGCGGGTGTTCGGCATCCTGCCGGGCGTCGCGGGCCCCGCGTCGGTCGTGGCGGCGATCTGGATGCTCGCGGCGATGGTCGTCGCTGTTCGACAGGCGCTCGATTACCGCAGCACCGGGCGAGCGGTCGCCGTCTGCCTCGTGGGCTGGCTCCTCGTCGTCGGCATGATGGCCCTGGCCGGCACCCTGGTCGGGTCCACGGCTCCCTGACGGCGGCCACCCGCAAAGGACCGACACCGGCCTGAGGCCCACGGTAGAATTCTCTTCATGTCCGCCTCCGCGGCCGATCTCGGCCTCCCTCGCCGAAAGCCACGACATCATCTCCCTCGGCATGCTCGCCGACGACGTGCGGCGGGCGGCGCATGGGCGCGCGGACGACGTTCGTCCGCGTGGTCGAAGTGCCGGCGGATCCGCGCGCGCCGATCGTCGTGCCGCCCACGGCCGGCGAGGTGCGCATCGTCGGGGCGCCCGCCAGTGTGGCGGCCGCCGTGGACCGCGCGGCCGCGGTGTCGGCGGCCTGCTGGCGGCGTGCCGGTGTCGGGCTTCTCGCTCGCCGATCTCGAGGCGCTCGCCGCCCGCGAACCGATCACGCTGCGCGCGTTGCTCGAGGAGCTGAAGGCCGCGGGTCTTGAACTGGTCGCCGACGCACCGCTCGATCGGCTGCAGGACGCGCGCCGCTCGATCGAGGAAGTGAACATCGCCGGTCTCGACCTCGCGCGCGCCACGCTCGAGGAGACGCCGGCCGGCGATCTGGTCGAACACCTCCGCTCGGTCGCCGAACTGCAGCGGCGCGTCGCCGTGATTCGCGCCTTCGCGCCGCTGCCGCGTCACGTCAACGCGTACGGCGCCGACCACCGGGTACGACGACGTGAAGCGCGTGGCGCTGGCGCGGCTGATCGTGGACAACGTGCCGTCGATTCAGGTGGACTGGCCGCTCTACGGCCCGAAGCTCGCGCAGGTCGCGCTGACGATGGGCGCCGACGACCTGGACGGCGTGTCGTGCGACGAGGACGGGCGAGCGACGGCCGCCGCCGCGCGCCGCTCGAGGACGTGCGCCGCAACATCCAGGCGGCGGGGCAGGAGCCCGTCGAGCGCAACGGCCGGTTCGAGCCGATCGCGCGACCTGTCCGCCGGAGCCTTGGCGAAGGCGGATGAGCGTGGTCCGGCTGGGCGCCGTCGAGTATCTGAATGCCCGTCCGCTCGTCTTCGGCCTCGATCGCGATCCCGCGTTCGATCTCCGCTTCGACATCCCGTCGCGCTGCGCCGATCTGCTGCACGAGGGCGGCATCGACCTCGGGCTGATTCCGTCGATCGAGTATCTGCGCGGCGACGGCGCGCGCGCGGGCTACCGCATCGTGCCGGACCTGGCGATTGCGTCGCGCGGCCCGGTGGCCTCGGTCGCGATCTTCACGAAGCGGCCGATGGCGGACATCACGCTCGCTCGCGCTCGACACGAGCTCGCGGACATCGGTGGCGCTCACGAAGGTGCTCTGCCGCCGGGTGTTCCACATCGACCCGGCGCTGACGCCCCAGGGGCCGGATCTCGACGCGATGCTGCGCTCGGCGGACGCGGCGCTGATGATCGGCGACCACGCGCTGTTGGAGTCGTCAGGCGCCGGTCGTCAGGCGTCCGTCGAGAAGATCGATCTCGGCGAGGCGTGGACGCGGTCGACCGGGCTGCCGTTCGTCTATGCCTTCTGGGCGGGGCGGCCTGGGGCCGTCGGGTCGGCAAAGATGGACTCGCTTGCGGCGGGCGCGCGACGAGGGGCGTCGCGCAGGCCGAGGCCGTGGCGCGCGCGTATTTCACGGACGCGGACCAGCAAGCGCTCGGCGCGCGATATCTGCGGGATAATATCAGGTACGCGACTCGGCGACGACGAGCGCGCGGGCCTGGAGCTGTTCTATCGCTACGCTGCACGAGCTCGGATCTGGTGCCCAGACGGCGACGCTGCGGTTCTTCTGACGAGCCATGATCGACCGGATGGCGGACAAAGTGCGGGCGGGCGGGCGGCGTCGATCGCCGCCGAGGCGCTCGAGCTGTACCGCCAGGCGCCGACGGCGCTGCTCGGCCGGCTGGCCGACGAGGTCCGCGCCCGCAAGCACCCCGACGGCGTCGTCACCTACATCATCGACCGCAACGTCAACTACACGAACGTCTGCGTCGCGAAGTGCAACTTCTGCGCGTTCTACCGGCACGTCGGATCGCGCCGAGGGCTACGTCCTCGGCTTCGACGAGCTCTTCCGGAAGATCGACGAGACGATCGCGGTCGGCGGCGTGCAGCTGCTGCTGCAGGGCGGCCACAACCCCGACCTGCCGCTGACGTGGTACGAGGACCTGTTCCGCGCCATCAAGGCGCGGTATCCCGACTTCAAGCTGCACGCGCTGTCGCCGCCCGAGGTGATCCACCTGTCGCGCCTGTCGCAGCTGCCGGTGCCGCAGGTGCATCGACCGGCTGATCGCGGCCGGGCTCGACAGCATCCCCGGCGGCGGCGCCGAGATCCTCGTCGACCGCGTGCGCAAGCTGCTGCACTGCTACGGCAAGGCGACGGCCGACGAGTGGCTCGACGTCATGCGCCACGCGCACCGCGCCGGCCTGCGCACGACGGCCACGATGATGTACGGCACGGTCGAGACCGACGAGGAGCGCATCGAGCACCTGTTGCGCCTGCGCGAGCTGCAGGACGAAACCGGCGGCTTCACGGCGTTCATCACCTGGAGCTACCAGCCCGAGCACACCGAGCTCGCAGGGCACGGAGGCGACCGGCGTCGACTACCTGCGCACGCTCGCGATCGCGCGGCATCGTGCTCGACAACTTCGACAACCTGCAGGCGTCGTGGGTCACGCAGGGCGGCAAGGTCGGGCAGCTCAGCCTGGCCTTCGGCGCCAACGACATGGGCAGCGTGATGATCGAGGAGAACGTCGTGCGCGCGGCCGGCGCCGGCCTACTGCATGGACGAAGTCGAGATCGTGCGCAACATCGAGGACGCCGGCTTCATCGCCAAGCGCCGCAACATGCACTACGAGGTGCTCGGCGATCCGATCTTCCGCGAGCGCGACGTGCCGCGCATGCTCGAGCTCGCGACCGCGCGCGCGGACGGCGACACGACCGTGCCCGAGGAGCTGCGCCTCTACCCGGCCCGCAGCCGCGCCGGCAAAATCGAGCTGCGGCGTCATCCAGCATTGATCCGCTACCACGCGGCCTGGGTGCTGCCGATCGCGGAGCCGCCGATCCGCGACGGCTGGGTCGCCGTCGACCGCGGCCGCATCGTCGCCTTCGGCCGCCGGCTGCCCAACGGACGGCGTGCCGCGACGTGGACCTCGGGGCACGCGGCCATCCTGCCCGGCCTGGTCAACGCGCACACGCACCTCGAGCTGTCGTACCTGCGTGACGTGCGTGCCGCCGAGCGCGTCGTTCGTCACCTGGATCCGCGGCGTGGTCGGCGCGCGGCGCCAGCAGACCGATCCACGGGCGCCCGCCATCATGGAGGGCATCGCCGCGGCGATCGAGCGAGTCGGTGGCGGCCGGCACGGCCCTGGTCGGCGACATCAGCAACACGCTGTCACCTGCGGTCCGCTCGACGCGCAGCCCGCTCGCCGGCGTCGTGTTCTACGAGCTGATCCGCTTCAACGCGCCGAAGGCGCGGCGGAGTTCGTCGATCGCGCGTGCCGCGAGCTCGACGCGCTCGAACCGTCCACGCACATCCGGACCAGCCTGGCGGCGCACGCGCCGTATTCGGTCGCGCCGCTCGTGTTTCGCGCCATCCGGCAGGCGGCCGAGCGGCGGCCGTTCGTCCCGTGCAGCGTGCATCTGCGGAGTCGGCGGAAGAAGTCGAGTTCATGCGAGACCGGCGGCGGCCCGTGGCGCGCGTTGCTCGAGGACGTGGGCGCCTGGGATCCGTCGTGGCGTCGCGCCGGGTGTCGGCCCGGTCGAGTACCTCGACGAGGCCGGGTTCCTCGACGCCCGGCGTGCTCGCGGTCCACGGCGTGCAGATGACGACCGCAGGATCTGGCGCGGCTCGCGGCGCGCGGCACCACGCTCGTGACCTGTCCGCGCAGCAACGGCCACACCGGCGCCGGGGCGCCGCCGATCGAGCGACTTCTACGCGTTCGGGCGTGCAGCGTCGCCGTCGGGACCGACAGCCTGGCGAGCGCGCCCGACCTCAACGTGTTCGCCGAGCTGGCCACGATGCGCGCGCTCGCGCCGGACGTGCCCGCGGACCGGCTGCTCGCCAGCGCGACGATCGACGGCGCGCAGGCGCTCGGCTTCGACGCCGAATACGGCACGATCGAGCCGGGCAAGGCGCGCGCGCCTGATCGCGGTCGCCCTGCCGCCGGATGCGGACGATGTGGAAGAATATCTGGTAGGCGGGCGTCGACGCCCGACCAGATTCGATGGCTGCGAATGACCCGCCTGACGCACGCTATCTCTCGTTCGTCCGGTTCAGCCACTCCGTGTTCGCGCTGCCGTTCGCGCTGGCGGGCGCGCTGCTGGCGGCGCGGCGGGTGCCCCTCACCTGGCCGGTCGTCGGCTGGATTCGTCGTCTGCATGGTGGCGGCGCGCAGCGCGGCCATGGGGTTCAACCGGCTGGTCGACGCGCGCTTCGACGCGCTGAATCCCCGGACCGCGAATCGCGAGCTGCCGCGCGGCGCGATGCGCCGCGGCGAGGCGGTGGCGTTCGTCGCCGTGGCGTCGGTCGTGTTCGTGGTCGGCGCCTCGCAGATCAGCACGCTCTGCCTGGCGCTCGTCGCCCGTGGCGCTCGCGATCGTCTTCTGGTATTCGCTCGCCAAGCGCTACACCACGTGGACGCAGTTGTTCCTCGGCCTGGCGATGGCCGTCGCGCCGGTCGGCGGGTGGCTTGCCGTCGGCGGCCGCGGCGGCTGGGAGCCGTGGCTGCTCGGCCTCGCGATCGGCGCGTGGGTCGGCGGGTTCGACGTGCTCTACGCCTGCCAGGATCTCGACTTCGATCGCGCGCAGGGGCTGCAGTCGATTCCCGTGCGGTTCGGCGTCCGCGGGTCGCTCGCTGATCTCGCGGCTGCATGCACGTCGCTCGCCGTGGGCGCGCTCCTGCTGCTCGGCTTCGTCGTGCCGCTCGGCGCCATCTACCTCGGCGGGCGTCGCCGTGGTCGCGATGCTGCTCGTCTACGAGCAGTCGCTCGTCCGCGCCGACGATCTGTCGCAGGTGAAGCGGGCGTTCGACCTGAACGGCTACGTCGGCATCCTCTATCTGGTCGTCCTGGCGGTGTCGATCTATGCCGAGTGAGCGGCAGCCGTCGGTCGCCATCGCCGTCACGGGCGCGAGCGGCGCGATTTACGCCGTGCGCACGCTGGCGGCGCTCACCGCTCGGGGCCTGCACGTGGAACTCGTCGTGTCGGACTACGGCCGCCGCCTGCTGCGCGACGAGCTGGGCGACGAGGCGTCGGTCGATCGGCTGATGCCGTTCCTCGCGTCGCGCTATGGCCAGGAGGTCGAGGCCGGCTCGATCACCGTGCACAGCAACCGCGATCTGGGCGCGACGATTGCGAGCGGCAGCCACGGATGCAGCGGGATGGCGATCGTGCCGTGCTCGATGAAGACGCTGGCCGGCGTCGCCAACGGCCTGTCGCGCAACCTCGTCGAGCGCGCCGCCGACGTCATGTTGAAAGAAAAGCGCCGCCTGGTGATCGTGCCGCGCGAGACGCCGATGAGCCTGCCGCAGCTGCGCAACATGGTCCTGTGCGCCGAAGCCGGCGCGATGATCCTGCCCGCGATGCCGGCGTTCTACCAGATGCCGAAGACCCTCGACGACCTCGCCGACTTCATGGCCGGGAAGATTCTGGCCGGGCTGGGCTTCGAGAACGAACTCTATCCGCCGTGGACGGGGAAGGCCGGCCAGTGAAGGTGCCTGGGGCCTGGGGCCTGGGGCCTGGAACGTGCCCGGTCCCGGGTGCCAGGTGCGTGGACCGCGTGCTGCCATGACCGACCAGGCACCGGCACCAGGCACTAAGGACTTTCCAGGGACCAGGCCCCAGGACCCCGGCACCTCGTTGCCGCTCTCCAAGTCCCCCGCGCGCATCGCCGGCATGTTCGACGCCATCGCCGGCCGGTACGACTTTCTCAACCATTTCCTGAGCGCCGGCTTCGATCGGCGTTGGCGGCGGAAAGCGATCCGGTCGCTGGCCTTGTCGGGGCGCGAGCGTGTGCTGGACCTGTGCACCGGCACCGGCGATCTGGCGATTGAGGCGCGGACGGCGCGTCCCGGGGCGGCGCGCGTCCTCGGCGTGGATTTCTCTGGCGCGATGCTCGCGGTGGGGAGCGACAAGGTCGCGCGCGGGGGCTTCGAGCGGGCGATCGCGCTCGTCCGCGGCGACGCGACGAAGGTCCCCGCCGGAGACGCCTCGGTGAACGCGGTGACGATCGGCTTCGGCATCCGCAACGTCGAACGCCCCGAGGCCGCGTGCGCCGAGATGCATCGCGTGCTGACGCCGGGCGGCCGCCTGGCCGTCCTCGAGTTCGCGATCCCGACGCTGCCGATCGTGCGGCAGCTCTACCTCTGGTACTTCCGCCACGTCCTCCCGCGGATCGGCCGCGCGATTTCCCGCCATAACGCCGCGTACGCCTACCTGCCCGAGTCGGTCGGCGCCTTCGCCAGCCCGGATGAGTTTGTGAAAATGCTGCGACACGCCGGATTTCAGAACGTCGACGCCACCCCGCTGACGCTGGGGATCGTCTATCTGTATACGGCCACGACCACGTAGTCGCAGGTCACAAGTCTCAAGTCGCCAGTCCGAGTCGCCAGTCCGAGTCGCCAGTCGCCAGTCCGAGTCGCCAGTCAGAGTCGCGAGTCCGAGTCGCCAGTCCGAGTCGCCAGTCAGAGTCGCCAGTCCGAGTCGCAGGTCCGCAAGGCAGTGGAATGGCCAATTTGAGACTCGCGACTCGGACGTGTGACTATCGACTCAGACTGGCGACTGGCGACTCGGACTAGCGACTGGCGACTCGGACTAGCGACTGGCGACTCGGACTAGACGACTCGGCGACTCGCGACTTAGCGACTGGCGACTCGGACTAGCGACTGGCGACTCGGACTGGCGACTGGCGACTCGGACTGGCGACTGGCGACTCGGACTGGCGACTGGCGACTCGGACTAGCGACTGGCGACTCGGACTAGCGACTGGCGACTCGGACTAGCGACTGGCGACTCGGACTGGCGACTCGGACTGGCGACTGGCGACTCGGACTAGCGACTGGCGACTCGGACTGGCGACTGGCGACTCGGACTAACGACTGGCGACTCGGACTGGCGACTGGCGACTCGGACTGGCGACTGGCGACTCGGACTAGCGACTGGCGACTCGGACTGGCGACTGGCGACTCGGACTGGCGACTGGCGACTCGGACTAGCGACTGGCGACTCGGACTGGCGACTGGCGACTCGGACTGGCGACTGGCGACTCGGACTGGCGACTGGCGACTCGGACTAGCGACTGGCGACTCGGACTGGCGACTGGCGACTCGGACTGGCGACTGGCGACTCGGACTAGCGACTCGGACTAGCGACTCGGACTAGCGACTGGCGACTCGGACTAGCGACTGGCGACTCGGACTGGCGACTGGCGACTCGGACTGGCGACTGGCGACTCGGACTAACGACTGGCGACTCGGACTAGCGACTCGGACTAGCGACTCGGACTAGCGACTGGCGACTTGCGACTTGCGACTATATGGCTTGCGACTATGTGGCTTGCTATACTCCCTTAAGTCCCTGATGTACTTCGAGTTCGACGATTATCGGCCGGATATCGCGCCGGTGGGGCGGGCCATCTCGTGGCGGGAGGGCGTCCTCATCTCGATCATCATGCACATGGGGCTGGTGATCTTCATCCTGGTGGCGCCGCGGCTGCTCCCGGCCCGTACCGAGGTGGCGCAACCGCTCGACCTGGCGCAGGCGCAGGGCGAGGCGCCGCGCTTCGTCTTCATGCAGCCGCGCGTGGACACGCCCGCGCCGGCGCCGCCGCCGCGCGCGCCGCTCTCCGACCAGGACCGCCGGGCACAGGCGCCGCAAGTGGCCGAACGGCCGACGAACCCGCTGCCGTTCGCGCGCGGGAACAGTCCTGAAAAAATCGACGCGCCGCCGCCGGCGCCCGCCGAGACCGGGCGCGGACAGGGGCCGCAGTCCGAGCCGCCCGCCGGAAAGCCGGACGGACAGGTCGCCGACAACCAGGCGCAGGAGCCGCCGCGCCTCGGGTCGGAGGCGCCGACCGGGCTGCGCCTGCCGCCCGCGTTCACGCGCGGGTTCGATGGCGGCGCGCCGCTCGTCGGCGGCGCGCTGGGCAACGCGCTCCAGAACCTGCAGGAGTACATCGAGCAGCAGTCGTTCGACAACCCGACCGGCGGAGCGTCTGGGCCGGGCGCGTCGATTCAGTTCGACTCGAAGGGCGTCGACTTCGGGCCGTGGCTGCGCCGCTTCGTCGCCCAGATCCGCCGGAACTGGTTCATTCCGTACGCCGTGATGTCCGCGCACGGCCACACGGTCGTCACGTTCTACGTGCACCGCGACGGGTCGATCACGGACCTGCAGGTGCCCGGGCCGAGCGGTGTGGCCGCGTTCAACACGGCGGCCGTCGGCGCGCTCTCCTCGTCGAACCCGACGACGCCGCTCCCCGTGGCCTACCCGGACGATCAGGTGCTGTTCACCGTGACCTTCTACTACAACGAGAAGGCGCCGGAGTGATCACGCGCCCGCAGCAGACCGGCCTTCTCATCCTGCTCGCCGCGTTCGTCGTCTACGTGTTGATCTACACGTCGTGAATCTGTGCATCGCCGTCGTCGGACCGACGGCGTCGGGGAAGAGCGCGCTCGCGCTGGCGCTTGCCGAGCGCTACGGCGGCGAGATCGTCAACTGCGACTCGACCGCCGTCTATCGCGGCTTCGACATCGGCACCGACAAGGTGTCCGCGCGTGACCGGCGCGGCATTCCGCATCACCTCATCGACATCGTCGATCCCACGCACGAATACACCGCCGCGGAGTTCACGCGCGACGCGTCGGCGGCGATTCGCGACATCCTCGCGCGCGGGCGCGTGCCGCTCGTCGTCGGTGGCACCGGCCTCTACTACCGCGCGCTCACGCGCGGCCTGTTCCCGGGGCCGGGCAAGGACGACGCCGTCCGCGCGCGGCTCGAGGAGCGGGCGGCCCGGAAAGGCCCCGAACACCTCCACCGGCTCTTGCGGCGGGTCGATCCGGAATCGGCGCGGCGCATTCAGCCGAGGGACGTCAAGCGGATGGTGCGCGCGCTCGAGGTGTACCTGCTCACCGGCCGGCCGTTGACGGCGCACTTCGCCGACACCGTCCGCCCCCTGCCGGACGTGGAGATGGTCGGCGTGGCGCTCCGCCTGCCCGCCGAGTCGACGTCGGCGCGCGTCACGCGGCGCGTGGACGAGCAGTTCGCGCGCGGTCTGCTGGACGAGGTGCGCGGGCTCCTGGGCCGCGGCGTGCCGGAGACGGCGCGCCCGTTCGGCGGCCTCGTTTACCGGCAGGTCCTCGAGCATTTGCACGGCGTGCGTGACGAAATCGAGACGCGCGCCCTCATCGCGCAGGAAAACCGGCGCTACGCGCGGCGTCAGTTGATCTGGTTCCGCAAAGAGCCTAATCTAAGCTGGTTCGCCGGCCCCGGCGAGCTGGCTTCGACGTTCGAATCCGTCACGCGCCTGCTCGACCCTCGAATCCTCGAACGGCCTGGCAAGGAGCGCGTCCGCTGACGCCGCCTTTCACGCGCGCCATCGTCATCGTCCTCGACAGTCTCGGGATCGGCGAGCTTCCCGACGCGGCCGATTACGGCGACGAGGGCAGCGACACACTCACACACATCGCGGAAACGGTCCCGCTGCGCCTGCCGGCGCTCCGGCGTCTCGGCCTCGGTCGGCTCGTGGAGCTCGGCGGCGCGGCGCCTGGCGATGCCGAGGGGGCGTACGGCCGCATGGCGGAGGCGTCCGCCGGCAAGGACTCGGTCACGGGACACTGGGAGCTGATGGGGGTCGTGCTCGAGCGGGCGTTTCCGGTGTTTCCGAGCGGGTTCCCCGAGCCCATCATCGCGGAGTTTTCGACGCAGACAGGCCGCGGCGTCCTGGGCAACACGGCGGCCTCCGGCACGGTGATCATCGACGAGCTCGGCCCGGAGCATCTCCGCACGGGATCGTTCATCGTCTACACGTCGGCGGACAGCGTGTTTCAGATCGCGGCGCACGAGTCCGTCGTGCCGCTCCCCGAGCTCTATCGCGCCTGCGAGATCGCCTACACGATCGCGTGCGAGGGGATGGGCATGGGCCGGGTGATCGCGCGGCCGTTCGTCGGCGAGCCGGGATCGTTCACGCGCACGTCGAACCGCCGCGACTACGCGCTGCCGCCGGCGGGGGAGACGCTGCTCGATCGGCTGAAGGCCGCGGGCTGGCCCGTCGTGGCGGTCGGCAAGGTGGACGACCTGTTCAGCGGCCGGGGGATCACGGTGGCCCGCCACACGGTCAGCGACGAGGACGGCGTGAACTGGATCCTGAAGGAGATGGCCTCGGTCGACCGCGGCTTCATCTTCGCCAACCTCGTGGACTTCGACGTGAAGTATGGCCACCGCAACGACCCGCGCGGCTACGCGGAGAACCTCGAGCGCTTCGACGAGCGGCTTCCCGAGATTCTCGCGGCGCTCCGCGACACGGATTTGCTCGTCGTCACGGCCGACCACGGCAACGACCCGACGACGCCGAGCACGGACCATTCGCGCGAGTACGTGCCGCTGCTCGCGACAGGCGCGCGCGTGCGCCGCGGCACCAACCTCGGCACGCGCGACACCTTCGCGGATCTCGGACAGACGCTGGCCTCGAACTTCGGCGCGGGCGCCCTCGCGCACGGCGTCAGCTTCCTGGGGGAGATCGTGCGATGACGCTGCGCGAACAGCTCGAGGCGCGCGAGCGCGAGACGCTGGCGCCCCAGGCGGCGAAGAGCGCCGAGTCCCGGGGGCGGCTGCATCCGGAGCCGGACGACGCGGTGCGTCCGGCGTTCCAGCGCGACCGCGACCGCATCATCCACTGCAAGGCCTTCCGCCGGCTGAAGCACAAGACGCAGGTGTTCTTCAGCCCCGCCGGCGACCACTACCGCACGCGCCTGACGCACTCGCTCGAGGTGTCGCAGATCGCCCGGACGATCGCGAAGGTGCTGCGCCTGCACGAGGAGCTCACCGAGGCCATCGCGCTCGGTCACGACCTCGGGCACCCGCCGTTCGGCCACGCGGGCGAGCGAGTGATCGGCAAGCTCATGCCGGGCGGCTTCAACCACTACGAACAGAGCCTCCGCATCATCGACCGGCTCGAGAACGACGGCCTCGGGCTGAACCTCACGTGGGAAGTGCGCGACGGCATCGCGAAACACTCGAAGGGGAAGTCGGGCGCGCCGGTCGGCATGCCGGAGGCCCTGCGCGCCAGCACGCTCGAAGGCCAGATCATGCGCGTCGCCGATCTGATCGCCTACGTCAACCACGACATCGACGACGCGACGCGCGCGGGCCTGCTGGACCCGGCGTCGCTGCCGCGCGAGCCGATCGCGGCGCTGGGCACGACCGCGTCGGCGCGCATCGGGACGCTCGTCCGCGACGTGGTGGTGGAGACCGAGGCCGGCGGCCTGACCGAGATCCGCATGAGCCCGGCCGTCCTCGAGGCGGTGCTCGCGCTGCGGCAGTTCCTCTTCGATACCGTCTACGAGAACTCGCTGGCGACGGTCGAGTTCCAGAAGACGGCCGGCATTCTCGAGGGGCTCTGGGTGAAGGTGCGCGCGCGGCCGGAGGAGTTCCTCGACCGGCGGACGATCGACGAGGAAGGCCTCGACGCGGCCGTGCGCGACTTCATTGCAGGGATGACGGACCGCTACGCGATCCGTCTGTTCGAGCAGTTGTTCATTCCGAAGCCATGGGGCATTGACGGTGGCATTTGGTAATTGGGTGATTTGGTAATTTGGTCATTGGCATCGTTCAGCCAACTCATTTCACCACCGTCAGCTTCACCTCCACCTTGATCATTTCGCCCGTCAGCCGGTCGGTGGCGGTCACGAACTCTCCGGTCCCGCCGTCGCTCAGTGTCAGGACCTGATTCGTCACCACGAAACTGCGAACAGGAGGACTGTCGCTGATGGCGACGAGTTCCTGCGGCTTGGTGGCGTACGCCGACGTGTCGTTGACGGACAGCGTGAGCGAAAATCGCCCGTCGCGGAGTTCCGCCGCCTGGCAGTCGATGTAGGTCCCGATCTGCTGGCGTCGGGCGTCGCCGCCTCCTCCGACCATGACCTCGGCTCCGATGCGGAGGCTGGAACGCGGGCCGTTCGCGCCGAGCGACAGCGAATACGGCAGGCTGCTCACCTTGGCCCCGTTCTGGTATTTCACGAGGGTGACGTCGACCTTGACCGGAACGATTCCCGTCGGCGGCGCCGCCGGCCTCGGGCTCGGCTGGGGCGCGGCCTGCGGGGGGGCAGCCGGGGTGTCCTGGGCGGCCGCCGGAAGGGCCGCTGCCGCCAACGCGATTGGGAAGAGGAGAACAACGGACGCGCGACGAAGTTTGGTCATAAGGCCTCTCTACTGGCTGATGCTGATGGGCTCGACGTCGATGGGAGCGAGCGTGATGGCCGCCGTCTCGATTGGCGGTGCGGCCGCGTCGGCGTCGTTGTCTGACGGCAGCATCGCGGCTGGCACGGCGCCCGCGTGGACGGCCGCCACGAGTCGCCACAGCGCGGCGCGGTCGTCGTCGGGCACGAGAACCTCCGGTTGACGCGGCGCCGCCGGCGCCGTGGTGGCGGCCGGGGCGAGCGTCGTGCCGGACGGCACGGCGAGCGGCGTCGTGACCGGCAGCTCCAGCCGGCTCGCGGCCAGCGTCGACGGCTCGGGCGTGTGTGACGGCCGGCCCGGCAGGAGCGCGACGAGTGCCAGCACGGCGGCGGCCAGCGCGCCGGTCGCGCCGACGGCCCACAGGGCCGGACCAAGCCACGCCCGGCGCCTCGGCTCCTCGGCGATGCGCGTCCGCACGCGCGCCGTGAAGTCCGGGGAGGGCGCGACGTCGAGCGCCCGCGCGAGCATGCGGTCGAGTTCCGTATCGTTCATTGCAACAGCTCCTTCAGCTGCTGGCGGGCCAGGAACAGCCGCGACTTGACGGTGCCGGGCGGCAGATCCAGGAGGCGCGCCACCTGAGCGACGTCGTGGCCTTCGATCGCCGACAGGACGATCACGACCCGCAGCTTCTCGGACAGGGCGTCGATCGCCCGCCAGAGCGCCTCGGCGCGTTCGCGCTCGAGCGCGGTTTCCTCGGCCCCCGGTTCGGCGGCCGCCGCCGGGTCGGCGTGCACCAGCTCGCGCGCGGCGCGCCGCCGGTCCGCCCGCCGGCGATCGAGGGCCAGGCGCCAGGTCATGCGAATGAGCCACCCGCGAAAGCGATCGCGATCCTGCAGCTGCGCGAAACTCCGATGCGCCTTCACGAAGGCTTCCTGGGCCACGTCCTCGGCGTCCTGCCGGTGCCGGAGGACGCTGTAGGCGACCCGGAACGCCAGCGAGGAGGTCTCGGCCAATCGGGCCTCGAACTCCGGCTCGGCCTCGTCGACGC
This sequence comes from uncultured Acidobacteriota bacterium, assembly GCA_963792785.1. Lineage (GTDB taxonomy): Bacteria > Acidobacteriota > Vicinamibacteria > Vicinamibacterales > CAVVIG01 > CAWIMX01. The sequence continues at coordinate 860,361 of CAWBXO010000001.1, read as the reverse complement.
TCACTGCAGGCAAGACGCCGCGGGCGGGGATGGGGTTCACTCGGTGCTTGGGTGCTTGGGTGCTGGGTGCTAAGTGCTTGGCGGAACGCCAATTACCAAATTACCAATTCATCAAATTACCAAATGTGCGCTAAACTTATGGGTTGATGTTCCTGAATTTGAACGAGATCCGGGACGCGCACGAGCGGGTCGACGAGGTCTACCAGGCGGCGGTCTTTGCCGAGCGCCTGGACGACGCCGACTCGTTCCGCGTGATGGGCCCGATCGCGCTCGGGTTCGACATCTACAAGGACGACGAGCTGTTTCACCTCGTCGGGACGCTGAAGGGCCGGATCGAATCGCAGTGCAGCCGGTGCCTCGAGCCGTTCGAGCACCCGATCGACACCACGTTCGACCTGCGCTACCAGCCGCGTGCCGAGAACACGGGCGAGGGCGAGCGCGAGATCGAGGACGACGACCTGACGACCGCGTTCTATGACGACGACCGGATCGACCTGGGCCAGTTGATGCGCGAGCAGATCTACCTGGCCCTGCCGATGAAGCCGCTCTGCCGCGAGCTCTGCCGGGGCCTCTGCCCGCAGTGCGGCACGAATCTCAACACGGGCACCTGCAACTGCACCACTGACTGGGACGACCCGCGTCTCGCGGTGCTGAAGGCGCTGCGCGACGATCAACAGACGCGACACTGAGGACCGACGATGCCGAATCCGAAACGACGCCACTCCAAGACGCGCACGGCCAAGCGCCGCACGCACGACGCCCTCACCCCCGTGGGCCTGAGCGAATGCCCGCAGTGCCACGAGGCCAAACCGCCGCACCGCGTGTGCCTGAACTGCGGCTACTACCGCGGACGGCAGGTTCGAGCGGTCAAAGAAGACTGAACCTGAACCGGAACCTGAGGTTGAACCTGAGGTTCTGGACGTTCCAGGAGTTCTGGGGGTTCTGATGGTGCTGGCTGGAGGTTCTGGAGGTTCCGAGGGTTCCAAACGTTCGGAGAACTTCTGAACCCGTGAACTCTCAGAACACGACCCCCAGAACCTCCAGAACCCCCGAACCTTTCTTGTCATGATCCAGATTGCCATCGACGCGATGGGCGGGGACTTTGCGCCGCGGCCCGTTGTGGACGGTGCGCTCGCGGCCGCGCGGCACTTCGACCTGGGCGTGATGCTGGTCGGCCCGCGCGATCGGCTGGAGGCGGCGCTCGGGCGGCATCCGTTCGCGGACCGCTCGCGCGTGACGATCGTCGACGCGCCAGACGTCGTGGGGATGGACGAGTCGCCGTCGGCCGCGCTCCGGCGCAAGCCGGGCGCGTCGATTCGCGTGGCGGCCGATCTCGTCGCGCGCGGCGAGGCCTCGGCGCTGTTCAGCGCCGGCCACACGGGGGCCACGGTGATGGCGGCGCACGGCGCGTTCGGCATGCTGCCCGGCGTCGGATCGTCCGGCGCTGGCCGCCACGATCCCGACGCGGACGGGCGCGCCGGCCATGCTGCTCGACGTCGGCGCGAGCGTCGAGTGCCGGCCCGCGCACCTGCTGCAGTTCGCCGTCATGGGCAGCGTATACGCGCGCCTGGCCTTCGGCCTCGAGCGGCCGCGCGTCGGGCTGCTCTCGATCGGCGAGGAGGCGACCAAGGGCAACGAGCTGACGCGCGAGGCGCATCAGCTGCTCAAGGCCGCCGCCGCTCACCTTCATCGGCAACGTCGAGGCGCGCGACGTCTACAGCGGGCGCGCCGACGTGATCGTCTGCGACGGCTTCACGGGCAACGTCGCGCTGAAGATCAGCGAGGGCCTGGTCGAGGTGATGGAGGCCCTGCTCGTCGAGGAGCTCGTCGAGCACGGTCACCGCCGCGTGTCGGCTCGCTGCTCACGCGCCGGGCGCTCCGGCGCTTCCGGCGCCGCGTGGACTATTCGGAGTACGGCGGCGCGCCGCTGCTCGGCGTCGCCGGCGTCGCCATCGTCGGCCACGGCCGATCGAGCGCCAAGGCCGTGCGCAATGCCGTCGCGATGGCGTATCGCTTCGCGGCGGGCCGGTTCATCGAGCGCGTCGAGGCCGAGATCGCGGCCGCCGGCGCGGGGCAGAAGGCGGGGATCGAGTCGTGATCGCGTTCATCTTTCCGGGACAGGGATCGCAGAAGGTCGGCATGGGCCAGGCGCTGGCCGAGGCCTTCCCGGTCTGCCGCGCAGGTCTTCGACGAGGCCGACGCCGCGCTGGGCGAGCCGCTCAGCCGGCTGTGCTTCGAGGGCCCCGAGGACACGCTCACGCTGACCGAGAACCACGCAGCCCGCGATCCTCGCGGTCAGCATCGCGGCCTGGCGGCTGCTGGCGTCGCGCGGGCTCACGCCGGCCTTCGTCGCGGGCCACAGCCTCGGCGAGTACTCCGCCAACGTCGCGGCGGGCACCTTCGCGTTCGCCGACGCGCTGCGCGTGGTGCGGCGCCGCGGCCGCTACATGCAGGAGGCCGTGCCGGTGGGCACGGGCGCGATGGCGGCGATCCTCGGCCTGGACGCGGAGAAGGTGGCGCAGGCGTGCGCGGAGGCCGCGCAGGGCGAGGTGGTCAGCGCGGCCAATCTGAACGGCGGCAGGCCAGATCGTGATCGCCGGTGCGCGCGGCCGCGGTCGCGCGCGCGGGCGAGCGCGCCAAGGCGCTCGGCGCCAGGCGCGTCGTGCCGCTGTCGGTGAGCGCGCCGTTCCACTGCGCGCTGATGAAGCCGGCCGAGGCGCGTCTCGCGCCCGACCTCCGCGCGCTCGAGACCGCCGACCCGCGCATCCCGATCGTCGCCAACGTCGACGCCGAGCGCTGAAAACGCGAAGCCTGGTCGGCCGATCGAGCGCGCTCATCGCGCAGGTGTCGGCGCCCGTGCGCTGGGAAGCGGTCGTTCGCCGCCTTGCGTCGGAGGGCGTCACAACGTATGTTGAGGTGGGTCCGGGAACGGTGCTGAGCGGCATGGTGAAGCGGATTCACAGGACGCGACCGTGGTGAACTTCGGCACGCCCGACGACCTCGCGGCGGTCGAGCCGCTGCTGTCATGATCAACGGTCCGAACCGCCCGCATGCTGAACCTCACCGGAAAAGTTGCGCTCGTGACCGGCGCGTCGCGCGGCATCGGACGCGCGATCGCGGAGCGTCTGGCGCGCGCAGGGCGCGACGGTCGTCGCGGCCGCGCGCGGCGACCACGCCGAGCGCGGTCGCCGCGGCGCTCGCGGCCGAGGGGCTCGCGGCCGAGGCCGGTCGGCCTCGACGTCACCGACGCGGCTGCCGTCGAGGCGCTGCCCGGCGAGATCGTGAAGACGCACGGGCGCCTCGACATCGTCGTGAGCAACGCCGGCATCACGCGCGATCAGCTCATCATGCGGATGAAGCGCGACGACTGGGACGCAGGTGATCGCGACGAACCTGACGGCGACGTTCGTGCTCGCGCAGGCGGCGATGCGGCCGATGCTCAAGCAGCGGGCCGGCCGGATCATCGCCGTCAGCTCGGTCGTGGGACAGATGGGGAACGCCGGGCAGACCAACTACGCGGCGTCGAAGGCGGGGCTGATCGGTTTCGCCAAGGCGCTGGCGCGGGAAGTGGCCTCGCGCGCCATCACGGTGAACGTGGTGGCGCCGGGGATGATCGACACGGACATGACGCGCGCCATCGCCGAGCAGCGCGCAGGGCGACTGGGCCGGCGCAGATTCCGCTCGGCCGCCTCGGCACGCGCCGACGAGGTGGCAGCGGCGGTGTGCTTCCTTGCCTCGGACGAGGCATCGTATATTACAGGGCACGTTCTCGCCGTCAACGGCGGGATGTACATGTAGGAGGATTGCAGTGGCCGTAGCCGACAAAGTCAAGAGCATCATCGTGGAACAGCTCGGGGTGGACGAGGAAGAAGTGACGCCGGACGCGTCGTTCGTGGACGATCTCGGGCGCCGACTCGCTCGACACCGTCGAGCTGGTGATGGCGTTCGAGGAGGAGTTCGGCATCGAGATCCCCGACGAGGACGCCGAGAAGATCACCCGCGTCAAGGAAGCCGTCGAGTACATCGACGTCGCACGCCAAGGGCAAGAAGTAGGAGCCCGCGCGTGAGCAGACGACGGGTGGTCGTCACCGGCATCGGGCTGGTGTCGTCGCTGGGCATCGGGACCGAGGCGAACTGGCAGGCGCTCATCGCCGGCCGGAGCGGCATCGGCCCGATCACGAAGTTCGACGCTGCCGCCTTCTCGACGCCGCATCGCGGGCGAAGTCAAGGGCTTCGACCCGCTGCAGTTCGTCGAGAAGAAGGAAGTCAAGAAGATGGACGTCTTCATCCAGTACGCCATCGCCGCGTCGCAGTTCGCGATGGACGATGCCGGGCTGGTGATCACGCCCGAGCTGGCGCCGCGCGTCGGCGTCTTCATCGCCTCGGGCATCGGCGGGTTCACCACCATCGAGCGCGAGCACATCGCGCTCCTCGAGGGCGGGCCCCGCAAGATCTCGCCGTTCTTCATCCCGTCGGCGATCATCAACCTGGCGGCCGGACAGGTCTCGATCCGGTTCGGCGCCAAAGGGCCCAACTCGGCCACCTGCACGGCGTGCTCGGCCTCGGCGCACGCGATCGGCGACGCCTACGAGATCATCAAACGCGACGACGCCGACGTCATGATCGCCGGCGGCTCGGAGGCGGCCATCACGCCGATGGGCGTCGGCGGGTTCGCGCGCGATGCGGGCGCTCTCGACGCGCAACGACGAGCCGGAGCGGGCGAGCCGCCCGTTCGACCAGGACCGCGACGGCTTCGTCGTCGGCGAAGGCGTCGGGCGTGCTCGTGCTCGAGGAGTACGAACGCGCCAAGGCGCGCGGCGCGCGGATCTACGCCGAGCTGGTCGGCTACGGCATGTCGGCCGACGCGTACCACATCACGGCGCCGTCGGAAGACGGCGACGGGGCGTTCCGCGTGATGCGCAAGGCCATCGAGAGCGCCGGCGTCGCTCCCGTCGGTGGTCGACTACATCAACGCCCACGGCACCTCGACGCCGCACGGCGACAAGATCGAGACGCTGGCCATCAAGCGCTGCTTCGGCGAGCACGCCCGCGCGCTGGCGGTGTCGTCCACCAAGTCGATGACCGGGCACCTGCTCGGCGCGGCCGGCGGCCTCGAGGCCGGCATCACGGCGCTTGCCGTGCACCATCCAGCTGGCGCCGCCGACGATCAACCTGGAACACCCCGACGAGCTGTGCGACCTCGACTACATCCCCGACGGCGCGCGCGCGATGCCGATCGACTACGCGCTGTCGAATTCGTTCGGGTTCGGCGGCACGAATGCGGCGCTCCTGTTCAAGAAGGTGTAGGGACTAGAGGTTAGAGATTAGGGATTAGAAGTGCTCCCTAACCCCTAACCCCTAACCCCTAATCCCTAATCCCTACAAGGATCATGAAGATCGCCGTCTGCATCAAGCAGGTCCCGACGCGCGACTGGCAGCCCCGCCTGAACGAGGCGCGCACCTGGATCGCGCGACCAGGACGCCAGCTACGAGATGAACGAGCCGGACGCGTACGCCCTCGAGGAGGCGCTCCGGCTGAAGGAGAAGCACGGCGGCGAGGTGGTCGTCTGCTCGGCCGGGCCCGCCCGCGTGGCGCAGGTGATCCGCGAGGCGCTGGCCCGCGGCGCCGACCGCGCGATTCACGTCGAGAGACGACGCGCTCGCCACCGCCGACGCGTTCGGCGTGGCCGAGGCGCTGGCCGGCGCCATGCGCGACGAGGCGTTCGACCTGATCCTCACCGGCCTCCAGTCCGACGATCAGGGCTTCGCGCAGACCGGCGTCGTGCTCGCCGAGCGGCTCGGCCGCCCGCACGCGACGATCATCATGGAAGTGCAGGTCTCCGACTCGACCGCTCCGCGTCAAGCGCGAGCTCGAGGGCGGCTGGTTCCAGTGGGTCGCCATGCCGCTGCCCGCGGTGCTGACGATTCAGAGCGGCATCAACCAGCTCCGCTACGCCACGCTCAAGGGCATCATGGCGGCGAAGAAGAAGGACATGCGCGCCGTGCAGCCCGCGGCGGTCGCGGCCCGGCAGCGCATCGCCAGCCTCTACGTGCCGCTCAAGACAGAAGCAGACGAGATGCTCGGCGGCACGCCAGCCGAGGCCGCGAAGGCCCTGTTGCGCAGGCTGCGCGACGATCGCGCGGGTGATCGCATGATCCTCGTCATCGCCGAGCAGCGCGGCGGCAAGCTCAATCGCGCGATCGTGGGAGGCCATCGCCGCCGCGCAGCAGACCGCGGGCGGACGAGGCGCATCGCGATCGCCGTGCCGGGCGCCGGCGTGCGGCGCGGTGGCCGCGGAGCTGGCCGCCGCCGACGTGGAAGAGGTCGTCACGATCGAGCACCCGGCCCTCGACCGGTACACGCCCGACGGCTACGTGGCGGCGCTCGCACGCCGCGATCGCGGCGCTCGCCGTCGCTCGTCGTCCTGCCGCACACCTACCAGACGCGCGACTTCGCGCCGACGCTCGCGGCGCGGCTCGACCGCGCGCTCGTGACCGACGTGATCGGGCTCAAGGCGCTCGGGCGCCGAGCGCGTGTTCGCGCGGCCGATGTTTCAGGGCAAGCTGGTGGCGGACGTGGCGCTCGAAGGCCAGACGCCGCACCTGGCGACGTGCCAGATCGGCGCCTTCCGCGCCGACGCCGTCGCGAAGGGGGCGTCACCCGCGCCGGTGCGCGCGCTGGCCGTCGAGGTGGACGCCGCCGCGATCCGCGCAGAAGCCGGAGGCGCCGTTCCAGGAGGCCAAGCAGGCGGTCGATCTGTCGCAGGCCGAGCGCATCGTGTCGGTCGGGCCGCGGCATCAAGGGGCAGGAGCACCTGCCGCTCGCGCAGCGAACTGGCCGCTGCGCTCGACGCGGAGCTCGCGGCGTCGCGGCCGATCTGCGACGCCGGCTGGCTGCCGATGGAGCGCCAGGTCGGCAGCTCCGGCCAGACGGTGGCGCCGAAGCTCTATCTGGCGCTCGGCATCTCCGGCGCGATTCAGCATCTGGTCGGCATGAAGGGCTCGCAGGTCATCGTCGCCATCAACAAGGATCCCGGACGCGCCCATCTTCGAAGTCGCCGACTACGGCATCGTCGGCGACCTCTTCGAGATCGTGCCGGCGCTCCTCGCGGCGCTCAAAGCCTGACCCCTGGCAGCCATGGAGACGCTGATTCTCTGGCTGCTCGTGCTCGTCTTCGCCGGCGCCTTCGTCGGCGCAGGTGGCGACGCGCGTCCGCCTGTGGCCGACGGCGCCGAATACCTTCACCCTCGATCGCCTCGGGTTCCGCGCCGGCCGGTTCGTCACGGACGTGCTCCTGCAGCGCGCGCACCATCAAGGGCCGGCCGGCGGCCGGCCTCGCGCACGCGCTTCGTGTTCTGGGGCTTCGTGGCGTTCGCCGTCTATACGGCCACCGAATTCCTCGCGGGCCTCGGCCATCGTCGACCTGACGCACGCGCCGTGGTTCGCCTGGTATCGGCTCGCGCTGGTGCCGTTCGCCGCTGGCCGTCCTCCTGGGCATCGTCTATCTGCTCATCCGGCGCGTGTTCGTCCGGCCGGCCGGTCTCGGCACGCACGTCTCGATCGAATCGGTCGTCGATCGCCGGCTTCATCGCCACCCTGATGGTCACGTTCCTGCTCACCTTCCGTCGTCGACGAGGCGTCGCCGGCGCGGGCGCGTGAACTGGTGGGTGCACATGCTCGTGATCCTCGCGTTCCTGGCGCTGATCCCGGCGTCGAAGCACCTGCACCTCGTCCTCTCGCCGATCACCGTGTTCCTGAAGTCGCCCGAGCTCGGCACCGTGCCGAACCTGGACTTCGAGAAGGAGGAAGTCGGGCTCGAAACGGTGAAGGATCTCGGCAGCAAGATCGTGCTCGACGCCTTCACGTGCGTGGAGTGCGGACGCTGCCAGGTGAACTGTCCCGGCGTGGGGCGCGGGCAAGGAGCTCAACCCGAAGGACGCTGGTCCTGCAGACGCAGGAGGCGCTGCTCGCGGGCGCGCGCGAGCAGCAAGCTCGGCGAGCTCTACAGCGAGAAGGTGCTCTGGCAGTGCACGACCTGCGGCGCCTGCGAGAACCAGTGCCCGGTGGGCATCGAGCACCTGCCGCTGATCATCGGGTCGCGCCGCGGGCCTGACGTCGAACGGCGAGGCGCCGGCATATCTGGGCGCCGTGTACAACAACCTCGAGCGGCGCGGGAACATCTGGGGGCTGGGCGCCGACCAGCGGCAGAAGTTCGTGGACGGCGCGAGCCTGGAAACGTTCGACGCGGCGCGCCACGACGTGCTCGTCTGGCTGGGCTGCGCGGGCGCGTTCGAGGCGGACTTCCAGAAGTCGCTGCGGTCGCTCTTCGAGATCCTCCGGGCCAAGCGGCGTGACGTTCGGCGTGCTGGCGAAGGAGCGCTGCACGGGCGACCCGGCCAAGCGCACCGGCAACGAGTACATGTTCCAGGAGCTGGCCACGGGCAACATCGCCGATCTGCAGGCGGCCGGCGCCGAAGACGATCCTGACGTCGTGCCCGCACTGCCTGAAGACGATCGGCGACGACTACCGCCGCTTCGGCTACGAGGCGGAGGTCGTGCACTCGGCCGTCTACGTGGAAGCTCTGACGCGCTCCGATCGCGCGGCCGACGAGGGCACCGAGCGGGTGACGTTCCACGATCCCTGCTACCTGGGCCGGTATGCCGGCAAGGTGGACGAGCCGCGCGCGCTGCGTGACGCGCTTCGGCGGCGACATCGCCGAGCCGGAGCGCAACCGCGACAACCCGTACTGCTGCGGCGCCGGCGGCGGCCTGCTGTTCGCCGACAAGGAAGAAGAGCCCGGCTCGCGCATCAGCGACGTGCGCTTCAAGCAGCTGCAGGCGACCGGGCGCGGGCACGGTCGTCACGGCGTGCCCGTTCTGCTCGATCATGCTGAAGGGCGCGCAGGCGAGCGCGCGGCGCCGACACGCAGTTCGTCGACCTCATGACGTACGTGAACGGCAAGATGGTGAAGACGGACGAAGTCAGGAAGTCAGGAAGTTAGGAAGTCAGGAAGTGTCCGAGTCGTGGAAGGCGTCGCCCGTCAAGCGCCTCGAGGCGAAGGTGATCGCCGCCGCCGGCTACCGCCTGATTGCGGCGCTGGGCGCCACGCTCAGGTGGCACACCGAGGGCCTCGAGCACTTCGACGCGATCACCGGGCGCGGCCAGCAGCCGATCATGGCGTTCTGGCACGGGCGGATCCTCCCGGCGACGTACTACTTCCGCCGGCGGGGCATCGTGGTGATCACCAGCGAGAACTTCGACGGCGAGTGGATCGCCGGCATCATCGAGCGCTTCGGCTACGGGACCGCGCGCGGGTCGACCTCGCGCGGCGGCCGCAAGGCGCTGCTGCAGCTCGACGCGGGACATGGCGGCCGGCCGGCCGGCGGGCTTCACCGTGGACGGCCCCCGCGGCCCGGCGCGCGTGTCGCAGCCCGGCGCCGTGTGGCTGGCCAAGGCCACCGGCAACCCGGTCGTGCCGTTCCACTGCGAGGCCAGCCGGTCCTGGACGCTGAAGAGCTGGGACCGCACGCAGATCCCGAAGCCGTTCGCCACCGTCGCGATCGTCGTCGGCGCGCCGATCCACGTCGCGCCGGACGCCGACGACGAGGCGATCGAGGCCGCGCGCGCCACGCTCGACCAGCGCCTGCTCGGCGCCGAGCAGCGGGCGCTCGAACTGGTCCGGTGATACGCGTGAAGGATTCAGGCCACAGAGGCACAGAGAACACAGAGGCGGCAAGCTACCGCGGTCGGGACGAGTTCGCCGCGGGCCGCCGGAGGCGGCCTGGCGGGCGGAGAGACCCCGGCCGTGCAAGGGGGGTAAGCTGTGCTCTTGCACAGCCGGGGTCTCTCAGCCCGCCACGTCGGCCTGCTTGCAGGCCGACCCGCGTCGAACGTTCGGCGGTGGTTCTCCGTGTCTCCGTGTCTCTGTGGCTAGGCTAGGAGCCTGTGTCTCTTATTCTCATTTCCACACCCCGTTTCGCTGAGCACGTCACGCCGCCCGGGCACCCGGAGTGTCCTGAGCGCGCTGAGGTGATGGATCAGGTGGCGGCGCGCTGGCGCGCGCGGGGCGGTGAAGTCGTGGCGCCGCCCGAGGCGACGCGCGAGCAGCTCGCCCGCGTGCACGACGTGGGCTATCTCGTCCGGGTCTCGGAAGCGGCGGGCCAGGCCGTGGCCTTCGATTCCGACACCTACACGTCGCCCGAAACCACCGAGGTCGCGCTGCTCGCGGCCGGCGCGGGCGTGGACGGCGTCGAGCGCGTGATGGGCGGCTCGCACACGACGGCGTTCGCGCTGGTGCGGCCGCCGGGCCACCATGCCGAGCGCGACCGCGCGATGGGCTTCTGCTTCTACAACAACGTCGCAGTCGCGGCCGCCCACGCCCAGACCCTGGGCGCCCGCCGCGTCGCCATCGTCGACTACGACGTTCATCACGGCAACGGCACGCAGCACATGTTCGACGCCGATCCCAGCGTGTTGTACGTCTCGCTGCACCAGGATCGCTTCTACCCGGGCACGGGCGCGGGCGAGGAGGTGGGGCGCGGCGCGGGCGCGGGCTTCACGGTGAACGTGCCGATGGAGGCCGGCTGCATGGACGGCGACTACCGACTCGTCTTCGAGCAGATTGTCGAGCCCATCGTCACGCAGTTCGCGCCGGACATCGTGCTCGTCTCGGCCGGCTTCGACGCGCACGAGCGCGACCCGCTCGGCGGCATGCGCGTGACGACGCCGGCGTTCGGGGCCATGACGATGGCCCTGCGGCGCCTGGCGGACGCCTGCTGCGCGGGACGGCTGATCCTCGTGTCGGAGGGGGGCTACGACCTCAAGGCGCTGGACGCCTCCTTCGAGGCGGTCGTGGGCGCCCTTGCCGGGCCGGCGGCGGAGCCGGCGTGGCCGAGCGAGGCCGCGCGGGGCCTGCGCGGGCGCGGCGCGGTGGACGGCGCGAAGCAGGCGCTCGGCCGCTATTGGAAGTTGTAGGTCAATCCTGCGCGGGCGGATCGCCCGCGAGCAGCCGCTGGCGGGCCTTGTCCACGTCGCGGTGAAACACGAACAGCGTGTCGGCGCTGCCGTTCGGGTCGGTGAAGTTGTACGTCTTGCCGTTCACGCCGACCACCAGGTTCTTCTTCAGGTAGTCCACCTCGAACCGCGAGACGGCCGTCAGCGGCACGCTGAACGCGTCGTTCTTGTTGTCGGTCACGTACGCCAGCGCCCGGGGTGTGGCGACCAGCCGTCCCTGGCACGACCCGATGCGGTGGTCGTGGATGACGGCGATGGCCGCGGCGAGGCGGACCTCCTTGAACCGGACCTGCAGCTCGTGTGACCCCACCTCGACCTCGACGGGCCTGGAGATGCCGTCGTACCCCTCGGCGGTGACGTTGAGCTGGTGCGTCCCCGGCGCCAGGCCGGTCGCGGTGGCGGGCGCGTCACCGAGGAAGACGCGGTCGACGAACACCTGCGCCGGCACGTCCGTCACGATGTGAAGCTCGCCGGTCGTGGGCGCGGCCGGCGTGGGCGTGGGCGCCGGCGCGGCCGGCCGGGCCTCGACGCGGCGCGGCGCGCGCACCGGCGCGGGCTCCGGCGTGGGCTCGGGTGCCAGCGTGGGCGCGGGCTCCGGCGCGGCCGGCGGCGGCGCGGCCGCGGTCTCCGGCGCGGGCGTGGGGCCGAGGAAGAAGAAGGCGCCGGCGGCGGCGAGGACGAGACCAACGCCGACCAGCACGATGACGAGGACGCGGCGACTCACGGGCACCGTAAAGTGTACGCGAAAAGGTAAAATGAGCGAACCCGTCCATGGCCGACTACACCCCGCAGGACCTCGACACCAAATGGCAGGCGCACTGGACCTCGACGAAAGCGTTCGAGGTCGAGATCGATCCGGCGCGGCCGAAGTACTACTGCCTCGAGATGTTCGCGTACCCGTCGGGCCACGCGCACGTCGGGCACGTCCGCAACTACATGATCGGCGACGTGATGGCGCGCACGAAGCGCATGCGCGGCTTCAACGTGCTCCACCCGTTCGGCTGGGACGCCTTCGGCCTGCCGGCTGAGAACGCCGCGATCAAGACCGGGACGCACCCGGAGGCGTCGACCCTCGCCAACATCGCGCACATGAAGGGCCAGCTCCAGCGGCTCGGCATCAGCTATGCCTGGGGGCGGGAAATCGCGACGTGCCTGCCCGAGTACTACAAGTTCAACCAGTGGATCTTCCTGAAGATGCTCGAGCGCGGGCTCGCGTACCGCAAGCGCTCCACCGTGAACTGGTGCGAGACGGACAAGACGGTGCTCGCCAACGAGCAGGTCGTCGACGGCGCGTGCTGGCGGTGCGGCAACCCGGTCGTCGCGCGCGATCTCGAGCAGTGGTTCTTCCGCATCACGGAGTACGCCGACGAGCTGCTCGAGGGGCTCGACACGCTGACCGAGTGGCCCGAGAAGGTCGTCGTGATGCAGCGGAACTGGATCGGGCGCTCCGAGGGCGCGCGGCTGACGTTCCGCCTCACCGGCGGCGCGCCGGACGACGGCATCGAGATCTTCACGACGCGCATCGACACGATCTACGGCGCCACGTTCGTCCTGCTGGCGCCCGAGCACGCCGCTCGTGGACCGCTTCGCCGCCGAGAGCCCCGACCCCGCGGCGTTCCGCGCGCGCGTGGCGGCGTTCCGGGCGCTCGATCGCGAGGCGCGCCTCACGGGCGCCGTCGAGAAGGAGGGCTTCGACACGGGCCGGACCGCGGTGAACCCGTTCACCGGCGAGGACGTGCCGGTGTGGGTGGCGAATTTCGTCCTCGCCGAGTACGGCACGGGCGCGATCATGGCGGTGCCCGGCGCACGACCAGCGCGACTTCGAGTTCGCGCGCAAATACGGCCTGCCGATCCGCGTCGTGGTGCAGTCCGGTGACGCCGAGCCGTCGCCAGGCGAGCTCACGTCGGCGGAGTCCAACTACGGGACCCTGGTCAATTCCGGCCCCTACAGCGGCGAGGCCGCGCCCGCCGTCATCGGACGGCTGATCCGGGACGCCGAGGCGCAAGAAGGTCGGCCAGGGCGAGGTGCAGTACCGCCTCAAGGACTGGGGCATCTCCCGGCAGCGCTACTGGGGGACGCCGATCCCGGTCGTCTACTGCCCCGAGCACGGGGCGGTGGGCGTGCCGTACGAGCAGCTGCCGGTCGAGCTGCCGAAGGTGGCGGCGTTCACGGGCCGCGGCGACTCGCCGCTCGCGCAGATCAAGACGTTCGTCGAAACCACGTGCCCGCGCTGCGGCGGCCCGGCCCGTCGCGAGACCGACACGATGGACACGTTCGTCGATTCCTCGTGGTATTTCCTCCGGTTCTGCGATCCCGGCAACGAGGGCCTGCCGTTCGCGCCGGAAACGGCCGACTACTGGATGCCCGTGGACTTCTACAGCGGGGGCGTCGAGCACGCGATCCTCCACCTGCTGTACTCGCGCTTCTTCACGCGCGTGCTGCGCGACATCGGCCTCATCGCGTTCGACGAGCCGTTCACGCGGCTGCTCACGCAGGGCATGGTGCTCAAGAACGGCGCCGTCATGTCGAAGTCCAAGGGCAACGTCGTCGATCCGGACGACATGGTCCAGAAGTACGGCGCCGACGCGCTCCGGCTGTACGTGATGTTCGTGGCGCCGCCCGAGAAGGAGAGTCGAGTGGAGCGACAGCGGCCTCGACGGCAGCTTGCGGTTCCTCGTGCGCGTGTGGCGCCTCGTCGATCACTGGCTGCCGGCGCTCGAGGGCGTGGCGCCCCCCGCGGGCGGCGAGGCGTGGGACGGCGCCGAACGGGCGCTCCGGCGGAAGACGCACGACACGATCCGGCGGGTCACGACGGACATCGAAGAGCGCATGCACCTGAACACCGCCGTGTCCTCGCTGATGGAGCTCGTGAACGAGCTGTACGCGTTCACGGGCGAGCGGCCGGAGTCGCGCGCGGCCGTGCGCGAGGCGCTCGACGCCCTCACGCTGATGCTGGCGCCCTTCGTGCCGCACACGGCCGAGGAGCTGTGGGAGCGGCTCGGCCACGCGGGGGGGCTGGCGCGCGCGGCCTGGCCGTCGTTCGACGAGGCCGTGGCGAAGGCCGACGAGGTCGAGGTGCCGGTGCAGATCAACGGCAAGGTGCGCGCCCGGATCACCGTGGCGGCGGATCTCTCCGAGGAGGCGCTGCGCGAGCACGCCCTCGCCGATGCGGGGGTGCAGGCGCATCTCCAGGGCCGGACCATCCGCAAGGTGATCGTCGGCAAGGGCCCGCTCGTCAGCGTGGTGGTGTCGTGAGGCGCGCGCTGGCGGGCGTCGCCCTGCTGGCGGCCGCCGCGATCTCGAGCGGGTGCGGCTACGCGCTCGCGGGGCGCGGCTCGTTCCTGCCGGCCTACATCGAGTCGATCGGCATCCCGACGTTCACGAATCGGACGACGGTGTTCAATCTGGAGACGGTGCTGACCGAGAAGGTCCGCTCCGAGTTCATCAGTCGCGGCCGCTACTCGATCCTGACGAGCTCGACGGGCGTCGACGCGCTGCTGACCGGGGAGGTCACGTCGGTCTCGCTCCAGCCCGCGACGATTTCGGCGACCGGCATCGCCTCCCGGTACATCATCACGATGACGGCGAACATCCAGTTCCGCGACCTGCGCCAGAACACCGTGCTCTGGGAGAACCCCTCGGTGATCTTCCGCGAGGACTACGACGCGGCGAACAACCAAAGCTCGCTGAACGCGGCAGACTTCTTCGGCCAGGAGACCAACGCCCTCGACCGCATCGCCTCCGACTTCGCCCGCACGATCGTCAGCGGGATCCTCGAGGCGTTCTAGCGTGGCAACGGCGACGCCCGCCGCCATCCGCCAGCAGATCGCCGCCGGCACGCTGGACCCGATCTACGTCATCCAGGGCGAGGACGAACTCGAGAAGGGCGCCCTCGCGCTCGAGTTCGTCGACGGCGTGGACGAGGGGCTGCGCGTCTTCAACGTGGACCGCCTGCACGCGGGGGAGTGGACCACCGGCGACCGGCTCGCGGCCGGCGTTCAGAACCTGCTCGCGGCGGCGCAGACGCTGCCGATGATGGCGCCGCGCCGGGTCGTCATGGTCCAGCAGGCGGAGGTGCTCGTCGCGCCGAAGCGCGAGAGCGAGGCGGCCTCGCGCGCCCTGGACGCGTTCGAGGCCTACCTCGAGGCGCCCGAGCCGTTGACGGCGCTGGTGCTGATCGCGGCGCCGCTCGACAAGCGCAGCCGGCTGTACAAGTTGCTCCTGAAGGTCGCGACGTTCGTGCCGTGCGGGCTGCTCGAGGATCAGGCCGACGCCGAGCGCTGGGTGCGGGCGCGCGTGGCGGCGGCGGGCGCCGCGCTCGAGCCGGCGGCGGCGCGGCTGCTGGCCGAGCGCGCGGGCACTGACGTCGTGCGGCTGCGCGGCGAGGTCGATCGGCTGCTGCTGTACGCACTCGGGCAGAAGACGATCACGGCCGAGGACGCGCGGCAGGTCGCGGGGCCCGCAGCGCTGCAGGACCACGTGGGCGCTGACCAACGCGGTGGAGCAGGGCGCGGCGCCGGCGGCGCTGCAGCAGCTCGCGCTGGCGTGCGACGCGGGCGCGGCGCCCGAGCAGGTGCTCGGCCAGCTGGCGTGGGTGGTGCGGTCGAAATTTCCGCCGGCCGCGATCGGCCGGGGCGTCGAGGCCGTGTTCCGGACCGATCTCGCGCTCAAGCGCAGCAACCGGTCGAGCGACCAGCCGCGGATGCTGCTCGAGCGGCTGATCGTGGAATTGTGCGGGAAGCGCAGACGGTAGTGCGGGCCATCAGGCCCGCCCGTTACGCCGCCGACTTTGAGGACAGCCGCTGCGTGAGCCGCGACTTGTGGCGGTTGGCGGCGTTCTGATGGATGATGCCCTTGCCGGCCATCTTGTCGATGAGCGAGATCGTCTCGCGCAGCGTGGCCTTCGCGCCGGCCAGATCGTTGCCGTCGATGGCGAGGCGGACCGCCTTGAGCGCGCCGCGCAGGCGCGCGCGGTACTGGCGGTTGTGCTCGCGAAGCTTCAGGCTCTGACGGTGCGCCTTGAGCGGCGGATGCATGTTTAGTTGCCACGAATTTCCTTTGCCTCCAAAACACAAAAGTTTAGCACATCCATGGCCATCTCCGTCCAGCACCTGTCCCGCCGTTACGGCGCCCTGACGGCCGTCGACGACCTCTCCTTCGAGGTCGGCCCGGGCGAGATCGTCGGCCTGATCGGCCCCAATGGCGCGGGGAAGACGACCACCCTCCGGGCGCTTGCCGGCATCATCCGCCCGTCCTCCGGCGCGATCCTCGTCGGCGGGCACGACATCGTCACCGACCCGATCGCGGCGAAGCGGTGCCTGGCGTTCATGCCCGACGAGCCGCACCTGTTCGAGTACCTGTCGGTGGAGGAGCACCTGCGCCTGATCGGCCGGCTGTACGGGGTGACCGACGTGGCCCCCCGCGCGGCGGCCCTGCTCGAGGAGCTGGAGATGACGGGGCGCGAGAAGAAGCTCCCGGGCGAGCTTTCGCGCGGCATGCGGCAGAAGGTCGTGATCGCGTGCGGGCTGCTGCGCGAGCCCGCGGCGCTGCTGTTCGACGAGCCGCTGACCGGCCTCGACCCGATCGGCATCCGCCGCATGCGCCAGACGATCGTCGCGCGGGCGACGGCCGGCGCGGCGGTGCTCGTGTCCTCGCACCTGCTGCACCTCGTCGAGGAGATCTGCTCGCGCGTCGTGATCATGGACCGCGGCCGGAAGATCGCCGACGCGTCGGTCGCCGAGCTCATCGAGCGCGCCACGCGGGCGGGCGCCGGCTCGAAGCTCGAGGAAATCTTCCTGCAGGTGACCGGGCGCGACGAGGCGCGGGGCGAGCCGTGATCCGGGCGAGCCTTTACATCACCGCGTGCACGGCGAAGACCCGGGTGCGCCTGTGGCTGCGGCGGCTGCGCGAGCCGCGCTACATGCTCGGCGCGGCGGCGGCCGGCGCGTACCTCTACTTCGCGTTCTTCCGCCGGTTCAGCGGCCCTCGGCGCGGCGTGCCGGAGGGCTTCCTGACGTCGCTGCAACCCGCCGGCAGTGCGCTCGTCGGCCTGTGGATCCTCGTGATGGCCGCCGGCGCGTGGCTGCTGCCGTTCGACAGTGGCCTGCTCGACTTCTCGGACGCGGAGACCGACATCCTCTTTCCCGCGCCCGTGACGCGCCGCCAGTTGCTGATGCACCGGCTGCTGCGCTCGCAGATCGGGCTGGCGCTGGCCGGGATCATTCCGGCGATCCTCATCCCGTTCGGATCCGGCTTCGCCCGCGCGCGGTTCGCGATCGCGATCTGGCTGATGGTGGTCGCCGGCAAGCTGTACTCCACCGGCGTCACGCTCAGCCGGGCGCGCGGATTGAAGCGCGCGTGGCTGCCGGTCGGCCTCGTCACCGGCATCGTGGCCGTGGTGGCCGTCTCGGTGTGGCATGCGCTGGCCGGACACCCGTACGCGGGGCTCGCCGATCTCGTGACCACGGTCGGCGGCGCCGTGACGCGCGCGCCGGCCCGCGTGGCCCTGCTGCCCGTCACGGCCCTCGGCGGCCCGCTCTTCGCCGAGACGCCCGGTGCATTCCTCGCCGCCCTCGCCGGTGCCGTGCTCGTGGTGGGGGCGACGCTCGTCTGGGTGCTGCGCGCGGACGAGGCGCTGCAGGACGCGGCGGCCGACGCCACGGCGCGGCGCGAGCGGCGCCAGACGCGCTCGGCGGGCATCCGGACGCGCGCCAGCGCCTGGACACTGGCGCCGGAAGGGCGCCCCGAGATGGTGTTCGCCTGGAAGGCCGCGCGTGCAGACCTTCCGCGTCGTCGATCGCCGAACCATCATCCGCATGGTGGCGCTCGCGGTCGCCGTCGTCGCGATCGGCCTGTCGCTCGGGCGCACGCGCGGCCCGGCCGCGGTGCTCGGTCTGATCGGCATGGGCGGCGCGGCCTACGTCGTGCTGATGGCGCCGCAGATCCTGCGGATCGACCTGCGCCAGGATCTGCTGCAGCTCGAATGGCTGAAGACGTGGCCCGTGCGCCCCGCGGAGCTGGTCCGAGGCGAGATCCTCTGGCCGGGCGCGTTGCTCACGATGCTCGCCTGGGCGCTACTGGCGATCGGCGTCGCGATGTCCGGCGAGGCCCTGCCGGGTTCGAGCCTGCGGGTGCGCGCGGCGGTGGCCCTGGGGGCGGCGATGCTCGTCCCCGCCGTCGTGTTCGCGCAGCTCACGATTCACAACGCCGTGGCGCTCGTGCTTCCGGGGTGGGTCTCGCTCGGGCGTCAGCGGGCGCGCGGCTTCGACGCCATCGGCCAACGGCTGATCACGCTCGGCGGCACGTGGGTGGTGCTGCTGGTGTCGCTGCTGCCGGGCGCCGTCGCGGGCGGGCTCGTCTGGCTGGCACTCGTCCGGCTGCTCGGCGTGATCGCGGTCGTCCCCGGCGCGATCGTCGCGACGGCGGTGGTGGCGATGGAGGTCGCGTTGGCGACCGAGGCGCTCGGGCCGCTCTTCGAGAAGATTGACGTGACGTCGGTGGAGAAGGGCGAATAGGTGCTGGGTGCTAGGTGCTAGGTGCTAGCACCCTTAACGTCCGAGGGTCTCGTACGGTCCGTCTGTGGGTTTCTTGTCCGAGTACCGCGTGACGGGCCGTCCGTTGACGATCTCGACCGTCCTGTAGATCGCGGTGCCGGCGGGGAGGTGGCTTTCGCCGGCGAGGCCGCCGACTTTCTCCACGTAGCGTCTCGTCTCGAGGTACGGCGGCACGCCGTCGTGGCGATCCACGGCCGTCGGGCCCGCGTTGTAGGCGGCCAGCGCCAGCTCCTCGTTCCCGTCGTAGCGATCCAGCAGCCGCCGCAGGTACGCCGTGCCCGCGCGGAGGTTCTCCGACGGGTCGTACGCGTTCGCCACGCCGAACTGCGCCACGGTCGCCGGCATGAGCTGCATGAGGCCCATGGCGCCCTTGGGAGAGCGCGCCTGCGGGTTGAAGGCCGACTCGACCTGGACGACGGCGCGGACGAGGTCGGGCCGCACGTTGTTGCGCCGCGCGTTCTCGACGATGAGGTCCTCGTAGGGGCGGGTGCGGTCCACGCTCACGGCGCGCGTGGCGCGAATCGGCTCGGAGGCCTCAGGCACGGCGTATACCCTCGCCTGGCCGTCGCGGGGTGTATCGGACAGCACCAGGCGCCCGTTGTTGTCGCGCCAGGTATAGATCTGCGCCGTGGCCGGCGCGGCGGCGCCGGCCAGCAGGGCGAAGATCAACAGGCCGAACAGTTTACGCATGAGGCAGTGCCAACAGTATACCTATCGGCTGAGCTGCCGAGGGGCATTAGCTGTTAGCCCTTAGGCATTAGCCGTTAGCCTCGAGCCGTTAGCCGTTAGCCGTTAGCCGTTAGGCCAACAGCTTTTCAACGATGCCGAGGCTGGCGACGAGCATTTCGTCGATTTTCTCTGGATGACGGCCGCCGGCCTCTGCGAAGTCGGGACGGCCGCCGCCGCCACCGCCCACGATCGGGGCGATTTCCTTCACCACCTGGCCGGCCTTGATGCGCTTGATGAGGTCGGGCGTCACGGCGACCACGATCTGGACCTTGCCGTCGTGTTCCGAGGCGAGCACCACGATGCCGCTCTTGATCTGCGCCTTGAGTGAGTCGGCCAGGCCGCGCAGCGCGTCCTTGTCGAGGCCCGTGACCCTGCGGCGCGCGAGCTTCACGCCGGCCACCTCGACCGCTTCCTCCGCGGCGGACGCGCCGCCCGAGGGGCCCGCCAGGGCCGCCTTCGTCTTCAGGTCAGTGGTCTCCCGGCCCAGCCGCTTCACGTCGGCGTGCAGCTTCTCGATCGTCTCGACGGCCTGATCCGCGTTCACCTTGAGCGCGTCCACGATCCGGCCGAGCGCCTCGCGCTGCTGCTGCACATAGGCGACCGCGCCCTCGCCAGTCACGGCCTCGATGCGCCGCACGCCCGCGGCCACGCCGCTCTCCGAGACGACGACGAAGGCGCCGATGTCGCCGGTGGCGGAGACGTGCGTGCCGCCGCACAGCTCGAGGCTGAACCCGGGCACGCGCACCACCCGCACGGTGTCGCCGTACTTCTCGCCGAACAGCGCCATGGCGCCCGCCGCGATCGCCTCCGCGGTGGACCGCACCTCGGTCGCGACGGCCGTGTTCCGGACGATCTCCTCGTTGACGATGCGCTCGATGCGATCGAGTTCGCCGCGGGTGACCGCCTGGAAGTGCACGAAGTCGAAGCGCAGCCGGTCGGGCGCCACGAGCGAGCCGGCCTGCTTCACGTGCGGGCCGAGCACCTGGCGCAGGGCCGCGTGCAGGAGGTGCGTCGCGGTGTGGTTGCGGCGGGTGGCGTCGCGGCGCGCCGGCGTCCACCTCGGCCGTCACGAGATCGCGCGGCTCGCAGCGCGCCGGCGGCCATCGTGCACGCGATGCGCCCGGGGCAGTCCGGGGCCGAGGCGCACCAGACCTTCGACGCGGCCGTCGGCGCCGGTCGCCTCATTGACGAGGCGCCCCGTGTCGGACACCTGGCCGCCGCTCTCGAGGTAGAACGGCGTCTGCGCGAGGACGACGAAGCCGCGGGCGTTCGCCGGGAGGCGGTCGACGGCCTGGCGCGCCTGATCGAACAGCGCGACCACCGGGACGCCCGCGGCGCGCGTGGCGCCGTAGCCCTCGAATCGATCGCCGGCCGACCGCAGCGGCGCCTTCGGCTGGTCCGAGCGCGAACTCCTGGCCTTTGCCGGCCTTGAAGTCGCTGCCCGCGCGCGCCTTTTCGCGCTGGCCTTCCATTGCCTTCTCGTAACCCTCGCGGTCCACCGTGACGTCCTGCGTGGCCGCGGTGTCCTCGATGAAGTCGTAGGGCAGGCCGAACGTGTCGTACAGGCGGAAGGCCGCGTCGCCCGGCAGCCGGTGGCCGGGCGACTCGAGCGCCTTCGCGATCTCCGCCTCGAGCCGCGGCAGGCCGTCGGTCAGGACGGCATCGAACCGCTTCTCCTCGGCGAGGATCGTCTTCTCGACCATGTCGCGGTTCGTCCGCAGCTCGGGATACGCGTCGCCCATCTCGCGGCCGAGCACGTCGACCAGCGTGTGCAGGAACGGCTCGGTGAACCCGAGGTGCTTCCCGTGGCGCATCGCGCGGCGCATGATCTTCCGGAGCACGTAGCCGCGCCACTCGTTGGACGGAATCACGCCGTCGGCGATCAGGAACGTGGTCGCCCGCGCGTGGTCGGCGACGACGCGCATGGACACGTCGGTGGGCGTCATCGCGCCGCCGTAGCGGACGCCGACGAGCTCGCCGATCCGGCGCAGCAGCGGCATGAACAGATCGGTGTCGTAGTTCGACGCCTTCTGCTGGAGCACCGCCGTGATGCGCTCGAGACCCATGCCCGTGTCGATCGACGGCGCCGGCAGCGGCGTGAGCGATCCGATCGGCCCGCCGCTCGAACTCCATGAACACGTTGTTCCAGATCTCGATCTCGGGGTCGGCGCCGGTGCCGCGGACGAAGTAGATCTCCGAGCAGCGGCCGCACGGCCCCGTGTCGCCCATCTGCCAGAAGTTGTCCTCGGCGCCGAGCTCGAGGATGCGATCGGCGGGCACGAGCCGGCGCCAGATCTCGTAGGCCTCGTCGTCGCGCGGGATGCCGTGCTCGCCCTTGAAGATCGACACCACGAGCCGGTCCTGCGGCATCTTCCAGACGTCGGTCAGCAGACGCCCAGGCGAACTCGATCGCCTCCTTCTTGAAGTAGTCGCCGAACGAGAAGTTGCCGAGCATCTCGAAGAAGGTGTGGTGGCGGAGCGACGGCCCGACGTTGTCGAGGTCGTTGTGCTTGCCGCTGACGCGCATGCACCTTCTGCGACGTCGCGGCGCGCGTGTACTCGCGCGTCTCGCGCCCGAGGAACACGTCCTTGAACTGGTTCATCCCGGCGTTGGTGAAGAGCAGCGTCGGGTCGTCGGCCGGCACCAGCGGCGAGCTGGGGACGACGTGGTGGCCGTGCTGTTCGAAGTACGCGAGGAAGCTGGCTCGGATCTCGTTCGAGGTCATCGCGGGAGACATTTTACCAGCGGTCAGGCGGCCCTGAAGGCGCGCGCTACCGTCGGCGGCGGGCCTTGAGGGCGTTGAGGATCTGGCCGGCGTCGAAACCCTGGCCGGCGAGGTGCCGGAACAGCCGCCGCATCTCCGCCTCGTCCGCGATGGCGCGGCCGCGCAGGCGTTTGTCGAGGGCAGCGGCGAGGTGCGCGTCCTCGTCGAGGGCGCCGAAGACGTCGTCCGTGATCCGGCGCGCGGTGTCGCGGCTGATGCCGGCGCGCTCGATGGCCTGGGTCACGCGGCGGCGTCCGCGGCCCTTGTGCGCGGTCTGCGTGCGGGCGATGGTCTCGGCGACCCGCACATCGTCCAGGGCCCGCTCGGCTTTGAGGCGCGCGACGGCGTCGTCGATCTCGCCGGCGTCGTGTTCGCGGCGGGCCAGGCGCTGGCGGAGCTGGGCTTCGGAGAACTCGCGGCGGCCGAGAAGCTTGAGGGCGTCGAGGAAGGCGCTAGGCCGCCAAAGCGTGTGATCTCGGGCCCCTGGCCGCCGACCACCGACTGGGCCATCTGCTCGCGGCTCAGGTCGGACGTCGTGGCGATGCCCTGCACCCTCAGCTTGAATTCGTCGACGTTCGACGCCCAGCGCAGCGCCTCCTCGTAGGACACCAGGCCCCGCTCGAAGAGGCTGAAGATGGACTGATCGAAGGTCTGCATCCCGTACTGCGACGTGCCGGCGCCGATCGCGCCGTGAATGAGGTGCGTCTTCTCCTTGTCGACGATGCAGTCGCGGATGAACGCGGTGCTGATCATGACCTCGACGGCCGGCGCGCGGCCGTTGCCGTCCTTGCGGGGCAGGAGGCGCTCCGAGATGACCGCCTTGAGGACGCTGGCGAGCTGCAGGCGCACCTGCTTCTGCTGGTGCGGCGGGAACACCGCGATGATGCGGTTGATCGTCTCGGTGGCGTCGAGAGTGTGCAGGGTCGAGAAGACCAGGTGGCCCGTCTCGGCGGCGAGCAGGCCCGTCTCGATCGTCTCGAAGTCGCGCATCTCGCCGACCAGGATCACGTCCGGGTCCTGCCGCAGGGCGCTCCGGAGCGCCTGCGCGAACGACCGCGTGTCGACGGAGACCTCGCGCTGATTGATGATCGACATCTGATCGCGGTGGAGGAACTCGATCGGGTCCTCCACGGTCATGACGTGCGAGCGGCGCGTCTTGTTGATGTGGTCGATCATCGCGGCCAGGGTCGTGCTCTTGCCGCTGCCGGTCGTGCCCGTGACGAGCACGAGGCCGCGTTCCTCGCTGGCGATCTCCTTGAGCACGGGCGGCAGCTGCAGCTCGTCGATCGTGCGGACCAGCACCGGGATCACGCGAAGGACGAGGCCGATGGTGCCGCGCTGCTGGAACACGTTGCAGCGGAAGCGGCCGAGGCCCGGCACGCTGTAGGCGAGGTCGACTTCCTGGGCGTCCTTGAACTTCTGGCGCTGCGACGCCGACATGACGGCGGCGCTCATCTCCACCACGTCCTCGTGGGTGAGCTTCGGCGCGTCAGCCGCCGCCACCAGGGCGCCGCGCACGCGCATCATCGGCTGGCATCCGACCTTCAGGTGCAGGTCCGACGCGTTGTTCTCGACGGCGATCTTCAGGAGATCGTTTACGTGCACGTCGCTATTTGGTGGCCGTCAACGCCTTGTGACTTGCGCCTTGTGACGTGTGCCTGTCTGGGTACACGTAGGTGAGCCACCCGTGCGTGTCGGGCGTCTCGCCGTTGATCACGTCGAAGAAGGCGCGCTGGAGACGCTCGGTGATGGGGCCGCGGCTGCCGCGGCCGACCGTGATGCGGTCCACCGAGCGCACCGGGGTGACCTCGGCCGCCGTGCCGACCACGAACATCTCGTCGGCGATGTAGAGCGCCTCGCGCGGGATCAGGGCCTCGACGACGGTGAAGCCCAGGTCGCGTGCGAGCGTGATCACCGAGTCGCGCGTGATGCCGGCGAGGATCGAGGAGCCGAGCGGCGGCGTGTAGATCGTCTCGTCGCGCACGATGAACACGTTCTGCCCGCTGCCCTCGCTCACCTGGCCGTTCACGTCGAGCGCGATGCCCTCGTCGTAGCCGTCGCCGGCCGCTTCCATCTTGCTGAGCGCGCTGTTCGCGTAGTTCGCCACGCCCTTGGCCATCGCCGGCAGCGTGTTGGGCGCCATGCGCGTCCACGAGCTGATGCCCACGTCCACGCCCTGTTCGAGCGCTTCCTTGCCGAGGTAGGCGCCCCATTCCCAGAGGAGGATCGCGGCGTCGACCGGGCAGTTGTGCGGGTGCACGCCGAGCGTCTCATAGCCGCGATACACGAGCGGACGGATGTAGCACGCCTTGAACTCGTTCGCGCGGATCGTCTCCAGGACGGCGTTGCACCAGCCGGGCGTGTCCAGCTGGTACGCCATCCGGTAAATCTTGGCGGAGTCCTGCAGGCGACGCATGTGGTCGCCGAGCCGGAAACAGGCCGATCCCTTCGGCGTGTCGTAGCAGCGCGCGCCCTCGAAGACGCCGCTCGCGTAGTGGATGACGTGCGACGCGATGTGAATCGTCGCGTCCTTCCACTCGACGAGCTTCCCGTTCATCCAGATCTTGCCCGTACCCGCGAAAGCCATGGTGATAAGACCTCTGAATGATTCTAACGCATTTGGTAATTGGGTAAGTTGGTAATTTGGTAATTGGCTGTCCCGCTGTCCCGCTGTCCCGCTGTCCCGCTGCTCCCGCTGCGTCCGCTGCGCCGCTGCGCCGCTGTCTCGCTGTCACGCTGTCGCGCTGGGCCGCCGGCGCGCGGTGCCGTACGAGGCGGAGAAGATTGCCTCGAGTTCGCGCGCCTCGGAGAGCAGATTCTGGCCTGTCGTCCCGGCCAATCCGCCCCGGGCGCCGATCAGATCGAGCCAGTGGGAGGACTCGTCGGCCTCTTCGGCGACTATGCCGATTCGTGCAATGAACTCGGCGCGCGAGCGCGCGCGGCAGGCGGCGCGGTAGTTTGCGGCCATTCCATTGGCACTGCGGATCAATTGACCCGCCAGGTGGCGTGAACTGAAGTCGCTCGGAAGGGTCTCGACGAACGTCATGACGTCGAGTGCGAACCGGCGCGCGCGCGCCTTGAGCTGTTCGGCCTGCTCACTCATGGCATCACGCTGTTGCACAGGTGATGCCATGGCAAGGCCAATTACCAAATTACCAAATCACCCAATTACCAAATACACGTCTCACTACTGCTTCTCTCCGCAGAACGGGCAGCGGTCCGATCGGGCGTGCAGCGGCTTCCGGCAGTGCCAGCAGAAGCGGGGCTGCGGGGCCTCGCGGGCGCGCAGGCGGCTCTGGATGTCGTGCACGTCGTCGGCCGGCGAATCGGCGCCGGGCGCCGGCGGGGTGGGCAGCGGCGGGGCGGCGCGCGGCGCGCGGCGATCGCGCGCGGCCAGCACGTCGTCCAGCAGATCGGCGGCCCGCTGGTAGCGATCGTGAATCTCCGGCGCGAGCGCCTTCATCACGATGTCGTTGATCGCGCGCGGGATCTTCGGGTTGCGGATCCGCGGCGCGGTCACGAGCTCGCCCCGCATCAGCCGATCGAGATCGGCCGGCGACGGCGTGTCGTACGGCAGCTCGCCGATCAACATCTGGTACATCGTGACGCCGATGGAGTAGAGGTCCGACGCGAACACGGCTTTGCCGTGGAACTGCTCCGGCGCCATGTAGGGCGGGCTGCCGATGACCGTCGTGCCGTGCGCGGCGATCTCGAGGAAGCGCGACGTGCCGAAGTCGGCGACCTTGAGCAGCCCGGTGTCGGTCACGAGCACGTTGGAGGGGCGCAGGTCGCGGTGCAGCACGTTCTGCCCGTGCGCGTGGTCGACCGCATTCGCGATCTGGCACGTGTAGTCGAGCGCCGTCGCCAGCTCGAGCGCGCCCTCGCGGACGATCACGTCCTCGAGCGGCTCGCCGGCGACGTACTCCATCACGATGAAGAAGACGTTGTCCTGCTTCTCGGCGGTCAGGATCGAGACGATGTTCGGATGGCTGAGCGTGGCCAGCAGCCGCGGCTCGCGCAGCAGCTCCCCGAAGTCGAGGCCCTGTTTGTGGGGGACCTTGAGGGCGACCTTCTTGTCGATCCACGTGTCTTCGGCGAGGTACACCGTGCCGAAGCCGCCACTGCCGATCGTCGATACGATCTTGTACTTGCCGATGATCTGACCGCGGAAGAACATCCGCGACGGAGTATATCGTGACGGGAACTCACGCTGTAGGGGCACTCTGGAACTGACGCTGTAGGGGGCTGGGAACTGACGCTCTAGGGGGCTGGGTCGCTGCGCAGCAGAGGGCTCGATGGCGGTGTGCAAGGGGCCAGCCCCCTGCAGCGAAGATCCCCAGCCCCTACATCGAAGATCCCAAGCCCTCTATAGCGTGAGTTCCCAGCCCCCTACAGCGAAGATCCCCAGCCCCCGCCAGCGTCAGTTCCCCGCCCCTTCTATAATTCGGGCGTCCGATGCATCGCTTCTTCGCCCCGGCGCTCGACCCCGGCGACACGTTCGTGACTCTGCCGCGCGAGGAGGGCGAGCACCTGACGCGCGTCCTGCGCCTGGGCCCCGGCGATCTGGTCGGGGTGTTCGACGGCCGGGGCACCGAGTTCCTCGGCCGCGTCGAGGGCGGGCGCCGCGACGTGCGCGTGCAGCTCGTCGAGCGGCGTGCGCCGGCGCCGGAGCTGCCCGTCGGGATCACCCTCGTCCAGGCCGTGCTGAAGGCGGACAAGATGGACGATGTCGTGCGCGACGCGGCGATGCTGGGCGCGGCGGCGATTCAGCCGCTCGTCACGACCCGCGCCGAGACCAGCGTCGGCGCCCTGATGCGCCAGCAGCGCACCGACCGCTGGACGCGCGTGGCGCTCGCCTCGGTCAAGCAGTCGGGGCGGGCCGTGCTGCCTGACGTGCGGCTGCCCCTCAGTTTCGAGTCGTGGCTCGAGGAGCCGCGCGCGGCGCTCACGCTGATGCTCGTCGAGCCGGCGGCGGGCGCGCCAGGCGACGCGCCCGGGTTCGAGACGCTGGACCGCGAGCCGGTCCCTCAGGACGCCGAGGTGATGATCGGCCCGGAAGGCGGGTGGACCGACGCCGAGTGCGCCGCCGCCCGCGCGCGCGGGATCCGCCCGGTCACGCTCGGCGGCCGCACGCTGCGCGCCGACCGCGCCGCCATCGCCGCCCTCAGCATCCTGACGTTCATCTGGGACCGCTGACCCTCACCTGAGGGTGATGGAAAAGTCCTGCGTCTTCGCGTCGCCAGCCCCAAACAGCACCCGGGCGGCGCCGGCGCGATGCGCGTCGAGGAACGAGGGTTCGAACCACTCGCCCTCGACCGACGGGTCCACCGGGGTGACGTAGTAGTCGCCCGGCGGCAGCCCCTTGATCTCGTAGGCGCCGGTCTGGTCGGGCCGCGCCGTCCGGATCTGGCGCGCGTTGGGACGCCAGAGTGTCGCGTCGGCGGGGAAGGCCAGCACCGTGAACTCCGTGAGCGGATTGCCGGCCGAGTCAGTGAGGCGCCCGGTCAGATCCGTCAGCCGGCTCGTGAAGACCACCGCCACGTCCTTCAGCGTCTCGCCGCTCCGCACGGCCACCGGCGTATCCGTGACGTCGCGGCCGTTCACCGTGACCGACGCCAGTTCCCACCCCCGCAGGCCGCCGGCGTCGCGAATGAGGTGCGGGCCGGCCGGCACGCCCTCGATCGTGAAGGCGCCGTCGGCGCCGACGCGCGCCACCGGCTGTCGGCCGAAGCCGCCCTGGTCGTCGGCCGCCGCCGCGAGGCGGACGCGCGACAGATCGGCGGCCGAGCCCGAGGTGGATCCGTCGAACGTGACGGTGCCGCTCACCGTGGCGCCCGGTTCGAGCAGCACGACCATGCCGGTCATGTCCTCGCCGGCAATCGTCATCGGGATCGAGGCGTAGGCGTTCACGCCCGTGTCGTCGCTCGACGCGCGCAGGGTGAACCGGCCCGGCGGGACGTTGGCGATCTCGAACGCGCCGTCCCAGTCGATGCGGCTGCCGTAGGTGCCGCCGAGGCCCGCGCGGCCGCGCCCGCCGCCCGCGGCGCCATCGTCGGGCGCGAGCGCGATCACGCCGCTCGTGGCCGCGTACCCGCCCACGTTCATCACGTGGCCGCTCACGCGCGCGGTCGGCACGAGCGCGAGGTTGAAGTTGATTTCCTCGAGCTGCTGGCTGACGCCGAGCGTGAGCGGCTGCGCGTCGCCCACCGACGTGACGCCCGGAAAATAGGTCGGCGCGTAGTTCACCGCATCCTCCGGCACATCGTCGGGGAGCGCGGCCACGGCGCCGCCGCGGCCGCCCCGTCCACCCCGCCCGCCCGGGAAGCCCGCGCCACCCGGACCGCCGGGAGGGCCGCCGGCCCGTCCGATGCCGAGGTCGAAGATCCGCGTGACCGCGTTGACGTAGTACTCGCCGGGATCCAGGCCCCACACGCGGTACTCGCCGCGGTCGTCGGTCTGCGCGGTGCCGGCGGGCGTCAGCCGCCGTTCGCCCTGCACGTAGCGGTAGCGCATCACGCGCACGATCCCGCCGACCACCGGCTCGCCGCCCTCGTCGAGCACGTGCCCGGTGATCACGCCGCCGGGCGGCAGGTGGAACTCGATGCCGCGCAGTTCCTGGCCCGCGCCGAGCGTGAGCGGCGTGCCCGGCTGGAGCGGCCGCCGCTGCCCGTACTCGAGCGCGATGAAGCCGGTCTTTTCGACCGACAGCGTGTAGCGGCCCTCGGGCAGGCCGGCGAAGTCGAAGACGCCGTTGTCGTCGGTGAGGACGGCGCGGCCGGCGGCGTCGCCGCGGGCGCGCACGCGGGCGCGGCGCACCGGCCGTCCGCTGTCGGCGGCGAGCACGCGGCCCGTCAGGCGGCCGGTCGCGGCCGGCGTCGTGGCGGCAGGCTGCGCCGGCGTGTCGCGTGCCGGGCGGTCGGGCCCGGGCGCGGGCGCTTGCGCGACAAGCGTCGCGGTGAGCAGGGCGGCGGCCGAGGCGAAGGCGATGCGCGTCACCATGCGGAATCTCTTCTCAACTGTGACGAATCCGAAGACGTTCCGCCAGCCCTGTCACAGACTTTTCATTCGCTCAGTCGCGGCCGGCCACGAGCACCGTCCAGCCGTCCTCGTCCGCGCGCCACTCTGGTGACGCGCCGCCCATGGCGGCTTCGACGGCGCCGGACTCGTCCGCGAGCAGCCCGCTCAGCACGAGCCGCCCGCCCGGCGCGGCCGCGCGGCGCAGGGCCGCCGCCTCGGCGCACAGCAGCGCCGCCGTCAGGTTCGCGACGACGACGTCGGCGGGCGCGATCGAGAGATCGCGGAGGTCGACGCGCTCGAAGCGCACGCGCGTGTCGCCGCCGTTCAGCGCGAGGTTCTCCTCGGCGGTGCGGATCGCGTCCGGATCGTTGTCGACGCCGAGGACCGCGGCCGCGCCCAGCCGGGCCGCCGCGATCGCGAGCAGGCCGGATCCCGTGCCGACGTCGAGCACGCGCCGTCCCTCGATCGGCACCCGCTGCAGCGCGGCCAGGCACAGGCGCGTCGTCGCGTGGTGTCCGGTGCCGAAGGCGGTGCTTGGGGGGAGGGTGATCGAGAAGGGATTCGGGACTCGGGATTCGGGATTCGGGAAAACCGTGAAACGTCCCACGGTCACGGGTTTCAGGTCGGCCTGGGATCGGGCGGCCCAGTCTTCGTCGGACACGGTGATCGGGCGCGCGGGGTAACCGTGGGCGGTCAGCAGCAGGGCCGCGGCGTCGCGCTGCTCCGGCGTGCTGAAGAAGATCCGGACACCGTCGTCGGTGTCCTCGACGGCGGTGGGCCCGGCATCGTCGACGATGGCGAGGGCGAGCTCAGCGTCGCAGCGGCTCAGTTCGACAGCCGGCCAATATTTCTCCAAACGCCAATTACCAAATTACCAAATCACCACCAATCACCAGATTCCGATTACCCGAACATATCTTTGACCCGATCGAAGAGATTCTTCTCGTCATGCTCTTCGTCGGGTGACGTGGCCGCGAAGGTGTCCGGCGGCAGGCTCTTGGCCAGCTGCTCGAACGCCTGGCGCTGGGCCTTGTTCAGCTTCTTCGGCACGACGCCCTGCAGCGTGACGAACAAGTCGCCCGGCTCGCCGCCCGTGACGTCGGGCAGGCCCTTGTGGCGCAGGCGCAGCACGGTGCCCGACTGGGTGCCCTCGGCGAGCCTGGCTTTCTCCTCGCCGTCGAGCGTGGGCACGCGGATGTGGCCCCCGAGGGCCAGCGTCGAGAAGTTCACGTCGACACGGCAGTGCAGGTTCTTGCCGTCGCGCTGGAAGAACTCGTGCTCCCGCACGTGGACGACGACGAAGAGGTGCCCGTGCGGGCCGCCGTGCGTGCCGGCTTCGCCTTCGCCCTGCAGCCGGAGCTGCTGGCCGGTCGCGATCCCGGCGGGAATGCGCACCGTGATCTTGCGCTCGGTGGGCATCAGCCCGGCGCCGCGGCACGTCTGGCAGGGCTTCGGAGATCGTCTTGCCGGTGCCGCCGGCACTGCGGGCAGGTCCGGGCCATCGTGAAGAACCCCTGCTGGAACCGCACCTGGCCGGCGCCGCGGCACTGCGCGCACGTCTCGGGCGTGCTGCCGGGCGCCGCGCCCGTGCCCTTGCAGTCGGCGCAGGCCTCCTGCCGGGGAATCTGGATCGACGTCTCGGTGCCCTGCGCCGCCTCCTCGAACGTGATCTCGAGGTCGTAGCGCAGGTCGGCGCCGCGCTGCGGGCCGCCGCGGCGGCGTCCGCCGCCGAAGATGTCGCCGAAGCCGAACATCGAGCCGAGGATGTCGCCGAAGTCGAACTCGCTGAAGACGGACGGGTCGAAGCCGGCGCCCCCGGGGCCGCTCGCCACGCCGGCGTGGCCGAAGCGGTCGTAGCGGCTGCGCTTGTCGGCGTCGGCCAGCACGGCGTACGCCTCGGCGGCCTCCTTGAATTTCTCCTCGGCCGCGTGGTCGCCCGGGTTGCGGTCCGGGTGGTGCTTCATCGCGAGCTTGCGGTACGCGCTCTTGATGTCGGCGTCCGGCGCGCCGCGTTCGACACCGAGGACCTCGTAGTAGTCGCGCTTGCTCACGCCTTGGCCACCTTCACCATGGCCGGCCGGAGCAGGCGTCCGTTGAGCGTGTAGCCCCGCCGCAGCTCGCCCGATCACCTCGCCCTCGCGGTGGTCCGGGCTCGACTCGTGCATCACCGCCTGGTGCATGTTCGGGTCGAAGTCGGCGCCGAGCGCCTCGAACGGCGCGACGCCGTGCTTGCGCAGGAGGTCGTCCAGCTTCGTGTGGATCAGCTCGACGCCCTTGCGATAGGCGTCGGCCCCCTCGTTCCCGCCGGCGCCCGTGGCGGCGAGCGCGCGGTCGAAATCGTCGACCACGAGCAGCAGCTCCTGGAGCAGGTCGACGACGGCCTGGTCGGCCTGCTCGCGGCGCTCGCGCTCGACGCGCTTGCGGTAGTTGTCGAACTCGGCGGCCTTGCGGAGCCACCGGTCGTGGAAGTCGTCGCGCTCGCGCTGGAGGGCGGCGAGCGGATCGGCCGGGTCGCGCGGCCTCCGGCGCCTCGTCGGCCGGGTCGGGGAAGCGTTCGTCAGTCATAGGATTCAGGCCGACTCGCGCAGCACGCGCGAGACGGCGTGGGCGGCCCCGTCCACGAGCGCGATGGCGCGCGAGTAGCGCATGCGCGTCGGGCCGATCACGCCGACCGTGCCCAGCCGGCCGTCGTGGTCGTAGGTCGACGCAATCAGGCTGAACGGCCGGAGGTTCGGATCGGGATGCTCGGCCCCGATCACCACCGTGAGC
Source organism: uncultured Acidobacteriota bacterium (assembly GCA_963792785.1). Taxonomy (GTDB): domain Bacteria; phylum Acidobacteriota; class Vicinamibacteria; order Vicinamibacterales; family CAVVIG01; genus CAWIMX01. The sequence goes on along the minus strand of CAWBXO010000001.1, from coordinate 828,512 downwards.
CCGGGGCCGTCGATGTATTCGGTCAAGAGCGCCACGAGGCGCTGTTTCTGCTCGATCATCTCGACGAGCGCCTGCAGCGTGTCGAGCGTGAGGCCGTGGTGCGCGCCGAGCAGCGTCGACGCGCCTTCCACGTGGACCACATCCGCCACGGGCAGGTCCGCGAACGTCGACTCGGCCAGGCGGATCGCCCGGGCCAGCAGCTTGTCGTACAGGATCCGCTCGGCCTGCATGCGCTCGACGACGGCCTCGCGCGCCCGCGCGAGCGGCAGGCCCGAGAACTCCGCGTTGAGGTAGTTGGCCGCCGCGCGCAGATCGTCGGCCGTGAGCGGCTCGTCGGTCTCGATCACCTTCTGCATGACCTGGCCGCCGCGCGCGATGATCACCACGAGCACGCGCGAGCGGCTGATCGACACGAATTCCACGCGGTCGAACACCGCCGCCTCATGGGCGGGGGCCGCCGCGAAGCCGAGGCCCTGCGAGGCCTGGGCGATGAGATGCGAGACCTGGGCGAGCACCGAGTCGATTTCTCCGCCCCCTTCGCGCCGCAGGCGCGCCTCGACCGCCGCGCCCGGCAGCGCGCGCACGCGCTTGCCGCTCGAGGAGCAGATCCACGTAGAAGCGGTAGCCCCGATCGGTGGGAATGCGTCCGGCCGAGGTGTGGGGCTGCTGGACGAAGCCCTCGTCCTCGAGCTGGGCGAGGACGTGGCGCACCGTCGCGGACGACACCCCGAGGCCCGCCGCCGTCACGAGCAGCGACGAGGCCACCGGCTCGCCCGACGCGATGTATTCGCGCACGAGCGCCGCCAGAACCCGCCGGGAGCGATCGGTCGGTTCGGTGCTCATGGGTCAGTTAGCAGTCTAAGGTCGTGAGTGCTAAAAACGATTATACCCCAAGCTTGGGCGGGGACCACTTGAGGGACCGCGCGCCGGCATCTCTGGTGGCGATTTTGCCGTGCTTTACGGCGATCAGCTCGGCGAGGATGCTGACGGCGATTTCCTGCGGGGAGACCGCGCCGATGTCCAGGCCGATCGGGGCGTGAACGTTCGCCAGCTGTCCGGCCGGCATCCCGTCGGCGCCGAGCGCCTCGAAGATGCGCGCGACCTTCGCCCGGCTCCCGATGAGCCCGAGGTAGCGCAGGGGCCGCGGCGCCAGGGCGCGCAGCGCCTCGAGATCGTTGGTGTGCCCGCGCGTCACGATCACGGCGTAGGCGTGGGCGGGCAGCGCGGCGCCGGCAATCCAGTCGGGGATGTTGGCGGCGACGACTTCCTCGGCGTCCGGAAAGCGCTCGCGGTTCGCGAACTTCTCGCGGTCGTCCACGACGTGGACGCGGAAGCCGACCTGCTGCGCGAGCCGCGCCAGCTCGGTGCCCACGTGGCCCGCGCCGATCACGTACAGCTCGGGCGAGGGCTCGATGGGCTCGATGTACACGTCCATCTGGCCGCCGCACACCAGCCCGGTCTCCTGCGCGAAGTCGTCGTCGAGTTCGTAGCGGACGAGCTGCGGCTGGCGGTCCTTGATCGCCTCGCGCGCCTTGCCGAAGGCGTCGTCCTCGTAGCATCCGCCGCCGATCGTGCCGACCGTGCGGCCGTCCGCGAACACCAGCATCTTCGCGCCCACGCGCTGCGGCGTGGACCCGTGCGCGGCGACGATCGTGACCAGCGCCGCCGGCTCGCCGCGCTCGAGCGCGGCGGTCACGGCGGCGAAGACTTCCTGATTCATGGCCTCTTAATTATATCGGCCATCACCCCATCACCCCATCACCCCGTCTCAGACGGTCAGGACCCAGTGGACGCCCAGGTCGAGCGGGAGGGCGTCGGCGAGGCGCTCGACCAGCGCGGGCCCGTACTGGTTCTGGAACCAGACCAGGCCCACGGCGCGCTCCTGGGGGTGACCGCCGGGGAAGACCAGCGCGCGCGTGCGCGTGAACTGGCGCCGGAGCGTCTCGTCGCGGCGCTTGGCCGCGGCGATCATCTTGTTGTGCAGCGTCTGGAGGTCGTGCTGCATGCGGCCGAGCGTCGAGTCCGCCGCGCCCTTGAGCGTCGGATCGACGGCGGCCACGCCGGCGCCGATGGCGCCGAGGGCCTCGCCGATGCGCGCGCCCGCGTCGGTGAACGCGGCCTCCACCTCGGGCGGGATCTGCGCCTGCAGCAGCGCGTTCAGCGCCGCCTCGTCCTGCGGCTGCAGCGCCTCGAACGGGACGTCGTACTTCCCGAGGAACCGGAGGACCGCCGTGTCGGCGATCGTGGCCGACGCGCGCGGCACGAAGAGCGGCATCGGCACGCCGAACTGCGCGTAGACCTCGCGCAGCTGCGCGAGATACGCCAGCTCGTTCGGTCCGGCGACGTAGCAGACGGTCGGGAAGAGCGTGTCCTGCACGATCGGGCGCAGCAGGACGTTCGGGCTGAACCGTTCCGGGTGCGCGCGCGCCTCGGCGGCGAGGGCGTCGGGCGCGAACGTCTCGCCGCCCGCCGTAAACCGGCCGTCCTGGAAGCGCAGGCCGTGCCGCTCGCGGCCGGCGCCGAAGCGGAAGAGCGCGGCCGATCCCGCCACGGGCGCGACCTGGACGTGGTAGCCGCGCGCGGCGAGCCCCGCCCCGGCCGCCGCGGCGAGCCGCGCGGTCTCCCCGGGCGCCTCGATCTCGCGCGCGAAGACGTCGGCGACGAGCGGCTTCGCGGCCGGGTCGGCCGCGTCGAACACCACGAGGCCGCGGTCGCCCAGCAGGGACTCGAGCCAGCGCCCGAACGCCTCCGCCATCGTCGCGCCCGGCCGGTAGACCGCGCGCAGGCGCTCGAGCAGGGGCCCCGTGAACTCGGTGGGCGCCAGGCCGGCGGCGAGCGCGTCGATCGCGGCCGAGACCGACGGGTCGAGGACGGTCGAGCCGACCGCCGACTCCGGTCCGGAGCGGGGCGGCAGGCCGGCCGTCGCGGCGTCGAGATTCGCGTCGAGGAAGGCGCAGGAGCGGACCTCATCCCAGTCGTGGTCCTCGGCGTCGATCCAGAAGACCGCCACGGCCGGCACGCCGTCTTCGCGCGTGATCGTCCCGGCGATCTTGAGCGCGGTCAGCGCCTTGAGCAGGGTGAAGAGCGGCCCGCCGAACAACCCGGCCTGCTGACCGGTGAGGACGGCGACGCTGGACGGGTCGGCGAGGCGGCTGGCGGCGTCGCGCGCGGCCTGGGGCGCGCCGCGCGCCTGCTGCTGCGCGGCGAGCACCGCGGCGATGGCCGCCCGGTTCCGGCCGTGCCCGGCCGCGCGCGCCCGGACCGCGGCCCAGGCCGCGGGATCGGCCGGGTTGCCGGCGACGAAGGGCGCCAGGCCGTCGAAGTGGTAAACGTAATCGGCCGCCAGCCGCCGAATCCAGGGAAACCGGCGAATATCGACCGGCAAGCACGAGGAGTGATCGGAAGGCGCGGGGGCCGCGGGTTGGACGCGCACCGAGCCTCACTGTCGCAGAGCGCGGAGAGCACTGTCAAGAACGGTGCCGTGCTATTATGTGAAGCCTTCCTGAGGAGAACATTCACTGAACACCGACGCTGCGGGTCCGGCGCCTGACGCCTTCGGTACGTTTCGAGTTCTTCATCAGATCGGTGCGGGCACGCTGGGTCCGGTGTTCCGGGGCTTCGATCCCGAGCGCGATCGTCTCGTCGCCATCAAGCTCTTTCGTCTCGATCTCGCGCCCGACCGCGTCCACCGCCTCGTCGCCGCCCTCCAGCGCCTGACGAGCGGCGCCCTCAAGCACCCCGCGATCGCCGCCCCCATCGCGGCCGGCATCCAGGAAAACACGGCCTACCTCGTCCAGGAATACGTCGCCGCCGATTCCCTCGATGTCGTGCTCCGCGATCAGGGCCGCGCGCCGCTCTCCGACGCTCTGCGCGTCGCGCGCCAGCTCGCCGACGCGGTGGATGCCGGCGTCGCCCACGGCGCGATTCACCCGCGGGACGTGCTGATCTCATCGCACGACGTTCGCGTGACCGGTTTCGGGATCGGTCCGGCCCTCGAGCAGGTCGGCGTCGCGGCGCCGCTCCGCCGCCCCTACACGGCGCCCGAGCGGTTGGCGGGCGCGGCGTGGGATCGCCGCGCGGACATCTTCAGCATCGCCGCCGTCATGTACGAGGTGCTGACGGGGAAGCGCATCACGGGCACGGGCGAGGCCGGCGTGCCGGGCCTCGCCGAGGTCGAGGGCGCCGACGTCCCGGCGCTCGTCGCCACGTTCGCCCGCGCGCTGGCCGAGAATCCCTCCGACCGTTACGACACGGGGGCCGCCTTCGCGGAGGATCTCGCGAAGGCGGCAGTCGCAAGTCACAAGTCGCAGGTCGCAAGTCGCGATGTCGCAGGTCGGCCCGCGGCGAAGAAGAAAGCGCCGTCGCTGCCGCTCGAGGAGTCCGAGCTGCCGCTGAATCCGAAGGCGGAAGCGCCGCCGTCCCCGCCGCCGGAACTCGTCGTGCCGGTGCTCCCGCCCGAGCCGACCAAGCCGCCGCCGGTCGTGCGCGCGCCGCCGCCCAAGCCGATCATCGCCCCGCTCCCGCCCGCGCCGGCAGTCGTCGCGCCGCCCGTGGCCCTGCCGCCGATCGAGACGCCGAAGCCGGCCGTCAAGCCCGCCAGCGAGCCGGTTCTCAGGTCCGCGCCTCGACCCGAACCCCGGCGTCCGCCGGCGCCCGCCGAGCCGCCACCGGCCGAGCGGCACGAGGCGCAGCCGACGCTGTTCATGTCCGCGCTCGATCGATCCCGGTCGGCGATGTGGCCGCTCGCGCTGGCCTTCGTCGTCGGCCTCGGCCTCGGCATCCCGTTCGGCTTCGGCCTGTATCCGGTCATGAACCGCGCGCCGGCCGCCGAGACCGCCGGCGCCGCGACCGGGCCAGCCAGCCAGGTCGTGACGACGCCGGCCGCGCCAGTCGAGGCGCCGCCGGCCGTCGAGACGCCGGCGACGCCCGCTCCGGCCGCCGCCGCCGCGACGCCCGCTCCGGCCCCGGCGCCCGCGGCCTCCACGCCCCCGCCGGCCGCGGCGCGGGCCGAGCCCCCGCGCCCGGCGCCACGGCCAACCCCGCCGCCGGAGAATCCCGGCCGGCTGCTCGTCCGCACGACGCCCGCCGGCGCGCGCGTCTTCGTGGACGGCCGCGAACACGGGGCATCGCCCGCGGAAGTGCGCGACGTTGCGGCCGGCGTCCACACCATTCGCGTCGCCCGCGACGGGTACGCCACCGAGGAGCGCCAGGTCGCCGTCACCGCGGAGCGGCCGGCGCTGAACCTCACGATCGCCATGGCGCGGCTGACCCCTGAGGCGGCCGCGCTGGCCGCGCCGGTTGCGCCCGCGCGCGTCGCGACCGAGGCCGTGCGGATCGAATCACGGCCGGCCGGCGCGAGCGTGTTTCTCGACGGCCGCCTGATCGGCACGACGCCGCTGGTCGTCTCGGACGTCGCGGTCGGCGTGCACCAGGTGCGCCTGCAGCTCGACGGCTATCGCGCGTGGCAGGTGTCCACGGACGTGATCGCCAGCGGCGATAATCACATCACGGGTTCTCTGGAGCGTTGATGGAATGACGGACGCGATTCTGGCATTGGAAGACGGCACCACGCTGCGCGGCCGCGCGGCGGGCGCCGAAGGCGAGGCCGGCGGCGAGGTGGTGTTCAACACCAGCATGACCGGCTATCAGGAGATTCTCACCGACCCGTCGTACGCCGGGCAGATCGTCACGATGACGTCGGCCGAGATCGGCAACTACGGCGTCTCGGACGACGATGTGGAGTCGCGCGGGCCGCAGGTGGCGGGCTTCATCGTGCGGCGAGGAGTCGCCGGTCGCGAGCAACTGGCGCGCGGACGGCACGCTCCGCGACTACCTCGCCGCGAACCGGATCGTCGCGATCGCCGACATCGACACGCGCGCGCTCACGCGGATGCTGCGATCGGGCGGCGTGCATGCGCGGCGTGATCGCGACCGGATCGGGCCTCGATCCGCAGGCGCTCGTCGAGCGCGCCAGCGCGCTGCCGCAGATGGAAGGGCTCGACCTCGTGCAGGGCGTGACGTCGGCCCGGGCCTTCGACTGGCCCGCCGAGGATCCCGGCGAGTTCGGCATTCCCGTCGAGCGGCGGGCGACGCGCCGCTGACACGGTCGCGGCCTACGACTTCGGCATGAAGTGGAACATCCTGCGCCGGCTGAGCGCGCACGGCTGCGACGTCCGCGTGTACCCGGCGTCGACGCCGGCGGCGGACCTGCTGGCGACGAAGCCCGACGGCGTGTTCCTGAGCAACGGCCCCGGCGATCCGGCGCCGCTCGACCTACGCGATCGACAACGCGAAGGCGCTCGTCGCCTCGGGCGTGCCGACGTTCGGCATCTGCCTCGGCCACCAGATTCTCGGGCTGGCGATGGGCGGGTCGCACCTTCAAGCTGAAGTTCGGCCATCGCGGCGCGAACCATCCCGGTGAAGCACCTGAAGACGGGGCAAGGTGGAGATCACGTCGCAGAACCACGGGTTCGCCGTCGATCCCGACATCGCTGCCCGCCGACGTCGAGGTGACGCACCTGAACCTCTACGACGGCACCGTCGAGGGCCTGCGGCACAAGACGCGGCCGGTGTTCTGCGTGCAGTATCATCCGGAGGCGTCGCCGGGCCCGCACGACGCCGACTACCTGTTCGACGACTTCATTCACCTGATCGAGAAGCACCGGGAGTAGCGTCCGTCGCATGCCACGCAGAACCGATCTGAAACGCATCCTCGTCATCGGCTCCGGCCCGATCGTCATCGGCCAGGCCTGCGAGTTCGACTATTCGGGCACCCAGGCCTGCAAGGCGCTGCGCGCCGAAGGCCTCGAGGTGGTGCTGGTCAACAGCAACCCGGCCACGATCATGACGGACCCCGAGCTGGCGGACCGCACCTACGTCGAGCCGCTCACGCCCGAGGTCCTCGCGTCGATCATCGAGCGCGAACGGCCCGACGCCCTGCTGCCGACCGTCGGCGGCCAGACGGCGCTCAACCTGGCCGTCGACCTCGCCGATGCCGGCACGCTCGAGAAGTACGGCGTGGAGCTCATCGGCGCGTCGATCGAGGCGATCAAGGTCGCCGAGGACCGGCCAGCTCTTCAAGGACGCGATGCGCGACATCGGCCTCGACGTGCCGCAGAGCGGCATCGCGCGCACGCTGCCCGAGGCGACTCGATCTCGCCGAGACGCTCGGCTTCCCGGTCGTGATCCGCCCGTCGTTCACGCTCGGCGGCGTCGGCGGCGGCATCGCCTACAACATCGAGGAGTTCCGCGAGCTGGCCGAGCGCGGCCTCGAGCTGAGCCCGGTGCACGAGATCCTCGTCGAGGAGTCGGTGATCGGCTGGAAGGAATTCGAGCTCGAGGTGATGCGCGACGCCGCGGACAACTTCGTCGTCATCTGCTCGATCGAGAACATCGACCCGATGGGCGTGCACACGGGCGACAGCATCACGGTGGCGCCGATCCTCACGCTCAGCGACAAGGAATACCAGCGGATGCGCGACGCCGCGCGCCGGATCATCCGGCGCGTCGGCGTCGAGACCGGCGGGTCGAACATCCAGTTCGCCGTCAACCCGGCCAACGGCCGGATGATCGGTCATCGAGATGAACCCGCGCGTGTCGCGGTCCTCGGCGCTCGCGTCGAAGGCCACCGGGTTCCCGATCGCGAAGATCGCCGCGAAGCTCGCGCTCGGCTACCACCTCGACGAGATCCCGAACGACATCACGCGCCTCACGCCGGCGTCCTTCGAGCCGACGATCGACTACGTCGTGGTGAAGATCCCGCGCTGGAACTTCGAGAAGTTCCCGCAGGCCGACCGCACGCTCACGACGCAGATGAAGTCGGTCGGCGAGGCGATGGCGATCGGCCGCACGTTCAAGGAAGCGTTCATGAAGGGCGTGCGCTCGCTCGAGCTCGGCAAGAGCGGCCTGCTCTTCGGCCAGGGCGCCGAGTCCGACCGCGCCGCCGGCGGCGCCTTCGGCGACGCCGACGATGACGGGTCGCTGCGCGAAGCGGCTCATGGTGCCGAACGACCGCCGCATGTGGGCATCTGTTCCGGGCGCTCGATCGCGGCTGGACGCGTCGAGCGCATTCACGAGCTGACGAAGATCGATCCCTGGTTCCTGCGCCAGTTCGCCGAGATCGTCGGGCTGCGCAAGGAAGCAGCCGGCGCGGGCCTGGACGGGATCGCGCCCGACGCGCATGCGGCGGCTGAAGCGCGCCGGGTTCGGCGACGCGGAGCTGGCGCCTGGCGCTCGGGACGAGCGAGACGGCCGTGCGCGAGCGGCGCCGCGCGCAGGGCGTGACGCCGGTCTACAAGCGCGTCGACACGTGCGCCGCCGAGTTCGAGTCGTTCACCCCCTACATGTACAGCTCGTACGAGCCGATCGTGCGAGGCCGACGCCGACCGCCCGGCCGAAGGTGGTCGATCCTCGGCAGCGGGCCGAACCGGATCGGCCAGGGCATCGAGTTCGACTACTGCTGCTGCCACGCCGCCTTCGCGCTGCGCGAAGAGGGCTTCGAGACGGTCATGATCAACTGCAACCCCGAGACGGTGTCGACCGACTACGACACGGCCGACCGGTTGTACTTCGAGCCGCTGACGTTCGAGGACGTGATGGCGATCATCGAGACCGAGCGGTCAGGCGGGCGGCGACGTCGTCGTGCCTCGTGCAGTTCGGCGGCCAGACGCCGCTCAAGCTGTCGCTCGCGCTGCAGGACGCGGGCGTCCGCATCCTCGGCACCTCGCCCGATTCGATCGACCTCGCCGAGGACCGCAAGCGCTTCTCGGCGCTCCTGCAGGAGCTCGACATCCCGCAGCCGGCCAGCGGCACGGCGACCTCGCGCGAGGAAGCGCGCGACGTCGGCGGCCACCATCGGCTTCCCGGTCGTCGTCCGGCCGTCGTACGTCCTCGGCGGGCGCGCCATGGCCATCGTGTACGACGTGGCGACGCTCGACCGCTACATGACGCACGCCGTCGACGCCTCGCCCGAGCACCCGATCCTCGTCGACAAGTTCCTCGAGGACGCGTTCGAGTTCGACGTGGACGCCGTGGCCGACGCGACCGGCGCCGTCGTCATCGGCGGCATCATGGAGCACATCGAGGAGGCCGGCATCCACTCGGGCGACAGCTCGTGCGTGGTGCCGCCGTTCATCTGCCCCGAGCGCCACCTCGAGACGATTCGCGACTACACGCGCCGCATCGCCCGCGCGCTGAAGGTGATCGGGCTGATGAACGTGCAGTACGCGACCAAGGACGATGTGGTCTACGTGCTCGAGGTGAACCCGCGGGCGTCGCGCACGGTGCCGTACCTGTCGAAGGCCGCCGGCGTGTCGCTCGCCAAGGTGGCGGCCAAGGTGATGGCGGGGCGGACGCTCGCCGACCTCGGGCTCACACGCGACCTCGAGGTGGCCGGCGTGTTCGTCAAGAGCCCGGTGTTCCCGTTCGTCCGCTTCCCGGGCGTGGACACGATTCTCGGGCCCGAGATGAAGTCGACCGGCGAGGTGATGGGCGGCTCGTCCAGCTTCGGCGTGGCCTTCGCCAAGGCGCAGCTCGCCGTGGGCCAGCGGTTGCCCGAGGGCGGCACGGCCTTCGTCAGCGTGAACAACGACGACAAGCCGAACCTGCGTGCCGATCGCGCGCGACCTCGCGCGAGCTCGGCTTCTCGACTCGTCGGCACGCGCGGGACGGCCGCGTACCTGCGCGCCTACGGCCTCGACGTCGAGGTGGTCTACAAGGTGAACGAAGGCCGGCCGAACATCGCCGACGAGATCGTCAACGGCAAGATCGACCTCGTCGTCAACACGCCGCTCGGGCGCGAGTCGTTCTTCGACGACCGCGACCGTGCGGCGCGCGGCGATGATGCACGAGGTGCCCTGCATCACGACGCTGACCGGCGCCGCCGCGGCCGTGAGCGCGATCCGGGCCCTGCGCACCGAAGGCCTCGGCGTGCGCGCTCTCCAGGACTACCACGCGGGAATTGCCACCGCGAAGAGCTAGCCCCGACGCAACCGCTGCCCGCTGCCACGCGTGCGGCGAAATGCAACCACGAAGACCCGAAGGCCCGAAGAATTCAGATCTTCTTGATCCGAATGGGTTTCTTCGTATCGTCTTCGGGTCTTCGGGCCTTCGTGTTGCCTCTGGCTGTCGGATTGCAGCGTGACACCGCGCTATGCGCAATGTCGCGGCGATTCCGGCCGTGGGGCTGCTGGCGGGCGTGGCCGCGGGGTGCTACTTTCCGAGCGCGCCGCTGGGCGGGCTGCGCGCGATCGTCCTGGCGTCGCTCGCCGTCGCGGGGATCGCCTGGCGGCACAAGAGCCCGCGTGCGCTCGTGGCCCTCGTGGCGTGGACGTTCTGCCTCGGCGGGGCCGCGCTCGGAGCGTCGGCCTGGGATCGCGCCTGGCGGCCGCCGCTGCTGGCCGCCTACGACGCCCTCGGCGGCGCGCGCGCCGACTCGGCCCTGGCCGTGCTCACGGGCCGCTTGCGCGCCGACGCCGCGCCGACCGCCTCCGGCGTCTCCCTGAGCCTCGACGTCCTCTCCGTCTCCGCCGCGAACGAGCGGGCCGCGTTCGGCGGGCCGAGCGGGAAGCCCCTCGGCGGCGCGATCGTCACCGTCGTCGGCGAACTGGGACCGGAGCGGATGGGCGAGTGGCGCGCCGGGCGTGTCGTGCGGGCGCCGGCGGAACTGCGGCGTGCGTCCGTTTACCTGGATCCCGGCGTGCCCGATCACGAGCGGGAGCTGGCGGCACGCGGTACGCGGCTGGTCGGCACGGTGAAGAGCGCCGCGCTCGTCGAGGTGCTGGCGCACGGGACGCCGGTGCAGGAATGGCTGGCCGTCGGGGCGGGCGTTCTGCCGCCGCGCCATCGACGACGCCGTCGGCCGGTACAGCGCGCGCTCGGCCGCGATCGTCGCCGCGATCGTGATCGGCGATCGCACGGCGCTGGACGATGACGTCCAGCGGCGGCTGCAGGAAGCGGGCACGTATCACGTCATCGCGATCTCGGGCGGGAACATCGCCATCCTCGCCGGCGTGCTGATTGCCGGGTTCCGGCTGGCCGGCGTGCTCGGCCCCGGGGCGATGCTGGCGGCGTCCGCGGTGTTGGTCGCCTACGGCGGCCTCGTCGGCGGGGGTGCGTCGGTCGAGCGGGCGACGTGCATGGCCGTGCTGTTCCTGCTCGGCCGCGCCCTCGATCAGCGCGGGCCGCCGCTGAACACGCTGGCCGTCGCCGCCGCCGGCCTCGTGCTCGTCTCGCCGCTCACCGTGCGCGATCCCGCGTTCCTTCTCACCTGTGGGGCCACACTCGCGATCCTCCTCATCGTGCCCGTCGTCTCGGGCCTGAAGACGCCCCGCGCGTCGCGCGCGGCCGCGGGGCTGTTCTTCGCGTCGCTCGCCAGCGAGGTGATGCTGCTGCCCATCGCGGCGTCCGTGTTCGCGCGGGTCACGGTCGCCGGCCTCGCGCTCAACTTCGCGGCGATCCCGCTGATGGGCGTGGCGCAGGGCGCCGGGATGATCCTCGTGCTGCTCTGGCCGGTGTCGCGCGGCCTGGCGCGCGCGGCCGGGTACGTCGCCCACCTCGGCGCGGACGGCCTCGTGCGGTCGGCGGACCTGATGCGCTTCGCGCCGGCGCTCGCGTGGCGCGTGGCCGCGCCCGCGTCGTGGTGCATCGTGCTCTACTACGCCGCCGGCGCCGTCGCCTGCACCCGGCGTCTGCCTCGTGGGGCGCGCCGCGTGGCCGCCGCCGGCGTCGCGTTCGCCGCGATCTGGATCGCGGCGGAGCCGTGGACGTGGGCGGCCGGCTTCGGCGACGGCCGCCTGCACGTGACGTTCGTGGACGTCGGTCAGGGCGACGCGGCGTTCGCGCGGCTGCCGACCGGCGAGACGCTGGAGGTCGACGCGGGCGGCCTGCGCGGGCGGTCGACGTTCGACGTCGGCGATCGCGTGGTGGCGCCGGTGCTGCGTCTGGCCGCGATCCACCGCCTCGGCGATCTCATCGTGACGCACGGCGATCTCGACCACGCCGGCGGCGCGGCGGCGCTCGTGCGGGAGTTCCGGCCGCGCGCGGTGTGGGAGGGCGTGCCCGTGCCGCGCGACGAGACGCTCGCGGCCCTGCGGCAGGAGGCCGCGGTGGTCCACGCGCGGTGGACGACCGTGCAGGCCGGCGATCGGCTCGCAATCGGCGACGTCGAGGTGCGCGTCTGGCATCCGCCGCTGCCCGACTGGGAGCGGCAGCAGGTGCGCAACGACGACTCGATCGTGCTCGAGCTTCGCTGGCGCGACGTGTCGATCGTGCTGACGGGCGACATCGAGCGCGAGGCCGAGGCCGCGCTGCGGGGCGCGATTCCCCCCGCGCCGCTCCGCGTTCTGAAGGTGCCGCACCACGGCAGCCTCACGTCGAGCACCGACGCCTTCATCCGCATGCTCGCGCCCGACGTGGCCGTCGTCAGCGTCGGCCGCGGAAACCCCTACGGCCATCCTTCGCCCGTCGTGATCGACCGCTACCGCCGCCTGGGCGCCGAGATCTTCCGCACCGACCGGGACGGCGCCGTGACGATCGATTCCGACGGCTACTCGTTGTCAGTGACGACGTTCACGGGCAGGCATCTGACGCTGATCACGGAAATGCAACCACGAAGGCCCGAAGACCCGAAGAAGTGAATCATGCTGAAGACACCAAGTACGCTCCCGGTGGAGCTTGAACGCACCGTGAGCGATGTGATCGGCTGTTGCCTCGCCGTTCATCGCGAGCTGGGGCCGGGCTTCCTCGAATCGGTCTACGCGCGTGCGCTGGAGGTGGAGTTCCCGCTCAGGGATCTCTCTTTCACCCGGGAGCAGGAGATTCCCGTGCACTATCGGGGGCGGATCCTGAATCGTCACCGCCTGGACTTTGTCGTCGCTGGCTCGGTGGTGTTGGAGTTGAAGGCCGTCGAGCACCTCACGAGCGTGCATCGCGCTCAGGTCTTGAGCTACCTGCGAGCATCGAAGCTGCCGATCGGGCTCCTCGTGAACTTCAATGAGGTTGTGCTGAAGGACGGCGTGAAGCGCGTGATCCTGTGAAAGGATCTTCTTCGGGTCTTCGGGTCTTTGAGTTGCATTCCCGTGATCAGGATCCAGTCGTGATCTTGATCTGCTGCCACTGCGCTTCCAGCTGTTCCAGGGTGAGGTCCTTCATGGAGCGGCCTTCGGCCGAGATGGCGGACTCCATGGCCGTGAAGCGGCGCGTGAACTTCTCGTTCGCCTTGCGCAGAGCGGTCTCGGGCTCGATGCCGAGCTTGCGCGAGAGGTTGGCGATCGCGAACAGCAGGTCGCCCATTTCCTCCTCGGCCCGCTCTGGCGACGGGGCCGCGCTTTCGACGACCTCGCGCAGCTCCCGCGTCTCTTCCTCGATCTTGTCGACGACGTCGGCGGCGCGGGCCCAGTCGAAGCCGACCGTCGCGGCGCGGCCGCTGATCTGGTACGCGCGCAGCAGCGAGGGCAGGGCGGCGGGGATGCCCGAGAGCAGCGTGCGCGGGGCCTCGCCGCCCTTCGCCTTCGCTTCCTGAGCCTTGATGTCTTCCCACTTCACGCGCACCTCATCGCCGGTGGCGGGCGCCGCCTCGCCGGGCTGCCGGGCGAACACGTGCGGGTGGCGCCGGACCAGCTTGTCGGCGATCGCCCCGAGGGCGTCCGCGATCGTGAAGTGCCCGGCCTCGGCCTCGAGCTGCGCGATGAACACGGCCTCGAAGAGGAAGTCGCCGAGCTCCTCGCGCATGGCATCGCGATCGCCGCGATCGATCGCCTCGACGAGCTCGTACGTCTCCTCGAGCACGTACGGCTTGAGCGTGTCGACGGTCTGCTCGCGATCCCACGGACAGCCATCCGGGGCGCGCAGGGCGGCCACGATGTCCACAAGGCGGGTGAAGGCGGGGGAGGCTTCCTGCATTGGGTAATTTGGTAATCTGGTAAATTGGTAATTGGCTTCGGGCACGCCGCGCGCGCCGCGCGCGTGTAAGTAAGAATATTTACCAAATTACCAATTTATCCAATCACCAAATGTCCGATCTCACCTTCCCCGCGTTCGTCATCTCCCTGGCCACCACGGCGGCGATCCATTTCGGCGACGTGCCCGATCCCGTGACGGGCGAGAAGGGCGCCGTGAACATCGAGGGCGCGGCGCAGATGATCGAGATCCTGGCGCTGCTCGAGGAGAAGACGCGGGGCAACCTGACCGCCGAGGAGCGGCAGGTGCTGGAGCAGGTCCTCTACGAGCTCCGGCTGCGCTTCGTCCGCGCGCGCGAGGGCGCCGCGGCCGGCGGGTCCTGATGCGGGTCACGCTCCTCGGGACAGGCACCTCGTCGGGCGTGCCGGCCATCGGCTGCGACTGCGCCGTGTGCCGATCCGACGATCCCCGCGATCGGCGCAGCCGGCCCTCGATCCTGATCGAGCTGGAGCCCGGGGCCTCGCGCACGCCGCCGCCGCCGCCCGACCCGTCGACCTACGTGCGCGATGTGCGCAGCATCCTCGTCGACACGTCGACGGACCTGCGCGCGCAGGCGCTCGCGCACGACGTGCGGCGCGTGGACGCGATCCTCTTCACCCACAGCCACGCCGACCACGTGTTCGGGCTGGACGAGGTGCGCCGCTACAACGCGATGCAGCGCTCGGCGATCGGGTGCTACGCCGACCCGCGGACGGTCGCGGACCTGCGGCAGATGTTCTCCTACGTGTTCACGCCGCCGGCCCAGCGGGGCGGGGGCCTGCCTCAACTGCGCCTGTTCGAGATCGGCGGCGTGTTCACGCTCGGCGCCGCCGAGGTGGTGCCGGTGCCGCTGCTGCACGGAGCGCGGCCGATCCTCGGCTTCCGGGTCGGGACGTTCGCGTACCTGACCGACTGCAACCGGATCCCCGACGCCTCGTGGCCGCTGCTCGCGGGCGTGCGCACGGTGGTGCTCGACGCGCTGCGCGATCGCCCGCACCCGACGCACTTCAGCCTGAGCGAGGCCGTCGCGGCGATCGAGCGGCTCGCGCCCGAGCGGGCGTACTTCACGCACATCTGCCACGACCTGCCGCACGCGGCCACCTGCGCGCGCCTGCCGCGCGGCGTGGAGTTGGCCTATGATGGCCTCGTGCTCGACGTGTAGCGCCAGATGGACGTCATTCATTTCCCCGAAGACAAGCGGCCGGTGCACTGGGCGCATCCCGTGCTCGCGCTCGGCAACTTCGACGGCCTGCACCGCGGCCATCGCAAGATCCTCGACCGCGTGATCCGCTGCGCCGGCGAGCGCGGCGCCACGCCCGTCGTCATGACCTTCGAGCCGCACCCGCCGCGGATCGTCCGGCCGGACAAGGCGCCGCAGCTCCTCATGACGCCCGCGGAGAAGCTCGAGGCTCTCGCCACGACCGGCATCCACGGCGTCGCCATCGTCCGCTTCACGCGGGAGCTGTCGCGCTGGGACCCGGAGACGTTCGTCAAGACCGTGCTCGTGGACTGGCTGCGCGTGTCGGAAGTGTGGGTCGGCGCGAACTTCCTCTTCGGCCACGACCGCGCCGGCAATTTCTCGATGCTCCGCGTGCTCGGCGCCCATTACGGGTTCCGGGCCGAGAAGATCGACCCGATCCGCTACAAGGACTTCGTCGTGAGCAGCACGCGCATCCGCCGGCTGCTCTCGGAGGGCCGTGTGGACGAGGCGGGCGCGTTGCTCGGACATCCGTATTCAATGGACGGCGTCGTGGTGCGCGGCGACGGCCGTGGGCGCACGATCGGCTTCCCGACGGCCAACCTGTGCACCGAGAACGAGCTGTGCCGCCGCGCGGCGTCTACGCCACCACCACGACGATCGACGGCATGGTCCGGCCGTCGGTGACCAACATCGGCGTGCGGCCCACGGTGGACGACTCGGGCCGGACCGTCGTCGAGACGCACGTGTTCGACATCGACCAGGATCTCTACGGGACGAAGGTGCGGCTTGGCGTTCGTGCAGCGGCTGCGGGACGAGCGGACGTTCGCGTCCGTGGATGTCCTGAAAACGCAGATTGCCGCCGACTGCGAACAGGCCCGTGCCCTGTTTCAGCGGCTTTCACTGTAGAATCGCTGGGCGTGCCCGGTCGTCATTTTCACTTCACGTTCGAATTCTCAGACGAGGCGGCGATCGCGGCCGTCACGCCCGATCTCGTCACGAGCCTGCTGTGCCACGCCGGGCTGTCGTCGGAGCACGCGGCCGCGAAGGCGGCCGAAGTGCTGACGGCCGCGCGGAAGGCCGGCGAGCGTCCTTGCCGTGTCCAGTTCGACGCCGGCGAGGATGAGGTGCGGATCCTGGTGACACACGGCGGCGCCACGACGTGGCGCGGCACGTGCGAGGTCGAATAGCGGCGCGACGTGCAGCTCCACAACACCCTCACCCGCAGCGAACAGCCCTTCACGCCCGGCGCCGACGGTTCGGTCCGGATGTACACGTGCGGCCTCACGGTGTACGCCCGCGGCCACATCGGCAACTTCCGCACGTTCGTCTGCGTCGACGTGCTGCGCCGCACGTTCAAGTACCTGATGGGCTGGCCCGTCCGCCACGTGATGAACTTCACCGACGTGGACGATCGCACCATCAACGGCGCGGCTCAGGCCGGCATGGACCTGCGCGCGTACACGGACCAGTACATCGCCGCCTACCGTGACGATGCGGCCGCGCTGGGGCTCGAGGTGGTGGAGGAGTCGCCGCGCGCCACCGACGAGGCGAATCTCGAGGCGATGGCGAAGCTCATCGACGCCCTCGAGCGGCGCGGGCACACGTACAAGAGCGACGGATCCATCTACTTCAAGATCTCCACGCTGCCCGGCCTATGGCCAGCTCGCGCACCTCGACGCCGAGGCGCTGCAGCCCGGCGCGCGCGTCGACAGCGACACCTACGAAAAGGACGACGCGCGCGATTTCGTGCTGTGGAAGGCCGCGAAGCCCGGCGAGCCGTCGTGGGACTTCGGCGCGGGGCCGGGCCGGCCGGGCTGGCACATCGAGTGCTCGGCGATGGCGCTGCGGTTGCTCGGCGAGCCGCCGATCGACCTGCACGCGGGCGGCATCGACCTGATCTTCCCGCACCACGAGAACGAGATCGCGCAGAGCGAGGGCGCCACCGGCAAGCCGTTCTCGCGCTTCTGGATGCACGTCGAGTACCTGCTCGTCGACGACCAGAAGATGTCGAAGTCGCTCGGCAACACGTACACGATCCCCGACGTCGTCGCGAAGGGCTACCGGGCGTCGGCGGTCCGCTACCTGCTGCTGTCGGCGCACTACCGCAAGCAGCTCAACTTCACCTGGGCGGGCCTCCAGCAGGCGGAGGAGTCGCTGCGGCGCCTCACCGACTTCCTCGCGCGCCTCGACGCCGTGACCGCGCCGGGGACGCACGGCGAGGTTGCCGCGCGCGTCGCCGAAGGCCGGGACGCGTTCGCCGAGGCGATGCAGGCCGACCTGAACACGTCGGGCGCGCTCGGCGCGATGTTCGAGCTGGTGCGCGCGTTGAACGCCGCGATCGACGCCGGCGATGTCGGCGCCGGCGACGTGCCGGGCATCCGGGAGGCGTTCGACCTGTTCGATCGCGTGCTCGGCGTCCTGAGCCTGCGGCGAGCCGAAGACGAGAAGCCGCCGGTGCCGGTCGAGGAGATCGAGCGGCTGATCGAGGAGCGCCACGCCGCGCGCCGCGGCCGCGACTTCGCCCGCGCCGACGCCATTCGAAACGACCTCGCCGACCGCGGCGTCCTGCTCGAGGACAACCCCGCCGGGACCCGCTGGAAGAGAAAGTAGGCCACACCCCTCGCGCTGCGATACTGAACCTGGCCACAGAGGCACCGAGTGCACCGAGAAGATTCGACGTTTTCTCTCTGTGGTCTCTGTGGTCTCTGTGTTCTTTCTCTGTGGCCGATGTTTGGGTCGCAGCGGGACAGCGAGACTTGGCGCATGGCTTGCGTATCGTTGAACCCGTCATGCCCGATCCCCGCGGAACCCTCGGCCAGTTGGGCGAAGACCTCGCGTGCCGGCATCTGGAGCGCCAGGGGTACGCGATTCTTGCCCGCCGGTACCGCCGGCGGGGAGGCGAAATCGACATCGTGGCGCGCGACGGCGGCACGCTCGTGTTCGTGGAAGTGAAGGCCCGGCGCGACGCGATGTTCGGCGGCGGCGCCGAGGCCGTGACGCGCCTCAAGCAGCACCGCATCGTCCGGCTCGCGCAGGACTACGTGATGCGCCATCATGCCGAGGGATGCCCGTGCCGCTTCGACGTCGTCGCGATCGAGTTCGATGCGGCCGGCAAGCCGGCAATCGAGCTGTTCCAGAACGCCTTTGATGCGTGATAGCGTGACATGAATTCCTCAGCTCCTCAGTTTCGCCAGGACCCCATCTCCCTCCGCTGGGTGATCATCGCGGGCGACCGCGACGCGCGGCCGAACGACTTCGAGATCGAGACGGCGCGCATCGTCGGCGCGCGGCGACTGTCCGTTCTGCGAGGGTTGTGAGGATCAGACGCCGCCCGAAGTGCTCGCGTGGCCCGAACGAGCGCGGTCCAACTCCCCCGGGTGGTCGGTGCGTGTCGTGCCGAACAAGTTCCCGGCATTGCCGGCGCTCTTCCAGGGCGTGCCCGGCGCGGGCATCCACGAAGTGATCATCGAGTCGCCGCGCCACGCGGATCATCTGGCGACGATGGACGAGGCCGCCGTGGCGCGGGTGCTGTGGGCGTGGCAGCAGCGGATTCGAGCCGCGAAGCGGGATCCGCGGATCGCGTACGCGGTCGTGTTCAAGAACCACGGCGCGATGGCGGGCGCGACGCTCGCGCACGCGCATTCGCAGTTCATGGCGCTGCCGATCGTGCCGGAGTTCGTCGGGAGCGTGCTGCACGGCGCGCGCGAGGGCCACGCGAGGACGGGCCGCTGCGTCTTCTGCACCGTTGTCGAGGACGAGGCGCGCGCGGGCGTGCGCGTGGTGGAGGAGGGCGGCGGGTCGATCGCGTTCGAGCCGTACGCGTCGCGGTTTCCGTTCGAGACGTGGATTGTGCCGCGGGCGCACCAGGCGCGGTTCGAGGACGCGGCGGAGGCGGAGATCCGGGACCTGGCGGGGCGGCTGCGGTCGGTGCTGCGGCGGATCGACCGGGCGCTCGACCGGCCGGTGTTCAATCTGGTCCTGCACACCGCGCCGTTCGCCGAGGAGGCCGGCGCGTGGGCGCACTGGCGGCTGGAGATCCTTCCGAAGGTGACGCGGCCGGGCGGGTTCGAGTGGGGGACGGGGTTCTTCATCAACCTGATGGCGCCCGAGCGAGCGGCCGAGGTCTTGCGTAGCGCCGAGGTCTAGTGGTACGTTACTCAGTCGGGCGGGAATAACTCAGTGGTAGAGTGCGACCTTGCCAAGGTCGAAGTCGCGGGTTCGAATCCCGTTTCCCGCTCCAACCTTCGCTCGCTTGCGCGAGCTACGGTTGGCAAGCCAAACGAAGGTTGTCCACCGTAGCGCCGTCCGGCGCGAAGGCGGACCCCGGTTGGCCCGCCACCCGATTCTCCCTCCGGCGCCGTCGCCAAGTGGTAAGGCAGAGGTCTGCAAAACCTCCACCCCCGGTTCAAATCCGGGCGGCGCCTCCAATATCAACTTCGCTCGATGGGGCCCCTTTAGTTTCCCCATCTCGCTGCGCGCTCGCGGCCGCTCGGCCAACGCTTGAGCGTTGGGCCTCACGGCTTCCCTCCGGCGCTCGCTTGCGGCCGCGGGCGCTCCTTCGCTCACGATTCAGCGGAAGGTGATATATCCCTCCGCCTGCATTAACATCTCCCTCGACATGCGTTGGGCCCTCGTCGTCGCGGTCGCGCTGCTGCAGGCGGTCTCGTATCCGCCCGCGTATCCGAGGCCCGGCGCCACGAAGCTGCTCGAGAACGATCGCGTCATCGTCTGGGATATCACCTGGCTCAAGCAGGCGTACCCGATCCATCGACATCCGTACGCGCTCGCGGGGATGTACTACACGTCAGGCGACCGCGTGATCGTGTCGCTGGACGGCACGCGCCGCCCGGTCTCGACCCAGGCCGGCGACACGGCGTTTCAGCGCGCAGGCGTGACCCACATCGAAGAAGGGGCGAGCGACGAGCCGCTGCGGGCGGTGTTCTTCGAGATGAAGGACGCCGAGGCGACGGGCGCCGTGGACACGACACCGACGCCGCCTCCGTTTCCGGCCGGCGGCGCCGACCAGTTCATCGACAACGATCGCGTGACGGGATGGCTCTACGAGCCCTTCCTCGACACCTCCGCGGCGGCGCAGCCGCACCGCCATCAACGCGACACCGTCGCGATCTGGCTCGAGGACGGCAAGCCGCGCGTCCGGTACTTTCCGCACGGGACGGTGCACGCCGACGGCATCACCGGGATCAACGGCGCGACCCGGGCCTGGATCTACGAGTTGAAGTAGCCGCGCGGCCCCGATGTTCCCTCCGGCAACTCGGCAGCCGTGAAGCCTTCGTGTTCTGGCCCTGATCCGATCGGCAGGATTCATTTCGGCTCGGGCAGATGGAGCGCATCGTTGACCTCGACGTTGTGGTACGCGACAATTTCCCACCCGCCATTTCTTCGTACGAACACTTGAAGCAGTCGCGTACGCAGGCGCCCTTTGGCGTCAAAACTATCGCCGCGAGAACGAGGTATCTTCGCTCCCGCGACAGCTGTGAGCACTTCCACTACGGCCACATCCGGGGTGGTGAACCGCAGTGAGACGACATCTTGCTGGAGTGTGCTATCGCGGAAGATCGTCTTGAGTACGTGCTCGTGCTCGGTGACGAAGGCGCTATGTCCCTGGTAGAACTCGCCCAAGATATTCGTAAAAGTGCCATCCGCCGCGAAGTGGCGCGCGTACGCGACCGCATCCCCCTGATTCCATGCGGTAGATTCATCGTCGATGATCCTGCGGATCGCCGTTTCATCGTTCCGACTTTGAGCCAATATCGGAATCGCCGCGAACCCGATCAGCAGGCTCATCACAGCAACGAGGGTGATAATCGTGGTCTTCATATCCAGTCCAGGAGATCGATTACTGGTGGGCCTCACGCGTGCGGACATCGCAGCGCTCCTCGGAACGCCTGTGCGAGAAATTCCAGAGAGAAGGATTGCCACATTCGACGCCCAGGTCTGAGGCGTACGTCACGAACTTCACCCGCGGCACAACGCAGCCGATCAAGCGGAAATGCTTCATGGCGACTTAATGCGTCATCGCGTAGACGATCGCGTCGATCCCGAACGCGTACCCCGGCGCTGAGAAGTTCACGAAGTAATCCGGGTTCGTCGCTTCCTCTTCGTACGAGTCGCCGAAGTCGGTGTCGTGCGTGAACAGCACCAGCATCCGGCCCTTCTCGTCGAAGATCGCGCGGATGTGCGGCGTGTTCTCGGCGGGCGAGCGCTCCCACGTGCGCCGGCCGTTGAGCCAGGCGCCGATGCCGGGAATCTGCGGCACCTTCGTCGCGTCGTACACCATCTGGAAGAGCGGGTGCGTGCGCGGCAGGTCGACGATGGGATACGTCGCCGCCTCGGGGAAGACGTGCCGGATCTGATCCTCGAAGAAATCCCAGGCGCGCTGGCTCCAGTAGTCGTCGGCCCAGAGGAAGCCGCCCTTGAGCAGGTACTCGCGCATCACCTTCGCGTCGGGGCCATCGATCACGGCCCGCCCGGGCTCGGTGAGCATGATCATGGGGCAGTGCGCCATCACCTCGGGCTGATCCATCCGCACCACGAGCGGCTTCGGCTCGCCCGCGGCGTCCTTGGCGATGGAGACGCGCGTCAGCTCGCTGAACCGGATCGACAGGTTGATGTCGGCCCTGGGATAGTCCACCATCTCGCCGGCGCCGTCCCCGAAGTTGGACTCCGGCGTGCGGAGGCGGCAGAACTGGTACGAGCCGTCGAAATCCTCCGCCGTCGCGTAGCGCCACAGCGTTTCGCCCTCGGGCTGGGCCTGGAACCCGCGGCCCCCGCCCCCGCCACGACGGCGCTGCGCCTCAGCGAACGATGCAGCCAGCGCGATGGCCACAACGACGGCCGCGATGAGGCGGAGGCGACGGGTACGCATGACGTCTGAAATCCCATTGTAAGGGCGAAAATCCTGCTACCATCGCCAAAAGAACGTCCGAATGGCACGCATTCCTCCCGCAGCTCGACTGGCGGTCGCTCTCGCACTCGGAACGGCCCTGGCCGGGCCGCGCGCCGTGGCGCAGGCGCCCCCGACGGCGGCGCTCGTGGCGGCGGCCGGGCGCTACGCCGTCGCCTTCGCCAACGAGTTCTCCAGCGTCGTCGCCGAAGAGCACTACATCCAGGATTCGACGACGGGCCGCCTCGGGACGAATCAGGGGGCCACGTCGCGCGGGCAGCCGGCGCACCGGGATCTGCGCAGCGACTTCCTGCTCGTCGAGCCGCCTGGGGAGACGTCCTGGCTGCCGTTCCGTGACGTGTTCGAAGTGGACGGCGAGGCGGTGCGCGATCGCAACCAGCGCCTCGAGCGGCTGTTCCTCGGCGCCTCGCCCGACGCGGTGGCCAAGGCGAACGACATCGCGAAGGAGAGCGCGCGGTACAACCTGGGGCAGATGACGCGCACGGTGAACAACCCGGTGCTCGTGCTCGCGTTCCTCCAGCCCGACTACCAGCCGCACTTCGCCTTCGAGATCGACAAGGTGGATCCCGAGGTCGGCGCCAATGTCTGGATCGTGAACTACCACGAGACGGGCCGGCCCACGTTCATCCGCGCGGCCTACGACCGCGACATGCCGGCGCACGGGCGCGTCTGGATCGAGGTGCCCTCGGGCCGCGTCCTGCGGACGGAGCTGAACCTCGAGGACCAGTCGGTCGTCGCGCGCATCACCACGTCGTTCGTGCTCGCCGAGGGCTTCAAGATTGCGGTCCCGTCGGAGATGCGCGAGGACTACACGCTCGGCGCGGGCATGCGGCAGCAGCAGCGGCTCACGGGCGTCGCCACCTACGGGCGGTTCCGGCGTTTCAACGTGCAGGCGGACGAGGATGTCGCCCTCCCGCCGCCCGACGCCCCGCCCGATCGCTGATCCCGCCGAAGGCGGTAAGATCACCCCATGACACGAACCGTGGTGCTGGCCGCGCTCGCGGCCGCGTTGGGCCTCCTGCCGGCGGCGGCGCGCGCGCAGGATCCGGGACAGGACATCGACGCGCCCGTCGCCGAGATGCACGTGCCCGTGGTCGAGGCCGCGGCCCAGGGCAATCAAGCCGAGGTCGCGCGGCTGCTCGCCGGCGGCGCGGACGTCAACGCGCGCGACTCGATGGGCATGACCGCGCTGATGCACGCCGCCTCGAACGGCCACGCCGACGTGGTGGCCACCTTGCTCGGACGGGACGGCGTGGACGTGGACGCCGCGGCTCCGTCCGGCGAAACGGCGCTCTTCGGCGCCGTGATGTACGGACACGCCGCGATCGTCGACCGCCTGCTCGCCGGCGGCGCGTCCGCCAAGGCGACCGACAAGGACGGCGCGACGCCCTTGATGGTCGCGGCGGGGCAGGGCCACGCGGCCATCGTCTCGGCGCTGGTGGCGGCCGGCGCGGACGCCAACGCCAAGGATCAGGACGGCTTGACCGCGCTGATGCGCGCGGCCTCGGCCGATCGGCTGGACGCGCTGCGCGCGCTCCTGGCCGCCGGCGCGGACCCGAACGCCCGCAACTCGGAGGGCTCGACGGCGCTCCTCGGCGCGGCCTACAGCGGCTACGCCGACGCGGTGGGCGCGCTGCTCGCGAGCGGCGGCGATCCCGCCGCGACCGACGCGCAGGACCGGACGGCCCTGATGGCCGCCGCGCTGGCCGGATCGGGGTCCGCCGTCGACGCGCTGCTCGCGGGCGGCGCGGACGCCAACGCCGTGGACGCCTCGGGCGGCACGGCGCTGACCTATGCATCGGCGAGCGGGCAGGCGCACATCGTGTCGGCCCTCGTGGCGGGCGGCGCCAAGGCCTCGCCGCGCGACATCGTGCTCGGCGCGGGCAACTGCCACGGCGACGTCGTCGAGGCCGTGCTCGCCGCCGGCGTGGACGTGAACGCCACCGCCGGCGGGACCACGGCGCTCCTCGCCGCGGCCGCAGATGGTTGCGCGCCGGTGCTCGAGCTGCTGCTCGCGCGCGGCGCCGACGTGCACATCACCGGGCCCGACGGCGGCACGGCGCTCACCGAGGCCGCGTTCGCCGCCGCCAGCGGGGACGCGATCCGCGTGCTCGCCGCGACCGACGTCGACGTGAACGCCGCGGACAGCAACGGCCGCACGGCGCTGATGGGCGCGGCCATGGACGGCGATCCGGCGATCGTGCAGTTGCTGCTCGACCGCGGCGCGGATCTCGAGAAGACGGACTCGGACGGCCGCACGGCGTGGATGTATGCGGCGATGGGCAACCACCAGGAGGTCGCCGATATCTTCAAGAAGGTGCGCGAGGCGAACCCACGCTAGCCCGGGCTGCGCGGAATTGCGTAGCGCCTGTCGGAGCGGGGCGGCCGGACCGAAAAAACTGTCAAGAAGTGGCAGGTTTTTCGGGGTGGTGACAGTAAGTGTCAGTGCCCTGTGAGCGAAGGGACGTGTAAGTCGATTCCACTGAATGAGTTACGTTTCGGTGCCGGCGGCACGGCCCCTGCAGTAGGCAGGCAGGTCAAGACAGTCATGGTGCGCAAAGATAACGGATTCATGCTCATCGACCTGATTTTCGTGTGCGGCATCATCGGCGTGCTGGCCGCGACGTCCGTGCCGCGCCTGCTGCTGGCCCGCCAGGCGGCGTCGGCGACGTCCGCCATCGCGACCATGCGCACGATCAACAGCGCCGAATTGAGCTTCGCCCTGACCTGCGCCGGCGGGTTCTACGCCACGAACCTGCCGACCCTTGGCGCCCCGCCGCTCGGCGCCGGCGACGACGCCGCGTTCATTTCGCCGGACCTGAGCGGCGCCAATTCCGTCCTCAAGTCGGGCTACCTGATCCAGCTGGACGGCGTCCCGTATCCGGGCTCGCCCGGCGCCTGCAACGGTTTGGCGCGGGGAGGCATGAGCCGCGGCTACGCCGCCGCCGCCGACCCGAGTGAACCGGGCAATTTCCGCTTCTTCGCGACGAACGCCGACGGCGTCATCTGGGAAGACAAGGCGTCCCTGTTCGTCGACATGCCCGAGATTGGCGACCCGCCCGTCGGAGCCCCCCTGAACCACTGGTAAGGTCCGCGGATCAGTTATAATTCCGGCGATGTGGACCAAGATGATGTCCGGGGCGCGCAAGAAGGCCCCGAAGACGATTGCGGTAATCGATCCCGACCGGTGTTTCGGGGCCTTCGCGTGTTCGATCTGCCAGGCGGCCTGCCCGGTGGCGGACTGCATCGTCGAAGAGCCCGATCGTGACGGCCGGATGGTGTGCGCGGTGCGCGCCGACCTCTGCATCGGCTGCGGTCTCTGCGTGACCCTCGGCAACCCGACGGCCCCGCAGCAGCGCGAGTTCGGCTGCCCGCCCGACTACGACGCCATCAACATGATGCCGTTCGCCGATGTCGTGAAGGCGCTCGAAGGTCAAGCCGAAGTCACGGCCTGAAAATACCGCGACGGCAGGCGGTGATCGATGCGCATCGCGATGAAGGCGGTGGCGTCCTCGAGCGCCGCCTGCGACACGCCCGTCTCGATCCCCATTCCCTCCAGCATGTAGACCAGGTCGTCGGTCGCCAGGTTGCCTGAGGCGCCCGGCGCGTACGGGCAGCCGCCCAGGCCGCCGGCCGACGCGTCGAACGTCCGCACGCCGAGCGGCAGCGCCGCCAGCACGTTGGCGAGCGCCATGCCGCGCGTGTCGTGGAAGTGCAGCGCCACCTTGGCCACCGGGACGCGCTCGAACACGGCCTCGAGGACCCGCGGCACCTGCCCGGGATGCGCGATCCCAATCGTGTCGCTCACCGCCACTTCGAACACCCCGAGGTCGATGAGCCGCGCGGCCAGCGCCGCCACGACCGCGGGCGCCACTTCGCCCTCGTACGGACACCCGAACGCCGTCGACAGGTAACCCCGAACGCGCACGCCGGCCGCGTGCGCGGCCTCGCAGACCGCGCGATACGTGCCGAAGGACTCGTCGATGCCTTGATTGATGTTCTTGCGGCTGAACGTGTCGGAGGAGGCGGCGAAGATCGCGATCTCGCTGACGCCGGCGGCGAGCGCGCGGTCGAGTCCCGCGAGGTTCGGCACGAGCGCGGTGTACCGCGTGCCCGGCCGCCGCGTGATGCCCGCGAACACTTCCGTGGCGTCGGCCATCTGCGGCACCCATTTCGGGCTCACGAAGGCCGACACCTCGATCACAGGCAGGCCGGCGGCGCTGAGCCTGTCGATGAACGCGATCTTGTCGGCCGGCGAGATGCGCGCGCTCTCGTTCTGCAGCCCGTCGCGCGGGCCGACCTCGACAATCGTGACCTTCAGCCTCGCCATTGCGGCTTGCGCTTCTCCAGGAAGGCTTTCAGCCCCTCGCGCCCCTCGGTCGAGGCGCGCCGCGACGCGATGGCCTGCGCGGTGATCGGCAGCGCCTCGGCGACCGTCCGCTCGACGACGTTGGCGATGAGCGCTTTCGCGGCCGCGTGGGCCTCCGGCCCTCCTTCGAGGAGGTGCGCGAGACAGGCGTCCACGGCGGCGTCGAGCGCGTCGGCGGCGACGACCTCGTGCACCAGGCCGATCTCGCGGGCGCGGTGCGCGGTGAATCGCGCGCCCGTGAGGAACAGCTCGCGCGCGGCCGATCGGCCGATCTTCGCGATGACGAACGGTGAGATGACGGCCGGCACGATTCCGAGCTTCACTTCGGTGAACCCGAACACCGTCTCGGCCTCCGCGATGACGATGTCGCAGATGGCGGCCAGGCCGACGCCGCCGCCGATCGCGGCGCCGTGGATCCGGCCGAGCACGGGCATCCGCAGCGCGTCGAGCGCGGCGAACATCCGCGACGCGGCCGTGGCGTCGCGCAGGTTCTCGGCGTCGGAGTAGCCGGCCGTCTTCGCCATCCAGGCGATGTCGGCGCCCGCGCTGAAGCTCGGCCCCGCCCCGGCGATGACGACGGCGCGCACGGCGCCGGGCGGCGCCTGATGGACGGTGCTCGCCCAGGCCGTGAGCTCGGCGATCATGTCCTCGTTGAAGGCGTTGCGCACGTCGGGGCGGTTGAGCGTCAGCCGCTCGACGCCGCGTCCGCGCTCTACGAGCAGGTGCCGGTAGGCCATCGGTCCTCGCGTTACATGCGGAAGACGCCGAACCGGGTGTCGGGCACGGGCGCGTTGAACGCGACGCGCAGGCCGACCGACAGCACGTCCCGCGTCTTCACCGGGTCGATCACCCCGTCGTCCCACAACCGGGCGGTGGAGTAGTACGGCGAGCCTTCCTCCTCGTACTTCTCGAGGATCGGGCGGCGGATCGCCTCCTCGTCCTCGGGAGAGAAGGGCCGGCCCTCGCGCGCGAGCTGGTCGCGCTTGACGGTGGCGAGGACGCCGGCGGCCTGTTCGCCGCCCATCACCGAGATCCGGGCGTTCGGCCACATCCAGAGGAAGCGCGGGTCGTAGGCGCGCCCGCACATGCCGTAGTTGCCGGCGCCGAAGGATCCGCCGACGATCACCGTGAACTTCGGCACCATCGCGTTGGCGACGGCGTGAACGAGCTTGGCGCCGTCCTTCGCGATGCCGGCGCGCTCGTACTGCCGCCCCACCATGAAGCCCACGATGTTCTGCAGGAAGACGAGGGGAATGCGGCGGAGCGCGCACAGCTCGATGAAGTGCGTGGCCTTGAGCGCGGACTCGGAGAACAGCACGCCGTTGTTCGCGACGAGGCCCACAAGGAATCCGTCGATCCGGGCGAACCCGGTGACGAGCGTGGTCCCGTAGCGCGCCTTGAACTCGTCGAACTTCGAGCCGTCGACCAGCCGCGCGATGATCTCGCGGACGTCGTAGGCCTTGCGCCGATCGGCCGGCACGATCCCGTACAGCTCGGCCGCGTCGTATTTCGGCGGCTCCGGCACGGTGCGGTCGACGCGGACGCGGGCGGCAATCCCGAGCGAGCCGACGACGGTCCGGCAGATCTCGAGGGCGTGCGCGTCGTTGTCGGCGAAGTAATCGGCGACGCCCGAGAAGCGCGTGTGCACGTCGGCGCCGCCCAGCTCCTCGGCGGTCACTTCCTCGCCGGTGGCGGCTTTCACGAGAGGCGGGCCGCCCAGGAAGATCGTGCCCGTGCCGTTCACGATGATCGTCTCGTCCGACATGGCGGGCACGTAGGCGCCGCCCGCCGTGCACGAGCCCATCACGACGGCGATCTGCGGCACGCGCTCGGCCGACATGCGCGCCTGGTTGAAGAAAATGCGGCCGAAGTGCTCGCGATCGGGGAAGACCTCGGCCTGGAGCGGCAGGAAGGCGCCGCCCGAGTCGACGAGATAGATGCAGGGCAGCCGGTTCTCGAGCGCGATCTGCTGGGCGCGCAGGTGCTTCTTCACGGTGACGGGGTGGTAGCTGCCGCCTTTCACCGTGGCGTCGTTCGCGATGATCATCACATCGCGGTGGCCGACGGTGCCGATGCCGGTGACGAGGCCGGCGCCCGGCACGTCGCCGCCGTACATGCCGGTGGCGGCGAGCGGCGACAGTTCGAGGAAGGGCGCGTGGGGATCGACGAGCTGGTCGATGCGCTCGCGGACGGGCAGTTTGCCCTGATCGCGGTGGCGCTGGACGTACTTGAGGCCGCCGCCCTGGCGGGCGTCGCTCAGGCGGCGATCGAGATCGGCGACGAGGCCCTGCAGGCGGTCGCGGTTGGCCGCGAACGCCGCGTCCGCCGGGTTGATCCGCGATTCGAGGACGTCACCACCCACAGCAGTCCGTCTTGAAGCCGCAGGCCGGGCAGCGCCAGACCGCGTGCATGCGATACATCGCCTCGCCGCAGCGCTCGCAGAGCACCGCGTCGTCGCTCGGCGCCGTCACTTTCAGCGGGGAAATCGGGCGCACCGGCGGTTTCGGCGGCTGGGCCTCCGACATGCGGCGATTATCTCACAGCCCTGCGGTCGCGGCCGGCGGCCGCACCTGACATAATGTGCCGCGATGGACCGCACGATGGACCGCCCGGCGGGGCCGCTCCGGGCCGCGCAGCAGGCGGTCGAGATCGCTACCACCGCCGTCCGGGCCGCGCGGATCGCCCTCGTCGAGTTCTACCACAGCGACAACATGATCTACGCGGCGTCCATCGCGTACTACTCGCTGCTGTCGCTGTTTCCGTTCTTCATGATCGCGTTCGCGGTGATCGGCCTCGTGACGGCCGACCCGTCCGATCGCGGCGCCGCGCTCCGCTTCGTCGACGCGTACTTCCCGGCGCAGTTCGACTTCATCGAGAACCAGATCGACGCGTTTCGCATCCACAGCGTGTCGCTCGGCATCGTCGGCACCGTCGCGCTCATCTGGGGCGCGATCGGCGTCTTCCACGCGATCGCGATCGGCGTGAACTACGCCTGGGGCGTCCGGAAGCGCCGCAACCTGTTTCACCACCGGGTCTTCTCCGCGATGATGATGCTCGTGGCGGCGGCCCTGCTGGCGCTGGTCGTGCTGATGGTGAGCGCGAGTCACATGGTCGAGGCCCAGTGGTTCACGCTGGTGGTCGCGCGGTTTCCCGCCCTCGCGTTCCTGAGCAGCTTCGTGGCGCGGTGGGCGACCACGCTGCTGTTCATTGTCGTGGTGGGGCTGATCTTCTATTACGTGCCGAACGTGAAGGTGCCGTTCCGCGACGTCTGGGTCGGCGCGTTCGTGACGGGCCTGCTCTGGAAGGGGGCGCTGTCGATCATCTCCTGGGAGGCGAGCGACATGACCCGCCTCTCGCGCGTCAACGGCTCGATCACCGCCGTCGTCGTCTTTCTGGTGTGGGTGTACGTCCAGGCCGCGATCCTGCTGTACGGCGCCCAGTTCACGGGCGTGTACGCCCGATTGCGGGGGGACAAGATGGTGGAAGAGGAAGAGACGTAGCTGTTAGCCGTAAGCCGTAAGCCGTCGTAGCCGTTAGCCGTAAGCCTAATGGCTCGCGGCTATCAGCTAAGGGCTTCGACGATCGCCTCCACAAAGACCGGCACGTCGTCGGGCTTGCGCGAGGTGATCAGGTTGCCGTCGACGACGACGGGCTTGTCGACGTACATGCCGCCGGCGTTCTTCACGTCGATGGCGATCGAGGGCCAGCAGGTGAGCGTGCGGCCGCGCAGGGCGACCGCCGAAATCAGCAGCGACGGCCCGTGGCAGATCGCCGCGACCGGCTTGCCCGCCTGCATCATGTCGCGCGCGAGGTCGACCATCGCGTGGCGCATCCGCATCTTGTCGGGGGCGTGGCCGCCGGGGATCACGAGCGCATCGAAGTCGTTCGCGCGCGCGGCGCCGGCGGCGAGGTCGGCGGTGACGAGGGTTCCGTCGCGCTTGCCACGATACTGCGCGCCGGCCGTGGGGCCGACGACCACCACCGTGGCGCCGGCGGCGCGCAGGCCGTCGACCGGGCCGGTGAGTTCGCGGTCCTCGAACTCGTCTTCCACCAGCACCGCCACGCGCTTGCCCGCGAGTCCCGTCGAGCTGCTCATGAGTGGGATTCTACTTCAGTGTCATAATTCTTCGCGATGAACCATCTCGCGCGCGAGCGCAGCCCCTATCTGATCCAGCACGCCGACAATCCCGTCGACTGGTTCCCCTGGAGCGACGCCGCGTTCGAGAAGGCCCGCCTTGAGCAGAAGCCGATCTTCCTGTCCGTCGGCTACTCGACGTGCCACTGGTGCCACGTGATGGCGCACGAGTCGTTCGAGAACGCCGAGATCGCGGCGGTCCTGAACGAGCACTTCGTGGCGGTCAAGGTGGACCGGGAGGAGCGGCCCGACGTGGATCGCGTGTACATGACGTTCGTGCAGGCCACGACCGGCGCGGGCGGGTGGCCGATGAGCGTCTGGCTGACGCCGGCGGGCGAAGCCGTTCGTCGGCGGCACCTACTTTCCGCCGACCGCGCGCTGGGGACGCCCCGGGTTCGTCGAGGTCCTGCGCGAGATCGCCCGCGCGTGGTCGGTCGACCGGCCGCGTGTGGAGCAGCAGGCCGGCTCGGTGATGGCGCGCCTGAAGGAGCTGGAGCACGCGGCGCCGGCGAGCGATCGCCCGGGGCCGGCCGCGCTCGAGCGGGCGGTGGGGCAGTTCGAGGCCAGTTTCGACACGCGCTTCGGCGGCTTCGGCGACGCGCCGAAATTTCCGCGGCCGAGCGAGCTGCTGTTCCTCCTGCGCGAGTACGCGCGGACGGGCCACGAGCCGGCGCGGGCGATGGCGCTCGCCGCGCTGCAGGCGATGGCCCTCGGCGGGATGCGCGACCACATCGGCGGCGGGTTCCACCGCTACTCCGTCGACGCGGCCTGGCGGGTGCCGCACTTCGAGAAGATGCTCTACGACCAGGCGCAGCTCGTGCTCGCGTACCTCGAGGCGGCGCAGGCGTCCGGCGAAGCGTTCTTCGCAGAGGTGGCCGAGGACACGCTGGCGTACGTGATGCGCCAGATGACCGATGCCGAGGGCGGGTTCTATTCCGCCGAGGACGCCGACAGCGTGCCGCCCGAGCACGCCGGCGAGCCGGGGGCGCACGCGTCGGAGGGCGCGTTCTACCTGTGGCGCGAGGACGAGGTGAACGCGATCGCCGGGGCCGACGCCGAGATCGTGCGGCGCCGCTTCGGCGTCGAGCCGAACGGCAACGCGCCGGCCGATCCGCAGCAGGAGTTCACCGGCAAGAACCTCCTCTACATCGCGGCCGGCGTCGACGACATCGCCAAGGCGACCGGGCGATCCGAGGACGACGTCGCCGCCGCGCTGGCGCGCGCGCGTGTCGCCTTGTTCGAGGCCCGCGTGCAGCGTCCGCGGCCGCACCTCGACGACAAGGTGCTGACCGCGTGGAACGGCCTGATGATCGCGGCCTTCGCGCGCATGGCGCGCGTGGTGGGCCCGCTCGGGCCGAACGCCGATGCCGCGCGGCCGTACCTGGACGCCGCCGTTCGCGCGGCGACCTTCGTCCGCCGGCGCCTGTGGCGCGAGTCCGAGCGGCGGCTGTGGCGCCGGTACCGCGGCGGCGAGGCCGGCATCGACGGCTACGCCGAGGACTACGCGTTCCTGATCTACGGCCTGCTCGAACTCTTTCAGGCGACCGGCGCCGCCGAATGGCTGGAGTGGGCCATCGCGCTGCAGGACCGGCAGGACGAGCTGTTCTGGGACGAGCAGGGCGGCGGCTGGTTCAGCACGACCGGCGACGATCCCACCGTGCTGCTGCGGATGAAGGAAGACTACGACGGCGCCGAGCCGACGGCGAGCTCGGTCGCCGTGCACAACCTGCTCGCCCTGTCGCACCTCGTCGATCGGCCCGCGTGGACGGAGCGGATCGATCGGACGTTCCGCCTGTTCGGCGTCCGGCTGGCGCAGATGGGCCGCGGCGTGCCGATGATGGCCGCCGCGCTGTCGGCCGCGACGGCCGGGATCCAGCAGATCGTGATCGCGGGAACCGATCGCGCGGCGCTCGAGCGCGTGGTGGCCTTGCGCTACCTGCCGTTTGCGGTCACCATTTCCAAGGGCGCCGGCGGCGCGGCGCTCGACGGGCGCCTGCCGTTTCTCGCGGGGATGAGCGCGGCGCCAGACGGATCGGCGCGCGCGTACGTCTGCAGGGACTTCACCTGCCGCGCGCCCGTGGCCTCGGCCGACGCGCTCGAGGCGGAGCTGGCATGAGCATTCAGGTGGACATCTGGCTGCGGGGCGACAACCACGCCACCACGCGGCAACTCGACGTGGGCGGCGACGCCTCGCAGTGGACCGACGAGGACGTGCGCGCCATCCTCGAAGGGATGCTGCGGGCCATGGACCGCGAAAAGCACAAGGACGAGAGCGATCGCCCCATCGCGCTGCGCGGCCTCAGTTGGATCGTGAACCCGTACGAAGAGGGGGGCGTCGTGCTGGCGGTCGAGGTCGGCCTCGGCGCGGCCATCGCCGGCCCGTTCTCGATTGACCAGAAGGCGCTGGAATCGATGGTCACCCGCGTGCTCGCCGGGCCGACCGGGCCCGGATCATCGACGGTGCATTGAGGTCGGGTGGGGCGGGTAGGTCGGGTGGGTCAGGTAGGTCGGGTGGGTCGGGTGGGTCGGGTGGGTCGGGTGGGTCAGGTGGGTTGGTTCGTCCGGCGCTCCTCGGAATGAATGAGACCTACGAGCGGCGCGCCGACGCCCCGCACCAATAGATCGAGTTGCTCGTAGCGCTCGGCGCTGATGTAGCCGAGCCGTTTTGCACGGTGAGCCCGGCCAGCCAGACCCACCGGCCCCACCCGACCGACCCGACGCACCCGACCGACCCGCCCCACCCGACCGTGCTATAAGAGGCGGCATGAAACGCCTCGTTTTTGCCGCCGTCCTCCTCGCCCTGGCCGCGCCGTTCGCGCGCGCCGAGGTCACGAAGGTGGACGTGACCTCCCGCACCGACGTCGCCCCCGGCTACGAGCGCATCGTCGGCCGTGTGTACTTCGCGGTCGACCCGAAGGATCCGCGCAACGCCGTCGTGGCCGACCTCGATAAGGCGCCGACCAACGCGCAGGGCCTCGTCGAGTTCTCCGCGGACCTCTACATCCTGAAGCCGAAGAGCGGCGTGGGCAGCAACGCGGCGCTCGTCGACATCGTGAACCGCGGCCGGCGCCTGGTGCCGTCGTTCATGCAGGGCGTGCGCGGCGAGACCGGCGAGGACTTTCTGATGAAGCGCGGCGTCACGGTCGTCGCCGTTGGCTGGGAATTCGACGTCGGCCGCGGCGGCATGGCGATCACGGTGCCCGTGGCGATGAACGGCTCGGCGCCCCTCAGCGAGATGGTGCGGGCGACGGTCGTCCCGAACGAGTCCGGCGCGGAGGCGACGGTCGGCGATCTGGCGGGCTACCAGCCGGCGGACCCGGCCTCGCCGGCGAACACGCTGACCGTGCGCGACAACCTGTTCTCGCCCCCGACGACGATCCCGCGCGGCGACTGGAGCCTCGCGGGCAACCGCGTCACGTACGCGAAGGGCTTCGTGGCGGGCAAGGCGTACGAGCTGAGCTACCGCGCGAAGGATCTCCCGATCGCGGGCCTCGGCTTTGCGGCCGTGCGCGACATGACGGCGTGGCTGAAGCACGGGCCCGACTCGCTCGCCCCCGTGCGCTATGCGTACGCGCTCGGCGTGTCGCAGAGCGGCCGTTTCCTGCGCACGTTCCTTTACCAGGGGTTCAACACCGACACGCAGGGGCGCATGGTGCTCGACGGCGTGATGGCGCACATCGCCGGCGCGTCGCGCCTCGTGCTGAACGAGCGCGGCTCGACGCCGACGACGGAGGCGATGTTCACGGCGACGGAATATCCGTTCACCACGCAGGCCGTGAAGGATCCGGTCAGCGGCGCGTCGGAAGGCCTGCTCGAGAATCCGCGGGCCCGCGCGAACCAGCCGAAGATCATGTTCACGGACACCGGCGTCGAGTACCGGGGCGGCGGGCGCGTGGCCGCGCTGGTGCACACGACGCCAGACGCCTCGAAGGACGTGCCGCTGGCCGACAACGTCCGCGCGTACTTCCTCAGCGGCGCGCAGCATTCGCCCGGCGCGTTTCCGCCGGCCGGCGGCAACGGCCAGCAGCTCGGCAACCCGATGGACTACCGGTGGAACCTCAGGGCGTTGTTCGTGGCGCTGGACAAATGGGTGCGCGACGGCGCCGCGCCGCCGCTCAGCCAGTACCCGCAGCTCGAGAGCCGGACGCTCATGAAGGCGTCGACCCTGAAGTGGCCGGCGATTCCCGGCGTGCAGTCGCCGGTGTCGCTCACCGCGGGCGCGCGTCGCGCAAACCGTTTCATCCCGGGCGGCGCGGGCGCGGGCGCGCCGCTGCCGCTCTTCGTGCCCCGGGTGGACGCCGACGGCAACGAGACGACCGGCATCCGCGACCCGGAGCTCGCCGTGCCGCTCGCGACCTACACCGGCTGGAACTTCCGCAAGGACGCCATCGGCAGCCCCGATCAGCTGTTCCCGCTGCTCGGATCCTACGTGCCGTTCGCGAAGACGAAGGCCGACCGCCAGAAGACCGGCGATCCGCGCCTCTCGATCGAGGAGCGGTACCCGACGCATGAGCAGTACCGCCTGAAGGTTGCGGCCGCCGCCGATGGGCTGGTGAAGGGTGGGTACCTACTCGAAGGGGACGTGCCCGCTGTGCTCCAGCGCGCCGAGGAGCATTGGGAGTTACGCACAAAGTAGCCGTTAGCCGTTAGCCGTTAGCTCTTAGCACCGAAAAGGTGGCCAGGCAGCTAACGGCTACATCGCGCTCTTTGTGGAAGGACACCATGCCAATCACCACGATCGACGATCGCTCGGCGCTCATTGTGATCGACCTCCAGAAAGGCATCATCGGGCTGCTCGGCGCCGATGCCAGCCGGGAGATCGTGGCGCGGTCCGCGCGGCTGGCCGAGGCCTTCCGGGCGCGCGGCCTGCCGGTCGTGCTCGTCAACGTGTCGGGCATGCCGCCGGGCCGGACCAGCACCCCACGGCCCACCCTTTCGTTCCCCCCCGACTGGGCCGAGCTGGTGCCCGAGCTGAACCGCCAGAAGAGCGACCACACCGTGACCAAGCAGCGGTGGGGCGCCTTCCTGGGAACGGACCTGGACGCGTACCTGCGCGGCCAGGGCGTCACCGAGGTCGTGCTGACCGGCATCGCGACCAGCGCCGGCGTGGAGTCCACGGCCCGCAGCGCAAGCGACCTCGGCTATCACGTGGCGCTCGTCGTGGACGCGATGACCGATCGGAGCGCCGAGGCGCACCGCCACTCGGTCGAGACGATCTTTCCCCGCCTGGGGGAGACGGGGACGACCGATGAGGTCCTCGACCTGCTGACCTCCTGACGCCTCAACCGCCAAACCGGCTACAATCGGCTGGCGAGGCTTCGATGCTGAAGGAATTCAAGGAATTCGCGCTCCGCGGCAACGTGGTCGACATGGCCGTCGGCGTGATCATCGGTGGTGCGTTCGGCACGATCGCCACGAGCCTCGTGAACGACGTCCTGATGCCGCCGATCGGGCTGCTCCTGGGCGGCATGACCTTCAGCGATCTCTTCCTCGTGCTGAAGCCGGGGATGCCGGCCGGCCCGTACGCGACGCTGGCCGACGCGCACGACGCGGCGGCGGTCACGATCAACTACGGCGTGTTCCTGCAATCGGTGATCAGTTTCCTGGTCGTGGCGGTTGCCGTCTTCGTCCTGGTGCGGGGGCTGAACCGCATGCGCCGCGAGGGCGCGGCGCCTCCGCCGCCCCCGACCGTGAAGGAGTGCCCGTTCTGCGCGACGCAGATCCCGCTGAAGGCCTCCCGCTGCCCCCAGTGCACATCGCAGTTAAGCTAGGGCTCACCACGAGCCGGGGTGGCGAAACTGGCAGACGCACAGGACTTAAAATCCTGAGATCCCCAAAGGATCGTGTGGGTTCGATCCCCACCCCCGGCACCATAATGTTCGAGCCTCGAGGCACGTTTCCGTCACATCGTCGCACCTCACATGGCGCCGGGGGTGGCTCAAACAAGGCTCACACCGTCGCCGACACTGCGCTCGCGCGGCCCGTCCGCACCGGCGGCTGTTCGCGCGACGCGCCGCGCCCCGCGAGCACTTCGAGCAACCGCCTTCCGAGAACCGCGGCCGAGTGGGGGTTCTGACCGGTGACCAGATTCCGGTCCTCGACCATGTAGGGCTTCCAGATCTCGCCGCGGCTGAACGCGACGCCAATCTTCTCCTTGAGTTCGGTCTCGAGCAGCCACGTCGCCCTGGACGCCACCCCGACGGCCTCCTCCTCTTCGTTGGTGAAGCACGTGACCCGGTAGCCCTTGAACGGCGACACGCCGCGGATTCTTGTGGACAGGATCGCGGCGGAACCGTGGCACACGATGAACAGCGGCCTGCCGGACGTGAGCTGCGCGGTGAGGAGCCGTCCGGCGTCGGCGTCGAATGCCAGGTCAGCCATCGGGCCGTGGCCACCCGGCAGGTAGACCGCGTCATAGTCCTCGAGGGCGGACGTCCGACAGCTTGAGCGGCCGCCGCATCTC
Source organism: uncultured Acidobacteriota bacterium (assembly GCA_963792785.1). Taxonomy (GTDB): domain Bacteria; phylum Acidobacteriota; class Vicinamibacteria; order Vicinamibacterales; family CAVVIG01; genus CAWIMX01. Next base: position 791,484 of record CAWBXO010000001.1, on the reverse strand, counting down.
CTCTGCGGAACGGATGATGGCCTCGAGCGCGAGGGCGCCCTGCGGCCCGCCCGCCATCTCGGGGCGCAGACTCATCATGTCGACGTTAAAAAGTACCTTCGCCATCGTATCCTCCTCTCGCTTCCTGAGAAGCATCGTGGCCCCCGACTGTCTAGACGTCGCTGCCGGACGGGCTCTGACCTCGCTTGTTCCATCCGTGGAACGACGCATAGTCGCGCGCGTTCCAGCGCTCGCGGAGTCCTGGCGCGCTCAGGTCCCAGTCGGGCCGAATCTGGCTCGACACGGCCCGCAGGTCGTGCCAGAGATCGACGGTCGACGGGCGTCCCCAAAACCAGTAACCGTTATAGATGCTGTGAATCACAAGCCCGGGTCGGAGCACGAGCGTGTGCGGGATCATCGGGTTGTGTTCCGGGTCGGTGTACTCCTGTATGTCGAGATCCTGCTGCACAGTCCGTCCAGGGTCGGAGAGGAAGGGCCATTCCGCGCCAACCGACGCGCGGAACTCCTGGAGGGTGTGATGGTCGTCGGTCGCGATTGTGGCGATCTGCGTGTAGGCAACCGCGATCTTCGGGTAGAACGCGGCGAGTTCCAGGTGCTGCTGGTGTTCCTTGGGGCAGTAGTGACCTCGAGCGAGCGTGAGGATCATCGGATCTTCACCCTGCAACTCGCTCAGACGCCGCCTGGTGTTCGTGTGGTCAGGCAGCTCGTAATCGGGGAACGCTGCGCCGGGGACGATGTCTGCTCGCATAACACTCCTCCACCCGTCGGTCGAGCCGGTTGGCCTGGCTGGCGACCATTCGGGGATCGTCGCTGGCGTTGACGTACTCCAGCCCCAGCGGACCGATGGCCGTCACCTGGGTGATGTATTCGCCAGATTTCGCCCAATGAAAGTGGGACGTGCCGCCGGGAAGAACGATGACGGTTCCGGCATCAGTTTCACACCGTGGGGCACTCTGACCCTGATCGTGTATGGCCCCTGTTTCGACGGCTGGCCCACGAGGAGTGCCAACCGGACTTCCGGCGGGAACGCCGCGAATGGTTTCCACTCGAGGTCTTCGGCCAGCAGGGCCCGGAACTCTTCCTGCCCCGCGCGCGCCGTTGCTCCTGACATGGGCCCTCCTGGATGTCTCCGCCGTCTCTTGAGCGCGGTCCTCGCTCGCCCTTCTCCAATTCAGGCAGAAACGTCAGGACGGGACAATTGAACGAAGGTATTGCCATGCGACAGGCCGCCAGCCAGGTGCCGTGTGCAGAACAGGACAGACGCCAGGCCCGGCGTCCCGCATGCTGGGGCACGTCCGTCCGTCGTGACGAATCTCTTCGACGATCAGTACGCCGACCCCGCGTCCGGTCAGCACCTGCAGGACACCATCGCCCAGAACGGCCGGACCGCCCGGATTGGACTGCGATGGACGCCGTGAGCCATGGGCGGCCATCGCGACGGGGTGGCGATGTCCGGACACTTGGGTGATCGGACAACCAAGCTTGTAAGAAGGGCCGCGGACGCCGCCATGCGCTCCGCGACCCCAAGGGCCCCAACATCCTGAGAGGCCGTGGCTTCCGGCCCCGCGCCGCTCCCGGCACGGGCATTGCGACGGGGTCAGCCCGGCGAACTGCATCTAGAGAGGTTTCCTGTGAGTCAAGCCGCCGCTCCGTTGGCGTTCAAAGTATTCGGCCGCCTGTCGCTGGCGGTGATCTTCGTCGGCGTATCCGGCGTGGCGGCGTGGGCTCAGACGCCAAGATACGTGCGCGTCGTGAACCGGTCGGACATCGTGCGGTGGTTCCCGTCCGTGCCGAGGGACGTGCTCGTCACGGTCGGGCCAGGGACCGAACTCGAGGTGCTCGATCGACAGGACGACTGGTACTGGGTCGTGCCGCCGCGAGACGCCTTCGGGGCGCGGAAGGTCGGCTGGATTCCGGTCCGCGACGTCGAGACGATCCTGGAGTTGGCGGTCAACGCGCCCGCAGCCGCTCCGCCGATCGCCGCCGCGCCGCCGCCCGAAGCGCTGCCGCCCGTGACACCCGCGGCGCCGCCGGTTCAAGCGTCCGCGCAACCGCGGCCGGCCGTCCGGACAGACAGCGCGCCTCGTGCGGAGGTTCCTCCCGAAAGGTCCTACCAGTTCGACGCACTGCTGTTCGGCCTCGATCGCGCGTCGATCGAGCCAGCCAGCGCCGCCACCCTCGCCGTGGCCGCCAGGGCGCTGCGCGACGATGGCCTTCTGCGATTGAAGATCGAAGGATACACGTGCAACCTGGGCACGGCGGCGTACAACCTCGCGCTCGGGCAGCGTCGAGCGGACGCCGCGCGCGACTATCTCGTCAGCCTCGGCATCACGCCCGATCGGCTGACCACCGTGAGCTTCGGCGAGGAACGGCCCGCCTACGACAACGCGCAGGAGGAGACGCGACGGCTGAACCGCCGCGTCGTGCTCGTGCCACAGCCGGCGAACGCTACCATCGTGCAATAGACCCGCCTTCGACCGTGTGGCTTCATCCGGCCTGATGTGAACACGCCCGGGTGTCGCGGCCGGCTTGCGGCCGCTGACGATCACCGCGGTCGAATGGGAAGGCGAGGACGTCGTCTCGCTGACGATGCGAGGGCCTGAAGGCCAGCCGCTGGGTACATGCCTGCCCGGCCAGTACGTCGTCCTCCGGCTTCCCGATCAGATCAAGCGCGCGGCCTACCGCGCTCGCGTCAACGGCACGTCGACGACGTGCTCCGCGACGAACCAGACCTGCAATTCATTCCGGCGAATCACGTCGCTCACGAGCAGGTCGTTCGTGCCGTCGTCGCCGGTCGCGGTCGCGCGGCGTGCCATCGTGCGCGCTTCCTCCAACACGATCTCGTGCGCGTGCAGGAGCCGGGAGATCTGCACGGGCGCCTCCTCGCGGCCCTTGGGCGCCCGGGGGATGAGCGTCGTCTCCGCGACGTCATGCGCCATCGCCACGCACACGCCGCCCAGCGTCTGAATGCGTTCTGCGAGGGTGTCGACGAGCTCGTTCTGCTCGTTGTAGTGCTTGTCGAACAACAGGTGGAGCTGGTAGAACGTCGGGCCGGCGACCTGCCAGTGATGCTTCTTGTAGAGATCCCGCAGCGTCATCGTGTCGGCGAGCAGCTGGTTCAGGCTGTCGACACTTTCCGCGCACGTCTTTTCCGATAAGGCAATCGGCATCCGCACGAGGTGGCCGAACGGCTGAATCTCGTGGGTGTCCTGGTGGGTCAGCGGGGCGGCCTGCTTGAGGATGGTCTCGGCGTCGAACGTGGGCTGTGTCATATGAGCCTCCCTATGGGCGTCAAGCGTGCTTCTGCGATGTCGAGTCAGCGTCAGCCCCTGGGGGCGGACGGCGGACCCAGTCTGGCGGCCATCGTCACCAGATCGGGAAGAGAGTCGGCTTTCATCTTGCGCATGACCTGACCTCTGTGCGCCTTCACGGTGATCTCGGTGATGCCGAGCTCGCCGCCGACTTGTTTGTTCAGCAGGCCCGAGACGACCAGCGCCACGTCGAGTACCAGGCAGCAGGGAGTCCCTGGGCGGGGGCAGGCGAGGAATTCCGGCGCGGATGCGAACGTTGCTGGCTGCCAGCCGGCGGTGCCGATCAACAGCTCCAACGACTCACGCACCGAAATGTCATCATCGACGACGAACATGGTGGAAGCGACGTCCGGCATAGCGACGGTCCCCGACGCACGAACGGCGGTCGACCTTCAGAGAGTATACGGTCCGCCGGCGCTTCCTGCATCCATGCTCGTCATGCCGACCTCAGCCGAGCGCCACGTTCAGCGCCTCGACGAGCGCCGTCTCACTGAACGGCTCGAAGAGGCACGCGGCCGCTCCGCGTGCCAGCAGCCGCGGACGGACCGTCTCATCGTGCTGGCCGGTGATGAAGACGATCGGCATGGTGTGGCCGCGACGCGTCAACTCCTGCTGAAGCTCAGGCCCCGACATGCCGGGCATGGCGACGTCGAGGATCAGGCACTTCGGGGGGCGCTGCGGCTGGAACCCCACTCCCGCATCGCGTACCGTCAGACGCCGGAGCAGATGGCCGAGGAACAGAAGGTCGGCCACCAGCGCGTCTCATCGGACGCCACCGTCGACTGCGCGACTCGAACGAGACCGCCCTTCGAATCGTGAAGCCGACGTGCCCCAGCGGCGAGAGCTGGCGGATACGCTCTCGCATCCCCTGAATCCCCACCTTCCGCGTCGTGCAGGCCATCGCCTGGCGCGTTATCCAGGACGGCCACGTGCTGGACAGGCGAATCGAGCAGCAGCTCCGCGCGCTGGGCCATGAGCTGGCGCGGGCGGCGCAGCTGTTTGCCGGTGGTGGCTTCACGACCGCCGAGGCGGCCAGCGTCGAAGGACAGACCGAACCGCTGCGGTGATCGGAAGGGGGAACTATTGTCGGCGTCCCGGCGGTAGATTGTCCCTCCCGATGATGGCGCCGGCCTGAAAGCCTTCACAGGAGCGTCCCTCCTCAGGGCACGCTTCTTGCCACACCTCGGGCGTGGAGGTGTGCATGTTCGAGGTCACATTCCTGGACCATCTCCGGCTCACGTTCGCTCACATCGTCGCCGCGCATCGTTCGCACGCGGACACCGCTCGCGTCGAGGCGCGGCGCAGCCGCCTGCTGAAGGGCGGGGAGGCGGCTCTGATCGCGGCGACCGCGATCGCCGCGACGGGCGCGGCGGCGGGGTGGGGCTTTGGAGGCACGGTGGCCGCGGCGGTGTTCGCGGGCTCGGCCCTCGTCATCCTCCTCCTCGATCTGATCCTGAATCTCGATCGCTCGGCGCAGGCGCACTTCCAGAGCGCCGTGCGGTTCTGGGGCATGCGCGAGCGGTATCGCGCGCTCATGGCCGACCTCCACGACGGCGCCATTGGCCCCGAAGCGGCGCGGGCGCAGCGCAACGCGCTGCTCGACGAGCTGCAGCACGTGCAGGAGGCCGCGCCGGTCGGCAGCGTGGCGGCGATGGAGGAGCCGGAGGACGCGGCGGCCGTCTCGGCGGGCGCGATGCTGGCGGCGGGTGCGGGGCATTGACACGGGCGCCATTTACTCATTAGTGTTGAGTAAATGGCGCGCGGGTTTCTGGGCGGCTTCGAGCTCCTGGTTCTGCTGGCCCTGATCGGCCTCCACGACGAGGCCTACGGCGTCCCCATCGCCGAGGCGATCGAGGAGACGAGCGGCCGCGACGTGGCCCTCGGCAGCGTCTACATCACGCTCGAGCGGCTCGAGCGGAAGGGCCTCGTCACCTCGCGTCTCGGCGAGCCGACGGCCTCGCGCGGCGGCCGCGCCAAGACCTACTTCCGCATCACGCCGAAAGGCCTCCAGGAAGTCCGGCGCGCCCGCCGGACGCTAACCGCGCTCTGGACCGGGATCCCGCAGCTTGAAGGAGGGAATGCCTGATGGCGACGCGACCCCCATCCCTGGCGATCTGGCTCCTACAGCATGTTCTCGGCGGCGAGAAGCGCGAGTCGCTCGTCGGCGATCTCGTCGAACAGTACGCGCGGGGCCGCTCCGACACGTGGTTCTGGCGCCAGACGGCGGCGGCCCTGGCCGTCGCGGCGTGGGAGCTGAAATGGCTGGCGATCGCCGTCGCGCTCGTCGAGATCCTCGCCACCACCGTCTATAGCCAGATCCTCCCGCTCTTTTGGCGGATCAGTAACTACGTCCTCTATCGCGAGATGGTGCAGTGGCTGGTCGATCACGATCTCAGCGCCGTCGCGCGCGCGAGTTACTGGTTCGAGCCGGACCAGATCGTGTCGCGCCTGGAATGGTGCGGCCTCCTGATGCTCGGCGCACTGATCCTGACGCGGATCTGGCGGGACAGGCGGATGGCCGTCGTCGTCCTGCTGGTCGCCGTCCAGCTCTGGCTCGCCGCCGACGGACTCTGGTTCGTGCTGGACGCGTGGCTCGCGCGACCAGCGTCGCTGGCATTCGGCCTCAATGCGTTTTGGGTCGCTCTGTTCGTACTCGTGATGCAGCCGGCGGCGGTCTGCACCGGCGCGTCTGTCGGCTCCCGGCGCTGACCGTGTCCTCGCAGGGGCTCCGGCCGGCGCGTTATCGCAGCCGCCAGAGCGCCCAGAGCAGGGCGGGCGACAGGATGGTCGTCAGGACGCAATACGTGCAGAACGCGCCCAGCCTCGTCATGTCTGTACACCCCGATGACGTTCGCCGCCACTGCGAAGACGCCGAGCGCGAGCAGCGCCATGGAAACCCAGCGCTGCCCGGTCTCGACCAGCAGCAGCGCCAGGATCACCCCGTAGAGCCCCGCCCCGAGGTAGCCGTCCGGGATGCCGAGCGGCCGCGCGAACGGCGCGTCGGCCACGGCCTCGCAGCCCTTGCCGAGCAGGGGACACCAGAGCCGCTCGACGACGCGGCTCTGGTAGAGGCCGATATAGAGCATGGCGGCGGCGCTGGCCGCCGACAGGACGATCGCCACAGCTCGAGGAACGATTTGGGCTCCCTTCGACATGATGGGCTACGCGTGCGCGAGCCGTGCCTCGGGCGCGCTCGCGATGACGCCGAGCAGGCTGCCGTAGAGAACGTGGCCGACGAGCGACCCCATTGCCGCCATCACTCCGCCCATGCTGCTGCTGAACAGCCCCCCGCCCATCATCGGCATGACCATCACCTGCGCCACCAGCCACAGCGCGACGCCCCAGGCGGTGCCCCTGATCGCGGGGGAACCGGGGAGCCGATTGTACACCGCGAAGGCGTAGCTCGCGGGGAAGATCAGCACGCCGTTGGCGACGTGCATCATGAGGCCGGCGGCCCAGCTCCCGCCGAGCATGGACCCGAGCATCGCCGCGATGTCCATGTGGAGGCCCATGACCGGGGCCACGAAATACATCATGGCGGACATGGCCGCCGTGCCGGCGAGTCCGCCGAGGACCGCCCGTGAGAACGTCGGATGTGAGTGCATCGCTTTTCCTCCGGCCTACTTGGCTGCCACGGCCGAGGTCACCTGAATCGTGTCGCCGTCGAGATCTCCGGCGACCGTCGCTTTCTTGCCGGCGAGCGTGTCGAGGTCGGCTTTGACGGCATCGGTCGCCTTGAGCGTGTAGACCTTGCCGTCGACGACGAGCGCGTACTCGGAGCCCTTCTGCACGCAGGCGCGCGTGCAGGCGGCCGCGTCACCCGGCATCATGTGCTTCACGCCGCACATGGCGTCGCTCACCGTCCCGGTGACCGTCGCGGCCTTGGCGCCGAGCGCCCCCGTGCCGAGGGTCAACACCGCCACCGCCGCCCAGAGTCCCGTTCGCATTCCGCTTCGCATACAGCCTCCTGATTGAAGATGGTCTCGGCCATCGAGTCCGGGCTCGTCCCGCCGATGCGCCACGCTGGAGTGAGTGCGCGGGCGGCCGCGGACATTACAGAGGGCCGGTGAACCGCCCGCCAGTCGTTATGATGAGAGCCGTGGGACGGCTGGATGACACGCAACTGGAGCGCCTGCGGCGGCGCGACCCCGACGCCTTGCGGTCGGTCGTCGAGGAGCAGGGGCGGCGGCTCTACCGCACAGCCCGCGGCATGGGCCATTCACAAAGCGAGGCCGAGGATCTCGTTCAGGATGTCTTTGTGACGTTCATCGAGTCGATTGAACGCTTCGAGGGACGCTCGCAGGTCGGCACCTGGCTCTTCGGCATCCTTCATCACAAGTCGCAGGAACGCCGGCGCGCGGTAGTTCGTGAGGAGAAGGTCGATCCGATCGACCAGGTCTTCGAGTCGCGGTTCGACGCGCGAGGCGCGTGGACCCGGCCGCCGGCCCCGCCGGACCAGGGCGTCGGCGCACGGGAGGCGGGGCAGGCGATTGGGGACTGTCTCGAAGGGTTGTCGCCGGTCCAGCGGGAAGTGTTCCAGCTGCGCCAGGTCGAGGAGCTGTCAGCGGCCGAGGTGTGTAAGATTTGCGGGCACACGATCACTCACATCGGTGTGCTGCTCCACCGGGCGCGCTTGAAACTGCGGGATTGCCTGGAGGGGAAAGGCTGGGGCCGTTCGCGATGATGACCTGTCACGACGTCTCGACGCTCGTCTCGACCGGGGCCTTGGCCGCCGCGCCCTTCCGGCGCCGGGTGGGCGTCTGGCTGCACCTGACCATGTGCCGGCACTGCCGGGCGTTCAAACGGCAGATCGACACGATCGCCCGCGCTGCCCGGGCGGCGGCGGAGGCGTTCGACGGCGAGCTGTCGGAGGACTTCGAGTCCCGAATCGTGCGGAGCCTGCGCCCGCACGGCGACGGCGGCTGACGCGCCGCGCGCCGGCGCCGCGCGCTACAGGCTCACTCGGCCTTCGCGCCGTGTGACGCGACCACCTGCCACTGGCCGTTCCGCATCAGCCACACGTCCATATAGCGATACCGGCCGCTCGTATTCGTGGTCCCGTAGTGGCTGGCTTCATCCTGCGTCGTAAACGCGACGGCTGTGTTGCCGAAGGTCGTCACGGCCACCTCGGTCAGATCCATCTTCTCGACGACATACTGGCCGCCCTGCAGGTCCTCGATCGCCAGGCTCTTGGTGTAGGACCCGCCCGACGAGCTGACGCCCACGAAATCGTCGGCGATGACGCGCTGGATCGTCGGAATGTCTTTCTTGACGATGGCGTCGACCCAGTCATGCTCGAGCTGTTGAACGGCCGCCGACGCGTCCGCGGCCGGGGCCGCGGCCATCTCCGCGGCCGGCGGGGCCGCCGCGGTTTCGGCCGGCGCCTGGGGCTGCGCGCAGCCGGACAAGAGTGCGGCGGAGACGAAGAAGCCGCACGACAGCACTGAAACTCGCATGGAGTGCCTCCTTGGGGCGGCCCGCATCCCGGACCGCGACGGCTTGAAGCTCAGTAAGTTTACTGCCGGAACGTTCCGAAGCCGGTGTCGCTGGCGGCAGCCGCCTGCTCGTAGTTGTTGAGACGGGCCCGAATCTGGCCGGCGAGCGCCTCGTTCTTGGAGGCGAGGGCGCGCTGAAACGCGGTCTTCGCCACCGCGACCGCGCGGTCGTAGCGGCCGTCGGCGGCATAGGCGGCCGCCAGCGTGTCGAGCACGGAGGGATTCTGGCCGCCCGAGAGCGTGCTGGCCTTGGTCGCGTACTTGATCGCCGCGGCGGGATCGCGGAGGTCCTCGTCGGGCGCCGTCGCGAGGAGCCATGACAGGCTCGTGAGGTAGTCGACCGAGTCGGGCTTCACGTCCACGGCCCGCTGAAAGTGCTCGATCGCCCCGGCGGCGTCGCCGCGGGCCGCGAGCGCGCGGCCCAGGTTGTAGTGGGCCGTGTCCTGGAACGCATTCTCCTCGATCGCGAGGCGGTACTGCGCCATCGCGCCATCCACGTCGCCCTGCAGCTGGAGCAGCACGCCGTAGCTCGTCCGCGCCGCCGGATAGTTGGGCCGGCGCGTCAGCGCGCGTCCGAAGAACTCGCGGGCGGCGCCGTACTGCCGCTGGCTGAGGGCGATCACGCCAAGGTTGTAGTTGGCGACGGCGTGGTCCGGGTCGATCTTCAACAGCGCGTCGTACTGCACCAGCGCGTCCGGCAGCCGGCCGGCTCGCGCGTAGTCGACGGCGAGCTGGTTGCGCGCCTCGACGTCGACGGCCGACTCGCGCACGCGCTTCTCGTCGCCCGCGATGTCGAGGAGCAGGTCCTTCCGTGCCAGCCCCGTCACGAGCACCAGGCCCTCGCGGTCCGACCGCGGCAGGAGCTGGACGATGAGATCCCCCATCTCGTCGGTCGCTTCGGGGCCGTAGCGCACACGGACGGGCGGATCGCTCGGGTTGTGCGGGTTCGCCGACGAGTTGTCGTACACGTACCGCATCGTGACGATCGCGCCCTTCGGCAGGCCGACCGGCTTGGCGTACTGGTACTCGTCCTGCCAGTTGAAGTCCCAATCGGGGATGTGCAGCAGCGGCAGCACCGTGCCGTTCGGCAGCGTCGCCGTCACCGTCATGTCGGTCGCCAGGTAATGCGCGTGCGGGTAGATCCGCAGGGCCGTGGCGTCCACCGGCAGGGTGTACGCGTCCTCGACGACGTAGTGCGGGTCGCCGGCGGGGATGTCGATCGTCTTCGAGCCGAGGTGCATCGCGATCGGCGTGATGGACGGCGGCTTGTCGGTGAAGTACAACCCGATGCTCGAGCGCACGGCCTCCGGCTTCCCGGTCGGTCTGAAGTGCATCTGCAGCACGATGTCGGCGCCCGGCTCGAGCGGCCACGCCAGCGGGTCGACGGTCGGCGTCTTGCCCGGTGTCCAGCCGAGGAAGTGGCCGTCGGGGAAGCGCGCCGAGTGGTTCTCCATTCCGCTGAAGCCGGGGCCGTCTTCTCGCTCGTCGGCGCGGCGCGCCTCGCCCGTGTCGTCGATCAGGATCCGCGCGTGGTGAATGACCTTGGGGTTGCCCGGCCGGAACTCGATGGCGCGGACGTACTTCTTCGCCGCGATCGGCACCGGCACCACGAAGTTGCGGAACACGTCGCCGCCATCGGCGGGTACGCCGTACGGCTCCTGCATGCGGACGATGAGATCCGGCGGACCCAGCGTCCAGGTGTCGGCCGCTGCGGGCGGCGGCGAGGGCGGCGGCCTGCGGCCGTCGTCGCCTCGGGGCGCACCTTCCTCGTCCCACTGCTCCAGGATGTCGATGTCTTCGTCGGGCATGTGCCGCTCGCCGCGGAACTCGCCGAAGCCGTCTTCCGGCTTCCAGGGCGGCATGTAGCGGCTGCGCGTGACCTCGGCGATCTGCCGGGCGTGCCGCGCCGCGTCCTCGTACGACGCGAGGCTGAAGGGCGCGAACTCGCCCTCGCGATGGCAGGCGACGCAGTGCTCCGCCAGGATCGGCGCTACATCACGGTTGTAGGTGACCGATTGGCTTTGGGCGAGAACCTGCGGCGGGGAAGCAACCAGCAGAACGCCGACGATGAGGAAACCCTGGGTTCGGAACGGACGCATCGAGTGCCTATAAGTCTCTAGTAGTCAGTTACGACGAGCGCTTCGCCCGCGTTTCATTGTGAAAGTGTGACAAGACATCCGTTGACAACCACAGAGGCACAGAGGCACAGAGGACGGAGGATTCAACGCAACCGCGATCGACGCGGTGGCTCGCCACGCGAGCCCGCGGGGCGAACACGCACGGCCAGGTGACACAAGACCAACGCTTCGCACCCGCTTGTGTCACCTGGCCGTGCGTGTTCGCCCGGGCCGCCTTTGGCGGCCCGCGTCGATCGCTCAGATGGTCCGTCTCGGTGTCTCCGTGTCTCGGTGGCTAAAAACGGTGTGTGTACAAAAATTTCGATGAGGCGCGGCGGTCGAGCGTGGTGAAGCGGGCGCTGATGGGATCGTCGAGCCAGTTGTGCATGTACACCACATAGACGTCGTCGCCGGGGGTGAGGATCCAGCGGAAGCGCGATTGCCAGCCGAGGACGCGGCTCTGAGTGTCGTACTGGACGGTGTTGACGAGCGCGACCCAGGGGGTGAACTGCGTTTCGCCGACTACGCGGAACAGGCGCGTCTCGAATGCGCCCTCCGCGAGCGAGACGCGGTTCCACTCGCTCGAGAGATACACGATCAGGCCCGGGCGCGCGCGGACGTTCAGATCCGTCGCCAGGCGCAGGCGCGTGCCGGAGTAGAAGCCGCCCCATTCGACGGTCGGCGACACGGATACGACACGGCGGCTGGCGGTGGAGCCCTGCAGGCGGTAGCGCGTGTAGCGGTACACGGCGCCGGTCGGCAGCGTGATGCCGGGGGCGATCGCGAACGGCCGCTCGAGCTGTTCCTCGGTGGGCAGCACGTGCACCTGGACGGAGTCCTGCGAGTGCAGGTCGACCTGGAGGGCGGTGAGGTCGAGCTGGCGTGTGAGCGTCCCCTGGCCGTCGAGGCCGCCGAACCAGTCGAGATCGGCGCCGAACGAATAGCGGCGGACGTAGCGGCTGGATCGCGGCCGCGGCGAGTACTGCACGCTGGGATTCAGGCGCCGGAAGCCCGTCCGGCTCGCGAAGCCGACCGCCGCGTCGTAGTCGTCGGCGATTTGGCGGTAGCGCAGGCCGGCTGACCATGGATCGTTCGGGAAGGCGAGCTCGAGGCCGTGCGCGTCGCCGGCCGGACCGTCCGGATTCGTCGTGTGCAGGTAGTAGCCCGTCAGGCTCAGGTTCTGGCGGCCCATGAACGTGGACGTGGCGAGCGCGCCGTCCACGCCGACGGTCTGCCCGGTGCCGGAGTCCGCATCACGCGGATCGCGGACCGTGTAGATCGCGCCGAGGTAGCTCTGGCGCAGGAGGCGGCGCTTCACGCGCCCCACGAAGAAGTTCTCGCCGGCGGCGCCGCCTTCGTCGGCGGTCTGCACCTGCAGCAGCCCCACGTCCTCGGCGCCGATCTGTCCGGTGAGCTTCGAGCCGAAGTTGATCGCCTGCGGCGTGCCGCGGCTGTCGAGGCCGATGCGGCGGCTGAAGAACGGCGTCGGCTCGCTGTCGCCGCCGCTGCCGCTCGCGAAGTCGAAGAAGGTCGAGCCGTCCAGGAAGAAGTCGCGCTTCTCGGGGAAGAACAGCGAGAAGCGAGTGAGGTTGACCTGGCGCTGGTCGACCTCGGTTTGCGCGAAGTCGGTGTTCGCCGTGAAGGTGGCGCGCAGGCTCGGGATCGGGTTGTAGAAGATGTCGAGGCCCGCGGTGGCGTCGTTGTGGAGATCCGCCTCCGGCCGGCCGGGCGCGTCCTGCAGGGTCGCGAGCGCGTACGGCTTGACGTCGAGGCCGTGGCCCTGGCTCACGTCATGGATGCCCGTGAGCAGGCCGGCGTTGGTCATGCGCCGGACGCCCTGGTTGCGCGCCCAGCCCATCCAGAGGCTTTCCTCGTTCTTGCGGCGGACCGTTCGCTGAAAGTTGATGCCCCAGGCATCCAGATCCGGATTGAAGTTCAGCGTGCGGAAGGGGATCTGAATCTCGATCGTCCACCCGATCTCGCTGCGCCGCACGCGGGCGTTCCAGATGCCGTCCCACTGGCGGTTGTTGGTGCTGCCGCTCAAGAGCGCGTCGCCCATCAGCCCCGACGGGTTCATCTCGAAGTAGTACGCCGTGCGGCCGTCCAGGTACGTGTCGATCGTCCACATGAAGCGGTCGTCGGCCTGCAGGAACTCGTCGCGCCGCCGCTGGTAGCCGAGCCACTTGTCGGGCTCCGAGTCGTGGCAGATCACGCCGAGGTACAGGGCGTTCGCGTCGTACGCGAGACGCACCTCAGTCGGCTCGGTCGCCGGCCGGCCGTTGTCGGGATCCTGCTGGATGAAATCGGTGGCGGGCGTCGCGCGCCGCCAGACGGGCTCGTCGAGGCGCCCGTCGAGCGTGATGCGGTCGGCGCCGGTCAGCCGCACCGCCAAGACCGAGCGGCGCTCGGGCGGGTCCTGTGCCGCGGCGGTCGCGGCGGCCGCGACGAGCAGACACGCCAGGCTCCAGCGCAAGAACATCGCGACAGGATATCGAAGAAATGTGACGCGGTAGAATCGGAGGATGATGACGCGGCTGGCGCCGGGCGTGTCCTTTCTCGACCTCCAGTTCCTCGGCAGGCCGCGCATCATCGCCACGGGCGTCGTCAGCGGCCCGGGCGGCGTCGCGCTGATCGATCCAGGCCCGACGTCCACGCTCGCCACGCTCGAGGCCAGCCTCCAGGCCGGCGGCCACACGCTCGACGAGGTGGGCGAAATCCTGCTCACGCACATCCATCTCGATCACGGCGGCGTGACGGGCACGCTCCTCGCCCGGTATCCCAGGCTCAAGGTCTTCGTCCACGAGCGCGGCGCCCCGCACCTCGTCAACCCGGCGAAGCTGCTGGCGAGCGCGGGGCAGTTGTACGGCGATCAGATGGACGCGCTGTGGGGCGAGGTGCGTCCCGTGCCGGCCGAGGCGCTCGTGGTGCTTCGGGGCGGCGAGCGGATCGACGCGGCGGGGCGCGAGTTCGAGGTCGTCTACACGCCGGGTCACGCGTCGCATCATGTGAGCTTCATGTCGCAGGACACCGGCGTCGCCTTCATCGGCGACACCGCCGGCGTGCGGCTCACGCCGGGCGGCTACACGATGCCGCCCACGCCCCCGCCCGACATCGACGTCGAGGCCTGGAGCGACAGCCTCAGCCGCCTGGCGGCGTGGCACTGCGAGACGCTCTTCCTCACGCACTTCGGTCCGGCGGCGCCGGGCCACGCGCACCTGCTGCTGTTCCGGGAGAACCTCGAGGCCGCGGCCGCGCTCGCGGGACGGTCGCTGGCCCGCGAGGGCAGCGACGAGGACCGTGCGCAGTGGTTCGCCGACGAGATGCGGAAGGTGCTGCTGCGGAAGGGGACCGAGGAAGACGTGCGCGCGTACCAAGTGGCCGGCCGCTTCGACTTGAGCTGGCGCGGCCTGGCCCGCTACTGGCGGAAGCGGGCCGGCTAGGCGCTCGCGGTCTGCGGCTCGCGGGCATCGGCGGCCGCGCGACGCGGGTCCACCAGCAGGCGCAGCGCGAGGCCTTGCGGGTCGCCCGACCGGGTGGCCGGCGACACGCGATACACCGCCGACAGCACGCGCCCGTGGCGCAGCGGCATCGGCACCTGCGCCGCGTCGTGCCCCGAGCGTTCGAGCTGAAACTGCACGAGGCGATAGAGCGGAATCGAGACCGGCGTCCGGCACTCGACGAAGGCGCCCTCGGCGCTGATGTTGCGCGTCACGACGCTGACGAAGCGCGTGGCCCCTCGTTCGTCTTTCCAGGTGAGCCGGCCCGCGACGGCCACGGCGCGCCGTTCGGTGCCGCGGGTGTTCGTGCGGGTCTCGGGCGAGTCAGTTCCCGTCCAGATTTGCTTCACGGTATCCCCCCGATGTTTCACGGTTTCGTCGGAACCAGTATCAAGTCCCGCGCCGACCCGTCGAGGAGGAGGCCATCCGGGTTAGAACTCGCTAAGAGATTACAGCAGAAAGAGTTATTTCGATGGTGCTCGAACGACACCGCCTCGGTAATGGATACTTAGTATCCTCATGACCCAAATACTGGATATTAAGTATACACGATGGACGGTTAGTTGGTATCCATCCCGGCCAGGCCTCCGAGGCCCAGCCGCTTTAGTTTGAGATACAGCCCGCGTCGGGTCAGGCCGAGGACGCGGGCGGCTTCCGACACATTCCCGGCGCTGCGGTCCAGCGCCGCCTGGATCATGTCGCGCTCGACCTGCTCGACAGCATGGGCGAGGTCGACGGCGCCACGAGGCGGGCGCACGCCGGGCGCCGAGGGGATCGACGTGGCGAGGAGCTCGGGCGACAGGTGGGCCGGCTCGATCGTGCCGCCGGGCGCGGAGAGGGCGACGGCTCGCTGCACCTCGTTCTTCAGCTGTCGCACGTTGCCCGGCCACCAGTACTGCGAGAACACGTCGAGCGCCTCCGATGAGAGGTGGACGTCGGGCTTGCCGAGCAGCTCGGCCGCCTGCCGGAGCAGGAACGTGCTCAAGTGCGGGATCTCCTCCCGCCGTTCGCGGAGCGCGGGAATGTGGATGCGGATCACATTCAGGCGGTAGTAGAGATCTTCCCGGAACTGGCCCTCGGCGACGCGCTGCTCGAGGTCGGCGTTGGTCGCGGCGAGCACGCGGACGTCCACGCGCTGCGGCCGCGTGTCGCCGATCGGCAGCACCTCGCCGTGCTCGAGGAAGCGCAGGAGCTTCGGCTGCACGTCGAGCGCGAGATCCCCGATTTCGTCGAGGAACAGGGTGCCGCCGCCGGCGGAGCGCACGAGGCCGGGCTGGTCGGAGACGGCGCCGGTGAAGGCGCCGCGGCGGTGGCCGAAGAGGGTGCTGTCGGCCAGGTCGCGCCCGGTCGTGGTGCAGTTGTAGGGCAGGAACAGCGCGCCGCTGCGATGGGACCCGATGTGAATCGCCTGCGCGATGAGCTCCTTGCCGGTGCCGCTCTCGCCCGTGATGAGCACGGTCAGGTCGCTACCCTGCAGGCGCTGGACCTGTTCGACCACGCGACCCATGGCGGCGCTGGCGGCGATGAAGCCCGGCAGCAGCGGCTCGAGCGATCGGCCGACGTCGACGCCAGCCGGCACCGCCGACCGATCCCGGGCGGCGCACAGATCGAAGCCCTGCTGCGCGACGGCCGCGATCATCCGCAGGCGCCGCATCACCGGGTGGCCGATCGGGCGGGGCGACACGACGAGGCCGAACCGCGCGCCGTCGCGATCGCGCCCCAGGGGTTCGACGATGACCGCGCCGCGGCCGTAGGAGCGGCCGGAGCCCGCGGACTGGGCGAGCGTGGCCGCGGCGTCGGTCTCGCAGCCGACGGCGGCCACCACGCGCACCGATCCGTCGGCGGCGCGGACGAACACGGCCGCCGCGTCGGCGCCGGCGGTCTCGAAGAGCGCCGTGGCCGTCTCGCGCCCGAGCAGGTCGGGCAGGGCGGCCGCATCGATCAACCGGCGCACGATCGCATCGTCCGCGTCGGCGGGCGAGATGACCGCTTCGCCCGAGCCGATGGCGGTCAGGAGCGTGCGGGCGGCGTCGGTGTCGGCGAGATCGCGCGCCGCGCCCAGCTGCTGGAACACGTCGTGCGCCTCGTTCAGATGGCGCTCGGCGACCGAGCGGGCGCCGGCCTGGGCGACGAGGCGCCCGAGCCGCAGGTGGCTGAGTGCGGCCTGATAGCGCTCGCCGAGGAGGTCCAGGATCGTCGCGCTCTGCGCATAGTCGTGGTATGCGTCGGCCGCGCTGCCGGTCAGCTCGTGGCGCGAGCCGCGCAGGCGCAGATATTCGCCCCAGGCGGCCGGCGCGCTCTTGGGATCGAGCTCGTCGGCGGCGGCGGCCAGGCGGGGGCCGGCCGCGTCGGCGTCGCCCGCGGCCACCAGCGCCTCGGCGGCGATGAGCGTCGCCTGGAGACGGTCGGCGGGCGGGGCGGTGGCGTTCACGATCTGGTCGGCCAGGGCGATCGCCTCGTCCAGGCGCCCGCGCCGGAGCGCGAGGCGCGCGCCGAGCACGCGGATCGACCACTCGTACCAGCGGCTCGCCTGGCCGCCGTAATCGCCGTAGGCTTCGCCGGCCTGGCGGAGCACCTCTTCGGCTTCGTCGTACTGGCCGCGGATCAGGTGGATCTGCGCGAGGGTGTCGAGCACGGCGCCGGTTGTCTCGTGGAACTTGACGGCGCCGCGCAACTCGAGCGCCCGCTGCAGGGCCGGCTCGGCGCGGGCGAGGTCGCCCACGCGCACGCAGATCTGCCCGAGGGTGCCGAGGGCCGCGGCGAGGCCGTGCCCGCGCCGGTGCGCCTCGTGCAGGCTCACGCTGCGCTCGATGAGCGCCAGCGCCTGCTCGTACCGGTGCTCGAGCATCGACACGATCGCCTGGTTCGCGAGGATCGTCGCCAGCACGTCGTCGGCGTGGACCATCGCCGCGAAGCGCTCGGCCTGGCGCATGGCGCCGATGGCCTCTTCGTAGCGGCCGAGCTGCGCGAGCGACACGCCGGAGAGCGACTGGACGAGCGCCAGGTGGCGGCGGTTGCCCGCGGCGTGCAGCGCGGAGGCGGCCTTCGTGATGTGCTCCCGCACGATCGCGACGTCACCGACCTGGCCGTAGCACTGGCCGAGTTCGTAGTGGGCGAGGCCGATGGCGAGCGGGTCGTGGGCGATCTCGGCCTCGCGCAGCGAGCGGCCGTGCAACGCGATGGCGCGCGACTGGTCACCGCGCGCGAAGGCCACGCACCCATGGAGGCGCCACAGCGCGGCGAGCCGCCCGTGCGAGATCGTGTCGCGGAAGGTGTCGGGCGCGCGGCCGAGCACCGCCGCGGCCTGCTCGAGATCGTCCTCGAGGAGGCGCGCCTCGGCGAGCGCGCAGCGGAGCGCGAGCTCGTCCTCGCGGCGCAGCGTCGACGAGCGCAGGGCCGGTGCGAGGAGCTGAGCGGCCTCGGCACCCATGCCGCGGTCGAGCGCGGCTTCCGCGCGGGTCAGCAGCCCGTGCAGGGATGACGTGGGCACGCGGCGAGTATAGCGAAAAGGCCCTAGGCCGGGCGGGGCAGGCGGTCCACGAGCGACGCGAGCGTGCGCCGCAACCGCGCGGGCTCGGGCGACGGCAGGTGCAGGTGGAGGGCGCGGCGGCCCGCCGCGGCGAGCGACGCGAAGTCGCCGAGCGCCTGCGCGAGCTCGAGGATGCCCTGCCGGGCGCCGTCCCCGCGCGCCGACGTCTTTCTTGAAAAGGCCGGCGGCGGCTCGATGGGCGAGTGTGGCATCGGCGGTACGCGGGTGGCGAGGGGACCAGGCGCAGCGGCGAACGTGCGCGCGAGCCGATCGCGCATGTCTGTAGAATACTAAACGTGCGTAACGCCTCCGGAAAGCTGCGGTGGTTGCGTCGTGCGGCGCGGATGGCGGTCCTCGGGGCCGTCGCGCTGGCCGTCTCGGCCTGTGGCTCGCGGGCACCGGAGGCGCACGCGCCGGACGCGGCCGCACCGGGCGGCGCGCCGCCGCCCGCCGCCGCCGACGCCCGTCCCCGCATCGTCATCCTCGGCGACAGCCTCACCGCGGGCCTCGGCCTGAATCCCGACGACGCGTATCCCGCGCTCCTGCAGGCGAAGGTCGACGACGCCCATCTGGACTACGAGATCGTCAACGCCGGCGTCTCGGGCGACACGTCGGCCGGCGGCCTCCGGCGGCTCGACTGGGCGCTCGACGGCGACGTCCGGGTGCTCGTGGTCGAACTGGGCGCGAACGATGGCCTGCGCGGCCTGCCGGTGGAGGAGCTGCGCAAGAATCTGTCGACGATCATCGAGACGGCGCAGGCCCGAGGCGTGCGCGTGGTACTGGCCGGCATGGAGGCGCCGCCCAACTACGGTCCCGACTTCACACTGGCGTTTCACCGCATCTACCCGGAGCTCGCGCGCCAGTACGGCGTCGCGCTCGTTCCGTTCCTCCTGGACGGCGTGGCCGGCGACCCCGCGTTGAACCAGGCCGACGGCATCCATCCCACGGCCCGCGGGCGCGGTCATCGTGGCGGACAACGTCTGGGCCGTACTCGAGCCGATCGTCGCGGCGCCACGGAGCTGACGCTCGAATGATCGATCTGGTCGACGTCTCCAAAACGGTCACGAGCGGGAGCGAGCCGCTGACGATCCTCCATCCGCTGACGTTTCACGTGCCGCGCGGCCGGTTCGTCGCGATTCTCGGGCCGTCGGGCAGCGGCAAGTCCACGCTGCTCGGGCTCATCGCGGGGCTCGACGCGCCCTCGTCCGGGCGGGTCGAGATCGACGGCGTCGACATCACGGCGCTCGGCGAGGACGCGCTCGCGAAGCTGCGCGGCGAGAAGATCGGTTTCGTGTTCCAGTTCTTTCACCTGATCCCGTCGCTGACCGCGCACGAGAACGTGGCCGTGCCGATGGAGATTGCCGGCGCCGCGAACGCGCGGGCGCGGGCGACGGCGCTCCTCGAGGAGGTCGGGCTGACCGGCCGCGGGCACCACTACCCGTCGCAGCTCTCAGGCGGCGAACAGCAGCGCGTGGCCCTGGCGCGCGCCCTCGCCAACGATCCGCCGATCGTGCTGGCGGACGAGCCGACCGGCAACCTCGACAGCGGCAACGGCCGGCACATCATGGATCTGCTGACGCAGATTCACCGCGCCCGCGGCACGACCATCGTGCTCGTCACCCACGACGCCGAGCTTGCCGCGCTCGCCGACGCGCGGCTGGTCCTGCGCGACGGGCGCGTGGTGGAGGGGGTGGCGTGAGGAGCGCCGCCTTCGTGCTCCGCATGGCCGTGCGCGAGACCCGGGCGGCGTGGCGGCGGTTGCTGTTCTTCTTCGTGTGCATTGCCGTCGGCGTCGCCGCCATCGTCGCGCTGCGATCCGTGATTCGCAACGTGCGCGATGTGTTCGGCGCCGAGGCGCGGTCGCTCACCGCGGCTGACGTCCTGATCTCCACCAACCGCGACTGGACGCCCGACGCGCTCGACACGATCGCGCGGCGCCTGGCCGACGCGCACGCCACCTCCACCCGCACCGTCGAGACGGTGACGATGGTGCGGCCGGCCGACGAGGCGAAGGCCACCGTGCGGATGGTCGAGCTGCTCGGCGTCGAGCCGGCGTTTCCGCTGTACGGCGAGATGGAGCTGGCCGGCGGGCAGGCGTACGCGCACGCGCTCGTCGAGGGCCGCGGCGCGCTCGTGCGTCCGGAGCTGCTGGCGGCGCTGGACCTCGCGGTGGGCGACCAGATCCTGATCGGCCGCACCGCGTTCACCATCCGCGGCGTGATCACGAGCGAGCCGGGGCGCCAGGTGGAGGCGTTCAGCCAGGGCCCTCGCGTGATGGTCGACGCCGCCGATCTCGACGCGACCGGCCTGCTGACCGTCGGCAGCCGCGCGCGCCGCGTGGTGCTCGTGAAGGTGGCCGAGTCCGGGATCGAGCCGCTGGTCACGGCGCTTCAGTCGGACTTCAAGGACGAGTTCATCACCGCGCGCTCCTATCGCTCCAGGGACGACCAGCTCGGCCGCGACTTCGATCGCGCGGAGAACTACCTCAGCCTGATCGGCCTGGTCGTGGTCATCCTCGGCGGCATCGCCGTGTCGAGCGTCACGCGCGTGTTCATCCTCCAGAAGATCCGCGGCATCGCGGTGCTCAAGTGCCTGGGCGCCACGAGCCGCCAGATCATCGCCGTCTACATGCTGCAGATCCTGGCGCTCGGCGCCGCCGGCAGCCTGCTCGGCGTCGCGGTCGCGTGGGCGGCCGTGCGCGCGATCCCGTACCTGCTGGGCCCGCTCGGCACGGAGCCGTCGCTGCTGGACCAGGTGCAGTACGGCATCACGTGGAGCGCCGCGGCGCAGGGCCTCGGGATCGGCGCTGCTCGTGTCGCTGCTGTTTTCGATTGTGCCGCTGCTGCAGGTCCGGCGGATCCGGCCCTCGCGGCTGCTGCGCGACGAGTCGACGGGCGCCGGCTGGGACTGGACGGCCATCGGCGCCGCCGCGCTCGTCGCGGCGGGGCTGGTGGCCCTGACGGCGTGGCAGGCCGAGTCGTGGCGCGCGGGCGTGGTGGTGTGCGCCGGCTTCGCCGGCCTGGCGCTCGTCCTGCACCTGGCCGGCCAGGCGCTCGTGAAGCTCGTGACGCCGCTCGCCTCGTCGCCGTCGTTTCCGCTCCGGCACGCCGTGCTGCACCTCTCGCGCCCGGGCAACCAGACCCGCGTCATTCTGCTCGCCGTCGGCCTCGGGGCGTTCTTCATCGTCGGCGTGCGGTCGCTGCAGGCCAGCCTGCTCCAGGAGTTCTCGTTCGAGATGGCCGCCGACGCGCCGGACATGTTCCTGATGGACGTGCAGCGGGACCAGGCGGCGCCGCTCGAGGCGTTTCTGGCCGATCCCGCGACGGGCGCGGGGCCGGCGGCGCTGATTCCGGTGCTGCGGGCGCGGGTCACCGGCGTCGAGGGCCGCGAGACGTCGCTCGAGAGCTTCGAGGACGTTCGCGCGCGCGGCTCGCTCGCGCGCGAGTACACGGTCACGTATCGCGACCACCTCGAAGGCAACGAGAGCATCGTCGGCGGCGCGTTCTGGAGCGGGCCGTCCGATCAGGCCGAAGTGTCGATCGAGGAAGGCATCCACGACCGCTTCGCCGTCGACGTGGGCGACGTGATGCGGTTCGACGTGCTCGGCCGGACGATCGAGGCCCGCGTGACCAGCATTCGCCGCGTCGACTGGAAGGACTCGCGCAGCGGCGGCTTCATGTTCGTGTTCCGGCCGGGCGTGCTGGACGACGCGCCGCAGACGATGATCGCGCCGCTCAAGGGGCCGTCGGGCACGGAGGCCCGGGCGCGGTTCCAGCACGACCTCGTGGCGCGCTTCCCCAACGTCTCGGTGATCGACTTCGAGGAGATCCTCGCCAGCATCCGCGACGTCATGGAGAAGGTCACGCTGGCGATCACCATCGTCGGCGGGCTGGTGCTGTTCTCCGGCGGACTGATTCTGATCGGCGCCGTCGCGATGACCAAGTTCCAGCGCGTCTACGAAGCCGCCGTGTTCAAGACGCTCGGCGCGACCACCCGGACGATCGCGCGGATGCTGCTGATCGAGTACGGCCTGCTCGGCGCGCTCGCGGGCCTCGTGGGCTCGCTCGGCGCCGTGGCGCTGACCTGGGGCGTGAGCCGGTGGGCGCTCGACATCCCGTGGCGGATCTTCCCGGCCGAGCACGTCGCGGGCGTCGCGGTGACGACGATCCTCGTGGCCGTGATCGGCCTCGTGTCGAGCCTCGATGTGCTGCGGCACAAGCCCCTCTCCACGCTGAGGGCTGAGTAGGGCGGGTGGGTCGGGTGGGGCAGGTGGGGCAGGTGGGTAAGAGAAGACGCGCATGACGCAGTGGCTCGAGCGCCGTTTCGCCCTCGCCGCGCACGGCACCACCGTGCGGCGCGAGTGCCTCGCCGGGGTCACCACGTTCCTGACGATGGCCTACATCATCTTCGTGCAGCCGGCCCTGCTCTCGGCCTGCGGCATGGACTTCGGCGCCGTGCTGGTCGCGACGTGCCTCTCGACCGCGTTCGCGACGACCCTCATGGCGTTCGGCGCCAACTATCCGATCGCGGTGGCGCCGGCGATGGGGCACAACTTCTTCTTCGTCTACAGCGTCGTGCTCGGGATGCAGATCCCGTGGCCCATCGCGCTCGGCGGCGTCGCGATCGCGGGCGTGATCTTCATCCTCACGGCCGGCATCGGCCTGCGCGAGCGGCTGATTTCCGCGATCCCGACGTCGATCAAGCACGCGATCGCCGGCGGCATCGGCCTGCTGATCGCGATGGTCGGGTTCCAGTGGGCCGGGCTCGTCGTGGCGTCACCCGGGACGCTGGTCACGCTCGGCAACCTGCATAGCCCTCCGGTGCTGCTCGCGCTCGGCGGCCTCACGCTCACGTCGATCCTCATGGCGCGGCGCGTGCCCGGCGCGATTCTCTGGGGCATCCTCGCCACGACGGCGATCGGACTCCCGCTCGGGCTGGTCCAGTACCACGGCGTCGCGAGCCGGCCGCCGTCGATCCTGCCGACGCTGCTCAAGCTCGACGTCGCCGGGGCGTTCGCGCCGGGGATGGTCGCGGTGATCTTCGTGTTCTTCTTCCTGGCTCTGTTCGACTCGGTCGGCACGCTCGTCGCGGTGGGCGAGCAGGCGGGGCTGATGCGCGACGGCACGCTGCCCCGGGCGCGGCAGGCCCTGCTGGCCGATGCGATCGGCACGGTCGCGGGCGCGATGCTCGGCACGTCCACGGTGACGGCCTACGTCGAGAGCGGCGCGGGCGTCGCGGCCGGCGGGCGCACCGGCCTCACCAGCCTGGTCACGGCCGGTCTCTTCCTGCTCGCGCTGTTCTTTCACCCGCTCGCCCAGATGGTCGGCGGGGGCTTTGCGGCCGACGGGGGCG
This sequence comes from uncultured Acidobacteriota bacterium, assembly GCA_963792785.1. Lineage (GTDB taxonomy): Bacteria > Acidobacteriota > Vicinamibacteria > Vicinamibacterales > CAVVIG01 > CAWIMX01. The sequence goes on along the minus strand of CAWBXO010000001.1, from coordinate 768,183 downwards.
TGACGCTCTATCCGGTGATCGCGCCGCCGCTCGTGCTGGTGGGGACGATGATGATCGGCGGGCTGCGTCACGTCGCGTGGGACGATCCCACCGAGGCGATCCCCGCGTTTCTGACGGCGATCGTGATGCCGCTCACGATCAGCATCACCGAGGGCGTGGCGTTCGGGCTGACGGCCTACGTCGTGCTCAAGCTGGCGACTGGACGGTATCGCGACGTGCACCCGATCATCTATGTGTTCGCCCTGCTGTTCGTGATCCGCTACGCGTTCCTGCAGGGGTGAGGTAAGATGGCATGTTGGGGGGGCCGCGGAGCGCCGCGCAGATCATAGGAGCTTCAAACGCGATGGACGACCAGACCTATAAGGACGCGTTGATGAGAAAGCGCACCGAGATTCTCGGGACCGGTGGCATCAAGCCGCTGCAAGCGTCGATGGAGAACAATACTCGCCAGGGCGATATGGCCGACCAGGCCAGCGGCAACAACGAAGTCCACATCCAGCTGAAGCTCAAGCAGACCGACGCGAAGATCCTCCAGGCGATCGACGAGGCCCTGCAGCGACTCGAGAAGGGCACCTACGGCGTGTGCCGCGACTGCGGCGAGATGATCGCCGAGGCGCGCCTGAACGCCATCCCGTGGACGCGCGTCTGCATCGCGTGCAAGGAAAAACAGGCCTCATGACCGGTCTGGCGGAGCTCCTCCAGGATTTCTATCGCGAGAAGCTCGCGATGGTGCTTCGCCATCAGGCCGGGGCGCGGGTCGTGCGCGGCTACGACGCCAATAACACCTACCAGTACGCCATCAACCGCGGCGACGTGCAGCTCACCTGGGTGCGCCGCGCGCTCGAGGAGCTCGGCGCGGCCGTGCCCGACGCGGGCGCGGAGCTCTCGCGGACGGCCGCCGGGCGAGGCCCGGATGCCGACGCTGCAGTGCTGCACGAGGACGCGAGCGACGCCCGGGCCTTCGTGACCCGTTGGACGCCGCGCGTGGACGCGATGGAGAACGCCCGCCACCGCAAGATGCTCCGCGTCGTCCTCGGCGAGACGGTGGAGCAGGAGCGGTCGTTCGAGCAACTGGCCGCCGGGAGGACCGACGTCCTCGGGCGCCACAATCCGCACAACCCGCTGCCGTCCGGCGAGGTGCTCGCCACCCGGTGGATCGAGTAGCGATCGCACTCGGCAGCAATCTCGGCGACCGCGCCGCGCATCTGGACTACGCCGTCGGGCGCCTCGGCGCCGTCCTGAACGATCTCCGCCTGTCCCGCTACTGCGACACCGCGCCTGTCGGCGCGCCCGGGCCCCAGCCCGACTTCCTCAACGCCGCGGCCGTCGGACGATTCGGCGGCTCGCCCCGTGCGTTACTGGAGGCGCTGCACGCCATCGAGCACGCGCGCGGACGCGCGCGGTCCCTTCCCAACGCCGCCCGGACGCTGGATCTCGACCTTGTGTTGTTCGGCGATCGCCGCGTGGATGAGCCGGATCTGATCGTGCCGCACCCGCGGTTTCGGGAGCGGCGGTTCGTGCTCGAACCGCTGGCCGAGATCGCGCCGGACCTGATCGATCCCGTAACGGGACGGACGATCGCGGAGCTCCTCGCGGCCCTCGGGGCGTAACGACAGAGGGCGCGGAGGGTGGTTCTATTCGAAGCGCAGGGCTTCGATGGGATCGAGCGCGGCGGCCTTGCGAGCCGGATAGAAGCCGAAGAACACGCCGATCAGGGCCGCGAAGCCGAACGCGATCAGGACGGCATCGGTTGAGACCGACGTGGGCCAGCCCTGCCAGAGCGTCACGCCCTGGGACAAGCCGAACCCGAGCGCGATCCCGATGCCGCCGCCCAACAGGCTCAGCACGACCGCCTCGACGAGGAACTGCAGGAGCACATCGCCGCCCTTGGCCCCGATGGCCATGCGGAGGCCGATCTCGCGCGTGCGCTCGGTCACCGACACCAGCATGATGTTCATGATGCCGATGCCGCCGACGAGCAGCGAGACGCCCGCGATGCCCGCGAGCAGGCCCGTCATCGTGCGCGTCGCCTCGGTGCGCACGCTCGCCATCTCCTCCATCGTCCGCACCATGAAGTCGTCCGGATCGCCGGGGAAGATGTTGTGGCGCGTGCGCAGGAGCGTCGAGATCCGGTCCGCCGTCGCCTGCGTGTCGGTGGCCGAGGCGGCCGACACCGTGATCTGCTGCAGGTAGGTCACGCCGCGCATCTTCTTCATGACGGTCGTGTAGGGGACGAACGCGATGTCGTCCTGATCCTGCCCCATGCCGGACTGACCCTTCGACGCCATCACGCCGACGACGGTGAACGGCCGGTTCTGGATGCGCAGCACCTGCCCGGTGGGATCCTCGCCCGGGCCGTACAACTGGTCGCGGACAATGCTGCCGAGCACGACCACCTTGGCGGCCGACGTCACGTCCTGCGGGGTGAAGAACGATCCGTCCTCGACCTGCCACGACCGGATGAGCGGGTAGTCCACGTCGGCGCCCTGCACCTGGGTGTTCCAGTTCAGATTGCCGGCGATCATCTGGCCGCGCGAATTGATCCCGGCCGAGACGTACTGGACGCCGGGAACGCCGGCGATCGCCTCGGCGTCGGCGGGCGTCAGCGTGCTGGCGTTGCCCTGGCCCTGCCGCACGCCGCCCTGCGTGAAGTTGCCGGCGCTCACCATGATCATGTTGGTGCCGGCCGACTGGATCTGCGCCTCGATCGAGGCGGACGCGCCCGTGCCGAGCGCCACCATCGTGATGACGGCGGCCACGCCGATGATCATGCCGAGCATGGTGAGCGCCGTCCGCATCTTGTTGCGGTTGAGTGCCTTCAGCGCGATGCGCAGCGTCATGAGAATCGACATGGTTCCTCCGTTAGACGGCCTGCTCGACCGGCAGGGCGGCGAGCTCGTCCTGCGCGAGGCGCCGGGTGGCGACGGCGTGATCGGCCACGACGTGGCCGTCACGGAACGTCACGATGCGCGTGCCGTACTCCGCGATGTCCTGCTCGTGCGTGATGAGCAGCACCGTGATCCCGCGCTCGCGGTTCAGGCGCTGGAAGATGTCCATGACCTCGATGCTCGTCTTCGTGTCGAGGTTGCCCGTTGGCTCGTCCGCGAGGAGGATCGACGGGTTGTTGATGAGCGCGCGCGCGATCGCGACGCGCTGCTGCTGGCCGCCCGACAGCTGGTTCGGATGATGGTCGGCGCGGTTCTCCAGGCCCACGGCCTTCAGCACCTCCATCGCCCGCGCGTGGCGATCGGACGCCTTCGACGTGCCCGCGTAGAGCAGGGGCAGCTCGACGTTGTCGAGCGCCGAGGTGCGCGAGAGCAGGTTGAAGCCCTGGAACACGAACCCGATCTTCTTGTTCCGCACGATGGCGAGCTGGTCGCGGCTCATCCGCGACACGTCATCGCCGTCGAGGAAATACTGCCCCGAAGTCGGCCGGTCGAGGCAGCCGGCGATGTGCATGAACGTCGACTTGCCCGAGCCCGACGGCCCCGTGACGGCGATGAACTCACCGCGCTCGATCTCGAGGTCCACGCCTCGAAGGGCGCGCACCTCGACCTCGCCGACGACGTAGGTTTTGATCAGGTTCCGAACGGAGATCACTGACATCGGTCGGCCTAGTTCCCACCGCCGCGGAAGCCGCCACCGCGGAAGCCGCCGGGCCCGCCGCGGCCGCCCCCGGGCAGCAGCGGATTGCCCTGCGCTCCGCCCGGCGTGGGCGCCGCGCCCGGCACGACGATGCTGGTGACCACGTCCATGCCCGGCTCGACGTCGCCGCTCAGGACCTCAGTGTACTGCCCATCGGTGATGCCCAGCCGCAGCCGTACGGACTTGATCTGCTTGTCCGCGTACACCCACACCCGGCCCTGCGACTCGACAGGCGCCAGGGGAGCGAAAAGGGCATCGATGGTCGTGGCGCCCGCGGCCGCGCCGGTCTTCGGCGCCGGCGCGAGAAGCTTCTCGAAGGCGCTCACGTCCTGGCCGCGGCTTTTCATCCGATCCACGAACTGCCGCTTCTCGTCGGCGGACATCGCCTGGAAGCGCTCCATCATCTGCGCCTGGAAGGCCGCCGGGTCGCCGCCCCGGCCGCCGCCGCGCCGGCCGCCGCCACGCCCGCCGCCAGCGGCGGAGGGGTCTGCCGGGGCCGTCGCGCCGCCACCGGACGCCGACAACGGCGCGGCGGGTGCGGGTGCGGGCGAACCCGGGGCTGGCGCCGCGCCGGAGGGGGCCGCGGGCGCGGCGCCCGGGGTGCCGGCCGTGCCGCGGCTGCGTCCGCGGCCGGCGCTGGCGATCTCTTCAGGCACGGGCTGCTTGAGCGCCGTGAACGTGTCGACCGTCGGGCGGAAGCGCAGCGACGCGTTCGGGATGCGCAGCACGTCGGGCCGGTGCGCGATCTCGACCTTCAGGTTCGCGGTCATGCCGGGCTTCAGTTTCAGCTGGTCGTTCGGCACGTCGATGATCGTGCCGTACGTCGTCACGTTCTGGACGACGACCGGCTGCAGGCGGACCTGGGAGACGGTGCCGACGAAGTCCTCGGCGGGGTAGGCGTCCACGCGGAACGTCACGTGCTGGCCCGGGCGGATCCGGCCGACATCGGCCTCGTCGACGCTGGCGTTCACCTGCATCTTCGTGAGGTCCGCGGCGATCACGAAGATCGTGGGCGCCTGCATGCTGGCCGCGACGGTCTGGCCCACGTCGACGCTGCGCTGGATCACGATGCCGTCGATGGGCGAGGTGATCACCGCGTGATCGAGGTTGACCTGCGACTGGTTCAGCGCCGCGGCGGCCTGCGAGACCGAGGCCTGCGACGACTGGAGCGAGGCCTGCGCCGAATCGACGGTCGTCTTGGCCGCGTCCAGGTCGCTCTGGGGGAGGAGGTTGCGCGCCGAGAGCTCCTTGGCGCGGCTGTACTTCTGCTGCGCGTCGGCGAGCGCGACGCGGTTGCGCTCGAGATCGGCCTGGGAGCGGACGAGGTTCGCGCGCGACTGCTCGACCTGCGCCTCGAGCAGCGACGGATCGAGGCGGGCAACCACCTGGCCCTTGTGGACGATCGAGTTGAAGTCGGCGTACAGGTTCTGGATGGTCCCCGAGACCTGGGTGCCCACCTGCACCGTGGTGACCGCCTGGACCGTGCCGGTGGCGCCGACCGCGTCGACGATCTCCCCGCGCGACGCGGGCAAGGTGTTCACCTGGAGTTCGGCGACGTTGCGGTGCGTGTAGTACCAGCCGCCGCCGGCGCCCAGGGCGCCGAGCACCAACAGGATCAGCAGAACCTTTTTCATCGGACTATGGCCTCGAAACTAGGCGGCAGGAGTGCTTCCGGCGCGGTGCCAGAGGCCTTTCCAGCCCTCCTCGAAGAGCGTGTAAACGGTCGGGACGAGCACGAGCGTGATCAGCAGGGACGTGAGCAAGCCGCCGACGACGACGCGGGCGAGCGGCACCTGGAGCTCGCTCCCCTCGCCGATGCCGAGCGACATCGGGATCAGGCCGAGCACGGTCGCGATCGACGTCATGAGAATCGGGCGGAGTCGCGTGCGGCCCGCCAGCTCCACGGCCTCGCGCAGCGGCAGCCCGTCGCGCCGCCTGAGGACGTTCGTGTAGTCGACGAGCAGGATGCCGTTGCTCACGACGATCCCGGCCAGCATGATGATGCCGATATAGGCCTGCATCGTGAAGGGCGTGTTCGTCAGCTTGAGCGAGAGCACGACGCCGAGCGCGGCCGTCGGCACCGAGAACATGATGATGAACGGGTCGCGCAGCGACTCGTACTGCGACGCCATCACGGCGTAAACGAGGATCAGGGCGAGGATCAGCACCTGGCGCAGCTGGTTGAACGCGTCGTCCTGCTGCTCGACCTCGGCGCCGAAGCCCACGCTGAAGTCCTTCGGAATCGCCAGCTGCGGAATCCGCTCCTGGACCGCGGCCACCGCCTCGCTGAGCGTCGTCTCGGGATCGGCGTTGACCGTAGATGATGCGCTGCTGGTTCTTCCGATCGATCTGCGTCGGGCCCGTCGAGTCGACCACGCTCAGGAGGTTCTTGGCCGGCGTGACCTGTCCCTGAGCCGTGGACACCAGCACGTCCTCGACGTCGGAGACGCCCTGGCGCTCGTCTTCCCGCAGGCGCACGATGATCGGGTACTCATTGCCATGCTCGCGGTAGAGCGCGGCCTGGGTTCCGGCGACGTTCGTGCGGATGGTGTTCGCGACACCGGCGACGCTGAGGCCGAGGAGGGCCGCCTTCGGCCGGTCGACCCGCAGCGAAAGTTCGGGGCGCCCCTCGTCGCGGCCCACCTGGGCGTCGGCGATGCCCGGCGTTTCGTCCATCAGGTTCTTGGCCGCGTCGGCGAGGTGCTTCGCGTCGTCCAGGTCGTCGCCGCGGATCTCGAGCGACAGGCGGCCGCCGCCGTTGTTGTTCCCGCCCGAGAGGAAGCGGTTGAGCTGGTTGTTCCCGCCCGACGCGTTGGCGCGGATGACGACGCCCGGGATGTCCGCGAGCTGCCGGCGCAGGTCCTGGGCGATCTGATCGCTCGATCGCGTGCGCTCGTCCTTCGAGGTCAGCAGGATCTGCACCTGGCCGCGGTCGGCGCCGCCGCCACGGCCGCCGCCGCCGCCGCCGGCATTGACGATCACCGCGGTCGCCTCCGGGACGAACTGGTTGATCTCCTGCTCGAGCCGGGCGAGCACGGCGTCGGTGCGCTCGATGCGCGTGCCGAGCGGCAACTGCGCGCTCACGCTGACCTGGCCTTCGTCGGTCTGCGAACTGAGCTCGGTGGGAATCGTCGGCAGGATGAGGACCGCCGCCACCACCGACGCCAGCGCCAGGCCGACCACGGTCGGCCGGTGCGACAGGGCGAGGTGCAGGAAGCGCCGGTAACCCTCGTCCATGGCCGCGAGGAAGTGTTCGCTGGCCGTGTACAGGCGGCCGCCCAGGCCCTTGCGCTTGTCGGGCGGCGCGGGCAGGACGAGCAGCTTCGAGCACAGGACCGGCACCAGCGTCACGGCCACGAACAGCGACATCGCCAGCGAGAAGACGACGACGACCGACAACTGGCGGAACATGACGCTCGACAGGCCGCCGAGGAAGAGCAGCGGCACGAACACCGCGATGTGCGTGAGGATCGAGGCCAGAATCGCGGACCACACCTCCTCACTGCCGTCGATCGACGGCGGTCATCCGGTCCTTGTGGTACTCCTCCATGTGCCGGAACGAGTTCTCGAGCACGACGATCGAGGCGTCGACGACCATGCCGACGCCGAGTGCGAGCCCTCCGAACGTCATCGTGTTCAGCGTGAGCCCCGCGAAATAGAGCAGGGCGAACGTGCCGATCACCGAGATCGGAATCGACGTGCAGACGATGATCGTCGAGCGGAAGTTGCGGAGGAACAGGAAGATGACGAGGACGACGAGGACCGAGCCGAGCAGCACGTGCTCCTGCACGGCGCCGATGGCCTGCTCGATGAAGCGCGCGCTGTCGTCGAGCAGCACCAGGTTCACGCCCGGCACCTCGCGGTTGATCCGCGCGATCTCCGCGCGCACGCCCTGGGCCACCTGCACGGTGTTGGTGCCGGACTGCTTCGTGACCTGCATCCGGACGCCGGGGCGTCCGTTGATCCGCATCACCGAGAGGTTGTCCTCGGTCGAGTCGGACACATCGGCGATGTCCTTGAGGTAAATCGGCACGCCGCCCTTGGTCAGCACGACCAGGCTGCGGATCTCGTCCAGGTTCTCGAACTGGCCCTGGCTGCGCAGCAGCAGCGTCCGGTCGCCCTGGTAGACCTCGCCGATCGGGATGTTCTGGTTCTCGGTCCGGATGATGTTCACGACGCGATCGACCGACAGGTCGAGGGCGCTGATTTTCTCGCGCGAGAGATCCACGTGGATCTGGCGGCGGAGGCCGCCGTTCACGGTGACCGCGGCCACGCCGCCGACGCGCTCGAGCCGCGGCGACAGGACGTTTTCCGCCAGCTCGCGCAGCGTCACGCGGTCGTAGTTGCCCTCGACGGCGAGGCTCAGGATCGGCGACGAGTTCGAGTCGAACTTCTGGAGGACAGGCGGATCCGCGTCCTCGGGCAGGCGACCGCGCGCGCGGTCGATGCGCGTCCGCATGTCGTCCATCGCCTCGTTGAGGTCGGTGCCCCAGGTGAAGCTCAGGCGGATGTTGCTCGAGCCCTCGGACGAGGTGGAGTTGATCTGCTCGAGGCCCGACACGGCGCTCAGCTGCTGCTCGAGGGGGCGCGTGACGAGCTCCTCCATCTCGAGCGGGCCGACGCCCGTGTAGTTCACGCGCACCGATGATCGTGGGCTGCTGCACGTCGGGCAGCAGATCCACCGGCAGGCGGCTCAGCGAGATGACGCCGAGCAGGATGACGATGCCGCTCAGCATGGCCATCATGACGGGACGGTGAATTGCGATACGCGGAATGCTCATGGTCCGTGTCCTGAGACTGGCCTCTGCCTGTTCGCCCTACCGACCCGAGGGCGCCGAACCCGGGCCCCCGGAGTTTCCCCGCCGCCCGCCGCGTCCGCCGCGGCCGCTGCGCCCGTCCGAGGGCGCCCCGGCGGCGGGACCGGTCCCGCCGGCGCTGCTGTCGGCCACGACGATCTTGTCGCCCTGGCGCAGGGCGGCCGCGCCCGTCGTGATCACGCGCTCGCCCTCGTTGAGCCCGGCCATGACCTCGACCTGATCCTTCTCCCGCAGGCCCACCTGCACCGGCCGGAACGCCGCCGTGTCGCCCTCGCCGTCGGGCTGGAACACGCCGGGCGTGCCGTTCGAGTCGACGAGCGAGTCGGTCGGGATGACGAGCGTATGCGGGTGGTTTTCCACGAGGAAGCTCACCTTCGCGTACATCCCCGGCTTCAGCCGGAACGTCGGGTTCGCGATCTCCACCTCGATCTGCGCGGTGCGCGTCGAGGGATCGAGCACCGGCGCCACGTGGGCGATCCGGCCGTCGAACGTCTCGCCCGGGTACGCGTCGACGGCCACGTCGGCCTTCTGGCCCTGCGAAATGCGGCGCAGGTCCTTCTCGACGATGTTCGCCACGAGGCGGACGGTCGTGATGTCGACGACCGAGATGAACGCCGAGTTCGGCGTGACCCACGCGCCCGCGTCGAGCGCGCGCTTGCCGATGAAGCCCGTGACCGGCGACGAGATCGTCGTGTTGGCCAGGTTGATCTTCAGCTCGTCGAGGCGCGCCTGCGCCTGCGAGAACTGCGCGCGCGCCAGATCGAGCTGGGCGACGGCGGCCTCGTAGTTCGCGTCGGTGTCGTCGAAGGTCTGCTTCGGAATCAACTGGCGATCGTACAGGTTCTTCGACCGGTCCAGGTTGGACTGGGAGAGCCGCAGGCTCGCCTCGCGCTGGCGGATCGTGGCCGCCGCCACGTCGTAGGCGGCCTGCGCCTGCTTCACCTGCTGCTGGATCTCCTGGTCTTCGACGCGCGCCAGCGTCTGGCCGCGGGTGACGCGGTCGCCGAGCCGGACGGCGACCTCCTCGAGGCGGCCGCTGACCTTCGGCACCGCCTCGACGGTCGCGGCGCCGATCAGGTTGCCGACGACGGTCAGCTCCTCGGTCATGTCGGTGCGCGTCACGGTCGCCAGCTCGACGGTCATCGGCAGGCGCGGCCCGCCGAAGCCGCGGCCGCCGCCGGGGCCGCCGAACCCGCCCCCGCCGCCGCGTCCGCTGGTGGCCGCCTCGGGCGCCGAGGCGGAAGTCCTCGAATAGACGACGTAGCCGCCCGCGACCGCGAGGACGACGACGGTTGCCGCGATGATCTTCGTTTTCATGTCCGGTCGATTCCCTCGCGCCTTAGCGGCCGAGAATGGTGATCCCCGAGCTGCCCAGCGCCGTCTGCTGCAGACGCTCGAGCTCCACCTGGGCCTTGCGATAGTTCAGGATCGCGCGCAGCTCGCTGTTTTGCGCGTCGCGCAGGTCGCGCTGCGCCTGCACGACGAAGTAGTTGGTGGACATGCCCACCTCGAACTTGCTCTGCTCGGCGTCGAGCCGCTGCTGCTGCAGCGATCGCGCCGCCTGCGAGGCCTGCACCGCCTCGGCCGTGTTCTGAACCTGGATGGCGGCGTTGGTCACGTCGGTCGCCACCTGCAGCTCGATCTGCTTCATCTGGGCCTCGACCTGCTGGACCTGGACGTGCGCGCGCGCCATCGAGGCGTCCTGCGACGTGAAGCCCAGCGGGTAGGTCATCTGGACCTGGAAGTTCCAGCTCGGATACCGGCTGTGGAAGAGCGAGTCGAAGGCATCGCCGATGCCGCCGGGAATCGTCTCCTGCACGCTGCTGCCGATGATGCCCGAGCTCGCGCGCACCAGGAGAGGCCCCCCGACGCCCTGCGTGCCGTAGCTGGCGACGAAGTTCGCGTCGGGCCGCGTCTGGTCCTTGAGGTAGGCCAGCGTCACGTCGTTCGACTCGACGTTCTTTCTCGCGATCTGAAGGTCCGTGCGCTGGCTCAGCGCGTTGCGGACGGCGGCGTCCACGTCGACCGGCTCGGGTTGAAACTCGGGGCGATCGATCGCGTCGAGGTGCGCTCCCCAGTTCGGATCCTCCGTGCCCGAGACGATCAACCGCTTGAGCGCGAGCTCCGTCGTCCGCTGCGTCGACTGCGCCGTCACGAGCGCCTGGCGCCGCGTCGCCTGCTCGGACTGCGCCTGGACGACGTCGATCGGCGCCATCGTGCCGATCTCGACGCGCGTCTGGTTGTCCTCGACCAGCTTATTGGCCAGCTCGAGCGACTCCTGCGCGACCTGCACGGCCTGCGTCGCGTAGACGTAGTCCCAATACGCGTTCCGGACGTTCGAGACGGTGTTGGTGATCGTCGCCTTCAGCTGCACGTCGGAGATGTCGCGATTGATCTTCGTGACCGCGATCTGCTGGCGCGTGCTGTCGGTCTTGAGACCCCGCAGGAGCGGCTGCGTGAACGTCGCGCTCCACGTCGAATTGAACTGCGGGTTGAACGACGCGTTGTTGCTGTTGCTCTCCGCGCGGCTGTTGTTGAGCGACAGGGCCACCGACGATCCCAGCCACTGCAGTTGCTTGCTGATGCCCCCGTTGTACGTGAACGTCTTGGTGACGACGCCGCCGCCGGTCGAGGACTGCGAGAGCTGGCTCGTCGGCGCTCGGGCGCTCGACTGATTGCCCACCGTCGACGAGAGGTTCGGGCTGTACGCCGCCTGGGCGCTCGCGATCGCGATGTCGCTCAGCTGCGGGTTCAGCCGCTGGACCGCGATGTCGAGGTTGCGCTCGAGCGCCAGCGCGATCGTCTCATCGAGCGTGAGGGAGACGACCGTCCGGTCGTCGGGTGTCGGCGTCTGGGCGGCGTCGGCGCCGGCGGCCGCCGCCTGCGCGGCCTGGCGCACCTGGTCGGCCACGCTCCGCGTCTGTTGCGCGCGGGCCGCCGCGGGGATCACGACGATAGCGAGGGCGGCCACGGCCGCCGTCAGAATGTTCCGATTCATGAGCGATGTCCTCTGTACGGGGCGTGCTAGCGCTGGCTGCGGCCGGAGCCGCGGTTGCTGTCGGTGCGCGACGGACGGGGGTGATCCTGCTGCCACCGTTCGACACGGGCGTCGTAGGTCGTCCGCTGCTCGGGCGTCAGCACCCGCCGCATGTGCAGCAGCATGAGCGTCCGCTCCTTGTTCAGCGTCGCGCGCTCGGCTTCGACCTTGTCGATCTGCTTGACGACGTCGGCCTCCAGCGCGTCCGTCTCGATGAGGGTCGAGAGCTGCGCCTCCAGGCGATCCAGCGAGTCCTTGTTCTTCCGCTGGCGGGCCATCGTCGTCTCGAAGATGTCGTCGAGCCGCGAGATCTGATCGGGGGAGAGCCCAAGGTCCTTCTGGACCTCCTCGGCCTGCCACCACTGGAACGTCCGCTGCGCCATCGCGGGCGCCGCCACGGCCAGAACGAGCGCCGCCGCCGCCGCACGCGCGAGAAGCTGTCGAGTCATACCGGTCAGACCCTCTGAAAATCCAACTCTTGTAAAGGTTTACGATGGCCGGCGGCGTCCCGTTTCTCGGGAGACAAATTATTACGGCTTCGCCATAGGTCTCGAGAGGGCCCGAGGCACGCGGCGTTCCAGGGGTTTCGCCGAACCCCTTCGTTTTGAACGACTAACGGGCGTGATAGACTCCGGGACTGTCCCGTATGTCCTGGCGGACCCTGCTGACCGACGTCGCCTCGCTCCGGATCCGCGACCTGCTCTTCGGCCATCTCGACGTCGCGCGGCTCCTGCTCATCGGGCTGGCCGGCCTGGCGGTCCTCGCGCTGATCCTCCGGTCCATCCTCGGCGGGGCGCCCGGGCGCCGGGCCGTGGCCATGCCGGCGCTGCTCGGCTCGGTCCGGAGCTCGCCGGTGGCGTTCGTCCGCCACCTGCCGCTCGTCCTGTTCCTGGCGGGGTTGCCGCTGTTCGTGCTGGCCCTCGCCGACCCCTACACGGCCCTCTCGAAGCAGGATGTCTCCTACAAAGGCCGGCGGATCGCGCTGATGATCGACGCCTCGTCCAGCATGCGCGTGCCGTTCACGGCGGCGCAGCTCAACCCGCGCTCTGAGACCGAGGCCGCCTTCTTCACGAGCGTGGGCGCCGCCGAACGGTTCGTGCGCCTGCGCATGGAGCGGAAGTACCGGGACCTGATGTCGCTGGTGGAGTTCGGGAACGAAGCGTACGTCGTGACGCCGTTCACCAACGACTACGAGAACATCCTCCTCTCCATCTCGCTCATCGGCGACGTCGTCGAATACGCGCGGTTCCCGGACCAGGGGACGATCATCGCCCAGGCGATCGACCAGAGCGTGCAGCTCTTCAAAGCCTTCAACTTCCTGAGCGCGTCGGGCAACATCATGGTGATCTTCTCCGATGGCGAGGACATCCACGCCATCGTCAACGGGAAGACGCTCGACGAGATCGTCTCCGGCGCCGTCGAGGCGCACATTCCGATCTACTTCGTGCGCACGAACTACTCGAAGGAAGAGGGCGGGATCATCCCGGACGAGCTGTGGAAGAACGCGGTGGAGAAGACCGGCGGGAAGTTCTTCGCCGGGTCGAACGAGGCGGCGATCCTCGCGGCGATCGCCGAGATCGATCGCGCGTCGACCGGATCGATCGACGTCAAGCAGTACAGCACCCAGCAGCCGCGGTTTCAGCTGTTCGCGCTCGGCGCGTTCGGCCTCTGGGGCCTGGCCGCGCTCCTCATGCTCGCCGTCCCGCACTTCCGGCGCTTCCCGTAGAGAGACACCGAGATCCAACCACGGAGACACAGAGACACGGAGAAGAAGATCTTCTCTTCTCTGTGTCTCTGTGTCTCTGTGGTCAGAACTCCGTGTCTCCCTTGACCGGCTCGGACGATCCCAGCAGCAGGCTGTTGAACAGCAGCTTGAACGTCCCGTAGGACTGACCGCGGTGCTGCGTGCGGAAGCCGAGCAGCACCGCCCGTCCCCGGCCGACCGGCACATCGACGACGGCCGCCCGGCCGCGCAGGATCGGTTCACCGAGCAGCCAACCGCTCATCAGAAGGTTCGTGTCCGGGTAGGACGCCGCGATCCGCGCGGCGCCGGGCGCCGTGACGGTGAACGCCGGGCTGCGCGCGAAGAACGCGGCCGCGCCGGGGGGCATGCCGTAGGCCACCGGCTCGTCCGGATCGACGCGCAGCCGCAGGATCGTGCCCGGCACGAAGAAGTCCGAGGGCCGCGCCTCGGCCGTGACGTCGCGAACGGGCAGGTCGAGCGCCTGAATCGCCAGCTCCGCCGCGTTGTCGAGCGCGACGAGCGTGCCGCCCTCCTGGACGAAGGTGCGGAGGTTCCTGACGCCGGCCTCGGTCATGCCGCCGGTGTACTCGGGCGGCATCGTGCCCGGGCGGAGGCCCTCGATCATCTGCTGCGCGGTCGCGTCGGGCAGGACGAGGGTGTCGAAGCGCGCGCGCAGGCCGCCGGCGCGGATGTCGGCGTCGTGGACGGGGGTGTACGGGAAGTCGAACTGCTCGAGCACCCAGCGCGTCCAGCCCTCGTCCATGTTCCCGCCCCAGGCGTGGTAGACGCCGATGCGCGGTGGACGCACGCGCCACACGGCGCCGTCGGCGCGCAGCCGCGCCACGGCCGCGTCGTCCAGCGGGGTAAACGGCGCCGGGAACACCGCGCGGCTCGACGGGCCGAGCGGGAAGACGAACGTGCCGGCCGGCCAGTTGCCCTCCGCCGTCGTGACGGTTCCGGTGGTCCGATACACGGGCAGACCCGCGGACAAACGCGCATTGACCGCCGCGAAGGCGGCGTTCGAGCGGCCATCGAGGGCGATCGTGCCGGCCGGGAGGTCCTGCTTGATGAAGGTCCGGGACAGGCCGCCGTGCGGAAGCGGCGCCGCGTCGACGATGACGGCTTCGTCCACGTGGTCCACGCGCACGCCCATCTGGTAGGGGAGGGTCCAGCCCGTGATGTCGTACGGCCGCTTCGGCGGTCCGTCCGGATAGAGGCGCATGTCGGGGTAGACCTGCGGCGTCAGCAGGTCGCGGACGTAGGGTTCGAACGGCTGGCCGCCTGGGATCAGGAAGCTGCCGGCCGCGTAGTGCTGCCCGCCGGCCGTGAAGGCCTCTCGTGCCTGTGCGATCTCGACGCCGCCCAGTTGCAGGACGTCCACGAGCTTGTAGGCGCTGTTCGGATCCCACTGGGCCGCCGGCACGACGTAGGTCTCGCCGCGGTGGGCCTTGATGGCGTCGCGGCCCATCCGGTAGATGTCGTAGAGCCATTCCTCGCGCCGGCGCGCGCCGATGTCGAGCACCGCCTTCGACGCGGTCACGATGTAGTCGCAGCTGTCGCGCAGGTGCCACTCGCCGCCGCGGTACGGCGTCGGGTAGTACACGGACGGCTCGCGCGTGGACGCGCCGTTGGCGAACGTCTCGGGGAACTCGCGCGGGTCGTAGACGCGGGGCGTGGCCGATGCATGGCTCGTCTCGGTGAGGATGCCGACCATGTTGTGGAAGTACGGCGCCGTGCGCATGCCGCCGTTCCACCACGCGTCGAAGCCCACGCGCGACACGGCCCCGCGCTTGCCTTCCTCGTCGAGCCGGCGCGCGATCGCGTCGCCGACGGCGTTGACGTCGCGCATCACCAGCGGCGGGATGTTCGGGTTCATCGGGTCGTCGAAGGGCGGCACGAAGATCCGGGCGGGAAACGGCCCCGACTGATGGTGGTTGTAGACGATCTCGGGGAACCACTCCTCGTAGAGCTGCCGCGCGGTGTTCCGCGATTCCGGCTGCGTCATCATGTAGAAGTCGCGGTTGTCGTCGTGCCCGGCGTAGACGTGCCAGAGCTCGGGCGGCGTTCCTTCCCACTGATGCCCGCGCTGCTCGCGGTACCAGTCGGCCACCATCGTCGTGCCGTCGGGGTTCATGTTCGGCACGAGCAGCAGGACGACGTTGTCGCGGATGAACGCCATGTCGGGCGAGTCGTCCGTCACCAGGTCGTACGCGAGGAGCGGCGCGGCCTGGGCCGGCGCGACTTCGCTCGAATGCAGGCCGAAATCGATCCAGACGACGGCGGTGCCGGCGCGCGCGAGCTCGCGGGCGCGGGCGTCGTCCAGCACGGCGCCGTGCTCGCGCACGGTGGCCAGGGCGCGCGACGTCGCCTTGATCGCGTCGAGCCGGGCGAGGTTCGCCGCCGACGAGACGATCGCCATGATCTGCGTGCGGCCCTGCACGGTCGGGCCCATGTCGACCATCCGCATGCGGCCGTTCGAGTTCGCCGCGAGCGCGCGGAAGTAGGCGTCGGTCTGCTCGTAGGTGGCGAGCCGGTAGTCCGCGCACGGCTCGAAGCCGAAGGTGGCGCGGGGCGCGGGCGGCGGCGCCTGGGCGGTCGCGAGGGCCGCGGCGAATGCCGCGGCCAGGGACGCGGCGACGAGGGCGAAGCGAACGGGCCGCGTCATCATCGGTTGTCGCGCGGGCCGATCAGGGCCGCGGGGGCGGTTCAAGGGAGCAGAACGCCGCCAGACGCGTGATCACCTCGCCGACGAGGTTGTCCGGCGTCGAGGCGCCCGAAGTCAGGCCGATGGCCACCGGGCCGTTCGCGGGCAGCCAGCCGTCCGCGGCCGCCTCCGCCTTGACGCCGACCGGCCGGTGCCGGATCCGCGCGGACGATTCGAGACAGTCCGGCGACGCGATGTGAAACGTGGGGCGCTGGGCCGCGCAGAGGCGCGCCAGGTTGCACGTGTTGCTGCTGTTGTAGCCGCCGATCACCACCATCAGGTCCACGGGCCGCTCCGCGAGGAGCGCGACGACCGCGTCCTGGCGGTCCTGCGTGGCGCTGCAGATCGTGTCGAACGCCTGGTAGTGGGCGCCGAGTGCTCCCGCGCCGTAGCGGTCGAGCATCGCGGCCTTGAGACGCTCGCCGATCTCCAGCGACTCCGACATCAGCATCGTCGTCTGGTTGGCGAGGCCGATGTGCGCCAGATCGCGATCGGGATCGAACCCCGGGGACACGGCCTTCGCGAAGCGCTCGAGGAAGGCGGCCGGCTGGCCGCCCTCGCGCATGTACCGGCAGACGACGTCGGTCTCCTCGCCGTTGAAGACCACGAGGTAGTGGCCGCCGTAGCCGACCGCCTGTGATGCGGTCGCCTGGGTTTCCTCGTGCCACACCTTGCCGTGGATGACCGACGTGAAACCGCCCTCGGCGTAGCGCCGCACGTTCTTCCAGACGTTCAGGACGGAGCCGCAGGTCGTGTCGACGAGCGTGCAGCCGCGGCGCTCGAGGTGCTGGAGCTGGGCGATGGTGACGCCAAACGCCGGCAGGATCACCACATCGTCGGCCGTGGCGGCGTCGAGGCCGCCGGGCGTCTCGCTGAGGAAGCCGACGCCCATGGCGCGCAGCTTCTCGTTGACGTGCGGGTTGTGGATGATCTCGCCGGTGAGGAAGACGCGGCGATCCGGAAAGCGCTCGCGGGTCTGGTAGGCGTAGTCCACGGCGCGGTCGACGCCGTAGCAGAAGCCGAACTCGCGCGCGAGGTGGACGGTGAGGCGGCCGGCGCGGAACGAAAAGTCCTCGGCCTTGATCCGATCGACGAGCGCGCTGTGATAGCTCTCGGCCAGCGTGCCGGCGACGGCCGCCTGCAGGTTCAGGCCCTTGCGGAAGATGACGGGCGCGGAAGCACCGGGGTCAGCCACGCCAATAGCTTACCAGTAGCACCCCCGCACCCCGCACCCAAGCACCCCGCACCCTATCTGATATCGACGACGTCGCGGACGCGGGGCGTGAGCGCGTCGTAGCCGCGCAGCTCGCTCGTGCGCGGGCTCTCGAGCGCGAGGTCGAGGTCCGTCAGGAACGCGTCGTCGTCGGCGGCGGTGCGCGACGGCGTGGCGGCCAGCCGTGAGGCCGTCACCGCGGCCGCGGGATGGCTCGCGGCCACGCGTTCCGGAGCGGGCGTCGTGTCGTTGAGGAAGAGCCCGAGGCCGACGCCGATGAACAAGCCGGCGGCGGCGCCGGCCGCGATCCAGCGCGTGGCGATGCGGGGGCGGGCGGCCCCCAGGCGGCGCGCGACGGCCTGGCCGGGGAAGCTCAGCACGCGGGCCGGCCGGCCCGCATGGGTCACGCGGTCGAGGATGCGCGCCTGCTGCGCCCGGCGGCGCTCCGCGGGGAACACGCGATCGACGTCGGCGTCGGCCGCGGTGGCCAGATCGTCCATGACGCCCGCCAACTCCGCGTAGCGGCGCTCGCAGGCGGGGCAGTCGGCCAGATGCTCGGCGAGCCGCGGGTCGATGGGGACGCCGCGGCGCGCGGTCAGATACGCCTCGTAGAGTGTGTCGTCGTGCAGATGGTGAGCGCGGGCGATGTTCACGAGCCCCCTCCCAGCAGCCCGCGCAGCTTGCGGGCCGCCCGAAACAGATGCACGCGCACCGTGGACTCGTTGAGCCCGGTCATGGCGCTGACCTCGCGCGGCGTGCAATCGCCGAAATGGCACAACATAAAGACCGTTCGCTGCCGTCCTTCGAGCGTGTCGATCGCCTTCGCCAGCCGTGCCCGCCGCTCGCGGCTGAGCAGCCGCGCCTCGGGCCCCGGCTCCAGTGCCGGCGATGTCTCGACCGCGGACTCCACACCCGGCTCGCGCTCGGGCTGGATGACCCACCGGTCCCGACGCGCGCGGGCTTTCCGGCGATCGAGGCAGCCGTTGATCAGGATCCGCGTGAACCAGACTTCGAATGGCCACGCTTCCCGATACGACCCGATGTGCGTGAACACCTTCACGAAGGCGTCCTGCACGGCCTCGTCGGCCTCCGCGGTCTCGCGCAGATACTGATACGCGATCCGCAGCGCCCGCCGCTGGTGCGTCTCCACCAGCCCGCTGAACCGCTCGCGGGCCGCCTCCAGCTCGCCGCGATTCGACGAGCTCGCGGATCTCGACCGCCAGCTGCGAATCGTCGGTGAGCGGCACGACCGGCGGCACGGGCCGCTTCGGCTTGTCGCGCCGTCCCGGTTCCGGGTGCGCCCGCTTCAGGGCGTTGTCCTCGGAGCCCACGTTGTCTCTACCTGTCATTACGGTGGCGGACGGATCCCGTTTACCGGAACGTGTCTTTAATCAGTGTAGCGCGGGGAGGACGATCCAGGCGCATGGTTGACTTGTGCCGAATGGCGCTGGTACTACTCTTTCCAATTCGTCGTATGTTACTGGGCCTTCGCGTGTTAGGAGCTTAGATGAGCACCGGCATCGGTCGACGCGCGATCGTCGACCGCGAAGGCACGGCCGGCGGATCGGTCCACTGGAACCTGTCGCGCGCCGCGCTTGTACGAAGCACGCGGTGCGGCCGCGGCGAGGGAACCATCGCCGCCGACGGCGCCCTCGTCTGCCGGACCGGCCCGCACACAGGCCGGTCCCCCAACGACAAGTTCATCGTGCGCGACGCGGCCAGCCGAGCCGAGGTGGCGTGGGGCAGCGTGAACCAGCCGATGGAGCCCGAGGCGTTCCAGCGCCTTCGCGCCGACCTCCATGCGTCGCTGGAGGTGCGGGAGCTGTTCGTCCAGGATTGCTAGGCGGGCGCCGATCCCGCCTACCGCCTGCCGATCCGCGTCATCACCGAGACCGCCTGGCACAGCCTGTTCGCGCGCAACCTCTTCATCTCGGCGACGGCCGGCGCGCCGCCCGTCGAGCCGGCGTTCACGGTGATCGCGGCGCCGAGCGTTCAGGCCGATCCGGCGCGGCACGGCACGCAATCGGAGCCCGTCGCGATTGCCATGAACTTCGCCGAGCGCCTCGTCCTCATCGGCGGGCACGAGCTACGCCGGCGAGATCAAGAAGTCGATCTTCACCGTCCTGAACTACCTGCTGCCGCGGCGCGGCGTGCTGTCCGATGCACTGCTCGGCGAACATCGGCGCCGGCGGGCGACGTCGCGCTCTTCTTCGGCCTCTCCGGCACCGGCAAGACGACGCTGTCGAGCGATCCCGAACGCCGGCTCATCGGCGACGACGAGCACGGCTGGAGCGACCGCGGCGTCTTCAACTTCGAGGGCGGCTGCTACGCGAAGACGATCCGCCTGTCGGCGGAGGCCGAGCCGCAGATCTATCGCGACGACGCGGCGCTTCGGCACCGTGCTCGAGAACGTCGCCGTCGATCCGGCCACGCGCGTCACTCGATCTCGACGACGACCGGCTCACGGAGAACACGCGGGCGGCCTATCCGATCTGCGCTTCATCGACAACGCCGAGCCGTCCGGGCAGGGCGGGCATCCCGACGAACGTCGTGATGCTCACGGCCGACGCGTTCGGCGTGCTGCCGCCGATCGCGCGCCTCACGCCCGACGGCCGCGATGTACCACTTCCTCTCGGGCTACACCGCGAAGGTCGCGGGCACCGAGCAGGGCGTGACCGAGCCGAAGGCGACGTTCAGCACCTGCTTCGGCGCGCCGTTCCTGCCGCTGGCGCCGGAGCGGTACGCGGTGCTGCTCGGCGAGAAGATCGCGCGCACACGGCGCGACGGTCTGGCTCGTGAACACCGGCTGGACCGGCGGCGCCGTACGGCGTCGGCACGCGCATGAAGATCGCGCTACACGCGCGCGATGATCCGCGCGGCGCTCGTCGGGCGCGCTCGACGACGTGCGCCTACGAGCGCGATCCCGTCTTCAACCTGGACGTGCCGGCCAGCCTGTCCCGGCGTGCCCGACGAGCGTGCTGCAGTCCGCGCAGCACCTGGGCGACGCGCGGCCGACTACGACGCGCAGGCGGCGAAGCTGGCGCGGATGTTCGCCGACAACTTCACGCCGTTCGCGGCCGGGGTGTCCCGTGCCGTGCGCGAGGCGGGCCCACGGGCGTGAGCGCCGCACACGAGGCCGTCATCGGCCTCGAGATCCACGCGCACCTGCTGACCGCATCGAAGATCTTCTGCGGCTGCAGCCACGCGTTCGGCGCGCCGCCCAACAGCACGTCTGTCCGGTGTGCCTCGGGCTGCCCGGCGCGCTGCCGGTGCTGAACCGCGCGGCCGTCGACGCGGCCGTGCGCGCGGCGCTCGCGCTCGGCTGCGCGATCCACGAGACCTCGATCTTCGCGCGCAAGAACTACTTCTATCCGGATCTGCCCAAGGGCTACCAGATCTCGCAGTACGAGCGGCCGCTCGCCGACCGGCGGCGTCGATTGCGCGCGCGGCGCGATGCCTGGACGCCGGCGCACGACATCCGCATCACGCGCGTGCACCTGGAGGAGGACGCGGGCAAGTGCTGCACGAAGGCTTTCCGGACTCCGACCGCCGCAGCTACGTCGATCTGCAACCGCGGCGGCGTGCCGCTCATCGAGATCGTCACCGAGCCGGACCTGCGCGCGCCGAAGGACGCGGCGGCGTTCTTCGGCCGCCTCCGCGAGCTCCTGGTGGCGCTCGGCGTCAACGACGGCAACATGGAAGAGGGCAGCCTGCGCTGCGACGCCAACGTGTCGGTGCGGCCCGCGGGCGCCGACACGCTCGGCACGAAGGCCGAGGTCAAGAACCTCAACTCGTTCCGGTTCCTCGAGAAGGCGCTCGAGTACGAGATCGAGCGCCAGATCGACGTCGTCGCCGAGCGGCGGGCGCGTCGTGCAGGAGACGCGCCTGTGGGACGCCGCGGGCGGGCGCACCTTCTCGATGCGCAGCAAGGAAGAGGCGCACGACTACCGCTACTTCCCCGAGCCGGATCTGCCGCCGCTCGTCGTCGATGCGGCGCGCCTCGAGGCGATCCGCGGCACGCTGCCCGAACTGCCGGCCGCGCGGCGGCGCCGCTTCAGTCGCGGCGTACGCGCTGAGCGAAGCCGATGTCGTCACGCTCACGCAGGCCGCCCCGGGCCTGGACGGGTACTTCGAGGCGGTCGTCGCGCGCCGGCGCCGAGCCCAAGGCCGTCAAGAACTGGCTGCTCGGCGTCGTGCGCGCGAAGATGAACGACGCCGGCCTGACGTCGGTCGCCGTCATCCACGCGCGCGTGCCGCCGGCGCGGCTCGCCTCCCTGATCGGGCTGGTGGACGCGGGCCCGATCAGCGGTTCGATCGCCAAGGACGTCTTCGAGAAGATGTTCGCGACCGGACCGCGCGCCCGAGGAGATCGTCGCCGCCGAGGGCCTCGCCCAGATCGACGACGAGGGGCGCGCTGGCGGCGCTCGTCGCCGACGTCGCTGGCGAAGAATCGCCGACGCCGTTGCGCAGTACCGCGCGGGCAAGACGGCCACCGTCGGGCTTCCTCGTCGGCCAGGTGATGAAGGCGGCCGGGGGCAAGGCGAATCCGAAGCGCGTGAACGAGCTGCTGCGGCGCGCGCTCGAGGCGGCGATGATCGACACCTCGCACGTCTTCGAAGGACTACCGCGCGGGCGTCTACGCGCTGCGCGATCTGTCACTCGAGATCGAGAAGGGCGAGTTCCTGTTCCTGACCGGGCCCGAGCGGCGCCGGCAAGTCGACGTTGCTGCGTCTGCTCCTGCGCGAGGACGCTGCCGAGCGAGGGCACGCTGCAGCGTGGCCGGCCGCGACCTGGACGATCATGGGGCGCCGCGCAGGTGCAGGCGTACCGCCGCACGGTGGGCTTCGTCTTCCAGGACTTCCGCCTGATCCCGCGCTTCACCGTGTTCCAGAACGTCGCGTTCGTCATGCGCGTGCTCGGCGTGCCGCTGTCGGTGCAGCAGCGCAAGACCTTCCAGGTGCTCAAGTGGGTCGGGCTGCAGCACCGGATGAACGCGTTCCCCGAGGAACTCTCGGGCGGCGAGCAGCAGCGCATCGCGATCGCGCGGGCGCTCGTCAACGATCCGCAGCTGGTGCTGGCCGACGAGCCGACCGGCAACCTCGATCCGGATCTGTCGCTCGAGATCATGAACCTGTTCCGCGAGATCAACGCGCGCGGCACGACCGTCGTCGTCGCCACGCACGACCGCGAGCTGATCCGGCGCGTCGGGCGCCGCGCGATCACGCTCGACCACGGGCGCATCGTGGAGGTCGCCTGATGCGCGCGCTCCGGTATGCCCTCGAGGAGGCGCTCGCCAGCCTCTGGCGCGGCCGCCAGTCGGGGCTGCTCTCGACGGCGACGATCGCGCTCGCGCTGTTCGTGCTCGGCGCGTTCCTGCTCGTCACGCTGAATCTGGAGCGGCTCGCCGCCGAATGGAGCGAGTCCGCCGAGATGTCGGTGTACCTCGCCGACGGGATCAGCCCGGGCGACCGCGCGGCGATCGAGTCGCGGCTCGCATCCGGGCCCGATCGTGGCCCAGCGCGAATACGTCTCGAAGAGCGACGCGCTGGAGCGCTTCCGCAGCCACGTTCAGCGACCTGGCGGCGGCGGTCGGTGATCTCGACGGCAACCCGCTTCCCGCGTCGTACGACGTCCGCCTGCGGCCGACGACCGCGGCCCGGGCGGGGGTGGGCGCGCTGGCCGACGAACTGCGGCAGCATGCCGGGCGTGGCCGACGTGCGCTACGACCAGGAATGGCTCACGCGCCTGCTGGGCGCGGTGAGTCTCCTGCGCACCGCGGGCCTCGTGCTCGGCACGATCCTGACGCTCGCCGCGGCGCTCACGGTGGCGAACGTCGTGCGCCTCGCGCTTTACGCGCGGCGCGACGAGCTGGACATCATGCAGCTGGTCGGCGCGCCCGAGGCCTACGTGCGCGGCCCGTTCATCGTCGAGGGCGTGCTGCAGGGCGGCGTGGGGGCGCTCGTCGCGCTGGCCGCACTCGGGGCGGCGCTTCTGGGTGGTGCGGGCGCGCTATCTGGAGCCGCTCGCCACGGCCGTCAACCTGTCGGCCGTGCGGTTCCTGCCTGTGGGGCTCTGCGTGCTGCTGGTGGTCGGGGGGATGGCGGTCGGATGCCTGGGCGGCGCTGGTCGCCGCCTGGCGAGACGTCTACAGTTCTTGACACACTGTTTTCCACAGCACTACACTCGAAATAGAGTCCACGGAACCACCTCCACTCACGAGGACCTGCATGCCACGCTTCGTGACCGATTCGAGGCCGATTCAGCGCGCAGCACGCCGTTCACTCGCCGAGTTCTACCGGGAAGAATTCCTCAAACACCACCGCTGTCTGCAGCAACAGCGCCCGTACTATTCGGAGGGCGCCATTACCGAGTCGAAGCCGGCGCTCAGCGCGAATCATGGGCGAGCTCGACACCTCTGCTGCCAAGGACAACGCCCACGAACTGGTCAGCAACCTCCTCAAGACAATTCGACGTCGTCACCGGCCTTTCCGCCTGGTCCGATCCCAAGCAAGCGCACTGACTGCCCGCTCCCACAACTCTTCGAGACGATCTCCTGGCCATCGTCCGGGCCGGCTTCGTGCAGCCGACGCGGCGGCGCTGCTGACGCGCGCGCTCGAGCGCGGCGCGCCGCGCGGCGCCGTCCGGATCGTCGCCGCCGGAAAGGCGGCCGGGCCGATGGCGTCCGCGGCCCTCGCCTGGTTTGGACCGCGCGCGCGCGGCGGCGTGGTCGTCGCGCCGGGGCCGGCCGAGCCGTGCGCGCCGCTCGAATGGATTCAGGGCGGCCATCCCGCGCCGACCGATGGCAGCATCGAAGGGGGACGCCGCGCCCTGGCCGTGGCGGAAGGGCTCGCGGCGGACGAAAGACTCGTCGTGCTGCTGTCGGGCGGCGCCTCGGCGCTGCTGGCCGCACCGGCGGACGGCGTCAGCCTCGACGACCAGCGCGAGACGACGTCGCGCCTGATGCGCGAGGGCGCGGACATCCACGCCCTCAACGCCGTGCGGCAGCACCTGTCGGACGTCAAGGGCGGATGGCTCGCCGCGCGCGCCGCCGGAGCGAGCCTGACCTTCGCCGTGTCGGATGTCGTCGGCGACGACCCGAGCGACATCGGATCGGGCCCGACGGTGGCGGATCCCTCGACGTTCGCCGACGCGATCGCCGTGATCGAGCGCTTCGGCGGGGTGTCGCGATACCCGGACGCGGTCGTGCGGCATCTTGAAGCGGGGCGCCGCGGGAGCGCGGCAGAGACGCCGAAGCCAGGGGATCCGCGGCTCGCGCGCGCCGCGTGGCACCTGGTCGGCGGGCGGCGTGACGCGATGGCCGGCGCGACCGCCGAAGCGGCCGCGCGCGGCTACGCGACGCTGTGCCTCGACGAGCCCGTCGTGGGGGAGGCGCGCGCCGCCGGCGCGCGGCTGCTCGGCGAGGCGGAGGCGCGCGCGGCGCGGCTCGCGCGTCCCGCGTGCGTCGTGAGCGAGCGGCGAGACGACGGTCCGCGTGACCGGCGCCGGGCGCGGCGGACGCAACCAGGAGTTCGTCCTCGGCGGCGCTCGACGCGCTGGCGGCCCGGCCGGAGGCGGCGCTCGCCAGCGCCGGCACCGACGGCGTGGACGGCCCGACCGATGCGGCCGGGGCGGTGGCCGACGCCGGCAGCCTCGCCCGGGCGCGCGCGGCCGGGCTCGACCCCGCTTTCTTTCTGTCAACCAACGACGCCTACGCGTTTTTTCGACGCGCTGGGCGACCTCATTCAGACCGGACCCACCGGCACGAACGTCGGGGACCTCCAGGTCGTTCTGTTAGCCTAAACAACGATGATTTCTCGTGAACAGGTGCTCGCGCTGATGCGCGAGCGCGTCCATCATCCCGCCGGCGTGCGCGAGCTCCTTCAGGTGCTGCAGGATTCCGCGCGACGAGCGCGCGTCGTTCAAGCGCCACCTCAAGACGCCTGGTCGCCGACGGCGACCTCATCCAGATTCGCGGGCACCGCTTCGGCCTGCCCGAGAAGATGGACCTCTACGTCGGCCGGCTGCAGACGCATCCCGGCCGGCTACGGGTTCGTCACGCCGGAGCGGCCGCTCGAGGTCGGCGGCGGCGACATCTACATCTCGGGCCCGCATCTCGAGCGAGGCGATGCACGGCGACCGCGTCGTCGTCCGCATCGAGCGGATCAAGGACGGCGGGCGGGTCGAGGGCCGCGTCATCCGCATCCTCGAGCGCAGCGGCGAATGGATCGTCGGCCGCTACGATCGCGACGAGCACGGCATGGGCTACGTCGTGCCGTTCGATCGCCGCGTCCTGATGGACATCGTCGTGCCGCCGGGCCAGGAGGGCGGGGCGTCGCCCGGCGAGATGGTGACGCGTGGAGCTCACGCGGTGGCCGACGCCGACGCGCGGCGCGCATCGGGCCGCGTCGCCGAGGTGCTCGGCGACATCGACGCCCCCGGGCGTCGACACCGAGATCATCATCCGCAAGTACCGGCATCCCCGACGCGCATCCGGCCGAGGCCGTGGACGAGGCGTCGCGGCTCGGAGCGGCGGTCGTCGCCGAGCGCGACATCAAGGGCCGCACGCGACTTCCGTCGCGTGCCTCACCGTCACGATCGACGGCGAGCACGCGCGCGACTTCGACGACGCGATCACGATCGAGCAGCTGACGAACGGCCACTACTGGCTCGGCGTCCACATCGCCGACGTGTCGCACTACGTGGCGGAGGGCAGCGCCGCTCGACCGCGAGGCCTACGAGCGGGGGACGTCGGTCTACTTTCCCGGAGCGCGCCGTCCACATGTTCCCCTCGGAGCTGGCGACCGGGCTCTGCAGCCTCAACCCGCACGTCGACCGCCTCGTGCAGTCGTGCCTGATGGAGATCGACGAGCGCGGGCAGGTGGTGCGCTACGAGATGCACGACGGCGTGATCAACAGCGACGAGCGGATGACCTACACCGCGGTGAACGGCATCCTGACCGACCGGGATCCGGCGCTCCTCGCGCGCTACGCAGCGCGCTCGTGCCGATGTTCGAGCTGATGCAGCGAGCTGTTCCACGATGCTGAACGACGCGCGGCGCCGCCGCGGGTCGATCGACTTCGATCTGAACGAGGCGGAAGTCGTCGTGGACGAGGGCGGCGTGGTCGAGGCGATCATCGCGCTGCAGCGGAACGTCGCGCACCGGCTCATCGAGGAGTTCATGCTCCTCGCCAACGAGACCGTCGCGTCCCACCTCGACAGCGCACGAGGCGCCCGCGCTGTACCGCGTGCACGAGGAGCCGGACCTCGCTGAAGGTGGAGAAGTTCGAGGAGTTCATCTCCGGGTTCGGCTACGAGCCTCGGGGCGCCGGCGACCGCCGCTGCGCCCGCGTGCACTTCCAGAAGCTGCTCGAGCGGATCGCAGGGAAGCCCGAGGAGAAGCCGATCGCGCTTCCTGATGCTGCGCACGATGCAGAAGGCGCGTTACGCGCCCGAGAACCTCGGCCACTTCGGCCTGGCGGCGCCGAGCTACACCCACTTCACGTCGCCGATCCGCCGGTATCCCGACCTCGTCGTGCACCGCGCGCTCCGCGCGTCGCGCCACGCCACGCTGATCGGCGGAGACGCGCGAGGAGCGGCGCGAGGAGCTGCCGGAGATCGCCCGGCACACGTCGGAGATGGAGCGGCGGGCCGACGACGCCGAGCGCGAGCTGCTGCAGTGGAAGAAGGTGAAGTTCATGGCCGACAAGGTCGGCGATGAATTCGACGGCTACGTCACCGGCGTCGCCGCGTTCGGGCTGTTCATCGAGCTGGTCGAGCACTTCGTCGAGGGCCTCGTC
This sequence comes from uncultured Acidobacteriota bacterium, assembly GCA_963792785.1. Lineage (GTDB taxonomy): Bacteria > Acidobacteriota > Vicinamibacteria > Vicinamibacterales > CAVVIG01 > CAWIMX01. The sequence goes on along the minus strand of CAWBXO010000001.1, from coordinate 741,225 downwards.
CACGTGTCGACGATGGCCGACGACTACTACCGGTTCGTCGAGAACGCGCACCTGCTGCGCGGCGAGAACACCGCAGCAGCGTCTACCGGCTGGGCGACAAGGTGAAGGTGCAGGTGATCCGCGTGAACATGGAGCAGCGACAGATCGAGCTGGGCCTGGTGGAGATCCTGGAGCGGGTGCGGGATGGCGCCCGCGGGCCGCGCCAGTCGCGCGCGAAGCCGAAGGTCGAGGGGCGTCGGAAGAAGAACCGTCCGGGCCGGCGCGAGCGGCGGCGAGGGGCCGGCGCTAGTCCTCGTCCGGCTTGTCGTCTGACTTCCTCCTTGAAGTTCTTGATCGCGCTGCCGATGCCTTTGCCCAGACCGGGCAGGCGGTTGGCGCCGAAGATCACGACCACGATCGCCAGGATGATCAGCAGTTCCGGAAGTCCAATTCGACCCATAGTTACCTCAGAAGGATTCTACTACGGGTGTAACTGAGGCACTATGACGAGCGCCCTGAGGGCGAGCCCGACTTCCATCGTGCGGGCGAGCCGGAGGGCGAGTCCGCGGTACGGCTGTCTGCCCGCGATCAGGTCGGCCATCACCCGCCGTATGGCCGGGCTCTCGCGCAGCGCGTCAAGCAGCAGCGCCGTGAAGGCCGGCCGGAAGAATCCCGCCTTGAGGCGCGCCGCGCGCGCGAGCTCGGGGGTGATGACGTCGCTGACGGCCGCCGCGTAGGCCGCCTCCGGCGCCCGGGTCCTCGTGAGGGCGTCCGCCGCGAACTCGGCCGATTCGAGGGCGAAGTAGATGCCTTCCCGGGTGATCGGATCGACCAGGCCGGCGGCGTCGCCCACGAGACACCAGCCGGGTCCGCTGACCTGGTTGGCCGCGAGCCCCGCCGCGGTCAGGGAGGGAATGGGCCAGGCGTACGGTTCCAGCGACGCGCCCTCGGCCAGCCCAGTGGCGGCCATCCACGCCGCGGCGCGCGCGCGCAGCGCGGCCGACCCGATGCCCGCGTCCGCCTGCGCGCAGATCCCGACGGCAAGATGCGTGGGGCGCGGGAAGGACCAGAGGTAGCCGGGGGGATCCGACGTGAACTCGAGGGCGATCGCGTCGCTCGTCCGTCCGTGTACGAAGTAGCCGGTCGCAATGGAGATCTGATCGCGCGGCAGGGCGCGCGCCAGCCGCCGGCGCACCAGGCTGTTGGCGCCGTCGGCGCCGACGACGAAGCCGGCGTCGAACGCGCCGACGGTCGTGTCCACCCGGAAGCGGCCGCCCTCGCGCGAGACCTCGAGGATGCGGGCGCGCTCGAACCTGGCGCCCGCCGCGAGGGCGGCATCGAGCAGGCACCCGTCGAACGCCTCGCGGCTGGCGACGACGAGCGGCCGTCCATCGGCGCCCGGCGGCAGGTCGACCACGGTGTCGCCCCCGCGCGGGTCGGTGAAGCGCACGTCGCGGATGGCGACCGCCGGGAGCGCCGCGGTGTCGACGGCCGCGGCCACCCGGGCGAGGGCGCGGCCGGTGACGCCTCCGCCGCAGGGCTTCTCCCGCGGGTGGGATCCGTCCACGAGCACGACGCGCGCCCCCGCCGCGGCGAGGGTGCGTGCCGTCCAGGCGCCCGAGGGACCGGCGCCGGCGATCACGATGTCGGCCCGCGAGACTGCCCGCGTCACTGCGTGATACATTACATGGCCAATGGACGCTTTCGAGAGCGCGCGGTTTACGGTGGCGGTGTTTCAGGACGCGGCGTGGGCCCAGAAGGGCTTGGACGCGCTGGCGAAGATTGGCTTTCCTCCCGAGGCCCTGACGATCCTCGCGAAGGAGGCCCCGGACGCCTCGGCGCTCGTCGAGCGCACGTTCAAGGCGGCAGGCGATCGGCTGGAGCTGCCCGCGGTCGGGGCGGTCGTCGCCCGCGGCGGGCTCCTCGGCGCGCTCCAGGGCGCCAGCCGCGACCTCCCGACGCGCGGCCTGTCCGGGACGATGCGGCGTGTCGGATTTCAGGCGCACGACGGCCGGATTTTCGAGGCGCTCGCCGCCAAGGGCGGCGTGCTCGTGGCCATCCAGAGCGAGTCACGAGCGGCCGACGCGCTCGCGATCCTGCACTCCTACGGCGGCGGAAACGCCGCGATCGGCGCCTGGACGGGCCGGGTCTAAAATTTAGACCAGTCCCGAATTTAGACCAGTCCCGCCGCCGCCATTCCCCGTCTAACCTGTAGGGCGGGCGTATCCGACAGGCACCGCTTTTGCAGTTGCCACCCCCGGAGGCGTGCGCCACAATGATCGTCAGGTCCACATCGCGCCTTTAGCTATGGAAAAGCATCCGGGTTCGACCGGAGCGGACATGTCGCCCGGGCACCTCTCGGTGCACATCGAAGGTGCGCATCCGGCCGAGATTCCGTTTCAGATCCAGCAGCAACGTAAGCGCTTTGGTGGGGCGTTCGTCTCGGCGCTCGCCTATCACGGCGCGATCGTGCTCCTGGTGATCATCGCGAGCCGGCTGCCGCGCTCGGTCACGCCCGCGTTCCTGCCCGACAAGACCAACGACTCGATCATCTGGATTGCGGAAGAGGGGCCTGGCGGCGGCGGGGGCGGCGGCGGCAACGAGATGGAGGACCCGCCCCGGCAGGCCGAGCTGCCCGGACATGACGAGGTCACCGTCCCGGCGATCCAGCAGCCGAAAGAAGCGCCGCCTCTCCCGAAGCCCGAGACGCCCGAGCCGGATCCTGTGGCTCTGCTGTCGATTCCCGCGGTCACGCTGGCCTCGACCGTCGACTCGATGCCCGGTGTGCTCGAGATGCCGCCGGGACCGCCGACGATCTCCCGCGGGTCGGGATCGGGGCCCGGCGCCGGCACGGGGCAGGGCAGCGGCATCGGACCTGGGCAGGGGTCGGGCCTGGGCCCCGGGATTGGCGGCGGCACCGGCGGCGGGATCTATCAGCCCGGCAACGGCGTCTCCACGCCGGTGGTCACACACGAAGTGAAGCCGATGTACACGTCCGAGGCGATGCGCGCGCGCATCCAGGGCACGGTCTGGGTCGAGTGCGTCGTCCGCACCGACGGCTCCGTGGGAGACGTGGAAGTGGTGCGCTCGCTCGATCCCCGCTTCGGCCTCGACGAGGAGGCCATCAAGGCCGCCAAGCAGTGGCGCTTCCGCCCCGGCGTCCGCCTCGGCGAACCCGTGCCCGTCCGCGTGACGATCGAACTGACGTTTACGCTACGCTAGTAGTCGCTACGTCACAAGGCGCAAGTCGCACGTCCGACTCGCCAGTCACACGTCAAAGTCTCCAGCCACGAGTCGAAAAGAAAAAGGCCCGGCGGCTTGCGCCACCGGGCCCGACTTGCGACTTGCGACTCTGACGTGCGACTTGCGACCAGAGACTTGCGACTACAGCGCAGTTCGTTAGTACATCCCGCCCATGCCGCCGCCGGCGGGCATCGCGGGTTCCTTCTTCTCCTCGGGGATCTCCGAGATGAGCGCCTCGGTCGTCAGCAGCAGCGACGCGATCGACGACGCGTTCTGCAGCGCCGAGCGGACCACCTTGGCCGGATCGATGACGCCGGCCTTCACGAGGTCCTCGTATTCGTCGGTCAGTGCGTTGAAGCCCCAGGAGTCGTCCTTCGACTCGCCGACCTTCTGCACCACGATCGACCCTTCGAAGCCCGCGTTGGTGGCGATGTGCCGCATCGGCTCCTCGATGGCGCGCTTGAGGATGTTGATGCCGATCTGCTGATCGCCCTCGAGCTTCATCTTGGCGAGCACGCGCCCGCCGCGGAGCAGGGCCACGCCGCCGCCGGGCACGATGCCCTCCTCGACGGCCGCCTTCGTGGCGTGCATCGCGTCCTCGACGCGCGCCTTCTTCTCCTTCATCTCGGTCTCGGTGGCCGCGCCGACCTTAATCACGGCGACGCCGCCCACGAGCTTCGCGAGACGCTCCTGCAGCTTCTCACGGTCGTAGTCCGAGGTCGTGTCCTCGATCTGCGCGCGCAGCTGCTTCACGCGGCCCTCGATGGCGGCCTTGGTGCCGGCGCCGTCGACGATCGTCGTGTTGTCCTTGTCGATCGTGACCTTCTTCGCCTTTCCGAGGTCGTCGATCTTGATGTTCTCGAGCTTGATCCCGAGGTCCTCGGTGATCGCCTTGCCGGCGGTGAGGATCGCGATGTCCTCGAGCATCGCCTTGCGGCGATCGCCGAAGCCCGGGGCCTTCACCGCGGCCGCCTGGAGCGTGCCGCGCAGCTTGTTCACGACCAGCGTCGCGAGCGCCTCGCCCTCGATGTCCTCCGCGATGATGAGCAGGGGACGGCCGAGGCGGGCCACCTGCTCGAGCACGGGCAGGAGGTCCTTCATCGAGCTGATCTTCTTCTCGTGGATCAGGATCACGGGGTTCTCGAGCACCACTTCCATGCGCTCGGGGTCGGTGACGAAGTAGGGCGAGAGGTAGCCGCGGTCGAACTGCATGCCCTCGACGACCTCGAGCGAGGTCTCCATGCTCTTGGCCTCTTCGACCGTGATGACGCCGTCGTTGCCGACCTTGCCCATGGCCTCGGCGATGATCTTGCCGATCGTCGCGTCGTTGTTCGCCGAGATCGTGCCGACCTGGGCCACCATGTTGCCGCCGACCTTCTTCGACATCTTCTTGATTTCTTCGATCACGGCCTCGACGCCGCGCTCGATGCCGCGCTTGATGTCCATCGGGTTCGCGCCGGCCACGACGTTCTTCGCGCCCTCGCGGTAGATCGCCTGCGCGAGCACGGTCGCCGTCGTCGTGCCGTCGCCCGCCGTATCGGACGTCTTGCTGGCGACCTCGCGGACCATCTGGGCGCCCATGTTCTCGAGCGGATCCTTCAGGTCGATCTCCTTGGCCACCGTGACGCCGTCCTTGGTGATGGTCGGCGAGCCGAATTTCTTGTCGATCACCACGTTGCGGCCCTTGGGGCCCAGGGTGACCTTCACCGCGTCGGCGAGCTGGTTGACGCCGCGCAGGACGGCCTGGCGCGCCTCCTCGCCGTATTTGATCTGTTTTGCCATCGTCGCTGTTCTCCTACTTCTTCTTCTTGTCTGCGCCCTCAATCACGGCCAGGACTTCGTCCTCGCGCATGATGAGATGCTCTTCGCCGTCGATCTTGATTTCCTGGCCCGAGTACTTGCCGAAGAGAATCGTGTCGCCGGCCTTGACGTCGAGCGGGTTGCGCTTGCCGTCCTCGTTGACTTTGCCGTTCCCCACGGCGATGACTTTGCCCTGCTGGGGCTTCTCTTTCGCAGAGTCCGGGATGATGATCCCGCCGACTTTCTGCTCGCCCTCCTCGAGGCGCAGGACGATGATGCGGTCGTGCAGCGGTCTGACGTTCATGCTCGTCTACTCCGTGATGCGGTTGAACTCGTGGCTCGCTGGCCGGGTGCCGGGACGATCGGAAAGGCGGTTGCCCCTGCGGTTAGCACTCGACCTGCGCGACTGCTAAGTGTACAGGGCCCGGACTGGCAGCGTCAAGCCGGGACGGCTAACGGCGGCGGATCTTGTAGGCGCCCATCTTTCGGGTGAGGGTGTTGCGGTGGACCCCCAGGGCGCCGGCGGTCTTCGTCAGGCTCCCGTCGGATCGCGCCAACACCCTGGCGATAAAGCGCTTCTCGAACTCGTGCACGGCGTCCTCGAAGCGCACGCCGCGTTCCACCATCTCCTCGACCAGCCGGTCGAGCCGGTCGCTGATCACGAGACGAGCTCCCGGCCGGTCAGGAGGCGGAAGGCCTCGAGATACTTCGCCCGGGTCTTCACGATCACGTCCTCGGGCAGGACGGGCACCGGCGGCTGCTTGTTCCACCTGATGGCTTCGAGGTAGTCGCGCACGAACTGCTTGTCGAAGCTGGGTTGCGCCCCGCCGGGCGCGTAGCCGGCCTGCGGCCAGAAGCGCGAGGAGTCGGGCGTGAGCACCTCGTCGATCAGGATCACGCGCTCGTCGGCCGGCCGGCCGTCGTCGGGGAGCAGGCCGAACTCGAACTTCGTGTCGGCGATGACGATGCCCCGCGACTCCGCGTGCGCGACGCCGGCCGCGTAGATCCGCAGCGTGAGGTCCTTCACGCGGGCGAGGACGGGCGCGCCGACGAGCGTCGCGGCTTCCGCCTCGCCGATGTTGATGTCGTGGCCCGTCTGCGCCTTGGTGGCGGGCGTAAAGATCGGCTCGGGAAGGCGCTCCGATTCGCGCAGGCCCGTGGGCAGTTGGATGCCGCAGACCTGCCCGGTCTTCTGATAATCCTTCCAGCCCGATCCCGAGAGGTAGCCGCGCGCGACGCATTCGATCGGCAGCGGCGCCGTTTTGGTGACGAGCATCGAACGGCCCGCGAGGCTCGCGCGATCGGCGGCGAGCTCGGCGGGAAAGTCGGCGGGATCGATCGAGATCACGTGGTTCGGCACGAGCGACGCGAGCCGCTCGAACCAGAACGAGGAAATCTGCGTGAGGACCTTGCCCTTGTCGGGTATCCCTGAGCCCAGGATGTAGTCGAACGCGGAGATTCGATCGGTCGCGACAATCAGGAGTCGATCGCCGTAGTCGTAGATGTCGCGGACTTTTCCGCGCTGGTCGGGTGTGCGGTTGGCGAATGCGGTTTCGAGTAAGGGTGCGGCGAGCGGCAACGGGATCCTCGTGCGGATGATGATTGACGTTCCTCGCGTGCGCGAGGCTCGGAATCTTACAGGACGGGGGACGCCATGGCAATACTGGCGGTATAGTAGATGCGCTCCGAGTGAACAAACTCCATCTGCGTACCGCCGTCGTCGTGCTGCTGGCCGTCGGCCTGCTGGCGCTGTTCCTGCGCAACGTGGACCTCCGCGCCGTCGGGCGGGCGATTCTCGGCGCGAACCTCGCGTGGCTGGCCGTGTCCCTGGCGTTGATGCCGGTGAATCTGGTGATCCGCGCTGTCCGCTGGCAGTACCTGCTCGCGCCGCTCGGCGGGGCGACGTTCGGCAATTCGTTTCGGGCGACCGCGGTCGGCTTCGCGGCCAACAGCGTGCTGCCGGCGCGCGCCGGTGAGGTCATTCGTCCGTATTTCCTGGCGCGTCGCGAGGGCAAGGGCAAGAGCGCCACCGGCGCGTTCGCCACGATCATCCTCGAGCGGCTGCTCGACATGTTGACGGTGCTCGTGCTGCTGGCGATCTTCGTGTTCCTCTTCGGGGACACGGCCCGGGCGACCAACGCGACGGCGATGGGGATCGTCACGTGGGCCGGCATGGTCGCCGGGGGCGCCGCCGTCGTGGGCCTGGTCGTGCTCTTTCTGCTCGCGGGCGATCCGGCGCGGCTGGGCCGCGCCGCGCACCGGCTGAGCCAGGTGGTCCCGTCGTTCGCCGACGCCATCGCCCGCGTGATCGAGAAGTTCGCGATTGGCCTCGGCGCGGTGCGGAGCCCCGCGCGGCTGGGCGTCGCGCTGCTCTGGTCGTTCCCGCTGTGGCTGTCGATCGACGCCGGCTTCTGGGCCGGCATGAAGGCGTTCGGGTTCGGGGTGCCCTTCAGCGGCACGTTCCTGATCATGCCGTTCCTGGTGATCGGCGTGGCGGTGCCGACGCCGGGGGCCGTGGGCGGGTTCCACGAGTCGTTCAAGTTCGCCGTCACGGCATTCTATGGCGTCGGCAACGACGCCGCGATCGGCGCGGCGATCGTGCTGCACCTCTTCTCGATCGGACCGGCGCTCCTGTTCGGCCTGTATTTCGCCGCGCAGGCCGGGCTGAGCATGTCGGGGCTCCGCCAGATGGCCGAGCGCGCGGAGCACACGGCGTAACCATGAAGTGCCCGTACTGCAGCCACCTGCGCGACAAGGTGGTCGACTCGCGCGAGTCGAAGGAAGGCGAGGTCATCCGGCGCCGGCGGGAGTGCCTCGGCTGCGGCAAGCGTTTCACCAGCTACGAGCGGCTCGACGAGATCCCGTACATGGTCGTGAAGAAGGACGGGACGCGCGAGCGGTTCGAGCGCCAGAAGCTGATCGCCGGCCTGCTCAAGGCGTGCGAGAAGCGGCCGGTGAGTGTGGCCGCGCTCGAGGGCGTGGCCGATCACGTCGAGGCGACCCTGCAGGAGCGGCCGGAGAAGGAGATCTCGACCGAGGACGTCGGCGCCTTCGTGATGGAGGAGCTGAAGCACCTCGACAAGGTTGCCTACGTGCGCTTCGCGTCCGTCTACCGGCACTTCCGTGACATCGGCGAGTTCATGAGCGAGTTGAAGGACCTGCTCAACGCCAAGGAATGAAGCCGCTCGCCTACATCCTGTCCGGCGTGCTCGTGGCCGCGGTCGCGATCCGACTGGTGCCCTCGGCCCGGGCGGCCGCGCCCGCCGGGGATCCTACGGTCGTCAACGTCACGCCGATCGCGCGCGACGGGCAGGTGCTCGTGTCCTTCGAGCTGGCCGGCGGCCTCACGCCCGACGTGGAGGAAGCGATTCAGAGCGGCCTGCCGACGAGCTTCTCCTACGACATCGAGCTGCGGCGCGGTTCGCCGGGGTGGTTCGATCGGACGATCGCCGCGATCGCCCTCACCGCCACCGTGCGGTTCGACAACCTCACGCGGCGGTATCAGATGTCCCGCACGATCGACGGCCGGGTGGAGGAGGCACGCGCCACCGAGGACGCGCAGGCCGTCAGCGCCTGGATGACCCGCTTCGAGCGGGTGGCCGTGTCGCCCACGGCGGATCTCGAGGCGAACGGCGAGTATTACGTCCGCGTGCGGGCGCACACGCACCCGCGCAACACCTGGTTTGTCTGGCCCTGGGACCGCGCCGCGGTCAACGGGCGCTCGCCGTTCACGTTCATCCCGTAGGAGAGGACCGCCGGGCCGGACCGGAGACATGCCCGCGACCGTCACGCCGATCACGCCGCGGCGACTCCCGACCCGGCCGCCGCCGGCTGAGCCGGCACGTCGTCCGTTTCGCGACAACCCCCGGCTGATCCTCGCCGGCATCGCGGCCCTGCTCGTCGCCCTGGTCGCGATGCTCGTCGTCGCGAACCGCACCTCCGCGCTCTCGCCCGACTTCCTCAGCGAGTTCGTCCTCTACGCGCTCTCGGCCGCGGACCTCACGATGCTCGCCGCGCTCGTGTTCGTGCTCGCGCGCAACCTCGTGAAGCTCGTCGTCGAGCGGCGCCGCGCGCTCCCGTTCGCGCGCTTCCGCGCCAAGATGGTCGCCCTCATGCTGGCGTTGACGCTGGTGCCCGCCGTGCTCGTGCTCGCTGTCGGCAGCGAGCTGATTCGCACGAGCGTCGATCGGTGGTTCAACGCGCCGATGGACGAGGTCCTCGCCTCCGCGAACCAGATCGCCAGCGACTACTACCACGAGCGCCAGCTGCTCGTGTCGGATCACGCCGGCCGGATCGCGTCGGCGCTCGGGGGGGTGGATCTCGCGTCGGCGGACCCCGGCGACGTGCGCGACCAGCTCGCGCCGGAGGTGACCGAGCAGCGCGTGCAGATGGTGCAGGTCTATCGCGTCGAGCCGGCCACCGGCACGCTCCCGCGCCTCGAGCCCATCGTCGACATCGCGGCGCCGCGTCTGCCGCCCGACGTCAGCCGCGCGGCCGCGGATCGGCTGGCGAGTCAGACGCTGGCCGGCGCGGCCGAGACGCGGTCGATCGAGAGCCTGGGCACGTCGGGTGAGCTCTTGCACGCGGCGGCCCTGATTCACGGGCCCGGCGGCGTGCCCACCGGGGTCGTCGTGGCCACCGACTACCTGACCGGCGACCTCGCGGCCCGATCGCGCCGGATGACCGAGGCCTACGAGGCCTACAACCAGCTGCGCGTCCTGAAGCGGCCGCTGACCGGCGTGTACCTCGCGTTCTTCCTGATGCTCACGCTGATGATCCTGGTGGGCGCCAGCTGGATGGGCCTGTATCTGGCGAAGCGGATCACGCGCCCGGTGCAGATGCTCGCGGCCGCCGCGCGCGAAATCGGCGCCGGGCGCCTGGATCAACGCGTCGAGCCGCAGAGCGACGATGAGTTCGGGTCGCTCGTCGAAGCCTTCAACGCGATGGCCGGGGACCTCGCGGCCAGCCGCCGGCGCGTCGAGCGCGCGACCGTCGACCTCCAGCGCAAGCACGTGGACGTGGAAATCCGCCGGCGGTATGTCGAGACCATCCTCGAGCGCATCGCGACGGGCGTCGTCGCGGTCGACTCCGCCGGCGCCATCACGACGTTCAACTCCGCCGCGGCGAAGCTGCTCGGCCTCGATCGGTCCGTCCTGGGGCAGGATGCCGCGGGCGTCTTCGGCGCGGCGGGGCTGGAGGCCATCGGCTCGCTCATCGCCGGCGCGGGCCGCCGCACCGCGGAGCCGCCGGCGCAAGAGCTCGCGGTGGCGCGCGAAGGGCAGGACCTGCACCTCGCCGTGATGGCGACCGCCCTCACGGGCGAGGGCGGAGAGCCGGGCGGCGTCGTCCTCGTCCTCGACGACGTGACGCCGCTCATCCGCGCGCAGAAGGTGGCAGCCTGGCGCGAAGTCGCGCGGCGGCTGGCCCACGAGATCAAAAACCCGCTGACCCCCATCCAGTTGTGCGCGGAGCGGCTGCGCCGGTCACTTCGGCGCCGCCCCGTCGGCCGCGCAGGCACTCGTGGAAGAGTGCACGACGACGATCATCGGCGAGGTGGAGTCGCTCAAGGGGCTGGTCGACGAGTTCTCGCAGTTCGCGCGCATGCCGTCGCCCAAGGCCGTGCCGCACGACCTCGCGCGGCTGATCACCGACACGCTGGCGCTCTACAACGGCATCTTCACCGACGTCCGGATCGAATGCCGGCTGGCGCCGGACATGCCGCCCGTGCGGCTCGACGGCGAGCAGATGCGGCGCGTCGTCATCAACCTCGTCGACAACGCGATCGAGGCGATGGAACGCAAGGGCACGATCCTCGTCGAGACGCAGCACGACGCCGGCAACGGCCTCGTCCGCATCGTGATCGCGGACGACGGTCCCGGCATTCCGCCGGCCGAGCGCGAGAAGCTGTTCCTGCCGTACTACTCGACGAAGCGGCGGGGCAGCGGCCTCGGCCTGGCGATCGTGCGGCGCATCGTCGCCGAGCACGGCGGCACGATCGACGTGGGCGACAACACGCCGCGAGGCACGAAGTTCACCGTGGAGCTGCCGTGTTGATCCGGACAGTGCATTCATGAAACCCACCGTCCTCATCGTGGATGACGAGCCCGGCGTGCGCAGCGCCCTGAGCGGCGTGCTGCGCGACGAGGGGTACACGGTCGAGACGGTGCCGAGCGGCGAGAGCCTGCCTCGAACGCGTGAACCGCGGCGGGGTGGATCTCATCCTCCTCGACGTGTGGCTGCCGGGCATGGACGGCCTGGCGACGCTGGCGCGCCTGCGTGAGCGCCAGATCGACGCGCAGGTGGTCCTGATCTCCGGGCACGGGAATATCGAGTCGGCCGTGCGCGCGATCAAGCTCGGGGCGTTCGACTTCGTCGAGAAGCCGCTCTCGCTCGAAAAGACGGTCCTGGTCGTGCGCAACGCGCTCCGGCAGCGCCGGCTCGAGGCCGAGAACCGCGCCCTGCGCGCGCGCGTCGATCGCCAGCACATGATGGTGGGCGAGAGCTACGCCATCCGCCAGCTGCGCGAGCAGGTGGCGATGGCCGCGCCGACCAACGGCCGCGTGCTCGTCTACGGCGAGAACGGCACGGGCAAGGAGCTCGTGGCGCGCACGATTCACGGGCAGAGCCGCCGCCGTGCCGCGGTCTTCGTCGAGGTGAACTGCGCCGCCATTCCCGAGGAGCTCATCGAGAGCGAGCTCTTCGGCCACGTGCGCGGCGCGTTCACCGGCGCGGTGGCCGATCGGCGCGGCAAGTTCGAGGTCGCTGACGGCGGCACGATCTTTCTCGACGAGATCGGCGACATGAGCCTGAAGACGCAGGCCAAGGTGCTTCGCGTCCTCCAGGAGCAGACGATGGAGCCGGTGGGCGGGACCGGGCGGATCAAGGTCGACGCGCGCGTGGTGGCGGCCACCAATAAGGATCTGCAGAGCGAGATCCGCGCCGGACGGTTCCGCGAGGACCTCTACTTCCGGCTCAACGTGATCCCGATCTTCGTGCCGCCGCTGCGCGACCGGCGCGAAGACATCCCGCGGCTGGCCGACCACTTCATGGCGGAGTTCGCCCGGGAATACGGGCGGCGGATCAAGACGTTCGAGGCTGACGCGGTGTCCGTGCTGGAGCGGTACGCCTGGCCGGGCAACGTGCGCGAACTGCGCAACGTGATCGAGCGGCTGGTGATCATGGTGCCCGGCGACGCCATCACGGCGGCCGATCTGAGCTTCGTCGAGAGCGACGGCCTGCGGCGGTCGGAGGAGCCGGCGCCGACGGCCGAGCGCCTCACGCTCCACGCGGCCCGCGATCGCTTCGAGCGGGATCTCATCCTGCGTACGCTCGAGGAGCAGCAGGGCAACATGTCGCGTACGGCGGAAGTCCTGGGCGTGGAGCGCAGCAACCTCTATCGGAAGATGCGCGGATTCGGCATGGCCCGACGGAGCGAGGACGAGGAGGGCTAGCGCCTCAGTTCTCCGACCCGGTTCTCCAGAATCTTGTCCTCGGTGACGTCGCGAAGGCGCAGGTCGGCGGGCGACGCGCCGCCGAAGGCGGCGCGGGGGGCGAGGCCGATGAGCTCGCTCTCGAGGACGTCCACGCCGTCGCGCGCCGCCTCGCGCGTGATCGCCGTGAACACGTCGGCCATCGACGTCCGCGTGTAGTCGGTCAGGTTCATCGACACCTGGACGATCTCGCCTCCAGCCAGCGGCACGCCCATGGCCTTCACGGCGGGCAGGCCGCCGCCGCTCTCTCGGATTGCGCGCGCGATCCGCGAGGCGATGTCCAGCCGCGGTGTGGCCAGGTTCACGTTGAAGGCGATCAGGATCCCGCGCGCGCCCACGGCGCAGGCGCCCGCCGTGGGGTGCAGGACGCGCGGCCCGAAGTCCGGCGCCCAGTCGGGATCGGCCAGCCGGGCCCGGAGCCCGTCGAGCCCGCCGTGCCGGATGCGCTCGAGGGGGCGGCGCGACTCGCGGGTGGCGGCGGCCTCGTACAGGAAGACCGGGAGGTCGAACCGCTCGGCGAGGGCCGACCCGACGCGCCGGGCCAGGGCCACGGCGTCCGGCAGGCCCGCGCCGGCGAGGGGCACGAAGGGGACGACGTCGAGCGCGCCGATCCGGGGATGGACGCCGCGGTGCGTCGTCAGATCGATCGTGTCGATCGCGCGGGCGGCGAGGGCGAGGACGGCGGCCTCGAGGGCGTCTGGCGCGCCGACGAAGGTGAAGACCGATCGGTTGTGCGCGGCGTCGGCGGAGGCGTCGAGCAGGCGGACGCCGGCGGTGCGGGAGATGGCGGCGGTCAGCGCGTCGACGACCGAAGCGCGGCGCCCCTCGCTGGCGTTGGGTACGCACTCGACCGTCACGGAAGGGGATTGTACTCGTGAAAGCGCGGTGTTATAATTGCCGCGTTTTTGATGTCCGATCCGTATCGCACTGACGGCTCCCACGCGCTCGACGCCGGGTCGGCCGGCGATCGCGACGCGAAGATTGAGCAGCTGCTGCTCACCGGCCTCGATCACTACTTCTGCGCCCAATACGAGCAGGCGATCAACGTCTGGACGCGCGCGTTATTCCTCGATCGGAATCACGCCCGCGCGCGCGCGTACATCGAACGCGCGCGCAGCGCGCTCGCCGAGCGCCAGCGGCGCTCCGAAGAAATGCTGCAGGACGGTATGGCCGCGTTCCAGCGTGGAGACGGCGAGTCGGCCCGTCGCCTGCTGCGCACCGCCATCGACGAAGGCGCGCCCGCCGACGAGGCGTTCACGGTACTGGATCGCCTGGATCGGATCGAGCGCGCCGAGACGCCGCTGCCCGCGGCGCCTGCGGATCCGGCGCGACGGGAAGCGGTCCGCCGCGCGGCCTCGCCCGCGCCGGTCCTGGCCGCGCCGCCTCGCCGCCGGGCGGGTCGCGCGGCTGTCGCCGTGCTCCTGCTCGTCGCCGCCGTCGCGGCGGGGGCCGTCGCGGCGACCTGGGCCGGCTGGCGCTGGCCGACGCTGCTGATGCTGGGCAGTCCGAACGCGCCCGCCGCGCTGGACCGAGCGGCCAGCGCCGTGGAGCTGCCGGTGCCGCGCCGCGGCGAGATGGTGCTCGCGCGCGCTGAAGCGCTGGCCGCAGACGGCCGGCTCCACGACGCCCTCGCGGCCCTCGATCGCATCCGCCTCACCGACGCGGAGCACGCCGACGCGGATCGGCTGCGCATCCAGCTCCAACGTGAACTGCTCGCGCTTGCCGCGCCCCCGGCGCGATCGGGGACCGTGAGCGCGGCCCCCGAGGAGACCCCCGATCGATGAAGTGCCCCAAATGCGGCTATCTCGGGTTCGAGCACGTCGAGCGCTGCCGCAATTGCGGCTACGATTTCTCGCTGACCCCTGTCGGCGTCGAGCCGGAGCTGTCGATCAAGTCGCTCTCGGCCACGCCCGACCCTGAAGATTTCGCGCTGCCCGAGATCACCCTGACGCGCGTCGCCGCTCCGGCACCGCCGACCGCGTCCGAACTGCCCCTGTTCGAAAGCGACGAGCCCCTCATCACCCGGCCGTCGCCGCCGAGGGCACCGCTGGCCGTGCGCCGCTCGACGCCGGAGGTGCCGCGCCTGCGCACGCCGCCCAGGCCGGCGTCCCTCGACTTCCCGTTCGAGGACAGGACGGCTGGCGCGGCGCCTCCGCCGCCGATCGCCCCGGATGTGGCGAGGCCGTTGCCGGCCGCCTTCCACGACGCGGATCAGGCGGCGGCCGGCCTCGGCGCCCGATTCGGCGCCGTGTGCATCGACCTGGCGATCCTCGCGGCCGTGGATCTCGCCGTGGTGTACTTCACGCTGCAGGTCTGTGGCATCGCGCTCGAGGACCTCGCGCTGGTGCCGAAAGCGCCGCTCGCGGCCTTCCTCCTGGTGCAGAACCTCGGCTATCTCGTCGCCTTCAACGCGGGCGGGCAGACGCTTGGCAAGATGGCCATGGGCATTCGCGTCGTGTCCGACGGCGAGTTCCCCGTTCTCGACATCGCCCATGCGCTCGTGCGGACGGCGATCTGGGTGGCGCTCGCGGTGCCGGCCGGCCTCGGGTTCCTGACCGCGTTCCCCGGACGCGACCACCGCGGCCTCCACGATCGCTTCGCGGGCACGCGAGTGGTCCGCGCCTGATCGCCACGGCCCGTTCCGGATGACACGACTCGCCCTCGCCCTGTCCACCGTGTTCGGTGTCGGCTATGTCGGCTTCGCGCCGGGCACGTTCGGCTCGGCGGCGGGCCTCGTCCTCTGGTGGCTCCTCCCGGCCTCCACGCCGATTCACCTCGCCGTCATCGTCGGGCTGTTCGTGATCGGATCGTGGGCGGGCAATGTCGCCGAGCGCCACTTCGGCAAGACCGATCCCGGTCAAGTGGTCCTCGACGAGGTCATCGGCATGCTCGTCACCCTGCTGCTCAACCCGGTGGGGTGGGGCGGCGCGCTGGCGGGCTTCCTCCTGTTTCGCGCGGCCGACATCGTGAAGCCCTATCCGGCGAACCGCCTCGAGGCGCTCCACGGCGGCCTGGGCGTGATGGCCGACGACGTCATGGCCGGAATCTACGCCAACCTCGCCCTCCGCGCGGGCCGGGTGATCGTGCATTTGGTGAGTGGTTAATTTGGTAAGTGACTAATTTGGTGATGTGGTGATGCGGTATCGAGCTGCGCCCGCGCCACTGACCCAAACCCCGCAAATCGGTACAGCGGAAAGGTGAAAACGAAACGATCTGTGATTTCCTAAGCAGGCCGGCTCGGCGTCCGCGCGCGGACGTTCTACCGCTGGAGAAAGCAGTTCGCGGGGCTCGGCCTGTCCGAGCTGCGCGAGCTCCGGTCGCTGCGCCACGAAAACAGCACGCTGAAGCAGGTCGTGGCGGACCTGACCCTCGACCGCCACATCGTCCAGGAGATCGCCCGAGAATAGCTGTGAGGCCTCGCGCATCGCAGCTTGCAGGATCGAACGCCGGCGGCGGCGGGCGCACTGTGGGTCGACTCACGTGAGGCACGTGAGGCGACTGCACCTCGGACAGAACGGATCGAAACCGAAATCGCAGGTCCCTTCGTCAAATCACCCAAATCACCCAAATTACCCAATTCCCAAATCACCCAATTCCCAAATTCGTTCGGCAATAATGCGGTAATGATCGCCGGCATCATCGCGGTCGGCAGTGAGCTGCTCACGCCGTTCCGCACCGACACGAACTCCCTCACCATCACGGCCATCTTGAACGAGGTCGGCTACGACGTCCGCCGCAAGGTGGTCGTGGGCGACGACGTGGACGAGCTGGCGCGCGTCGTCGGCGACTGGCTCGCGTGGGCGGACCTCATCGTGCTCACCGGGGGCCTGGGACCGACCGAGGACGACATCACCCGGCAGGCGGTCGCTCGCGCGCTCGACGTGCCGCTCGACGAGGACGCGGCGATCGTGGAGCGCCTGCGCGCGCGGTTCGCGAGCCGCGGCCTCCAGATGGCCGAGATCAACCGGCGCCAGGGCCTCGTGCCGCGCGGCGCCGACGTCATCGAGAACCGGAACGGCACCGCGCCGGGCCTGTGGCTCACCGTCGGCCCGCGCGCCATGCTGCTCCTGCCCGGGCCGCCGCGCGAGATGCGTCCGATGCTCGAGCGCGTCGTCGCCGAGCGGCTCGCGGCGCGCAGCGGCATCCGTCCCCTGTTCCGCCGCGTGTTGAAGATCACGGGCCGGGCGGAATCGGACGTCGACGCCGTGGCGCAGCCGATCTACGGGCCGTGGCTGACCGGCGCGACCCCGATCTCGACGACCATCCTGGCGGTGTTCGGGCAGATCGAGCTGCACCTGACGGCGCGGGCCGTGGATCGGGCGGCGGCCGACGCGATCCTCGAGCCGGCGATCGCCGAGCTGCGCGCAGCCCTCGGTCCGTCGGTCTACTCGGTCGACGGCCAGTCCCTCGAGGCGGTGGTCGGCGCGCTGCTCGCCGCTCGTGGCTGGCGGATCGCCGTGGCCGAGTCGTGCACCGGTGGGCTGATGACGTCGCGGCTGACCGACGTGCCCGGCAGCTCGGCATACGTCGATCGGGCGGTGGTGTGCTACAGCAACGAGGCGAAGACCGAGCTGGCGGGGGTGCCGCCTGAGCTCATCGCCGCGCACGGCGCCGTGAGCGAGCCGGTGGCGCGCGCGATGGCCGAGGGCATCCGCGGCCGGTCGCGCACGGAGGTGGGCGTCGGGATCACGGGGATCGCGGGGCCCGGCGGCGGCACGCCGGAGAAGCCCGTCGGCACGGTCGCGCTCGCGGTCGCCGGGCCGGGCGAGACGCTGGTCCGGACGGTCCGTCTGATCGGATTGCGCGAACAGGTGAAGTTCCAGGCCGCACAGACGGCCTTGAACATGGTGCGGCTGATGCTCCTGTCCCCGGCATCCCGGATACACTAACGAGAGCTCGCCGGGACGCTTCATGCCAGTGATTCTCGTCGTCTGCGCGTATCTGATTGGATCCGTGCCTTTCGCGCTGCTGCTCTCGCGGCGCTGGGGCGGGGGTGACCTGCGCCTGGTGGGCAGCGGCAACCTGGGCGCGGCCAACGTCGCGCGCGCCTCCGGGATGCGGGCCGGGGTGGCGGTCGCGATCCTCGACGTCGCGAAGGGCGCGGCGAGCGTGGTGCTGGCCGAGCGCCTGGGCGGGACCGGCGCGTCGGCGGCCGCCGGCGTGGCGGCGATCGTGGGCCACGTGTACCCCGTGTGGCTGCACTTCCGCGGCGGCAAGGGCGTCGCGACGGCGTGCGGCGTCTTCTCGATCCTGACCCCGCTGGCGATGGCGCCGGTCGTCGGCCTCTTCATCGCCACGGTGTGGATCACGCGGTACATCTCCCTCGGATCGGTGCTCGCGTCGATCGCGCTGCCGCCAATCGCGTATGCGATGGGCAGCCCCGCGCCCGTGGTCGCGGCCGCGTCCGCCGCGTGCATCCTGATCGCGTTCCGGCATCGATCGAACCTGATGCGGCTGAAAGCCGGCACCGAGCGGCGGATCAGCAGGGGCCCCGAGCCCCGGGTGAGTGCCTAGTGCGGAAGGTGGCGGTCCTCGGGGCGGGCAGCTGGGGCACGGCGCTCGCCGCGCATCTCGGCCGCGTCGGCCACGACGTGCAGCTCTGGGCGCGCGACAGCGCGCTCGCCGCCGCGATCCAGGAGCAGCGCGAGAACGGCGGATACCTCCCGGGCGTCGTGCTGCCCGACAGCGTCACGGCGTCGGCCTCGCTCGAGCGCGTGCTTGCGGACGCCGAACTCGTGGTCTCCGCCATTCCCTCGCACGGCTGCCGCGCAGTGATGCGGGCGGCCGCGCCGCACCTGCGGCCGCGCGCCACGATCGTGAGCGCCACGAAAGGGCTGGAGGCGGACAGCCTGCTGCGCATGTCGGAAGTGATTGCGGCCGAGACGCGGGGGGGCGCGCGCGTGGTGGTGCTTTCGGGCCCGACCTTCGCCTCGGAGGTGGCCGCCGGGCTGCCGACCGCGGTGCTCGTGGCGTCGGAGCACGCCGGCGCCGCCGAGATCGTGCAGGAGGAGTTTCGCGGCGCGGCGTTCCGGCTGTATGCGAGCGCCGATGTGATCGGCGTCGAGCTGGGCGGTGCGAGCAAGAACGTGATCGCGATCGCGGCGGGCGTGGTCGAGGGGCTCGGCCTCGGGCACAACGCGTTGGCGGCGCTCATCACGCGGGGGCTCGCCGAGATCACGCGGCTGGCCTGCGCGGCGGGCGGGAGCCGGGAGACGCTCAGCGGCCTGAGCGGGTTGGGTGATCTCGTGCTGACGTGCACGGGCGCGCTCAGCCGCAACCGCTACGTCGGGATCGAGCTGGCGCGCGGCCGCAGCGTGGCCGACATCGTGAAGGGCATGAAGATGATCGCCGAGGGCGTCCGCACGACGGGCGCCATCCTGGCGCTCGGCGAGCGGCACGGCGTGGAGCTGCCGATCGCCGCGCAGATGAACGAGGTCCTGGCCGGCCGGATGGACGTGCGTGCCGGCGTCGACGCCCTGATGCTGCGGCGCCAGCGCGCGGAAGCCGAGACGGTATGACCCCGATGGGCTTCCTCGGCCGGATCCGCGAGGGCCTCTCGCGGACCACCAGGCAGTTGGTCGACCGGTTCGACGAGATCGCGCGGCGCGCCGACGAGCCGGCGGCGCGAAGCCAGCCGATCGCCGTGGAGACGATCGAGGCGCTCGAGGAGCTGCTCATCTCGGCGGACCTCGGCGTTCCGGCTACCGAGCGCGTGATCGCGGCCGTCAGACAGCAGTCGCGGCGCGGCGTGGGCCTGCGCGATCTCGTGAAGGACGAGCTGCGTGCCGTCTTCGCGGGCGTCGAGCACCGGGCGGCCGCCGCCACCCGGCCGCGCGTGATCCTCATCGTCGGCGTGAACGGCACCGGGAAGACCACCACCGTCGGCAAGCTGGCGAAGCTCCTGGCGGCCGGCGGCGAGCGCCCGCTCGTCTGCGCGGCCGACACGTTCCGCGCCGCCGCGGTCGAGCAGCTCGAGATCTGGGCCGGGCGCGCGCACGTCGACATCGTCCGCGCGCGCGACGGCGCGGATCCCGCCGCCGTGGTCTACGACGCGATCGCCTCGGCGAAGGCAAAGCAGTGCACGACGGTGCTCGTCGACACGGCCGGGCGGCTCCACACGCGCGTGAATCTGATGACCGAACTCGAGAAGATCCGCCGGATCGCGGCGCGCGAGGTCGAGGGCGCCCCGCACGAAGTGCTCCTGGTGCTCGACGCCACCGTCGGCCAGAACGGCGTGACGCAGGCTCGCGAGTTCATGGCGGCCGCCGGGGTGGACGGCATCGTCCTCACGAAGCTGGACGGCACGGCGAAGGGCGGCGTGGCGGTGGCGATCGCCAACGATCTGAAGCTGCCGATCCGGTACGTCGGTGTGGGCGAGGGGCTGGACGACCTCGTGCCGTTCGACGCCGACGAATACGTGAACGGCCTCTTCGAGCAGCGGTGGTGAGCGAAGCGGGATGGCGAAGGCGACCGACTTCATGGCGCGCGCCCTGTTCCTCGCAGAGCGGGGACGCGGGCGCACGAGCCCGAACCCGATGGTCGGCGCCGTCGTGGTCACCCCCGACGGGGTCGTCGCCGGCGGCGGCTTTCACGAACAGGCCGGGCGACCGCACGCCGAGGTGAACGCGCTCGAGGCGGCCGGCGAGGCGGCCCGCGGCGCCACGCTGTACTGCACGCTCGAGCCCTGCTGCCATGTGGGCCGCACGGGCCCCTGCGTCGAGCGCATCGTCGACGCGGGCATTTCGCGCGTCGTGGCCGCGGTCGAAGATCCGAATCCCCGGGTGCGCGGGCGCGGCTTCACGTACCTGCGCGAGCACGGTGTGGTCGTGGAGGTCGGCGCGGGCGCCGCGCCAGCGCGCCGGTTGAACGCCGCGTTCTTCTCGCTCATGGAGGAGCGCCGCCCCTACGTGGTCCTGAAGGCGGCGGTCAGCGCCGACGGCATGGTGGCGGAGGCCCCGGGGCGCCGGACCACGATCACCTCGGCCGCCGCCGACCGCCATGCGCACCGCGTGCGCGCCGAGATCGACGCGATCGGCGTCGGCGTGGGCACCGTCCTGGCGGACGATCCGCGGCTCACGGCGCGTGGCGCGTATCGCGCGCGGCCGCTGCTGCGCGTCATCTTCGATCGGTCGCTTCGCACGCCGCCGGGCGCGCGCGTCCTCTCGACAGCCAGCGCCGGGCCTGTCATCATCGTCACGAGCCCCGCCGCGGCGCAGCGTGAAGAAGTGAGAAGCGCACTCGAGGCGCGCGGCGCGCAGGTGCATGCGACCCGCGGCACGGTGCGCGAGACGCTCGAATGGCTCGCGACGTGGGGGGTGGGATCGCTGCTCCTCGAGGGCGGGCCGACGATTCAGCGCGCGGCCTGGGACGAGGGCCTCGTGGATTTTGTGAGGCTGTACGTGTCGCCGCGCCGGATCGGCGCCGGCGGCCTGCCGCTGTTCGACCCGTCGCTCGTGGAGCCGGGCGCGCTCGCCGAGCGGCGGACCGCGACCCTCGGTCCTGACACGCTGATAGAAGGCTATGTTCACCGGACTCGTTGAAGCCGTCGGCGAACTGATTGAGCGGAAGCCCACGAGCGCGGGCGCCCGCCTGCGCATCGCGACGCCGCTCGATGCCGAGCTCACGCCGGGCGACAGCCTCGCCGTGAACGGCGTCTGCCTGACGGTGATCCTCGCCGAGCACGGCGAGGTCCACGCCGATGCCGGGCCCGAAACGGTGCGCGTGACGACGCTGGGCTCGCTGCCGCGCGGCAGCCTCGTGAATCTCGAGCGGCCGCTCCAGCCCGACGGGCGCCTGGGCGGCCACTTCGTGCTCGGGCACGTGGACGCCGTCGGCTACATCGAGGACATGCGGCCCGACGCCGAGTTTCAGTGGCTCACCATCTCGTTCCCGTCCGCGCTGGCGCCGCTGCTGGTGCACCGCGGATCCGTGACCGTGGACGGCATCAGCCTCACGGTTGCCGGCCTGGGCGCCGACAAGTTCGACGTGCAGCTCGTGCCGTTCACGATGGAGCACACCAACCTCCGCCAGGCGCAGGTGCGCGACCGCGTGAACCTCGAGTGCGATATCGTGGGGAAGTACGTCGCGCGGGCGGCCAGCCTCGCCGGGCTGTCGTTCGCCGCGGTCGACCCGAAGGACGTTCGTCACTGATCCGGCAAGGACCGTCATCATGAGCCGCAGACTGGAAATCGCAAAGGGCGCGCGCAAGCGCCCGGGGCCGTTCGCCCGCGTCGAGGACGCCGTGGAGGTGTTCCGTCAGGGCGGCATGATCATCGTCGTCGACGACGAGGATCGCGAGAACGAGGGCGACCTGACGATCGCGGCGGAGAAGGTGACGCCCGAGGCGATCAACTTCATGGCGCGCCACGGCCGCGGCCTGATCTGCCTCTCGATGCTGCCCGACCGGCTCGACGAGCTGGACGTGCCGCTGATGGTCTCGAAAAACAGCTCGCGCTTCGACACCGCGTTCTGCGTCTCCATCGAGGCGAAGCTCGTGACGAGCACCGGCATCTCGGCGGCCGATCGCGCCGCGACCGTGCTCGCGGCAATCGATCCGGCCACGCGGCCCGCGGACCTCGCGCGCCCGGGCCACACGTTCCCGCTGCGCGCGCGGCCGGGCGGCGTCCTCGTACGCGCCGGCCAGACCGAAGCGGCCGTGGACCTCGCGCGCATCGCCGGGCTGTACCCGGCGGGCGTCATCTGCGAAATCATGAACGAGGACGGCACGATGGCCCGCGTGCCCCAGCTCGCCAAGGTCGCGAAGAAGCACGGGCTGCCGATGATTACGATCGCGGACCTGATCAAGTACCGCGTCCGCACCGAGTCGCTGGTCAAGCAGGTCGCCGTCGCCCGGCTCCCGACCAAGTACGGCGACTTCCGCATCCACGCGTTCGAGAACCAGGTCGACACCCAGACGCACGTCGCGCTCGTGCGCGGAGACATCGGCGACGGGCTCGACGTGATGGTGCGCGTGCACTCGTCGTGCCTGACCGGCGACGTCCTGCATTCGATGCGCTGCGACTGCGGCGACCAGCTCGACGTCGCCATGGAGCGGATCGCGGCCGAGGGCCGCGGCGTGCTCCTGTACCTGAACCAGGAGGGCCGGGGGATCGGCCTCGGCAACAAGATCCGGGCGTACGAGCTGCAGGACGAGGGCTTCGACACCGTCGAGGCCAACGAGCGCCTCGGCTTCAAGGCCGACCAGCGCGACTACGGCATGGGCGTCCAGATCCTGCGGCTCCTGGGCATCCGCTCGATGCGCCTCCTCAGCAACAATCCCCGCAAGCTGGTGGGCGTCGAGGGCTACGGTCTCTCGGTGAGCGAATGGCTCCCCCTCGAGATTCCCGCGTCGGAAGACACGCGCCGCTACCTGAAGACCAAGAAGGAGAAGCTCGGGCACAAGCTCACGTCGGTCTGATCGAAATTGACACCCGCCGGGCCCTTCGCTACGATAAGGGTTTGCGCTAGAGCACGTTAGGGCGGTCCTTACCCATGTTCGAGTCACTCAGCACGCGCCTGCAGGACGTCTTCAAGACGCTGCGCGGGGAGACTCGGCTGACGCCGGAGAACATCGAAGCCGCGCTGCGCGAGATTCGGCTCGCGCTGCTCGAGGCCGACGTCAACTTCAAGGTCGTCAAGGCCTTCATCGACCGGGTGCGCGACCGGGCGATGGGGCAGGACGTGCTTCGCACGCTGTCGCCGTCGCAGGAAGTCGTCCGAATCGTGCGCGACGAGATGGTCGCGCTCTTCGGCGGCACCGAGGGCGGCCTGCCGGCGTCTGCGGCGCGGCCGCGAGTGATCGTGCTGCTGGGGCTCCAGGGCGCCGGCAAGACGACGACGGCAGGGAAGCTCGGGAAGTGGCTGGCGAAGCAGGGCCGGCATCCGCTGCTCGTCTCGACGGACGTGAAGCGGCCGGCGGCGATCGCGCAGTTGAACGTGGTCGGTCAGCAGGCGTCGCTGCGGGTCTTCGATCCGCCCGGCGTGCTCGACCCGATCGCCCGCGCGAAAGGCGCGCTGGCTGAGGCGGCGAACCTCGGCTTCGACGTCGTCATCGTGGACTCGGCGGGCCGGCTCCACATCGACGACGACCTGATGGACGAACTCGTCGCGGTGAAAGACGTGACCGCGGCGGGCGACCTGCTCTATGTCGCGGACGCGATGACGGGGCAGGACGCAATCAAGAGCGCGGGCGAGTTCAACCGCCGCGTCGGAGTGACCGGCGTCGTCCTGACGAAGATGGACGGCGACGCGCGCGGCGGCGCGGCGCTATCGGTGGTGGCGGTCGTCGGCGTCCCGATCGCGTTCGTGGGCAGCGGCGAGCGGCTGGAAGATCTCGAGCCGTTCTACCCCGAGCGGGTCGTGTCGCGGGTGCTCGGGATGGGCGACGTGCTGTCGCTCATCGAGAAGGCGGAGCAGGCGATCGACGTCGAGGACGCCGAGCGTCTCGAGCGGAAGATCCGCTCGAACGAGTTCACGCTCGACGATTTCCGGGACCAGCTCCGGACGATCCGGAAGATGGGCCCGCTCGAGTCGATCCTCGGGATGATCCCGGGGATGGGGAGCGTGAAGGCGCTCAACCCCGAGCAGAAGCCGGACGAGAAGCAGCTGACGCGGATCGAGGCGATCATCTCGTCGATGACGCCGGACGAGCGGCGCCGGCAGCAGATCATCAACGGCAGCCGCCGGAAGCGGATCGCGAAGGGGAGCGGCACGAAGGTCGAGGACGTGAACCGCCTGCTGAAGCAGTTCGTGCAGATGCAGAAGATGTTGAAGCAGCTCGGCGGGATGGCCGGGCTGGCCGGTGGCGGCAAGCAGGCGCGCCGCCGGGCCATGCAGATGCTGCGCAACCGCGGGTAACCGCGGCGCTCGAAGGTCCCGCGCAGCGGAGTTTCGGATCGAGTTCGAGCCTCGAGACCGTATTGAGGAGAATCGTCGATGGTCGTCATTCGTATGCGCCGGGCTGGATCGAAGAAGCGTCCGTTCTTCCGCATCGTCGTCACCGATTCCCGGGCCGCGCGCGACAGCAGCTTCGTGGAAATCCTCGGGCACTACAACCCCCGGACCAAGCCGGCGATCGTCAAGATCGACCAGGCGCGCGTGGACTACTGGATCTCCAAGGGCGCGCAGCCGTCGGACTCCGTGCGAACGCTGATCGCGCGGCACCTGACGCCGCAGCCGGCGGCCGTCGAGGCCCCGAGTGCGTGAGTCGGTCGGCCGCGTCGTCGAGGTGCTGGCCCGGGCGCTGACCGATCGGCCGGACGACGTGCGCGTCGAGGTGTCGGAGCATCAGGGCACGACGCTCGTGGAGCTGTTCCTGGCGCCGGGCGAATCGGGCCGCGTGATCGGCCGGCAGGGCCGGACCATCGCCGCGATCCGGACGCTGGCGGCGTCGGCGGGCGAGAAGGACGGGAAGAAGGTCACCGTCGAGGTGCGCGACACGCCGCGGCGCGGCTAGGCCCGTGCAGTGGGACGAGATGGCGCTGGTCGGGACGGTCGCCCGCGCCCACGGCAATCGCGGCCAGGTGATCGTGAATCCGGAGTCGGACTTTCCGGAGAAGCGCTTCCGGCCGGGCGCCGAGGTGTTCGTGACGCGCGGCGGCGCGGTGGCGCCCCTCACGATCACGAGCCTGCGGTTCCATCGCGGGCGGCCGATCCTGGGTCTGGCGGGCGTCGAGACGATGACCGAGGCCGAGGGGATGGCCGGACTGGAATTGCGGGTGCCGCGCGAGTGGCTCGAGCCGCTCCCGGCGGGCACGTGGTTCCACCACGACTTGGTGGGGTGCCGGGTCGAGACGACCGGCGGTGACGTGGTCGGCGAGGTCCGGGCGGTCGAGGGCGGACCCGGCGGCAGCCGGCTGG
The DNA here is from genome assembly GCA_963792785.1 of uncultured Acidobacteriota bacterium. Taxonomy (GTDB): domain Bacteria; phylum Acidobacteriota; class Vicinamibacteria; order Vicinamibacterales; family CAVVIG01; genus CAWIMX01. The sequence goes on along the minus strand of CAWBXO010000001.1, from coordinate 715,855 downwards.
TGGTCGACGGGGCGCGCGGCGAGGTGCTGGTGCCGCTGGTCACCGGGATTTGCGTGACGGTGGACGTGGCGGGACGCCGGATCGTCGTGGATCCGCCGGACGGCCTGCTGGCGTTGAACGAGTGAGCGCCCGAGCATGACCATCGACGTCGTGACGATCTTTCCGGCGATGGTCGATGCGGCGCTCCAGGCCGGCGTCGTGGGGCGGGCGATCGCGGCCGGGACGCTGGACGTGACGGTGCGCGACCTGCGCGGCTACACGACAGACCGGCACCATGTGGTGGACGACGTGCCGTACGGCGGCGGACCGGGGATGGTGTTGAAGCCGGATCCGATCTTCCGCGCGCTCGACGCGATCGAGGCCGAGCGGGGCGGGCCGCTGACGGTGCTGCTGATGTCGCCGCAGGGGCGGCGGCTGTCGCAGGCGCGGGCGCGGGAGTTGAGCGAGGCGGCGCACGTGGTGCTCCTCTGCGGCCGATACGAAGGGGTGGACGAGCGCGTCCGGGCGCGGGTCACCGAGGAGCTGTCGATCGGCGATTACGTGTTGAGCGGCGGCGAGCTGCCGGCGCTCGTGGTCGTGGACGCCGTGGCCCGGCTGGTGCCGGGCGTCGTCGGGGACGATCAGTCGGTGGCGGACGACTCGTTCAGCCGCGGGCTGCTCGATTTTCCGCACTACACGCGGCCGGCCGAAGTGGCCGGGCCGGACGGCGCGGCGATGCGGGTGCCCGACGTGCTGCTGTCGGGACACCATGGCGACATCCGCCGCTGGCGGAAGCGGGAAGCGGTGAGCCGCACGCTCGAGCGGCGGCCGGACCTGCTGGACGCGGCGGCGCTGGACGAGGACGAGCGGGAGATTCTGCGGGAGCTGGTCGCCGAGCGCGACCGAGGAGTGCGAGATGGGCGCGATTGAAACGGTGGAGCAGGGCCAGCTGACCGAGCGGCCGGCGATGCGGTCGGGCGACACGGTCAAAGTGCACGTGCGCGTGCGCGAGGGCGATAAAGAGCGCATTCAGATCTTCGAAGGCGTCGTGATCGGGCTGCACCGCGGCGGCACGCGCGCGTCGTTCACCGTGCGCAAGGTGTCGTTCGGACAGGGCGTGGAGCGCATTTTCCCGCTGCATTCGCCGACGATCCAGAAGATCGAGGTGGTGCGGTCGGCGAAGGTCCGCCGCGCGAAGCTCTACTATCTGCGCGACCTGAAGGGCAAGGCGGCCCGCATGCGCGAGAGCGGGCGCGAGGCGAAGGCCGGGGCCTGATTCGACGGCCGCGCTGGCCCATGACCCGGGTCTCGGCGACGCGCACCCTCGAGAACGCGCTGCGGCGCGCCGGATTCGTGCACGTTGCGGGCGTGGACGAAGTGGGGCGCGGCTGCCTGGCCGGTCCCGTGGTGGCGGCGGCGGTCGTGCTGCACCCCGACCGCCACATTCCGGGGCTCGCCGATTCGAAGGCCGTTCCCGCCGGGGAGCGCGAGGCGCTCTCGGTCGTCATCATGCGCGAGGCCATCGCCTGGGCCGTGGCCTCGCTCGAGCCCGCCGATATCGACCGTCTCAATATCCATCAGGCGTCGCTCCGCGCGATGCAGCGCTCCGTGCTCGACCTGGCGCCGCCGCCGGACATCGTGCTCGTCGACGCCTTCCGCGTGCCCGGCCTGCCGATGGCGCAGCGCGGCGTGCGGCACGGCGACCGCCGGTGCGCGGCGATCGCCGCCGCCTCGATCGTCGCGAAGGTCACCCGCGATCGCCAGATGCGGGTGCTGCACGAATGCGACCCGCGGTACGGCTTCGATCGGCACAAGGGTTACGCGACGGCCGACCATCTGCAGGCCGTTGCACGGTTCGGCTATTCCGCGCAGCATCGGCGCTCGTTCCGGGCCCGGACGCTGTTTGATACGATGGGCTAGATTCCACCCGTGGCTATTGATCGCGCCGCCGTCCTGAAGAACGCCGAAAAGCTCCTGCGGCAAGGGAAGCTCGACCTTGCCATCGCGGAATACCTGCGCGTGGTCACGGAGCAGCCGCGCGATTGGAACACCGCGAACGTCCTCGGCGACCTGTACGCCCGCGCCAAGCAGCCCGACAAGGCCGTCGAGCAGTACGTCCGCATCGCCGACAGCCTGAGCGAAGAAGGCTTCCTCTCGAAGGCCGGCGCGCTCTACAAGAAGGTCCTGAAGATCAAGCCGGACCACGAGCATTCGCTCCTGCAGGGCGCGGAAGTCGCCTCCAGCCAGGGCCTGCTCGCGGACGCGCGCAGCCATCTGCACACCGTCGCCGAGCTCCGCCTGGCCCGCAAGGATCAGCGGGGCGCCGCGCAGATTCGCATTCGCCTCGGCAACCTCGATCCAGACGACTTCGACGCCCGCCGGGACGGCGCGCGGGCGCGCATGGAGATCAACGACGCGGCGGGCGCGGCGCGCGATTTCAAGGAGATCGCCACGGCCCTCGCCGAGAAGGGCGACACCGCCGGCGCCGTGGAAGCGCTGCGCGACGCGGCCCAGCTGAGTCCCGACGACGAGGAAATCCGTCAGCAATTGCTCGAGATTTACATGGCGGCGGGCGACTTCGCCCGGGCGCGCGAGTGCGCGGCCACGCCCGAGCAGTTCAAGCGGCTCGCCGAGGCGTTCGAGGGCGCGGGGCAGCCCGACCATGCGCTCGCCGCCCTCGCCGAGGCGGCGCGGCTCGATCCCGCCGACGGCGAGCTCCGGGCGCACCTCGCCAAGTCGTACCTCGCCCGCGGCGACGCGCAGGCGGCGGCCGAGTACCTGACCGAGGAAACCGCGGGCGACGATCTGACGCTCCTCCTGCTGGTGGCCGAGATGCGCCTGCGGGGCACCGAGGTCGAGGCCGGCCTCGTGCTGCTGAAGCGGCTGCTCGACGAGGACGCCGACCGGCGCGACGAGATCGCGCGCATCGGCTGGACCGTCGCGGAGGCGGCGCCGGAGGCCGGGCTGCAGGCGGTCGAGCTGGCCGTCGAGCACGCCATCGCCCACGAGGATTGGGCCTCGGCCGCGGCCGCGCTCCAGGAGTTCGTCACCCGCGTGCCCAACCACGTGCCGGCGCTGATGCACCTTGTCGAGATCTGCGTCGACGGCGGCCTCGAGGCGACGATGTACAGCGCGCAGGCCCAGCTCGCCGACGCGTACATCGCGGCCGGCTCGGCGGACGAAGCCCGGTTCATCGCGGAAGATCTGGTCGCCCGGGAACCCTGGGACCGCGCAAACGTTGAGCGCTTCCGGAACGCGCTGGTCCTCGCAGGCGAGGAGGACCCCGACGCGATCATCGCCGAGCGCCTGAGCGGCGAGTCGCCGTTCTCCACCACCGACCTCTCGCTCGGCGCGGAGCAGCTGCCCTCTCCAGGCGAAAAGGCGCCCGGCGCCAAGAGCGCGCCGTCGCCGACACCGCCCGACCCGGCGCCGGCGCCGGCGGCGGCGCGGGCCGCGGCGCCAGCCGCGGCCGCGAGCCAGTTCGACCTCGGGCCGAATGCGGTCGACGTCGACGGCCTGCTGGCCGAGATGGAAGAGGCCTCGGCGCCCAAGCCGCGCCGGGCGACGGGATCGGCGGAGCACGTGGAAGTCGATCTGAGCCTGGTCCTCGACGGGATCGACACGCCGGCGGTGACGCGGGCCATGGCCGGCTCGGTCGAGGGCGCGCTCGGCGTCATGCGCGACGAGGCCTCGAAGAAGAACGCGGTGAAGGCCGCGGAGGCGGAGTACAGCCGCGGCATCGAGCTGCGCGACCAGGGGCGCGCGGACGAGAGCCTGGCGGCGCTCGAGAAGGCGTCGCGCACGCCGCGCCTCCGGTTCCGCGCGGCGTCGGCGGCCGCGCGGATCTGCCGCGACCAGGGCAAGACGCCGCAGGCCATCGAGTGGTACGAGCGCGCCGCCCAGGCGCCGCCGTCGAGTCCCGAGGACGGTCACCTGCTCTTGTACGAGCTCGCCGAGGCCCTCGAGTCGACCGGCGAGGTGGCCCGGGCCCTCGCCGTGTCGATGGAACTCCTTGCCGATGCCGGCGACTACCGCGACGTGCGTGACCGCGTCGATCGGCTGTCGAAGGTCCAGACGCGAGGGTAGGCTCCTGATCCGGCGCCTCGTCTACATCGCGTTCTTCATCGAAGTCGGCCTCCTCTTGATCGTCCTCCCGTGGTCGAGCTTCTGGGAGCGCAACTACTTCGCGCTCGGCTGGCCGGGCATCCACGCCGTCATCACGAACAACTTCGTCCGCGGCGGCGTGAGCGGTCTCGGCCTGGTGAATCTGGCCGCTGGCTTCGCCGAGCTCGTGCGGCTGCTCGGCCCGCGGGCGCCCTCGCGCGTCGGCGATGGGCCGGGATCGGGCGGATGACGCCGCTCGGCGCGCGGCCGGTCCTCACCCTCGTCACCGACGGCGCGCGCCTGGCGCGGGGGCGCCCGCCGGGCGAGCGCGCGGCGTGTCTGCTCGCCCAGACGCGATCCGCCATCGCCGCCGGCGTCGATCTGGTGCAGCTGCGGGAACCGGATCTCGAGGCCGGCGAGTTGTGCGCGGTGACGCGCACCGCGGTCGCCGCAGCCGTCGGATCGGCGACGCGGATCGTGGTCAACGATCGTCTCGACGTGGCGATTGCCGCGGGCGCCGCGGGCGTGCATCTGCGGGCGGACTCCCTGCCGCCGCGCGCCGCGCGGGCGCTGGCGCCGCCGGGCTTCCTGATCGGCCGATCGGTGCATGGGATCGACGAAGCGCGGGCCGTCGAGGCGGATGTGGACTACCTGATCGCGGGCACGGTGTTTCGAACCCGGTCGAAGCCCGGGGCGCCTCTGCTCGGCCCCGAGGGCCTGGCGGCGATCGCGGCGTCCGTGGGGGTGCCGGTACTGGCGATTGGGGGGATCACCGTCGATCGGGTCGCGGCGGTGGCCGGCGCGGGCGCCGCGGGCCTGGCCGCGATCGGTCTGTTCATGTCCGGGCGGGGCGGCCGGGCGGGCCCGATCGGCGCCTCGGCGCTGAACGAGGTGTGCACCGCCGTGCGGATGAGGTTTGACACGGCGCGACCGCCTTCCTAACATAAACTCGATTCACCCCCCAGCATGCCCGATCACACCTCACAGGACTTCGGCAGCCGGCTCCGCGAGGCGCGCGAGCGCCGCGGCGTCACGCTGCGCCAGATCGCGAACGCCACGAAGATCTCCGTCGTGGCGCTCGGGGCCCTGGAGCGCAACGAGGTCTCGCGCCTGCCGGGCGGCATCTTCAGTCGGGCGTTCGTGCGGTCCTACGCCATCGAGGTCGGCCTCGACCCCGAGGCCACCATCCAGGACTTCATCGCACAGTTTCCGCGCGACGACGTGACGGCGGGCCATCCGGCCGTCGATCACGTCGAGGACCCCGAGGCGCACGAGAGCGAGGAGCGCATGGCCTCGACGGTGCTGCGGCTGGTGCTGGTCAGCGTGCCGCTGGCGGGAATCCTGCTTTACTGGGCCGCGACGGGCGCGGGGCGCGCCGCCCCGCCCGTCCCCGCGCCGGCCGTGATTCCCGACACGAGCGAGGCGCTTCCGCCGCCACTGGTGCAGCCGATCGAGATTCCGCCCGTCACGGATGTCGCGCTGGTCCAGGCGGTGCCCGCGGCGTCGCCGGCGGCGGCCGCCGGCCAACTGACCGTCACGCTGTCGGCCGAGCGCCCGTGCTGGGTGTCGGCCGTGGCCGATGGGCGGCCGGTGATCCAGCGCCTGCTGGCGGCGGGGGAGCGTGAGGTGGTGAACGTGCAGCACGATCTCGTGCTCACGGCCGGCGATGCCTCCGCGCTCACGCTCACGCTGAACGGCCGGCCGGCGCGCGGCCTCGGCGGCTCGGGAGAAGTGGTCACCGCCCGGATGAACCTCGACAACTACATGGAGTTCCTCGCCAGCCCATGATCGCCGCCCCGATGCCCATTCTGGACTTCTTCCGGCGCGGAGAAGTGGCGCGCGACGTCCGGCTCCTGGCCGCGGAAGGGGGGCTCGAGACGCGGGCCGTCGAGCAGTTGTCGATCCTCGCGCTGCTCACCGAGGACGGTGATCCCCTCATCAGGGAAACCGCGAACGAGACACTCTCCAAGGTGCCGGCGGCGTCCCTCTCGGCGTTCCTCGCCCGGCCGAGCACACCCGGCACGCTCCGCGCGTTCTTCGAGGCGCGCGGCGTCGCGGCGGCCCCCGCACCGGATGTCGAGGCCGAGGCCGACGCCGACGATCCCCTCGTGACCGCGGCCACCGACGACGAGCTGGCGTGGGAGAAGGACGCCGAGGCGCTGTCCGGCCTCAGCGAGGACGAGCGCAAGCGGAGCGTGATGCAGCAGTTGGCGTCGATGAGCTTCCCCGAGCGGCTGAAGGCCGCCGTCAAGGGGACGCGCGAGATGCGGAACATCCTCATCCGCGATCCGAACAAGATGATCTCGGTCGCCGTCCTGAGCAGTCCGAAGGTGAACGACGCCGAAATCGAGAACTACGCCCGCGCGTCGAGCGTCTCGGAGGACGTGCTTCGCGTGATCGCGACCAACCGTGCCTGGACGAAGAATTACGGCGTCATCTCGGCGCTGACGAAGAACTCGAAGACGCCGCTGGCGCTGTCGATGAACATGATTGCGCGGCTGAACGCCAAGGATCTCGGCATGTTGTCGACGGATCGCAACGTGCCGGAGGCACTGCGCAGGGCGGCCCGCAAGAAGGTGCAGGCCGAGCGCACCTAGGAACGGCGCGGCCCGCCCCGGGGCTTGCCGCCCCGGCCCGGCGTCTTCGGCTTTCCACTCCGCACGCCCCACTCCGAGCGCATCTGCGACAGGCCGTCCATGTAGACCGCGGCCCGCTCGCGCTCCTCCTCCGATTCCATCGATTTCAGCAGGCGGACGGCCCGGTCGAGATCCTCGAGGATCGTCTGCCGGGTGGTCGCGTAGTACAACCGCTTGATCTCGGCGATCTTGGCGTCCGGGGTCAGGATCGGGAACTTGTCGCTCATGGCTCGAACCGCAGGCCGTCCATTTCGATGTGGAAGGGGAGCACGCGCGCGCCGCCGGCGGCGAGGGCGGCGGCGATCGCCTCGCGCCGGGCCGGCGGGCCGTAGCAGAACAGACACCCGCCGCCGCCGGCGCCGCAAACCTTCGCCGCGGCCGCGCCCGCGGCGAACGCGCGCGCGATGAGATCGTCGATGACCGGCGTGCTCACGCCGGGCGCCAGGCGCTTGCGATTGTCCCACTCGACCGCGATCTCCGCGCCCACGCGGTCCCAGTCGCCGCGGGCAAGGGCCTCCCGCAGGTTCGCTGCGGTGTCCCGGATTCGCTCGAAGCAGTCGAACACGCGCGGGTCGCCGTCGATGTGGCGCTTGAAGATCTCCCAGTTATTGGTGCCTGACTGGCGCGGCGCGCCGGTATAGGCGAGGACGATGCGCCGCTCGAGCTCCCGCGGATCGACGTCGAGCGCGACGCGCGAGACGCCGCTCACGCTCAGCTCGATGGCGGCAATTCCGCCGTACAAGGCCGGCCGGTAGTCCTGCACGCCGGTGGGCACGCGGATCGTCTGGCACTCGACGTTCATCGCCACCTCGAGCACGTCGCTCGCCGCGGTCGAGGCGCCCACCCACCGCGCGAGGGCGCCCGCCAGCGCGACGGCGAGGGCGGACGAGCCCGCGATACCGGCGCCGGCCGGCGATTCGCCGCGCGTCGTGATGGCCAGGCGGTCCGCGCCGTAGTGGCGCGCGAGCCGCGCGAGGAGCGGCAGCGGGCCGCCGGCGCCGAGCGCCTCGCCGCTGGCGAGGCTGGCCCGGACGCCGAGGTCCTCCGACGCGAGGTCGAGCCCGGGCGCGTCCTTCGACTCGAGCCGCACGTGCGCCCGAAGGGAGATCGCCGCATTGACCGTCTGCGCGCCGGGGTGCGAGAGGTAGAGCGGCCAGATGTCGAGCGTGCCGCCCGCGAGGTCGATGCGGGTGGGTGCGGACGAAGCGAGCTGCACGGCACGATTATAATTGTGACCCGGATGTCGCCACGCGCGCTTCGCCATGAGATCGGGCAGCTGCTCATCGCCGGGTTCGCCGGCCAGCAGGTGCCGGTCGAGCTGCGGGCCCTGGCCCGCGAGTTCGGGCTGGGCGGCGTGATCCTGTTCGCCCGCAACGTGGCGGAGCCCGAGCAGGTCGCCGAGCTCGCCTACGACGCCGCGCGCCTCGTGGCCGAGACGCCCGTGTGGGTCGGGGTCGATCAGGAGGGCGGCCGCGTGGCGCGCCTGAAGGCGCCCTTCACGGTCTGGCCGCCGATGATCACGCTCGGCCGGAGCGGCGACGTCGCCCTCGCCGAGCGCTTCGCGCGGGCGCTCGCCGCCGAGCTGCGCGCCGTCGGCGTGACCCTCGACTTCGCGCCGGTCCTCGATGTCCACACCAACCCGAAGAATCCGGTCATCGGCGACCGCGCGCTCGCTGAGCGATCCGACGACGTGGCCCGGCTGGGCGCTGCGATCGTGCGCGTGTTGCAGGCGGAGGGCCTGGCGGCCTGCGGCAAGCATTTCCCGGGGCACGGCGACACGAGCACCGATTCGCATCTCGAGCTGCCGCTCGTGGAACACCCGCCCGATCGCCTCCGCGCCGTCGAGTGGCCCCCGTTCCGCGCGGCCATCGAGGCGGGCGTCGCGATGATCATGACCGCCCACGTGCTCGTTCCGGCGCTCGACGACGCGCGGCCGGCGACCCTGTCGCGCGCCGTGGTGCAGCGCGCCCTCCGCGAGGAGTGCGCCTTCGACGGGGTGATCGTCAGCGATGACCTGGAGATGAAGGCGATTACCAGCCGGTACGCGGTGCCCAACGCGGCCGTGCAGGCCGTGGCGGCGGGCTGCGACGCGTTGCTCGTGTGCGGTACCGATCACGACCTGCAGGCCAGGACGCTCGAGGCGCTGGTGCACGCCCTCGAGGACGGCACGCTGCCGTTCGCGCGCGTCGAGGCCGCCTGGACCCGCCTGCGCGCCGCGAAGGAGCGGTTCCTCGGCGCGAAGGCGATCGCGCGCCCGGCCGCCGGCCGGCGCTTGAGCGAGCGGATCGATGCCGACGCCCATCGCGCCGTCGCCGAGGAGATGGCGCGGTTTCTGTGATGCTCAAGCCGCGCGCCCTCACCGCCGGCGACCGGGTCGCGATCGTCGCACCGGCGAGCCCCTTCGGGCGTGAGGAGTTCGACGCCGGCCTCGAGGAGATCCGCCGGCTCGGCTTCGAGCCCGTGTTCGAGGAGTCGGTGTTCGCGCGCGGGCGCTTCGTCGCGGGCGCGCCCGAGCTGCGCGCGGCGGCCCTGCGCGCGGCGTGGGCGGATCCCTCCATCGCCGGCATCGTCGCCGTGCGCGGCGGGTACGGGAGCGCCCAGGTGCTGCCGCTGCTCGACGCCGCGGACGTGCGGCGCGCCTGCAAGGTCTTCGTCGGGTACAGCGACCTGACGGCGATGCTGACCTTCCTGACGATCGGCTGCGGGACCGTGGCGTTTCACGGTCCAATGCTGGCGGGCCGCTTCGAGAAAGGCGCGGCGGGATACGATCGCGACTCGTTCCTGCGCGCGGTGGGCCGCCCCGAGCCGATGGGGGAGCTCTCGCCCCCCGGACTGGAAGCGCTCCGCCCCGGCGAGGCCGCCGGGCCGATCCTCGGCGGCACGCTGACGCAGCTCGTCGCCTCCCTCGGCACGCCGTTCGCCTTCGCGCCCCCCGCCGGCCACGTCCTGTGGATCGAGGACGTCGGCGAGCGCCCGTACCGGCTCGATCGGATGGTCACGCAGCTCCGGCAGGCGGGCATCCTGGCCCGCGCGAGCGCGGTCGTGATCGGCGCCATGCCCGGCTGCGACGAACCGGGAGCGGAGCACACGGCGCGCGCAGCCCTGGCCGAGGCGCTCGCCGATTTTCCCGGACCGGTGCTGTTCGGGTTTCCCTCCGGCCACACGCCGGGCGCCGCACTCACGCTGCCGCTCGGCGTCTCCTGCCGCGTCGTCGCGACGGGCTCGCCGCGCCTGGTCATCGAGGAGGCCGCGGTTGTCTAGCGGCCGCGCGTATTTCATCGGAATCTGCGGCACGGCGATGGCCACGCTCGCCGCACTCCTCAAGCACAAGGGCCTCGACGTGCGCGGGTCCGATCAGGATGTGTACCCGCCGATGAGCGACTTTCTCGCCGCCGAAGGGATCCCGGCGTTGTCGGGCTACCAGGCCGAGCACATCACGTCGGACATCGACTTCGTGGTGGTGGGCAACGCCATCTCGCGGGGGAACCCCGAGCTCGAGGCCGTGCTCGACCGGAAGATCCGCTACGTCTCGCTGCCCGAGGCCGTGCGGGAGCACTTCCTCTGGGGCGCGCGGTCGACCGTGATCGCCGGCACGCACGGCAAGACGACGACGACGGCGCTGACAGGCTGGCTGCTGGCGCACGGCGGCGCGGACCCGAGCGTCTTCGTCGGCGGCATCGTGCGCAACTTCGGCAGCGGCGGCTCGAGCTATCGCGTGGGCCGCGGGCGTGACTTCGTGATCGAAGGCGACGAGTACGACAGCGCATTCTTCGACAAGACCGCGAAGTTCCTGAAATACCTGCCCGACATCGCCGTGATCAACAACATCGAGTTCGACCACGCCGACATCTACGCGGACCTGGACGCCGTGCGGCTGGCGTTCCGCCGGCTGGTGAACCTCGTCCCGCGCCATGGGCTGCTCCTGCTCGGCGCCGACAGTCCGATGGCCGCCGCCCTCGGGGACGTGGCCGTCTCGGAGGTCGAGACCTTCGGGACGCGCGAAGGGGCCGAGTGGCAGGCGCACGGGATCGAGCCGTCGGCGGGCTCGACCGCGTTCGCGCTCCGGCGCCACGGCGCCCCGTACGGGCGCTTCGTCGTGCCGCTGGTCGGCGAGTACAACGTGCGCAACGCCGTCGCGGCGATCGCGGTCGGCGCGCGCGTGGGGCTGAGCGCCGAGGGGATGGCCGAGGGGCTCCGCGCCTTCGAGGGCGTGAAGCGCCGCCTGGAGGTGGTGGGCGTCGAGGACGGGGTCACGGTGTTCGACGACTTCGCGCATCACCCGACGGCGATTGCCGAGACGCTCGCGGGGCTGCGGGCCGCGCACCCGGAGGCGCGGATCTGGGCGGCCTTCGAGCCGCGGTCGGCCTCGTCGTGCCGCGCCGTCTTCCAGGAGGCGTTCGCCGGGGCGTTCGACGCCGCCGACGAGGTGGTGCTGGCGCCGGTCTACCGCTCGACGCTGCCCGAGGATGAGCGCCTGTCGATTCCGCGGCTCGTGCACGATCTCACCGCCCGCGGCCTGTCGGCGCGCGCCGCCGCCTCGGTGGACGACATTGTCGCGATTGTCGCGCGGGAGCACCGCCCCGGCGATCTCGTGGTGCTCATGTCGAACGGCGGCTTCGGCGGCATTCATCAGAAGTTGCTGCGGACGCTGCGATGACGCGCCTCGTCCACGCCGGGGAGTCGGCGCTCGTGATCGAGTTCGAGGCGCGCATCGCCCCGGAGGTGAACGCGCGGGCGATCGCCGCGGCGGCGCACGTGCGGTCGCGCCGGCTGCCGGGCGTGCGGGACGTCGTGCCGGCGTATCGATCGGTCACGATTTATTTCGATCCCCTCCGCGCGGACGCGCGGCGGCTGGAGGCGGTCGCGCGCGCCGCCGGCGAAGCGCCGGCGCCGGACGGCGAGGCGGGGCGCGAGGTGGCGATCCCAGTGTGCTACGGGGGCGAGTTCGGGCCCGACCTCGCCGAGGTGGCGCGGTTCGCGCGGACCGACGAAGCCGGGGTGGTGGCGCGGCACAGTGCCGGCCGTTACCGCGTGTTCATGATGGGTTTCGTGCCGGGGTTCGCCTACATGGGCGTGGTGAACGAACGCATCGCCGCGTCCCGGCGCGACACGCCCAGGCTCCGCGTGCCGGCCGGCTCGGTCGGCATCGCCGGCGCTCAGACGGGCGTCTACCCGTGCGAGACGCCGGGCGGATGGCAGGTGATCGGCCGCACGCCGTTGACGGTGTTCGACGCGAGCCGCGACGAGCCGTGCCTCCTGGCAGCCGGCGACACCGTGCGGTTCGAGCCCATCGATCGCGCCGCCTTCGATCGGCTGGCGGGCCGCTGACATGGCCGCGCTCACGATCCGCAAACCGGGCCTGCTGACGACCGTGCAGGACGCGGGGCGGTGGGGGCGTCAGCACGAGGGCGTCCCGGTGGCCGGGCCGATGGATCCCTTCGCGCATCGCGCGGCGAACGCGATGGTCGGGAACGCGCCCGACGCGGCGACGCTCGAAATCACGCTCGTCGGGCCGGAACTCGTCGCGAGCGAGGCCCGGCCGATCGCCGTCACCGGCGCGGTGTTCGAGTTGATGGTGGAGGGCCGCGCCGTCGCGAGCGGCGGACCGGTCGTGCTGCCAGCGGGTGCGGTCCTGACCTTCGGGCGCCGACTCGAGGGCGCGCGCGCGTATCTCGCGGTCGCCGGGGGGATTGACGTGCCGCCGCTGCTCGGCAGCCGCGCGACCCACCTGTTGAGCGGCATGGGCGGGCTCGAGGGTCGGGCGCTGCGCGCCGGCGACGAGGTGCCGATCGGCGAGCGGCCGCCGTCCGGGGCCGTGTCGCGCCGGGTTCGCGGCCCGGCGATCACGCGCCCCGCGATCGTGCGCGTCCTGCGGGGGCCGCAAGACGATGTCTTCGCGGAGGGCGCGCTGGACCGCCTGCAGTCGGCGCCGTACGTCGTCACGCCCGAGTCCGATCGCACGGGCTACCGTCTCGACGGTCCGGCGTTGCCGACCCGCGCCGGCCCGGCATTCATCTCGGAGGCGACGCCGATCGGATCGCTCCAGGTACCCGCCTCGGGCCAACCGATTCTGCTGATGGCGGATCGCCAGACGACCGGAGGCTACCCGAAGATCGCGACGGTCATCGCCGCCGACCTCGGCGTCGCCGGACAGCTCGCGCCGGGGGACACCGTACGGTTCCAGGTGTGCTCGCGTCAGGAGGCGCTCACGGCGCTGATCGCGCGCGAACGCGAGCTGCTGGCGCTCGACGCGTGGGAGGGCCGGGGATGACCGATTTCGTCTCGGCGATGGCTCGGGCGTTCGGTCCCGGCCGCGTCGTCGTGGACGCGCCGCTGGCGCCGCTCACCACGTTCCGCGCCGGCGGCCCCGCCGACGTCCTCTTCGAGGCGAGGAGCGCGGAGGACGTCGTCCAGGCGCTCCGGCTGGCGCGCGCGGCCGGGATCCCGGCGACATTGCTGGGCGGCGGGTCGAATGTCCTGGTCGCCGATGCCGGCGTCCGCGGCCTCGTGGTGCGCCCGCGCGGAGGCGACGTGCGGCTGGAGGGCGAGGACCGCGTGCGGGCCGACGCGGCCGTGACGATCAACGGCCTGGTGCGCTGGACGATCACGCACGGCCGCGCAGGGCTCGAGGCCTGGGCGGGCACGCCCGGCACGGTCGGGGGCGCGGTGTTCGGCAACGCGCATTTCGGCGGGCGGTCGATCGACACCCTCATCGTCGAGGTCCGGCTGGCCGCCCGGGACGGCGCCGTCACGGACGTGCCCCACGCGGAGATGCGCTTCGGGTACGATCGCAGCCGCCTGCAGGACACCGGCGAGGTGCTGCTCTCGGCGGTGTTTCGCGTGGCGCGGGGCGACGCGGCCGCGCTGCGGGCGGCGGCGCGGGGGTCGCTCGCGTTCCGGAAGGGGACGCAGCCGCTCGACGTGCCGAGCGCGGGGTGTGTGTTCCGCAACCCCGAGCCGGGCCGCGACCGGGTGCCCGAAGGCATCCCGTGGTCGGCGGGTGCCCTGATCGACCGCGCGGGGCTGAAGGGCGCGCGCGAAGGGGATGCCGTCGTGTCGGCGACCCACGGTAATTTCATCGTCAACGAGGGCGCGGCCACGGCCCGCGACATCCGGCGGCTCGTCGAGCGCTGCCGGGCCGCGGTCCGGGATCGCTTTGGCGTCGTCCTCAGGGAAGAAATCGTTTATCTCGGGGACTTCGATGGCGACGCTGCGGATTGAAGGAGGCGCCCGGCTGGCCGGCGCCGTGACCGTCGAGGGCAACAAGAACGCGGCGCTGCCGCTGCTGGCCGCGTGCCTGTTGACCACGGACGAGTGCGTGCTCACCAACGTGCCCCGGATCGGCGACGTCGAGGTGATGGTGCGTCTGCTCCAGGACCTCGGCGCGCACGTGGACGGCGTGGGCACGCCGACGCTGCGCATCCGCTGCGCCGAGATGGTGAAGGACGAGCCCGATCCCGCGATGGTGGGGCGGCTGCGCGGATCGGTCCTGCTCCTGGGCCCGCTGCTCGCGCGGCGCGGGCGCGCCGTGCTCGGGCTGCCGGGCGGCGACTTTCCCGCGCGGCGGTCGATTTCCACGCATCTCGACGCGCTGGGCGCGATGGGTGCGCGCGTGGTCGACGGTCCCGGCCATCGGCTGGAGGCGCCGGGCGGCCTGACGCCGGCCTCGATCTATCTGTACGAGGCGTCGGTCACCGGCACCGAGACCGCGCTGCTCGCGGCGGCGGCCGCCGCCGGGCGATCGGAGATCCGCCACGCGGCCTGCGAGCCACATGTCGTCGAGCTGTGCCGCTTCCTCGAGACGCTCGGCGTCGGGATCACCGGCGCCGGCACGACCACAATCGGCATCGAGGGCGGCGGCCGCCTGCACGGCGGTGAGCATCGCCTGTGGGGCGACTACATCGAGGCGGGGAGCTGGGCCGTCGTGGCCGCCGTCACCGGGGGCTCGATCGAGGTGCGGGGCGCGCGGCCGGAGGATCTCGAGGTCGTGGCGGCGGTGCTGCGCCGGATGGACGTGTCCTGCGGGATCGACGGCGACGTCTTCCGCGTCGAGCCGTCGCGGCCCGTCGCGGCCGGCCGGATCACGACCGGGCTGTGGCCGGGATTCCCGAGCGACCTCGTCAGCCTGGTGACCGTCCTCGCGACGCAGGCCGAGGGGCGCACGCTGGTCCATGACTGGATGTACGAACTGCGCCTGTTCGCGCTGGAGCAGATGAGCGGCATGAAAGCCGACTTCTTCCTGTGCGACCCCCACCGCATCATCGTCACCGGCCCGAGCCGGCTGCGCGGGCGCCCGCTCGACAGCCGCGATCTCCGCTCGGGCATGGCGCTCATCGCCGCGGCGCTCGCGGCCGAGGGCGAGAGCCAGCTCGCGCCGCTCGAGATGGTCGAGCGCGGGTACAGCCGCCTCGTCGAGCACCTCAAGGCGCTGGGCGCCAAAGTCGAGCGCGAAGGATAAGGCTCAGGCGCCGGGCGTGACGGGGATCCCGAGCGGAGGCTGGCTCGCGGGCTGGCCGGCGCGGCGGGCGGCTCCGGCTCGTCGGGACGGGGCTGCGACGCCAGCGGCGTCGGCAGGCCGCCGCCGGTCCCGCCGAAGGAGTCGCGGCCGACCCGGAACGCGCGCAGGTCGCTTTCATCCAGATCCAGCACGCGGAGAATGTGCGGCGTGAGCGTGAGGATCACGTCGGTCTGCGTCGTCTCGGTGCGCGAGCGCGCGAACAGCCGGCCGATGAGGGGCAGGTCGCTCAAGCCGGGCACGCCATCCAGCGTCCGTCGCTCGTCGTCTCGAATCAGGCCCGCGAGCATGTTGGTCTCGCCGTCGTGGAGGCGGATCTCGGTGGTCACCTGGCGGCTGCCGAACGTCGGCAAGCCGCCGAAGCCCGTGCCGAGGAGGCTCGACACCTCGATGTGGAGCGCGAGCGTGACCTCATCGTCGTGGTGCGTCCGCGGCGTGATGTCGATGTTCACGCCGATGGTGCGATAGGTGAAGGCCGTGATCGGCTGTTGCGGCACCCCGCCGGTCGCGATTGGCGAGAACGTGGTGACGGGCACGGGCACCTCTTCGCCGAAGCGGGCCTGCGCCGTGGCGCCTTCCGACGTGCGCAGCTGCGGGTTCGCGAGTGTGCGCGTGTTCTGGTCCGTCTTGAGCAGGCGGTAGTAGAGCGAGGGCAGACCGGCCAGGATGACGTCGGACTGCGTCAGGTTGCGCAGCTCGCTGAGCGACAGGGTCGAGCCGGCCGAGACCGAGCCGTCGAGCCCCGGCGACTCCGGCGACGCCGCCTGCAGGCCGTACTCCGCCAGCTTCGACCGGTTCACCTCGAGCAGTTCGACGTCGATGATCACCTCGGGCTTGGCCTTGTCGATCGCGGAGATGAGGCGCGCCGCCGCCGCGACGTGATCGGGCGTGTCCTTGATGGTGATCGCGTTGGTCGCCGTGATCTGCGAAATGCGCCGGGCGTCGAGCACCAGGCGGAGCAGGTCGACGGTTTCCTTGAGATCGGCGTTGCTCAGGTAGAACGTCCGCACAACCTCGTCCTCGGTACTCCTGACGCTTGGCCGGCGTATCGGGCACGACGGCCACCGTGCGCGGCGCGGTGATCCGATAGAACGTGCGGGTCGCGCCGGAGACGGTATCGAGGGCGTTCCGCAGCGAGGCGTTGCGCAGGTCCAGCGTCACCGGCGCCGATTGGAACGTCGGATCGAAGATGACGCTGATGTCGGCGAAGCGCGCGATGGCGGTGAACACATCCCGGCTGCCCGCGTCGCGGAACACGAGCGACGCCGGCATGGCGGCGTCCGGCAGCTCGTCGCCCGCCGGAGGCAGCTCGCGGGCTCTGGCGATCAGCGCCTCGAGGTCCGTCTGGCCTTCCCGGGGCAGGGCGGCCTGCGCGCGCAGCTTCTCGCGCGTGGCGCGCAGATCCGCGTCGATGTCGGAGTTCGAGGGATTCAGCTCACCGGCCACCTGCAGCTCGACGAGCGCCGCGTCCAGCTTGCCGGTCGCTTCGAACCGGCGTCCGCGCGTGAAATGATCTTCGGACGCGCGCAGCTTCGCGCGCGTGAGGCCGTCGCGCAGGCCCGCGTCGTCCGGCCGGAGCTGGAGCGCCTTCCCGTACTCGACGACGGCCAGATCGTAGTCCTGGCGCCGTTCGGCGTCGTGGGCGTGGCGCGTTGCCGTCGCGGCCGCGCACCCGCCGGCGACCACGGCGGCCGCGAGCAGACCCGCGAGCACCGCCCGCCTCCCGTCAGGGCGCAACGGAGCCGCCGTCCGGCGAGTTGGTGATGACATCGACACCACGGGGAATCTTGAAGGTGAACTGGCTGTCGGCCGGGGCGACGTTCTCGCGCAGATGCGTGAAGACGAAGCTCGATTCGCCGCCCTGCGCGTCGGTGGTGACGAGGCCCCGGAGGGTGAGGGTGTCCGGCGCGAACGCGAGCACGATCGCATCGTAGTCCTGCTGCTTGGACCGTGGGATCAGCCGGATGGCCTGCGTATCGGCCGGCAGGCCGGCCGGCGCATCGGCTGCCGAGGCCTCGAAGTCGCGCACGAGATTGCCGCGCCCGGCGAGGAAGAGGACCGAGGTCTGCGCGTCGTCGCCGCCCGCGACCGGGCTGACGATGACCTGCCGGTCCGCGGGCACGTACGCGTAGGCCCGCGTCCCGTCGGAGACGAACAGCTTCTCCTCCGGGTCCGTGTATTCCCAGCGCATTTTCCCCGGCTTCTTCACGAGCACGTGTCCCTTCTCGACCACCCGTTTGCGCAGGACGCCACCCGTGTACGCCTGCACGAAATCGGCGGAGAAGTCCCGGATCGACGCGTAGCGCTGCTGGAGGGCGCGTGCCATCTCGTCCGGTGTGCGCGCCGGCCGCCCCTCGACGTGGCCCGCCAGCGGCAAGACGAGGAGCAGCGCCGCCGAGATAATCAGACCGCGAGCGGCCAGCATGGTTAAAACGATACCACGCGGGGTCCGGGGAGGGTCAGTGGTCGCGCTTGGCGCGGAGCAGGCGCAGGACCTCGTCGGCCGGCCGGGTGTTCACTACGTGGCGTGCTTCGACCCAGCCTCGACGGGCCATCGTGACCCCGAGGCCCATCTGCCGGCCAAGGGCGTCGGAGCGGTGGCTGTCGGAGTCGATCGACACGCGCACGCCGGCCGCGATCGCGCGGCGCGCGAGATCGCCGTTCATGTCGAGATGGGCCGGCGCGCCGTCGATCTCGACGATCGTCCCGGTCTCGACGGCCGCCGCGAACAAGCGGTCGTAATCGAGGTCGTACCCGGGACGATGCGGGATGAGCCGGTTGCTCGGGTGGGTGATGATGCTCACGAGCGGATGACGGACCGCGCGCAGGTAGCGCGTGAGCAGACGATCCGGCGAGTGCCCGTGGCTCTCGTGCAGCGACGCGAGCACGAGGTCGAACCGCTCGAGCACCTTGTCCGGAAAATCGAGCTTGCCGTCGACCAGGATGTCCGCTTCCACGCCGTGGAAGATCGTCAGGCCGGGATGCTTCGCGCGCGCTGCCGCGATCTCGTCCGCCTGGCGCGACACGCCCTCGAGCGTCAGGTTGCGCGAGGCGGCCGAGTGCGGTGAGTGATCGGTGATCGCGAGGTACCGGTACCCAAGCGCCTCGCAGGCCGTCGCCATCTCCTCGACGCTGTCGCGGCCGTCGCTGTAGTGCGTGTGCATGTGCAGGTCGCCGGTGATGTCTTCACGCGCGACCAGGCGGGGCAGGGTCCCGTTCTCGGCCGCGGCGATCTCTCCGGCGCCGCTGCGGATCTCGGGCGGGAGGAACGGCAGCCCAAGGGCCTGATAGATCGCCTCCTCGCTGTCGCCGACGATCCGGCCGCCGTCGGCGCGAAGCCCGGTCGCCGTCAGATCGAACCCCCGCGCCGCGGCGCGCTCTCGAAGCTGGGCGATGTGCGCGGTCGAGCCGGTCAGGTAGAGGAGCGTGCCGCCGGCCTCCTGGTGCGTCGGAAACCGGAGGCTGACGGTCATGCGGTCGACCAGCAGGCACAGGCGCGACCCGTGCGTGAGCTGCGGCACGGCCTCGGCCGCGTCCCCGATCGCGGTGATGGCCGGGGAGGGGTCCTTCATCAGCGCGACGATCTCGACGTCGCCGATGAGCTCCTGTCCCCGGCGCAGCGATCCGGCCGGAAGGGCCCACTCGATCGTCGGATCCGCGCGCAGGGTCTCGAGGAGCGGCTCCGCGATGCCGATCGCGCGACCGAGGGGGATGCGCGGGCCTTGCCGCCGCACCGCGGGCAGGGCGGCTTCGACGCGCGCCTCGACCTCGGCGCCGAGCCCCGGCAGCGCGGCGATGGCGTGGGTGCGAACGGCTTCGGCGAGATCCGCGCGCGTGATCGTGCCGAGCGCGTCGTACAGCTCGGCGAGCTGAGGGATGTCGACGGCGTCCGATTCGAACAGCCACCGCAGGTCGGCTGGCAGATCGGCGATCGCCGACTCGAGCAGCACCCAGCCGCCCGCGTCGTACATGTAGCGGAGCTTCGTGCAGACGTCTTCGTCCTGCTGGACGTCCGGGCGCTCGAGGAGGGGGCCGAGGTTGGCGTCCGAGTCGACGTGGTCGGCGTCGACGAGGGCGCGGGCGCGCGCGTACGCCGCGGCTTCGACGGCGCTGCCGCGGATCCCGGCGATCAGGGATAGATCGTTGAGCGTTCGGGAGAGAGGCGTCGTGTCGGCGGGAATCGCCCGCTAGCCTTTCAGCGCGCCTGGCTCAGGCGGCGCCTGGCGGCGGGATTCCTTCGTCTCGGTCGGCAGCTTGGCGTCGATCCACGGACCGATGCCGCCCGCGAGCGCACTGGCGCGGTAACCCAGCCGGATTAATTCGGCCGCCACGCGCGAGCTGGCCAGCTCGTGGGGATCCGAGTCGTACACGACGATGTCCTGATCACGCGGCAGCGCCGGCAGGGGCGATTCCTCCGCGTAGCGAATCGCGCCAGGCAGGCGAACCGTCGAGTGCTCGTAGGGATATTTCAGACGGGCGTCCACCAGGACCGGCGCGTTGCCGGCCTCGAGACGCTGCTTGAGATCGTCCTTGGAGATGCGGGGGACAGGCACGGGGAGCAATTGTAACCGCGTCAGCCGCCGGTCGCCAGCCGCAGGTCACCTGTCGCCGGCCGTGAGCCGGAGGCGCGTGCGGTTTAGCCGGCCGAGGCGTGGCGCTCGAAGGGGACGACCCGCTGGCCAGGGGACCGGGTGTCCGCGGCGGCGCGCTTGACCAGGGGCGGCGCGAGCGGGGCCTCCTTGGTCTCGAGCGACCAGCCAGCCGACCGCCGGCCGCAGTGGACGCAGCGCAGGAAGATGTTGCCTGGCTCGCACCAGACCCCATAGTCGTGGCGTCCCGACAGATAACAGTTAAACCAGTTCCACATAACCTACCGTCGAAAAGGGGGTTCGGTTGCTTACCCTATGTCACGGCCCCGGGGCCTTCAAGAGGTATTTCGGCTCTTCGACCAAGAAAGGTGAATTTTCGAGCACGATTTTTTGCGTTGGGCCCGAACGAAGTGCCCCTGGACCACGTCTTAGGATTAGTCCGGCGGGGATCGTGCGGTTTTGGTAAAATGTCTAAATTCCCACGGGTCAAAGAATTAGGAACGAAGGGAGTCTGTGAGCCGATGACGATGAAGCGATACGCCGTCCTGGCCGCCGCCCTGGTGGTGGGTCTTGGCGCGAGCGGCCGGCAGGCCGCCGCCCAGACGCCTGGGACCCCCACCTTCAGCAAGGATGTGGCGCCGATCTTCTACGAGCACTGCACGGTCTGCCATCGTCCGGGCGAAGTGGCGCCGATGTCGCTGCTGACCTACGACGCTGCGCGGCCGTACGTAAGGTCCATCGGCACGGCGGTCTCGCGCGGTGTGATGCCGCCGTGGCACGCCGACCCGGCCTACGGCCACTTCCTGAACGACCGCCGGCTGAGCGACACCGATAAGGACACGATCACCCGCTGGATTGCCGCGGGCGCGCCCGAAGGCGACCGCGCCGATCTGCCGGCGATGCCGACCTATCCGGGCGGCTGGGCGATCGGCGAGCCCGACGCGGTGTTCACGATGCAGGAGGCCTACCCGGTCCCGGCGAGCGGGCAGATTGAATACAAGTACTTCGAGGTGCCCACGCGCTTCACCGAGGACAAGTGGATCACGGCGTATCAGGTGCGGCCGAGCAATCCGTCGGTCGTGCACCACGTGATCGTCTACTCGCGGCCGCCGCAGCGCGAGCGTCCCGCGAACGCGCAGGGCCGGGGCGGCGCGGCGCAGCCGCAGCGCCGCCGCGAAGGCCCGATCACGTTCGCGCCCGGGATGGACGAGCCGCAGACCGATGCCGTGCTCAAGGCCCGCGAGGCGAAGCAGGGGCCGTTCAACGATCGTCCGGCGCCCGAGGGCGGCACGGGCAACTTCATCGGCGGCTACGTGCCGGGTCAGTCGATCCGCGTATATCGTCCGGGCGAGGCGATGCGCCTGCCGGCGGGATCGACCCTCATTTTCCAGATGCACTACACGGCGAACGGCAAGGAGGCAACCGACTCGACGTCGATTGGCTTCCGCTTCGCGGACGCGCCGCCCAAGCAGGAAGTCATCACGGCGGCACTCCTCAACCAGAACTTCACGCTGCACGCCGGCGACAGCAATGCCGAGGTGGACGCGGAGATGACGCTGAACACGCCAATGACGATCTACAGCCTGCTGCCGCACACGCACGTGCGGGGCAAGCGGTGGGAGATCGAGGCGGAGTACCCGGACGGCCGGAAGGAAGTGGTGCTGGCGGTGCCGCACTACGACTTCAACTGGCAGACGGACTACATCTTCACGGAGCCGCTGAAGCTCCCGGCCGGGACCAAGCTGCGCTCGAGGGCGTGGTACGACAATTCGGCGGCCAACCGCTCGAATCCGGATCCGACGAAAGATGTCTACTGGGGCGATCAGACGTGGGAAGAGATGCAGTTCATGGCCTTCACGTTCTCGATCGATCAGCAGCAGGCCGCGCCGACCGCGGGGCAGCAGCACCAGCAGTAGGCTCGACGCCTCACCCGTCGCCACAAATACAGAAGGCAGCCTTCACAGGCTGCCTTTTGTATTTTGGTGGACGGCAGGAGGATCGAACTCCTGACCTCCGCGTTGCGAACGCGGCGCTCTCCCAGCTGAGCTAGCCGCCCACTCGACCGAACCCCAATCCTAGCACGGCCATTTCCATCACGGCAACGCTGCGGTGCCCTGCTATATTCGAAGGCACATGCCCGACATTCGCCGATTGGGGGTCCTCACCGGCGGGGGCGACGCGCCCGGCCTGAACGCCGTCATCCGCGCCGTCGTCAAGGAAGCCGCCAACGCCGGCATCGAGTGCCTGGGCCTCGAAGACAGCTTCGACGGCCTCATCGAGCCGAACCGCTCGCGAGTCCTCACGCCGAAGGACGTGGCCGGGATCCTGCGGTTCGGCGGCACGATCCTCGGCACGACGAACCACGGCAACCCGTTCGCCTATCCAGTGTCGACCTCCGAGGGCACCCGCGACTACTCGAGTCGCGTGGTGGAGATGTTCCACCAGCTCGGCCTCGGCGCGCTCATCGTCATCGGCGGCGACGGCACCCTGGCGATCGCCTACCAGTTCCACCAGCGCGGGATCCCGATCGTCGGCGTGCCGAAGACCATCGACAACGACATCGTGGGCACGACCACGTGCTTCGGCTTCGACACGGCGGTCGACTTCGCCACCGAGGCGATCGACCGCCTGCACACCACCGCCGAGGCGCACCACCGCGTGCTCGTGGCCGAGGTGATGGGCCGCTACTCCGGGTGGATCGCGCTCTACGCGGGCGTGGCGGGAGGGGCGGACGCGATCCTCATCCCCGAGATCCCGTTCGATCTGGACATTGTCGCCGAGCGGCTCCGGGCGCGCGAGCAGTGGGGCGCCCGCTTCAGCGTCGTCGTCGTCGCCGAGGGCGCCTTTCCCAAGGGCGGGACGCTCTCGCTCCTCGAGGAGGCGCGCGAGGGCGGCGTCGAGCGTCTCGGGGGCATCGGGGAGCGGCTGGCCGCCGAACTGCAGACGCGCCTCGGCAAGGAGACACGGTCCGTGGTGCTGGGGCACCTGCAGCGCGGGGGACCGCCCACCAGCGCCGACCGCGTGCTGGCCACGCGCTTCGGCGGCAAGGCGGTCGAGCTGGCGCGCGAAGGCGTGTTCGGGGTGATGGTGGCGTTCGACCCGCCGGACATCGTGACGCGTCCGCTGTCGGAGGTCGTGGGGCGCACGAAGCGGGTGCCGCCCGACATCGATCTGGTGCTGACCGCGAAGGCGATCGGAATTACATTCGGGGACTGAGGAGCTCCGCGTCCTTCTTCTGCTGCAGGTCGTCGACCGCCTTCACGTGCTGGTCGGTGAGCCGCTGCACTTCGTCGAGGCTCTTCCGCTCGTCGTCTTCCGAGATCGTGTGGTCCTTGAGGAGCTTCTTGAGGCGGTCGTTCGCGTCCCGACGGACCTGGCGGATGCCGTTGCGCCCCTCCTCGGCGAGCTTGTGCACGTGGCGTGACAGCTCCTTGCGGCGCTCTTCGGTGAGGGCGGGAATCGGGATGCGCACGACCTTGCCGTCGTTGGCCGGATTCAGTCCGAGATCCGACGCGCGGATGGCGCTCTCGATCGCGGCGAGCTGCGAGGGATCGAACGGCTGCGCGACGATCAGCGTGGGCTCGGGCACCGAGAGGCCGGCAACCTGGTTGAGCGGCATCTTCGCGCCGTAGGCCTCCACATGCACGCCGTCGAGAATCGTGACCGACGCGCGCCCGGTCCGGACGCCCGCCAGCTCGTGCCGCACGTGCTCCAGCCCCGTGTTCATCCGGTTGTTGACTTCCGCGAACAGGCTCTTCAGGTCGTTGACATCCATGCGTGATCCTTGAAGTGAGGAAGTGAGGAAGTGAGGAGTGGGAAGTGAGGGCAGACTTCCTGACTTCCTCACTTCCCCGGTCTCAAACCGTGACCAGCGATCCCACCGCGTCGCCGACGATCGCGCGGCGGATGTTGCCGGGCGTGCGCAGGTTGAAGACGACGATCGGCAGGCGGTTGTCCATGCAGAGCGAGATGGCCGTGGCGTCCATCACCTTGAGGCCCTGCTCGAGGACCTGCAGGTACGAGATGCGGTCGAAGCGGCTGGCCTCGGGGTGCAGCATCGGGTCGGCGTCGTAGATCCCGTCCACCTTGGTGGCTTTCAGGATCACGTCGGCCTTGATCTCCATCGCGCGGAGGGCGGCCGCCGTATCGGTGCTGAAGTAGGGGTTCCCGGTGCCCGCGCCGAACACCACCACGCGGCCTTTCTCGAGGTGGCGGATGGCGCGGCGGCGGATGAAGGGCTCCGCGACCGCGCGCATCTCGATGGCGGTCACGACCCGGGTGACCACGCCCTGCTGCTCGAGGGCGTCCTGCAGGGCCAGGGCGTTGATCACCGTCGCCAGCATGCCCATGTAGTCGGCGGTGGCCCGGTCCATCCCCCGGGCGCTCGCCGCCACGCCGCGGAAGATGTTGCCGCCCCCGATGACGATCGCCGTCTCGACCCCCATCCCCTGAATCTCGGCGACGTCGGCCGCTATCTGGGAGGCGACCGCCGGATCGATGCCGTAGGTCTGCTCGCCCATCAGGGCTTCGCCCGAGAGCTTCAGGAGGACGCGCTTGTACGCGGGGGTCACGACCGACGATTATAGCGTGCTAGGCCCCTTCGCCGACGCGAAGCCGGACGAACCGCGTGATCCCCAGCTGCGCCCCCAGGGCCTTGTTGGCCTGAGCCACCACGTCGGCAATCGTCTGTTTGGGCTCGCGGACCCAGGGCTGATCGGTGAGCACCACCTGGCCGTAGAAGCTGCCCAGCTTGCCCTCGACAATCTTGTCGATCACGTTGGCTGGCTTACCCGAACTCTCCATCTGCGCCCGGTAGATCGACCGCTCTTTGTCGAGGACGTCCGCCGGGACCTCGCCGCGCGAGACGTACGAAGGGCTGGCCGCCGCCACCTGCATGGCGATCTCCTTCACGAGGGTCGTGAAGGCCTCCTGCCCGGCGATCGCCGGGGTGACGCTGCTGAGCTCCACCTGGACGCCGATCTTGCCGCCGAGGTGGATGTACTGCCCCACGTAGCCCTGGCCCGCGTAGCGCACGACGCGCGGCACGCCCATGTTCTCGCCCATCTTGCCGACCGCCTCGGCCACTCGCTTCCGGACCGGGCCGTTCGGGTCCTGCAGCCAGGTGTCGGTCGCGGCGTCGCCGGCCTGCTCGACCAGCGTCAGCACGTCCTCCATCAGGGCGTGGAAATCGTCAGTCCGGGCGACGAAGTCGGATTCGCAGTTCACCTCGGCGAGGATCCCGGTTCCGCCATCGGCGGACACCCGGTGCGCGATGAGGCCCTCGGTCGCGGTGCGGCCGGCCTTCTTGGCGGCCGTCGCCAGCCCGCGCTTGCGGAGGACCGTGGTCGCCTCCTCGAAGTCGCCGTTCGCCTCCGTCAGGGCGGCCTTGCACTCCATCATGCCCGCACCTGTCTGGTCGCGGAGCTGCTTCACCATGCCTGCGGTAATCGTCGTCGCCATTCGTCTTCTCCGTTCGGGTACAAAAAAAGCGCCGGCCCCGCGGCCGGCGCTCGCTGTCGTCGGTCGGGCAGGGAAGTGGGCTAGGCCGAGGCCGGGGCCGCTTCGCGGTTGCGGCGGGCCGGCTTGGCCTGGCGGCGGCCTTCGTCGCCCCCCTCGTCGCCCTGGTCGCGGCCGGAATCGGCGTCGGCGGACTCGCGGATGCCGCGGCCCGCGAGCACGGCGTCGGCGATGTGGCTGGTGAACAGCCGAATCGAACGCAGCGCGTCGTCGTTGCCGGGGATCACGAAGTCCACTTCGTCGGGATCGCAGTTGGTGTCGACGATGCCGATCACCGGGATCTTCAGCTTGCGCGCCTCGTCGACGGCGATCTTTTCCTTCCTCGTGTCGACCACGAAGACGGCGTCGGGCAGCCGGGCCATGCCGCGGATGCCCTCGAGGTTCTTCTGCAGCTTCCGGCGCTCCTTCTCGTTGCGGGCGATTTCCTTCTTCGAGAGGGTGTCGTAGCGGCCGTCGGTGGACATCGCCTCGATGTCGCGCAGCCGGCCGAGGCTGCGCTGGATCGTGGCGAAATTGGTGAGCAGCCCGCCGAGCCAACGCTCGTTCACGTAGAACATGCCGCAGCGCTGCGCCTCTTCAGCGATCACGTCCTGTGCCTGGCGCTTGGTGCCCACGAAGAGGAGGGTCCGGCCTTCGGCGGCCAGGGTGGAGATGAACTCCTCGGCTTCCCGGAACAGCTTCACCGTCTTGCCGAGATCGACGATGTAGATCCCGTTCCGTTCGCCGAAGATGTACTCCTTCATCTTCGGGTTCCAGCGTTTGGTCTGGTGGCCGAAGTGCACACCGGCCTCCAGCAGTTCTTGCATCGCGATCGCGGCCAAGCTTCCTCCCTGGAAAAGTTAACGCTTGCTGAACTGGAAGCGCTTGCGCGCGCCAGCCAGGCCGTACTTCTTGCGCTCCTTCGCGCGGGCATCGCGCGTGAGCAGTCCTTCGGTCTTCAGCGCCTTGCGCAGCTCGGCGTTGTACTCCACGAGCGCGCGGGCGATCCCCAGGCGCACGGCGCCGGCCTGGCCCGACACGCCGCCGCCGGCCACCGTCGCGAGCACGTCGAACTTGTCGCCCGTCTCGGTGAGGACGAACGGGTGCTTGATCTGGGTGCGCAGCGCCTCGGTGGGGAAGAACGCCTCGAAAGCGCGGTAATTGATCTGGATGGCCCCGCTGCCGGGGCGGAGAAACACTCGGGCCGTCGATGTCTTCCGGCGCCCGGTTCCGTAGTACTGCACTGCTGCCACGTTACGCGACCTCGAGATTGGACGGTTTCTGCGCCGCGTGCGGATGATCCGGACCGGCGTACACTTTCAGCTTGCGGTACATCGCGTCGCCGAGCTTCGTCTTCGGCAGCATGCCGCGAACGGCTTCCTCGACGAGGCGCTCCGGCTTGCGCTGGCGCACGACGCGGGCCCGGACTTCCTTCAGGCCGCCTTCGTACCCGCTGTGCCGCCGGTAGATCTTCTGGTCTTCTTTTCGGCCGGTGAGCTTTACTTTCGCCGCGTTGACGACGACGACGTGATCACCGGTGTCGAGAAACGGGGTGTAGATCGCTTTATGCTTGCCCTGGAGCAGGCGCGCCGCCGTCGTCGCGAGGCGGCCGAGCACGCGGCCGTTCGCGTCGATGACGTGCCAATGCGCCTCACTCTGCCCGGCGCGGGCCATGAACGTAGACATCCCTGAACGCACCTTCCGCACGAAACCGTTGTAGGGGAACCCGACCCGCCTGAGTCCACGGTCGGGACAGTCCAGACAACCGTAAACTCAAAGCATACGTAGGTTACTGGACCCTGTCAAGGTTGCCTGAGGTCGACGCCTCCCGCCCTTACTTTTTCCGCCAAGCGGCCGATAAGAGACTTGGGACGAGCCTTGAATCGTGGTTCGAGGCCCGTGCCGCCAATCCCGGGAGTTCGCGGCATACCGATTTCGTGATTCGCTAACGAATTTGTAATCGGCTCAGGGCTCCAGGCTGGCAAACCGCCCGATTTTAAAGGACTTGGCGGCGTGGCACCGCGTTTGCGGAACTGCCGAGCCGTCCGAGGTCCCAAGAGCCGGGCGAAAGGGAAGGCACCTGTGTTTGGAAGGCAGAAAGCCGTCGTCGGGCTCGACATCGGGTCGAGTGCGGTGAAGGCGGTCGAACTCAAACCGTCGGGCAAGGGGTTCAAGGTGACGGCGCTCGCCACCGAACCCGTGCCACCCGACAGCATCGTGGACGGCGCGATCATCGACGCGACCGCGGTCGCCGACGCGATCCGCCGCCTGTTCGACAACAAGGCTTTCAAGACGAAGGACGTGGCGGCCTCGCTGTCGGGCAACGCCGTCATCGTGAAGAAGATCAGCCTGCCGGTGATGACCCCCGCGGAGCTCAGCGAGTCCATCTACTGGGAGGCGGAGCAGTACATCCCGTTCGACATCCAGGACGTCAACCTCGACTACCAGATCCTCGATGCCGGCGCCGGCGGGGAGGGCGGCACGATGGACGTCCTCCTGGTGGCGGCGAAGAAAGAGAAGATCGCCGACTACACCGGCGTGATCGTGCAGGCGGGCCGGGTGCCCGTGGTGGTCGACGTGGACGCCTTCGCGCTCCAGAACGCGTTCGAGGTGAACTACGGCCTCGATCCCGAGCAGGTCGTGGTGCTCCTGAACGCGGGCGCCGGCGCCATCAACATCAACATCGTCGCGGGCGCGCAGTCGGTCTTCACGCGCGACATCTCGATGGGCGGCAACGCCTACACCGAGGCGCTGCAGAAGGAGCTGAACCTGCCCTTCGACAGCGCCGAGCAGGTGAAGAAGGGCGCGCCGACCGACGGCGTCACGTTCGACGACGCCCTGCCCGTGATCAAGGCCATGACCGAGAACGTCCTGCTCGAGATCCAGAAGACGTTCGACTTCTACAAGGCGACGGCGGCGTCCGAGCGCATCGACCGCATCCTGCTGAGCGGCGGCGCGTCGCGCGTGGAGGGCTTCGCCGCGGCGCTCGAAGAGCGTTTTGGGTGCCCGGTGGAACCGTTCGATCCGTTCCGGCAGATCGCGATGGACGCGGGGAAGCTGGGCATCGCCGACATCGAAGGACTCGCGCCGACGGCGGCCGTGGCCGTCGGCCTCGCACTCCGACGGGCGGGTGACCGATGATTCGCATCAACCTGCTCGCGGCCGAGCGCTCGGCCGCCAAGAAGAAGGCCCCGTTCGCGGGCGCGGGGCAGAAGCTCGTGGTGGGCTGCAGCCTGATCCTGGTGCTGGGCGTGCTCTTCATGGGCTGGCGGTACTGGACGCTGCGCCAGGAGTCGACGCAGCTCGACGCGGAGATTTCGGCCGCGCAGGAAGAGACGACGCGGTTGCGGTCGATCATCTCGCAGGTGCAGGAGTTCGAGCAGCAGCGCACGCAGCTCCAGCAGCGCGTCTCGCTCATCGATCAGCTGCGCAGCGGGCAGATCGGCCCGGTGCACATGCTCGACGAGATCAGCCGGTCGCTGCCGGGCATGGTCTGGCTGACCGAGCTGCGCCAGGACGGGGCGGAGGTGCTGATCTCCGGCGAATCGCTCTCGGTGACGTCGCTGACCGACTTTGTTGCCAACCTGCAGGCCACCGGCTTCTTCGAGCGGCAGATCGACATCGTCAGCAGCACGACGGTGCCGATCCCGCAGTCGCCCGGCGAGCTGATCCGCTTCAGTGTCCGGGCGCGGTTCACGCTGCCGGCCGGGGCGACGCCGCCACCGCCGGGGCGGCGCGGGGCGCGCGGGCGAGGGGGGGCGTAAATGCAATTCAGCCTCGCCAAGCTGCCGTGGTACGCGCAGATCGGCGCGTTCGTCGCGCTGACCCTCGCCGGTGTGGGCGCGTTCTACTACTACTACGAGCGGCCGGTGCGTGCGGAGATGACCACCCGCCGCCAGCAGCTCGTGGGCCTGCGTGCCGACATCTCGCGCGGCCAGGCGACGGCGCGGCAGCTGCCGGAGTTCCAGCAGCAGGTCGCCGACCTGCGCGAGCAGCTGGATCGCCTGAGCGCCGTGCTGCCGGAAGAGAAGGACGCGGGCGACCTGCTCCGGCAGATGCAGACGGTCGCCGTGCAGTCGAACCTCGTGATCAAGAACTTCCGGCCGCAGCCCACGGTGACGCGCGAGCTGCACGCCGAGTGGCCGATCCAGCTCGAGCTCGAGGGCACGTACCACAACCTCGCGGCCTTCTTCGACCGGATCGCGCGCTTCACGCAGATCGTCAACATCTCGAACGTCGACGTGAAGGCGCTCGCGAAGCCCGACGCGAACTCGAGCATCAGCGCGACGTGTGTCGCGACGACGTTCGTCCTGCTGACCCCGGAACAGCAGGCGACGGCGGCCGCGTCCGCAGCCGGCCGTCGCGGCGGCCGCGCGGCGCCCGCGCGACGGGGAGGCAAGTGATGGCCCTCCGACGCTGGGTCTTCGTCGAGATCGTGCTGCTGTCGCTCGCGGCGACCGTCGTCGCCCAGACGCCCGCGCCGCAGACGCCCGCGCCGCAGGCGCCCGGGGCGCAGGCGTCGGCGCCCGCGCCGGCCGAGACGCCCGCGCCGGCGCCCCCCGAGGCCTACACCTATCAGGCCGAGGGCCGCCGCGATCCGTTCATCAGCCTGATCGGCACGGGCGCCGAACCGCGGCTGGCGTCCCGCCGCGGCGAGGGCGCGGCCGGGCTGAGCGTGGCCGAGGTGAGCGTGCGTGGCGTTGTGTTGAGCCACGGCGAATACGTGGCAATGGTGCAGGGGCCGGAAAACCGGACCTACCTCGTGCGGCAGGGCGACCGGCTGCTCGACGGCACCATCAAGAGCATTTCCGCGGAGGGTCTGGTGATCGTGCAGGAAGTCAACGATCCGCTGTCGCTCGTGCCGACGCGGGAGGTCCGCAAACTCTTGCGGTCCTACGACGAGGCGAAGGAGTAGGTTGTGATCAAGGGCCGCGCCCTGTTTCTCACCGTCGCCCTGACGGGTGCGCTCGCGATGAAAACCGGACTGGCATTCAGCCCGGCTGGCGCCAACCCCGTCCGGCTGACGGCCGTCAGCGCTCGTTCGGCCGGCGATGCGTATTCGCTCGTGATCGAGTCGAGCGCGCCGGTGCCGTACATCGCCACGCGCCCGGATCCGCTCACGGTGCTCGTCGAGTGCCGCGAAGTGGATGCGACGGGTGTCATCAACGCCGTGAAGCCCGGCGGGGCCGGCCCGGTGTCGGCCGTCGCGGTGGAGGCGTCCGAATCGCTGGGCGCGCCGAGCGCGCGCGTGCGCATCTCGCTCGCCCGCCCGGTGTCGTATCACGTGCGGAGTGACCAGAACCTGATCGTGCTGGACTTCGACCGGCCCGATGGCCTCGCGGCCGCGACGACGCCGCGGGCGTCGGCCGATGGCGCGGCGGTGGACCCGATCGCGGCGCTCGGCCTGGACGCCCAGTCGGTGCCCGGCGCGGCCGGCCGCGCGGCGGCGGCGGCCCTGGCGGCCCAGGCCCCGGCGCCGATCCCGCAGCCCGCGTCCCAGGCGCCCGTCGGCGCGCAGGCGCAGTCGGGCTCGGAGCGGCGCTTCACCGGCGAGCCGGTCTCGCTCGACTTTCAGGGCGCGGATCTGCGGGCCGTGCTGCGGACGTTCTCCGAGATCAGCGGCCTGAACCTCGTCATCGATCCGGCGGTGGTCGGCAGCGTGGACGTCGCGCTGCGCGACGTGCCGTGGGATCAGGCGCTCGACATCATCCTGCGGGCCAACAAGCTTGGCTACATCGTGGACGGGACGATCGTGCGCATCGCGCCGCTGACCGTCCTCGCCGACGAGGAGTCGCAGCGCCGCCGTCTGGCGGACCAGCAGGCGCTCGCCGGCGACCTGCAAGTGGTGACGCGCACGCTGAGCTACGCGAAGGCGCAGGACCTGCAGGCGTTGATCACGCGGAGCGCGCTCTCGCAGCGCGGCTCGGTGCAGGTGGATCCGCGCACGAACACGATCATCATCTCCGACCTGGCGGACCGTCTCCAGACGGCCCAGGCGCTGATGGACGCGCTCGACAAGCCGCAGCCGCAGGTGGAGATCGAAGCCCGGATCGTCCAGACGACCCGCGACTACGCGCGCGCGCTGGGCGTGCAGTGGGGCTTCAACGGCCGTGTGGATCCCGCGCTCGGCAACACCACGAATCTGGCGTTCCCCAACAGCGGCTCGCTGACGGGCCAGGTGGCGCTGCCGGAGGGCGCCGCGCCCAGCACGCTGGGCCTCGCGCTGGGCTCGGTCAACGGGGCGTTCAACCTCGACGTGGCGCTGAGCGCCCTCGAGAACAGCGGCAACGGCCGGCTGCTCTCGACGCCCCGCGTGTCGACGCAGAACAACGTCGAGGCGGAGATCACGCAGGGCGTCAAGATTCCGATCCAGACGGTGGCGAACAACACCGTGACGACCCAGTTCGTGGACGCCGCGCTGACGCTGCGCGTGACGCCGCAAATCACCTCGGCGAACACGGTCATCCTGACGATCGCCGTCGAGAACGCGACGCCCGACTTCAGCCGGTCAGTGTTGGGCATTCCGTCGATCAACACGCAGCGCGCGGGCACGACGGTGCTCGTGATGGATGGGATGACCACGGTGATCGGCGGCATCTTCACGAGCCAGGAATCGACATCGAAGGACAAGACGCCGGGGCTCAGCAGCATTCCGCTCTTCGGGTGGCTGTTCAAGCGGGAATCGACGACGGATGAGAGCCGCGAGCTGCTGATCTTCATCACGCCGCGGATTCTGTAGGGCAGGCGAGGCAGATATGACCCGTATGCGAATCGTCAAAGTGCTCACGCTCGCCGCGCTGGTCGGCGCCAGCGTGTCGTGCGGCAACCTGGTCCGGCAGGGCCGGTCGCCGGTCTACCTCGTGATTGACTCGCTCGAGGGCGCAACAGGCAGCGATCCGGGCAACTTCAGCTTCGAATGCTGCTGTCGGACGTCATCACGAACATACGACGCCGGCGCCGTGCTCGACTGCGAACCCGTGCCCGACCATCTTTAACGACACGGGCCGGTCACGCTCCGCGTCGCGCTGAAGAATCAAGGAACCACAACGAGCCCCGTCGCCCCGTCGGCGTACAACGACGTGACCATCACCAGGTTTCACGTGGAGTACACCAGGCGCCGACGGAAAGAACACGCCCGGCGTTGACGTGCCGTTCGCGTGGGACGGCGTCTCTCACGGCACCATACCGGCCGGCGGAAGCGCCACCGTCGGCTTCGAGGTCGTGCGGCATCGACGGCGAATTAGGAGTCTGCCGCTCCTGGCGCTCGTGATTCGGCCGTGTCCATCGTCACGAGATCACGAAGGTGACGTTCTACGGCCACGATCAGGCCGGTAACGAGATCAGCGTTGTCAGCGGTCTGCAGATCGACTTCGGCAACTTTGGGGACTAGGGAACACCATGACTCGATGCCTACGTGTTGCTCTGCGCCGCGCTGCTGGCCGCCGCTCGCAGCGGGCTGCACGATCAGTCGGCAGGCCGGGCCGTCCCTGAGCGGGCCATCCGAATTCGCGATCGCGTTTCGGCTGAAGGCGTCGCCCGAGCAGCTCCCGCAAGACGGATGGTCCGCGTCCGTCGTGCGCCTGACGGCCATCGGGGCCTCCGGCTCGGCACTGTCCGGAGAATCGTTTCGCGTGACCGCGGTCCCGTTTGCGGACGATCTCCGCTATCGCGTCACTTGCGTCACGAGCACGCCTGGGACGCTGTCGACCGATGTGGTGACGACGGCGGCGGACGGCTCGGCTTCGGTCAACTACACTGCGCCACCCGACGCCCGCTATTGCGACTCCGGTAGGCGGATTACGCTTGTTCGGGTGTACGGCACTCCGGTCGGCACGAACTACGGTACGACTCACAGCGAGTTCGTGTCCATCAACTTGGTGCCGGTCGTCCCGCCGACACCGGCGCCAGGGACGCCGATCCCGGCCTTCACTTTTTCGCCGGCATCACCCACTCCGGCAAGCTTCGTGACTTTCGACGCGTCGCCTTCGATGGCTGGCGCTGGCCACACCCTCGTCTCGTATGCATGGGATTATGATGACGGGACGAAGGAGACCGGGGAGCAGAATACCCACGACTTCCTCGTCGCGCACACGTACCACGTGAAGCTGACGGTGACGGACGAGATCGGCCAGGTGGCCTTTGTCGTCAAAGACGTCACGGTCCAGTGAGCGCCAGCTCGCGGCTGGATGATCTTCGACGCCGGGTCGAGAAAGACCCGGCGTCGATCGCCTTCGCCCAGCTCGCCGAGGAATACCGACGGGCGGGGGAGCTGCAGCAGGCGGTTGAGGTCTGCAAGGCGGGCCTCGCCATCCATCCGGGCTACCTCTCGGCGCGCGTCACGCTCGGGCGCGCCCTCATCGAACTCAATCAACTCGAAGACGCCGAAGCGGAAATCGGGCGCGTGCTCAAGAGCGCGCCCGACAACCTCGCCGCGATCCGCGGCCTGGCCGAGATCCACCATCGCCGCGGCGAACGGCCGCAGGCCCTGGCGCAGTACCGCGCGGCGCTCGCCCAGGCGCCGAACGATCCCGAGCTGCAGGAGACCGTGACCGATCTCGCGCGCGAGGTCGAGCCGAAGATTCGCTCCAACGATCCCGTGGACGGGCTCTCGCTCGAGCAGGCCGCCGCGGCGTTCAGCCTGAACCTCCCGCCCCCGTCGGCGCGCAAGCCGGCGCCGGCCGTCATGCCGCCTCCGCCGCCGCCCGCTCCCCCGGCGATCCCGGAGCCGGCGATCCCGGAGCCCGTGATCTCGATGCCGGAGGCGGCGCTTGTACCGGAACCGCCGCCGGTGGTACAGTTGTCGGCTGAGGAGCCGGCGCAGGGGCAGGAGATTGGCGGGACCCGCGAGCAGCGGACCGTCGGCGCCCTCGAAGCGTGGCTCTCGGCCATCGATGTCGCACGCGCCAACAGCCAGCCTTAGGGCCCGGCACGATTGTGTTCGTACGGCCCTCGGGGCGAGGTCCCTCGACGCGCTCGTCGTGACGGGACTCTCCAACGTCCGCTACCTCACGAACTTCACCGGCAGCTCGGCGATGGTGATCGTCACACGGGAGCGCTGCGCCTTCGTCACCGACTTCCGCTACGCGACGGCCGTCGAGGAAGGCCAGGCGACGCCGGCGGCCTGTCCCGATCTCGACGTGACGATCGCATCGGGTGCTCTGGAGAGCTCGCTCGCGGAGCGGCTCGAGGCGATGCCGGGCGCGCGCGTCGGGTTCGAAGCCGCGCACCTCACCGTCGCGCGGCACCACTGGCTGCAGGCCCGGCTCGCCGGCCGGAGCGATGCACCGGCGCTGGTCGCGACCGAGGGCATCGTCGAAGACGCGCGTGTGCGGAAGGACGCCTACGAGATCGCGGCGCTGCGCGAAGGCGGCCGCCGGCTCTCGGCCGTCGCGCGGTTGATCCTGGGCGAGGTCCGGGTCGGGCAGGCCGAGCGGGACGTGGCCGCGCTCATCGATTGGCGGCTCCGGGAGGCCGGCTTCGAGAAGCCGGCGTTCGATACGATTGTGGCCTCTGGGCCCAATGCGGCGCTGCCGCATGCCCATCCGGGCGAGCGAATATTGAGCGAAGGCGACCTCGTCGTGCTGGACTTCGGCGGCGTCTACGACTCATACTGCGTCGACTTGACCCGGACCGTCGTGCTGGGGCGAGCGGGCCGCCGGGCTCACGAGGTCTACGCGGCGGTGCTGGAGGCTCACGACCGCGCCATCGCGGCCGTCCGGCCAGGCATCCTGCCGGTCGACATCGACGCGGTGGCCCGGGACACCCTGGCGGGCCACGGGCTCGGTGAGGCGTTCGGCCATGGCACCGGCCACGGGCTGGGCCTGGACATTCATGAAGACCCGAAGGTGACGCGACGTCGCTCGGGCACGCCCGACGGCCAGCCGGTGGCGCCGGGTATGGTCTTCACGATCGAGCCGGGGGCGTACCTCCCGGGATTCGGCGGCGTCCGGATCGAAGACGACCTGCTCGTGACCGAGGCGGGCGCCGAACTGCTGACCGACGTGCCCACGGAGCTCCTCGAACTGAGGAGCTGAGGAACTGGGAAACTGAGGAACGTTTTGGATTTCGACGCGATTCGTCAGGTGTTGGAGCTCGTGCGGGAGCACGACCTCGCCGAGCTGGAACTCGAGCAGGACGGCCTGCGGCTGCGCGTCCGCAAGGACGCGGCGCCGGTGTACGCGGCCGCTCCCGCCGCCGCGCCGTCTCCGGCCGCCGCTGCGCCGGCCGCCGCGCCGACGCCGCTCGCCGCGGGCCCCGAGGCGGAGGATCTCGAGCTGGCGGTGGTGAAGTCGCCAATCGTCGGCACGTTCTACCGCTCGTCGGAGCCGGGCGCCGCGTCGTTCGTGGACGTCGGCTCGCCGGTGAAGAAGGGCGACGTCCTCTGCATCATCGAGGCGATGAAGCTGATGAACGAGATCGACTCGGAGTACGACGGCGAGGTCGCGATGGTCTACGTCGAGAACGGCCAGCCGGTGCAGTACGGCGAGCGCCTGTTCGCGATCCGGACCAAGTAGGTCGGGTCGGTCAGGTGGGTCGGGTGGTCGGTCGGGTCGGTCGGGTGGGTGGAAGAGAGCACGAGCGCCCGCGGCCATGCCGAGCCGAGGCGGCGAAGGCCGAGGCGAGGCATCAGCGTCAGTTCGCGGCGGGGGTGGGGCCCCGCCGCCATAGATAAATGTTCAAGAAGATCCTGATCGCGAACCGCGGGGAAGTGGCGCTGCGGGTGATCTATGCGTGCCGCGAGCTCGGCATCCGCACGGTCGCGGTCTACTCCGAGGCCGACGAGCACTCGCTGCACGGCCGGTTCGCCGACGAGGACGTCTGCATCGGGCCGGCCCGGAGCGCCGACAGCTACCTGAACGTGCCGGCCGTGATCACGGCGGCCGAAGTGACCGGCGCCGACGCGATCCACCCGGGCTACGGCTTCCTCTCGGAAAGCGCGTATCTCGCCGAGGTCTGCGAAGCCTGCCGCATCAAGTTCATCGGTCCCGATCCCCAGGTGATCCGCCTGATGGGTGACAAGGCCCGCGCGCGCCGCGTGATGAAGAAGGCGGGCGTGCCGATCCTGCCCGGCAGCGACGGCCCCCTCGAGAGCGAGGACAAGGCGCTCAAGCTGGCCAAGGAGATCGGCTACCCGGTGATCGTGAAGGCGACGGCCGGCGGCGGCGGGCGCGGCATGCGCGTGGTCCGCGCGCCGGGCGAGCTGTCCCACGCCGTGAAGACGGCGCAGCGGGAGGCCGAGGCGGCCTTCGGCGTCCCCGACGTGTACATCGAGAAGTACGTCGAGTCGCCGCGCCACATCGAGTTTCAGGTGATGGGCGACCAGCGCGGCTCGGTGATTCACCTGGGCGAGCGCGAGTGCTCGATCCAGCGCCGCCACCAGAAGCTGATCGAGGAGTCGCCCTCGCCGGCGCTGAGCGAGAAGCTGCGCCGCAAGATGGGCGCGATCGTCGTCGACGCCGCCAGGGCCGTGCAGTACACCAACGCCGGCACGTTCGAGTTCCTGATGGACCGGGACGGGCGGTTCTACTTCATGGAGGCCAACACGCGCCTCCAGGTGGAGCACCCCGTCACCGAGTTCGTGACCGGCATCGACATCGTGAAGGAGCAGATCCGCATCGCGGCCGGCGAGCGCCTCTCGCTCAAGCAGAGCGAGGTGACGTTCACGGGCCACTCGATCGAGTGCCGCGTGAACGCCGAGGATCCGGAGACGTTCGTCCCCTCGCCGGGCGTGATCCACGCATTCAGCGTGCCGGGCGGTCCCGGCGTGCGCGTGGACACCTTCGCACACAGCGAGTGCACCGTCACGCCGTACTACGATTCGATGATCGCCAAGATCATCGTCCACGGGCGCGACCGCCAGGAGGCAATCGCCCGCATGCGCCGCACGCTCGAGATGACCGTCGTCGAAGGCATCAAGACGACGATCCCGCTCCACCTCCGCATCATGAACGACCCCGACTTCCTCGCGGGCCGCTTGAGCACGTCGTTCATGGAGCGGCTCCTCGCCCAGCCGCGGCCCGGCGGCCGCCTGGCCGAGACGGCCTGACCACGATCCCCCTCCAACCGCTGAACGCCATCCTCGACGCCGATGCCGCCACCGCGGCGGGATGGCGCGTGCCCGATCTCGCGGATGCCTTTCTCGCGGGCGGCGCCCGGTTCCTGCAGTTGCGGGCGAAGGGGCTGGCCGGCCGCCCGTTCCTGGGCGTGGCCCTGGCCGTGGCGGAGAAGGCGCGCGCGGCCGGAGCCGTCCTGGTCGTGAACGACCGCGCCGACATCGCGCGGCTGGCGGGCGCGTCCGGCGTGCACGTCGGCCAGACGGACCTGTCGCCGGCGGACGCGCGGGCCCTCGTCGGGCCCGAGGCCATCGTCGGCGTGTCGACGCACTCGGCAGATCAGATCGCGCGCGCGCTGGCCGAGCCGGTGTCCGGCGCGACCCCGGTGACCTATGTCGCGGTTGGGCCTGTGTTCGCGACGAGGACGAAAGCGACGGGATACGAGGCGATTGGCCTCGAGGGCGTGCGCGCGGCCGCGGCGCTGACGCGGCGGGCCGGCGTGCCGCTCGTCGCGATCGGCGGCATCACGCTCGAGCGGGCGAGGGAGGTGGTCGACGCCGGCGCGGCGTCGGTCGCGGTGATCGGGGACCTCCTGAACGGCAACGACCCGACCGGGCGCGTTGCTGCATTCCTCAAGGCGCTTGAATAGATCTCCGCGGTTCTTGAGGTTCTGGGGGTTCTGGAGGTTCTGAGGGTCGGGTTCTGGGTTCTGGTGGTTCGGCGGTTCTGGTTCACGGCCAGCGAACCCGAACCCCTGAACCTTCAGAACCCAGAACCCGACCTCCAGAACCCTCAGAACCATTGGAACCCCAGAACCGCTGTGTGCTCCTAGGCATCCTTTTCAAGGATCCCATCGCGTAGCTGCGCCTCCCGCTCGGGGCGGATCGGCGTCTTGAGCACCTTCCAGAAGAAGCGCCCCGTGAAGAAGATGATGATCGCCCACGTGACTCCGAGCATGATCCAGGCGGTGGTTGTCACGCGTCCCTCCGGGCTTTGAGCTCCCAGGCCTTGTAGACAGCGTAGGCGCAGACCGCGAAGACGAGCGTGAGGAAGAGCCGCGTCATGTCCTGAACGAGGTACGGCGTGGCGAACCCGTCGGCGGTGAACCAGGTGTAGTCGGTGACGCCGGCGTGCACGACGCGGCCGATCACCGAGTCGGAGGCGAGCGGCCAGCCGCCGCCGCCGCCGAGCGACGCGAACGCCGCGGACCAGTCGCCGGCGGGCTTGATCAGCGCGCCGAAGAAGATGAGCGTGATGAAGACCGGCGTCACGTACTTGATGACGTACCGGAAGACGTACGGGACCTTCATGTCGGCGCCGCGCGTAATCTCCTCCCAGCCCTTATCGATGCCGAAGACGTAGGAGAAGATGAACGCCTCGGCGAGCGCGAAGATCACGAGCGCGAAGGTTCCGGTCCAGAAGTCGAACTCGTCGAACGCGCCGCCCGGATACAGCCACACGCAGACGAACCCCAGCAGGAAGGCGGCGCCGCCGAAGAGGATCGCGGCGCGCGGCCGCGGGACCTTGAACTCATCCTCCATGAACGCCATCAGCGGCTGGCCCATCGCCAGCGACGAGGTGATCCCGGCGAAGAAGAGGAGGCCGAACCACATCGCGCCCGCGATCGG
Source organism: uncultured Acidobacteriota bacterium (assembly GCA_963792785.1). Lineage (GTDB taxonomy): Bacteria > Acidobacteriota > Vicinamibacteria > Vicinamibacterales > CAVVIG01 > CAWIMX01. Next base: position 676,855 of record CAWBXO010000001.1, on the reverse strand, counting down.
CGCGAAGGCGCCCCAGTGATTGAACAGGGTCGGCAGCGTCAGGAAGCCGAGCGAGAAGCCGCTGCCGCCGGCGGTGGCGGACTGGACGGCGGAGAGGCCCAGATACGCGGTGGCGATCGGAATCAGGAGGCTGCCGCCGAGGACGACCTCGACGAACTCGTTCATCCAGCCGGCCGACGCCGCGTTGAGCGCGATGTCCTGCCGGCGGGTGAGGTACGACGAGTAGCAGTGAATGGAGCCCATGCCGACCGAGAGCGTGAAGAAGATCTGCCCGGCCGCCGCGAGCCACGTGCTCGGGTTGGTAAGGCCGCTCAGCTGCGGGTGCCAGACGAAGTTCAGGCCCTCGAGCGGGCTCTGCACGACGCCGCCCGTGCCGGGTTGGAGCGTGAGCCCGCGGACGACGAGCACGCCGGCGAACACGAGCAGCAGGGGCATGCCGATCTTCGCGGCGATCTCGATGCCCTTGGCGAGGCCGCGCGAGAGAATCCACACGTTCAGCGTCAGCGTGACGACGAACCAGAAGAACGCCTCGACGGGCAGCGCGAAGAGCGAGTTGGCGTGCACCCCGAGGTATTCCGGGAAGTAGGTCGTCGGGTCCACGTGGCCGAACGTGCCGATGAGCGAGTGCCAGACGTAGGAGAGCGTCCACGACTCGATGTAGCAGTAGTACGCCGCGATCGTCAGGTTCGTGAAGAGGCCGAACACGCCGACGTACTTCAGCCAGCGCTGACGCCCGAGGCGATCGAACATGCCCGGCGCCGAGTGATGCCCGAACTGGCCGCCGTGGCGGCCGATCGCCCACTCGACCCACAGCAGGGGGATGCCCATCAGGACGAACGAGATGAGATAGGGGATCAGGAACGCGCCGCCGCCGTTCTGCGCGGCCTGGGCGGGGAAGCGGAGGAAGTTGCCGAGGCCGACGGCGTTGCCGGCCATCGCCAGCACGAGCCCGACGCGGCTGCCCCATCGCTCACGAATCGCCATGGCACGTCACTCTTGGGGATTCCGGAAAAAAAGTCAACGGCGGCGGGCCCGTCACATCGACTAAAATGACCACGCGCCGCGCGAAGGCGCGCATCGGCGCGATCGATGAAGGTACCCATCACTCGACCAGGCAGCGGCCGCTTCGACCGGGTCGAAGGACCGGCCGTCGCCGTCGGCTTGCTCGTGTCGGTGATCCTGATCGGCGCGCTCGGGTTCCACTTCATCGAAGGCTGGAGCCTCTGGCACGCTTTCTACGCCACCGTCCTGGGCGTGGCGACCGTGGAACTGCCGGCGTTGTCGCCCACCGGACAGGTCTTCAGCCTGTTCGTGCTGTTCGGCGGCGTCGGCACCGCGCTCTACACCTTCACGCGTCTCGCGGCCATGGTGGTCGAGGGGACGCTCCCGAAGGGCCTTCAACGCCGGCGCATGGCTCATATGCTCGACACCGTCAAAGACCACTTCATCGTCTGCGGTTACGGCCGCATCGGCAGCACCGTGGCGCGCCAGTTCCACCGGCAGGGCGTGCCCTGCGTGGTGATCGAGCGCGACGTCGTTCGCCTGCAGGACGCCCTCGAACAGGGCATGCTCGGCGTCGCCGCCGACTCCGGGAGCGAGGAGGTGCTGCGGCGCGTCGGCATCGCCCGCGCGCGGGGTCTGGTCGCCGCGGTCGGCACCGACGCCGAGAACGTCTACACCGTGCTCAGCGCGCGCGTCCTGCGGCCCGACCTCTACATCGTCGGCCGCGCCGAGACCGAGGACGCGACGCTGAAGCTCAAGCGCGCGGGGGCCGACCGCGTGATCTCGCCCTATCAGATTGGCGCCGTGCAGATGGCGCAGACGGCGCTGCGTCCGGCCGTCGTCGATTTCGTCGAGCTCGCCACGAGCTCCGAGAACCTCGAGCTCGCGTTCGAGGAGGTCCCCATCGCCACGAACTCAGGGCTGGTCGGCCAGTCGATCCTCGATGCGAACATCCGCCAGCGACTCGGCGTGATCGTCGTCGGCATTCAGCGGCACGACGGCAGCATGGAGTTCAACCCGTCGCCCGAGACGAAAATCCGCGCGGGCGACAAGCTCGTCGTCCTCGGCCGGCCGGATTCCTTCCGCCAGCTCGAAGGCGAGGCCGCGCGCTGATGGCGGCGCGGATTCTCGACGGCACGGCCGTGGCCGATGCCATCCGGGCCGAACTCGTGCCGCAAGTCGCCGCGTTCACCGCGAGCACCGGGCGCCCGCCCGGGCTCGGCATCGTGCTCGTGGGCGACGACCCGGCGTCGGAAATCTACGTGCGGAGCAAGCTCAAGTCGGCGGCCGAGGCGGGGTTCCGTGCCGATCTGGAGCGCCTGCCCGCGACCGCGTCGATCGAGACCCTGCTCGCCGTAGTGGACCGCCTCAACCGCAGCGACGCGCACGACGGCATCCTGGTGCAGTCCCCGCTGCCGGCGGCGCTCGGCGACGAAGCGGAGCGGCGGGTGTTCGACGCCGTGCGGCCCGACAAGGACGTGGACGGCTTCCACCCGCAGAACGTCGGGCGCCTCGTGCAGAACCGCCCGACGCTGACGGCCGGGACGCCCTCGGGCGTGATCGAGCTGCTCGAGCGCGAGGGCATTCCGATCGCCGGAACGCGCGCCGTCGTGATCGGCCGCAGCGACATCGTGGGCAAGCCGATGGCGCTGTTGCTGCTGCATCGGAACGCGACGGTGACCATCTGCCACTCGCGCACGCCGAACCTGCCGGCCGTCGCGGCGGAGGCCGACATCCTCGTGTCCGCCATCGGGCGCGCGGCATTTGTCACCCGGGCGTTCGTGAAGCCGGGCGCCACCGTGATTGACGTCGGCACCACGCGCGTCGACGATCGGGCGACGATCGAGCGCCTGTTCCCGCCTGGCCACAAGCGACGCGCGGCGTTCGAGCGCCGCGGCGCGCTCGTGCTCGGCGACGTGCATCCGGAAGTGGCCGATGTGGCCGGGGCGCTGACGCCCGTGCCCGGCGGCGTGGGTCCGCTCACCGTGGTGATGCTCCTCAAGAACACGCTCCGCGCGGCTATCGCCCGTGCGTAGGGTCGCGCTGACCGGCGGGATCGCCACCGGGAAGTCGTACGTCCTCGAGCAGCTGCGCGCCCGCGGCGTGCCGTGCCTCGATGCCGACGAACTGGTCCACGGGGTCATGGGCGCCGGCGCCGAGGTGACCGAAGCGATCCGGACGCGCTTCGGTGACGGCGCGATCGACGCCGCCGGCGCCGTCGATCGGCGCGCGCTCGGCGCGGTGGTCTTCGCCGACGCGGCCGCCCGGCGCGATTCTCGAGGCGATCGTGCATCCCGCCGTCGGCCGCGGCATCGAGGCCGGCCTGCGCGGGTTCGAGCGGCTGGGCGCGGACGTCGCTGTCGTGGCAATCCCCCTGCTGTACGAGACCGGCCGGGCCGGGGACTTCTCCCTGGTGGCCGCGACGACGTGTTCCGAGGTGCTTCAGCTCGACCGGCTGGCCCGACGCGGCCTGACGGCCGTCGAGGCGCGCGAGCGCCTGGCGGCGCAACTGCCGGCCGCCGAGAAGGCCGCGCGGGCGGATTTCGTCATCGACACGTCGGGAAGTTTTGAGGACACTGATCGGCGGATTGGGGAGCTCCTTGGGAAGCTGAGGAGCTGAGGAGCTGAGGAACTTGAGCACCGATTATCTCGACTTCTACATCGACGGGGCCTGGATCCCGCCGGCGACGCCGAAGGCGCTCGAGGTGATGGATCCGTCGACCGAACGTCCGATCGCCCGCATCAGCGCGGGGAGCGCCGCCGATGTCGACCGGGCGGTGCGGGCGGCGCGGCGAGCCTTCGAGACGTGGAGCCGGACGTCGCGCGAGGAGCGGCTGGCGGTGCTCGATCGCGTGATCGAGGCGTACCGCGCCCACATGGACGACATCGCGGAGGCGATTTCGCGGGAGATGGGCGCGCCGATGTCGCTGGCCAAGGCGGCGCATGCGCCCGCCGGTCTCGGGCATCTCATGACGGCGCGGAGCGTGCTGGCGTCGTTTCCGTTCGTCGAGACCCGCGGCACCACGCGCATCGTGCGCGAGCCGGTGGGCGTCTGCGGCCTGATCACGCCGTGGAACTGGCCGATGAACCAGATCATGTGCAAGGTCGCGCCCGCCCTGGCGGCCGGCTGCACGATGGTCCTCAAGCCGAGCGAAATCGCGCCGCTGAGCGGGCTGCTCACCGCGCGGATCCTCGATGAAGCGAAGGTGCCGGCGGGCGTGTTCAACCTGGTCAACGGCGAGGGGCCGGTCGTGGGCGCGGCGATGGCGGCGCATCCCGGCATCGACATGATGTCGTTCACGGGTTCGACCCGCGCGGGCGTCCAGGTGGCCAAGGCGGCCGCCGACTCGGTCAAGCGGGTCGCGCAAGAACTGGGCGGCAAGTCGCCGAACATCATCCTGGACGACGCGGACTTCCCGAAGATGGTGAAGATCGGCGTGCGCGCCTGCTTCAGCAACAGCGGGCAATCGTGCAACGCGCCGACGCGGATGCTGGTGCCGCGCGCGCGGCTCGCCGAGGCGGTGGCGATCGCGCGGGACGCGGCCGCCGCGGTCAAGGTCGGCGATCCCCGGACCGACGGCACCGTGCTCGGTCCCGTGGTGAGCGCGGCCCAGTTCGAGAAGATTCAGCGGCTGATCCGCCAGGGCATCGACGAGGGGGCGGAGCTGGTGATCGGCGGCGAGGGGCGGCCGGACGGCCTCGAGCGCGGCTACTACGTGCGGCCGACGGTCTTTTCCAACGTGCGGAACGACATGACCATCGCGCGCGAGGAGATCTTCGGCCCGGTGCTGAGCATCCTCCCGTATGAAGACGAGGACGAGGCGATCCGCATCGCCAACGACACGCCCTATGGTTTGTCGGGCTACGTGGCGTCGGGCGATCCCGAGCGGGCGTGGCGCGTGGCGTCGCAGCTGCGGACCGGCATGGTCCACATCAACGGGGCGCCCGTCGATCGCACCGCGCCCTTCGGCGGCTACAAGCAGTCCGGGAACGGCCGCGAATGGGGCGACTTCGGCTTCGCCGAGTTCCTCGAGGTCAAGGCCGTGATGGGATGCCCCGAGACACCGGCGTAGCCCTCACCGGCGCCGAGGCCCTCGTGCGGACGCTCGTCGCCTGCGGCGTCGACACCGCGTTCACGAACCCCGGGACCTCGGAGATGCACTTCGTGGCCGCGCTGGACCGCGTGCCGGGCATGCGGTGCGTGCTGGCGCTGTTCGAGGGCGTGGCGACGGGCGCGGCGGACGGCTACGGCCGCATGCTCGGGCGCCCGGCGTCGACGCTGCTGCACCTCGGGCCCGGCCTCGCCAACGGCAGCGCCAACCTCCACAACGCCCGCCGTGCGCGGTCGCCCGTCGTCAATGTGGTCGGCGAGCACGCGACCGGCCATCGCCAGCACGACGCGCCCCTGCAGTCCGACATCGAAACCCTCGCGCGGTTCTGTTCGGCGTGGGTCGGGACCGTGGAGTCGCCCGCGCACGCCGCCGCCGCCGCGGCCGAGGCCGTGGCGGCCGCGCGGACGCCCCCCGGCGGCATCAGCACGCTGGTCCTGCCCGCCGACTGCGCCTGGACAGCGGCACCGGGGCTCTCGGCGGCCGGTCCGCGGCCGGTGCCCGCGCGCACGCGCGTCGATGAACAGGCGATCGTGGCCGCGGCGGAGCAACTGCGCAAGGGGCGCGCCGCACTGATCCTGAACGGTCCGATCCTCCGCAGCGGCCCGCTCGAGACGTGCGGGCGCATCGCCGCCGCGACGGGCGCGGAGCTGCTCGTGCCGACCCAGGTGCCGCGGTTCGAGCGCGGCGCCGGGCGCGTGTTCGTGGACCGGGTGCCGTACGTCGTCGAGGCGGCGCTCGCGCGCCTCGCGCATCTCGAGCGCGTCGTCCTGGTGAACGCGCGCGAGCCCGTGGCGTTCTTCGCGTATCCGAATCGCCCGAGCCGGCTCCTGCCGGAACGCTGCGAGGTGCTCACGCTGGCCGAGGCCGCCGAGGACGGCATCGACGCGCTGGAGCGGCTGGCCGAGCGCCTCGGCGCGGGGAAGGCCGCGCCGGCCTGCGAGCCCCTCGCGCGGCCGCCGCTGCCGTCCGGGCCTGTGACGCTAGGCGGGATCGCCGAGACGGTGGCCGCGCTCCTTCCGGAGGGCGCGATCGTGATCGACGAGTCGATCACGTCGGGGCGGGGCCTGCTGGCCGCGACGCGCGGTGCGCCGCCGCACGATTGGCTGACCAATCCCGGCGGCTCGATCGGCACCGGGCTGCCGCTGGCGATCGGCGCGGCCGTGGCGTGCCCGGGCCGCAAGGTCCTGTGCCTCGAGTCCGACGGCAGCGCGATGTACACCATCTCGGGCCTGTGGACGATGGCACGGGAGAGCCTCGACGTCGTCACGGTGGTCTTCAATAACCGCGCGTACGAGATTCTCAAGGGCGAGTTCACGAACGTGGGCGCGGGCGACGCGGGCCAGAAGGCCCTCGACATGCTCGAGATCGATCGGCCGACGCTCGGCTTCGTCGAGCTGGCGAAAGGGCAGGGCGTGCCCGGCGTGCGCGTCGACACGCTCGACGCGTTCGCCCGCGCGCTGACCGCGGCCCTGGCCGAACCGGGCCCGCGCGTCGTCGAAGTGATGATCTGACGCCGGACGGCGTGGATCGGACGGCACCGTGGTACCGTGATCCGTGCCCTTGCTCACGCTCGACGGTGTCTCGATCGCGTACGGACACCTCCCGCTGCTCGACGCCGTCACGCTCCAGATCGAGGCGCGCGAGCGCATCGCCGTCGTCGGCCGTAACGGCAGCGGCAAGTCCACCCTCTTGAAGATCCTCCGCGGGGAGATCCCGCCGGACGAAGGCGCGGTCTGGCGCGCGCCGGGACTCCGTCTCGCGCGCCTGGAGCAGGACGTGCCCCTGTCGGCCGATCGGCCCGTTTCCGAGGTTGTCGCCGAGGGCCATACCCACCACCACGCGGGCGACGAGCAGTGGATGCTGGATCATCGGGTCGACCTCGTCATGTCGCGACTGGGCCTGTCAGGCGACGCGATCGTGGACACGCTGTCAGGCGGGTGGCGGAGGCGCGTCCTTCTCGCGCGCGCGCTCGTCGGCCAGCCCGACCTGCTGCTGCTCGACGAGCCGACCAACCACCTCGACATCGAGGCGATCACCTGGCTCGAGGAGTTCCTCGCCGGCTATGTCGGCGCCGTCGTGTTCGTCACTCACGACCGGGCGTTTCTCGGGCGGCTGGCGACGCGTATCATCCAGCTCGATCGCGGGCGCCTGACCTCCTGGCCGGGCGACTACGCGACCTACCTGCGGCGCCGGGATGAGGCGCTGGCGAACGAGGCCGCCGAGGACGCGCGCTTCGACAAGAAACTGGCCGAGGAGGAGGTCTGGGTGCGCCAGGGCGTCAAGGCGAGGCGGACCCGAAACGAAGGGCGGGTTCGCGCCCTCGAGGCGATGCGGGCCGAGCGGGCGGGACGCCGCGAACAGGCGGGCAGCGTGCGCCTGCAGCCGGCCCTGGCGGGCGCGCGCGCCGAGGCGTCTGGCAAGACGGTCTTCGAGCTCGACGCGATCGGCAAAGCGTACGGCGACACGCCGGTCGTTCGCGACTTTTCCGCGCGGATCGTGCGCGGCGACCGCATCGGCCTCATCGGCCCGAACGGCGCGGGCAAGACGACCCTGCTCCGGCTGATACTCGGGGAGATCGCGCCGGATGAGGGGGAGGTGCGCCGGGGCGCCAACGTGCAGATTGCCTACTACGATCAGCAGCGCGAGCAGCTCGACCCTGACCGCACCGTGTTCGACACGGTTGGTGACGGCAACGACACCGTCACCGTGAACGGCGTCACGCGCCACGTGCACGGCTACCTGCGCGACTTCCTGTTCCCGGAGGCGCGCGCGCGGTCGCCGGTCAAGGCGCTCTCGGGCGGCGAGCGCAACCGCCTGCTGCTCGCCCGACTGTTCACCAGGCCCGCCAACGTGCTCGTCCTCGACGAGCCGACGAACGACCTCGACGTCGAGACGCTGGAGCTGCTCGAGGACGAGCTCGCCGAGTGGCCGGGGACGCTGCTGCTCGTCAGCCACGACCGTGCCTTCCTCGACAACGTCGTCACCAGCACGTTCGCCTTCGAGGGCGGCGGCCGCGTCGAAGAGTACGTCGGCGGCTACACGGACTGGCTGCGGCAGCGTCCGCCCGCGTCCGGCGCGGCCCTGAACGCGGCGCCCCCGGACGAGCCGGCGCGGCCGCGATCCCCGGGTGCCACGTCCAGAAAGCTGTCGTACAAGGAACGGCGCGAGCTCGAGGCCCTGCCGGCGCGGGTCGAAGCGCTCGAGGCCGAGCAGCGCGCCCTTGAGGCGCGGGCCGCGGGGCCCGAGTTCTACAAGGAAGGCGGCGACGCGATCGCCGCGGCAATCGCCAGGCTCGAGGCGTGCGGCCGAGAGCTCGAAGCCGTGTACGCGCGGTGGCACGACCTCGACGCGCGCGCGTAGCGCCGCGCGGAGTCGGGACGCGGGGGAGGGGCCTAGACCTCGACCTCGGCGTTGTCCTGCGCCGGGGCGATCCGCTCCTCGACGAACGTGTTCCAGTCGTGGCAGTGCGGGCACTGCCAGAGCAGCTCGGTGCTGCGGTAGCGGCAGCGCATGCAGACGTGCGGGTCCAGATAGAAGACGGCGTGGCGCGTCAGCTCGCTGTAGCGGTCGACCAGCGACGGCTCATGGTGGAGCTGGCCGAGCGCGCGCCAGATGGCCTGGTGCATGCTGAGCGCGTGCGGGTTCTGGACGAGCGCGGCGAAGAGCAGGTCGAGCGCGTCGTGCGGGCGGCCGCTGGCCGCGAGATGGCGCGAGAGGGCGAGCCGCGCGCGCCAGTCCTGCGGGTTCTCCTCGATGAGCCGCTGGCAGACGCGCGTGAACCGCTCGGGCGTTCCCACCTTGGCCGCCAGCGCCTCGAGCCGATCGAACGCCAGGTACGCGCGGTCGGGCGCGATGTCGATCAGCTTCTCCCAGATCGCGGCGGCTTCCTCGCTCGCGCCCCTGCGCCATCCGCACGTCGCCGAGGTTCAGGTAGGCCGGGACGGCGCGGGCGTCGAGATCGATGGCGCCCCGGTAGCGGCGCTCGGCCTCGGCGAAGTCCTTCCGCCGCATCGCCTCGAGGCCGATCTCGTTCTCGAGGAACGCGAGGATCGCCTGGTTCTGCGTGCGCTCGTCGACGTCGGCGAGCTTCGTGAGGCGGCGGCGCGTGTCGTAGGCCTCGGCCCACTGGTGCTGCTCCTCGTGCAGCTTCTGCAGGTTCACCAGCGCGTACTCGTTCTTCGGATCGAGCCGCAGCACCTCGTTGAAGGCCTCGAGCGCGCGGTCCACGAAGCCGCCGCGCTTGTAGTCGAGACCGAGGCAGAGGAGGACGTACGCGTGCTCGAGCTTGCTCAGCCGCGGGCGCTGCAGCAGCGCTCTGATGCACGGTGATCGCGCGTGCCGACCTGCCCCTTCTCGCGGTACAGGTTGCCGAGGATCATGTGCACCTCGAGCGCGTCGCCGTCCAGGCTCGCGGCCCGGCTCAGCTCCTCGATGGCCAGGTCGATCTGGTTGGCGACCAGGAAGTTGAGGCCGAGGATGTAGTGCGGCGACTCGCGCGCCCGGCGGCGGTCGATCCAGCGGCCGTCGCGCAGCTTGTAGCGCTCCCAGGCCTTGCCGATCGCGAGGCCGGCGAGCAGCGCGATCAGGCCGACGAGCAGCGGGAGGTACTCGGTCACGCGGGCGACTCCGAGGCCGTAAACGCCGCGACGATCGGATCCCAGCGGCCCTGCGCCCGGAGCACCAGTTCCAGCAGCTCGCGCGCGGCGCCGGCCCCGCCCGGCGACGGGCTCACCCAGTGCACCCGCTCGCGCACCTCGCGCGCGGCGTCGGCCGGGGCGGCCGCGAGCCCGACGCGCGTCAGCACCGGGAGATCGAGGATGTCGTCCGCCCATGTACGCCACGTCGGCGTCAGCCTTGCCGGTCTCGCGAAGGATCACCGCGTAGGCCTCGCGCTTGTCGGTGACGCCCTGGTGCACGAGCGTGATGCCGAGCTGTGCCGCGCGATGGGCCGTGGTCGGCGAGAACCGCGCGGACAGGAACCCGACCGTCAGGCCGGCGCGCTGCGCCCAGACCATGGCGATGCCGTCGCGGATGTTGAACCGCTTGCTCTCGCTCCCGTCGGCGTGGATGAGCACGCCGCCGTCGGTCAGCACGCCGTCGACGTCGAACAGCACCAGCCCGATGCGGGCCGCGCGCGCCTGGACGGCGGTGGGGTCGGAAGGCGTCATCGGCCTAGAATCATCTCCGTCCGCCACAGGTCGTGCAGGTGCACGACCCCCGCCACCCGGCGCGTGCCCGGCCTCGAGCGACGACGATCGACGTGATCTTGCGCTGCTCCATGCATGTTGAGCGCCTCGGCCGCCAGCGTGTCGGGCAACAGGGTGACGGGATCCGGCGTCATCACGTCTCCCGCCGTCCGCTCGAGGATGCCGTTGCCGCCGGCCATGTGGCGGCGCAGGTCGCCGTCGGTGATGATGCCGAGCAGCTGCCCGGCCGCGTCGACGACGCAGGTCATGCCGAGCTTCTTGCTCGACATCTCGTAGATCACGTCGCGCATGATCGCGTCCATCGCGACGATGGGGCAGGCCTTGCCGGCGGCATCAGCTGCTCGACGCGCATCAGCCGCTTCCCGAGGCGTGCCGCCCGGGTGCAGGCTCGCGAACTGATCCTGGCCCGGAAGCCCTTCTCGACGAGCAGCGTCATCGCGAGCGCGTCGCCCAGCGCCAGTGCCGCCGTGGTGCTCGCCGTCGGCACGAGGTTCATCGGACAGGCTTCCTCGGCGACGCCGCAGTCGAGGCAGACGTCGGCGGCCTGCGCGAGCGTCGAGGCGGCGACGCCGGTGATCGCGATCAACCGCGCGCCGAGGCGCCGGATCGTCTCGAGCAGGCGGAGGATCTCGTCGGTCTCGCCGCTGTACGACAGCGCGACGACCACGTCGTCCGCCTGGATGACGCCGAGGTCGCCGTGGATCGCTTCGGCGGGGTGCAGGAAGAAGGCCGGCGTGCCGGTGCTCGAGAGCGTCGCGGCGATCTTCCGGCAGATGATGCCGGACTTGCCCATGCCCGTCAGGATGACGCGCCCGCGGCAGTCCTTGAGCAGCGCGATGGCGCGATCGAACCGCGCGTCGAGCCGATCGACGAGCGCGAGGATCGCGGCGGCCTCGGTTTCGAGGACGCGGCGCGCGAGGGTGCGGTCGGTGTCGTCAGCCATGGGCGGGGGCCTCCGCGCTCTTCGCGATCGCGTCGATCGCCTGCAGACGGCGGAGGAGCGGCTCGAGGAGGTCGAGGTGGAGCGCGTTCTGCGCGTCGCTCCTGGCCTGGGCGGGGTTGTCGTGCACCTCGAGGAACACGCCGTCCACCCCGGCGGCCACGCCGGCCGACGCCAGCGGCTCGATGAACTCGGCCTGGCCGGCGGTCACGCCGTCGCCGCCGCCCGGCAACTGCAGGCTGTGGGTGACGTCGAAGACGACGGGCACGCCCAGGGCGCGCATGATCGGAAACGCGCGCATGTCGACGACGAGGTTGTGATACCCGAAGCTCGAGCCGCGCTCGGTGATGAACACGCGCGCATTGCCGGCGGCGGTGACCTTGTCGACGGCGTGCCGCATGTCGTCGGGCGCCATGAACTGGCCCTTCTTGATGTTCACGGCGCGCCCCGTGCGGGCCGCCGCCTCCAGCAGGTCGGTCTGCCGCGCCAGGAACGCCGGGATCTGCAGCACGTCGGCGACCTCGGCCGCCGGCGCCGCCTGCGCCGCCTCGTGGATGTCGGTCAGGATCGGCACGCCCGTCGCCTGCTTGATGCCCGCGAGGATGCGCAGGCCCTCGGCCAGGCCCGGGCCCCGGAAGGACCGCGCCGACGTCCGGTTCGCCTTGTCGTAGGACGCCTTGAAGATGAAGGGCATCCGGACCCGCCGCGCGATCGCGACGAGGCGCTCGGCGACCGCGGTCGCGTGGGCCTCGCTCTCGATGACACAGGGGCCGGCGATGAGGACGAGCGGACGGCCGTCGCCCAGCGCGACGCCGCCGACTTCTACCGGGCGCACGACGCCATTATATCGGCCCGCCGCTCAGGCCGACTTGGTCTGGCCCATCCCCTCGGCGGCGAAGGAACCGCCCACTTTGTGCCGATAGCTCGCCTCGACGAAGCCCGCGAAGAGCGGGTGCGGCCGCGTCGGCTTCGACTTGAACTCCGGGTGGAACTGGACGGCCACGTACCACGGGTGGCCCGGCAGCTCGGCGATCTCGACGAACTTGCCGTCCGGCGATCGCCCCGAGATCTTCAGCCCGTGGTCGGCGAGCGTCTTTTCGTAGAGGCAGTTGAACTCGTAGCGGTGGCGGTGCCGCTCGTGAATGAGGTTCGTGCCGTAGAGCCGCTGGGCCAGGGAGCCGGGCGCGAGCTCGCACGCGTAGGCGCCGAGGCGCATCGTGCCGCCCAGCTCGTCGACGCCGAGCAGGTCCCGGAGCTTGTAGATGACCTTCGCGGGCGTGTCGGGCGAGCACCTCGGTGGAATCGGCGTCGGTGAGGCCGGCGACATTGCGGGCGTATTCGACCGTGGCCCACTGGAAGCCGTAGCAGATGCCGAAGTAGGGGATGCCGCGCTCGCGGGCGATCTGGGCCGCCGTCATCATGCCGCGCGTCCCGCGCGTCGCCGAAGCCGCCCGGCACCAGGATGCCCTCGGCGTCGTCGAGCAGGGCCGCGCCGTCGGGCTCCTCGAGCGCCTCGGCCTCGATCCACTTGATGTTCACCTTCAGGCGGTGCTGGAACCCGGCGTGGTACAGCGCCTCGTTCAGGCTCTTGTACGAGTCCTCGTAGCCGACGTACTTGCCGACGACGTGGATCGTGATTTCGTCGGCGGGGTTCTTGATGCGGCTCACGAGGTCTTCCCAGACCTGCATGCGGCGCTCGGTCTTCGGCAAGTGCAGGCGCTTGAGCACGATGCCGTCGAGGCCCTCGGCAGCCAGCACGAGGGGCACTTCGTAGATGGTGGCCACGTCCTTCGCCGTGATGACCGCTTCTTCGTCGACGTCGCAGAACAGCGCGATCTTGCGCTTCAGCTCCGGCTCGAGGAAGCGATCCGTGCGGCAGAGGAGGATGTCGGGCTGAATGCCGATCGAGCGCAGGTCGCGCACGCTGTGCTGCGTGGGCTTCGTCTTCAGCTCGCCGGCCGCGCCGATGAACGGCACGAGCGTGAGGTGGATGTACAGCGTGTTCTCGCGGCCCACGTCCTGGCGGAACTGCCGGATGGCCTCGAGGAACGGGAGGCTCTCGATGTCGCCGACCGTGCCGCCGATCTCAACGAGCACGATGTCCACGTCCTGCGCGACGGCGCGGATCGCGTCCTTGATCTCGTTCGTGATGTGCGGGATCACCTGCACGGTGCGGCCGAGGTAGTCGCCGTGGCGCTCTTTCTGGATGACGCTCTGGTAGATCTTGCCGGTCGTCCAGTTGGAGTTGCGCGTGGTGGTGGTGTTCGTGAACCGCTCGTAGTGCCCCAGGTCCAGGTCGGTCTCGGCCCCGTCGTCGGTCACGTAGACCTCGCCGTGCTGGTAGGGGCTCATCGTGCCGGGGTCGACATTGATGTAGGGATCGAACTTCTGGAGGGTGACCGTGTAGCCGTGGCCTTCGAGCAGGCATCCGATGGAGGCGGCGGCGAGGCCTTTGCCGAGCGACGAGACCACGCCGCCGGTGACGAAGATGTATTTGGTTGCCCGTCGATTCGGTTCGGTCATGGAGTCCACCTCGAGGTCTCGAAGAGAAGCGCGCGCACGTGTTCCAGATCGGCCGGCGTGTCGACGCCGACCGACTCGTACTCGGTCTCGACCGCGCGGATGCGGATGCCGTGCTCGAGCGCCCGCAGCTGTTCGAGCGATTCGGCCCGCTCGAGCGGGGTCGGCGCGAGCGACGCGAGGACGAGCAGGGCCGGCGGCGGTACGCGTAGAGCCCGATGTGCCGGAAGAGCGGCGGCCAGCCGGCTGCGCGGGTCCCGCACGAAGGGAATGGGCGCGCGCGAGAAATAGAGGGCGAAGCCCGCCGCGGTCCACGACCACTTTCACCACGTTCGGATCGGCGAGTTCCGCCGGGTCCGCGAGGCGGTGGCAGAGCGTCGTGACCTGGACCGCCGGGTCGGCGAACGGCTCGATCGCCTGCGCGATGGCGCGCGGATCGATGAGCGGCTCGTCGCCCTGCACGTTCACGACGATGTCGCAGTCGAGCGCGGCGGCGACCTCGGCGAGGCGGTCGGTGCCGTTCGCGTGGTCCTCGCGCGTCAGCCGCACGTCGCCGCCGAATGCCCGCACGGCGGCCGCGATGCGCACATCGTCGGTCGCGACGATGACGTCCGAGACGCCCGGGCGACGACGCGGCGCGCCGGTACACGTGCTCGATCATCGGATAGCCGTCGAGATCGGCGAGGGCCTTGCCGGGGAACCGCGTCGAGGCGTATCGGGCGGGGATGAGGGCGGCGATGCGAGGGGAAGAACGGGAATCGACCGCAGTGCCAGTCGACGCGGGGTGCACGACGAATAATAACACAGTCGAGAAATGCGCGTGCTACGATCCACTCGCGCAGCCATGAATTTCACGCGTCCCGTCGCGATCGGCGTCGGTGTCGGCGCACTCGTGTCGTGGCTCGCGTGGGCCGCGGCGCCCGCACCGCGGCCGTACACGCCGCCGCGCGCTCGCGCGCGGGTCGTGGAACAGTCGGGCGCGGAGCTGGCGCGTGAAGTCGAGCGCCTCCACGACCGGCTGCGGCCCGAGACGGCGCCGTCGCTCCAGAGAAACGTCTTCGCGTTTCCCGACCGCGCGGACCGCGCGATCGAGACCCCGACGAATTCCGTGATCGCGGCGCCTCCCGCGCCTCGGGCGCTTGACCTCAGGCTCGCCGGCATGGCCGAAGACGCCGGGCCCGGCGGTCCGGTCCGCACGGCCATCATCTCCGGAGCGAGCGGCGTCTATCTCGTGAAGGAAGGGGACGTGCTGCTGTCGCGCTACCGCGTCGAGCACCTCTCAGACGACGCGGCGGACTTGCGCGAGGTCGACAACGGCGTCGAGGTGCATCTCGCGCTCCGCTGACCCGGTCGTCATCATCAACCCCATCGCCGGCGGGGGGACGGCCGCGCACGGCGCGCGCCGGGCGGAGCTGGCGGTCGCGGTGGCCGAGGGACGCGGCGCCGGCGTCGACGTGTTCGTGACCGAGCACGGTGGGCACGCCCACGCACTCGCCCGGGCCGCACTTGGGCGCGGCGTGCGGCGCGTGGTGGTGTGGGGCGGCGACGGCACGGTCAACGAAGTCGCGTCGGCCCTGGCCTTCACGGACGTGCCGATGGGCATTGTGCCGGCCGGATCCGGCAACGGCCTCGCCTCCGCGCTGGGCGTCCCGCGCGATCCGGCGCGGGCCCTCGGGCGCGCGCTCGACGGCGACGCGCGCGCCATCGACGTGGGCGAGATCGAAGGCCGGCTGTTCGTGAATGTGGCCGGTGTGGGATTCGACGCCGAGATCGCCGCGCGATTCGCGGCGCCGTCGAACACGCGGCGCGGCCTCAGCGCCTACGCCTGGCTGACCGCCCGGGCCCTCCTCGACTACCCGAGCGCCGAGTACACGATCCGCACCGACGGCGAGACCGTTCGCACGCGCGCCCTCCTCGTCACCATCGCGAACGGCACCGACTTCGGCAACCGAATCAAGATCGCGCCAGGTGCCCGCGTGGACGACGGCGCGCTCGACGTCGTCGTGGTCGAGGAGCGGTCGCGCCTCCACACGCTCGGCCAGTTGCCGTGGCTCGTCACGGGCCGGATCGAGCGCAGCCGCCTCTGGTCGTCGCGGCGATCGGCGGCGGTCACGATCGAAAGCGACCGCCCGCTGGCGTTTCACGTCGATGGAGAACCGGTGCGGGGAGGGACGACGCTGAGGGCCCGCGTCCACTCCAGGGCCCTCTATGTTGTCTAAAGTCAGGAAGTCAGGAACTTGGAGGATGAACGAAGTTAGGAAGTGGAGATGCGGGACAGCGTCGCGGCGTCGAACTTCCTAACTTCGTTCATCCCCCAACTTCCTGACTTCCTGACTTCTAATCCGTTAGCCTGATGGCCCAGGCCTCGCGGACGGCGGCGATCTTCTTGATCGACTCCATCGCCGCGTCGAGGGCGCCGGGCTGGCTGGCGTCCTCGTCGACGTTGACGACGCCCACGGCGCCGTTCGTGCCGCGCCCGAGGGCGAAGCTGGCGATGTTCACGCCCTGGCGGCCGAGGATCGTGCCGACCTCGCCGATGACGCCCGGCTGGTCGTCGTTGGCGATGATGAGGAGCGTGCCCGAGAGCGGCGCCTCGACGTTCACGCCGCGCACCGACGTCAGGCGCGGGCTGTTCGGCTCGAACACCGTGCCTTCGGCCCACCGGTCGGTGGACGCGTCGATGGCGTCGGCGGCCGGGGCGAGTTTCACCGACAGCAGGTTCGTGTAGTACCGCGCCCGCGGGCTGCGCGATTCGACGATGTCGATGTCGCGCTCGTCGGCCGCGGCGCGCGCGTTCACGATCGAGACGCCCGAGGACAGAATCGGCCGGAGCATCGCCGGCCGCGGCGCTGCTCGCCAGCACCTGGATCGCCCGGCTTTCGGCCAGGGCGCCGTAAGTGCGGACGCCGAGGGCGCCGATGCGCGCCGGGCCCATCTGGGCGACGATCGACCCCAGCGTGTCGGCGAGGCGGATCCACGGCTGCAGCCGCTGCAGCTCGTCGGGCGAGACCGACGGGAAGTTCACCGCGTTGCGGACCAGGCCGTCACGCAGGAAGTCGCGGACGGTCGCCGCGGTCTCGAGGCCGACCAGTTCCTGCGCCTCCTCGGTGGACGCCGCGATGTGGGGTGTCGCCACGACCTGGGGCAGCTTCGCGAGCGTCCAGTCCTTGGGCGGCTCCGTATTGAAGACGTCCAGGCCGGCCCCGCCCACGATGCCGGCTTCGATCGCCCGCTGCAGCGCCGCCTCGTCAATCAGTTCGCCGCGGGCCGTGTTGATCAGGCGGATCCCCGGCTTGCACGTCGCGAACCGTTCGTCGTTGAACAGGTGCTTGGTCTGCGGCGTCGACGGCATGTGGAGCGTGACGTAGTCCGCGGTCGCGCAGAGGTCGTCGAGCGACAGCAGCTCCACGCCCATCGACTCGGCGGCCTGCGTCGAGATGAAGGGATCGTGCGCCACCAGGCGCATCCCGAACGGGCGCGCCCGGCGGGCGACCTCCTGGCCGATCCGCCCGAGGCCGACGATTCCGAGCGTCTTCCCGCGGAGCTCGGTGCCGAGGAAGCGCTTCTTCTCCCACTTGCCGTCCTTCATGGCCCGGTCGGCGGCCGGCACGGAACGGGCGAGCGCGAGCATCAGGGCGCAGGCGTGCTCGGCGACGCTGATGCTGTTGGCGCCTGGGGCATTGACCACCAGAATGCCGCGGGCACTGGCGGCCGGGACGTCCACGTTGTCGACGCCGGTGCCCGCCCGGGCGACGATGCGGAGGCGGGGGGCGGCGGCCATGAGATCCGCGGTGACCTTGGTGGCGCTCCGGACCATCAGGGCGTCGGCGTCGGCCAGGGCGGCGGCGAGAATTTCGGGTGGACGCCCGCTTTTGGCGTCCACGGTCCATCCGGTTTCAGTTCGGAGCAGGGCGATCGCGGATGCGGGAAGATCGTCGGCGACGACTATTTTCATGTTGGCGAGCGGACTCAGTGTTGGGAGGTCTGGGGCGCGAGCGTGCGGATGTAGTTGATGACACTCCACATCTGCGGCTCGGTGAGCATGCCCGTGTAGGGCTTCATCGAGGTGTCTTTGACGCCGTCGCGGATGACGACGAACATCTCGCCGTCGGAGTTGCCGAACTTGGTCTCGGCGTCCACCAGACTTGGCGGCACCGGGTCGAGCGAATACGACATCTTGCTGTCGCCGTCGGCGAGCTCGCCGTGGCACGCCACGCACTCACCCCAGTAGACGCGGCGCCCGAGGTCGAGCGACTCGTTGGACACGGGCACCGGATTGACCATCGCGGCGGCTTCGGCGCGCCGGCGCGCGCTGGCGGACTGCGCCGCGAGCGTCAGCGAACCGCCACAGACGGCGACGAGGGCCCAGAGGAGCGGCGTGCGATAGCGCATGATGTCGGACTCCTTGCCTACAGTATAATCCGGGAGTTTTGTCGAAGACGAACGTGGCGGTCGTACACCCGCCCTGCGATGGTGCAATTCGCTAAAACATTCCGATAGCGGCGTCACAACGATGCAAACGCGCGTCCTTTTCCACAGAGTTTTCCACAGTTCCTGTGGAGAATCGCGCGCGTGGCGCTGGGGACCTGACCTAAAAGCACATGCCTAATTTCAACTCGCTCACACCGCCGACGAGCGGCACGCCGATCACGCGACGCAACGGCCAACTGGTCGTCCCCGACGATCCGATCATTCCTTTTATCGAAGGCGACGGCACCGGGCCGGACATCTGGCGCGCGAGCGTGCGCGTTTTCGATGCGTCGGTCGAGAAAGCGTACAAGGGCAAGCGCAAGCTGCACTGGTTCGAGATCCTGGCCGGCGAAAAAGCGAAGCAGGCGACCGGCGAGTGGCTGCCGAGCGACACGCTCGAGGCGGTCAAGGCCTATAAGGTCGCCATCAAGGGGCCGCTGACCACGCCGGTGGGCGGCGGCATCCGCAGCTTGAACGTCACCCTTCGCCAGGTCCTGGACCTCTACGCGTGCATCCGGCCCGTCCGCTACTTCGAGGGCACGCCGGCGCCGGTGACGCACCCCGAGCGCATGAACGTGGTGATCTTCCGCGAGAACACCGAGGACGTGTACGCGGGCATCGAGTGGGCGCGCGGCACGCCCCAGGCCGAGCGCGTCATCGAGTTCCTGGCCCGGGAGATGGGCAAGCGCATCGCCCCGGACTCGGGCATCGGGATCAAGCCGATGTCCGAGACCTGCACGAAGCGCCTGGTGCGGATGGCCGTCCAGTTCGCCCTGGCGAACAACCGGAAGGTCGTCACGATCGTGCACAAGGGCAACATCATGAAGTTCACGGAGGGCGCGTTCCGCGACTGGGGCTACGAGGTGGCCAAGGCGGAGTTCCGCGACCGGATCGTGACCGAGGACGAGGTCGCCCAGGGCGCGCCCCGCGAGGGCAAGCTCCTCATCAACGACCGGATCGCGGACAGCGTCTTCCAGCAGATTCTGACGCGCACGGCGGATTACGACGTGTTCGCGACGCCGAATCTGAACGGCGACTACCTGTCGGACGCCTGCGCCGCGCAGGTCGGCGGCCTCGGCATGGCGCCGGGCGCCAACGTGGGCGACGAGATCGCGTTCTTCGAGGCGACCCACGGCACCGCGCCGAAGTACGCCGGCAAGGACGTCATCAACCCCTCGTCGGTCATCCTGTCCGGCGTGATGATGCTGCGGCACCTGGGCTGGAGCGAGGCGGCGGACCTCATCGAGCGCGGACTGGAGAAGGCGATCAGCCAGAAGAAGGTCACCTACGACCTGGCGCGCCAGATGAGGGGCGCCACCGAGCTGAAGACGTCGGAGTTCGCCGACGCAATCATCAAGAATATGTGAATCTGGTGATTGGGTAATCTGGTGATTGGGTAATCATGGTGATTGGGTGATTGGGTGAGTTGGTGAGTTGGTGAGATGTGGTGATGGGGTGAGGAGACGCGCATGAATCGGAAAGTGACGGTCGTCGGCGGGGCGGGCAACGTGGGCGCGACGGTCGCTCGCGGAGTGGCGGAGAAGCAGCTCGCCGACGTCGTGGTCATCGACATCGCGGACCAGAAGGCGTCGGGCATCGCGCTCGACATGCTCGAAGCCTGTCCGGTGTATGGGTCGGATGCCCGCATCCTCGGCACGAGCGACTACGCCGAGAGCGCGAATTCGGACGTCGTGGTCGTCACCTCGGGGATGCCGCGCAAGCCCGGCATGAGCCGCGACGACCTGCTGAACGTGAACTACAAGATCATGGAGGCGGTCACCGAGCAGATCGTCAAGTACTCGCCGCAACTGCATCATCGTGCCCGTGGCGAACCCGCTCGACGCGATGGCGCAGGCCATCTTCAAGCTGAGCAAATTCCCGCGCGAGCGGGTGATCGGCATGGCCGGCGTGCTCGACTCGTCGCGGATGCGGTCGTTCATCGCGGCGGAGCTCCACGTGTCGGTCGAGAACGTGCACGCCTTCGTGCTCGGCGGCCACGGCGACACCATGGTGCCGCTGCCGCGCTATTCCACGGTGGCGGGCATTCCGATCACGGATCTGATGGATCAGGCGACGATCGACCGGATCGTGGCGCGGACGGCCGCCGGCGGCGCCGAGATCACGAAGCTCGTCGGCACGAGCGCCTGGTACGCGCCGGGCGCGTCGGCGACCGAGATGGTCGAGGCGATCCTGCTCGACAAGCACAAGATCCTGCCGTGCTCGGTGCTACCTGCAGGGCGAATACGGGGTGAACGGCCTCTTCGTCGGCGTGCCGGTGAAGCTCGGCGCCCGCGGGCTCGAGGAGATCATCCAGATCAAGCTCACGCCGGAGGAAGACGCGGCCTTCAAGAAGTAGCGCGGCGGCCGTGAAGGAACTGGTGGGGGTTATCAAGGTAGGCTAGGCGCATGAAGTGGCTCCTCGCGGCCGTCTGCCTCGTCGGCGTCTCCACCCTGTCGGCCCAGCAGCGGCTGGATCCCTCGGCCGTGCCGGCGCAGCAGGAGCCCCACCACCACCTCGTCTTCGCGAACGACTTCGTGCGCGTGCTCGACGCGACCTTCCCGTCCGGGTACGTGACGCTGAACCACTCGCATCTCGCCGATAACGTGATCGTCACGCTCGCGCTCGGGCGTGACGACGCGCAGACCCTCAGCCGGATCGGCCGGGCCACCTTCAACAAGGGGGGCTACTCCCACACCGTCACCAACGCCGGGCCGGGTGTCGCGCGGTTCATCGAGGTCGACCTGCTTGGGACGGACCATCCGCATGCGGCGGCGGTGGCGGACTCCGCCTGGCACAAGCTCGAGGGCGAGAACGACCGCGTCCGGATCTACCGCGTCACGGTGCCGCCGGGCGAGCGTCTCGAGCCGCACACCCACGAAGCCGGATGGATGGCGGTGACCGTGAAGGGCGGCATGGGGCCGGGCACGGCGCAGTGGCGCCCCGCCGGCACGTCGAACCCGCTCGCCGCAGGCACGGATCCGCTCGAACTCGTCGAAATCGAACCCAAGTCTTAGAAAGGTGCTGGGTGCTGAGCACCAGGGTGCTGGGAACTGACGCACCAGGGTGCTGGGAACTGACGCACCAGTGTGCTGGGAACTCACGCTGCAGGGGGCTCGGAACTCACGCTGCACGGGGCTGGAGTGCGCTTGATGGCGGGCCAGCTTGAGTTGGACGCATCCTAGCCGGCCGGCACTCCGCCTCGGCACACAGTAGAACTCGGCGCGACGGCAGAAGTGCCAAAACGCGGCGCCGGCCTCCTCCGCGAGAGGCCAAGCCTGGCCCGAGCGCCATGGCAGAAGCCGATGATGCCAGTGGCGCGTTTTGCCGCGCCGACGTTCGTGTGTGCCGAGGCGGGGTGTCGGGCGGCGATCGGGTCCGGCTGAAGCCGGGCGCTGCGGACGGCGGACCTGTAGGTCCGCCCTACGGCTGGGTTATTTCGAGAACGCCGCGCGCGAGGTACTCGCGCGTCATGCGCGCGATGTTCGAGATCGGGATCTCCTTCGGGCACACCGCCTCGCACTCGCCTTCGTTCGAGCAGCTGCCCGAAGCCTTCCGCGTCGGCCTGCGTCGACCATCGCGACCGCCCGGCGGCGCCGCTCGGCGTGGCCCTGCGGCAGGAGCGCGAGGTGGCGAATCTTGGCGCCCATGAACAGGTGCGCCGACGCGTTCTTGCAGGCGGCGACGCAGGCGCCGCAGCCGATGCAGGCGGCCGAGTCCATCGCCGTCGTCGGCGAGCGTCCTTGGAGATCGGGATGGCGTTGCCGTCGGGCGCGCCGCCGCGTTGACCGACACGTAGCCGCCGGCCGCGATGATCCGATCGAAGGCGCTGCGATCGACGACCAGGTCCTTGACGACCGGGAAGGCCTTGGCGCGCCACGGCTCGATCGTGATGGTGTCGCCGTCCTTGAAGCGGCGCATGTGGAGCTGGCAGACGGTCGTGCCGCGATCCGGGCCGTGCGGCACGCCGTTGACCACGAGGCTGCACATGCCGCAGATGCCCTCGCGGCAGTCGGAGTCGAACGCGATCGCGTCCTCGCCCTGCGCGGACCAGCCCCTCGTTGACGACGTCCAGCATCTCGAGGAACGACATGTCGGGCGAGACGCCGTCGGTCGGCGTAGTCCTCGAGGCGTCCCGCGGCGTTCGGGACCGGCCTGCCGCCAGATTCTGGCAGATTGAGACGCATTCACTTGTAGCTCCGCTGCGTCGGCTGCACCTCCTCGAACGTCGAGCGGCTCCTTGTGGAGCTCCGGCGGGCTCGCCGACGCCGGTGAACTCCCACGCCGCCACGTAGGAATAGTGCTCGTCGTCGCGCAGCGCCTCGCCGTCGGGGGTCTGGCTCTCCTCGCGGAAGTGGCCGCCGCACGACTCGCGCCGGTCGCAGCGCGTCGAGCGCCAGCAGCTCGGCGAACTCGAGGTAGTCGGCGACGCGGCCGGCGTACTCGAGGCTCTGGTTCAGGTTGTTCGGCGTCGCCCGGCACCGAGACGTTGTGCCAGAACTCCTCGCGCAGCTTCGGAATCGCCGCGAGCGCGCGCTTCAGGCTGGCCTCGGTGCGCGCCATGCCGACGTCGTCCCACATGATGCGGCCCGAGCTCGCGGTGGATCTCGCGGATGCCGCGGCTGCCCTTCACGCCGAGCAGCCGGTTGATGCCGATCCTGTGACCGTCGTCGGCGGCCTCGCTTGAACGCGTCGTGGTCGGTCGAGACCTTGGGCAGGGGCGTGCTCGCCAGGTAGTGGCCGAGCGTGTACGGGATGACGAAGTAGCCGTCGGCCAGCCCCTGCATCAGCGCGCTCGCGCCGAGGCGGTTGGCGCCGTGGTCGGAGAAGTTGGCCTCGCCGAGCACGTGCAGGCCGGGCACGTTGCTCATCAGGTTGTAGTCCACCCACAGCCCGCCCATCGTGTAGTGGATGGCGGGGTAGATGCGCATCGGCACCTTGTACGGGTCCTCGTCGGTGATCTTCTGGTACATCTGGAAGAGGTTGCCGTACTTCTCCTTGATGACGTCGGCGCCGAGCGCGCTTGATCGCGTCCTTGAAATCGAGGTAGACCGCCAGGCCGCTCTCGCCGACGCCGCGCCCGTCGTCGCACACCTGCTTGGCGTTGCGCGACGCGACGTCGCGCGGCACGAGGTTGCCGAAGCTCGGGTACTTGCGCTCGAGGTAGTAGTCGCGCTCGGCTTCCGGGATCTGCGTCGGGCGGTCGCGTGTCGCCCTGCTTCTTCGGCACCCAGACGCGGCCGTCGTTGCGCAGGCTCTCGCTCATCAGCGTGAGCTTCGACTGGTGGTCGCCGCTGACCGGGATGCAGGTCGGGTGGATCTGCGTGAAGCAGGGGTTGGCGAAGAGGGCGCCGCGCTTGTGGGCGCGCCAGGCCGCCGTGACGTTCGAGTTCACCGCGTTGGTCGACAGGTAGTACGCCGTGCCGTAGCCGCCGGTCGCCAGGATGACGGCGTCGGCCGGCGTAGCGCTCGATCTCGCCGGTCATCAGGTTGCGGACGACGATGCCGCGCGCCTTGCCGTCGACGATCGACGAGGTCGAGCATCTCGCGGCGCGCGAACAGCTCGACCGTCTTCGCGTGCACCTGGCGCATCAGCGACTGGTAGGCGCCGAGCAGCAGCTGCTGGCCGGTCTGGCCGCGCGCGTAGAAGGTGCGCGAGACCTGGGCGCCGCCGAACGAGCGGTTGTCGAGCAGGCCGCCGTACTCGCGGGCGAACGGCACGCCCTGCGCGACGCACTGGTCGATGATGTTGACGCTCAGCTGGGCCAGGCGGTAGACGTTGGCCTCGCGCGAGCGGTAGTCGCCGCCCTTGACCGTGTCGTAGAACAGGCGGTAGACGCTGTCGCCGTCGTTCTGGTAGTTCTTGGCGGCGTTGATGCCGCCCTGCGCGGCGATGCTGTGCGCGCGGCGCGGGCTGTCCTGGATGCAGAAGTTCAGGACGTTGTAGCCCAGCTCGCCGAGCGAGGCCGCCGCCGACGCGCCGGCCAGGCCGGTGCCGACGACGATGATGGTGTACTTGCGCTTGTTGGCCGGGTTGACCAGCTTCATGTCGAACTTGTGCCGGTCCCACTTCTCGGCGATCGGGCCCGGCCGGGATCTTCGCGTCGAGCTGTCATGCTACCGCGCGCCTCCCAGCGAAGTGCGCCCAGAGGGCGATGACGATGAAGCCGCCGGCGATGAGCACCGCGACCGACCTTGCCGGCCGCCAGGAGCGCGCGGCGTCCAGCCGGCTGGTCGACGCCGAGCGACTGGAACGCGCTCGAGATGCCGTGCCAGAGATGCGAGCCGACGACGAGCATGCTGAGGACGTAGAAGGCCGACCATCAGCGGGTTGGCGAAGTTCTCCATCTCCTGGCGGTAGAGATCGCGTCCGCCGGCCGCCCACTCGTACTCGTGGCCCCAGCCCTCGTGAACGCCTTGCACGTGGATGATGCAGGAAGACCAGCAGCCACAGCCCCGAGAAGATCATCGTGGAGGACGCGAAGCGACTTGCGGCTGGGCGCGCCGGCCGACTTCTTCTGCGCGTAGGCCACCGGCCGCGCCTGCCTGGTTCGCGCAGGTACATCCGGACGGCCTTGAGATGTGGATCAGGAAGAGCAGGAGCAGCACGAGCTCGATGATCGGCAGGAGCGGGTTGCTCTCGAGCGTGAACGCGTACTTGTTGAAGGTCGCCGGGCCGAGGAAGACGATCAGGTTGCCGGCGATGTGGATGAGGAGATAGAGGAACAGCGCGAGGCCCGGTGATGCCGATGAGGATCTTGCGTGCCGACCGAGGAGTCGAAGGACGATCCCGCGTCGGTCCATGAGTCTCACGAGTTTACCTCAGAGTGCGGCTCCGGAGTTGACGTGTTCGCGAGTCGCACGCCAGTACCATCACTCGCCGTCATGAAAATTCACGAATATCAAGCCAAAGCCATCCTCGCGCGCCACGGCGTGCCCGTGCCCGCGCGGCGAGGTGGCGTTCACGGCCGCGCGAGGCCGGCGAAATCGCGCGCCGTCTCGGCGGCCGCGTCGTCGTCGTCAAGGCGCAGATTCACGCCGGCGGCCGCGGCAAGGGCGGCGGCGTCAAGCTCGCCAAGTCGCCCGACGGAGGCGGAGGCCATTGCCGGCACGATGATCGGCATGACGCTCGTCACGCACCAGACCGGGCCCGAGGGCCGCGTCGTCGGCGCGCGTGCTCGTCGAGGAAGGCCTGCAGATGACCCGCGAGCTCTACCTGAGCCTCGCTGCTCGACCGCGCCGCCGGCAAGCCCGTGATGATGGCGAGCGCGGCCGGCGGCATGGACATCGAGGAAGTCGCCGCGACGACGCCCGAGCAGATCGTCAAGGTCTACGTCGAGCCCGGCGTCGGCCTCGTGCCGTTCGAGGCGCGGCAGCTCGGCTTCGCGATCGGGCTCGATGGCGCGCAGGTGAACAAGTTCGTCAAGCTCGCGACCGCGCTCTACGAGGCGTTCGTCGCGACCGACGCGTCGCTCATCGAGATCAACCCGCTCGTGGTCACCGCCGCGCGGCGACCTGCTCGCGCTCGACGCGAAGATGAACTTCGACGACAACGCGCTCTACCGCCACCCCGACATCCGCGAGCTGCGCGATCTCGGCGAGGAGGATCCGCTCGAGATCGAAGCGTCGAAGTTCTCGCTCAACTACATCCATCTCGACGGCAACATCGGCTGCATGGTCAACGGCGCCGGCCTCGCCATGGCGACGATGGACATCATCAAGCTGGCGGGCGGCGAGCCGGCGAACTTCCTCGACGTCGGCGGCGGCGCCAACGCCGAGCAGATCCGCAACGCGTTCAAGATCCTGATGTCGGACAAGAACGTGAAGGCGGTGCTCATCAACATCTTCGGCGGCATCCTGCGCTGCGACGTGCTCGCGCAGGGCGTCATCGCGGCCGTCAAGGAGCTCGGCGTGCCGGTGCCGATCGTCATCCGCATGGAGGGCACCAACGTCGACGAAGGCAAGCGGCTGCTCAGAGAGAGCGGGATGAACTTCACCACGGCGGACTCGATGGGCGAGGCCGCCGACCAAGGTCGTCCAGCTGGCCGGGTGATCACGAAGCTAGACGTGAGTTCGTCACGAAGCTGGCACCGGAGCCTTCGCGGACTTCGTCGAATTGCCGTTCGATAGTCATGTCTGTACTGATCGATAAGTCGACGCGGTTGCTCGTGCAGGGCCTGACCGGCCGCGAGGGCACGTTTCACGCGAAGCAGGCCGCGGCCTACGGCACCACGGTCGTCGGCGGCGTGACGCCGGGCAAGGGCGGCACGACCCACGAGGGCTGGCCGATCTTCGACACGGTGCGGCGAGGCGGTGGAGAAGACCGGCGCGAACGCGTCGGTGATCTTCGTGCCGCCGCCGTTCGCGGCCGACGCCGTCATGGAGGCGGCCGACGCCGGCATCGCGCTCGTCGTCTGCATCACCGAGGGCATCCCGACGCTCGACATGATGCGCGCGATGACGTTCCTCAAGGACGCGGCCGGCGACGCGGCTGGTCGGGCCCGAATTGTCCCGGGCATCATCTCCCCGGGCAAGGCGAAGGCGGGCATCATCCCCGCGAACATCTGCAAGGAAGGGCCGCATCGGCATCGTCTCGAAGAGCGGCACCCTGACCTACGAGGCCATCCACCAGCTCACCCGGCTCGGCATGGGCCAGACGACGTGCATCGGCATCGGCGGCGATCCGTTCATCGGCACGTACGCACATCGACGCGCTGAAGCTGTTCGCCGACGATCCCGACACCGACGCCGTGATCATGATCGGCGAGATCGGCGGCAGCGCCGAGGAAGAGGCCGCCGGCCTGGATCAAGGCGCACTTCAAGAAGCCGGTCGTCGGCTTCATCGCGGGCCAGACGGCGCCGCCGGGACGCCGGATGGGCCACGCCGGCGCCATCATCGCGGGCGGCAAGGGCACGGCCGCCGAGAAGATGGCCGCGCTGACCGCCGCGGGCGTCACCGTGGTGAAGAGCCCGGCCGATATGGGCGAGGCGATCGTGAAGCGGATCGCTGGTAGAACGCCTGCCAAGAATCGACCGTGCTATACTCGATTGGATCGAGTTATGCCGTCCAAACTTCACTATCAGAGTACGCTGTAAGGACTTTCGCAATGTCACCGACCGACCTCGCCGTGCAGGAACAGCACGCCGCCTCCAACCGCCAGCGCGTCGTCAACGATTTCAGCATTCAAGTCGCCACCGTCAACGGATCGGGCAGCCAGACCGCGAACCTCGTGCTGCTGCGGTCGATTCTGCTGATGGGCGTGCCGGTGTCGGGCAAGAACATGTTCCCGTCGAACATCGCCGGGCTGCCGACCTGGTACACCATCCGGGCGAGCAAGCGCGGCTACATCGCCCGCAAGAAGGAAGTCGACTTCCTCGTCGCGATGAACGCCGGAGACGGCGAAGGAAGACGTCCTCACGCTCGAGCCCGGCGCCGCGGTCGTCTACGACGAGCCGCTGAAGCTGAACGCGCTGCGCAACGACCTGGTCTTCTATCCCGTGCCGTTCGACAAGCTGGTCGCGCCGGTCTGCCCCGACGCCAAGCTGCGCCGCCTCGTGCGCAACATGATCTACGACGGCATCCTGGCGAAGCTGCTCGGCATCGACCTCGAGCTGATGGAGCAAGGCGCTCGGCCAAGCAGCTCGGCAAGAAGGCCGAAGGCCGTGGCGCTCAACACGGGCGCGCTCAAGGCCGGCTGGGACTACGCCGAGGCGACCTTCACGAAGCAGGATCCGTTCACGATCGAGCCGATGAACGAGACGGCCGGCAAGATTCTCATCGAAGGCAACGCGGCCGCCGCCATCGGCTGCATGATGGCCGGCGTCACCGTCGTCGCCTGGTATCCGATTACGCCCTCCTCGTCGCTCTGCGAGTCGCTCATCGGCTACATGAAGAAGTACCGCGTCGACAAGGACGACGGGCAAGGCGACGTTCGCGATCGTGCAGGCGGAGGACGAGATTGCGTCGCTCGGCATGGTCATCGGCGCGGCTGGGCGGGCGCGCGCGTCGATGACGGCGACGGCCGGGCCCGGGCATCTCGCTGATGGCCGAGTTCGCCGGGCCTGGCCTACTACGCGGAGACGCCGGCGGTGATCTTCGACGTGCAGCGCGTCGGGCCCTCGACCGGGCCTGCCGACGCGCACGGCGCAGGGCGACCTGTCTCAGGACGGCGTTCCTCTCGCACGGCGACACCAAGCACATCATGCTGATCCCGTGCTCGGTCGAGGAGTGCTACACGATGGCGCAGGAGGCGTTCGACCTCGCCGAGCAGTTCCAGACGCCGGTGTTCGTGATGATGGACCTCGACCTGGGCATGAACAACTGGATGTCCGACGGGTTCCACGTATCCGACCAAGGCCGATCAACCGCGGCAAGCGGCTGACGGCGGAGAAGCTCAAGAAGCTGCGGCGACTGGGGCCGCTACAAGGACGTGGACGGCGACGGCATCCCGTATCGCACGGTGCCGGGCGACGGCATGCCGGCGTACTTCACGCGCGGGTCCGGCCACAACGCGAAGGCGCAGTACAGCGAGCGCGCCCGACGACTACGTGGACAACATGGACCGCCTCGCGCGGAAGTTCGAGACGGCGCGGCAGTTCGTGCCGCGGCCGGTCGTCGAGACCGGTCGAAGGACGCGAAGATCGGGTTCATCGCCTACGGCACGTCGCACTGGGCGATCACCGAGAGCCGCGACCAGCTGCGCGAGGAGACCGACGTCAAGGCGTCGTACTTCCGGCTGCGCGCCTATCCGTTCAACGACGACCTGGCTGAAGTTCATCGACGCGCACGAGCGCCTCTACATCATCGAGCAGAACCGCGACGCCCAGCTGCTGCAGCTCATGAAGCTGGACCTGCCGCCCGAGCGCATCGCGAAGCTGCGCAGCGTGCTGCACTACAACGGCCTGCCGATCGACGCGCGGAGCATCAGCGACGACATCCTGGCGCAGGAAGGGTTCGAGGTCGCGAAGAAGACGCCGGCGCGAGTCGCCGGGTCGGGCAGCATGACCGGCGGAGAGTAGTCGCAAGGCACAGATCGCAAGTCACAAGTCAGAGACGTCGCACGTCACGAGTCAGAGACGAAGATGGCATCCAAACTGAATCGCATCGGCCTCGAGCCGCAGATCTACAAGGGCAGCAAGACGACGCTGTGCGCCGGCTGCGGCCACAACGCGATCTCCGAGCGCATCATCGACGCCTTCTACGAGATGGGCGTCGACCCGCACCAGGTGGTGAAGCTGTCGGGCATCGGCTGCTCGAGCAAGAGCCCGGCGTACTTCCTCGGCGGCTCGCACGGGTTCAACACCGTGCACGGCCGCATGCCGTCGGTCGGCACCGGCGCGATGCTGGCGAACCACAAGCTCATCGCCATCGGCATCAGCGGCGACGGCGACACCGGCGCGATCGGCATCGGCCAGTTCGTGCACCTGATGCGCCGCAACCTGCCGATTATCTACATCATCGAGGACAACGGCTGCTACGGCCTGACCAAGGGCCAGTTCTCGCCGACGGCCGACCTCGGGTCCAAGCTCAAGACCGGCGTCGTCAACGACCTGCCGCCGATCGACACCTGCGCGCTCGCCATCGAGCTCGGCGCCACCTTCGTGGCGCGCTCGTTCTCGGGCGACAAGAAGCAGCTGCTCTCGCTCCTCAAGGCGGCGCTCGCGCACCGCGGCACGGTGATGCTCGACGTCATCTCGCCGTGCGTGACCTTCAACGACCACGAGGGCTCGACCAAGAGCTACGCGTACGTGAAGGAACACGACGATCCGCTCGAGGAACGTGAGCTTCGTGCCGTTCTTCGAGGACATCGCGGTCGACTACGAGCCCGGCTCGACGCAGGAAGTGACGATGCACGACGGCTCGAAGCTCTACCTGAAAAAGCTCGAGGACGCCTACGACGCGACCGACAAGATCGGCGCGCTGCGCCGGCTGCACGAGACGGCGCGCCGCGGCGAGTTCGCGACCGGCCTGATCTACATCGAGCCGGACCGCGACGACTTCCTCACGCAGCTCAACGTCGTCGACGAGCCGCTGGCCTCGCTGCCGCTCGACCGCGTGCGCCCGGGTCCCGAGGCGCTCGAGGAGATCATGGACGGGCTCCGCTAGATGAGCGAACGGACGCTCGCCATCATCAAGCCGGACGCCGTCGCGCGGCGCAAGGTCGGGCCCATCATCCAGCGCATCGAGGAGGCGGGCTTCACCTCTGCGCGCGCTCGCGCGCGTGCAGCTGACCCGGGCCGAGGCCGAGGGGTTCTACGCCGTGCACCGCGCGCGGCCGTTCTTCGCCAGCCTGACCGAGTTCATGTCGTCGGGGCCCGCCGTCGTGCTCGTGCTCGAGGCGCCCGACGCCATCAAGAAGTGGCGCACGCTCATGGGCGCCACGGACCCGGCGAAAGCCGACGCGGGGACGATCCGCAAGGAGTTCGCCGAGTCGATCGAGCGCAACGCCACCCACGGATCGGACGCGCCGGAGACGGCGGCCGTCGAGATCGCCTACTTCTTCCCGGGCATCAGGCTGGTGTGAGGCCGGCGTGGGCCGCCTGCTCTTGGTGATCGGGCTGGGCATCGCGGGCGTCGGCGTCCTGATGCTGCTCGGCGTGCCGTTCGGGCGCCTCCCCGGCGACATCGTCGTGCGGCGCGGCCACTTCACGTTCGCTTTCCCCGTGGTCACCTCGATTGTCCTGAGCGTCGTGCTGACGCTCCTGGTGGCCTTCCTCAGACGCTAGGATTCCAACGCGATGTCGATCAAACCCGACAGCTGGATCACGCGCATGGCGCTCGAGCACAAGATGATCGAGCCGTTCGTCGAACATCAGGTGCGCGACGGCGTCATCTCGTTCGGCGCTCTCGTCGTACGGCTACGACATCCGCGTGGCCGACGAGTTCAAGGTCTTCACGAACATCAACAACACCGTGGTCGACCCCAAGAACTTCGATCCGAAGTCGTTCGTGGACCTCAAAACCGACATGTGCATCATCCCGCCGAACTCGTTCGCCCTGGCGCGCACGGTGGAGTACTTCCGCATCCCGCGCGACGTCCTGACCGTGTGCCTCGGCAAGTCGACCTACGCGCGCTGCGGGATCATCGTGAACGTGACGCCGTTCGAGCCGGAGTGGGAAGGGCACGTCGACGCTCGAGATCTCGAACACGACGCCGCTGCCGGCGAAGATCTACGCCAACGAGGGCATCGCGCAGGTCCTGTTCTTCCAGAGCGACGAGGTCTGCACCACGTCGTATCGCGACAAGAAGGGGAAGTACCAGGCGCAGGTCGAGGTCACCCTGCCGCGGCTCTAGGGCGGGTGGGCTGGCCGGGCGGGTAGGGCAGGTTGGTATAGACAGGATTTATCACAGAGCCGTTTCTATTAGCTTTGGTTATAATCTCGTAAAAAGAATCGATTTGACCGTACGCCCAAACGACGCTGTAATCAGCAGAACATGTTCCGCCGCACGTCCCCGCTCTTTCCCGCCGTCGGTGTCCGGGTCGTTCGCCTCGTCCCCGTGGTCGGGGTGCGGGCCAGCGGATGATATGACCCCTCGACCGGCATGACCGGCGAGAGTTACCGGGGGCCATCATCCGAAAAGACGGAGGATGGCCCTTTTGCTTTTGAGGCAGGGAGAGGACCGAGAGACGTGAAGATCGCATTCCAGGGGGAGCCGGGCGCGTTCAGCGAGGCGGCGGCGGGCCGGGCGGCGGAGGCCCCTGGGGTCGCTGACCCCATGCCGTGCAAGTCGTTCGACGACGTGTTCCGCGCCGTGGAGAGCGGAACGGCTGCGCACGGCGTGCTGCCGATCGAGAACTCGATCGGCGGGAGCATCCACCGCAACTACGATCTGCTGCTCGAGCACGACCTGCCCATCGTCGGGGAAGTGGAACTGCCCGTGGTGCACCACCTGCTCGCGCTGCCGGGCACGACGATCGGCGGCCTGAAGCGCGTCTACTCGCACCCGCAGGGCTGGCGCAGTGCGAGCGCTTCCTGCGGACGCTCTCGGGCGTGGAGATCATCGCCACCTACGACACGGCGGGCAGCGCGAAGCTGATCGCCGACGAGCGGCTAAGCGATGCGGCGGCGATCGCCTCGGCGCGGGCAGGCGAGGTGTTCGGGCTGGTGTCGCTCGCCGCCGGGATCCAGGACCACGACCACAACGTCACGCGCTTCATCGTGATCGGCCGCGAGCCGATCGGGGCCGCGCCGGCGGACAAGACGTCGATCGTCTTCACGCTGCCCAACGAGCCCGGGTCGCTCTTCAAGGCGCTGAGCGGCGTTCGCGCTGCGAGGCGTGGACCTGACGAAGCTCGAGTCGCGGCCGATTCCGGGCCGGCCCTGGGAGTATCTCTTTTACGTCGACCTGGCGTCGGCGCAGGACGAGCCATCCTGCGCGCGGGCGCTCGCGCACCTGGCGGAGTTCGCGCCGATGCTGCGGGTGCTCGGGTCCTACGCGCGCTGGAAGGCGCGCGAGCGCGCGGCTGCCGGGTCCTTTCGAGAAGGTGTCATGACGACGAAGCCGAATCCGCTGACCGACGGACCGAGCCGGGCGCCCGCCCGGGCGATGTTGAAGGCCATTGGCCTGACCGACGCCGACCTGAAGAAGCCGCTCATCGGCGTGGCGAACACGTGGATCGAGATCGGGCCCGTGCAATTTCCACCTGCGGGAGCTGGCGACCCATGTGAAGGACGGGATCCGGATGGCCGGCGGGACGCCGATCGAGTTCAACACGGTCTCGATCTCCGACGGGATCACGATGGGCACCGAGGGCATGCGCGCATCGCTCGTGAGCCGCGAGGTGATCGCCGACTCGATCGAGCTGGTGGCGCGCGGCAACGGTTTCGACGCCGTCGTCGTGCTCGTCGGGTGCGACAAGACGATCCCCGGCGGCGTGATGGCGCTGGCGCGGCTGAACGTGCCCGGCGTCGTGCTCTACGGCGGCTCGATCGCGGCCGGCCATTTCGAAGGCCATGAAGTGACGATCCAGGACGTGTTCGAGGCCGTCGGGGCGAACGCGGCCGGGCGGATGAGCGACGCGCGGCTCTGCGAGCTGGAAGACAGCGCCTGCCCGGGCGCCGGCGCCTGCGGCGGTCAGTTCACCGCCAACACCATGGCGCTGGCCGTCGAGTTTCTCGGGATCGTCTCGCCCTCGGGAGCGGCAGCGTGCCGGCGACCGACTCGCGCAAGGCCGGCGTGGCGCGCGCAGATAGGCGCGCTGGCGGTGCAACTGTGCCGCGTCGGGCGTGAAGCCGCGCGACATCATCACGCGGGCCGCGCTCGAGAACGCGATCGCCTCGGTGGCGGCGACCGGCGGGTCGACCAACGCGGTGCTGCACCTGCTGGCGATCGCGCGCGAAGCCGGCGTGGCCCTCACGCTCGACGATTTCAACCCCGTGGGCGATCGCGTCCCGCTGCTCGCGGACCTCAAGCCGTCGGGCCGCTTCGTCGCCGCGGAGATGTTCGAGGCGGGCGGCAGCCGGCTGTTCGGGCGTCGGCTCGCGGAGGGCGGCTGGCTCCAGCCGGCCGTCGACGGTGACGGGCAAGACCGTCGCCGAGGAGGCCGCGGGGGCAAAGGAGACGCCGGGGCAGGAGGTCATCGCGCCGCACGACAAGCCGATCAAGAAGCGGGGCGGGCTGGTGATCCTGCGCGGCGACGCTGGCGCCGGAGGGCGCGGTGGTCAAGCTGTCGGGCACCGAGCGCAAACAGCACCGGGGCCCCGCGCGCGTGTTCGAGAGCGAGGAGGCGGCGTTCGAGGCCGTGCAGCAGCAGCGCATCGAGCCGAACGACGTGGTGGTCATCCGCTACGAGGGGCCGAGCGGCGGCCCGGGGATGCGCGAGATGCTCGCCGTCACGGCGGCGATCGTCGGCGCGGGCCTCCAGAACATCGCCCTCATCACCGACGGCCGGTTCTCGGGCGCGACGCGCGGCTTCGCGATCGGGCACGTGGCGCCGGAAGCGGCGCACGGCGGGCCGATCGCGGCGGTGCGCGAGGGCGACACGATCGCGATCGATTTGGACAAGCTGACGCTCGACCTCGACGTGCCGGAGGCGGAGATCAAGAAGCGGCTGGCGGCCTGGAAGGCGCCGGCGCCGCGGTATGCGAGCGGCGTGATGAGCAAGTACGCGCGGCTCGTCGGATCGGCATCCGTGGGCGCCACGACGGGATAGATGTTAGCCGTAAGCCATTAGCCGTTGGCTGGCTGGTGGCGTGAACGGCTAACGGCGAAGGGCTAAGGGCTACAGGAAGGCACTATGAAACTGACAGGCGCGCAGATGCTCTGGGAATCGCTGGTCCGCGAAGGGGTGACCGACGTGTTCGGGTATCCGGGCGGGGCCATTCTGCCGGCGTACGACGCGATGCTCGCGTATCCGATCCGGCACATCCTCGTGCGGCACGAGCAGGGGGCCACGCACATGGCCGACGGTTACGCGCGCGCGAGCGGCCGCGTCGGCGTCGCCGTGGCCACCTCGGGCCCGGGCGCCACGAACATGGTCACCGGCATCGCGACGGCGATGATGGACTCCTCGCCGATCGTCTGCATCACCGGACAGGTGGGCAGCCGCATGATCGGATCGGACGCGTTCCAGGAGACCGACATCACCGGCATCACGATTCCGATCACCAAGCACAACTACCTGGTGACGCGCGCCGAGGACGTGGCGCCGGCCGTGCGCGAGGCCTTCGCCGTGGCGCGCTCGGGCCGCCCCGGGCCCGTGCTCGTGGACATCACGAAGGACGCGCAACAGGGGTCGGCCGAGGTGGACTGGAACGCCGCGGTGGCGCCGATCGTCGAGACGCGCGACGACGCGCTGCCCGGCGACGGGACCTGGCAGGAAGCCGTGGACCTGATCAACGCGGCCGAACGCCCCGCTGATCCTCGCCGGCCACGGGATCATGCTGTCGGGCGCCGAGCGGGAGGTTCTGGCGTTCGCCGAGCGCGCCGGCATCCCGATCGCCGTCACGCTGCTCGGGCTGGGCGGCATCCCCGCGTCGCACGATCTCAACCTCGGCATGATGGGCATGCACGGCGAGACGTGGGTGAACCACGCGATCCAGGAGTCGGATCTCCTCATCGCCCTGGGCATGCGGTTCGACGACCGCGTCACCGGCAACCTCAAGACCTACGCGCAGGGGGCGCGCAAGATCCACGTCGACATCGATCGCGCGGAGCTGAACAAGAACGTGCGCGTGGACGTGGCCATCGCGAAGGATCTGCGGACCGCGATTCAGGAGTGGCTGCCGCACGTGAAGCCGGGGCAGCGCCGGCCGTGGCTCGACTCGATCGCCGCCATGAAGGGCGACGCCGCCGTGCGCGACATCCAGAATCTGCCCGACAACGGCCACCTGTACGCTGCGCACGTGATCAACGATCTCTGGCGCCTCACCGACGGCAAGGCCGTCGTCGTGACCGACGTGGGGCAGCACCAGATGTGGGAAGCGCAGTACTACAAGCACGAATCGTCGCGCTCGCTCATCACCTCGGGCGGGCTCGGGACGATGGGTTTCGCGCTGCCGGCGGCGATCGGCGCCAAGGTCGCGTGCCCGGACGCCGAAGTGTGGGTCGTGGCGGGGGACGGCGGCTTCCAGATGACGCTCGCCCGAACTGGCGACGATCGTCCAGGAGGGCCTGGACGTGAACATCGCCGTCATCAACAACGGCTACCTGGGCATGGTGCGCCAGTGGCAGGAGTTCTTCTACGAGCGCCGCTACGCAGCGACGCCGCTCATCGGGCCCAACTTCGCGAAGCTCGCCGAGGCGTACGGCATCGCGGGCCACACCGTGAAGACGCGGGGCGAGGTGAAGGGGGCCGTCGAGGCGGCCCGGCGCTCGGGCAAGGCCGCGCTGATCGATTTCCAGGTAGAGCAGGAAGACTCGGTGTACCCGATGGTGCCGGCCGGCGCGGATCTGCACAAGATGATCCGGCGCCCATCGCCCATCGTGGAAACCGCGGCGGACTGAGGGACCATGCTGTATACATTTGCGGCCTACGTCGACAACAAACCGGGCGTGCTGAACCGCGTGGCGTCGCTCTTCCGCCGGCGCGCGTTCAACATCGAGTCGCTCACGGTCGGGCACACCGAAACGCGCGGCCTCTCGCGCATGACCATCGTCGTCGACACTGACGATTACGGCGCGCGGCGCGTCGAGGCGCACCTCTACAAGCTGGTGCCGGTGCGGCGCGTCGAGAACCTCACGACGACGCCGGCCATCTCGCGCGACCTCGCGCTCATCAAGGTCGCGGCCGCCGGCGAGGCGCGCGCGCAGGTGATGCAGCTCGTGGACGTCTATCGCGCCCGCATCGTGGACGTGAGCCCCGAGTCGCTGATCATCGAAACGACGGGGACCGAGGATAAGATTCGACAGCCTGCTGGAGGTGCTCCGGCCCTACGGCGTGATGGAGATGGTCCGGACGGGCCGCATCTCGATGGCCCGTGGGACGCTCAAGCCGGCGAAGCCGCTGGACGTGGCCGCCGCCCCGGAGTCGGAGGACGCGGGGGCGGGGTCGGTCTGAGGAAGCTGAGGAACTGAGGAGCTGGGGAACTGGGGAACTGGGGAACTGAGGAACTGAGGAACTGGGCCCCGCGCCGACGGCCCGAGGCCGAGAGTCTACGCTCGAGGCCGAGGGACCCGAAGGCAGCGTGATCGCGAGTGGGGGTGGGGCCCCACGAGCATAGGAAAAAGAGGACACGTCTCATGGCGAAGATGTACTACGACGATGCGGCCGACCTGGCCGTGATCCGGGGGAAGAAGGTCGCGATCATCGGCTACGGTTCGCAGGGTCACGCGCACGCGCTCAACCTGAAGGACAGCGGCGTGGACGTCCGCGTCGGCCTGCCGGCGTCCAGCAAGTCGCGGGCGAAGGCGGAGGCCGCGGGCCTCGTCGTCGGCACGCCGGCGGAGGTCGCGAAGTGGGCGGACGTCGATCGATGATCCTCGCGCCCGACACGGCACAGGCGGAGCTCTATCGCGACGCGATCGAGCCGAACCTGGCGGCGGGGAAGATGCTCCTCTTCGCCCACGGCTTCAACATCCGGTTCGCCGGCATCAAGCCGCGGGCGGATGTCGACGTCGCGATGATCGCGCCGAAGTCGCCGGGGCACCGCGTGCGGGAGCTGTACGTCGAGGGCGCCGGCACGCCGGCCCTGGTCGCCGTGCACCAGGACGCGACCGGGAAGCGCGATGAAGACCGCGCTGTCCTACGCGAAGGGCATCGGCGTGACGCGCGCGGGCGTCATCGAGACGACCTTCGCGGAGGAGACCGAGACGGACCTGTTCGGCGAGCAGGCCGTGCTCTGCGGCGGCGTCAGCGCGCTCATCAAGGCGGGCTTCGAGACGCTCGTCGCGGCCGGGTACCAGCCCGAGATCGCCTACTTCGAGTGCTGCCACGAGCTGAAGCTCATCGTCGACCTGATCTACCAGGGCGGGCTGAGCTACATGCGCTATTCGGTGAGCGACACGGCCGAGCACGGCGACTACACGGGCGGGCCGCGCATCGTGACCGACCAGACCCGCGCCGCGATGAAGGCGATGCTCGCCGAGATCCAGAGTGGGCGAGTACGCGCAAGAAGTGGATGGACGAGAACGCCGCGGGCCGGCCGTGGTTCAACGAGGTGCGCGAACCGAGCAGAACCACCCGATCGAGCAGGTCGGGGCGAAGCTCAGGGCCCTGATGCCGTTCCTCAAGCCGGTGACGATCAAGCAGGAGCAGTGGAGCCCGCCGGCTCGACCAGCCGGTAGGCCACGCGAATTTGTCGGGCGGAAGACCGGATTTTCGCCGGTCTTCCGCCTCAGACCCTGCCGACCCGCCCCGCTTGACCGCTAAAGAGTTTACGTAGTAAAACTTACCCGTCTTTGGGATCTTCTGGTTTCTGCGTCGTCTTCCCGGTCCATGGATAAGCTCATCGAGCGCGAGACCGCGCCTCGAAATCCGCTCGTTGCCGCACCAGCTCTCGCTGTTCAGTTTTTTCTGATCCCCCTCGCCGTGGTTGGGATCGCGGTGCTGGTGTATGTCGGGTTCCGCTCGCTCCTGACGGATCGGCGGACGGCCCAGGACTATCTCGCCGAGGTCGAGACGGGCGGCACGAGCCGCCGCTGGCCCGCGGCGTACGAGCTGTCGCGCCTGATGTCGGACCCGGAGGTCCGCGCCGATCGCGCGCTGGTGCCCGCGCTGGTCAAGGCGTTCGAGGCCTCGAAGGACGATGACCCCCGCGTACGGCGCTACCTGGCGCTGGCCATCGGCCGCCTGGACCCGCCGCTGCCCGCCGACGCTGTCCAGGACCTGACCGACGCGCTCGAGGATGCGGACAGCGAGACCCAGATCACGGCGATCTGGGCGCTGGGGTCGTCCAGCGACCCGGCCGTGGCAGCGCGGCTCATGCCGCTCTACGAGTCGGGCGACGCGGGCATCCGGAAGATGGTGGTGTACGCGCTCGGGGCGCTGCCCGGGGACGCGCAGATCGAGACGCTGACGGCGGCGTTGCGCGACGAGGCGCCTGACGTCCGCTGGAACGCGGCGGTGGCGCTCGCGCGCCACGGCAGCGCCGCGGGCGTGCCGGTGCTGGGCCAGATGCTGGATCGGCCGTACCTCGAGCAGGCGGTGCGGCGCGAGGCGCGGCCCGAGGACGACGTGGATCCGGTGTCCGACGTGATGATCAGCGGCGTGCGTGCCGCTGCGGCGCTGAAAGCGGTCGATCTCAGGCCGGCCATCCAGACGCTGAGCCAGGACGACAAGAGTCTCAAGGTTCGCGAGGCCGCGATCTCCGCGCTTCAGGATTACGGAAGCTAGCAGGTAAGAGGACTCATATACATCATGGCAGACGAACAGACCCCTCCCGCCGGTACGCCGCCGCCCGCCGCGGCGCCGAAGCCGGCTGCGGCCCCGGTGCCGGATCTCGCCGGGAAGACGACCTCAGTGGCTTCGGCCGGGGGAGCGGCGGCAAAGGCCGCGCCCGCCGCGAAGCCGGCCGCGCCCGCCCGCGCGGCGGACGACCAGTCGCCGCTCCTGACGCGCCGCGGCTGGATCGGCCTGGCGTGGGGCGCGTTCTCGGCCGCGTCGGCGGCGGCGCTGGCCGCCACCGGCCGGTTCATGTTTCCCAACGTGCTCAACGAGCCGCCGCAGCAGTTCAAGGCGGGGTTCCCGGCCGAATACGGCCTCGGCGTCGACGAGCGCTGGAAGGACAGCTTCGGCGTCTGGATCGTGCGCATCACGGACGAGGACGTCGCACCGGACTTCGCGGGGTTCTACGCGCTCATCGCGGTCTGCACGCACCTGGGCTGCACGCCGAACTACCTGGCCGCGGAGAACAAGTTCAAGTGCCCGTGCCACGGCAGCGGGTTCCGCCTGACGGGCATCAACTTCGAGGGGCCCGCGCCGCGGCCGCTCGAGCGCGCGGCGATCTCGCTCGCCGACGACGGACAGATCCTGGTGGACAAGAGCCGGCACTTCCAGCAGGAACTCGGGCAGTGGACGGATCCGGACGCATTCCTTAAAGCGTAACGACGACACGTTATATATGGCTGAGACGAAAACGATCGATCCGAACGAAGGCGCGCTGGGCCGCCTGTGGAACTGGCTGACGGAGACCCAGGCCTGGACCTCGGTGTTCCGCCACGGCTCGCCGACGAGCGACCGCAACCGCGTGCTGGTGATGCTGTCGAACGTCTTCCTGCACCTGCACCCGGTCCGCATCCGGAAGTCGGGCGTGAAGCTGCGCTACACGTGGTGCATGGGCGGGCTGAGCTTCTTCCTGTTCCTCGTGCTCACGTTCACGGGCCTGCTGCTGATGTTCTACTACCGGCCCACGCTCGAGTACGCCTACACGGACATCGTGGGCCTGCGCGAGCACGTGCCCCTCGGCATCATGCGCGAGATGCACCGGTGGGGCGCGCACGCCATGGTCATCACGGTGTGGCTGCACATGTTCCGCGTGTTCATGACGGGCTCCTACAAGCCGCCGCGCGAGTTCAACTGGTCGGTCGGCGTGATCATGCTCGTGCTCACGCTG
The DNA here is from genome assembly GCA_963792785.1 of uncultured Acidobacteriota bacterium. Taxonomy (GTDB): domain Bacteria; phylum Acidobacteriota; class Vicinamibacteria; order Vicinamibacterales; family CAVVIG01; genus CAWIMX01. The sequence continues at coordinate 636,612 of CAWBXO010000001.1, read as the reverse complement.
CTGCTCTCCTTCACGGGCTACCTGCTGCCGTGGGACCAGCTGGCCATCTGGGCCATCACCGTCGGCTCGAACATGGCCCGCGCGACGCCGTTCCTCGGCCACGAAGGGCCGGGTGCGGCGCTGCTCAAGCTGGGCAACGTGCCGCTCATCCACGCCTACGACGACGCGCGGTTCGCGCTGCTCGGCGGCTCGTTCGTCGGGGAGGGCGCGCTGCTGCGCTTCTACGTGCTGCACTGCGTGGGGCTCCCGCTCGGGATCGCCGTCCTGATGGCCGTGCACTTCTGGCGCGTGCGCAAGGACGGCGGCATCTCGGGGCCGATGTAGGCATCAGGAGAGAGCTGTGGACTTCGTCAAAGGCATCATCAACTCGATCGCGGATCCGCGCCGCTTCTTCCTCCTGGCGTGCGCGTCGCTCGTGCTCCTCGTGTGGAAGCGCGAGCGCGCCGCGTCGAAAGGCGTCGGCTACGCCATTCTGGCGGTCCTCGTGCTGTTCTTCGGGCTCGGCTCCCTCGACCCCAACTTCCGGCTGATCGTCACCAAGCCGGACAACGTGCCGATCGTCGGGCTGATCTTCCTGCTCGTGTTCTTCACGTGGTACTCGATTCGCGAGGCGGTGCTGAACGATCGGCGGATCGCGGCCGGCCACGGGCCGATTGAGAAGGCCGAGTCGGACCGCGTGTGGGTCTGGCCGGACCTGGTGTACACCGAGCTCATCGCGCTCATCGTGTGCACGCGTGATCCTGATCGTCTGGTCGATCCTGCTCAAGGCGCCGCTCGAGCAGCCGGCCAACCGGCGCTCACGCCGAATCCGTCGAAGGCCCCGTGGTACTTCCTCGGGCTGCAGGAGATGCTGGTCTACTTCGACCCGTGGCTCGCCGGCGTGGTGCTGCCCGGGGCTCATCATCGTCGGCCTGATCTGCATCCCGTACATCGACAAGAACCCGAAGGGGAACGGCTATTTCACGTTCACCGAGCGGAAGGCCGAGATCACGATCTTCCTGTTCGGGTTCGTGGTCCTGTGGTGCGTCGCTCATCGTGCTCGGGCACGTTCCTGCGCGGGCCGAACTGGAACTTCTTCGGGCCCTTCGAGTTCTGGGACCTCCACAAGCTCGAGGCGCTGACCAACGTCAACCTGTCCGAGTACATCTGGGTGCGGGCGTTCGGGATGGCCCTGCCGGCGGAACTGGTTCATACGCGAGATCTTCGGGATCGCTGCTCGTGCTGTTCTACGTCTTCGCGCTGCCGGTCATCCTCGCGAAGACCGTGTTCAAGTCGTATTACGAGAAGATGGGCGCGGCGCGGTACTACGTGGGCGGCGTTCCTCTTCCTGATGATGATGGCGCTGCCGATCAAGATGCTGGCGCGCTGGATCTTCAACCTGAAGTACATCGTCGCATATCTCTGAATTCTTCTTCAATATCTGATCATGGCTGAAAAGAAGGGCGTCGGGCACGCCTACAACGTCGACTTCCTGAACGTCGTCTTCGCGGCGTCGAGCCTGTTCCTGTTCCTGTCCGTCGATCTGGATGGTCTGGGACGACTTCGACCGCGAGTGGAAGAGCACGCAGCGGCAGTTCGCCGAGCTGCAGTACCAGGTCACGCAGGCGCAGCCTGGAGCAGGCGCAGCGCAGCGTCGACCGCACGAAGCTGGATCAGCTCGAGCAGCAGGAGACGGCCGCGCAGGCAGCAGGTCCAGGCGAACCAGGCGAAGGTCGACGAGCTGAACGGCCAGCTCGCCGACGTCGAGAGCCGGCTGTTTCGCGTGCAGACCAGCGTGATACCATTCGCCAAGGCCACCTACGACAGCGATCGGTACGCCTTCGAGGCGGACCGCGCCGCCGGCAAGACGGGTCTCGAGGCGCGGCAGGCCGACATCGAGGGGCAGGCCTCGCGACTGAACGACCTGAACCTCGAGCTCGAGAAGACGCTGGCGGAGCGGAAGGGCATCCAGAATCAGCTCGGCGAGATCACGGGACAGGCCGCGAACATCCAGGCCCAGATCGACGACATCAACGCGGAGCAGAAGCGCCTGCGAAGGCACGCTCGACGTCCTCGCCCCGAGCGTCCGTCAAGACCTACTTCCGCGACGCGCCGCTCCTCGACTTCATGGCGCCGACGATCACGATTCAGCAGGTGATCCTGCCGAACGTCGTCGACGACGTGAACTTCATCCGACGATCCCGAAGATGGACCGCTGCGAGACCTGCCATCTGGCGATCGACAAGATCGGCTACGAGGACTATCCGCAGCCGTTCAAGACCCACCCGAACCTCGACGTGTACCTCGGCAGCAAGCTCGCCGCATCCGATCGAGCACATCGGCTGCACGGTGTGCCACGAGGGCCAGGGGCAGTCGGTCAGCTTCGCGACGACGTTCCACACGCCGGGCTCGGAAGAGCAGAAGGAGGCGTGGGAGCAGAAGTACGGCTGGACGGAGCCCGAGAGCTGGGACTACCCGATGCTCCCGACGCAGATGACGGAAGCGTCGTGCGCGAAGTGCCACAAGCAGCAGGTGTTCATCCCGAAAGCGACGCGGCTGAACGTGGCGTACGCGAACGTTCGAGCGCGCGGGCTGCTACGCGTGCCACAAGACGCAGGGCTTCGAGAACGAGCGGAAGCCGGGGCCGATCCTCACGCACATCGACTCGAAGCTGACGCCGGACTGGGTGAAGACCTGGATCCGCAATCCGAAGCGGTGAAGCCGACCACGTGGATGCCGCGGTTCTGGTACAACTCGAACTCAGCGCGCCGGAAGACGCGGTGCGCAACGAAGTCGAGATCAACGCGGTCGTGGCGTACCTGTTCGCGAACTCCGAGCCGGCACGAGTCCGCCGTGGCGAACCCGCCGCGGGGCGACGCCAAGCGCGGCGAAGAAGATCGTCAAGTCGATCGGCTGCCTGGGCTGCCACGTGGTCGACGAGGGTCGCGCGAGCGAGGTGCGGTCCGCACCGGACGTTCGGCCAGCCGCTCGAGAACATCGGCAACAAGACGACCTACGAGTGGATCTACGACTGGGTGCGCGACCCGAAGCACTTCAGCCCGGACACGCTACATGCCGAACCTGCGCCTCACCGACGCGCAGGCGGCCGACGTCGCGACGTACCTGAGCGGCCTCAAGGGTCCGGCGGCGGCGATGCAGGCGCAAGGCGACGCCGACCGACGCGGACGTCGACGATGTGCTGCTCGACTACTTACAAGAACGTCATGCCGTTCGAGGAGGCGCAGGCCGAGCTCGCGAAGCTGGATCCGCAGGCGAAGCAGATCGAACTGGGACAGCGCGTGATCAGCCGGTACGGCTGCTTCAGCTGCCACGACATCAAGGGCTTCGAGAACGCGCAGCCGATCGGCACGGAGCTCTCGGAGGAGGGCAGCAAGCTGGTGACGCGCCTCGACTTCGCGTTCGTCAAGCGACATCCCGCACACCACGACAAGCTCGGCTGGTTCGAGCACAAGCTGCACGATCCGCGGCATCTTCGACGAGGGGCGCGTGCTGCAGCCGCTCGACAAGCTGCGCATGCCGAACTTCGAGTTCAGCGACGTCGAGGTCGAGCGGCTCTCCACGGCGATCATGAGCTTCCAGCGCGACATCCAGCCCCCGGCTCGGGTGCCGGCGCCGACGGCGCGGCTGGCGTTCATCCGGGACGGCCGCAACCTGGTGCACCGGCGCAACTGTGTCGGCTGCCACATCATCGAGGGCGACGGCGGCGACTTCCTGAAGCTGGTGGCGGAGCCGTCGCTCGGCCCGCCGATGCTGACGCCCGAAGGCGCGCGCGTGCAGCCCGACTGGCTCTATGCGTTCCTGCGCGGGCCGATCGCGATCCGGCCGTGGCTGAACGTGCGGATGCCGACCTTCGGTCTGGACGATCCGAACCTGAACACCGTGATCAGCTACTTCGGCGCGGTGTCCAATACCGTCGGACCGTTCCAGACGCAGCCGGAGATCGTCCTGACGGCGTCCGCTAAGGCGACGGGTCTGGAGCTGTTCGACCCTGCTCAAGTGCCAGCAGTGCCACGTGCTCGGGACGATTCCGAAGCGACCAGCCGACCGCGAACCTGGCGCCGGATCTGCGAATGGCGCACGAGCGGCTCCAGGCGGACTGGATGCTGAACTGGCTGCGGGAGCCGTCGGCAATCCTGCCCGGCACGCGGATGCCTGCCTTCTGGCCGGATCTACCCCGCAGTCGTACTACACCGCAGCTCGGCGGCGACGCCGAGGCGCAGATGCGGGCGATCCGCGACTACATCCTGACGCTCCGCGGCGGCCCGACGCCGCGCACGCAGAACGCGAACTAGGCTGGGTCGGTCAGGTCGGTCGGGTTGGTCGGGTGGGTCGGGTGGGTCAGGTAGGTGGATGAGCCGACCGGTCCACCCGACCGACCCGACCGACCCGACCCACCCGACCGCACCCGACCCTCTATAATTCCCCCATGCTTCGCCCCTTCCGCGGGGTCCTGCCCCGCGTCGATCCCACCGCGTACATCGACGAGAGCGCGCAGGTCATCGGAGACGTCGAGATCGGCGAGGCGTCGAGTGTCTGGATGTGCGCGGTCGTGCGGGGCGACGTGCACCGCATCCGCATCGGCCGCCGGACGAACATCCAGGACGGCACCGTCGTGCACGTCATGAAGGACACGCACCCGACGACGATTGGCGACGAGGTGACGATCGGGCACGCGGCTGTGATCCACGGCTGCACGATCGGGGACCGCTGCCTGATCGGGATGAGCGCGATTGTCCTGAACGGGGCGACGGTGGGCGAGGAGTCGATTGTCGCCGCCGGGACGCTGCTCGTCGAGGGCGCGACGATTCCGCCGCGGTCGCTGGTGATGGGCAGCCCGGGCAAGGTGCGGCGCGGGCTCACGGACGCCGAGGTGGCCGAGATCCGCGAGTACGCCGAGCGCTACGTGGACTACCGGCTGGACTACATGGCCTCGCAGGGCGTATCGGCTGAATCAGTACCAAGGCAATGAACCACAGAGACGCAGAGGCTCGGAGGATCGCGAGGTCGTCGCCGGCCTGCCGTGCAGGCCGGCCGCGAGGGCGAACGATCCGGACACGCAAGGCGGCGGGCGCGGGATACGGGCCTTGCGTGTCCGGATCGTTCGTCCTCGCAGGCGCCGCGGAGGCGGCGCCGACGAGCGGCAGCTCTCGGGCCTCGGTGCCTCCGTGCCTCTGTGGTTGGCATCGAGATCCGGTTCGCGGACGCGATAGTACTTCAGCGAGTACGGTCAACTAGTGCCATCCACGAAGCCGCCGAGCGGGACGCGCGACTTCCTGCCCGACGACGTGCGCCGCCGCGAGCACGTGATCGGCGTGTTCGATGCGGTCTACGAGCGCTACGGCTTCGAGCCGCTCGAGACGCCGGCCTTCGAGAACATCGAGACGCTGCTCGGGAAGTACGGCGAAGAGGGCAACAAGCTCATCTTCAAGATCCTGAAGCGCGGCGAGCACGAGGCGAGCGGCGAGGCGGACCTGGCGCTGCGGTACGACCTGACGGTGCCGCTCGCGCGCGTCGTGGCGCAGTACCAGAACGAGCTGCCGAAGTTCTTCAAGCGCTACCAGATTCAGCCCGTGTGGCGGGCGGATCGGCCGGCGCAGCGGCCGGTTCCGCGAGTTCTACCAGTGCGACATCGACGCCCTCGGCTCGACCTCGCCGCTCGTCGAGGCGGACATCCTGGCGGCGGTCGCCGAGGTGCTGGACAGACTCGGGTTCCAGGACTTCGTCGTGCGTCTCAATCACCGCGTCGTGCTGCGCGCGCTGCTCGAGGCTGGCGGTGTGCCGGAAGCGAAGCACGAGACGGCGCTCGTGGCGCTCGACAAGCTCGACAAGATTGGCCGCGCGGGCGTCGAGCAGGAACTGGCGGCGCGTGAGGCGCCGCTCGCGCCCGGGATCCTGTCGGCGATCGTGGATCATGCCGCCTCGGGAGACCCCGGGTGGCTCGCGGACCTGCTGCGCGATCACGCGGCTGGGGCGGCGGCGGTCGAGGGCCTCCGGGAGATCGTCCGGCTGGTGGGTGAGGCCTCGCCGCGGGCGGCGGCGCGCCTGCGGATCGACGCGACGCTGGCGCGCGGCTTGTCGTACTACACGGGCGCGATCATGGAGATCGCGGTGCCGGATCTCGCCGGGAGCCTGGGTGGCGGCGGCCGGTACGACCACCTCGTCGGGATGTTCCTCGGGCGCGACGTGCCGGCCTGCGGGTTCTCGCTGGGCCTGGAGCGGATCCTCGTGGTGATGGCGGAGCGGAGCATGTTCCCGTCCGCCGTCGAGAGCGGCCCGGCCGACGTCCTGGTGGCCCTCTGGAACGATGAATGCCGCGGCGAGGCGCTGGCCCTCGCCGGCGAGCTGCGCGCGGCCGGCCTGCGCGTGGACGTCTACCCGGAGTCGGACAAGCTCGGGAAGCAGTTCAAGTATGCCGCCTCGCGCCAGTCGCCCTTCGTGGCCGTGATCGGCGACGATGAGCGGACGCAGGGCGAGGTGACCGTGAAGGACCTGCGGACCGGCCACCAGCAGCCCGTCGCGCGCGCGGACGGCGCGGCGGCTACATCGCCACACGTTTACATCACCCGAGCACCTGAGCACCCGAGCACCGAGCACCTAGCACCTAGCACCGATATGGCTGAACCCTTAGGCTCGTTAACCAGAACGCATACTTGCGGCGCAGCTGCGCCCGAGCGACGTCGGCGCGGACGCCGTGCTCCTCGGCTGGGTACACCGCGTGCGCGACCTCGGCGGCGTCACCTTCATCGACGTGCGCGACCGCGACGGCGTGTCGCAGGTCGTCGTGCGCGAGAACGACGCGCTGATGCCGATCGCCAAGAAGCTGCGCTCCGAGTTCGTCGTCGGTGTGACGGGCCCCGTGCAGCGGCGCTCGGACGAGACGGTCAATGCCGAAGCTCGCGACGGGCGAGGTGGAAGTGCTGGCGCGAGAGATCCGGATCCTGAACGAGGCGAAGACGCCGCCGTTCCATGATCGCGGAGGAGTCGCCGGTGTCGGAGGACGTGCGGCTGAAGTACCGGTACCTCGACCTGCGGCGCCAGCGGCTGCAGACGAACATCGGCCTGCGCCATCGCGTCGCGATGGCGCATCCGCCGCTATTTCGACGAGCGCGGGTTCTGGGAGATCGAGACGCCGATCCTGGCGAAGTCGACGCCCGAGGGCGCGCGCGACTTCCTCGTCCCGAGCCGGCGTCCACGACGGGCGAGTTCTACGCGCTGCCGCAGTCGCCGCAGATCTTCAAGCAGATCCTGATGATCGCGGGCACCGACCGCTACTTCCAGATCGTGCGCTGCTTCCGCGACGAGGACCAGCGTGCCGACCGCCAGCTCGAGTTCACGCAGGTCGACGTCGAGATGTCCTTCGCGCGGCCCGAGTCGATCTACAGCCTGATCGAGCCGCTCATGTCGGTGATCTTCAAGGAGATCGGCCGCGAGGTCGCGCCGCCGTTCCGCCGGATGGGGTACGCGGAGGCGATCGCGCGCTACGGGTCGGACAAGCCGGACCTGCGCTGCGGCATGGAGATCACCGACGTGTCGGAGATCTTCAAGGACTCCGAGTTCCGCGTGTTCAAGCAGCTGATCGCCGACGGCGGCGTGGTCCGCGGGCTCGCGGTCCCCGGCGGCAACAAGTACACGCGCAGCCAGATCGACGGCCTCGTCGACCAGGCGAAGGAGATCGGCTTCGGCGGCTTGATCTGGGCGCGTCCCGGCGAACCGCCGCTCTGCTCGGTGAAGGCGATCGGGGAAGCGAGCCTGCGCGCGGCGCTGGCGAAGGTCGGCGCCGCCGCGGACGACCTGCTGCTGCTGGCGGCGGGGCCGGCCGACCACACGTCGAAGCTGCTGGGGCAGCTGCGCCTGGTGCTGGCGAAGCGCGAGAACCTGCTGAAGCCGGATCGGTTCGAGTTCCTGTGGGTCACCGATTTCCCGCTGCTCGAGTTCAGCCAGGAGGACGGGCGCTGGTACTCGATGCACCACCCGTTCACGTCGCCGGCCGACGAGGACGTCGACAAGCTGGAGTCCGACCCGGGCGCGGTGCGCGCGAAGGCCTACGACCTCGTGCTCAACGGCAGCGAGATCGGCGGCGGCAGCATCAGAATCCACGACTCGGCGCTGCAGGCGCGCATCTTCCAGCGTCTGGGCATCACGGACGAGGAGGCGAAGGCCCGGTTCGGCTTCTTCCTCGAGGCGCTCGAGTACGGGACGCCGCCGCACGGGGGCATCGCCCTGGGCCTCGACCGGATCGTCGCGATCCTGGCCGGGGAGAGCTCGATTCGCGAGGTGATTGCCTTCCCGAAGACCGCGAACGCGCTGGATTTGATGGCAGGCGCGCCCTCCGAGGTCGACGCCAAGCAGCTGCGGGAGCTGCACATTCAGATTAAGAAGTAAGTGCTATAATCTGGTGACAAAGCTTTGTTATACAAGGAGATAGCGGCCGTCTAGCGGCTCCAGATGAAGCGCATCACCGTTCCCGAAGAAGGAACCCAGACGCTTTTCGGCTCCTACGACGAGAACCTCAAGCATCTCGAGTCGCTCTTCAACGTCCGGATCCGCACGCAGGGGCACGAGCTGCTCGTGGACGGCGAAGGCGTCGGGCCGGACCGTGTCGACCGCATCGTCGGCCAGTTGTCGTCGCTCATCCGCGAGGGCTACAAGCTGTCGAACGCGGACGTGAAGACGGCGTCGGACATGGTCGCCCAGGACGAGGCGGTCGATCTCCGCGACCACTTCCTCAACGGCGCCCTCATGCCGGGCGGCAAGCGCCGCGTGGCGCCCAAGTCGGTCAACCAGCGGCGCTACCTCGCCGCCATCGACGCCCACGACATCGTGTTCGGGATCGGCCCGGCGGGCACCGGCAAGACCTATCTCGCCATGGCGCAGGCCGTGAACTATCTGGTGGCCAAGAAGGTCACCCGGATCATCCTGGCGCGGCCGGCCGTCGAAGCCGGCGAGAAGCTGGGGTTCCTGCCGGGCGACCTGCAGGAGAAGGTGAACCCGTACCTGCGGCCGCTCTACGACGCGCTGTACGACATGCTCGACGTCGAGCGCGTCGCGCGCTATCTCGAGCGCGGCACGATCGAGATCGCGCCGATCGCGTTCATGCGCGGGCGCACGCTCAACGACTCGTTCGTCATCCTCGATGAGGCGCAGAACACCACGTCGGAGCAGATGAAGATGTTCCTGACGCGCCTCGGGTTCGGCGCCAAGGCCGTCATCACCGGCGACGTGACGCAGATCGATCTCCCGACCGGCCGCACGTCCGGGCTGGTGGAGGCCATGAAGGTCGTCAGCCACGTCGAGGGTATCTCGTTCATTCACTTCGACGAGCGCGACGTCGTGCGCCACAAGCTCGTGCAGCAGATCGTGAAGGCCTACGAGGCGTTCTCGAACGGCGCGCCGGGACGGCAGGCGCCCTAGATCGATGCCGGACGAACCCCACCAACGCCTCCGGGTCAGTGTCGTCGACGCCAGCGGACGGCCGGCCCGCGCGCCGGGCCTCGCGCGCTGGCTGGCGCGCGTGGCGCCGGCGAGGGCCCGCGGAACCGTGAGCGTCGCGCTCGTGAGCGACGCGCGCGTCCGAGCGCTCAACCGGCGCTACCGCCGCGTGAACCGCGCGACCGACGTCCTCAGCTTTCCGGCCGGGCCCGCGCGCGTGCCGCCGCCGCGGCCGCTCGGCGACATCGTCATCGCGCGGGGCATCGCGGCGAAGCAGGCCGCGGCCGCCGGGCATTCGACGGCCACCGAGCTGCGCGTGCTGGCGCTGCACGGACTGCTGCACCTCATGGGCTACGACCATCACCGGGACGCCGGCCGGATGCTCGCCGTGGAGCGCCGGCTCCGCCGTCAGGGCGGCCTGCGTGAAGGCCTGATCGAGCGAGGGACGCGGTGACGCCGCTCGCCCTCTTTCTCCTCGCGTGCGCGGGCGTCTACCTCGGAGCGGTGGAGGCGGCGTTCGGCGGGTTGATCCGCCTGTCGCTGCGCCTGGAGGTCGAGCGGAACAACAGCCAGGGCCCCCTCCGTTTGTTCCTCGACGAGCCGATGCGCTTGCGGGTGCCGCTGCGCCTGCTCGAGGGGCTCGTCACCGCCCTGGCCACGCTGGCGATCGCGCACGTCGTCGGGATCGGCGCGTGGCCTCGCTGGCTGCTCGTGCTGGGCGCGGCCGGGCTCTTCTTCGTGGTGTGCCAGGTCCTGCTGCCGCTTGCGGTCGTCGGGCGCAACCCCGAGCGGATGCTCGACGTGCTCCTGCGCTCGTTCGCGCCGGTGGCCAAGGCGCTGTCGCCGGTCACCGACGGGCTGGCGCGTCTGGTGGCGCGGCTCAAGCGGAAGCCGGCGCCGGAGGCCGGCGAGCCGGGCGAGGAACCGCACGAGACGGCCGCCCGGGTGAGCGGCGAAGCCGCGGCCGCCCAGGCGCAGGAGGAAGGCGAGGAGCGCCAGCTCCTGCAGAGCATCGTCGAACTTCGGCGGCACGCTCGTGCGCGAGGTGATGACCCCGCGCCCCGACATCGTGGCGATCCCCGAGATCGCCAGCGTGAAGGAGCTGCGCGCGGTGTTCGCCGAGGACGAGTACTCCCGCTTTCCGGTCTACCGGGGCAGCCTCGACAACATCGCCGGCTTCGTCTTCATCAAGGATCTCGTCACGCTGGGGCCCGAGGCGGACGCCCGGCCGATCGCGCCGCTCGTGCGGCCGGCCGCCTTCGTGCCGGAGACCAAGCGCGTGCCCGAGCTGCTCAAGCAGTTCCAGCTCCGGCAGACGCAGTGCGCGATCGTCGTGGACGAGTACGGCGGCACGGCGGGCCTCGTGACGATCGAGGATCTGCTGGAGGAGATTGTCGGCGAGATCCGCGACGAATACGACGTCGAGTCGGAGCCGATTGTCGATGAGGGCGAGGGGCGCTTCGTCTTCAGCGGGAAGGTCGACATCGACGAGGTGCAGAAGCGCCTCGACGTCCACATCGAGCGCGAGGGCTTCGAGACCGTCGGCGGTTACCTGCTGTCGCACCTCGGCCGCGTGCCGGCGGTCGGCGAGTCGTTCGACATCGACGGCCTGAGCGTGCAGGTGCTCGACGCCGAGCGCCGCCGCATCCACAAGGTCCGGATCGCCCGCCGGCCCGTGCCCGAAGCGGCGAGCGAAGCGTGAAGGCCGGTTTCGTCTCGCTGGTCGGCCGGCCCAACGCCGGCAAGTCCACGCTGCTCAACCGCCTGATCGGCGAGAAGATCGCCATCGTCTCGAACAAGCCGCAGACGACGCGCCGCCGCATCCTCGGTGTGCGCACGCATCCCGACGCGCAGATCGTGTACCTCGACACGCCGGGCATCCACCGCCCGCTGCACCGCATGAACGTGCAGATGGTGGAAGCGGCCGTGTCCACGATCGGCGAGGTGGACGTGATCGGGCTGGTCGTGGACGTCGGCGAGCCGCCGGGGAATGGCGATCGCTACGTGCTGGATCTCCTGAAGAACGAGAAGGCGCCAGTGTTCCTGATCCTGAACAAGATCGACCTGGTCAAGAAGCCGAAGCTGCTGCCGATTATCGATCGCTACAGCCAGATGGGCACGTTCGCCGAGATCGTGCCGGTGTCGGCGACGACCGGCGTGAACGTCGAGCGGCTGGAGCAGGCCCTGATCGCCCGGCTGCCGGAGGGCGAGCCGCTCTATCCGGCGGACTATCTCACCGACCAGCCCGAGCGGCTGATGGCGTCGGAGATCGTCCGGGAGAAGCTGCTGCAGTTCACCAGGGCCGAGCTGCCGTTCTCGACCGCGGTGGTGATGGATCGCTTCGATGAGGGCGAGGCGGGCGGGCTCCTGCGGCTCTACTGCACGATTCTCGTCGACCGCGAGTCGCAGAAGCCGATTGTGCTGGGCGCCGGCGGTGACATGATCAAGCGCATCGGCACGGCCGCGCGCGAGGACCTGGAACGGTTCTTCGGGCGTCGCGTGTATCTCGACCTGCACGTGCGCGTGAAGCCGGACTGGCGCGACGACGCGCATGTGCTCGACGACCTGGGCATTGGGGAGGGCGGAGGCGGCCGCGGCGGCGGACGCGGCGGCGGGGCGTGATCGCGTGCGATCTGTGGTAGATTCAACGGCTTAGCCTGCTCGCCTCGGGATGCCGCTTCACGCCACCGACGCGCTGATTCTTCGCACGTACAAGCTCGGTGAGTCGGATCGCCTCGTCGTGTTTCTGACCCGGGATCGGGGCAAGAAGCGCGGCGTCGCGAAGAACGCGCGCCAGAGCCGCCGGCGGTTCGGCGGGGCGCTCGAGCCGATGACGTGCGGGCGTGTGGAGTACATGGAGCGGGAGCGGCGCGACCTGGTGAGCCTCCGGTTCGTGGAGGTCTCGCGGTCACCGCTGGCGGCGCAGACAGAGGACGCGCTGGGCTACGCGAGCTACTTCGCCGAGCTGATCGACGAGTGGGCCCAGGAGGCGGATCCGAACGAAACGCTTTACCGCCTCGGCGTCTCCGTCGTGGAGGCGCTGGTGGCGGGCGTGCCCGTCGATCCGCTCGCGCGGTACTTCGAGTTCTGGCTGCTCCGTCTGCAGGGCGTGTATGCCGTGGACGGACGGCTGTCGGCCGGGGCGCGGGCGTTCCTGGACGCCGCGCGCGCGACCAGCCCGTTCGCGATCGCGGACGTGGTGGTTTCCCCGGCGGCGCTCCGGGAACTCGAGATCGCGCACCGGGAACTGATCGGCCGCCATCTCGAGAAGACGCTGAAATCGATCCAGGTGCTGCGCGATATACGACGATGACGTTTCAGGATCTGATCCTCAAGCTCTCGGACTTCTGGGCCTCGCGCGGCTGCGCCCTGCAGCAGCCGCTCGACATCGAGGTCGGCGCCGGGACGATGCACCCCGAGACGTTCCTGCGGGTCCTGGGACCGGCGCACTGGAACGTCGCGTACGTGCAGCCGTCGCGCCGCCCCGCCGACGGCCGCTTCGGCGAGAACCCCAACCGGCTGTTCAAGCACCATCAGTTCCAGGTGATCCTCAAGCCCTCGCCTGACGACGTGCAGCAGATGTATCTGGAAAGCCTCGAGGCGTGCGGGATCAACCCGCGCCAGCACGACATCCGTTTCGAGGAGGACAACTGGGAGTCGCCGACGCTCGGCGCCTGGGGCATCGGCTGGCAGGTGCTGTTCGACGGCCTCGAGATCACGCAGTTCACCTATTTTCAGCAGGCCGGCGGCGTCGAGCTGGCGCCGATCTCGGCCGAGCTGACCTACGGGCTCGAGCGGATCGCCATGGTCCTGCAGAAGGTCGACAGCGTCTACGACCTGGCGTGGGCGCCGGGCGTGACGTATGGCGCCGTCCGGCTGCGCGAGGAAATCGAGCAGTCGAAGTACGTCTTCGGCCAGGTGGACATGCCGGCGAGCGAGTTCGCGGCGTTCCACCGCGATCTGTTCGAGCGCTACTACGGCTTCGCCGAGGCGCTGCTCAGGACGGGGCTGATCTGGCCGGCGCTCGAGCACTGCCTGAAGTGCTCGCACCTGTTCAACGTCCTCGACTCGAGCAACAGCATCGGCGTGACCGAACGGACGGCGTATATCCTCCGGGTGCGCCACCTGGCCGTCGGCATCGCGAAGGCGTACGTCGCCGAATTGGCGCCGGAGGTGCCGGCATGACGGCCGACCGCGAGCTGCTGCTCGAGATCGGGTGCGAGGAGCTGCCGGCGAGCTGGCTGCCGGGCTTGACGGCCCGCGTCGGCGAGGTCCTGGCGGAGCAGCTGACGGCGCACCGCCTGGCGCCGGAGGCGCCGGTCGACACCTTCAGCACGCCGCGCCGGCTGGCGTTGCGCGTCGCGAAAGTGCCCGAGCGCCAGACGGATCTCGAGGAGCTGGTGACGGGCCCGCCCGTCTCGGCCGCGTTCAAGCCGGACGGATCGCCGACGCCGGCCGCGGCCGGGTTCGCCGCGAAACAGGGTGTCGAGGTGCGCGCGCTCGAACGCGTGACGACGCCGAAGGGCGAGTATCTCGCGGTGAAGAAGCACCAGCGGGGCAAGGCGGCGGTCGACGTCCTTCCCGGCGTCCTGGGCGCCCTGCTGCGCGGGCTGTCCTTTCCGAAACTCATGCGCTGGGACGCGCTGCTCGAGGACGGGCGCGGCGATCTGCTCTTCGGCCGGCCGATCCGCTGGATGCTGTTCCTCTACGGCGGGCGGGTCGTGCCGTTCACGATCGTGCGCACGCCGGGCGCGACCAGCACGCAGGTCCGGGACGTCGCGACCGGCGCGGTGACCTACGGCCACCGGTTCCTCACAACCAGCGGCCGGGCGGGCCGCGCGATCAAGGTCCGGTCGTTCGACGAGTATCACGCGAAGCTGCTCGAGAACTTCGTCGTGCTCGAGCGTGAGGAACGGCACAACAAGATCGCGCGCGAGCTCGACGCCAAGGCGCAGCGGCTGCAGGGCCGGGTGAGCCGCCTGGTGTACGGGGAGGGCAGCCTGCTTCACGAGGTGCCGGATCTCGTCGAGTACCCGGCCGTGGTCGCCGGCGCGTTCGATCGGGAGTTCCTCGAACTGCCCGAGGAGGTGCTGGCGACGACGCTGGTGCACCACCAGCACTATTTCCCGGTTGAGGACGCGGACGGCCGGCTGAAGAACGCCTTCCTGGCCGTGATCAACACGGAGCCGGACAACGAGAAAGGCATCGTGCGCAACGCCGAGCGCGTCGTCACGGCGCGCCTGCGCGACGCCCGGTTCTTCTGGGAAGCCGATCGGAAGGTGCCGCTCGAGGCGCGCGTGGCGCGGCTCGGGACGCTGACCTTCCACAAGAAGCTGGGGACGTACGAACAGAAGGCCGACCGGATGTCGGCGCTCGCGGGCTGGATCGCCGAGCAGGCGTTCGGCGCCGGGCCCGGCGCGGCCGCGCAGGCGCGGACCGCCGGGCGCCTGGCCAAGGCCGACCTCGCGACCGACATGGTGCGCGAGTTCACCGAGCTGCAGGGCGCGATGGGCGGGATCTACGCGCGCGAGGAAGGCCAGCCGGAGGCGGTGTGGCGCGCGATTTATCACCACTACCTCCCGATTGGCGTCGAGGCGGACGCCGCGCCGACGGCGGCTGACCTGGGGGCGGGCGGGGCCGTCTGGGCCGCGGTGTCCCTGGCCGACAAGCTCGATACGCTGGTCGGGCTGTTCGCGGCCGGGGAGAAGCCGACCGGCTCGCGCGACCCGTACGCGCTGCGCCGGGCCGCGCAGGGCATCGTCCGCACGCTCGTGGACCTGCCCGCGCTGACGGAAATCCGGCAGCCGGTGGATCTGCGCGCGCTGGTCGAGCAGGCCTTCGAGGGCTACGCGGGTGCGATCAAAGGCGCCGCCGACGACTGGCGGGCCGCCCTCGGCGAGTTCATCGCCGAGCGGGAGCTGCACGTCCTGGAGAAGCGGGGTCTCAAGGCCGACGAGGCTCGCGCGGTGCTCGGGCGCGCCTGGTTTCCGGGCGACATGCTGCGCCGGGCCGAGGCCGTGGCCGAGGCGCGCCGGTCGCGCGAGTTCGAGGAGCTGGCCGAGCTGTTCAAGCGGGTGAAGAACATCTCGAAGGGCATCGTCTGGACCCCGGACGGCTGGGCGGCCCTGCTCGAGTATGCGAAGGCCTCGGACGAGCCCTCCGAGCAGACCCTCATCAGGGAGGCGGCGGCGCGGGTCGAGCGCATCGGGGCCGCGGCGGCGGCGGGCCGGTACGGCGACGCGCTCGCGGGTCTCGCCGGGCTCCAGCCGCACGTGGCCAGATACTTTGAGGATGTGTTGGTGATGGCGGAGAATAGTGCCGTTCGAGAGAAGCGCCTGCAGCTGATGGCCGGGCTGCGGGATCTGGTGCTGGGGATTGCGGACATCTCCGAAATCGCGTCCGCCTGACGGAGCCGTCCAGATGGTCAAGAGGAACGTGTCGAAGCCGAAGCCGAAGCGCAAGGGGGCAAGCAAGTCCTCGAAGAAGCACGTGTACTTCTTCGGGAACGGCCGCGCGGACGGCAACCGGAACATGAAGGACCTGCTCGGCGGCAAGGGCGCGGGCCTCGCCGAGATGACCAACGCGGGCCTGCCGGTGCCCCCGGGCTTCACGATCTCCACCGCCGTCTGCAACCTCTTCTACGACCAGAAGGGGAAGATTCCGGCGTCGATCGACCAGGAGATCGCGGCGCACCTCTTGAAGCTCGAGCAGGCGGCCGGCGCCACGCTCGGCTCGACCGAAAATCCGCTGCTGGTCTCGGTGCGCTCGGGCGCGAAGTTCTCGATGCCGGGGATGATGGATACGATCCTGAATCTCGGGCTGAACGACAACGCGGTGGAGGGCCTGAAGCGCCGCACCGGGAACGGCCGCTTCGCGTTCGACAGCTACCGCCGGTTCATCCAGATGTTCGGCAACGTCGTGCTCGAGATCCCGAAGGACGCCTTCGACAAGGAGCTCGACGCCGTGAAGAAGAGCCGGGGCGTGAAGACGGATCCCGAGCTCGACGAGGCGGCGCTGCGCGAGGTGGTCGACCGCTACAAGAAGCTCGTGCGCGCGCGCACCGGCAAGGACTTTCCCCAGGACCCGCACGACCAGCTCAGGATGGCGCGCAACGCGGTGTTCCGGTCCTGGAACAACGCCCGCGCCAAGGAGTACCGGCGCATCTACGACATCTCGGACTCGATTGGCACGGCCGTCAACGTGCAGATGATGGTGTTCGGAAACACCGGCGACCGCTCGGCGACTGGCGTCGGTTTCACCCGGAACCCCGCGACCGGCAAGAAGGAGTTCTACGGCGAGTTCCTCGTCAACGCCCAGGGCGAGGACGTCGTCGCCGGCATCCGCACGCCGCAGCCGATCCGCGAGCTGGAGCGGGTGCTGCCGGCCGCGTACAAGCAGCTCCGGACGATCACGACGCGTCTGGAGAAGCACTACAAGGACGTCCAGGACTTCGAGTTCACGATCCAGGACGAGCGCCTGTACATGCTCCAGACGCGCAACGGGAAGCGGACGGGCTATGCCGCGATCATGATCGCGACCGACCTCGTGGCCGAGCGCCTGATTTCGCCGAAGGAAGCCGTTCTGCTGGTCGACCCCGAGTCGCTGTCGCAGCTGCTGGCCCCGGGCTTCGATCAAGACGAGTGGAAGCGGCTGCCGGTGGCTACCAAGGGACTGCCGGCGTCGCCCGGCGCGGCGAGCGGCCAGGTCGTGTTCACGGCCGATGCCGCGGTCGAGTGGGCCAAGCAGGGCAAGACGGTCGTGCTGGTGCGGCGCGAGACCGTGCCCGACGACATCCACGGAATGTTCGTCTCGCAGGGGATTCTCACCGCGACCGGCGGCATGACCTCCCACGCGGCCGTCGTCGGCCGCCAGATGGGCAAGCCGTCCATCGTGGGCGCGGGGTCGCTCGACGTGGACGAGGACGCGCGCGAGCTCCGCGTCAGCGGCAAGACGGTCAAGGAAGGCGAGTTTGTGTCGTTCGACGGCCTCACGGGCGAGGTCAAGATCGGGCAGGTCGCCCCGAAGCCGAGTGAGATCCTGCAGGTGCTGAACGGCACGCTGCCGGAGAAGCAGTCCGACATCTACCGGCGGTTCGGGCAGATCCTGGCCTGGGCCGACAAGTTCCGGCGCCTCGGCATCCGGGCGAACGCCGACCTCCCGGATCAGGCGGAGATCGCGTACGCGTTCGGCGCCCGGGGCATCGGGCTGTGCCGCACGGAGCACATGTTCTTCGGCGCGGGGCGGATTCCGATCGTCCAGCGGATGATTCTCGCGGAGACGGAGGCCGGCCGTCGCGAGGCGCTGGCCGAGCTGCTGCCGCTCCAGCGCGACGACTTCTACGGGGTCTTCAAGGCGATGAAGGGGTGCCCGGTCACCATCCGGACCATCGACCCGCCGCTGCACGAGTTCCTGCCGCGGCGCGAGGATCTGATGGTCGACATCGCCCGGATGGAGGCGCTCAAGCAGTCCGGCCCCGAGCTCGAGGAGAAGCGAACGCTGTTGCGTCGCGTGGAGCAGCTCCACGAGTTCAACCCGATGCTCGGCCACCGCGGCGTCCGGCTGGGGATCACCTACCCCGAGATCACCGAGATGCAGACGCAGGCGATCATCGAGGCGGCCTGCCGCCTGAACCGCGAGGGCCTCAAGGTCGTGCCGGAGATCATGATTCCGCTCGTCGGGCACGTCCGCGAGCTGCGCGACCAGAAGGCGGTCGTGGACCGCGTCGCCGCCGAGACGATGAAGCGCGAGGGCGTGAAGATCAAATACCTGGTCGGCACCATGGTCGAGGTGCCGCGGGGCGCGATGACCGCCAACCAGGTCGCCGAGGAGGCGCAGTTCTTCTCCTTCGGGACGAACGATCTCACGCAGCTCACCTTCGGCTACTCGCGCGACGACGTGGGCAAGTTCCTGCGCATCTACCAGGAGAAGAAAATCCTCGACCGCGATCCGTTCGCGTCGATCGACGTCGACGGGGTGGGCGCGCTCGTGAAGATCGGCGTGCGGCTGGGCCGCCAGACGCGGCCCGACCTGAAGCTCGGCGTCTGTGGCGAGCACGGCGGCGATCCGGCGTCGATTCACTTCTTCGAGTCCGCGGGGCTCGACTACGTGAGCGCGTCGCCGTACCGGATCCCCGTGGCCCGGCTGGCGGCCGCGCAGGCGGCGTTGTCGGTCAAAGTCGGCGATTGATGTGGTCAGTATCTTTGTCCACCGCAATGGCGCGACCGAGTCCGTCACGAGCATCGATCGCGGCTGGCTGAACCCGAACTCCGGCGTCTTCCTCTGGGTGGACCTCGCCTCGCCGTCCATTCCCGAGTCGCTGATCCTCAGCGATACCTTCGCCTTCCACGCGCTGTCGGTCGAGGACGCGATGGCCGAGGTGCAGTATCCGAAGGTCGAGGCGTACGACGGCTACCTGTACTGCGTCCTGCACGGCATCGACTTCGAGGCGGCCAGCCACTGCTTCTCCACGCACGATGTCGACTTCTTCATCGGGCAGAACTACCTGGTGACGGTGCATGGCCCGTCGACGTGCCTCGACGAGGTCCTCGCCCACGCGACGCGCAACGCGAAGCTCGTCGGCGACGGCCCGGTGGTGTTGTTTCACCGGATCGTGGATGCGATGGTCGACCGGTACCGGCCGGAGCTCGACAAGCTGGAGGCCGAGCTGGACGCGCTCGAGGAGGCCGTGTTCGAGCGTCCCTCGCCGGATCTGGCCCGCCGCATCCTGGAGCACAAGCACGAGGTGGCGCAGCTGCGGCGCGTCACGGCCCCGCAGCGCGACGTGATGGCGCGCCTCGCCCGGCGCGAGTTCGTCGACATCAGCACCGAGATGTCGTTCCGCTTCCGCGACGTCTACGATCACCTCGTCCGCATCGCGGACGACGGGCTGATCTTCCACGACCGCATCTCGGCGATGCTCGAGGCGCACCTCTCGCAAGTCAGCAACCGCCTGAATGAAGTAATGAGCGTACTGACGATCGTCGCGACGATCTTCATTCCACTCACGCTCCTCTCCGGCATCTACGGCATGAACATCCCGCTGCCGACGTTTCCGGGCGGCCCCGGCGCGCAGTTCTGGTGGCTGTTCGGCATCATGCTCGCGGTGAGCGGCGGCATGCTGGTGGTGTTCCGCCGGAAGCGCTGGATCTGATCGCCATGGGCCGGATCGCGCGACTCCCGCAGGACCTTGCCAACCAGATCGCCGCCGGGGAAGTGGTGGAGCGCCCGGCGTCCGTCGTGAAAGAGCTGGTCGAGAACGCCGTGGATGCCGGCGCGCGCCGGCTCGTCATTCACGTGGAGCTGGGCGGCAAGAAGCAGATCCGCGTGGAGGACGACGGCGAGGGGATGACGCCGGACGACGCGCAGCTCGCCCTCGAGCGCCACGCGACCAGCAAGATCCGCCGGTCGGACGATCTGGCGGCGATTCGCACGATGGGCTTCCGCGGCGAGGCGCTGCCGTCGATTGCGTCGGTCTCGCACTTCGTGCTGCGGACGCGCGCGCGGAGCGAGGCCAGCGGGACCGAGATTCGGGTCAACGGCGGCGCCGTGGCGGGCGTGGCCGAGGTCGGCGCGCCCGAGGGCACGCTCGTCGAGGTCGGCGACCTGTTCTACAACCTGCCCGCGCGCCGGAAGTTCCTCAAGTCGGACGGCGCCGAAACCGCGCAGGTGTCGCGCCTGGTGACGCAGCTCGCGCTCGCGCATCCGGCGATCGGCTTCACGCTCACGAGCGGCGGCCGGCGCGTGCTCCAGTGCCCGCCGGCCGCCTCGCTCCAGGATCGGCTCTATCAGATCTACGGTGATCGGCCGGACCTGATCGAGATTCGGAAGCAGGCCGGCGGGATCCGGATCGAGGGCTTCATCGCGGCGCTGGCCGATCAGGGTCCGACCCGCGGGCCGCAGCACGTGTTCGTGAACCGCCGGATCGTGAAGGATCGCACCATCGCCCACGCCATCATCGACGCGTACAGTCAGGCGTCGATCAAGGAGCGGAGCCCGGAGGTCCACCTGTTCATCGAGATGCCGCCGGACGCGGTGGACGTGAACGTCCACCCGACCAAGGCGGAGGTGCGCTTCCGCGAGCAATCGCTGGTCCACGAGGTCGTGCGGCGCGCGTTGATGGACGCGCTGGGGCAGGGCGGCGTGCCGCAGCTCCAGTTGCGGCCCGAGGCGGCGGGGGCGTCCGGGCCGCGGCCGCAGGCGATTCCCGGCGTGCTGAGCGGCGGCGTGTACCCGAGCCGCTGGCGGCCTGAGGCGTCGCCGCCGATGGGCGCGGCATGGGCAGCGCGCGGGTCCGACACGGCGCCGGGGGCGCAGATCGCCGCGGCGCTGGCCGACGCTGGCGCCGCGCCGGCCTCACCCGACATCCGGCCGATGATCCCGCTCGGCCAGTTCCGCGACACCTTCATCATCGCGGTGGACGACGAGGGCGTCGCGATCATCGACCAGCACGTCGCGCACGAGCGCGTCCTCTTCGAGCGCGTCATGGAGCGGCTCACGGCCGGGCCGCTCGAGGCGCAGCGGCTGCTCGTGCCGCTCACGCTGGAACTCGGCGCGGGTGAAGTGCAGGTGCTCGCGGACCGCGCAGCGGAACTGGCGCGGCTGGGCTTCGAGGTCGAGGCCTTCGGGCCGGGCACGCTGAAGGTGACGGCGCTGCCGGCGCTGCTCGAGGCGAACGCGTCCGCGGCGACGCTCGCGGCGCTTGCGCAGGATCTGGAGGGCCTGGATCGCGGCGCGGGCGTTCAGGAAGCGCTCCAGCGGATCGCCGCGACGACCGCGTGCCACGCCGCCGTGAAGGCCCACTATCCGCTGACGTACGAGAAGATGGCGCACATCCTCGACGAGCTGCGCGCGACGGCGTACTCGACGATCTGCCCGCACGGCCGCCCGGTGATGCTGCGGCTGACGCGGCGCGAGATCGAGAAGAACTTCGAGCGGATATGAGCGGAGTGCTGTATTACGTCGGCCGGGCGGCCCAGCTGCTCGGCATGTGGATCCTGCTGGTGGACCTGTTCACGGCCGGACCGATGGGCCCGAGCTTTCAGCCGTTCGCGCTGGGGGTGGTGATCTTCATCGCCGGGTGGGGCCTCACGCGGTTCAAGCCCCACCCCTGACGCGGCGCGGCTAGAAGCTCTTGATCGCCTCGTCCTCGCTGTCGAACGTCTCGAATACCGTCAGCAGCTTCGTAATCGCCAGCAGGTCCTG
The DNA here is from genome assembly GCA_963792785.1 of uncultured Acidobacteriota bacterium. GTDB lineage: Bacteria > Acidobacteriota > Vicinamibacteria > Vicinamibacterales > CAVVIG01 > CAWIMX01. The sequence goes on along the minus strand of CAWBXO010000001.1, from coordinate 614,982 downwards.
CAGGCGCTTGGTCACGTTCACCAGCTTCAGCTTGCCGCCCTGGTTCTTGATCGTCGCGTAGCCCTGGACGAGGGCGCCGAGGCCGGCGCTGTCGACGTACGACACGCCGCCCAGGTTCATCACGATCTTCTTGGAGCCCTGCTGCGCCAGGCTGCGCACCTTGTCCTTGAGGATGGTGTCGCCTTCGCCCATCACGATCTTGCCCTTGAGATCGACCACGGTCACGTCGCCGACGTTTCGTTCCGAGATGTCCATCGATCCTCCTGCTCGCCGCCCGCCTGCGGAATGCCCGCGGTCAGTATAATCCGGAATATGCGACGAAGATGGTTCGCCGGGCTCGTCGTGGCCGCCCTGGCGGCCGGCTGCGGGCGGACGGTCGCGCCCGCCCCGCAGGCCGCCGATGGCTCCGCCAAGGCCCTCGCCGACCAGTATCTGGCGGCCTGGTTCGACCGGAATCCCGACCAGCTGACGTACTACGGCGTGCCCGGGAGCCGCCACGACCGCCTTCCGGACAACTCGGTCGCCGCCCGCCAGGCGTGGGAAGCGGCCGAGGACGCCATGCTCGCCGAGGCCCGGACCATCGACCCCGGCGCCATCGAAGCGCCGCCGCTCCGCGCCGCCTACGCCATCGCCCGGGAAGCGCTCGAAGCGGGCGTTGGCAGCCGCGTCTGCCGGTACGACTGGTGGCCCGTCAGCCAGATGATCGGCTGGCAGGTGAACTTCGGATACCTGATCACGATCCAGCCGGTCGGCACCGACCCGGCCCGCCAGGACGCGCTGGCGCGGTGGGGACAGTTGCCGGAGTACTCAGACGCCGAAATCGAGAATTTGCGCGCGGGCCTCGCCGCCGGGTACTCGTCCCCGAAGAACATCGTCCGCATCGTGCTGGGACAGGTCGACGCCCTGATCGCGACGCCCCTGAAGGAGTCGCCCTTCGACTCGCCGGCCATCCGCGACACGACGCCGGAGTTCGTGCAGTCGTGGGACGCGCTGGTCACCGGTCAGCTCGTGCCGGCCTTCCGGCGGTACCGCGACTTCCTCGAGCGGGAGTACCTGCCGGCGGCGCGCGACGCGATCGCGATTGCGGCCAACCCGAACGGTGAGGCCTGCTACGCGGCGGCGGTCCGCCAGCACAGCTCGCTGTCGCGCTCCGCCGAGGAGATTCATCAGCTCGGCCTCGAGCAGATGGACGCGATCACGTCGGAGATGCAGGCCATCGGCGAACGGTCGTTCGGGACGCGCGACGTGCCGAAGCTGCTGGAGCGGCTGCGCACCGATCGGCAGTTCCTGTTCAAGGACCGCGAGGAGCTGCTCGCGTACAGCCAGGCGGCCCTCGACCGGGCGAAACTGGCGGCGCCACGCTGGTTCGGCCTGCTGCCGAAGGCCGACGTGGTGCTCGAGCCGTATCCCGCGTACCGCGAGAAGGACGCGCCGAGCGAATACAACCCGCCGGCCGAAGACGGCAGCCGTCCGGCGGTCTACCTCGTGAGCGCGTATCAGGCCGAGACGCGGAGCCGCGCCGGGGCGGAGTCCACGGCGTTTCACGAGACGATTCCCGGCCATCACCTGCAGGTCGCCATCGCGCTCGAGCGTCCCGAGATCCATCCGATCGGCCGTTACATCTTCACCAGCGGGTTCGCCGAGGGCTGGGCGCTGTACGCGGAGCGGCTGGCGGATCAGATGGGCCTCTATTCGTCGGATCTCGATCGGCTCGGGATGCTGTCGAATCAAGCCTTCCGCGCGGCGCGCCTCGTGGTCGATTCCGGCATGCACCGGATGGGCTGGACGCGCCAGCAGGCCATCGACTACATGCTCGCGCACACCGCGGAGACGCCGGACTCGGTCAGGGCCGAGATCGATCGCTACATCGCGTTCCCCGGACAGGCGACGTCGTACATGCTCGGGCAGCTCGAGATCACGGCACTCAGGGAAGAGGCGCGCGCGGCGATGGGCAGCGCCTTCGACATCAAGGCGTTCCACGATCGCGTGCTCGAGGACGGGGGAGTGCCGCTCGGGTATCTCGATGAAAAGATCCGGGGCTGGGCCGGCGTGGCGCCGCCCGGGGCGGCGCTCGCCGAGCGGTCGATCGAGACGCTGCAGGCGGCCATGGCCGCGGGCCGGACCTCGTCGCGTGACCTGGTCACGGCGGCGTTCGCGCGCATGGACGCCTACGATCAGCAGGGGCCGGCGCTCGACGCCATGATCGTGCGGAACCCGCAGGCGCTCGCCGACGCTGACGCGCTCGACCGCGAGCGCCGGAGCGGGCACGTGCGCGGACCGCTCCACGGCATTCCGGTCGTGGTGAAGGACAACTACGCGACCGACGGCCTGCCCACGACGGCCGGGTCGATCGCGCTCAAGGGCTTCCAGACCCACGCCGACGCGTTCCAGGTGAAGAAGCTGCGCGAGGCGGGGGCCGTGATCGTCGGCAAGACGAACCTGCACGAGCTGGCGTACGGCATCACGACGATCAGCTCGGCGGGAGGGCAGACCCGGAATCCGTACGATCCCTCGCGCAATCCCGGGGGATCGAGCGGGGGCACGGGCGCCGCGGTGGCGGCGAGCTTCGCGACGGCGGGTCTCGGGAGCGACACCTGCGGGTCGATCCGCATTCCGGCCGCGCACAACAACCTGTTCGGTCTGCGCGCGACGATGGGCCTCTCGAGCCGGGCGGGGATCGTGCCGCTGTCGCACACGCAGGACGTGGGCGGCCCCCTCGCGCGCACGGTCGCCGATCTGGCGCTCGTCCTCGACGCGACGGTCGGGGAGGATCCCGACGATCCGGTCACGACGCTCGGCGACGGCCATCGGCCCGAGAGCTATCGGGCGAGCCTGGACGCCGGCGCGCTGCGCGGCGCGCGCATCGGCGTGCTCGCGGAGCTGTTCGGCGGCATGCCGGAAGACGAGGAAGTGCGCGCCGTGGTGCGCCACGCGCTCGACGCGATGGCGAATCGCGGCGCGACGCTCGTTGACGTGACGGACCCCGGGCTGCGCGACGACCTGTCGGGCACGAGCGTCATCGCCGCCGAGTTCAAGTGGGATCTCGCGGACTACCTGGCCCGCTGGCCCGACGCCCCGGTCCACAGCCTGCGCGAGATCCTGGACAAGGGCGCGTACGGCCCGGCGGTCGAGACCGTGCTGACGCGCGCGGACCAGACCGAGGCGCGCGATTCACCGGCGTACCAGGCGGCGCTGGCGAAGCGGCGCGTGGCGCGGACGGAGACCGACGCGCTGTTCGCCCGCGAGCACCTGGATGCGCTCGCGTACCCCGTGCTGACGCGGAAGCCCGCGCTCATCGGGATGCCGCAGCGCGGCAACAATTGTCAGCTGAGCGCCACCACCGGTCTGCCGGCGCTGGCGATGCCCGCCGGTTTTACGGGCGACGGGCTGCCCGTCGGCGTCGAACTGCTCGGACCGGCGTGGAGCGAGCCGCGGCTGCTCGCCCTGGGCTACGCCTACGAGCAAGCGGAACAGCCGCGCCGCGCCCCGGCGCTGCGGCCGGGAACGTCGCCCGGCGCCCTGTCGTCTCACGACGCGACGCCATGAAAAAGATCCTCGTGGCGGCGGCCGTCCTCGTGGTCGCGTCGCTCGTCGGGTTGTGGGTCCTGCCCGCGCCCGTCATGGAAGGCCTCACCGGGCGGTGGCGCGCCAACATCGATCTCCCCAGCGGCGGCGGCAACGTGACCTTCGAGTTCTCCCAAAAGGGCGACACGCTGTCGGGCGTCTATCGCGGTTCGTACGGCACGGCGCCCCTGTCCGGCACGGTGTCGGGCGATCGCGTCGCGTTCTCGTTCGAGACCAAGGGGACGGGGCGCGTCCGCTTCGATGGGACGCTCACGGGGACGGCGCTCAAGGGCACGTGCGACTATGGCCAAACGGGCGGCGAGGGCACGTGGTCGGCCGTGCGTGGAACCGGCGCCAGGGTCGGCGTGGTGATCGACGACTAGCCGGACGTCTTCGGCGCGCGCGACGCTTTCAGCGCCTTCCACGCGTCGAGCCGGCGCCGGATTTCCTTCTCCAGTCCGCGATCGGTCGGCTCGTAGTACGTGCGGCCCTCGAGGGCTGGCGGCAGGCACGACATGCCGGTGACGGCGTCCGCGTCGTTGTGGGCGTACTCGTACCCCTTCCCGTAGTCGAGCGTCTTCATCAACGTGGTCGGCGCGTTCCGCAGGTGAAGCGGCACGGGCTCGGCGACGTCGTGGTGCGCGTCCTCGGCGGCGCGCCCGTAGGCGGCGTAGACGGCGTTGCTCTTCGCGGCCGTCGAGAGATACAACACCGCCTGGGCGAGCGCGGTGTTGCCTTCCGGCATGCCCATGAAGTGCACGGCGTCCTTGGCCGCGACGGCCATCGTCAGGGCCTGGGGATCGGCGTTGCCGATGTCCTCCGACGCGAAACGCACGAGGCGCCGGGCGATGTAGAGGGGATCCTCGCCGGCCTCGACCATGCGGGCCAGCCAGTAGACGGCGGCGTCGGGATCGCTGTTCCGCATCGACTTGTGGAGCGCCGAGATGAGGTTGTAGTGCTCCTCGCCGGTCTTGTCGTACAGCAGCGTCCGCCGCTGCACCGCGTCCTGCACGCGCGCCGCGGTCACCAGGCGGCGTCCGTCCTGCTCGGGGGCCGCGGCGGCGGAGAGCTCGAGCAGGTTCAACGCCACGCGCGCGTCGCCGTTGGCGTACACGGCAATGGCGCGCACGGCGTCGGGGTCCACGCCGACCTGGCCGCCCAGGCCGCGGTCCGGGTCCACGAGCGCGCGATCGAGGATCCGCGCGACCTCGTCGGCCGTCAGGGCATGCAGCACGAAGACCTTCGATCGCGAGAGGAGCGCGGCGTTGACCTCGAACGACGGATTCTCCGTGGTCGCGCCGATCAGCACGATGTCGCCGGCTTCCACGCGGGGCAGGAACGCGTCCTGCTGCGCCTTGTTGAAGCGGTGAATCTCGTCGATGAACACGATCGTGCGGCGGCCCGTGGATCGCCGCAGGCGCTCCGCGCCGCTCATGACCTCGCGGATCTCCTTGATGCCGGCGAGCACCGCGCTGAAGGCGACGAACTCAGCCTTGGTCATTTCCGCGATGATGCGTGCCAGCGTCGTCTTGCCGGTGCCGGGCGGGCCCCAGAGGATGATCGACTGCACCACGTCGCGTTCGATGGCGTCACGCAGCGGTCGGCCCGGGCCGAGCAGACCCTCTTGCCCGACGAATTCGTCGAACGTGCGAGGCCGCATGCGCTCGGCCAGGGGCGACGGCGCGGCAGGCGCGGCGGGGCGATCGTCGGGAAAGAGCGAGTCCATCAGCGTGTGGGGGCCGGCTTCCGCGGGACCTCTCGCTGCCGCCGGGCTTCGTAGACGACGAGCGCGGCGGCCACGGCGGCGTTCAGCGACTCGACGGGCGGCGTCATCGGGATCGTGACGCGGGCGTCGGCGCCCTCGACGACGGCGGCCGGGAGGCCGCCCCCTTCACCGCCCATCAGCAGGGCGGTCGGTCCCGTGAGGTCGCAGTCGGCAAGCCGCACGCCCCCGCGCGGCACGGTGGCGACGATCCGACACCCGCGGGCGCGTGCCTCCGCGACGGCCTCATCCATCGATGGCCGGCGTTCGACGGGCAGGCGCAGGGCGCTGCCCATGGAGCCGCGAAGCGCCTTCCAGCCGAATGGGTCCGCGCTCGTGCCGGCGGCGACGACCCCGGTCGCGCCACCCGCCTCGGCGACGCGGACGATCGCGCCGAGATTCCCCGGGTCCTGGACATCGGCCGCGATCACGAGGAGCGCGGGCGTTCCCTCTCGCGGCGCGGGCGAGGGCTCGGAGGCCAGCGCCACGGCGTCGCTGGGCGAGCGGACGGGGCTGATGGCGGCCATGGCCATCGGCGTGGCCGCGGCGTGCTCGATGCCCAGGGGCTCGAGGCGGGCGGCGAGCGCGCGAACCTCAGGGATCGCCAGCGCGCCGGCGGCGAACGTCACGTGCAGGAGCGGCAGGCCGGCATCGAGGGCCTCGGTGACGAGGTGGACGCCGTCGAGCAACACGACGCCGGGCGTTTCACCCTGGGCGGCCGCGCGGTAGCGGGCGACGAGCGGATTGCGGCGGCTGGAGACGCGGTGCATGGGGCCTAGTGAGAATAGCACTGTGGTACCATGGCGGCTTCCGCCATGAAGGACCGGCTGCTCAAGAAATTTCACGAAGAGATCCAGGCGCTCGATCGGGAGCTCAAGATCGAGCTGCCGAAGGAGATCAAGCGGGCGCGCGAACTGGGCGACCTGCGCGAGAACGCCGAGTACTCCGCGGCGAAAGAGCGGCAGCGCCTCGTCGAGGCGCGGATCAGCATGCTGCAGAAGCGCGTGTCGGAGATCTCCCTGATCAACGTCGACCGGATCCCGACCGACCGCGCCGGCTTCGGGTCGAGGCTCGAGGTGATCGAGAGCACCGGCGATCGGCTGGTGTTCCAGCTCGTGATGCCCGAGGACGCGGACGCCTCGAAGGGGATGATCTCGACGACCTCGCCGATCGGCCGCGCGTTCCTGAACAAGGAGCCCGGCGACACCGTCAAGGTGACGACGCCCGGCGGCGCGCGCGAGTTCGAGATCGTCAAGCTCGCGACGATTCACGACCCCGCGGAATGAGCGACCCTGCCGGCCTCGGCGCGCCGCCTCCCGAATCCTACGCCCCAGAGCTTCGCACGGCGCTCGTCCTGAGCGGCGTCGGCACGGCCGGCGTGTATCACGCCGGCGTGCTGCGCGCGCTGCAGGAGGCGGGCGTGAAGATCGATGTCGTCGCCGGGCGGGGTGCCGGCGTGGTCGGCGCGCTGTTCGCGGCCATCGACGCGGCGCCGCAGCTCTGGGACGCGAAGGGGTTCTGGAGCGGCCACGAGGCGCGGGGCTTCTATCCCTGGCTGCGGGTGTTGCAGGTGGCGGCAGGGGCGCTGGCGCTCTCGCTCGCCCTCGTGGCGCTGCCGATCGCGGCGGCCGCGCTGGGGCTGCTCGTGTTCCCCCTGGATTTCCTGGCGCGGATGGCTGGGATCGGCGGCACCGCGGGCCTGGTCGGCGGGTATCTCCGCGTGGTGGAGGCGGCGTTCGCGCCGGCGATGCTGCCGACGTGGCTCCCGCGAGCCGTCGTGCTCGCGCTGACGGTCGCGGCCCTGCTGATCGTCGCCACGGGGCTCGCGGCGCGGCCGCCGCGTCGCGCGCGGGGCGGCGTCTGGTGGCGCGTGCTGCGGGCGCCGCTCTCGGCGCGCGAGATCACGGCGCAGGCGTGGCGCGTGCTGTGGCACCGGATGGGCGGCGGGCAGTTGAAGCAGCCGGCGCTTGCGGACCTGAGCCGTCGGTACGCCGAGTTTCTCTCCGAGAACCTCGACCAGCCCGGGTTCCGCGAACTGGTGATCACGGTGCACGATCTCGACGCGCACCGCGATCTGGTCGCGGCCCTCGTGGCGGAACCCCGGCGCGCGGGGTTGTTCCGGCGGGCGACGAGCGTCGAGGCCGACACGCGGCGCGCCGAAGTGATCGACTTGTCCGGCGCCGGAGGCGATCTGCTCGCGGACGTCGTGGCCGGGGCGCTGTCAGTGCCGTTGGCGACGGACGCCCATCGGCTGGAGTTTGCGCCGGACGGGTTCTGGCGGGGGGAGACGCACCGGCTGTGCGATCGCCCGGCGGGCATTGCGCGGCTGCTCGAGGAGCTGTGGGCGCTCGGGGTGGAGCAGGCGATTCTGGTGTCGGCCGCGCCCGAGGCGCCGGGGCCGCACACGCTGCCGGCGCCCAGGCTCGAGGGCCGCGCGCGCGTCGGGGAATACCTGCAGTCGGCCGAGGCCGCGGCGATCGGCGACTCCGTGCGCGCGGTCGGCCCGGTCCCGCGGCTGTTCGTGGTGCGGCCGGCCCACAATCCGATCGGGCCGTTCGACTTCACGGGCGGGTTCGACGAGCGATCGGACCGCCGGCAGTCGCTCGGCGAGCTGATGCGCCGGGGCTACGAGGACGCGTACCGCCAGTTCATCGAACCGGTCGTCGCCGTCTAGACGCTCTTTTCTTCGAGCTTCTTCGAGTCCTTCTCGTGCAGGAACTGGGCGACCAGGTCCTGGAAGAGGGCGCCCAGCCCCGCCGCGTCGAGGCGGCCGTACTTCCCCGTGAAGCGGACGGTCGGCATCACCGCCTTGGCCATTGCGCGGTGGCCGCCGGCGCTGCCGATATCGGCAAACGTGCGGCGCACGAACTCGCCCGCGTTCTTCGAGTAGCCCAGGTTCCGCACCGACACGATCACCGAGTCGCCGACGATCCCCGCGATCACCGTCCAGCGCACGTCTTCCAGCTGGAGGAAGAAGTCGGCGACGTACGGGATGAAGTCCTCGCGGGGCGTCTGGCCGAGAAACGCGCAGAACACCTGATCCCGCAGCGCGCCCTGCGTGTGCGCCTTGAGCACGTAATCGAGGCGCTCGAGCGTGATTTCCGCGCCTTCCATTTTCCGGATGAGGGCCGCGTCGGCGAGGGGGTAGAGGTACGAAAAGGCCTCGATGTCGACGCGATTGGTCTGCCGGTTGAAGAAGAGCGTATCGGACTTGATCGCGTAGAGCATCGCCGTGGCCGTGCGCTCGGAGATGTTCACGTCGACGGCCCGGAGGTGCTCGGTGAGAATCGTGGAGGTCGAGCCGTAGTTCGGGCGGATGTCCTTGTAGACGGCCGTGTAGCCGGGCTGCTCGGGGTGATGATCGATGACGAGGTCGGCGCGATCGAGGCGCCCGGCGAAGTAGTGCGGCTGCACGTCGACGAGCGCGAGGCGGTCGAAGCCGGCGAGCGCGTCCAGGGTGATCGACTCGATCTGCAGATCGAGCAGGTTGACCATCCGGAGGTTCTCGGGCCGGGTGACGCCCTCGATGGCGCCGATGATGGCCGTGGTCTTGGTGCGATGGAGGATGTTGCGCAGCGCGAGGCCGCTGGCCAGGGCGTCGGGGTCGGGGTCGTTGTGCAGCAGGATCAGGATGCGGTCGGCGTCGTCGAAATAGCGCTGGTACTGCTGGACGCGGGCCCGGGTCAGGGCGCGGCTCAATTCGGTCAGCAGGGGCCCGCCGGCCAGCTCGGCGAGCGAGAGGTAGGCGATGTCGGGGAACTCGCTGCGCAGCTCGTCCGCGCGTTCCGCGGCGTTGGCCGCGCCGACGCCGAGGATGTAGACCAGGGCGCCGCCGGCGTCCCGGACCGCCTGGAGGATCTTCTTCAGGCTCCGGCGGCCGTTGTCCTCGATGACGATGCAGGTGCCGGGGCCGAAGTCGGCCTTGAGATAGGTATCCACGCGTCGCGGGTCGCCCACGGCGGCGGTGATGTCGGCGTCGTGAAGCCTCCGGGCGAGCGGCCGGCTCTCCACGATGAATTCGACCTCGAACCCGGGCAGCAGGATTTCATCGAGCATCCTGATGACGAGTTCGTCCTGACAGACGGCTAGACATCGCATCGAGATACCAAACCCCGATTATACGCCCGCTGGCTCGGAGGCCGCGGCCTCTGGTACGATGGTAAGTTCGCATGCCGCCGCTCCACGACCGGTTCTCGCTCGTCTCCGACTTCGACCTGGCCGGTGATCAGGCCACGGCAATTGACGAGCTGACGTCCGGACTCGAGCGCGGCGATCCGCACCAGGTGCTGCTCGGCGTGACGGGGTCGGGCAAGACGTTCACGATGGCGCAGACCATCGCGCGGGTGAACCGGCCCGCGCTCGTGATGGTCCACAACAAGACGCTCGCCGCGCAGCTCTACCAGGAGTTCCGCCGCTTCTTCCCCCGGAACGCCGTCGAATACTTCGTCAGCTACTACGACTACTACCAGCCGGAGGCGTACGTCCCGGCGACGGACTCGTATATCGAGAAGGAAGCGACGATCAACGACGAGATCGACCGCCTGCGGCTGTCGGCCACGCGGTCGCTGTTCGAGCGGCGCGACGTCATCATCGTCGCCAGCGTGTCGTGCATCTACGGCCTCGGCTCGCCGGAGGCGTACTACGGCATGGTGCTGCCGCTCGAGCGCGGACAGCGGATCGAGCGGGACCAGATCCTGCGGCGCCTCGTGGAGATCCAGTACGAGCGCAACGATCACGAGTTCGGGCGCGGCACGTTCCGCGTGCGCGGGGACATCGTCGAGGTGTACCCGTCGTACGAGGAGCAGGGGCTGCGGATCGGCCTGTTCGGCGACGAGGTGGACGAGCTCGTGACGTTCGATCCGCTCACGGGGAAGACGATTGAGCGGCACGACAAGATCGCCGTGTATCCGAAGTCGCACTTCGTGGCGCCTCGCGAGCGCACGCGGCGCGCGGTGGAGACGATCAAGATCGAGCTGGCGGAGCGCCGCACCGATCTCGAGCGCGCCGGGAAGCTCCTCGAAGCGCAGCGGCTGCACCAGCGCACGATGTTCGATCTGGAGATGATGCGCGAGATCGGGTACTGCCACGGCATCGAGAACTACGCACGCCACCTGACGGGCCGCGCGCCGGGCGAGCCGCCGCCGACGCTGCTCGACTACCTGCCGCCCGACGCCCTGGTCATTGTGGACGAGAGCCATCAGACGGTGCCGCAGGTGCGCGGGATGTACCACGGCGACCGGTCCCGCAAGCAGGTGCTGGTCGAGTACGGGTTCCGCCTGCCGTCGGCGCTCGACAACCGCCCGCTCAACTTCGAGGAGTGGGAGGCCCGGGTCGGTCAGGTGATCTTCGTGTCGGCGACGCCCGGGCCCTACGAGCTCGCCAAGGCGAACGGGGTGGTGGTCGAGCAGATCATCCGCCCGACCGGCCTCACCGACCCGCCGATCGACGTCCGGCCGGTGAAGGGGCAGATCGACGACCTGCTGGGCGAGATCCGGATCCGGGTGGACCGCGGGGAGCGCGTCCTGGTGACCACGCTGACCAAGCGCATGGCCGAGGACCTGACGCAGGTACTATCAGGAACTCGGCGTGCGGGTGCGTTACCTCCATTCGGACATCGAGACGCTGGAACGGGTCGAGATCCTCCGGGACCTGCGCCGGGGCGCCTTCGACGTGCTCGTGGGGATCAACCTCCTGCGGGAGGGGCTGGACCTGCCGGAGGTGTCGCTCGTGGCCATCCTGGATGCCGACAAGGAGGGGTTCCTGCGATCGAGCGGGTCGCTCATCCAGACCTCCGGCCGGGCCGCGCGAAACGTCAACGGCCGTGTGATCATGTATGCCGACAGGGAGACCGACTCGATGCGCGCCGCGATCCACGAGACCAGCCGACGCCGGGAGCGCCAGGAGGCGTACAACCAGGAGCACGGCATCACGCCGCAGTCGATCGTGAAGCGAATTGACGACGTGCTGTCGAGCGTCTATGAGCGGGACTACATGACCCCGGCCGTCGAGCCAGGGCAACGGGTCTTCAAGACGCAGGCCGAACTCGAGGCGCACCTGGCGGGCCTGCAGGCGACCATGAAGGGCGCCGCGGCGAATCTCGATTTTGAGAAGGCCGCCACGCTGCGCGATGAGATCAAGCGCCTGCGGAACCCCGAGCTGGGGCTGACGCGCGAGTCGCGCAAGGGACCGGACGCCGCGTGATCGCCCTGCTGATCGACTGGCTCAAGCGCGCCGCGTTCGAGCTGCAGGAGTACCTGCGCATGGTGGGGGCGGCGTTCCGGGGGCTCGTGACGCCGCCGCTGTACCGCCACGACATCATCGAGCAGTTCGACCAGGTCGGCGTCGGCTCGCTCACCGTCGTCGTGCTGACCGGCCTCTTCACGGGCGCCGCGCTCGCCTCGCAGAGCGGAATCACGCTCGACCAGTTCGGCGCCCGGCCCCTGGTCGGCCGTCTGGTGGCCGCCTCGATGGTGAAGGAACTCGGCCCCGTCCTGACCGCGCTCATGCTCACCGGCCGCATCGGATCGGGGATCGCGGCCGAGCTGGGATCGATGGTCGTGACCGATCAGATCAACGCGCTGCGCGCGCTCGGCACCGACCCGATTCGCAAGCTGGTCGTGCCCCGGATGCTCGCCGGGTTCTTCATGGCGCCGGTCCTGACCGTCATCTCCGACTTCGTCGGCATCCTGGGCGGGTGGATCGTGGCGCGGTACCAGCTGCAGGTGGCGAGCGGCCTGTACTGGTCGTCGATTACCGACGCGCTGTATACCCAGGATATCTACCAGGGGCTGCTGAAACCGTTCGTGCTGGGCTTCGTCATCGTGACGATTGCCTGCCACGTGGGGCTGCGGACCCGCGGGGGGACCCAGGGCGTCGGGCGGGCCACGACCATCGCCGTCGTCGCCGGGTCGGTCGCGGTGATCGCGGCCGACTTCTTCGTCACCCAGATCCTGGTGGCGACGATCTACTAGCATGGAGGGGGTCGTCGTCTTCGACCGGGTCACGCTCGCCTTCGACGAGAAGGTGGTGCTCGCGGACATCAGCTTCCAGCTGCATCGCGGCCGCACGAAGATCATCCTGGGCGCGAGCGGATCCGGGAAGTCGACGATCCTGAAGATCATCACGGGGCTGCTGCGGTCGGACGAGGGCGCGGTGTGGGTGAATGGCGAGCGCGTGGACCAGATGACCGAGCGCGATCTGATGCACGTGCGGGGCGACCTCGGGATGATCTTCCAGGAGGGTGCGCTCTTCGACTCGCTGACGGTGCGGGAAAACGTCGGGTACAAGCTCTACGAGGAGACCGACATGCCGCTGGCTGACGTGGATCGGCGCGTCGAGGAGGTGCTCGGGTTCATCGGGCTGTCCGAGTACGTCGACAGTATGCCGTCCGAGCTCTCGGGCGGGCAGCGCCGCCGGGTCGCGATTGCGCGGGCGATGGCGTTCAAGCCGCGGATCCTGCTCTACGACGAGGCGACCACGGGCCTCGACCCGATTACCGCCACGACGGTGGATCACGAGATCGTCAAGCTGCGGGATCTGGAAGGCGTGACGTCGATTCTCGTGACGCACCAGCTGCGCGACGCGTTCTTCGTGGCGACGCATACGGCGGTGCGCGGCGACGACGGCCAGGTGGCGATCGTGCCGGCGCCGCCCGAGAAAGTGCGCGAGACCGATTTCATCATGCTCAAGGACGGCCTGGTCTCTTTCGAGGGCGACGCGGACGAGCTGCGCGCCTCGACCGATCCGTATATCCAGAATTTTCTCTCGTAAGGGTGAGCTATGCCTCGCACGCGTTCGCTGATGTGGTCGGAACTCAAGCTTGGCGTCCTGACGATCGCGGCGCTCATCATCGCCGTGGTGACGATCTTCCTGGTCATGGGCGGCAAGGGCTTTTTCTGGCAGCGCTATCCGCTCAAGGCGCGGTTCAGCAATGTGGCCGGCTTGAAGAGCGGCTCGCCGGTGCGCGTGGCGGGTATCGAGGTGGGCTCGGTGACCGACGTGAAGCTGGTCGGCGAAACCGTGGAGGTGTGGTTCGAGGTGAACCGGGCGTACCGGCCGCAGATCACGGACCAGAGCGGGGCCCGGCTCGGGTCGGTGTCGCTGCTCGGTGAGAGCGCGGTGGACGTCACCCCCTCCCTGCAGGGGACGCCAATCGCGGATTGGGGCTATGTGCCCGCGGATCCCGAAGTCGCCAGCCTGGCGGACGTCGCGAACCGGGCGAGCCAGGGCCTCGACGACCTGTCGGCCGTGGCGCACGACCTGCGCGGCGGCAAGGGCACGGTCGGCCAGTTGCTGACCGACGACTCGCTGTACAAGGAGATGGAACGATTCGCCAGCTCTGCCGCCGACGTGACGACGGCCATCCGCGAGGGGCAGGGCCCGCTGGGCAGATTTGTGAACGATCCGGCCATGTCGGCCTCGCTTCAGCGCACGCTGGCCAGCCTGGACGAGATGACCAAGCGGATCAACGCCGGCGAGGGCAGCCTGGGCCGGCTGATGACCGATGACGGGTTCGCGCGCTCGCTCGAGGCGACGACCACCAGCCTGTCGGAAATCACGGGAAAGCTCGACCGGGGCGAGGGGACGGCCGGGCGGCTGCTCCAGGACGACGCCCTCTACAACCGGTTGAACGGCCTCTCCGAGCAGTTCGAGTCGCTTCTGACCCGCCTGAACAGGGGCGAAGGCACCGCGGGGCAGTTGCTGCAGGACCAGAAGTTATATGAGAACATGAATGCAGCGGTCGTTGATTTCCAGGAGCTGCTCACGCAGATCAAGAACGATCCGAAGAAGTACTTGAACGTGAAGGTCAGCATTTTCTGAGGTGGCTTATGTCGAGAGATGAAGGAGCCGGCGCGGGCACGGTGCTGTTGTCGTTTCTGCTCGGGGCCGTGGCCGGCGCCGCCGTGGCGCTGCTCTACGCGCCGACGACGGGGGTCGAGACGCGGGAGTACATCGGCGCCAAGGCGCGCGAGGGGCGCGTGCGGGCGAACGAGATGGCCGAGCGCGGCCGCGAGGCCGTGAAGCAGGGCCGCGAGGCGGTGAAGCAGGGCCGCGAGTCGGTGGCCACCGCGATCGACCGAGGACGTGAGGCGTACAAGCAGGCGCGCACCGGAGAGACCGCGTGACATTCTGGGCGGAGGTCTTCCTGGGCGTGATCGCGGTCGCCACGCTGGCCTCCGCGATCATGCAGATCGCGGTGCTCGTCGGCGCCGCGGTGATGGCGCGTAAACTCGCGCATCTCGCCGAGGACGTCGAGCGGCAGCTCCGGCCGACGCTGGCGCACATCGAGTCGGTCGGCCGCGACGCGTCTCGGGCCTCGACCCTGGCCCTGGCGCAGGTGGAGCGCGCCGACGAGATGCTCGCGGGCTTCGCCGCGCGCGTCGACGAAACGCTCGACGATCTGCAGAGCAGCCTGCGCATTCCCGGGCGGGAAGCCCGGGCCCTCCTGTCCGGGCTGCGCGCCGCCCTCCTGTCGCTCCGCGCACTGCGCACCGACGGCCGGCGCCGCGGCGCCCGGGCCGAAGGCGACGACGCGCTGTTCATCTGACCGCTCGCGGCAATCCCTCGCCTCCGTTCCGTCTTGCGCTCGCGCCCCGCGAGTGGTAGAACGCTTCGTGACAAACGAGGACAACCGGAGGCTTCCATGATTCCCGTCTCGCGCACGACCCTTGTGGCCGGCTTGACCGCGGTGGCGCTGTGCCTGCCCGCCGCGTCGAGGGCGCAGCAGCCGATGTCGAAATCGGCGGAGGTCGCGAAGGCGCTCGCCGCCGCTCTCGACGCCGCGAAGATCGACAGCATCGCCGCGGCCGTCCCGGACCAGGACGGCGAGTTCGTCGGCACCTTGTACTTCCCCGGTCTCCAGTTGCTGGTCGTCTCGGGCAAGTACGCCGTGCCCGTACTCCTCACCACGCGCATCGCGAAGAAGGAATACCGCGACACGTACCTCGACCTGAACGGCGCCGCCGAGGCGTCCTCGAAGATCTTCATCGAAGACCTGGGCGCCGACGGCCTCATCGCGCGCCCCGGCCGCGATGATCCGGCAGACGTATACGAGGTGGCGGGCAAGCGGACGGTCTTCAACCGTGACTGGAAGGCGCAGGGGATGTCCGAAGACGACTACATGAAGGCGTACGCCGACGCCGACGCACGCTATACGGTGATGCTGAAGGCGCTGCTGGCCGAGTTGCAGAAAGGGCAGTAGTGCGGCGGGCCTGAAGGGTAGTGGGCGCTACAGGACTCGAACCTGTGACCTCGTGCGTGTGAAGCACGCGCTCTAACCAACTGAGCTAAGCGCCCAAACGATTGACGAACGATTCTATCAGCTTGTGGCCCCTGCGGCAGGTGTTCCCGCCGTTTCAGAACCGTCACTTCGCCAGCCCCAGACCGCGCAGCGTGGTCCGCGCCTCGACGAGCCCATAGCCGAACATCTCGTCGTGCCCCGCATCGCCCAGGTCGGTCGCGAACCGCTCGAGCGCCGCCTCGATGGCCGCCGGATCGGTGATGCCCTGCTGCATCAGCATCGCGGCCAGACCGGCGACGTGCGGTGTCGCCTGCGACGTGCCCGTGAAGGCGTAGTACGCGAGCGCGTCGAAGCGCGGCGGCCCGTACTGGGCGGGCGTTCCGAGAAAGGTGTCGACCAGCGAGAGATCCACCGTCTGCTGCAGGATGCCGCCCTCGGCGCCGAAGCCGAGGAACGAGCCGCCGGGTGCGGCCAGTTCCACCCAGGGTCCGCTGCTCGAGTAGTACGCGTGCGCTTTGTTCCGATTCACCGCCGCGACCGACACCGCGCCCTGCACGCGAGAGGCGATGTCGGCAATCACCTCGGTTGGGTTGCCGTTCTCGTAGTCGTTCCCCGCGGCGATGGCGACGAAGGCCCCCTTGGACACGGCGTATTTGATCGCGGCCTCGACGACGGGGGCCGCCGGCCCGGTGCGCCCAATGCTCATGTTCAGGACCTTCGCACCGTTGTCGACCGCGTAGCGGATGCCCTGCGCCACCACGTCGTCGGTCCCCACGTTGGGCGACTGAAAGATGTCATCCCAGTCCGTGTTGATGACCTTCACTGGCATCAGTTTGACGTTGAACGCCACGCCGGCCGTGCCGACGCCGTCGTTGGTGAGCTGGCCGATGGTGCCGCTGACGTGTGTGCCATGGCCGTCGAGATCGACCGGCAGGTTGTCGCCCCAGATGAAGTCGTGCGGCGCCACGAACCGCCCGGCCGAGGCGAGCTGGGTCGCCGCGACGAACGGAACGGTGATGTCGCCCAGCGAGGGGTAGACGTTCCCCTGGCCGTCATTCCAGGCGTACGCGTGGAACTGGATGGTCGGTACTGGTGAACGCGACGCCCGTGTCGATGACGGCGACCGTGATCGACGAGCCGGCCTGTGGCTGAATGTCCCACGCCCGCTCCATGTCGATGAGCGGCAGGTTCCACTGGTACTTCGCATAAAACGTATCGTTCGGCACGAACTCGGTGTGCTCGAGGTACGCGGCCTGCGCGTACTCGACGTCGGATTGCTGGCGGAGCCGCGCCGCGGCCGCCTCGGCGTCCTCACCCGGATCGATGGTCACGAGGTCGAAGTCCGCATAGGCGGGACGCAGCGACAGCGCCGCCGTGCGCGACGTCAGCGACAGCGCCGACAGCCGCGCCGCGCCCGACGTGCCGTCCTTGAACTTGACGATCACCCGTCCGGGTACGTAACGCGCGCCCGAGACGCCGACGCGATCGAAGGACGCCGGCCTGACGCGCATCGACGCCTGCTTGATCGCCGCCGGGCTGTCGGGTGCGCGCGATTCGTCCAGGCGCCGCCCGCCCTCGATGGCCGGCAATGCGAAGGGCTGGAGGACCGTGCGCCCCTCGGCCGGCGCCTGACCGCGTCCGCGCGCGCCGACGATGAGCACCGCCACGGCGAGGATGAGAGCCGTCCGACGATCAGGTCCGCCCATGGGTCTCCTTTAGACCGTTCCGAACAGCCGGTCCCCGAAGTCTCCGAGTCCGGGAACGATGAACTTGCGATCGTTCAGCCCCTGGTCGACAGCCGGGGTGAAGATGCGGACGTTGGGGTGGTGGGCCTCGAGGTGCGCGACGCCCTCCGGCGCGGCGACGATGCAGACGACTCGGACGTCGCTGGCGCCGGCGGCGCGCAGGACGTCGAGGGCCGCGGCGGAGCTGCCCCCCGTGGCCAGCATCGGATCGATGACGACCACGTGGCTCGTCTCGAGGTGCTCGGGAAAGCGAGCGTAGTACTGCGAGGCGATCGCGGTCTCCTCGTCGCGGCGCAGGCCCAGGTGGCCGACGTGGGCCGACGGGACGAGTTCGAGGGCGGCGCCCAGCATGCCGAGGCCGGCGCGGAGCACGGGGACGAAGACGACCCCCCGCGCGAGCTTCTGGCCCGGCGCGGGGCCGAGAGGCGTCTGGACGGTCACCACCTCGGTCGGCAGGTCGCGGATGGCCTCCGCGATGAGCACGAGGCTCACGCGGGTGGCGGCGCGGCGGAAGGCGTCGGACGGTGTGCGCGTGTCGCGGAGCGTGACGAGGGCCTCGGCGGCGACGGGATGCTGGACAATCGTGAGCGGCACCGGGTCACTATACACGACGGCCGACGACGGCCTGGCAGCCCGTGGCGGAAGCCTCCGGGCTGCGAGACCCGGAGGAGCCAACCACAGAGACGCGGAGACACAGAGAATTCCAGGGTCTTCTCAGTGTCTCCGTGTCTCTGTGGCCAAGTTCTCTGCGCCTCGAGGGCCGTGTCGACTTTCACGACGGCCTGCTAGGATAGAACCCCGATGTACGGCAGGTTGCGGTGATGCTCGGCGTGGTCCAGTCCGTACCCGACAACGAAGCGGTCTTCGATCGTGAACCCCACGTATTCCACCGGCACGTCGACGCGCCGGCGCGTCGGCTTGCTCAGCAGGCAGACGGTGCGGAGGCTGCGCGGCTGGCGCGCCGTGAGGATCGCGCGGAGATACGAGAGGGTCAGGCCCGTGTCGACGATGTCCTCGACGATCAGCACGTCGCGGCCGTCGAGGGCGCCCTCGAGATCCTTGACGAGCCTGACCTCGCCGGACGAGGTCGTGCCCGCGCCGTAGCTCGAGATGGCGATGAAGTCGACGGTGACGTCGCCCGAAAGGGCGCGCGCCAGGTCGGCGAGAAAGACGAACGCGCCCCGCAGCACGGCCACCAGGTGGAGTTCGCCCGGGCAGTCGCGGCGAATCTCGGCCGCCAGTTCGATCAGGCGGCGGCGAATCGCGTCTTCCGAAATCAGTACGTCGGTGGCTTCCATAGGCGACGGATCATAACCCAGTGAAACGCTTCGATATCATCACCGAGTCCGACGCCCGCACGCTGGCCCGTGGCGAGGTCGTGACGCTGGCGCGGGGCGGCCACATCACGCCGCTCGCTCACGACACGTTGCGGGCGGCGGGGGTCGTGGTCCTCGAGGACGGGATCGCCACCCCGGACGAGGCGGCGCTCGTGCCCGTGCACCCGGTGCGCTCGGTCGCCATCGCGAGCGACCACACGGGCGTGGCCCTGCGCCGGGGCCTGGCGGCGTGGCTGCGGTCGCGGGGGCTGGCCGTGCAGGATCTCGGGGCCGAGGGGCCGGGGCCCGCGGACTACCCGGACACGGCCGGCGCGGTCGCGCGGGCGGTCGCCGACGGCGAGGCGGATGCGGGCATCGCGATCGACGCCTTCGGCACGGGATCCGCGATCGCGGCGAACAAAGTGAACGGCGTCCGCGCCGCCATGGTGACGACCGAGGCGCTGGCGCGGTCCGCCCGGGAGCACAACGGCGTGAACGTCCTGACGCTGGGGGCGAGCCTCCTCACCGAGGAGGCCGCGCGCGAAGTGGTGTCGGCGTGGCTCGAGGCCCGGATCCGGGAGCCGCGGTACATCCGGCGGCTGGCGAAGGTCGCGCGCCTGGAGCGGGGCCGATGACGACGGTGGAGATCGCCCGGCTGATCGACCACACGCTGCTCGCGCCCGACGCGATGCGCGAGCAGATCGAGACGCTCTGCGACGAGGCGATCGAGTACGACTTCGCCACCGTCTGCATCAACCCGGCGTGGGTGGCGCTCTGCGCTCGCCGGCTGGCGGGGTCCGGAGTGGGGGTGTGCACGGTCGTGGGGTTTCCGCTCGGGGCCTCGAGCACGGACGCCAAGCAGTTCGAGGCGCGCCGGGCCATTTTCGACGGGGCCCGGGAAGTGGATATGGTGATCAACGTCGGCGCCCTGAAGTCCGGGGATTTCCGGCTCGTCGAACGGGACATCAACGCCGTCGTCGAGGCGTGCCGGGAGTGCGGGATCCTGAGCAAGGTGATCATCGAGGCGGCGCTGCTGACCGACGAGCAGAAGGTGACGGCCTGCACGCTGGCCAAGGCCGCGGGCGCCGACTACGTGAAGACGTCGACGGGCTTCGGGCCCGGCGGGGCCACGGTCGCCGACGTGGCCCTGATGCGCCACGTGGTGGGTGCCGACATGGGTGTGAAGGCGTCGGGGGGCGTGCGCGACCTGGCCGCCCTGCGCGCGATGGTGGCGGCGGGCGCCACGCGGATCGGCACCAGCGCGGGGGTGAAGATCCTTCGGGAAGCCGCCGGTTCGCCGCCGCAATAGGCGCCGTGCTGACTATAATCAGGCCGTGGGTCGGCTCCCGCGCTGGGCGGAGTACCTGTTGGCGTCCGGAGCGCCGACGCTGTTCGTCTTTGCCCTCCATCAATTTCCTTCCGTCAGCGCGCGCGCGCTCGTGCCGCTGCTGCTGCTCCTCGTCCTGGTCATCGCCCGCACGTGGAATACGGGGCCGGCGCTCGCGGCGACGGTCTGCTCGACCGTGACGTACGCGTATTTCTTCCTGGCGCCCATCGGCCTTTCGACCGGCGACATCACCGACTGGATCGCGTTCCTCTCGTTCGCGGCCACCGCGGTCGTCGTGGGCGAGCTGTCGGCGCGGGCCGAGCGGCGGCACGTCGAGGCGCAGGAGGGCCGGCTGGAGATCGAGCGGCTGTACCACGAGCTGCAGTCGGCGTTCGATCGCGCGAGCGCGGCGGAGGCGGCCCGCCGCAGCGAGCAGTTGAAGGCGGCGCTCCTCGAGGCGCTGCACCACAACCTGCGCACGCCGCTCACGTCGATCAAGGCGGCAGTGACGGCGCTCATCGGCGCCGAGGAGCGGGTCGGCACGATCGGCCTGAGCCGCGAGAACCAGGAAGAGCTGCTGTCGGTAATCGACGAGGAGTCCGACCGGCTCAACCGGTTCATCGAGGGGTTGTCGTCGGCGGAACGCGAGGCGCCCCGGCTTGTCAGCTCCGCACTCGAGGACGTGGTGAAGGCGAGCGTCGCGCGGGCGCAGACGGTGACGAAGGATCACCGCGTCGAGGTCGATCTGGACGCGGATCTGCCGCTGGTGGCCGTGGACACGCCGTCGGCGGTCGAGGTGCTGTATTCGCTGCTCGACAACGCGAGCAAGTACTCGCCGCCGGACACCACGATCTGGGTGCAGGCGAAGCGGGAGGACGGCCCGTACGTCCGCGTGAGCGTGACGGACGAGGGGCCGGGCGTTCCCGAGGAGTACCGCGAGCGTGTGTTCGAGAAGTTCTTCAGAGTGCCCGGACGCGAGCCCCACGACTCGCGCCGGGGCGGTGTCGGGCTGGGTTTGCCCGTTGCCCGGCGGCTCGTCGAGTCGCTGGGCGGGCGGATCTGGTTCGAACCGCGACGTGACCGTGGCGCCGCCGTCGCGATGACGTTGCCGGTTGCGGCCGATGCCTCGCAGGAATCGGGGACGGCCGCCGGGGTGGAGTGAACGCATGGCTACGACTACCGAGAAATCGAAGGTGCTGGTCGTCGACGACGAGCCGCAGATCACGCGCGTGCTGCGGACGGTGCTGACGAGCCAGGGCTATCAGGTCCGGACCGCCGACGAGGGCGAGACGGCGCTCGCGAGCTTCGGAGAATGGCGGCCCGAACTGGTCATCACGGACCTGTTCATGCCGCACATGGATGGCATCGAGCTCTGCCGGCGCATTCGGACCGTGTCGAACGTGCCGATCATCGTGCTGTCGGTGAAGGGGGAGGAGCGCGCGAAGGTTGAGGCGCTCGACTCCGGCGCCGATGATTACGTGACCAAGCCGTTCGGGATCGACGAGCTGATGGCCCGGGTGCGCGTGGCGCTGCGGCGCCACTCGGCACCGGCAAGCGAGATGGCGTCGTTCGAGGTCGGCGACTTCCGCGTGGACCTGGAGTCGCGGCGGGTCCACGTGCGCGGCCAGGAAGTGCGGCTGACGCCGAAGGAGTTCGAGCTGTTCGTCTACATGGCGCGCCACCCGGATCGCGTGATCACGCACAAGACGCTGCTCGAGGCCGTGTGGGGCGAGGCGTCACAGGAGCAGCCGGAGTACCTGCGCGTGTT
Source organism: uncultured Acidobacteriota bacterium (assembly GCA_963792785.1). GTDB lineage: Bacteria > Acidobacteriota > Vicinamibacteria > Vicinamibacterales > CAVVIG01 > CAWIMX01. The sequence goes on along the minus strand of CAWBXO010000001.1, from coordinate 593,260 downwards.
CATGGGGCAGTTGCGCAAGAAGCTCGAGCCGGATCCGGGCGCGCCGCGCTTCCTGGTGACCGAGCCGTGGGTGGGGTACCGCTTCAACCCGAAGGGCTGACCCGGATCACGAAAAGGCAACCACGAAGGCCCGAAGGACACGAAGACGCACGAAGACGAGCGTCGCGCTGAGTCGTGACCGACGCGGGCCGCCAAAGGCGGCCGTACAAAACGAACGAGGCCCGTTGATGCAAGCCACACGAACTCCGGGCTTGCATCAACGGGCCTCGTTCGTTTGTACGCCGGGCCCGCTTCGCGGGCCGGCCGCGTCGAACCCGCGTCCGGCGATCCACGTTCCGGTCTCCGTGTCTCCGTGCCTCTGTGGTTAGTTCCGGCGCAGGACCATCAGCGAGATGTCGTCGTGCACCGGCGCCTCGCCGACGAAACGGTCGACGGCGTCGAGGATGCGGGTGCCGACCGCCTGCGCCGATGCCCACTGGGTGGGGGAGATCGCGGCGAGCAAACCTTCCTCGCCGAAGAAGTCGCCGGCTTCGTTCATCGCCTCGCTGACGCCGTCCGAATAGACGATCACCGCGTCGCGGGGGCCGAGGTCGATCGGCTGCTCGGCGAACGTCGCGTCGGGCATGATGCCGAGCACGATCCCGCCGCGCGGCATCGCGGTCACGACGGTGCCCCGCACGATCAGCGGCGGCATGTGTCCGGCGTTCAGCACCCGCACGTGTCCCGAATGGGCGCCGATCTGCAGGTACACGAGCGACGCGAAGCGTGACGGCAGGCCATCGCGGTAGAGGATGCGGTTGACGTCCGCGGCGAGGTCGCCGAGGTTCTCGAAGTGCGGGGCGAGCGCGCGCAGGGTCGCCTGCAGTTTCACGGACAGGAGCGCCGCGGGCAGCGCTTTGCCGGCCACGTCGCCGAGCGCGACGACATGGCGCGTGTCATCCAGGGGAAGGTGATCGACCAGGTCGCCGCCGACGTCGTTGGCGGGACGGGTGTAGAGCCAGATGTCCCAGCCCGGCACGGCGGGGCTCTCGCCTGGCATGAGGGCGAGCTGCACCGCGCGGCCCGCCTCGAGCTCGTCGCGCGCCGCCAGCTTGTCCTTCAGCTCGAGGGCCAGCACCGTGAGCAGCAGCGCGTTGCCGACGAGGGCGGGCGCGAGCGGCCGGATGTGGATCGTGCCGATGTCGATGCGCAGGATGCCGAGCAGCAGGTACAGCAGGGCGGCGGCGAGCATCACGCGCCGCGCCGGCGTCAGCTTGAGCAGCAGGCCCTTGATGAACCAGGAGATCCGCCGGACGGAGCGCCGGAACGGGCGCATGCCCTCCAGGCGCTTCCGGTCGTCCTCGTGCAGGTAGAACGACTCGATATTGGCGACGGTGCCGCCAATGGCGCGGCGCGCGCCGCGCTTGCGCACGTCCTGGTAGACGACGACGACGTCGTCTCGGAGCGTCTTGAAGAGGCGCGGGGGCGAGGCGGCCATGAGCGAGGCCATCTTACCGCCGGCGCCGGGGATTGAGCGGGGGATTGATGCGTTGACCGCCCGACTGGCGCGGCACTCCCCGCGTGATGGGCGCGCATGGTCACCGCAGATTGTGTGCGCTCAGAAACTGCTGGATTGTCAGGTAGATCGTGTCGGTCTCCTCGTCGGTAAAGCCGCCGTGCTTCCCGCCCGGGATCGTCAGCAGTTGGTTGGGCACGCCTGCCTTGCGCAGTTCTTCGTGCAGGTGAACCGAGTACGGGTACGGGGAAGTTGGGTCCGCGTCTCCCTGAATCGTCAGAATCGGCGGGTTGTCCTTTCTGACGTAGGTTGCTGGCGATAGACGGCGGGCCAGTTGTGCGCGGTTCGGCCCGTCTCCGATCCACGCTTGGACGGCGGGGCGGGCGTCGGGGCCCTCGAGGAGATCCACGAGATCCGAGAAACCGTACCAATTGATGACGCCGGACACGGAGAGCGCCTCCGGGCCAGGACAGTCGGCGCCGAAGCCGGCCGTGGGCGGCGCCATGGCGAGAAGCAGCGCGAGCTGTCCACCGGCCGAGTTCCCGCTCACGACGAGCCGCGACGTGTCGATGTTGTAGTCCCTCGCGTGCTGGTAGACCCAGCGCAGCGCGCAGAAGCAGTCGTCCGCTCCGGCCGGCGCCGGTGCGGTGCGCAGCAGCCGGTAATCGATGTTGACGACATTCCAGCCCATGTCGAGGAAGGGCAGGATCATGAGGGAGCTGGCCGTCTTGCTCCCGCCGACCCAGTTGCCGCCGTGAATAAAGATTAGCGTCGGGCGCGGCGTCCGCGCGTCTCGCGACTGATACACATCGAGTGTGTCTGCGACGCCGCCGACGGTCAGGTACGTCACATCGGCCGCGACGCGGTAGTGGTTGGCGATGCGAATGCTGCCGGCGAGGGAGCGGTCCTGCTGGGCGTGGAGGATGACGGAGCCGCACGCAACGGTCGCGGCCACGCAAACGCAAGTCTGTCTGAGCCTGGCAGTCATGGTCGATTCCTCCGTCCTGACTCGGATCGCGGCGCACGCGGGTCGGTCAGGCATCATCCAGTAACGTGTCGTTCCACTCCGGCAGCACTACTTCGAACGTCGCGCCTCGGCCTTCCACGCTCTGGACGGTGACACGCCCGCCGTGATCCGTCACGATGCGCAGCACGATCGCCAGGCCAAGGCCGCTGCCACGGTGCCGCGCATTGCCCCCGCGGTAGAACTTGTCAAAGACATGGGGCAGGTCTGTTGGCGCAATCCCCGGGCCGGCGTCACAAAAGGTGATGTGGATGGCTGCGTCTCGGTGTGTGACCGTGAGAGTCAGCACGCGGCCCGGCGCGGCGTGTGTGGCCGCGTTGTCAATAAGGTTGTCAAAGACCTGGAGCATGAGCACCCGGTCGGCGCGAATCTCGAGGCTCTCCACCGGCAGATTCGTCGTGATTTCGAAGCCGGCGAGATCGAGCTCAGGCTTGAAGCGACCGACGCACTCCTGGATGAGTTCCGAGACGTCCACGCGCTCGAAGTGGTACGGGGAGGCCGCGTTGGTGAATCTGGCAAAGCACAGCACGTTGTCGATGAGTCGCGTCAGTCGACCGGCTTCGGTGGTCAGGAGTCGGCCATAATCTGCGATGGTTGCCTCCGCGGACTCGTAGCGTCCCGTCGCCAGCGTCTTGCTGGCAAGACGAATGAGAGAGAGCGGGGTCTTCATCTCATGGGTCACTGTCGAGACGAACTCGGCGTGCGAGGCTGCGAGGTCGGCGGCAGCGTTCGTCGACCGCACGGTGAGGGCGAGGCCGGAGAAGGTCATGAGGGCGGCGATACCCAGCAGGGTCAGCGTCCAGAACGTGCCGATGCCAGCGGCGGACAGCGCCACCTGGTTCGTGACGTCCACCTGCACGGCCCATTGTGGCACCGCAGGCGCGTCTGGGCCTGGAATGAGGGCGCGATCGATGAAGGCGAGCGGAAAGCGGCGGGTATGGATGGGGGCGACAGTGATCGGGGGGCCGGAGGCCGCGATGATCGAGCCATCCTGATCAACGATACGAATCCCAATCGTGCGGTCGCCGATGATCCCGTGCATCTGCTCGATGAAGTCGCCGAAATAGTGTTGTCGGACCCAAGCGAGGTTCACGGTAAAGCCGATGAGCGCGGTCATCTGGCTGTCTGGCGGACGCCCGTCATAGAAGCGTTGGACGAACACCTGGTAGCTGGAGCCAGAGGAAGAAAAGCTGGATGCGGCGAAAGGAGTGTAGTGCGCCGTTTCCTGATGTACTTGCGTCAGGACCGGCAGCATGGGCGCAGGATTCCGCCGAATGACGACAGGGTACGGGTCGCCAATCGTCTCCCCGCTGTCCCAGGGTGGCATCCGATCAGCGCGGCTGAAGAAGTAAGTGGAAGCGGAGTCCTCCGAGCGTCTCCAGACAAAGAACGACTCGAGGTAGGGGAACCTGGCGAAGCCCCTCGCGAACTCGTCGGCCAGATCATACAGCGTAGCCTCCTCGAGAAGGGGACGGTTGATCGGCAGGAGCACCGATGTCTGTCCGCCCTTCATGTCCCGCTGCAGAGCCTCTGCGAGGAGGGCGACGGCCTCTTCGCCGCGGGTCTGTGCGGCCTGGGCGGTACTGTCCCTCCACTGTCGTGTCGCCCAGAATCCCAGGCCGAACGTGAACAGCGTCACCAACGCCGTGCCGCTGGCCAGGATCAGCGCCGGCCCACCCTTCGTCCAGCGGAAAAGAAGCCGCTTCATTGCACGCGGAAGTCGGCGCCGGGGCGGGGAGCCGAGGTCACTTCAACAGCTCCCGCTCGCGGTAATAGCGAGCTGCGCCAGGATGCAGAGGGATGGAGGCCGTGGGCCCGCTGCTCACGTCGAGGCTCGCGGCCGCCGGGTGCGCGCGCTGCAGTTCTGGCGCCGCGTCGAAGAGGATCTGGGTCAGCGTGCGAACGAGGGCTTCCGGCAGGCCCTGCCGGCAAAGGAGCAACACATCCTCACCGACGGTCAGCACGTCGCTTGTCTGATTGGGGTACGTGCCGGCCTGAATGATCGTGGACTTCAAGAAATGACTGTGGCTTTGAAGGATGCCGATGTGCTCCCGATCCAGAGGGAGCACATCGGTCGGGAGCGCGTTCACGACGCGAGTGATCGATGGATGGTGCAGGGGCATCCAGAACGCGACCGCGTCGAGTTCGTGGTCGCGGAGCGCTTGCTCGGGGCGAGGCGTCGCATCGAACGAAACATGGACGCTGGAGTAACTCAGCCCGTAGCTGTCGAGAATGAGTCGGGCGGCCTCGTCGGCGTAGCCGCCTTTGGGCCCGACGTCCAGATGCTTTCCGCGGAGTTGCGCGATCGAGGTGATCTCGGCGTCGCGCCGGACGACAATCTGCACGACCGTGGGGAAGAGCACCGAAATGGCGCGGAGCTTCGTGTGCGGCGACGGGTTGGCGTCCGTGCCCGTCTCGTACGCCCGATAAGCCGTTTCGGAATCGACCAACGCCAAATCCAGGTCGCCGCGCTCCAGGGCGTCGACTTTGAACTCGAGGTCCGAGAGGGGCCGGCTGGAGACGGCGGTGTTTGGAAGATGGCGGCGGTACCTGATCCGCGAGCGCCTGGCCCACGATACCCCACACCCCGTCTTCCCACCCGGTCCCAATGGTCAGGGTCGTCGGCGGTGTCGGCTGGGGCGTGGTGCAGCCGGCGCCAAGCCCCAACGCTGCCGCCACGACGACCGTCCAGAGCCGAACCGACAGGGATGTCGGCGTGTCGATGTCCGAGGGACGGGGTGTACGCAGACCGTTGCGTGTCGTGGTCTCCACAGTGTGTCAGTATGTCCCAGGTCAGTCTCTCTCGAGCGCGCGGAAGCGGAAAATGACGTCCCGCCTGATGGTAGGCCAACAAGAAGAGGGCCGCGGCGATATGCCACAATTTGCAACTTCGAAGGGATGCGCAGTCGTCTAAGGTAGACGAGATTACATGGGCGCCCTGAGCCTGAACGAAAGAGGGGAAGCGGTGGATGTAGCGACGCGTCGTGCGACGTGGCTCATGAAGACTGTCCGCGCTAGTGGCCTCTTGCTGGTCGCCTGGATGGTTACGGGTGCCGGAGCGCCGCCGAAGGTCGTCCTCGGCGACGGGACATTGTATGTCGGCGCGTACACCGGCGACATTCTGGCCATCGACGAAGCGACGGAGAAGGTCGCGTCGATTCACCTGACGACAGGCGTTCCCTATCAGGTCCAGGTGTCGAGCGACGCGACCCGGCTGTACGCGCTCAATTGGGACATGGAGCACTTCGAGGTGGTCGACGTTGAAAAGAAACAGAGCGTCGACACCTTCGCGCTCAGCGAGCCGGGCGCGAAGGTTCGCGTTCGAGGGTACGCAGTCGACCCCCAACAGCATTTCATGGCGGTGGGGATTCAGCCGGTTAAGAAGCTGATCGATCGCTTTGAAATCGAGCCGACACAACTCGTGCTGTACGATCTGACGACGCATCAGGTCGTCAAGACGGTTCCCCCGCCGGACGGACCGGGCACCACCAGATTCAACCTGCGGTTCTCGCCGGATGGCAAACTGCTGTACGTGTTCGGCCGGGACATCCTCATTCTCGACGCCTCGACGCTGACGCAGGTCGATCACTGGGACATGTCTCTCCCGATCGAGCCAGGCATGGGCTCGGGGAGTCTCGGGTCGCAGGAGGATGCGTACGAGGATCCGGCCTACTTCACGGCCCTGTTCACGGTCCAGGATCCCGTTGCGAACAGGCGAATCGTGGGCGTGGGACGAATTGACCTCACGAAGCGTTCGGTCGACTTTGTGCCGATTGGCCCGGCGCCAGACGATCTTCGCCTGAGCTTCGCGGTGTCGCCAGACCACAAGCGAGGCTACATCCTCGCGCAGGCGATCGACGACTATCAGATGTGGCTGGTGGATATCGACGGTGGGAAAGTGGAGAAGAAAATTTCCTTCGACGGCCGGCCTCGGATGGCCATCCAGGTCAGCACCAGCGGCCAGGTGCTCTACATCTACGAGGCGGGCCGCACGATCGATCTGTACGACACTTCGGATTTCAAGTATCTCCGCACGATCACCATGGACACGGATATGCCCTACAGCTCGTTTCATGTCGTGCCCGCTCGAGCTGCGCGCGGGGCCGGCGCCCCGCGTTAGTAATCGCGAATAGGATCTGACCGTGCTCCTGAGACACCATCGCCTGCAACACGTGGAGCGCCTGGGATGGGCGCTCGGCCTCGCTATCTTGCTCGCGTCGGCCCCGGCGTCGGCCCAGCGCGGATCCGCCGCGGGGGGGCAGGCCGCTGTGAAAGCGGACACGAAGCCCGAAGATGAGGGGTTTCCAATCGCGGACAGTACCGTCACGCGGAAATGCGGCACCTGCCATCGACCTGACGATCAGGGGCGACTGAGTCGAATCTCCACGGTCCGGATGACGCCTGAGGGCTGGGAAGAGACGGTGAAGCGCATGATCAGCCTGAACGGGCTGAACATCGAGCCAGAGGAGGCGCGGGCTGTCGTGCGGTATCTGGCAGATCATCAAGGCTTGGCGCCCGAGGAGGCGAAGCCGGCGGACTTCGAAGTCGAGCACCGGATGATTGAATACCACTACAGCGACAAGGCCACCGAGCAGACGTGCAGTGCCTGTCATTCGATGGGCCGGGTCATTTCGCAGCGCCGAACGAAGGACGAATGGGGCCTCCTGGTCGCGATGCACCGGGGTTACTACCCCTTGGCGGATTCGCAGGTGTTCCTGGGCGGGGGGAGGGGTTCCGGCGGGCAGGGTGACGACGCGGCGCCCCGGGACACTCGACAGCCGATGGACAAGGCGATCGACGAACTGTCCAAGGCCTTTCCGCTGAGGACGCCGGCCTGGGACGCCTGGTCCGCCACGATGCGCCCGCCTCGACTCGAAGGTCGATGGGCGTTCAAGGGCGATCAGGCGGGCAAGGGGCCTGTGTTCGGTGTGGTGACCATCCGGCCGTCCGGTGACGCCGCCAGCGCCGAGTTCACCACCGAGACGACTCTCACCTATGCGCGGACCGGCCGGGCGGTCACGCGGCAGGGGCGCGCGATTGTGTACACCGGGTTCCAGTGGCGAGGGCGGTCTTCCGACCCCGGAGCAACACCGGCGACGCAGCTGTCGACGCCGGCGTCCGACGCTCCGAGCGACTGGCGAGAGGTGCTGTTCATCGACAAGGATTGGCGGCATGCGAGCGGCCGATGGTTCGCGGGCGCGCAGGACGAGTTCGGTGTGGACGTCGACCTTCAACGCCTCGGGTCCGATCCCGTCGTGCTTGGCGTGGCCCAGCCGATGGTCCAGGCTGGCAGTTCCGGCCAGGAACTGCACCTGTTCGGTGCCAACTTGCCCGCGAGCGTGGCTCCGGCCGATCTGAGCCTCGGTCCAGGCGTGACCGTCGATAGGGTGACGAGCACGACGGCTGATCAGGTGGTCGTGTCGATTTCGGTGGCTACGGATGCCGCACCAGGTCGCCGCACGGTTCTGTTGGCGGGCGCGACCGGCGAGGCCACCATCGCGGTGTACTCGACGGTCGATTTCATCAAAGTGCTACCGGAGTCCGGCCTCGCTCGCGTGGGCGGCGTCACCGTCCCGAAGCAGTTCCAGCAGTTCGAGGCGCACGCGTATGCGAACGGGCCCGACAAGCAGCCTGGTACGGCCGACGACATCGAGCTCGGCCCTGTCGACGTGACATGGAGCATCGAAGAGTACACCGCGACGTACCACGACGACGACAAGGACTTCGTCGGTGCCATCGATGAAGTCACAGGCCTGTTCACGCCGAACATCGAGGGACCGAACCCGAAGCGTCGAAATGGGACCGACAATATCGGCGATGTGTGGGCGGTGGCGACGTATCTTCAGAACCCGGGCGGGGGGACGCCGGCCGCGCCGCCGCTCAAAGCCCGTGCTCATCTGTTGGTGAGTCCGCCTCTGTACATCCGGTGGCTCCCCGAGGAGACGGGCCGATGATCGCGCTGGTGCCGAGGGAGTTCCATCACTTTCAGGCTGGGGGCCGGAGCTTCGTCTACCTGGTGCCGAGCGCGGCGATTTTCGCGCTGGATGATCCCTCGGCGGCGACGCTGGAGGCGGTCGTCGAAGCCCCGCGATCCGAGACCGAGTTGGTGGCCGCCCTCGCGGACCGGTTCCCGCCCGAGGTGATCAAGGGGGCGCTGGCCGATCTGCTCGATGTTCGCGCTGTAGGCTATGAGCACCAACCGGAGCCCGTGGCGCCGCGTATGCTGCCGGTGACGTCGTTCCCGCTGAGCACGATGGTCTTGAACGTCACCAATCAGTGCAACCTCGCGTGCACGTACTGCTATGAGTACGGCGAAGACAAGATCGTGGACACGGCGCACGGCAAGCAGGCCAAGTTCATGAGCGAGGAGACGGCGCGTGAAAGTGTTGAATTCCTGTTGAGGGAAAGCGGTCAGATCGCGCACCTGACGTTCTTCGGCGGTGAGACGCTGCTGAACTTTCCCGTGCTCGAGAAGACCATCGCGTACGGGCGCCGGCGTGCGGCCGAGTGCGGCAAGCTAATCGATTTCAGCCTGACCACCAACGCGACGCTCCTTCGTCCGGAGATCATCGAATTCCTCGCCGAGAACGAGGTGGGCGTCACGATTTCGATCGACGGCCCGCGCGAGATGCAGGACAAGTTCCGCGTCTTCCACAACGGCGAGGGCAGCTACGATGTCGTGCTGCCCAAGATCAAGGAGTTGCTTCGTCGCCATCGGAGCCGGCCCATCGGCGCTCGGGTCACCCTCACGTCGGACACCCTCGACGTCTCGCGCATCTACCAGCATCTCACCGATGAAATCGGATTCTGGGAAGTCGGGTTTGCCCCGGTGACGACGTCCCCAACGCTGCAGTACGCCATTGGCGAGCGAGGATTCGATCGGATGCTGGAACAGTTTCGCGCCCTCGCGCGTGACTTCCAGGAGGCGGCGGTCCGCAACCAGCATCACGGGTTCTCGAATATCAAGGACACCCTGGAAGAGATTCACAAGGGGGTCAGCAAGGCGTATCCCTGCGGAGCCGGACTCGGACTGCTCGGCGTGTCGACCGAGGGGGACGTGGCCCTGTGCCACCGGTTCGCCGGCTCGGATACGCACAAGTTCGGCACGGTGCGCGACGGGATTGACCGCGAGACCCAGGCCGCATTTCTCGAGACGCACCAGATTGCCGACAAGACCGACTGCAGCGTCTGCTGGGCCCGGCCCCTGTGCTCGGGCGGGTGCTACCATGAGGCCTACGTGCGGTACGGCTCGACCGAACGGCCGAACCTGCATTACTGCGATTGGATTCGTGGCTGGACCGACACGTGCCTGCAGGTATATGGTGAGCTGTCAGAACGAAATCCTAGTTTCCTGGCTCGATTTGATCGAGACGAAGCCAGGGCGGAGGCAGTCCTGTGACACATCTGAAGGCGATTAACCGGAAAGCGCACAGGGTCAAGACGCAGGTGGCCGGCCCCGATGGCGACGTGGTGGCCTTGCAGGGGCAGGCGCCGGCACCGCCGCATATCCCGTTGGGCTGTTCCCTGGTGTTCTCGCCAGGGTGGGAAGCCGATCGAAGCGGCGGCACCGCGGGCCTGTGCCAGCCCGTCGAGCGCGACATCTTCGACTGCCACATTGGTTGCTTCTGGCCCGCACAGGTGCCGGACCAGCTCAATCACGCTCCCAACTGGACGAGCAGCTGCGCGGCCGCGCAGAAGGACTGGCGCAAGCTGGACCTCGTGTTTCCGTGATGGGCCAGTCGCGCGCCTGATCTGTCTGCATGTCCAGGGAGTTCCGGCGCGCGCTGGCCTACGTTCTTCCGTATTGGCGGCGACTCGCGCTCGTCGTCGGGCTGAGCCTGCTGAATACGGCGCTGGCCCTGACCCTTCCATACTTCTCCAAGCTCCTCATCGATCGGGCGCTCGTCGGTCACGACGAGCGCTGGCTCGTCGGAATCGTCACCCTCTTCGCCCTCACTTCCGTCGCCGGCTTTCTGCTGACCGCCTTGACGGGTCTGCGATATACGCGTGTGTCTGCCGAGGTCCTCTTCGACATGCGGCTGGCGCTGTATCGACACCTGCAGCGCCTGTCTCCGCGTTTCTACGCGCGCATGCCACTTGGGGACATCCTCGCCCGGATCAATAACGACGTCGGCGAGATCCAACGCGTGGCCGCGGAATCGCTCCTGTCGTGGGTTGGCAACTGTTTCTTCCTCGTCGGCAGCCTCGCCGCAATGTGCTGGCTCGACCTGCGCCTGGCGCTGATCGGCGTCGCGGTCGTGCCGATCGCGGTCTGGGTGCTGGAGCGCACCCGTGCGACGCTGGCTGCCCACGTTCGAAAGGTTCGCGAGGCCAGCGCGGCCACCGGCAGTTTCCTCATCGAAAGCCTGCAGGGCATGCGACTGGTTGTGACGTCGAACGCGGAGGAGCGGGAAAGTCAGCGCTTCCGCGGCTATAACGATGCGTTTGTCGAGGCGCTGATGTCGATGCAGCTCTGGTCGTACCTGTCTGGCGGCGCGCCAGGCACGATCCTGGCGGTCGGCACCGCGGCGGCGTTTCTCTATGGCGGACACCGCGTCATCGCGGAGACGATGAGTCTCGGCACGTTCGTGGCGTTCATGGCGTACTACATGAGGCTCTTCCAGCCCGTCCAGGCCCTGATGGGGCTGTACGGGAGTCTGGCCACCGTCCAGGTGTCGCTCGCCCGGGTCCACGAGCTTCTCGACCTGCCTCCAGACGTCGTCGAGCGTGTCGAACCGCGCCGGCTGGAACACGTTGACGGAGCGATCGAGTTCCAGGGCGTGAGCCTGGACCTGGGCCGAGGGCAGATTCTCGAGGACGTCTCCTTTCGCGTCTTGCCTGGCGAGACGCTGGCCCTGGTCGGATCAAGCGGCAGCGGCAAGTCGACCATCGCCGACCTCCTGGTCAGACTGATCGATCCCGACGGGGGATGCATCCGCCTGGACGGCCATGACATTCGAGATCTGGCACTCGAGGATCTGCGCCGCCACGTTGTGCTGGTGGACCAGCAGCCTGTGCTGTTCCATGTGAGCATCGCCGAGAATATTCGATATGCGCGACCGGACGCATCGGATGAGGACGTCCGGCACGCGGCCAGCAGCGCCGGCGTGGACGAGCTGATTGCGCGGCTGCCGGAGGGCCTGCGCACGATTGTCGGCGAGCGCGGCGCGGCACTGTCGGCGGGAGAGCGGCAGCGAGTGGCGGTCGCGCGCGCGCTTCTGCTCAACCCCGATGTGCTGGTGCTGGACGAACCGACGGCGGCTCTGGACCCGGTCGCTGAGCAGCAGGTGCTGGCCGGCTACGCGCGGGTCATGCGGGACCGGACGACGATCCTGATTACGCATCACCTGGCGCTCGCGTCCTCGGCCGATCGCGTGGTCGTGCTGGCGGAGCGCAGCATCATCGAGCAGGGCCGCCCTTCGGATCTGCACGCGCGCGGCGGGGCGTTCGCCGCGCTGTTCGCGTCCTGAGTGTGGCAGGCATGTATCTGAGTCAGTACACAGGACGCGGCGTTCGCGTGGCCATCGTCGACAGCGGCGTGCATGCCGCGCATCCGCACGTCGGCGGCGTGGCCGATGGAACGGCGATCAAGGAGGACGGATTTCGTGATTCGGACATCGTCGATTCGCTCGGCCACGGGACGGCGGTGACGGCGGCGATCCGCGAGAAGGCCCCGGACGCAACGATTCTCGTCGTCAAGATCTTCTGGCGCAGACTCGTGACCGACGTGGGCGCGCTGGTCAAGGGCCTCGACGAAGCCTGCGCCCTGGGCGCGCGAGTCATCAACCTGAGCCTCGGGACGGCGAACCCGGCGCATCGGCCGTTCTTGCAGGAGGCCGTCCGGCGGGCCTCCGCGCGCGGAGTCACGCTCGTGGCGGCGATGGAGGACGGGGGAGTGCAGTGGCTGCCGGGCAGCCTGGACGGCGTCGTGCCGGTCTGCCTCGATTGGACGTGCGACCGCCATTCGTATCGGATTGGCGAGGCCGCGGGACGCGTCGTCGTGCACGCGTCGGGGTACCCGAGAGACATCCCGAATGTGCCACGCGAGCGCAACCTGAGCGGGATCAGCTTTGCGGTGGCCAACGCTACCGGCTTCGTGGCGCGCGCGCTCGAAGCGTCGCCCGGGGCCGGCATTGAACAGATTCTTGCGGTGATGCGAGACGGACTGCCTGCGCCGGTGGGTCCGACAACGTGACAGCGCGACGCGGGACGGAGCCTCCGGGAACGGTCGACGTGCTGGTGATTGGGGGAGGTCCAGCCGGCGCAACCGCCGCCGGTCTCCTGGCTTCCTGGGACTGGTCCGTCGCGCTTCTTCACGACGAGGCACGGGGCCCTTGCCTCGCGGAGTCGCTCCCGGCCGGGACCCGGAAGCTGTTCGAGTTTCTTGGGCAGAGTGAACTGATAGAGGCGGCCGGCTTCCATCCGAACGACGGGAATGTGTCGGCCTGGGCTGGGCGTCGGACCACGACCACGACCGACACGCACGGCTACCACGTGCCCCGCCCGGCATTCGACCGCGTTCTGCGGCGTTTTGCCCGACGGTCGGGCGCCTCCCTCGTCCTCGGCCGGGTCCAGAATGTCACCGGCTCCGGCCCGTTTCACGTCGCGTGTCATCGCCGGTCCGGCAACCGAGCGACCTACCAGGCACGATGCGTGCTCGACTGCTCCGGGCGCGCAGGCGTCGCCGCTCGGAACGGCTTCCGGCGTCAAACGGGCGGATACCGGACGCTGGCCATCGTGGCGGAGTGGGACGGCCAGGGAGAGTGGCCGGCCAGTGAGGTCTCGCATACCTTCGTGGAGAGCTACCGCGACGGATGGGCCTGGTCGGTGCCCTTGTCTGCCAGCCGCCGTCAGTGCACGGTGATGGTTGAGCCCAGTCGCGCCGACGGGAAGACGGACTTGAGGTTCGTCTACGCGCGGCACCTGGAGAAGGCGACAGCCATGACCCGGCATCTGAAGCGCGCGAGACAGGTCACGCGCCCATGGGCGTGCGACGCATCACCGTACGACGTGGAACGCGCCGCGGACTCAGGGCTTCTTCTCGTCGGGGACGCCGCATCCTTCATCGATCCCCTGTCGTCCGGCGGTATCAGGAAGGCGCTGCTCTCGGCATGGCGAGCGGCCGTTGTCGCGCATACCTCCCTCGGCAAGCCGGAGATGGCGGGTGCGGCCACCGATTTCTACAATCAGCGGGAGCGGATCGTCTATGCGGCGTGCCGCCGCCAGGCGGCCGGATTTTTCGAAGCTGCGAGTGTCGAACACGGGCACGCGTTCTGGGACCGCCGCGCGAGTGCAGGGCCCGACGTGCCCGAAGGCTTCGGTCACGAGATCACGGACAGCCAGCTTGCTCGCGACGGGAGGGTCCGGACGGCGTTCGCGAATCTCCGTGACGCTCCCGCTTTGCGGCTGCGCCCGAGCGAGGGGCTCCGATTCGAGCCTGTCCCGTCGATTGAAGGTCATGAGGTGCTCTTGCGGGAGGCCATTGTCGTGCCCCGCATCGGTTTTCCCATTCGATTCGCAGCAGGCGTGAACCTGCCGGAATTGATCCGGTTGGTGCCGCATGTGCGGGATCTGCAGGGACTCGTAGATGCCTATCGGAACGCCGTGGGCGAGGCCGCGCCACGCGAACTGCTGGCGGGGCTTTCCGTGCTGATGGCGCATCAGGTGCTGGTCCGAGACGAGGAATCCAGCTCGTCAATTCGACCGTGAACCCTGTGATTTTCCCGCCACCGGGCGTGGTAGCATCGCAGCGCCGTGGCCGCGCACAGGAAACGGATTCTTGTCGTCGAGGACGATGCCGCTCTGGCGCGGGTGCTGGCCGACAATCTGACGTTCGCCGGCTTCGAGATAGAACGCGCCGGGGACGGACAGTCCGCTCTCAAGTCTGTGCGCGCGTCGGCGCCGGACCTCGTGTTGCTCGATGTGGTGCTGCCGGGATGGGACGGTGTTGAGTTGTGCCGTCTCATCAGTCGGGGAGGCTCCACACCGGTCATCATGCTCACCGTGCGCAATGAGAAGGCCGACAAGCTGCGGGGCCTCGAGGCCGGCGCCGACGACTACATTACGAAACCCTTTGACTTCGATGAACTCAGGGCACGCATCCTGGTGGTTCTTCGCCGAGCCAGGAGCATGGTCGAGAGGCTGCGTCTCGGTCGGGTGACTGTCGACTTCAGGGCCCTGACGGCGACCGGTGGCTCCGGAAAGATTCACCTCACGCGGCGGGAATTCGATTTGCTGTCCTATCTGGCCGAGCGGAGGGGCCGGGTCGTGCACCGTTCCGAACTGCTGCGCGAAGTCTGGGGATTTCCCGACGAGCCGACCACCCGGGCCGTGGACTACGCGGTCAAACGGCTGCGCGCCAAGGTCGAGCCAGATCCTCATGTTCCTGAGTTCATTCATACTGTTCACGGCGACGGCTACTGCCTGACCTTCAACGAATCGGAGTCCTGAACACTCCGGATTCCGGTCGCTTTCTCCCTAGGCCACCCCGCAAAGCGCCGGAGCGGTGGATCGGCGCCCATTTCTGTCGCCTCCCTGCCACAACTTGCAACGTCTGCGTAACCGCTGTTGCCCTAAGGTAGTCCTGCGCGGCTTAACTGGGAACTCCTCGAGCCGACCCGGCGCGGAACCAGGCGCCTCTGGTTTGCGGAGTGTTTTCGGTGGGAGGGTGTTGAGCGATGAAGGTCTTTGTGGCGGCCATTTGTGCGGTGGCGCTGCTGGTTGCGTCCCCGGCGCATGCACAGCGAACCACCGGCGAAATTGTCGGGACGGTAGCCGACTCGTCTGGCGGCGTGCTGCCCGGCGTGACAGTGACACTCCATGGCGCGACCCTTCCCTCCGCGGGAACCGTCGACGTCACGTCCGGCACTGGAAACTACCGGTTCCCCAACCTTTCGCCTGGCACCTACAGCGTGGAAGCAACGCTGAGCGGCTTTTCCACCGTCACTCGTGCCGGCATCACCGTCGGGGTCGGCGGGACGGTGACCCTGCCGATCGCCCTGAGTGTGAGCACTCTTGAGGAAAACATTACTGTCACGGGCGCGACGCCCTTAGTCAGTGTGTCGAGTTCTCAGGTGAGTACCAACTACGACAAGCAGTGGGTGGAGAGCGCTCCCGTCAGACGGTTCTCCTTTTTTGACTTGATTAACTCGGCGCCCGGTGTCAGCCAGTCGACGTCCACGTCGGGAGGGACGACCAACGCGCAGTCGATGGGCAGCAGCGTGAATGCCAACTCGTATCTCCTCGACGGCACTGATATTTCTGCTCCTGGGAACGGTGGAGGATGGGCGTGGCCCAACACGGATGCCGTGGAACAAGTGGAGGTCCTCCAACTGGGGGCGTCCGCGGAGTACGGAAACGTCGAGGGGGCCGTCTTCAACATCGTCACCCGCGAGGGGGGGAATCTGTTTCACGGAGACGGAAATCTGTACGTCCAGCCCAACGCCTTGACGGGCCGCAACACGACTGACGCACAAGACGGCGGTTTTCCGTATTACCGGAAGAAGTTTACCGACACGACGTGGCAGTTGTCTGGTCCGATGATCCGGGACAAGTTCTGGTTCTTTGGATTGTATCAGGACCAGGATGACACCTTCGCATCGACCGGATTCGCGCCCTCCGCGGCGACGCCATCCATTGCCAAGCGGCTGTTCTATAAACTGACCTACCAGATTACGCCGAAGCAGCGGATCATGCACGGCATGCACGACGACTACTGGGCGCTGCCCCCCAACACCAGCAACCCGCTGGTGGCGTTGAGCACGCTCTCGTCTGGGCACGGCGACAACCCAACGCCGAATTTCGTGTACATGTACACCATGTCGTCGTCGATGTTCCTGGAAGCCCGGTACTCCGGGGACTTTGCCAAGAACGCCAATTCTCCGTTCATCCCGGGACAGGTGCCTGGCACTCCGCAGGTCACCGACAACGACACGGGCGTCGTCACGGGGGGCGTCTCGGGGTTCAACTCATCGAAGTCGTGGCGCAGGGGCACGTCGGTCAAGATTGGCAAGTACGTCGATGACTTCGGGGGCGGGAGCCACGACCTGAAGTTCGGCCTGCAGTACAACGATGGCGGCCAGGACTCGGTGACGTACAACAACGACACCATCGACATCTTCAGTGTGACGGGTCAGCAGTCGACCGGAACCACCCAACTCCCATACCACTCGCCCGGCCTCATCGGTTCGGTGGGCACCTACGTGGACGATACGTACCGCCTCGACCGGGTCACGCTGAATCTGGGTATCCGGTACGACTACAGTTACGGCAAGTTCCAGGCCATGCCCGTCCTCGACGCCAACTCGAATGAGACCGGCGCGTTCACTCAGGACAGCGGACATCTGTTCAATTGGAAGGCCGTGTCTCCGCGCGTCGGCGTGAACTGGCAGGTCGACAGCGACAGCAATACTGTCGTGAAGGCGCACTACGGGCGGGACTATCGCGGCCCGCTGCTTTCGGATTTCAGCGCCGTTGCGCCTGGCGTGACGCCGGTCTCCACGTTCAACGTTGACGCCGCCGGGAATCGATCCAAATTCCAGACGACGAGCAGCAGCCTGCAGCTCCAGGTGGACCCGAATTACCGCGCCCCGTATAACGATCAAGTCATTGTTCAGCTGGAACAGCAACTGATTCCGAATCTCGGTCTCCAGGTGAACTACGTGTACAAGCGCGGGCACGATTATCCCGGGTGGGCCGACACGACCGGGCAGGACGCGCAAGTGCCCTACGTCGACTCAACCGGTGCGGAGGCGACGGGCTCGACGGTCATGGTCTACAAGTTGCTCACGCCCGTCAGCCAAAGCGTCTTCTCCATGACGAACTTGCCCGGCCTGTACACTCGCTATCAGGGCGCGACGTTCGTGTTGACCAAGCGGATGGCAAACCGGTGGCAGGGCACCTTCTCGCTGGTCCTGTCGAAGTCCACTGGCCGACTCCCGTCGAGCAACCGCTCGCCCACGTCTGGCCAGGAGGAGATACCGCGCTCGTTCGGCCGATTTCCAGACGGCCCAAACGACTTGGTCAACACCGACGGTCGGCTGATTGGGGATCGTCCGGTCGTGGCGAAGGTTCAGTTCCTGTACCAGCTCCCGTACGGCATTCTGGTGTCGACGAACATTCAGCATCAGACGGGTCGTCCCTGGGCCCGCCAGATCCGCGTATCCGGTCTCGGGTTCGCCTCTTCTCCGACGATCGACGTGGAGCCGCTGGACGGTAGCCGGCGTGTGGCCAGCCTCAATCTCGTGGACATGCGTCTGCAGAAGTCGTTCAGGCTCAATAACGCCGGATTGCAGGCCGATCTGTTCGCGGACATCCTGAACCTCACGAACGCCGACACGGCGGAGGGCATCATTTCGATGCTCGGCACCTCCAGTGCATTCGGCGCGCCCTCGTCGTTCACCTATCCACGCCGCGCCATGCTCGGCGCCAAGATTCGATTCTGACCGGGAGGACGAGACACATGAAACCGGCACAAGTCGTAGTGGCTGCCGCCTGCATCCTGGGGCTGGCGGGATCCGCGTTCGCGGATGATTTTGGCGCGAGCGTCGAGAGGGTGGCGAAGGCGCAGGCGCAGGCGTTGCAGCAGCCCGCGGGCACGACCAGCCACAGTGGCATGGTGTGGTCGGGCGGGGGCCTGGTCGCCGTAGGCATGGGAATGACGCTGTGGGGACTGCTGCACACGTCGGATGGAAAGGTACGTCACGCCGGCTGACGTGAGCAAGACCTCGAATCCCAACCTTGTCGGTGGGGGGGCGGCGGTGGTCGCAGCAGGTGGCGCGTTGCTGTTTCTTGGTACGCGGCACGGACGGTCGGCATCAGTGTCGTTCGTCCCGAAGGGCCTGGCCGTATCGAAGCATCTGTCCTGGTAGCGTCGACGGGCTAGCGTGAGTAGGGGCGCGCGACGTGCGTCGTTCACCTCTACTCACTTTCGATCAGGATTGTGTCGACGTGCGGGACGAATGGGCCCTATCGTCACTGTGCGCGGCGCCACCGCTTCAGTCTGTGTCTCAGTACGCGGTTCCAGTACATCACCAATCCCGTGATCGCGAGCAGCGGAAGCACCAGCCCGGCGGCGGCCCAGATCACTTGGATGGGCAGCCCCCAGGAGGTGCCGAAGTGTAGCGGGATCTGCAGCCAGACAAACCAATCTCCGAGGCTCTCGTTCACGCCGTATCGCCACGTTGCGAGATGCTCGCCGGTGTACGGATTGAAGTAGACGGTATCCTCGTATTCACGGCCCGTACCGCCGGTGCGACGCATGATGATCTCAAGCGGAGCCCGATTGCTGAAGGGGAAGAAGATCCCGCTCCAGCGAGTGCCCGGATCGATCGCGGACGCGCGCGCAATCAGAGCGTTCAGGTCCGGCGGAGAGGCGTTCGGGCTCGGCGTCGCGACGACCGCCGGAGGGCGGGCCGAGACGATCGGCGACCACGAGTTGACCAGCGCAAAGACCGGACGCGTCCACGCGAAATAGATTCCGCTGACCGCCCAAGACGTGAGTAGCAGGAGCGCCCAGAAGCCGGCCGCCCGGTGCAGGTCGAAATTGATTCGGCGCCAGCCAAATCGGAGGCCCACTCGAAGAGCGCGCCGCCAGTTGCGTACCCCTGGCCACCAGTTCCCCAACCCGGTCGCCGCAAGCAGGAGGAGAAGGGCTGCCCCGACCCCATTCCACGTGCGACCGCTCCCGCCGATCAGCAGCGTTTCGTGCAGCCTGCGCACGAAGGTCAGCCACGCAGCGGCCGGCGGCACCGGCCCCAGCACCACCCCGGTGGTGGGATCGCACGCGACGACAGTACGCCCTGCCCCTGAAAGCGTCGCGACGAAAGTGGGATTGAAGGCGCTCGGCGCCTCGAGGGAGACGATTCTGACGGCCGGATAGTCTGCGTGAAGACGCGCGACAACCGCACCGGGGTTGACCGGCGACGATGTTCTCAGGGCGCGCCACTGTTTCGGAAGGTGAAGGGCGTTGAGCTCTGGACGAAACACCAACAGCGATCCGGTCACCCCCATGATCGAGAGGTAAAGCCCGGCGACGATGCCCACGAACAAATGCACTCCGAAAATCGCCCGCCGGAGAAAGAGAGTTTGCGGTCGGCGAACGTAACGTCGAAGAAGGCTCAATCGCGTGTGAAGGTTTGCTTGGAATGGACGGTGCGGCCTGACCGGGTGGCAGTGGATTCGCTGGTGAGGGTCTTCCCGTCAGCGGAGACGGTGAGCGTCCCCTGGGCGTCCGGCATGTTTGGGCCCTTCATCGTCAGGGTGTACTGGCCGGCAATTCCGCGCGTCATCTGGATGGTTCCGATGACCTGATCGTTTCCGTTCACGATGTTGGCGCTGGAACCGTCCAGGCGCAGCGTATACGTGGTGGTCACGAAGTAGATGTCGGGCATGGGCACGGAAAATGCGAACGTCAACTTGTCCCCAGCTTGGGAAATCTGCAAAGCCATGGGCTCGGCGTTGCCCTGTTGGCCGTTGATCTCCTGGAGCTGCAGGCGCCAGAGTCCAACCAGCGGTTCCGCCGCCCGCGCTGGAGACGCCACGGTCTGCAACCCAACAAACAACGCGAGCATCAGGGCGCGCTTCATAAACAGTCTGACGTGTAATGCCATTCGCTCGGCTCGATTCTACACCCCACAGCCGCGCGCCAGGATGCGATCCCCGCACCGCGAATCCGCAACATACTGCAACACAACGCATGAGACCGGACTTGATACGCTCAGGCGCATTCTCTTATGCAGAATCGATATATTGCCTTTCCCTGGATCTGCCTCTGCATCATCGGCAGCATGGCGAGTGCTGCCGGTCAGCGCCAGAAGTATCCAGCGGCCAAACCCGGCGACTCTGGATACATCGCCGAAGATCCGGAGCTCGCACGTCTGGTCGGCATGCCCGCTCCTTCGATGAACTTACGGGCGATCGACGGCGGCACGATCAATATCGTGGACAACTACGGTCGCAAGCCGGTCTACCTCAAGCTCTGGGCCACCTACTGCATCCCGTGCCGGGCCCAGATGCCGGGGTTCGAGAAGATCTACGAGACGTTCGGTGATCGCATGCAGATCGTGGCCATCGACGCAGGTATCGGCGACGATGTCGCCAAGGTCCGAGCGTTCGTGAGCCAGGCGAAGCTGCGCATGCCGGTCGCGATTGATGACGGAAGCCTCGGTGCCTGGCTCAAGATGGAGGCCACGCCATTTCACGTGCTGATCGGCCGCGATGGCCGGATTGCGTATGCCGGGCATCAGGACGGCCCGCAGCTCGATGCGGCCATTCGGCGGGTGCTTGCAGACGACACGACGCGCACACGGATCGAAACGGCGAACGTCCCAACCCTCCAGACGCTGAAGCCGGGCGATCTCGTGCCGGATCTTGACCTGCGAGGCGCCAGCGATGGGCCGGTGCGGTTCGCGCGCGGCGCCACGGAGCGGCCCCGCGCGATCGTGTTTACGTCGGTGTGGTGCGAAAGTTATCTGAAGGACACCGAGCCGAAGACGGTCGAGGCGTGCCGCCGCGTTCGCGAACAGGTCGCTGAGCTGTCACGGGCTCCCGCGATCGGCTGGCTTGGCGTTGTGGCGCATCTCTGGACGACGCCGAAAGGTCTCGCTTCGTATGAAGCGCGAATGAAGCCGCGTGTGCCAATGGCTGTCGACAGCGACGGACAGGCGTTTCGCGTGTTCGGCATTCGGCGTCTTCCGGCTGTGGCGCTGATCGGGGCGGACGGTCGTCTGGTCGAGATCGTCGGTCCGGACGATACGGATCTTCCCGCCGCGGTCGAGAGGCTGACGCCGCGGCACTAGACTCCCAACTGGTGCCGGACGCGAGAAAATATGGAGCGGGCTACGGGGATCGAACCCGTCTATCTGGCTTGGGAAGCCAGGGCATTACCACTATGCTAAGCCCGCGTTCGGGAGCCGTCGGGCGAGTCTATCACGACCGAATCAGCGCCAGGATCTCGTCGCGTTTCGCGGCCATCATCTCCGGCGTCGCGGCTTCCAGGTTCAGCCGCAGCAGGGGCTCGGTGTTCGACGGCCGCACGTTGAAGTGCCAGTCGGCGTACTCGATCGACAGACCGTCCAGCGTGTACTGGGAGGCGTCGGCGTACCGCCGGGCGATGAGATCCAGCTTCGCGGGCACCGCGTCCATGCTCGCGACCTTCGTGTTGATCTCGCCGGAGATGAAATAGCGGTTCCGCAGCGGCGCCATGAGATCCCGAAGGCTCAGGCCCTTCTTCGACATCAGCTCCAGGATCAGCAGCGCCGGGACGAAGCCGTTGTCCGCGTAGAAGTTCTCGCGGAAGTAGTAATGCCCCGTGACCTCGCCGCCGAAGACCGCGTTGGTCTCGCGCATCCGCCGCTTGAAGAACGCATGTCCCACCCGGTTCATCAGCGCCACGCCGCCGAGCGCCTCCGCCGTGTCCTTCACCGCATGGCTGGCGCGCAGGTCGTAGATCACGGTGGCGCCCGGCGTCTTCAGCAGGAAGGCCTCCGACAGGAGGGCCGTGATGAAATCGCCCGAGATGAATTCGCCCGAGCCGTCGACGAAGAAGCAGCGGTCGGCGTCGCCGTCCCACGCGATCCCGATGTCGGCGCCCTCGGCGACGACCTGCTCGACGATGTCGCGGCGGTTTTCCTCGATGAGCGGGTTGGCCTCGTGGTTGGGGAAGCGCCCGTCGATGTCGAAACAGAGCCGGGTCGTGCGGCAGGGCAGGCGGTCGAAGAGCCGGGGCGCCACGAGGCCCGCCATCCCGCTGCCGGCGTCGAGCACGACGTTGAAGGGCCTGATGACGGACGGATCGATGAACGACATGACGTGCTCGACGTACGGGTCCAGCACATTGCGCGTGTCGACGCGGCCGCGGGCCGCCGCGGGCGGCGGCAGCCGGCCCGAGGCGATCAGGTCGCGGATCTCGCCGAGTCCCTCGTCGCCGCTCAGGGGCAGCGCTTCCCGCCGGACCATCTTGAGGCCGTTGTACTGCTTCGGATTGTGGGAGGCGGTCACCTGCACGCCTCCGTCGAGCCCGTCGGTGGCCACGGCGAAATAGAGCATGTCGGTCGCGATCATCCCGTAGTCGACCACGTCCGCGCCGGCCGACGTGGCGCCGTCGATGAAGGCCTCGGCGAGGGCGGGGGAGGAGAGGCGCATGTCGCGCCCGACGGCGATCCGCCTGGCGCCGAGATACGCGATGAACCCGGCGCCCACCGCGCGGGCGGCCGCCTCGTTCACCTCCCCGGGGTAGAGGCCGCGGATGTCGTAGGCCTTGAAGATCGAGGGGTCCAGCGTCGGCGCGTCAGTCATGCGTGGGCCTACAGGCGGCTGTAATCGGTGACCTGGGACTTGTCACCGAGCACGACGCCGTGCTCGACGAGCGCGTTCCGCCCGATGTGACAGTGCCGGCCGAGAATCGACTGCCGGACGACGGCTTCCTGCCCGACCCGCGTATTGGACCAGATAATGGAGCCGTCGATCACGGCGTGTTCCTCGATGTGGCACTGTCGGCCGAGGACGCTGTACGGCCCGAGGCGGGCGCCGGCCTTCACGACCACCCCTTCGTCCACGAACACGGGGCCCTCGATGACGGCGGCCTCGTCGATCCGGGCCGACTCGTGAATCCACCGGCCGTCGGCCGCGGCCGGCCGCGCCCGATGATACCGCCCGTCCATGATGTCACGGTGCACTTGCATGTACTTCTCGGGCGTGCCGATGTCGATCCAGTAGCCGCCGTCCACGTACGCCACGAAGGTCTCGCCGCGTTCGATGAGCGACGGAAAGAAACTCCGCTCGATCGACCACGCGGTGTCCTTCGGGATGCGGTCGAACGTGTCGGGCTCGAGGATGTAGATGCCGGCGTTGATCGTGTTGCAGGAGATCTGCGCCGGGTCCGGCTTCTCGAGAAACCGGGTGATGTTACCGGCCGCGTCGGTCTCGACGAGGCCGTAGGCCGCGGGATTCTCGACCGGTGTGAGGACGATCGTCGCCTTCGCCTTGCGCTGCCGGTGGAGGGCGATCACGGCCCCCAGGTCGAGGTCGGTCAGGACGTCGCCGTTGAAGACCACGACGGACTCGTGCAGCGCCTCGCCGGCGTAGCGGACCGCGCCGGCGGTCCCGAGGGGCGCCGGTTCGACGACGTAGCGCACGGCCAGGCCCAGGCCCGCGCCGTCAGCGAAGATCTCCTCGATGCGCCGGGGCTGGTAGTTGAGGCTGAGCACCACCTCGTCGATTTCCGGGACCGTGCGCAGCAGGTCGATCTGGTAGCGCAGGAACGGCCGATCGAAGATCGGGACGATGGGCTTCGGCGTGTGGATGGTGAGGGGCCGCAGACGCGTGCCTTTGCCGCCCGCGAGGAGTATCGCCTTCATTGCAAACTCCCAATGATATCATGTGGCCGGCGCCGCGCATGAACCTGCCCAACTCCCTCACGGTCTCGCGCATTTTCCTCGTGCCGCTGCTCGTCGTCGTGCTGCTGACGAAGTTCGAAGGCCGCCAGGTCCTCGGGATGCCCAAGGAGCTGGTGGGCGCCGCCATCTTCGGGCTGGCCTCGATCACGGACTGGCTGGACGGGTATCTGGCCCGCCGGCGCCATCAGATCACGCCGCTCGGCCAGGTGATCGACCCGCTCGCCGACAAGCTCCTGACGTCGGCGGCGCTGATCTCCCTCGTGCAGATGGAGCTCGCGCCCGCGTGGATCGTCGCGGTGATCATCGGACGGGAGTTCGCGGTGACCGCGCTGCGGAGCCTGGCCTACGCGCGCGGCATCGCCGTTCCCGCCTCGCGCCTCGGCAAGCTGAAGATGGTCGCGCAGGTGGTGGCGATCCTGGCGTTGATTCTGGGACAGCACCAGCGCGGGCTGTTGCTGCTCATCGGACAGGGCGCGCTGTGGGTGGTGCTCGCGACGGCGCTGATCTCGGCGGGCGACTACTTCAAGCGCTTCAGCACCCTGATCGGGCCCCGGCCGCAGTAGTCACTTCGGGACGTCGCCCGACGCCTGGAGCTCGGCGACGCGCTTCCGCGCGTCGTCGAGGCGATCGCTCTGCTCGAACTCGTCGATGAGGCGCGAGAAGTACGGCAGCGCCTCGGCCTTCCGGTTCACCTTGAGCAGCGATTCGCCCAGGTAGTAGTACACGTCGTCGCGACTTGTGTAGTCGGGGTCGTCCTTCAGCAGGCCCTGGAATCGCTCGATGGCCCCCGCCCACCACTGGACCCGGAAGTAAAAGAGGCCGACGTCGAACTCGTGCTCGTCGAGGCGGTCTTTGGCCTCGCGCAGGTGCTGGCGCGCCTCGGGCATCAGCGGACTGTTGGGGTAGCGCGAGATGAACGTTTCGAACTCCTGGATGGCGTTCTTCGTCTCGGTCTGGTCGCGCTGCGCGCCGCGCATCTCGCGGAAGTGCGCGAGGGCGAGGTGAAACTGCGCGTAGTCCGCGCGCGGATGGGTCGGATAGAACTGCAGGAACTCGGAGTAGTGGCCGATCGCGGTGACGAGCGCTTCCGGACTGCCCTCGCCCATGAACGTGTCGCCGATGCCCAGCTTGGCGTCGGGCCGGAACTGGCTCTGCGTGTACGTCTCGAACACCTCGGTGAGGTACTCGCGCGCGGTGAGCCATTTGCGGTTGTTCAAGGCCTCCATGCCGCGCTCGTAGAGAAAGCGGTCGGGCTCGAGCGTGCCGGGGGGCACGCCGCTGCGGCCGGAGGAGGCGCAGCCGCCGGCGGTCAGCGCGGCCGCGGCGACGAGCGCGAGCCAGGCGGCGGGCAGCGCGGGATGGAGTCGGCGAATGGCGTGAATCATGAGCGCGTCAGCACGTCCTGCAGCCAGCCGTACTCGGCGCGCAGGCCCTCCTCGAGCGTGGTCCCTGGTGAAAAGCCGAGGTCGCGGCGCGCGGCCGTCGTGTCCGCGTAGGTGTGGCGCATGTCGCCCTTCTGCACGGGATCGACGATCACCGCCGGCGCCCGGCCGGAGACGCGGCCGATGAGCTCGATGACCTCGTTCATCGAGACACGCGAACCACCACCGATATTGTACACGGCCCCCGGAACGCCCCGGTCGCCCGCGGCCGCCGTCGCGGCGACGGCGTCGGCGACAAACGTGAAGTCGCGTGTCTGCCCGCCGTCCCCGAAGAGGTGGAACGACTCGCCCCGCATCGTCGATCGCAGGATCTTGTGGAACGCCATGTCCGGCCGCTGGCGCGGGCCGTAGACCGTGAAATACCGCAGCGACACCGTCGGGACGCCGTAGTTGACGTGGTAGAGGTAGCAGAGCTGCTCGGCCGCGAGCTTGGTCACGCCGTACGGCGAGACCGGCTGCGGCAGGGCGTCTTCCCGCATCGGGATCGCGACGCGATCGCCGTAGACCGACGAACTGGACGCGTAGACGAACCGCTCGAGCCCCAGCGGCGCGGCGGCTTCGAGCAGGATCTGGGTGGCTTCCACGTTGTTCACGGTATAGACGTCGAAATCGCGTCCCCAGCTCTTGCGGACCCCGGCCTGCGCCGCCAGGTGGAAGACGTGGGTCCGGTCGCGCAGGAGGCCCGGCAGGTCGGCGTCCTGGATCCGGGCTTCGACGAAGCGGAAGCCCGCCATTGCGCGCAGCGCCGCCAGGTTGCGCTCCTTGGCGGCCCGCGGATAGTAGTCCGTGAAACAGTCGAGGCCGACCACGTCGGCGCCGCGCGCGACGAGGTGCTCGGCCAGCGTGGAACCGATGAAGCCGGCCGCGCCGGTCACGAGGGCCTTCACGACGGTTCCTCCACGCGCCCGAGCGCCGCCTGGACGCGCGCCGGGAGCCGGCACGGCCGCCCGGAGCGGTCGAGCGCGGCGTGCACCGTGTGCCCGGCGGCGATCGTCAGCGCGTCGGCGGGACGCACGATGACGTAGTCGAAGCGGACGCGGACGGCGGAGAGCAGGTGTCCGGTCGCCTGGACATCGAGTTCGTCGTCGTAGCGCGCGGGCTGGCGGTACTCGCAGCGCGCCTCGATGACGGGCAGCGCGAACCCGTCGGCTTCCATCTCCTTATAGCTCCAGCCGGCGCGGCGCAGCAGGTCGGTACGCGCCACCTCGAACCAGACGAAGTAGTTCGAGTGATAGACCACGCCCATTTTGTCGGTCTCGGCGTAGCGCACCCGGACGCGGGAGCCGCTGATGGTGTCGGTCACCGGGCGGCCGGGGAGGGCAGCGCGGCGATGGCCGCGGCCTTGAGCTCGCGCACGGCGCGCTCGGGGTCGGGGCTGTGGAAGACGGCCGAGCCCGCGACGAGGATGCGCGCGCCGGCGGCGACCACGCGCGAGACGGTCTGGCGATCGATCCCGCCGTCGATCTCCACGGCGCCGGGGTTGCCGGCGCGGTCGAGCAGCGCGCGCACCTCGCGGACCTTCGTCTCGCTGCGCGGGATGAACGTCTGGCCGCCGAAGCCCGGGTTGACGGACATCACGAGCACGAAGTCGACGTCGGCGGCGACCTCTTCGAGCATCACTACGGGCGTCGACGGGTTGAGCACGGCGCCCGCCTTCACGCCGAGCGCCTTGATCGCCTGGAGGGTGCGGTGGAGGTGCGGCAGCACCTCGACGTGGACCGAGATCATCGCGGCCCCCGCCTCGGCGAACGCCTCGATGTAGCGATCCGGATCCTGAATCATCAAGTGCACGTCGAGCGGCACGTGGGCCACCTTGCGGATCGAGCGCACGACCGGCGGGCCGATCGTGATGTTCGGCACGAAGTGGCCGTCCATCACGTCGACGTGAATCAGGTCGGCGCCGCCGCGCTCGGCCGCCGCGATGGCGTCGCCGAGCGCGGCGAAGTCGGCCGAGAGAATCGACGGCGCAAGCAGCACGCTCACCGGCTCACCTCGAGGGCAATCGGCTCGCCGGGCCCGATCTGGAACCCGGCCTGCGGATTCTGGCGGATCACGACGCCGGCATCCACGCCGGGATACGGCGTCGAGCCCACGACGGCGACGCGAAAGCCGCGATTGCGCAGCACGTCGGCCGCGCGCTCGCCGTTCACGCCGATCAGATCCGGCATCACGTACGTCGTGCTGAGCTCGCCGCGATTCACGAGCAGCGCCACACCGGCGGCCGCCGCGTGGGGCGGCGGGTCCTGGGCGACGACCGCATCGGGCGGGTACGACGTGGATCGAATCTCCGAGATCGCCGAGACGAGCAAGCCGGCCTGGGCGAGCTGCAGCTCGGCGGTGCGCTGGCTTTCCCCGGCGAGCGCGGGCACCGTCGCGGCGCTGGATCCGGCGCTCAACCAGAGGCGCACCTGGCGCGCCCGGCGCGTCACGGACCCGGGCTCCGGCGTCTGCGCGACCACGCGGCCCGCGGCGATATGCGGATCGGGGCGCGCGGTCTCGTCGACCTGCGCGGCGAGGCCGACGGCCTCGGCCATCGACGTCGCTTCGGCTGCCGTGCGATTGACGAGGTCGGGGACCTGCACCTCGCGGGCGCGCAGGGCGAGGCGCATCGCCACGCCGGCGAAGACGAGGTACGTGGCCATGAGGGCGCCGGCGAGGATCAGAAGCTTGCCCGCGCTCCACACGCGGGTTCGAAGGGCCATGCGCGTCAAATCGTACTACAACTGCGGGCGCTGGACGCGCTCGAGCGCCGCCGCGAAGAAGGCCTCGAGGCCGTGACGATCGGGCGCGGTCCGCAGGCGGCCGCGTTCGTCGAGGACGTCGGCCGGCAGCGCCGACGCGCTCCGGAGATCGAGCGCGCGGAAGGCGGGCGTGCCGCCGAGAAACGCGTCGACCACGTCGTCGTTTTCCTCGGGCTCGCTCGAGCAGGTGGCGTAGACGAGCCGGCCGCCGGGCGCCACGACGGCGGCGGCATTCGCAATCATCGTCCGCTGCGCGGCCGCCAGCGCCGGCAGGTCGTCCGCGGTCCGCCGCCAGCGGATGTCCGGATCGCGCCGCAGCGTGCCGAGGCCCGAGCAGGGCGCGTCCACGAGCACGCAGTCGAAGACGGGCCCGAAGGGCAGCGGCGACAGCAGGTCGGCCTGCAGCACGCGGACGTTGGGCGCGCCGCTGGCGCGGACCGTGTCGGCCAGCAGCGCGACACGCCGATCGCGGACGTCGGTGGCCACGAGGAGCCCCGTGCCGTCCATGGCGGCGGCGAGCGCCGCGGCCTTGCCGCCGGGAGAGGCGCAGGCGTCGAGGACACGGCGTCCCGGCGGCGTGCCGGCCGCGAGGGCGACGAGCTGCGAGGCCTCGTCCTGGACCGCGAACAGCTCGGCGAGCCCCGCCGACGCGAGGGGGACGCCCTCGTCGACGATCAGGGCGTCGGGCGCGTAGCGTCCCGGATGCACGTGAACGCCCTCGGCCTCGAGCGCGGCGACGAGGGTGGCGCGGTCGGTGCGGAACGGATACGGCCGCAGCGTGACGGGCGCGGGTGCGTTGTCGAAGCGGAGCCAGGCTTCGGCCCGTTCGAAGCCGAGCCGGTCGAGCCACCGTTCGGCGAGCCAGCGGGGATGCGACAGCGCGATCGTGAAATAGCGAAGCACGGCCTCGCGATCTTCGGGGCCGTCGGGCCGCGCCGGCAGCGGCAGCGACCGGCGCTGTCGCGAGATCCGCCGCAGCACCGCGTTCACGAGGCCCGCGGCGCTGCGCTTGCCGGCGCGCCGCGTCAGCTCGACGGCATCGTCCACGACGGCCGACGCGGGGACGCGCGTGAGGTGGAGGAGCTGGTAGGCGCTGAGACGCAGGATGTCGAGGACTTCGGGATCCAGGCGCGCGAGAGGCCGCGCCGCCATCACGCCGACGACGTGATCGAGCGTGGCACGCCAGCGTTCCACGCCGATCGCGATCTCCGCGGCCAGGGCGCGGTCCCGCGGGTCCACGAGACGCTCACGCGACCGCGCGAGCGCGGACGGGAGATCCGCGCGTTCCGACGCGATCGCCCGCAGGGCGTTGTAGGCCGCGACGCGCGCCGGCGCGATCATGGCGCGGCCGTGAAGGCGGCGCCCTGCGGCAGCGTGTGCCCGGCGAGAAAGTCGCGGGGCGGCATCGCCCGGCGGCCCTCGGGCTGGAGCGTCAGGAGGGCGAGCCCGCCGCGGCCGGCCGTGACGACCAGCGAATCGCCGCCCGCGTCGAGGATCGTGCCCGGCGGCGCCGGCGGCACCCCGTCGATCGGGCGCGACCGGAGGATGATGATGCGCTTGCCGTCGAGATACGACCACGCGTGCGGCCAGGGGTACAGCCCGCGCACCTGGTTGTGCAGGTCGGTGGCCGGGCGGCTCCAGTCGATGACGCCGTCCTCCCGCGTGATGCGCGGGGCGTAGGTGGCGGCCGCGTCGTCCTGCGGCGTTTCGCGCGCGTCGCCGTCCGCCAGGGCGTCGACGGTCGCGACGAGGAGGGCGGCCCCCTGGCGCGCCAGATCGCGCTCGACATCCGCGCTCGTTTCGTCGACGCCAATCGGCCGCGGCGCCGCGGCCAGCATCGGGCCCGCGTCCAGGGCCTGCACGACCCGCATGATCGTCACGCCGGTGGCCGTCTCGCCGGCCATGACGGCGCGATGGACGGGCGCGGCGCCGCGGTACCGCGGCAGCAGCGACGCGTGCACATTCACCATGCCGAGCGGCGGCAGGGCCAGGAGGGCGTCGGTGAGGATGCGCCCGTAGGCGGCCACGACGCCGAGATCCGGCCGCCAGGCCGCGAGGGCGGCGAGGAACGCGGGGTCCTTCAGGTGCGCCGGCTGGAGCACCGGCACGCCCGCCGAGATGGCCGCCGCCTTCACCGGAGCCGCGGACGTCTTCTGGCCGCGGCCGCGCGGGCGGTCGGGCTGCGTGACGACGCCGACCACCTGATGCCGGGAGGCCCGCAGCAGATCGAGCGTCGGCACGGCGAATTCAGGCGTTCCGAAGAACGCGATACGGAGCGCGCGCCCGCTCACCATTTCCCCGCGCGGGTGAGTTTCTTGATTTTGCGCACGATGAGGTCGCGCTTGATGCCGCGGAGCCGGTCGACGAAGAGCCGTCCGTCGAGATGGTCCATCTCGTGCTGGAACGCGCGGGCGAGCAGGCCCGTGCCCGTCTGCTCGTGCATCGAGCCGTCGCGGCCCATCCCGCGCACGACGACCCGCGCAGGTCGGAGCACCGTCGCCTCGAATCCGGGCACGCTCAGGCAGCCTTCCTCCTCGAGCTGCGTCCCGTCCTGCGAGACGAACTCGGGGTTGACCATGACGATGAGGCCGCCGGCGTCGCGGCCCACGGAGATGTCGACGACGAAGATGCGGAGGGGCACGCCGACCTGCGGCGCCGCCAGTCCCACGCCCGGCGCGGCATACATGGTCTCGATCATGTCCCCGATCAGGGCGTCGATCTCGGGTGTCAGGGCCTCCACGGGCTTGGCGGGTCCGTGAAGCGCTTGGGCGCCGTACTTGAGGATCGGTCTCAGCATGCGAGCCGCGCGCGCGGCGGATTCACCGGCTCTTCGCGAGCCGGCCGGCAGTCCGGGCCTGAAAGGCGTGCCAGTTGGCGACGAGCTCCTCGACCGTGTCCCCGCCGAACTTTTCCACCAGGGCCATCGCGAGCACGATCGCGACCATGGCTTCGCCGACGACGGACGCCGCCGTCACGGCGCAGACGTCGCTGCGCTCGATCGTGGCCGGGCTGCTGGTCATCGTCGAAAGGTCGACGGAGCGCAGCGGCTTCATCAGCGTGGCGATGGGTTTCATGTACGCGGTGACGCGGAGATCCTCGCCGTTGGTGATGCCGCCCTCGAGGCCGCCCGCGTTGTTGGTCGGCCGGCCGAGGCCCGGCAGGACGCCGCCTTCCGACAGGACGATTTCGTCGTGGACCTGGGAGCCCGGGAGCTCGGCGACGCGGGGGCCGGCCCCGATGCCGACGGCCTTGATCGCCGGGATGGACATCAGGGCCTGACCGAGGCGGCCGTCCAGTTTGCGATCCCATTGCACGTGGCTGCCGAGGCCGACGGGCACGCCGGTGGGCGATCACCTCGAAGCTGCCGCCGAGCGTGTCGCCGGCCTCTCGCGCGCGATCGATCGCGGCGACCATCTGCCGCTCGACGGCCTCGTCGGCGCAGTGGAGGGGGCTGTCGGGATCGAGCGCCCGGACGGTGTCGAAGGTGATCGCGAGCGGGTGCTCGATCGACACGCTGCCGATCGAAATCACGTGGCTGCCGATTTCCGTGCCGACGGCGCCGAGGAGCTGCCGCGCGATGGCGCCGACGGCGACGCGCGCGGCGGTTTCACGCGCGCTGGCACGTTCGAGGATGTTGCGGATGTCGTCCTGGCCGTACTTCACCGCGCCGGCGAGGTCGGCGTGCCCGGGCCGCGGCCGCGTGACCAGCGGGCGGTCGGATCCGGAGGCCGCGTCCGGCATCTCCGTCTCGACGTACATTGTCCGCTGCCAGTTCTCCCAGTCCTTGTTCGGGATCTCGAGCGCGATCGGTCCGCCGGTGGTCCGGCCGTGGCGGATGCCCGAGATCGCCTCGGCGCGATCGCACTCGATGGCCTGACGGCGCCCGCGCCCGTAGCCGCCCTGGCGCCGGCGCAGATCGCGCGTCACCGCGTCGAAGTCGATGACGAGGCCGGCCGGGACGCCTTCGAGAATCGTGACGAGCGCCCTGCCGTGCGACTCGCCAGCGGTCAGAAATCGCAGCATTCGCCGTTCATTTTATACGAAGTTCCTTCGCCCTCCCGGACGCCGGCGCCGCGTTCCCGGGCGTTTCGCGGCGGACGGGATCTTGCACCGTGCGCGCGCGTGCTGTTCGCCGATCGGTTCATGGTGCTCGAGGAGCCCGGACGCGCCATCGATCTGGCCTCGGCGCGGCCCGTGTGGATCGTGCGACGCCCGGCCGGGGCCGTCCGGGAACAGATCGCCTGGAGCGAGGCATGTGACGCGGCGCTCGGTGGGCCGGGTCCGTCCACGCTCGTCGACTACGGGACGGACGGTCGCGGCGGCGTCTTCGAGGCGTGGAGCGGGCCGCCGCCCGGGCCGATGCCGCGCGCGCCGGGATGGTCCGACGCGGCGCGCGTGGATCGGTTGATCGCGCGCCTCTTCGATCCCGCGGAACACGAGGCCGCGGCGGCGGCGCGGATTGTCGCCGTGCAGGGCGCATCGCCGGGCGCGCGGGGCGCCGCCCTGATCCGCGCGGCGCGCCTCGCGCGGCTGGGCGGCTTCGTGCCCATGGCGCTGGAGCTGGCCGACACCGGCGGATCGACGCCCGTTGTCGAGGCGGTTCTTCGGGAGCGATCGCTCTGCCTGCTGGCGGAGTCGTTCGCGGGGCAATCGGACCGCCCGCGCTTTCAGCGGCTGTGGGCGGCGCTCGTCACGCAGGCCCTGCGGTCCCCCCGGCCGCGGGTCGCCATCGGCGCGGCGCAGGCCGACGTGGACGGTGTCGATCGCATCTTGCTGAGGCCGCGCGCGGCCGCGAGGGGCCAGGACACGGCGTGCCGCGACCGCGCCGTCCGGGCCGCCGAGCAGCGCGCGACCTACGGCCTGGGCGAACTGAGCGGGCCGCCGCCGGTGCATCGCTGGGCGCGGATCGATCCGTCGGCCGACGCGCACGTTCGGGAGCAGATTGCGACGGCCCAGGCTCTGCTGGCGGCGGGCCGGCGCGCCGCCGGCGAGCGCCGCCTGCGACAGGCGATTGGCGCCGCCGAACGGCGCGGGCTCCGCGAGCCGGCGGTGACAGGCGCGCTGGCGCTTGCGTCGGCGCTCGTCGGGCGGGGGAGGCCTCGCGATGCGTTGACGGTGCTGGAGCCGGCCGCGCGGCTGCCCGGAGGCGCTTCGCTCGACGGCGGCCCGCTGGCGCTCGCGGCGATGTCGGCGCGGGCGCGCATCGACCTCGGGCGCCTCGATGAGGCCGAGGAGCTGCTGCGCACCGCCGCGGCCGCGCCCGTTCCGGGCGACGATGCCGGCGCGCGTGCCGTGCGGGTCGAGCTCGCGCGCTGTCTGTGGTGGCGCGGCGGCTTCGCCGAAGCGGCCGATCTGCTGGACGGGGACGCCTCTCGCGAGCGGGCCGGCGGGGAGGAGTGGACCGATGCCCGCGCGCTTGCGCTGCGGGCGCGGGCGGCGGCGTCCGTCGGGCGGCTGGACCTCGCGCACGGCTGCGCGTCCAGGGCGAGGGGCAGCGCGGCACGCGGCGCGCGAGCGCTCGGCGCCGCCGCGGCAGCCTGGGTGCACCTGGCCGCCGGCGATACCGAGGCGGCCCGCGCGGCCGCGGGCGCGGCGCTGTCCGCGGCGGTCGAAGACCGCCTGCCGATGCTGGCGGTGACCGCTCGCGTTCTGCTGGCCGAGGCCCATCGCCGCGACGGAGAACCGGCCGCCGCCTCCCTCGCCTTGCGGGTGCCGATCCGGCTGCTGCCGTGCCTGCCCCCGCTGCTGCGCGCGAAGATCAAGCTGATGCGCGACCTCGTCGCCGGCCAGGCGGCGGTGAAAACCATCGTCGAGCGGCACATCACCGGCACGGGACTGGCCGGGCTCGTCTGGCTCGTGCCGGCGGCGGCGCGCGGGTTGGCGGCGAGCGGCGGCGGGACGAGCGGTCTGGCGCCGTGCCTCGTGGACATCCTGCAGGCCTGTCAGGCCGCCGGGGACGAGGCGGCGGTGCTCCGCGAGGCGTGCGGCCGGCTGCGGCGCGACGTGCGGGCCGCCGGCGTCGCCGTTTTCGTCCCGGCCGCGAGCGAGCCCGCCGTCATCGCGTCGGACGGGGCCGGCGTTCCCAGCGAGGCCGCCGGACGCGCAATCGCCGCCGGCGTGGCCGTGGCACCGGCCGTGCGCCAGGGGCCGGGGGTCGAAGCAGCCCCGATCCTCTATGCCGGCGACGTGATTGGCGCGGTGGGCGTGGTCTGGCCGCTGGGCGCGGCGCCGGTGCGCTCGGCCCCGCTTGCGGCGCTCGGTCCCGTCGCCGCCGCGCTGGCGCCGGTGGTCGCGTCGATGCGGGCCTCCCGGCGTGCCGCGGCCGGAGCGGGGCCCGACGCGCTGATCGGCACGAGCGATGCGCTCCAGCGGGTCCGCGACGCCGTCGCGCAGGCCGCGCCGGCGCCGTTCCCCGTCCTGGTTGAAGGCGAGAGCGGCAGCGGCAAGGAACTCGTGGCGCGCGCGCTCCATTCCCGCGGGCCGCGACGCGACCGCGCGTTCGTGTCGATCAACTGCGCGGCGCTGCCGGAGGACCTCGTCGAGTCCGAGCTCTTCGGCCACGCGCGCGGCGCGTTCACCGGAGCGGCGGGCGAACGGGCGGGCGTCTTCGAGGACGCCCACGGCGGCACGCTCTTTCTCGACGAGATCGCCGAGCTGTCGCCGCGGGCGCAGGCGAAGCTGCTGCGCGTCGTGCAGGACGGCGAGGTGCGCCGCCTGGGCGAGTCGGCCCTGCGCCGCGTGGACGCGCGCGTCGTGGCGGCCACCAACCGGGATCTGCGGCGGGACGTCGAGGCGGGCCGGTTTCGCGCGGACTTGTTGTACCGCCTCGACGTGGTCCGGATCCGGGTGCCGCCGCTGCGCGACCGGCGCGAGGACGTGCCGCCGCTCGTCGAGGCGTACTGGCGCGAGGCGACCGGGCGCGTCGGGTCGCGCGCGGTGCTGGCGGCGGGTACGATGGCGGCGCTCACGCGCTATCATTGGCCCGGCAACGTCCGGGAGCTGCAGAACGTGCTGGCGGCGCTGGCGGTTCGCTGCGCGAAGCGGGGCGTCGTGCCGCCGACCGCGCTGCCGCCAGACGTCAGCGAGGCGCCCGGTGAGCCGCTGCGCCTCGACCAGGCGCGCCGGGCGTTCGAGGAACGGTTCGTCCGGGGCGCGCTGGCGCGCGCCGGCGGACATCACACGCGCGCGGCGAGCGAGCTCGGCGTGTCGCGGCAGGGGCTGACGAAGCTCATGAAACGGCTCGGAATCCAGACCCGCGCATGACGGCGTTCATCGCCCGCCGGCTGCTGCTCACGGTTCCCGTGATCCTCGGCGTCGCGACGCTGGTCTTTCTGTTGATCCATCTGGTCCCGGGCGATCCCGTGCAGGCGATGCTCGGCGAGAGCGCGTCGCCGGCCGACGTCGCGGATCTGCGGGTGCGCCTGGGCCTCGATCAACCGCTGCTCGTGCAGTACGAGCACTACATCCGGCACCTTGCGGCCGGCGATCTCGGCACCTCGCTGCGGACGAACCAGCCGGTCACGGCGGCGATCGCGGAGCGGCTGCCCGCGACGGCCGAGCTCGCAGTGGTGGCGATGGGCGTGGCGATTCTGATCGCGCTGCCGCTCGGCCTGCTGGCCGCCTCGTGCGCCGGCACGGGCGTGGACTATGCCGCCACCGTCGTCGCGCTGCTCGGCATCTCGATTCCCAACTTCTGGCTGGGGCCGCTCCTGGCGATCGTGTTTTCCGTCGAGCTGGGCTGGCTGCCGGTGTCGGGCCGGGGGACGCTGGCCCATCTCGTCCTGCCGGGGATCACGCTGGGCGCGCCTCTGGCGGCGGTGCTGGCGCGCATGACGCGCGCGAGCGTCCTCGAGGAGCTGCGCGAGCTGTACGTGCTGGCCGCGCGCGCGCGCGGCGTCTCCCGCGTGCGCAGCGTGATCGTGCACGCGTTCCGGAACAGTCTGATCCCGATCGTGACGATTCTCGGCCTGCAGGTCGGCATGTTGCTCACGGGCGCCGTCATCACCGAGACGATCTTCGCCTGGCCCGGTGTCGGCCGGCTGCTCATCCAGTCGATCAGCTTTCGCGACTATCCCGTCGTGCAGGGCTGCATCCTGCTCATCGCGGTGACGTACGTCTCGGTGAACCTCGTCACCGACCTCGTGTACGGCCTGCTGGACCCGCGGATCCGCTATGAGTAGGGCGCGATGCTGAAGGTCGGCGGCTTCATCGTGCTCGTGGCGGCGCTCGCGGCCATCCTCGGGCCCACGCTTGCGCCGTTCGACGCGGCGGCCCAGGACCTGGCCCTGCGCCTGGCCGGTCCGAGCCTGGCGCATCCCTTCGGGCTGGACGAGCTCGGCCGCGACATCTTCTCGCGCGTCCTGCTGGGCGCGCGGATCTCGTTCCTCGTGGGCATCACCGTCGTCGGCGTGTCGGCCAGCGTCGGCACGACGCTCGGCGCGGTCGCCGGCTACTTCGGCGGCCTCGTGGACGATGTGATCAGCCGCGTGATCGACATGCTGCTGGCGTTCCCGGGGCTGCTGCTGGCGATTGCGCTGGTCGCCGTGCTGGGGCCGAACCTGCGCAACGTGCTGATCGCGCTGACGATCGGCGGGTGGGTCGGCTACGCGCGCCTGGTGCGCGGGCAGGCGCTGCGCGCGCGCGAGCTCGAGTACGTGCAGGCGGCGCGGGCGCTCGGCGCGGGCGCGCCGCGGATCCTGTGGCGGCACGTGATCCCGCTGGCGCTGCCGGCCGTCGTCGTCCAGGGCACGCTCGGCATGGCGGGCGCGATTCTCGGGGAGGCCGCGCTCAGCTTCCTGGGGCTCGGCGTCCAGCCGCCCACGCCCAGCTGGGGCACGATGCTGAACGGCGGTCGCGCGCACCTGCTCGACGCGCCGCACCTCACGTTGTTCCCGGGCCTCGCGATCGCGCTGCTCGTCCTCGGCTTCAATTTTCTGGGCGACGGGCTGCGCGACTGGGCCGATCCGAAAATGGCGCGCGGGACGAAGGCGCGGGAGCTAGTGTAGGCGCTGGGCGACGGCGCGCAGGCGCGCGTTGTCGGGGGCGATCTGCAGGCCGCGCTCGGTGGTGGCCCGCGCCGTGTCGGTGAGGCCCAGACCGAGCTGTGCTTCGGCCAGGCCGGCGAGCGCGCGGACGTTGTCGGGCGCCAGCTCGAGGGCGCGGCCGAACCAGGCGGCCGCCCCCTGATCGTCGTGCAGGCGCGAGGACAGTTCCGCGATTTCCGACATGCGCGCGGCGTCGTTGCCGTCGGTCACGAGCGCGCGATATTTCATCAGCGCCTCGCGGGCGTCCTCGAAGTGGTTCCCAGCCGTCGCGGCGTCGGCGTACGCGCGCAGGGCGGCCGGCGCGATGGGCTCGCGCGAGGCGGCCTGCTGGAGCGTCCGCTCCGCGGCGTCCGCCTGGCCGTCGAGCTGCAGGGCCTGGCCGTAGAGCAGCAGCGCGCCGCTCGAGGCGGCGGGGCTCGACGCCACCCGTCCGAGCGCCTCGAGCGCCTTGCCGAGCGCGACCGAGTCGTGGCGGCGCGCCAGATCCAGCCACACCCGGCCGAGCGCCTCATAGAGCAGCGGCTGGCCCGACGTCCGCTCGAGCGCGTTGCCGAGTGTGAGCACGGCGAGATCCGCGTTGCCCGCGCTCGCGTGGGCGAGGCTCACCGCCACCTGACGCTCGACGCGGCCGCGATCGAGCCCCGCGATGGTCTGCGAGCTGATCGAGCGCGTCGGCCGAGCGCCCGAGGTCGGTGTAGAGATCGGCGAGCTCCTCGCGGGCGGGAATGAGCCCGGGGGAGAGCGAGACCGCCCGCTCCAGGGCGGGCAGGGCGTCGGCGCGCCGGTCGGCATCGCGGAGGCAGACACCCATCAGGTAGTAGGCGTCGGCAAACTGGTCGTCGAGATCCACCGCCCGCTGCAGCGTTTCGAGGGCGGCCGGGGTGTCACCGGCCCGATACCGCGCGAGCCCGAGCTTGTAGTCGACCCGGGCCGACCGATTGTCGAGCGCCAGGTAGCGCGTGTAGCTGTCGGCCGCGCGTTCATAGCGCTGAAGCCGGTACTGCACGTCGCCCAACTCGTCGAGCGGGCGGGGCGCGGTCCCGTCCAGTTGAGCCGCCTTCCGGAAGTCCCGCACCGCCTCCTCGAGCTCGCCGCGGCGTTCGTAGGTCTCGCCCCGGCGGAGGTGCGCGAGCATGGAGGCGGGCCGCAGGGCGATGGCGCCGCTGTAGGCCTCGATGGCGCCGAAGGTCTGCTCCTCGCCCAGGGCGGTATCGCCCTGGGCGAGCAGAGCCCGGTAGTCGCGCTCGCTGCGGGCGGCCTGGTAGACGGCGACCCCGCCGGCGCCGGCGAGCAGAAGGCCGACCAGGACGAGGGTGATCCAGCGCATGGTCTAGATGCTTTATCGTAACCTGGAACTTTCAGTCGCAGTCGGGGTCTAAGTCCGATATAGTGGAACGAGTTACCCGGGCCTATGCCGCTGTCTCGGAGCTCTCAGTGAAGGACGTGCGAACCGCCGTCTGGTCAGGCGTCGAAGGCCACGATGCGGCGCTGGTGCGCCGGTGCGTCGCCGGCGATCAGATCGCCTGCAGCGAACTGGTCGGCGAGCACCAGCGGATGGTGGTCCAGCTCGCGATGAACCTGCTGGGCGACCGGGATGAAGCCCTCGACCTCTCCCAGGAAGTCTTCCTTCGCGTGTTCCGCACGATCCACAGCTTCCGCGGCCACTCCAGCCTGCGCACCTGGATCTACCGGATCGCGGTCAACCAGGCGTGCAACCGGCATCGGTTCTGGCGCCGACGTCATCGCAACGATCAGGTCTCGCTCGACGAGCACATCGCCGTCCACGGCGACCGGATTTCGGGTCCAGACGTCACGCCCGAGCGCGCGCTCGCCCGCAAGGAACTGGCGGATCAGCTCTGGGCGGCGCTCGGGCGTCTTCCGTTCGACCAGCGCACGGCCGTCGTGCTGCGCGAGATCGACGGCCTCAGCTACGAGGAAATCGGCTACTCGCTCGGCGTCGCGATCGGCACCGTGAAGTCGCGCCTCACGCGGGCGCGGCAGGCCCTGCGCGCCGAGTTGCGGGAAGTGAGCGGACGATGACGCCGCTCACCTGCAAGGTGGCCCGGCGCCTCCTCGAGGCCTACCACGACGAGGAACTGCCGATCGGCGAGCAGATCGCCGTCGGCGTGCATCTCGACTCCTGCGACGCGTGCGCCGTGACGCTGACGGAGCTGGAAACGCTGCGCGCCGACCTCCGGCGGTCGGCGTCCGCGCACTTCACGCTCACGGGCAACGAAGCCGAGATCTTCGAGTCGTCCGTGGTGAGCCGCGCGGAGGTCGAGGCCAGCGCGGCGTTTTCGGTGCGCGTGCGCGACCTCTTCGACGACATGCACCTGGTGTACGCGGGGCTCAGCGCAGCGGTGGCCACGCTGGTCTTCGCGACGATCATGTTCGGTACGCTGCACCTCGCCACCACCGTGCGTCCGGATTCACTCGGTGGCATCGTCAGCATCCTGAGCTCGCCCGGCTCGAACGAGAACCCGGTGTCGAATTACGGACGCGTGCAGATGCCGCGCGTGCTCGACCTGGCCTCCGCCACCCGGCGGACCGTCTCCGAAGACGACGCCGTGTTCGCGCTGGCGGCCGTCGTGACGCGTGAAGGGCGCATCTCGGGCGTCGAGTTCCTCCACGCCCGGGGAGGCAAGTGGGTGGGCGAGGCCGGGCGGATCGAAGGCGTGATGGACGCCGTCGCCGAGGCGCGCTTCGAGCCGGCGGTGTCCGACGCCGGGCCGGTTGCGGTGAACATGGTCTGGCTGGTGGCGAACACGACCGTGCGGCCGATTGAGGCCCCCGCGCCAGAGCCCGAGCCCGCACCAGAGAAGCCGGCCGATCCCCTTCCCGAAAAGAAGATCGCTTAAGGCGCGGCGCGCTCGACGTGCGCCGTGGCGACGTTATTCATCGCGTCCATCGCGCGCAGCGTCAGGCCGCGCGCGTCGAGCGCGCCGTCGACCGTCAGCTCGTAGTGCTCCAGACGTGAGTCGGCGATCCCGTCGGTCGGAAACACCCCCTGCCACTCGACCCCGTCCCGTGAATACTCGACGCGCTCGATGGGTGAGTGATCGTCGCGGACGTCGAAGCTGACGATCGTCCGCCCGTTCGCCACGCGCGTGGCGCCGACCGCGATCGCGGGCGGGGTGTTGTCGACCTCGAACGCCGCGCTCGACAACTCGCCGGCAAGCGCGGCCGCCGGCGCGTTGGACGGCGCGTCGGACGCGACCACCTTCACGAAGTACGTCCCGTTCGGCACCGTCGAGGTATCCCACACCAGAATCGTGTCGGTCACGCCGCGGCGGAGCGCCGTCCAGTCGGTCTGGCCTTCCCGGCGGTAGAGGATGTCATAGCGCAGGTCGTCGCCGTTGTCGTCGTCGGCGCGCCAGGTGATCGTCTCGAGACCCTTCTCGTAGACGCGGCGCCCGAGCCCCGCGCCGCCGTTGCTGCCGGTGGCCTCGGCGTTGAGCCGCTGATCGGGCGTCGACTGACTCGCGAAGCCGGCAAGTTCCGGATCCCCGGTGCTGTACGGCTTCTGAAAGACGATGCCGGGCGGGTGCACCGTGACGGTGCGCACGGTCGGCCGGAGATTGCGCTGCAGGTACGCGGCCCGCACGGAGGTCAGGACCGGGCCAGCGCCCGATCCGCTCAAGACCGCCCGCCACTGGAGGTAGCGCGCGTTCGGGTTCGACATCGGGGAGCCGTCCGCGTCGGCGTAGGCAGCGGACCAGTCGCTCCACGTGTCGTCGGGCGTCTCGGTGTTGCCGCTGCGGGTGGCGATGCGGACGCTCGATCCCGCCGGGATCGTGCCGCGCCAGGAGATCGCGCCCCACGTGGAGACGGTCTCGGCGTCGAGCGGCTGCGACTCGTACGTGCCCGTGGCCGCGCGCGTCGACGCGAGGCTGAACAGCTTGCCCGGATTGGCCGTGGCGTAGCGGAGGCGGCCCTGCGCGTCGCGGAGGAACGCCGTCACCTGCCGGGCCGGCGCGCGCGCGACCAGCGTCGGCTGCAGCGGATCGCCGTCGAGGCGGAAGATGCGGCCGTTGTTCCCCGTGGCGACGAGCAGCGCGCCGTCCGGCTCGAAGGCCACGTCGTACGGCGTGTCGTCACGCGACTCCCAGATTTCGTCCCAGAGGCCGTTCGGCGCGATCCGGTAGAGCGCGCCCTTGGGTAGCCGCCGGTCGTCGCGGGAGGCCGCGGGCGCCGCCTGCGTGGAGCTCGAGTCGGCGACCACGACGGCGGTCACCTCGGTGGACACCGTGGCGACGGGCTGGTTGCCCTGCGAGCTCGTCGAGGGCGCAGGCACGGGCTGGGCCGCGGACGCCGGCTGGGCGCCGCCGTTGATGGCCGCCGCGTACAGCTGGCCGGCGCTGTCGAAGCGGAGCATGTGAATCTCCTCGAACGACGAGTCGAGCAGGACGAAGCCCTTGCCTTGCGGATCCACGCGGATGACGCGCCCCGGCGAGCCCGTGCCGACCAGCAGGTTGCCCGCGCCGTCGAACGCGAGCGCGAGCGCGTGCGTCGTGCGCGTCGTGTAGAAGGGCGCGCCGGTCCCGTCGGGCGCGATCTTGTAAATGACGCCGCCCTCGCCCGTGGCCGCGTAGAGGTTGCCCGCGCGGTCGACGGCAAGCGCCCAGATGTACGTGGCGTCGGGATCGAAGAAGGTCGCCGCGGTGCCGTCCCGCGCGACCTTGTAGATGCGCCCCTGGGGCGACGTGCCGACGAACAGGCTGTCGTCGGGGCCCGGCGCCAGCGCGTGGACCTCGAGCTCGGCGGCATCGAAGAGGACCGAGCCCTGGCCGGTGGCGTCGACGCGGAACACGCGGCCATCGTTGCCGCTGCCGAGATAGGCGGCGCCGCCCGGACCGGCGGCGAGCGCCCAGACGAAGGGCGACGCGGTTTCGTAGATCGCCTCGGTGGCGAAGCCGAGGCTCAGCCGGCCCTGGGCGTCGACGGCCAGGTCCGTGAGATCGCCCTTGAGAAAGTCGGCCTGCGTGACGGCCTCGAAGAAGCGCGGCGAGGAGGCGGCGAGCGACAGGGCGAAGACAGCCAGCCCGGCGATGATGAGCGCCGGGCGCCGGGGGCGGAGGGGGGAGGTGATCATTGTAGGGGTTAGGGCTTAGGGGTTAGGGCTTAGGGGTTAGGGCTTAGAAGTTGAGGTTGGGATTGGCGATTAGGATCTCGCTGTTACTGGCGCAGCGTCGCAGTGTGAGTCAACTAATCCCTATCCCCTAATCCCCAATCCCGAGTTAGTTCGGCGCGACGGTCACCGTCAGGGTCCGGGCGCCGCTCACGGCGTGCTCGGTCGGCAGCTCCCATTCACCGAGCGTCGTGCTGTAGAGCGGGTTGAAGCTGCCGCTGTTGCGATCCGCCTGCAGGACCGCGAGGACGGAGGGCGGCAGCGCGGGCAGGAGCTCGCCGCCGACCACCGCGCCGGACTGCGCGCCGAGCAGCTTCACGTAGAGCGTGTTGTTGCGCCGCGCCCGGTTGAGGGCGCGAATCGTCTGCGCGACGTCCCGCGTCTGCTGCGGCATCCGCGCCTCGCGCTGTTCGGCCTCGCCCAGCCGCTCGCCGTCGGCCACGACCAGCGACAGCGTGCCGGTGGCGTTCTCGGGGATCCGGATCGGCAGGGTGCGCAGGACGTCCTCGCCGCGGTAGGTGCGGAGCAGGACCTTCAACGGCACGACGTGCCCGGGCCGCGGCCGCGGGTCGTCGAGCCACACGCGCTCGAGCGTCGCCGTGCGCGGCTCCTCGCTCGCGTGGATCGTGAGATCGATCTGCTCGACGTCGACCGTCTCGAACTCGTTGTCCATCAGGAACGTGATCGGCGCCACGACGTAGGCGGCCGCGCCCATCGACGCCGAGTCGCCCGAGAAGAGGTTGTCGAACGTGATGGCCTCGTGCGAGCGGAGCGACGCGGAGCCCGACACCTCGTAGGTCGCCGTGCCCATCTGCCGCTCGTAGGACCCGATCGTGTTGAGGATCGTGGTGTAGGCCATGAGCGGCGTGAAGAGCTGATCGCGCACGACGCCGAAATGGAAGGTCCGTGGCTGATCGCGCTCGGAGTCGAGCGTGATGGTCACCGGAATCATCCGCGGGCCCTTGCCGAGCCGGCCGGCGATCGCGGTCGCGCGATCCTGCAGGAACGTGCCGATCACTTCGCCGGTCGACGACAGCTTCATCGACGACGAGAGGCTCGGGAGCACCGTGTAGACGTACGCGCGCGTCATCGGAAATTCGGTCGGCCCGAGGTTGTAGAGCGGATGGCCGAACGCGTAGACGCGATCGCCGTCGACCTGCGTGATCGTGCCGGTCGCGCCGAGCAGGAGGTCGCCGTTGACGAGCTCGACGCCGACGGCGTCACCCGGCTTGAGCGGGCCCTCGTACGGCATCTCGCCGGGGGCCGGGCCCGCCGGACCGCCGCCGCCCATCGGCACGAAACCCTGATCGCGGAACGCCG
Organism: uncultured Acidobacteriota bacterium; assembly: GCA_963792785.1. Classification (GTDB taxonomy): domain Bacteria; phylum Acidobacteriota; class Vicinamibacteria; order Vicinamibacterales; family CAVVIG01; genus CAWIMX01. The sequence continues at coordinate 549,671 of CAWBXO010000001.1, read as the reverse complement.
AGCCCAGCAGATCGGCCACGTCGGCGTCGAACCCCGACATGACGAGCGGCGTCGCAATCGGCCGCAGCAGCGTGCCGAGCTCGCCGGCGTCGAGGCCCGAAACGCTCGCGGCGCCGAGCAGGCGGCTGTCGCCCGCGCGGTCGGCGAAGGGCCGGTTCCAGTTGAGCGCGCGCCGGAAGGCGGCGACCAGGGCGCCGGGCGCCGCCGGGAAGTCGAGGTGCACGCGCGCGCCCGCCGGGCGCGGGCGATCGAGCGCCGTCGCGTCGATCATCTCCGAGATCGGCGTGATGCCGGCGAGCGGCTCCTTCGAGAAGCTGCCGAGCGAGTAGGAGACGGCGCCGATGAGGCGGCCGTCGATGTAGACCGGGCTGCCGCTCATGCCGGCGATGACGCCGGTGTCGGCGAGGGGGCCGCCTTCGAGCCGCGCGATGATCAGCGTGCGGTTCGGGCCCATGAGGTTCTGCAGGACGCCGAGGATGTGCGCCTGGAACTCCTCGACGTGCGTGCCCTCGAAGACCGTGCGGCCGATCCCCACCATCCCGGGCCGCACCTCCGAGGTCGCCATGACGCCGGTGGCGGCCGCCGGGGTCTGCGCCTGCAGCGAGAGGGTCGCGACGCCCAGCCCTCCGGCCAGCACGAACGTCAGGACCGGGAAAAACCGTGCTGTCATGGGTGCCTGAAGCCATTATACATTCGGAAAGAAGTGCTTGCGGGTCAAGGAGAAATGGGCTATCGTCGCTTCCATTGTGGCTGGCCGAGAACCCATGTCTCCGCACGGTTTTGAGCTGTCGGCGCTGACGACGACGTCCGCGTGGCGGTGGTATTGGGGCTTCTCTGAAGAGGCGACCGCCTTGGCCTGAACTGCCACCGTGCGGCGGAGTTTCCCAAGCCTCTTCATCCTTCCTGGTTGAAGAGGCTTTTTTTATTTATGCGCACACGCGTGTGTATCACCGTGACGGCCGGCACGACGGCCGAGCTCAGACGGCGGCGCGACGAGGTCGCGGACGCCGATCTGGTCGAGTTGCGCCTCGACGCGGTCTCTGATCCGAACGTCGGCGGGGCGCTCGCCGGACGCCGCGTCCCGGTCGTCGTCACCTGCCGCCCCGCGTGGGAGGGCGGCCGCTTCACGGGCAGTGAGGAAGAGCGGCGCCGCCTCCTCGGTGAGGCGGTCGCGCTCGGCGCCGAGTACGTCGACGTCGAATGGCGCGCGGGATTCGACGACCTGGTCGCGCGCACGGCCGGCCGCCGCGTGATCCTCTCGAGCCACGATTTCGACGGCGTGCCCGCGGACCTCGAGGACCGGATCCGCGCGATGCGGTCCACCGGTGCGGAGGTCGTGAAGGTGGCCGTGCAGGCGCGCCGGCTCTCCGACGCGCTCGCGCTGTTCACGCTCGGCCCGCGTGTCGCGCGCGACGGAGCCGTCGTCCTCATCGGGATGGGCGAGGCCGGTGTCGCGACGCGGGTGCTGGCCTCGCGGATCGGATCGGCGTGGACGTACGCCGGCGACGAGCGGGCGGTCGGTCAGTTGTCGGCTGCGGCGCTGCTCGATCTGTACCGGTTCCGCAGCATCGGCGACGCCACCGAGGTCTATGGCCTGGTCGGCCAGCCCGTCGCGCACTCGGTCTCGCCGGCCATGCACAACACGGCGTTCCAGGCGATCCGTCGCGACGCCGTGTATCTGCCGTTCGCGGCGGCGGACGCCGACGACTTCATGACCTTCGCCCGCGGGCTCGGCGTGAAGGGCGCCAGCGTGACGACGCCCTATAAAGTGGACCTCTGCGATCGGGTCGACGAGGTCTATTCGATCGCTCGCCGTATCGGCGCCGTGAACACCATTTCGATGGTGGACGGGCGCTGGCTCGGCGGCAATACGGACGTGGGCGGCTTTCTCGCACCGCTCGGCGACGCGTCGGCGCTGCGCGGGCGGCGCGCGTCGATTCTGGGCGCCGGCGGATCGGCGCGCAGCGTGGCCGTGGCCCTCGCGTCGAGCGGCGCGACGGTCCGCGTCCACGCCCGTCAGCAGAGCCGCGCCGAACTGGTGGCCGTGCTCGTGGACGGCGCGACCGGCCCGTGGCCGCCGGAGCCGGGCAGCTGGGACCTCCTGGTCAACTGCACGCCGATCGGCATGCACCCGCGCGTGGACGAGTCGCCGATGCCGGCCGAGGGCCTCACCGGCGACACCGTGTACGACCTTGTGTACAACCCGGCGAGCACGCGCCTGCTCGCGGACGCGGAGCGGGCCGGCTGTCGCGTTATCGGCGGCCTGGAGATGCTGGTCGCGCAGGCGCGGGACCAGTTCGAGTGGTGGACGGGCACGCGGCCGCCGGCCGCCCTCATGCGCGAGGCCGCCGCGCACGCGCTCGCGGAGTTCAACCGATGAAAATCACGTCGTTCGACACATTCAAGGAGCTCGCGCGGCGCGGCACGTTCGTGCCGGTCTGCAAGGAGATCGTCGCCGACCTCCTGACGCCGGTGTCCGCGTTCCTCGCGATCGCCGAAGACGCCGATTACGCCTTCCTGCTCGAGAGCGTCGAGGGCGGGGAGCACGTGGGGCGGTACTCGTTCCTCGGAAAGGACCCGTTCCTCATCCTGCGCGCCCGCGGCGGCCGCACGACGATCGAGCGGAACGGGACGATCACCGAGAGCGAGCGCCCGTTCGTCGAGACGCTCCGCGGCCTGATGGCGGACTACCGGTCGCCGTTCGTGCCCGACCTGCCGCGGTTCACCGGCGGCGCGGTGGGCTACTTCGGCTACGGCGCGTCGACGTGGTTCGAGCCGGTGCTCGGGGACCTGGGCACCTCGCCCGACGCGGCGGACGACGCGGGGTTCATGCTGTTCGATACGGTGCTCGCGTTCGATCACGTGCAGCACCGGATCCTGATCATCGCGAACGCGCGCGTCACGGCGGACGACGACCTCGAGGCGCTCTATCAGTTCGCGTGCGCCAAGATCCAGTTCCTCGAGCGGGAGCTCGAGCGCAGCCTGTCGCGCGGGCGCCCGGCCCGCGGCGGCGACGTGCAGTTCCGGTCGAACCACACGCGCGAGGCGTTCGAGGCCAACGTCCGGACCGCGAAGGAGCACATCGCGGCGGGCGACATCTATCAGGTCGTCCTGTCGCAGCGCTTCGAGGCCGACGTCACGGCCGACCCCTTCACGGTGTATCGCGCGCTGCGCCACGTGAATCCGTCGCCCTACATGTATTTCATCCGCATGGGCGGCGTGTCGGTCGTCGGATCCTCGCCCGAGATGCTCGTGCGCGTCGAGGGCTCGCGCGTGGAAACGCACCCGATCGCCGGGACGCGGCCTCGGGGCAAGTCCGCGGAGGAGGATCAGCGGCTGGCCGAGGAGCTGAAGCGCAACGAGAAGGAACGCTCCGAGCACGTGATGCTCGTCGACCTCGGGCGCAACGACGTCGGGCGCGTCTGCGAGTTCGGCTCGGTGCGCGTGCCGCAGTTCATGGGCCTCGAGCGCTTCTCGCACGTGATGCACCTGACCTCGATCGTCGAGGGCCGGCTGGCGTCGGATCGCGATCGGCTCGACGCGCTGGTGTCGTGCTTCCCGGCCGGCACCGTGTCGGGGGCGCCGAAAGTGCGGGCGATGCAGATCATCCGCGACCTCGAGCCGTCGGGGCGCGGCCTGTACGCCGGCGCCGTGGGCTACGTCGATTTCGCGGGCAACCTCGATTTCTGCATCGCGATCCGGACGGTGATCATGTCGGGGGGGAAGGCGTACGTGCAGGCGGGCGCGGGTATCGTGATGGATTCGAACCCCACGGCCGAATACGAAGAGACGCGCGACAAGGCGCGGGCGCTCCTGCGGGCGCTCGAGCTGGCCGAGCAGGGACTCTAGTCATGGTGCTCGTTCTCGATAACTACGATTCGTTTACCTACAACCTCGTGCAGTACCTGGGCGAACTCGGCGCGCAGGTCGAGGTCACGCGCAACGACGCCGCGACCGTCGGCGAGATCGCCGCGCGGCAGCCGGAGCGCATCGTGATCTCGCCGGGTCCGGGGCGGCCCGAGGACGCCGGCGTGACGATCGCGCTGATCCGGGCGCTGGGGGACCGGACGCCGATTCTCGGCGTCTGCCTGGGCCATCAGGCGATCGGCGCCGCCTTCGGCGGGAACGTCGTCCGCGCCTCGGTGCCGATGCACGGCAAGACATCCACAATCGAGCACAACGCGGCCGGCGTGTTCACCGGCATCGATGGGCCGTTCGTGGCGTCCCGGTATCACTCGCTGGTCGTGGCGGAGGCCGGGCTGCCGGACGTCCTCGAGATCACCGCGCGCACGCGGGAGGACGGCACGATCATGGGCCTGAGGCACCGGACGTTTCCGATCGTCGGCGTGCAGTTCCATCCGGAGTCGATTCTGACGGGCGAGGGACACCGGATCCTCCGCAACTTCCTCGAGGATCGCCGCTGAGGCCGCCATGTTTGCGAACCTGATCGAGAAGCTGACGCGCCGCGAGGACCTCACGACCGAGGAAGCCGCGGCCGCGATGACCGAGGTGATGGAGGGCCGGGCCGCGCCGGCGCAGCTGGCGGGCCTCCTCGTCGGCCTCGCGATGAAGGGCGAGCGGCCGGCCGAGATCGTGGGCCTGGCCCGCGTGATGCGCGCGCACGCGATCCAGCCGTCGAAGCGGTTCGATCCGGTGTTCGACACGTGCGGCACCGGCGGCGATCGCTCCGGCACGTTCAACATCTCGACCTGCGCGGCGCTGGTGGTGGCGGCCTGCGGCGTCCGGGTCGCGAAGCACGGCAACCGGTCGGTCTCGAGCCGATCGGGCAGCGCGGACGTGTTCGAGGCCCTGGGCGTGGCCGTGACGGCGCCGCCGGCCGTCGTCGAGCGCTGCCTGGAGGAGGTGGGGATCGCGTTCTTCTTCGCGCCGACGTTCCACCCGGCCATGAAACACGCGGCGCAGGCGCGCAAGGACCTTGGCGTGCGCACCGCGTTCAACCTGCTCGGGCCGCTGACGAACCCGGCGGGTGCCCGGCGGCAGATCGTCGGCGTGCCGCGTCCGGAGTTCACGGAACTGGTGGCGCGCGCGCTGCTGCTCCTGGGATCCGAGCGCGCCTGGGTCGTGCACGGCGCCGACGGGATCGACGAGATTTCGCCGACCGGCTACACCAAGATCTCGGAGTGCCGCGAGGGCACGGTGCGGACGTTTTACCTGCACCCCTCGGACGTCGGGGTCGCGAAGGCGTCGGCGGCGGATATCGCGGGCGGCGACGCCGCCGAGAATGCGGCCATCATCCGCCGCGTGCTGGCCGGCGCGCGAGGCGGGGCGCGCGACGTCGTGCGGCTCAACGCGGCGGCGGCGCTGTTCGTGGCCGGCGCGGTCGCGTCGATCGAAGACGGCCTGGCCCTGGCCGCCTCGGCCATCGACGACGGGAAAGCGGCGGCCGTGCTCGAGCACCTCGCGTCCGTGTCGAACACGCCGGTCGACGGAGGGCGCCGGTGAGCCGCGACGCGGACCTGCTGGCGACGATCGTCGCGGCCACGCGCCGAACCGTGGAGGCCCGCGCGAGCCGCGAGCCGCTGGCCGCGGTCGCGCATCGGGCGGAGGCCGTGGCGCCCCGGGGCGGGCGGTTCGAGGCCGCGCTGGCGCGGCCGGGGCATGTGAACGTCATCGCCGAGTGCAAGCGTCGCTCGCCGTCGCGCGGCGTCCTGATGGCGGCATACGAGCCGGCGGCCATCGCGCGCCAGTACGAGCGCGGCGGCGCGGCGGCCATCTCGTGCCTCACTGAACCGACGTTCTTCGACGGATCGCTGGACCACCTCAGGGAGGTCAGCGGCGCCGTCGCGCTGCCGGTGCTCAGGAAGGACTTCCTGGTGTCGGAATACCAGCTCTTCGAGGCCCGCGCCAACGGCGCGGCGGCGGTCCTGCTGATCGTCGCGGCCCTCCAGCCCGCCGAACTGGCATTCCTGCTGGGGCGCGCCACGGAGCTCGGGCTCGACGCACTCGTGGAAGTGCACGGCGAGGCCGAACTGGCCCCGGCGCTCGACGCGGGCGCGCGCATCGTCGGCGTCAACAATCGCAATCTGCGGACGCTGGCGGTCGATGTGGCAGCGTCCGATCGCCTGATCGCCCGGATTCCGCGCGGGGTGATCGCGGTGAGCGAAAGCGGCCTCAAGAGCGCCGCCGACCTGCAGCGGCTGCGCGGCCTCGGCTACCGCGCCTTCCTCGTCGGCGAGCGCCTGATGCTCGACCCGGATCCGGCGGCGGCGCTCGAGCGGCTGATCGGCGAGGGGGCGGCGTGCTGATCAAGATCTGCGGCATCACCCGCGCGGCCGACGCCGAGGCCGCCGTCGAGGCGGGCGCCGACGCGCTCGGCTTCATCTTCTGGCCGAAGAGCCCCCGCTGCATCACCGCGGACACGGCGCGGGCGATCGCGTCGGCGCTACCGCCGTTCGTGACCACGGTCGGCGTGTTCGTCGATCAGCCGGTCGAGACCGTCAACGAAACCGCCAGTCGCGTCCGCCTGGGCGCCGTGCAGCTGCACGGCGACGAGGCTCCCGGCGTTCTGGCCGCGCTCGTCGCGCCGGCGATCAAGTCGGTCGCCGGGGAAGCGGACGCGGAGGGCTGGCCCGCGCGCGTGACGCTGCTGCTCGACGCCCGCGATCGCGAGCGACGCGGTGGCACCGGGCGGACGGGTGACTGGGACGCGGCGGCGGCGCTGGCCCGGCGGCGGCGCCTGCTGCTGGCCGGCGGACTGACGCCGGAGAACGTGGCCGACGCCATTGCCCGGGTGCGGCCGTACGGGATCGACGTGTCCTCGGGGGTGGAATCGGCGCCCGGGGTGAAGGATCATGGAAAGATGCGGGCACTGATCGCGGCCGCGCGGGCCGCGGCGGAGGAAGGGCGATGACTCCTGCGGAGGCGGCGGCCGGCCGGCGCGATCCGGACGCGCGCGGGTATTTCGGCGAGTTCGGCGGACGGTTCGTGCCGGAGACGCTGGTCGAGCCGGTGGAGCAGCTCGAGCGCGCATATCTCGAGGCGCGCGCGGATCCCGCGTTTCACGCAGAGCTGGATCGGCTGCTCAAGGATTACGTGGGGCGGCCGACGCCGCTCAGCGAGGCCGCGCGCCTGACCGAGGCGTGGGGCGGCGCGCGCGTGTTCCTGAAGCGCGAGGACCTGACGCACACCGGCGCGCACAAAATCAACAACGCCCTCGGTCAGGCGCTCCTCGCCGTCCGGATGGGCAAGCGCCGCATCGTCGCTGAGACCGGCGCGGGGCAGCACGGCGTGGCGACGGCGACGGCGTGCGCGCTGCTGGGCCTCGAGTGCCATGTCTACATGGGCGCCGAGGACATGGCGCGCCAGGCGCTGAACGTCTTCCGGATGCGGCTCCTCGGCGCGGAGGTGCTGCGCGTCGACGGCGGCAGCCGGACCCTGAAGGACGCCATCAACGAGGCGATGCGCGACTGGGTCACGCACGTCGGCGACACGCATTACCTGCTTGGCTCGGTCCTCGGCCCGCATCCGTACCCGCTGATGGTCCGCGAGTTCCAGGCCGTGATCGGCCGCGAGGCGAAAGCCCAGATCCTCGAGCGCACCGGGAGGCTGCCGACCGCGATCGTGGCGTGCGTGGGCGGTGGCAGCAACGCCATGGGGATCTTCGATTCGTTCATCGAGGATCGCGGCGTCCGGTTGATCGGCGTCGAGGCGGGCGGTGAGGCGATCGTGCGCGGGCGGCATGCCGCGCGCTTCTCCGGCGGCAGCGCGGGCGTCTTGCAGGGAACGCGCACGTTCGTGCTGCAGGACGAGAACGGGAACATCGAGCCGACGCACTCGATCTCGGCGGGCCTCGACTACGCGGCCGTCGGCCCCGAGCACGCGTGGCTGCGCGCGCTCGGACGCGCCGAATACGGCTCCGTCACCGACACGCAGGCCCTCGACGCGTTCCAGACGCTGGCGAAGCTCGAGGGGATCCTGCCGGCGCTCGAGTCCTCGCATGCGATTGCCTATGCGAGCACGCTGGCGCCCACGCTGGGACGCGACGCGATCCTGCTCGTGAACCTGTCGGGCCGGGGCGACAAGGACGTGCACACGGTCGCGAAGGCGCTCGGCACGGAGATGGGATGACGGTCCGCACGAGCGCACGGATCGGCGAGGCGTTCGACCGGATTCGCGCGGAACGGCGGCCCGGCCTGGTCACGTTCACGACCGCCGGAGATCCGACGCCGGATCGCTCGGCTGAAGTCCTGCTCGCGCTGGATCGGGGTGGCGCCGACGTGATCGAGGTCGGCGTGCCGTTCTCGGATCCGATGGCGGACGGCCCGGCGATTCAGCGCGCCACCGAGCGGGCGCTGGCGGCGGGCGGGAGCCTCACGGCCTCGCTGGCCATGGTGAAGCGGGTCCGCGACCAGCTGCGGGCGCCGGTCGTGATCTTCAGCTATGCGAACCCGATCCTGCGCCTGGGCGCCGAGGCCTTCGCGGATCGGGCCGCCGACGCGGGCGTCGACGGCGTCCTGGCGCTCGACCTGCCGATCGAGGAGGCCGGGGGCTTTCGTGAGACGCTGGCGGCGCGCGGGATCGATACGATCTTCCTGTTGAGCCCGACGACGACGGACGCGCGCATCCGGCGGGCGGCGGAGCTGGGGCGGGGCTTTCTCTATGGCATCTCGCGCCTGGGCGTGACCGGCGCGCGCGACCAGGTGGCCGACAGCGCCGCGACGCTGGCCGCCCGGATCCGGCGCCTCACGGAGATGCCGCTGGCGCTCGGCTTCGGCGTGTCGCGGCCGGAGCATGTCGCCCAGATCTGCCGGTACGCGGACGCGGCGGTCGTCGGCAGCGCGCTGGTGTCGCTCATCGGCGAGATCGGCGACGCGCCCGAGCTCGGCGCGCGGCTGGAACGCCACGTGCGGTGGCTGAGAGGTGAGGATGGCGAGCACGCTTGAGGAGAGGCTGGACGAGCTGCGGCGCGACATCGATCGCGTCGACGAGGTGCTGGTTCGCCTGCTGAACGAGCGGGCGCGCCGCGCCTGCGAGATCGGGCAGCTGAAGCGCGAGGCCGGGCTCGAGGTCTACCAGCCGAACCGGGAGAAGGACGTGCTGGCGCACGTCCGGAGCGTCGCGGCCGAAGGCCCCCTCGGGCCGGACGCGATCGCCCGGCTGTTCGAACGCATCATCGACGAGGCGCGCAGGCTCGAGCGCCGCGTCATACAGGAAGACGAGTCGTAGTGCGGACCTTCAGGTCCGCGAGGACACGGTAATGGTCGTAATCATGGACGAACGGGCCACCGAGACGCAGATCGAACAGGTGGTCGCGCGGCTCGTGGAGATGGGGATGGACGTGCACCGGTCGACCGGCATCACGCGGACGGTGCTCGGCGTCGTCGGGCAGACCCGCCCGGACCCCGGCCTCATCGAGGTGCTCGACGGCGTGCGCGAGGTGGTCCGGATCTCGGAGCCGTACAAGCTGGCGAGCCGGACGTTCAAGTCGGAGGACACCGTCGTCTCGGTCGGCGACGTCCGCATCGGCGGCGACGAGGTCATCGTCATGGCCGGGCCGTGCTCCGCCGAGAACGAGACGCAGGTCCGGACGACGGCGGCGGCGGTGCGCCGCGCCGGCGCCAAGATCTTCCGCGGCGGGGCGTTCAAGCCGCGCAGCTCGCCGTACAGCTTCCAGGGCCTGGGCGAGGAGGGACTCAAGCTGATGCGGGACGCCTGCAACAGCGAGGGCCTCCAGCTCGTGACGGAAGTGATGGACGTCAGCCAGATCGAGCTGATTGGCGGCTACGCCGACATGTTTCAGGTCGGCGCGCGGAACATGCAGAACTTCACGCTGCTCCGCGAGCTGGGTCACGTCAGGAAGCCCGTCCTGCTCAAGCGCGGCATCTCGGCGACGATCGAGGAATGGCTCCTGTCGGCGGAGTACGTGCTGAGCGGCGGCAACACGGACGTGGTGCTGTGCGAGCGCGGCATCCGCACGTTCGAGACCGCCACGCGCAACACGCTCGACATCGCCGCGATTCCGATCGTGAAGAAGCTGAGCCATCTGCCCGTCATCGTGGATCCGAGCCACGCGATCGGCCGGCGGGACAAGGTCGCGCCCGTCGCCCGCGCCGCGATCGCGGCGGGGGCCGACGGCCTGCTCATCGAGGTGCACTGCGATCCGGATCACGCGCTCAGCGACGGCGCGCAGTCGATGTTTCCGGGACAGTTCGACCGGCTCATGGCCGAGCTGCGCATCATCGCGCCGGCGATTGGCCGATCGATTTGCCTCGAGCCGGTGACGCGCCGGGGATGGGGCAGCTAGGCGTGGAGCTTCCGGTCATCCAGCCCGGCCGGCCGGCGCCCGGTGGCGCGCCGCCGATCTTCGACAAGGTGGGCATCGTCGGCCTCGGGCTGATCGGCGGATCCATCGCGATGGCCGCGCGGCAGATCTGGCCGACGGCGCTCGTCATCGCGGTGGACAACAAGGACGTCCTCGAGACGGCGATGCGCCTCCATGCCATCGACGTGGCGGCGGACGACCTCGTGGTCCTGGCGGAAGCCGACCTCGTGATCCTCGCCGCGCCCGTGCGGCAGAATGTCGCTCTGATGGCGGAACTGGACGAGAACGTGCGGCAGGCCGCCGTCGTGACCGACACGGGCAGCACGAAGCGCGCGACCGTCGAGGCGGCGATGGGCCTGCCGGGCCGGTTCACGTTCGTCGGCGGGCATCCGCTGGCCGGAGCCGCCGCCGGCGGGCTCGAGCACGCGCGGCCGGATCTCTTCCAAGGCCGGCCGTGGCTGCTGACGCCTTCCAGCGAGGCGAGCGGCACGGCAGTGGAGAAGCTCTCCGCGTTCATCGAGGCGCTCGGCGCGGTGCCCCGCGTGATGCCCCCCGCCGCGCACGATCGGCTGGTGGCGTACCTGAGTCACCTGCCACAGCTCACCGCGAGCGCGCTCATGCAGGTGGTCGGGGAGGCCGTCGGCGACGAGGCCCTCGCGCTGGCCGGGCGGGGCCTGCACGACACGACGCGACTCGCGTCGAGCCCGCCGGATATCTGGGCCGACATCACCGCCACCAACGCCGACGAGATCGGCCCCGCGCTCGACGTGCTGATTGGCATTCTGTCCGACCTGCGCCGCGATCTCGGCGACGGCGATCGCCTCACCGAGGTCTTCACGGAAGCGCGCCGCTGGCGCGAGATCCTCTCACGGAGGCCATAGTCCCATGCCCCAGTCGCTCGATGCCGTCATCCTCTCCGCCTGCCGCACGCCGATCGGATCGTTCGGCGGCGTCTTCCGGGACGTCAGCGCGGCCGAACTCGGCACCGTCGCGATCCGCGAAGCGCTGGTGCGCGCGAAGGTGAAGCCCGACCAGGTGGACGACGTGTACATGGGATGCGTGATCCAGGCGGGTACGGGGATGAACGTGGCGCGGCAGGCCGCGCTCGGCGCCGGGATTCCGGTCGAAGTGCCCGCGGAGACGGTCAATCGCGTCTGCGGCTCCGGCCTGCAGTCGGTGATCCACGCGGCGGAGTCGATTCATGCCGGTGCGGCCGAACTGGTCGTGGCCGGCGGCACCGAATCGATGTCCGGCGCGCCGTATCTGCTGAAGGGCGCCCGGTGGGGGTACCGCATGGGTAACGCCGAGATGATCGACGCGATGGTTGGCGAAGGCCTGACGTGCGCGATCCATTCGTGCCACATGGGGATCACGGCGGAGGAAGTCGCCACGCGGAACGCGATCTCGCGCGCCGATCAGGACGCCTTCGCGGCGTCGAGCCAGCAGAAGGCGGCGCGCGCCGCCGGCGACGGATCGTTCGACGCCGAGATCGTGCCCGTGCTGGTGCCGAAGAAGAAGGGCGAGCCGACCCGGGTCGACCGCGATGAATACATCCGGCCGGGCACGACGGCGGAGACGCTCGCGGCGCTCAAGCCGGCCTTCAAGAAGGACGGGACGGTCACGGCGGGCACGGCGTCGGGCATCAACGACGGCGCCTCGGCCACCGTGGTGACGACCCTGGCGAGAGCCAAGGCGCTCGGCGCGGCGCCGCTCGCGCGGGTGGTCTCGTACGCCGTGGCGGGCGTGGATCCGATGGTGATGGGCCTGGGGCCGATCCCGGCGATCCGCAAGGCGCTCGACCGCGCGGGCCTGGCGATCGGCGACATCGATCTGTTCGAGCTGAACGAGGCGTTTGCCGCGCAGTCGGTCGCGGTCGTGCGCGAGCTGAAGATCGACCCCGCGAAGGTCAACGTCAACGGCGGCGCCATCGCGCTCGGCCACCCGGTGGGCGCCAGCGGCGCGCGGATCCTGACGACGCTGATCTATGCGATGCGGGCGCGCTCGCTGCGCCGCGGCGTGGCCTCGCTCTGCATCGGCGGCGGCATGGGGATCGCCATGGTGGTGGAGGCGGTCTGAGGGAGGCCGTCGCGATCGGCCCCGGCGTGCTCGAGGCCATCACCGCGCACGCGCGCGACGCCGCTCCCGCCGAGTGCTGCGGCCTGCTGATCGGCACGACGGCGTCAATCGTTCGCGCCGTTCGGGCGCGGAACATCGCCGAGGACCCGATGCGCCGCTTCGTCATCGACCCGCACGACCACGTGTCGGCACGCCGGGACGCGCGCACGTCGGGCGTCGAGGTCTGCGGCTTCTATCACTCCCACCCGACTGGCGGCCCGGAGCCGTCGCCGACGGATCGCGCCGAGGCGTGGTACGACGAGATGTTGTATCTGGTGATCGGGCTGGGCAGCGGCGCGGCAGCCGCGCGACTGTTCCGGCCTGGCCCGGAGGGGTTCGTGGAGGTGGAGATCGAGTCCTGACGGCTCAGTCAGGAAAGCCGGGCCGAATTTGAAGGCGTACGGTCGTGGCCGCCACTTCCTTGTCGCGGTTCTTGAGGCTGAACAGGACACGATAGCTGCCGGCGCGGAACTTGTGTTCGACGGTGAAGTGCCGCCGGATTTCCGAGACGCCGGGCTGGTAGGGCTGGCAGTCGGTGCTCGACTCGGACACGGTGCCATCGTCCCAGTCCCAGATGACCGTCGGGCAGTAGAAGTCCTCGAAGTCGTTCGCGCCCCCCACGAGCTCCGCGCTCAAGCGGACCGTGGCCGGCGCGATCGCGACGCTTGGACGCGCGGTCACGACGAGCTTCGGCTTCTCCTCGTCGGCGCGGGCGGCACGGCCCGCGGCGGTGGCGACCGCCGTCGCGGCCAGCAGCGCGCAAGCCGTGACCACCGTGCTTCGAAATGTCCTGATATGCATGGCGCGCGTTTCCCCTGAAAGCGCCGAGCCGATCTACGATATTGTACAACGTTTGGAGGCGAGATCCCGCATGGCGCCGACCGAAACCGCCGAGTTCCTGACCTACACCGACCGGGCTCCCGCCGCGATCGACGCGGACGCGATCGTCGTCCCGTGGTTCGAAGGCGGCGCGCCCGACGCGGTGCCGGGACTCGACGCCGCCTCGGGCGGCGAAATCGCGCGCGCCATCACGTCGGGCGAGTTCACCGGAGCGGCGTACGAGTTGTTCGTGGCGCCGGTGACTGATCGCGGATGGAAGGCACGCCGGCTGTTCCTCATCGGCGGCGGGCCCTCACCGGCGTATTCAGACTTCGGGGCCAGGCGCCTGGCCTTCGCCGCCGGACTGGCGGTGCGGCAGCGCCGGATCGCGCGGGCCGCGTTCCTGGTGCACGCCGATGGCGCGTCCGAGCCGGGGCATCGGGTTCAGGCAATCGCCGAAGGCCTCACGCTCGCCGAGTTCAACGGCGGGTCCTACAAGACCACGGACGTCGTCTTCCCGCCGCCGGTCTGGACGGTCGCCGGCCCCAAGGGCCACGACGCGGCCGCCGGGCGGGGGCGCCTGCTCGGCCAGTGCAGCAACCTGGCGCGCGGGCTCGCCAATGAGCCGGGCAACCGCCTCACGCCGACCGAATTCGCCCGCCGCGCGGTGGCCATCGCGCAGGGCCCGCACCTCAGCGCGGAAGTGCTGGGGCCCGACGAGATCGAGCAACTCGGGATGGGCCTCCTCCTCGGCGTGGCGCGGGGCAGCAGCGAGCCGCCGCGAGTGATCGTTCTGCGCTACGACCCGCCCGGGGCGCCGGCGTCGCCGGTGCTCGGACTGGTCGGCAAGGGCGTGACGTTCGACTCCGGCGGGATCTCGATCAAGCCGGCTGATGGCATGGAGCGCATGAAGGACGACATGGCCGGCGGGGCGGCCGTCGTCTGCGCGATGCGCGCGATCGCGCAGCTCGCGCCGCGCGTCCGGGTCGTGGGGATCATCCCGACCACGGAGAACATGCCGGGCGGCCGCGCGATCAAGCCCGGGGACATCCTGACCGGCGCGAGCGGCAAGACCGTCGAGGTCATCAACACGGACGCCGAGGGGCGGCTGATCCTGGGGGACGGGCTCTGGTACGCGCGGCGGCAGGGCGCGACCCACCTCGTCGATGTCGCGACGCTCACGGGCGCGTGTGTCGTCGCGCTGGGAAAGATCACGTCCGGGCTGTTCGGGTCCTCGGACGCGTGGGTCGACATCATCCGGCAGATCGCGAACGAGGCCGGGGATCGCGTGTGGCCGTTGCCGCTGTTTCCGGAGTACCGCGATCAACTGAAGAGCGAGATCGCCGACCTGACGAACACCGGCGGGCGGCCGGCCGGGGCCGTGACGGCGGCGATGTTCCTGAAGGAGTTTTCCGGCGGCCTGCCGTGGGCGCATCTGGACATCGCCGGCACGGCGTGGGCGGAGGAGGCGAAGCCGTATCTGCCCAAGGGACCGAGCGGCGTCGCGGTCCGCACCCTGGCCGAGCTCGCCTGCGCGGTTGAGCGCTGGGCCGCGATTGGCTCCTAGCCGTGCTGTTTCAGCCTCCGCCCGACGCGCCCATCATCGTCAACCTCGCCCCGATCGAGCAGACGAACGACCTGCAGGGCCTGGCCGATGTGCTGTTTGGCTCGCTCGGCCTCACCGGCGTCATCGTCATCGGCGCGATCCTGTTCGGGATTGTCGTCGCGGCGTTTATCTTCGCGAAGCACGAACTTGATCGAAGAGCCTCCGAGCGCTCGGAGGGTTCCGAGGGTTTGCGGTTCTAGCGTCTACTGCTGGGCGACGGCTTTCGGCGTGCCCAGCGACATCTGATACTTCAGGATGGCGTTGTAGAGCGCTTCGGCGATGCGCTGGCGGTAGTTCGACGTCTTGAGCAGCTTCGCTTCCTGGTTGTTGCTCACGAAGCCCACCTCGGCCAGGACGCTCGGCATCGCGGCGCCGATGAGCACCACGAAGGGCGCCTGCCGCACCCCGCGGTCGGTCAGCGCCCTGTTCGCCCCCTTGGCGCGCTCGACGAGTGAGCCCTGGACCTCGGACGCGAAATCCCGCGATTCATCCAGCTTGTTGTTCAGGGCGATCGACTTCACGAAGTCGGGCAGCTCGCCCATGGCCTGCCCGGAGGCCGCGTTCTCCCTGGCGGCCACGGCCTTCGCGCTGAGGTTGGTCGCGAAGTTGAGGAAGTACGTCTCGATGCCCGCCGCGTGCGTGTTCGTGCTCGCGTTCGCGTGAATCGAGAGGAAGAGATCGGCGCCCTCCCGGTTCGCGATGGCCGTGCGCTCCTGGAGCGGCACGAACTCGTCGGTCCGGCGCGTCAGGATCACCTCGAGGCCCGGCGTCTGCTTGAGCAGCTTCTCCAGCCGCAGCGCAATGTCGAGCACCAGTTCCGCCTCGTCGATGCCCTTGCCCTTGGTGCCGGGGTCGTGGCCGCCGTGGCCCGGGTCGATCACAATGCGGGACACGCTCAGGCCAAGCTGCCGCGCCATCGAGAAGCCGCCGCGCCCGTTGGCGGCTGGCGGCGTGGGCGGCGGGGCCGTGTCCGGCGGCCGCACGGCGGCGGTCCGGACGGGCTCCGACGGCGGCACCGGCTGCGCGACCGCGGGGACGACGGCCGCGGGTTCGGGCGTCGCCCGTGCCGGCGCGGGCGTCTCGGGCTGGGGCGGCGGCGGGTCGGCGGGCGCGGCTTCGGTTGTGGCGCTCGCCATCTGCGTCGGCTGCCGGAACACGTCGATGACGATCGTGAACGGGTCGTACAGCGGGTACACGCTGTAGTCGGCGACGCCCTGCGCGTCGAGCACGACGCGCGTGGTGTTGTTCGGGTGACGGCCGAACCGGATCTCGTGGATCACGTCGTCGTCGCCGTCGAACCGGATCGTCTGGTCCTGGAGGTTCTTCGCGGCGCGCGTGGAGGCGAGGTCGATGAAGACGCGCGAGGGGCCATCGAGCCATTCCTCGTGGAAGGGCACCTCGGCATCGAGCTGGATGGTCACACGGACGCCGTCGGCGAGACGCGTCCGATGGACGCTCTTGATCTCCGCGACCTGCTTCGTGTCGCGGCTCGCGCGCGCGATCTGCTGCGGCGCGTCCTTGATGAGGCTGCTGTGGGGGTACTCCCGTGTCAGCCACGTGAGGTCGTTCACGCCGGTGTCGCGGTCGCGTGTCTCGCCGAACAGGTCGTAGCCGTCGAGCGAGAGCACGCCCGCCTCCCACAGCGCGTTGTCGCAGTAGCCGCTGCGCGGGAAGCGCCGCACGACCTGCTCGAAGGCGTCGACGGTCCGGCGCAGGTCGGCCAGGGCCTCTTCGCGCGTGCCGTCGGTGAACGCCTGTCGGGCGGCCTTCTCCTGCTCGTACGCCGCCGTGTAGAGGCTGGCGGCGGTATCCGCCGCGCGGACGAGGCCCGGCGTGGCGGCCAGGAAGGCCGCCGCCAGGATCACGCCGGTGGCCGCGCGGGCGCGTCGTGTCATCGCAGCTGGGCGTCCACTTCCTCGAAGTAGCCCTTGTCGACCAGCACGTCGCGCGCCTTGCCGCCGGCGGCGGGGGAGACCAGGCCCTCCATCTCCATCATGTCCACGAGCCGGGCGGCGCGGCTGAACCCGATGCGCAGCCGCCGCTGCAGGTACGAGATCGACGCCTGGCCGCTGCCGAC
This sequence comes from uncultured Acidobacteriota bacterium, assembly GCA_963792785.1. Classification (GTDB taxonomy): domain Bacteria; phylum Acidobacteriota; class Vicinamibacteria; order Vicinamibacterales; family CAVVIG01; genus CAWIMX01. The sequence continues at coordinate 532,772 of CAWBXO010000001.1, read as the reverse complement.
GACGATGCGCGCCGCGTCGTCGTAGAGGTCGTCCTTCTCCATCTCGATCCCGTCGACCGTCGTCTTCTCATCCGCGGTGATGGTCTCGTCGTACGTCGGCTTGCCCTGCTTGCGCAGGTAGCTCGCGAGGCGCGCGGTCTCCTGCTCCGAGATATACGGACCGTGAAGGCGCACGAAGCGCGACGAGGCGGGCGGCATGAACAGCATGTCGCCCTTGCCGAGCAGCTGCTCGGCGCCGTTCGAGTCCAGAATCGTGCGCGAGTCGATCTTCGACGACACGCGGAACGAGAGGCGCGCGGGCAGGTTCGCCTTGATGAGCCCGGTGATCACGTCCACCGAGGGCCGCTGCGTCGCCAGGATGAGGTGGATGCCGACGGCGCGGGCCATCTGCGCGAGCCGGGCGATCGATTCCTCGACCTCGTTGCTCGCCACCATCATGAGGTCCGCCAGCTCGTCGATCACGACGACGATGTAGGGCAGGGGCTTCGGGATCTCGCCCTCGTGCTCCTTGCCGCCCTCCGCGAGCGCGTGCGCGATGTTGCGGTTGTACTGCTCGATGTTGCGCACGCCTTCGGCGGCGAGGGTCTTGTAGCGCTCCTCCATCTCGCGCACGGCCCACCGCAGGGCGTTCGACGCCTGCTTGGGATCGACGACGACCGGCGTCATCAGGTGCGGGATGTCCTCGTACATCCCCAGCTCGAGGCGCTTGGGGTCGATCATGATCATCCGCACATCGTCGGGCGTGGCGCGGTAGAGGATGCTCGTGAGCATGCCGTTGATGCCGACCGACTTGCCCGCGCCGGTGGAGCCGGCGATCAGCAGGTGCGGCATCGTGGCCAGATCGGCGACGAAAGGCTCGCCGTGGATCGTCTTGCCGAGGGCGATGGTGAGTTTCGCGGTCGACTTGCGATACGCCTCCGACTCGAGCAGCTCGCGCAGCGAGATCGGCTCGCGCGTCTGGTTCGGGATCTGGATGCCGACGGTCGACTTGCCCGGAATGCGATCGATGAGGACGGACTCCGCCTGCATGGCCAGGCAGAGGTCGTCGGCGAGGCCGGTGATCTTCGAGTACTTCACGCCGGCGTCGGGCTTGAACTCGTAGGTGGTGACGACCGGCCCGGGATGGATCTGGACGACGGAGCCTTCCACGGAGAACTCGCGGCACTTCTCCTCGAGGAGGCGCGCGCCTTCCATCAGCTCGCGCTCGTCGATCTTGCGCTCGACGCGCGTGGCGTCGAGGAGCGCGAGCGGCGGCAGCGTGAACTCGCCCTTGCGCCGCTCGGCCGGCGCCTTCGCGACGGGCTCCGGGTCGGGGAGCGGCAGCGGGCGCTCCGGCATCTTGACGCGCGGCTTGGCCGCGGCGAGCGCCTTGAGCGCGCCGAACATGGGCGCCGCGGCGGGCGCGTTCTCCGCGCGCTGGCGCGCGGGCTTCTCCGGTGGCGGCGGGGCGGCGCCAGCCGCGGCGACCTTCGGCGCGGGCGGCGGCAGGCCCGCCTTCGTGTGCTTCGCAATCACCTCACGGCGCTGCTTCTCGCGCCGGCGGTCCTCGCGCCAGGCGCGGAACGAGTCGATCGCGCGGGCGAAGAGATCCCGCACGAACGCGTTCGCGGCGGAGAACAGGCGGCCGAACGAGAGCTGGGTCGAGATGATCACCGCCAGGAAGATCAGCGTGACGATCACGATGAGCGACCCGGTCTGGTTGAGGTACTCCGAGAGCTCGGCCGACAGGAAATCACCGAGATAGCCGCCGCCGGGGAACGCCTTGCCCGCGACGTCGAGCGAGCCGAACACGAGGCTGAGGAAGGCGCTCAGGCACCCGAGGAGCAGGCCGGCGCCGGCGGCCTTCGTCGCGGGGGCCTCGAAGGCCTGGCACCAGAAGAAGTGCCACCCGACCATGGCCAGCACGGCCGGCACGAGGTACGACGTATACCCGAACAGCTGGAACGACAACTCGGCGAGAAACGCGCCGACGCGGCCGGCGAAGTTCACCGGCGCCACGCGCGTGCCCGTGCTGAAGAACCACACGGGGTCGCTCGGCGAGTAGCTGACGAGCGCCACGAGCCAGATCAGGGCGACGGCGAACAGCGCCACCCCGAGAATCTCGCTGACGCGACGGGATACCTTCGATCGGCTCACGGCTCAGATCTCCATGACGACAGGGAGCACGAACGGCCGGCGGCCCGACCGCTTGCGGAGAAAGCGCCGGAGCTCCAGCCGGAGCTTCTCTTTGATGAGACCCGGATCGGTCCGCTCTTCCACGCTGGCCTGCTGGATGACGTCGTTCAGGACCCGCGCGCCGTCGGCGAGCAGCGACTCGCCGTCCTCCATGACGAACCCGCGCGTGATGATGTCGGGCACGCCCTCCACGCATCCCGTCTGCCGGTTGATCGCCACGACGGGCACGACCAGGCCGTCCTCCGCGAGATGGCGCCGGTCGCGCAGCACCTCGTCGTCGACCTCGCCGGTCAGCGTGCCGTCGATCAGGACGCGGCCCACGGGCGTCTTGCCGGCGATGCGGCCGCCGGTCTCGTCGAAGTGCAGGACGTCGCCGTTCTCGGCGATGAGCACCTCGGGCCGGGGCTCCCGTCCCGCCATCACCGCCGCGGCGACGCGCGCGTGGCGCGCGAGCTGGCGGTACTCGCCGTGCACCGGCACGAGGTACGCCGGCCGCACGAGCGAGATCATCAGCTTCAGCTCTTCCTCGCTGCCGTGCCCCGAGACGTGGACGTGCTTGGTCCCTTCCTGAATGACGTCGGTCCCGCGGCGCGCGAGGTGGTTCATCACGCGGTCGATCGGCTTCTCGTTGCCGGGGATCGTCCGCGCGGAGAGCACGACCGTGTCGCCGGCGCCCACCTTCACGTGGCGGTGGTCGTCGATGGCGATGCGCGACAGCGCCGAGAACGGCTCGCCCTGCGATCCGGTCGCGATGCAGAGCACGTCCTGCGCCGGATAGCCCGAGATGTCCGAGTCGCGGATCTGGACGCCGGGCGGCACGTTCAGGTAGCCGAGCCGCTGCGCGATCTCGGAATTGCGGATCATCCCGCGGCCCACGAACGCGACTTTCCGCTCGAACTGCGCCGCCAGGTCCACGAGAATCTGGATCCGGTAGATGCTCGACGAGAACGCCGCCACGACGAGGCGCCCGCTCGCGCTGGTGAAGATCTCCTCGAACGCGTCGGTGACGTCGGTCTCCGAGCCCGTGAAGCCGCGGCGGTCGATGTTCGTGCTGTCGGTGAAGAGCGCCAGCACCCCCTGGCTGCCCAGTTCGGCGAACCGATGGACGTCGAAATGCTCCCCGTCAAGCGGCGTCTGGTCGACCTTGAAGTCGCCGGTGTGCACGATCACGCCGACCGGCGTCTGAATCGCCAGCGCGACGCAGTCGGGAATGCTGTGCGTCACGCGAATGAACTCGATCGTAAAGGGCCCCACGGTCACGCGCGCGCCCGGGCGAACGGGCCGCAGGTCGGTGCCCTTGATGCCGTGCTCGTCGAGCTTCGGCTGGACGAGCGCGAGCGTGAGCGGCGTGCCGTAGACAGGGCCGTTCACGAGCCGCAGCACGTGCGGCACCCCGCCGATGTGATCCTCGTGGCCGTGCGTCAGGAGCAGCGCCGCGACGTGCTTGTCCTCCAGGTACGTCAGGTCCGGGATGATCCGATCGACGCCCGGCAGTTCGGCGTCGGGGAACATAACTCCGGCGTCCACGACGATCGTCGTGTCCTGCCAGGTGAGCGCGAGCATGTTCATCCCGAACTCGCCGAGCCCGCCGAGGGGCACTACTTCAAGCATCTGTAATCTGAAGACGCACCTGCATCGCGACGGACACCTGGCGGGTCCACGCAACGAAGGGAGCCGCTTGTGCGCGGCTCATCAGGCATCTGGGCGTGCCTGAACCAAAACGGGGCGGGATGGCCGGCGGCAATCGGCTAAAGCCGAGTACCACCGATAGTTAGCGGCAAACTATAACACAGCGTGCCAGTGATTAGCCAGACGCACGAGGTCCGCAACCCCAAGCGTTTCCGGGCGTTGCCGGGGATCGAGGCCGGTCCGCTCCACGAGGGCCGCGGCCTGGCTCTGGGAGGCCCCGGCGGACCGGAGGCCGTTCGACAGGGTCTTCCGGCGCCGGGAAAACAGCGCCTTGACCAGCCGTTCGAAGCCGGCCTCGTCCTCCGGGGCCGGTGACGGCGGGCGGAACTCGAGCCGGACGACGCTGGAGCGGACCTTCGGCATCGGCCGGAAGGCCCCCGGCGGCAGGTCGAGAACGCGCCGGATGGCCGCCCGGTACCCGATCAGGACGGTGAGCACCCCATACTCCTTCGAGCCCGGCGCCGCCGTCAGCCGGTCGGCGACCTCGCGCTGGACCATTACCGTGGCGTCCCCCAGCGGCAGCCCCGCCGCGTGGTGGTCCCGCAGGGCGAAGAGGATCGGCGCGGCCACGTTATACGGCAGGTTGCCGGCGACCCGGATCGGCGGGGGCAGGCCGCCGGCCTGGATCTCGTCCTGGAGCCGGGAGGAGGGCAGGGCCAGGAAGTCGGCTTCGACCACCGTCAGCCCGGGCAGCCCCTCCGCCAGGAGCGCCCCGGCGAGGTCACGGTCGATCTCGACGGCCAGCACGCGACCGCACGCCTCGAGGAGGGGACGGGTGAGCGCGCCGCGCCCGGGACCGATCTCGAGGAAGGATTCGCCGCGCGCGGGCGCGATGGCGCCGAGGACCTTGGCCGCCCAGGCCGGCTCGAGGAAATGCTGGCCAAAGCGCTTCCGCGTCATCGGCGCGCGGCCCGCGCGTAGGCGCACAGGGCAGAGACGTCGCAGTGATCGCACAGGGGCTTGGGCCGGCAGATGCGGCGGCCGTGCAGGATCAGGGTGTCGGACGCGAGCGTCCAGTCCGCGCACGGCAGCGCCTTCGTGAGCTGCTGCTCGACGACGACCGGATCGTCACCCTCGGCAATCCCGATACGGTTCGAGACGCGAAGCACGTGGCGGTCGACGGGCAGGCCGGGGATGCCCATCGCGTGCCCCAGTACGACGTTGGCGGTCTTGCGCCCCACGCCCGGCAGCTCGACCAGCGCCTCCATCGTCGTCGGGACCTCACCGCCGTGATCCTTCACGAGCGCCTTCGAGAGGCCAAGGAGTGATTTCGTCTTCGCCCGGAAGAAGCCGGTGGACTTGATGATCTTCTCGAGGGTGGCGGGTCTCGCGCGGGCGAGCGATCGCGCGTCGGGGTACCGCGTGAACAGCGCGGGCGTGACCATGTTGACGCGCTGATCGGTCGACTGCGCCGACAGCACGGTGGCGACGAGCAGCTCGAACGCGTTGTGGTAGGCGAGTTCGGTGTCGGCGCCCGGATGCTGGCCCTCGAGCAGGTCCAGGACCTGGCGCGTCTCGGCGGGAGTCTTCACGGCGGGCCCGTGTTAGTGGACCGGGCCGGTGCCCTTGTTCCAGCCGACGTTGCTGTACGACTCGGAGTACACGCGCCAGTGCTCCTGCAGGGCGGCGATGAGGTTCGGCACGAACTGCACCGGCACGACGATCTTGGCGCGCACCGGCGCGCGCACCACGTGCTCGGCCTCGGCGTCCTTGATTTCCTTGTCCGAGAGCGGCATCACCTCGCAGAAGGTGAGCGTGAAGTCGAACGGCGTATGGGCGATGGAGCAGAAGTTCGAATACGTCCGGGTGGACGCGGTCGACTCGTCCGGCACGATGGTGAAGTTGATCTGCTTCGGCTTGTCGGGCATGGGAGGAGTATAGCTGTAGCCGTTAGCCGTTAGCCGTTAGCCGTTAGCCGTTAGCCGCGAGCCGTTAGCCGCGAGCCGTTAGCCGCGAGCCGTTAGCCGCGAGCCGTTAGCCGCGAGCCGTTAGCCGCGAGCCGTTAGCCGCGAGCCGTTAGCCGCGAGCCGTTAGCCCGGCCGTGGCTCCCGGCTAATGGCTAATGGCTAATGGCTAACAAGCTAACGGCTTCAGTATCTCCTCATCACCCCGACGACCACTCCCTGAATCTGCACGTCGTTCGCGTCGGCGAAGATCGGCTGCATGCTCGCGTTCGCCGGCTGGAGGCGAATCTTGCCGCCGGCCTCGCGATAGAACTTCTTCAGCGTGACGTCCGAGCCGCCGAGCAGCGCGATCACCATCTCGCCGGCGTCGGCGGTCTTGCGGTCCTCGACGACGACGTAGTCGCCGTCGCGGATCTGCTCGTCGATCATGGAGTCGCCGCGGACGCGGAGCACATAGGTGTCGCGCTTGCCGACGAGATCTTCAGGGACGGCGATCGTCTCCGACCCGGCGATGGCCTCGATCGGGGTGCCGGCAGCGACGAAGCCGAGGAGGGGCAGTTCGAGGGCGCGCCCGCCGGTCCGCGTCGACACCATCTCGACCGACCGGCTGCGGTTCCAGGCCCGCTTGATGAAGCCTTTCTCCTGCAGGTTGGTGAGGTGCTTGTGCACCGTGGCCAGAGAAGAAAGGCCGAAACGCTTGCCGATTTCCTCGAGACTCGGGGCGTATCCGTGCGCCTGGATGAACTCGTTGAGGTAGTCCAGGATTTCGCGCTGGCGCTTCGTGAGCGGGAGCATGGGCCCTCCTTCCGGTTCGAACTATACGCAAAGGAAAGGCGAAGGTCAAGGTTACGCCGGCGGCGCACTCTCCGTCTGACGATAAGATCAGCCGCGAGCCGTGCGCATTCCCTTCGAGATTCCCCAGGCGACCCGGCCCTTCGACGTCATCGGCCTCGGGCTGAACAGCATCGATCTCGTAGCGGTCGTGGCCGAGTACCCGGTCAGCAACACAAAGCAGCGCCTCCAGCGATTCTCGCGGCAGCCGGGCGGGCAGACCGCGGGCGCCCTCGTCACGTGCGCGCGCCTGGGCTGGCGGGCGCGATACCTCGGCACGTTCGGCGGCGACGATCTTGGCGACGAGGCCCGCCGCAGCCTCGAGGCCGAGGGCGTGGATCTCTCGGCGGCGCGGACGATTCCCGGGGCGACGAATCAGTTCGCGGTCATCCTTGTCGACGCGCGCTCGGGGGAACGCACCGTGCTCTGGGACCGCCACCCGCTCCTGGCCATCGCTCCGTCGGACGTGCGCCGCGACGACATCATCTCGGGCCGCGTCCTGCTCGTGGACTGCCATGAAACGGCCGCCGCGACCGAAGCCGCGCGCCTGGCGCGCGCCGCCCGCATCCCGTCGATCCTGGACGTCGAGCGCGTGCGCCCCGGCATCGGCGAGCTGCTCCAGCAGATCGACGTGATCGTCGCCGCCGAGGAGTTCCCGGCGCTCCTCACCGGGATCGATGAGCCCGGACGCGCCCTGGCGGCGATCGCCCGCGAGTATCGGGCGAGTGTCGTGTGCGTGACGCTCGGCGACGAGGGCAGCCTCGCCCGGGCGGGCGGCCGCGAGTTCCGGACGCGGGCCTTCCCGATCGACTGCGTGGACTCGACCGGCGCGGGCGACGTCTTCCGCGGCGGCTTTGCCGCAGCGTGCCTGCGGTGGCCCGACGGCGACCTGGAGGACATCCTCACCTACGCGAACGCCGTGGCCGCGCTCAATTGCCGGGCCCTGGGGGCCCGGAGCGCCATCCCGACGGCGGAGGAAGTGGACCGTTTGCTGTCGGCCCGGACGATGTAACTTCCCCGGGGCCTGGGGGTCTAAGGCAGTGATGCCGGCACTGACATTCGCGCTGCCCGGGGCGCGACGCGCAGACTGGAAGGTGACGGTGGTGGATGGCCGGCCGCTGGCCGAGCTCGAGGAACCTGCGCTCGTCGCCGCCTGCGTCGCGGGCCGTCCCGGTGCGTTCGATCTCGTGGTCGAGCGCCATCGCCGGTCGATTTACCAGCTCTGCTATCGCTTCACCGGCAACCACGAGGACGCGAGCGACCTCTCGCAGGACGTGTTCCTGCGCGCCTTCCGTGGTCTCGAGCGGTTCCGTGGGCAGTCGTCGATCGGCACCTGGCTCTATCGCATCGGCGTGAACGTCTGCCTGAATCGCAAGAGCTCGCGCGCGCCGCTCTCGCGCCCGACCGAGCCGATCGACGAGGCGCGGCACGTCGACACGCGCAGCGAGACGCCGACCGAGCGCCTGCTCCGCGCCGAGCGCGCCGTGCGCGTGCGGGCGGCGATCGCGCGGCTGCCCGAGAAGCAGCGCGCGACCCTCATTCTGCGGATGTACCACGACCTCTCGCACCAGGAGATTGCCGACATCCTCGGCAGCACCGTGGGCGCGGTGAAGGCCAACTTCTGCCACGCGCTCGGCAGCCTCAAGCGGCTGCTCGGCGACGTGGCGCTCTGAGGCACATGGGACACCTCACCACCGGGGAACTGATCGATCGCCTGGAGGCGGGACCTGAAGCGGGTGCTGGCGCGGCGCCCGACGCGCACCTCGCCGACTGCGCCGTGTGCCGCGGACGCCTCGAGGAGCTCGAAACGACGATGGCCGCGGCGGCGGGCGTCGAGGTGCCCGAGCCGCCCGCCGCGTTCTGGCCGCAGTTGTCGAGGGACGTGCGCGAGGCGATCGACACCAACCGTCGCCGCGGCGCGGGCTGGCGGCACTGGCTGCTCCCGGCGGGCGACTGGTGGGCCGTGCCCGCCGGCGTGGCCGCGGTGCTCGTGATCCTGGTGGGGCTGGCAGGTCAGGTGGGGCGGGTAGGGCAGGTGGGGCGGGTAGGGCAGGTGGGGCGGGTAGGTCAGGTGGGTCGGGTAGGCCAGGTGGGTCAGGTGGGTCGGGTGGGTCGGGTCGGTCAGGTGGTGGAGTCATCCGCGCCGGCGATCGCGACGCCGGACGACGATGCGCAGCTCGCCCTCGTCGTCGATCTCGCGACCGGGCTCGACTGGGACGACTTCAGCGAAGCGGGTCTCGCGCCGGTCGCGGGCGGCGCGAGCGTCGCGATCGATCAGCTCACGCCGGACGAGCGCGTGGAGCTCGCGCGGTTGTTGTCGGACGCGATCGGTCAGGCCGGCGCGTAGCGCAAGAGCACGATAGACTGGAAGGACCATCGTGAGCCTCAAGAGCGTGGCGGCAGTCGTGTCGGCGGTGCTGATGCTCGGCGCCGCACCCGCGTGGGCGCAGGGGCCGGCACAGCGGCCGGGGCGTCAGGGTGGCCCCGGCGGCACGTCGCCCGCCGAGCTGCAGCAGATGTTCGACGCCTACGCCCTGATTCAGGCGCAGGATCAGCTGGAGATCGACGACGCGCACTACCCGCAGTTTCTCGCCCGCTTCAAGGTCCTCCAGGACATCCGCCAGCGGGCGCTCACCGAGCGCGCGCGCCGTCTCAACGATCTCCGGCGCCTCACCACGGGGGATGCGGTGGACGAGGGGCAGGTGCGCGACCGGCTGCGCGAACTCGACGCGCTGGATCAGCGCACGGCGAACGCCGAGCACGAGGCCTACGGGAAGATCGACGAGGTGCTGACGGTGCGGCAGCAGGCGCGGTTCCGGCTCTTCGAGGAGCAGATGGAGCGGCAGAAGGTCGACCTGCTCATGCGCGCGCGCCAGGCCAATCGCCGGCAGGTCCCGCCGCAGTAAACTCGACGCATGCGGCGGATGCTGTTCGGCCCGGCGCTCGCCGCCCTCGCCATCACGACCCTCGTCGCGCAGGGGCCGCTCGCCCGGGCGGACGCCGACGCCCTCCAGCTCAAGATCAATCGCATGCTCGCCCACGCCGAGGCGGACGATCCGCCGGCGCTCCGCACCGAGGTCAGCGAGCGCGAAGTGAACGGCTATCTCGCGTACGCGATGGACGGGAGGCTCCCGACCGGCGTCGTGGAGCCGTCGATCCGGATCCTTGGCGGCGGCCGCGTCACCGGGCGGGCCGTGGTCGATCTCGATGCCGTGCGTCAGGACCGGCATGCGACCAGCCTGTTCGATCCGGTCACGTATCTCCGCGGCCGCGTGCCGGTCACGGCCACCGGCACCGTCACCGTGCAGGACGGCGTCGGCCGCTTCGCGTTCGAGTCGGCGGCCGCCGGCGCGCTGCCGCTCCCGAAGACGCTCCTGCAATACGTCCTGAGCTACTACTCACGCACGCCCGAGAACCCCGACGGCCTCAGCCTGGACGACGCGGTGACGATGCCGGCGGGCATTCAGTCGATCGCGGTGGAACAGGGTCGGGCGATAATCGTGCAGTGAGCCGAGGCGCGGAACCCGCCACCGACATCCTCGCGACGCCGCTCCAGTTCCTGAAGGGCGTCGGGCCACGCCGCGCCGCCGACCTCGCGCACGCCGGCCTGCACACCGTCGACGACCTCCTGCACCGGTTCCCGCTGCGCTACGAGGACCGCGGCCACCTGCGGCCCATCGCCTCGCTCAAGCCGGGCGAGGCGGCGACGATCGCGGGCAAGGTCCTGAGCTGCGGGCTGCGCGCGACCCGCCGCCCCGGCTTCAAGATCTTCGAGGCGCTCGTCGGCGACCCGACCGGCGCCGTGCGCGCGACGTGGCTGAACCAGCCGTTCCTGCGCGACGTGTTCGCCGCCGGGCAGCAGGTGGTCCTGTTCGGCGCCGTCGAGTTGCGCGGGACGGGCGGCCTCCAGCTCACGAACCCGCAGTACGAACTCGTCGACGACGACGAGGCCGAGACGATTCATACGGGCCGGATCGTGCCGGTGTACGAGAAGGCCGGCGCGGTGACGCCCAAGATCCAGCGCCGGCTCGTCTACGACGCGCTGCAGCACCTGCCGCCGGACCTGCCGGACCCGCTGCCCGCGTCGATCCGCGAGGGCCTGTCGCTGCCGCCGCGGCGCGAGGCGCTCGTGGCCACGCACTTTCCGGCGGCGGACGCCCCGCTCGAGGCGCTGAACGCGTTCGCCACGCCCGCCCAGCGGCGCCTGATCGTGGAGGAGGCCTTTCAGTTTCACCTCGGCGTGCTGGCGCGGCGCCACCTCGCCGAGTCGGAGCGCAAGCCCGTCGTCGTCCGTGTGGACGATCGGATCCGCGAGGCGGCGCGGCAGGTGCTGCCGTTCCGGCTCACCGACGGGCAGAAGCAGGCGCTGAAGGAAATCGTCGACGACATGCAGCGGCCGTTTCCGATGAACCGCCTGCTGCAGGGAGACGTCGGCGCCGGCAAGACGATCGTCGCGCTGATTGCCGCGCTGGTGGCGATGGAGAACGGGCTCCAGGCGGCCTTCATGGCCCCGACCGAGATCCTCGCGGAGCAGCACTACCGGAACATCTCGCGCCTGCTGGCGAACTCCCGCATCCGGGTCGGCCTCGTCACGGGCGGGCAGAGCAAGGCGCGGCGGGCGCTGCTCACTGAGGTCGCGAGCGGCGCCGTGCACCTCGTGATCGGCACCCACGCGCTCGTCGAGGCCGGCGTGGCGTTCCACGCGCTGGGGTTCGTCGTCATCGACGAGCAGCACCGGTTCGGCGTGCTGCAGCGGGCGACGCTCCGCGAGAAGGGGCTGCATCCCGACGTCCTGGTGATGACCGCCACGCCGATCCCGCGCACGCTCGCGCTCACCGTCTACGGCGATCTGGACACGTCCGCGATCCGCGGCCTGCCGCCCGGCCGCCTGCCCATCCGCACGATCGCGAAGCCCGAGAGCCGGCGCGACGATGTGTACGCGATGATGCGCCGCGAGTTCGAGGCGGGCCGCCAGGCGTACGTGATCTATCCGCTCGTGGAGGAATCGGAGAAGATCGCGCTGCGCGCGGCCACGGAGATGGCCGATCACCTCGCGCAGGAGGTGTTCCCCGAGTATCGCGTCGGCCTGCTGCACGGCCGGATGAAAGCGGCGGCGAAGGATCGCGTCATGGGGGCCTTCGCCGCGGGCGAGCTGGATGTCCTCGTCTCGACGACCGTCGTCGAGGTGGGTGTGGACGTGCCGAACGCGACGGTGATGCTCGTCGAGCACGCGGAGCGGTTCGGCCTCTCGCAGCTCCACCAGCTGCGCGGCCGGGTGGGGCGCGGCCCCGAGCAGGCGTGGTGCGGCCTCCTGTATCAGGCGCCGCTGTCGGACGAAGCCCGCGCGCGGCTGCAGGCGATGACCGCGACGACCGACGGTTTCGAGATCGCGGAGCGGGATCTGGCGCTGCGGGGCCCGGGCGACTTCTTCGGCACGCGCCAGGCGGGCCTGCCCACCTTTCGCGTGATCGATCTGATGCGCGACCGCGAGATCGTCGAGCGGGCGCGCCTGGAGGCCGCGCGGTGGTTCGCGGCGTCGGCGCCGCCGGCTGCGGAGCTGGCGCGGTTGATGGCGACCTGGGAAGCGCGCTTCAAGCTGATCGAGGTCGGCTGATGCGCATCATCGCGGGCGCGCTCAAGGGCCGTCGCCTGAAACCGCCGACGTGGGACGGGCTGCGGCCGACCTCCGATCGGCTGCGCGAGACGCTGTTCAACATCCTCGGCGCCCGGGTCGAGGGCGCGCGGGTCGTCGACGGCTACGCCGGGACGGGGGCCGTGGGGATCGAGGCGATCAGCCGGGGCGCGTCGCACGTGACGTTCGTGGAGCAGGACCGCCGGGCCCAGGCGCTGATCGAGGCCAACCTCGCCGCCTGCGGGATTCGCGAGGGCTATGCTATGATTCGTTCGAGTTTCGAGCGTGCGGCGGCCGATTGGCCGGCGCGCGCGGGCGAGGCGGAGGCCGGGGTCGACCTGGTCCTGCTCGATCCGCCCTACGAACGGCCGCCCGCGCGGACGGCCGGGAAGGCAGCCGAAAGCCTCGCGGCAATCCTCGCCGCCACCGGAGAGGTGATCGCACCCCATGGCCTCGTTGTGCTGGAACACGCGCGCCGCTCATCGGCCACAGGGGCGCCCGAGGCGGCCGGTCGGCTCGTCCGCACGCGCGTGGTAACAGCGGGCGATTCGGCGCTCTCCTTCTATACATGCCGACTTTAGCCGTCTTTCCGGGATCGTTCGATCCGCTGACAAACGGCCACGTGGACATCATCACGCGCGGCGCGCGGCTGTTCGACCGCATCATCGTCGCGATTCTGGTCAACGCCGAGAAGCAGCCGTTGTTCACGATGGACGAGCGCGTGGCGATCGCGCGCGAGGTTTTCGCCGGCCGCGCGAACGTCGAAATCGACACGTTCGACGGGCTGCTCGTGGACTACGTCGAGCGGCGGAAGGCGCAGGTGATCGTCCGCGGGCTGCGCGCCGTGTCGGACTTCGAGTACGAGTTTCAGATGGCGCTGATGAACCAGCGGCTCAACGGCCGCATCGACACCATCTTCATGATGCCGGCCGAGCAGTACACCTACACGAGCTCGCGGCTGATCAAGGAAGTCTTCGCCCTCGGCGGACAGGTGCACGGGCTCGTCCCCGACATCGTCGAGGCGCGGCTTCGGGAGAAACGTGGCAAAGCCTGAACTGGCGGCGAGGATTTCCCGCATTGCGTCGTCGCCGACCATGCAGGTCACGTCGGCCGTGGACGCGATGCGGCGCGACGGGGTCGAGGTGATCGACTTCGGCGCCGGCGAGCCAGACTTTCCGACCCCCGACGCGGTGAAGGCGGCCGCCAAGGCCGCCCTCGACGAGAACTTCACCCGCTACACCCCGAACCCCGGCATCGTCGACCTGCGGCGCGCGATCGCGGATCGGTACCGGATCGATTACGGCGTGTCGTACTCGGAGCGCGAAGTCATTGCGAGCGCGGGGGGCAAGCAGGCGCTGTTCAACACGGCGCTGGCGCTCTTCGGGCCCGGTGACGAGGTCATCATCCACACGCCGTGCTGGCCGACGCTGGTCGAGCAGGTCAAGTTCGCCGAGGCCACACCGGTGCTCGTGCCGACGGACGAGGCCGACGGCTTCGCCATCCGCGCCAGGGGATTGATCCAGGCGATCACGCCGCGGACGCGCGGGATCATCATCAACTCGCCCTGCAACCCCACCGGCGCGCTGATGGGGGAGGGCGAGCTCGCGCTCCTCGCCGATCGCGCGGCGCGCGACGGCATCTGGATCGTGCTGGATCTCTGCTACGAGCAGCTGATCTACGACGCGGTGCCGCACAACCTGCCGGGCGTGGTGGCCGAGCGGTGCCGCGACCTCGCGGTGGTGTGCGGGTCGGCCTCGAAGGCGTACGCCATGACCGGGTGGCGCTGTGGGTGGGCGATCGGTCCCGAGCGCGTGATCGCGGCGACTGCCGCCGTGCAGAGCCACAGCACCTCGAACGTGAACGCGATCACCCAGAAGGCCGTGATCGCGGCGCTCACCGGATCGCAGGAGCCCGTGCGCGTGATGCTCGACGAGTATCGCCACCGCCGGGACCGCCTCCACGACTGGCTCACGGCGGATCCGCGCCTTCGCGCGGGGCGGCCGGCGGGCGCGTTCTATCTCTTCGTCGACGTCCGGGCCGCGCTGTCGGCGCACGGGCTGCCCTCGTCGGCCGCGTTCGCGGCGGCGCTGCTCGAGGAGGCCCGCGTCGCGGTCACGCCGGGCGAGGCGTTCGAAGCGCCCGGGTTCATTCGTCTCTCGTACGCGACATCGCTCGAGCTGCTGCGTGAAGGCAGCCGGCGCATCGTCGATTTCGTCCGCGCGCACGCCGTGACCGGCGCGCCCGCGGGCGCGGTGTAAGGAGCCATGGCACCCAATTCCAGACGACAGGGCGGCAAGAACGGCGGGCAGGGCCCGGACGACCCGGCCGAGACCACGACGACCGACGAGACCGCGCCCGACGCCGCGGCCGGCCAGCCGGCGCAGGCCCCGCCGGCGCGCAAGGCCGACGTCCTTCGGATCACGGATCTGAAAGACATGAGCATTCAGAAGCTCACGCAGATCGCGAAGGACATGACCGTCACCGGCGCGACGGGCATGCGCAAGCAGGATCTGATCTTCCAGATCCTGAAGGCGCAGACCGAGCAGAGCGGCTTCATCTTCTCGGAGGGCGTGCTCGAGGTGCTGCCCGACGGGTTCGGCTTCCTGCGGGCGCCCGACTACAACTACCTGCCGGGCCCCGACGACATCTACGTGTCGCCGTCGCAGATTCGCCGCTTCGACCTCCAGACCGGCGACACCGTGTCGGGCCAGATCCGGCCGCCGAAGGAAGGCGAGCGGTACTTCGCGCTCATCAAGGTCGAGGCCGTCAATTTCGAGGCCCCTGAACACGCGCGCGACAAGCTGTTCTTCGAGAACCTCACGCCGCTGTACCCGCAGGAGCGCTTCCGCCTCGAGACGACGCCGGACAACCTCGCGGGCCGGGTGATGGACCTGATGACGCCGATCGGCAAAGGCCAGCGCGGCGTGATCGTGGCGCCGCCGCGCACCGGCAAGACGATGCTGCTCCAGAACATCGCGCAGTCGGTGGCGACCAACCACCCCGACGTGTACCTGATCGTGCTGCTCATCGACGAGCGGCCCGAGGAAGTCACCGACATGCAGCGCTCGGTGAACGGCGAGGTGATTTCCTCGACGTTCGACGAGCCCGCGCAGCGCCACGTGCAGGTGGCCGAGATGGTGATCGAGAAGGCCAAGCGCCTCGTCGAGCACAAGAAGGACGTGCTGATCCTGCTCGATTCGATCACGCGCCTCGCCCGCGCCTACAACACCGTGATCCCGGCCTCCGGCAAGATCCTCTCGGGCGGCCTCGACTCGAACGCGCTCCAGAAGCCGAAGCGCTTCTTCGGCGCCGCTCGCAATATCGAAGAAGGCGGCTCGCTCACGATCATGGCCACGGCGCTCGTCGACACCGGGTCGCGCATGGACGACGTGATCTTCGAGGAGTTCAAGGGCACCGGCAACATGGAGATCCACCTCGATCGCAAGCTCGTGGACAAGCGCGTGTTCCCGGCGATCGACATTCAGAAGAGCGGCACCCGCAAGGAAGAGTTGCTGCTCCCGCGCGAGGACCTCAATCGCATCTGGGTGCTCCGCAAGGTGCTCAACCCGCTGTCGGGCGTCGAGGCGATGGAGCTGCTGCTCGACAAGATGGGCAAGACGAAATCGAACGCCGACTTCCTCGCGTCCATGCAGAAGATGGGGTAACAGATTGGCCACGATCACGGTCAGGCAGAACGGCCCGCTCCTCGTCGACGGCGACGACGTGAAGGTCGTCGACTGGAACGGGCAGGAGTACCAGATCCCGAAGCGGCCCTTCGTGCTGTGCCGCTGCGGGCACTCATCGAAGAAGCCGTTCTGCGACGGCACGCACCGCGCGATCGGCTTCCAGGGCGGCGACCCCGCCGCGCCGCAGGCCCCGCTGCCTCCGCCGACCGAGTCGTCGCTGTAGCGCGCCTCACATGACGCCGCGCCCGCGCGCCTTCCCGGTGGTGCTGGCCGGCTTCACGGCGTTCCTCGACCTCTACGCCACACAGCCGCTGCTGCCGATGCTGACGCGCGTGTTTCACGCGTCGCATGCCGGCGTGAGCCTCACCATCACGGCGCCGACCATGGCCGTCGCGATCGCCGCGCCCATGGCCGGCCGCCTCGGCGACCGCCTCGGCCGCAAGCGCGTCATCGTCACGTCGGCTGCGGCGTTGACGATAGCGACGGCGCTCGCGGCCACGGCATCGGACCTCCGCACCCTCGTGGCCTGGCGCTTCGTCCAGGGGCTGGCGACGCCGGGCGTCTTCGCCGGGATCATCGCCTACGTGCACGACGTGTGGGATCCCGCGAAAACCGCGGCCGCGACGTCGGCGTACGTGAGCGGCACCGTCGTGGGCGGCTTCTCCGGCCGCGCCATTGTCGCGCTGGTCGCCGCTGCCGCGAGCTGGCAGACCGCGTTTCTGGTGCTGGCCGCGACCAACCTCGCGGCAACGTTGGCGATGTGGGCGCTCCTGCCCGCGGATGGGCCACGCGGCCACGAGGCGCCGGCGCCGGGGTGGGGCGCCCTTGGTCCGCATCTGCGCAATCCGCGCCTGCGCGCCACCTATGCGGTGGGCTTCTGCGTGCTGTTCGCGCAGATCGCGATGTTCACCTACGTGACGTTCCTGCTCGCCGACCCGCCCTTCGGCCTGTCGACGGCGCAGCTCGGCTGGATCTTCTCGGTGTACCTGGTCGGCGCCGTGATCACGCCGCTGGCGGGGCGATGGATCGACACGAACGGCCATCGCGCAGGGATCGCGATCGCGATGGCGCTCGGAGCCACGGGCGCGGCCCTCACCCTGGTCGCCTCGACGCCGGTCGTCGTCGCGGGACTCGGCTTCGTGGCGTCGGGCGTCTTCGTGGCGCAGGCGACGGCGAGCAGCCATGTCGGCTTCGTGACCAAGACCGATCGCGGACTGGCCGTGGGGCTGTATTCGACGGCCTACTACGTCGGCGGGAGTCTCGGGGGGACGCTGCCGGCGTTCGTGTGGACGGCCGGCGGCTGGCCGGCCTGCGTCGCGCTGGTGCTGGCCGTACAGGGGCTCACCGCGGCGATTGCGCTGCGGTATTGGCGGGCGCCCGCGGCGCACGGCGTCACTTCAGCGCCAGCAGCCACTTCGTGACGTCGTCCAGCAGGCCCGGGACGAACGCCTTGGGCAGCGTTGCGTACTCGGTGACTTGTCCGGTGTGGGCCGGGATGAACAGATGGTTGGCGTCCGGGTAGACTCACGCCGCCTCGACGCCGCTTCGGCGCCCTGCGTGTCTTTGCCGCCGAAGAGGGCGAGCGTCGGGCACGCGACCGCCGCGAGCACCGGCCCCGGGTCCGAGTCGATGATGTTGCGCATGGCGGGCGCGCCGAGCTGCGCCATCGCCGCGGGGATCACGGACGCCACGAAGGCGTCCCGGTCACCGAGCAGGGCGCGCGCGGCGTCGGAACGTGCGTCGAACTGCGCGGCCACCATGTCGCGGAGGGCCGCGCGCAGCGCGTCTGAGCCTGCGTTCGACCGAAGCGCCGCGACGACGGCGTGGAAGGCCGCCTGCTCGACCGCGATCTGTTCCGGCGTGGCCCCGAGCGCTCGAGCGCCGTCGGCCTGTTGCCGCGCCAGGATGACCTCGCCGGGCACGGCCGGCGGACCCATCAACACGAGGAACGCCACGTCGGCCGACTGCGTGGCCGCGCGCGCGGCGATCTCGGCCCCCTCGGAGTGTCCGAAGACGCCGATGCGGGTCCGGTCGATCTCCGGCCGGCCGGCGAGCAGGGCGACACCCGCCAGCGCGTCGCCGGTGGAATCGGCCATGGTCGACGTGGCGAGACGGCCGGTGGACCCGCCGACGCCACGGTCGTCGTACCGCAGCACCGCGATGCCGTGCCGCGAAAGGTGATCGGCGATCTCGCCGAAGATCCTGAAACCGAACAGCTCCTCGTCGCGATTCTGCGCGCCGCTTCCGGTCAGCATGATGACCGCTCGAAACGGACCGCGGCCGTCGGGAACCGTCAGCGTGCCGGCGAGCGTCACCGGGCCGTTCGAGAACGTGACCTCCTCCGATCGGTACGGCTGACCGGACGGCGGCTGGGCCCAGCCGGCCGTGCCAACGGCGGCGAGCACGAATGTCAGCACGAACACACGCATTGAAACCTCCGTTGGCGGGCGGCCTCCGGGCGCGTGTCAGGCCGCGATGGGCGCCGTGACGGGCAGGAGGATGGTGAAGACGGTGGCCACGCCGGGATCGCTGGCCACGGACACCGTGCCGCCATGTCGCTCGACGATGGCCTTGACGATCGACAGGCCCAGTCCGCTGCCGGCCGCCTCGCCGCCGGTGCGGGCGGGGTCCACTTTGTAGAAGCGATCGAACACGAACGGCAGGTGCTCGCTCGGGATGCCGTGGCCGGTGTCGCGCACCGACACGAGCACGCAGCCGTCCTTGAGCTCGGCGCGGATCTCGATCTCCCCGCCCGGCGCCGTATGCCGCAGCGCGTTGGCCGCCAGGTTCTGCAGGGCCTGCTCGAGCCGGAGCGCATCGCCGTAGAGGATCTCGGCGCCCGCCCCGAGCGACAGGCTCATGCGCACGCCCTTGAGCGCCGCCTCTCGCTCGTGCCGGGCGGCGACGCGGCCGAACAGGCTCTCGACCGAGACGTCCTCGCGGCGAAGGGAGTCGCCGCCGGCATCGAGCCGTGCGAGATCGAGGAGGTCCCCGACGAGCTGTTCGAGGCGCTCGGTTTCGTCGCCGATGACGTTCAGGCAATGCACGGCTTCGGGGACGCGCGCGAGTTCGGTCATGGAGAGCACTTCCCGGTAGGCCCGAACCGCCGTGAGCGGTGTCATGAGCTCGTGCGACACGTCGGCGAGCAGGAGCCTGCGGGCGCGGTCGGCGGCTTTGAGCTGTTCGTCGCGGGTGCCGAGGTCGCTGGCCATCCGGTTGAACGCCTTCGCGAGCCCCGTGAGCTCGTCGGCCCCGAGCACTTCCGCGCGCGCGTCGAACTCGCCGGCGCCGCACCGTCGAGCGGCGCGTTCCAGGCCGGCCAACCGCAGGCGCATGTCGCGAAAGATGAAGCGCGCGGCCAGTCCGGTGCCGCCGAGCAGGAGGGCGCCCGACAGCAGCGCCATCTTCCACCCGAGCAGCTCCTTCCAGGTCAACGGCGGTACCACGCCGACGCCGCCGGCGAGCTGCCCGTTCGCCATGATGGGCGCGACCTGCAAGGGGCCGGTCAGCCAACTCCCGGGCAACGACGTGCGCGGCCGCTCGAGGTAGTACTCCGATGCCCCGCTGATCCAGGCGTCGGGCGGTCGGAGCGGCCCGCGAAGGACCGCGCGTCCGTCGTCGGCCATCACGATGAAGAGCGAGGCGAGCGGTGTCGGGTAGTGGCGATCGACGTAGGCCTGCACGTCGAGCGACGGGTTCGTGGCGAGCGCCTCGCCGAGATCGGCGGCCACCTCGTGGGTGAAGACCCGCAGCGTCTGGCTGTCGGGTTCCCGCTTGAGCCACACAACGACCACGAGCACCTGAATGACGAGGACGCCGGCGAGGCACAGGCTGAGCCCGAGGACCATCCTCCAATAGAGGCTGCGCTGCCAGATGCGCGGCCTACGCGCAGGCGAACTTGTAGCCATAGCCCCAGACCGTGAGGATGAGCGCCGGCGCGGCCGGATTCGCTTCGACCTTGCACCGCAGGTGCCGGACGAGCGTATCAACGCTGCGCTCGGTCACGAACGCCTCGCCGTGCCAGACGAGCGCCAGCAGCTGGCGGCGGGTGAGGACCACGCCGGGCTGCGAGGCGAGCTGAAAGAGGAGCTCGAATTCGTGGGGCGTCAGCTCCACCGGCGCCTGGCGGACGCGCACCGTGTGCTTCAGCGGATCGAGCGCCACGCCATTGATCGCGACCGGCCCGCGCGGCGGCGCCGCATCCGGGCGGGTCCGGCGCACGCGCCGGGCGAGCGCGTCGACCCTGGCCGTCAGCTCGTGGATCCCGAAGGGCTTGGTGACGTAGTCGTCGGCGCCCACGGTGAAGCCCTCCACCTTGTCGGCTTCGGCGCGGCGCGCTGTGAGGATGAGAATCGGCACGTCGCGGTTCACGCCTTCCTGCCGCACGGTGCGGCAGATGGTCATGCCGTCCATGCCCGGGAGCATCAGGTCGAGCACCACGACATCGAAGGACTCGCCGAGGAGCCGCTGCAGACCGTCGCGCCCGTCGGAGACGCCGGAGGCCTCGTAGCCCGCGCGCCGCAGCTGAGCACAGACGAGTTCGCGAATGCGTTGCTCGTCTTCCACGACGAGCACGCGGCGAGGGGGCCCGATAGGCGCGAGCGGACCGGCGGGCTGGGGCGCGGACATGTCCAATTACGTGGATTGTGCACCGGAATCCGGCCGATGCGCATTTAAACATCAATTCTTAACAATTGCCTGAAACGTCTTTCTGTAGCGTATCTCGCGGCGTTCGCCGCGCCGGCGGCGGCTCTGCGTGGTCCCATCCGCGAGGAGGAGAGACATGGGCAGGTTTTCGAGAATTGGCGTCCTGGCGGCGCTCTGCGTGCTTCTGGGGCAGGCGGCGGCGTTTGCCCAGAACGGGGAAATCGCCGGTGTGGTCAAGGATACGAGCGGCGCGGTGCTGCCAGGGGTTGTCGTGGAAGCGTCGAGCCCCGCATTGATCGAGCAGGCGCGGTCGGCGGTCACCGACGGCCAGGGGCAGTACCGGATCATCAATCTGCGCCCCGGCAGCTACGTCGTCACGTTTACCCTGCAGGGTTTCAGCGTCGTCAAGCGACAGGGCATTCAGCTCACCGGCGCCTTCGTGGCGACGGTCAACGCGGACATGCAGGTCGGCGCGGTCGCGGAGACGATCACCGTGTCGGGCCAAAGCCCGCTCATCGACACACAGAGCGTGACGCAGGTGAAGTCGCTGCCCGCCGACGTGATCGACGCCTTGCCGACCGGCCGGAGTTTCCAGAACCTCAGCGTCCTCGTGCCCGGTGTGACGATCGGCCTGACGAGTCAGGACGTCGGCGGCAGCGGGGGGCAGCGCTATCAGACGCTGTCGGTCCACGGGAGCCGCAGCGACCAGATGCCGCTCGTGCTGAACGGCATGCCGTACAACAACATGAACAACACGGGCGGCGGGTACAACACCACGCTCGTGATCAATACGGCGACCGTGCAGGAGATGACGGTCACGACCAGCGGCCTGTCGGCGGAGGCCCGGTCGAGTGGCGTGCTCACGAACACGATCCCGAAAGAAGGCGGCAATACGTTCCGCGGGTATCTGTTCGGCAACTTTTCGAACGGTGCGCTGCAGAGCGACAACCTCTCGTCGGACCTGATCGCGAAGGGCCTCACGCGCGTGAACAGCGTGAAGCGGCTGTGGGATTTCAATCCCGCGATCGGCGGCCCGATCATCCAGAACAAGCTCTGGTTCTACGGCGGGTTCCGCCACTCCGGCGCGCAGAACTACATCGCCGGGATGTACAAGAACCTCCGGCCGACCGCGCCGCAGTACTGCGCCAAGGTCGACGGCTGCCTCTACGGCGACGCGTATCACCCGTTGACGCTCGTCCCCAACTCGCAGGACCTGAGCCAGCCGGCGGTCGGTGGCGATACCTGGACGCGGGGGGAAACGCTGAACCTCACGTGGCAGGCGTCGCAGCGGAACAAGATCACGTTCTACGGCCACGTCAACCAGCGGCTCGTGGACTGCAACCAGTGCAGCGCGACCGCCTCGCCGGAAGCCGGCGTGTACTTCACCCATCGCCCCGAGTACCTGCTCCAGGGAACGTGGAACAACACGCTGACGAACCGGCTCCTGCTCGAAGCCGGCATGACCTTCTACAACGAGCGCTGGATCTTCGGGTACGAGCCCGACAACATCAACGGCTACGGCCCGGATGCCGCGATTTCGAAGTACGACACCGGTATCGGCTACTTCTACGGGGCGGCGAGCAACTTCGGGCCGTTCACGACCGCCGGCAACCACCAGTACAACATGCGCGCGGCGGTGAACTACGTGACCGGCAGCCACGCGTTCAAGGTCGGCATGCAGGACATGTGGGGCACGCGCAACTACCAGTACGACGTGAACCAGGCGCAGGGTTGGTACCTCAGGAACGGAATTCCCACGACGGTCAACGAGTACGCCAGGCCGCTGTACGACAAGGAGCACCTGAAGGCGGCGCTCGGCATCTACGGACAGGATCGGTGGACGCTCGATCGGCTCACCCTGAACGTGGGCCTGCGGTTCGACTACCACAACGCGTACGTTCCGGCGCAGGACCTGCCGGCGATCACGTTCGTCCCGGCGCGCCACTACGACGCGATCTACAACGTGCCGAACTGGAAGGATCTGTCGCCCCGGATCGGCGGCGCCTACGACCTCTTCGGCGACGGCCGGACCGTCGTGCGGGCCAACTACGGCAAATACGTCGCGAGCGAGTCGACCAATATGGCGACGCTCAACAATAAGGTCAACACGTCGATCAACAGCGCCGCGCGGTCGTGGACGGACACGAACGGCGACTTCATCCCTGACTGCACGTTGACCAATGCCGCCGCGAACGGCGAGTGCGGACCCCTCAATGCGCCGCTGGGATCCCTGAACGTCGCGGCCGAGTACGACCCGGCGATCACCTCGGGCTTCGGCGTGCGCCCGAACGATCAGGAGATCGCCGTGGGCGTGCAGCATGAAGTGGTGCCGCGCGTCGCCGTGGACTTTCAGTTCACGCGCCATTGGTTCGGCAACTTCGTCGCCAGCGAGAATACGACGCAGCCGCCGTCGGCCTACGATTCCTACTGCGTGACGGCGCCGGCCGACGAGCGTCTTCCGGGCGGTGGAGGGAACCAGATCTGCGGCTTCGAGGATCTGAATCCGGTGTACTACCTCGTCGCGCCCTTCTACCACGTCACGAAGGCCAGCGACTTCGGCGACGTGAGCGACGTGTACACCGGCTACGACCTCAACGTGAACGCGCGCCTGCCGCGGGGAGGCATCGTGTCGGGCGGGATGAGCCTCGGCCACGAGGTGACCGACATCTGTGCGGTCGCCGGGCAGGTGAGCGTGACCTACGCCCCGGTGTCCGGCGTGCTGGCGTCGAGCTCGGGCACGTTGGGCGCCACGGCGGCCACGCCGAGCACGCTCTACTGCCACGTGGCGCCGCCCTTCCAGCCCGACTTCAAGGGGCTGGCCAGCGTGCCGTTGCCGTGGTGGGGGCTCAATGCCAGCGCGACGTTCCAGAACCGTCCGGGGCCGCAGATTCTCGCGAACTACTCGGTCGGCAGCGCGCAGGTCCAGAACCTGGGCCGACCGCTGGGGCTGGGCTTCGCGACCACGCAGCTCATCGCGCCGGGCACCGTCTACGGCGATCGCTTCACGCAGGTGGACGTCCGCTTCGGCAAGAGCTTCAACGTCCAGCGCAGCCGGATCCAGGCGTCGGTGGACGTGTACAACCTGTTCAACAGCAGCGCCATCCTGTCGCAGAACAACACCTACGGGACGAGCTGGCAGACCCCCACGCTCATCCTGCAGGGGCGGCTGGTGAAGTTCGGCGCGCAGCTGACCTGGTAGGTTCGACGGGCCGGCGGGCATTGCGCCCGCCGGCCGCGCTCGTTACGCGGCCCCGGAGACCAGCCGCCGCAGTTCGTCGCCCTCCATCACCTCGATCTCCAGCAGCCGCTTCGTGACGGCGTCGAGCGTCGATCGGTGCTCCATCAGGACGGCGCGGGCCTGCTCGTGCGCCTCCTTCAGGATGCGCGAGACCTCGGCGTCGATCGTTCTCGCCGTCTCCTCGGCGTACGCGCCGCGCTCGGGCGGGAGCGGCATGTTGAGGAACTGGCCCCGCTGGCGGCCATCGTAGGTCACCGCGCCCAGCGTGTCGCTCATGCCGTACTCGGTGACCATCGCGCGGGCGATGTCGGTGGCGCGCTGCAGGTCGTTGTGCGCCCCGGTCGAGATGTCCTGGAGCGCGACTTCCTCGGCGGTGCGGCCGCCCAGGAGCACGGCGAGCTGGCTCAGGAGATCCCCGCGCGTCATCAGATACCGATCCTCGAGCGGGAGCTGCATGGTGTAGCCGAGCGCGCCGAAGCCGCGCTGGACGATCGAGATCTTGTGCACCGGGTCGAGGCCGGGGAGGACCGTGGCGACGATGGCATGGCCCGACTCGTGGTACGCCACGATCTCGCGCTCCCTCGGGCTCATCACGCGCTTCTTCTCGAGGCCCGCGACGAGGCGATCGACGGCGTGGTCGAAGTCGATCATCTCGACGGCCGTCTTGGTCTGCCGCGCCGCCAGGAGCGCCGCTTCGTTCACGAGGTTGGCGAGGTCGGCGCCGGCGAACCCCGCCGTGCGGGCGGCGACGACACGGAGGTCCACGCCCGGCGACATCTTCACGGCCTTCGCGTGGATCCGCAGGATCGCCTCGCGGCCGTTGATGTCGGGCTTGTCGACCAGGACCTGCCGGTCGAAGCGGCCCGGGCGGAGCAGGGCGGGGTCGAGCACCTCGGGCCGGTTCGTGGCGGCCATGATGATCACGCCCTTGCGCGTGTCGAACCCGTCCATCTCGGCGAGCAGCTGGTTGAGGGTCTGCTCGCGTTCTTCATGGCTCCCGAACGGATTCTGGCCGCGCACCTTGCCGAGGGCGTCGAGCTCGTCGATGAACACGATGCTCGGAGCGCGGGCGGCCGCCTGGGTGAACAGGTCGCGGATCCGGGCCGCGCCGACGCCGACGAACATCTCGACGAACTCCGACCCGCTCAGGCTGAAGAAGGGCACGCCCGCCTCGCCGGCCACCGCGCGCGCGAGCAGCGTCTTGCCGGTGCCCGGCGATCCCACCAGGAGCACGCCTTTCGGAATACGCCCGCCGAGGTTGGTGTACTTGCCCGGGTTCTTCAGGAAGTCGACGATTTCCTTGAGCTCGTCTTCCGCCTCGTCCACGCCCGCGACGTCGGCGAACTTCACCTTCACCTCGTCTTCGGCGTAGATCTTGGCGCGGCTGCGCCCGAACGACATCACGCCGCCCTCCGCGCCCGACATCCGCCGCAGGAAGAACATCCAGATCGCGACGAGGAAGACGAGCGGCAGGAGCCATCCGAGCAGTTCGGGCAGCCAGCGGTTCACGACCTCGCCGGTGTACTTGACGTTCCCGGCGTCCAGGTCGGCGACGAGCGTCGGATCGGTCACCGTGGCCGTGCTGAAGGCGGTCGTGCCGTCGACGGCGGTTTTGAGCGTGCCGTGGATCGTGTCCTCGCCGATCGTGACTTCGGCGACCTGGCCGCCGCGGACGAGCGACTTGAACTCGCTGTACGGAATCGTCCGGCCCGCGGGCACGGCCCAGTACAGCTGCGACAGCAGGAGAAGCAGGATGAGCCCGAAGCCGACCCAGGCGGCGCTGGTGCGCCGCGGCGTGGGCGGGCGTTTGCCGCCGGGGCGCGCGGCCCCGCGCGGCGCGAAGCGTGATTGGCGGGGCGGTGTCGGTGTCGCCATCAGGCTTTCACCGCCGCGCCTCTGGAGAAGACGAAGCCGCCGGGCGTGCCGTCCACCTCGATCGTGTCGCCCTCGGCGAAGTCGCCCTCGAGCACGCGCATCGCGAGCGGGTCCAGGATGCGCCGCTGGATCGTGCGCTTGAGCGGCCGCGCGCCATAGGCGGGATCGTAGCCTTCCTCCACCAGCCGGTCTTTCGCGGCGTCGGTCAGGACGACGTGAATCTTCCGCTCCTCGAGGCGCTTCATCAGCCCGGCGATCTGGATGCCGATGATCGCCTTCAGGTTCTCGCGGCTGAGCGCGTGGAAGAAGATGATGTCGTCGATCCGGTTGAGAAACTCCGGCCGGAAATGCTCGCGCAGGGCGGCGGTCACTTCACGCCGCGTGCCCTCGGAGAGCTCGCCGCCGGTCGCGCCCTCGGACGCCGCCGCGATGTACTGGCTGCCGAGGTTGGACGTCATGATCACGACGGCGTTCTTGAAGTCCACGGTCCGGCCTTTCCCGTCGGTCAGCCGCCCGTCGTCCAGCAGCTGGAGCATGACGTTCAGCACCTCGGGGTGCGCCTTCTCGATCTCGTCGAAGAGCACGACGGCATACGGCCGCCGCCGCACCGCCTCGGTGAGCTGGCCGGCCTCTTCGTAGCCCACGTAGCCGGGCGGCGCGCCGATCAGGCGCGAGACCGTGTGCTTCTCCTGGTATTCCGACATGTCGATCCGCACCATGGCCTGCTCGTCGTCGAACAGGAACTCCGCGAGCGCGCGCGCCAGCTCCGTCTTGCCGACGCCGGTCGGCCCGAGGAAGAGGAAGCTGCCGAGCGGGCGGTTGGGATCCTGCAGGCCGGCGCGGGCCCGGCGGATGGCGTTCGCCACGGCGTCGATCGCCTCGTCCTGGCCGATGACGCGCAGGTGCAGCCGTTCTTCCATGTGGATCAGCTTCTGGATCTCGCCCTCGATGAGGCGGCTCACCGGAATGTGCGTCCACTTACTGACGACGTCGGCGATGTCCTCCTCGTCGACTTCTTCCTTGAGCATGCGGTGGTTCTTCTGGAGGTCGGCGAGCTTCGCTTCCTGGGCGCGGACGCGGTTCTCCAACTCCGGCACCTTGCCGTACTGCAGCTCAGAGGCTGTCGCGTAATCGCCCGAGCGCTGCGCGTTTTCGATCTGGTGGCGGAGCCGTTCCTGCTCCTCCTTGAGCGCGCGCGCCTGCTGGATGATGTCCTTCTCCTGCTGCCAGTGCGAGGCGAGCCCGCTGCGGCTCTCCTTGAGGTCGGCCAGCTCCTTGTCGAGCTTTCCCAGACGCTCCTTCGACGCCTTGTCCTTCTCCTTGCGCAGCGCCTCACGCTCGATCTCGAGCTGCATGATGCGGCGCTCGATTTCGTCGAGTTCAGCCGGCATGGAGTCGATCTCCATGCGCAGCTTCGACGCCGCCTCGTCCACGAGGTCGATGGCCTTGTCGGGCAGGAAGCGATCGGCGATGTAGCGGTTCGAGAGCACGGCCGCGGCGACGAGCGCGGCGTCCTTCAGCCGGACGCCGTGGTGGATCTCGTAGCGCTCGCGGAGGCCGCGCAGGATGCTGATCGTGTCCTCGACCGTCGGCTCGCCCACGAGCACGGGCTGGAAGCGGCGCTCGAGCGCGGCGTCCTTCTCGATGTACTTCCGGGTACTCGTCGAGCGTGGTCGCGCCGATCGTGTGCAGCTCGCCGCGCGCCAGCATGGGCTTCAGCATGTTCGACGCATCGATCGAGCCTTCGGCCGCGCCCGCGCCCACGACGGTGTGGAGCTCGTCGATGAACAGCACCACGGCGCCGGCGGCGTCGGTGATCTCCTTGAGGACGGCTTTCAAGCGCTCCTCGAACTCGCCGCGATACTTCGCGCCCGCGACGAGGGCGCCCATGTCGAGCGCGACGATCCGCTTGTCCTTGAGGCCCTCTGGCACGTCGCCTCGGACGATGCGGCCCGCCAGGCCTTCGACGATGGCCGTCTTGCCGACGCCGGGCTCGCCGATGAGCACCGGGTTGTTCTTCGTGCGTCGCGACAGCACCTGGATCACGCGACGGATTTCCTCGTCGCGGCCGATTACCGGATCGAGCTTGCCCTTCCGGGCGAGCTCGGTCAGGTCGCGCCCGTAGCGCTCGAGGGCCTGGTAGGTGCCCTCGGGATTCTGGCTGGTGACGCGCTGCGAGCCGCGCACGCCGGTGAGCGCCTGCAGCAGGTGGTCGCGCGTCAGCCCGCGGTCCGCCAGCAGCTTGGCGGCGGGGGAGCGGCCGGTCTCGGCGCCGATGGCGAGCAGCAGGTGCTCGGTGCTGACGTAGTCGTCCTTCAGCCGCTCGGCCTCCGCCTCGGCGACGTCGGCCACGAGGCGGAGCCGCGGCGAGAGCGCCGCCTGCGAGCCGCCGCGCGCCTGCGGCACCTTCGCGAGCAGATCCCGTCCCGCCTTGGCGAGTGCCGCCGGGTCGCCGCCGGCCTTGCGCACGATCTCCGGCACGACGCCCTCGGGCTGCTCGAGCAGCGTGACGAGCAGGTGCTCGGGCTCGATCTGCGGGTTGTCCATGCCGTCGGCGAGCTGCTGCGCGGCGGCAACGGCCTCCTGGGCCTTCTGCGTGTACTTGTTGAGGTTCATGACGTCACTCCCACGTCTTCCAGTTTAGCGAGCGCCTCGAAGTGCTGGCGCTGCTCGGGCGTGAGCTGCCGCGGCAGCTGCACGTTCACCGTGACATACAAGTCGCCGGTCGCGTCCGGCTTGCCGGCGGTCGGCATCCCGCGGCCTTTCAGGCGCATCACCTGGCCGTTCTGGGTCGTCGGCGGGATCTTGAGCCGCAAGGCCTTGCCCTCGAGCGTGACCACGTCCGTCTCGCCGCCGAGCACGGCCGTGGTCAGCGGAATGGAGGCCTTGGTGTACAGGTCCTTGCCGCGCTGCTCGAAGCGGGGATGCGGCTGGAGCCGGATCCGCAGGTACAGGTCGCCCGCTTTGGCGCCGCCGATCCCGCGCTCGCCCTCGCCGCCGATCCGGACCCGCGAGCCGTCGCCGACGCCCGGCGGAATGCGGACGTCCACCGTCCGCACCTCGCCGTTGTGGGTCATCTGCAGGCGCCGCATCGTGCCGTGGAACGCGTCCTCGAGACCGAGCGTGATCTCCTGCTCGAGATCGCGGCCCTGCCGCGCGCGCGACCGCCCGCCGCGCCCGCGCCGGGGCTCGTCGCCCATGGATGGCCCGGCGCCGCCGAAGAACGTGTGGAAGAAATCCGAGAACGGGTCGGCCGACCCGAACATCGACTCCATCTCTTCCGGGGTCATCGTATGAAAGCCGGCGCCGGGCCCGCCGCTCGTGTGGACGTTCCAGCCCCCGCCGCCCGGAGGCGCGCCGCCGGGCGCGCCGGGGCCGGCCTGC
Source organism: uncultured Acidobacteriota bacterium (assembly GCA_963792785.1). Classification (GTDB taxonomy): domain Bacteria; phylum Acidobacteriota; class Vicinamibacteria; order Vicinamibacterales; family CAVVIG01; genus CAWIMX01. The sequence goes on along the minus strand of CAWBXO010000001.1, from coordinate 503,711 downwards.
TCGTACATCCGCCAGTTCGCGCCGAGCTCGTCGTACTTCTTCCGCTTGTCGGCGTCGCCGAGCACCTCGTAGGCCTCGTTGATCTCCTTGAAGCGCGCCTCGGCCGTCTTGTCGTCCGGGTTCACGTCCGGGTGGACCTTGCGCGCGAGCTTGCGGAAGGCCTGCTTGATCTCCTTGGCGTTCGCCGATTTCTCGACGCCCAGGGTCTTGTAGTAGTCCTTGAATTCCATCACTCGCACCCCAGCAGCCGGAGCAGGTCGTCCATCTCGCGCCCGAGGCGCCGGGCCTCGCGCACCGGCAGCTCGTCGGCGACCATCGGCCGCAGCCGGCGCACGACATCCGCGACCTCGAGCAGGCGCTGCACGCCGGCGAGGTTCACCCCGCCATCGTCCACCAGGCGTTTGATGAACTTGAGCCGCTCCATCTCGTCGCGCGAGTAGAGCCGCATGCTGCCGATGGTCCGGGTCGGGCGCACGAGCCCCAGCCGCTCGTACTTTCGGAGGGTCTGCGGGTGCATGCCGAGCATCCGCGCCGCCACGCTGATGAAATACAGGTGTTCGTTCACAGGCCGAAGATATTCAAAACTTGCGCCGATCCAAGTATAGGCATTGATACGAATCGTGTCAACTTCAGCCCTTGCGGCCGAAACCCGGAAGCACAGTATTCTGTGAGCTGATGTTCCACCCGTCGGACTTTCTGACCATCGCCCTCCTGGTCGCGCTCGAAGGGCTGCTGAGCGCCGACAACGCGATGGTGCTGGCCGTCCTCGTCCTCGGGTTGCCGAAATCCCAGCAACGGAAAGCCCTCCGCTACGGCATCCTCGGCGCCTTCGCGTTCCGGACCCTCGCGACGCTGGCGGCGGTGTATCTGATCCACCTCGGGTGGGTGAAACTGGGCGGCGCGGGCTATCTCTTCTACCTCGCCGTGCAACACTTCTGGGGGCACGAGGACGCGGAGAGCCGCCGCGCGCCGAAGCCGGCGAAGGCCTGGCCGGGCCTGTCGGTGTTCTGGACGTCGGTCATCAAGGTGGAGCTCACGGACATCGTGTTCGCGATCGACTCCATCCTGGTTGCCGTCGCGATGTCGAACAAGCTGTGGGTGATCCTCACCGGCGGGATCCTCGGCATCGTCATGATGCGGGTCGTGATCGGGCAGCTCCTCGCGCTGGTCGAGAAGTACCCGCCGCTCGTCGACGGCGCGTTCATCATCATCGGCTGGGTCGCGCTCAAGCTCTTCCTCGAGTTTCTGCACGCGGAAGGCTGGGTCGCGTTCACGGTGCCGAACTGGCTGTCGCTCGGCTTGATCGTCGTGATCTTCGTGGCGGCGCTCGTCTACGCGAAGAAGACGGCGGGGCAGCCCCCGGTCAGTCCAGACGGCCCTTGAGCTTGCGAAGCGCGCGCCGCTCGCGCTTGTCGGGCGCATGCGCCGGCGTGACGGCCGCGCGATACGCGCGCTCGACGCGCCGCATCTCGATCTCTTCCGGTGTCGGCTTCGGCGTGAGATCGTCGTAGAGTTCACGCGCCTCGGCCTTCGAGACGTTCCGCTCGGCGATGCCCTTCACGACGATGCGCTGATGCCTGCCGAAGGGCCGGCCGATCTTGATCTCATCGCCCGCGCGAACGATGCGATTCGGCTTCGCCGTCTGGCCGTTCACGTCGATCTTTCCGTTGTGGCAGGCCTTCTGCGCCTCGGAGCGCGTGCGATACAGGCACGCGACATCGAGCCACACGTCCAACCGGATCTCGTCACGCCTGTCGCGCTGCGTCATGTCCTCAAAATGCAACCACGAAGGCCCGAAGGCACGAAGAAGATTCCTCTCGAGGGATGCCGTCTTCGGGTCTTCGGGTCTTCGGGTTGCATGTTCGCGGTCCGCTACGGCAACTGCATCAGGTTCGGCATGAAGAAGTAGAACAGCAGCGTGATCAGGATGAGATAGCCGAGCATGACGAGCGTCCAGCCCATGTTGTGGCGGATGACGTCGCCTTCGCTGCGGACGAAGCGGCTCGTGGCCACGCCGACGCTCGCGGTCTGGGGCGCGATGGGCTTGCCGACTTCGGCGCCGATCGAGTTGAACGACGGCAGGAGCAGCGGCGGCAGGCCCAGCAGTCGCCCGGTCACGGCCTGCACGGGGCCGAACATCGCGTTGGTCGAGGTGTTGCTGCCCGACAGCGCGACGCCCACCCAGCCGAGGATCGGCGCCAGCACGATGAACGCGACGCCGACGTTCGAGAAGCCGTACGCCATCGAGTTCGCCATGCCGCTGTAGACGAACGAGAAGGCGAGGCCGAAGATGAAGAAGCCCACGAGCAGCGCGCCCCACATCTGGTGGAACGTGCGCGCGAACACCTGCTTGAGCATGGCGCCCGTCGGGCGGAGCAGCGCGAGGATGACGAGCCAGGAGGCGAGAATCGCCGTGCCGCCGCTCAGCGGGTTCAGGTTGAAGGTGGACGTCGGTGGCCTCGTTGGTCACCGAACTGATCGCGGGCACCGACAGCTTGACCAGGCTGAAACCGGGGAGCGTGGACCATGGGCCGGTCCACGCGATCACGACGGCGATGATCACGAGGTACGGGCTCCAGGCTCGCAGCACGGCGCTGCCGGTGACGGGCGACTCGCCCGCGTGCAGCCCGCCGGATCCCGGCCGGGAGCGGCTGGCCCCCGAACCCCCGAATCGTCTTCGGCCGCCAGACCTTCGTGAATGCGAACAGGATCCAGAACGACGCCATCGCGCCCGTGATGTCGGGCAGGTACGGTCCGAGGAACACGGCGACGGGCCACTGGCCGGCGATGTAGGACAGCGATCCGAGGATCGCGAGCGGCCACGCCTCGACCATGCCCTCCCAGCCGCTCACGAGGTAGAGCAGCAGCCACGGCGGCGCCAGCGCCAGAACGGCGACGATGTGCCCGATCGACGCCGACAACGCCATCAGGGGCAGGCTCGTCACCGCGGCGAGCGCGATGACGGGCGCGCCGAGCGCGCCGTACGACACCGGCGCGTTGTTGGCGAGCGCGGCCACGCGAATCGCGTCGAGGTCCGCGATCCCGAAGCCGACCAGGATCGGCGCGATCACCGCCCACGGATACCCGAAGCCGACCGTCCCCTCGAGCAGCGCGCCGAAGGCCCAGGCGAGCATCAGCGTCTGGATCCGGATGTCGCGCGTGGCGTGGTGGACGAGCCAGCTCTTGAAGCGATCGAAATCGCCGGTGAACACCAGCGTGTTGAAGATGATCAGGCCCCAGAACGTGATCCAGTCGACGGCCCAGACGCCCTGAAGGCCGCCGTAGAGATAGGCGCGGGCGATGAGGGGCGCGGGCGCGCCCCAGACCCACATGCCGATCAGGACCGTGATCGCCCCCGCGATGAGCGAAGCGAGCCACGCCGTGACGCGGAAGCCGGCCAGCAGGACCAGCAGCACGACCAGCGGCACGAAGGCGACGAGGACGGTGATCCACAGGTTGCCGAGCGGCACGAGCGTCTGCGTGAACATTGTGGCGTTCTCCTCTTCACTCAATGGCGGCGGGGCCCCACCCCCGCCGCGAACTGACGCCGATGCTCGCCCTCGGATTCCCTGTCCTCGGGCTCGCATGGCCGCAGGCGCTATTTCATCACTGCCACCAGCTGACTCGTCACATCAGCCAATCGCGGCGTGCCGGCGAGGGCCATCGCGAGTTCCAGTTCCTCGCGCAGCATCCGCAGCACCTGCGCCACGCCGGCCTCGCCGGCGGCCGCGAGGCCCCAGAGGTACGGCCGGCCGATCAGGACGGCGCGCGCGCCGAGCGCGAGCGCCTTGAGCACGTCCGTCCCGCGGCGCACGCCGCCGTCGAGGAGGATCGGCATCCGATCGCCGGCGCGCGCGGCGATCGCGGGCAGCGCGTCGAGCGTCGCGATTGAGCCGTCGAGCTGACGGCCGCCGTGATTCGAGACCACGAGGCCGGCGGCGCCGTGGGCGGCGGCGAGTTCGGCGTCCTCGGCCGTCAGGACGCCCTTGACGATGACGGGCATCTTCGTGATCGAGCGGAGCCATGCGAGCGCCGACCAGTCGAGCGACGCGTCGATCAGCTCGTGGACGTACTGCATGAAGCTCGAGCCCGGAGGCCAGGCCGAGGCGTCGGCGCGGCCCGCGGTCTCCAGGTTCTTCATCGTGACGCCCGGCGGCAGGACGAATGCGTTGCGGACGTCGCGCTCGCGCCGGCCCATGCGCGGCAGGTCCACGGTGAGGACCAGGGCGCGAAAGCCGGCGGCCTCGGCGCGCTCGACGAGCATGCGCGTGACGCCGCGATCCTTGTACACATAGAGCTGGAACCAGAGCGGTCCGGTCGCGGCCCTGGCGACGTCCTCGAGCGCGGTCGAGGAGTTCGTGCTGAGCACCATCGGCACGCCGGCGGCGCCGGCCGCGCGCGCGGCCGCCAGCTCGCCCTCGGGATGGCCGAGGCGGTTGAGCGCCGTCGGCGCGAGCATCACGGGAAAGGCGAGGGGGGTGCCGAGAATCTCGGTCGCGGGATCGATTGTGGTGACGTCGACGAGGACCCGCGGCCGGAAGACGACGCGATCGAAGGCGGCCCGGTTCTCCGCGAGCGTGCGTTCGTCGCCGGCCGCACCGGCGAAATAGTCGAAGGCCGCCGGCTCCATGTTGGCGCGGGCGAGCGGCTCGAATTCGGCGACGTTGACGGGATCCGGCGTGGAGTCGGGCAGTGGGGCGCCTCCGGACGCTGGCGGATTATAGCCGAGCGCGTGCCATAATCCTGCAACCATGGTCCAGCGCTCGCGGCCGGCGCGTCCGCGGTCGCTCGCCGCCTGGCTCCACCGGCTTCGCTACAGCCCCAGGGTCAATCAGCTCCGGTATCGCTTCTACCTGACCGTCCTCGCGTTCCCGCGGCTGCGGCGCTGCAATCTGTGCGGGTGGCGCGGCGCGACGTTCCTCTCGTATCTGCACAAGCGCGTGTTGTGCCCGCGCTGCGGCTCGCAGATCCGCCACCGGCTGATCGGCGCCGCGCTGAGCGACCGCCCGGATTTGACCGCGGGCGTGAGGCTGACCGGCGCTCGCGTGCTGCACTGCACGCCGGAGTTCTGTCTGGAGTCGCGGTGGCGGCCCCACGCGTCCCGCTACGTTACAACGGCGTGGGGCGGGGACCGCAGCCACCCGGACGTGCAGGCCGATCTGACGCGCCTCCCGTTTCGTGACGCGTCCTTCGACGTGGCCGTGGCCTGCGACGTCCTCGAGCACATCCCCGACGATCGCGTGGCGATGGCCGAGGTGCGCCGCGTCCTCGCGCGCAACGGCGTCGCGATCATCACGGTGCCGACCTTCGATGGGAACGAGCCGACCTTCGAGGACCCTTCGATCGTGGATCCGGACGCGCGGACGGCGGCGTTCGGGCAGTCGGATCACGTCCGGAACTACGGCGTCGACATCGTCGGCCGCCTCGAGCAGGCCGGGTTCGCCGTGTCTATGGTGGAGGCGAGCGACTTCGATCCGGCGTTGGTGCGACGGTCCGTGCTGCTGCCACCCGTGCCGCTGGCGTCGCCGCTCGGGTGGAACCAGAGGCGCGTCTTCTTCGCGCGGCGCGTCTAGGGGCGGCCGTGGTGAGAGTCGACACGGCCTGCGAGGCACGGAGAACGTGGCCACAGAGACACGAAGACACCGAGAAGACCCGACCGGCTGCTAGGGGAGGGGAGAAGTGGTGGCGAGGGGCGGAATCGAACCGTCGACACCGTGATTTTCAGTCACGTGCTCTACCAACTGAGCTACCTCGCCACTGTGGGGTGCTTGTCGCGGTAGGACGAACGAGAGATATTAACACAGAGGGGTGCTGGGAACTGACGCTCAAGGGGCTCGGAACTCACGCTGCAAGGGGCTGGGAACTGACGCTGTAGGGGGCTGGGAACTCACGCTGTAGGGGGCTTTGAACTGACGCGGCAGGGGGCTCGGGACTCACGCTGCAGGGAGCTCGGAACTCACGCTGCGGGGGCGCGTCCGGCTGGAGCCGGACGCTACATCGCATCTAGCGGCGGACGGGTGTCCCGATCGCCGCGACTTCTGAGCCGCGCGATCCGGACGCCCGTTCGACGCGGTAAGGGCCGTCTAGGAGGCGACGGCGGTGGCGGCGGCTTCCGGGCTCCGGTTGAGGCCGAGCTCCTGGCGGACCTTCAGCTCGATTTCCGCAAAGGTCTGCGGATTATCCTTCAGGAACTGCTTGGCGTTCTCGCGGCCCTGGCCGAGGCGCTCGCCGCTGTAGGCGAACCACGCGCCGCTCTTCTCGACGATCTTTCGATCGACGGCCAGGTCCAGCAGATCGCCGGTGCGCGAGATGCCCTCGCCGTACATCACGTCGAACTCCGCCTCGCGGAAGGGCGGGGCCACCTTGTTCTTGACCACCTTGACGCGCGTGCGGCCGCCGATGATCTGGTCGCCGTCCTTGATCGTCGCGATGCGCCGGATGTCCATGCGCACCGACGCGTAGAACTTCAGCGCGCGGCCGCCGGTCGTCGTTTCCGGGTTGCCGAACATCACGCCGATCTTCTCGCGGAGCTGGTTGATGAAGATGAGGCAGGTCTTCGAGCGCGACACCGCGCCGGTGAGCTTCCTCAGCGCCTGCGACATCAACCGCGCCTGCAGCCCCATCACGGAGTCGCCCATGTCGCCTTCGATCTCGGCCCGGGGCACGAGCGCGGCCACCGAGTCCACCACCACCACGTCGACGCCGTTCGACCGGACGAGGACCTCGACGATCTCGAGGGCCTGCTCGCCGTTGTCGGGCTGCGACACGAGCAGGTTGTCGATGTTCACGCCCAGCTTCTTCGCGTACGCCGCGTCGAGCGCATGCTCGGCGTCCACGAACGCGGCCATGCCACCGGTCTTTTGCGCCTCGGCAATCACCTGCAGCGCCAGCGTCGTCTTGCCCGACGATTCCGGGCCGTAGATCTCGACGACGCGGCCGCGCGGCACGCCGCCCACGCCGAGCGCGTAGTCGATGCTGATGGCGCCGGTGGGAATCGTGTCGATCGGCTGGATCGCGCCGCTGCCGCCCAGGCGCATGATCGCGCCCTTGCCGAACTGCTTCTCGATCTGGCCGACCGCGAGGTCGACGGCTTTCATCTTTTCGCGGTCCTGGCGTTCGTCGCGGTCTTTTTCGGCAATCGGCATTTAGGCGCTCCTCAGGTGTGTCGGTATTCTAGAAACGTGCCGGGGCGAAAGTCAAGCGCAAATACGTGAATGGTCTGATGGAAGCGATATAATATCAGTCAGTTACGGGATTGATGACTTTCGCCCCCATTCGCCCGGGTGAACCGGAACTGCCTCGCCCGCCTGCGTCGGGGGAGGCACGCCCTGCCCGCCTGGCCTCGCCGGCTATGCAACGATCACGGTGCCCATGCCCACGCCCCTAGGCCACGCGCTCGGCGGTCTCGCGACGGCCTGGACCGCCGATCTCGTCCCCGGGGATCGGCGCGGGCGCACGGCGCCGGCCGCGGCGCCATGGCTCCTGCGCGCCGGCGGCGCGACGACCGTGGGGTGCGCGCTGCTCGGCGCGCTGCCCGACATCGATCTGCTGTTCGGCGAGCATCGCACGTACTCGCACAGTTTGACGGCTGTCGCCGTCGTCGCCGTCGCCGCCGCGATCTTCGCCGCGTGGCGGCGCCTCCCGGCCCTGCGATTCACGCTGATGTGCGCGGCGGCCTACGGCTCGCACCTGTTCTTCGACTGGCTGTCGGTGGACGACCACGTCCCGCGGGGCATCGAGCTGTTGTGGCCCTTCAGCCCTGCCTGGTTCATCTCGCCGTGGAGCGTCTTCCCGCCGACCGAGCGGCATCCGCTCTTCGCCTGGGCGACATGGGTGATCGATGCCCGGGCCGTGGGCGTCGAGCTGGCGGTCTTCGTGCCGATCGTCGTCGTGCTGTGGCTAGTACGTGTAAAAGCCCTGGCCGGTCTTGCGCCCGTAGTGCCCGGCGGCCACCATCCGGCGGAGTAGAGGGCAGCACCGGTACTTCGGGTCGCCGAACCCGTCGTGCAGCACGTCGAGAATCGCGACGCACACGTCGAGGCCGACGAAATCGGCGAGCGTGAGCGGCCCCATCGGGTGATTCAGCCCCAGCTTCATCACGGTGTCGATCGCCTCGGGCGTCCCCACGCCTTCCATCACCGCGAAGGCGGCCTCGTTGATCATCGGCAGCAGGATACGGTTGGCGATGAAGCCGGGGTAGTCGGCGGCCTCGACGGCCGTCTTGCCGAGCTGCTCGCACAGGCTGAACGCCGTCTTCATCGTCGCGGCCGACGTGGACTGCCCGCGGATCACTTCGACGAGCGCCATGATCGGCACGGGGTTGAAGAAGTGCATCCCGACCACCTCGGCGGGGCGCGTAGTGGCCGCCCCGAGCTCGGTGATCGAGATGGACGAGGTGTTCGAGGCGAGGATCGTGCCGGGCGACGCGACCGCGTCGAGCGTCTTGAACATCGCGAGCTTCGCCTCGCGGTTCTCGGTAATCGCCTCGATGATGTAGTCGGCCGCCGCGAGGTCGTCGGTCGAACGGCTCGTCGCGATCCGCGCGAGCGCCGCGTCCCGGTCCGCCGCCGTGAGCCTGCCCTTCGCGACGAACTTGCCGAGGCTCGCCTCAATCGTCGCGCGCGCCCGGTCCAGCATGGGCTGCGACACGTCGACGAGCCGCACGGTGAACCGCGCCTGCGCGAACACCTGCGAGATGCCGTTGCCCATGGCGCCGGCGCCGATGATGCCGATGGTTTTGATCATGTCAGTGCCTGGTGCCTGGGGCACGGTGCCTGGAAAGTTGCCTGGGGCACGGTGCCTTGCGGTGCCGGGGGCACGATGCCTGGTGCGGTGGCATGGAACGTGCGTCTTGAGCCGGCACAATGGGTGTCTATCGATTCGAAGATCTCGACGTCTGGAAGCTCGCGAAAGAGTACTGCGATGAGATTGGCGCGGTGATTCGGCGCCCTGCGTTCAGCGTCGAGCCCCGATTGAGAGACAGCCTGAACGAAAACGCGATCTCGGTTGTGGAAAATATTGCCGAGGGATTCGAACGAGAGGGGCGCAAGGAGTTTGCACAGTTCACCCGAATCGCGAAAGCCTCGAACGCGGAGGGTCGCGCCGATCTTCACATCGCACTCGGCCGCGCGATCTTGTCCCAGGATGAATTCGACCGGTTGCACGCGAAGAACCTCTCGATCGCTCGAATGCTCAGACGCCTGCATCAAAGCCTCGTCGCGCCGCGCCCCCGCTGAATCGCACCAGGCACCCAAGCCCCAGGCACCCGGCACGTTCCAGGTACGAGGCACCAAGCACCAGGCACCTAGAAGGCTTCCACCGCCAGCGCGACGCCGTTCCCGCCGCCGAGGCAGAGCGTGGCGATGCCGCGCCGCGCGCCGCGCCGGCGCATCGCGTAGAGCAGCGTCGTGAGCACGCGCGCGCCGCTCGACCCGATGGCGTGCCCGAGCGCGACCGCGCCGCCGTTCACATTAACCTTGGCTTCGTCGAGGCCGAGCTCGCGGATGACGGCGACGGCCTGCACGGCGAAGGCTTCGTTCAGCTCGATGAGGTCGACGTCGGCCAGCGACCAGCCGGTCTTGTCGAGCAGCCGCTTGACGGCGTCGACCGGCGTCATGAGCACGAGCTTCGGCGCCAGGCCGCTCGTCGACTGGCCGACGATCCGGGCAAGCGGCGTGAGGCCGAGGGCCTTCGCGCGATCCGCCGCCATCACGACCAGTGCGGCCGCGCCGTCGTTCACGCCGGGGGCGTTGCCGGCCGTCACGGTGCCGTCCTTCTTGAACGCCGGCTTGAGGGCGGCCAGCGACTCGACCGACGTGTCGCGCCGGATTGGCTCGTCCTCGACGACGCGCAGGGCGGGTCCTTTGCGCTGCGGGACGTCGATCGGGAGGATCTCGTCGGCGAAGAAGCCGGCGTCGGTCGCCGCGGCCGCCCGCCGGTGGCTCGAGGCGGCGAAGCGATCCTGATCCTCGCGCGACACGTGATAGCGCTCGGCGACGACCTCGCCGGAATGTCCCATGTGGCACTGCTCGAACGAGCACCACAGGCCGTCGTTGATCATCGAGTCGACGAGTTCACCGTTGCCCATCCGCAGGCCCTCGCGCGCGCCGGACAGCAGGTACGGGCAGTGGCTCATCGACTCCATGCCGCCCGCCACGGCCACCTCGATGTCGCCGGCGCGAATGGCCTGATCGGCCAGCATCACGGCCTTGAGTCCGGACCCGCAGACCTTGTTGATCGTGAGCGCGGCCACGGTGTCGGGCAGCCCGCCGCGCAGCGCCGCCTGGCGGCCCGGGTTCTGGCCCTCGCCGGCGGTCACGACGTTGCCCATGATGCACTCGTCGACGATGGCGGGATCGATGCCCGCGCGGCGGACGGTCTCCGCCACCACGAGCGCGCCCAGTTGCTGGGCGGTGAAGCCCTTCAGGGCGCCCAGGAACTTCCCGGTCGGCGTCCGCACGGCACTGACGAGGACGGAAGAGGGGGAGGACACGGTGCTTGGGTGCCTAGGTGCTTGGGTGCTGGGCCTTGGCGTCGATGTGGACGTCGAGCGAGGTCACGGCGCCGGGGCCGAGGTAGCGTTCGAGGCGCCTCAGGATCATGGGGGAGCCGCGGTGCACTTCGTGGGCCCACTGCCTGGTCGGCACGGTCACCACCAGCGTGCGGCCGTCCAAGGTCACGGTCGTCGTGCGCTCGAGCGCCGGTCCCACGGCCATGCGCCACGCGAAGGCCGCTTTGCCGGGCGAAAGGGGGGCGCCGCGCAGAACCTCGACGACAGCGCCGGGCATCACATCGGAAATTCGCTTCATAACCTTCAACCGAGCCCCTTGAACCAATCCAGCGGTCGGCGGCGCCAGCGGTTCTCGGGGTTCCAGGAGTTCTGGGGGTTCCGGAGGTCGGGTTCCGGGTTCTGGGGGTTCGACGGTTCGAGTTCTCTAGCCGCATGCGCGTTCCCTGGCAGTGAGCCTGAACCCCTGAACGCCCAGCACCCTGAACCCGACCTCCAGAACCCCTCAGAACTCCTGGAACCCCGAGAACCGCTCGGCAACAGCCGGCCGGTTCGAGGTTCTGTTGAAAGGATCCTATCATTCCCTAATGTCCGGAATGCGCCTGGTCCTTGCGTCCGCGTCCCCTCGGCGTGCCGATCTGCTGCGCGCGGCGGGGTTCGCCTGCGAGATCCGGCCGGCCGACCTCGACGAGCGCCAGTTCGACGGCGAAGGGGCCGAAGCGTACGTGCGCCGGCTGGCCGCCGGCAAGGCGGCCGCGGTGTCGGCGCGCCTTGGTCCGGGTTCCGACGCGATCGTGATCGGCGCCGATACGGCTGTGGTCGTCGACGGCGTCGTGCTCGGCAAGCCGCGCGACGACGCGGACGCCGTCGCGATGCTGCAGCGCCTCGCCGGCCGGCAGCATCAGGTGCTCACGGGCGTGAGCCTGCGGCGGAACGGGCGGGAGATCGCGTGCGTCGAAGCCACTGATGTGTGGGTTTCGCCCCTGACAAGCGAAGACATCTCCTGGTACGTCGCCAGCGGGGAAGGCCGCGACAAGGCCGGCGGCTACGCGATTCAGGGCCTGGCGTCGCGGTTCATCCCGCGAATTCAGGGCTCGGTACACGAACGTTGTGGGGCTGCCCGTGAACGCGGTCGCCGGACTGATACGCGCCCTTGCGTCGGGTGGCGGGACGGCGTATTCTTGAAGGCGACTCTTCCTCGGAAGTCCTTATGAGACACAGATATATCAAGATCGGCGTGACGACCCTGGTGCTGGGGCTGGCGTTCGGCGGCCTGATGTGGGCCACGTTGCGTCAGGGCACCGAGTACTACAAGCACGTTGACGAGGTCACGGCCAACCGCGTCGAGTGGGAAGGCAAGCGTCTTCAACTGCACGGCTTCGTCGTGCCGAACTCGATCCTCGTGCGGCCCAGCACGCTCGACTACAAATTCAAGGTCGAGAACAACGGCAGCGTGATCGACGCGTCGTACAACGGCATCGTGCCCGACACGTTCAAGGACACGCCGGGTTCGGTCTCCGAAGTGGTCCTGCAGGGGAGCCTGGCGCCGGACGGCAGTTTCCACGCCGACGGCATCATGGCGAAGTGCCCGTCGAAATACGATCCCGCAACCAAGGTCGGGTAAATGGCCTCACTCGGCTCGTTCCTGCTGCTCGCCGCGTTCATTGTCGCCACGTACGCGGCGGTGGTTTCCGTGGCGGGAGCGCGGCGCCGCTCGACGGCCCTCGTCGAGAGCGGCACGGGCGCGTTCTACCTGACGGCGGCGCTGATGACGGTGGCCACCGCGGTCATGATCAACGCGTTCCTCACCAACGACTTCACGATTAAGTACGTCGCCCACGAGTCGGAGATCCTCCAGCCGATCTTCTACAAGATCACGGCCTACTGGGGCGGGCTCGACGGCTCGATCATGTTCTGGGTGTTCCTGCTGTCGCTCTTCGGGTCGGCCGCGGTGTACATCAACCGCGAGCGCCATCGGGAGCTCATTCCCTACGTCGTCGCCACCATCTCGGTCGTCGAGATGTTCTTCCTGTACCTGATGGTGGCCCACAAGAACCCGTTCACGACGTTCCTCACGGCCGCGCCGGCCAACGGGGAGGGGCTGAATCCGCTGCTCCAGAATTACTGGATGGCGATCCACCCGCCGTCGCTCTACACGGGCTTCGTCGGGATGACGATCCCGTTCGCGTTCTGCATCGCCGCGCTCGCCACCGGCCACCTCGACGACTCCTGGCTGCGCGCCGTGCGCCGGTGGACGATGGTGGGCTGGCTGTTCCTGACCTTCGGCCTCACGCTCGGGATGATCTGGGCGTACGAGGAACTCGGGTGGGGCGGCTTCTGGGGCTGGGATCCCGTCGAGAACGCCGGGCTGCTGCCGTGGTTCACGGCGACGGCGTTCCTGCACTCGGTGATGGTCCAGGAGCGGCGGAGCATGCTGCGCGTCTGGAACGTCACGCTGGTCATCGTCACGTTCTTCCTGACGATCTTCGGCACGTTCATGACGCGGTCGGGCGTCGTGCAGTCGGTGCACGCCTTCGGCGACGACCCGGTGCTGGCGCGGCTGTTCACCGAGTTCATGATCGTCATTCTGGTCGTGAGCTTCGGGCTGGTGATCTGGCGGCTGCCGCTGCTGCGTTCGCGCAACGAGCTCGATTCGTGGATGTCCCGCGAGGCGGCGTTCCTCGTGAACAACTGGATCCTGCTGTTCTCGGCGTTCTTCATTCTGTTCGCCACGATGTTCCCGACGCTGAGCGAGGCGGTCACGGGCCAGCGGCTCACGGTGGCGGCGCCGTTCTACACGAAGTGGATGGCGCCCGTCGGGTTGGTTCTGTTGTTCCTGACCGGCGTCGGCCCGCTGCTCCCGTGGCGCAAGACGACAGTCCGAAACCTCAGCGAGCAGTTCCTGTGGCCGTCGACCGCGGCGGCGGTGACGGCGATCGTGCTCGCCGTGCTGGGCGTCCGCGTCTGGTCGGCGGGGCTGTGCTTCGCGCTGTCGGCGTTTGTCGTGGGCACGATGGTGCAGGAGTACTGGCGCGGCACGAACGTGCGCCGCCGCAACACGGGCACCGACTTCTTCACGGCGCTCGTGGGCCTGGTCGGCCGCAACAAGCGGCGCTACGGCGGCTACATCGTGCACCTGGGCATCGTGCTGATGTTCCTCGGGTTCGCGGGCGCGGCCTACAAGGTCGACAAGCAGCTCGCCCTGGGGCTGAACGAGGAAACGACCGTCGGCCACTACACCATCCGCAACGATGGCATCAAGGTGAGCGACGACGGGCAGAAGCAGATGGTGACGGCGTACCTCACCATCTTCAACGACAAGCACGAGGAGATCGGCAAGCTCTACCCGGCGCGCTGGGCGTTCCGCGGGCACGAGGCCGAACCGACGACCGAAGTCGGCATCCGGCGGTCCTTCGCGGAGGACCTGTACATCGTGATGCCGTCGAACGACCCGTCGACGATCTCGTCGCAGCTCGCGCCGTTGCAGATCGTCATCAACCCGCTGGTGGACTGGATCTGGTTCGGCTTCGGCATCATCGCCATCGGCACGGGCATCGCGCTCCTGCCGGAGCGCGCCTACTCGTTCGCCGTCGCCAAGCTGCCCGCCGAGGCGGCGACCACGGTCGGGATCGTCCTGCTCGCGCTGTTCCTGGGCGCGCCGCGGCTCTCGGCCCAGTCGGGCATGCCGACGGGCAACATCCCGCAGGGCGTGGACGTGCAGACGTCCTATTACCCGCGCAATGATTTCGAGAAGCAGATGCAGACGGAGATCCGCTGCACCTGCGGGTGCGGGTTCATCTCGATCGGCGAGTGCCGCAAGGACCCGTGCGCGACGTCGCACGAAATGCGCGGGCAGGTCGCGACGCTGATCGATCAGGGGAAGACGCACGACGAGATCATCGACTGGTTCGTGAACTACTACGGCGACCAGAAGATGCTGGGCGCCCCCATCGACAAGGGCTTCGCCCGGCTGGCCTGGCTGTTCCCGTATCTCGCGGGGCTCGGCGGCGCGGCGGCGATCGGCTTCGTCGCCATGCGATGGTCGCATCACGGGCCCGAGTCGCCCGACGCGGCGTCCACATCCGAAGCGGAGATGCCTGGGATGAACGAGCGCCTGGACGATGAGCTCCGAAACCTCGACTGATTCCCTCCAGCCCTGGCAGTTCTTCGTGCTCGCGGCCCTCGGCTGCGCCACGGCTGTCGTGTTCCTGGCGCGCGACCGCGGGATCCTCGCGGTCTTCCTGATGAGCGTCCTGATGTTCGCGGCGGCGCTGGCCGGCCTGGCGATGCTGCGGACGGTACGCCCGCTGTTCGCGCGGACCGGCGAGCGGACGCCGCTCATCGGCGGCCGCACGCGGGCGGCGCTCGAGCGCGAGAAGTTCCTGACCCTGCGGGCCATCAAGGACCTCGAATTCGACAAGGCGATGGGGAAGGTGGCCGAGAGCGACTTCCTCGAGATGTCGACGCGCCTGCGCGCGCGCGCGGTCACCCTCATCAAGCAGCTCGACGCGGGCCAGGGCTATCGAGCCCGCGTGGAAGCGGATCTCGTGAAGCGACTCGGCGACCAGCCGGCGGCCCCGGTCGCCTCTACGCCGCGCGCCTGCGGACAGTGCGACACGGAGAACGAGCCCGACGCGCGGTTCTGCAAGGAGTGCGGGCACAAGTTATGAGACGGCTGGCCCTTGCGTGCGCGCTGGCGCTGGCCGCGGCGCCCGCCTTCGCGCAGTTCCAGATGCCCGATCCGCGGCAGATGTCGGGCATCCCGCGCCCGGTGACGGACCTGCCCGACAACACCGTTTCGGTGCGCGTTATTCGCGGCAGCTTCGACAACAACGTGGCTGGCGAGGACGTCGAGATGCACGCCGGCGCCGAGACCAAGACCGTCCAGACCGACCAGGACGGCCGCGCGGAGTTCAGCGGCGTGGCCGCCGGCACGCCGGTGACCTTCAGCGCCACGGTGGACGGCCAGGATCTGACGTCGCAGGAATTCCCGTTCCCCTCGAGCGGCGGCATCCGCCTGATGCTCGTCGCGGTGAATCCGAACGCGCCTCCGCCGGCCGAGGCGGTCACGGCGCCGGTCGCCCTCGGCGAGCAGTCGCGCATCGTGCTCGAGCCGGACGACGAGGTCGTGCGGGTGTACTACCTGCTCGACATCGTGAACACCGGCGCGGCGCCGGCCAATCCCCCGACCGACTTCGAGTTCGACATGCCCCGGGGCTCGGGCGGGGCGGCGCTGCTCCAGGGGACGGCGCCGCAGGCGCAGCTCCAGGGCATGCACCTCCGCGTGCCCGGCCCGTTCGCGCCGGGCTCGACCTCCGTGCAGGTGGCGACGCAGATCCCGGTGACGACCGGGGCCGTGGACATCACGCAGCAGTTCCCGGCGGCCCTGCAGCAGGTGGCCGTCATCGTCAAGAAGATCGGCGACACCGCGATCAGCTCGCCGCAGATTACGAACCAGCAGGAGTTCACCGAGGAAGCCGACACCTACATCCAGGCCGTCGGCCCGCCCCTCGCGGCGGGCACGTCGATCACGCTGTCGCTGACGGGCATGCCGCACCATAGCCAGACGCCGCGCCGCGCGACTCTGACGCTGGCGGGCCTCGTCGCGCTCGTCGGTCTCTGGTTCGCCCTGCGCCCGCCGCCGATCGATCTGGCGGCCGCGGCCGCTCAACGCAAGCGCCTCGCCTCGAAGCGCGACAAGCTCTTCGCGCAGCTCGTGCGGCTCGAGCGCGACCATCGGACCGGCCACGCCGATGCCCATCACTACGCGGCGCGGCGCGAGGAGCTGGTGGCGGCCCTCGAGCGGATCTACGGCGCCCTCGACGACGACACGATGGGGCCCGACCCCTCGCGCGCCGGACTCGCCGCGTGACCATCGACTTCGAAGAGCTGCGCGCCACCGACATCTCGCGCCACTACGGACGCCGCCGCGCGCTCTCCCGGATCGGCTTCACGATGCGCGCGGGGGAGATCGTCGGCCTCCTCGGGCCGAACGGCGCGGGCAAGTCCACGCTCATCGGCATCCTCTCGACGCTCGTGGCCCCCGGCAGTGGGGAGGTCCGCTACGGCGAGCACAGCGCGGCGAGCGCCGGCGGGGCGCTCCGCGCCCGCATCGGCTTCCTCGCGCACGAACTGCACCTCTACACCGAGCTGTCCGCGCTGCAGAACCTGACCTTCTTCGCGCGCCTCCACGGGCTGGACGATCCGTCCGTGCCCGCCGCGGCCCTCGAGCGCGCGGGCCTCGCCGGACGGGGCGACGACGTCGTGAGCGGGTTCTCGCGCGGGATGCGCCAGCGCCTCGCGCTCGAGCGCGCGCTGCTGCACACGCCGCGGCTCGTGCTCCTCGATGAGCCCTTCACGGGCCTGGACGATCAGGCCGTGCGGATCGTCGACGACCGGATCCGGGAGCTGGCGCGCGCGGGCGCGCTCGTGCTGGTGGCCACGCACGATCTGGATCTGGCCGACGGACTCGTATCGCGCGTGATGCTGGTGCGCGAGGGCCGCCTGGTCGCCGACGAGCCGGCCGCGCCGGGGCTGCGGGCGCGCTACCGCTCGGTCGTGGGAGCCGCGTGATGTTCCTGCGCGCCGCGTGGCTCGTGCTGAAAAAGGACCTGGCGATCGAGGCCCGAAGCTGGGAGATTGTCATCACGACGCTCTTCTTCGCGCTCTCGGCGGTGGTCGTCTTCATGTTCGCGTTCGTGCGGGAGGGGACGCCCATCGAGGGTGCCGCGTCGGGCATCTTGTGGATCTCGCTGGCGTTCGCCGGCACCCTGGCGCTCGGCCGGACGTTCGAGCGCGAGCGGCACGGCGAGACGCTGCGCGGCCTGCTCCTGGCGCCGGCCTCGCGCGCGGCGATTTTCACGGGCAAGCTGCTCGGGATCGTGCTCCTGCTGCTGGCGGTCGAGGCGCTGCTCGTGCCGCTCGTGGTCCTCCTGTTTCAGGAGAACGACCTCCTGGCGCGCTGGCCGCTCCTGCTGGCGCTGCTCGTGACCGGGGCGGTCGGGTTCGCCACGGTCGGCACGCTGTTCGCGGCGATGCTCGTGCGGGTCCGCACGCGCGACGTGCTGCTGCCGATTCTGCTGTATCCGATCACGATTCCGGCGCTGGTCGCGGGCGTGAACGGCACGCAGGCGCTCATGGAAACCCCGCCGGCCGAGCCGCTGGCGGTGATGTGGATTGCCATGCTGGTCTGCTACGATGTGGTGTTCATGACGCTCGCCCTCTGGGTGTTCGAGCCGCTCATGACGGAATAGCCATGCGGAAGCTGTTTCTCCCGCTCATCGCTGGTCGCCGCCGCGATGTTCTCGTACGCCCCGTTCATGATCAACGGCGCGCCGTACGAGTCGACGATGCTCCTGGTCCAGAAGATCTTCTACTTCCACGCGCCCGCCGGCTTCATCATGCTCACCTCCGGGATCGTCTGCGGCCTGGCGAGCGTGCTGTTCCTGTGGAAGAAGCGGCCGTCGGCCGACCGGGTGGCGCTGGCTGCCGGCGAACTCACGGTGCTCTTCGGGGCGATCGTGCTGGCCACCGGGCCGCTCTGGGCGCGCAAGGCCTGGGGCGTCTGGTGGAACTCCGACGTGCGGCTGACGATGTCGCTGGTCGGCTGGTTGATTGCCGTGGGCTACCTGATTGTCCGCCGCTTTGGCGGCCCGGGCTCCGACAAGCTCGCCGCCGGCCTGGCGGTGTTCGGGATGGCCAACGTCCCGTTCATCTACGTGTCGGTCAACGTCTGGCGCACGATGCACCCGCAGACCACTGTCGTGCCGTCGCTCGGCCCCGGCATGCGCGGCCCGTTCTGGTTCTGCGTGCTGGCGTTCTACGTGCTGTACGCGCTGCTGATGTCGGCGCGCCTGCACCTCGAGCGGCAGCGGGCGATCGTGAACGAGCTCTATCTCGCGGAGGAGGACGCCTGATGGTTCGACGACTGCTGGCCCGCTGCGCGCCGGCGCTGACGCTGCTGCTCACGGCGGCCTCCGCGTTCGCCCAGGAACCCCAGAGCGAGTTCGTCCCCCTGCGGGACGTGCCGCGCACGGAGCAGGTCCCCGCCGCGCCGTTCGTCTTCATCGCGTACGCGATCGTCTGGCTCGCGGTGCTGTTCTACGTCTGGACGCTCTGGCGCCGCCAGGGCCGCGTCGAGAAGGAGCTGCACGAGCTGCAGCACAAGATGGGGGAGCGGGGCCGTCACTGATGACCGCCGGGCACTTCATCTTCATCCCCAGCGTCCTGATGATCGGCGTGGTGATCGGCTGGATCCTCGGCTCTCGCGCCGCGCGCGACGCCTACGCCATGGAACTCAAGAGAAGAGAAGAACGCGATAGTCGCAAGTCGCAAGTCACTAGTCGCTAGTCCGAGTCGCTAGTCGCTAGTCCAAGTGGCTAGTCCGAGTCGCTAGTCCGAGTCGCTAGTCCGAGTCGCTAGTCCGAGTCGCTAGTCCGAGTCGCCAGTCCGAGTCTCCCGTCCGACTTGAGACTCGTGCCTTGCGACTTGCGACTCGGACTGGCGACTTGCGACTCGGACTGGAGACTCGCGACTCGAGACTGGCGACTACGCAGTTCACCGTCCCGCCGCCAATCGCGTCGCCAGCACCTCCGGCAGCCCCGCGCTCAGGATCTTGTCCTGCGCGGCCTTCACGTCGTAGTCCACCCGGATCAAATCGATCGTCCGCGCGTCGGTGTCGACGAGGCCGTAGGCCGCGCGGCGGTCGCCGTCGCGCGGCTGGCCGACGGCGCCGGGGTTGATCAGATACCGGGCGTCCGGAGCGAGCGGCAGGTGCGTCTCGTTGCCGGCGTCGGGCCCGGTCGCCGTAATGGCATCGCCGATCAGGGTGAACAGGATGGGGTAGTGCGTGTGGCCGAAGAGGCACAGCGGCCGTGTCGCGGCCTTGAGCGCCCGGTGCGCGTCCAGCTCATCGAAGATGTAGGCGTCCTCGTCGAACGGCGCGCCATGGCAGATCTCGAGGAGGTCGTCGACGATCGCCGGGCCCTGCGGCAGCGCCTCGAGCCACGTCCGGTCGGCCGCGCTCAGGTGCTCGCGCGTCCAGCCGACCGCGGCCCGCGCCACCGCGTTGAAGCCCTCGGCCGATTCGAGGCCGCACGCCACCTTGTCGTGGTTGCCCCGGACGATCGCCGCCGGCTTCAGCTCCTGCACGCGCGCGATCACCGCGTCAGGATCGGCGCCGTACCCGACGATGTCACCCAGGACGAGGGAGCCGTCGAAGCCGCGCGCGCGCGCGTCGTCGAGGCACGCGTCGAGCGCGTCGAGATTGCCGTGGATATCAGTCAGCACCAGGTAACGCACGCTAGTCCAGTCCCTTCATGGATCCGACGATCTCGTCGACGATGTCGTGCACGCTGCGGCGACCGCCCTGGACGCGCAGGCGAGCGTGCCGGTACGCCTCGACCCGCGTGTGGTAGAGCCGCTCGAACGCCGGCCGGTCCTGGGCGAGCGGGCGGCGGCCGTCGGCGGGCACGCGCTCGATCAGCGTCTTGAGCGGCACGTCGAGCCAGACCGACAGACCGTCGCGGTTGATGGCCTCGCGGTTGGCCGGATCCACGAAGGTGCCGCCGCCGGTGGCGACGACGACATGGCGGAGGGCGAGGTGGTCGACGAGCACCGAGCGCTCGAGCGCCCGGAAATACGGCTCGCCCTTGGCCGCGAAGATGTCCGCGACCGGTCGGTGTTCGCGGGCCTCGATCAGGGCGTCGATGTCGATCGGGCGCCAGTCGAGCCGGCGAGACAACGCCCGCGCCACGCTGCTTTTTCCGGCGCCCATGAATCCCACGAGATAGATCTTGTCGACGCTCACGACTGCAGGCGGTTGAGGGTCTCGAAGAAGCCGGGGTAGGAGATGTCGACCGCGTCGGCGCCGTCGACGACCGACGCGTCCCGCGCGCCGAGGGCGGCGATCGCGAACGCCATCGCCATCCGGTGATCGCCCTTCGCGTCGGCGCGCCCGCCGCGCGGCTGCGCGTCGCCGGCGGCCGGTCCGCTCACGACGAAGCCGTCTGGGTGCTCCTCGGCCGCGATGCCGAGCGCCCGGAATCCGGCGACCAGTGTGGCGATGCGGTCGCTTTCCTTGACGCGGAGCTCGGCGGCCCCGCGCACGGTCACCCGGCCGCCGTGGGCCGCGAGGGCGGCCACGGCGGGCAGCTCGTCGATCAGCCCGGGGACCTCCTCCGGGGCGATCTCGATCGCGGACTGCCGGTCGGCCTCGACGATCACCGTTCCGCGCGGTTCGCCGGCGTCGGTGTCGCCGGCCACGATCGTGACGCGCGCGCCGAAGCGCCGGAGCACGTCGAGGAGGGCGGTCCGCGAGGGGTTCAGGCCGACGTCGACCGCCTCGACGCGGGAGCCCGGGAGGGCGGCGGCGCCGATGAGCCAGAACGCGGCGGACGAGAAATCGCCGGGCACGGACAGCTCGCGGCCCTGGAGCCGGGAGCCGCCGCGGACGCCGACGCGCAGGCCGTCTCGCGACACCAGGACGCCGAACGCCTCGAGGGCGCGCTCGGTGTGGTCGCGCGTCAGGGCCGGTTCGACCACCGCGGTGTCGCCCGTCGCGTGCAGGCCCGCCAGCAGCACGGCGCTCTTGACCTGCGCGCTCGGCACGATCGGCTCGAACGTGATGCCGCGCAGGGGGCCGCCGCGCACGACGAGCGGGGCGTGACCCTCGGTCGCCTCGATCGCGCCGCCCATGCGCGCCAGGGGCTCCATCACGCGCCGCATCGGGCGCCGGGAGAGGGAGTCGTCGCCGACGAGCTCGGTCGTGAACGGGTGGCCCGCCAGCACCCCCGCCATCAAGCGCATGGTCGTGCCGGAATTCCCGCAGTCGAGCGGGCCGGCGGGCGCGCGCAGGCCGCCGAGCCCGCGGCCGGCGATGGCGATGCGGCCGCCGGATTCCTCGATGGGGACGCCCAGGGCGCGCAGGCACGCGAGGGTGGAGTGGCAGTCGGCGCCGGAGGCGTAGCCCGTGATCGCGCTCGGGCCGTCGGCGAGCGCGGACAACAGGGCGTACCGGTGCGAGATCGACTTGTCGCCGGGGACGGACAGCCGCCCGCGAATCCGCCGGGCCGGGCGCACGGTGGCGACCGTGAGCTGGGGCATCCCGTGATCTTACGTTAACTTCCGCGCGCGGTGCGGCGCCGGGCGGACGCTTGACATCGCGCCATAGATCGGTTGGTATTCAGGCGGCTCATGACTGCCGAGGCGCCGACCGTCAGGCTGGAATTTTCCAGCACCTTCGAGATGCTCGACTTCGTCCAGACCGTCAGCGACCACCTGGGCCGCCGCGTGGGCCTGGACGATGACTCGGTCCACTGGGTGGGCGTGGCCGTGCGCGAGTCGGTCATCAATGCGATCAAGCACGGCAACCGCGGCGACGCCGACAAGCTGGTGTTCGTCGAGTTCGACGCCCGCCTGGGGGACGTCCCCGAACTGCACATCCTCGTCCGCGACCAGGGCGAGGGCTTCGACCCCGGCGACCTGGCGGACCCGCTCGCGCCCGAAAACCTCCTCAAGGCGAGCGGACGCGGCATCTTCCTGATCCGCAACTTCATGGACGACATGCACCTCGAGCGCGCCAGGCAAGGCGGGATGCAGATTCGCATGATCAAGCGCGTCGCCCCCGCCGAGGCGCCGGACGCCACGGCCGGACTGTAAGTGGCGCTCGACCCCCGCTGGCTGGCCACCGCGACGGAGGCCGTGATTCGGGCCGGCGATCTCCAGATGGCGCAGTTCGGCGAGCGGATCCAGATCGACAAGAAGGGCGCGATCGATCTCGTCACCGAGGTCGACGTCTCGGTCGAGCGGATGTTCCGCGACTTGATCGCCACGCGGTTTCCCGACCACCGCGTCCTGGCCGAGGAACTCGGGCCCGCCGACACGACGCGCTCCGGGCCGCTCTGGATCTTCGATCCCATCGACGGGACGACCAACTACGCGCACGGGCTGCCGATCTTCTGCGCGTCGCTGGCGCTCGAGATCGACGGCGTGACCGAGCTCGCCGCGGTCTACGAGCCGAACCGGCGCGAGCTGTTCACCGCCGAGCGGGGCGGGGGCGCGTATCTGAACGGCACGCCGCTGCGGGTGTCGCCGACGGCGACGCTTCTCGACGCCCTGCTCGTCACCGGATTTCCGTACGACGTGCACGAACGCATCGACGAGGTGATCGGCCTGTTCGCCGCCTTCGTCGGCCGCGCGCGCGCGGTGCGCCGCCTCGGGTCCGCGGCGGTCGACCTCTGCTGGGTCGCCGCGGGACGGATGGACGGCTTCTGGGAGCAGGATCTCAAGCCCTGGGACATGGCGGGGGCCGCGCTCATCGTCGCCGAGGCCGGCGGCCTCGTCACGAACATCGACGGCACGCCGTTCTCGCCGTACGGCCGCCATGTGCTGGCCGCCAACCCACGCCTGCACGCCGCCATGATCGACGTCATCCGCGGGCCGCGCCCCTCGGTCCACTGAAACCTCGAGCGGACATCCCTGATACCCCCGAGAGACACGCGGTCCGGTCCGGCCTGATTTCTGGCCGGAATTCGTCCTCCGGGCTGGCATCGGTCCTGCTATCACTCCGGCAGGCGGGCCTTCAGGCCTGCGAGGAGGGTTCATGCTCTCACGTGGTCGACTTCGCGCGGCAGTGGCTGCGGCGGCCCTGACGGCAGGCGTGCTCGCGGCGTCCGTCGCATCGGCCCAGCAGTCCGTGAACTTCTATCTCGGCGGCTTCGTGCCGACGGCCGAAGACGCGCGCGGCAACAACGACGAACTGTTCGTCCTCGGCGACGCGTTCACGTTCGACTTCAGCCGGTTCACGGGGCCGACCGTCGGCGGCGAGTGGCTCGTGCCGCTCGGCTACTGGTTCGACGCCGGGTTCGGCGTCGGTTTCTACCAGCGGAGCGTGCCCTCGTTCTACACGCGCCTGGTGGACGAGAACGGCGCCGACATCGAGCAGGACTTCAAGCTGCGGGAGGTGCCGTTCACGGCAACGTTCCGCTTCCTCCCGCTCGGGCGCGGCGCGGCCATCCGCCCGTACGTCGGCGCCGGCGTGGGCGTGATCTCGTGGCGCTATAGCGAGACGGGCAGCTTCGTCGACACCGATCCCAACAGCACGATCTACCGGGACGCGTTCGTGGCCAGCGGCTCGAATGCGGGGCCTGTGTTCCTCGGCGGCGTCACGGTGCCGATCGGCCGGATGGACATCGGAGGCGAGATTCGCCATCAGTCGGCCGAGGGGGCCCTGCCGGCGGGTCAGTTCTTCGCGCCGAAGCTCAACCTGGGCGGGACGTCCTACCTGGCGGTGTTCAACATCCGGTTCTGACGGCGGTAGAGGGCGACGCCGCCGCCTTCGCACACGCGCGAGAATCCGTTGAGGAACGCCGGGTTCTCGCGCGCCCGTATCGCCAGCCTGTCGCCGCCCTCGGCCTTCTCTTCGATCAGGATCCACCCGACGTAGGCGCGCGGGTTTTTGAGCGCGGCCGTCCAGAGCCGGCCGTTGCCCTCGTGCACGAAGTCCTTCAGGTCGAAGCCCGCGGCGGCGGTCTCCTGCATGTAGTGCCCGAGCGATCCCATGCTCGCCAGAATCCTCCCACCGACGTAACCATCTGTGAGGCACGCGGTCACGGCGCGGCGCGCCGCGCTGTTCGGACGGTCCCATTGCGCTTCGAGCACCATGGGCGCCTGCGCGTCGAGCGGCCGGAGGTCGAAGGCGGCGCCGAGGATCAGGAGCACCGCGGCGGCCGCGCGAAGCCGGCCTCGAGGCGCCAGCGCGGCCGCGAGCCCCATCCCCACGGCCTCCGCCGCCACGAGCGGCACCATGTACCGGATGCGGAACGGGTGTCCCTGGTAGAAGGCCGCCCACGCCACCGCTTCCGCGGCGATGAGCGCCAGCACGACGACCTCCGCCGCGCGCGACCGCACCAGCAGGCCGCGGGCGCCCGCCGCCAGGAGCCCCACGGCCCCGGCGGCCAGCACCACCCAGCCGCTCAGGGCCTGGATGCCCCAGAAGATCTCCACCGCCGACAGCCAGGGCCGGCCGAGGGAGCGATTCTCCGGCACGAAGAAGCCGCTCGAGACGAACCAGGCGCCGATGACGATCTTGCTGAAGATCACGAAGCCGACAATGGCGGCGGCGGGCGGTACGGCGAGGGGCACGACGCGCCGCAGCGCCTCGCGGATCGTGGCGCCCCGCCGCCAGAGGACCCACGACGTGGCGGCGACGGCCGCCACCGTCACGGGCCACGCTTCATAGCGAGTGAGGCAGGCGAGGGCGAGAACGATCCCGATCCGCCACGGCGCGTCTGACGCCGGACCGCCACGTCGGTGTGGGATCCGGCTTCAGCCGGATTGGTTCCTGTTCCAGCCACGAGACCAGCATCGCCAGGCCGGCGAGCGTGAGGCCGAGCAGCAGCGGCTCGGTCATCGGCGTGGCCTGCAGATACAGGACGTTCGGGTTGAGGGCGAACACGATGACGGCGGCCGTGGCCGCCAAGCGCGACCGCGTTATCGTGACCACGAGCGATGCGATGGCGGCGCACGCGAGGGCGAACGCCGCGATCGAGATGACGACGGCCGACGCGCCGCTGCGGTACCACGCATCCACCTGCACGGGCAGCGCGTTCAGCAGATGGGGCAGCGGCAGCCAGACCGCGCCGATCTGTCGCCATCCGGGCGTGATGTTGTCGAAGATGCGCCGCGCGACGATGAGGTGGCCGCGCGAGTCGTAGTGGCTCAGCGTCAGGCCCGCGCGCGCGTAGTAGACCGCTGCCGCCAGCCCGACGAGCGCGGCACTGCCGCCGATCAGCGCGGCGAAGCCGCGCCGGCGCGGCGGTATAATCATGCGTTTATTCTATGAGCAGACTCGTGGCCCGGGTGCAGGCTCTCGCGCTCGCGCTCGGCGCGCCGGGCGTGTTCCTGCTGACGTTTCTCGACTCGTCGTTCATCTCCCTGCCCGAGATCGCCGATCTCGCGATCCTGCTCATGGTCACCGAGCACAAGTCCCGGCTCGTGCTGTACGCGGGCAGCGCGACGCTGGGGTCCGTCGTCGGCTGCCTGATCCTGTACCACCTGGGCCGGAAGGGCGGCGAGGCCATCCTGCGGTCGCGGTTCGCTGGATATGGCCTCGATCGGGCGTCGCGCGTCTTTCAGCGGTACGGCCTCATGGCGGTGCTGATTCCCGCCGTGCTGCCGCCGCCGGCCCCGTTCAAGGTCTTCATCATCCTGGCCGGTGTCGCCGGCGTGAGCCAGCCCCGGTTCATCCTCGCCGTGGCCCTCGGCCGCGGCATCCGCTACTTCGGTGAGGGGCTGCTGGCGGTTCGCTATGGCGATCGGGCCGCCGCGTTTCTGGAGGAGAACGGCCGGGCGGCGTCCCTCTGGCTGTCCGGCATCCTCATCGGGGGGCTGGCCCTGTATCTGCTCTGGACCAAAGCGCGAAGCCGGAAAGCCCGATAGAATCCCGTGAGCATGCCGCCCGAGCTGAGCGTCGTCGTACCGGTGTTCAACGAGGAAGCCTCCCTGGCGGAGCTCCACCGGGAACTCACCGAGACGCTGGCCGCCTGCGGCCGCCCGTACGAAATCATCGTCGTCGACGATGGGAGCCGGGACAACTCGTTTGCGGCGCTGAAGGCGATCCAGGCGCGCGACCCGCACCTGCGCGTGATCCGCTTCCGGCGCAACTTCGGGCAGACCGCCGCCTTCTCGGCCGGCTTCGCGCACGCGCGCGGGCGCTACATCGTGACGAGCGACGGCGACTTGCAGAACGACCCGCACGACATCCCGGCGATGGTGCGGACGCTCGAGGACGGCGACTACGACATCGTCTGCGGCTGGCGCAAGGACCGGCAGGATGCGCTCCTCTCCCGGCGCGTGCCCTCGGTGCTCGCCAATCGCCTGATCTCACGCGCGACCGGCGTGCCGCTGCACGACTACGGCTGCTCGCTGAAGGTGTTCCGGTCGGAGGTCGTGAAGCCGCTCAAGCTGTACGGCGAGATGCACCGGTTCCTGCCCGCCATCGCCAGCGAGCAGGGCGTGCGGATCGCCGAGGTCGTGGTGCACCACCGCGCGCGGCGTCATGGCGTGTCGAAGTAC
Source organism: uncultured Acidobacteriota bacterium (assembly GCA_963792785.1). Lineage (GTDB taxonomy): Bacteria > Acidobacteriota > Vicinamibacteria > Vicinamibacterales > CAVVIG01 > CAWIMX01. Next base: position 477,130 of record CAWBXO010000001.1, on the reverse strand, counting down.
GGGATCGGGCGCACCGTGCGCGTGATCCTCGACCTGCTCACGGTGAAGTTCATGCTGAGCTACTCGACGCGCCCGCTGCAGATCTTCGGGCTGCTGGGGCTGGGGATGGGGGGCCTCGGCGTCGTCATCACGGGCTACCTCGCCTACGTGCGCCTGACCGGCCAGCAGGCGATCGGGAACCGCCCGATGCTGTTCTTCGGCGGGCTGCTGCTGATTACCGGCGTCCAGCTCCTCACGCTCGGTCTGCTCGCCGAGGTGCAGGCCCGCACGTATCACGAGTCGCAGGACAAACCCATCTACGTGATTCGGGAGATCGTGGAGGCGGACACCGCCTCGGAGCCCGCCGTCACTCGAGCCTGACGTGAGCGCCAGGGAACCCGCGGCGGCGGCGGTGCGGCCCCCGCGCGCGGTGGCGTGGGTGCTGATTCTCGCGTCGGCCGCCGCCGTCGTTCTCGTCGGCCTGGCCGGCACGGCGGCCATCCTCTCGCGGTCGTCCTGGTCGGACAACATCCCACGCGGGTTCTGGCTGCGTCTGGCGATCGCCGCCGCGTTGACCGTCGCCAGCCTGGAGCTGCGCACGCTGCGGTGGATTTTTCTCCTTCGCCGTGCCGACACGCGCATTCCCATCCGCGACGCGTACATCGGGTACCTGTCGGGGCTGAGCCTCCTGTTTGCTCCGTTCCTCGTCGGAGAGGCCGGCGTTCGCGCGTGGGTGCAGCGATCGCGCGCCGGCGTGCCGGTCGGCACCACGATCGCCGTGAACCTGTGGGAGCGGCTGCTCGACCTGTCGGCGCTGGCCATCATCGCCGGCGGGGCCGGGGCCGCGATCCTCGGCGCGAACGCGCGGAACCTGGGCGCGCTGGCGTTCGTGGCCGTGCTGCTCGCGCGCCCCGTGCGCCTGATCGCGGCCGGACTCGCCGGCGGCGTGGGCGCGTTCGCGGGCCGCCGCCTGGCGGGGGAGACGGTCCCGCCGCACGTCGAAGGCCTGACGCACGGGGGCGTCTGGCTGGTTGCGCTGGGCACGAGCGTGGCCGCGTGGCTCCTGCCCGGCGCCGGCTTCTGGTGGATCGCGCGGGCGTGGCCCGCCGCGCCCGGCGCCGTCCGCGCGATCGCGGCGTACGCGTCGTCGGCCGGCCGCGGCGGCCTCGTGTTCGCGCCCGGCGGCGTGGGGGTCGCGGGCGAGGTGCTGCTGGGCACGCTGGCGGCCGCGGGCCTGCCGGACGGCGCGGCCGCGCTGGCTGTCTTCTCGACGCGGCTCGCGACGATCGGCGTGGCGACGGCCCTCGGCGTCGTCTTTCTCCTGATCCATCGCCGCACGGCCCCGGCGGCCAGCGTGACGCACTTCGACGACATTGCGGCGGCCTACGATGTCCAGATCCCGGAGGCGCGCCGCCTGTCGCTGCTCGGGCTGAAGACGCGGCTGATGCGCGACGTGCTCGGCGCGGGTCCGCGCCGCGGCCTCGACGTCGGGTGCGGGCAGGGCGCCTACGTGGGGGAGATGCGGCGCCTGGGTTTCGACGTGACCGGCATCGACGAGTCGGCCGGGCAGATCGCGATCGCCGCGCGGCACCTCGGCCGGTCCGATCTGGTCTCGACGGGGTCGGCGCTCCACATCCCGGCAGCGGACGGGGCGTACGACTTCGTCTACACGATCAATGTCTTGCACCACCTCCCGTCGGTGGAGGACCAGCGGCGCGCATTCGCCGAGATCTTCCGCGCGCTGCGTCCGGGCGGCGTCTTGTTCGTGCACGAAATCAACGTCCGCAATGTCCTGTTCCGGTTCTACATGGGTTACGTCTTTCCGTCGCTCAACTGCATCGACGAGGGCGTGGAGCGGTGGCTTCGGCCCGACGGGCTCTCGTTGTACACTGACGTCCCCGTGGCCGAGATCCGCTACTTCACGTTCCTGCCCGAGTTCCTCCCGGCCCCCATCGTCCGCCTGCTCGCGCCGTTCGAGCGGCTTCTCGAAGGCTCGCCGCTTCGGCCGTTCTCGGCGCACTACATGGCGGTCCTGCGCAAGCCCGAATGACGCCGGACCGAGGGGGCCGATGGCGTGACGCCGCGGCGCTGATCGCGTCCCTGGAAGCCATCGCCGTCGCGATCTGGCTGCTGCCGGCGTCGGTGCACATCGTGCGGTGGGGAGAGCGGGGCCCCGAGCGCCTCGCGCTGCTCGGGTCGCGGGCGGGGCTCCTGTGGCTGGTCGGCGGCGCGTTCGCCGTGGCCGCGGGGGTCATCGTGCTGGCGGGGAAGCGGCGGCTGCCGACGGCGCGGATCGCGCCGCTCATGCTGCTCTGGCTCTGGGCGATCCCGTATCTGCCGTGGCTGCCGGACCAGGCCCCCCTGCTCCTCGTGTTCGCCGGGCCCGTGCGCTGGGTCGTCGCGGCCGTGGCGGCCGCCGGCGCGCTCGGAGTCGACCGGGGCGTGCGCGCGCTGCTCGCCGACGAGCGGCGTCTTCCCGGGCGCAAGACGATCTTCGCGGTCAGCCTCGCGCTGTACGTGGCGCTCGGGTTGCAGTCGGCGGTCCAGCTTGGGCCGGGCGGCGACGAGCCGCACTACCTGATCATCAGCCAGAGCCTGCTCGCCGACGGCGACCTGAAGATCGAGAACAATCATCAGGCGCGCCAGTACGCGTCCTTCTTCAAGGGCGACCTCCGGCCGGACTACCTGACGCGCGGCGCCGACGGCGAAATCTACTCGGTGCACGCGCCCGGCCTGCCCGTCCTGCTGCTGCCCGTGTACGCCGTGGCCGGCTACCTCGGGTGCGTGGTCTTCATCTGCCTGATCGGCGCGCTGGCCGCGCTGGCGATCTTCGATTTGTCCGAGGCGCTCGGCGGACGCCGCGCGGCACTGCTCACGTGGGTCGCGGCGTGCCTGACGATTCCCTTCGTGCCGCACAGCTGGCTGATCTTCCCGGAGGTGGTCGGCGCGCTGCTCGTCGCGTGGGCCGCGCTCTGGATCTGGCGGGACGCTGACCGCCCGTCGGTCGCGGCCTGGGGCTGGCGCGGCGCGGCGTTGGCGGTGCTGCCGTGGCTCCACACGAAGTTCGCGATCTTCCTCGGCGTGTTCGCCACGGTCATCGTGCTGCGCATGTGGCGCCGCCGCTTCGCGGCCGCCGTGGCGTTCTCCGTGCCGATCTTCATCTCGCTCGCGGCGTGGTTCGGGTTCTTCTACGTGATCTACGGCACGCTGAGCCCGACGGCGGCCTACGGCCAGTACCGCGCCTACAACATCTATCCCGCGAATATCCCGCGCGGCCTTCTCGGCCTGATGTTCGACCAGAAGTTTGGCCTGTTGTTCTACACGCCGGTGTATCTCTTCGCGATCGCCGGGGCCTGGAAGATGCTGCGCCGCCGCGACCTCTGGTGGCTCGGAGGCTCGCTGCTCGTGGCGACGGCGCTCTTCGTGGGACAAACGACCGAGCTGTACATGTGGTGGGGCGGCAACAGCGCGCCGGCGCGGTTCCTCGTGCCCATCGTGCCGTGCCTGGCGCCGATGATCGCCCTCGCGATCGCGGACTCTCGCCGCACCTGGTCGCGCGCGCTGTTCGGCGCCTGGCTCGCCCTCAGCCTGGCCGTCGCCGCGGCGGGCGTGGGCTGGCCCGATCGCTTCCTCATCTTCAGCGTTCCGCATGGCCGGGCGCGCCTCCTGCAGGTGCTCGAGGCCGGGTCGCCGCTGGCCCTCTCGTATCCGACCTTCACCGAGCTCGACTGGCGCACGCCGCTCCTCGCGCTCGTGCCGTGGCTGGCCGCGGCCGGCGTCGGGCTGGCCGCGATCGTCGTCCTGGCGCGGTGGACCCGGCGGTCGCTGCTGTGGCTCGGCACGGCAGGCGCGGTTGCGTCCCTCGTCGCCGCTGGCTTTCTCGCGCCGACGCCGCCCGCCGCGCGCGAGGCCACCGCGATGCGCGGCGCACTGGCCGTCATGGCGCGGTACGAGCCGGCGCGGCTGCGCGCGCTCGACTACGTCACCATGCGCCGCGCGGATCCCCAGCAGGTGCTGGCGCGCAGCCTCCTGGTCTCGCCCCTGCCGGCGGGGCCGTGGGCGCTGCCGCCGGGACGCTATGAGGCGCGCGTCTGGTTCACGGGCGCCCGCGGCGGCAACGCCACGGTCGTCGTGTCAGCGCCCGCCGCCGAGTTCGCGCGGGCGTCGGGGCCGGTGAGAAACCCGATGACGGTCCAGTTCGATCTGCCGGTCGCCATCCGGCAGGTCGGCGTGACGGTGGACGACGCCGCCGCGGCGGCGGACGTCGCGCGGGTCGAACTGGCGCCGCTCTCGATCGTGCCGGCCAGCGAGCGGAGCGACCTGCCCGTGCGATCGATGGAATCGGTCGAGGACCGGCCGGGCGCGTACATCCTCTACATGGACGACAACGCGTACCCGGAGGGCGGCGTCTTCTGGACGCGCGGCACGGAGCCGGCGAGCGTGCGTGTGGTGCCGGCGGGCGCCAGCCAGCTGATCCTGACGCTTTTCGCCGGGCCTCGCGACACGGCGCTCGATCTCACCGTCGGTGACGAAAGGCGCACCGTGACCGTCCCCGCGGGCGCGGTCATCGACGAGGCGTTTGCGATTTCCGACCCAGCCCCGGTGCCGGTCACGGTCCGGGCCCAGGGCGCGTTCCGGCCGTCCGAGGTCGATGCGTCGAGCGGCGACACCCGCCTCCTTGGCGGGCAGGTTCGCATCCACCTGCGCTGAGGCGCAAAAAAAAGGGCCGTCCCGAAGGACGGCCCCTGGCATGCGATCGCGAATCCCCGGTGATTACTTGTTCGCGTACGACGGCCGGGGGTTCGAGGACACCCACACCTGCCGAATGATGATGTTGGGGACCGAGCCGCTGTCGCTCCCGGCTCGGCCCGCGGGTCCACCGATGTAGACCACGTGCGGGGTCGGATCGGTACGGCCGCCCCTTAAATGATTCGCCCGTGTTGTACAGGGACTCGCCGTTCGGGCCGTCACGCTTGACCGAGACATCGAAGAAGTTGTTGCGCCACCTGGCGCGGAAGAAGAACGTGTCCTGGAGGTTGAACTGCACGAACAGGCGCTGCTCGGGGCCGGTGTCGATCTGATCGTCGTGCGTGATGAGTCGCCACGCCATCGTCCCGTCGGAGCGCTTTTCGACCGTCATGCGCCGGTCGTTCGTCGTGATGTCATCGTAGCCCTGGGACATCGTCAGAATCTTCGTCTTGCCGCCCTCGGTGTGCGTCCTGACGTTGGTCGCCAGAATCGAGAACTCACCTTCGGTCAGCGTCTGGGGCAGTTCGTAGGCCACGTACGCCTCCAGCGAGTCGAGACTCAAGCCGACGCCCGGGACGAAATGCGTCGGGCCGGTGATCACTCCCACGGTCTTGCCGTTGTCGAGCGGGTCGTAGAGTTCGTTGCCCTTGATGTAGCCGTCGAGGACCGGCGAGATGAAGGAGGCGGTGCTCGACCAGGGGCCGTACGCGCCCTGGTATTCGGCGCGCACGCGCCACGTGTAGGTCGCGGCGCCGTCGAGGGTGATCGTCACCAGGTGCGAGGTTGTCGAGCCCGAGCCCGTCGCGATTCCCGACACTTCGTACACGATCGTGCCACCGGCGTTCATGAGCTGCACGCGGTAGGTCGGGGAGAAGTCAACGTACACCCCCGCCGAGTTCGACCAGGCCAGGGTCACTTCCCGGACCGTCACCTGGGTGCCGCCCGATGGCGACTGTGGGGTCGGGGCCGAAACCTTCAGCGTTGAGCCGTCACTGTCCGCCGCGGTGCCTGCGGCGCTGACCCCGCTCGGTGACGCGGGGGACGTGGACTGCCTGGCGCACGCCGCGGTCAGCGCCAGCGCGCAAACGGGAAGCAGCGCGAGATTCAACCTTCTCGTCATGAAACACACTCTCCAACGGGAAACGGGGTCACCAGGGCTGGGAGGCCCGGTTCGAGCTTTTGGAGGTTAAGATTACACGACAAATCACGCCTGCGCAAGGGGATAGCGAACTTTGATACAATCGAAAGACCGATGGCACAGACCTACGCGACGAAGTACCTGCTGAAGGCGGCGGCCAGCGCGCCCCGTGACATCGTCAATTCGTACCTCGCGCGCTTCCGCCCGCTGCACCCGACCGTCCTGATCTTCCACTGCACGTTCGTCTGCGACGCGCGCTGTGAGATGTGCAGCAACTGGCAGCGTGGCGACCGCAAGTCCGACATGTCGATCGATCAGATCGATCGGGTGTTCAGCTCGCCCCTCTGGAAGAACGTCGAGATGGCGAATATCTCGGGTGGCGAGCCGACCACGCGCAACGACATGGTGGACATTTCGCGCGTGTTCATCGAACGGCTGCCGAAGCTGCGCAAGATCGGCATCAACACGACCGGCCTCACGCCGCATCGCGCGATCCCGCTCCTCACCGAGACGGCCGAGCTGTGCGCGAAACACAACGTGATCTTCAGCGCCCGCGTGTCGATTGACGGCATCGGCGAGATGCACAATGACGTCCGGCAGGTGAAGCGCGGCTTCGACAAGGCGCTCGAGACGATCCGCGCCATGCAGGAACTGCAGGCGCGCGTGCCGTTCAACTTCGGCATCTCGACCACGCTCTTCAACAAGAACCTCGACGACGCCGACAACGTGCTGGCGTGGGCCAAGAAGGAGCACCTCGACATCGTCTTCAACATGGTCCGGTTCACCGACGCCATGCTCGGCAATGCCGACCTGGCCGACACCGTGCAGCCCCACGCGGCGGCCGAGGAGCGGCTGCGCCAGTTCCTGATCGACCGCGTGCGCGAGGACCCGCTGCTCGACGGCCAGAGCTACATCCACATGCACTACGCCGACATGATCGGCAATGGCTACCACCGCATCGAGCCGTGCCCGTTCCAGTCGCAGGGCGTCATGCTCAACCCCGATGGCGGCATGTTCTTCTGCGAGAACAGCGACGTGATCGGCAACGTCCTCGAGGAGAACCCGGAGGAGCTGTATTTCCGGGAGGCCAGCCAGGCGCATCGTGACTCGATCCGGGACGAGAAGTGTCCCACGTGCCTGAGCCCGTGCCAGTTGAACGTGGCCGGCGTCAAGCAGGTTGTGCCCTACGTGAAGTTTCTCGTCCGCGCGTCGCGGGTGAAGCGCACGAAAAAGCCGATCCCGAGCACGCCCGCGGCCGATCTCGCCTGATCTCGTGAACGCTGCCACGCCAGACCGGCGCCTGGACGTGGTCGTCTTCTCCGGAGGCCGGGGCTCCCTCGCCCTCACGACCGAACTCGCCGCCGATCCGCGCGTCCGCCTCACCGTCGCCATCAACGGGTACGACGACGGGGCGTCCACGGGCGCGGTGCGGCGCCTCCTCGGCGACTGCCTCGGCCCGTCCGATTTCCGCAAGAACGCGTCGCGCATCGCCGAGACCCGCGGCACGGCCGACGCGGATTCTGATCCGCCTCCTGGACGCGCGCCTGCCCGATGGCATCACGCCCGACGCGGCGGTCGCCGCCGTCCGCCAGCAGGCCGTCGCCCGGCCGGCGATCGCCGATCGCCTCGACGCGTTCGTGGCCGAGTTCCAGGCCCTGGGCCGCCCGTTCGATTTCGGGGACTGCAGCGTCGGCAACCTCGTCTTCGCCGGATCGTTTCTGCGATCGGGCCGCCGGTTCAATGACGCCGTCGACGACTACTGCGAGCTCCTGGGCCTCTCGCCCGGCGATGTCGACAACGTGACGGACGGCGCGAACGCCTGGCTCGTCGCGATCGGCGCGGACGGCGCCGTGCTGGCCAGCGAGGAGGCCCTCGTCGGCGCCTCCGGCCCGAACCGCATCCGCGACATCTACCTGATCGACCAGCCGCTTGCTCCCGCCGAGGGCGCGCGCCTCGAGCGCGCCGGCGCGGCGGAGGCCGCGGCGTGGTTTGCCGCGCATGCGGCCACGGTGGGCCTCAGCCCGCGCGTGGCCAGGCGGCTGACGGAGGCGAACCTCATCATCTACGCCCCCGGCACACAGCACTCGAGCCTCTTTCCGTCGTACCTCACGCCCGGGCTGCCCGCCGCGATCGCCGCCAACCTCAGCGCCATCAAGCTGCTCGTCACGAATATTCAGACCGACGCCGAGATCCAGGGGAGCACGGCCGTGGACCTCATCGACCGCGCGCTCTACTACATGAACGCGAAGGGGAGCCGCGCCGTCCCGACGCCCTGCCTGATCACGCACTACGTCGTGAACGACCCGAGCCACGCCGAACCGTCGGCGCCGTACGTGCCCCTCGGCCGCATCGAGTCGCTGGAAGATCCGCGGCTGGTCCGCATCGCCAACTACGAAGACGGCGTCAGCGGCCGGCACAATGCCACGAAGATTCTCGGGCCGTTCATCGACTCGCTCGCGGCCGACCCGCGCCGTCCGCGCGTCGGCGTGCTGCTGCACGACGCGGGCTCGCTCAACAAGGTCGCGCAGACGCTGGTGGAGATGGTCCGCGGCGGCATCACGGCCGTTCCGGTCGACGTGACGGCGTTCTACGAAGGCGAGCCGCTCGATCGCGGGTTTCTCGAGTCGCTGCCGTTCACGGTCGAGCGGCTGGACGCGGTCCGGACGCCGGCGGCGCTGGCCGCCTCAGGCACGTTCGACTACCTGGTCCTGTTCGAATCGTCCGGGATGTACCGCGGCGAGGACGTCGTCGCGCTCGCCCAGCAGCTGCCCGGCGGGCGTCTCGACGCGGTCTGGGGCAGCCGCCGGCTCTCGGTCCGCGACATCCAGGAGTCGCTGCGCTTCCGCTACCAGAAAAGCCCGCTCTCCCGCGCCGTGAGCGCGGCCGGGAGCCACGCGCTCAGCCTCGCGTGCCTGTTCCTCTACGGCCGTTTCATCTCGGACACCCTGTCGGCCGTCCGCGCCGTCCGGGCCGCCGACGTCGCCTCGCTGCGCGTGCCGGTGACCCACAAGCGGGCGAATCAGCATCTGCTGGCGCGTCTGCTGCGGCGCCGCGCGGAGATCCTCGAGATCCCGGTCCAGTTCTTTCCGATTTCGCCCGAACGCGTGAAGCGCACCAGCATCGTCGAAGGCCTCCAGTCGATCGGCGCGCTCGTCGCGGGACGGTTCGGCGCCGGGCCGGCTCAGGCCGGATCCCCCAGGGGCAATCCGGCTGACGCCGGATCCCGCACCGAGGAGACGAGGCCTGTCGGGTCGCGCTGACGTGCGGCCAACGCTCGTCGTGCCTGCCGCCGGGCGCGGCTCCCGCCTCGGCGCGGACGTCCCGAAGTTTCTGGCGCCCGTGCTCGGCCGTCCGATGCTGCGGCACCTCTCGGATCTCTATGGCGGGCTGATCGAGCGGCTCGTGCTCGTCACGGCGCCCGACGCCGCTCGCGCCGCGCGCGACGCGGCGGCCGCGCTCGACGTCCCGCTCGACGTGGCCGTGCAGCCCGAGCCGACCGGCATGCTCGACGCCGTGCTCCTCGCGCGTCAGATCGTGGAGGGCGCCGGGACGGGCCCGATCTGGATCACCTGGTGCGATCAGATCGCCGTCGATCCCCGCACGATCGCGCGCCTGGGCGGACTCTCTCGCGATCGCGGGGACGCCGCGCTGGTCATGCCGACGGCCCGGCGCGCCAATCCGTACATCCACTTCGACCGCGACACGTCCGGTCGCATCACGGCCGTCCGCCACCGGCGGGAGGGCGACGCGATGCCGGCGATCGGCGAGAGCGACATGGGCCTGTTCAGCCTGAGCCGGTCCGCGTACCTCGACGCGCTGCCGGCGTTCGCCCGCGAGGCGGCGGCCGCCTCGGGCACCGGCGAGCGCAACTTCCTGCCGTTCGTTCCCTGGATCGCCGCGCGCGAACCCGTGGTGACCTTCCCGTGCACGGACGAGCGCGAGGCGATCGGCGTGAACACGCCGGAGGAGCGGGCCCTGGTAGAAGCGTATTTGAGGGAACGGGCCCGATGACGGTGCCTTGTGCTTGGTGCTTGGCGCCGGGAGGGTGCTTGGTCGCTGGCCCACGGTGCGGCGGCACGCTGCGGTGGCCCGCACGAGGCACCACGGACCAGGAACGTCCCAAGCACCACGCACCGAGCACCGGGCACCCTGTGGACGGCCTCTCCTAACATGGCCGTCCTCTCGATCGTCATCCCGGCCTATAACGAGGAGCGGTTCATCGGCACGCTCCTGCGTCAGATCAAGGCGGTCGACCTGTCGGCCTTCGGCCTGCGGAAGGAGATCATCGTCGTCGACGACTGCTCGACCGATGGCACGGGCGCGATCGTGTCCGCCGAGCCGGACGTCCTGCTGCATCGCATGCCGCGGAACGGCGGCAAGGGGCGCGCCGTCCGCGCCGGCATTGCCGCCGCGACCGGCGAGTATCTGATCATCCAGGACGCGGACCTCGAGTACGACCCGAACGACTACGTGCCGATGCTTCGCGCGCTCGTCGAAGGCCGGGGCACCGTCGTCTACGGCAGCCGTTATCTGGGGAAGGGCCGCGCCGAGAACCAGTCGCTGGCCGCGTACCTCGGCGGCCGGAGCCTGAGTCTCGTCGCCTGGGCGTGCACGGGCACGTTCCTGACCGATACCGTCACGGCCTATAAGTTGTTCCGCCGGACCGATTTGGCCCCGCTGCCGCTCGAGACGACCGGCTTCGAACTCGACCACGAGATCACGGCGCGCCTGCTCGCGCGCGGCGCCCGCATCGTCGAGGTCCCGATTCGCTACATGCCGCGGAGCCGGAAGGACGGAAAGAAGATCGGCCTGCGCGACTGGTTCATCGGATCGCGAACGTTCTGGCGGTACCGGAAGGGGTAGGCGCCCCCATGCGCTGGCTGGTTGTCGCGTCGCTCGTCGTCAGCGCCGTGTCGGCCGCCGCGCTGGATTTGCCGCTGGGTGACGGCCACGTGAGTGATCGCCCGACGAGTCGGGATACGTGTACTCGTGCGAGACGTCGTTTCGCGGCGGCGGCGCCCGCCACGTGGCCCCTGGTTCCACGGCGACCGTGGAACCCCGCCGAGAAGCCGCACGTCACGGGCAAAGTGCTCTGGCCGGACGCGGCGTTCAGCCTCGACGCCCGCGGCGACCGCGTGACGGTCGAGGGCAACGGCCTGCCCGGTGCGAGCAGCCGACCGGCGGCTTTCCGATCGCGCCCGGCGATCCCGCGTTCCGGTTCGCACGAACCCCAATCGCATCGCGGCCGCAGCAACTGTCGTTCGCATCCCGGCCAAGCGGTGAGAGGCCGGGTCCGCCGGTGCCTGCCGATGGGGATGATCGGCTCACCACGACCGGCGTGGCGCTCTACAACGCGCTCGACGATGCGGGGCGCGACGCGGCGGCGCACGAGATCCAGGATCTGCTGCGACGGGCATCCGCAGGCCCGCGGGCAGTACCACTACCACAGCGGATCGCCGTGCATTCCGGGCGCCGACGGGATCGACCGTGGTGGGGTGGGCCCTCGACGGCTACCCGTTCCTGGGGATGCGCGACGGGCAGGGGCGGCTCGTCACCGACGCGGACCTCGACGCGTGCCACGGGCGCGTCGAAGCCGTCACCGTGGACGGCCGCCGGTACACGTACGCCTACCGCCTCACACGGGACTATCCCTACACGCTCGGCTGTTTCACCGGCGAGGTGCCGGCGGGGACGCTTCAGGCGATCCGGCGCGGCATGGGACCGCCGAGGCCTGGCGCGCGCGGCCATGGGGGACGCGCGCCGCTCGGGCGCTGGTCCGCGCTCAGCGAACGGCGTAGACCGACGCTTCGCCGTTCCGGAAGACCCGCTCGAAGAACTCCGGGTGCGCGTCGAACTTCGCGACGTTCGGATACGCGGCGCGTTCGGTCCGATCGACATAGAGGTAGTCGATGCCGAGGCCGACGGCTGTCTCGCGCGCCCACGTCGCGTCGTCGGTCGCGTAGATCCGCTGAACGCGGGCATTCTTCTCGTCGTACTCGGGCATGTGCAGCAGCGCGATCGGGCTCCCGGTCGCCATGCGCCGCTCGGCGAACGACGGGATGAGGCTCCACGTCTCGCGCGCCCGAACCACGGGTTCCATCTGCACGACCGCGTCGGCCGGCGTGTTCACGCGGATCCAGTCGAGCGCTTCCTGTTCCGCGACCGTGACCACCACCGTCCAGTGGAAGTCGGTCGGCGCGTCCCCGCAGCACCGGTCCCGGTTCGCCACGTCTTGGGCGTTGTAGGCGTCGATGACGGTCGTCGGCGCCCCGTGGCGATGACGACGAGCGCGGCCGCCAGGGCGAGGCGATGTCCGCGCCGCCGCAGCACGAGGAGGCCCCGGCCACCAGCGCCGGCGCCATCACCAGGAAGATGTGCCCGCCGCGGAAGCCCACCCAGGCCTGATCGACCGTCAGCGCGACGAAATGCATCAGCACCACGCTCAGGACGACGCCGATCGCGGCGGGCCAGACCGGCGAAATCGGCTCGTCCGAGCGCCAAAGCCCCGGCACCATCAGCAGGAGGATCGGCCCGAACGAGAGCAGGAACACGAGCACCGTGCCGTTCCGGGCGAGGCCCCAGAACCCGATGTGCAGCGCCGCCGCCGCGCCGTCGCCCACCTGATTGACGACGCACCAGGCGTAGGCGAGGAGAACCGGAAGAGTCGCGAGCCCGTGCCGGAGCAGCGAGGCCAGCGGCGCGCGTCGCCGCCGCCGTCGACGAGCACCGCAAGGCCGTAGATGGCGCAGAACACGGCGCCGACCAGCGGGTTGAACGCGAGCGAGCCGGCCAGCGCCAGGCCCGCGAAGAGGATCGCCGTCGATCCCGCGCCGCCGCCGAGCGCGATTGCCGGTGGAACGGCGAGCAGGCCCAGCGCGTAGGACGCCGATGCTGCGGCGTGTACCACATCGCGCGCGGCAGATCGTCGATCCGCAGGCCCTTGAACGCCCACGCGGCGATGGCGTCGATGTTCAGATCGCGCAGCTCGGCGAGCGGCTGTCCTCTCCGCACGAGATCCGCGACCGCGGCGAGGCCCTCCGCGCTCGGGGCCACGACCACGAGCACCACCCCCGCCGCGACGATCAACGGCGAGGCTGGCAGCGCCGCCCACGCGGCCAGGTAGATCGCCGACACGAGCAGGAGCGCGATCGCGACGGCGTTCAGCTCGAGGCGTGCTGCACGCCGAACCCGCCGTGGCGGGCGAGCGTCGCGGGCACGCGGAAGTACGTCCAGTAGTAGTGGATCGGCGCGGGCGCCAGGAACGGATTGACAGGTGGCTGCGTCTCCTTCGTCAGCTCGGCCGTCAACGCCGTGTGCCACACGAAGTCGGCGATGAAGTACGCGCGGGTCCTGCCGATCGCCCTCGGCATCCGGCTTGCCGATGCTCGCGAACGGTTTGCCCACGAGTGCGGGCACCAGCAGGAGCACGAGGAGCAGCGCCGTGCTGTCGCGCCTCGTCCACGCGGGCAGGGCGACGAGCGGCGCGCGCAGCCGGGCACCGAGCGCCAGCGTGGCGGCGCCGAGGACGGCCCACGCGCCCGCGAACGTCCACGCGGACGGGACGCCGGCGAACACGACCGCCCACCAGGCGAGCGAGACGGCCGCGTACCCGAGGAGCGCGCCGGCAATCCAGCCGGCGGCGTGCCGCCGCCCGAACCACGCGAAGCCGAGTGGAAGGCCGGGAGCCGCGGCGAGGGCAAGCAGCGCGAGGTAGGCGAAGCCGCCAGGCCCACCAACGGCCCAGACGACGAGCGCGACCAGGAGCACGAGCGCGGCGCCGACCGCTGCAGCTTCGAAGGAATGGGGCAGGGTACCACAACCGGCGCCTCTCGGAATCGCGCGCAGCCGTGGTACAACTATCGCCGTGGCAGACCGGCCGCTGAACGTCCTTCAGGTGTGCGACCACCTCGGATGGGAAGGCTCGCGCATGCACGGCGTGAAGCGCCTGTTCAGCTGGATGATCCCGCGCTTCGATCGTGAGCGCTTTCGCGTGTCGCTCGTCAGCCTCCGCCGCCGCGATCTCTCCGAGGAGACCCTCGACGCGCTCGGCATCGACCTCCGGTACCTGAGCCGATCGAAGTTCGATCCCTTCACGCTGCCGGCGCTGCTGAAGATCGTCGACGAGCAGCAGATCGACATCCTGCACCTGCACGGGTACGGGGCGACGACGTTCGGCCGCCTGGTCGGTGCGTGGCGCGGCATTCCCACGATCGTGCACGAGCACGCCAACCTCACGTCGACGCCCTGGTTCCAGAAAGTCGCCGATCGCGCGCTCGAGCCGTATACCGACATCGCGATCGCCGTCTCGCAGAGCACCGCGGACTTCGTGATCCACGCGCGGCTGATCCCGGCGTCGAAGGTGAAGGTCGTCTATCTCGGGCGTGCCCCTCGCCGAGTTCAGCCGGCAGCGATCGCCGGACGAGCTCCTCGCCGCCCGGGCCGATCTGGGCGTCGCGCCCGGCGAGTTCGCCATCGGCACGATCACGCGGCTGCACGAGTCGAAGGGCAATTCGTATCTCGTGGAGGCGGCCGCGCGCGTCGTCCGCGAGCGGCCGTCGGCCCGCTTCTTTCTCGTCGGCGAGGGGCCGCTCCTCGACGGACTGCGGCAGCAGGCGGCGGCCCTCGGCCTCGGGGACCGGTTCGTGTTCTCGGGCTTCCGGCGCGACGTGCCGGCCACGCTCGCGGCCTTCGATCTCAGCGTGTTCCCGTCCCTCTGGGAAGGCACGCCGCTCACGGCCTTCGAGGCCCTCGCGATGGGGAAGCCGATTGTCGCGACCGACGCCGACGGCCTGCTCGACATCCTCACGCCCGATCACGACGCGGCCATCGTCCCGCAAGCGGGACGCGCCGGCGCTCGCCGAGCGGATCGTGTGGGCCATCGACCGGCCCGAGGAGCGCGCCCGCCTCGGCGCCAACGCGCGGCAGACGGGGCGGAAGTACGACATCGACCTCTTCGTGCGCCGGATGGAGCGGCTTTACCGGCTGCTCCACGAGGAATCCCGGGCGACGCGACGGCGCGTGACCGAGCGCGCCGACCTCTCGTTCCTGACCTCGGAGGAGCCCGCGCGATGAACCCGCACCGCGGGCCGATTGCCCTCGGCATCGTCCTCTTCGTGTTCCTGGGCGCCGTAGCCCTGTCGATCGACGTGCCCCGGACGACCGTACGGAATCAAGAGCGACGAGGCGACCTACGTCGGCGCGGCGCTCAGCGCGGCCTACGACGGCGACCTGAAATACGAGCGCCGCGATCTCGAGCGCTTCGAGGGCTTGTATCACAGCGGTCCTGAAGGCATCTTTCTCCAGCGCGGCCGCGGCGGAAACCTCTACTTCGCGAAGGCCTTTCTCTATCCGCTCGTCGCGGCGCCGTTCGTCCGGCTTTTCGGCCTGAACGGGTTTTTCCTCCTCCACGTGCTGCTGCTGGCCGCGGCCGCGGCGTGCGCGTACGCGTTCCTGGCCGCGCAGATGTCGCCGCTCTCCTCGGCGGTGCTCGCGTCGGCGTTTTTCGGCGCCTCCGTCGTGCCCGTGTATCCGGTCTTCCTGATGCCGGAGACGCTGAACCTCACGCTCGTCGTGTGCGCGTACTTCCTCTGGCTGTACAAGGAGGTCGCGCCCGGGTCGTGGCTGAACGCGCGGTGGACCGACTTCGCGGCGGCCGCCCTGCTGGGGCTCGCCACGTACTCGAAGCCGATTCCCGGAGCGCTGCTGGTCGTGCCCCTCGTGGCGCTGCCGTGGCTCCGCCGCCGCTGGGTCTCCGGCTTCGCCGTCGGCGCCACGGCCGTCGCCTTCTGCGCGGTGTTCTTCGCGTTCCACGCGGCCGTGTCCGGCAACTTCAACTACCAGGGTGGCGATCGGAAGACGTTCTACGCGCGCTTCCCGTTCGACGCACCCGGCTCGACGTGGGACGAGCGAGGCGGCGCGGTCGTCACCGATGCCTCCAACGCCCAGGAGGCCTTGACGTCGAGCGAGCTGCCGCGCCGCTTCGCCCGCAACGTCGAGTATTTCCTCGTCGGCCGCCATTTCGGCTTCGTGCCGTACTTCTTTCCCGGGGTCGTCGCCGTCCTGGCCTGGCTGTTCACGCCTGCGCGCCGTGATCCCTGGCGGCTGCTCACCTTCGGCGCCATCGTCCTGTGCGCGGTCACCCTGCTGGTGTGGCTGCCGTGGACCTGGAGCGGGGGAGGCGGCCCGCCGGGCAACCGGTACTTCTCCAGCGTGTATCCGCTCTTCCTCTTCCTCGTGCCGCCGGGCACTGGCGTCGGCGCCGGCGTCGTGGCGTGGACGATCGGCGCGCTGTTCACCGCGAAGATGATCGCCAACCCCTTCGTGGCGGCGAAGTACACCTTCCTGATGATGGAGAAGGGGCCGGTGCGGCGGCTGCCCGTCGAGCTGACGATGGCGAACGACCTGCCCATCCGGCTCGACCCGAGCCGCGGCTACGTGCACTACGGCCCGTACGACGAACAGGGGATGATTCTCTACTTCCTCGACCAGCACGCCTGGCCGCCGGAACCGGAGGGGATGTGGGTCTCCGGCGCGGGCCGCGCCGACGTGATCGTCCGGACGTCGCGACCGGTGGATCACCTCGTGGTCGAGGCGCACTCGCCGATTCGCACGTCACTTACCGTGTCGGCGGGCGCCGAGGCGGTGACGGTCCAGGTGCAGCCCGGCCCGCCCGTCACGTTCGACGTGCCCGTCTCGGGCGTCCACGGGCTCGGCGACTACGCGTGCCTCTTGTCGGCGACCTCGACGGAGGGCTTCGTGCCGCACGTCATGGATCCGGCGTCGCCGGACACCCGGAATCTCGGCGCGCAGCTCCGCTTCAGCGTGGCGCTGAAGTAGCGGCGCCCTTCGCGAGCAGGAACCCGCCGGGCAGGTTGCCCACGACGCCGAGCGCGACGAAGAGCACCGACAGCGCGAAGGCCTGCTCGTCGGGTACGCCGACGAGCGCGAAGAACCACACGAACGCGACCTGGCTGGTGCCGATGCCGTTCACGCTGATCGGCAGCAGCATGATCAGCAGGATCAGCGGGATGAACCCGAAGTAGACGGCCGGCCCCGCCGCGATGCCCAGCGCGCGCCCCAGGCAGTAGGCCTGGATGATCCGCAGTAGTTGCACGCCGACCGAGCCCGCCAGCACGTTGACCAGGTTCCCGTGATGCGTGGCGTACGCGCGGATCGCGCCCGCCGACTCGGCGGCCAGCCGCCGCAGGCGCGCAAAGGGCAGCCGGCGGCCGACGCCGAGCGCCAGGTCCGCGCCTCGCTGGCTGAAGACGAAGAGGGCGGCCACCGCGCACCCCGCCGCGGCTGCGGCCAGCGCCACGTCCACCGCGGGGTTGGTGAGGAGGTCCGAGCGTCCCGTGCCGACCAGCGCGGCGACGGTCACCAGCACGAGCGAGAGGACGCCGAGCAGCCGATCCATCAGGACCGAGGCGATCGCCGGGCCCGCCGGCACGTGCAGCCGCGCGAGGCCGCCGGCACGCAGGAGATCGCTGCCGACGCTCGCGGGCAGGAAGGTGCCGGCAAACGTGCTGATGAAGAACAGACGCATCACGGCGCGGAAGGGCGGACGCGCCGCCGCGTCGATCGGCCGCAGCAGCACGAGCCATCGGTACGCCATCAGCGTGCGGTCGGCGACGACGAGCAGGACGGCGGCGCCGATCCAGCGCAGATCGGCGCCGGTGAGCACCTCGGCGACGGCGCGCGGGCTCGCGCGCCAGAGGATGAACGCGGTCAGGAGGACGGCGACGAGGATTCGCGCCGCGTGGCCGGCGGCACGCCGGGTCACGACGCCCCGGAAAGTTGAAGGCCGGATGAGCTCGAACGCAAGATTCCGCGTATAATAGCGCGAATTCCTGTGCAGGCGAGAGCCGGTCCGCCGGGGGACGCTCGACTGTACTCGTTCACTCGTAGAAGAGGATCATTGATGGTCACAGAGACGAAGCCGATCAGAGTTCTTGTGCTCGCGGGCATCCTCGCGCTCGCGTGGCACGGAAGCGCCGCCGCGCAGTCCGACGAAGCCAAGGTGTTTGTGAACGTGTACGTCGGCGCCCAGGCGCACACGCACTCCTTCGCGACCAGTGGAAGCGAGAGCGTCTACGGCGAAACCGCGACGTTCGACTCCGCGCAGAGCGTCAGCGGCGGCCTGCTCGTCGACTTCGGCGGCGCGTTCCGGATCTCGCCCCTGACCGCCATCGGCGCCAGCTTTTCGACCGTCAGTGATACGGAAACCGCCACGCTGACCGCGAGCGTGCCAAGCCCGATCTTCTTCGATCACCCCGTGACGGTCTCCGGCGAGCAGGCCGGCCTCGGGCACCGCGAGACGGCCCTCCACATTCAGGGCAAGATCACGATTCCCACCGGTACCTTGCTCCCAGACGGCGCCTGGATCGCGCTCGTCGGGGGACCGTCCTTCTTCCACTTGACCCAGGATCTCATCGCGTCGATCACCGTGCCCACCGGGACGCAGAGCGTGGCCGCGGGCGTCGCGACCCAGACCGGCTCGGGCTTCGGGATCAACGCCGGCTTCGAGGCCCGCTTCCCGCTCACGCGGTTCGCCGGCATCGGCGCGTTCGCGCGCTACGCCGGCGGCAATGTCGATCTGGACAGCGTGACCGGCGTGAAGGTCGGCGGCCTCCAGGCCGGTGTCGGCTTGAGCGTGGGCTTCTAGCCGGTTCGTCCGGCGGCGGGGTCGGCAGGACGGCCAGGTCGCCCTCCCGACCCCGTATCGGCTTCGCCCCCCTCCCGGGACCTATCGTACAATTATCCGGACATGCCGCCCCGTACTCGCCCGTCCTGGTGGCTGGCGCTCGTCTGCGCCGTGGCCGTCGCGGGCTGTTCGTCCGCAACGGGACCGTCGGGACTGGGGCCGATCGTGAACGCGATCACCCCGGCCACCGGATCCACCTTCGGCGGAACCACCATTTCGATTCTCGGCGGAGGGTTCGCCAGCGGCGTCACGGTAACCGTGGGCGGCGCGGCCGCGACGGACGTCTCGGTGGCGGGCACGACCACGATTACGGCCACGACCCCGCAGCACGCCGCCGGCGCGGCTGACGTCGTGGTGACCCTGAACGGCCTGAGCACCACGCTCAAGGGCGCCTTCACCTACAGCGCGCCGACGATGACAACGAACGTGGCGCCGACGATCACGGCCCTCACGGCGAAAGGCACGCTCGCCAACGAGCCATCGCAGTACGCCAACAAGGGCGAGACGATCAACGTCACGGCGACGGTCACGGACCCCGAAACGCCGCCGGCCAGCCTTGCCTACACCTGGACCGCCACGACCGGGACCGTCTCGGGCACCGGGGCCGCCGTCGGATGGACCGCGCCGGCCAGCGTCGCGTCGCCCGTGACGGCGACGCTGACGCTCACGGTCACCGAAACCTACACGGCCGTGGGTCCCAACGGCCTGCCGGCGACAGCGACAAACACGGCCACGCGCACCGTCACGGTCAGCGTGCACGACACCGCCAAGGAAGTCGGCGGCATGGCCTACCAGTTCCTCGACGACTTCTCGCACTCCGAGATTACCGATGTGGCGTATATCCTTCGGAACTTCTCGGATACCTGCCGGGGAAAAGCGGACGAGGCGGCCGACGTCGAATACAATCGCGCGCACTACACGATCACGTCCTATACGCTGGGCACGCCGTCCGTCACGATCGGGTTCGGGCAGGGCTGCCCGCTTCACAACGTGCGGGGAGACGCGTGCGCGAACGTCCACGCGATTTGGACTGGCGCGGATGGAACGGCAACGGGCACGGACCAGGTCAGCGCGATCTACCTCACGGCTGAGAGTCGGTGGGCGCTTTGCGGGAGCGACTGGGCCGAAGACCCGTCCCTGACCACCAGCGGCTGGAAGCGGTTCATGCGCTGAGCGAACGTGGGCGTGCCCCGGCTAGGGAGCCTCCGGCGCCGCAGGTTGGTTCAGGTCGTACATCACCGTATCCTCGGGCATCCCCGGCAGGTCGATGCGCCGCTTGGTTGCGAGATACTCCTGCACGACGGCGTGATCGCGGGCGACCGCGGGCCAGACCGTCGAGACGAAGTACCGGGCGCCGTAGCGGTCGCGCAGCAGCTCGATCACCTGCGGCGTAATGGCCCCCAGGTCGAAGCTCCAGCCCCGCCGATGCGCCCAATAGAGCAGGATCGGCGAGTTGTTCCCGAACTCCTCGTATTCGACGGTGACGAATAGCGAGTCGGGGGCGGTCTTCTGCTGAATGGCCTCGCCGATGCGGATCGGCCACATGTCCAGCCCGCCGGGACGGAAGAATCCCCGGACGACGCCGCTGTAATCGAACGAGAGGAGGGCCACGACGAGCAACGCCGCCGCGCTCCCCGTCACGCCCCAGAAGCGGCCGACGTTCCCGCGCAGCCACTCTCCGTCGAAGACCGGCGCCGCCGCCAGCCCGAACAGCAGCGCCGCGGGCGGCACCAGCGGGAGCTGATGGAACTCGTGGTTCGTGTTCCCTTCGATGGTGACGTACATGAAGAGGAGGACGACGCCGAGCCAGGCATCGACGATCCGCCGGTGCGGCCGTCGCCAGCTCGTCAGCCATCCAAACATGGCGAGGACGAAGCCGACCGGGGTCAGGTGGAGCGTCCAGGCGCGATCAATCATGAGACGCCAGAAGCTCAAGTCCAGGAGCTGTTCCGGCTTGCTCCAGTGGTAGATCGTGGTGAATGGCCCGGCGGCAAGTGAAATCGGCGCGGGGTACGTACCCGATGGATGCCAGATGGCTTCGCCGAGGCCCGTCTGGTGGAAGATGCGGTCAGCGTGCCAGTACCACGCCGCCGCCACGAGGACGGCTGTCGTTGCGCCGATCATGAACCGGCGGTCCACGAGGGCGCGCCAGCGCCGCGCCTCCCACGCGATCCACGCGATCGGCGCCATGATCATGAGAGCCGGGATCTTCACCAGGCACGCCAGCGCCGTCGCGACGCTCGCGAGCACGGCCGCAGACGTCGAGGGCCGCTCGAAATAGACGAACCAGCCGAGCACCCCCAGCACGGAGAAGGTCACCATGGGCGTGTCGGAGATGAAGAAACGGCCGAAGAACACGGAGCTCGGCGAAATGGCGACCAGGAAGGCGGCCGCGCGCCCGGCGGGCGCGCCGAAGAGTCTTTTGCCGAGCACGTAGACCGCCGCAACGGTCGTCAGTGAGAACGCGATGCTCACCAGGCGGCCGATGATCGCCTGCTCACCCCAGATCCAGTAGAAGAGCGCGACGATCCACTGCAGCAAGGGGAACTCCATGCCCACGTACGCGTTCCCGCCGCCTCCCCAGTTCACCTGCGGATAGAACAGGTTCATCGAGCGTTCGAAGAACTGGCGCGCGACATCGGCATTCGTCACTTCCCGCCAGCGGTGCGCTTCCGCCATGGGGAGATGGATGTACTGCCAGCGGAAATAGAGACCCAGGAGCAGAATCAGCAGCAGGGCGGGATCGACGAGCGTCGACAGGGGGCGGCGCCCCCTCGTCGTGGCAGAAGCCTCAGACACTACGACAATAGTATCTTAATCTTGGGCGAAGCTCGGCGCGTCGGGCGGGGCCGCCCGCAGCCGACGCGCCTTGCCGGGCTCTCTTCGCGTTCGCACTAAGGCACGGCGACGCAGCCCGAATCCCGGCTGGTGTTGATGCCCGAGCTGCCGGGTGTGGTGTCGCCGCTCCGCATCGCATCAGCACGTCCCACCAACTGATCCCGTCGGTCCGGCAGATGATGTCGCAATAGTATCCGCCGCAGTTGCTCCCGCCGGTCTTCGGATAGATCCCGAACGATCCGGAGCCGGGAATCGACAGACCCGAGGCGTTCAGATCGTGCGCCGTCGCGCGCAGCATCGCCGGATCTGGTCGTGTCGTCATCGGCGTGCCGTAGCCGTTGCGGTGGCACGTCAGGATGCTCAGGGCCGAGGTGTACGGCGGGTTGCACGTGGCGCCGCCTCCGGGACCGGCGTCGGGGCCGGGGCCGGCGTCGTGAATGACACGGTGCCCGACCACGGGCCGTCGCCGGCCGAGGCCTCGTGCGCGCGGGCGCGCCAGTAGTACGTGGTGCTCGTGTCCAGCAGAATCGGCGCGTTCAGCGTCGACTCGCCTGAGGCCTCGTCCATGAACCAGTTGCCCGTGAGCGAGGCGAACGACGAGCTGGTGGCGATCTGAATATTGTAGAGAATCGCGCCGGCCGGGCCGGTGCGCGCGGCGTTCGTGATCTTGAACTTGGGCTGGCGCGTCGTGATCGTGCCGGCCGGCTCCCTCGGCGTGGGCGCGCTCAGCACCACCGGCGTGTACACCTCGAAGTACACGGTGGCGGAGTAGTCGCCGTCGTTCGCGCCGTCGTAGGCCTTGGCCCGCCAATAGTACCCGCGCTCGGGCGCCAGCGTCGTCGCCACCGCCACCGACGTCTTACCGCTCTCGGCGGGCGCCACGTCGGCCTTCGAGAACACGAGGTTCGTGAAGCCCTTGTCCGAGGCGACCTCGAACCGGTAGGTGAGCGGCCGGACGCCGGTGGTACTGGAGTTACCCACCATGAGGGTAATCGGCTGCTTGTCCACCGTGAAGCGCGTGCCATCGTTCGGCGTGGCGATGCCGGGGGCCGTGATGGCGACCCCGGGAATCGGCCCCGCAACGGTCGGCGCCAGCGGATTCTCGGTCTTGAGGACCTCGCAGCCGGTCAGCACCGGCAGCGCCAACATCAACGCCGCACACAACTTAAGCCGTTTCATACCCAATCCTGGTGCCCGTACACGGGCAATCCCTGCGGGGGCGCTGATCCACCTATCGGCAGCACCGGCCCGAGCGTTTACGTTGTTTCGACGGGTTGAAGGACGCGCGACGAAAATCGCGGTCAGGGCTGGGGGCCTATCCGCGGGAACTCCAGACGAGCACCAAAAGTGTACCGCGACCTCAGAGGATCGTCAAGACGCTTTTCGCAGGAAAACCATGGCCGTCGTAAAGACCGTGTCGTCGAATCGGACGACCATGTGGGGCGCCTGGTACGGGTTCTTGTACAGGTCGATCGCGCGGTACTCGTACCGGTCGTACACCCGGGCGTCGAAGGGCTGCACCAGCTCGAGCCCGGGCATCGTGATCAGGGTTCGGAACTGATCCGGCTGGAACGTCTCGTCATGCGGCGGGCCCTGGAGGACGTACTCCGTGGCGATGGCCAGGATGCCGCCGGGCCGCAGCACCCGCGCCATCTCCGCCATGGTCGCCGTCGCGCCCTCCATGATCCCGAAGTGCTCGATCGAGGACAGGGAGTAGGCGATGTCGAAGGCGCCGTCGGGGAACGCCAGGCGGCGGCCGTCCATCGGGAGGAACGCGAGGCGGTCCCGGCGGTAGGGAAAGGGGGCGTAGTCCTCGGGCCGCCAGATCACGGTGGGGTCGCCTTCGCGCCCCTGCACGTCCTGCCAGACGCCGGCATAGAGATCGGTGGCCACCACCTGGCCGGCCTGGTTGGCGAGCCAGTACAGCACCTGCTCGTGGCCGGCGCCGACGCTCAGGACGCGAGCTTCGGGCGTGAGCGCGCCGAGCCGGCGGCAGCCGTACAGGAGCTGCGTGAACTCGTAGGGCTTCCGGTGCATGGCCCGCTTCTCGTCCGACAGGCCGAGGCTGCGCAGGAGGTCGAGCCACTCGGGGTTGTCCCACTTCGCGGGGTTGGCCAGCTCGCAGAGCTGCGTGTCGACCGGCACGACGGCCTGATCCGACAGGAGGTCGGCCAGGCGCGATTCGAACTCGTCGGACGACGCGAGGGCGCGGAGGACCTGCTCGCGCGGCTCGCCGGCGGCCAGCGCGGCGGCGTAGTGACGGCCACCCTCGGGATCGGCGGGCCGGCCGAGCATCCACGCGTACGCATAGGCGACGAACGTGTCGTCGGGCCCGCAGTCCCGGAGGGCCGCCTCACGCGTGGGGTCGGGCGCGGGATCCACAGCGGTCCAGCGTGCGTGGAGCGCGAGGAACTCGGGGGACGAGAGCAGGCGCCGCCGCAGCCGCGCGCGGTCCTCGCGCGCGGCATCACGCGATTCGGTCGGACTCGGCGCGCGGCCCGCGAGCATCCAGTGCACGGCGTCGATCTCGCGCGCGTCGGCATCGGGAGCGTCTGGCGTCATGAGCGCGGCGTCACTCTACTACGTTTTCATGCGAGAATTGCGCGAAGTGCGCATCCTGATGATCGCTCCCGAGCCGTTCTTCGAGCCGCGCGGGACGCCCTTCAGCGAATACCATCGCATCCGCGCGCTCCTCGCCCTCGGCCACGAAGTCGATCTTGTCACGTACCCCTTCGGGCAGGACGTCGCGATGCCCGGGCTGCGGATCGTGCGCGCGCCGCGCCCGCCGTTCGTCAGCCGGGTGAAGATCGGGCCGTCGTTCGCGAAGCTGCCGCTCGACGCGCTGCTGGCCGTCACGGCGTGCTGGCTGGCCGCGACCGGGCGCTATGACGCGGTGCATTCGCACGAGGAGGGCGGCGCCATCGGCGTCGTGCTGGCCGGCCTGCTCGGCATTCCGCATCTCTACGACATGCACTCGAGCCTGCCGCAGCAGCTCTCGAACTTCGCCTTCAGCCGATCCCCGCTCGTGCGCGGGCCGTTCGCGTGGCTCGAGCGGCTGATGATCCGGCGGTCGCGGGTCGTCATCGTGATCTGTCCGGCGCTCGAGGACACGGTGCGCGCGGTCGAGCCCCGCGCGAACGCGTTTCTGATCGAGAACGCGCCCGGCTCGGCCGAAGACGCCGCGACGCCCGAACAGGCCCGCGCGGTGCGCCAGGCGCTGGGGCTCTCGACGGACACCCCGGTCGTGCTCTACACCGGCACCTTCGAGGCGTACCAGGGGCTCGACCTGCTGTTCGCCGCGATGGCGCGCGTCGTGGCGGCCCGGCCCGAGGCCCGGCTGGTGCTCGCCGGCGGCAAGCCGGACCAGATCGCGCGCGCCCGCGCCGACGCTCGCGCCGCGGGCCTCGACGGCCGGGTCGTCTTCGCCGGTGAGCGGCCGGCCGCCGAGATCCCGGCCTACCTCGTCGCCGCCGACGTGCTGGTGTCCCCGCGCTCGCGCGGCACGAACACGCCGCTCAAGATCTATCAGTACCTCCGGAGCGGCCGCCCAATCGTCGCCACCCGCCTGCTCACGCACACGCAGGTGCTCGACGACACCACCGCGATCCTCACCGGGACGACGGCCGAGGCGTACGGCGATGGGATCCTTTCCGCCCTCGACGATCCGGCCGCGGGCCGGCGCCTTGGGGAGAACGCCCGGGCCGTGGCCGAGACCAAGTACAGCTACGAGGCCTACCTCGATCGCACGCGCCGGGCCTACGCGGCGATGGGAGACCGCGCCGCCGTGAAGGACGTGGCGTGAGCGCTGTGGGCCCTGTGAACCCTGACCACTACAGCTACACGCACTACGCGGATCCGGAGACGGCCCGCACGTTCGACGCCCGCCGTTTCGGCGGCCCGATCGGCGCCCTGGTGGCCGACACGCAGGCGCGGCTGCTGACGCGCGCCGTCAACCCAGCGGCCGGCCCTTCCGTGCTCGACGTCGGCACCGGCACCGGCCGCGCCGCCCTGCAGCTCGCGAAGGCGGGCGCCCGGGTGACGGGCGTGGATGCCTCCGAGGAAATGCTGGCGGTGGCGCGCGAGCGGGCGGCCGCCGACGGCATCGACGTGACGTTCCGCCAGGGTGACGCGCACGCCGTCAACGTGCCCGATCGATCCTTCGACGTCGTCGTCTGCCTGCGCGTCCTGATGCACACGCCGGACTGGCGGGACGTGATCCACGAGTTGTGCCGTGTGGCCGACCGGTTCGTCGTCCTCGACTTTCCGTCGGCGGCGAGCGCGGCGCTCGTCGAATCGATCGCGCGGCGTGCCGGCCATCTCGTCGGCCGCGCCGACGAGCCGTATCGCGTGTTCCTGCCGGCCACGATCGCGAAGGCGTTCACGGAGGAGGGCTTCCGCCTCCGCACTATCCATCGCCAGTTCGTGCTCCCGATCGCGCTGCACAAGGCCATCGGATCCGTGGCGTTCACGAGGAGCATCGAACGGACGCTGGCGCAGGTGGGCCTGCTCCGCATTTTCGGGTCGCCGATCACGTTCGTGGCGGAGCGGTGCGCGTCCTAGTCACCGGCGCGACCGGGTTCACGGGCGGGCATCTCGCCCGGGCCTTGGCGGCGCGCCCCGGCTACACGGTACGGGCCCTCGTGCGGCATCCGGATCGGGCGGCGGGCCTGGCGGCACGGGGCATCGCGATCGTCCCCGGCGACCTCGCGGACGCTGCCGCCATCACGGCCGCGGTCCGGGACGTCGACATCGTCTACAACATCGGCGCGCTCTACCGGGAAGCGGCGCTGCCTGAAGCCGCGTACCAGGCCGTGAACGCGGAAGCCCCGGCGCGGATCGTCGAGGCTGCCGCCGCTGCCGGCGTCGGCCGCGTGGTTCACTGCAGCACGGTGGGCGTGCACGGCGACATCGAGCATCCCCCCGCCACCGAAGACGCGCCCTTACGGCCCGGCGACCTCTATCAGCGGACGAAGCTCGAGGGCGAGCGGCTGGCGCGCGAGTCGGCGGCGGCCACCGGACAGCCGCTGACCATCGTCCGGCCGACCGGCATCTACGGGCCCGGCGATCGGCGGCTTCTGAAGCTGTTTCGCAACGTCGTCCGCCGCTTCCCGACGCTGGGGCGCGGCCAAATCTATTACCATCTCACCTACATCGACGATCTCGTCGAAGGCTTCCGGCTGGCGGGCGAGCATCCCGCGGCCGCCAACCGCACGTATATCCTCGCCGGCGGAGAAGTGACGACGCTCAACGAGCTGGTCGGATTGATCGCGGACGCCGCCGGCACCAGACCGCCCCGGCTGCATCTCCCGGTGTGGCCGGTGTGGCTCGCGGGCGCGGCCTGCGAGGCGATCTGCGCGCCGTTCGGGATCGAGCCGCCGTTGTACCGGCGGCGCGTGGACTTCTTCACCAAGAGCCGCGCCTTCGACATCACGCGCGCGCGGCAGGAGATCGGCTTCGCGCCCGCGGTCGGTTTGCGCGACGGCCTGCGGCGGACGATCGAGTGGTACCGGAAAGAAGGATGGCTGTAGTGGCGGACTCTAGGGGTGCCGAGGGCCGAGTGCCGGGTGCCGGGCACGGGCCGAGTGCCGGAAGCGTGCCTGGAGCCGGGATCTCGGCCTTGCCGGTGTCCGGTCTGAACGCCCCGGCGCCGAGTCGCGCGCCGCGGACCAGGCACCAGGCGCCAGGCACGTTCCCGGCACGTGGCACCAGGCACCAGGCACCATGACGAGCCCCATCCCGCGCGCGCAGGACGAGCTGTTCGCCACCGGGCGGTCGAGCGGGGCGAAATACGCCGACCTGATCGTCGGACGGCCGGGCCTCGCCGCGCTCCTCAAATACGAGGCGGTGGTGACGCTGGCCCAGGCCCGCTCGGGCGCGCTCGGGCTCGTGCTGCGCAAGTGGTTGTACCCCGCGCTCCTCGGGTCCTGCGGCCGGAACGTCGTGTTCGGGCAGAACGTCGTGCTGCGCCATCCGCACAAGATCCACATCGGTGACAACGTCGTGGTCGACGACAGTTGCCTGCTCGATGCCAAGGGGACGACCAACAGCGGCATCCGCATTGGCAGCGGCGTCTTCATCGGGCGGCAGTCGATCCTGTCCTGCAAGAACGGCGACATCGACATCGGCGACGGCGCCAACATCGGCTTCAACTGCGAGGTGTTCTCCGCCAGCCGGGTCACGATCGGCCCCAAGGCGCTCCTGGCGGCGTACAGCTATCTCGTCGGCGGCGACCACGACTTCGCGAACCCGGCGGTGCCGGTGGTGGAGCAGTCGCGGCACTCGGCGGGCATCGCGGTGGGCAGCGGCGCCTGGCTCGGCGCGGGCGCGAAGATTCTGGACGGCGTCACGGTGGGCGATGGCGCGATCGTCGGCGCCGGGGCGGTCGTCCGCGAGAGCATCCCCGATCACGCGGTCGCGGTCGGCATCCCCGCGCGCATTGTCTCCACGCGGACGCCCTGACGTGGCGTCCCTCGCGATCGTCACCTCCAGCCCGGCAGGCGTCGAAGGCGGCCATCTCGTGATCGCGCGGGCGCTGGTGGCGGCCGCGACCGCGGCCGGGCACACCGCCCGCCTGGTGATCACCCCCGAGTGCACCTTCGGCCAGCAGGCGAGCGCGTACCTGGCGGCCTTCACCACGGACGTCAGCGACGCGGACCAGATCATCAGCCTGCGGTTTCCGGCCTACGCCGTCCGCCACCGCGCGCACGTCTGCTGGCTCAACCACACGATGCGCGAGTACCACGATCTGTGGCCGGAATTCAGCGCGCGCCTGTCGCCGAAGGCGCGGCTGAAGGAGCGAGTCAAGCGCGCCGTGCAGCGGACGGCCGACCGGTGGCTGCTGCACCAGAACGTGCGCAAGGTCATCGCGCAGTCCCTGACGATTCAGCACCGGCTGGCCGAAGATCTCGGCGTGGACGCCGAGGTGCTCCTGCCGCCGCCGCCGCAGCGCCCGTATCGATGCGACGGGTACGGCGACTTCATCTTCGCGGTCTCGCGTCTCACGCCGCACAAGCGGCTGCATCTGCTCATCGAGGCGCTCGCCCTGCCCGTGGCGCGTCAGGTGCGCGCCGTCATCGCCGGCGACGGTCCGGAGCGGCCCGTGCTCGAGCGGCTGGCCGCCGACCGTGGGATCAGCGCCCGCGTCACTTTCCTCGGCCGGGTGGACGACACGGTGCTTCTCGATCAGTACGCGCGTTGCCGCGCCGTCTGCTTCCCGCCGCTGGACGAGGACTACGGCTTCGTGACCGTCGAGGCCT
The DNA here is from genome assembly GCA_963792785.1 of uncultured Acidobacteriota bacterium. Taxonomy (GTDB): domain Bacteria; phylum Acidobacteriota; class Vicinamibacteria; order Vicinamibacterales; family CAVVIG01; genus CAWIMX01. Next base: position 448,467 of record CAWBXO010000001.1, on the reverse strand, counting down.
TCGCCTCGTCGAAGGCGGTCGTGACCTGCACGGACAGCGGCGGGCCCGCCTCGCTCGTGCGCGACGGCGGGACCGGGTTTCTCTGCGACCCGACAGCGACCTCGCTCGCCATCGCGCTCGCGCGGCTCGCCGACGACCGGGCGTACGCCGAACGGCTCGGCCGTTCGGCGCTCAGCGTCGCCGCCACGATGTCGTGGGCCGACACGATCCAGCGGCTCCTGATCGTTTAGAATCGACACCATGGCCTATCGTTCCGAGCTTGAAGCGCGCCTCGCGCGAAAGACGACCAAGGCGATCGTCGATTTCCAGATGATCGAGGACGGCGACCGCGTGATGGTGGGCCTGTCCGGCGGCAAAGACAGCTGGGCGCTGCTGCAGATGCTCGACGTGCTGCGCCAGCGCTCCCCGGTGAAGTTCTCGCTCGTCGCGGTCAATGTCGATTCCGGCTACAAGGACTACAAGCACGACGCGATCACCCGCACGTGCGCCGAGCGCGGCTGGGAGTGCCGCATCGAGCACACGGACATCGGCGAGGTGATCGAGGACCTGCTCGACCCGAGCGACACGCCCTGCTCGCTGTGCGCGCGCCTGCGGCGCGGCGTCCTCTACCGCATGGCGGCGAGCGTCGGCGCCACCAAGATCGCGCTCGGCCACCACGCGGACGACTTCATCGAGACGCTGCTGCTGAACCTCTTCTTCGCCGGCGCCCTCAGGGCGATGCCCGCCAAGCTCGTCTCCGACAACGGCGAGCACGTGGTGATTCGGCCGCTCGTCTATGTGGGTGAAGAGGAGGCGCGCCAGTACGCCAAGGAATCCGCGCTGCCCATCATCGGGTGCTGCTGCCCGGCGTGCGGCGATCTCGGCCTGCAGCGCCAGCGGGCCAAGCGCCTCATCATGGATCTCGAGATCGAACACCCGGGCGTTCGCCAGTCGATGCTCAAGGCGCTCGGCAACGTCGCGCCGCGCCACCTGCTCGACACGCGCCTCAACCCGCCCGCGGAGCTCCGGGCCCGCGCCCTGGCGGCCTCCGCATGAGCGCGCGTCGCATCGCGCTCGTCCTCACGCTCGCGGCGGCCGTGTCCGGCCTGCCGCCGCGCGGCGCCGCCGCGCAGCAGCGTCCCCTCGTGACCGAGGACCCGGAACCCATCGGCGCCGGGCGGGTCCTGATTGAGGGCGGCATCGACTACGCCCACGAGATTGTCTATCCGGTCTCCGGCCTCACGGGCAACCTCTGGCGTGTGCCGACGCTCGGCGTCAGCGTCGGGATCAGTTCGATCGCGGAGTTCCAGCTCGACGGCGGGCTCCACGACGGCCTGTCGATCACCGAGCGGACGCTCGGGCCGCTCTCCGGTCTGCTCAACGTCACCGGCGACTCGACGCACGACTTCGAGGACCTGGTCGTCGGCACGAAGATCCGGATGCTCTCGGAGACGACCAGCCGGCCGTCGTTGGGGATTCGCTTCGCGACCAAGCTGCCGAACGCGACAAACGAGAGCGGCCTCGGCCTCGACACGACCGACTTCAGCGCGACGCTGCTCGGCGCCAAGACCGTGCAGTCGGTGCGCGTGGTCGGTAACTTCGGCCTCGGCATTCTCGGCGATCCGACGGATGGCGAGCGGCAGAACGACGTGATGCTCTACGGCGTGTCGTTCGCGCGGGCGATGACGGACGCGACCGAGGTGGTGGGGGAGCTGAACGGCCGCGTTTCGACTCGGGCGAACGGTCCGCTGCCGGGAACGGAAACCCGGGGCACGCTCAGGCTCGGCGGCCGGTACACGCGCGGCGCCGTGCGTCTCGACGGCGCGGTCGCGATTGGACTGACGTCGCTCGACCAGACCCTCGGCTTCACGGCCGGCGTGACTTACGTCTTCAGCGCCTTCACGCTTCCGTAGAACGCCTGCACCCCGGCGATTTCCGCCCGGCGCCGCTCCGGCGTCCATCCCAGCTCCTCGCCGACGAGCCCGGCGGCCCGTTCCAGAGCGGGTGCGCCCGGATCGCCGAGGGCGCCGATGGGCGTGCGACGAATCACGGCGTCGGCCAGCGTGACGGCCATTTCCTCCCGGACGGCACGGACGAGCTGGGCGCCGATGACGGGCGCGCTGTCGGCGACCCGCTCGCGCCACTCCGGCCGCGATCGCGCCAGCTCGAGCACGTCCGCCGCGCCCGTGCCGTACGCCGCCACCAGGTGGGGAATCGTCTCGCTCGGCACGTCCGCGTCGTACTCGCGACGCAGCTCCGAAATCGCGGACGCCACGTCGCGCACGCTCCCGCCGGGCAGCGGCGTCTGCGCCGTGCGGCATACCCCAGGCGGGCGCCCGAGTGCCGCGAACGCGCGCGTCACGACGCGCTCGGCCACCGCGCGGGCCGTCGTGAACTTCGTCGCCGCGACCGAGAGCAGGCCGTCGGCCCCATGGCCGGCGTGGTCGACGATGTCCTCGCGCGGGCGGAGGGCCGCGCGTCCGTTGCCGGCCTCGACGCCGGGCACGAGTCCGCTGTGCACGAGCGAGACATCGCGCACGTCGAGATCGAGCCCGGGGAACGCCGCGTTGATGGCGGCGAGAAAGGCCGCCACTTCGGACGGCTCCACCTTCGGGGCGCCGGGCACGACCGGCGTGCCGGATTCCCACGTGCCGAACACGGCGCGGCCGCGCCACGGGACCAGAAAGAGCGTGCGGCCGTCCGGCCCCAGGCCGCCGATCGCTTCCTCGCCGGCCTCCCGGACCGTCACGAGGTTCATCGCCCGGACGAGCGGCGTGTTGGCGGAGATCCCGAGGGGCGCCAGCAGCGGACCGATCCCGGCGCCGCCGGCGACAACCGTCAGGCGCGCCCCAATCGCGAGCGTCGCGCCGGTCGAGTGGTCCACGGCCTCGACGCCGGTGACGCGGCGGCCTTCGCGCACCAGGGCGCGCGCCTCGACGTGGTTGGCGAGCGTCGCGCCCACGCGCGACGCGGCGAGGCCGAAGCTGAACGTGAGCCGGTCAGCCTCGAGCGTCACATAGTCTTCCCAGACCGCCGCGCCGGTCAGCCCGCCGCGGAAGAGGCCCGGGAACTGCTCGACGGCGCGGGCGCGCGACAGGACGCGGCCGGGCGACAGGCGCAGCGCCGCCGGCACGCCGTGGTTGCGCCCCCAGCCCACCATGCGATCCAGCGCGAAGGCCGCGCGCATCGCCAACCGTCCGCGCGTGAGCGAGCGGTGCAGCGGCAGCGCGAAGGGGAGGGGCCGCACCGTCTGCGGGGCGATGCGCGCAATGGTCCGGCGCTCCAGGACCGACTCGCGCGCGCGGCCGATGTCGAACGACTGCAGGTACCGCAGGCCGCCGTGGACGGTGCGCAAGTGGTTGAACGACGCGCCGCTGCCGAAGTCCTCGCGCTCGATCAGCGCGACCGACGCGCCGCGCTGCGCCGCGTCGTAGGCGATCGCGAGGCCGCACATCCCGCCGCCGACGACGAGCACGTCGAAGGCCGCGCCGGACAGCCGTTCAAGCTCGCGCCGCATGCCGGTCGACTATAGCGTATAGTTTTGCTCGTGGCGACGATCGACGAGGTGCGCGCCTACTGGAACGCGCACATCCACGACCTGGAGATCACCACCCATCCGGTCGGTTCCCGCGGCTTCTTCGACGACCTCGATCAATATCACTTCGAGAAGCTCCATCACCTGCCCCGCCTCGTGCCGTTCGACGCCTGCCGCGGCCAGCGCGTGCTCGAAGTCGGCTGCGGCGCGGGCGTGGACCTGGCGCGGTTCGCGAAGGGCGGGGCGCGGGTCACCGGCGTCGATCTGGCGCCGGCGGCCATCGACCTCGCGCGCGCGAATTTCGCGCAGCAGGGTCTCGACGCCGACCTGCGCGTCGCCGACGGCGAACATCTGCCGTTCGCCGACGCTTCGTTCGATCTCGTCTACGCGCACGGCGTCGTGCAGTACACCGCCAACCCGCAGGCGCTCGTCGACGAGTGCCGCCGCGTGCTCGCGCCCGGCGGCCAGGCGATCTTTCAGGTTTACAACCGCCTCTCGTGGCTCAACCTGCTCTCGAAGGTCATGAAGGTCGGCCTCGAGCACGACGATGCGCCCGTGCTGCTGAAGTTCAGCATGGGTGAGTTCCGCCGCCTGCTCGCCGGCTTTCGCGAGGTGGAGATGGTGTACGAGCGCTTCCCGGTCGCCTCGCGCCTGCACGGCGGCTGGAAGGGCGCGCTGTACAACGGCGTCTTCGTGGGCACGTTCAATGCGCTGCCGCGCGCCTGGGTTCGCCGCTTCGGCTGGCACCTGCTCGCGTTCTGCCGGACCTAGCCATGCACTTCGCCAAAGCGCACGCCTACGGCAACGACTTTCTCTACATCTCAGACGAGGCGGCGGGCGGCCGCGCGCTCGACGCCCTCGCGCGGGAGTTGTGCGATCGCCACACGGGCATCGGCGCTGACGGCCTGATCGTGTACACGCCCGTCGCCGACGGCGCACGGATGCGCCTCTTCAACGCCGATGGCGGCCGTGCCGAGGTATCGGGGAACGGGGTGCGGGCGCTCGGCGCGCTTCTGCTGCTCGACCGCCCCGGCGCTGACGGGACCGTCGTCGTCCAGACCGATGCCGGCGCGAAGCGGCTGGATCGCGTCGGCCGCGACGGATCGCGCCAGACGTTCCGTGCCGCGATGGGGCAGCCGGCGGGCCTGCGGCGCGTCTCGATCGACACCACCGGCGAGCGCGTGGACGCCGTGGTGCTCGACATGGGCAACCCCCAGTGCATCGTTCTCGGCCCGCTGCCCGACGACGATCGGTTCGAGCGCCTGGGCGCCGCCCTGGAGCGGCACGCCTCGTTTCCGGCCGGCACCAACGTCGAGTTCGCCCTCGTCGAGGCGCCGGACCGTGTGCGCATCCGGATCTGGGAGCGCGGCGTCGGACCCACGCTGTCGTCGGGCACGGGCACGTGCGCGTCGCTGGTGGCCGCCGCGAGCTTCGGCGGGGCCGCGCGGGTCGCCGATGTCACGGCCCCCGGCGGCACGCAGCGCGTCGAGTGGACCGACGAGGGCGTGTTCCTGACCGGATGGGCGGAAATATTGGTGCGGGGGAACTGGGAGAGGTTCTAGCGGTTCCGGGCAGAAATCGTGCAGCGGACCGTGGTCCCACGGTCCAGTTCTTTCCACGCAACTAGCGGCGTCGGCGGGCGGGCGGCGCCGTGGGAGCCGGCGTGAGATCGCGAATGGCCTCGGTCAAACGCGCCGCGGCGGGCTCGAGGGCGGCGGTGGCCTTCCCCCAGTCGGAGGCGGCCGCGGCCGTGCGCGCTTCTTGCAACGCGGCTTCAAGGGCGGCCGCCGCGTCGCGCGCCGCGTCCAGGGCGCCTGCCGGCGCGCGCGGGGCCCGCGGGCTGGACAGCGCCGTCTGCGCCTCGGTCAGGAGCCGATCCGCCGCGTCGAGCGCGCGCTGGGCCCCGGCGCGTGCGGCCGCGGCGAGCTCCACCGCCTGGCGTTCGGCCGTCTCCGCGCGCTCACGGCTGTCGAGGGCATGGTTCAAGGCGAGCTGGTAGTCGCGCTCGGTGACGGCGTCGGTCGCATGGGCAAGGGCGTCGCGCGCGGCCGCGAGTTCGTCGGCCGCGTACCGTCCGGCGCCCTCGGCCTCGGCGGCCTCGATGGCGGCGCGGGCCTCGGTGAGTTCCTTCTCCGGCGGTTTGCCACAGGCGGCCGTGGCGACGAGCGCCGCCATCGCGATGGCGCGCAGGGAACGGCCCGAGGGCATCGAGGGAGTATACGCCTGTAGTACCGATGATGGACCTGTCGCCTGACGATCGGCCGCGTGAGAAGCTGCGCCGGCACGGCGCGGCGGCGCTCGGCGACAACGAGCTCGCGGCGCTCGTCGTCGGGAGCGGATGCCGGGGCCGGGACGCGCTGGCGGTGGCCAATGCGCTGCTGGCGGCGACGGGCGGCGTGCACGGGCTGGTGCGATCGACGTGCGCGGAGTTATCCCGCGTCGGCGGCGTGGGGCCGGCCCGGGCGGCGCGCCTGCTGGCGGCGCTCGAACTGGGGCGGCGCAGCCTGGCGGTGGCGCCGAGCGCGCGCGTGCAGCTGCTGCATCCGAAGGAAGCGGCGGCGTACCTGATGCCGGCGTTCAGCGGGCGCGCGGCCGAGCAGTTCGGCGTCGTCCTGCTGGACACGAAGCACCGGGTGCTGCGCACCACAGTGGTCGCGGTCGGCGGGTTGAATCACACGGCCGTCGAGCCGCGCGACGTGTTTCGGGAAGCGGCGCTGGGAGGCGCGGCGGCCGTTCTGGTGTTCCACAACCATCCTTCCGGCGATCCCAGCCCGAGCCCGGACGATATCAGCCTGACGCGGCGGCTGGCCGCGGCCGGGGAACTGCTCGGGATCGACCTCGTGGATCACCTGGTGCTGGGCGACGTGCGGTACTGCAGCCTGAAGGAACTCGGGCTGGTCTAATCTTCGGGTCTTCAGGAGCGAGGCGGCGAGTCGGTGGCGACGATCCTCTACTTCGACTGTTTCTCCGGCGTCTCGGGCGACATGGTGATCGGCGCGCTCCTCGACGCCGGCCTGCCGCTCGACGCCCTCCGCGAGGCCCTCGGCAGCCTGGCCGTCGACGGCTGTGCCGTGGACGCCACGCGCGTTCTCCGCGCCGGCGTCTCGGCGACGAAGTTCATCGTGCACGAGCAGCCCCCTAGGCTATCACCAGCCCCCGGATCCGCCCAGCACCATCACGATCATCACCACCACCATCACTCCCATCGGACTCTGAAAGAGATCGCCGCGATCATCGACCGTTCGGCGCTCTCGCCGGCCGGCCGCGAGCGGGCGAAGGCACTGTTCCACCGTTTGGGCGAAGCCGAGGCCGCGGTGCACCAGATCCCGATCGATCAGATCCACCTCCACGAGGTCGGCGCGATCGACTCCATCGTCGACATCGTCGGCGCCGTGTTCGGCCTCGAGTGGATGGGCGCCGATCGGATCCTCTCGTCGCCGCTCAACGTCGGTGGCGGCACGGTGACGACCGAGCACGGCCTGTTTCCCGTGCCGGCGCCGGCCACGGTGAAGCTGCTCACCGGCGTGCCAATCTACAGCGGAGCCGTGCAGAAGGAGCTCGTGACTCCAACGGGCGCGCTGCTCGTGTCGTCGTACGCGGACGGGTATGGCGGCATGCCGGCCCTCACGGTGGACCGGGCCGGCTACGGCGCCGGCGATCACGATTTCCCTGACACGCCGAACGTCCTGCGGGTCGTCGTCGGCCGGGCCGCGGATGCGACCGGCGCCGAGCGCGTCGTCGTCATCGAATGCGAGATCGACGACATGAATCCGCAGATCTTCGGCGTGGCGATGGACCACTTGTACGCGGCCGGCGCCTTCGAGGTCTTTTACGTGCCGGTGCAGATGAAGAAGAACCGGCCCGGCACGCTCCTCACGGTGGTCGGCCCGCCCGATTTGCGCGCCCGCCTCACGGACGTCATCTTCCGCGAGACCACGACGATCGGCGTGCGGTACTCGGAGGTCGCCCGCGAGTGCCTGTCGCGCGAGTGGGAAACGGTCGAGACGCCGGCCGGCGCCGTCCGGATCAAGATCGCCCGCCGCGAGGGGCGCGTGCTGAATGCCGCGCCCGAGTTCGAGGACTGCGCCCGGCTGGCGGCCGAAAAGAGCCTTCCGGTGAAGGACGTGCAGGCGATGGCCGTGCAGGCCTGGGGCGCGCGCCACCCGCGATGAGCCGCTTCTTCATCACCACCGCGATCGACTTCGTCAACAGCCGCCCGCACCTCGGGACGGCCTACGAGAAGATCTGCGCCGACATCGTCGCGCGGTACCACCGGTTGAAGGGCGACGACACGCACTTCCTGATGGGGAACGACGAGCACTCGCAGAACGTGTTCCGCCGCGCGCAGGAGGAAGGCCTCGACCCGCTCGTGTATTGCGACCGGATGGAGGAAGTCTTCCGCGCCACCTGGGCGAGCCTCGACCTGTCGTTCGACGACTTCATCCGCACGACGGCGCCGCGCCACGCGCAGGGCGTGACCGAGATCGCCCGCCGCATCCACGCGGCCGGCGATATCTACGAAGGATCGTACGAGGGCTGGTTCTGCGTCGGCTGCGAGGCCTTCAAGCAGGACAAGGACCTGGTGGACGGCGCGTGCCCGCTGCACCCGAACATCCCGCCGCAGTGGATCAAGGAGAAGAACCATTTCTTCCGGCTGTCGAAGTACCAGCAGCCGCTCCTCGATCACTTCGCCGCGCACCCGGACTTCCTGGTGCCCGAGATCCGGCGCAACGAGATCCTGCGGCTCGTCGAGAGCGGCCTCGAGGACATTTCGATCAGCCGCGCCGGCCAATCGTGGGGCATCCCCCTGCCGTTCGACGCCTCGTCGGTGGCGTACGTCTGGTTCGATGCCCTCGTGAACTACGCCTCGGCCGTGGGCCTCGGACACGACCCGGCGCTCTTCGAAAAGTGGTGGCCCGCCGACCTGCACGTGATTGGCAAGGACATCACCCGCTTCCATACCGTGATTTGGCCGGCGATGCTGATGAGCGCGAAGCTGCCGCTCCCGCGCCAGGTCTTCGGGCACGGGTTCATGACGATGAATGGGCAGCGGATGAGCAAGTCGCTGGGCACCGTCATCGATCCCGTCGAAGCCGCCGCCCGCCACGGCGCGGATCCGCTGCGGTTGTACCTCGCGAAGGAGATCGCCTTCGGCGGCGACGGCGACTTCACGTGGGAGCGCTACGACGAGCGCTACAACGTGGACCTCGCCAATAACCTCGGGAACCTGGTCAGCCGCGTGACGAACATGGCCGGGCGCTACCGCGACGGGCGGCTCGCGGCCGCGGGGCCCTCGTCCGGCGCGCTGCCGCGCCTGGCCGGCGAGCTGGCGGGGGAGTATCGGCGCGCGATGGACGCCTTCGCGATCCACGAGGGCGCCGCCGCGGCGTTCCGCCTCGTCGACGCGACCAACGAATTCATCGCCGCGACCACGCCGTGGGCCCTCGCGAAGGATCCGGCCCAGGCCGGCCGCCTGAGCCAGGTCCTCTTCGATGCCGCAGAGGCCGTGCGCCTGGCGGCTGTGTGGCTGTCGCCGTTCATACCGGCCTCGAGCCGCGAGATCCTCCGCCGCGTCGGCGCGCCCGCCGGCGATCTGCATCTTGACCGCGACGGCGTGTGGCGCGCCCAGGGCGAGCGCACGCTCGTCCAGGACGCCCCGCTCTGGCCCCGCAAGGAGACGATAGTGGACAGCACCCCAGCACCCCAGAACCCAAGCACTGAAGCACCTCGTATTTCCATCGACGATTTCATGAAGGTGGAGCTGCGCGTCGCGAAGGTGCTGGCGGCCGAGCGCGTGCCCAAGTCGAAGAAGCTGCTGAAGCTCACCGTCGACGTCGGCACCGAGCAGCGAACGATCGTCGCCGGGTTGGCCGAAGCCTACGAGCCCGAGGCCCTGGTGGGGAAGACGGTCGCCATCGTGTTCAACCTGCAGCCCGCCAAGCTGATGGGCGTCGAATCGAACGGCATGGTTCTGGCCGCGAGCCCGGAGGGCGGGAGGCCCGAGATCGTCACGTTCGAGAACCCGCCAGTTCCAGGCAGCAGGGTCAGGTAGGGCAGGTGGGTCAGGTAGGGCAGGTGGGTCAGGTAGGGCAGGTGGGTCAGGTAGGGCAGGTGCGGTGGCAGGGGGGAGAGATCGACAGCGCCTGCGGCCACGCCGAGCCGAGGACATGGAGATCCGAGGCGAGGTGTCTGCGTCAGTTCGCGGCGGGGGTGGGGCCCCGCCGCCATTAGTGAATGATTGACAGCCACTGCCATCTCGCCGACGAAGCCTTCGCGGGCGATCTCGACGCCGTCATCGCGCGCGCGAAGGCCGCCGGGTTGGAGCGCGCGCTCGTGATTCTCGAGGCGGGCAACGCGCGCGAAGCCGAGCAGGCGCGGCGCGTCGCGGCGCTCTGGCCCGAGGTACGGTTCGCGGTCGGCGTTCACCCCCATCAGGCGCACGCCTTCGCGGGGCGAGCCGACGAGGTGGTCCACCTCGTCGCCGATCAGATCGAGGCCACGCCGGGCGCCTGCGCGGTTGGAGAGATCGGCCTCGACTATCACTACGATTACTCGCCGCGCGACGTGCAGCACGACGTCTTTCGCGCGCAGGTCCGGCTCGCCGTCGAACGGAGCCTGCCCGTCATCATTCATACCCGCGAGGCCGACGAGGACACGCTGACGATCCTTCGCGAGGAGGGCCGCGGCGCCGTCCGGGGCGTCCTGCACTGCTTCACGGGGACGCCGGCGCTCGCCGCGGCGGGCCTGGACCTTGGGCTCTACGTGTCACTCGCGGGCATCGTGACCTTCCCGCAGGCCCAGGAGCTGCGCGACACGGCGAAGGGCGTGCCCCTGGATCGCCTGCTCGTCGAGACCGACAGCCCGTTCCTGGCGCCCGTCCCGCACCGCGGCACGCGCAATGAACCGGCGCGCGTCCGCCAGGTCGTCGAGGCCCTGGCCGTGCTCCACGGTCTGGAGGCCGACGACCTCGCGCGGCGCACCGCCGGGAACTTCCACGCCCTTTTCGGATAGGGACGCGCGGAAAGCCTTCATCACACACGAATTAGCCCAAGGCCCTTCGTTGACACTTCACGGCGGTTGCGGGCAGAATGTTCGCGTCGGACCAACTGACATCGTGGAAAAGTCCCCCGTCGCGCTCGCGCAGATTTTCGAGCCAATCCGCACCGATCTCGAGAACGTCGATCGAGAGTTCGCGCGGCACGTGCAGTCGCACGTCGAGCTGATCCCCACGATCGGCCAGTACATCCGCACGAGCGGCGGCAAGCGGATCCGTCCCGCCGTCCTCCTGATGGCCGCCCGCCTGAGCGGCTACACGGGCGATCGCGCGGTGCTCTACGCCGCCGTGGTCGAGTTCATTCACACCGCGACCCTCGTCCACGACGACATCATCGACGAGGCCGACGCTCCGGCGGGGCCGGAAGGCCGTCCACTCGCGGTGGGGCAACGACGTCACGGTCCTGCTCGGCGACTACCTCTACATCAAATCGATGGCGATGGCGCTCACGCACGACACGCTCGAACTGGTGCGCGTGCTGTGCGACGTCACGCTTCACATGATCGAGGGCGAGCTGTACCAGCTCACCAAGAACGGCGACGCCGACATCACCGAGGACGAGCACTTCGACATCATCGACGCAAGACGGCGTACCTGTTCGGCGGGTGCGCGCAGATCGGCGGCATGCTCGGCCCGATCGGCCCGGACCGCGAGAGCGCCCTCCGCGAGTACGGCTTCAACCTCGGCATCGCGTTCCAGATCGTCGACGACCTGCTCGACTTCACGGGAGACACGGATGCCGTCGGCAAGCCGATCGCGCAGCGACCTCCGGGAAGGCAAGGTCACCCTTCCGCTGATCCACCTGCTGCGCCACGCCGACGGCGAACTGGCCAGCCAGATCGTGCGCGACATCGTCGCCTCGCGGACGGCGACGCGAGGAGCAGTGGGACGAGGTCCTCGCGGCGCTGAAGGCCCACGGATCGATCGACTACGCCTACCGCCGCGCGCTCGAGTTCGCCGAGAAAGCCAAGAAACCGCTCTCCGCGTTCCCGGCCAGCGCCGAGCGCGACGCGCTGCTCGCCCTGCCGGACTACGTCGTCTCGCGCGACCGTTGAGCGGCCGGCCCGCGGACCGCGCGCGCGATCTGCGCGACGCGATCCGCCATCACGAACACCGCTACTACGTCCTGAACGACCCCGAGATTGCCGACAGCGAGTTCGACGCGCTGCTGCACGAGCTGGAGCGCCTCGAGGCGGCGCATCCCGAGCTCGTCGCCCCCGACTCGCCGACGCAGCGCGTGGCGGGGCAGCCCATCGAGGGCTTCTCGACCATCGAGCACCTGGTGCCGATGCTCAGCCTCGACAACGCCTACTCGGACGAGGAGCTGCGGGCCTTCGACGAGCGCGTGCGCAAGGGCGCCGGGCTCGGTGACCAGCCGGTCGCGTACGTCGCGGAGCTGAAGATCGACGGCCTCAGCATCGCGTTGACCTACGACAACGGCCTGCTGGTGCGCGGCGCGACGCGCGGCGACGGCGCACGCGGCGAGGACGTGACGACGAACGTGCGGGCCATTCGCGCCATCCCGCTTTCGTTCGAGAACGGGCCAGCAGGCCGCATCGAGATCCGCGGCGAAGTGTTCCTCTCGCGCGCCTCGTTCGCGCGCATGAACCAGGAGCGGGAAGCGGCGGGTGAGCCGCTCTTCGCCAATCCCAGGAACGCCGCCGCCGGGACGATGCGCAACCTCGACCCCGCGCTGGTGGCGCGCCGCCGCCTCGGCGCCTGGGCGTACCAGGTGGTGCCTGGCGCTGGACACCCCGCGATCGCGGCGTCGCACGCCGAGACGCTCGAGCGCGTGGCCGCCTGGGGCCTGCCGGTCGAGCCGCACTGGCGTCGGTGCGAGGGCATCGAGGCCGTGGCGGCGTTCTGCGCCGAGTGGGCGACCGCGCGCCGGTCGCTCGAGTTCGACACCGACGGCGTGGTGATCAAGGTCGACGACCTCGCGCTCCGCGACACGCTCGGGACGACGGCGAAGTTTCCGCGGTGGGCGACGGCGTTCAAGTTTCCCGCCGAGCAGGCCACGACCACCCTCACGGCCATCCGCGTGAACGTGGGCCGGACCGGCGCCGTGACGCCCTACGCCGAGCTCGAGCCCGTGTTCCTCGCGGGGTCGACCATCTCGATGGCGACGCTGCACAACGCGGAGGACGTCGCGCGCAAGGACCTGCGCGACGGCGACCGCGTCCTGATCGAAAAGGGCGGCGACGTGATCCCGAAGGTCGTCAAGGCGATCCTGCCGCACCCTGCGGGCAGCGAGGCCTGGCGGATGCCCGAGACGTGTCCGGCCTGCGGCAGCCGCCTGCACCGCGACGAGGACGAGGTCGTCTGGCGCTGCGTGAACGAGACGTGTCCCGCGCAGCGCCAGCGCAGCCTCGAGCACTTTGCGTCGCGGACCGCGATGAACATCGAAGGCCTGGGCGAGTCGCGCGTCCGCCAACTCCTCGACGCCGGCCTGCTGCGGGACTACGCCGACATCTACCACCTCGAGGCCGGGCCGCTCGCCGAGATGGAGCGCATGGGGGAGAAGTCGGCCGCCAAGCTCGTCGCCGAGATCGCGCGCAGCAAGGCGAACGACCTCTCGCGACTCATTTACGCGCTCGGCATCCGTCACGTCGGCGAGAAGGCCGCCGCCACGCTCGCGCGGTACTTCCGGACGCTCGACGGCGTCCTCGACGCGCCGGTCGAGGCCCTGCAGTCCGTCCACGAGATCGGGCCCGTCGTCGCCGCGTCGGTGAAGGCCTTTGCCGCCGAGCCCGCCAACCGCCGGCTCGTCGCGCGGCTGCGCGACGCCGGCGTGAACATGGCGAGCCAGGCGCCCGAGCCGGGCGAGACGCCGGGGCCCCTCGCGGGGCAGACGTTCGTGCTGACCGGCACGCTCGAATCCATGACGCGCGAGGAGGCGGCCGCCGCGCTCGAAGCCCTTGGCGCGAAGGTGGCCGGATCCGTCAGCAAGAAGACCAGTGCGGTTGTCGCGGGCCGCGACGCCGGCAGCAAGCTCGACAAGGCCCGCCAACTATCTGTGCGTGTGATGGATGAGGACGAATTGCGTGCGCTTATAATGCAGGCATAGTGTCTGAAGGCTTCAGCCGCCGCTTCGTCGTCGTGATGCTCGCGCTCACGGCCCTGGTCGCGTTCATGGTGGGCGCGAACTTCGCCGGTGTAGGCACGGGCGCCGGGACCACCGTGGTCGTGGACCGGCCCGGCGGGGGCGACGAGAGTTCGCTCATCCCGCACATCTGGCCGTCGGCCCTCACGCCTTCGGTCTCGGGCAACTTCGCCGACGTCGTGGCGCGCGTCAACCCCGCCGTCGTGGACATCGAGTCGAGCTGGCGGATCCCCCGGAGCGACAACGAGGCGCGCCCGGCGCCGGCGCTCCCCGATGGGCTGCCCGAGCCCGCGCCGCCGCGCAACGACCGGCCCCGCCTCGGCGCCGGCAGCGGCTTCATTATCAATGCCGACGGCAGCATCCTGACCAACGATCACGTTATCGAGCACGCCGAGCGCATTACGGTGAAGCTGGCCGACGGCCGCACCTTCCGCGCGCGGGTGATCGGGTCCGATCCCGACACCGACATCGCGCTGATCAAGATCGAGTCGATGGGCGCCCCCCTGCCCGTGGCGCCGCTCGGCGACTCCGACACCCTCCGGATGGGTGAGTGGGTGTGCGCGATCGGCAACCCCCTCAGCTACGAGCACACGGTCACCGTGGGCGTCGTGAGCTACCTCGGCCGGAAGATCTTCGACGCGAGCCTCGACGACTACATCCAGACCGACGCGGCCATCAACTACGGCAACAGCGGCGGCCCGCTGATCAACACCCGAGGCGAGGTGATCGGCATCAACTCGGCGATCAGCTCGAAGGGCAACAACATCGGCTTCGCCGTGCCGATCAACGGCGCGACCGCGATCCTGTCACAGCTGCGCGCGCACGGCCACGTCACGCGCGGGTACGTGGGTGTCGCGCTGCGCGAGGTGGACGCGGACCTGCGCGAGGCGCTCAAGCTGCCGCCGACCGGAGGCGCCCTCGTGCAGGACGTGACCGAGGACTCGCCGGCGCAGGTCGCGGGCCTGAAGCCGTACGACGTCGTCGTCGCGATTGACGACGATCCCGTGGTGGACGATCGCGGCCTGATTCAGCGGATCGCGGCCCGGACGCCGGGCACCGCGGTGCGCCTGCGCGTGCTGCGCGACGGCCACGAGCGCGTCGTGGCCGTGAAACTGGCCGAGCGGCCCGCGCGGCCGTCGGCCGCGCCGCAGGACGAGCCCCTGAGCAACGTCTCCACGCCGCGCCAGGCATTGGAGCCCGACGTCCGGCTCGGCGCGAGCGTGCGTGAGATCGACGGCCGGATGGCGGCGCGGCTCCCCGAGGGCGCCCAGGGCGTCGTCGTCGGGCGCGTGGAACCGATGGGCGCCGCCTTCGAGGGCGGCGTCGAGCGCGGGATGGTGATTGTTGAAGTCAACCGCCGGGCGGTGCGGACCGCCACCGATCTCTGGGACGCGGTGCGTGCCGCCAATCCCGGTGACCTGCTCACCCTCTACCTCTGGGCGCCCGAGCTGAAGCAGCACCAGCTCAAGACCGTCCGCCTCTACGAGCGCTGACCCGCCGCATGCCGAGGCTCCGCATCCTGGTCATCGACGACGAAGCCGGGGTCCGTGAATCGATCCGGCGGACGCTCGAGTACGACAGCTACGAAGTGCTGGAGGCGGCGACGGGGCAGGAAGGCCTTGCCCTCGCGGACCGCGAGAGTCCCGACCTTGTCCTGCTCGACGTGAAGATGCCGGGCGCGGACGGCATCGAGGTGCTCGGGCGCCTCCACGCCGCGAACGAGACCCTGCCCGTGATCATGATGTCGGGTCACGCGACGCGCAGCGAGGCGTACGCCTCGAAGAACAAGGGCGCGGCCGACTTCCTCGACAAGCCGTTCGAGAGCACCGAGCGCCTGCTCGGCACGATTGCCAACGCGCTCGACCGCGCGCGCCTCGAGCGCGAGAACCGGACGCTCAAGAAGGCCGTCGAGGTCCGCCACCAGATGATCGGCGAGAGCGCGGCGCTCGAGCAGGTGATGGCCGCGATCGGGCGCGCGGCGCCGACCAGCGCGACCGTGCTCATCCAGGGCGAGAGCGGCGTCGGCAAGGAGCTCGTCGCGCGCACAATCCACCGCAACAGCCTCAGGAGCCGCGAGCGCTTCGTGCAGGTGAACTGCGCGGCCATCCCCGAGGAGCTGATCGAGAGCGAGCTGTTCGGCCACGAGAAGGGATCCTTCACGGGCGCCACCGAAAAGCAGACGGGCAAGTTCGAGCAGGCCGATCGCGGAACGATCTTCCTCGACGAGGTCGGCGACATGAGCCCGAAGACCCAGGCCAAGGTGCTGCGCGTGCTGCAGGAGGGCGAGGTCGAGCGGCTGGGATCCGCGCGGACGATCAAGGTGGACGTGCGCGTGATCGCCGCCACGAACAAGAACCTGGAGGAGGAGATCGAGAAGGGCACGTTCCGCGAGGATCTGTATTTCCGGCTCGCCGTGATCCCGATCCACGTGCCGTCGCTGCGCGAGCGGGCCGAGGACATCCCCACGCTCGTGCGGCACTTCATGGAGCTCTTCAGCCGCGAGAACAACGTGCGGCCCAGGCGGATCACTCCCGCCGCGCTCGAGGCGCTGCAGGCCTACCGCTGGAAGGGCAACATCCGCGAGCTGCGGAACACGGTGGAGCGCCTGATCATCATGACCGCTGGCGACACGATCGACGTGAGCGACCTGCCCGACACGCTTCGGAGCGGCGGCGCCGGCCGGACCGCCGGGGCGGCGGCCGACCCGGGGCGCGCCGGCACGCTGCGGGAGTTCAAGGATCTCTCCGAGCGCGCGTTCCTGGTGGCCAGGTTGCGCGAGAACCAGTGGAATATTTCCCGGACGGCCGAAGTGATCGACACGCCCCGGAGCAATCTCTACAAGAAACTCGAGCAGTACCAGATCTCCCAGGAAACCGACGGCTAGGGGAGCTGGTGCACGTCGCGCAGCGCGCGCGCATCCGGCCGGCTGATCCGAAGCCGACCGCGTCATCCGGCAGACCGACGGGAAAGACTCACATCCAGTGGCAACGGTCGCGGGAAGAAGGTGGCCGCGTGGAGAAGAAATGTCGCGGTGACCGCCGAAGTGGAGCCGAGGATGGCTCGAGAGTCAACTGAAGGTCAAGAGCCCGCCGATCGCGAGATCATCCAGGAAAGGCCAAAATCGGCGGGGCGCTGGACGTTGGACTGCCAGCTCGAGTGGGAATCTTGGCCCGATGCCAGCAGACTGCGGGTGGTACATATGTTGCTATTGACTCGACATCGGTTCGTCACAGCGTCCCGCACAGGCCAACATCGCCGAGGAGGGCAACGGCCGGCATGGTCCTACTGGTTACCGAAAGCCCCGCGTCTCGAAGCCGCATCGAAGGATGGTTGCAGAACTTGGGCTATGCCGTGGAGGCGGTCTCAAGCTTCGAGGATGCGCGAAGCAAGTTGCGGACGCTCAACCCGGACGTTCTGATTTCGGATGTGCGACTGGGCGAATTCAACGGCCTGCATCTCGTGATTGTCGGTCGAGCCCGTCGCCCGACGATGGTCGCGATTGTCCTCGGTGCCCATGATCCGGTCCTCGCCAGAGAAGCCGAGCGTCATGGCGCGACCTATCTGGCCGAACCGGTGACGGAAGACGCACTCGCCGCGCATGTGACGATGGCGCTTCGTGAAGCCGGCCGGCAGCGACGCTGGCCGCGCAAGCACGTCGCCGAGCCGGTGGACGTCGAAGTCGGCGCGTTGGCGGCACACCTCATCGATCTGAGCTACGGAGGATTTCGATTGGAGTTCGTCGGCAGCGGGGCGTACGTTCCCGATCCAAAGTCCGGCTTCAGGGCGCACGTGCCCTCCCTTGGGGTCTCGGTCGACGCGGACCTGGTCTGGATCGAGCGCGCGTCATCCGGACGGTTCGTGTGTGGGGCCTCGCTCGCCAATGCGGACCCACTGGTCGCCACCAGGTGGCGGCAGGTCGTGGACCGGGTCGGTCTCAGCGTTCAGTAGCGTGGTCACGTAGGCGGCGCCTCGATCTCCATTCGAGACAGTCCGGGTGAAGGCGGGCTGCCTCGATCGGCCGTGCTCTCCACCTCCACGTTTCACATTTCTCGTCTCGCCATCCTGGCGCAGATCCGCGGCGATTCGTCGTTGGTCCAATGGCCAAAGGCGGCGCAGGCGGACTCTTGTCAGCCCCACCGCGAACACGGCCGACACGAAGACATCGATTTGGTGACCTTTAGTCACTCAGATCGGTGTACATCGGCCGGCCGGCCGTGAAGCCGCGCAACTCCCCCAAAGTCTCTAAGTGACTGCTGCAGCAACCCTTGAGGGAAGACTAACGTCTGCCTCTTCGAACCACGGTGATGGCGGACCCTTTGCACTAGAGATGGGCACGCTGAATCCGAAGAGGGTCACGTCGCCGAACCGTTGATCGGTTGCCGACAACGCTCGGCCGTGCGGGTCGCCGTCGGTTGATCGCGTTCCGGGAACACGCCGGTCAACCCGCTGCAGGAGTGCTGTTTCACAATGTCGAAGACCGCGTTGGCATGGGTGGTCGGGCTCGTAACCGGAACGACGCTGTGCCTCTACGAGCCGATCTATGGGCTGCTCATCTATCTATGGGACTACTACAACCATCCGCCGCTGCGGTGGTGGGGCGATCAGCTGCCGATGTGGCGCTGGTCACTGCTGGTAGCCTCGATCCTGTTAGCCGCCTATACGCTCCATGGCCGGACGATCTTCACGCGCGCGATTTTCCGTCACCGAGCGACCCAATGGCTCGTCGTGTTCCTCGGGATCACGGTCATCGTCACCGGGTTGCTCGCCGTTGATCCGGTTCGCAGCCGGGGTTATGTCGTCGATCTGGCGAAGCTGGCGCTGCTCTACTGCCTCATCATCGGTGTCGTGACCGACTACAAGAAGTACCAGTGGATCGTCATGGCGCTGATCGTGGGGGCCTTTTCATGGGGTGTCAGCGCCTATCTCGATCCGAGCTTTGTCGGCGGCCGCCTCGTCCACATCGGCGGGCCTGATTCCTACAACGACAACGAGGCCGCGGCCCATGTCGTGACCGTGCTGCCCTTCCTGGCGCTCTACTTCTGGAAGGGGAACAAGTGGCAGCGGCTGCTCACGGTGCTCGCCGCGCCGTTCATCGTGAACATGCTCATCCTGTGCAACAGCCGCGGGGCGACCATCGGATTCGGCATCGCGATTCTCGTCGGCATCCTGTTGATGGACTGGCGGCTGCGCCTGCGACTCGTTGCCGCCGCGGTCGTGTGCCTGCCCCTCGTTCTGACATTGGTCAATCAGCCGTTTATCGACCGGCAGCTGACGCTGATCTCATTCGCGGAGCAGGGCCCGCAGGGGCAGGCCGTGCGCGCCGATGGCGCCGCGAACGAGCGAATCATGTCCTGGTCTGGCGCCGTGCAGTTGATTGGCGACAAGCCGCTCGGCGCCGGAGGCGGAGGCTACGACGCGCTCAGCCCGATCTATGCGCCCGACGTAGTCGAGGACCACGATGGAGAGCTCCGAGCCGTCCACAACACGTACTTGTGGGCGGCGTCGGATTGGGGGATTCCGGGGTTTCTCGCTTTCATGCTGTTCATTGGCTCCGGCCTGCGGTCGCTGCATCGGATCCGTCGTGAGAGCACGGACGAGCGCCTGAGGCTCGAGAGCCTGGCGCTTGAGATGGCTCTGGTCGCGTTCCTCGGCGCTGCATTTTTCGTAAATCGCCTCTACGCGGAGATCCTCTTCTGGCTCCTGGCGTTAGCGGCCGTCTTGACAAACATCCATGACCACCAAGCTGCAGTTGCGAAGGAACCCGTGGCGCCCGTTGTCCCACGGACCATTCGCGCCGCCTAGCAGGCACGAGGCGGTGGAGGTCGCGGTCCCCACGGCGGCTCCTCCGACGGCATTGGAGGATGGAAGCGTGGCAGCAAGTGGCGTGGCCGAGCGGGAAGGCGCCGGCGGGCTGGCCAGCGCGGAGGCACCCGCTCAGACAGAAGGCGTAGGTCCGGACCATTCGGACGTGTGTGGAGGAGCAACAGTGGCTGAGCCATCCGGTTCGACCGGTCAAAGCAAGGACGAAGAACGTCGGCTGCGGCGCCTGTTCGTGACGACGCGGTCGTTGCTGCAGGCCGGGGAGCAGGCCGAGGACGAGCGGGAGGTCGTGATGACGGTCCTCCAGGCGGCCGCCATCTGGCACGACGTGGACGCCCGTGCCTACCGGCGTGACCTGTTGGGCCGCTTCGTCCTCGACGTGTGGCTACCCGGTGCGGACCTGACCATGGGGCCCCGCGATTTCAGCGTCTTCTCGGTGAACGTCGGCCCCATCGCGCGGATTTCGTCCACCGTGGAACAGCAGCAGTTGGGCTGGCACAACCTGTCCGGCGAGCTGGTGCTCATGCCGGTCACCTTGAGCTCGCAGGTCCAGCCGCGCTGGGTCCTCGCGGTTCCGATGAGGGCCGACGTGGCCGTGCCGTCGAACCTGCTCCTTCTGTGCGAGGCCCTCGGACAGTCCCTGAGTCAAATGGAAGCCCGGCGCAACCGCGAACTGCGGTTCCGCCTGGGCACCGAACTGATCGGGCCCAAGAAGAAGGTGTCGCAGCTCGCGACCGTCGCGCTCGAACAGCTCGCGAGCACGCTGGGCGCCGAACGGGCGCGCCTGCTCATGGGCCCCGGTGGACCGGTGGCGTCCGATGCCGGCCAGCTGCGGACGATGGCCTCGACCGGCGGGGAATGGACAGCCGGGCCGCTGCCGACGCTCGCGACCGGCCGATCGCTCCTGGCGCCGACGCGGATGACCGTGCAAGTCGCGATTGCCGCCAACGCCGTGGCGATTCTCGACATGACGGCGCTGCCGGACGCGGACTTCACCGTGGGGAAGGCCGTCCTGCTGGAGGCGGCCGTCGGGGTTTTCAAGATGTGGCTCGCCGGCGTGCTCCAGGGCACCGCGGCGGGCGCGGAGGAGGCGGACCGGCCGCCACGGTTCGAGCCGCGCATCGTCGAGGAGCTGGTGCGATCCAAGCGCCTGCGTCTCGAGACCGGCCTCGTCCTGATTGACACACCGCCGCAGCCCGAACGCCAGGGGGCGTGGGCGCGCGCAGGCGTGGCGCTCGAGGACGTGCTCGCGAGACAGCTGCGGTCGTCGGACGTCACCGGGCAGCTCGAAGACGGCACCATTGCCGCCCTCCTGCTGCGCACGGGCATCGAAGGCACGAGGGCCGTGGCGGCGCGGGCGCGCCGGAGCCTGGACGCGCTGGCCGGGGAACGCGGCCTGCCGAGTGTGGGGCTGGGTGTGACGACGTTCGGGATGGAGAACCATTCCGTCGCTGATGTCGTCGGGCGGGCCCGAGAGGACGCCGCCCATCGCAGCGAGGACGCCGACGCCTAACATGACGTGGTATCGGCGAATCAGTGACCGGCGAGGACGCCTTCGATTCGAGCTCGTGGGCGAGCTGGCAGGGGTCCTCGGGACGACCGACGTCTTGACGATGCGCGACATCAGCCCGAACGGCGCCCTGGTGGACTCCGACGTGCCGCTGCCAGTCGCCTCGATTCACAGCGTGCGTGTCGCGTGGTGGGACGAGGTGGCGGAAGTCACGGTGCGGGTGCGTCACGTGACGGCCCTGACCGACGGGCCCGACAAAGGGGCCTACCGGATCGGGCTCGAATTTCTTGACCTGCGGCCTGAACTCCAGCGCCAGGCAGAACGGCTGGCAGACGCTTCGGTTCGGCCCAGTCGCGGTGAGGGGACGGATGCCTGACGTGATGCCGGATCGCCGTCGTTGGCGGCGCATTCCGGTGAGAGATCGGCACGACCTGAAGCTGGGTTTGGCGCACCGCGTGCGGCTGCTCGAGATCAGCATGACGGGCGCGCTGATGCGGATCGCAGGTGACTCGGCGTTTGGCAGGTGCGCCGAATTGCGCGCGACCCTTGGTGATAGCCCCTTTGTCGTCTCGGTCGAGATCCGCCGTGCCGCGGCCGAACCGGAGAGCGGCAAGTGGGCGGGCGATCGCCGGCTGGGCGTGACGTTCGTCGCGATCGACTCACAGAACCGCCGTTGTCTCGAGCGCTTTCTCAGGCAACCGGCGTCGTCCGAATCGTGGAAGTGGGAGGCGGAACCATCGTGACGAGACTTACAGAGCATGCGTAACGCTCAGACCGAACTCATTGGAACCAGTCGCGTGATGATCGCGCTCAGGGACGAGATCGCCCAGGTGGCACGATCCGACGCCAAGGTTCTGATTACGGGCGAAAGCGGGGTCGGCAAAGAACTCGTCGCCCGCGCGATTCAGTCCCAGAGCTATCGGGCGGACCGGCCGTTCGTCGTGGTGAACTGCGCGGGCCTGCCCGAGACGCTGCTGGAATCGGAATTCTTCGGCCACGTCAAGGGCAGTTTCACGGGCGCGTATCGGGACAAGCCCGGCAAGCTGGGCCTGGCGGACACGGGCACGGTGTTTCTCGACGAGATCGGCGAGATGACGCTCCGCATGCAGGCCCTCCTGCTTCGGTTCCTCGAAACCGGAGAACTGCAAAAGGTCGGCGCCGATCGGCCCGAGCGACCCGTCAACGTGCGGGTCATCGGCGCGACCAATCGGGACCTCCGCAAGTTGATCGCCGAGGGCGTGTTCCGGGAGGACCTGTACTACCGCCTCAACGTGATCACGCTTCGCGTGCCGTCGTTGCGGGAGCGCAAAGAGGACGTGCCGCAGCTCGCCGAATACTTCTTCAAGCGCTTCTCCGTCAATCGCGGCTATCGCGCGCGCCAGATCTCGCCGGAGGCCATGCGGGTGATGTGTGAGTACTCCTGGCCGGGGAATGTCCGCGAGCTGGAGAACGCGCTCGAGCGGCTGGTCGTGCGATCGCGCGAGGAGGTGATCGGCGTCGACAGCCTCGCGGAGGAAGTCACGGCCCCGGTGACGGTCGGCGTCTCTGCCAAACAGGAGCGACGGCGCTCGATGGGGGACAACCTCTATCGGCTCATCGTGGACGAGGGTCAGTCCTTCTGGACCGCCGTCTATCCGCTCTACATGCGGCGGGAGATTACGCGGGAGAACATTCGTGAACTGGTGAGGCGGGGACTGCGTGAGACGAGGGGCAACTACAAGATCGTGGCGCGGCTGTTCAACATGGAACCGACCGACTACAAGCGGTTTCTGAATTTTCTGCGCAAGCACGACTGCCAGTTGCCCTTCCACGAGTTCCGGTAGGGGCGTGAGGGTGCGGTGTATTTGAGAATTCGAGGGACAAGATGACACGAGTGAAAGCAATCTTGGTGTTCTGCTGCGCGAGCGTGTGCGCGGCTCCGGCGATCGCCCGGGCACAGGTCGAGCCCGATGCGCCGGCGGTGTCCGCCGAGTACGTGATCGGCGCCGGCGACGTTCTTGGCGTCAAGTTCTGGCAGCAGGCCGACATGTCGGGCGACGTCGTCGTGCGGCCGGACGGCATGATCTCGGTGCCTCTGCTGAAGGACGTGCAGGCCTCCGGGCTGACGCCCCGTCAGTTGAGCGACAGCCTCGCCCAGACGGCCACGCGCTGGATTCAGGACCCGAACGTGACCGTGATCGTCCGGCAGATCAACAGCCGGGCTGTCTACATCACCGGGCGGGTCATGCGGGCGGGCCGCTATCCGCTCAACGGCGAGACGTCCGTGCTGCAGCTCATCGCCATCGCGGGCGGCCTCGACGAGTGGGCCAACGCCCAGAACATCATCGTGATGCGTGCGGGACCCACTGGGATGGAGACGCATTCCTTCAACTACAAGGCCGTTCTGGAGCACAAGGACCTGGCCCAGAACATCGAGCTGCAGCCGAGCGACACCGTAATCGTGCCCTAACGGGAGGACAGTGTGTTCGCCATGTGGATGATGCGGAAGCCATCGATGTCACGCCGAATGCTCACCGGAGGCCTGTTCGTCGCGGTCGTCGCCGCGGCCACGCCCGCGTTCGCGCAGGCGCCGGCCCAGGGCATCTTCGGTGCCCAGGGCGGTGCGGCTCAGGAGCCGCAGACGCTGGACCTGACCGCGACGCTCTCGGGCGTGTACGACTCGCGGCTCCCGCAATTCCGGGACCGCTTCCAGACCCAGGGCGGCAACCCGGCGCTGTATTACAACGACCTGCACGCGGGGCTCTGGTACACGCGGCGGAAGCCGCACAGGCTCTTCTCCGCCAACGGGGTCGCGGCGGTCCAGCAGTTCCCGCAGATCAGCAACACGGTCCGTGAGAGCGGCGCGGGGGCGGTCGCGTACGTGTCGACGACCCAGCGGAGCTCGTTCCGCGTCGAGCAGCAGCTGCGCTACAGCCCGTTCCACGGCTTCCGGGTGCTGCCGGTGCCGGCGGCGGCGGCGACCCCGGCGGGTGTGACCGCGCCGGACCTGGCCCTGGCCGTGTCGGGGCAGCCGTCCTACGAGTCGAGCAGCGTCGTGGGCTGGAGTTATCAGATGACGAGCCGCTCGTCGCTGAGCGCCGAGTACCTGCACGAGTATCTCGGCTTCCCGAACGACAGCCGCCTGAACTGGCGCACGCAGGACGCGCGCGTCGAATGGCGTCGTGACACGGCGAGCCACGTGACGATGGTGATGGGCTACGACTACCACCGCCGAGACCTGCAGCGCATCGACGTGCCCGTGGTGCGCCACGACATCGACGTCGGGCTGGCGTACGGGAACCAGCTGCCGTTCTCGCCGCGGACGCACTTCGACGGGTCGATCGGCACGACGCTCATCTCCGGCACGCCGCGCGCGGTCGCCAATCAGCCGAAGGACAGTCGGGTCCGCCTCATCGGCCAGGCGAACCTGGATCACCAGCTGACACGCTCGTGGCAGCTCGGCCTCTCGTACAACCGCGGGTGGCAGTACATCGAAGGCCTGCCCGACGTGTTCTTTGCGTACAGCGTCACGGGCAGCGTCGGCGGCTCCCTGGGGCGGCGCGTCGAGGTGCACGGCACCACGGGCTATTCGACCGGCGGCCTCCGTTTCTCCGGGCACCAGCGCGCCTACGACACGAACGCGAGCACCGCGCTGGTACGGGTCGGGGTCTCGCGCAACTTTGCCGTTCAGGCGGAGTACCTCTACTACCGCTTCCTGTTCTCTAATGCCGTCACGCTGCCAACCGGGACTCTGCCCAGGGAAAATCGGCACGTGCTTCGTGTCGGTTTGACCACGTGGTTCCCTTTCTTCTAATAGGTGAGGTGCAAGGTGATTCCTGGTAAGCAATACAAACCCGAAGACTTCCTCCGTGCCGTGTGGCGTCGCCGCTGGATGGTGATCGCGCCGGCCCTGCTGGCTGCCCTGGCTGTCGCCGTCTGGGCGCGCAGCCAGCCGGACGAATATCGGTCGGAGACCACGTTGCTCATCGTCCCGCAGAGCGGGGCCGACAACCTCAGTCGCGCAAACGATGCCGTGCCCATCGAGGATCGCCTCTACACGATCCGCCAGCAGGCGCTCAGCCACGCGAGCCTGGAGCGGCTCATCGACGACGAGGGCCTCTTCAAGGCCTGGCGCGCCGCCCATCCGACGGGCGACCCGGTCCCGGTGCTGCGGCAGGACATCGCGATCGACATCGTGAAGGGCAACCCGCGCCGGGTGGATGGCAACTACTTCACGATGAGCTTCATCTCGCAGGAGCCGGCCACGGCGGCCCGCGTGGCGAACCGCCTCGCCACCTTGTTCGTGAACGAAAACGCCGTTGACCGGAGCAACGCGTCCCGCTCGGCCATGGACTTCATCGAGACGCAGCTGGCCGAGGCGCGGACCAAGCTGGAGGCGCAGGAGAAGAAAGTCGAAGTGTACCGGCAGCGGTACGGATTGGAGCTGCCGGCGATGCTCCTGTCGAACCTGGACATGCTCCGCAAGACGGAGGGGCAGCTGCAGGACCTCGAGGACGCGCTCAACGCGGACCGCGCCAGGCGCGTGGGCCTGCAGGGCATGATCTCTGCCGCGGAAAACCAGCAGGTGTCGGCCGCGCCCGTGCCGACCACCGCTGCCGAGGCGCTCGGCTCCGCGGTCGGTGTCCAGCTGGAGGCCGCGCGGCAGGAACTGCGCGCTCTCGAGCTGCGCCTGACGCCCGAGCATCCCGATGTCATCAGCGCACGCCGGCGGATCGCCACGCTCGAAGAGCGCGCGCGGGCCGAGGGCGTCCCCGAAAGTGCGGATGGCGGCGTCCTGTCCCCGGCCGAGCTCCAGCGGCGCCAGCGCCTCCAGGAGCTCCAGAGCGAGATGGCGAGCCTCGATCGCCAGATCGCCGACAAGGAGCATTCGGTGCCGCGCCTGCAGGCGACGATCGCGACGTATCAGGCGCGCGTCGACGCCTCGCCGACGCACGAGGCCGATTTGACGGCGCTCAACCGCGACCTCGACACGCTGCAGGCCGTCTATCAGCGGCTGCTCGCCAGCCGCGAGAACGCCGCGATCTCCGCGCGGCAGGAGACGGAGCAGGGCAACGAGCGCTTCAAGGTCATCGAGCCGGCGCGCATTCCGATGGCGCCGTTCCGCCCGAATCGCCTGCGGTGGGTGGCGATGGGCGGGCTGTTCGGGCTGGGGCTGGGCCTGGGCCTGGTGGGCATGTTCGAGTACCGCGATTCGAGCTTGCGGACCGATGCCGACGTCGTCACGGCGCTGGGATTCCCGGTGCTCGCGATGATTCCGGACATGCGCACGGCGGCCCAGGTCACGGGTCGCAAGCGACTGCAGGCGATCGTCTCCGTCCTGGTGTTGACACTCATGGCGTCGGCGATCGCACTCATGTGGAACATCAACCTGTAGAGGGGACGGGACGCGCCAATGTACGAGAAATTCTACGGACTGCGTGAACGTCCGTTCGACCTGACGCCGAACCCGGCGTATCTGTTCATGACGCCCAAGCACCGCGAGGCGCTGGCGACATTGCAGTACGGTCTGCGCGGACGGAAGGGTTTCACGGTGGTCATCGGCGAAGCCGGGACCGGGAAGACGACGCTGGTGACGGCGGCGCTCCAGTCGATTCGGGGAGCGGCGCCGCTCGGGCGGGACTGTATTGCGTCCCTGAACAACCCGACGCTGAGCTCCTCGGAGTTCATCGCGTACCTGGCGCCCGCGTTCGGCCTCAGTCGGGAAGCCGGGCAGTCGAAGGCCCGCTTTCTCATCGAGCTGAACGCCGCGGTGACCGATCGGCAGCGCATCGGGGGACTCACGGCGCTCATCATCGACGAAGCGCAAAACCTTCCCGACGCGCTGCTCGAGGAGGTCCGGTTGCTCGCCAATGTGGAGACGGGGACCGAGAAGCTGCTGCAGATCATCCTCACCGGGCAGCCCGAGCTCGCCGATCGGCTCAACCAGCCGTCGCTGCGGCAGCTGAAGCAGCGCGTGGCGCTGCGCTGCATGCTCGGGCGTCTCGACAAGACCGAGACGGGGGCCTACATCGCGGCCCGCATCTGGAGCGCCGGCGGCGACGACCGGCAGCTGTTCACGCCGGAGGCGATCGACGCCATCTACGACGCGTCACGCGGCATTCCGCGCACGATCAGCGTCATCTGCGACAACGCGCTGCTCGGCGGATTCGCGGTCGACGAGAACCCGGTGGGCCGCGACACGGTCCTGGAGGTCTGCCGGGACCTCGACCTGGTGTCGGAGCCGCGCGTCGAGTTCACGCGTCTGGCCATCAGGCCCCTCGAGGCGGAGGAGGCCAGCGAGGGACCCGACATCGAGCGTGAGGCGGTGGGCGTGCGATCGCCGGTGTTCGGGCAGATGTCGTCCGCGCGACCCGCGCTCGGTCGTGACTTGTTTCGGGCGTTCACCGATCGTCCGTAGTTCCGGACTCTGTTGACGTGGTTCACATTGGAATTGGGGTAGCGATATGAGTCGACTGGCAGAAGCAATGAGTCGCGCGAACGGGGATTGTGACGTGAACCGGCCGGCGCCGGCCGACACCATCCAGTGGGAGCCGCCCGTGCCGGTGGTGGCGCAGCGGGTCGCCGAAGACGCGACCGGCACGGAGGATGTCCGCGTCCCCGAGCCGGCCGCCGACAACACGCCGCGCATCCACGCGTCGGGCACGAGCCTGGTCGCCGAGCGCCTGGTGGTGACGCCGGACATCTCGCCGGCATCGCTCGAGCAGTACCCGGAAACTCGCGGCGACGCTGCATCGTCAGCAGACCGAGCGCGGGATCAAGACCGTCATGGTGGCGAGCACGCTTCCCGGCGAAGGAAAGACGCTGACCGCCGTCAACCTGGCCTTGACGTTCAGCGAGTCGTACGGGCGGAACGTCCTCCTGATCGACGGCGACCTGCGCCGGCCCACCACTCACGACGTGCTCGACGTGCCGAACCTGCTCGGGCAGAACGTCGGTGTCGCGCGGGAGACGGATCAGAAGCTGTCGCTGATTCGGGTGTCGCCGCGGCTCTCCGTGCTGACCGCCGGGCAGCCGGATCCCGATCCGATGGGCCGACTGACGTCGGATCGGATGCGGCGTGTGATGGCCGAAGCGGCGGCGCAGTTCGACTGGGTGATCATCGACACGCCGCCGGTCGGCAAGGTGCCGGACGCGAATCTGCTGGCCACCATGGCTGACGTCGTCCTGCTCGTCGTGCAGGCCGGCCGGGCGCCGGCCAAGCTGATCCAGCGGACCGCGGAAGCCGTGGGCGTGCAGCGGGTCATCGGCGTGGTCTTGAACCGCGCGGACGAACGCCTGGTGACGGGCGAGTCGGCGAGCGCGTACGGCTACGACCGCTACGCGCCGAATGCGTAGCGCGCGCGTAGGTCACTGAACCGCAACCTCGTGCTCGGAGGGCCTGTGCCCTGAAGTGCGCTCGACGTGTGTCGCGCGCGTGTCCGTGGTGTCGCTGCTGACGCGTGGATGTGGGTGGATTGGGATTGTGTTCAAACTGCTGATGCGACGTGTGACCTGGCGTGCGGCGACATTGATCGGGTTCGAGAGTCTGCTGATTCTCGGCGCCGTGGCGCTCGCGGCGCGCCTGCGTCTCGGCCACTGGCTGCCCACGGACGGCCTGTCGTACCTGGTGCTGCGCGGGCTGCTGATCGCCGCGGTCGTCCAGCTCTGCCTGTACTACGGGGACCTGTACGACTTCCGCGTCATGCGGGATCGTCGCGAGCTCTACGTTCGCACGCTGCGCGTGCTGGGCGCGAGCTCGTTGATGCTGGCCGCCGTCTATTTCTGGCTGCCGTCGCTCATCATCGGCCGGGGCGTCTTCATGATCTCGGCGATCCTCGTGACGCTCCTGGTCGTCGGCTGGCGCGTGCTGTTCGAGTGGCTTTCGAGCAGCATGGGCCCGCGTGAGCGGCTGCTCCTGGTGGGCACCAGCGCGGCCGCCATCAACCTCGCCCGCGAACTGCACCAGCGCACCGATCTCGGCGTCCAGGTCACCGGATTCATCGGCACGGACCCGGCTCGGGTGGGCCAGAAGGTCTTCAATCCCGGCATCGTGGGCGTCATCGAAGACATTCCCCGCATCGTTGCCAGCCAATCGGTGGATCGGGTCGTCGTCAGCCTGTCGGACGCGCGAGGCAAGCTGCCGATGAACGCGCTCATGGAGATGAAGCTGAAAGGGATCAAGTTCGACCACCTCGCTTCCGTGTACGAGGAGTACACGGGAAAGATCGCGGTCGAAAACCTGCGCCCGAGCTGGCTGGTCTTCTCGTCTGGTTTCCTGAAGCCCCGATCGCTTGTCACGATGAAGCGCGCGCTCGACATCGTCGCGGCCAGTATCGGCATCGTGTTGACCCTGCCGATCATGGCGGCCGTGGCGATCGTCATCAAGCTGGTGTCCCGCGGCCCGGCGCTGTACCGCCAGCAGCGCGTCGGCCTGTTCGGCGCTCCCTTCACGCTGTACAAGTTCCGCTCCATGCGAACCGACGCGGAAGAGGCGACGGGGCCGGTGTGGGCGCGCCAGAACGACGATCGCGTCATTCCGTTCGGCCGGTTCATGAGGCGCGCCCGGCTCGACGAGCTGCCCCAATTGTGGAACGTGCTGCGCGGCTCGATGAGCCTGGTCGGGCCCCGGCCGGAGCGGCCGGTGTTCGTCGAGGAGCTGACGAGGAAGATCCCGTTCTACGGCCAGCGCCACGTCGCGAAACCGGGCGTCACCGGATGGGCCCAGGTTCGCTACGGGTACGGCAGCAGTGTCGACGAGTCCATGGAGAAGCTCCAGTACGACCTGTACTACATCAAGAACATGTCGGTGGCGCTCGATCTGTTCGTCATCATCCTGACCATCAAGACCGTGTTGCTCCGCCGAGGCGGGCAGTGACGGTCGAGACGCCTGCCGCCGGACGCGTCACCGTCGTGGTCAACATGATGACCGTCGACGTGGAGGACTACTTCCACGCGAGCGTCTTCGACAAGGCCCTCGCCCGCGGGCAGTGGAGCGCGCTGGAGAGCCGCGTCAACGCGAACACCGATCGGCTGTTGTCGCTGCTCGACGAGGCGGGGATCCGCGCGACCTTCTTTGTGCTCGGCTGGGTGGCTGAGCGCGTTCCCGCGCTGATTCGCCGCATCGCCGCCTGCGGCCACGAGATCGCGTCCCACGGCTACGGCCACGAGCTCGTCTACGCAAGCACGCCGGACGTGTTCCGGCAGGATCTGCGGCGCGCGAAGCGCGCGATCGAAGCCGCCGCGCGCGTGGCCGTCGTGGGGTATCGCGCCCCGAGCTATTCGATCACCGCGCGATCGCTCTGGGCGCTGGACATCCTCATCGAGGAGGGCTACCTGTACGACGCGAGCATCTTCCCGATTCATCACGATCGCTACGGCATCGCGTCGTCGCCACGGCATCCCTACCGCGTCTGGCGCGAACACGGATCGCTGTGGGAACTCCCTGGTTCGACCGTTCGCGTCTCGGGATTCAATCTGCCGGTCGCCGGCGGCGGGTATTTCCGTCTGCTGCCGTACGCCTGGACGAAATGGGGGATCGATCGCGTCAATCGCGTCGAGGGTCAGCCGGTCGTCTTCTACCTGCACCCGTGGGAGGTCGATCCCGGCCAGCCCCGCATCCCCCTGCCGGGGCTCAGCCGGTTCCGGCATTACCGCAATCTCGACCGCACCGAGGCGCGATTCAGGCGTCTGATGGCCGACTTCCGTTTCGATTCGATTGGCGCCGTCAGCCAGATCGTGAGGCATGCTGCCGTTGCTTAGCCAGCTCGAGCGCGAGGCCGCTGCGCCGGAGATCGAGGCTCGCGTCGCGACGCCTGTCGAGGTCCGTGTCGTGAGCCCCGACGCGCGGTGGGACGCCTACGTCCAGAGCCGGCCGGAGGCGACCGGGTATCACCTGGCGGCCTGGGCGCAGGTCTTCAAGGACGCATTCGGGCACGAGTCCCGGTATCTGGCCGCCCACGCGGGCGGCGAGATCGTCGGCATCCTCCCGCTCGTGGTGTTCAAGACCCCGCTTCTCCGGCGCTTCTCTGTCTCGCTCCCGTTCCTGAACTACGGCGGCGTCGTGGCCGATGATGCGGACGCCGAAAACGCCCTGCTGAGAGCGGCCATCGAGGAGAGCAAGGCCGCCGGCGCGACGTTTCTCGAGCTCCGGCACGCCCATCGTCGGTTCCCGTCGCTGGCGGCGAAGGAGCACAAGGTCGCCATGCGCCTGCCGCTCGAGCAGAGCGTCGACGCGCAGTGGGCGATCCTCAACCGCAAGGTGCGCAACCAGGTGCGGAAGGCGGAGAAGAACGACCTTCGCGCGACACGCGGGACGCTCGACCTGCTCGATCCGTTCTATGACGTGTTCGCGCAGAACATGCGCGACCTCGGAACGCCGGTCTACACCAAGCGGTGGTTCCGTCAGATCCTCGCCACCTTTCCCGACCGCGCCGGCATCGTGTGCGTCTGGCGCGGGCAGGAACCGGTCGCCGCGTCCTTCGTGTTCCGGCACCGGGACAGCCTCGAGGTGCCCTGGGCGTCGTCGCTCCGGGCCCATAACGCGCTGTGCGGCAACATCCTGCTCTATTGGGACATGCTGCGCTTCGCCATCGAGAGCGGTTGCGCGTGCTTCGACTTCGGGCGATCGTCGCCCGACAGCAGCACGTTCGAGTTCAAGCGGCAGTGGGGCGCCGAGCCCCACCCGCAGACGTGGGAGTACTGGCTGGCCGATTCCGGCGCCGGGGCGCTGCCAGACATGAGCCCCCGGAATCCGCGCGTGCGGCTGGCCGTCGAGGCCTGGCGCCGTCTCCCTCTGGCCGTGACGCGGGCGGTGGGCCCGTGGATCGTTCGCAACATCCCGTGACGCTCATGACAGTGGCTGCCCTGTGCCTGGTGATTCTCCTGTACGTCTACGTGGGATATCCGCTCCTGCTCGCGCTCGTCGTGCGCGTCCGCGGGCCGCGTGAGGTCGCCCGCGGCGACGACCTGCCGTCGGTGAGCCTGGTCATCTCGGCGTACAACGAGGCCGACGTCATTCGCCGCAAGCTCGAGAACGTCACCGAGCTCGACTATCCACGGGACCGGCTCGAGGTCGTCGTGGTGTCGGACGCCTCCACCGACGCGACCGACGCGATCGCGGCCGAGTTCGCCGACCGCGGCGTGCGGGTCGCGCGCCAGCCGACCAGGCTCGGCAAGACGGCTGGCCTGAATCGCATCGTGCCGACACTTCGCGGCGACGTAGTGGTGTTTTCCGACGCCAACGCGATGTACCGGCCCGACGCGCTCCGGATGCTCGTCCGCAATTTCGCCGATCCTCGCGTGGGCTGCGTGACCGGAGAGGCCCGGTACGTCGAAGGGCAGCGGACGGCCGCCGACACCGGGGAGCGCGGATACTGGCAGTACCGAAATCCAGCTGAAGCGCCTCGAGACGGCCGTGGGATCGATGGTGGGCGGCGATGGCGCGATCTACGCGATTCGGGCCCACCTCTGGCAGCCGCTGCCGTCCACGGCCATCAACGACTTCCTGAATCCCCTGCAGATCGTGAACGCCGGGTGGCGGGCCGTGTACGAGCCGGAGGCGATCTGCCACGAGGAAACCGCCGGCACGTCGGCTCGTGAATACCAGCGGCGCGTCCGCATCGTCAGCCGCAGCGTCCGGGCGGTCCTGACGGTGCCGGGCGTCCTCAACCCGTTCCGGACGGGATGGTTCGCGATGTCCGTGGCTTCGCACAAGGTCCTGCGGTGGATGACCGGCGCGTTCGTCGCGGGAGCCTGCGTCGGGCTGTTCCTGGTGGCCGTCGCCGCCGCGATGATGGTGCCCTTCGCACCGTGGAGTGTCGGAGTGCTCGGCGCCACCGTGATCTGCCTCAGGCCGGCCCGGCGTGTGGCCGGCCTCGCCGGATATTTTTCGGTCGTCCAGGCGGCCTCGCTCGTCGGACTGGCGAAGGGCCTGAGCGGCCAGGTGTCCGGCACGTGGACGCCGATGCGCGAGTCGCCGGCCGCCCCGGCGGGGCCTCGCAAGGCCGGATCGCCGGTCCGCCGGCTGCGCACGGCCGTGGCGCCCGCGGCGCGAACGATCGCCTATCGCGCGGGCGTCTGTCGGGTGATCCGGCGATACCGGCCCAACCGCGGGCTCGCGATCCTGCGGTACCACGCCATCTGCGGGCCCGAGGGGTACGGGTATGCGGATCCGCACCTGTGCGTGTCCCCGGCGGCGTTCGAGCGGCAGGTGGCTCACCTGGCCGCGCACTACCACGTGCTGTCGCTGCCCGATGCCGTGGCGCGTCTGCGATCCGGGCGGCCGCTGCCGGAGAACGGCGTGGTCTTCACCTTCGATGACGGCTATGCCGACAACCTGCCGGCGGCTCGTACGCTGCATCGCTACGGGGCCACTGGGACGTTCTATTTGACGGCCGGGTGCCTGGCCGGTGGACAGCCGTTCTGGCCGTCGGAAATCCGGTACCTGCTCGCCCGCATCCCGGGCGGCCAGTTCACGCTGCGCGTGCCGGGCCGGCAGTTCGACCTGGCATGCGGCACTCCGGGAGAGCGTGCGGCCGCGCTCGGGTTCGTGACGCGCCTCCTGAAGGCGCATCCGATTCCGATCCGCGACGATCTGCGGCAGCAGCTCCGCGCGCTGGCCGGCGACGTGGCGCTGCCGACCATCATGCTGAACTGGGACGAAGTGGCCGAGATGAGCCGCCTGGGCATGACGATCGGCGCGCATACCGTCACGCACCCCAATCTGCCGAGCGCGGGGCTGCCCGCGGCCACCGATGAGATCATCGCGTCGAAGCGGCTGCTCGAGGCGCGCGTCGGCGCGGACGTGACGATGTTTTCGTACCCCAACGGCGGGGCCGAGTCGTACTACACGCCCGAGTTGCAGCAGGCCGTCGCCCGCGCGGGGTTCGATGCCGCGACCACCTCGCGCAACGGCTTTGCCACGCGCGCAAGCGATCTCTACGCGATCGAGCGCGTACAGGTCGCCGAGCGCCTCGAGGACCTGCTGTTTCGTGTCGACGTGGAGCGTGTCGGCTTCGCCCGCCGGTGAAGGACGCCATGCTGCTCCACGATTTCCTTCGTCGATCGGCTGACCAGACGCCCGACGCGGTCGCGCTCCTGGACGCGTCCGGGGTCGTCACCTGGGGGCAACTGGCGCGTCACGTCAACCAGGCGGCCTGGGCCCTGCTGAATTGCGGCGTCGAGCGCGGGGACCGCGTGGCGCTGGCGCTCGAGAACTCGATCGAGTTCGTCGTGTGGTACTTCGGCATCCTGACGGCCGGCGCGATCGTCGTGCCGCTCGCGCACGGCCCGCGGAGCGACCGTTTCCAGCGCGCCGTGGCGGACAGCACGCCCCGCGTGTGCGTGACGGATCGGACGACGGCTTTGGCCGGACGCGACGCGCTGGCGGGGTCGTCGGTTCGCGCGCTTCTGCTGTGCGGCGCGCGCGCAGACGCATCGG
Source organism: uncultured Acidobacteriota bacterium (assembly GCA_963792785.1). Classification (GTDB taxonomy): domain Bacteria; phylum Acidobacteriota; class Vicinamibacteria; order Vicinamibacterales; family CAVVIG01; genus CAWIMX01. The sequence goes on along the minus strand of CAWBXO010000001.1, from coordinate 414,049 downwards.
ACTTCAGCGACCTCGGGCTGATCGTGCTCGACGCCGGCGCGGCGCGGGCGGCCATGCCCGACAACGATCCGGCGGTCCGCCAGATCGACCTCGATCTGGCGGCCATCGTCTATACGTCCGGCAGCGCCGGCGAGCCGCGCGGGGTGATGCTCTCGCACCTGAACCTGACGGCCAACGCGTCGTCCATCGTCGCGTATCTGGGCCTGACCGCCGCGGATCGCGTCATGGCGGTCCTGCCGTTCCACTACATCTACGGTCTTTCGCTGCTGCACACGCACGCCGCTGTCGGCGGAAGCGTCGTGATCGACAACCGCTTCGCGTTCCCGATGGCCGTCCTGAAGGGCATGCAGGAGCACGCGGTCACCGGCTTCGCGGGCGTGCCGTCCACGTTCGCGCTGCTGTTGCGGCATTCCGGACTGGCCGGGATGTCGTTCCCGGCGCTGCGTTATGTCACGCAGGCCGGCGGGCCGATGCCGGTCGAGCGCATCCGCGAATGGAAGCGGACGGTGCCCGGGATTCCGTTCTACGTCATGTACGGCGCAACGGAAGCGGCGGCGCGGCTGGCCTATCTGCCACCTGACGACTTCGAGCGGGCGCCCGGCGCGGTGGGGCGGGCCATTCCCAACGTGGAGCTGCTCGTGATGACGGACCGTGGGACGGTGGGGGCCCCCGGCGAGGTGGGCGAGATCGTCGCGCGCGGGTCGAACATCTCGTCCGGCTATTGGCGCGCGCCGGAGGCGACGCGCGCGGCGTTCGGGCCGGAGGGCTACCACACCGGCGACCTCGGGCGCTTCGACGGCGAGGGGTTCCTGCACGTCGTCGGGCGGTCCAGCGACATGTTGAAAGTGGGCGGCCATCGCGTCGGCCCGAAGGAAATCGAGGATGTTCTTCACGGCCATCCCGCCGTTCACGAAGCGGCCGTCGTCGGGGCGCCCGACGGCCTGCTCGGCGAGCTGCCGATCGCGTTCGTCATTCTCAGGGAGGGATTCACCGCCGGCGAGGTGGCGTTGACGGCGTACTGCCGACAGCGGCTGGCGTCCCACAAAGTGCCGGCGCAGGTCGTGACGGCCACCGAGCTGCCGAGGAACGAGTCCGGCAAGACGAACCGGCACGCGCTGCGGCAGCGGGCTGCGGCGCTGCGCGCACGCGCCGGCTCGCTGATCGACTGAGGGAGGGGCAGGGCGCCAGACCACGATGGGAATCATCATTCGAGAAGCGGACATCGTTCGGGACATGCCCCTGCTGCGGGCCACGTTCAACGCGAACCGCGTCGTGGCATCCCGTCCCGCTCGGTTCCAGTGGCTCTACGAGGACAACCCCGATGGCCGGGCGAAGGCGTGGCTGGCCTTCGACGATCGGACGGGCGATGTGGCGGGCGCCGCCTCCGTGCTGCCGCGGCGGATTCACGTGGGCCACGGCCGCGAGATCATCGCGTGGAACGGCGCCGACTTTTCCGTGAACCGCCGGTATCGCTCGGCCGGCGTGGCGGTGAAGCTGCGCCGGGCCGCCTGCGACGCCGTCGACCGGGGCGAGTGCGAGCTGCTCTTCTCGCACCCCAACGACAAAATGCTGCCGGTCCAGCTGCGCGCTGGCTGTCGTCCGCTGGGGCGCATGGTGCGGCACGCGAAGACCCTGGGCATCCGGGCAGGCGGCCGGCGCCTTCGCGCCGTGGCGTCCGCCGGCCTGCGGTTCCTGGGCGTCGACTGGATGATCCGTCTCCGGCACGACGTCGAGTGGCGACGCGGGCTGCCGGTCCCGGAGGGGGTGACGGATCTGTACGCGCGAATGGCCGATCGCATCGGCACGGCCGTTGTGCGGGACGCGAGCCGCCTGGACTGGCGGTTCCGCTGTCATCCCACGGAGCAGAACGAGACCGTGATTCTCCGGGCGGGCGGCCGCGTCACTGCGTACGCGATCGTGGCCGTGGAGGCGGCGGTCGCGCGCGTGAAGGACTGGCTCGCGGAGAGCCCCGAGGCCTTCGATCAGCTCGTCACCGCCGTGATCCGCGACATGCACGTGCGCGGCGTCGAGTCGATCATCGTCGCGGCGCTCGAGTCCCATGGCGACCTGCCGCTGCTGCGCCGGTTCGGCTTCGTTCGACGCCCCGACTTCTCGACGGCCATCGCCTATGTGGCGGGCCGGAGCGCGGAGTCGTCTCTTCTGGACTCGGGTACCTGGTACATGACCCGCGGCGACCGTCATGGGTAGTCGTCGCGGGGGAATCAATCGACGCGAGGGCGTCAACTGAGAGGGTGATATGGACCGTACGGCACTGGAAATCCGCAAGATCCTGACCGACGAGCTCGGGTGCGATCTGAGCGGCGTCGACTACGACGACTCGCTGCTCGAGGCCGGCATCCTCGACTCGATGGCGGTGCTCGAACTGGTGAGCGCGCTCGAGCGGCGCTTCGACATTCAGATCTCCGACGACGAGATGATGCCGGAGACGCTCGGCTCGATCGACGCGATTCGATCGCTGCTGGCGCGACGAAACGTCACGTTGGGCGCGTAGCAGAAGCCCCGAAGCGAACGCCCATCATATGGCCAAGACTCTCAATCAAGACGTCAAGACCGGCATGGCCTGGAGCCTCGTCGAGCGGGGCGGCGTGCAGTTCCTCAACTTCGTGGCCAGCGTCATCCTGGCCCGGCTTCTCGTCCCCAGCGACTTCGGCGTGCTCGGCCTGTCGGTGCTGTTCACCGGCGTGTCGGGACGCGTCTCGAATCTCAGCTTCGGCATGGCGATCGTGCAGCGCGAGGAAGTGCGCGAGGACCACCTCGCCACGCTGTTCGCCACGCAGTCCGCGATCAACACGACGATCTTCCTGGTGCTGGTCGGCATCTCGCCCTTTGCCGGCCGGTACTTCGACAATCCGCTCGTGGGCACGGTCCTCGCGATCACGTCGGTCAACTTCCTGATCCGATGTCTGGGCGTGGTCCCGTCGGCGATGCTCCGGCGCGGCCGAGGGTTCAAGATTCTCAGCATGGCCACGCTGGTGGACGAGGTGGTGAACATCTGCGTGGCGGTGCCGATGGCCTTTCTCGGCTTCGGCGTCTGGGCGCTGGTGGGCGGCAATCTCTCCGGGGCGCTGGTCAGCAAGCTCTACCTGGTTCACGAATCCGGCTGGCGGCCCAGCCTGAAGGTCTCGAAGGCGGCGTTCCACGACCTGTTCGGCTTCGGCATGGGCGTGTCGATCGCCGAATTCATCACCTACACGTCCGATCGCACGGCCAACTTCGTCATCGGCAAGATCCTCGGCACCGCGGCGCTGGGCTACTACGACAAGGGCTACAGCCTCATGAGCAGTCCGCTCGCCGATCTGGGCGAGCGGGCCAACCGCGTGCTGTTCCCGGTGTTCGCGCGCATCAAGAACGAGTCGGGACGCTTCCGGGCCGCGATGCGCCGCACGATTCTGTCGATATCGCTGATCAGCTACCCGCTGTTTTGCAGCCTGGCGGTGCTCGCTCACGAAATCATCTACGTGCTGTTCGGCCCGAAGTGGGAACCGTCGGTCCGTCCGTTTCAGATCCTCTGCATCGCCGCCATGCCCAAGCTGCTGTTGCAGCTGATGATCGTGGCGACCTTCGTGACCGGATCGGCGAAGCACGAGGTGAAGCGCCGCTCGGGCATCGCCGTGGTCACGCTCGTCGGCGCGCTCGTGGGCGTTCGCTGGGGCCTCGCAGGCGTCGCCACCGCGCTGACCGTCTCGGCCGTCGTCGCGATGATCACGGCGGTTCGTCAGGTGGATCGACTCGGCCTGATGCGTCCCATCGCCGACGTGGTCCGGCCGCAGAGCATTCCGTGCGGCGCGGCCATCGTGATGGTGCTGGCCGAACGGGCGTGTCAGGTGTGGATCCGGTCGACCGGCGTCAACTCGTTCGTCGTCCTGCCCGTGACGGCCGCGGTCGGAGGGGCGGTGTATCTGGGTGTCGTGGCGCTGATGCGGGACGCCGAACTCACCCGGCTGCTCACGGAACTGCGAACGGACCTGGTGCCGCTGGCGGCTCGGATGCCGATGCCGGCGATGCTCGCGCGGCGCCTGCGGTGAATCAGCCCTGGCCGACAGCGGACCCCTGAGATGACGAGAGATCAACTTCGCAAGCTGAGGCGGATGAGCCGGGCCGAGGTGCGCGCCAGGCTGCAGGCGGTCGCGACACTCGGCTGCGAGGCAGCGCGCCACGCGCTCGGCGCCGACAAGGCGCCGGACGTCGCGGTGCCGCCCGACGGGGACCGCTTCGGCGGCCTCTGGATTGACCGCGATGAGCAGCGCCGCGTCGCCGCGGCGCTGCGAGCGAGCGAGGGGCCGTACGTGGCCGAGGTGGTGCGAGCCGCCGACGCCATCTGCCGCCACGAGTTCTCGCTCTTCGGCAGGGAGGTGGCGTGCGGCGAGACGGTGGCCTGGCAGGCCGACCCGGTGTCCGGTCGGCCGTGGCCGCGCGTCTTTCACTCCCGTGTTCGCATCTTCTCGGGCGACGCGGGACATGGTGACGTCAAGTACGTCTGGGAACTGAATCGCCATCAATGGCTCCCCGTGCTGGGCAAGGCGTATCGCCTGACCGGCGACGAGACGTACGCGCGCGCCGGTCTTCAGCTCGTCGACTCGTGGATGGCCGACAACCCGTATCGCGTCGGCATCAACTGGGCGAGCGCGCTCGAGGTTGCCATTCGGGCCCTCTCGTGGTGCTGGGCGTACTCGCTGTTCGAGGGCTCTGCGGCCCTCACGCCCGCCCGGCGCGCGGCGATCCTGGGGTCGCTCGCTCAACACGGGCAGTACATCGAGCGCCACCTGTCGCTCTACTTCAGTCCATACAACCACCTGATCGGAGAGGCGGCCGCGCTCTTCGTGCTGGGAAGCCTGTTCCCGCAGCTGCCGCGCGCGGCGCGCTGGCGGGATCGCGGCTGGGCGATTCTCGATCGCGAGGCGCCGAAGCAGTTCCATCCGGATGGCGGATCGGTCGAACAGGCCACCGGCTATCACCACTTCACGCTGGGGTTCTACCTGCAGGCCGTCCTGGTGCGGGTCCGCCAGGGCGGGCCGCTCGGCCACGCGTGGAGCGGCCTCGAGCGGGCGCTCGAGTTCTCGATGTACATGACCAGGCCCGACGGCTCGACGCCGATGATCGGCGACGCCGATGAGGGCAAGGCCCTCGAGCTCGCCCAGCCGCACCTCTGGGATTTCCGGTCGTTCCTGGCGATCGGCGCCGTGCTGTTCAGCCGCGGCGACCTCAAGCGCGTCAGCGGAATGTATCCAGCCGACGCCGCGTGGCTGCTCGGCACGAGCGGGCGCGCGCGCTACGACAGCCTCGGCGAGACGGCTCCTGGCCACACCTCCCGGGCGCTCTCCCAGAGCGGCTACTACGTCATGCGGACGAGCTGGGATCGCGACGCGCATGTTCTGGCGCTCGACTGCGGCGAACTCTCCGCCGGGGTGTGCGCGGACGACACCACCTCAGCCGCGCACGGGCACGCCGATGCGCTCTCGATCGAGGTGGCCGCGTATGGCGATCCCCTGCTCGTCGACCCGGGATTCTTGACCTACAACGGCGACCTCGAGTGGCATCGCTACTTTCGGGACACCCAGGCGCACAACACGGTCGTGGTGGACGGGGCTTCGCAGGCCGAGTTCCGGGGACGGCTGAAGTGGTCTCACGGCCCGCGCGTGGAACCGCACGAGTGGCTGACGCTGGGCGCGCTCGAGTACGCCGATGGCTCGCACTTCGGGTACCAACGGCTGGCCTCGCCCGTCATCCACCGGCGCGCCGTGCTGTTCTTCAAGCCGGACTACTGGGTCGTGCGTGACGAACTGCTCGGAGGCGCCGCGCATACACTGGACCGGTACTTTCACTTCGCGACCTCGGAGGTTGTCCAGGGACTGTCGAACTCCGTCCTGACCCAGCGCGGCACTCAGCCCAACCTCGCCGTCATTCCTGTCGAAGGCCACGCCGCCGCCCTGGACCTCACCAAGGACGGCACGGCTCCGGGCGCCGGATGGCTGGCCGTCGGGTATGAGCGGAAGGCGAGAGCCGCCGTCGCGCGATACCGGACAATCTCGTCGCTGCCCTGTGCGCTCCACACCGTGATCGCCCCGTTCCGCGGCACGACGCCCGCGTTCGAGGTGGACCCCGGCCACATTGAGTCTGACGGGCGATCGGCGCTGGCTCGATCGTTCGTCGTCTCACGCCAGGGCCGCCGCGATGTCTGGGCCTTCGCCGGCGGTCATCGAGCGACGTTCGAGAAGCGCTGGGTCACCGATGCCCACTCCACCTGCGTGAGCGTGGATGACACGGGCGCCGTGCTCGCGTGTGTGTTCGTGTCCGGCTCCAGGGTCGATGTGGACGGCAAGCCGCTGCTGTGGCTGGACCGCCGCGTCCGCGGCGCGGCCCTCTATCTCTCCGGGGGACGGCCGGTGCTGGCGCTCTCGCAACCCGCGAGAATTCAGGCCTGCCTGTTCTCACCGGCATCCATCGTGGTGTGTTCCGACCTGGCGCGCGCCCCCGAACCGCAGTCGTCCGGCCGCGGCCCGGTACGAGTCCATCGCGCCTCCCGACGCGAGACGTGGGCATGATGCGCAACCCGTGGTTCACCGCGGCTCTGGCCGTTGCGCTCAGCCTGCCTGCAGCGCGGGCCATGGCCAAGGACTGGGTCGTGGCCAGCGGGGCCACCGGCTCCGGCACGGCCGAGGCGCCGCTCGGCAGCGTCGAGGACGCGCTGCTCGTCGCCGGACCGGGCGATATCATCACCGTTCGAGCCGGCACCTACTACGAGATGCTCCGCACCGTGCGCGACGGCACGGCGGAGGCGCCCATCACGCTTCGGTCGGACGGCAAGGGTCAGGTTCTCCTGTCGGCCCCCGGGACCGTCCTGTCCATCCAGAACTCGTTCGTCCTCGTGGCCGGGCTCGTGCTGGACGGCGAGTATGGCCCGCACGAAACGGTCGACATCGCGTCCCAGGCGCACTCCGTTGTCCTGCGGGACCTCGAGGTGCGACGGTCCGGCCGCGACTGTATCAACGTCGGATCCACGCACGACGTGCTGATCGATCGCTCGCTGATTCACCACTGCCTCGACACGGCGGGCGGCGGCGATGCACACGGGATTGTCGCCAGCGCGGTGTCGCGCCTGACCATTCGGGATACCGAGATCCACACGTTCTCGGGCGATGCGGTGCAGCTGAACCGCCAGCACACGGCGACGTCGCCCGGCTGGGACGAGATCTTGATCGAAGGCTGCCGATTCTGGCTGGCGCCCCTGGCTCGCGCCGAGCACGGCATCCCGGCCGGCGCCGTGCCAGGCGAGAACGCCGTCGACACCAAGATCTCCGCGGATGCGCCGCGGGCCCGCATCACGATTCGCGATACCGAGGCCTGGGGGTTTCGAAACGGGCGACTCGCGCTGCAGGGGGCGTTCAACCTCAAAGAGAAGATCGACGCGACCCTCGACCGCGTGACGGTCTGGGATTCCGAGATTGCCTTCCGCCTCCGGGGCTCGCGCAAGTCGCCGAACGGTGCGTGGGTCACGGTGGAGAACACCGTCGTCCACGATGTGGACGTCGCCTTCCGCTACGAAGACGACATCGCGCCGCACCTGCGGGTGTGGAACGTCACGCTCGGACACGGCATCGGCCGCGCGTTTCGGGCGGCCGCGTCCGAGCGCGACGGCCTCGACGTCCGGAATGTCCTCGTGGCCGGCGATCGCCTGCCGGAGGAGGCTGCCGGCGCGACGAATCTTGTCGTCGAAGACAGCGCCTTCGTGGACGCTGCCTCGCACGACTACCGGCTGGCCGCCGGGTCTCCTGCCATCGATGCCGGCACGCGGATCCCGGAGGTCACGACCGATTGCGACGGCGTCATTCGCCCGCGGGGCGAGGGCTACGACGTCGGGGCCTACGAGTGCGTGTCCGCGTGCGGCTCGAGGCGGGCGGCGTCGGGCAGCGACCCGGCCGTTCCGTAGTCGGGAGCGGTCTCGACGACCCGGTGCTTCAGCGAACGCAGGCCCTCGTGGGCCGCTCGAAGCGTCTGCAGGGCCGTCTCCCTGAGTCCCGGCTTGGCCAGGCGCGCCAGCACCAGATCGCGCGTGGCCGTCGTCCAGGCATCCTTGTAATCGGAGTGTCCCCGCTTCAGGAAGTCGTACTCCGTGCATCCGGCTTCGATCGCGCTGCGGATCTCCAGGGCGTGCATCAGCAGCCCGGGTCTCAGGTGGTTGTTCTCGGCGATGGTGATGCCGGACTGGTAGAAGGCCACCTTTCCGGCGTACCGGAAGTTGTAGATCGCGCCGATCGGTTCTCCGTGCACACGGAGCACGCCGAGGCGCAGCCAGCCGCGCTCGAGCGCCATCGGCATGAACAGCTCGTGAAAGCGCCGCCGCTTCTCGCTGTGGAACGCGCCGGGCTTGCCCTTCGCCGTCCATCGCTGCTGGTGCAGACGAATCAGCGTGTCGCTCGCCTCGGCCAGCTGGTCCGCTGATTCGACCACGTCGTACGAACCGCCCTGCTTCTCGAATTCCCGCAGGCCACGCCGGATCTTGTAGCGCAGGCCCGAGCCGAGCCCTTCGAGAAAGTCGGCCCAGGTGCCCGGAAGGCGGCATACGGCACAGGGCTCCCGCTTCAGCGTCTCGAAGCGCAGTCCTCGGCGCTCGGCCTCCGAGGCGAGCTGACCGAGGTTCGGCGACTCGGCGGAGACGTCGGCGAGCCACATTTCGTCCCACTCACGCCCCAGCTCGCCGCAGAGGCAGTCGACGACGGCCGCCACGACGTCCCGTTCACGGCCGGTTTCGGCCACCCAGTCGATGTAATCCGAACAGACCTGGTCAGCACGGTCTTCGCCCGACGCCATCAGCTCGATGCGGCGGAAGGACAGCAGGCCGTACTGCGAGCACCGCCCGCGCCTGGCCAGCAGCGGGGCGGCGCCAATCAGCCGTCCGCTGTCGCGAACCGTGACGATGCGCAGATTGCGATCCGCCTCGTAGACGCGCCACCACGTGCGGAGCCATGGCCAGGTCAGCGTGACGCTGTTGCTCCGGCTGCTCGACAGCAGGGCCGACCATTCCTCCTCGAGGACGTCGAACGATCGCGAATCGGTGATGACGGTGACATCCAGCATGGTGATCGCCTAGAGCTCTTCCAGCACGCGTTGCAGGCGCCGGGACACGACGGTGCCTTCGAATTGATCGATATAGCCCGGATGGGCCGGAAAGCGCCGGCTCAATCCGGGCCGATGACGGTACAGCTCGCAGATCGCATCTTCGAGCGCGCGCGGGTCGTCGGGCGACACCACGAGGCCGAGACGGCCGTCGTCGATGATCGTCTGCAGCGCGCCCGGCGGCGACAGGGCGAGGATGGGCTTGCGGAATGGCAGGTACTGGTACAGCTTGACCGGCACCTGCAGGTGGGTGCCCGGCTGGATCACGACCAGCACGTCCGCGTCGGCCAGATACTGCAGGCTCCGCTCGTGAGAGACCGACGGCGTGAGGTGCACCGTGGAGCCGAGCCCGAGCCGTTCGACGGCCTCTGGCAGGGCGAACTCCGGCGACACGGCGCCCACGAAGTTCAGCTCGATGCCGTCGGCCGGGACTCGTCCGCCGGCGATGGCCGACGCGACGGCCTCGACCAGGGGGCGCGGGTCGCGCTGGCGATAGAGCGACCCGGTGTGCGTGAGCACCAGCTTCGACGACGAGCGCGGCATCGGTCGCAGGCGATCGATGCGCAGGTCCGTATCGTAGGCATTGGTCACGGTGTGAAACTTGGCCGCCATCCGCGGTCCGTAGTGCTTCGCGAAGTCGTCGTGCAGGAGGGGCGTGTTCAGGATGACGGCGTCCGCCCGCTCGATCACCACCCGTTCCAGCGTGCGTCGCACCCGTCCCTTCCACGAATCACCAAGCTCGGCGGCGCCCCACGGCGCGCGCGCCCAGGGATCGCGGAAGTCGGCCACCCAGCGTGCCTTGTGGCTCGCGGCGAGGGCCGCTGCAATCAGATGGCACGTGAAGGGCGGGGCCGACGACAGGATGATGTCCGGACGATGGCGGGACAGCACGCGCCTGCCCTCGCGAACGGCTGGTGCGAGCCAGCCAATCTCGGCGTCGATCAACGGACGTCGCGGCAGGACCCGCGGCCCGGTTCGCTCGACGGCGCGAAGCCTGGCCGTCCCCGTCGGGGGAGCCTTGAACAGGCGGCGCGACGTCCTCGCCAGCGCGCCGCGCAGCCGGGCCCGGGCGTGCGCGGCGCTCGCCATGGCGCGCACGGCTGTGGTCCGGTAGACCGTGACGCCTTCGGGCACGCTACTCAGCAGCCGGTCGTCGACGGGCGTGCCGGGTCGATACGATCCCGGGTCCATCGTCAGGACCGTGACCGGCCAGCCGGCCTGGTGCAGGTGCCGGACGATTCTCAGCATCCGATGGACGCCCGCGCCTCGTTCGGGCGGAAAGTGCGAGGTCACGAGCAGCACCCCACGGGAAGCCGCCTGTGACCTCGGACGCTCGTCGTCGTGCTCGATGTAGGTGTCGCGTCGGTGCGGCAGTGGCATGCGTGTCCTACCGGCCCGCGCGCATGAGGAGCATGCGCTGCAGCACGATGTCCGCCAGCTCGTCGGGCGGGCGATCCGTCGTGAGGACTTCGTGCCGGTATGCGCGGGCGGCCTTCAGGGAGGCCTGTCGAAGCAGATCGATCTGCCCGCCGGTCAGACCGTCCTTGCGCGCCGCCACGACATCGGATCGATTGTCCAGCACGATCAGCAAGTCTGGCTTCGGAAAGAAGCGGCAGAGCAGTTCGCGGGTCTGTTCATAGTTCCGGATGGGGCGTTCCTTATAGAGGTAGCGCAGGTCCGTGATGTAGCGATCCGAGATGACCCAGTGGCCTTTCTGAATCTTGAAGAACACCGACGTGACGTACCGGTAGAGCAGCTCGATGAAGATCGCGCCGTAGAACACGGCACCCTTGGCTGGCGGTCCGAACTGCTCGCGCCAGGTTGCGGCGCGGCGGTTGGGTGCGGGCGATCCCTTCCGGTCGGCCCTGGTGTCGCCGGGGCGATCGACCGTCGGCGTGATGCCGGCCCGGCGCAGCGCCGGGACCAGGCCGAGGCGCATCTGTCCCCACGGACCCAGGTAGGTCGTGTCGACTTTCAGGGTCGGTATGGCGCGCGCGCGCTCCGCGACGGCGCGGATGAGCGTGCTCTTGCCGGCGCCGTCCGGACCGATCAGGGCGATGAGGCCGCCGGAGCGCTTCCACTGCCATCGTCGATCGATCCAGACGCCGACGCGGCGTGGAAAATTGCCGGGCCGTGCCGCGAGCGCCGTCCAGAAGAGGCGTCGCCGCTGGCGCGCCAGGTCCCGCTGTGCGGTTCTGTTCTCCTTCCCCAGCAAGGCGACCGCTGCCTCGAACGCGGGCGTCAGCCGAAAGGCGTCGAGGTGGCCGCGCAGATACAGCCAGTCGAGTTGCCCGTCGAGCAGCGTCTGGATCCGCTGTAGCGGCGCGGGCCGCAGCGGACCCTTCCGCAGCAGGTTGTGCAGGACCAGATGGAGGAACTCATCCTCCGGCGAGAGGCGGTTGACGCCGTCGGCGACGATCCGGCGGTCGAGCATCCGCTGCGCGTCCATATAGATGATGCCCTGCTGCACGGCCTTCCAGTGCAGGTCGAGACAGCGCGTGCGCCCGGCGTCGTACTGGAGCATCACCAGCTTGAAGGGGCTCCCGCCCGGCCCCGGCACGAACCCGCGCAGCCGCAGCCAGGTGCGACACCACGACATCCACGACTCTGCCACCAGCAGGTCGACGTCCTTGTCGTCGTCCTCCGCGCGGATGTCGCCTCGAAGCACGCAGTACGGGACGCCCGCCGCGCGCCATTGCTCGAGAATGTCGTGCACTGAATCCGCCTGGACGCCGGCCGTCCGTAAATCAGGCCATCGCAACGAGGATCTTCCTGGGGCCCGAGTACGCTCGTCGCCCGTGCGCCACCAGAATGTTGTCCAGTACCGAGGAGGTCCGACCGCTGCCACGGGAAGACCACCGATTCGCGCCACATCAGCTCGCGAATGTCATTCAGGTCCTCATCGGGGATGGTGCCGCCGTCACCGAAGTACGCGTTCGTCGGCAGGCGATCGATCGCCGTCCGCTGCCGCAGGACGCGGCCTTCCTCGCCGAGGTTGGAGACGTGCCAGAGGGTGGCCTGGTTGAACCACACCTCCTCGCCGGTCTCCGGATGTGTCACGATCGCCGGCCGTACCTGACTCGTCCGCAGGCCACCATCGGGCAGCCACTCGAAGTCGACCGAACCGCGCCGCAGGTAGTCTTCGACGACCGCCCGGTCCTCGGTCTCGAAATGCCCCTGCCATGACTTCCCGAACCCGCTGCCGCCGTGCATGTACTTCACGTATTTGATCTGGCGCTCCGCGAACCGGTCGCGCAGCCCGGGGTTCATCAGATCGAGAATCCGCCGGCAATCGACGATCGGCGTCTCGCCGTGGCGCTCGGGAGGGGTCTGGCAGAAGAACAGGATGCGCTTCGGCGGCTCGTGCGCGTACGACAGCTCGTTGTGCATGACGATGTCGAAGCGGGCGGGGTAGTCGGTCGAGTTGTAGATCTTGTTGCCGATCATGCGGCGCTGGGACTGTCCCTCGGTGTAGTTCAGGAGGTGCTGGTCGATGGCCCGCGCCGCGGTTTCGAACTCCTCGGTCGACGTGATGTCGAACCCTCTAAAGAGGATCCCGCCGTGTTCGCCCAGTTGGGTGTCGATCCGCGCGCGCTCCCCGTTCACGAATGCGAGGAGCGCCTGAAGGCTTCGTTCCGCCTCAGCCGTCCCGTCGGGGGTGATGACGAGCGGGAGATGAGTGCCGGATGGAAGAAACGTTGTCCGGACCAGGGTCTCTGTCGAGGTTGTGTGCATCGCAGACTCCGCAGCGCTTTTCGCAACGTCCGTGCCAAGCGGAAGCGCGGAACTTTGCCTACTTCTGGGGCCGTGCGAGACGTGCTCCGAGAAATGCCACCCTCCCCGAGACTTCTTGTCTCCGGTCTGGGCGACTTCTCGCCGGAAGGCGCGCGGCGACCTCCCGCGAGCTGCTGCCGTCATTTGACGATCGGCAGCACGCCGTACCGAACTCCGTAGTACACGATCGCCGCCCATTCATAGGCGACGTACTGGCGGTCCGACCGCCGGAGCCACCAGTGACGCGGATTTGCCTGCCCCTGCGGCGTGACCATCCCGACCTCGGTATGCAGCCCCGCAGCCTTGAACGCTTGCGTAAACGTGGCCAGCGCGCGCCGCGCGTGAAACGGCGACGTCACGACGACGAGCCGGTCGATGGGATGCAGGCGGGCGAACGCGGCCGCCGCCCTCGCTTCGTCATGCGTGTTCATGACGTGATCGGGCAGCAGCACGACACGGCTCGGATCCACGCCGACGTTCGCGAGCCAGGCGATGCGCTCGCCGCAGTTCTCGCAGTTGTGCTGAGTGACACGGACCGGAACGGTCAGCCAGACGGCTGCCGATGGCGTCCCGCGCGCGAGCTCGGCGGCGCGCGGCAGGCGCTCCCACTCGTGGCTCGCCAGCGGAATGATCGCGTCAGGTGTTTCGATCGGATGCGAGACGACGAGCGCGGTGCCCGCACAACTCCCCATGACCGCCAGGGCCAGAAGGCCGGCGGCGGCGATGGCGACGAGACTTCGGCGGCGCCTGTGTCGTGTCGAGGTCTGCGTCTTAGCCAGTCGTGTCCGCCCCGGTCTCACGATGGCGTTCAGATGAGAACATCCGCTGCGCGATTGCCGCGAGGATCAGGAACGTGATCCCCAGCAGCAGCAGTGAGCCCGGTTCGAGGATTGCCAGTGGCCATCGTGTGAACGATACCGGGAGTGTCGACGCGGCCAGCGCCACGACGGGAAGGATGACGAGCAGCGCGACAAGCAGGAGTCTCCTTCGCATGGCCTGTGTCGTAGCAAGGACGACACCAGCGGGATTCGTGTATCGACGCCGACCGCCACGGGCCCGAGCGTCGCCCGGAAGTCGCCGGGTTCAAACGATTTGCGGAATGCGGGCGAATCGGCGACCGCTCGACGCGCGGCCCGCTCCGCGCCGACGTGCGCGGAGATCGCGGCCTTTTCTCTGCCAGGTCATCGTTCGAGCGCTACGAAGAAGACCCGACGACCGTGCGGCGTTCGCGTCCGTCGCCGTTCGTGCGCCGTCCCGATCCCGGCCACCAGTCGGGCTGCACGTCCGCGCAGGAGTCGACGATGACGTCTCCTGCGGTGGTCTCGATCCGAACGGCGTAGCCGATGGGAAACGGCGCGAGGAGGTGCTTGAGCGCCTCGGTGAGCGCCGTTGCCGCGCGGATTTCATCTTCGGCCGTCATGGTTGAAGTAAAGCGGATGAGCATGGTCCAGTCCTCTCCCGAATCGGCCCCCGCGCGTGCCGTGGCCTCGCTCCATTCGTAAGCAATGCGCATTCCTGGTCTAAGCAATGCATGTTCCTGACTCGAACGGACGTATGCGGGCGCTTCGGGAGTGCGGGGATCGCGAGGGGAGAACACAGTCAGCCGAGCGGCGCTCGCAGGTGTCTTTCTGAGTCCGTGCGGTCGTGCGGTCAGTGAAGGGAGCCAGAGGTCTCGGCCATGAACGGCGACAAGTGCGTGTGCGCAAGCTTCCATGTCCCGTTTTGCCTGACATGCACGAAGGTGCTGCGGCCCATGACCAGTTTGGAGCCGCCGCCTGGCAGGGAGACCGTGCCGACCAGATACCCGGTGGCCACGGCCGCGTCCTTGTGAATGCTGATGCGCAAGTCGCGGAGCCGCAGATTCGATCGGTGCTCGAAGTCATCCATCAGGACGTCGATGCTCTGGCGGCCGAACGCGGTCGTCGCTCGCGGTCCGCTGTTCTGGCCGAAGTCAGTCGCGCCCGACAGATAGCCATCCGCGCCGGTGTAGAGGTCGCCCACGTTGAGCGTCCGGATGTGTCGCCGCACGGCGGCCTCGATCGCGGTTTCGTCGTTCGCGGGATCCGGGTCGTTCGCAAGATGGGTGGTGCCCCGATCCGCGTCGATCGCGACCCAGCCCTGTGGCGGTCGCCTTGACCGCTCCCGCGTGCCCGCGCGAACCACGGACATCGTGGAATGCCAGCCGCACCGCGAACACCCGTACGGCCAGCGTCCCGTGACCGCCGCCCGCAGGCGTGCAGCCGTTCGGCACCGCAGTCGGCGCAGCGATCGCGACCGACACGCCGGGCAGACGCCGCCGCCCGGGAGGGCCACGTCCGGCGGCAGCGCGAGCCGTCTCGCCTCTTTGACGAGCAGGCCGAGGGCGAGGCCCAGGAGTGCGCCAAGGCAAAGACTGCCAGCCGCCGTCCAGAAATTCATGTGCTCCAAGAGGATCACAGTTACTTCCCCGACACGTGTGACATAAGAGTCCGACCGAGGCTTAGCAAGGGTGACGCCAGCCCGCGAATCGAGCAAATAGCCGAAGTCTCGACGGTGCGCGGCCGACGGGCGATCCGGAGTTCAGTCAGACTCCGACTATTGTCACCTCCCAGACGAACTAGCGGCCGGGAGCGTGCAAAATCCGTTCAAATTTCGCGTGCGGGCGGCACATCGCTTGCGTGCGAGTCTAACGGTTCGACCATGGCTGACCTCATCAACCTCCCGCTCGTTCAGCCGGATCACGAACTACCGCCGATGCCGTTGCCGGCCGGCCTCGTGAGCGACGATTTCCTGCAGGGTCTTGAGATCGTGGTGGATCTGTTCAGCCAGACGTGCGAAATGGTGAACCGCGGCGTGCAGTCCGTTGAAGCCGCATTGAATGCGCGGCCGATTGCCGAAGAAGCGTGGGTATCGATTCCCGGCGAGCCATCGGCCGATCGCGCAATCGAGGTGGCTGAGGTGCCGGGTGCGTCCGAAGAGCGCATCTTCAACGGCGTGGCCGTCATGATTATGAAGCTGGGCGAGCCGTCGCTTCCGGCCGCCTGCGCATCGCGTGCCACGGAGGACGATCGCCTTGGGTACGGCCGATTCGGCGATCGCTGGGCCATCCTGTTTCGCGGGGCCCAGTCCGAAGACGCGACCCTTCTGGTCGACGCGCCCCTCGAGGCGCGCCTGCGCGGGGTGCGCGCGGTCGGCAGCCTCCTGGCGGAAATTGAGAGCCGCGTCCCCGCGACCCCTGAGGGGGATGCCGCGGTCTGTGAGCTTCCGGACGCTTCCGACGGCGCGTTGTCCTGACCGCCTGACGGCCCTCCTTCAGGAGGCGCCATGACCTGTTACAGTTCGTGCATCGCGACGGTGTGGGCCGCCGGGTCGAGCCGGCGGAGCAGATCGGCGGTCTCGGGCCGTGACGTGAACACGAACACCTGCCGCCCGCGACTGACGTCCACCACCTGCTCCGCCATCGTGCGACGCCGGACGGAATCGCCGTTGTCGATGACGTCGTCGATGAGCAGGGGCAGACAGACGCCGCGGCGTGTCAACTCGTCGGCGACGCCGAGGCGCAGGCTGAATTGGAGCTGGTCGAGCGTCGTGCGGCTCAGCTGATCGAGCGATCTCTCGCCGCCGCGGGCGTCCATCACGGAGAGCGTGCGGCCCGGATCCGACGGGAGGGTGAGGTCGTAGCGGCCGGTAATGGCGAAGAACCGCCGCGACGCGCTCAGCACGGCTGGGGGCTGGCACAGCCGCTCGGCCCGTTTCTGGACGGCCGCGAGCAGGGAAGCGGTCGTAGCGAGCGCGTGCTCTTCACGGACGGCGTCGAGTGCCTCGGTCCGCAGAACATCCAGTTCGACTTCGAGCTTCGGGAGACGCGCCGCCTGGTCCACGAGCGCGCAGGTCTGTTTGTCAATCGCCTGAAGCTGCCGGAGCGCCGCTTCGCGCGCGATCTGGCGGTCGGCCAGGGCTTCGGCCGCGTGTGCCGCGCGCTCGCGCCATTTCTCGACGGTGCCCTCGGCGAGCGACTGAAGTACATTCGCCGCCTGGTCCCTCGGCAACCGTTCGTGCAGGCGCACCTCGCACTCGGCGGTCGTCCGCTGTGCGTCCTGATGTTGCCGCCGCGCCGCGATGCGCTCGCGCAGGCTGGATTCATCCTGCACGCCGGCGTCCGCGCAGAGCTGAGCGAGCGCGAGTTGCGCCGCAGAGCGCCCGGCATCGACGTGTTCCGCCAGACCCGTGCGAGCCTTCCATTCCTGCCACTCCTCGATGGCCTGCTTCTGGAGCGATTGCGCCTCCAGAGCCGCTTGCGCCTGCTCGCGCTCGCGTGCCCGGCTTTCGTCCCTCGCTGTCTGAAGCCGGACCAGTGCTGACTGGGCGGCCTCCCAGGTCTGCCGCTGCTGCCGACGCTCGAGGAGATCCCGTTCCAGCACCTGGAGCTGTCGCTCCGAAGGCAGGGCGCGCAGGCCCAGCCTCGTGCTGTCGACCCCCACGTCGTAACGCCGCCGCGCCCCCCGTTCCTGATGTGTGAGGAGCTGATGACAGGCGTCCTGCAGATCGGTTCGCAGCGCCACCAGCCTGGCCCGGCGCTCCAGATCGGCGGCGAGAAAGGCCGTGCGACGCGACCGCTCGACGATCGCGCCCACGAGGCTGACGAGGGAGAAGGCGATCACTGCACCCGACTCGAGGGCATGACCAACCGGAGGCCACCACGCCAGGGTCGACGTCCCGGTCAGGGCTCCCAGCCACCCGCCGTAGAGAACGATCCGGGACGGCTGCCGGAGGGGATTTGCCTCGAGGTTCCGGATGGTGTCGCCGCACTCCGCGATCCGATCCTGCAGGCGCCGGGTGAACGCGTTTTCCTCCGCGATGCCGGCAAGGCTTGCCCGCACCCGCTCGATGAGCCGCCTGCCCTCGTCCAGACTCGCCAGGCTCGGGGGCTCGAAGCCGATCGTGGACTGAATCGTGTCGCGCTCGACGTCGAGTTCGACAAGTCGGCGCTTCGTCGCGTCGAGCTCAGCCTCTCGATTGCGAACGGACTCGACGACATTCTTCAGGCGATGCTGCCAGGCGAGCAGGCCTTCGGCTGGCGACTGGAGCGCCGTCGCCCGGTCCGGTGCCGGCGGGGCCGGTTGCGGGGCCAGCGCACTGGCCAGCCGTTCCTCGACGTCGACGGGCAGCGCCGGTGGAGGCTCGAGCCGCGAGAGCTCCTCGCGAGCGTCGGTGAACGCCTGCCAAAGAGGAGCGAGATCAATCAAGGTGTCGCACGTCGACCGCTCAGCTTCCAGGGCCGCCACATCGCCGGCGAGCGACTCGATGGCCCTCCGCGTCCGCGCCTGCGCGCAGAGCACGTGGCGGCACTGCTCGGTGGCGCGTCGCGCGCGATTGATCGCGGTGTCAAGCTCGGCGGGCGAATCGAGCAGGGCCTGCGCGTCGGCCGAGCGTTCCCGGAGCGCTTGCAGGCGCTCGCGGGTCGACTCGAGCGCCTGGCGAATGTGATCGAGCAGGCGCTCGGCGCCAGCCCGGCTCGAACCGTGTCGCAGGGCGGACAGCAGTCGGGCGAGCGGCGCCCGCAGATCGTCGACGTTGAAGGCCATGAGGGATCCGAGGAGGCGATAGTCCGCCCCCCCGAAGCACGCCTCGATGTCGGCCTCTCCGGCGTCCTGGCCGTCGCCGCGTTCGGCCCGCGGCGGAGCCGATGGGTCGCCGGACTGCACGATCGTGACGTCGCCGGCCGGTCCCGCGCACCAGATCCGTCCTTCACCTCGCGGCGACCGACGGGCCGCGAGGTGGGCCGCCGACCCACCGAACAATGCCCGTTCGAGAAACGCGAAGACGGTGCTCTTCCCGGATCCGTTCGGACCGCAAACGATGGTCAAGCCGTCGGGCAGATCGCGGACGTCGTGATCACGAAGCGCCCCGGCGCGATCGACATGCCATCCCCGAATCTTCATGACGCGTCCGGGGCCAGAAAATCCGTGGCCATTCGCGCGGCCTCCGCCAGCACATCGTCGGTCAGGACATCGTCGAGCGCCTCGGGGTCGTCTCGCAGCCTGTCGACCAGCGCGCGCAGAACGCCCGTCGCCAGGTCCTCGTCCTGAGCAGGCGCCGCCTGTGTCAGGTCGAGGACGCTGTCCCACCACACGAATGGATCCAGGTCCGTCCCATGCGGGCGAAGTTCGTCCAGCACACGTTCCTTCAGATTCGCCGACCAGTCGCGTGCCGCCGGGCGTTGGCCGTGCAGCACCGCGCGGACGAAGAGGTTGCGGCCGGAGTGAGCATCGCGCAAAGCGGAGACCTGCGCGAGCAGTGCGCGACAGGTGTCGGCGACCCCGGGCGCCACCTCCACAGCGGCCGTCACCAGGCGGACCTGGTCGAGCGCATGACACGTCATCTCGGCGACGACCCCGTCCCGCACCTGGATCACTTCCGCTCCCTTGGATCCGATTTCACTCTCTCCGAACCCTCGACCCTGCAGCGTGCCCGCGTAGACGATCGGCGACCCGTCCGCGGTCAGGCGACGGCGGCGATGGTCGTGACCGAGCGCCCAATAGTCCATGCCGGCTGCCTGCAGGTCCTGCACGGATGGATGCCGGCCCTCGCCTGGCTCCGACTCGACACGTGCATGCAGCAGCCCGATGTGCAGCCCCGGCTCCGGCCCGCGCCTGCAGGTGGCCACCATCTCGCCAACGGTGTCGGGGTCCGTCGCGCCGATCCCGTGCACCGTTGCGATCCGCTCGCCTCCGCGCTCGACGGCGACTGGGTCGGTGCGCCCAGCGTCGAAGCAGTGCACGCCGCGCGGCCAGTCGTGAATGCCCGCCCATGGCCCTGGCGGGTCGGCGAGTCCCCGGACGATGAACACCCGGATGCCGTGGTCCGCCAGCTGCTGCAGCCCTTTCACCAGCTGCACGTGGGCAGCGACGGCCCGTTCAGCTCCGTCGCAGATGTCGCCGGCGAGCAGCAGAAACGCGGCGTCCTGTTCGATGGTGAGGCGCACGAGCGACTCCCACGCCGCAAGCGGAGCCCGACACGCCGTGTCGATGACAGCCGAAGGCGCACGATGCAGAATCCCAATCGGCGCGTCGAGATGCAGATCCGACGCGTGCACGAAGCGAAACGTCGCTGGCATGTTTGAGAGACGGCCCTCGCGGGGCCATCTCGCCGCAGCCAGTGCAAGATCAGCACCACTTCGGCGCCGGGGCGAAGAGACGCACCCCTGCAGGCCACTCGCCGGTTCGCGGAAGTCTGCCCAGCGGATCCCGGCGGCCGATCGTCGCGCTTCCGCAGACTAATGTCCGCCGTGGGCGAGACAGTTGAGCCGCAAATCCGCGCTTCGGGCACTGTGGGGCTGGCAGCGTCCTTGCTCTCGTTCGTCCCGAACAGGTCTGGCACCTTCGACATCAGGGGGGTCTACGAATTCCGTTTCGAAAGCATGTCTTGGCGGCGGTCTCCGGTGGTCCGGGCTGCTCGGGCTGTTTCGATGGCTGAACCGCAATCGTCTCCTCATCCTGACCTATCACAGCGTGCTGCCGCCGGGCAGCGGGCTGGAGGCGCACGAATCGAGGAACGTCGTCGATCAGGATGTGTTCGGCTGGCAGATGGAGTATCTGGCGACGCACCATCGCTGCGTATCGCTGGCTGATGCGATTCACGATCTCCAGGCGGGGCGGCCGCTGCCGCCGTACGCCGTGGCGGTGACGTTTGACGACGGCTTCCGCAACAACCTGCGCTACGCGGTGCCGGTCATGCGGCAATGGGGCATTCCGGCGACCATCTTCCTGACGACGGGGTATATCGGGCGCGGCGCGCGGCTGTTGTGGACCGAGCACGTCGGCCGGCTGCTCGGCGGGGCGGCGATTCCGCTGTCGATCACGCTTCCGGGCGGCCCGGCGCCGCTCACGCTGTCCATCGGGGCCGCGGCTGAACGCGCGGGCGCCGTCAAGGTCGCCCTGCGATGGTTCAAGGGGCTGCCGGTCGAGGATCGCGATCGCGCCATTCAGGAACTGGAACGTCTCGTGCGGATCTCTCCCGCGGACGCCGGCGAGGGCGCGGACGTGAATCCGGATCGCTATACGTTCCTGACCTGGGAGGAGGCGCAGGAACTGGCGCGGATGGGCGTCACGATCGGATCGCACACCGTGCACCACCCGATCCTGTCGTCGCTCGACGCCGAGGAACGGGTGAGCGAAGTGGTGGAGTCGAAGCGGGAAATCGAAGAGCGCCTGGGGATGCCGTGCACGCTGTTCAGTTATCCGAACGGCACCGCCGATGACTTCGACGATCGGGATCAGGCGAACCTGCGGGCGGCCGGCTATCTCGGCGCGGTCTCGCAGATCGGCGGCCTGAACGATCGGTGGACCAATCGATTTGCGCTGCGGCGGCTGAACATCGGACAGGGCCATGCCCGCCAGATCTTCGTCGCCCAGGTCTCGGGATTCTGGCCGTGGGTGCGCGCGCTCGCCGGTCGGGCGGGGATGGGAGTCGCTGGCCGGGCCGCGGCATGACCCGCGCGGAGTGAGGACGTATGGGACGAGGAGCGAATGAAGATTGGCGTGATCGTGCCGCGGCTGAATCGGGGTGGAACCGGCCAATGCGTGGTCGATCTGGCGAGCGGACTTGCCGGGGCCGGTCTCGAACCGACGGTCGTGTGTCTCGAGCGGATGGGAGAGCTGGCGGACACGATTCGGGAACGGGGCGTCGAGGTCATTGGTCCACTCAAGCGGAACGGCAATGATCCGGTGGCGCCGTTCCGCCTGGCGGCCATTCTCCGGCGGCGCCGGTTCGACGTGGTCCACTGCCACAACTGGGGCGGACTGGTCGACACCGTGCTGGCGGCCAAGGTCGCCCGCATCGCCGCGGTCGTCCACACCCAGCATGGGCTCGATTACGGCTTCCAGAGCTCGCCCGATCACCTTCGCAACAGGCTCCGCACGACGATGAAGGCCCTGGCCTGCCGCGGCGTCACGCGCGTCGCCACGGTCTCGCACGACGTCGCGCGCATGGTCACGCAGGAATGGGGCGTCCCGCCCGCGCGCGTGTCGGTCGTGCACAACGGCGTGTCGCTGGCTCGCGGGAACGGCGGCGGCGGCGAGGTGCGCGCGGCGTGGCGACGCGAGCTCGGCGTGAGCGACACCGACGTGCTCATCGGCACGGTGTCGACGTTTCGACCGGTCAAGGACCTCCACACGATGCTGGAAGCGATGTCCCTGCTGGCCCGCGACACGCCCCGCGCCAGGCTGGTGCTGCTGGGCGACGGCCCGCAGCGGGAGGAGCTGGAGGCGATGGTCGACGAGCGCGGCCTGCGATCGGTCGTGTTGTTCCCGGGATGGCGCAACGACGCCACGCGCCTGATGCCCGCGTTGGATGTGTTTGCCTTGTCGAGCGTGTCGGAAGGGATCTCGCTCGCGCTCCTCGAAGCGATGGCCGCGGGCGTGCCGGCGATCGCGACGGCGGTGGGGGGCAATTGCGAGGTGATCCACCGGCCGGACTCCGGGCTGCTGGTGCCGCCGAGATCGCCGGCCGATCTGGCGAACGCCATGCGGTCGCTGGCCGACGACCCGGCGCGCCGCTCGGCGCTGGGCGCCGGCGGCCGGCGACGCGTCGAAGAGGCGTTCTCGTTGAGCCGGATGATCGCGGAATACGAACACCTTTATCAGAGTCTCCTGAATTGAGCGGACGAGGGGCAATCGTGGATCTCGCCGCAACGGGCGCCGCCCGGGCCAGGATCGAGGGCGAGCCGTTGCGCGCGATCGAGCGCACGCTCATGCTCCTGCAGAACGATCCGTCGCTCAGGGACACCAACGGCGCGCCGGTCGCGCTTCGCGTCCACTCGATGTCGACCCGGCCGTTCTCGTGCGTCGCGCACGTCGACATCGAGTCGGCGGCGGGGGTCCGGCCGGTCCTCGTCAAGATTCCCCGATGGGTGCCGCCCAAGGCCGATCGGCGGCTGCAGCAGCTCGAGAAGGAATTCAGCGCCGCGCGCTTCCTGGCAACCGTGTTCGAGGGCGCGACGGATCTCGGTGTGCCCGCCGTGGTGGCGTTTTATCCCGACGTGCCGGCCATCGTGTGGGCCAGGCTGGATGGAGCGACCCTTGGCGAACTCATCACGCAATCGGGAGTGGGATTTCCCGGCGAACCCCAGCTGCGGGCACTCGAGGACGCCTGCCATGGCGCCGGATGCTGGCTCCGGGCGCTCCAGGCGGCCACCGCGGTCACCGACAGCCACGTCTCGCGCCAGACGATGCTCGACTACGTGAACGTCCGCCTGGAGGCAATCGACTCCGCGCGGCCGGGGGAACTCGGTCCCGACCTACGCGAGGCGGTACTCGGCGTAATCCGCGACGCCCGGCTGACGCCGGCGGACCTTCGCCTCGCCGCCATCCACGGAGACTTCAGCCTCAGCAACATCATGCGCGAGCACGGACGCACGGTGCCGCTGGACTTCGCCCGCTTTGGGATCGGCTCGGTCTATTACGACGTGACGCGCCTGTATCACCAGCTCGGACTGTTGCTGCACAAGCCGTGGTACCGGCCGTCGACCGTCGCGCGCCTGCGGCGGGCGCTGCTCGTCGGCTACGACCCGGAGCTCAACCAGGACCGGACCGTCTTCCGGCTCTATCTGATTCAGCACCTGCTGTGCCATTGGCTCGGACGGCTCAAGCCGACAGCCGCTTCGGGTCCCGTACGTGGATTTCACTGGTGGGTGGGCCAGCGGCACAAGCGCGAGCTGCTGACCCTCGTCGCCCGCCTGCAGAGAGACAGGAACATCACGCTGGAGCATGAAGGCGTTGCCTGATCGAAACCTGACATCGCTGCCCGCCCTCAGGCCGTATACCAGGCTGGAACGCCGGGCCGTGGCCGTACCCGCCGCGGGCCGCGCGAAGATCCTCGAGATCACGTCCTATCCGCCCCCTCGCGCGGGGTGGGGCGTGCGGGTGGAGTTCCTGAAGCGGCACCTGGAAGCCGCCGGCCACGAGTGCGTCGTCCTCAACATCGGCCGCAGCCGGACGATTCCCAGCGCGGAATACGAGACCGTGCTCGGCGGGCTCGACTACATGCGGAAGGTGTGGCGATTCACCCGGGCGGGATACCGCGTGCACGCCCATGTGAACGGCGCGACGGCCAAGGGGCTGGTGCTGACGATTGTGGCGCAGCTGATGAGTCTCGCCTGCGGCCGGCGATCGTTCCTGACGTTTCATGCGGGCGTCCAGCAGGTCTACTTCCCGCGCGAGCGGGCGCCGAAACTCCGGCCGATCTTCTGGCTCGTCTTCACGCTGCCGCGCGCGATCATCTGCAACAGCGAGGCGGTGAAGGCGCGGATCCAGGAGTACGGCATCCCGCCGGCCAAGATTCACCCGATCCCGGCGTTCAGCCGCCAGTATCTCGAAAGCAGCGACGATACGCACGACGCGCGGGTCGAGGCCTTCTATCGGCGGTTCGATCACGTGATCCTGAGCTACGTGCGAGTGCGCGCGGGGTTCTATCTCGAAACGCTCATCGAGGGCTTCGCCTGCCTCGCCGCGCGGCGGGCCGACGTGGGCCTTGTCATCTGCGGCGTCGCCGGTGCGATCGATCCCGTGTTGTGGGCCGAGGTGGAGCGGCTGATCGCGGAGCACGGGCTGGCCGATCGGATCTGCATCATCGACGACCTGGCGCACGAGCAGTTCCTCGTGGCGCTGAAGCAGTCGGTCCTTTATCTGCGGACGCCGACGAGCGACGGCGTCGCGTCGTCGGTGCTCGAGGCCCTGAGCCTCGGCATTCCCGTGGTGGCCGCGGAGAACGGCTCGCGGCCGGCCGGCACGATCACGTATCCGGCGACCGATCCCGTCGGTCTGGCGAGCGCCGTCGAGCACGCGATCGCCGACCGGGCGGACGTGGTGGCCGCGATTCCCGCGGTCCTGGTTCGGGACACGCTCGACGAAGAGGCCGAGCTGCTGACGACCCCATGAAGATTCTCTATCACCACCGGACGCTGGCGGACGGGGCCGAGGGCATCCACATCCGCGAAATGATCGACGCCTTCCGGGCCGACGGGCACGAGGTGGTCGTGCAGGCGATGGTGCAGCCACCGGTGGGAGGCACGGGCCATCAGGGCGTCCTCAAGCAGCTGAAGACGATGCTGCCCGAGGCGGTCTTCGAGGTCGCCGCCGCCGGTTCGAGCGTGGTCGACTATTTCAGCGTCGGCCGCGCGCTCCGTCGCCATCGGCCGGACTTCCTGTACAAGCGGCATGCGCTCAACGACTTCGGAGCGGTGCTCGCCGCGCGGCACCACGGGGTGCCCGTGGTGCTCGAGGTCAACCGGCTCTACACCTCCGAGCAACATACGCGGTTCGAAGGGCGGCGGCTCGAGCGGTTCTGCCGATGGTGCGAGCGCCTCGCGATTGGCCACGCCTCGGTGGTCGCGGCCGTCTCGACGCCGCTCGCCGGTTGCGTGCGGGCGCTGACCCCCCATCCCGAGACGGTCATGGTGCTGCCCAACGGGGCGAACCCGAGCCGCTTCCGGGTCGAGCCCGAGCGGCGGAATGCGGTGCGGGCGGCGCTCGGCTGGAGCGACAGCGTCGTGGCGGGCTGGGCCGGCGTCCTGCGCGAATGGCACGGCGTGGAATTGCTGCTGCGGGCCGTGAGCCGCGTGGCCGACCTGAAGCTGCTCATCATCGGCGACGGTCCCGAACGGGCGCGACTCGAGTCCGTGATCCGGGAGCTGGACCTCGCCGACCGCGTGCGGTTCACGGGACGGGTGACGCACGACGAGGTGGTGGGCTATCTCGGCGCCGTGGACATCGCCGTGTCAGCGGCTGACCGGACGGGGCACGCGTCGCCGATGAAGCTCCTGGAGTACATGTCGATGGAGCGCGCGACGGTTGCGCCGAAGCTGCCGAACATCGAGGACCTGATCGACGACGACGTGGACGGCCTGCTGTTCGAGCCGGACAACGAGACGGCGCTGGCCGCCACGCTGCGGCGCCTCACGGAAGACGAGGGGCTGCGGCGCGAGCTCGGCCACCGGGGCCGGTTGAAGGTCACCGGCGTCCGCAACTGGCGAGCGAACGCGGACATCGTCCGGCGCGCCGTCACCGATGGCGTCGCCGCGACACCGGTCGCGCCGCCCGGGTCGCGGGCAGGCGCGGATCTCGGAGTTCCCTCATGAGGGTGCTGCGCACGATCGGTCTCGCGGCGTTGCTGATGGCGACGGCGGCGGGCCAGGCGCGCGGCCAGTCGGCCGGTGCCCCCGTCACCATCTATCCGGGGCATCCGCGGCTGTTCATGACGGCCGACGAGCTGCCCGCCATTCGCGACCGCATCGCCAAGGACTACCGATCGGAATTTCAGGACTTCGTGAGCCTGCTGGACGACACGCAGCGCCTGTCGAAGGGGCAGAAGCAGATCGAAGCCAACTGGGGCGGCCTCGACTACGCGTTCGTCGCCGCGCTCGATCCACAGGAGATGGCCCGTCGAGGGTTCGCGTTCAAGCCCCCGCTCGCCACCGCCGACGCGTACTGCCGTCGCGCGCTCTCGTACGCCGAAACGCTGCTGCCGGCCGTCCGAAAAGCGGAAGGGCAGAGGGGCGAGGCCCTGAACACCGGGTACCCGGATCCGAAGTACCTGTCGGTCATCACGACGTATGACTGGTGCTATTCCCACCTGGCCGAGAGCGAGCGAGCCGAGATCGTGGACGCGTATCTGTCGGCCTACGACACGAAATACCGCGGCCGCGATCCGCTGACGATGGAAATCGACGGGGTGGAGATGCTCGGCAGCCAGCGGGCGTCCGGCGATCTCGAGGACATCCTCGGGGTCGTGGGGTTCTATGGCGACCCCTATCCGGCCCCCGCGATCCAGGACGAACTCCTGACCGCGTTCAAGGCCCTGTGGCTGAACCGGCTCCTGACCGAGCTGAACTACTTCTACGGGCCGGCGACCGGCTGGCACGAGGGCCCGGGCGGCTACCTGAGCGAGTCGTTCGTCAACCTGAGCGTTCCGGTGGCGATGTTCTCGTCGGCGCTCGGCGCGGACTACATCGCGGCGACGCCGTTCTTCGCGCGCTATTCGGTGTTCGCCGAGGCCAACGTCCGTCCGCACTCCCTGCTGCGGCGGGCCTACTACGATCGCTGGGGCACGATCTCGGGTGGGATCGGCGGACCGAGCTGCAAGAGCCTCATGCTGAATGCCGGCATGCTGCGGCGCGCGGGGCATCCCAACGCCGCGCTCGCGAAGTGGGCGTACCAGGAGACGGCCGACGACTGCGGCGGCACCGTGACGCAGTACGGCGGGACCTGGTCCAACGCCGTCCTGTTCTGGTTCCTGTACGGCGATCGGGAGATCACGCCCCGTTCGCCCACCGACATGCAGCTCCCGAACGCGCTGGAGCTCGGCCTCGGGGAATTCGTGATGCGCTCGGGCTATCGCAGTTCGGATGCCCAGGTGATCTTCTACGCCCAGCAGCCCCGCATGTACGGCCACGACACGCCGCAATACGGGACGTTCAGCCTGCACAAGTTCGGCAACCTCATCCTGCAGGCCGGGAACACGAAGAGCGGCGCGGGCAAGCTGAATCGCGGACCGGACAAGGGGGCGCTGTTTCAGAACGTCGTCAGCCTGCACAAGGGCGCCAGCGACCCCGGCCTCGGCTTCACCGGCGGTCGTGACGTCGACGCGTTCTGGGGAGCGCGCGGGATCCACCGGATCGGGAAGGCGGGCACGGTGATGGCCCGCGCCCTGAATGCCGACGGCTTCGACTACGTCGCGTACGACAGCACGCCCATGTGGAAGGGCTCGACGGCCCGCGTGTCGCAGCGGGAGCTGGTGTACCTGCACGGGCCGGCCGACCGCGAGTTTGTCGTGGTGTTCGACCGGTTCAACGCGACGAAGCCGTCCACCGACGAGAAGGTGTGGAAGGCCTGGGTACCGACCCAGCCTGAATTCGTCAATGGCGCGGCGCAGACGCCCCGCCCCGGACAGTGGACCTCGACGTCGAGCAATCTGCTCGAGGTGACCAACAAGGTCAACGGGCTGACGGGCGACGACTTCCAGTCAGCTCCCACCCATGGGCGCTTCTTCATGAAGGTGCTGTGGCCGGACCACCCGGACATCCGGTTCGTCGGGGGGGCCGGGATGGAATTTCAGAGCGGCGACGACGATGGCACCACGCCCTGGGGCACGCCGGCGATGACCCCGGCCGAGCGGGAATATCTCGGGTGGGGCCGCATCGAAATCCGCCCGCCGACTCGGCAGGCCTACGACATCTTCCTGAATGTCATCCAGTTCGGAGATGCCAACACGCTCGAAGCCATGGCGCCGGCCGATCGTGTGGAATCGGCCGACGGAGCCCTGGCCGGCGTTCACATCGCCGACGAATCGAATCAATGGGTCGTGATGCTGGCCCGGGCGGCGTCAGACCACTACGACGTCGGCGGGACGACGTACGACTTCGAGCCGCGCGGCCCGCGATCCCGGCACCTCCTGGTGGACATGGCTCCGGCAACGACG
Organism: uncultured Acidobacteriota bacterium; assembly: GCA_963792785.1. Lineage (GTDB taxonomy): Bacteria > Acidobacteriota > Vicinamibacteria > Vicinamibacterales > CAVVIG01 > CAWIMX01. The sequence goes on along the minus strand of CAWBXO010000001.1, from coordinate 385,687 downwards.
TTCTACATTACGGCATCGCCCCAGGGCACCGCCGTTCGGATCGCGCTGTCACGCCAGCCTTCGACTGGTGCGACCGCAGTCACTTCAGACAGTCAAGGCGTCGTCTCATTCGAGACGACCGGTACGCAGGTGAGGTAGGAACCATGCAGACGACGATGGAGCTGACGCGGGAACTGGCCGGACGCTCGACCGTTCGCCTCCGGCGCCTGTTGTACGGGCGCCTGGTTTCGCCGCGCGCGCGGTACCGGCATGCCGTCGAGAGCCTGCGTCTTCCGCCCGATGCCCGGATCCTGAGCGTCGGCTGCGGCTATATGGCACCCGACATGCGCAACTTCAACGTGCGGTCGAGCCTTCGGGTGGGGATCGATCGGGTCGAGCGATTCCGCCGCACCGCGGACAGCGCCGTGCAGTTCAGCCGGGCCGACGCCAGCGCCCTGCCGTTCAGGGACGGCGCCTTCCACGCCGTTGTCTGCCGCAGCGTCATCGAGCATCTCGAAGACCCGGCCCGGACGTTCGCGGAGATCTTCCGGGTCCTCGCGCCCAACGGGCATTTCGTCTTCCTGACGCCGAATCGCTACGACTACGTCTCCGTTGTGGCGTCGTTGATTCCCGACCGTCTGCACCCGCGCGTGGTCCGTCTGACGACGGGGCGGCCCGAAGATGAGACGTTTCCCACGCATTATCGGGCGAACAGCGTCGGCGCGCTGAAGAAGCTGGCGACGTCGATCGGGTTCGAGGTGAACACGGTCGAGCCGATCCGCGAGCACCCGAACTATCTGCAGTTCCATCCCGCCGCGTACCTGGTGGGCGCGGCATACGAACAGCTCGTGGAGCGCCATTGCAAGGCGGTTCGACCCTGGCTGCTCGGAGCCTTCGAGAAGCCCGGCCCCTCCGGGAGAGGGAGCGTCGCGGGATAACGCGGGGCGCTACTCGGCCGGCAGGGCCGGGATGTCCACGATCGCGCCGTCGATGCCCTTGAGCATGGCCTCGATCTGCTCCACGGTCGCGATCGTGTCCGGGATCGCATCGTCGCGCTGCGGGCTGGGAGCGCCGCCGGCGGCCAGCGCCGCGGTGATCCGGCCGCCGGTCGCGACCGTCTGGGCCGGCGGCCGCGTCTCCGACGCGGGTTCCGGGCCGGCGGGCGTGACGCTTCCGGCCTTCGGGACCTTGACCTCTTCGTCACTCGCCGGCCGCGCCGTCGCGCCCGACATCAGCTCCTGCAACTGCTCGATGGTCTGCCGGACGACGGCGTTGAAGCGTTCCTGATGATCGTTGAGCTGGCGCACGTACCGTTCGACTCTGCGCGCACGCTCCTGCGCCAGGGCCAGCAGCTGGTCGGCCTCGGCAGACGCCTGCCGCAGCGCTTCGGCCCGTGCCTGGTCGACCGCCTGCTTCAGCGCATCCGTGCCGCGTCGTTGGGCCTCGTCGTACTGCTTCTGGAGCATGAGCACGGCGCCGCGGAACGTGTTTTCCTCCAGCTGATAGGCCGCCACTTTCGACTCGAGCCTCGCGATCTGCGCCTGCAGGGAGATGTTCTTCATCGACAGCGCCTGGTGCCGGGCGGACATCCGTTCGAAGGCCTCGCGCACCTCGTCCCGATCGTACCCACGGAGGGCGATCCGGAAGTTCGCCCGCGCCTGGACATCGGCGGACGAGGGCGGGGTTTCGACTGGCATCACTTCGGTGACCGACATGGCTGGCTCCCTGCTGGCTGGAACGCTCCGGAACGAGTCGCACACAGGTGCGTCGTCACGTAAGCATAAATTGTGCGCGCCGCAAGTGGCGTCATCGAGGCCCCAAGCCCCGAAAAGGCTGCCTGGGGGCAGACGAATGTCGCCAGAGTGATCGCGATGGCGCCGCGGTGGCGAGCGCCGACGCGAGTCAGGCCGAGAACACGGGATACCCGGCGGCACGGTCTTGGCTTTAGAGGCCAACGCACGGGGCGGACGAGCGCCTCGACAGGGGGGGCCTTGGCCCGGGAGTCCGCCGGGCACCTTCATTACCTGTAAGTGACGGGGCGAAGCTCTGTCCGATTTCCAAACATGCCAACCCTAGAAGAGTTCCGGCTTTCTGCGGCCATGCGCCACATGGCCGTCACCTCCCGATACCTGCTGGCGCTCGGCATGGCCCTGGCGCTCGGCCTGGCCGCGGCCACGCCCGTGGCGGGCGCTCCACAGGACGAGTATCTGCTCGGCGCGGACGACGTGCTGCAGATCACGATCTGGGGGCCGCAGGGCCTGTCCGACCGGTTCGCGATCGGCGCCGACAACACCGTGGCCTTTCCGATGATCGGCCACGTGCCCGCGGCGGGCTTGACGGTCCGGCAGCTCGAGGCCGAGCTGGTCAAGCGTCTGGCCGACGGCTACTACAACAACCCTGAAGTCACGGTTTCGGTGATCGAGTACCGAAGCCAGAACGTGTACGTGCTCGGCGAAGTGCGGACGCCGGGCATCTATTCGCTGCGCGGCAGCGTCTCGGTCACCGAGATGCTCGCGCGCGCGGGTTCGACGAGCGCCGACGCCGGGGACCGCGTGACCGTGCGTCGCCGCGCGCGCGGGTCGGCTGCCGACGGACCGGCGCTGGCCGATGCCGATGCCGACGAAGTCATCGATTTGTCGATCCACGGCCTGTCGAGCGGGGAGGGGGCCTCGGATCTCCTGCTCCACGACGGCGACACGGTCGTGGTCAGCTCCGCCCCCACGATCTTTGTGTTCGGGAACGTGATGCGCCCTGGTGAATACCGCGTCCAGCGGAACACCACGGTCCTGCAGGCGCTGTCGCTGGCCGGGGGCATCACGGCACGGGGCTCCACGCATCGCCTGAAGGTCGTTCGCGCGGTCGACGGCGAAAGCCGCGAGCTCGATATCCAGCTCGATGACCTCGTGCAGGCGGGAGACACCATCAAGGTCGGGGAGAGATTCTTCTGATGAACAAGCAGTCCACCTCTGCATATCGTGACCGGGCGGTGCCGGTCGGCGACGGGTTCAGCGCCGGCCGGGATGGGGGCGCGATGCCGCCCCAGGCGCCGGCCGAGGAGCGGACGCTGGCCGACCGGCTCGAGGTCATCTATCGGCGCCGCTGGATGGCGCTGTCGACGCTCCTCGTCGTGCTCGGCGTCGTGACGGCGTACACCTACTCGGTTCGGCCGTCTTACGAAGCCCACGCGCAGCTCCTGATGGTCGACACCGACCAGAGCGTCGTGGCGTTCAACGATGCGACGAAGCAGCCGGCGAAGACCGACCACGAGACGCAGTACCGCCTGCTGCAGAGCCGGTCGCTGGCCAGGAAGGTGCTCGATCGGCTGGACCTGTGGCGCCAGCCGCCCTTTACCTCCGATCCGAACGCGCAGGCGTCGTGGCGGCAGCAGGCGATGGCGGCAGCCGACGGATGGTTGTCGGGACTGGCCGTCTCGATCGGCCTGCGCGACGCGCCCGCCGCACCGGCATCGGCCGCTGCGGCGTCCGCCGGGCCTCAGAGCCCTGTGCCCGAGACCGCGAGCGAGTCGCGCGCCATCAGCTATCTGATCGGCCACCTGCGGGTCGTTCCGGTGACCGACACGCGCGTCGTGGAGATCCGGTATATCGACACCGACCCGCGCCTGGCGGCCAGCATCGTCAACACCCTGACGAACGAGTTCATCGAGCAGAACCTCGAGTTCAACTTCAGGGCGTCGAAGGAAGCCAGCCAGTGGCTCAACGAGCAGCTCAGCGAGCAGCGCACCAAGGTGGAACAGAGCGAGCTGGCGCTGCAGCGGTATCGCGAGCGGGGGAATGCACTGTCGCTCGGCGAGGGCCAGAACCTCGTGGTGCAGCGCCTGAGCGACCTCAACACGGCGGCCACGCGGGCGCGCACCGATCGGTTCGAGAAGGAGGCGCTGTACCGGCAGCTGCTCGACGTGCAGCACAACCCGAACGCGCTCGACAGCATTCCCTCCGTGTTCTCCAACGGCTTCATTCAGGGCTTGAAGTCGGACCTGACCAAGCTGCAGAACGAGCGCGCGACGCTGGCGCAGACCCTGGGCGCCAAGCACCCGGAGATGGCCCGCGTGGATTCCGCGCTGGAGAGCACGCGCGCCAGGCTCGCGACCGAGGTCGGGAATCTCGTCGAGTCGGTGCACCAGGACTACCTGGCCGCGCTCGCCGAGGAGCAGAGCCTGACGCGGGAGCTGGACGATCAGAAGAAGAACGCGCTGGCCCTGAACCGTCAGGCGATCGACTACGGGGTGCTGCAGCGCGAGGCCGACAGCAACCGGCTCATCTATCAGAACCTTCTGCAGCGCGCGAACGAAGTGGCCGTGTCGGCGGAGTTGAAAGTCAGCAACGCCCAGGTGCTCGACGCCGCCGAGACGCCGACGTCGCCGGTCAGCCCGAGGGTCCGCCTCAACCTGCTCGTGGGCCTGCTCGGCGGGCTCGTGCTGGGCGTCGTCATGGCGTTCCTGACCGAGCACTGGGACAACCGCATCAAGTTGCCCGCCGACGTCGCGCGGTACCTCGGCGTGCCGTTCCTGGGCATGCTGCCCTACGTGTCGGCCAAGACCCTGAAGGGGTCGCCGCCGCTTCTGTCGAGCCGCGTCGTTCCACCGATGTTCTCCGAAGCGTTCCGCACCGTCAGGACCAACGTGCTGTTCAGCGCGCTCGCCGACGAGGCGAAGACGCTCATGGTGACCAGCGCCGCGCCGGGCGAGGGCAAGAGCACGGTGGCCGCGAACCTGGCCATGGCGCTGGCCCGGAGCGGCAAGCGCGTGCTCCTCATCGACGCCGACATGCGGCAGCCCTCGCTGCACACGCTGTTCAACGGCCCGCAGCAGCCCGGCCTGTCGAACGTGCTGAGCGGAGGCGCCAAGCCGAGTGAGGCGATCGTGAAGACGACGGCGTCCGGACTCTGGCTGCTGGCGAGCGGGCGCTGCCCGCCGAACCCGTCCGAGCTCCTCGGGTCGAAGCGCTTCGAGGAGCTCGTGCGGAGCCTGGCGGCCCGCTTCGACTGGGTCGTCCTCGACGGCCCCCCGGTGATGCCGGTCACCGACTCGGCCGTGCTGGCTCAGCATGCGGCGCTCCGGATCTTCGTCGTGAACGTGAACAAGACGCGGCGGCGCGTCGTCCAGTCCGCGCTCGAGCGGCTCGACGCCGCCGGGATCAGCGTGACCGGCGTCGTGCTGAACGGGGCCGACGTCATGCGGGACCGGTACTACTATCGCGACTACTACGCGTCGCAGTATCCCGAGTACCTCGCGAGTGCCGGAAACGCCTGAGCCGCGTGGAGACGAGATTCGCCGGCGCGAGCGTCGCGGTCCCCGGGACGTGGGACGAGCCCGGGCGCGAGCCGGTGTGCCGCATCACGGCGTCGAGCGGCTGGGGGGGGCTGAAGCTCGGCGAGCTCTGGCAGTATCGCGAGCTGCTGTTCTTCCTGGTGTGGCGCGACGTCAAGGTGCGCTACAAGCAGACGGCGTTCGGCTCCGCGTGGGCGATCATCCAGCCGTTCTTCACGATGGTCGTGTTCAGCGTCTTCTTCGGACGCCTGGCGAAGATGCCCTCCGACGGCGTGCCGTATCCCGTGTTCGCGTTTGCGGCGCTGGTGCCCTGGACGTTCTTCGCGAACAGCCTGAGCCGGTCCTCGGGCAGCGTGGTGATGGGCGCGATCCTCATTCGCAGCGTCTACTTTCCCCGCCTGGCGCTGCCGTGCGCGTCGGTCATCGCCGAGGGCGTCGACTTTGTCCTCGGACTCACCGTGCTTCTTCTGCTGATGCTGTTCTATGGAATCGTGCCGACGGTGCACGTCGTCTGGCTGCCGGTGTTCCTGATCCTGATGGTCGTCACCGCCCTCGGGGTCGGCCTGTGGTTGTCGGCGATCAACGTCCGCTTCCGGGACGTGCGGCATGCCGTTCCCTTCCTCGTCCAGTTCTGGCTCTTTGCGACGCCCATCGCCTACCCGAGCAGCCTGCTCGCCGAGCCGTGGCGCACGGTGTACGGCCTCAACCCGATGGCCGGGGTCGCCGAAGGATTCCGCTGGGCGCTCCTCGGGGCCGACACGGCGCCGGGACCGATGCTCCTGGCCTCGGGCGGGGCGGCTCTCGTGATTCTCGCCAGCGGCGTGTGGTACTTCCGGCACGCAGAACGGACCTTCGCTGATGTCGTCTGACACGAGCCGCCACCACGTACTGCGGCCCCTTGCGGACGGGCACTGCCTGATCGTCGGGGAGGTGGGCCTGAGCCACGACGGACACGTCGGCATCGCGCACGCCTTCGTCGACGCGATCGCGGATGCCGGCGCGCACGCGGTCAAGTTCCAGACGCACATCGCGGCCGCCGAGAGCACGCGGCGCGAGCCGTGGCGCCGGACGTTCAGCCGTCAGGACCGCTCGCGGTACGACTACTGGATGCGGACCGCGTTCACCCCCGCGCAGTGGACGGAGCTCAAGGCGCACGTCGAAGCGCGCGGGCTGGCGTTCCTGAGCTCGCCGTTTTCCCTGGAGGCGGTCGAGCTGCTCCGGGACGTGGGCGTGGCGGCGTGGAAGGTGGCCTCCGGCGAAGTCACGAACCTGCCCATGCTCGAGCGCATGGCCGAGACAGGCCTCCCGATGCTGTTCTCCACGGGGCTCAGCCCGATCGCCGACGTCGATCGGGCGGTCGCCTGCGCGACCGCGCGCGGCGCGGCGATCGCGGTGCTGCAGTGCACGTCGATGTACCCGTCTCCGCCCGAGGCCGTGGGCCTGAATCAGATCGGGTTCTTCCGCGAACGCTACGGGTGCCCGGTCGGGCTGTCGGACCACAGCGGGCGGATCTACGCCGGACTGGCGGCCGCCGCCCTCGGCATCGCGGTGCTCGAGACGCACGTCACGCTCAGCCGCGAGATGCCCGGCCCGGACGTGTCCTCCTCGCTGACGCCGGCCGAGCTCGCCGAGCTCGTGGAGGGCGTCCGGTTCATCGAGGCCATGCGCGACAACCCGGTCGACAAGGACCGGATGGCCGACGCGCTGGCGCCCGTGCGCGACGTGTTCACGAAGAGCGTCGTCGCGCGCGGCGACTTGCCGGCCGGCACGACGCTGGCGGGGCAGCACCTGGCGTTGAAGAAGCCCGGCGCCGGCATCCCGCCGGCGCGTCTGGACGAAGTCATCGGCCGGCGCCTGCGGCGAGGCCTCAAAGCGGACGAAGCCGTGCAGTTCGCCGACCTCGAGGAGGCCTCGTAGTGCCGCGCCGGGTCTGCGTCGTGATCACGGCCCGGCCGAGCTACAGCCGCGTGCGAAGCGCGCTGGCCGCGATTCACGCGCATCCCGACCTCGAGCTGCTGGTCGTCGTGAGCGCGTCAGCGCTGCTTACGCGGTACAGCGGCGTCGGCCGGTACATCGAGGAGGACGGCTTTCCGATCGCCGCCCGGGTCCACACGATTCTCGAGGGCGGGGACCTGGCCACCATGGTCAAGACCACCGGGCTGGCGCTCGTCGAGCTGTCGGGCATCCTCCAGGAGGTCCGGCCGGACATCGTCGTGACCGTCGCCGATCGGTACGAGACCATGGCGACGGCCATGGCGGCCGCCTACATGAACATTCCGGTCGCCCACGTCCAGGGCGGCGAGCTCAGCGGATCCATCGACGAGAAGGTGCGCCACGCCGTGACCAAACTCGCGGACCTCCACCTCGTCGCGACGCGGCCCGCGGCCGAGCGCGTGATCCGCATGGGCGAAGACCCCGACACGGTCTTCCATACCGGCTGTCCGTCCATCGACCTCGCGCGCGGCATTCTCGACCGCCCGGAACTGGACTTCGATCCGGTCGAGAAGTACGCCGCCGAGGGGGGGCGTGTCTCCCTGTCCGATCGGTACCTGGTCGTGCTCCAGCACCCGGTCACGACGGAATACGCGCAGGCCTCGCAGCAGATTCTCGAGACCCTGCGCGCGGTGCGCGACGTGGGCCTGCCGGCGGCCTGGTTCTGGCCGAACATCGACGCGGGCTCGCAGGAGATGTCGGCCGCGATCGAGACATTCTGCGAGCGGGAGCGTCCCGACAACATCTGCTTCTTTCGCGACGTGGCCCCGCCCGACTTCCTGCGGCTGCTCTACAACTCGCAGTGCCTGGTCGGGAACTCGAGCGCGGGCATTCGCGAATGCGCGTTTCTCGGCATTCCCGTCGTCAATATCGGCGCGCGGCAGGCGGGACGCGATCGCGCGGGCAACGTCGTGGACGTCGGGTACTGCCGCCAGGAGATCAGCACCGCCATCCTGCGTCAGGCCGCCAAGGGGCGGCTTCCCAGCAACTGCCTGTACGGGGACGGCCGCGCCGGCGCGCGGATCGCCGAGGTACTGGCCGGTGCGCCCCTGTGCATCGAGAAGCGGCTTCGACCTTAGAACCGTGACCGTCGCCATACGCGCCCGTGGAATCGGCAAGCGCTACCCCCTGGCACACCGCCCGCGGGGCGGCGAAACCCTGCGCGACGCGCTCGCCCGCCGGCTCTCCCGGCGGCGTGCGCCCCAGGCTCCAGGGCGTCCCGATCATCTCTGGGCCCTGCGCGACGTGTCGTTCGACGTGGCGCGGGGCGATGTGGTCGGCATCATCGGCCCGAACGGCGCGGGCAAGAGCACGCTGCTTCGCATTCTCTCGCGCATCACCGAGCCGACCGAAGGCTACGCGCAGACGTCGGGCCGCGTGGGCTCGCTGCTCGAGATTGGCACCGGCTTTCACAACGAGCTGAGCGGACGCGAGAACGTCTACCTGAGCGGCGCCGTCCTTGGGATGAAGAAGGCCACCATCGATCGGAAGTTCGACGAGATTGTCGAGTTCTCCGGCGTCGAGCCGTTCCTCGACACGGCGCTGAAGCATTACTCGAGCGGCATGCAGCTGCGGCTGGCGTTCGCCATTTCGGCGCACCTCGAGCCGGAGATCGTGCTGGTCGACGAGGTGCTGGCGGTGGGGGACGTCGCCTTTCAGCAGAAGTGCATGGGCAAGATGGGAGACGTGGCGGCCGGCGGCCGCACGGTCCTGCTCGTGAGCCACAACATGGCCGCCGTTCGCTCGCTCTGCCGGCGAGGCATGGTGATCGACCACGGCCAGCTGACGTTCGCCGGAGACATCGACGACTGCATCGAGTCGTACTATCGGAGCCTCGGAGTGTTCGGCGATGGAGACGAGCCGGCCGACGACGGCGACGGCCTGCCGCGGCTGCGCTTCGGCGCCATCAGCCTCGCCGGCCGTCACGGCAACACCGTCCGGCAGGATGAGCCGGTGACCGTGACGACGACGCTCACGGTGCCCGAGCTGGCGGCCGGTCTCAAGGTGAGCTGCCAGGTCGCCGACGTTCACGGGCGCCGGATTCTTCTCTCCACGCGCGACAGCCTGTCGCTCGGACTGGCCCGCCTCGAGCCGGCCGTGTACCGCGTGACGGCCGAGTGCCCGGCCCTGTGGCTGAACCCGGGCCTTTACTCACTGTCTTTCGACGCGCACCTCTGGACGACCGGTCGCAAGGCCCGCTGCCGATCCGGATCCTTTCCGCTCGACATCGAAGGGGAGAGCGGTCCGTCCGACGCGGTGCTGCATCCCTCCATCCAGTGGAGCCTGGCCGGCGCATCGGGCGCGCCGCTCCCGGCATGACGTCCCGATGAAATCGGTCTTTCTGATTCCCGACGGCGTGGGGTACCGGAACCTCGCCCTGAGCGGCGTGCTCGAGCGCGTCGCGGCGGTGGGCGACGTCCACGTCCTGCACGCGCTGCCGGACGTCGCGATTCGGCGGTGGGCGCGCCGGGCCGGGAACGTGAAGTGGAGCCGGCTCCCGGCCGGACGCACGGGCGGTGTCGAGACCAGCTTGCAGCTCACGCTGAAGCACGCGCACCTGCGCGCGTCTGGCAGCCGGGCCCATCGGTGGAGGAGCGAGTTGCCGTCCCCGGGCCGCTGGCACGGACGCTGGCTGGCACGCGCGGCGCGGACGGCCGCCAGGCTGGCCGCTTCGCCCACGGGACTCGAGCGGCTGCACGCCTGCTACCTCAGCGTCGCGGCGCGCAGTCCGATGGTGGATCGCTACCGGCGCCTCTTCGACGCGCTGCGCCCAGACGTAGTGGTCTGCTCGAACCACCTGATGGAAAGCTTCATCGCCCCCGTGCTGGCGGCCCGATCGCTGGCGATCCCGACAGCGGTGTTCGTCTCCAGCTGGGACAGCGTGACGACGAACGAGCGCATTCTCGCGCCTTTCGATCACTACCTGGTCTGGAGCGAGCTGATGGGCCGGCAGCTCCGCGCGTACTACCCGCAGCTCGCGTACTCGCGCGTGCACGTCGTGGGCGCGTCGCAGTTCACGCTGTATGCGCGCGACGAGCTGTTGTGGTCGCGGCGCGAGTTCTGCGCGCGTGTCGGCGCCGATCCCGACAGACCGCTCATCTGCTACACCGGGGGCCTGCCGAGAACGGACGCCGACGAAGTGGACCACATCGCGGCGCTGCTGGAGCTGGTGCGCGACGAGGGCATCCACGGCGCGCCGCAGGTGCTGCTGCGGCGCAATCCGGCGGACTGGACCGGCCGGCACGCGGTGCTTCGTGCCCGGTTTCCCGAGTTGATTGTCAGCGAGCCGTTGTGGGAGGACACGGATCCCGGCAACTGGACCGGGATTATTCCGCACCCGGACGACGTGCGCCTCATGGCCAACGTCGTCCGCCATGCCGATCTGAACGTGAACGTAGCGTCGACGATGTCGCTTGACTTCGCCGTGTGCGACACGCCCGTGATCAACATCGCGTTCGACACGTCCAGCCCTCCTCGCCTGGGCCTGCCGCTCTGGGAACATTTCTACCAGTGGGATCACTATCGCCCGGTGTGGCAGCTCGGCGCGGTCCGCGTGGCGCACTCGACCGGTGAGCTCGCCACGCATGCGAATGCGTATCTCGCGAATCCGGCGCTCGACCACGAAGGACGCCGGCGGCTCGTCGAACTGGAGGTGGGCGCGCCCTGCGCGGAGACGCCGGAACGCGTGGCCGAGACGCTGAACCGGCTGGCGCGCCAGCCCGAACTGGAACCGGTCGTGGCGCAATGAGTCGGTCGCCCTGGCTCACGATCGTTACCTACCACTACGTGCGGGGCGCCGCGCCGGCCGCGCGAGCCGGATACCGCGGGCCGACGCCTGCCGACTTCTGCGGACAACTGGACTACATCGGCCGGTACTACCAGGTGGTGACCGCCGGGCAGGTGATGTCGGCGGTCGCCGGGGGCGCGCCCCTGCCCGAGCGCGCCGCCTGGCTGACGTTCGACGACGGGTATCGCGAGCATCACGCGTGCGTGCTGCCGGAGCTGCTCGCCCGCGGGTGGCAGGGGACGTTCTTCCCGGTGGGACGCGCGGCCGAACGGGCCGGGTTGCTCGAGGTGAACAAGATCCACTACCTGCTCGCGGCCGTCGCCGACGCCCGCGGCCTCGTCCGGGCGCTCCGGGAGGTCGTCGAAGCCGAGGAGGAGGCGTCGGCGCTCGAGCCCTGGTCCCGATACCGCCGGCGCCTTGCGGGACCCAGCCAATACGATGGCCCCGAGGCGGCGTTCGTGAAGCGGATGCTGCAGCGCGCGTTACCCAGGGAGACACGGACGCGCGTGCTCGACACGCTCTTTCGCCGCTTCGTGCCCGAGCGTGAAGAGGTCCTGGCGCGCGAGCTGTACATGGGCGTCGAGGAGCTCGCCGCGCTCCACGACGCCGGCATGTGTCTCGGCTGCCACACGTGGAGCCATCCGCGTCTCACCCGGCTGAGCGCCGGGGAACAGGAGGAAGAAATCGATCGGTCGCTCGCATTCCTCGGGCGTCTGGGCGTGCCGACCGACCGCTGGATCATCGCGTATCCGCACGGAGACGTGGACGACCGCGTGGCCGGGCTCGTCCGGCGCAAGGGCGCGTGCATCGGCCTCACCAACAGCGGGGCGCTCGCCCGCCTGCCGGGCGGCGTGGCGATGGCGCTTCCACGTCTCGACACGAACGACCTTCCGCGCGACCCGGCGACGTCGCCCGGCCTGCCGACCGTCGCCGCCATGCTGGTGGCGTGACCTCAAAGATGCGACTGCTCGCGTTCATTCCGGCCCGATCCGGATCGAAATCGATTCCCGACAAGAACATTGCCCCCCTGCGCGGCATCCCGCTCGGGGTCTACACGCTCTGGACGGCGTGCCGAAGCGGGCTGTTCGACGACATCCTGCTGTCCACGGACTCGCCGGCGTACCTGCGCCTCTTCGAGCCGTTCGGCGTCAGACAGGACTACCTGCGTCCAGCCGAGCTCGCGCGAGACGAAAGCCGCACCGTGGAGGGCATCCGACACGCGCTCGACTGGCTCGCCGAGCGCGACGGGGCGGAGTTCGACGCCGTGATGACGCTCCAGCCGACGTCGCCGTTCCGAACGCCCGGCCACCTGCGCGAGGCCGTGTCGCTGCTCAGCCGGCACCCGGAGGCCACGTCGGTGGTCGGCCTGCGGCGGATGCACGACCAGCACCCGGCGCGGGCGAAGACGCTCAGCGAGGGCCTCTGGGTGCGGGACTTCTGCATGCCGGAGCCCGACGGCTCGAGACGCCAGGATCTGACGCCGCACGCCTACGTGCGCAACGGCGCGTTCCACCTGTCGCGCGTGCGCACCATCCGCGAGCAGGACTCGGTGCTCGGCGATCGCGTGTGCGGCCTCGAAATGCCCGAAGCCAATTCGATCAATCTCGACACGGCCCTCGACTGGCTCGTGGCGGAAGCCGCGCTCAACCACCCCCCGTACCGCGGGGATCTCGAGTTCTTCAACGACCTGATCGAGCGCCGGAGTCCGATGCCGTGGTCCCGGCGTGACGAGTGGTCGACACGTCGGGCGGGGTGACACATGGAAGTCCACTATCGCGCCTGGTTCGACGACGGCCTGATTCAGCGCTTTGCCCGGAAGACGCCGGCGGAGTTCTTTGCGAGCGAGACGCACTTTCTCGAGCGCATCGGCCCGGACATCCGGACGGTGCTCGACATCGGCTGCGCGAGCGGGCGGTTCCTCCGCGTGCTGGACCAGTACGCGCCCGGTTGCGAGTACACGGGACTCGATTTGGTGGCTGAGAACATCGAGCTGGCCCGCCGGGAGTTTCCGTGGGCGCAATTCCGCGTCGGCAATGGCGTCGGGCTCTCGCTCGGGAGCTCCTTCGATCTCGTCAACGCCACGGGAGTCATGCAGGCCGAGCCGCACTGGAAGGAGCTTGTCGATCGCATGACGGCCCACTCGGATCGCTACGTGCTGTTCGACGTGAAACTGGCGGCGATGCCGCGCGACCTGGCGGACATCAATCGCGCCTTCGTGAACCGGAACGGCCACCGGCTCTACTGCATCGTGCTCTCGGTGAAGAAATTCGTGGACTTCCTGCGGAGCCTGCGCGGCATCTCGCGGGCGTGGGTGTACGGCTACGAGACCCGGCCGAACGCGCACACGACCATGCCGCCCGGCGCGGGAACGATCGTGTCGGCGGGCGTGCTCCTCGAGCGAGGATACGCGACGGGCGGCCCGGCATTGAGTATCGATCTTCCGGGATCGATTTGGGAGGAAGCATGAGTCCGTCGGTGTGTGCGCCGGCCGATCCGCGCGAGGCCCACGTGGCCTTCCTGCGCGATCGGGTGTTCCAGACGGCCACGAAGTGGCCGCACTACGCGCGGCTGCTCGACGACCTCCTGGATCTCGCGGCGACACTGCCGCGGCAGGCCGACGTGGTGATCCTCGAACGGTCGTACGTGTACGGCGGGGACAGCCTGTTCGCGCCGCTGTTCCCGGACCAGCGCGTTCATGTCGTGGACTGCCATCTCGCGACGACCGCCGCCCGCGACGGCTTTCAGAAGAGCTGGACCGACGACTCGCGATGCCTGCACGTCCGCGCGGATCGGCGGGCCGCCGTGAGCGACACCGGCCTGGCCGATGCAGGGGCCGACGCACTGCTGATTCCCAACGTCATCCACCACGTGCGGGATCAGGACGCCATGTTCGCGGAGTTCGCGCGCCTGCTGCGCCCTGGCGGCACCGGCTATCTCTTCGAGGCGCTGGTGCGTGAGCTGCATCAGATTCCCGACGACTACGTGCGGTACACGCCGTGGGGCCTCGAGGCCGCGCTGGCCCGGCACGGCCTCGAGATGACCGCGTGGAAGCCGGCCGGCGGACCGTTCGAGGCCATCGCGTATTGCTGGGTGCAGGCGCTGCAGCACCTTCCCCCGGCGGAACGGGCGGTGCACGAGCGCTGGTTCACCGCCGAGCACCTGCCGCTTCTGCTCGCGATGGACGATCGCTACCCGCAGAACCTTTCCCGGCCCCACACCGCGTTTCCCGTCGCCTATTCCGTCTACTTCCGTCACCGCCCGTCGGGCGATCCGAGTGAATCGAGCCTATGAAGGTGAAGAGCGTCTGTCTGGTGTGCAATGAGTACCCGCCGGGACCCAACGGCGGGATCGGCACGATGACGCAGGTGCTCGGCCGCGCCCTCGTCAGGGCCGGTCTCGAGGTGCGTGTGATCGGCCTCTACGCCCCGCAGTGGCCCGCGCCGGACTATGAAGAAGACCACGGCGTGCGGGTGTGGCGGCGCCGGTGGAAGTCCGGCCGTCTCGGGTGGGTCCAGTCGCGATATGAGCTGTTTCAGCAGATCGCCGCGTGGAGCGAAGCCGGCGAGGTAGACCTGGTCGAAGTGCCGGACTGGGAGGGCATGGCCGCGGGATGGCAGCGGCTTGACGTGCCCGTCGTGGTGCGGGCCAATGGATCCGACTGCTATTTCTCAGCTGAGCTCGGTTTTTCGACTCGACGGGCGCTGCGACTTGCGGAACGCGCGTCGATGAAGCGGGCCGACGCCTGGTGCGCAGTGAGCAGCTACCTGGGCGATCGGACCAGGGAACTGTTCCGCCTCGCCGATGGACCGCGCGCGATCCTGTACAATCCCGTCGAGCTGCCGACGCCCGCGCCCGACGCGCGTCGCGTGCCGTATCGCGTGGTCTTCACCGGGACGCTCACGCCCAAGAAGGGCGTCATCACGCTGGTCAAGGCCTGGCCGCACATCAAGGCCAGGTTCGGCGACGCGCAATTGCACCTGTTCGGGAAAGACACACGGTGGAACGGGCAGTCCATGCGCGCGCACTTGGAATCGCTGCTCGCCGACGACTGCCGGCCGAGCGTGGCGTTCCACGGACACGTCGCGCACGCGCAGGTGCTCGAAGGCTTGCGCTCCGCCCACGTGGCCGTGTTCCCGTCCTATGCCGAGGGCATGGGCATCGCGCCCATCGAGGCGATGGCGTGCGGGTGCCCGACGGTGTTCGGCCGGTGCGGCACCGACGGGGAACTCATCGAGCAGGAGCGCGAAGGACTGATCGTCGATCCCGACTCTCCCGAGAAGATCGCCCACGCCATCGAGCGCATCCTGGGCGACGAACATCTCGCCGCGCGCCTCGGTGAAGCCGGTCGCAACCGCGTCGTCCGCGACTTCTCGGTCGAAGCCCTGCTCGAGAGGAACCTGGCCTTCTACGAACGCTCAATCCGTGAATTCGGCGCCCGGAAGGCGTCCTGAGTTGGAGATGTCCACGACGAGCCATTCGAACGTCCGGCGGGCCCTCATCGCCGTCCTGCACCTGGGTCTGATCGCGGCGTCGAACTACGGCGCGTTCCTGATTCGCTTCGACGGCCACGTAGGCCCGTCGTACACGGCGCTCTGCCTCAGCCAGTTGCCGTGGCTGCTGCTCATCAGGGGCGCGACGTTTCTGCCACTGAAACTCTACGAGAGCCTCTGGCGCTACACGGGCATCTGGGACGTCTGCGCGGTCGGCATCGGCGTGTTCCTGAGCACGCTCCTGTTCGCCGTCGAGCTGTGGGCCGGCGGCCTGGCCGGTACGTACCCGCGCTCGGTGCTCGTCGTCGACGCGCTGCTTCTCGGCGTGGCCGTGATCGTGGTGCGCATCGCGCCTCGCGCCTGGGCCGAACTGACCGGCACTTGGCGCGGCCGGCGTGTGCTCGTCATCGGCGCCGGCGACGCCGGCGCGGCCATCGTGCGCGAGATGAAGAAGACGGGGAAGTATCGCCCCATCGGCCTCGTCGATGACGACGAACGTCTGCAGGGCACGCGGATTCACGGCGTGCGGGTCCTCGGCGGACTCCAGGAGGTCGGCCGCATCCTGGCGGAGACCGCTCCGGAGGAGGCGCTGCTGGCCGTTCCGCGGGCGGATCCCGCCACCGTCCGCCGGTTCGTGTCCGCGTTCGAGCAGTTCAAGATCCCCATCCGTACGCTGCCGTACCTGCGTGAGTCCTTCGACGGCCGCTTCGGCACGAGTGAGATTCGCAACCTGTCGGTGAACGACCTGCTGCCCCGGGCGCCGGTGGGCATCGACGCGAGCAGCGACGAGGCGCTGCCGGGGTTCATCAAGGGCCGGCGGGTGCTCGTGACGGGCGCCGGCGGGTCCATCGGCTCGGAGCTGTGTCGCCAGATCGCGGCGCTCGAGCCGGCCTCTCTGGTGCTGTTCGAGCGCTACGAGAACAGCCTGTTCACACTGGTGAACACGCTGGCGGATGCGGGCGCGAAGTCGTTCGTGCACCCGGTGGTGGGCGACGTGGGCGACCAGCTGCGCGTCGACGGCGTCCTCGCGGAGTACGCGCCGGAGATCATCTTCCACGCGGCGGCCCACAAGCACGTGCCGCTCATGGAGCTGAACCCGTGCGAGGCGATCAAGAACAACGTGCGCGGCACGCGGATTGTGGCCGAGGCGGCGGTCGCGCACGGCGTCGAGCGATTCGTGCTCGTCTCGAGCGACAAGGCCGTCTATCCGGCGTCGGTGATGGGCGCGAGCAAGCGCGTCGCCGAGATGCTCGTGCAGGATCTGGCCGCGCGGAGCGGCACGCTGTTCCTCGCGGTCCGATTCGGCAACGTCCTCGGCAGCAACGGCAGTGTCGTCCTCACGTTTCTCGAACAAATCAAGGCCGGGGGGCCGGTGACCGTGACGCATCCCGAGGTGCGTCGCTACTTCATGCTCATCGAGGAAGCCGTTCAGCTCGTGCTGCACGCGGCCCGCGAGAATTGCGGCGGCGTGTACGTGCTGGAGATGGGCGAGCCGATCTACTTGACGGATCTGGCCCGCAACGCCATCAGGCTGTGCGGCTTCATTCCCGAAGACGAGATTCGGATCAAGTTCGTCGGGCTGCGCCCCGGGGAGAAGCTCTGGGAGGATCTGGTGGAGGTCGATGAGGTCGTCGAGGCCTCGCATGCGCGGAACGTGCAGCGCGTGCGGCCGCCCGGCCGCCCGCCGACCATCTGGCTGACGCACCAGAATCTCGGTGCTGGAAGAGCTGGCGTTGAACGGCGAGCACGAGCGGCTGATCGCCGAGCTGGCGCGCACGGTGCCGACCTTCGGGCAGGCGGCGCCCGCTGCGGCCCCGGCCCCCGCGGCGCCGGCGGCCTCGTCGAGGCGCGCGCATCGACCGCTGCCCGCGTCGAGACGTCGAGCGGCCGTTTGTGTCAGATGCTACGCGCCGGACATGCACCGGTCCCCGACCCGCTCCCTCATCGAGCGACTGCGGAAGCCCATGCACCGATCGCGTCTCTACCACTGCCGGTCCTGTGGCTGGCGCGGGTGGGCGCGTGTGGTGGACGTCGTGCTTGATCCGCCGGAGACGATCGAGGCGTCCGTGAATCTGTCGGAGCTCGACGCGCTCGATCCCGGACCCTCGGCGCCGCCGGCGGACTGGGACGTCTCCGAGGCACCACTGGCACGGACGGGCTCATCGTCCTAGTGGCGCGCGCCGGCTGTGCGCGCGAGCCCTGATGAATAGAGCCGTCCTGATCGTCACGCCATTCTTTGCGCCGCAGAGCCATTCCTCGGCGTTTCGAGCCTACAAGCTGGCCAAGTATCTGCCGGCCGCTGGATGGACGCCCTACGTGCTCACCGTGGACACCAACTACCGCGTCAACGAGGATCCGACGCTGCTGCCTTCGTTGCCTGAACAGGTCGAAGTGCACCGGGTCCGCTTCGTCGAGGCCACGTTGCGCGGCCTCCGCATGCGGCTCGGCGGCAAGGACCGATCGTTTGCGGCCCTGAAGCGCTCACGCCCCGAGGCTCCCGAGAAGCCGTCCGAAGGGGCCGGCGGAAGCGTGAGAGGTCTCTACTCCCGGACGCTGCAGCGGTGGGTTCACGTACCGGACGAGTACCTGGCCGTGGTACCGGCCGGCGGTGCGGAGGGCCTGGCAGCTCATCCGCCAGCACGAGATTCCCCTCGTCTACACCACGTCGCTGCCCTACACGTCGAACCGGATCGGCCTGGCGCTGCAGCGCCGCGGCGTCAAGTGGGTGGCCGACTATCGAGACCCCGGCACGTATGCGGCTCGTCTGTCGTCCCCGGTGGGCCGGGTCTACGAGGGACAACGGCACATCGAGCGGGAGACGCTGCGGCGGGCCGACGCCGTGACCGTCGCCTCGTCGGTGTACCCGATGATCTTCCGCGATCTCCATCGCCTCGCGGCGAGGACCCCGATCCGGTTCATTCCGACCGGCGCCGACGACGAGTACGTGCAGGCCAGCCGGCGCGGTGGCGCCCAGGACGGAAAGTACATCGTGTACTGCGGCGAGTTCCTGAGGGAGTACGGCCCCGACTTCCTCGAGCTGTACGCGAAGGCGATCGCGCGCACGCCGAGCCCCGCGAAATTGCTGTTCGTGGGGCGGCTCGACGTGAACCGGCGGAACCTGACGCCGGTCGTGCGCCGCCTGCAGCTGGAGCCGCACGTGGAGTTCAGGGATCACGTGCCGCAGGCGGAGCTCTATTCGATCATTCGGGGCGCGATGGCCGGCGTGCTCGCGCCGGGTTCGGACACGCACTGGTGGTGCTTCTTCGCCAAGCTGGTGGATTTCCTCGCGCTGCAGAAGCCCGTGTTGGCCCTGGTGCCCGATCCGAGCGAGGCCCGCATCCAGTTGTCGGCGGCGGGGCTCGGCATCTTCCTCGACGGGAACGCCGACGAGGCGACCGACCGGCTCGCGGCCTTTCTCTCGGGTCGCCTCGCGGCGCCGGCGGTGAACGCGAACGCCTGCAGCCGCTTTCTCGCGTCCCGGCAGGTCAGGGACTTCGCGGAGGTTTTCGAGGGCTGCCTCGCCGGTCCTGACGTCGTCCTGGCGGCCGGAGTATGACGCCCGAGGCGGTGCTGGACCCGGTGGAGGAGACGGGCGGGGAGTTCCAGGCGCCGCAGGCATCGCAGGTGGGACGGCTCGCGCGGACCGGCGCGGCCTGGTCGTTCGGCCTCGTCCTGACGCGCCATCTCGTCAGCCTCCTCACCACCGCGGTGCTGGCGCGCCTGCTGGCGCCGAGCGTGTTCGGCCTGCTCGGAATGGTCGCCACGCTGACCGTACTGCTGCAGGTGATCGCGGACGGCGGACTTTCATGGGCGACCATCCAGCGGCGCAGCCTCACGCGCGTCCAGGTCGACACGCTGTTCTGGGTGAACGCCGCGTCTGGCGTCGCGCTCTGGGTACTGTGCATCCTGAGCGGCCCGGCGTTGCGCTCGTTCTACGGAGCCGCGGAGGTTCCGGCGATTGCCGCCGTGCTCGGCTTGGGCTTCGTGTTCAGCGGGATCGCGCTGCAGCCAGCCGCGCTGCTGCAGCGGCAGATGCGATATCGCGAGATGTTCCTGGCCGAGACCGCGGGCCAGGCGTGCGCTGCCGTCGTCGGCATCTGGATGGCGCTCGATGGATTCGGCTACTGGGCACTCGTCGGGCAGGCGCTGTGCGGCCAGGCCGTCCGGTGCGCCGGCTATCTGTGGGGCAGCGGGTACCGCCCGCACCGGCCGCAATGGACGGTCGAGACCCGAGGGCTCCTCGCCTTCGGCGGCTACCTGGCGGCCTCGGGCCTCGTCATCTACGTGTCGCGAAACCTGGACAACATCCTCATCGGCCGGTTCTGGGGAACCACGGAGCTCGGGTACTACACGCGCGCCTATTTCCTGATGACGCTGCCCTCGCTCGTGGGCACCACCATGCTCGCGCCAATCATGGTCTCGGCGCTTTCCGCGTTCCAACACGACCCCGAACGGTTCGGACGCGCCTACCGCAAGGCCGTGACCACGACCTCGTTCATCGGCCTGCCACTGGCGGCCGGGCTGCTCGTGACGGCGCCCGAGGCCGTCCGCCTCGTCTACGGACCGCGGTGGCTTCCGGTGGTGCCGATGCTGACGTGGCTGTGCCTCGCGAGCCTCACGCAGCCGCTCTACAACACGGTCGGCTGGCTGCTCGTCTCGCGTGGAAAGGCGCGGGCGATGTTCGTCATGTACGCCGTTGTGGCCGCGGTGCTCGGCGTCGGCTTCGGCATCGGCGTCCGGTGGGGCGGTGTCGGCGTGGCCGCCGCGTACGCGCTTCTGATGACCGTGGTCGTCACGCTGCCCATGCTGCACACGGCGCACAGGCTGGTCGATCTGCCCCTCAGCGCGACGGTGAGAGCCGTCGCGCCGGTCTTCGGCATCACGCTCGTGATGGCGGCCGCCGCCTGGAGCGCGGGAGCCGTCGCCGCGCAGTCCGGTGCTTCCTGGCAGTGGACGCTGGTGGCAAAGGTCATCACGGGCGTCGTTGCCTACGCCGGCCTCGGCCAGGCTCTGCTGAAACCGTCCCCGTTCGATCTCGTCCCTCGCCCGACCTGGCGTTTCGGGAGCACGTCCGCGACCCCATGAATCGCTCCGTCCTGATCGTCACGCCGTTCTTCGCGCCGCAAACGCACGCGGCCGTTTTCCGAGCCTACAAGCTCGCGAAGTACCTCCCGGCGGCCGGCTGGAAGCCGTACGTGCTCACGGTTGATCGGAATTACCGGTTCAACGAAGACGCGTCGTTGCTCGACGGGTTGCCGCCGGAGGTCGAAGTCCACACCGCACGTCACGTCGAGCCCTCGCTGCGGGGAATTCGGATGGCGCTTGGCGGGTCGGATCGGAGTTTCGCAGCGCTGAAGCGGTCGGGCCGTCCGGCCCGGACGATCACGGCGGGCATCCCGACGCAGCCTTTCGAGCGGCTCTATCGGACCGTCCTGAGCCGGAACCTCGACGACTATTGGACCTGGTACGGCCCAGCCGTGCGCAAGGCGCGCGCGTTGATTCGGCAGCACCAGATCCCGCTCGTGTACACCACCGCGCTTCCGTATTCGAGCCTTCGCATCGGCATGGCGCTCCAACGACAAGGCGTGCAATGGGTCGCCGACTTTCGCGATCCGGGCAGCTACGCCGCCAGGATGTCGTCTCCGGTCGATCGCGTCTACTTGCAGCAGCGCCGGCTCGAGCGGAAGGCGCTCGGGCGCGCCGACGTCGTGACCGTGCTCTCCTCCGTCTATCCCCTGATCTTCCGCGATACGCACCGCCTCGTTCGATCGCCGGTGGTGCGCTTCATTCCGACCGGAGCCGACGACGAGTTTGTGTCCGCGCCCACGGCCGCCGCGAGCCTTGGCCGCTACATCGTCTTCTGCGGCGAGTTCCTGGCCGAGTACGGCAGCGCCTTCCTGGAGTTGTTCGCGCGCGCCGTCGCCACTGAGGCGAGCACCGGACCCGTGAAGCTGCTGGTGATTGGGCGGCTCGATGTGAACCGACCGAAACTGGCGCCGTTCATCCAGGCGCTGGGCCTGGAGGACCGAGTCGAGCTGATCGACCACATGCCGCAGTCAGCCCTGTATCCGATCGTCAAGGGCGCGATGGCGGGTGTCCTGGCGCCGGGCCCGCAGTCGCACTGGTGGAACAACTTCGCGAAGATGGTCGACTTCATTGCGCTTCGGAAGGCCGTGCTCGCGCTGGTGCCGGACCCGAGCGAGGCGCGGATTCAACTGACCGCCGCCGGCCTCGGCGTGTTTCTGGATGGCGACACTGACCAGCAGGTGCGACGGCTCGCCGGTTTCCTCTCCGGGCGGATCCCGCACCCGGTGCCGAACGACGACGTGTGCGACCGCTATCTGGCATCGAGACAGGCGAAGGACTTCGCCGAGGTCTTCGACTGGTGCCTGGCGCGCTCGAGGGAGAGTGACCGGATGAGTCGGCTGGAGCATCCGGCCTGGGTGGCCTGACGAATCAGGGATGTTGCTCTTTTCCTACGACTATCCACCGGACACGGGCGGTATCTCGCGCCTGTGCGCCGAGATCGTTCGAACGTGGCGCGAGCGCGTGGGAGCCGTGTCCGTCCTCACGCGAGGCCGAACGGCCGGCCGGGCCAGCCAGCCCGGCGATGCGATCGCCACGCGGGAGCTGCGGGTCAGGAGCGAACGCCCGTGGCGTGAGCTGGATGCCTGGCGGTTTTTGCGCGAGGGGCGGCAACTCGGCCCGGTCGTGTGCGGGATCTGGTACCCGGAAGGCCTGGTGGCCACCCTGGCCGGCTCAAGGCCGCGCGTGATTCTGGCTCACGGGACCGAGCTGATCCGCCAGCCGCCGCTCTGGCGCCGGTACCTCTGGACGAGACTGCGGAGATGGGTGCTCGAGTCCGCGGATCTGGTCGTCGCCAACAGCCGCTACACGGAGGAGCTCGTCGCCGCTGTCGCTCCTCGTGCGCGCGTCACATCGGTTCCCCTCGGCGTGGACCCGGCGCGCTTTGCGTCCGGGGGACGGCGCGAGGCGAAAGCGAAGTTCGGTGTCGACGGAAAAGTGGTGCTGTCTTCGGTCTCGCGGCTCGAGCCCTACAAGGGACACGCCCTGGTGCTGAAGGCCATCGCCGGCCTCAGGCCCGAGGCGCGCGGGCAGATCGTATACCTCGTGGCCGGCCAGGGGCCGGAGCAGGCGCGTCTTCGCGCGCTGGCCGCCGGACTGGGAATCCAGGAACAAATACGGTGGATGGGGTTCGTCGGCGAAGACGAGCTCGCGGACGTCTACCGCGCATCCGACTTGTTCATCCTGTGCTCCCACCGCGATCCGGCTGGACGGGACGTCGAGGGCTTCGGGCTGGTGTTCCTGGAGGCGCAGGCATGTGGGGTGCCGGTGGTCGGCTCGAGGACCGGCGGAATTGCCGATGCGATTTCGGACGGAGACGGCGGCTGGTTGATCCGGGACGGCGATGTCGAGGCCCTCACCGAGATGATCGGCCGCCTGGTGCGCGCCCCGGGGCTCTTCCTGCAGATGGGCGATCGGGCTCGCGCGCGCGTGGAGCGCGAGTGCACCTGGGAGCACTACATCCGCCGGTTCGCGTCGGCGTTGACCGAAGGCCACGTCCCGCTCGGATGATCTCGTGACCGGCCAGGGAATCACCGTCGTTATCCCGACCCTCAATCGAGGCGCGTCGCTCCAGTACGCGGTGCAGGACATGCTGGCGCAGGCGCACGCGCCTCTCGAGGTCCTCGTCGTCGATCAATCGCCCAGGATGCCGGAGTGGACGGCGGGCATCCGGAACACGCCGCAGCGCGCGTTGAGCTATCACCACGTGACCTTCAGAGGATTGCCGCAGGCGAGGAACTACGGGTGGCAGCACGCGCGCCACGAGGCCATCGTCTTCGTGGACGACGACGTGCGGTCGGGCCCGGCGCTGGTGTCGGAGCATCTTCGGGCGCTGGAGCGTCCCGGCGTCGGCCTGGTTGCCGGCGGCATCGACGAGTGCCGGTCGGCCGCGAGGCCACCGGTGGGCCGGGCCGGGACGTTCAACCCATGGACCGCCACGCCCCGGCCGGGCTTCGACGCCGCCGGCGAGTACGAAGCCGACCACGCGCAGGGCTGCAATTTCTCCGCGTGGCGCCGCGTGCTGCAGGCCGTTGGCGGATTCGACGAGGCGCTGAATGTCGGCGCGGCGCTCTACGAAGAGACCGATCTGTGCCTGCGCATCAAAGAGGCCGGTTATCGCGTGTACTTCAACGGCGCCGCGCGCCTCACGCACCTGCCCCAGAGCGACGGCGGCTGCAGAGTGCCAGACATCCGTCCGTACGTCAGGGGGCTGGCGCAGAACCGTGCCGCGATGATCCGGCGGCATGTGGCGTGGTTCCGGCGGCCTGTCGCGCTGTCGCGCCTTGCGCTGCTCGGCATTTCCTACGCGCGGGCCTATCGGTCCCCCGGCGTGCTCGTGGACTGTCTCGCCGGCTGCTGGTTCGGCCATCACCTTGGCAAGCAGACGCCGGTGTGTACCGAGCATCGTCAGGCGCGAGCCGTATGAAGAAGACTCTGGCTGTTTCTTCTGCCGCTCGTGTTCCTTCCGAATCTCGGACGCACGGTCCCGACTCCGTTCGGCACGTTGGAGATATCCGACTTCGTGATGGTGCCGTACCTGGCGGCCCTGTTGATGGCGCTTCGCCCGCATCGTGCGCTTCGCCTGCGCGCCGCCGCGCTGACGCTTGGATGCTTTCTGGCCTGGGCGCTCTTCTCCACGCTGGTGATGTCGTGGCGCTACGACCACCTCTCCAGCACGCAGCTCGTATTCAGCCTTCTGAAGCTCGGCAAGTTCTCGCTGTATGGGTGCGCGGGCCTTCTGACGGCTCAGGCGCTCGCCTCCGCCGACGCCCGTTCCGGCTACCCCTGGGCGCTCCTGGTGGCCGCGGCCGTTCTGGGCGTGTCCCTGTTCCTGTTCCCGGCAACCGAGAAGCCCGTGGCCATCCCGATGGGCTACATTGCCGACAACGCCGTCAGCGTGATGCTGGCGATGCTCATCTGCTACCTGGGAGGTGCCTACGTGATCGGGCTGGGCTCCCCGGCATGGCGCCGCGCGGCCGCGCTGCTTCTGCCGATCGCGCTGATCGGCGCCACCATGTCTCGCGGGCGAGGCGGCTGGGTGGCCGGCCTGGCGGGCGCGGCTCTACCTGATGGCAGCCACCGGCATCCGACGACGGACCGTCGTCGTCCGTCGCCGCGGCGATCGTGTTTGCTGGCGGCGGCCTACGTTCAATTCCCTGCCGTTCGCCCGGCAAGTGGATATGACGCTCTGGCCGAAACAGGCGGATCTCGATCGCGGTCGAAGCGGAGTCCTGGGTTTCGACGATGGAGCGCGGACCTTCATCTGGACGGCGCAGGCGCCACGGCTCGCACAGGCGCCCGTCCTCGGAACCGGGTTCTACCACCGCGGAGACGACACCGGTCTGTTCAACACGGGAAGCCACAACTTCTGGCTGCAGATGTTTCTGGAGACGGGGGTGCCCGGCGGGCTGCTCATGCTGGCGTTCGTGGGCGTCCTGTGGCGTGACGCCGGCTCGGATCGCGCCGCGGTCGAGAGGCTGAAGCACCCCATTCGCGCGGCACTGGTCGCCGCCGTGGTCGGTGGCCTCGGCGGCGAATACTTCTACGGCGGAACCGTGCTCTTTTCGCTCCTCCTCGTCTATGCTCCGGTCGGATCGCTTCCGGTCTCGGTTCCCGTCCGCATTCGAACACGAGGGGCGACGGCTGGAGTCGCCCGCAGAATGCAGACGCGATTGTACGCGGCCAGGTGACTGAACCCCTCGTCTCGGTGCTGATGCCGTGCTGGAACGCGCGGCACACGCTGCCGTGGGCGCTGGCGTCACTCCTGTCGCAGAGCTATGCCAACTGGGAATGTGTGCTCGTTGACGACGGCTCGACCGACGCCCCCCGCGCCGTCGTCGAGCAAGCGGCGGACTCCCGAGTCCGCTACATCCCCCTGCGCGGGCACTTCGGCCGCGGAGCCGCGCGGCAGAGGGCCCTCGACGAGGCGCGCGGCGATCTCGTCTGCATGCTGGACGCCGACGACTGGTTGTTTCCGACGAAGCTCCGGCGGCAGGTCGATGCGATGCTCGCGGAGCCCCGCGCTGCTCTCGTCAGTACCGGCATGTCGATTGTGGACGCGAACAATGACATCGTCGGCGTGCGTTGCGCCGGTCTCGCGCAACCCGAGCTCGGGCTTCGGCCGCCGATGAAGCGGCTGGCGGCGCCGCCGGTGGCGCACGCGCCGTCGATGCTCCGGCGGCAGCAGGCCCGGAGCATCCGCTTCGACCAAGCGCTGAATTCGGGCGAGGACGTCGACTACCTCATCCGATTCCTCTTCGCGAACCCGTTCGCCGTCATGGCGGATGTGAGCTACGTCTACACCGAGCACGAGACGGCGACGCTTCCCAAGATTCTCGACGCGCTCGCCGGTACGCGGAGATCGTTCCGGAAACACCGGAGCCGCTTTCCCGTGTCGAGCCGCATGTGTTCGGTGGCGAGCCACGCGAAGGCAGTGGCTTACCGCGTGGGGTTTGCGGCCGGCTATGGTGAGCAGACTCGTGGGCCGCCGTTCCAGCCCTCCCGACGAGGCGCAGACGCGGGAATTCCGCCAGGCGCGCGAATCGGTTGTCGCGATCGTGAGACGCCGCTTTCCGAGTGTGGCCCATCGCTGCGCGAGCTGAACCCGCCGCGACACAGAAAATCTCGTGGACACTAATCGCCCTCTGTTGACGCACGTCACCTCGGTGCCGATGAGCCTGCATGCGTTCCTCGCCGGGCAACTTCGGTACATGACGGCACGAGGGTTCCGCGTGAGCGCCGTGTCGTCGCCGGGTGCCGACCTCGATAGCTTCGGCCTGCTCGAGAATGTCGACGTTCACGCCGTCACGATGCCTCGGCGCATTGCTCCTCTCGAGGATCTGGCTGCCGTCCGGGAGCTGGCTTCATACCTCAGGAGACATCGGCCGATCATCCTCCACGCGCATACACCAAAAGCGGGGCTGCTGGGCCTGCTCGCCGGTGCGCGCGTCGGTACTCCCGTGCGCATCTACCACGTGGTCGGCCTTCCCCTCATGACCGCTACCGGTGCGAAGCGAGCGCTGCTGAAGACCACCGAGACGTTGGCGTGCCGGCTGGCGCATCGCGTGATCGTGGTGAGCGATTCGCTGCGCGAGACCGTCCTTGCTGAAGGCCTTTGCAGGCCATCCAAGATCCGGGTGGTTCGTCGTGGAAGCGTAAACGGCGTGGACGCGGTGCGGCGTTTCAATCCGCTTTGCCAGTCGTCGCATCGGGCGGCAGTGAGGATGCGCCTGGGGATTCCGTCGAGCGCATGGGTGATCGGTTTCGTCGGACGAATCGTGCGCGACAAGGGGATCGTGGAGCTCGCCGACGCGTGGAGAACCGTCAGGGACGCGTGCCCGGACGCACACCTGCTGATCGTCGGGCCGGTCGAAGAGCGCGACGGGGTGCCCGAGACGGAGCGCAGCCTGCGGCAGGATCCGCGCGTGCACTTTGCCGGCATGGACTGGAACACGCCTCCGCTCTATGCGGCGATGGACGTCCTCGTCTTGCCGACCTACCGCGAAGGGCTTCCGACAGTGGCGCTCGAAGCCGCGGCCATGGGCCTCCCCGTGATCGCGACGCGGATCCCCGGATGCGTGGATGCCGTCCAGGACGGAATCACCGGAACGCTCGTGCCGGCGCGGGATTCCGCCGCTCTGGCGGCGGCCATGCGCACGTACCTGCAGAACCGGCTGCTCTGTCACGAGCACGGACGTGCCGGACGGCAGCGGATGCTCATGGAGTTCAGGCCGGAGTCGATGTGGGAGGGCATCTACGCCGAGTACCGCCAGCTGCTCGCCGACCGAGGTCTGCCGGTTCCTGCCCCGACACCGCAGCCGCCAGCACCGCCGGCCCCCTTCGGCAGCGGGCATCTCCGAGTGGTGGAAGCGGCGCGGTGAAGCCACGCACAACGCCCCGCTGCATGAGCATCGGCCTGTACCGATCGAGAGGCAAGCGCTGGCTCGACATCGCCGTGGCGCTGGCCGTCCTTCTCATCTGTCTGCCCGTCGCGGCCATGGCAGCCGTTGGGGTCTGGGCCACGATGGGCCGACCGGTGCTGTTTCGACAGACGAGGCCGGGCCTGCACGGGCAGCCCTTCACGCTGCTCAAGTTCCGCACCATGAACGACGGCCGCGATCGGCGGGGACGGCTGCTCCCCGACGCGGAGCGTCTCACGGCTCTCGGCCGCGTGCTCCGTCGCCTGAGCGTCGACGAGATCCCGCAGTTGATCAACGTGCTCAAGGGCGACATGAGCCTCGTCGGTCCGCGGCCGCTGCTGATGCGGTATCTCGAACGCTACACGGCCGCGCAGGCCCGCCGTCACGACGTCATGCCAGGCATCACGGGCCTCGCGCAGGTCTGGGGCAGGAACACCCTCGAGCTGGGAGCGACGGTTCGCGCTCGACGTCGAGTACGTCGAGCGCGTGTCGTTCGCGCTCGATCTCAAGATCCTTGTCCTCACCGTCGGACGCGTCGTGACCCAGAGGGGCATCAGCGCTCCGAATCATGCGACCGCCGAGGAATTCATGGGTGTCCTCTATGCGTCGATACCGCCGAATCAGGACCGCTAGCGTGCACGCAACCGACTCCAGAATCTGGTTGTCGCCGCCGCACGTGGGCCCTGAAGAGAGGGAGTCCCTGCTGCGGGCATTCGATTCGAACTGGATCGCCCCGGCCGGACCCGATCTCGACGTGCTGGAGAAGGAATTCTGCGCCGCGATCGACGTGGCGCATGCGGCCGCCGTGTCGAGCGGAACGGCAGGGCTCCATCTCGCGCTCGAGATCCTCGGCGTCGGCGCGGGCGACGAGGTGCTGGTCCCGACCCAGACGTTCGCCGCCACGGCGAACGCGGTGCGCTACGTGGGCGCGACGCCGGTCTTCATCGACTCGAGTCCGGACACCTGGACGATCGATCCCGCGCTGCTCGAAGAAGAGCTGGAGAGCTGCGCCGGGAAGGGGAAGCTGCCGAAGGCCGTCATTACCGTCGATCTCTACGGCCAGTGCGCGGACTACGACGCGGTCCGTAGCGCATGCGCTCGCTACGGCGTGCCGCTGGTTGAAGATGCGGCCGAGGCTCTGGGGGCGACCTACAGAGGAAGGCAGGCCGGAACGTTCGGCGACATCGGCGTCTTCTCCTTCAACGGCAACAAAATCATCACCGCCGGCGGCGGCGGCATGCTGGTGTCGGACCACCGGGAGTGGGCCGAGAAAGCCCGATTTCTGGCGACGCAGGCGCGCGACCCGGCGCCCCACTACGAGCATTCATGTGTCGGCTACAACTACCGGATGAGCAACCTGCTGGCCGCGGTCGCCAGGGCGCAGCTGCGGAAGCTCGCGGTCCGCGTCGACCAGCGGCGCTCGAATAATGCGTTCTACCGTCGAGCGTTCAGCGGCACGCCGGGCATTCGTTTCATGCCGGAAGCCTCGTATGGACGAAGCACCAACTGGCTGACGTGCATCACCGTCGATCCCGTGGGCTTCGGTGCGACACGCGACGACATGCTTCAAGGCCTGAACGAGGCGAACATCGAGGCCCGCCCGGTCTGGAAGCCGATGCACCTGCAGCCCGTGTTTCGGGGGTGCCGCACGCGCGGCGGCCGAGTGGCCGAAGAACTGTTCGCGACGGGACTCTGCCTGCCAAGCGGATCCAGCCTGACTCTTGCCGACCTGGTGCGCGTGTCGGAAACCGCCCTGTGTGTCCCGCTGGTGCACGCGGCAGCGGTGTAGCAGCGGGCAGCCCCGGTCTCCTAGAACCCCTTCATGATCGAATTGCTCATCATCGTGGACCATGCCGTCGGCAACAGTGGTCCTCATAGGAATGTGGTTGGTACCCTGAATGCGCTTTCCCGCCGATCGGACATCCACGTCACACTGCTCACTGGGCACATAGATCCGAACGAGCCCTATGCGCGCGCGAAGTCCATTCGGGTTGTCCAGTCTTTCGATTGCAAATCGCGTTGGAAGATCGCCAGCCAGGTTGGCCGCGTGTTGATGCTCGCCACTCGAGCGGATCTGATCTACGTGCCAACTGGCCTTGTATCGTCCCTGTACGCATTCACGGCAAAGCTCTTGCTCGGGAAGAAGGTTGTTCTAGGCCCCAATGTGACCCCCCTTCCAATCCGCGCAGCCGACTCACCAGGCTACGTCGAGTTGGCCCTCATGGCCGACCTGTGGCTCGAAGCGTCACGAGCCAGGCAACAACACGTGTTGAACTGCGTCGGCGAGCGACTCGGCGGCAATGTCAAGCACGCCCAGCATGCAATCGATCTTCAGATGTTCACGCCGGAACGGAGACAGATCGGATTCTGGGCTCGCCATCACCTCGGCGATGAGACGGTCAAGGTGTTGTACGTTGGCCGCGACGAAAGACGAAAAGGGTTGATCGAACTGATGGAGCGATCGGTGC
Organism: uncultured Acidobacteriota bacterium; assembly: GCA_963792785.1. Classification (GTDB taxonomy): domain Bacteria; phylum Acidobacteriota; class Vicinamibacteria; order Vicinamibacterales; family CAVVIG01; genus CAWIMX01. Next base: position 355,679 of record CAWBXO010000001.1, on the reverse strand, counting down.
GCTCAATGAGCGCCACCTGCCGGCCTCCGACTATGTACTTGTCGGCCAGATGTCCGACGAGACGAGGCGTCGGGCCTCAGAACATCCGAACGTTCATTTGCTCGGACCAAAGCACCGTGAGGAACTGGCGGACATTTATGCCAATTCCGACATCGGCGTTTCCGCATCGGCCTGGGAGAATATGCCATTTTTCGTACTAGAGAGTCTCGCCAGTGGGTTGCCCGTTGTCGCATCTGACGCGGGAGGTCTCCCTGAATTGGTGCAGGACGGCGAAGGCGGCGTGCTGGTGAGAATGACTGAAGACGGGCAGTATGTCGCCGACGCCGCGCACCGGTTGGCGCTGGCGCTCGAATCGCTCATTGTCAGTCCGTCCCGGCGGGCGGTGCTCGGCAGGGGCGCGCGGGCCAAGGCGGAACGGGATCTGACCGAGGAGCGACTCGGCAACGATCTAATGGAACTGTTCCATTCTGCTTTCCAATTAGGGGCGTCGTAGGTCATGTACCGAGAACAGATACTTGCAAAGTATCTCGCCCACAAGGCCGTGCTCGATTGCGGAGGCGTCGATCACTGGGCCGCCGAACTGAAACTGGCACGTGGGCAATGGTTTCACGCATTCGTATGTGAACACGCTGAGAGATGCCTTGGTGTCGATATCCTTGAAGAGCGCGTCCGACAGATCAATGAGAGTCACAACTACAGGTTCGTCGTCGCGAACGTCGAACATCTCTCGTTTGTCGAAGAATACGATGTCGTCACGGCTGGTGAACTTGTCGAACACATCTACAACATGGGCCTGTTCCTCGACTCGGCCTGGCGCGCGCTGCGGCCAGAGGGGCGGCTCATCATCACGACACCAAACAGCTTGTCAGTGTCTGGAATGCTGTTGGCGGCGTTACGGCGTCGTGAGCTGACGCACCCGGAACACACGTGCTACTACAGTCCTCAGACTCTTCGGTACATCGTCGAAAAACACGGCTTCGACATCGAGGAACTGGAAGTCGTGCCGAGGGAATCGCGATTTCGGGTTGTGGAAGGCGCCAGAAAGATTCTGGCCAGAGTGAATCCGCTCGTCGCGGACCAGATAGTGCTGGTCGGGCGAAAGATGAGCAAGCAGAACAAGTTCGAGGGGAAGTGGTGACCAGCAGGCGCTCGAACGAGACACAACGAGGAACGTCGTGAGACGACTGTGGCAATTCACGCAGGTGGTAGCGGTCCTTGTGACGGTCTTTGCTGGAACCGGATCGGCCAAGACATTCTACGTCTCGCGAGCGGGCGACGACACTCACAGCGGCCAGAGTCCTGAAGATGCATGGCAGACGCTCGAGCGAACGAGGATCGCGCTAGTCCACGGTGAGTTCGCGGCCGGTGACACCATTCTGCTGCGTCGAGGCGACGTGTTTCGCGGGCAGTGGGGCGTCTCCGGCATTCCGATACGCGGCTCCGCCGAGGCGACTGTTCGGCTTGGCGCCTACGGTAACGGGACGCCGCCGGTCATCGACGGCGACGAGTCGGCCCGAGCGTGGTCACTGGTTCCTGGATATACCGACATCTATGAGATGGTGCTGGACCAGTACAGCGCGGTGCTGGCCTATGCGGATGGTCAGCTTCTTCCGGACGTTCCGGTTGGCTCGCTGCGACCTGGGTCCAATGATGGCGACGTCGCCGCCTATCTCGCCAAGTTCGAGGCCGGCCAGTGGGGCCCGCGTTTCACCACCGGGCGCATTTGGTATCGAAGTCCTGGCGGTCCACCGTCCCACCTGACCGTCCTTCGACATTTCCTGCTCACGCACGCCGGTGACTATTTCACCCTGGAAGATATTGCTTTCAGGGACGGGGGGGGAGTCGGGATCGACGCGAATGCCGCTGACCACCTGACGATTCGGAATGTGTCTGTTCAGGACGTAATTGGTCTTGGGATCTATTTACGGATCGGGTGCAACTTGGCGACGATCAGTAATAGTGTCGTGACACGTACAGCAAGCGATGCCGTCTACGTGTTGAAGAGCCATCATGTGACGGTGACTGGAAACCGTCTATCTGACGTGGTGCCGGTGGTCCTGGGAGTCACGACAGATCGTGAACGCATGGCAATTGGAATTCAGGAGTCGAACGATAGCCTGATCGTCAACAACCGTGTATCGAATGCGGATGGCGGTATCGACTACTACCTGTCGCAGCGGGCGGAGGCCCACCACAACATATTCTTGAGTGTTGGCGGCAGTTTCGGCACGCACGGTACTGACTATCACATTCACGACAATGTATTTCTACTCGATCCGGATGGCCCCAAACCGGGCGGCGCGAGCGTGGTCGAATCTCAACGGGCAGGGCATGACAGGCGGGCCGGTGGTGATCGAGCGCAATGTGTTTGCGGGGGCATCAAGCGTTTCGGGCTGTTGACAGCAACTGCGGGAGTAGTTTTTCGTCGCAACGTGGTGACGATGCGCGACCGCGAGCATCCGTTTGCTTCGCTTGTGCCCGGGGCGAGCGCCAGCGAAAACTGCTACTGGGCGCCGGTGTCTCGAATGGCCTGATCCCTTGTTTCGTGGGCAGGCAAGCGTTACCGCGGGCTCGACGTCGTTCCAGGCGGCCAGCGGGCAGGAAAGTGGCTCGCGCTTCAGTTCGCTGTGTGGCGATGACGGGCAATGGAAGGCCTGGGTCGGAGGTTTGCTCGGGCCGTGAGGGGGAATGACCAAGTATGGCAAACACCAGGGCCTTCGCCCCGACGCTAGTCCGCGCTTCACACGAGCTTGGGCTGTCCCAGGTGGTCGTGTATGGGGCCGGCGGCCTCGGTCGGGAGATCGCATGGCTCGCCGGGACCTGCTCTCGAGCCGACGGGACGCCTGTCGAGGCGGTGTGCTTTGCTGACGACGCTCACGAGCGGATTTGTCGGGACGTGAACGGTCTTCCAGTGATGTCTCTGGACGCTGCGAAGCAGCTGTTCCCCTCGGCGTCGGTCATCGTCGCCGTCGGTGCGCCCCAGGCGCGCGAGGTCATGGCGCTGAGAGTCCGTCGCGCCGGCTTTGGCTTCGAGACGATGATTCATCCGACCGTGGTGCGGTCACCCTGGGTTGCGATCGGCGCCGGCACGGTCATTTGCGCCCGCTGCAGCCTGACGACGAACATCACCATCGGCGAACAGGTCGTCGTCAATCCACACTGCACGATTGGCCACGATGTGCACGTCGACTCGTACACCGTCCTGGCGCCGGGCGTGCACCTCTCGGGTTTCGTTCATGTCGGCAAGCGCGTGTTCGTGGGAGCCGGAGCCGTTGTCAGCAACGGGACCAGCGAGGCCCCACTGGTGATCGGTGACGACGCAGTCATCGGTGCGGGCGCCGTGGTGATTGGCCCCGTCCCCGCCGGCGCGACCGTCGTGGGTGTGCCGGCGCGGTCCATATCGAGAAGATGATCGCGACCGCACCGCGCGTGCGCGAGTCCGACCTGCTGGCCCGGGTTGTTCAGGCGGCCCGCGCGCGCGAACTGACGGTCCCGCCGGGCCTGGTCGCGGCGCACCGCGTCGTCACCTGCGACGGCCGCCAGTTCAAGATTCGCGTGTATCGCTCGGCCGATGAGGCGCGCCGAATGCACGGCCTGGTGCAGAAGGCGAGTCACCTGTTCAGCCGGTGCCACGGGCGCCTCGATGACACGCTCGTGTTCGACTACGTGCCGGACGGCGTCCAACCGTCCACGCGCGAGTCCCTGCCGAAGATCGGCGCGTTCCTCGCGCGGATCGAGGCCGTCGAGGTGGCGGCCCCCACCGAGCGCGGATTTCGAGCGGTGGTGGAGCAGTCTCGAGGAGAAGGGCGTCTTCCTTCGAGATTCCGTCGATCGGCTCCACGATGCCCTGCTCGAACGGCTGCGCACGATCCAGGTGGGCTGGACGCTCACCTACGGAGACGCGGCGCCGAAGAACTTCGTCACGACCGCCTCGGGAGGCGTGCTGTCGATCGACGAGAAGAGCCTCGCGGTGGCGCCGCCGGGGTTCTCCCTGATCCAGCCGCTCTGCAACTTGTCGGGCCCGGATTTTGTCCGGCTGGCCCGCGGCTACTGGCAGCACGCGGGACGGGCTCCACGCACGGATCCCGCATACCGGGAATTCCTGATCTTCTATTGGTGTCTCTCAACACTCGGGCAAAAAGCCTCGCTGTTCCTGCCGGCGGATTTGCGCAGGAAACGCGAACTGTATCCACGTCGGCGTGCGCTCTTGAAGATGGCCCGGGCGGGCGTTCTTCGTCAGCGCTGGGAAGGACTCCGTTGGAAACCATGGGAAGTGCAATGTCACTTGCGGTCCAGAGCGCTGGCAGCGCGTCGCTTCGCGCTCTGAAGCGGACGGCTCTTGCTTTGATACCCGGGCGTCTCGCCGGGCGTCTCAGGGCCGCTCACGTGCGCCTGATCACGGCGTGGTACCGAGGCCGCGTCGCGACCCATCGCTATGGCATGGACACGCTGTCGGTCTATCTCTCCGATCCGATGGCGGAATCGTGGTACGACCACGACTGGGAGGAATCGCTCGAGATCACCTGGCTGCGCCAGGGGAAGCTCCGTCGCGGCGCCCGGGTATTCAACCTCGGGGCGCATCACGGCATCGTGGCGATGATGCTGGCGAAGGAGGTGGGCCCGACCGGCCAGGTCGTGGCCGTCGAGGCCAACGGCCACAACGCCGCCGCGGCCTCGCGCAACTGCGATCTGAACGACATCGCGAACATCCTGGTGCTGCACGCGGCCGTGTCGGATCAACCGGGCCCGCTGCGGTTCAACGCGATGCTGAACGGCCAAATCGAGGACGAGGGCGGCGGCCGGGCCTACGGAGGCGACGTCGTCGGCGGCGTCACCGTGGACGCGCTGGCCAGAGACCTGGGATGTCCCGACGTGCTCTTCATCGACGTCGAAGGCGCCGAGTGTCGTGCCCTGGAGGGCGCCACCGAAGTGCTGGCGACGCACCCGGACGTCTGCGTCGAGGTGCACGTGGGCTGCGGGCTCGAGAAGCTCGGGGGAACGGTCAAGCGCCTCTTCTCGTTCTTTCCACCGGAACGATACGACATCCTCGGGCGAGCCGACCACGAAAGCGAGTTCCGGACGTTCGCGCCCTACGACCTCCTGACGAAAGATCGGTTCCACATGCTGGCGCTGGCGCGGAGATGACGTGCTCTCTCGAGTCCTGAGCGGCGTCGCGGGCGGAATCAGGCGCTCGGCGAGGCAGAGCGAGTCCGAGTTCCTCTGGCACTACGTGCTGAACGGCGTGCCGGCCGCCGCGTATCTGCTGGGACGCGAGCCGCTCGCCGGAGAGATGGCGCGAGTGGCCGCCGCCCTGAAGCGCGACGGGATCGCGGTATCTTCAGTGGAAGCCCTCGGCCTGGACGCCTTGCTCTTCAACGAGTTGACGCTGGGCGTCGAGGCGATCGAACGCACGCGATCCGGGGAGATGGCCCTCGCCCGACAGGAAGCTCACCATCCCACGGGCCGCGTTCGCAAGCCCTTTCTCTTTCCCCTGGTCGATGAGCCGCGCGTCCAGACGATTTCAGACGTCTACGCGCGTTTTGCGTTCCAGGAGAAGTTCGTCGCCATCGTGAACGCGTACCTCGGCTTGCACTCCTGCCTGCACGACTACGCGGTGTGGCGCACCTTCGCGACGCCGCATCGGCCGACGCAGTCGCAGTTGTGGCACCGCGATCCCGAAGATCGCCACATCGTCAAGGCCTTCGTCCACCTGTCGGATGTCGACGATGGATGCGGCCCGTTCGTCTACGCCAGACGCACGCACCGGATGGGAGGTCTCCGCGAGGCGCCCGAGCACATCCACAAGGACGGCGACACGCCCCGCAGCGACGACGGCCAGATAGCGGCCATTGTCCCGCCAGCCGACTGGGTGACTTGCACCGGCCCGAGGGGCACGATCGTGCTCGCCGATACGCGCGGCTATCACAAAGGCGGGCTCGCACGGGATCGCGACCGCCTCGTGTTCCACTGCTGCTTCGTCTCTCCAGGGTCCGGTCTCGGCGGAGTCTCCACGCGCCATCATGGTCGAGAGTAAGCCTGTTCGTCGCCGTCGCGACGTAACGCTGCTGGCGATCGCGGTCCTCGCGAGTGCCGCCGTGGTCCTTCTGTGTCTCCTGACCTTTCCCGACACGAACGACGATGCCTATATCACGTTCCGCTACGCCACACAGTTCGTGCACGGGCACGCTCTGGGCACCTGGAACGTCGGCGAGGCTCCTGTCGAGGGCTACACGTCGCTGCTCTGGGTCCTGCTCGTCAGCGCGTTCATGCGCGCAGGCTGGAATGCGTGGCTGGCCGTGAAGATTTTCGGCGTGGCCTGTCAGCTCGCGGCCGTCAACCTGCTCTTGTGGATCGCGACCGACCGGGGGTGGCGGTCACTTCGCGCCTGCTCGACGGCATCCCACGGTGGGCGTTTGCGGTCTCCGGGCTGGCCTACGCGCTGTACCTGCCGGCCAGCTACTACGCCACGAGCGGCATGGAAGCGCCGCTGTTTGCCCTGCTCGTGCTCGTGGTGTCTCTCGGGGCCCTCGCGACGACGGCGGGGTGGTCGCGCACGGCGAACGCGGCCACGATTGCGATCGTCCTTGCCCGGCCGGAGGGAATCGCGGTCGGGGCCGCCGCACATCTCGTGGCCTTCCTGCTCAAGAGGCGAGAGGGCCTGTCGTACCGTTCGAACCTGGCGGGGGGCCTGCTCGCTGGGGCGACGCTCGCCGGGCTGACCGCTTTCCGGCTCGCACGATTCGGGTTCGCCCTGCCGAACGCGTACTACGCCAAGGGCACCGGCGCGGCCCTGATGCATCTTCGCTATGGCCTGTCCTACGTCCTGCGCTGGGGCCTGAACTACGAGTGGATCGCGACCGGCGCCTTGCTGGGGCTCTGGTGGGCGTGGAGCCGGCGGCGAGGCCGCTGGCGCTCCGGGCAGCTCTGGTACCTGGCCATGTCGGTCGCCGTCCTCGCCTATGTGGCCTACATTGCGAAAGTCGGCGGCGACGAGCCGTCGGCCTTTCCGATGTGGCGCCACTTCGCGCACATCGGCGGCCTGCTGATGCTCGAGGCGTCGGTCGGCTTCGCTCTCGTCGCGGAGAGTCTCGGGAGCTCCGCGCAGCTGGCGATCGTCGTCCTGCTGTCGGTGGTGAGCCTCTTCGGAAATCTCCGGGAACCCAAGGACGGCGTCCAGGACAACGCCAGGACCCTGTTGACCCAGCCGTCGCGTCTGTTCGAGGACCACGAGAACGATTTCGTCCGCTGGTTCGAAGCGCATGCGACCCCAGACAGCCGCATCGCGGCGCGCACGGTCGGCCGCCTGGGATACGAGCTTCCGGATGTTCCGATCACCGACATCCTGTCGCTGAACGACAGCCAGAGCGCACACCACGGGCAGTTCAATGCGGCGGGGCCGATCGACTCGAAGACCGACATGGCGTACGTGCTGGCGCAACGGCCGGCATTCGTCGACGTGGGGTTGAGCAGCGAGCAGTTGCTGAAAGGAGCGACGCGCTCCGAGGTGGGCTATCCGGCGAGGCACGACCTTGCCGTCCTGCTCGACGACACGTCCTTCAGCACCGACTATCTGCTCGTGACCAACGGCCCGTACGCGTATTGGGATCGGGCCATCTTCATTCGACGCGACTACTGGGCGCACCACCCTAACTGTGGCGACCTCGCAGTCCTCCCAGTCTCGCAGACAGCGCTCGGCAGGAATTAGTGTCCACGTGAAGGTCGCCATCGGAGGCCGCGTACCGTGGCCGCATTAGAGCGGAAGGTTCCGGCAGTTATACACTGCGGGTCCGCCGCCGGTGCGCGCGCCTCCGTGGCTGGCATCTCTGATAGCAAATCTCCCGCCAACGCGTCCGGTCCAGGAATGCCCGCCACCCTCCCAGCCGCGACGGATACCCCGGTGATTGTCGGCGCGGCGGCAGACAAGAGTCTCCCTCGCGGCCACTTTCGGCCCCGATGCGCGGCGGCCTCTCGCTGATTGGGCCCGTATTTGCCCTTCTTTTTCACAATTCGTCTCGCTTCGACGTGAAATGATGTGGTTGACCGTTTGCTATACAAACCGATCAACGGAGGCGGTCTGTCGATGAGCGAGTTGCAAGAAGTCCTGCTGACGATCAAGGAATACGCGGCCCTGGTCGGCAAGCACCCGGACACCGTGCGCCACAATATCCGGCGCGGCCGGTTCCGCTGGCCGGTCGAGCGCGACAGCGACCACGCCCACATTCGTATCCGCGTGCCCGAGAAGTGGGCGTCTCAGACGAAGCGCCCGCTCGCGAACGACTCCCACAAGCTGTCCTAACGGCCCGCCCGCGCGCGGCCATCGGGCGCCGCGTCGCTCCCGCCTCCCTCCCGCCTGACACGTCCCGCCTCGCACGTACTTCACCCGCATTCACCGCTATTCACCCTCTCGACTTCGTTGGGAGCCGAGCGCATCCTGACAACGGCCGAGCTTGTAACTAGAGACGCCGAACTTTCTTTTCTTTCCTTCCTCTCCCTCTGTCGCCCAAATACGGGAAATCAATGGGGATTCTGACCATGTTGCGCAATCTGACCGGCTCGGTTGTCAAACGAGGCTACTCGCGCGTCCGGCGAGGGCGGCGTGTCTGGACGGCCGGACTGGCGGCCGTGGTTCTCGCGCTCATGGCAGGGGACCGTCCCGCGGGTCAGGTCGCCGGCAAGGCGGTCGATCTCGACGGGAACGACTACATCTCGTTCGGCGCCGCTCCCGACCTGGGGGCGGCCAACTTCACCATCGAGCTCTGGTTCAAGCGGGAAGGCACGGGAACGGCCCTGAGCACCGGGACCGGCGGTCTGTCGGCGGCGATTCCGCTGCTCACGAAGGGACGCGGCGAGGCGGAAAACTCGAACGTCGACATGAACTACTTTCTCGGGATCAACTCGGCCACGAACACCCTGGCGGCCGATTTCGAGGAAGGGGCCGGCCAGTTCAGTCCGGGGCTGAATCACCCCTTGATTGGCGCCAAGCCGATCCAGCTCAACACCTGGTACCACGCGGCCGCGACGTACGACAGCACGACGGGCACGCTCAGTCTGTATCTCAACGGGCAATTCGACACCAGCCTCGTGCTGGGGTCGAATCGTGCCCCGCGGTCCGACAGCATTCAACATGCAGCGCTCGGCAGTGCCCTCAACTCGACGGGGGTCGCGGCCGGCTTCTTCGACGGCGTCGTGGACGAAGCGCGCATCTGGAATATCGCCCGCCCGGGGTCTGACATCGACACCGACAAGGACGCGGAATTGACGTCGCTGCCGTCGGAGCTCATCGGCCGCTTTGCCCTGAACGAAGGCTCCGGCACCAGCACGGCGAATGCGGTTGGCGGCTCGAACGGCACGTTCCTGGGGACCGCGCCGCTCGGCACGTGGGTGGATGGCTTCCCGCTCCCGGACCTCGTCCCGCCGGCGGCGCCGCAGCACGTCGGAGCGACCGACGGCAACGGACGCGTGACGCTGGCCTGGGACGCGAACACCGAACTCGACCTGGCAGGCTACTACGTCTACCGGAACGGATCCGGGACGCCCCTCAACCCGTCAGCGCTCACGAGCCCCATCTTCACCGACGACACGGTCACGAACGGCCTGTCCTACACCTACGCGGTGACGGCGGTCGATGCCTCGACGAACGAGTCCATCCCATCCACCGAAGTGTTCGGCAACCCCAGCGCCCTCGCGGGCGCCGGGATGCAGTTCAACGGGACGAGCCAGTACGTGACGTTAGGTCCGGCCGCGGGGCTGAGCGCGCTGGGCGCCGAGACGTTCACGCTCGAAACCTGGTTCAAGCGGACGGGCGCGGGCATCGCGACGAACACGGGCAACGGCGGAATTTCAGACGCCATCCCCCTCGTCACGAAAGGCATGGCGGAGCAAGAGGGCTCGACCGTCGACATGAACTACTTCCTCGGCATCAGTGCCTCGACCGGCACGCTCGTGGCCGATTTCGAGGATATGGCCACCGGAGGGAACCATCCGGTTGCCGGCACGACGCCGATTCTGATCGACACGACGCGCTGGCACCATGCGGCGGCCACCTGGGACGGAACGAAGTGGAGCCTTTACCTCGATGGCACGCTCGACGGGGAAGTGACGCCGGTCGGAGGGCCGTTCACGCCGCGCTACGACAGCATCCAGCATGCCGTGATCGCGTCGGCCCTGAACTCGACTGGCGGCGTCGGGACCCAGACACAAGGCTTCTTCGCCGGGCTCATGGACGAGGTTCGCATCTGGGACTACGCGCGGACCATCACCGAGATCCAGACGACGATGAACCAGGAAATCGTCAGCACGCCTGGGCTCATCGGTCGGTGGGGATTCGATGAGGCGTCGGGCACGACCGTGGCCAGCACCGCCAGGAATATTCCGGGGAACGCCGTGGGCTCGCCTCAGTGGACGGCCGGCTACACGTTCCCGCCCGACCTGACGCCGCCCGCCGCGCCGGTCAACCTCGTGGCGACGCCCGGCAACGCCCAGGTCTCGCTGACGTGGGACGCGAACACCGAGCCGGATCTGGCCGGGTACAACGTGTACCGCCGCACGACCATTACGTCATTCGGCGCGCCGCTCAACGGCGGCACCCTGCTGACGGATCCGCAGTACCTCGACACCACGGTCACCAACGGCACGGAGTACATCTATGCCGTGGAAGCCCTGGACGTGTTCACGAACCCGTCGAGCTTGTCGAGCGAAGCGCACGCGACGCCCTCGACGAACGTGCCCCCAATCGTGGATGCGGGCCCGGATCAGAACATCACGCTGCCTGCGGGCGCGACGCTGAGCGGGTCCGCCAGCGACGACGGACCCTTCACCGTGCTGTGGACGAAGCAGAGCGGCCCCGGCACCGTGACCTTCGGGGACGCGACCTCCGCGACGACGTCGGCGTCGTTCTCGGCCGCCGGCCCGTACGTGCTGCGGCTGACGGCTGACGATGGCGTGTGGGTCACCTTCGACGAGCTCACGGTCACGGTCGATCCCGCGCCGATCAACGACGCGATCGACTTCGGCGGGACCGATGCGTACGTGACGTTCCAGAACCCGGCCAAGCTGCACCTGTCCCAGTTCACGATCGAGACGTGGTTCCGCCGCGACGGCACGGGGGCGACCACCACCACCGGCACCGGCGGCGTGACGAGCGCGATCCCGCTGGTGACGCGCGGGCGGGGTGAGGGGGAGAGCACCAATCAGGACACGAACTACTTCCTGGGCATCGACGGCGCGACCAATGTTCTGGCCGCGGACTTCGAGGAAGGGGCGACAGGCGCGAGTCCGAGCCTGAACCACCCGGTGCTCGGAAAGACGGTGATCGCGAACAACGTGTGGCACCACGCCGCGGCGACGTACAACGGCACGACGTGGAGCCTGTATCTCGACGGCAATCTCGAGCGGCAGCTCTTCGTGGGCCAGCCGCCGGCCGCCGCCGGAAATCAGTACGCGGCCATCGGGTCGGCGCTGACGACCACGGGCGTGCCGGGAGGGTTCTTCGACGGCGCCATCGACGAGGCGCGGATCTGGGATCGCGCGCTGACCATCGTCCAGATCCGGGCGAACATCAACCAGCAGATCGCGAGCGCGCCCGATCTGGTTGCCCGGTGGGGCCTGAACGAGGGCGTGAACACGGCGGTGGGCGACTCGACGGCGAGCCCGGCCAACGGCGTGGTCACGGGCGCCAACTGGGCGTGGGCCGCGGGCGCGCCGTTCGACATCACCTTGAATCAGGACGTGATCCTGGTCGGGGCCGGCGACGTCGCGCCCGACTGCATCGCCAACCCCGGAGCGGGCACCCTCGCCACTTCGGAGGCGACGGCGACGCGGCTGGACGGCATCCCCGGCACGGTGTTCACGCTGGGCGACAACGCGTATGTGGACGGCACGGCGGCGCAGTTCGCGAACTGCTACGACCCGACGTGGGGGCGCCACAAGGCGCGGACGCGGCCGACCACCGGCAATCACGACTATCACCAGGCGGGCGCCTCGGCGTACTTCGACTACTTCAACGGCGTCGGCAACCAGACAGGCCCGGCCGGCGATCGCGCCGGCGGCTACTACAGCTACAACCTGGGCAACTGGCACATCGTCGTGCTCAACAGCGAGTGCACGTCGGACGGCGTCTCGAGCTGGGATAACAACGGCTGCTCGGTGGGGTCGCCACAGGAGACGTGGCTGCGCGCGGATCTGGCGGCGAGCCCGACGAACAACATCATCGCGATGTGGCACCGGCCGCTGTACACCTCGAGCAGTTCGGCCTCGACGCACGCGTTCGAGCAGCCGCTGTGGCAGGCGCTGTACGACTACGGCGTGGACATCTGGCTGGGCGGCCACTGGCACAACTACGAGCGGCTGGCCCCGATGGACGCGTCGGGCAACGCGGATCCGAACTTCGGCATCCGCTCGTTCGTCGTCGGCACGGGCGGCCAGAGCTTCTCCGGCTTCGGCACGATCCTGCCGACGAGCGAGGTCCGGAACAGCTCGACGAACGGGGTGTTGAAGCTCACGCTCCACGACACGAGCTACGACTGGGAGTTCATTCCGATCGCGAGCCAGACGTTTACGGATTCCGGGACCGGCGTCGTGCACGGGCCCCCGTCGGCCAACAATCCGCCGGTCGTGGACGCGGGTTCCGATCAGACGGTCGCGACCACAGCGAACTTGAGCGGCACGGTGACCGACGACGGCGTGCCAGGCCCGTACACGGTGACCTGGAGCCAGATCAGCGGGCCGGGGATCGTGGCGTTCGGCGATACGCACGCGGAGGCCACGTCGGCCAGCTTCAGCGCGCCGGGCGTGTACGAGCTGCAGTTGAGCGCGAACGACGGCCAGTTCAGCGGCAGCGATACCCTCCTCGTGACGGTCACCACGGGCGTGGGCAACCTGCCGCCGGTGGTGGACGCGGGATCCGACCAGGCGATCACGCTGCCCGGTTCCGCGACACTGAGCGGGTCCATCACGGATGACGGGTCCCACAGCGTCCTGTGGACGAAGGACAGCGGCCCCGGCACGGTGACGTTCGGCGATGCGACGGCGCCGGGCACGACGGCGACCTTCTCGAGCGCGGGGACGTACGACCTGCGGCTGACGGCGGACGACGGCCAGTTCAGCGTGTTCGACGTCGTCACGGTCACGGTCAATCCGGCGCCGGCCAACACGGCGCTCGACTTCGGGGGCACCGACTCGTACGTCACCTTTGGTGCGGCACCCGGGCTCGGCGTAACCGACTTCACGATCGAGGCGTGGTTCAGGCGCGACGGCCCGGGTGTGGGCACGAACACCTCCGGCGCGGGTGGAGGCGGGCTCGAATCGGGCGCGATTCCGCTGGTCACGAAAGGCCGGGGCGAGGCCGACAATTCGAACGTCGACATGAACTACTTCCTCGGGATCAACTCCGCCACCAACACGCTGGCGGCGGACTTCGAGGAAGGGGCGGGCCAGACCAGTCCGGGGTTGAATCACGCTCTGATTGGAGCCGCTCCAATCGTGCTCAACACCTGGTACCACGCGGCCGCGACATATGACAGCGCGACCGGGACCTTCAAGCTGTATCTCAACGGGAACCTCGACACCAGTCTCGTGCTGGGGCCGACTCACGCCCCGCGGTTCGACAGCATTCAGCACGCGGCCATCGGGTCCGCGCTGACGTCGACGGGCGCCGCCGCCGGATTCTTCAACGGCGTCATCGACGAAGTGCGGGTCTGGAACCGCGCGCTGTCGCGCGACGAAATCGACGCGAACGTCAACCAGCAGATCGCGAGCGCGCCGAATCTGGTCGGCCGGTTCGGCCTCAACGAAGGCGGATCGACGGAGGTCTACGACTCGACGAGCCCGCTCGAAGGCGGGGTCACCGGTGCGAACTGGGCGTGGACCACGGGCGCGCCGTTCAACCTCTCGTTCGATGTCGTCCTGGTCGGGGCCGGCGACATCGCGCCCGACTGCGTCGCCAACCCCGGGCCGGGCACCCTCGCCAGCGCGGAGGCGACGGCGACGCTGCTCGACGGCATCGACGGCACGGTGTTCACACTGGGCGACAACGCGTATGTGGACGGCTCGGCGGCGCAGTTCGCGAACTGTTACGACCCGACGTGGGGGCGCCACAAGGCGCGGACGCGGCCGACCACCGGCAATCACGACTATCACCAGCCCGGCGCCGCGGCGTACTTCGATTACTTCAACGGCGTCGGCAACCAGACGGGCCCGGCCGGCGATCGCGCCGGCGGCTACTACAGCTACAACCTGGGCAACTGGCACATCGTCGTGCTCAACAGCGAGTGCACGTCGGACGGCGTCTCGAGCTGGGATAACAACGGCTGCTCGGTGGGGTCGCCACAGGAGACGTGGCTGCGCGCGGATCTGGCGGCGAGCCCGACGAACAACATCATCGCGATGTGGCACCGGCCGCTGTACACCTCGAGCAGTTCGGCCTCGACGCACGCGTTCGAGCAGCCGCTGTGGCAGGCGCTGTACGACTACGGCGTGGACATCTGGCTGGGCGGCCACTGGCACAACTACGAGCGGCTGGCCCCGATGGACGCGTCGGGCAACGCGGATCCGAACTTCGGCATCCGCTCGTTCGTCGTCGGCACGGGCGGCGCCAGCTTCACCGGCTTCGGCACGATCCTGCCGACGAGCGAGGCCCGGAACAGCTCGACGAACGGCGTGTTGAGGCTCACGCTGCACGACACGAGCTACGACTGGGAGTTCATTCCGGTCGCGGGCCAGTCGTTCACGGATGCGGGCTCGGGCGTGGTGCACGGGCCGCCGCTTGGCAACCAGGCGCCAATCGTCGATGCAGGGCCGGATCAGACCGTTCCGACCGGCTCCGCGTCGCTGAGCGGCACGGTGACCGACGACGGCCTGCCGGGGCCCTACACGGCGACGTGGAGCAAAACCAGCGGGCCGGGGAACGTGGTGTTCGCGGATGCGCACGCCGTCGCGACGACCGCCTACTTCAATGCGGCGGGCGTCTATGCGCTGCAGTTGAGCGCGAACGACGGCCAGTTCATCGGCAACGACACCGTCAACGTGACGGTCACGACGGCCTCGGGCAACCTGCCGCCCGTCGTGAACGCTGGTCCCGATCAGATCGTCACGCTGCCGGGCGAGGCCGCGCTCGCTGGAGAGTTCACCGACGACGGCCTGCCGGGCGTCGACATCACGACGACGTGGACGATGGTCAGCGGACCTGGCACGGTCACGTTCGGTGATCCGTTTGCCACCGGCACCACGGCCGCCTTCTCGACCGCCGGCACCTACGTGCTGCGCCTGAGCGCCGACGACGGCGACCTGGTCGGGTCCGATGACCTGACGGTCACGGTTCACCCCGTTGAGACCAACAACGCCATCGACTTCGGTGGGACGAACGCCTACGTGACCTTCGGTCCGGCGCCAGCGCTCGGCGTGTCCACGATGACAATCGAGGCGTGGTTCCGGCGCGCGGGCCCGGGCGTCACGACGTCGACCGGCAGCGGCGGGGTTGTCGCGACGCCCATCGTGTCCAAAGGCCGGGCCGAGCAGGACGGCAGCAACGTGGACATGAACTACTTCCTCGGGATCGACGGGAACAACCACCTGGTCGCCGACTTCGAGGACACGGCCACGGGGTTGAACCACCCGATCACGGGCGGGGCGGCGATTCTGGTCAGCCCGACGGACTGGCATCATGCGGCCGCCACCTACGATGGGACGACGTGGCGGCTGTACCTCGATGGCTCGCCCGACGGCACGCTCGTGGCCGGTGCGTTCACGCCGAGGTTCGACAGCATTCAGCACGCGGCCATCGGCTCGGCCCTGACCTCCACGGGCGCGGCCGCGGGCTTCTTCGACGGCCCGATCGACGAGGTGCGGATCTGGAACCGCGCGCTGTCGCGCGAGGAAATCCAGGCGAACATCAACCAGCAGATCACGGGCGCGCCGAACCTGATCGCCCGGTTTGGCCTCAACGAAGGCGGATCGACGGAGACCTACAACTCCACGAGTCCGCTCGAAGGTGCGATCACGGGCGCCAACTGGGCCTGGACGACGGGCGCGCCGTTCAACCTGGTCTTCAACCAGGCGCCGAGCCAGCCGGCGCTCAATGCGCCGGCGAACGGCGCGACCGGCCAGTCCACCTCGCCGATCCTGAACGTCACCGTGTCGGATCCGGACGGCGATCCGCTGGACGTGAGTTTCTACGGCAGGCAAGTGCCGCTGGGTTCGCAGCCCGACTTCACGCTGGTCGCGCTGCCCGACACGCAGCACTATGTCGACGACGTGACGCGAGCCGCGACCTTCACGGCGCAGACGCAGTGGATCGTCGACAACAAGGCGGCCCTGAACATTCCGTTCGTGTCGCATCTCGGCGACATCGTGGAGAACATCGACGGCGTCCCCGTGGAGTGGACGCGCGCGGATGCGAGCATGACGGTGCTCGACAACGGGCAGGTCGCGTACGGCATCGCTCCAGGCAACCACGACGAGAATTCGGCGGGGGTGGCCACCGGCTACGACACCTACTTCCCGGTGTCGCGAATGTCCGGATATCCCTGGTATGGCGGATATCTCGGCGAGAACCTGTTCGGCTTCACCGATCCGATCGACCGGCAGAACAAGAACAACTTCGAGCTGTTCTCGGCCGGCGGGATGGATTTCATCGTTATCCAGCTCGAGTACGACATGCCCGGCTACTCGGTGGACTGGGCGAACCGCGTGCTCGCGGCCTATCCGAACCGCCGGGCCATCGTCGCGACGCACCTGTTCCTGGACGCATCGGGCAATCGGCCGTCGACGGTGCTGAACCGTCCCGACGGCACGCCGGCCGCGACGGTGTGGTCGCAGCTGATCTACTCGAACTGCAACGTGTTCCTGGTGCTCAACGGCCACTATCCGGGAGAGGCCAATCGGACGGATCTGAACTCGTGCGGCCAGCCGGTCCATCAGCTTCTGGCCGACTACCAGAGCCGGGCGAACGGAGGCGATGGCTGGCTCCGCTACATGACGTTCAAACCCGCCGAGAACAAGATCTACGTCTACACGTTCTCGCCGACGCTGAACGGCGGGCTCGGCCAGTTCGAAGCGGACGCGAACAGCCAGTTCGTGCTCGACTACAACATGGACGGCGTGCCGTTCACGCCCATCGCGACCAATACGGGCGTGCCGTCCGGCAACAGCACCCAGACCACCTGGCCGGGCCTCGCGCCGAACAGCCAGTACCGAGTGGTACGTCACGGTCAGCGATGGCCTGCACACCACGACCGGGCCGTCGTGGGAGTTCACGACCGCCCCGGCCGGACCGGTGCCGCCGAGCATCACGACCGGGCCGGCGAGCCAGACGATTGCGACGGGGACGACGGCGGCGCTCAGCGTCGTCGCGACCGGCCCGGGCCTCAGCTACCAGTGGTATCAGGGCACGAGCGGGACGACGACGACGCCGGTCGGGACCGACAGCGCCAGCTTCACGACGCCGCCGCTGACGGTGAGCACCAGCTACTGGGTGCGCGTCAGCAACGCGGACGGGATGGCGGACTCGGCGACGGCGACGATCACGGTCGGTGACGGGCCGGCGATTACGACCCAGCCGGCGAGCCAGACGATCGCCACGGGGACGACGGCGGCGCTCAGCGTCGTCGCGACCGGCCCGGGGCTGCACTACCAGTGGTACCGGGGCGCGAGCGGGACGACGACGACGCCGGTCGGGACCGACAGCGCCAGCTTCACGACGCCGGCGCTGACGACGGCGACCAACTACTGGGTCCGGGCGAGCAATACGTTCGGGACGGCGGACTCGGCGACGGCGGCGATCACGATCGGCATCGGCCCGGCGATCACGACCCAGCCGGCGAGCCAGACGATCGCGACGGGGACGACGGCGGCGCTCAGTGTCGGCGCGACCGGCGCGGGCCTGCACTACCAGTGGTACCAGGGCGCGAGCGGGACGACGACGACGCCGGTCGGGACCGACAGCGCCAGCTTCACGACGCCGCCGCTGACGGTGAGCACCAGCTACTGGGTGCGCGTCAGCAATACGTTCGGGACCGCGGACTCGGCGACGGCGGCGATCACGGTGAACACCGGTGGCGGCGGCGGCGGCGCGCCGTTCTCGTACTTCGGCAGCTTCTCGCGGTATCCGACGACGGACAACGGGTCGTCGGGGTCGGGCAAGACCGTGGCCATCGCGCCGCCGGCCGGCATGACGAGCGGCCAGCTCGCCGTCGTGGTCACGCTGTATCGCTCCACGGGCAACAAGGGCCAGAGCGTGAACGTGTCGGCGGCCGGCGGGCAGACGTGGCACAGCGAGCCGGAGTTCCTGGTGCCATCGGGCGAGCTCTACGAGCGCGTGTTCTGGACCGAGTTCAACGGGACCTGGTCCGCGAATCCGTCGTTCATCGTCGACACGGGCGGCAGCTCGGCGGACGCCTTCACGCTCTACGGCCTGGTGTTCAACGCGGCCCCGGGGGTCGGGATCGACGTGCCGTTCTCGCCGGTGGATCTGGGGAGCACGTCGTCGCTCCACCACAGCGGCATTGCGCCCACCGTGGACGGAGCGCTCGTCCTGGTCGGCGTGGGGCAGGCGCGCCTGGCCACCTTGTCTGGGTGGACGGCCGGGTGGACGAACGCGAACGGCGAAACGCAGTGGCGCAACAGTCGCGGGAACGACGACGTGCTCGGCGTGGCGTACAAGATCGCGCCGTCCGGACCGACCGGAGCGGTGGGCGCGACGTCCAGCGAGTCCAAGGAAAGCGCCGCGTTCATGATCGCCTTCCGCAACCCGCCGGGTGGGTCGCCGGTGCCGCCGACCATCACGACGGATCCGGCGAGCCAGGCGATCGCGACGGGGACGACGGCGGCGCTCAGCGTCGTCGCGACCGGCGCGGCCCTGCACTACCAGTGGTACCAGGGCGCGAGCGGGACGACGACGACGCCGGTCGGGACCGACAGCGCCAGCTTCACGACGCCGGCGCTGACGGTGAGCACCAGCTACTGGGTGCGCGTCAGCAACGCGGGCGGAACGGCGGACTCGGCGACGGCGACGATCACGGTCGGCGATGGGCCGGCGATTACGACCCAGCCGGCGAGCCAGACGATCGCGACGGGGACGACGGCGGCGTTCAGCGTCGTCGCGACCGGGACGGGTCTGCACTACCAGTGGTACCAGGGCGCGAGCGGGACGACGACGACGCCGGTCGGGACCGACAGCGCCAGCTTCACGACGCCGGCGCTGACGACAGCGACCAACTACTGGGTCCGGGTGAGCAATACGTTCGGGACGGCGGACTCGGCGACGGCGGCGATCACCATCGGCGTCGGGCCGGCGATTACGACCCAGCCGGCGAGCCAGACGATCGCCAGCGGAGCGACGGCCAACCTCAGTGTCGTCGCGACCGGCGCGGCCCTGCACTACCAGTGGTACCAGGGCGCGAGCGGGACGACGACGACGCCGGTCGGGACCGACAGCGCCAGCTTCACGACGCCGGCGCTGACGGTGAACACCAGCTACTGGGTCCGGGTGAGCAATACGTTCGGGACGGCGGACTCGGCGACGGCCGCGATCACGATCGGCGTCGGGCCGGCGATTACGACCCAGCCGGCGAGCCAGACGATCGCCAGCGGAGCGACGGCCAACCTCAGTGTCGTCGCGACCGGCGCGGGCCTGCACTACCAGTGGTACCAGGGCGCGAGCGGGACGACGACGACGCCGGTCGGGACCGACAGCGCCAGCTTCACGACGCCGGCGCTGACGGTGACGACCAACTACTGGGTCCGGGTGAGCAATACGTTCGGGACGGCGGACTCGGCGACGGCGACGATCACGGTCGGCGACGGGCCGGCGATTACGACCCAGCCGGCGAGCCAGACGATCGCCACGGGGACGACGGCGGCGCTCAGCGTCGTCGCGACCGGCGCGGGCCTGCACTACCAGTGGTACCAGGGCACGAGCGGGACGACGACGACGCCGGTCGGGACCGACAGCGCCAGCTTCACGACGCCGGCGCTGACGACAGCGACCAACTACTGGGTCCGGGTGAGCAACACGTTCGGGACCGCGGACTCGGCGACGGCGGCGATCACGATCGGCGTCGGGCCGGCCATTACGACCCCGCCGGCGAGCCAGACGATCGCCAGCGGGGACGACGGCCACGCTCAGTGTCGTCGCGACCGGCGCGGGCCTGCACTACCAGTGGTATCAGGGCACGAGCGGGACGACGACGACGCCGGTCGGGACCGACAGCGCGAGCTTCACGACGCCGGCGCTGACGGTGACGACCAGCTACTGGGTCCGGGTGAGCAATACGTTCGGGACCGCGGACTCGGCGACGGCGACGATCACGGTCGGCGACGGGCCGGCGATTACGACCCAGCCGGCGAGCCAGACGATCGCCAGCGGAGCGACGGCCAACCTCAGTGTCGTCGCGACCGGCGCGGGCCTGCACTACCAGTGGTACCAGGGCGCGAGCGGGACGACGACGACGCCGGTCGGGACCGACAGCGCAGCTTCACGACGCCGGCGCTGACGAAACGCCGGTCGGGACCGACAGCGCGAGCTTCACAACGCCGGCGCTGACGGTGAACACCAGCTACTGGGTCCGGGTGAGCAACACGTTCGGGACGGCGGACTCGGCGACGGCGACGATCACGGTAAACGCCGGCGGCGGCGGTCCGGCGTTCTCCTACTTCGGCAGCTTCTCGCGATATCCGACGACGGACAACGGGTCGTCGGGGTCGGGCAAGACCGCGGCGATCGCGCCGCCCGGCGGCATGACGAATGGCCAGCTCGCCGTCGTGGTGACGCTGTACCGCTCCACGGGCAACAAGGGCCAGAGCGTGAACGTGTCGGCAGCGGGCGGGCAGACCTGGCACAGCGAGCCGGCGTTCCTGGTGCCGTCGGGCGAGCTCTACGCGCGCGTGTTCTGGACCCAGTTCAACGGCACTTGGGCCGCCAATCCATCGTTCATCGTCGACACGGGCGGCAGCTCGGCGGACGCCTTCACGCTGTATGGCCTGGTGTTCAACGCCGCTCCCGGCGTCGGGCTCGACGTGCCCTTCTCGCCGGTGGACCTGGGGAGCACGTCGTCGCTCCACCACGGCGGCATCACCCCGACCGTGGATGGGGCGCTCGTCCTGGTGGGCGTGGGTCAGATCCGCTCGGCCACCTTGTCGGGGTGGACGGCCGGGTGGACGAACGCGAACGGCGAAACGCAGTGGCGCAACACGCGCGGGAACGACAATGTGCTCGGGGTGGCCTACAAGATCGTGCAGGCCGGAGCGACCGGAGCGGCGGGCGCGACGTCCAGCGAGTCCAAGGAAAGCGCGGCGTTCATGATTGCGTTCCGGTGAGGCAGGTCAGTCGCGGGCGTACGCCACGCCGGCGCCTCGAGCGCCGGGGCAGTGGGGTCGCACGAGGAGGCGCCATCACGTGTCGAGGCGGGGAATGCCGCTACTCGAACACGATCGTTCGGTTCTTGTGAACGAACACGCGGTCCTCGAAGACGAGCTTCAACGCCTTGGCAAGGACGGTCTTCTCGACTTCACGGCCCGCCCGGACCAGTTCGTCGGGACGGAAGCCATGATCGATGGGCATCACCGATTGCGTGATGATCGGACCCTCGTCGAGCGCTTCCGTCACGAAATGCGCGGACGCGCCGATCATCTTCACTCCGCGCTCGAACGCCTGGCGGTAGGGATTCGATCCCATGAAAGCGGGGAGAAACGAGTGATGAATATTGACGACCCGATCGCGGTGGCGCGCAATGAATGACGGGCTGAGGATTCGCATGTACTTGGCGAGCACCAGGTAATCGAACGTGTAGCGTTCGAGCACCTGCATCAGGGCCTGCTCATGCTGCTCCCGCGACCGGTCGCCATGAGGGACGTGATGAAACGGAACGTCGAAGCGCCGAGCCAACGGCGCCAGCGTGACGTGGTTGCTCGCCACGGCCATAATCTCCGCGCCGAAGGCGCCGATCGCGTGGCGGAGCAGCAGATCGCCCAGACAATGCGGCTCCCTGGTCGCCAGGATGACGACCCGGCGCGGACCGCTGTCGGCGAGTCGGATGACCGCCGGTGCCGGAAGCAGGCCTTGCAGGTTGCCGAGCGTCAGGGCCGAGGGGGTGACGCCGACGAACTCGGTGCGCATGAAGAAGCGCGAGGTCTCTCGATCGACGAACTCGTGGTTGGCGAGAATGTTCGCGTCGTGTTGCTGCAACCATCCGGTGATGGCATGGATCAGCCCACGCTGGTCGGGACAGTCCACGAGGAGTACTGACACGGCCCCCTTTTCGGCAGGGTCGTGTGGCGGCGCCGACATGCTTCCGGGCAGTATACGAGAGGGTGAGATCACACCCGGAGCTCCCAGCCGGGGTGGCTAAACCACCCAGCGGACCGGCCGATAAGCTGGTCATGGCGGAAGTTCATGCACTCGGCCGGCTGCCTGGCCCTTACGGCGTGGCGGCCGTTCGTTCGTACGACCGCCGCCGTGTACCCCGCTACCCGTGCCTCGCCCGTCTTCACGCGGACGACCGGGCTGGGGTGACGGTCAACATCAGTACAGACGGACTCTCGTTCGAGACGCCCCACGGGTTCCGGCCTGCGGAGCGCGTGGAGTTGTGCCTGGCCTTCGAGGTGACCCGCGAACCCATGCTGGAGGTCGTCCAGGTCGCCACCGTCGTATGGGCCAGGCCGGAAGACGACACGGATTCGTGGCGCGTGGGGGTGAAGTTCCCTCAGTGAGCCAGCGTGCCCGGGAGGGGGCCCCGATATATGGGTCGATATAGGAGAACGGGCCTATCCACTGACATATTCACAGATTTGTCGGGTGCACGTATCGTCAACCTTCCGAGCAAGTCGCGGTGAGAGCGACTGTCGACCAACAGAAGAGATGAGAATTGGTATGTCGAACACCAACTCGTGGAAACCGCAAGGGAACGCGACGGCGAGCTCACGATCCGCACGGGCCGCTGACGCAAGTCGGGCCGCCAGTCGCTGGTTCATCCAGACGAGCCCGACTCCGCGCTCAATCGCGGAGGCCTGCCGAGCCCAGCAACTCGAACGAAAGCAGTTCGAGGATGAGTCGGGCGTGCGGTTGGACGCCCACGGCCGCATCATCCACTAGAGTCGAAACACGTGAGGTGATTCCGTCTTGACGGCGTTCCTGGTGTCCACGACCAGCGGCGCGCGCCTGGCGATGTCCTCGCAGTCGAACACACGGTGGTTGGTCGTGATCACCGCGCAATCGATACCATCCTCGAACGCATCGTCCTCAGGAACCGCCGACATCGCGAAGTCCCCGTGCGCCACGCGCAGCACATGGGGATCGCTGTAGGAGACGATCGCTCCGCGCTGCTGCAGGAGCTCGGCGACGTCGATGGCCGGCGACTCGCGCCAGTCACTGACGTCGGGTTTGTAAGCCATGCCGAACAGGTGGACGCGGGAGCCGCGAACCGCCCGACCGACGCTGTTGAGGGCGTCGGCCACGCGCTCCACGACATGCTGCGGCATCGACGAGTTCACGTGGCCCGCCAGCTCGATGAACCGGCACTCGAAGCCGTTCTGCCGCGCCTTCCACGACAGATAGAATGGATCGATCGGAATGCAGTGCCCGCCGAGGCCCGGCCCCGGGTAAAAGGGCATGAAGCCGAACGGCTTGGTCTTCGCGGCGTCGATCACTTCCCACACGTTGATATTCATCCGGTGGCACATCAGCGCGAGCTCGTTCACCAGCCCGATGTTCACGGCCCGGAAGGTGTTCTCGAGCAGCTTCACCATCTCGGCCGCGCGCGTGGAGCCGACCGGCACGACGCTCGACACCACGGACTCGTAGAGGGCGGTCGCCGCCGCCGTGCTCTTCGGGCCGATGCCGCCGACCACTTTGGGAATGCTGCGCGTCGTGAACTGTGCGTTGCCCGGGTCGACGCGCTCGGGTGAAAACGCCAGGAAGAAGTCGCGTTCGGGCGTGAGCCCGGTCGCCTCGAGCGCGGGTTGCACGACCTCGTCGGTCGTGCCCGGATACGTCGTGGACTCGAGCACGATGAGCTGTCCCGGCCTGAGCGCGGCCGCCACGGCCTCCACGGCCTTGACGACGTAGGAGAGGTCCGGGTCCTTGGTCTTTCGCAGCGGCGTCGGAACGCAGATGTCCACGACGTCCATCTCGCGCAGGCCGCTCATGTCCGTGGTGGCCCGCAGCCGCTTCGTCCGGACCTCGTTCGACAGGTCCTCCGAGGGCACGTCGCCGATGTAGCTCTCGCCGGCGTTGATACTGGCGATCTTCGCGTCGTCGACGTCGAAGCCCGTCGTGTCGAATCCCGCGCGGGCGAACTCGACGGCAAGCGGCAGCCCCACGTAGCCCAGGCCGATCACGCCGATCTTCGCGCGTCGCGTCCTGATGCGTTCGACAATCGGCAGCTCGGTGCCGGCCGCAGGGTCCTTCGAAGCGCGGCCTTCGGGCCCCGCGAGATCAGTGTCCACAATCATCTGGCTCAGCTCCTTGGAGGTCATAGTCGGTCCCTACGGGATGGCGCACGTGCTGACGCCGGTCGCAGCGGCGATCACGTCCCACTGAATGCCGAACACCTGGTCGCCGTTGGATTGCACGAAGAGCGCCCCGTTGGGATATCCCGGAAGCGCGCTCTGGACGAGGGTCAGGCCGATCGTGTTGCTCACACCCGAGACCGTGAACGTGGCCAGGTGAGCGAACGTCAGGCGGTCGTAGATCTCGAACTCGTCCTGTTTCTGATCCGAGGCCAGGATGTAGCCGTCGTTGCCGCACCGGTAGACGGACGTGCCTTCGACATCGGAGCCGGCGGCGAAGTCGCCCTGGCCGAAGTCCTGCACGAACGTGCCGTCCGGCCGGTAGACCTTGATGAGGTCGTTGGTCTTGTCTGCGACGTAGATCAGAGCATTGTCCTCGTCGGCCGCGATGTTCCCGAGGGCGATTGGCCCGACGCTCCAGCTGTACTGGACGACGCCGTCGGGATCGAACGCGCGCACGTATTTGTCATAGGAGCCGCTGTAGGTCGCATAGATCAGGCTGGGCCCGCTCGTGTTGTGATAGACGGTCAGCCCAATCGGCTCCCGCGAGGGGCTCAACGGGTCGCTCGGGATGAGCGTCGAGGACAGATCGCCGGCGACGATGTCGGCAATCAGGTACTTGTGCACCGCGTGCTCGTACTGGCTCGCGACGTAGAGCGCGCCTTCCGCGCGATCGACGGCCACGCCGTTGGGCGTGTCGAGGCCCGTGATCGTCTGCACGATCTGGTTGGTCTGCAGGTTCCAGACGTCCACGGTGTTCAGACTCTTCTGCGTGACGAAGAGGAGCGAGTCGCTCGGAGTCGGGGCCACCCATATCGCGACCGAATTCTCGTCGCCCGGCAGCAGGTCGTTGTAGGCCGCGGCGGTGGCCAGCGGCGCGCTGGGGGACGTGAGGGACTTGTTGGCGCTGCCGGCCGCCGACGGGTCGATGACGGTGAGGCCCGCCAGGGTGCTCGTCGCCGTGCCGCCGGCGTTGCTCACGACGACGTCGAAGAGGGCGCCCGAGTCGCTGACGGCGGTCGGATCGAGGGTGTACGACGAACCGGTGGCCCCGGGGATGGCCGCGCCGTCGCGGCGCCACTGATACGCGAGCGAGTCACCGCTGGCGACGACGAAGAACGTGGCCGCCGCGGGGGCGGTGACGGCGACATCGCCCGGCTGCGCGTCGATGGTCGGCGGCGCCGGCAGCGCGTTCACCGTGAGGAGCGCCGGCGCGCTGGTGGCGGTGCCGGCGCCGTTCGTCACGACGACGTCGAGCTGGGCGCCGGAGTCGCTGATGGCCGTCGGGTCGAGCGTGTAGGTCGCGCTGGTCGCGCCGGGAATGTCGATCCCGCCGCGGCGCCACTGGTAGCTGAGCGGCGCGTCGCCACTCGCCACGACCGAGAAGGCAGCCGGCCCGGGCGCCGTCACGACGGAGTCGGCCGGCTGCGCGTCGATGCTCGGCGGCGTCGGAATTCCCGCGCCGGCCGGCGGGTCGTGGAACGCCAGCATGAAGGCGACGCTCTCGGTCGCGAAGCTGGAGGTGGCGCTCAGGGCGCCGGTCGGACCGGCCGCGCCCATCGTCTTGTAGGCCACACCGATCACGCTGTCGTCGCCGCGGGTGTTCCGCCACTGCGTTTCGCCGTTCGGATTCGTCCAGCCGGCGGTCCACCCCGAGAACGTGCTCAGGTGCGGCTGCACGAAGCCGCCGATGACCAGCGTGTTGTCGGTGGCCGTCGTAATGCCGCCGTGGGAGAGCGCGGCGGTGGAGCCGAGCTCCATCGACAGCATGGGCACGTCGACGAAGGCGTCGCCGGCCACGTTGAAGACCATGCCGTAAAGCGTGAACGCGTTGGCCGACGCGCCATTGCCCGTGTTCAGCAGGAACGAGGGGTTGGCGGACCACGTGCCGTTGAACTGGGTCCAGAAGACCCGCACGTAGGTCTTGCCGGACGCGCTGAGGAAGGCCGGCTCGCTCGTCCACGTTTGGCCGCCCGCCGCCGACACGTCGACGGTCTGGCCCAGGGTGGCCGTGGACCGGTAGACGGCGAAGACCACCGCCAGCTGCCCGGCCGTCATGCTGGCCGGCGGCGCGATCGCGACGGTCTTGGACGACGAGGACGAGCCACCGTCGGTCGCGGGATACCGCGCGAAATTCCCGAAGAAGGAGAACTGCACCCCGTTGGGGAGCACGGTGAGGGTGGCGGGCGCGCTGGTGGCGCTGCCGGCCGCGTTGGTCACGATAACGTCGAACTGGGCGCCCGTGTCGCCGACCGCGGTCGGCGCCAGGGTGTAGGACGCGCTGGTGGCGCCGGAAATGTTCGTGCCGTTACGACGCCACTGGTAGCTGAGCGGCGCATCGCCCGTCGCGACGACGGTGAAAGCGGCCGGGTCCGTGGCGGTCACCGTCAGGCTCGTGGGGTTGGCGGTGATGCTGGGCGGCACGGGCGCCGCTCCGACCGTGAGCGTCGCGGTGGCACTGGTTGCCGAGCCGAACGCGTTGGTGACGACGACATCGAACGTGGCGCCGGAGTCACTGAGGGCGGTCGGATCGAGCGTGTAGGACGCAAAGGCGGCGCCGGGGATGTCGGCGCCGTCGCGGCGCCACTGATAGCTGAGCGGGCTGTCGCCCGTGGCGACGACCGAGAAGGTGGCCGGCGCCGGCTCGGTCAGGGACAGATCGGCCGGCTGGGTGGTGATGCCCGGCGCCAGGTGGACCGTCAGCGTGGCGGCCGCGCTGGTCGCGGTGCCGTAGGCGTTGGTCACGACGACGTCGAACGTCGCGCCGGTGTCGCCGCCGGCGGTCGGATCCAGCGTGTAGGACGCGCTGGTGGCGCCGGGGATGTCGGTGCCGTTGCGGCGCCACTGATAGCTGAGCGGCGCATCGCCAGCGGCGACGACCGAGAAGGCCGCCGGCGCGGGCGCCGTCACCGTCACGTCGGCCGGCGGCGTGGTGATGCCCGGCGCCACATTCACGGTGAGGGTCGCAAGCGCACTGGTCGTGGTGCCGTAGGCGTTGGTCACGACGACGTCGAATGTCGCGCCGGTGTCGCCAGCGGCCGTCGGATCCAGGACGTAGGTTGCGCCGGTCGCGCTGGGAATGTCGGTGCCGTTGCGGCGCCACTGGTAGCTGAGCGGCGCGTCACCGCTGGCGACGACCGAGAAGGCCGCCGGCGCGGGCGCCGTCACCGTCACGTCGGCCGGCGGCGTGGTGACGCTCGGCGCCACATTCACGGTGAGGGTCGCGAGCGCACTGGTCGTGGTGCCGTAGGCGTTGGTCACGACGACGTCGAACGTCGCACCGGTGTCGCTGCCGGCCGTCGGATCCAGGGTGTACGACGCGCTGGTCGCGCCGGGAATGTCGGTGCCGTTGCGGCGCCACTGGTAGCTGAGCGGCGCGTCACCGCTGGCGACGACCGAGAAGGCCGCCGGCGCGGGCGCCGTCACCGTCACGTCGGCCGGCGGCGTGGTGATGCCCGGCGCCACATTCACGGTGAGGGTCGCGAGCGCACTGATCGTGGTGCCGTAGGCGTTGGTCACGACGACGTCGAACGTGGCACCGGAGTCGCTGCCGGCCGTCGGATCCAGGGTGTAGGTCGCGCTGGTCGCGCTGGGAATGTCGGTGCCGTTGCGGCGCCACTGGTAGCTGAGCGGCGCGTCACCGGCTGGCGACGACCGAGAAGGCCGCCGGCGCGGGCGCCGTCACCGTCACGTCGGCCGGCGGCGTGGTGACGCTCGGCGCCACATTCACGGTGAGGGTCGCGGGCGCGCTGGTCGCGGTGCCGCAGCGTTGGTGATGACGACGTCGAACGTCGCACCGGAGTCGCTGCCGGCGGTCGGATCCAGGGTGTAGGACGCGCTGGTCGCGCCGGGGATGTCGGTGCCGTTGCGGCGCCACTGGTAGCTGAGCGGCGCATCGCCGGCCGCGACGACCGAGAAGGCGGCCGGCGCGGGCGCCGTCACCGTCACGTCCGGCCGGCGGCGTGGTGATGCTCGGCGCCACGTTCACGGTGAGGGTCGCGGGCGCGCTGGTCGCGGTGCCGAACGCGTTGGTCACGACGACGTCGAACGTCGCACCGGCGTCGCTGCCGGCGGTCGGATCCAGCGTGTACGACGCGCTGGTGGCGCCGGGAATGTCGGCGCCGTTGCGGCGCCACTGATAGCTGAGCGGCGCGTCACCGCTGGCGACGACCGAGAACGTCGCCGGCGCGGGCGCCGTCACGGTCACGTCGGCCGGCGGCGCGGTGACGCTCGGCGCCAGGTGAACCGTCAGGGTCGCGGGCGCACTGGTCACGGTGCCGTAGGCGTTGGTGACGACGACGTCGAACGTCGCGCCGGCGTCGGTGCCGGCGGTCGGATCGAGCGTGTACGACGCGCTGGTGGCACCGGGAATGTCGGTGCCGTTGCGACGCCACTGATAGCTGAGCGTCGCGATCACCGGCGGCTACCACCGAGAATGTCGCCGGCGCGGGCGCCGTCACGGTCACGCCGGCCGGCGGCGTGGTGACGCTCGGCGCCAGGTGAACCGTCAGGGTCGCGGGCGCACTGGTCGCGCTGCCGTAGGCGTTCGTGACCACGACGTCGAACGTGGCGCCGGAGTCTGCGCCCGCTGTCGGATCGAGCGAGTAGGACGCGTTGGTGGCGCCGGGGATGTCGGCGCCGTTGCGGCGCCACTGATAGCTGAGCGGCGCATCGCCGGCCGAGACGACCGAGAAGGTCGCCGGCGCGGGCGCCGTCACGGTCACGTCGGCCGGCGGCGTGGTGACGCTCGGCGCCAGGTGAACCGTCAGGATCGCGGCCGCACTGGTGGCGCTGCCATAGGCGTTGGTCACGACGACGTCGAACGTCGCGCCGGTGTCGCTGCCCGCGGAGGGGTCGAGCGTGTAGAAGTCCGTGGTCGCGCCCGGAATGTCGATGCCGTTGCGGCGCCACTGATACGTGAGTGGCTCGTCGCCGTCGGCGACGACCGAGAAGGCGGCCGGGGCCGGCGCCGCGACGGCGAGGCTGGCCGGATCCGTCGTGATGCTGGGTGGTACCGGCTCGGGGTTGACCGTCAGGTTCGCGAGCGCGCTGGTCGCGCTGCCATAGGCGTTGGTCACGACGACGTCGAATTTTGCGCCGGTGTCAGTGACGTCCGTTGGGTTGAGCGTAAAGGACGTGCTCGTGGCGCCGGGGATATCGGCGCCGTTGCGGCGCCACTGATAGCTGAGCGGCGCGTCGCCGGCGGCGACGACCGCGAACGTCACCGGCCCGGGCGCCGTGACGGTCTTGTTCGTCGGCGAGGTGGTGATGCTCGGCGCCACGTGGACCGTGAGCGTCGCGAGCGCACTGGAGGCGCTGCCGTAGGCGTTCGTCACGACGACGTCGAATGTCGCGCCGGAGTCGCTGCCCTTGGTCGGCGTGAGCGTGTAGGACGCGCTCGTCGCGCCGGGGATGTTCGTCCCGTTGCGGCGCCACTGATAGGTGAGCGGCGTGTCGCCAGCGGCGACGACCGAGAAGGCGGCCGCCGCGGGCGCGGTGACCGTCAGGTTCGCCGGTGGCGTCGTGACGCTCGGCCCGACGTGGACTGTCAGCGTCGCGGACGCACTGGTCGCGGTGCCGGACGCGTTGGTGACGACGACATCGAACGTCGCGCCGGTGTCGCTCCCCGTCGGTCGGATCCAGCGCGAAGGCCGCGCTGGTCGCGCCGGGGATGTCGGTCCCGTTGCGGCGCCACTGGTAGCTGAGCGGCGCGTCACCGCTGGCGACCACCGAGAAGGCGGCCGGTGCGGGCGCGGTCACCGTGCAGATCGGCCGGTGAGGTCGTGATGGCCGGCGCGACCTGCACCGTCAGGGTCGCGGGCGCACTGGTCGCGGTGCCGGACGCGTTGGTGACGACGACATCGAACGTCGCGCCGGTGTCGCTCCCCGTCGTCGGATTCAGCGCGAAGGCCGCGCTGGTCGCGCCGGGGATGTCGGTCCCGTTGCGGCGCCACTGATAGCTGAGCGGCGCGTCACCGCTGGCGACCACCGAGAAGGCGGCCGGTGCGGGCGCGGTCACCGTGAGATCGGCCGGTGAGGTCGTGATGGCCGGCGCGACCTGCACCGTCAGGGTCGCGGGCGCACTGGTCGCGGTGCCGGACGCGTTGGTGACGACGACATCGAACGTCGCGCCGGTGTCGCTCCCCGTTGTCGGATTCAGCGTGTAGGCCGCGCTGGTCGCGCCCGGGATGTCGGCCCCGTTGCGGCGCCACTGATAGCTGAGCGGCGCGTCACCGCTGGCGACGACCGAGAAGGCGGCCGCCGCTGGCGCGGTGACCGTCAGGTTCGCCGGTGGTGTGGTGATGCTCGGCGCGACCTTCACGGTGAGGGTCGCGGGCGCACTGGTCGCGGTGCCGGACGCGTTGGTCACGACCGCATCGAACGTCGCGCCGGTGTCGCTCCCCGTCGTCGGATTCAGCGTGTAGGCCGCGCTGGTCGCGCCGGGGATGTCGGTCCCGTTGCGGCGCCACTGGTAGGTGAGCGGCGCGTCGCCGCTGGCGACGACCGAGAAGGCGGCCGGTGCGGGCGCGGTCACCGTCGAATCGGCCGGCGAGGTCGTGATGGCCGGCGCCGACCTGCACGGTCAGGGTCGCGGGCGCGCTGGTGGCGAGTGCCCGCGGCGTTGGTGACGACTGACATCGAACGTCGCGCCGGTGTCGCTGCCGGCGGTCGGATCCAGGACGTAGGTCGCGCTGATCGCGCCGGGGATGTCGGTCCCGTTGCGGCGCCACTGGTAGCTGAGCGGCGCGTCACCGCTGGCGACGACCGAGAAGGCGGCCAGGGTCGGCGCGGTGACGGTCAGACTGCCCGGCTCCGTCGTGATGCTAGGCGGCACCGGCGCCGGGTTCACGGTCAGGGTCGCGGCCGTGCTGGTGGCGAGGCCGGCGCCGTTGGTCACGACCACATCGAACGTCGCGCCGGTGTCACTCCCCGTCGTCGGATTCAGCGTGTAGGCCGCGCTGGTCGCGCCGGGGATGTCGGCCCCGTTGCGGCGCCACTGATAGCTGAGCGGCGCGTCGCCGGCGGCGACGACCGAGAAGGCTGCCGGCGCGGGCGCCGTTACCGTCAGGTCGGCCGGCGGCGTGGTGATGCTCGGCGCCACGTTCACGGTGAGGGTCGCGGGCGCACTGGTCGCGGTGCCGGACGCATTGGTGACGACGACATCGAACGTCGCGCCGGTGTCGCTCCCCGTCGTCGGATTCAGCGTGTAGGCCGCGCTGGTCGCGCCGGGGATGTCGGCCCCGTTGCGGCGCCACTGATAGCTGAGCGGCGCGTCACCGCTGGCGACGACCGAGAAGGCCGCCGGCGCGGGCGCCGTGACCGTCAGGTTCGGCCGGCGGCGTGGTGATGCTCGGCGCGACCTTCACGGTGAGGGTCGCGGGCGCGCTGGTCGCGGTGCCGGACGCATTGGTGACGACGACATCGAACGTCGCGCCGGTGTCGCTCCCCGTCGTCGGATTCAGCGTGTAGGCCGCGCTGGTCGCGCCGGGGATGTCCGTGCCGTTGCGGCGCCACTGGTAGGTGAGCGGCGCGTCGCCGCTGGCGACGACCGAGAAGGCCGCCGGCGCGGGCGCCGTCACCGTCAGGTCGGCCGGCGAGGTCGTGATGCCCGGCGCGACGCTGCACCGTCAGGGTCGCGAGCGCACTGGTGGCAGTGCCCGCGGCGTTGGTGACGACGACATCGAACGTCGCGCCGGTGTCGCTGCCGGCGGTCGGATCCAGGACGTAGGTCGCGCTGGTCGCGCCGGGGATGTCGGTGCCGTTGCGGCGCCACTGGTAGGTGAGCGGCGCGTCACCGGTGGCGATGACCGAGAAGGCGGCCAGGGTCGGCGCGGTGACGGTCAGACTGCCTGGCTCCGTCGTGATGCTGGGCGGCACCGGCGCCGGGTTCACGGTCAGGGTCGCGGCCGTGCTGGTGGCGGAACCGGCGCCGTTGGTCACGACGACGTCGAACGCGGCGCCGGAGTCGCTGACGGCGGTCGGGGTGAGCATGTAGGACGCGTTGGTGGCGCCCGGGACGTTCGAGCCGTTGCGGCGCCACTGATAGCTGAGCGGCGCGTCGCCGGTCGCGACGACGGAGAAGCCGGCTGAATCCGGCGCGGTCACGATCAGACTGCCCGGGTTCCCGCTGATGCTGGGCGGCACGGGCGCCGGGTTCACCGTGAGGGTCGCGGCCGCGCTGGTGGCGGAGCCGGCGCCGTTGGTCACGACGACGTCGAACGCGGCGCCGGAGTCGCTGACGGCGGTCGGCGTGAGCGTGTAGGACGCGTTGGTGGCGCCCGGGATGTCCACGCCGTTGCGGCGCCACCGATAGCTGAGCGGCGCGTCACCCGTCGCGACGACCGAGAAGGCAGCCGGATTCGGCGCGGTGACGGTCAGGCTCCCAGGGTCGGCCGTGATGCCGGGCGGCACGGCTGCCGTCTGCGCGGGATCGCGGAACGCCAACATGAACGCCGCGCTCTCGTCCGTATCGTCGGCCGACGCGTGCATGGCTCCCGTGGGCCCGGCCGACACGATCTCGTAGGCGAGGCCGAGTGTGCTCGAGCTGGCGCGATGGTTGCGCCACTGCGTCTCCCCGTTCGGGTTGGTCCAGCCGGACGTCCACGACGAGAACACGCTCGAGCGCGCCTGCACGAAGCCGCCGATCACGAGCGCGCCGTTGACGGTGGGCGTGATACCGCTGTGCGAGAACGACGAGGTGACGCCCAGGCCCAGGGCGGTGAAGGGGACGTCGACCAGGACGTTGGGGGCGGCGTTGAAGACGATGCCGTACAGCGTGTACGCGTCAGCCGACGTGCCTCCCGTGTTCAGAGCGAACGATGGGTTCCCCGACCACGTCCCGTTGAACTGGGCCCAGAACACCCGCACGTAGAGCTTGCCGGAGGCGCTGAAATATACCGGTTGGGTCTGCCACGTCTGGCCGCCCGTCGCGGACACGGCGACACTCTGGCCCTTGTCGCTCGTGGTTCGATACACGGCCACGACGACGGCCAGCTGCCCTGACGACATGCCCGCCGGCGGCGCAATCGGGATCGTCGTCGACGAGCCGGACGACCCGTTGTCGGTCGACGGGTACCGCGCGAAGCTCCCGAAGTACGAGAAGTGCGGCGTCGTGCCGGGCAATACCGTGAGTGTGGCCGCCGTGCTGGTGGCGGTGCCTGAAGAATTGGTGACGACGACGCTGAACTGCGCACCGGAATCGCCGACGGCGGTCGGCGTGAGCGTATAGGACGCACTGGTGGCGCCCGGAATGTTCGCGCCGTCGCGCCGCCACTGGTAGCTGAGCGGCGCGTCACCCGACGCGACGACCGAGAAGGCGGCCGGCGTCGGGGCAATGACCGTCAGGTTCGCCGGCGGCGTGGTGATGCTCGGCGGCGTCGGCGAGCCGTTCACGGTGAGCGTCGCGGCCGCGCTGGTGGCCGTGCCGGCGGCGTTGGTCACGACGACGGAGAACTGCGAACCCGTGTCACTGACGGCCGTGGGTGTAAGCGTGTAGGACGCACCGGTGGCGCCCGGAATGTTCGTGCCGTTGCGGCGCCACTGGTAGCCGAGCGGCGCGTCGCCGGCCGCCACCACCGAGAACGTGGCGGCCGTGGGGGCGACGACCGTCACGTTGCTCGGTGGCGTGGTGATGCTCGGGGGCACCGGCGCAGGATTGACCGTGAGGGAAGCGGTCGCGCTGGTGGCCGAGCCGGCGGAGTTGGTCACGACGACATCGAACTGGGCGCCGGAGTCGGTGACAGCGGTCGGCGAGAGCGTGTAGGACGCACTGGTGGCGCCCGGGATGTTTGCGCCGTTGCGCCGCCACTGATACGACAGCGGCGTGGTGCCGGAGGCGACGACCGAGAACGCGGCCGGCGCCGGGGCCGTCACCGTCACGTTGGCCGGCGGCGTGGTGATGCTCGGGGGCACGGCCGCCGGATTCACGGTGAGGGCGGCGGCCGCGCTGGTGGCCGAGCCGACGGCGTTCGTCACGACGACGTCGAACTGCGCACCCGAGTCACCGGCGGCGGTCGGCGTGAGCGTGTACGACGAGCCGGTGGCGCCAGGGATGTTCGAGGTGTTACGCCGCCATTGGTACGAGAGGGGCGCGGTGCCGGCGGCGACGACCGAGAACGCGGCCGCGTTCGGCGCGGTCACGGTGAGATTCGCCGGCGGCGTGGTGATGCTCGGGGCCACGTTGACCGTGAGCGTGGCGGCCGCGCTGGTAGCCGAACCCGCGCCGTTGGTCACGACGACGTCGAACTGGGCGCCGGAGTCGCTGCCGGCCGTCGGCGTGAGCGTGTAGGACGCGCCGGTGGCGCCGGAGATGTTCACGCCGTTGCGGCGCCACTGGTAGTTGAGTGGCGTGTCACCGGCGGCGACGACCGAGAAGGTGGCCGCTGCCGGCGCCGTCACGGTCACATTCGCCGGCGGCGTCGTGATGCTGGGCGGCGTCGACGCCACCTGCGTGGGATCGCGGAACGCCAGCATGAACGCGGCACTGTCGTCAGAGCCGTCGGCCGTTGCATGCACCACGCCCGTGGGCCCGGCCGAGGCGACTTTGTACGCGAGGCCAAACGTGCTCTGGTTGGCCCGATGGTTGCGCCACTGTTCCTCGCCCTCCGCGTGGGTCCAGCCAGAGGTCCAGGACGTCAACTGGTTGTTGTTCGTCTGTGCGAAGCCGCCGATGACCAGCGCCCCGCTCACCGTCGGCGAAATGCCGCCGTGCGAGAGCGAGGACGTGACGCCCAGATCGAGCGCGCTCACGGGGACGTCGATGAGGACGTTGGGCGCGGCATTGAAGACGATGCCGTACAGCGTGTAGGCATCGGCCGCGCCACCGCCGGTGTCCAGCGCGAAGGACGGGTTGGCGGACCACGTCCCGTTGAACTGCGTCCAGAACACGCGGATGTAGAGCTTGCCGTTGCCGGTGAGGAATCCGGGCTGCGCCTGCCAGGCCTGGCCACCGGCGGCCGACACGGCGACGCTCTGGCCGTTGTTGCTCGTGGAGCGGTAGGTGACAACCACGATCGCCAGCTGTCCGGCCGACATGCCGGGAGGCGGAGCGATCGCGACCGTCTTGTTCGAACTGGACGACCCGTCGTCGGTCGACGGATACCGCGCGAAGCTGCCGAAGTAGGAGAAGTGCGGCGCCCCGCTGCCCAACACCGTCAGGGTGGCGGCCGAGCTGGTGGCAGTGCCGGCGCCGTTGGTCACGACGACATCGAACTGGGCGCCGGAGTCGCCGACACTCGTTGGTGTGAGCGTGTAGGCCGCACTGGTGGCGCCCGCGATATTCGAGCCGTTGCGACGCCACTGGTAGCTGAGCGGCGCGTCGCCCGTGGCGACGACCGAGAAGGTGGCGCCCGCGGGCGCGAAGACCGTCGTGCTCACCGGTGCTGTGGTGATGCTCGGCGGCGTCGGCACGCTGTTCACGGTGAGCGTCGCGGCCGCACTGGTGACCGTGCCGGCGGCGTTGGTGACGACGACGTCGAACTGAGCGCCCGTGTCGCTGACGGCCGTCGGCGTGAGCGTATACGACGTGCCGGTGGCGCCCGGGATGTTCGAGCCGTTGCGCCGCCACTGATACGACAGCGGCGCGGTGCCCGCGGCGACGACGGAGAACGCGGCTGGCGCCGGTGCGGTCACGATCACGTTCGACGGCGGCGTGGTGATGCTCGGCGGTGTCGCCGCGCTGTTCACCGTGAGCGTGGCGGCCGCGCTGGTGACCGTGCCCGCGACGTTGGTGACGACGACGCTGAACTGGGCGCCGGAGTCGCCGGTCGAAGTCGGCGTCAGCGTGTACGACGCACTGGTGGCGCCCGGGATGTTCGAGCCGTTGCGCCGCCACTGATACGACAGAGGCGCGGTCCCCGCGGCGACGACCGAGAATGCGGCCGCGCTCGGCGCCGTCACGGTCAGATTCGCCGGCGGCGTGGTGATGCTCGGGGTCACGTTGACCGTGAGCGTGGCGGCCGTGCTGGTGGCGGTGCCGACGGCGTTGGTCACGACAACGCTGAACTGGGCGCCGGAGTCGCTGCCGGCGGTCGGCGTCAGCGTGTACGACGCACTGGTGGCGCCCGGGATATTCGAGCCGTTGCGCCGCCACTGGTACGACAGGGGCGCCGTGCCTGCGGCGACGACCGAGAACGCGGCCGCGCTCGGCGCCGTCACGGTCAGATTCGCCGGCGGGGTGGTGATGCTCGGCGTCACGTTGACCGTGAGCGTGGCGGCCGTGCTGGTCGCGGTGCCGACGGCGTTGGTCACGACGACGCTGAACTGGGCGCCGGAGTCGCTGCCGGCGGTCGGCGTCAGTGTGTACGACGCACTGGTGGCGCCCGGGATGTTCGAGCCGTTGCGCCGCCACTGGTACGACAGGGGCGCGGTGCCGGTCGCGACGACCGAAAAGGCGGCCGCCGCCGGTGCCGTCACCGTCACGTTGGCCGGCTGGGTCGTGATGCTCGGCACCAGGTTGACCGTGAGCGTAGCGGCGGTGCTGGTGGCGGTCCCGACGGGATTGGTGACGACCACGCTGAACTGGGCGCCGGAGTCGCTGCCGGCGGTCGGCGTCAGCGTGTACGACGCACTGGTGGCACCCGGGATGTTCGAGCCGTTGCGCCGCCACTGGTACGACAGGGGCGCGGTGCCCGAGGCGGCGACCGAGAAGTTCGCCGCCGCCGGCGCCGTCACGGTCGCGTTCGCCGGCTGGGTGTTGATGCTCGGCGGCGTGGCCGGCTGAATCGTATCGGTATCGGTCGCGCTGTTGTTCGACGGATTCGGGTCGTTGAGGCCTGGCGCGCTGATGCTCGCCGTATTCACGAGACTGCCGGTCTGCGTCACGATGACCGTGGCGTGGACCGTGTAGGTCACGCTGCCGCCGGCCTTGATGCTCACCGTGTCGGAGATGCTGCCGGTGCCGCTCGCGCTGCAGGTCGAGCCGCTCGTCGCCGAGCACGTCCACGTGACGTTGCTCAGTTTCGACGACATCGTGTCGGACACCGTCCCCGTGGCGAGATCCCACGCGCTGAGGTTGGAGGCGTGGACGACGTAGGTCACGGGGTCCCCGGCCGGGATCGTCGAGACGGAATCCGTCTTGGTGATCGCCAGGTCCTTCGGCACGGGCCCGTCGGCCACCAGGCTGGCAATCTCTCCGACGGTCAGCGCACGGTTGTAGATCCGGACGTCGTCGAGATCGCCGTGGTAGCGGCGCGTGCCGTCACTCTGGCCGCCGATGCCGACGTTCACGGCGTTGGCGGCGATCGACGAAGGGCCGGTCTTCGTGGCCTCGAGCGCGCCGTTGATGTACATGCGCATCGTGGAGCCGCTGTACGTGGCGGCCACGTGCATCCAGGTGTTGCCGTCGTGCGGATAGGTCGAGCTGGAGTCCAGGCGGTAGGTGGTGCCCGAGCTCGCGCCGTTCAGCTGCAGGTACGCCGTGCCGGGACTCGACGGCGCGAGAGACAGCGAATAGCCGTCCACGGCGCCGGCGGCGGCGCGCGTGATCAGATCCTGCGTGCCTTGCGCGCTCGGCCGAATCCAGGCAGCCACGGTGAGGCCGCTGGTGACGTCGAGGGCCGCTTGATCGGACACCACTGCGTCGGTGGACCCGTTGAAGAACATCGCCTTGCCGAAGGCGCCGGTCACCCACGCCGGGCTGCCGACGGTGTTGCCGTCGTTCCCCCAGCCGGACTGGTCGCGCACCTTGGTGCCGCTTCCCTCTTCCATCGTCCAGTGGCCGACCAGGCCCGGCTCCGGCGTCATCAGGACGCCGTAGGTGTTGCTGTTCGAAGCCAGCACGACGAGGCGTCCGGCCCAGGGGGCCTTCGTGCTGGTCGCGTTGTTCAGCGAGCCGGACATCACCGCCTGGGCCGGGCCAAAGCTGATGGGCCACGCGTTCGACTCGCGCATGTACAGCACGCCGGCGGTGGACGTGAAGAAGACGCGGAGGCGCTGCAGGTTCTCGTCCAGCACGACGATCGGCCTGGTGCCGGTATCTGGATCGACGAAGTAGAGCGGATCCCACGTGCCGCCGGTTGCGCCCTGAGGATGCCGGACGAGCAGTCCGATCCGCGGCACCTGGCCCGACGTGTGGCTGCCTTTGAAGGCGACGTAGAGCGTGCCGTCCGAAGCAACGGCGAGATTGACGTGGTTGTCGGCCAGGCCGGTGGGATTGCCGCTGGCGACGCTGGGGACTTCGTCACTCAGCCATGTGTTGGGATCGGCGCCGTCGACATGAACCCTGAAGTCCAGGCGATCCGTGTTCTGATTCGTCCAGAAGACGCCGATCGTGTGGTTCGGAAGAGCCGTGATGGCCGAGATGTCGGATTGAATGGAGGTGTCGAGGACGACGGGGCCCGCAAACGAGAGGTAGGGCGGGTCGCTGTAGTAGGTCCGCACGTCGCCGCCGCCGAATTGGGTCGCCATCCACATGCGACCCGTCGAGTCCACGTCGATCGTGGCCGTGTCGCCCACGACCACGGGGGTGGGCGTCGTTCGCTGAGACCACAGCTGGTACGTGCGCGATGCCGCGTTGTACTCGAGGGACACGAGCTCCGGCGTCGAGCCGACGATGAGGACGTGCGCGAGATCGCCATCGACTTTGACGTCCGCTTTTCCGCCGACGCTTGCGATCTGCAGGATGGGGGTCCAGGTGTTGTCCGGCTCCAGCCTGAAGAGCCACATCCTGGCCGAACCGGCGGCGTTGCTCGGCAAGGCGGTCCACCACGTGTGGCCGTGAAACCAGGCCTTCGACTGCGGCTTTTCTCCCGTGTCATCGCTGGTGGCGATGCCGGGCAGCAGCGTCCACGTTTCCTGCGCGAGGACGGGCCGGATGAACCCGGCCCAGATGACGAGTCCCAGCAGCAGCGCCGGCACGGTGAGGTGCAGGCGACCAGATTGCGGCGCGCGCCCGAAGCGGACGCGCGCGAGGGGTTGCGTTTGAGTGCCGTCGGCCACGAGCGTCCGTGACTGCAACCCGTGTGCCCGGATCGCGTCTGCGTCAGATGGGATTTTCAGGGGTGCCGCCAGGGAAATTCACTCCCGGAGAAGCCTTTTGTCGGAGCGTCGCCTCGATGGGTGAAGAGTGGCGCCTTCTCGAATGTCAAGAGTCGCGCGTTCAGCGCCACGCGCGCTCGCTCCAGCGCCGGGTCCCGAATGGCCCCTGGTCCGTTCGCGGTCGCCACCGATCGAGCACCACGCGAACGTTGCGCCGGAGCCACCGCGGCTGCAGGCTCGTCGCCGTGCCGAACCGGCAGTGGGCGTCGAGGTGCTGGATCCACGAGCAGTACGACAGGGGGACGATCAAGTCGAGCGGAATCGCCAGGTCCTGACAATGACGGGTGAGGCAGCCATCGAGCAGGGGCAGCGAGGGCGCATCCATCCAGTCGGCGAACCCTTCGCCAAAGCTACCGCCGCGAACCAGGCTGTGCGTGCGGACCAGGAAGTAGATCAGATCGACGACGGGAAGCGAGGCGGCAGCCGCGCCGTCCCAGTCGATCACGCCGGTCAACGTGTTGTCGGTGTCGTAGAGGACGTTCCCGGGCCAGAAATTGCCATGAGAGTAGGCCGACGGCACGGCCCGCCCGTCGAGCCGGGAGCGGATCTCGGTGACCAGCTCGGTGTACCGCGCCCGCCGGTCGACCAGATCCGCCAGCCGGGCGACGCGCTCCGCGGCCGCCTCGAAGTCGGCCTCCCACGCCTGATTTGCGTTGAGTGACGCCTTCTGTAGCTTGAGGATGAACCGCTCGGCCGACAGCACGAGCTCGAGCGCGTTGACCTTCGTCTTGAGGAGGTGCAGGCCGTCATGGCCCGGCACGGTGGTCTCGACCGAAAAGTAGTGCCCGGACGCCGTGCCGACGGAGACCACCCGGGGGCAGCGGTCCGCCAGAAACGGCGTGACCCACGCGCCCGTGTGCAAGGTCTTCAGGGCGTCCGCGCTATGGCGGAGCCGCGGCTCGTTGGTGGGTCGCAGCGACAGCTTCGCGATGAGGGACTCCTGGGCGTGAAGGCGCACCAGCAGCGTGCCCGTCCGCGTGGCCCGGTGGTCGGTGACGCGGTAGTCTCGCGACAGCCGCCGCGACACGTCGCTCGCCACCTCGTCCGCCAGGGCCCGGTTGATCCGGCGCTCGTCCCGTTGTGGGGCCAACCGCTGAAATCCGATCGCCAGCGACAACGGAAACCTGGATATCACGCTAGCTCGCCTGCAGCGCGGGTGGCTCGCGCAACCCGGCATCGAGAGGTGACACCAGTGGTCTGGCCAGGGGAGGCGCCTCACTGGACGCGGTCGCGCTGCGCTTCCAGGGCACCGGGATTCCGTAGCGGTCGGCGAGCGTCTCCAGGCTCCGCGCCGCACGTCGGTCGAGCGAAATGCCGTCGCGCGCAGTGCGGGTGTACGCGTCCCAGCGCCCTTCTCCCGGCACGAGGACGGGCGACTGCCCGTCTTTGCCCGACTGCGTGACGATGCCGAGCAGCGTCTCGAGGCGGTCGTAGTAGGTGTCGAGCGGCATGAAACGGGCGATGTCGATGGCCACGAACAGATGCCCGTTCCGGCCGCTGGATCGGAAATCCTTGAACATCGAACGGACGTCGTGTGAGAACGCTGCGCCGCTCAACACACCGCTGAGGATCTCCACCATCAGCGCCACGCCGTAGCCTTTGGCGCCGCCGAAGGGGAGCAACGCGCCGTCGCTGGCGCGCCTGGGGTCGATGGTGGGGTTGCCATCGGCGTCGATCGCCACGCCGGCCTCGAGGACGCCGCCGTTCTCCACGCAGTCGATCAGGTGGGCGCCCGAGGTCGCCGACGTCGCCATGTCGACGAGTACGGATCGCCCATCGCGCCGCGGCGCGCCGAAGGCGAGCGGATTGGTGCCGAACACCGGCTTTGCGCCGCCGAACGCCGCGACTCTCGGGGTGGAATTGCTGAGCGCGATGCCGATCATGTTGCGCCGGGCCGCAAGCTCCACGTAGTACGCGGCCGACGCAAAGTGGTTGCTGTTGGAGACGGCGACCACGCCGGCGCCGGCCGTCGTGGCGAGGCCGATGGCCCGCTGCATCGCGACGTGGCCGACATAAGGACCAAATCCCTCGTCGCCGTCGAGCGTGCCGGCGGCCGCCGCGGTCTGATTGAAGATCGGCGCGCACGGGCATCGA
Organism: uncultured Acidobacteriota bacterium; assembly: GCA_963792785.1. Classification (GTDB taxonomy): domain Bacteria; phylum Acidobacteriota; class Vicinamibacteria; order Vicinamibacterales; family CAVVIG01; genus CAWIMX01. The sequence goes on along the minus strand of CAWBXO010000001.1, from coordinate 314,051 downwards.
ATCAGGCCGAGCTCGAAGCGCCGGCAGTAGGCCTCGAGCCGCCAGATTCCGTGCGTCGCGCGGCCGATTCGATCGTTCCACACGAGGATCTTCGCGAAGCGCTCGGCCTGGGGGCCCGTGGCACCGCTCGCGCGGACAATCGACTGTGCGAGCGCCTCGAGATCGTCGGCCGTGACGGTGGTGGCCGGCTCGGCCGGCCGGCGCGCGGGCGCCGTTTCCGCCGTCACCGCCCGGCCGGTCACGGGCACGGACCGCCGCCCCGCGTGCCGCGCGAACATGCGCTCCAGCACCAGGGCGCCGACCGGCACGGCGTCGGCGCCGGCGACGAGGGCGTGGTGGTGGAGGCCCGGCGTCGTGTTGATTTCGATCAGCGCGCCGCCGCTTTCCTCGAGCGGGACGCCGATGTTCGTTGCCATCAGATCCAGACCGACGAGCTCCAACCCGAGCTGCGACACGAGGCGGGCGCCCATGCGGGCGATCGCGGGGTGGACGCGATCGAGGACCGAGCGCTGCTCCAGCGCGGAATTCTGGTTGGCCACGCTCTTCACGACGATCCGTTCGGCGGCCGCCGGCACGGACGACGTCGTCAGGCCGCGCGACTGCAGCGTGAACTGACAGTCCAGATCCTCGGTGAGGGGGCTCAAGGCCCGCATCGGTCGGTGCTCGATGCGCGCCTGCGTCTCGGCCGCCATCAACTGGCGGATCGTGTGCACGCCGTCCCCGATGACGCCGGGGCGGCCCCGTTCGACCGCGTCGACGAGGCGGCCGTCGAGGTACAAAAGCCGATACGACTCGCCGGGCACCTGTTCTTCGGCGACGAGCTGCTCGCAGTGCGCCGCGGCGGCGCCCGCCGCGCGCCGCAGCCGTTCCCAGGTGTCGACGCCCGTCGTGACCCCGCGGCCGGCCGCGCCGTTCGCGGGTTTGACGACGAGAGTCCCGCCGATCCGGTCCTGGAACGCGCGGGCCCGGCCGAGCGTCGTGAGGTCGAACGCCACGTGGCGCGGCGTCGGATAGCGATCGGCCTCGAGCAGCCGGAGCACGAGGGGCTTGTCGCCTGCAATCCGCAGGGCGAGGCGGCTGTCGGCCATCACTTCATGACGGCTCACGAAGGTCCAGCAGTCGCCTCGGTGGATCTTCAGCAGGCCGTCGGCGGCCTCCTCGCATTCGGCGCCGGTCTCCCGGGCGGCCGACTGCCAGAAGGCCCGATAGTATTCGTCCCGCAGGCGGGCGAATCGCCGTGCCTGCTTGCGTCCGCGCCAATCAAGCCCATGCCTGAGGGTCGCACGGGCGCGGTGCGCACGCAGCGCCAGTGCGTCAGTGGGCACGCGCGATTACTCCTCGATGGGGCAGCCGGCCTCGGTGAGGAGGGTCGTGACCCACGCGTTCGAAAAGACGCCGCGCTTCACGTTCTCGACGTACTTCTGGAGCGGACCCCGCTGCGCCTTCAGTCGGGCCAGGATGGTCTCGATGACGTCCTGCCGGACGACGACCAGCCCGTTCGGATCGCCCACGATCAGGTCGCCCGGGTTCACGACGATGCCGCCGCAGGAGATGGGATAGTTGATCTCGCCCGGGCCGCGATGGAGCGGGCCGATCGGGGTGACGCCGCGCGCGAACACCGGCAGGCCCACGGCCTGCACTTCGGGCAGATCGCGGATGAGTCCGTCGATGACGAAGGCGGAGATACCGCGATGCTTCGCCTTCGTGGAAATCAGGTCGCCGATGAGGCCGTTCATGCTCGAGCCGCCCGCGTCGACGACCAGGATGTCGCCGGGCTGGGCGATGTCGAGCGCCTTGTGCACCATGAGGTTGTCGCCGGGAAACACCTTGACCGTGCACGCCGGCCCGACGATTTTGGCGTCGTTGCACAGGTTGTGGATCTCGGACGACATCGTCGAGAGCCGGTTCATCATGTCGGAGATGTCCGGCGTGTCGAACGTTCGCATTTCCTCGATCAGGTGCGGCGCGGGCCTTCTGAACGTGGTGCGGATCTGAAAGCCGACGCCGGCGTGCAGATCTGCCGACTTCGGTGTCGTCGCGGCGGGAGTTTCGGCTGTCAGCATTGGTTCGTTCCTTCTCTCATGGGGTTGGGCGCGTGAACGGTCGACCGCGCACGGCGCAGGATCGCCTGCAGGGCCGGGACGATCGCCGGCAACGGATCGGTCGCCTGAAAGAACGGAAGCGCCTGCCGGTGCAGGACGCTCTTGAGCCAGCCGGCGAACGTGAGCTCGCCCAGGCGCCTGAGCTCCCGGTAGGCGTGGAAATCCCGGATCGGATACCAGAGCCGCACGTCGTGCTTGTAGGTCCGCCCTCGCGCGACGGGCGCGCCGGTCAGGTGATCGTAGACGAGCGAAGCGGTGTCCAGGCCGCAGCGGACGAAGAGTTCCTGCGGCGCGGTGAACCGCGGGTTGCACTCGATGATCTTGAGGCGGCCGTCCCGAAGATCGCGCTTGAATTCGACGTTCGCGAACCCGCGAAACCCGACGCCATTGAGGAAACGCTCGCCGAGATCCGCCACCTCGTCGTTCCAGTCGGTGACGTGATAGGAGGCGAGGCCCTCGTTCTTGGGAAACCGCCTGATGGCGCGCTTGGTGAAGCGGAAGAGCGGCGTCCCGTCCTGGTCGATGTACGTGTAGTAGCTCGCCAGGAGGCTGTCGGGCCCCGGAATCCACTCGCAGATCATGGCCTGCAGGCCGGCTTCGTGGATTCGCGAGAGCGCGGCGCGTGCCTCGGCGCCGTCACGCGCCGTGATGAACTTGCGTCCGCCGAACTTCGACTGGAACAGGTGCGACAGCAGCGGCTTCACGATGACCGGATACGGCAGATCGTCGGCGATGGCGTCCACCTGCTCCGGCGTGTCCACCTGCCAGAACTTCGGCGCGCCGACATCGTTCGCGTGGGCGGCCCTCAGCGTGTCGAGCTTGTCGAGCATCGAGAGCTGACACTCGGGCACGGAGTCGTCCAGGCGGTAGCGCTCGGCCAGCGCGCTTCGGTGACGTGCGATAAAGGCGACGGCGCTGTCGTTGCACGCCAGCACCACGCTTCCCCGCAGGGACTCGCCGGCTGAACCCAGCAGGAGATCCGCCCAGAAGGCGGACGCATCCGCGGTGGCGGGGAAGGGAAACGCCTTCGCGCAGAACCGCGAGTAGAGCGCGTGGTGGCCCTCCGCCACCGACACGTAGACCGCGATGCCTCGCCGGCCGAGACTTCTGGTGATCGACAGCGCATTCGCCGAACCGCCGAGGAGAACGACCGGCGGACGATGGTCCGCCGGTCGTTCCGCCTCTGCACGTTGGCGACGGGCCTGCCTCGCCGGCTGGTGGCGGGTTCCAGACTCCGAGTGGGAGGCCGGCCGCCGGCCCGTCATGTACTGCGAGCGGAACTGCGAGGTCGTGGACGGGCGGATCATCCGTCGCCCTACGACTCCTTCTCCATGGCGGTCATCGTCCAGCCACTCGCTTCGAGCAGATCGCGCCCGCGTTCGGCCGAGTGCATCAACTTCTCGGGGTCGCGATACACCTGGCTGTGCAGGAGCTGTCTGTTCATGCTGACGCGCAATTCGAGACCGACGGGGTGCGTGTCGACGGAATAGTCGATCGTGTCGCCGGCTTCGTGCCGGAAAGACCAGAAACGAAGGCACATTCTTGTGTAGCGCATGGTGGAAGCTCCAACCTCGCGCTCCGTGCTTACGCAAGATGCGCGCCGCCGAGGAATATGCTCGCTCTTCTCGAAATCATCGACCTACGTGCACGGCGGACTCGGGCAAAGTCCTCACGCGCGACGACTGTTGTCTGACGTTTGCCGCCAGGCGAACGAATGGGGGACGCGGTAACGCCAGCGGCTTCGGAGGCGCAGACTCGCGCGCGGCCGGGCTCGACAGCGTCTGGGGCGGCCACACGGCCCGGTAGGCCTCGTACTCCCGCTCGACGCAGTCAAGATCAAGGCCCGCGACGAGGCACCATTGCCGCAGCATCGACGAGCCCGCGAGAAACGCCTGGGCGTTGGATCGCAGACGGTCCGACGATGCGGGGTCGGCCTCGTCGACGAGGGCCTGCCGGATCACTGCGGCGGCCAGTGCCTGATGGGCGGTGAGGGAGCGGGGCGAGCTAAGGAGAGAGGTTGGTCGCTTCTTCATGGCGCGTGAAGCCTCGTTGGGACGCCACTTGTCTCGAAGTCTGTCTGCCGGCGTCCCGAAGTGGGCGCCGCAGGAGACAGTCGCGTTTGCGCGCAGGGTGAGCAATTCCAGTACCTGTCGAGGAAGGCAGCCTGCAACCTGCTGATACCGAAGGAGGTATCACGTTGTGTTCAGCCGACAGGCGCCGAAATCGTGGTACGGCCTGGCATCAAAAGGCAGACTCTTGTCTGCCTTCTGGCGCTTGACCAACGGCTCTTCCGCGGGGGCTTCGTCAAAGCGGACCTTCATCCCGGCAGCAGAACGAAGTCTGCGCACCGCGTGAGTTGTGGGGGTGGTCCGCGTCCGCGTGAGGAGCCGCGGGACTCCGGGGCTGGCGCGAAATGCGCATCAGAACGGCCTGGAATCGCTTCGAACGGCCGTCCGCGGGCGGCGTCGCATGCCGTCGTGTGACAAATGGCCGGTTGATTGCAACTGCGCTCGTCGTGGGAGGACCCTGTCGCATTCTGCAAGTCGTCGGCGCGCGTCCGAACTTCATGAAGATCGCGCCGATCGCCCGAGCGCTCGCTCGTGCTCCCGATGTGTTTGCCCCCACGCTCGTCCACACAGGCCAGCACTACGACCGCGAGCTGTCTGAGGTGTTCTTCGAGCAGTTGGGCATTCCGCGGCCCGACGTGAACCTGCACGTGGGTTCCGGCACCCAGGCCCAGCAGACCGCCGCGGTCATGACCGCCTTCGAGGATGTGCTGCGCGACGCGAAGCCGGACATCGTGCTGGTGGTTGGCGATGTGAACTCCACGCTCGCGTGCGCGCTCGTGGCGGCCAAGTGCGGCGTGCCCGTGGCCCATGTCGAGGCGGGCCTTCGGAGCTTCGATCGATCGATGCCCGAGGAAATCAACCGCGTCCTGACCGATCACGTCTCCGAATGGCTGTTCGTGAGCGAACCGGCGGGCGAGGCCAACCTGCTGCGTGAGGGCATTCCGCCGTCGCGGATTCACTTTGTCGGCAACGTCATGATCGACACGCTGCTCTACTGCCGCGATCGTGCGCGGCGGCTGCGGGTCCCCGAGGGGCTTGGGCTGGCGACGTCGCCGTACGCGGTGCTGACCCTGCACCGGCCGCGGAACGTCGATCACGCCGAGACCTTCGAAGGGATCATGCAGGCGCTCGAGCACGTGGCGCGCGACGTCACGATCGTGTTTCCCGTGCATCCACGCACCCAGGCGATGATGCGCCAGTCGCCGTCGGCGGCGGCGTTGCTCGATGCCGGCCGACTGCGCGTCGTCAAGCCGCTCGGCTACCTGGAGTTCCTGGGACTGATTGAAGAAAGCCAGTGCGTGTTGACGGATTCCGGCGGCGTCCAGGAAGAAACAACGGTGCTCGGCGTGCCGTGCCTCACCTTGCGACCCAACACCGAGCGACCGGCGACGGTGCTCGAGGGGACCAATCGCATTGTCGGGACGTCGACCGAGCGCGTCGTCGAGGCGTGGAGGGAGATCCGGGCATCGCCTCCAGTCGCGGGCCGGCCGCGGCTGTGGGACGGCCGCGCGGCCGAGCGCGTCGTGGCCGTGCTGCGGCAGCACGTCCTGGGCGACACCACGCTCACGGGCGCGGCCCAGGGGCCGGTCCCAATGGCGGCGCCCTCGAGTGTCCCGCACAGCTAGTGCCATAAACGCGGAGTACCGATATGTGCCCATCCCCGGAGAGTCCGGGCGCAGGCGAACCGCACCCTGGCACCTTTGCCATGCGGCTCGCGGAATTGAATGAACGTGACGTCGAGCAGTACGTGGTCGACACCCTGGCCACGGTGGCGCGGGCGCAGCTGGCGTCGTTGGCGGTCTATGACGAACGGGAGGACATGCTCGAGATCCGGGCCACACGGGGATATGCCGCCGAGCTCGTGAGCCACGTGCCAGTGAAGCCCAGCGACTGCCTGATGGGCGAGGTCCTGACCTCGGGGACGCCGAGAATCGTCCCGAACGTCGCCGAAGAGTTCGCAACCGCCGGCCACGCCCGGCGTCGGTATCGCACGGCGTCATGCCTGCTCATCCCGGTGACGGCGGCCGGCCGGCGACTGGCCGTCTTGAGCCTGGCCGATCGCATGGACGGCAAACCGTTCGACAGCGGCGACCTTGAGCGCCTGCGGATGTTCCTTGGACCCGTGACCCTGGCCTTGCTTGCCAGCCGATTGTCGGCGGACAAGGCGGACCTGGCTCGGCTCGTCGACACCGATCCGCTCACGGGGCTCTCCAACCGCCGCAGCTTCGGCGCTCGACTGCATGAAGAGGTCGAGCGCGCCCTTCGCTACCCGGCGAACCTGACGCTCCTGGCGGTCGACATCGACCTGTTCAAGCACGTCAACGACCGATTCGGCCATGCCGTCGGGGATGCCGTGCTGCAGGGCGTCGCGACGGCGATCAAGGGCTCCGTCCGGTTCTTCGATATCTGCGCCCGGCTGGGCGGCGACGAGTTCATGATCCTGCTGCACGGGAACGAAGCCAACGCGCGGCAGACCGCCGAACGTCTGCTCAGGCGAATCAGCGAGTGGCGCCCCGAGCCCAACCTGGGCTTTCCACCCGAGGTGCAGGTCACGGTCAGCATCGGCATCGCGTCGCTCTCGACGGAGTCGAGCGACGTCCAGACGCTGCTGACGCGCGCGGACCAGGCGTTGTACGCGTCGAAAGCCGAAGGGAGAAACCGGATCACGGTTGACGAGTAGTTGTTCCAGGGCGCGGAGTTCGAAGGGAGTGCAGGTCGTCGACGACCCAAAATTATGTGCGGCATCATCGGATATCTCGGGCCCAGGCCCATCGTTCCCGTCCTCGTCGATGCGCTTCAGCGCCTCGAGTACCGGGGCTACGACTCTGCCGGCATCGCCGTGCAGCAAGAGCAGTCGATCGAGGTGCTTCGAGCCGTTGGCAAGCTCTCGAGCCTCGTCGAGAAGATCAACGGTCATGAGTATCCCGGCGAGTGTGGCATCGGCCACACGCGATGGGCCACGCACGGCCGCCCGACGGTGATCAACGCGCACCCCCATCGCGACTGTTCGGGACGGACCGTGGTCGTGCACAACGGCATCATCGAGAATCATCACGACCTGCGGCTGCAGCTCGTGCGGGCCGGCCACGAGTTCGTGACCGAGACCGACACCGAGGTCATCGCGCACCTGATCGAGCGCGAATCGAACGGCGACGGTCTCGAGCAGGCCGTGCGGCGGGCGCTGCGCTCGGTGCGGGGCGTGTACGGGGTCGTCGTGATGTCGGCCAACGATTCCGGAAAGATCGTCGCGGTGCGCGAGGGCCCTCCCCTGGTCATCGGTATCGGCGACCAGGAGTTCTTCGTCGCCTCGGACATCCCGCCGATCCTGCGCTACACCCGCGACATCGTCTTTCTGGACGACGGGGAGATGGCGATCATCAGCAAGGCGGGCGTGGAATATTTTGACCGTGACGGCGTCGCCAGGAACAAGGCGCCGCAGCACGTGTCCTGGGACGCCGCGCGGGCCGAGAAGGGGACCTACCGGCACTTCATGCAGAAGGAGATCTTCGAGCAGCCGCTCGCGATCCGTCAGACCCTGAGCGGGAACACGTCGACCACGGCCGGACGCCTCGCGATCGCCGACCTCGGCATCTCGCCGGAGCGGCTTCGCTCCAAGACCCGCATCCAGATCGTGGCGTGCGGGACGTCCTGGCACGCCGCGCTCCTCGGCAAGTTTCTCATCGAACAGAGCACCCGGTTGCCGGTCGAGGTGGACTACGCGTCGGAGTACCGGTACCGGCAGCCCATCGTCGACGAAAAGACGCTGACGGTGGTCGTGACCCAGTCGGGCGAGACGGCCGATACGCTGGCGGCGCTGCGCGAAGCCCGGGACCAGGGGGCGACGACGCTGGCCATCTGCAACGTCATGGGCAGCATGGCGACCAGGGAGGCGGACGGCACGCTGTATACCTATGCGGGCCCGGAGATTGGCGTCGCGTCGACCAAGGCCTTCACCTCCCAGCTCACCGCGCTCCACCTGCTGGCGCTGCAGCTGGCCACCGTCCACGAGACGCTGCCGGCGAGCGTCATCGCCAAACGGCTGGCCGGCCTGATGTGCCTGCCGATGTTGGTCGAGACGGCCTTGCGGTGCGATGACAAGATCCAGCGGATTGCGCAGCGACACTTCGAGCGGAGCAGCTTCCTGTACCTCGGGCGGGGGATGAACTACCCCATCGCGCTCGAGGGGGCCCTGAAGTTGAAGGAGATTTCCTACGTCCACGCCGAGGGGTACCCGGCGGGCGAGATGAAGCATGGCCCCATCGCGCTCATCGACGAGAAGCTCCCGGTCGTCGCGATCGTGACACGCGAGCTGCTCCCGAAGGTACTGAGCAACATCCAGGAGGTGAAGGCACGTAGCGCGCCGCTGATCGTCCTGTCAGATGTCAACCGCGAGCGGCTCGGGAGGCTGCTGGATCCGGTGGTGGACAGCTACGTGCGAATTCCGGCCGCGGACCCGTTGTTAACGCCGTTGCTGGCGTCGGTGCCGCTGCAGTTGCTGGCGTACCACATCGCGGTCTGCCGCGGCTGCGACGTGGATCAGCCTCGCAACCTGGCAAAGAGCGTGACCGTCGAGTAGGGCGAGCGCGTTAAGCCGACTGTATCTTCGAATCGACTGCGGGGGTGGGCACCTGTGAGCGCTCGGTGGCTTCGGCTGCGGTGCGCCCCGGCTGCCCCCGGCGGAACGCATGAACGGGCTGATGAAGCCCGTACTTTCGAAGGAAAGTGAGGAACCGGCGGTAATCGCCGCCTCGCATATTGAAGACCTCGACGAGGATGCGGTAGTTGCCCCGCGTCTGCCACAGCCCGCGTGTCACCACGGCACGCACCGTGCTGCGTGTCAGATCCCGAGCCATAAAGGGTGCATGGACGACCGACCAGAATGATTCGCCCTGTTGGACCATTCGTTCGAAGAGCGTCGTCGCGATGGGCACGGTGGCAGGCGCTGCCGGGGCAGATGGCGTGCGAACCTCCACGAGCCTGGCTGGAAGGTCCCCCCACGTCACGGACTGGCCCGCTCGGCGCACAACCAGGGTCTCGATGACATTTCGAAGTTCGCGGACGTTGCCGGGCCACGCATAGTCTTCTTGAAACTGACGCGAGACCGCTTCGGGTATTTGCGGGACCGGCACACCGTGTTTTCGAGCAAAGGTCTCCAGGAAGTATTCCATCAAGGGCGCGATATCCTCGCGCCGCTCCCGCAAGGGCGCCATCTGGAAGTGGATGACATTCAAGCGATAGTACAAGTCCTCGCGGAACCACCCTTCCTGCAGACCCTTCCACAGGTTGCGGTTGGTGGCCGAGATCACGCGGACGTCGATCCGCTGGGACGGTAACAAGCCGCCGACCTGCTGGATCTCCCCATTTTCGAGGAAACGCAGCAGAAGCGCCTGCATTCGCAGGGACATGTCGCCGATCTCGTCGAGGAAAACCGTCGCGCGATCGGCCAATTCCAACAGGCCCGTTCTGGTGCGGTCGGCGCCCGTGAAGCTGCCTTTGACGTGCCCGAACAACTCGGACTCGAGGAGCGAGTCGGCGACACTGGCGCAATTGATGGTGACCAGAGGGAAGTTCGCACGCCGGCTGGAGGCGTGAATGGCGCGGGCGAGGACTTCCTTGCCGACGCCGCTCTCCCCGGTAATGAGCATCCGCGCATCGGTCCTGCCCAGCAGTTTCACCTCTGACCGGAGAGCTACGGTAGCGGGGCTATTTCCAATGAACGAGGTCGTCGGCGCTGTCGGCATGAGTGGGATTGGGAACTGTAAAATCTGTGCAGCGTAGACGTCGTTCTGTGAAACTGACGCGATCTCTGTGCAACGGATCCTGCGCGGCCTCTTCCTCATTGTCAAGAGGTATGCAGATAGTTTCTGGGAGGAGCCGCTCACGTTGGGCTCGCTGCGATTAGGGCATCCGATCAAGGGGGGTATTGTCTAGGGCATTCGAAGCACTCGGCCCGCGCCCGTGTGTCGTGTGCCGGGCCGCGAGCAGGGGACCGTGCGGACGGAACTCGCCTGGGCGATCTGTAGCGCAGCAACCGCCCGTTCAATCGCGCCGACGCACGCTGCGGCATCCTCTGCAAGGCGTCGAGGAGACCGGACCGCAATTCGGTGGGCGCACAACGCCGCGACCTGCAACGCGTCCACGACCTGCTGCACGTCGAGGGTCGTGACCGGCCCGTGGCCCTTTGCAGCGCGAGCGCGAGAACGTGTGCGTGAGGGCTTCATCATTGGCTCAAGGGCCTTGCTTCAGGTCGTGAGAGCACCCGCCGTATTTCGGTCAGCAGCGCCTTGAACGAGAACGGCTTCACGAGAACCGAGACCGCATCCGGGGGCGGATGGTCCGGATCGCTGGTCGTCGTCACGATACAGGGGACCTCGTACGCTCTGACGCGGGCATGGAATTCATCGTCGCGAGGCAGCGTGAACTCGGCAATCGCAACCTTCGGGCGATGCGCCTCCAGCACCTCGACGGCCGCCTCGCCCGTCGCCGCCTCGTTCACGTCGAATCCGAACCGATCCAGATACCGAGCACACACGCGTCGCACGCTGTCGTCGCTGTCGGCGACCAGAACTGGCGGGTACCGGCCCGGAGGGTCGAGGGGGCGGCGTCCGCCACGCGTCACATGCCGACGCTCGGGGACCTGCCGGCGCTCTACGGAATCCATGAATACAAACCTAGCAAATTCAAGGCCGGAATGATTGAGGTATTTGAGATGGCATAGGCCGCGGACGTCTTCCGAAAACTCTCTAGGGCAAACCACAGATTCGTGGAAGGTCGCCGAAATGGCGGAACAAAGGTACCCATTTCAGTGACATTTGGATCCACGTCTCCTTCGACGAACGACCCGCATTGTCTGCGTAAGATGCTTTCCAAAAAGACATTACAAGGAAGATCACGCACGGCATGGTCTTTGCGGATGTGACTTAGGAGAAGTCGCGTCGTCGCCGTAGCTCGAACGGAGGTAACTTTGCGCCACCAACAGATTGGTGTTCACTTGTGGTCGTTCCGGCACTCCCGTGGCGACACCATCGAATGCTCCGTGAACCAGCACCCGGTCGGGCTGGAGTTCCGGGCCGAAATGAACGCCGAGCTGCTGCACCGTCAGGTGTTCCGCAGCCCAGAAGAGCTACTGCACTCGACTGAGCGAGGCAACGAGTTACTCACGTCCCGGGGCTGGACGCTGATCACCGCTGCGTCGGACGACGCGGTCGAGCCTGCGCTGTTTCCCATTGCATCGCCTTTGCGAAGCTGGACAGGCCAGAGGTACAATCCCTCCCGTCGCAGCGATCCAGGCAATCGTCCGTCGAAGCGCGAGGCCCGCAAGGTCGATGCGTGACGGTGGGAGGAAAGTCCGAACTCCGCAGGGCAGTGCGCCGGGTAATTCCCGGTCGGGGCAACTCGAAGGATAGTGGCACAGAAAACATACAGCTGACGTCCGCGGCGACGCGGGCAAGCAATGGTGAAAAGGTGCGGTAAGAGCGCACCGCGCCGACCGCAAGGCCGGTGGCAGGCAAAACCCCGCACGGAGCAAGACCAAATAGGGAGGCCACCGGCTTCGGCCGGAGCGGACGGCCCGTCCGCCGCGTCTCCGGGTAGGTCGCTTGAGTCCGCCAGTAATGGCGGGCCTAGAGGAATGATTGTCAGTCTCGCCGAAGCTCCGCCGAAAGGCGGTGCGTAGGCGGAACACAGAATTCGGCTTACGGATCGCTGCGACGCTTTTCCCGGAGCCCACACACGTATGTCCCTCTATCTCGTCACCGGCGGCGCGGGGTTCATCGGGTCCCATCTGGCCGAGGGGCTTCTGCGGCGGGGGCACGCGGTGCGCATCGTCGACGACCTCTCGACGGGGAAGCGCGCGAACCTGGCCACCCTGGGCGCGGCCGAGTTCATCGAGGGTGATCTCGCCGACGCCGGCGTCGCCGCGCGCGTCGTCAAGGGTGTGGACTACGTGCTCCACGAGGCGGCGATCCCGTCGGTCCCCCGGTCGGTGCAGGATCCCGTCACCTCGCACCGCGCGAACGTCGACGCGTCGCTGAACCTGCTCGTGGCCGCCCGGGACGCCGGCGTGCGGCGTCTCGTCTACGCCGGCTCGTCCTCGGCGTACGGCAATGCGATGACGCTGCCCAAGCGCGAAGAGATGGCGCCCCAGCCGCTGTCGCCCTACGCGCTCCAGAAACTGGTGTCGGAACAGGTCCTGCCAGATTTTCACGCGGCTCTACGGCCTGGAGACCGTGACGATCCGCTACTTCAACGTGTTCGGACCGCGGCAGGATCCGGGATCGCCCTATTCCGGCGTCATCTCGCTCTTCGCGACCGCGCTCCTCGCCGGCCGCCGTCCGGTGATCTACGGCGACGGCGAGCAGACGCGCGACTTCACCTACGTGGCGAACGTGGTGGACGGCGTGCTGCGCGCGTGCGACGCCGAGGGCGCGAGCGGGGAAGTGATCAACGTGGCCTGCGGGGACCGGATTTCCCTCAACGAGCTGCTCGCCACGATGAACCAGATCGTGGGCACGACGCTCGAGGCCGAGTATCAGGACGAGCGCGCCGGAGACGTGCGTGACTCACAGGCCGACATCACCAAAGCGCGCGATCTGCTCGGCTATGAGCCGACCGTCGGCCTGAAAGAGGGCCTCGAGAAGACCCTCGCCTGGTGCCGCGAGCGCGTGGACGCGTAGGCGCGGCGGCTCAATCGCGCCTCAGCGCGATCATCGGATCCACACGAGCCGCGCGGCGGGCGGGGAGCCAGGCGGCGAGCAGGGCCGACCCGAAGAGGACCGCGGCGACGCCCACGAACACACCCGGATCGCGCGGCGCCGTGTCGTAGAGAAGGCTCACCAGCAGCCGCGTCAGGCCGAACGCCGCGAGCAGGCCGATCGCGACACCCGCGCCGGCGAGCCCGAGCGCCTGCTTCAGCACCATCCCGACAATTTCACCGGGCCGCGCGCCCAGGGCCATCCGCACGCCGATCTCCTGCGTGCGGCGGGATACGCCGTACGCCATCACGCCGTAGACGCCTGCCGCGGCCAGGACGAGGGCCGCGAGGGCGAAGGCGGCCAGGAGCACGGCAATCGCCTGCGACTGGCCAAGCGTCGCGGCCACCACTTCCCGCATCGTTCGCACGTCGGCCACCGGAACGTCCGGATCGAGTTCTCGGACGACGGCCCCGAGAACGGGCCCAAGCGCGGCGGGATCCGATGCGGTGCGCACCACGAAGGACATGAGACCAATGGCGAGCTGCGTCTGCGGCACGTAGACCGCCGGGCGGATGTCGACGTCGAGGGCGGACATCGCCACATCGCCGACCACGCCGACCACTTCCGCGTCGCTGTCCCCCGGGAGGCCGATGCTCACGTGGAGACGCCGGCCGAGCGGATCTTCGTCGCCCCACGTGGCGCGGGCCAGCGTCCGGCTCACGATCGCCACCACCGGCGAGTCCAGCGTGTCGCGGGCATCGAAATCGCGGCCCTCGAGCAGGGGAATACGCATCGTCTGGAAGAACGCCGGCGTGATGGGCAGGACATCGGTTGACGCCGCCTCGCCCGCCGCCGGCGGTGGCGCGTCGAGCGGCCAGAAGCTGGTGCCGATGCGGGGCCCCGCGAGCGGCAGGAAGCTGATCCCCGCAGCGCCCTCGACGCCGGGCAGCGCGCGCAGGCGGTCGGCCACGTCCTCGAAGAACCTCGCGGACAGGCGCGGATCGTTCCAACGGGCACCGGCGAGCGTCACCCGGGCGGTCAGCACATGGTCCGCGCGGAAGCCGGGATCGATGCGCTGCAGGCGCAAGAAGCTGAGGCCGAGCAGACCCGCGCCCGCCAGGAGTACCAGCGACAGCGCCACCTCCGCCACCGTGAACGACGCCAGCACCCGACGCGACCCGGACGTCGTGCGGCTGCCGGCGGTCTCGCGCAGCGCGCCGCAGCGCCAGCCCGTCGCGACCACGGCCGGCACCACGCCGAACAGCAACCCCGTCCCGACCGACACTCCCAGCGTGAAGAGGACCACCGTGGCGTCGAGCGCGACCTGACCGAGCCGCGGCACGTCCACGCGGCTGGCCACGAGGGAAAGCAGACCCCGCTCGAACGCCACGGCGAGCGCCAGGCCCAGTAATCCACCGGCGCACGCGAACACCAGGCTCTCGGTCAGCATCTGTCTGACGAGCCGCCCTCGGCCCGCGCCAAGCGCCGTCCGCAACCCGAGCTCGCGCGTGCGTGCCGTGCTCCGCGCGAGCAGCAGGCTGGCCACGTTCGCGCACGCCAGCAGCAGCACGAGCAGCACGGCGCCGCTCAGCACCAGCAGCGCCGGCCGGATTGCGCCGACCGTCTGCTCGTGCACCGGGACCAGCGCCACGGACCAGTTGGCGTCCAGCTCCGGACGCTCCTGGGCAAGCTGCGCAGCCAGGGTCGACATCTCGGCCGTGGCCTGCGTCAGGGAGACGCCGTCGCGCAGGCGCGCGAGCGCGTGCGACGACCCGCGGCCGGCCGCCGCGCGCTTCTGCTCGGCTGTCGTGCCGTACGGGACGTAGAAGTTTCCGCGCACACCCTCGATCGTGAATCCCGCCGGCAGCACGCCAACGACTGTGCGCGGGCGGCCGCTTGCGACGATCGTGGCACCGACAACGTCCGGGCGCGCACCGAACCGGCTTTGCCAGAACTGATGGTCGAGGAGCACGACGTCGCTCGCCGTCCCATCGTCCTCATCCGCGGTGTAGACCCGGCCCCGCTCGGCGCTGACGCCGAGGAGAGGGAACACGTCGCTCGTCGCGACGAACCCCGAGACCTCCTCGGCGCGACCGTCGAGCGTGATGGTGAGGCGCGACGGTCCGACCATCCCGATGCCGTCGAAGGACCGGCTTCGCTCCTGCCACGCCACGAAATTGGCCGGCGCGATGACGTTGCGCGGCCGGTTGCGCGACAGGTTCGCTTCCCAGATGGCGACGATGCGTTCGGGATCGCGATAGGGCAGGGGCTTCAGCATCACGCCGCGCACGACCGAGAAAACGGCGGAGGTGGTGCCGATCCCCAGCGCGAGGATCAGAATCACGGCGGCCGACGCGCCGGGGCTGCGCCGGAGAACGCGCACGGCGTACCGCAGGTCCTGCCGCAACTGATCGAACCAGACCGGGATCCAGACCGCGCGCGTCTCTTCAGCGGCGAACGCCGTGCGGCCGAACGCCTTCCGCGCCGCGCGCCGGGCGGCCTCAGGGGCCATGCCCCGGGCGATGTTGTCCTCGACCTCGCGCTCGAGGTGGTCCCGCATGTCGTCGTCGAGGCCGTCGAGCGGACGACGGGTCATGCCGGCCCCAGGACGCGCCCGATCGCACGGGCGAGGCGTTCCCACTTCGACGTCTCGACGGTGAGCTGCTTCCGGCCCTTCGCGGTGAGGCGGTAGAACTTCGCGCGCCGGCCGTTCTCCGACGCCCCGTGCTCGCACGCGATCCACCCGCGCTTGAGGAGGCGATGGAGGGCGGGGTAGAGCGACCCTTCCTCGACCAGCAGCACGTCGTCGGACGACCGCCGGATCGACTTGGCGACGGCGTGGCCGTGGGCCGGGCCGAGGAGGAGGGTGCGCAGGATCAGGAGGTCGAGCGTCCCCTGGAGGAGTTCGAGACGGTCTTCCGTAGACATTCTAGGGAGCCTACGCGTTGTCCCATAGACTGTCAAGGGGAGAATGCCGGCCGAGCGCGTGGCGCAACGCAGGTTGTCGCTTCGAGGCCTCTTTCCGCCCGCCCGCGCGCTCCGGATCCTGGCGCCGGCGTAAGTCACTGCGCGCGCAACGCGATCGGCCGGCCCTCGCGATCGCCCGATCCTGGCGCGCGGCTTGCCCTCCTGTCCGGCGACTTCGCTCGCCGGGATCCGTGACCAGCACGGGAGCACGACCTCCACCGCGTGTGAGCCGGCGGCGAAGTCCTCTTAACCAAGGAGGACCGCATGATCCGCACGCTCGCCGCCCTCGCCGCCGTCGTCTGTCTCGGCGCCTTCGTCGCGCCACCCACCGTCGCCGCGCAGACCACGTCCATCGCCGCGGCCGCGAAGCCGCCCGTAGGCCCGATGGTCAACATCAACACCGCGGACGCCGCCGGCCTGGCCACGCTGCCCGGCATCGGCGCCAAAACCGCCGACCTGATCCTCGCCTACCGCAAGGAGAACGGCCCCTTCAAGAAGATCGAAGAGCTGATGAACGTGCGCGGCATCGGCGAGAAGAGCTTCCTGAAGCTTCGCGCGCAGGTCACCGTCAGCTCGTCGAAGACCGAGCCGGGAGGTGGCAAGTGAAGCGCGCCTTGCTGCTCCTGAGCCTGATCGTCTCCCTCGCGTGGCTCGCGCCCCACCTCGGTGCGCAGCGGTCCCGGCGGCCGGCGGTCGACCCCGATGCCGTGCAGCCCGCCGCCCGCTCCCGCCCCGCGGGCGAGAACCCCGGCGTGAAGGGCGCCACCTACTACGCGCTCGAAGCGCGCACGAACCGCCTCACCACCGAGTTCACCGACGGCACGCGCGCCGTCGCCGAGCGGGGGCCGGACGGTGACCTGCTGGCTCGTCTGGAGGGCCAGGATCGGAACGAGCTCAACCGTGTGCGCGTGGACCGCAACGATGGAGCCGCTGATGTGGCGGAACTCACGCGGCCGCTCGCCGAGCCGGTCGGGCTGCTGATGCGTGGCGATGTGCATCCCACGCTCGACTGGGCGGCTCGCCAGAGCCATCAGTTCGAGGTGGACGGCACCTCGTCCGCCGACGGCCTGCGCTGGCAAGACGGCCTGGCGAGGCGCCGCGGCGGCGCGAAAGAGGTACACGAGTTGCAGTCCGTCCGGTCAATCACGACGGAATGGGCCGACGGCCTGTCCGCCATCACCGGGCCCGTGCACGCGAAGCCGGGCGACCGGTTTCAGGGCCGGCCCGTTCGCGGCGACGTGCTCGTGACGAAGCTCGTGAAGGACGGCGTGCAGGTGGGCCTGGCCAACTACCTGACGCACGAGCAGATCTTCACGTGGAGCATCGGCACGAGCTCCGGGGCGATCGGTCCGGACGAGCTGGCCTCGCGCTACGGCGGCTGGCTGTTCACGCCCGATATCGTGTGGATGAATCTGCAGGCGATTGGCCTCTATGAGTGGAAGACCGCGATCGATCGCGACCAGTTCGTGGCCCGGGCACAAACGCCGCCGTCCGCCGCGGGCCGGCTGCTGCAGTTCTTCGAGCCGACCGTGTCGGCCAACGAGCCTGGCTGCGATGGCTTGCACTGGCTCGACGGAACCGTGCTCCGCTACTGCTGCGACATCCACGATCAGTGCTACGAGAAGTACGGCTGCTCGTCGAGTTCGTGGTGGCAGTTCTGGTCGAACTGGATCTGCGATGCCTGCAACGGGGCGGTGGTATTCTGCTTCGCGGCGGCGTCGGGCGTACCGTACACCCAGTCCCCATGGTAGGCCCTCTCAGAAAGGCGGTTACTGATGGAGCCGAGACGACAGGCACCCGCGCGGATGTTGCTCAAGGTCGGCAGTGTGTTGTTTCTCACGATCTGCCTTCTGGTCACCGCGGTCGCCTTCATCACGAGCGGCGTCCCCGTGGTTGGTGGCCCAACAGCCTGGTACGCCGTTCTCGTGCCGCCGCTGTACGGCCTGGCGTGTGCGCTCTGGGCGTTCGGGGCGGAGCTGCCGCGTCCGGTCGTCTGGACGTTGCACCTGGTGGCCCTCCCGGCGCTCGTCTACTCGCTCCTCGGGCTCGGTCTGCTCCTGCCGTTCCTTGCCGCGCTCTGGTGGGTGGCGGCGGGGAAGCCTGCGCTGCTGGGCCGCTCCGCCTCGCCGGCGTAGTTCCGGACGTTACGCACCCGCGGCCGGCCTCGCGTGAGGCCGGCCGCGGGTACTCGGCGATCGAGCTGCTTTTCGCGCTCGGCCTGCTCCTGACGCTGAGCGCCGCGGTTGTCCCGCAGGTGTTCGTCGCGGTCGATCGCGCCCGTGCGACCGGCGCCGCCCGCTATCTCGCCGGCCGGATCGGCGAGGCCCGGCTCGAAGCCGTCCGGCGATCCGCGGACGTCGGTTTCCAGTTCACGGCGGATGGCGACGGATACCTCGTCACCCTCTATCTCGACGGCAACGCCAACGGCATCCGCAGCGCCGACATCCGGGACGGCACCGACGCGCAGATCGCTGCGGTCGACCGGCTGCCCGATCGCTTCCCTGGCGTCGACTTCGGCCTCTCGCCGGGCCTGCCGCCGCTCGATCCCGGAGCGCCGAGCCCATCCGGCGATCCCATCAAACTCGGCGTGAGCGACATCCTCAGCTTCAGCCCGCTGGGGTCTTCCTCGTCTGGCACGTTGTTTCTCCGTGGCCGTGGTGGCGTGCAACTGGCGCTGCGGATGTACGGCCCCACCGGCAAGGCCAGGCTTCTCGAGCTGCGACGGCCGGCCGCCACCTGGGATCCACTGTGAGTTCCGAACGCCGCTGCTCGGAACGGCTGCCGCGCGAACATCACGGCATCGAGCTCGCGCGCATCCGGCCGGGATGTCCCGCGCTGATCGTCGACGCGTCGGCCGGCGGCGTGCTCGTGGAAACGGCCAAGCGGCTCCTGCCCGGCTCGCGCGTGGAGCTTCAGTTGCACCGCAGTGACTGGCGGATTGCGATCGCCGGACGCGTCCTGCGCTCCGCGGTCGCGAGCCTCGGGCCTGCATCGATCTGCTATCGCGGCGCGATTCGTTTCGAACGCGACATTGCCTGGTTCGACCGGGCGCCCCGCAACGGGTATCTGCTTCCCATTGATGCCGGGGTCGAGCAGGGTCCGCTGTGAGTAGTCGCTACTCGTGCCGGCTCCGGCGGTGCCGCCGCTGTCCCCTCGAGTCGCGTTCACCGTGTGGCATCGCTCTTGTTAAGACCACGGCATCCAGGAGCTGTCGATGCCCGTGTCCGCGCAACCTACGCCTATGCCCACCTTCCGCACGCAGCGCCGCCGCGATCGCCGGCGCTCGCTCGGTCCCGTGCTGGCGATCCT
Organism: uncultured Acidobacteriota bacterium; assembly: GCA_963792785.1. GTDB lineage: Bacteria > Acidobacteriota > Vicinamibacteria > Vicinamibacterales > CAVVIG01 > CAWIMX01. The sequence goes on along the minus strand of CAWBXO010000001.1, from coordinate 294,911 downwards.
CGCCCGGACGCTCGAGTCGCAGGCCGACACGCCCCTGCGCGCCGCGTTCGAGGAGGCGCTCCGGGCCATCGTGCCTGCCCGCGCGATCCGCCTTCGCGAGCGCGACGTCCGGCGGGCTCCGCGTGAGGGCGGCGACGAGATCATGGCGTTCGACGTGCCGGGCGGGGGCCGGGTCGCCCGCGTCGTGCTGGAGGCGGCCTTCGATCCCGGCTGTCAACTCGGCGAGTGGGATGTCCAGATCCTGGGCCGGGCCGCGCATCTGGCGGCCCTCGTTCTGGAGATTGAGCGGGGCCGGAACGGCGGCGCCCGGCAGATGGCCGCCGTCGCCCCCAGGAGTTCTCGCGCCGACCAGACGACGCTGGTGGGATCCACACCGGAGGTGCGGGCCCTTCGCGCCACGGCTGAACGCGTGGCCCGAACCGACTTCACGGTGCTCATCGAAGGGGAGAGCGGCGTCGGCAAGGAACTCGTCGCGCGCCTGATTCACGAACAGAGCCGGCGGTCGGGCGGGCCGTTTGTGGCGATCAACTGCGCGGCGCTCGTCGAGACTCTCCTCGAGGCCGAGTTGTTCGGCATCGAGGAGCGCACGGCCACGGGTGTGCGCGGACGTCGGGGCAAGTTCGAAGCCGGCGACGGCGGTACGGTCTTCCTGGACGAGGTATCGGACCTGTCACGGCCGGCCCAGGCCAAGTTGCTGCGCGCGATCCAGGAGCTCGCCGTCGAGCGCGTGGGCGCCACAGGGGCCCAGCGGGTCGACATCCGCCTCGTGGCCGCCACCAACCGGCCGCTCGGCGCGCTCGTCGCGAGCGGGGCGTTCCGTGCCGATCTCTATTACCGCCTGAGCGGCGTGGACCTGCGCGTGCCAGCCCTTCGCGAGCGCAAGGGCGACATCCTCGAGCTCGTGGGGCACTTCCTCGCGCAGCACCACGACGTGCGGCGCTGCACGCTGTCGGAGTCGGCCATGGGCGCGCTGCTGACCTACGACTGGCCGGGAAACGTCCGTGAACTGGAGCGGATGATCGAACGGGCGGTGGCGCTCGCCGAATCCGACGTGATCGGCGTGGAAGACCTGCCCGCCGCGGTGCGCGGCGAGTACGCGTCGGCGATCGCCCCGTCCGTCGAGCGGAGCGAAACCCTTCGCGTGTGGGCCCGCCGCTACGCGCGGGTCGTCCTCGATCGCGCCGGCGGCAACAAGCGCCGCGCCGCGCGCCTGCTCGGCATCAGCACGCACACGCTGCAGGCGTATTTGAAGGAGGGGAACGGCCGCCAGCCATCAGCCGCCAGCAATGACTGACGGCCAATGGCCAACGGCTAGTGGCTAACGGCTAGTGGCTAACGGCTAGTGGCTAACGGCTAGCAACTGCCCGCACTTACTGCGTCACCATCACCCACCCGTTCACGCTGCCGTTGTCTTCCAGCATCAGCGAGAACGTGCCGTTCGCCGACATGCAGAAGCCGACGTTGTACGTGTCGGTGGCGGGAATGGCGGTCGAGGCGGTCGCGGGCCAGCCGAAGCGACGGTCCGCGATCTCGCCCACCGAGAAGTTGGCGCCCACGAAGTTCACCAGCGGTCCGCCCGTGGCGGACTGATAGCACAACCCGTAACGGAACATCGTCAGTGTCGTGGTGGCGCGCGCGAGCGGCGCCTCCGCCGAGCCGGTCAGATGCTGGCCGGCCGCGGCGGACACCGTCGCCGTCGGCCCCGCGAACACCCAGGTGCCCTCGGAGGTGATCACGCCGATCGGGCCGGCGAACGCATTCACGCTCAGCAGACCCGAAGGGCCCGGAACGCCAGGGACGCCCTGCGCCCCCTGGGGGCCTTGTTCACCGGGAGGGCCCTGCGGGCCGGGAGGGCCCGGCTCGCCGGCGAGGCCGGCTTCGCCCTGCGGTCCGATCCCGCCCACCGAGCCGAGCGCCGCGTTGAAGGTCGCAACCTGCGGCAGGCCGTTGCCGCCGATCACGATGAGCAGGTACGTGCCACGCGGCAGAGCCGGCGAGAGCGCCGTGATCTCCGTGCCGGCGCGATCGACGACCACGCCGCCCAGTTCCAGCCCGCCCAGGAACACTCGCGGCCGACGGCCAAAATTGCTGCCGTCGATGACGAGATACCCACCCTGTTCGGCCACCATGACCACTTCCATCTGGTGGTTCGAGCCCGGGCCGCCGGCGAGCACCGGTGTGGCGGTGCAGGCGAGCGCCGCCGCGAGCGTAAACGTGAAGAACCTGGTGCGCATGACGATCCTCCGGAGGGCGCCTGCTTAGGAGATCGGGGGGTAAGGTCGAGGCTACGGCCGAGCTGGACCGCTGTCAACGGCGATCGACGTAAAGAATCGAATTTCCTAGGGAAATACGGTACTGGGACGGAAATCACGAAACTGGCGTGTCCCTCAGGATTCAGCCTCGTGGCGCGGATCCTCGAGTTCCGGCAGGTTGCCGGCGGCGCGTTCCGGATCGCGCGCCTCGGCTTTCTCCTCGAGGATGATCTCGATCGCGTTGCGCTTCTCCTCGTTGAGGAAGTCGTAGATCGTGCCCATCGTGCCCGGCCCGGGCCGCAGGCTGCCGCCGCCACCGCGCTTCGACGTGCGCAGGGCCAGGAGCGCGATGCCGATCACGATCGCCACGAAGATGATGAGACGCCCCACGACGCGAGTCTAACAGCCGCGTCTGGCGGGGCGCCCGAATCCTTGACCGCCCGCGAACGCGCATAGTACCGTTACACGTTCGCCCCGGCGGCCGAACGGCCTCCAAGCGCCTGATGTCACAGCCCCCCGACGGTCCCCTCAAGAAAACGCCGCTCCACGCACGCCACATCGCGTCCGGCGCGAAGATGGTCCCGTTCGGCGGATGGGACATGCCCGTCGAATACTCCGGCATCACCGCCGAGCACATGGCCGTGCGCGAACGCGCCGGGCTCTTCGACGTGAGCCATATGGGCGAGATCGAGATCGCGGGGAAGGACGCCCTCGCGGCCGTCCAGAAGATTTCAAGCAACGACGCCTCGAAGCTCTCGGTGGGGCAGGCGCAGGTACTCGGGCCTGCTCACGCCCGACGGCACATTCGTGGACGACCTGCTCGTCTACCGCCTCGCGCCCAGCCACTACCTGCTGGTCGTCAACGCCTCGCACATCGCGAAAGACTACGAGTGGATCGCCGGCCACATCACGAGCGTGGGCGACGCCGTGGCGATCGACTCCAGCTCGCGCTACGCCCTGCTCGCGTTTCAGGGCCCGAGGGCGCTCGAGGTGCTCCAGACGCTCACGGGCGTCGAGCTGGCGGCCCTCAAGTACTACTGGTCCGCTCACGGCGAGATCGCCGGCGTGCGCGGCACGGTCTCACGAACCGGCTACACCGGCGAGGACGGCTTCGAAATCTTCGTGCCCCCGGCCCAGGCCGACCGCGTCTGGCAGGCGATCCTGCAGGCGGGCGAGGGCGTCGGCGCCATCCCGTGCGGCCTCGGCGCCCGCGACACGCTCCGCCTCGAGGCCGCGATGCGGCTCCACGGCAACGACATCGACGAGACGACGACCGCCATCGAGGCCGACCTCGGCTGGATCGTCGGCTGGAAGAAAGACGACTTCATCGGCGCCGCGGCGCTTCGCGCCCAGAAGGCGAGCGGCCCCGCGCGGAAAATCGTCGGCTTCGAGATGGTCGAGCGCGGCATCGCGCGGCCGGGCTACGATATGTACGTCGGCGGCGCGGCCGTGGGCCGCGTCACCAGCGGCACACAGACGCCCTATCTGAAGAAGGCAATCGGAATGGGCTACCTGCCCGCGGCGCAGGCCGTCGTGGGCGCCGAGTTCGAGGTTGATATCCGCGGCCGCCGCACCCGCGCGCGCGTGGTGCCGATGCCGTTCTACAAGCGAGGCAACTAGCGTGGCCTATCCCTCCGGCTACAAGTACTCCAAGGATCACGAGTGGCTCGATCTCTCCGGCGACACCGGAAAGATCGGTATCACCGATTACGCGCAGGCGCAGCTCGGCGACGTCGTCTTCCTGGAGCTGCCCGACGTGGGCGCGACGCTCACGAAGGGCCAGTCGTTCGGCACGATCGAATCGGTGAAGGCCGTGTCCGAGCTCTACGCGCCGGTGTCGGGCGAGGTGGTCGAGGTGAACACGGCGCTCAAGGAGAAGCCCGAGGCGGTGAACACCGACCCGCACGGCAGCTGGATGATCAAGGTGAAGCTGAGCACGCCCGCCGAGGCCGGCACGCTCCTCGACCTGGCCGCCTACGAAGCCCTCGTGAAGTGACGAACGCGTTCGCGTCCCGCCACATCGGCCCCGACGCCGCCGAACAGGCGGCGATGCTCGAGACGATCGGTTCCGCCTCGCTCGATGCCCTCATCGACGAAGCCGTGCCGGCGAGCATCCGCCTGAAGAAGCCGCTCGACCTCCCGGCGGGGCAGAGCGAAGCCGAATTCCTGCGCGACCTGCGCCGCATCGCGGCCCGCAACCAGATCTTCCGGTCCTACATCGGCCTCGGCTACTACGCCACAAACACCCCCGCGGTGGTCCTCCGCAACGTCCTGGAGAACCCGGGCTGGTACACCCCCTACACACCGTACCAGGCGGAGATCGCGCAGGGCCGTCTCGAAGCGCTCCTCAACTATCAGACGATGGTGAAGGACCTGACGGGGATGGCGATCGCGAACGCGTCGCTCCTCGACGAAGCGACGGCCGCCGCCGAGGCGATGACGCTGCTGCACCGCGTCCAGGGCAAGCGCGTCGACGCCGCCGGCGCGTCGCGCTTCTTCGTCGCCGACACGTGCTTTCCGCAGACGATCGAGGTCCTGCGCTCGCGCGCCGAGCCGCTCGGCATCGAGCTCGTGATCGGTCCGCTGAAGTCCGCACCGCTCGACGGCCGCACGTTCGGCGCGCTCGTCCAGAGCCCGGACGAGGCCGGCGTCGTGCACGACCTGGCGCCCTTCATCACGGCGGCCAAGGAGGCCGGGGTGCTGGTGGCCGTCGCGACCGATCTCCTCAGCCTCACGCTCCTCACGCCCCCGGGCGAGCTCGGTGCCGACGTCGTCGTCGGCAATTCGCAGCGGTTCGGCGTGCCGATGGGCTACGGCGGTCCGCACGCGGCGTTCTTCGCCACGACCGAGGCGCACGTCCGGCAGGCGCCGGGGCGGATCATCGGCGTGTCAGTCGACGCCCACGGCCACACCGCGTACCGGATGGCGCTCCAGACCCGTGAGCAGCACATCCGCCGCGAGAAGGCGACGTCGAACATCTGCACCGCGCAGGCTCTGCTGGCGAACATGGCCGGCTTCTACGCCGTTTACCATGGCCCCGCGGGGCTCACGGCGATCGCGGCGCGCATCCGCCAGTACGCGAAGCTCCTCGAGCGCGAGTTGACGAAGATCGGCGTCAAGCAGCTCAACGCGCAGTACTTCGACACGCTTCGCTTCGAAGCGCCGGAGCCCGGCCGCCTCCGAGAGGCCGCCCGGGCGGCGGGCATCAACTTCCGCTTCCGCTCGGACGGCGGCGTGAACGTCGCCCTCGACGAGACGGTGACGCTCGAAGACGTGGATGCCATCGCCGGCGTGTTTGCCGCGGCGGGCAAGGATGAGCCGTCCCCGATCCGCCGCTCCACGGCGGGCCTCAAGACCGGCTACCCGGAGAACCTGGCGCGGACCACGCCGTTCCTGACGCACCCGGTGTTCAACACGCATCATTCCGAGACCGAGATGATGCGCTACATCCGCCGGCTCGAGCGCAAGGACATCGGTCTCGACACGTCGATGATCCCGCTCGGCTCGTGCACGATGAAGCTGAACGCGGCGGCCGAGATGCTCCCCGTCACGTGGCCCGAGTTCGGGGCGCTGCATCCCTTCGCGCCGATCGAGCAGACGGAGGGGTACCGGCACATCTTCCACGACCTCGAGAACGCGCTTGCCAGGATCACCGGCTTCGCCGCCGTGTCGCTGCAGCCCAATTCCGGCGCCCAGGGCGAATACGCCGGCCTGATGGTGATCCGCGCCTACCACCGCGACCGCAAGGACACGCACCGCGACGTGGTGCTGATCCCCTCGTCGGCCCACGGGACCAATCCGGCGAGCGCCGCCATGGCCGGCATGCGCGTCGTGGTCGTCGCGAGCACGCCCCGGGGCGACGTCGACGTCGACGACCTCAAGAAGAAGGCCGCGGAACATCGCGACCGGCTGTCGGCGCTGATGGTCACGTATCCCTCGACGCACGGCGTGTTCGAGGAGCGGATCCAGGAGATCTGCGCGATCGTCCACGAGGCGGGCGGGCAGGTCTATATGGACGGCGCGAACATGAACGCCCAGGTCGGCCTCACCAGTCCGGCGGCGATCGGCGCCGACGTCTGCCACCTGAACCTGCACAAGACGTTCGCGATTCCGCACGGCGGGGGAGGCCCCGGCATGGGCCCGATCGGCGTGGCCGCCCATCTCGCGCCATACCTGCCCGGGCATCCGCTCGTCAAGACCGGCGGCACGAAAGCGATTCACGCGCTCTCGGCCGCGCCGTGGGCGAGCGCGAGCATTCTGCTGATCTCGTACGGGTACGTGCGGATGCTCGGCGGCGACGGCATGACGGACGCGACGCGCGTGGCCATCCTCAACGCCAACTATCTCAAGGCCCGCCTCGCGCCGCACTTTCCGGTGCTGTACACGCGCGAGAACGGCCGCGTCGCGCACGAATTGATCTTCGACCTGCGCCCGCTGAAGCAGGCGAGCGGCATCGACGAGACCGACGTCGCCAAGCGCCTGATGGACTACGGCTTCCACGCGCCGACCGTGTCGTTCCCCGTCGCGGGCACCCTGATGGTGGAGCCGACCGAGAGCGAGTCGAAGCACGAACTGGATCGCTTCTGCGACGCGATGATCGCGATCCGGGGCGAGATTCAGGCCGTGATCGACGGTCGGGCGGACGCCAGGGACAACGCGCTCAAGCACGCGCCGCACACGGCTGCCGCCGTCTCGGCCGACACGTGGGCCCACGCGTACACGCGGGAGCAGGCGGCCTATCCGCTGCCGTACCTCCGCACGTCCAAGTTCTGGCCATCGGTCGGCCGAATCGACAACCCGTACGGGGACCGCAACCTGTTCTGCAGCTGCCCGCCTTTGGGAGACGGGGAGTAGGGCTTACGGCTTACGGCTTAGGGCTTAGGGCTTAGGAGCTTAGGGCTTAGGGCTTAGGGCTTAGGGCTTAGGGCTTAGGGCTTAGGGCTTAGGGCTTAGGGCTTAGAGCTTAGGGCTTAGAGCTTAGGGCTTAGGGCTTAGAGCTTAGAGCTTAGGGCTTAGGGATACAGAATAGCCGCGGGCTCGCTGGCGGAAGGCGTCCAGCAGGCGCTTCGTGATCGGTCCTGGCACGCCGGACGCGATCTCCTTCCCGTCCGCCTCGACCACCGGCATGACCTCGCGCGTGGTGCTGGTCAGGAACGCCTCGTCCGCCCCGAAAAGATCCTCGTCTCGGAGCACGGCTTCCCGCATCGGCACGCCGATCGCTTCGGCAATCTCGAACAGGAACTCTCGCGTGATCCCCGGCAGCAGGCCCGCGTCGAGGGGCGGCGTCAGCGCCGTGCCCTGGCGAACGATGAAGAGGTTGGACTGCGTGCACTCGGCCAGTTCGCCGCGATAGTTCCGCATCACGCCTTCGAACGCGCCCGCCTTGGCCGCTTCCTGCATCGCGAGCGCGTTGTTGATCAGATTGTTCGACTTGATCAGCGGATTCACCGTGTCCGGGTGATTCCGGACGATCGAGACGAGCGCCACCTTGACGCCGCGCGCGTACGCCTCGGCGAGGGGCTCGACGAACGGCTTCACGATCACGACGACCGTCGGTGTGGGGCACGCGTCGGCGTCGTAGGAGAGCTCGCCCACGCCGCGGGTGAGCAGGATGCGGATGTAGGCCTCGTGGCCGGCCCCGCCCGACAGTCCCGCCGCCGCCATCGTCTCCAGGCAGCGGGCTTCGAGGGCCGCGTCGGTGAGCGGTACCGCCAGCTCGAGCATGCGCGAGGAATTCCGCAGCCGGCGCGCGTGCCGGTCGAAGAGGAACGGATCGCCGCCGTAGGTGCGGAGTGTCTCGTACACACCCTCGCCGAAGAGGAACCCGTGATCGAACACCGACACGACGGCGTGTGCCTCGTCGAACACGCGCCCGTTGACGTTCACCGTATACATGGAACCATCACCCCATCACCACGTCACCCCATCACCACGTCACGCCATCACCACGTTCCCTGATCCTCGTGAGCGTACCGTGTATGTTAAGCTGCGCGCAAGGCACTCACTTTTCTTTATGCGCGTACTGACCGCCGCCCAGATGCGGGCCGCCGACCGCCACACCATCGACGAGATCGGCATTCCGTCCCTCGTGCTCATGGAGAACGCCGGCCGGCAGGTCGTCGCCGCCATGGAGGCCATCCACACCGACCTCGGTGACCGGCGCGTCGTCGTGCTGGCGGGCCACGGGAACAACGGTGGCGACGGCTTCGTCGTCGCCCGCACGCTCGCGCAGCGCGATATCGACGTGTCGGTGTTCGTCATCGGCCAGGTCGCCGACGTGCGCGGCGATGCCCGGGTCAACCTCGAGGCGCTCGGCCGCCTGGGAATCACGGTGGTCGAGGTCGCGGACAGCGGCGACTGGGAGCTGCACCTGTCGGAGGTGCGCGACTCCACGCTGATCGTGGACGCGATCTTCGGCACCGGGCTCAACGCGCCCGTCACGGGCCTCGTCGAGACGGTGATCGCCGACGTCAACGCGTCCGGCATCCCCGTCGTCGCGATCGACCTGCCGTCGGGCCTGTCGGCCGACTCGGCCGATCCCATCGGGCCGTCGATCGAGGCCGGCGTCACGGTGACGCTGGCAGCGCCGAAGCTGCCGCTCGTGCTGCCGCCCGGGGAGCTCCACGCCGGCGACATCGTCATCGCCGATATCGGCATCCCCGAGGACGTCATCGAGGGGCTCGAGGGGCCGCGCATCGAGCTCCTCACGCGGCCGGCGATGCGCGCCCTCATCGCCCCGCGCGCCCCGGAGAGCCACAAGGGCGACTACGGGCGCGTGCTCCTGGTCGCCGGGTCGCGCGGAAAGACCGGGGCGGCGTACCTCGCCGCGATGGGCGCGCTGCGAGCCGGCGCGGGGCTCGTGACCATCGCCACGCCGTCGATGTGCCAGGCGGTCCTCGCCGGCATGGCGCCCGAGTACATGACGGAAGCGCTCGACGAGTTGGGCGACGTCCACGGGGGCCTCGACCCGGCAAATGTCGAGCGGGTGATCGAGATGGCGCGTGACGTCATCGCGATCGGCCCGGGCCTGGGCACCGACCCAGGGCACGCGCGCCTTCGTCCAGGATCTCGTCGACCGGGCGACGTGCCCGCTCGTCGTCGACGCCGACGGCCTGAACGCGTTCGACGGCGACCCCGATCGCCTCGCGGGCCGCGAAGGGCGGGACGTGATCATCACGCCGCATCCCGGCGAGATGGCGCGGCTGGTCGGGATGTCCGCCGACGAAGTGCAGGCGAGCCGCCTCGAAATCGCGCGCAACTTCGCCCTGGCGCATCGCACCTACGTCGTGCTCAAGGGCCACCGGACGCTGATCGCCACACCGGACGGGAAGGTGTACATCAACCCGACGGGCAACGCGGGCATGGCGACCGGCGGGATGGGCGACATTCTCTGCGGGATGATCGCCGCGCTCCTCGCGCAGATGCTCGACGCGGAGGCCGCCTGCCGGCTTGGCGTCTACCTGCACGGCGTCGCGGGCGACCTCGCCGAAGCCGACCTCGGCGAGATGTCGCTGATCGCGTCGGATCTCGTCGACCACATCGGCGACGCGATCCTCGAGGTGTCCGCGCGGCGCCGGGTCGAGCGGTCCCGCGAGTCCTCCTCCTGATGCCCACGCGGTCCGTCACCACGCGCTCCGAGGCCGAGACGGCCGACGTCGGCCGCGCCCTTGCGGCCACGCTCACGCCCGATACCGTCGTCCTGCTGTTCGGCGACCTCGGCGCCGGCAAGACCGCCTTCGTCCGCGGCCTCGCCGCCGGCCTCGGCGCCGACCCGGACGGGGTCAGCAGCCCCACGTTCACGTTGATCCAGGAATATCGCGGCGGCCGGCTGCCGCTCGTGCACGTGGATCTCTACCGGCTGAACGACCCGCGCGAGGTCGCCGATCTCGGGCTCGACGAGCTGGGGAGCGGCGGCGTACTCGCCATCGAATGGGCGGAGAAGTTCGGCGCCGCGCCGATTCGGACCGTCGAGGTGCGGATCGCGCAGGGCAACGACGACGACCGCCGCATCGACATCCGAAGTACGGTACCGTAGCGCCACACCTCATGGGCCGCTGCGCGTACATCGCCCTGGCGCTCGCCCTCGCCTTTGCCGTCGAGCCCGTGGTGTCGGCGCACCACCCGTTCGCCGCGGTGTACGCGATGGATCGCCGCGTGACGATCGAGGGGGAGGTCGTCGCGATCGTGCAGCGCCGGCCGCATTCCTACATTCACATCGACGTCCAGGACCGATCCGGCGCGATGCACCGCTGGGCCATCGAATGGGAGAGCCGCGATGACGGCCGGGGACCCGGCGGGCCCATGGAGGTCCTTCGGGTCGGCGACCGGGTGACCGCGACGGGCTATCCGGGCCGCGACCCTGCCGCCTTCCGGCTGCTGGTGCGGATGATCGTCCGGCCCGTCGACGGTTGGCACTGGACCGGCACGAACGACTGACATGCGTGTGCTGATCGTCGAGGACGAACACAAGCTCGCGAGCGCGCTCGAGGAAGGCCTCATCGGCGAGGGCTACGAAACAGCGGTGGAGCACTCCGGGGAGGGCGCGTTCTTCCGGATCAGCACGGAGGCGTTCGACGCGGTCCTTCTCGACCTCACGCTCCCGGGCCGCAGCGGCATCGAGATCCTCACGGCGCTCCGGGCGCGGGGCCTCGACACTCGCGTTCTCATCCTGACGGCGCGCGACAGCTTGGACGATCGCGTGCTGGGCCTCGACAGCGGCGCCGACGACTATCTCGTCAAGCCGTTCGCGTTCGCCGAGCTCGTCGCGCGGCTCCGGGCGCTCCACCGGCGGGGACGCTCGAGTGCGCCGCTGCGGCATCGGATCGCCGACCTCGAGCTCGACCTTCCGAGCCGGGTGGTGACACGCGCGGGCGGTCCCATCGACCTGACGGTCCGCGAGTTCGACCTGCTCGAGTACCTCATGCGGTTCGCCGGCGAGGTGGTGTCGCGTGAGACGCTCGCGCGCGATGTGTGGCGCGAGCGCGTCCGGTCGGAGACGATGAACAACGTGATCGACGTGCACGTCGCCCGCCTCAGAAAGAAGATCGATGCGGACCGGGCCGTGAGGCTCGTCCACACGATCAGGGGGCGCGGGTTCACGCTGCGAGAGGGCCACGCGGAATGAGCCGGTGGTGGCGGCGGCGGCGGCTGCGGGTCGACCTCACGCTGTGGCACATGGCGGCGATGGTCGCTGTGCTCGCGGCCTACGCCGTCGTCGTGCTCGCGTTCGTCGGCCGCAACGCCTCCCAGAATCTCGACAGCCGCCTGCGGGGCGACTACACGTGGGCCGCCGAGATGTGGGAGCAGCGGCCGGATGGCGCGCTCACGTGGTTCGACCCCGACGGGGAGACCGAGGGCACCGACGAAGACCGTCCGTGGCTGCAGGTCTGGGACGCCGACGGCCAGGTGTTGTTTCGCACGGCCGTGGCCCGGCGCAATCCGATCCCGGAGACGCGCGATCTCGTGCGCGAGGCGGACGGCCGGATCGTCTCGGTCGGATCGAGCGATCCGCCGTATCGCGTCCTGACCCGCGCCGTGACCGTCGGCGGCCGCCGCGTGGTGGTCCAGGTGGCGAAATCCGAGGCCGTCATGCGCGCCGACCTCTCGCGGCTCCTCCTCTATCTGCTGTTCGGGCTGCCCCTGGGCGTCGGCATCGCGGGCATCGGCGGCTACCTGCTCGCGCGCCGCGCGATGGGGTCGGTCGAACGCCTGGCCGATCGCGCGCGTTCGATCACGGTGGCGCGCCTCAACGAGCGGTTGCCCGTCGAGGAACCCGACGACGAACTGGGCCGGCTCGCCACGGTGTTCAATGAGACGCTCGAGCGCCTCGACGCCTCGTTCGGCCAGATGCGCCGGTTCACCGGTGACGTCTCCCACGAGCTGCGGACACCGCTTGCGGCCATCCGGACCGTGGGCGAGGTGGGGCTGCGCGAGCGGCGCAGCCCCGACGCCTATCGGGCCGTCATCGAGAGCATGCTCGAGGAAGCCGACCGCCTCTCCTCGCTGGTCGAGCGCCTGCTGCTGCTGTCGCGCGCGGAGGGCGGGCAGACGCCGCTCAAGCCCGAACGGCTCGATCTGCCTGAACTGGTCGACGAAGTCGTCGCGCAACTCGGCGTCCTGGCCGAGGAGAAGCGGCAGCGCATCCTCGTCAACCACACGACGCGCCCGGCGGCCGCCTCCGACCGGCTGATGCTCCGCCAGGCCCTGACCAACCTCGTGGACAACGCGATCAAGTACGGTCCCGACGGCACCGACATCCGCATCGACCTGTCCGGCGACGCGAACCGGGCCGTCCTCGAGGTGACCGATGCCGGCGCGGGGATCCCCCCCGAGCGCCGCGCCGGGATCTTCGATCGCTTCGTCCGCGGAGGCGACGGCGGCGGTACCGGCTGGGGCCTGGGCCTCAGCATCGCGCGGTGGGCCGTCGAGGCCAACGGAGGCCAGCTCACCTACGAGCTGCGCGACGACGGCAGCACGTTCCGCATCACGCTGCCGACGGCCGGCTAACGCGGGGGTCGCCGGTTCCTGACGGAAACTTCAGAAAGTCTTCAGGCGCCGCGCGCCGCCGCCCGCGACACAATGCCGGGCGTGAAGCCCCTCCGCACCCTCCTGTGCGCGGTGTACATCCTGTCTCTTGCGGTGCGACCGGCCACCGCGCAGACGGCGGGCGGCCGGGCCCAGATCCAGGGCCGCGTCACCGACCAGACGAGCGGCGCGCTGCCGGGCGTCTCCGTGCAGCTTCGGTCCGCGGCGGGCGCGACGGCCGAGGCCGTCACCGACGGCGAGGGCCACTACGTGTTCGACGCCGTCGCGCCCGGGCGCTACGAACTCCAGTTCACGCTGGTCAACTTCGGCTCGGTCACGCACGGGGACGTCGACGTGAAGGCCGGCTCGAACACCGTGGACGAAATCATGCACCTCGCGCTCAACGCCGAGGTGGTCGTGGTGGGCAAGAACACGTTCGCAAACCTCGCCGACGTGGCGAACCCGGCCGAAAACCTCGTGGGCATCGCGCAGTCGGCCAGCCAGGGCGCGATCACCTCACGCCAGCTCGACGTCCGGCCGTTCATGCGGCAGGGCGAAGTCCTGGAGACGGTGCCGGGCGTCATCATCACGCAGCACAGCGGGGAAGGAAAGGCCAACCAGTACTTCCTGCGCGGCTTCAACCTCGACCACGGCAGCGACTTCGCGACCACCGTGGCCGGCGTGCCGGTCAACATGCCGACGCACGCCCATAGCCAGGGCTACTCCGACATCAACTTCCTGATCCCCGAGCTCGTGGCCGGCGTGCAGTTCTCGAAGGGTCCCTACTACGCGGATGTCGGCGACTTCGGCACGGCGGGCAACTCGAACATCAACTACGCGGCGACGCTCGACCGCCCGATCGCGTCACCTCGAGGGCGGCACCTACGGCTACGTCCGCGGCCTCTTCGCGGCGTCGCCAGCGGTCGGCGCGGGTCACCTGCTCGCGGCCTTCGAGACGTCGACCAATTCGGGGCCGTGGTCGGTGCCCGACTCGTACCGCAAGCTGAACGGCGTCCTGCGGTATTCGCGCGGCGACAACGTGAGCGGGCTCACCATCACCGCCATGGGCTATGACGGGCGACTGGAACGCGACGGAGGCGTCACCGGAGCGCGCCGTCGCCTCGGGCCTCATCGACCGGTTCGGGTCGATCGACCCGACCGACGGCGGCCACACGTACCGCTACAGCACGGCCGTCGAGTGGCAGCACGGTCGACGGGCGCCACGCTGACGAAGATCACGGCCTTCGGCCTCGTGGTACGACCTCGATCTGATCTCGAACTTCACGTTCTTCCTGGACGACCCGGTGCACGGCGACCAGCAGGAGCAGCTCGACCACCGGTTCGCATCCGGCGTGAAGATCCTGCAGAAGCGCATCGGCCGATGGGGCCGCCGTTCGTACCAGAACACGTACGGCGTGCAGGTCCGGAACGACGATGTGATGCGGGTGGCGCTGTTTCATACCGAGGCCCGGGAGCGCCTGGACACGCGCAGCGACGCCTCCGCCGTGGTCACCAGCGTCGGCGGATACGTCCAGAACGAACTCGAATGGGCGCCCTGGTTCCGGTCGACGCTCGGGCTTCGCCTCGACGGCCAGCGGTTCTCCGTGAACGACACGCTGATCCCGGTGAACACCGGCACCGCGATGGCCGGCCTCGTCAGCCCGAAGGCCGCCGTCACGTTCGGGCCCTGGCGCGGCACCGAGCTCTACGTGAATGCGGGGACGGGCTTCCACAGCAACAACGCGCTCGGCACGACGATCGTCCAGGACGTGCACGGGAATCCCGTGGAGCGGGTCACGCCGCTCGTGCGCGCGACGGGCGCCGAGATTGGCGTCCGCACGGTGGCCCTTCCGCACCTGCAGAGCACGGCGTCCCTCTGGATGCTGCGGCTGGGATCGGAGCTCGTCTACAACGGCGACATCGGCGCCACCGAGCCGGGCCCCGCGAGCAGGCGCTAGCGGCATCGAGATCGCCAACTACTACAGCCCGACGCCGTGGCTGGTGTTCGACGGCGATCTCTCGTGGTCGCGGGCGCGCTTCGCGGAGTTCGATCCGGCAGGCCAGTACGTGCCGGAGGCCGTGGGGATCGTCGTGTCGGCCGGCGCCAGCGTCGACAACTTCCACCGCACGTTCGGCAGCCTGCGGCTCCGCTACTTCGGGCCGCGCCCGCTCGTGCAGGACGACTCGGTGCGTTCGAACGCCACGACGCTGCTGAATGCCGAGACGGGGTACCAGCTGACACGACGCCTGCGGGCCACCGTCCAGGTCTTCAACCTGCTGAATGCCGAGGTGAGCGACATCGACTACTACTTCGCGTCGCGGCTGCCCGGCGAGCCGCTCGAAGGCGTGGACGACATCCACTTCCACCCGGCGGTCCCGCGCACCGCGCGCGTCAGTCTGGTCGTCGGGTTCTGACAGACGCCAGAACTATTCCGACCGGTAGTTCGGCGCTTCCTTCGTGATCGCGACGTCGTGGACGTGGCTCTCGCGGACGCCGGCGGCGGTGATGCGAATGAGCTGGGCGTTCTGCTGCAGATCGGGGATGGTCGCGGCGCCGCAGTAGCCCATGCCGGCGCGCAGGCCGCCCACGAGCTGGTGGATCATCGCGGCCACGCTGCCCTTGTGGGCCACGCGGCCCTCGATGCCCTCGGGCACCAGCTTGTCGGACCCGCCGGACGCCTCGAGGTCGAACTCATCCTGGAAGTAGCGGTCGCGGCTGCCGCGGCGCATGGCGCCGATCGAGCCCATGCCGCGGTACTCCTTGAAGCTCCGGCCCTGATAGAGGATCAATTCGCCCGGGCTCTCGTCGGTGCCGGCGAACAGGTTGCCGATCATCGTCGTGCTCGCGCCGACGGCGAGCGCCTTGGTGATGTCGCCGGAGAAGCGGATCCCGCCGTCGGCGATGACGGGGACATCGTGTTTCGCCGCGGCCTCCGCGCACGCGCGGATGGCGGTGATCATGGGGACGCCGATGCCGGCCACAATCCGCGTGGTGCAGATCGAGCCGGCGCCAATGCCCACCTTCACCGCGTCCACGCCTTCGCCGATGAGGGCCTCGGTCGCCTCGGCGGTCGCGACATTGCCGGCCACCACCTGGACATCCGAGAACTGTCCGCGCACGCGCGCGACCATGTCGAGCACGTTCTGGGAATGGCCGTGCGCCGTGTCGACAACGAGCACGTCCACGTGCGCGGCCACGAGCGCGGCCGCCCGCTCCATCGTGTCTTTCGCGATGCCGATCGCCGCGCCGCAGCGCAGGCGCCCGAGCGAATCCTTCGACGCGTTCGGATACTTGACCGCCTTCTGAATGTCCTTGACGGTGATCAGGCCCTTCAGGCGGTAGCCCCCGTCCACGACCAGCAGCTTCTCGACCTTGTGCCGGTGCAGGATCTCCCGCGCCGCGTCGAGCGTGGTGCCGATCGGCACGGTGATCAGGTGCTCGCGCGTCATGACCTCGCTGATCGGCCGCTGCACGTTCGTCTCGAACCGCAGATCGCGGTTCGTCAGGATCCCGACCAGCTTGCCTTCCCGGCTGCCATCGTCCGTGATCGGCACGCCCGAGATGCGGTACTTCTGCATCAGGTCGAGCGCCTCGTGGATGCGGTTGGCGGGGGAGAGCGTGATCGGATTCACGATCATGCCGCTCTCCGAGCGCTTCACGCGATCGACCTCGGAGGCCTGCTCGTCAATCGACAGGTTCTTGTGGATCACGCCGAGGCCGCCCTGCTGCGCCATCGCAATGGCCAGGCCGGATTCGGTGACCGTGTCCATCGCCGCGCTGACGAGCGGGACGTTCAACCGGATGCCCTTCGTGAGGCGCGTGCTGACGTCCACCTGCGTGGGCACCACGGTCGAATGCCTTGGCACGAGCAGGATGTCGTCGAAGGTGAGCGCGGTCGGGAAGGGGCTGTCGGCGAACCCGGCGGTCGTGTCGCTCATGCGGCGGCTCCGTGGCACTTTTTGTATTTCTTTCCGCTCCCGCAGGGGCAGGGATCGTTGCGGCCCACCTTCGGCTCGTCACGGCGGACGGTCTTCACGGCGGCGTCGTCGCCTCCCACGCGGGGCGGCTGATTGGCGCCCGTCGCCGCCGCGGCCGGCGGCGGGCCGCCCGCCGGCTGGCGCGCCGGGGCGCCGAAGGGCGATGGCGTCTGCGCGGACGGGTCGTTCAGCGTGAGCGGCGCGCGGGCGGGCCGGCGCGGCGCGACCGGGACCGCGGCTTCGCCGTCCTGGTTCTGCGCGGGCCGCAGGCGCCAGAGGTAGCTGACGGTTTCCTCGTCCACGCGCTGCTTCATGTCGCGGAAGAGGTCGAAGCTTTCCTTCTTGTACTCGACGAGCGGATCCATCTGGCCGTAGCCGCGCAGCCCGATGCCCTCCTTGAGGTGGTCGAGGCTGTAGAGGTGGTCCTTCCACTGCGTGTCCACCACCTGCAGCATGATGTCGCGCTCGACGCGGTGGAGCAGTTCGGGGCCGACGAGCGCTTCCTTCTCGGCGTAGCCCGTTTCGAGCCGCTCCCACAGCAGGTCACGGATCTCGTCCGACGTCCGGTCGCCGAAGTCCAGCGATCCGGTGTCGATTCCGAACACCCGGCCCACCTCGCGATTCAGGGCGTCGAGATCCCAGTCGTCGAAGTCCGCTTCGCGGGCCGCGTACGTCTCGACCAGCTTCTCGAGCAGATCCTCGGCGAGCACCATCAGGTACTGGTGCGTGTCGATCTCCTCGAACGGCGTGTCTTCGCTCTCGATCCGGACCTTGCCTTCGAGGATCTCGCGGCGCAGCGCATAGATGTTCTCGCGCTGCTTGTTCATGACATCGTCGTACTCGAGCAGGTGCTTTCTGACCGAGAAGTTCTGCGCCTCGACCTGCTTCTGCGCGCGCTCGATCGCGCGCGAGACCATGCCCGCCTCGATCGGAACGCCTTCTTCCATGCCGAGTTTCTGCATCAGGCCGGCGATGCGGTCCGACCCGAAGATCCGCATCAGGTCGTCCTCGAGCGAGAGGTAGAAGCGCGACGACCCCGGATCGCCCTGGCGGCCGGCGCGGCCGCGCAGCTGGTTGTCGATACGGCGAGCCTCGTGGCGCTCGGTGCCGAGGATGTGCAGGCCGCCGAGCTTCACGACTTCGTCGTGCTCCAGGTCGGTAATGGCCTTGAAGTGCGCGAAGGTCTTGGCATAGGCGTCGGCGGGCACCCGGTAGAACGTATCGAGGTGATAGAAGTACGCGTACTGCTCGTCCTCGACGAAGCGCTCCTCGCCCTTCGGCAGCCGCTCGGCGACCTCCTCGGCGAGGCACTGCTGGCGGGCCATGAACTCGGCGTTGCCGCCGAGCAGGATGTCCGTGCCGCGGCCGGCCATGTTCGTGGCGATCGTGACCGAGCCCTTGCGGCCCGCCTGTGCGACGAACTCGGCCTCCTGCGCGTGGTAGCGGGCGTTGAGGACGACGTGCTTGCCCGTGCCGGCGCCGGTCGTCGTCCCGCGCTTGAAGCCGCGGCGGTCCAGCAGCGCCGAGAGCCGCTCCGACTTCTCGATCGACACCGTGCCGACCAGCACCGGACGGCCCTTCGCGTTCTCCTCGATGATGTCCGTGACGATTGCGTCGTACTTTTCCTTCTCGGTCCGGTAGACGAGGTCGGGGTTCTCGATCCGCCCCAGCGGGCGGTTCGGCGGGATCACCATCACGTCGAGTTTGTAGATGCTGGCGAACTCCTCGGCCTCGGTGTCGGCCGTGCCCGTCATGCCCGAGAGCTTGGCGTACTTGCGGAAGTAGTTCTGGAAGGTGACCGTGGCGAGCGTCTGGTTCTCGCGCTCGATCTTCACCTTCTCCTTGGCCTCGACGGCCTGGTGCAGCCCATCGCTCCAGCGGCGCCCCGGCATCAGGCGGCCGGTGAACTCGTCGACGATCACCACCTGGCCGTCCTTCACCATGTAGTCCACGTCGAGCTTGAAGATCGCGTGGGCGCGGAGGGCCTGGTTGATGTGGTGGAGCACCGGCATGTTGACCGGGTCGTAGAGGCCGCCCGGCTCCAGGCGGTGCGCCAGCATCTGCTCGCACTTCGCCATGCCGCTCTCGGTCAGCGTGACCGTCTTGTGCTTCTCGTCGACCAGGTAGTCGCCCGTGGCCTCGAGCGCGTCGCGGTCCTCGGCCTTCGTGTCGCCCTGCGTCACGGCCCCCGGCTTGAGCCGCGGAATGATCCGGTCCACCTCGTAGTAGGAATCGGTGGAGGCCTCGGCGGGGCCCGAGATGATGAGCGGCGTTCTCGCCTCGTCGATCAGGATGCTGTCCACCTCGTCGACGATCGCGAAGTTGTGCCCCCGCTGCACGTAGTGCGAGAGCTCGAACTTCATGTTGTCGCGAAGGTAGTCGAAGCCGAACTCGTTGTTCGTCCCGTACGTGATATCCGCGCCGTAGGCCTCCTGCCGCTCGGCGTCGTTCAGGTCGTGCTGGATCACGCCGACCGACATCCCGAGGAAGCGATAGAGGCGGCCCATCCACTCCGAGTCGCGGCGGGCCAGGTAGTCGTTCACCGTGACCACGTGCACGCCCTTGCCCTCGAGCGCGTTCAGGTACGCCGGCAGCGTGGCGACGAGCGTCTTGCCCTCGCCGGTCTTCATCTCGGCAATCTTCCCGGTGTGCAGCACGGCGCCGCCCACCAGCTGCACATCGAAGTGCCGCATGCTCAGCACGCGGCGCCCGCCCTCGCGCACCACGGCGAACGCCTCGGGCATCAACTCGTCGAGCGTCGCGCCGTCGGCGATGCGCGCGCGGAACTCCTGGGTCTTGGCCTTGAGCTGGTCGTCGGTCAGGGCCTGGATCGCCGGCTCGAACGCGTTGACGCGCGCGACCAGCGGGCGCAGCCGTTTCAGGTCGCGTTCGTTCTGGGTGCCGATGACCTTTGCGAGCAGTTTGTCGATCATCTAGGGGGCGCCCGTGCGGGCGTGAATATCCCCTGATTGTAGCAGCTTGCGGTGCTGTGGTGCTTAGGTGGT
Source organism: uncultured Acidobacteriota bacterium (assembly GCA_963792785.1). Taxonomy (GTDB): domain Bacteria; phylum Acidobacteriota; class Vicinamibacteria; order Vicinamibacterales; family CAVVIG01; genus CAWIMX01. Next base: position 275,152 of record CAWBXO010000001.1, on the reverse strand, counting down.
CGAGTGCTTAGTGCAGCGCGTGCTTAGGTGCAGCGCGCACCCCGGCACCAAAGCACCACAGCACCCAAGCACCTCGAGCACCCTAATTGGCGCGCAGCGTGGGCTGGGTCAGGAGCTGGAGGGGATTCATCGGCCGGCCGTTGGCCAGGATCTCGTAGTGCACGTGCGCGCCGGTCGCGCGGCCCGTGGCGCCCACGTAGCCGACGACGTCGCCGCGCTTGACCTGGTCGCCAACCTTCACGTTGAACTTGCTCAGGTGGCCGTAGCGCGTCGAGAGGCCGAAGCCGTGGCGGAGGATGACGAGGTTGCCGTAGTCGCCGGTGTACGAGGCCGTCTCGACCGTGCCGTCCGCCGTCGCGAACACCGGAGACCCCGTGTCGGCCGAGATGTCGAGGCCTTCGTGGAAGCCGGGCTGGTGGGTGAACGGATCCGACCGGCCGCCGAAGGTGCCCGTGAGCCAGCCGTGTGCCGGCCAGATCGACGGCGTCGCCGCCGCGAGCGCCTCGCGCCGCTCGACGTCGCGCCGCACCAGCGTCAGCCGGCCTTCGAGCGCGTGCAGCAGGTCGTGCAGCACGCTGAACGTGTCCTCGGGCGTCGCTGTGGAGGGCACCGGCGCGATGACCGGCGACAGGGTCGACGTGCCGCCCGTGGCGCGCGCCTTCACGACCGCCGGGAGCTTCTGCATCGCGCGCGCCTGCTCGGGATCGAGCGTCGCGCGCTCCCCGAGATCGACAATCACGCTCTCGAGCGACTGAATCTGCGTGGTGAGCTCGCCGGTGGCGGCGCGATAGCTGCCGTTCTCCACCTCGAGCATGTCCTGGGTGGTGTGCAGCTCCGCGATCTCGTCCTGCGCGCTCCACTTCAGGCCCAGGCCGATGAGGACCGGAATGACCAGCAGCGCGCTGATCGCGGCCAGCATCGGGCGCAGGCTGATCGTGAAGCGGCGAAGTTTGCCACTGGTCCGATCGGCGACGAGGACGGTGTAGCGTCTCGGCTGCATACAAAAATCCGGATACGTCGGGCGCCTGGCACTCTTCCGTCGAGCCCGCGTCCACCGCTATCCGGTGAACTCACAATGAGATAGGGCAGAACTACTCGCCCCGGAGTCCAGCCACTCTAACACAGCCCCCGAGGGGGCCGTAAGCCGTTTGTGCAAAGGGCGAACACAGGGCGAAGCCCCGTCCACTGCGGTAAGATCCCTCGGCGCGCGCAGCATGAGGCGCGCCAGAGGCAGGAGACCAATGCAACTCAAGAGCACGACGTTCAAGCGCGCGGGTGGCATCGCCGCCACGCTCGCGATCCTCTTCGCCGCGGCCGGCGCCGCGATCCACGCCCAGCAGATCACCGGCGACGACCTGCGCAGCGGCATGGCCGACACCTCGCGCTGGCTGACGTATTCCGGCGACTTCACCGGACAGCGCCACAGCCCGCTCACCGCCATCACGCCCGCCAACGCCCCGAACCTGCGCCCCGAATGGACGTTCCAGATGCCCGTCATCGGCAAATTCGAGGCGACGCCGATCGTGATCAACGGCACGCTCTACGCGACCGGCGCGCTCGACCACGCCTGGGCGATCGACGGCGCCACCGGCAAGCAGATCTGGCACTACCAGCGGCGGCTGCCCGAGGGCCTCAAGGTCTGCTGCGGCCTCGTGAACCGCGGCTTCGCCGTCCTGGGCGATCGGCTCTTCATCGCGACCCTCGACGCGCACCTCGTCGCGCTCGACATGAAAGACGGCTCGGTGATCTGGGATGTCGAGATGGCCGACTTCCATGACGGCTATGCCGCCACCGCCGCGCCGCTCGTCGTGAAGGGAAAGCTGATTGTCGGCATTGCCGGCGGGGAATACGCGAACCGGGGCTTCCTCGACGCCTACAACCCGGCGGACGGCCGCCGCGAGTGGCGGTTCTGGACCGTGCCCGCGCCTGGCGAGCCGGGCGCCGACACCTGGCCCGCGGACGTGCTCGAGCGCGGCGGCGCCCCGACCTGGGTGACCGGCACCTACGACCCCGAGCTCGACACGCTCTACTGGGGCACCGGCAACCCGAACCCGGACTGGGACGGCGAGAGCCGCCCGGGCGACAACCTGTACGCGGCGTCCGTCGTCGCGCTGAACCCGGACACGGGCGCGCTCAAGTGGCACTACCAGTACACGCCCCACGACACGCACGACTGGGACTCGAACCAGATCCCCGTGCTGGCCGACGTCACGATCGACGGCCAGCCGCGCAAGGTGCTGTTCCAGGCGAACCGCAACGGCTTTCTCTACGTGCTCGATCGCACGAACGGCCAGTTCATTACGGCGCACGCGTTCGTGAACCAGAACTGGGCCACCGGTATCGGCGCCGACGGCCGCCCGATGATGGTGGGGGGCCACGACCCGACGCCGCAGGGCACGGTCACGTGCCCCGACTGGTACGGCGGCACCAACTTCAACCCGCCGTCCTACGATGCGGCCCGCAATCTCTTCTTCGTGAGCGCGCGCGAGACGTGCGCGCGCTTCATCCAGCGCTTCACCGAGGACGCCAAGGTCGGCGATCGCACGATGGGCGGCACCGTGGCGCCCGTGCGCGATCCCGTCTCGTACGGCGCGCTCCGCGCGATCGACCCGCTCACGGGCGAGCGGAAGTGGGAAGTGAAGTACGACGCCGCCGGCTGGGCGGGCGTGCTGTCCACGGCGAGCGGCGTGGTCTTCAGCGCCGACAACGATGGCGAGTTCATGGCCGTCGACGCGGTCACCGGCAACGTGCTGTACCGGTACCAGACGGGCGCGCCGATCTACGCGCCGCCGACCACGTACACGATCGGCGGCCGGCAGTACGTCACGATCGGCTCCGGCATGATGTTCACGGCGTTCGCCGTCGCGCCATAGGTGATCTCTACATTTGGTAATTGGGTAACCGTATTTGGTAATTGGGTAACCGGTAATTTGTAATCGGGCAATTCTCCTGACCTGTGGGGATTGCGATGAAGCGACTGGCTGCGGCCGTGGTCGGAGCGCTCGTGCTGGCGGCGTGGCTCGCGCCGGCTCCCGCCGAGACGATGGGGAAGCCGGGGGTCACGCCGGTGCCGTGCGGCGATCTGGCGTGGCAGGCGGCCGACCCGGCTTTCGACGCGCTGCCCGGCGCCAGGGCGTTTTCGGGGACGTACGACGGCGGCATCTACCGCGTCGAGATCCCGGAACAATGGAACGGCGATCTCGTCCTCTACGCGCACGGCTACCGCGCCGCGGCCGGACGCGGCGGCACCGAACTCCGCGTCGGCAACGCGCCGATCCGCGAGCACCTGATCGAACGCGGCTACGCGTGGGCGGCGTCCAGCTACCGTTGTAACGGCTACGTGCCGGGACAGGGCCTCGAGGACACCGTGGCCCTCGTCGACCTGTTCACGAAATTCAACGGCGGGCGGGCGCCGAACCGGACGTACCTCACGGGCCACTCGATGGGCGGCCACGTGACGCTCCTCGGCATGCAGGAGTACCCGACGCGGTTCGCCGGCGGCCTCGCGATGTGCCCGGCGGGCCCGGGGCTCTTCGATTACTTCGCCGCCGTCGGCGGCGCCGCGGAGGTCATCACCGGCGTCACGTTCACCGAGGACGGCATGCGCGACGAGCTGTCGCAGATGCAGGCCGCGCTCGGCGACCCGCCCGACTACACCGCCAGGGGCCGGCAGCTCGCGAGCGTTGAGATCCAGATCAGCGGCGGCACGCGGCCGTTCGCGATGGAAGGCCTGCAATCGCGCTTCTTCGGGAACATCAGCGGGGCCGCGCTTGCCGGCTCGACCACGCCCTCGAATCGCGCGGTCGACACGACGGGCGTCGCCTACGCCGTCGGCGACGGCCTCGGCATCACCGCCGCCACGCTCAACGCGAAGGCGCGCCGCGCCACGGCCGACCCGGCCGTCCGCAACCCCAACGGCCCGTACGAGGAGATCGTGCCGTTCGACGGCCAGATCGCGCGCCCGCTGATCACGATGCACGGCACCGGCGATCTGTTCGTCCCGATCTTCCTCGAACGCACCCTCAAGGACGCCGTCCACGCGGCCGGACACGACGACCTGCTCGTGCAGCGCATCTACCGCATCGCCGGGCACTGCCAGTTCTCGGACGCGGAAATGACGCAGTCGTTCGACGACCTGGTGGCGTGGGTCACGGCGGGTTCCCGCCCGGCGGGCGACGACGTATCCGCGGATCTGCGCGATGCGGGCCGGCAATTCACCACGCCGCTGCGCGAGGGCGATCCCGGCACGACGCATGTCGCGGCGGTGGGAGGGGTTAACCGTTAGCCGTTAGGTGTTAGCCGTTAGGTGTTAGCCGTTAGCTGTTAGCCGTTAGCTGTTAGCCGTTAGGTCGTTAGCCGTTAGCTGTTAGGTGTTAGCCGTTAGCCATTAGCCGTTCGGCGTTAGCTAGTAGCGCGAGCGTTTGGGATGGCGGCGTAGTTCGCGCATGAACGCATAGGTCATCCGTTGAATCTCGACCAACTCGTCGCGCAGGGACTGCGCGTCGTCGGGCAGCTTGCCGGGGAAGAGCCGCTCGCCGAGCTCGAGGCACGTGGCCACCTCATTGAGCGATCGATATCCGTAGCCAAGAAAATGGGCGAACTCGCCGTCGGTTCCGCTGCCGCATCCCTCGGAAATGTTGAGCGGCACCGAGGTCGCCGCACGGCGCAACTGCTGGGCCAGACTGTAGCGCTCGCTGTCCGGGAACCGAGACGACAGACGATAGACGCGCACCGTGAGATCCATCGCCCGCCGCCAGATCTCCAGCCGGTGATAATCCTGCACACTCCCTCCTAGCAGCTAACGGCTAACGGCTAACAGCTAACAGCTAACGGCTACCACTCCCCCCGAAACTGCAACGCCTCCGCCACGTGGTCGGCCTGCACCTCGCCGGCCCCGTCCAGATCCGCAACGGTGCGCGCGACCTTCAGCATGCGGTCGTACCCGCGGGCGCTCAACTGCAGCCGCTCGACCGCCTTCGCCAGCAGGCGGCGGCCGGCGGCGTCGGGCCTCGCCAGCCGCGACATCAACGACGCGGGCAGCTCGGCGTTCGGCCCGATCCCGAACGGCGCGTGGCGATCGCGCTGGCGCTCCCGCGCGGCGACGACGCGCGCGCGGACCGCGGCCGAGCCTTCGCCGCCTCCGGCGCCGGCGATCTCCTCCGGAAGCAGCGCCGGCACTTCGACGGCGAGGTCGATCCGGTCGCGCAGCGGGCCGGACAGCCGCCCGCGGTACTTTGCCACCTGAAGCGGCGTGCATCGGCACGCGCGGAGCTGGTCACCGAGGTAGCCACACGGGCACGGATTCATCGCGCCCACGAGCATGAAGCGCGCGGGGAAGTGGGCCGTCCGCGCCGCCCGCGCGATCGTGACGCGGCCCTCCTCGATCGGCTGCCGCAGCACCTCCAGCACGCGCCGGTTGAATTCGAGCATCTCGTCGAGGAACAGCACGCCGTGATGGGCCAGTGAGACCTCGCCCGGCCGCGGCTGCGATCCGCCCCCGATCAGCGCCACGTCCGAGATCGTGTGGTGCGGCGCGCGGAACGGGCGGCGGGCGAGGAGCCCGACACCGGGCGCCAGCACGCCGGCCACCGAATGCACCGACGACACCTCGATCGCCTCGTCGAAGGTGAGCGGGGGCAGCAGACCCGGCATGCGCCGCGCCATCATCGTCTTGCCTGCGCCCGGCGGGCCGACCAGCAGCAGGTTGTGCCCGCCGGCGGCCGCGATCTCGAGCGCCCGCCGCGCCAGGAGCTGGCCGCGAACGTCGGCGAGGTCGGGCGGCGCGGGTTCGTCGACGGCCGCGCGCATCGCGACCGGCGGCGCCTCCGCCCGTCCGGCGGGATCGTTCAGCGCCTGCACGGCCTCAGCGAGCGAGGCGACCGGCACGACCACGATGCCGCTCACGACCGCGGCTTCGCCCGCGTTCGCCGACGGCAGGAGCACGCCCGCGAGTCCCTCGCGGCGGGCCGCGGCCGCAATCGGCAGCACGCCGCGTGTCGCGTGGATCGAATCCGTCGAGCGACAGCTCGCCGAGCAGGACCAGGTCCGACACGTGCCGGCGCTCGACGATACCCTGGGCGGCGAGAATGCCGAGGGCAATCGGCACGTCGAACGACGCGCCGGCCTTCCGCACGTCGGCGGGCGCGAGATTCACGGTGATGCGGTGGGGCGGGAACGGGAACCCGGAGTTGCGGATGGCGCTGCGGACGCGGTCGCGGCTCTCACGGACGCTGGCGTCGGGCAGGCCGACCATCGTGAAGGCGGGGAACCCGAACGAGACGTCCACCTCCACGTGGACCGGCTGCGCCTCCACGCCGAACACCGCCGCCGTACGCAGGCACGCGAGCACCGGGGGGAGGCTGCAAGCCGGACGCCGTCGCAGGCGGCCTGAAACGGGCGGAAACCCGGGAGAGTGGGGGGCCGGGCGGGCAGTTTCTGACATGCCGCCGCGTGCAGGGGCGGGCAACGGCTGGACGATCCCGGCGTCGACGCCGATATATCCTCTGTACTAGATCGCTCGGCGCCGACCCCGGCGTCCCGTCCTTGAACTGATTGACTGGCGGCAGGTTACGCCGCCTCCGGAGTGGCCATGCTTGACGCGCTGAAGAATCTGACCGGCGGCGGCAAATCCCAGCAGCAGGCGAGCGAGCTCGAACGGCTGATCGCGACGGCGCGCGAAGAGCGCAGCGCCGTCAGCGCGATGCTGAACTCGCTCACCTCGCGGAGCGCCAAGCTGACGCCCCTGGCCAAGTCGCTCGAGCAGGTCGGCGACCGCGCCGCCGCCGTCACGACCAAGCTCGACGAGATCGCCGGCCGGCTCACGGGCCTCGACGACCGCACCAAGTCGCTCGAGGCGCTCGACAAGCGCATCGGGGAGCTGACCCTCGCTGCCAAGCAGGCCGAGATCACCACCCAGAAGGCGATCGGCCCCGACGGCGAGCTGCGCAAGCACCGCGAAGCCGTCCAGCAGCTCTCCTCGCAGGCCCTCCAGACCAACGCCACCATCGACACGCTGAAGAAGGAACGCGCCTCCCTCGAGGAGCTCCGGAACGAGCTGGGGGTTGCGCTGAAGGAAGTGGGGCAGTCATCGAACCAGGCGGGCGCGCTGAAGGGCGAGCTCGAACAGATTCGGGCCACGGTATCCGGGGTCACGCAGGACTTCACGCGCATCCGCGAGACGTCGCGCGAGGCGCGCGAGGACAGCACCGCGGCGATGACGTCGGTGAAGGACATCGAGAAGAAGCTGCTGCCGCTCTCGCAGCTCGACGAGCTGAGCAAGAGCACCGAGGAGCGGCTCGCCTCGCTGAACGCGCTGGCCGAGCACGTCGCCCACAAGGCCAAGGCGCTCGAGACGCAGCAGCAGGCCGTCGAGCACGCCGTCGTCCAGAGCAACCGCGTGAACGAGATGGTCTGGGCGATGGACGTCCAGCTCGGGAAGCTCAACGAAGGCCTGAAGGACGTCGCCAAGGCCGAGGAGACCGTCGGCCGCATCCAAAAGCTCTCCGAGGACTCGACGAACCGGATGGAGGCGGCCAGCAAGTTCAGCACGGAGCTGCAGCGCGAGACCGCCCGCATGGAGAAAGAAGGCCGATCGCTGCTCGACGCCGTGCGCGCGGAAGTCGAGGGCCTGGGCATGCGCCGCAAGGAGTTCGAGGCGTTCGAGGAGCGGCTGCGCGGGCTGCAGGCCGCGATCGGCGAGGCGCAGGGCCGCATCGACACCATCGCGGCCAAGGACAAGAACCTCACCGCGCTGGCGCAGCAGGCCGATGGCCTCGGCAAGCGCTTCGACACCTTGTTCGCGCAGTCTGACGAGCTGACGAAGAAGCAGCTCTCGCTCGAGTCGCTCCACGAGCGCCTCGGTCAGGTCGACGACCTCGCCAAGCGCACCGCGTGGCAGATGGACGCGCTGCGCCAGAGCCGCCAGGATCTGGACGCGCTCAAGAAGGAAGTCCAGGACTTCTACAAGTCGCACGCCGACATCGCCGTGCTCCGCGACAAGCTGGGCGCCGACCGCGTCGCCTTCGAGGCGTCGGCCGAGCGGCTCTCGGGCTTCGCGACGCGCGCGCCGGAGCTGGAGGCCAAGCTCGGGGCGATCCTCGGCAAAATGGCGCTCGTCGAGGAGGGCACGCAGAAGGCGACCCGACTCAACGAGGCGGTGGCCGAGCTCGACGCGCACATCACGCGCGTCAGCGCCCGGGTGCCCGTCGTCGACAAGCTCGAGGAGCGGCTGAATGGGCTCAACGCCGTGAGCGCCGAAGTGGACCAGAAGCTCGCCTCACAGCTCGCGCGCCGAGCCGAACTGGACACGGTCAAGGAGGCGCTCGACGGCCTCACGCTCCAGATGACCGACGCCCAGCGCAAGCTCGAGGGCGTCCACGCGCTCCAGACGCGCCTGGTGCCGCTCGTGGCCGAGCTCAACGCCCTGCGGACGCAGATCTCCACCGCCCAGGAGCGAATCGGCTCCGTGAAGTTCGACGAGGCGACCGTGACCGAGCAGGAGCGCCGCTTCGTGGAGCTGGTCGCCGCGAGCAAGAGCGTCGCGGCCGAGGTCGCCGAGCGCACGCAGCAGATGCAGGGGCTCTCCGAGGCCATCGTCTCATCGGCGCGCCTCAAGGACGAGCTTCTCGGCGAGCTCGATCGCGTCCACGGACGCCAGCGCGACGCCGTCAGTCAGGTCCAGGCCGTCGAGGACCAGCTCGGGCGCGCGGAGAAGATCTTCAAGCAGCTCGAGCAGCGCCGCACGCAGCTCGCGTTCAGCGAGAAGAAGATGTCGGCCCTCGAGACGCGCCTCGGGGAGATCAGGACCGTCGCCGACGAGCTCGACAAGACCGTCTCCGTCATCGCGAGCCACGAGCGGCTCGTCAATGCCGTCAAAGCCGAAGTCGAGACCGTGCACGAGATCAGCGCCCGCAGCCGCGCCGACCTCGCCCACGTCACCGAGCACCGCGGCGACGTCGCGACGCTCAAGAAGAACGTCGACGAACTGCTCTCGCGCATCGCCGACACCGACGACCGCATGGCCGCCATCGACGCGCGCCGGAAGCTCGTCGACGAGGTCCAGACCAAGGCCAACGCCATCGTCCACCTCCTGGACGACGTGCGGATCAACCTGGAGACGCTGGGCGAGCAGAAGGCCGTGGTCGATCACGTGGCCGAGAAGGTCGCGCAGCTCGAGTTCATGCTGCAGGAGGCCCGCAGCGCCACGCGAAACCTCCAGCACGAGCGGGAACTGGCCGAGCGCATCGAGCAGGGCATCAAGCAGCTGCGGGCGCGCACCGGGCCGGTGCCCGCGGGCGACTCGAAGCAGCAGAGCGCCTAGTTCGCCAGCTTGTAGACGGTGAGGCGCTCGCCGGCGGTGATCCGGTCGCCCTTGAGCGCGTTCCACGAGCGCAGGGACTGGACCGACGTCTCGAAGCGCCGTGCGATGGACGAGAGCGTGTCGCCGCGGCGGACCTTGTAGCTGGTCTTCACGCGGTTGCCGCCGGTCGCCGCGCGCGCATCGAGCGCGGGCGCCTGTCCGGCGCTGGCCTTCGCCGAGAGCGGCGGCGCCGGCCGCGCGGCGCGCGCCGCCAGAAGCGCCGTCGCCGCCTGCGGCACGATCAACTGCTGGCCGATCTGCAGCCGCGCGCTGGTTCGCAGGTAGTTCGCCCCCGCCAGATCCGTCCGGCTCACCTTCAGCTTGCGCGCGATCGTCGAGATCGTCTCGCCCTTGCGGACGCTGTACCACTGGAGCGACGCGAGGTCCTGATCGGCGGTCTCGAGCAGGCGGGCCCGCACCGCGGCGGCCGTCCCGGCCGGCACCTTCAGCCCGTAGCTCGTATCACGCACCGGCGTCGTCCAGCGGCGCAGCTCGGGGTTGAGCGCCTGGATGTCGTCGATCGACGCGTTCGTCCACTCGGCGACGAGCCGCAGGTCCACGGGACGATCGAGCGTCACCACCTCGAACGCCCGCGACGGCGCCGGATCCACCTTGAAGCCGTACGGCGCCGGGTTCCGCGCGATGATGATCGCCGCCATGATCATCGGTACGTACTCCCGCGTCTCGCGGGGCAGGTACCGCGTCGAGGCCGAGAGCGTCCAGTAGTCGTCGGTGTCCGCGCGCGTGATCGCCCGCTGCACGCGCCCCGGTCCGCCGTTGTACGACGCCAGCGCGAGCCGCCAGTCGCCGTCGAACAGGTCCCCGAGCGTGCTGAGATACTTCGCCGCCGCCTCGGTCGCCTTCACCGGATCGGCGCGCTCGTCCAGGTACCAATCGTCGGTTCGCAGGCCGTTCTCGGCGCCCGTCCCGGCCATGAACTGCCACATGCCCTTCGCGCGGGCGCGGGAGAGCGCGGTGTTCTTGAACCCGCTCTCGACCAGCGGCACGTAGGCCAGGTCGAGCGGCAGGCCCTGCTTCCGGAAGACGTCCTGGATCATCGGCAGGTACTGGGCGCCGCGCGACAGCCCTTCGGCGAGAAAGTCGTGGAGCCGCCCTTGAAAGAGTTCGAGGTAGGACAGCACCTTGTCGTTCAGCGGGATGTCGACGTCATGCGGCGTCGCCTTCAGGTCGACCTCGACCAGGTCGCGCAGCGCGGGCGGCGCCACCGGCTCGCCGAACGTGGACGAGACGGCGAGCAGCTCATCGATCGTCGCCGCTTCTGACGGCTGTTCGGTAAAGCCGTCGCCCTCGGCGAGGGCCCGCAGCTCGACGGTGCTGATCCGATCCACGAGGCGATCGAAGTACTCGCGCAGGCGCGGCTCCGTCCGGCCGCCGTACGGCGACGCCACGAGCACCTGCACGGCCTGGTTGAACTCGTCTTTCGCGGCGAGCAGGTGACCCTGATCGAGCGCCGCGCGGCCGGCCGTAAAGTGCGTGTCGGAGAGCACGATCAGCATGTCGATCGCGTCTTCCACCGGGGCGGGAGGCGGCAGGTGGGCGTCGTCGGCCACGAAGGCGCTGCCCGACGTCTCGGGATCGGCGGGCCTCGACGGCGCCGTGTCGGGACGAACGCCGGCACAGCCGGCGAGCGTCGTCGCGAGAGCGAACAGCAGCGCCGGGCCAACAGGCTGACGCCGGTACAAAGTTCTGACCATACCGCGGGGGCTCCGTGCTCTGTTACGGGCGCGGAGGGCTGGGGCCCCCGCTCCTCGGGTCTGGAGAGGATGGTACTAAAGCGATCGATGGTGGTCAATCGCTAAGTACAAGTAGCGCCGACGGTTATTGGGAAGGGCCGAGCTACCCGGCGACGAACACGCGGTGCTGCTCGGCCAGATCCCGGGCGGCCGGGGTGACGATGGCCCGCTCGGCAACGACGAGTTTGCGGCCCGCCTGAATCGCCGCGCGGACATCGTCCTCGCAGACGAACGTCAGGGGCGGCGCGTCGGGACGGGCCGCGGGCGCCGGCAGGGTGGCCACGGCCGATGGCGCCGGGGGCGCCGGCGCGGGCCGGGGCGCCTCGGCCGCGGCCGGCGAGGGCGCCTGGTAGCCGCGCGTCGCGAGGTATTGATCGATCCGCCGTCCGAGGGCGGCCGCGGGGATGCCGGCGGCTGCCGGCCTCGCCTCGGCGGCCGTCGCGCGCACCGGCGTGCGCGCGGTGACGGCGGGCGTGATCTCGTAGGCCAGGCGCTTGATGTTCAGCAGGTGCTTTGGCGAGATGTTGTCCGACGTGATGTTGCCGCCATAGCCGCCGCAGCCGAGCGTCATCGCGGGGTCGAGGCCGGTCGTGAGGCCGATCGAGCCGTGTGTGGTGGGGGAGTTCACGATGATGCGGAACGCGGGCTTCTTCAACCCGAACTCGAGGATCACCGGCTCGTTCTGCGAGTGGATCGACATGGTGTGCCCCATGCCGCCGTAGCGCAGGATCTGCTTGCAGCGCTCGCAGCCCTCCCGCCAGTCGCGCACGACATAGTAGGAGAGCACGGGGCAGAGCTTCTCCATCGAGAGGGGATAGTCGCGGCCCACGCCCTCGAGCGGAGCGATGAGCACGCGCGTGCCGGCCGGCACCGTGATCCCGCAGCGCTCGGCGATCACCGTCGCCGCCTTGCCGACGAGCGCCGGGTTCGGCAGCCGCTGAGCCGTCACCAGCCCTTTCGTCACGGCGTCCATCTCGGCCTGGTTCAGGAAATAACCGCCCTGCGCCTCGAACTCGCGCCGCACGTCGCCGGCGATCGGCTCGTCGACCACGACGGAGTTCTCCGACGAGCAGAGCACGCCGTAGTCGAAGGTCTTGCCCGTGACGACGTCGCGCACAGCCTTCTTCACGTCGGCGGTCCGCTCGATGAACGCGGGCGCGTTCCCCGGCCCGACACCGTACGCGGGCTTGCCGGCGCTGTAGGCCGCCCGCACGAGGCCCATGCCGCCCGTCGCGAGAATCACGGCGACGTCGCGGTGCTTCATCAGCGCCTCGGTGCCCTCGAGCGTCACCGTGGTCATCCAGTTGATCGCGCCGGCGGGTGCGCCGGCGCGCCGCGCGGCCTCGTCGGCGACCTCGGCCACGCGCGTGATGCACTGCACGGCGGCGGGGTGCGGGCTGATCACGATGCTGCAGCGGGCCTTGAGGGCGATCAAGATCTTGTAGATCGCCGTGGACGTCGGGTTCGTCGAGGGGACGATCGCCGCCACCACGCCGAACGGCTCGGCGATCTCAATCACGCCCTTCTCGGGATACCGGGCGACGACGCCGACGGTCTTCATCGGCTTGATGAACTGGTGGACCTTCTGCGAGGCGAAGCGGTTCTTCTGGATCTTGTCGGCGACGACGCCGTAGCCGGTCTCGGCGACGGCCTGCTCCGCGAAGGCCTCGGCCTGCGCCAGGGTGGCGGCCGCCACGGCGTCCACGATCGCGTCGATGCGTTCCTGGGAGCACTCGGCCAGCTCGAGCCAGGCCTGCTTCGCGCGCGCGGCGAGCGCCCGCGCTTCGGCGACGGAGGCCAGGTCGCGATCGGCAGCCACGGCGGTCAGGCCTTCGGAAGGATGCGTTCGACTTCGGCGTGCGGGCGGGGAATCACGTGGACCGAGACGAGCTCGCCGACGCGGCGGGCGGCGGCCGCTCCGGCGTCGGTCGCGGCTTTGACCGCGCCCACGTCGCCCCGCACGAGCACGGTGACGTAGCCGGCGCCAATATATTCTTTCCCGATCAGGACCACATTGGCGGCCTTGACCATCGCATCGGCAGCTTCCACCGATCCGATGAGTCCCTTCGTCTCTATCATTCCGAGCGCGTCGGCAGCCATGCAGGTCCCCCGTACTCGCCGGAACTCTAACAGATTGCGGGAGATGCGACAACTGAACTATCATACGAACCGCGCCTATTTCGGGCGCGATCACGACCGTCACTCTATGCCGACCTCGTCCAAGTACCGGAGTCGTTCGCTCGCGCTCGCCGCGCTCGCCGCGGCCGTTGCCGTCGGCTGTGCCCGCCCGGCGCCCGCGCCGGGCGTCGCCACGCCCACCGTCACGCTGAATCGCACCGAGGTGCCGCTGGGCGGGCCGATCGAGACCACGTACGCCTTCGCCGTGGCCGACGGCGCCCGCTTCGACGAGAACCTCCGCGTGATGGTCCACTACCTGGACGCCGACGGCGCGTTCATGTGGGCGGAAGACTTCGACCCGCCGACGCCGACGACCGACTGGCGGCCCGGGCAGACCGTGACGTTCACGCGCACGACGTTCCTGCCGATTTATCCGTACGTGGGCGACGCCATCATCCAGATCGCGCTCTACTCGGCGGCGGGCGGCGCGCGCGTGCCGCTCACCGGCGACGACATGGGCCAGCTCGCGTACCGGACGGCCACCGTCCGCCTGTTGCCGCAGACGAGCAGCGTCTTCACCATTTACAAAGAAGGGTGGCAGGGCGTGGAGTCGGCGCCCGAGGATCCCGGCAGCGAATGGCAGTGGAGCAAGAAGGACGGCGTGCTGGCCTTCCGCAATCCGCAGAAGGACGCCATGCTCTACCTCGACGTGGACAACCCCAGCGCCGGCAAGATCGCGCCGCAGACGGTCGCCGTGACGGTGGGCGACCAGACCATCGACACGTTCACGATCGACTCGCCGAGCCGTATCCTGCGCAAGGTGCCGATTACCGCCGCGCAGTTCGGCGGCGACGAGAACGTCGAGATGCACATCACCGTGGACAAGACGTTCGTGCCCGCCGAGCTCCCCGACGGCGGAGGCGACCGGCGCGAGCTCGGCATCCGCGTGCTGCACGCCTATGTGGACGACCGAAACTGAGGCACTGAGGAGCTGGGGCGCCGAGAAGCTCCGGTTCCTCAGTTTCCCAGTTCCTCAGCTCCTCAGCTGTGTGGCGGCCCTCCTGCTGCTGACGGCCACCCCGGCCCGCGCGGAATTGGCTTTCTTCGCGAACGGACGCCATCTGTCCGTCGCCAGCCACCGGATCGAGAACGGCTCGCTCGTCCTCCAGCTTCGGGGCGGTGGCGAGATGGTGTGCGAGCCCTCCGCCATCGCGCGCTTTGCGCCGGACGAAGTGCCGTATCCGGAGCCGGTGGGCGTCGTCGCCGAGGTTGAGCGCGCCCTGGCGGACGCCCCGGCCCCGTTCGCGACCCTGATCGACGAGGCGGCGTCCGCGCACGGCGTGCCGGCCGCCCTCGTGCGTGCCGTGATTCAGGCCGAGTCCGGGTTCGACGAGCGGGCACGCTCGCCGAAGGGCGCGATGGGGCTCATGCAGCTCATGCCCGGCACGGCCCGCCAGTACGCCGTGGCCGACCCCTACGACCCGAGGGCCAACATCGACGCCGGGACCCGCCACCTCCGGTCGCTGCTCGATCGCTTCCCGGTCCGCGAGGCCCTGGCGGCGTACAACGCCGGCCAGTCGGCCGTCGAGCGGTTCGGCGGCGTGCCGCCGTACGCCGAAACGCGCACCTATGTCGCGCGCGTCCTCCAGCTCGCCCGGATTTCCGCCAACTGAGCCAGCTTTTCCGGCCGGCCCGCGGTCTAACGGTTACAGGGACCTCTCGCAGGTCTTGCTATAATCGCGAGGGCGACTAAATGCCTGTGCACACAATCCGTTGCGGGCGGTCCGACCGCTACCGCCGGACCGCCTGACCGTGGATTTCCACTGCCGCCTGGCCTCGGCCTCCGGCGAGATCGTCGAGGGTGTGTACGCCGCCGACAGCGAGGCCGCGCTGCGCCACGAGCTCGACGAGAAGGGGATGTTCGTCCTCGACCTGCGGGCGAAGGGGTCGATCGGCGGCCTGTCGCTGCGCCTGCCCCAGCGCCAGCGCCTGTCGGGGCCTGAGTTTCTGGTCTTCAACCAGGAGCTGGCGACGCTGCTCAAGGCCGGCATGCCGCTCGTGCAATCGCTCGAGCTGCTGAAGCGCCGCGTCGACTCGCCGATCTTCCGCGCCGTACTCGACGACGTGCACGAGCGTGTGCGCTCGGGCACCGCGCTCTCGGACGCATTCGCCGCGCACGAAGGGCTCGTGCCGCGCGTCTACATCGCGTCCCTCGTCGCGGGCGAGCGCAGCGGCAACCTCGACGCCGTGCTGCGCCGCTACGTGGAGCACACGAAGATCCTCGCGGCCGTCAAGAAGAAGACGGTGTCCGCGCTCGTGTACCCGGCGATCCTCATCGCGCTGTCGCTGTTCCTCGTCATGTTCATGGTGCTGCGCGTCGTGCCGGCGTTCACCGACTTCTACAACTCGTTCGGCGCCCAGCTGCCGCTGGCCACGCGGATCATCGTGGGCGTGTCGGCGTTCGTCCGCGGGAACTTCGCCCTGCTCCTCGGCGGGCTCGTGGCGGGCACCGTGGGCGTCCTGGCCTGGATCCGGCAGCCCGGCCAGAAGGCGCGGTTCGACCGTCTCGTGTTGCGCCTCCCGTTCCTCGGCGGCGTGGCGCAGAAGTTCGCCACCTCGCAGATGGCGCGCACGCTGGCGACGCTGCTCGGCGGCGGCCTGCCGCTCGTCAACGCGCTCGACATCACCGCCCGCTCGATCGGCAACCAGTTCATCGCGGGCGAACTCGACATCGTCGCCGGCCGCGTGCGCGAGGGCGAATCCTTCGCGGCGGCGCTCGACCGGCGGCGGGTCTTTCCCGACGTCGCAGTGAAGATGGCGGAAGTGGGGGAGTCGACCGGCGCGCTGCAGGACATGCTGGCGACCGTGGCGGACTTCTACGACGAGGACATCGCGACCACGATGGATCGCTTCATGACGCTCATCGAGCCGACGCTCCTCGTGCTGATGGGCATGGTGATCGCCGCCCTGGTGCTGGCGCTGTACATGCCCCTGTTCCAGCTGAGCTCGGTGCTCGGCGGAGGCACGTAAGGTGAATCCCGCGAACCCGCCCGACGTCGGGAACCTCGAGCCCCTCGCGCACCTCGACGGCGCCGCGAGCCCCGAGCAGCCCGCGAACCTCGAAAAGGACATCGAGCAGGCACGGCGCCTCGCCGAGCGCTACCGGCTGGCGTTCGTGGACATGAACACGTTCCGGATCGATCAGGAGCTGTTTCGATCGATTCCGGCGGACCTGATGCTGCGCTACGGCTTCGTGCCGCACCGCCGCGACGGCAAGATGCTCGAGATCGTCGTGTCCGACCCGAGCGACCTCCCGATGATCGACGAGCTGGGCGTGCTGCTCGCGACGCCCATCCGCGTGACCGTCGGCGCGCGCAGCGCCATCGAGGCGATCCTCAAGAAGAGCGAGAGCTCGCAGCGCGTGCTGGAGGAGGCCACCGAAAGCTTCACGCTGCAGCTCCTCAAGGAAGAGGAGAACGGCGAGGAGAGCCTCACCGTCGAGAAGCTCACGAGCGACGCGAGCCCGGTCATCCGCCTCGTGGATTCGACGATCTACACCGCGCTCCAGCGGCGGGCGAGCGACATCCACATCGAGACGCAGGACGACGCGGTGTACATCAAGTACCGCATCGACGGCGTGCTCCAGCCGGCCATGCGGCCCATCGGCAAGCATTTCCACAGTTCGATCATCTCGCGCATCAAGGTGATGGCCGAGCTGGACATCGCCGAGAAGCGCGTGCCCCAGGACGGCCGCTTCCGGCTGCGCACGCCCGGCAAGACCATCGACTTCCGCGTGTCGATCATGCCGAGCGTCCATGGCGAGGACGCCGTCATCCGCATCCTCGACAAGGAATCGATCAGCCAGCAGTTCAGCGAGCTCCGCCTCGACATCCTCGGCTTCCCCGAGTCGGAGCTGCGGCGCTTCCGCAAGTACATCCTCGAGCCGTACGGCATGGTCCTCGTCACGGGCCCCACGGGCAGCGGCAAGACGACGACGCTCTATGCGGCGCTGTCGGAGATCAAGTCGGTCGAAGACAAGATCGTGACCATCGAGGACCCGGTCGAGTACCAGCTCCACGGCATCACGCAGATCCCGATCAACGAGAAGAAAGGCCTGACGTTCGCGCGCGGCCTGCGCTCGATCCTCCGCCACGACCCGGACAAGATCATGGTCGGCGAGATCCGCGACTCCGAAACGGCGCAGATCGCGATCAACTCCGCGCTCACCGGCCACCTGGTCTTCACGACGGTGCACGCCAACAACGTGCTCGACGTGCTCGGACGCTTCCTGAACATGGGCGTCGAGCCGTACCAGTTCGTGTCGGCGCTCAACTGCGTCCTCGCGCAGCGGCTCGTCCGGGTGATCTGCTCCGAGTGCAAGCGGCCGGCCGTCGTGACGCCCGAACTGCTCCGCGAGTCGGGTCTCGACCCTGACCTGGCGGGCGCGCACACCTTCTACGAGGGCGCCGGCTGCATCGAGTGCGGCGGCACCGGCTACCGGGGCCGCACCGCCATCTGCGAACTGCTCGACCTCTCGGACCGCATCCGCGAGATGATCCTCGAACGCAAGCCGACCTCCGAGATCAAGAAGGTGGCGCGCGAGGAGGGCATGCGCTTCCTGCGCGAGTCGGCCGTCGAGCGCGTGATGGAGGGCGTCAGCACCCTGCGCGAGATCAACAAGGTGACGTTCGTCGAATGAGCGCCCGCACCCTCTTCGGCGGGTCGTCGGGTCCGGAGGCCGCGATCGAGCTCGCGTCCCATCGCGTCTCCGGGGCCACGCTCGAGAGGCGAGCCGGGCGGCCGGTCGTGACCGCGCACGCCACCGAGGCCCTGCCCGCGGGCGCGCTCGTCCCGGCGCTCACCGGCCGCAACCTCGTCGACCGCGACGCGGTGGCCGGCGCGCTCGATCGCGTGCTCGAGCGCCTGGGCCGCCCGGGCCGCATCGGCCTCGTGGTGCCCGACCCCGTCGCCAAAGTGTCGATCGCGCGCTTCGAACAGGTGCCCGCGCGGGCCGCGGACCTCGACCGGCTGCTGCGCTGGCAGATCCGCAAGTCCGTGCCGTTCCCGATCGAGGACGCGCAGGTCAGCTACACGCCGGGCCTCAAGGGCGACGAGGGCCAGGAGTTCGTCGTCTCCGTGGCGCGGCGCGACGTCGTGGCCGAGTACGAGGCGCTCTGCGCCGACGCGGGCGCGTACGCCGGCGTCGTGGACCTGTCCACGTTCAACGTCGTGAACGCCGTGCTCGCCGGCGAGAACGGGCCAGCCAGCGCCCCCGCAACCGGCGCAGGGCCGGACTGGCTGCTCGTGAACGTCGCCCCCGACTACGCCTCGATCGCGATCCTGCGCGGCGGCGATCTGGTGTTCTTCCGCAACCGCGGCGCCGAGAGCGACGTGACCCTGGCCGACCTCGTGCATCAGACGGTGATGTACGACGAAGACCGCCTGCGCGGCGGCGGGCTCGCGCGCGTGTTCCTGGGCGGCGCGGGCGGCGGGGGCGCGGTGCAGCCGGCCGACGTGGATCTGGCGCGCCGCACCATCGAGGCCCGGCTCTCGCGGACGGTGGAGCTGGTGGACGCCAGCACGGCGGCGGCGCTCACGGACCGCATCGGCGCGTCGCCGGCGCTGCTCGACACGCTGGCGCCCCTCGTCGGGCTGCTGCTGCGCGACCGGGAGGCGGCGTGATCCGCGGCAACCTCGCCACGCGCCCGTTCTACGATGAGCGCCCCGCCCGGCTCGCGCTCGGCGCGCTCGCCCTGGTCGTCGCGGCCGCGACGGTGTTCAACGTCAGCCAGGCCGTTCGCGCGGCGCGCACGGACTCCGCGCTGGCGACCGCCGCCGCGAGCGACGAGGCGGAAGCCACGCGACTCACCGCGTCCGCCGGCACGCTGCGGGCCGGCGTCGACGTCGCGGAGATCCAGACCGCCGTCGTCCACGCGCACCAGGCCAATGACCTCATCGACCGCCGGACGTTCTCGTGGACCGAGCTCTTCAACCGGCTCGAGGCGACGCTGCCCGCGGACGTCCGGATCATGGCGATCCGGCCGCAGCTCGATCCGGATCGCGGCACCGTGCTCACCATCAACCTCACCGCCCGCAGCGTGGACGACGTGGACACCTTCATGGAGGCGCTCGACGCCACGGGCGCCTTTGCGGACCTGCTGCCGCGCACCGAGCGCATGCGCGACGACGGGCTCCTGGAAGCCGCCCTCGAGGGCGTGTACCGCCCGTCGGCTGCGCCGGCGCCGGCCGCCGCCGCCCCGGAGACCGCCCGATGACGCCCTGGCGCCGCGCCCTCGGCGAGCGCCGCGGCCTCGCGCTGCCGCTGGCGATCCTGGCGGTCGCGAACCTGGCCGCGTGGCTCTTCATCGTCCGGCCCGTGCAGGCGCGCGCCGCCAACGTCGCGGACCGCGCGCGCGCCGCGGCCGAGCATCTCGCGCAAGCCCGGGCGGAGGAGGCGGCCGCCCGCAAGCTCGTGACGGGGAAGGCGGACGCCGACGCGGAGCTCGCCACGTTTTACCAGCAGGTGCTGCCCAAGGGCGCCGCCGCGGCGCGGCGGTTGACCTACGCGCGCCTGCCGGCGCTTGCGCGGCGGACGCACGTCCGGTACGAAGAGCGCCAGTCGAGCTTCGATCTGTCGACAGCCGACGAGACCGGCCTCGGCCAGCTCGAGAGCCGCATGCTCCTCGAGGGCAATTACGCGGACATCCGGCGCTTCATCTACGAGCTCGAGACGTCCCCCGAGTTCGTCATCATCGACGCGGTGACGATCGCCGAGAACCAGCAGGGAAGCCTGCAGAGCCTCACGATTCAGCTCTCGACCTACTTCCAGATTGAGGGCGCCGGTGCCTAAGCGGCGCGACCAGATTCTCCTCGCGGCCCTGCTGGCCGTCCTGGCCTTCGTCGGCTACCGGGCGTGGCGGGGGCCGGCCGCGCCGGTCCGGTCCGCGTCTAACCGCACGGCCCCCGCACGCCGGGGCCGCGCGGCCGCGGTGCCGCTCGAGGCGCCGGACGTGCACCTGCAGGCGCTCAATGCCGAGCGGCCGGCGCCGGCCACGAGCGGGCGCGACCTGTTCCAGTTCGGCGCCCGCCAGGCCGCCCCGGTGGCCGCGCCGCCGACGGCCGCCGCGCCGCGCGGGGTTCTGCCGCCGCAGGCGCCGCCCGCGACGGCGGGGAACACGGTGCCGCCCATTGGCCTGAAGTTCATCGGCCTCGTCGAGGCCACGGGGTCCGACGCGCGCATCGCGATCCTGAGCGACGGCCGCGGCGCGCCGCTCTACGGGCGGGAAGGTGACGCCATCGCGGGGCGGTACCGGATCTTGCACATCGGCGCGGAATCCGTTGAGATGGCGTATCTCGACGGCCGCGGGCGGCAGACCATCCGATTGTCGGGCAGCTAGATTCGAGGAACCAGTGACGAGACGGCTCAGGGGGATCGTGGTGATCGCGGCGCTGGCGGCGACGGCCGCCGGGTGCGCGGCTGGCCGGGCGTTCCGCCAGGGCGCAGCGGCGGACAAGATCGGCGACGTGGATCAGGCCGTGGCGTACTACCGCCAGGCCCTGCAGGCCGAGCCCGACAACGCGCAGTACAAGATCACGCTCGAGCGCGCCATGCTGGCGGCATCGCGCGTGCACCTCGAGCGCGCGCAGGACTTCGAGTCGCACGACCAGCTTGACGCCGCCATCAGCGAATACCGCCTCGCGAGCGAATACGACGCGGGCAACCGCTTGGCCGCCTCCAAGGCGGCCACGCTGGAGCAGACGGTGCGCGACCGGCTCGAAGCCGCACGCCCGCGGCCGGCGATCGAGCAGGCCCGCGAAGCGGCCCGCCTGGCGCTCGCGCAGCCGATGCTCAACCCGGCCTCTCGCGAGCCGCTGGTCGTCCGATTCACGAACACGGCGCTGCGCGACGTCTTGTCCGCCATCGGCGGCATGACCGGCATCAACGTCGTGTACGACCAGCAGGTCAGCAACGCGCCGGTCACCGTCGCGCTGGAGGGCGTGACCATCGAGGACGCGCTCAACCAGATCATGACCATGACGCAGAACG
Source organism: uncultured Acidobacteriota bacterium (assembly GCA_963792785.1). Lineage (GTDB taxonomy): Bacteria > Acidobacteriota > Vicinamibacteria > Vicinamibacterales > CAVVIG01 > CAWIMX01. The sequence goes on along the minus strand of CAWBXO010000001.1, from coordinate 253,875 downwards.
CGTACAAGGTCCTGGGCGATCGCTCGATCCTGGTCTTTCCCGACAACTCCCAGAAGCACTCGCAATACGACGACCAGGTGGTGCGGACGTTCTACGTGTCGCACGCCGACGCCACGCAGCTCGTGCAGCTGCTGAGCGTGATCGTGCGCCTGCCGGGCCTGCCGATCATCCCGGCGATCGCGGTGAACGAGCAGAACAACACGATCACGGTGCGCGGCACCAAGCCGGTCGTCGACATCATCGGCCGCGTGATCGAGCAAAACGACAAGCCGAAGGCCGAAGTCGTTTTCGACGTCGAGATCCTCGAGGTCGATCGGACGCGGACCAAGCAGTACGGCCTCAACCTGTCGCAGTACGCGGTGGGCGGCATCTTCTCGCCGGAGAGCGCGCCCACGACCACCACGGGCTCGACCACCCCCTCGAGCCCGCCTTTCAACCTGAACACGATTTCGAACGGCGTGAGCACGGCGGACTTCTACCTCGCCGTGCCGACCGCGGTCGTCAAGTTTCTCGAGACCGACTCCCACACCAGGCTCGTGGCCAAGCCGCAGCTGCGCGGCGCCGAGGGCGCCAAGCTCACGCTGAACCTGGGCGAGCAGATCCCGATCGTCACGACCAGTTACACGCCGATCGCCACGGGCGGCGCGTCGGTCAATCCCCTCAATTCGTTCACCTACAAGGACGTGGGGATCAACCTCGAGATCACCCCACGCGTGACGCTCGAAGGCGACGTGCTGATCGACCTGATGGTGGAGAACAGCTCGCAGGGGGCCGACGTGAACGTGGGCGGCACCGCCTATCCGTCGTTCGGGTCCCGCAAGGTGACGACGCAGCTCCGGCTCCGCGACGGGGAAGCCAACCTGCTGGCGGGCCTGCTGCGCGAGGACGACTCCAACAACACGAGCGGCGTGCCCGGCGTGGCCCGCGTGCCCGGTCTGCGCGCCATCTTCGGCGGCAACGACAACACGAACAAGACGACCGACATCGTGATCCTGCTGACGCCGCACATCGTGCGCTCCAAGGAGGTCACGAGCGACGACCTGCTGCCGGTGTACATCGGATCGCTGCAGAACCTCGGCGTCGGCGGCGCGCCGCCGCTCATCGCCTCGCAGGGAGGCCCCGACGACCCGGCGATCAACGGCTCGGCGCCCGGAGGCGCCGCCGCGCCGCCCGCGGCGCAGCCGGCCAACCCCGCGTTCCCGCCGAATGCGAACGGCACGATCACACTGCCCCCGGGATCCTCGCCGGTGCCGGGCACGGTGCTCGTGCCGCCGCCGGCGGCCGCCCGTCCGGCCCAGCCCGCCGCCGCGGCCGAGCCGCCGCCGGCGCCCGCGCGTGACCTCACGGCGACCGCGCCGCCCTCCGACGCGGTGACGACCACCGGCGTGGGCAACGCCACGGTGGCGCTCACGGCGCCGCCGGCGATGACCGCGGGCGGCGGCCCGTACACCGTGCCGATCATGATCACGAATGCCGCGCGCATCTCGACGATCACGCTCACGCTGACCTTCGACCCCTCGCTGCTCCGCGTCCGGACCGTGCAGGAGGGGAGCTTCATGCGGACGGGCGGCGCCAGCGTGACGTTCGTGCAGCAGGCGGCGGAGGGCCGGGTCGACATGACGATCACGCGCGCGGCCGACGCCACGGGCGCCACCGGCTCGGGCCTGCTGGCGGCCGTGCTCTTCGACGCGGTGTCGGCGGGCAGCAGCCAGCTCACGCTGAGCGGCCTGGCGACCGGCCCCGGCGGCACCGCGATGGGGCTCCAGTTCAGGCCGGTGGGCGTGCGCGTTCAATAAACTGAGGAGCTGAGGATCTGGGGAACTGAGAAAGTGCGGGCATGAGAGCGCGGAGCGCCGACGGATACACGTTCATCGAGCTAATCGTCGTCTCGACGATCATCCTGATCCTCGCCTCGGCGATCATGCCGCTCGCGAAGGTCACGGCGCAGCGGACGCGCGAGACGGAGCTGCGGCGCGACCTGCGCGAGATGCGCACGGCGATCGACAAGTTCAAGGACGCGGCCGACACGGGCCAGATTTCGCCGCTCGATCTCGACGCCGACAACCAGGGATATCCGGAGGACCTGCAGCAGCTCGTCGACGGCGTCACGGCCAACAACGACGCGACGGGCCGCAAGCTGAAATTCCTGCGCCGGATCCCGATCGACCCGATGACGCACTCGACCGACTGGGGGCTGCGCTCGTATCAGGACGACGCGGACGCGACGAGCTGGGGCGGCGAGAACGTGTTCGATGTCTACACGACGTTCCGCGGCACGGCCCTCGACGGCAGCGATTTCAGAGACTGGTAGTAATGATCGCCAATTACCAAATCACCAAGTCACCCAATCACCAGATTCGCCGATCGTGGCGCGGCTTCACCCTTATCGAACTGCTCGTGGTGATGTCGATCATTGTCATCCTGTCGACGGTCGCGATGGCGCAGTACCGGAACAGCGTCACGCGGTCGAAGGAGGCGGTGCTGCGGGAGGATCTGTTCCGCATGCGCGACGCGATCGATCAGTACTACGCCGACAAGAACGAGTACCCGACGACGCTGGCGGATCTGGCGAGCTCGGGGTACATGCGGGAAGTGCCGAAGGATCCCTTCACCAACTCGGCGTCGACGTGGCAGGAAGTGCCCGCCGAACCCGACCCCAACAACCCGCTCGCCACGCTCGGCGTCTACAACGTGAAGAGCGGCGCCAGTCAGGCCGCCCTCGACGGCACGAAATATTCCGACTGGTAGCGTCGGCCGGGCGTTCCGCTCACCGCTCCGCTTCGCCGCGCGGCAAAACCGTCCGTCCGGCGAGTGAGCTGACGATGCCGGGCGTCGGGTGTGGGATAGCCGAACTCTGGTGAGCCGACTGTTGACCGGTGGGGTTGGCCGTTGCGCCGTCCGCGTACTCATCGCCGACGCCCGGCCGGCGCTACTTCCACGTGATGACGCCTGAGGCTGACGCCGTCTCGCTCACGACGACGCCGCATCGAGCCCCTATGGCATCTTGAAGGTTGTCTGCCCGGTGGTGGTGCGGCCCAGTGTGTCGACGACCGTCACTTTGACAGTCACAGCCACGGTACACCCGTAGGAATGCGTCAACGTTGCGGTTCCGTTCAGGCCACCGAGGTCCGACGAACTCGAATCGCCGAAATTGATATTGACGGACGTGACGCCGATGCCAGTCGGGACCGAGACCTGCAGTTGCAGCGAGACATTAGCCACCGTGGTGCACGTGGAGGGAAGCGTCGGCGTGATGATCACCGTCGGGGAAGCCGCTGTAATAACGGTCACCACGGTTGTGACCGCCACGGCGTTGCCGGTCACGTCGGTGACGGTCGCCTGTACGGCATAGCTGCCGGCGCTGGAGTACACGTGCGTCACGACCGCACTGCCTGTCAGGGCACCGAGCTGCTGCGACAAGCCGTCGCCCCAGGTCACCGACACGGCCTTGACGGCGCTGCCGCTCGCGCCCACCGCCACCGCGAACGTGAACGACGCGGGAAGACCCGCGCTGGGCGCCGTCGATGGCGGGGTAATGGTCAGCGTCGGCGCCGGATTCACGTCCACGACCACGGTCCCCGACGACGCGCCGGTCGCTGAGCCGCTACCGGTCCCGACGCCGACCGACGCCGTCACGGTGGCCTTCGTCCCTGTATGCAGCACCGTGGTCGCCTGGCCGTTCGCGTCGCTGGTCGCCAGCGCGGTCGAGAGGGTGCCCGCGGTCGTCGAGAAAAACACGGCGATGCCGCCAATCGGGCTGCCGTTGGTATCGAGCACATGCGCCGCCACCGTCGAGTCGCCGCCGACCGCCGGCACCGTGGCGGGCGAGGCGGTGACGCTGACCGCGCCCACGGCGGCCGTGCCGATCGCGATCTTGATCTGGTTCGAGGTGCCCGCTGTCGTCGATGTGCCGCTGCCCGTTGTCCCACCGCCGGCGCCGCCGGAGATCGCCGTAATCGTCGCCGTGCCGGAGGCGGCGCCGGCGTCGAACGTCACATGGACCTGGCCGTTGACGTCGGTGCTGGCGTTGTCCGGCCGGATCGTGCCGAGCGTCGTCGTAAAGGTGACGTGCGTCCCGGTCTGCGGCGGCGTGCCGGATGCTTCGATGACCTGCGCGATGAGCGTCGTCGTTCCGTTCGCGGGCAGCACATTGGCCGACGCGGTGAGCGTGATGCTCGATCCCGACGGCGCCAGCAGCGGCACCCGGTCGCAGCCGGCAGCGGCGACAAGCGCCGCAACAGCGGCAAGAGCAGCGACCAGCAGCGGGCGGCGTGGTATCATCAAGGCTATAAGCATCTTAGTCACATGAACTTACGGGGTCAAGGCGGCTATGCGATGGCGGCGCTGCTCGTGGCGCTGGCGGTAATGGGCATCATGCTCTCCGTCGCGATGCCGGTCTGGAAGACGACGGCACAGCGCGAGAAGGAAGCGGAGCTGATCTTCCGCGGCGAACAGTACGCCCACGCCCTGATGCTCTACCAGCGGCAGGTCGCCAACGCCGCGCCACCGACCCTCGACTTCCTGGTCGAGCAGCGCTTCCTGCGCAAGAAGTACAAGGATCCGATCACCAACGACGACTTCGCGATTGTCACGGCCACCACGACGGCCGGCGGCGCCTCGCAGCCCGCCGCGACGCAGCAGGTGCAGGCGCGGCTCGGCGACACGGCGGGCGGCGCGATCATCGGCGTGACCAGCAAGAGCACGGCCGAATCGCTGCGCCTCTACAACGGACGGAACCACTACAACGAGTGGGTGTTCATGCCGGCGCAACGCACGCAGGCGCCGGGCGCCGCCGGCGGGCCGACCGGCGCGGTCCCGGGCGTCGGCGGCCAGCCGGCAGGGAACGGCCAGCGCGGCGGCGCGCGCGGGCAGCCGGTCAACCCCGGCACCGGCCGCGGCCCGGGCGGACGCGGGCCCGGCGCCGGACAGCCGCCTGGCGGCCCTGGCCGTTCGGGGCCGCTCGGCATTCGTCCTGGTGGGCTGCCGCAGGGGCCCTCCTCGCCTCCACAGCGTTAGGACGCCCGCGCCCACCGGCCGGCCGTCCCGGAACTTCACACGTCGGCAAGTGCGTCGTGGAAGGCCCGGCGCACGCGCTGCATCGCTTCGCTCGTCCCTCCGCCGCACACACGGTTCGTCAGCAGCACGACATAGCGATCGCGCGCCGGATCGATCCAGACCGACGTGCCGGTGAAGCCGGCGTGGCCGAACGCGCTCGCGCTCATCCGCGTTCCGCAGGACGAGGTCGGCAGCATCGTGTCCCAGCCGAGCGCGCGCGAGCTGCCGGGCACGCGCGAACGCGTCGTCGCCTGCCGGACGAGCGCGGGGGAGAGGGGAGGGCCGACCCGCTCGTCTCCGCGGGCGGCGCGCAACACGGCCCGCGCGAACGCGCCCACGTTCACGACGGTCCCGAAGAGGCCCGTGTGGCCCGCGATGCCGCCGAGCGCGGCGCCGTAGCTGTCGTGCACTTCGCCTTCGAGCCGGCGGCCGCGCCGCCGGTCGTCGTCGAGCGGATCGGTCGGCGCCGCACCGGCCACGCGCGCGCCGGGCGTGGCGAACTGCAGCGGCCCGCGCGCCGCGTCGGGTTCGGCGGCGGCGACGGCGCGCCGGACGTCCGCGAACGCCTCGTCGAGCGGGCGGGCGGCCGCGTCCGCGGCGAGGAAGCCGAGGAGGATGAACCCGAGATCGCTGTAGACGGACGCCGCGCGCGGCGCGTATTCGAGCGGCGTGTGGCCGATGTCGTGCTCGAAGGCCGTCCGGCCTTCCGGGGGCAGATCGAGCAGCCGCGCCGGCAAGCCCGACGCGTGCTCGAGGAGGTCGCGCACCGTGACGGCCTCCCGGTCCGCGCCGCGCCACGCCACGCTGTAGTCGGCGAACGGCCGATCGAGATCGATGTCGCCGCGCGCCGCCAGATCCACGATGAGCGTCGCCGTGGCCAGCGGCTTGGTGAGCGAGGCCAGGTCGTACGGGGTGTCCTCGGCGACCGGCGGGGCGCCGGGCTCGACCGTGCGCGCGCCCACGGTCGTCCGCCAGCGCGTGCCTCCGGAATCGCCGATCTCCGCGGACGCGCCCGGCGTGACGCCCGCGGCCGCCGCGTCGACCAGCACCCGGCGCGCGGCGTCGAACGCGCCGGTGGTCACGGCCCGGCGAATGCGGCTCGGCCGAGCTGGGCGAGGTAGCCGGGTCCGCGCCCGGGCTCGGTCAGACTGTCGTAGGAAAAGAGCGCGATGCCTCCCACGCCCAGCTTGCGGGCGGCGGCGACGCGGCCGACGACCTGGGCGGAGGAGAGGCGGTAGGCGCCGATGCCGGCCCAGAGCGGGTGGCTGCCGGCGGCGACGCGCGCGCGGTCGACCTGCGCGGCGAACTCCGCGCTGTCGGTCGTGTAGGCCATCGGGCAGAGGACGTCGATCAAATCGCGGTCGAGCCAGCCGCGCCAGTCCTGCAGGCGCTCGGCCGCGGCTTCGTCCGGGTCGGGCGCCACGGCCGCGCTCAGCAGCAGCGACGGCCGCGCGGTCTTCACCGTGGCCTTCACGCGCAGCAGCAGCTCGGTCAGCCGCGTCATGCGGAACGTGCGCCACCGTTCGGGAAACGCGCGCGTGTACACGATCGGGTCATCGGCGAGCTGCGCGTCGTACCGGTTCCGGCTGTCGGCGTCGAGCTCGTCCGCCACGTCGCTGCGGAACGCACTCAGCGCGCCGGGGCTGTAATCGAAGTCCGCGTTGGGATAGCGCAGGTAATCGAGGTGCACGCCGTCCACGTCGTACCGATCCACGATGTCGCGAACGACGCCGGCCGTGTACGCAATCGAGGCCGGATCGATCGGCGAGAGGTACAACCCCTCGATCGTCTCGGAGTGGCTCCGCGCGTAGCGGGACAGGCGGCCGAGATACTCGGGGCCGCGCGGGTCGAGCGTCGCCAGAGTCGCCGCCAGCGCGCGCGGCACCATCAGCCACTCGGGGTGCCGGTACACGACGTGGTCGCGCGCGGCCGGCAGCTCGCCGACGCCGGCCACGAGGTTCACGTTGATCCAGGCGTGGACGGTCAGGCCGGCCGCGTGCGCACGTTCGATCACGAGCGCAAGGGGATCGAAGTCCGGCTGGCCGACCAGCGACGTCGGGCGGGGTTCGCGGGCGCCGCGGTAGTACGCGTCGGCGCGGCCGCGCACCTGTACGAGCAGGGTATTGAAGCCGGCGTCGCGCGCCGTGGCGACCATCGCCTCGACCGCGTCGGGCGAGGTGAGCGTTGTCCGCACGACCCAGAGCGCGCGGATTTCGGCCGCGCCGCTCGCCGCGGGCGCGGCGGGCCAGACGAGGAGCGCGAGCACGGCCGCAAGCGCGGCGGCCACCGCCGCACGCCTGCACGCAACTGCAAGAGGCATCAAAGCTTACCAGCGTAACACGACTGGCGAGGTGAGACTCGCGACTTGAGACCTGCGCCTTGCGACTACCCGACGTGGAGGACGGCCTTGAGCCGCCCCTCGACGTCCTCGCCGATCGCGTCGCGCACCGAGTCGTGCGCCGCGCGCAGCCGGGTGAGGGCCCGGGGGTACGGCAGCCCGGCCCGCTGCATCACGATCGCCGCCTTCACGTTCCAGTGCGCGCGGCGCAGCAGCTTCTCGCCCTCGCCGTTCTCCAGCCCGGTGACGATGCCGATGATGCGGCGGGCGCGGTCGCGCCGCTTCTCCGATCCCATCTGCACGTCGACCATCAGGTTGCCGTAGGTCTTCCCGATGCGGACCATCGCCCCCGTCGTCAGCATGTTGAGGACGATCTTGGTGGCCGTGCCGGCCTTGAGGCGCGTGGAGCCCGCGATGACCTCGGGGCCCACGGCGGGCGCGATCGTGACATCCACGAACGTCTGCAGCTCGGTCGCCGGATCGCACGTGACGAAGATAATCTTCGAGTGGGCGCGGCGGGCGCGCGTCAGGGCGCCGCGAACGAATTGCGTCATGCCGCTGGCCGACACGCCGACGACGACGTCGCGCCGCGACGGCCGCAGCCGCGTGATGGCGCGGGCGCCGTCTTCGTAGTGATCTTCGATGTCTTCGGTGGTCTGGAGGAAGGCGTTGCGGCCGCCGGCCATGATGGCCTGGACGAGGGCGGGGGCGGTGCCGAAGGTGGGGGGCATCTCCGCGGACTCGAGCACACCCAGGCGGCCGCTCGTGCCGGCGCCGACGAAGAGGATTCGGCCGTTCCGCCGGAGGGCCTCGGTGATGAGCTCGATGCCGCAGATGATGCGTTGCTTCTCGCGCTGCACGGCCGCGAGCATCTTGCGGTCTTCCTGCATCATGCTTTCCACGATGTCGCCCGCGGAAAGCTTGTCGATGGCCAGCGTGCCGGGATTGATGGCCTCCGTCGGCAGGAACTGCCACCGGGAGGAGGCCGACGGCGGCGAAGACTTCGAACCCATCCGGACCTTCTGGTACCCCTACCCCAAAAAAGCGTTGATACTATCATAGCCCTGATGGTCGACGCCTACCTCGATCACCTGCGGATCGAGCGCCGGTTGTCGATCCATACCGTCGAGGGGTACGCGCGCGATCTGGCCGCCCTGGCCGCCTTCGCGGCGGCGCGCGGGGCCGCCCTCGAGGCCCTCGACCGCCCCGCGCTCGAGGCGTTCGTCCGCGAGCGCATGGCCTCCGGCCTCGCGCCGCGATCGGTCGCCCGCGCCGTGGCCGCCGTCCGCGGCTACTACCGCTTCCTCGTGCTCGACCGGCGCCTCGCGGCAAACCCGTCCGACGATCTGCGCCCGCCGCACGCGTGGCCGGCGCTGCCGAAGTTCCTGTCGGTCGAGGAGGTCGACCGCCTGATCACGCAGCCCGACATCGCCACGCCGCTCGGCCTGCGCGATCGCGCGCTGATCGAGGTGCTGTACGCGACGGGCATGCGCGTCTCCGAGCTCGTCGGGATGCGCGCGGCCGACCTCCACCTCGACGAGGCGTACGTGACGTGTGTCGGGAAGGGCAACAAGGAGCGGCTCGTGCCGATCGGCGAGCAGGCGGCCGATTGGGTCGGCCGCTACCAGCGCGAGGCGCGGCCGGCGCTCGCCGGGACGGCGCGCGGACGCACGCCGCCGCGGCTGTTCGTGAACGCGCGCGGCGGGCCGCTCTCGCGCGTCGGCTTCTGGAAGATCCTCCGTGGCCACGCGCAGCGCGCGGGGCTCCTGCGCGGCGTGAGCCCCCACGTCCTGCGCCACTCGTTCGCGACGCACCTGCTCGAGCGCGGCGCCGACCTGCGCGCGATCCAGCTGATGCTCGGCCACGCCGATCTCTCGACCACCCAGATCTACACGCACGTCCTCGAAGCGCGGCTGCGCGCCGTCTACGATCGCTTCCACCCGCGCGCGTAATTCTGCTAAACTGAGCTGTTTATCCTCACAAGGAGCACTGATGAGCGGCAAGGGCAGACATCTCTTCACCTCGGAGTCGGTGACCGAAGGCCATCCGGACAAAATCGCCGACCAGGTGTCCGACGCAATTCTTGACGCGATGCTGGCGCAGGATCCGAAGAGCCGCGTCGCGTGCGAAACCCTCGTCACCACGGGCCTCGCGATCGTGGCCGGCGAGATCACGACCAACGCCGTCGTCGACTATCAGGACGTCGTCCGCCGCACGATCACCGACATCGGGTACACGCGCGGCAAGTTCGGCTTCGACGCCGAGACCTGCGCGGTGCTCTCGTCGATTCACCGCCAGTCGCCCGATATCGCGATGGGCGTCGACACCGGCGGCGCCGGCGACCAGGGCCTGATGTTCGGCTTCGCGTGCACGGAGACCGAGGAGCTGATGCCGCTGCCGATCATGCTGGCGCACAAGCTCGTCCGGGCCCTGTCGTGCGCCCGCCGCGACGGCCGCCTCGACTACCTCCGCCCCGACGGCAAGTCGCAGGTCACCGTGGAATACGACGGCAACCGCCCCGTGCGCATCGACGCCGTCGTCGTCTCGACCCAGCACAGCCCGGCGGTGACCAACGAGCAGATGCGCGAGGACATCGCGGCCGCCATCATCAAGCCCGTGATTCCCGCCGCCATGATGGACGCCAAGACCAAGATCTACATCAACCCGACCGGCCGGTTCGTCGTCGGCGGGCCGCACGGCGACGCGGGCGTCACGGGCCGCAAGATCATCGTGGATACCTACGGCGGCGCGGCGCCCCACGGCGGCGGCGCGTTCTCGGGCAAGGATCCGACGAAGGTGGACCGCTCGGCCTGCTACCTGTCGCGCTACATCGCGAAGAACATCGTCGCGGCCGGCATCGCGGAGCGCGCGCTCGTGCAGCTCGCGTACGCGATCGGCGTCGCCGAGCCCGTGTCGGTGATGGTCGACACGGAGGGCACCGGCAAGATCCCCGCCGAGACGATCACCGAGCTGGTGCGCGCGCACTTCAAGCTCACGCCGGCCGGCATCATCGAAGAGCTGAATCTGCGCCGGCCCATCTACACGAAGACCGCGGCGTTCGGCCACTTCGGCCGCACCGAACCCGAGTTCACGTGGGAACGAACGGATAAGGCCAGCGCCTTGAAGAAGGCTGCCGGCCTTTAGAAATGCAGGAATGCAAGGAATGCAGGAATGCAGGAATGCGGACGGCGCGTGAGTCCCTCCGCATTTTTGCGTTTCTGCATTCTTGCCTTCTTGCATTGAAATGCGGCGAGCCCTCCTAGCCGCGGTTGCACTCGCGGCCGCGGCTGCACTGATCGCCGCGCTCGCCTGGCTCTCCGCGCCGCCGGCGCATCTCGCGCTCGGGGCGCCGGTGGCCGACGGCACCGTCCGCGGCGCCATCCACGTGCATTCCACGCGCTCCGACGGGATCGGCACGCCCGACGCGATCGCCCGCGCGGCCGCCGATGCCGGCCTCGGCTTCGTGATCCTCACCGACCACGGCGACGCGACGCGCGCGCCCGATCCACCCGCGTACGTGAACGGCGTGCTCGTGATCGATGCGGTCGAAATCAGCACCACCGCCGGCCACTACATCGCGCTCGACATGGCGCAGGCGCCCTATCCGCTCGGCGGAGAAGGGCGGGACGTGGTCGAGGACGTCGCCCGCCTTGGCGGCTTCGGCATCGTCGCCCACCCGGATTCGCCGAAGCCGGCGCTGGCGTGGCACGACTGGGACGCCCCGTTCGACGGTCTCGAACTCGTGAACCTCGACACGGCCTGGCGCGCCCGCGTCGCCGCGCCGGGGTTCATGAAGACGCTCGGACTCGTCGGCGAGACGCTCGGCGCCTTCGTGCGGGCCCCGGAAGCCATCGCGGCGCTCGCCGCGCCGGGCGAGGCGGTCGCCCATTGGAACGCGGTCGCCGCCACACGCCGTGTCGCGATCACGGCCGGCACCGACGCGCACGGCGGGCTCGCCCTCGGCAGCCGCTCGAACGGGGAGGGCGGCATCCTGCCGCTGCCGCTCCCGGGGTACACGGCCGCCTTTCGCGCGCTCTCCGTGCACGTCGCGCCGGAGGCCGCCCTCACCGGCGACGCGGCGGCCGACGCCGCGGCGCTGCTGCGCGCGATTCGCGCCGGCCACATGTTCGTCGCGCTCGACGGGCTGGCCACGCCCCCGTCATTCAGCTTCACCGCGAGTGCCGCGGGCGCGGGCGACGTGCAGGCGGGCGACCAAATCCCGGCCGGCGCGCCGCTCACGCTCCACGTCCGCAGCAACGCGCCGCCGTCGTTCGCGACCACGATCTGGCGCGGCGCCGAGCCACTGGGCGCGGCGCACCGCGAGGCCGACGTCACCGTGGACGTCGACGGCGAGCCCGCCGTCTACCGCGTGACGGTGGACGCACCGGATGGCAACGGCGGCGTCCGGCCGTGGATCTTGAGCAACGCCATCTACGTGCGCGCGCCGGCGCCCGCCGCGCCTTCCGCGCCCGCCGCCGCGACGAAACCCGTGACGCCGGCCACCAGGCTCTTCGCCACGCTGGAGGACGCCGCGCACTGGTGGGTGGAGCACGATCCCTCCTCGGTGGCGGCGGTGGATCCGACGGCCGGCCCGGCGGGGCCCGAGCTGCGGTTCCGATGGGGGCTGCCGGGCGAACCGGCGGCGCAGCAGTACGCGGCGCTGGTGGGGGAGTCGGGTGACGGGAACCTGGCCGGCACGCGCCTCGTGTTCGCGGCCCGGAGCGATCAGCCCGCGCGGATCTCGGTGCAGCTGCGCGAGTACCGGCCCGACGACCTGGGCCCGCGCTGGCTGCGATCGATCTACCTGCAGCCCGAGTGGACGGCCTTCAGCCTGCCGTTCGACGCCTTCACGCCGCCAGAGGGCCAGCCGGCCGGCGCGCCGGCCGAGGGCTTCCGCAGCGTCATGTTCGTGGTGAACACGGTCAATACGCCGCTCGGCGCGTCGGGCCGCCTCGCCTTCCGCGACGTCAGGACGGAGTAGGTCAGGTGGGGCGGGTGGGTCAGGTGGGGCGGGTGGGTCAGGTGGGGCGGGTGGGTCAGGTTCTCACGGTCAAGATCAAATAGCCGCCGATGGCGGCGAACAGGATGTTCGGCGCCCAGGCCGCGAGGAGCGGCGAGAGCTTGCCGGCCGCGCCGACCGCCACGAACACGCTCAAGAGCGTCCAGTAGACGATCGCGATCGCGATGCCCGCGCCGACGCCGTAGAGCGCGCCGCGCCGGCCGATCGTCACGGCGAACGGGATCGCGAGCATCGTCATGATCAGCGTCACGAAGGGGAAGGCCACCTTCCGCTGGAGCGCCACCTGGTTCGGCACGACGTTGAAGCCGCCGGCCTGGAGCTGGGTGATGTAGCGCTGGAGCTCGCCGTACGACATCCGATCGGCATCGGGCTCCTCGCTCTGGAAGTAGCCGGGCACCTCGAGCGGGAGCTGTCGTTCGTCGAACGCCTCGTAGCGGACCCCTGAGGGCCCGGCCGACGGCCCGAACTCCCGCTGCCAGCCGTCGCGCCAGGTCCACGGCACCATGCCGGATTCGGGTACGTCGCCCGCGGGCAGCTGGACCTCACTCGCCCAGGTCAATCGCTCGAGCCGCCAGGCGGCGTCGTCCAGATCGTAGGCCACGAACTCCGTGAACCGGCGCTGCTGCTGGCTGAAGACGGCGAAGTGGTAGAGCGCGCCGTCGTGCCCGAGGACCCAGTGGCGGTCGAGGAGCCCGGAGGGCAGGGGCGGCAGGCCGCGAATCTCGCGGTTCAGCCGCTCGGCCTCCCGGTTCGACGTGGCCATCACGCGCTCCTGCAGTCCCACGAGCACCGCGCTCGAGACCAGCGCGAAGACGACGAGCGGCAGCGACGTGCGGTAGAGGCTCACGCCGCAGGCCTTCATCACGACCAGTTCGCTGTTCTTCGTCATCACGCCGATCGTGACCAGCGCGGCGATGAGCGCGCCCATCGGGATCACGTAGTAGACGAACTGCGGCGTCGCGAAATAGAAGTAGCGGCCGATTTCGCCGAGCGTCGCCGATCCGCTGAACAGCTCGTCGGCCAGGTCGATGAACGTCGCGATGTAGAAGATCCCGAGAAAGCACGCAATCCCCAGCAGGAAGATCGACAGGTACTGGCGCGCGACGTAGAGGTCGAGGAGCGTCGGCCGGGGCAGGTTCAGCCGCGGCACGCGAATCACCACCACGACGGGGCGCCCGGACATGGCGGGTGAGCGCGCCGGCGACGCCGCCGTCGCGCCCGACACCGGGGCCCCGGAGGGTCCCGTCTGCCGCCGGAGGAACGCGGGCAGGCTGATCCGGATCGGCTGGTCCGCCGCCCGCGCGCGCCGGACGGCCAGGAACACGCCGAAGATCCCGAGCAGCACGTTCGGCACCCAGGGGGCCCACGACGCCGGGAACCAGCCGGCCATCGCCAGCGCCCGCATCGACCACAGCAGCACGTAGTAGACGAAGATGACGATGAACCCAAGGGCGAAGCTGGCCAGCTTGCCGTCCTTCCGGTTGCTGAACCCGAGCGCCAGGCCGACCAGCGCCAGCACGAGGCAGGCGGCGGGGAACGAGAACTTCTGCTGGATCATGAAGCGCTCGAACGCCGTCGGCTGCCCTTGGGCCTCCTTGGCGGCGATGTCGGCGTTCAGCTCGGCGATGGTCTTTTCCGGGACGCCCTTCGAGATGGCCCGCGGGAAGACCGACTCGGCGTCGAGGTTCACGAACAGTTCCGGGAAGGACGTGTCCTCATGGACGGCCGGGTTGTCGACCTGGGTCCGGTGCGACGTGCCGTTCAGGAGCTCGACGACGACCGTGCGGGCGTCCGGGTCGACGATGAGGTGGCCGGCCTCGGCGACGTAGACGGTGGTCTGGGCCGGATTCGCGGTGTCGGCGAGGAAGACGTCGCGCCAGCCGCCTTCCGGCCGGACGTCCCGCACGAACAGGGTCCGGTTCGGGAACTCCTGGAAGAAGATCCGGGGCTTGACGTCCTGTTCGGCGTGGGTCGAGATGACGCCGAAGGTGATCTCGCGGAAGGTCTGGTTGCCGTTGGGGAGCGCCACGATCATTTCGTAGGCCGTGGCGGCGGTGGCGATCACGGCCAGGACGGCGATGGGGCGGATGAGGCGGAACAGGCTCACGCCGCAGGCCTGGAGGGCGACGAACTCCCGGTCGGCCGAGAGGCGGCCCAGGCCGATGAGGATCCCGAAGACGAGCGCGATCGGAATCGAGAGGGCCAGCGACGCCGGCAGCAACGCAACGAGGACGTGCCCGACGGTTCCCCAGGGCACGCCTTTCTCGATCAGGGATTCGCCTTGCTGGATGACGGTCGGGACTTCGAGCAGGAACGTCACGACGACCAGCGACAGGAGCGTCGGCGGGACGATTTCGCGGACCAGGTAGCGGTCGAGGATCCGAGGCATTTCCGGCGGGCTAGAGTAACACCAGCGCGTGCACAATCCATCCACAGGCTGGTTTCATTGGCGATATTCAGAGTGTCTGATAATGTATGTTATGTTAACCTACGACAGAATCAGCTCGGTTCGGGGCGCTGGGTTCGGGGCTCGGGGTTCGGGAAATACCGCCCGGCGCACCGGCTACTGCACTGCGGGCGCTGCACACAGCACCTTGAGCCCAGCACCTAGCACCCAGCACCCAGCACCCTAGGCGGCCAGCACCAAGGGCCCCGCGCCCCGCGCCCAGAACCATCCTGGGCCCTCTGGGCCGTTGTCCTATTCGTTCTTGAGATCGTCGAGAATCTTCTCGAGCGCGTCGATGACTTCGTCCTTACTGACGCGCGCCTTCGTGAAGCTCAGCTTCAGATTGAAGGCCTTCGACGGCGGGCGGAAGGCGAACACGTAGTGCTTCGGGCGGCCGGCTTTCGGCTTCGCCACGGCCTCGCGAAGCCGCTGGCGGGTGGCGCCGCCCTGACTGGCGATCTTTTCGATCAGGGCGGTCATTTTCGCGGGTGTTTCCTGCCTAACTACCTGTAGAAGCAATGATTTAGATGTAATGTCGGCCAGCCGACACAGGCTTCGAACCTCTTCCGGCATGTTGTTGAGGGTCAGGGACTCGGTCACCGCCGTCCGCGACTTCCCCAGCCGGCGCGCCAGGTCTTCGTGGGTGTAGCCGCACTGCTCGGCCAGCCCGAGGAACGCCTCCGCCTCTTCGAATGCCGTGAGGTCCTTCCGCTGCAGGTTCTCGATCAGCGCGAGCTCGATGACCTCGTTGTCGTCCACCTCGCGGATGACGACCGGCAGCTCCCGGAGCCCCACCTGTGTGGCCGCCTGGTAGCGGCGCTCGCCCGCCACGATCTGGAACCGGGCTCCTCGCTGCCGCACCACCAGCGGCTCGAGGATGCCCTTCTCCGCGATGGAGGCAATCAGCTCCGACAGGTCGCCCATGACCTGCCGCGGCTGGTTGGGATTGGGTTCGATCTGCTCGATGGGCACCATCCGCCCGATGGGCGTTCCGGCCGAGGCGGCCAGCGCGTCCACGTAGTGCTCGTCGTGCCGCATTGCAATCGTCGTCGGCAGTCCTCGTCTAGGCACGGTCGATAACCTCCTCACAGAGGCGGTAATACTCGCTCGCGCCGGTCGAATCCGGCGCGAACGTGAAGATGGACTCCTTGTAGGCCGGGCTCTCTTCGAGCCGCACGCTCTTCGTGATCACGGTCTTGAACACCTTCCCGCCGAACACTTTCTGGATCTGCGCCCGGATGTCCTTCGCGAGCGCCGTCCGCTTGTCGTGCATGGTGATGACGACACCCAGGATGCGTAGCGCCGGGTTCGGCCGCGCCCGCACTTTCTCGATCGTCTCGAGAAGGTCGTCCGTCCCCTCGAGCGCGAAGTACGACGACTGGATGGGGATGAGGAGGTGCGTCGCGGCCACCAGGGCGTTCACGGTCAGCAGCCCGAGGGCCGGCGGGCAGTCGATCACGACCTGCGGATACTCCTTCAGCAGCGGCTCGAGCTTGTCCTTGAGCCGGAAATGCGCGTCGAGTTCCCCCACGAGCTTGGCCTCGAGCTTCGCGAGCGAGATGCGCGCCGGCGCCACGAACAGGTTCTCCATCGTTGACGGGACGATGATGTCCCGCAGCGGGAGCGCCGGATCCGCGATGGCGTCGTACACGCTGCGCTCGACCCTCGGCATCTCGAGGAACGACATCGTGCTGTTGGCCTGGGGGTCGAGATCGATGAGGAGGGTCTTCTTGCCGCGCAGCGCGAGCGCCGCGGCTAAGTTGATGGCGGTGGTGGTCTTGCCAACGCCGCCCTTCTGGTTTGCAATGGCGACGATCATCAGGGGGGACGCCGTGCATTCTACTACATCTTGTATTTACCCAGGTCGTCCGGATCGAGACTCTCCAGCCACTTCTGGAGGCGGTCGGCATCCACCGACTCCTGCCCCATCTCCGCGCCGGCGGCGTTCTCGATGACCGCGTCCTCGACGAAGATGGGCGCGCGGGTCCGCAGCGCCAGAGCAATCGCATCGCTCGGGCGCGCGTCGATGGCCACCGTGGCGCCGTTCAGGTGCAGGTAGATGAGCGCGTAGAACGTGTTGTCCTGCAGGTCGCAGACGACAATCTTCTGGACCGTGGCGTTCAGGTCCTGGATGACGTTCCGCAGGAGGTCGTGCGTCATCGGGCGCGGGGGCGCCACGTTCTCGATCTGCAGCGCGATGGCGTTCGCCTCGAAGATGCCCACCCAGATCGGCAGCACGCGCTGGCCGTCCTTGTCGCGCAAGATCACGATGGGCGTGTTGGTCACCGGATCAACCATCAGCCCCTTGATGGACATCTCGATCTGCATGGCGCCTCTCCCCTCCGACCTTACCCCGCGGCCGCCCGCCCCCAGACGCTGTGCGGTCCGGCCCGTTCCACCCGGACGCCGACCGTCCGCCCGATCCATTCCTGCGGCCCGGGCAGATTGACGACGACGTTGGTCGACGTTCGACCCGAGAGCTCCGTGTCCCGCCGGCGGCTCGCCGAATCGACCAGCACCGCCACCTCCCGACCGACCAGACCCGCGTTCAGCCGCTCCTGAATCTCCCGCTGCAGTCCCTGCAGCGCGACGATGCGGCGCGTCTTCTCGTCCTCGGGCACCTCGTCCGGCATCCGTTGCCCCGCGAGCGTGTTCGGTCGCGGCGAGTACTTGAACGAGAACATGCTGTGGTAGCCCACCCGTTCGGTGAGCGTCAGCGTGTCGCCGAAATCGCGCTCGTCCTCGCCGGGGAACCCGACGATCATATCGGTCGAGAGGGCCACCTCCGGGAGCGTGTCCCGAATCTGCGCCACCAGGTCCAGGTAGCTCTCCCGCGAATAGCGCCGCCGCATGCGCTCGAGCACGCGCGTCGACCCGGACTGCACGGGCAGGTGCAGGTGCCGGCAGACCTTCGGGAGCACGCGCATCGCGGCCAGGAACCGCGGCGTGACGTGCCGCGGGTGCGGGCTCGCGAACCGGATCCGCTCGACGCCCGGCACTTCGTGCACCGCCTCGAGCAGCCCCGCAAAGTCGCAGGCGGCATCGTCGGGCGCCTCGTAGTGGTTCACGATCTGCCCGAGGAGCTGGATCTCGCCGTGCCCCGAGTCGGCGGCCTGGCGGACCTCCGCGAGGATGTCCGCTTTCGGGCGCATGCGCTCGTGGCCCCGCGTGTACGGCACGACGCAGAAGCTGCAGAACTCGTTGCAGCCCTCGATGATGGTCACGTAGGCCTTGACCGGGTCGCTGCGCCGAGCCACGCCGAGCGGGAACGTCACGTCGTCGTGGGGGTTGAGGTCGACGAGGGCAGCCCGCCTCCGCCCGGGCTCCGGCGAGGCGGCCGCCTGCTCGACCAGCATCGGCAGACGCCGGATCGCCTGCGTCCCGACCACGAGATCCGCCACGCCGGGCGAGCGCTTGAGCAGCGCCTCGCCTTCCTGCTGCGCGACGCAGCCCGCGATCGCAACCAGGGGGGCGTGCCCGTGCTCGTTCGCCAGCTCGCGCAGTTCGCCGAGGCGCGTGTAGAGCTTGTCCTCGGCGCGCTCGCGCACGCTGCACGTGTTGATCACGACCACGTCGGCGTCCGCCGCTTCGTCGGTCGGCTCGTAGCCCGCCTGTTCGAGCAGCCCCGCCATGCGCTCGGAGTCGTGCACGTTCATCTGGCAGCCGAAGGTCTCGATGAGGTACTTGCGCGCCATCAGTCCATCACTTCTTCCGGGGTTTCGCTTTCGCCCTTTCGCTTTCGCCTTTCGTCTTCGATTCGCCAAGGGCCAGAAGCTCACGGGCGGACGCTCGAACCGCGTCCGTCACCGCTTCTCCACCCAGCATACGCGCAAGCTCCTCAACCCGGCCCTCCTGATCGAGCCTCGCGATCGTGGTGTGCGTGCGGCCGCCCTCGACGTGTTTGACGATCCGGTAGTGGTTGTCGGCGAGGGCCGCGATCTGCGGGAGGTGCGTGATGCAGAGCACCTGGAACGCCGAGCCCAGCGCATGCAGCTTGCGCCCGACGACGCCGGCGACGCGGCCGCCGATGCCCGCGTCGACTTCGTCGAACACGAGCCCGGGCGCCGCCCCGCCCGGCGGCCGGACCAGGTCCTCGCGGAAGCCGTGCCGGGACGCCGCGGTGAGCGTCTTCATGGCGAGCATGATTCGCGACAGCTCGCCGCCGGAGGCGATCCGGGCGAGCGGCCGGAGGTCCTCGCCCAGGTTCGGCGACACGTAGAACTCGACGGCATCGATGCCGGATGCGCTCCATGCCGTCTCGGGCAGCGGGTCGGGAAAGAACCGGACCTCGAAGCGCGTGTCCCCCATCGCCAGCTCGCCCAGCAGCCGCTCGAGCGCCGACGCGAACTCGGCGGCCGCGTGACGCCGGGCCGCGGACAGCTCCTGGCCCGCGTCGACGAACGCCCGGCGCGCGGCGTCGTGCGCCCGCGTCAGCTCCACGATGCGCGTCTCGCCCTGGTCGAGGTCCGCCAGCTCGCGTGCCAGGGCCTCGTGCTTCGCGATCGCGTCGGCCAGGGTCGGGCCATGCTTCCGCTTCAACCGCTCCAGCAGCGCGAGGCGCTCTTCGACCTCCTGGAGCCGCGCCGGGGACGCTTCGATCCCATCGGCGTAGCGGCGCAGGAACGTCGCCAGGTCCTCGAGCTGGGACTTGATGCCATCGCGCGCGTCGAGGTACGTCCGGAAGGCCGGGTCGAGATCGGCAAGTTCGGCCACGCGGCGCCAGACGCCGCCGAGGCCGGCCAGGATCGCGTCGTCGCTCTCGTAGAGGGCGGCGTAGCTTTCCTCGCAGAGGCGCTCGACGCGCTCGGCGCTGGCGAGCACCTTGCGCGTGGCGGCGAGTTCCTCGTCTTCGCCGGGCCGCAGCGCGGCGCGGGAGAGCTCGGCGGCCTGGAACGCGACGAGGTCCTGCCGCGCGTCGCGATCCGCGAGCGCTTTGCGCGCGCGATCGAGGGCGGCGGCGGCGGCGCGCCAGGCCTGGAACGCCGACGCGGCGCCGGCGGCGCGCGCCTCGAGACCGCCGAAGGCGTCGAGCACGGCGAGGTGGGTCGCGGCGTCGAGCAGCGTGTGGTGCTCGTGCTGCCCGTGGAGCTCGACGAGCCGGCCGGCCAGGTCCTTGAGCGCGCCGGCGGTCGCGAGCGAGCCGTTGACGAACGCGCGGCTCCGCCCCTGCGCGGTGATCTCGCGGCGGACGATCAGCTCTTCCCCGCCGGGGTCGACGTCGAAGATCGCTTCGATGGCGGCGTGCTCCTCGCCGGTGCGGACGAGGTCGGCCGACGCGCGTCCGCCGAGCAGGAGCCCGACCGCGCCGACGAGAATGGACTTGCCCGCCCCCGTCTCGCCCGTGAGGACGTTCAGGCCGGGGCCGAACTCGACCTCGACGGCATCGATGACCGCGAGGCGCCGGATGCTCAGGAAGCGCAGCATCGAAAGGGGGAGAACTCCAATCGTAACATAGGTTTGACAGCGATCAGGGGCCGTGCTATTCTGTGCAGGATCGCGCTGTCCCAGCGGCGCACCGTTCTACTTCGGAGGACCGTTTGCGCACGCTTGGCACGATTGCCCTGCTCCTACAGCAGGCCGACGATACCGTTGCACCTGTCGTTGCGTCGACGGGCAACATTCTACAAATCATCACGGGCGCGAGTCCCATCTCGCAGTTCGTGCTGGCGCTGCTCACCCTATTCTCCATCGCATCGTGGGGCGTCTTTCTCTATAAGCTCGGACAGTTTCGCAAGGGCACGCGTCAGTCGGCTCAATTCCTCGACGTGTTCCGCCGCAGCAGCAAGTTTTCTGAAGTGCAGGCGGTATGCCGTTCGCTGAACGACAGTCCGCTCGTCGGCCTCTTCCAGGCTGGCTACGCGGAACTGACCACGCAGCTCCGACAGCATGCGCCCGACGCCGCTCCGGGGGCCCATCCGCCGGCGGGCGCGCCGCGTCCTACTCTCAAGAGCCTGCCGGCCGTGGACCGCGCGCTGCTGCGCGCGTCAGCCGTTGAGCTCGGGAAGCTCGAACGGTTCGTGCCATTCCTGGCGACGACCGCCAGCGTAGCGCCGTACATCGGGCTGTTTGGTACGGTAATGGGGATCATGATGGCCTTCCAGAGCATCGGCGAGACCGGATCCACGAACTTCGGGGTCGTCGGCCCGAGCATCGCCGAAGCGCTGATCGCGACAGGGGCGGGCCTGTTCGCCGCGATCCCCGCCGTCATGTTCTACAACTTCCTGACGAACCGCGTGAAGACGGTCGCCGCGCACATGGACGACTTCGCGATGGAATTCCTGAACATCGCCGAGCGGAACTTCACGTAGCGCCATGCCTGCCATCCAGCCGTCCACCGGCGCATCGCCCGGGCGTGGACGCGGCCGCCGCACGGCCCCGTCGCTCTCGGAGATGAACGTCGTGCCGCTCGTCGACGTGATGCTCGTGCTGCTCATCATCTTCATGGTGACGGCGCCGATGATCCAGCGCGGGATCGACGTGACGCTGCCCGTGGCGACGCGCGCCTCGGGGCTCATGAGCGAGCGCCTGTTCGTGACGGTGCCGCTGTCCTACGCACAGAACCGGCATGTCTGGCTCGACGACCAGGAAGTGCGTGTCGAAGTGCTGACCGAACTGGTGCGCCAGCGGATGGAAACCGCCGACAGCAAACAGGTCTACCTCCGGGGCGACACGGGGGTGCCGCTCGGCCAGTTGATGGAAGTGATCGACCGGCTCAAGGCGGCCGGCGTGCAGGACATGTCGATCCTCACGCTCAAGCCGGGGGAACGGTGAGATGGATGTCACTGACGTCCTGCGCGATCGCAGCCGCACGTCGTGGAGCGGCCTCGAGCGAATGGTCGTCGTGTCGGCCGTCGTGCACACGGCGCTGGTGCTGGGCCTGCTGCTCGCGCCGGGCGAGTGGATCAGCAACACGCCGGACTCCATCGAGGTGATGCACATCTCCCTCGGGGGCTCGTCGGGTCCGTCGAGCGGCGGCATCTCCACGCTCGCCGCCCGGCCGGTGCAGACGACCGAGCCCGCGGCGCGGCCCGAGGCGGTGCGTCCGCCGGCGGCGGAAGCGCCGAAGATGACGGTGCCGACCGAGGGTCCGCAGCGGCGGGCCCGGGCGGCAACGCCGGACCGGCCCACGCCGCCCCAGGCGCGCGGCACCACGCCGACGCGCGGCGACCAGGTCACGTCGGGCAACTCGGTGGCGGACACCGCGGCGCGCGGCCAGGGCTTCGGGTTGTCGAACGGGGGCGGCGCCGGCGGCGCCACGCTCGACGTGGCGAACTTCTGCTGTCCGGAGTACATCGCCGCGATGGTCGTCCGCATCCGCGACGCCTGGACCAACGAGGCCGATCGGACGGCGAAGACCGATGTGCACTTCGTGATTCAGCGCGACGGCCGGATCACCGACGTCACGGTCGAGCGAACGAGCGGCGACTTCACGCTCGACCAGCGCGCGCAGCGCGCCGTCGTCACGACGCAGACGCTGCCGCCGCTGCCGGCGGATTATCCGAACTCGACACTCGGCGTCCACCTCACTTTTGAGTACACGAGACGATGAAGAACCCACACCTCCGCGTTCCTCTCGCCGCTGCCGCGCTCGTCGCCGCGGGGTTGCTTCGGCCCGCCGCGCAGGCTCCACCCGCCGCGCCGCAGCAGCCGAGCGAGATCTCGACGACGATCACCGGCGAGGGCGGCGCGCCGCCGCGGTTCGCCGTGCCCGATTTCGTCGCCCTCTCCCCCGACGCCGAGACCGTCGACGCCGCGAAGACCATCGGCCGCGTGCTGTACGACGACCTCGCCTTCGAGCACGAGTTCCTGCTGGTGCCCCGTGACGTCTATCAGACCGTGCCGCCGGCGGGCTCGATGACGACGGTGCCCTTCGATGCCTGGCACGAGCTGAACGTGGACGGCGTGGTGATCGGCACGGTGCAGAAGACGGCGGGCGGCGTGCGGGTCGACGTGCGGCTCTTCAACGTGCGGAGCCGGCGGCAGGCGTTCGGGCAGGAGTACACGGGCTCGGTGGCCAGCAAGCGGCTGTACGCGCACACGATCGCCGACCAGCTCCACCAGACGCAGCGCGCGCTGCGCGGGGTCGCGCGCACGAAGCTCACCTTCGAGTCCGACCGCGACGGCGCGCGCATCGCCGGGACGATCGAGAACCGCGGCGCCAAGGAAATCTACATCGCCGACTACGACGGCGAGAACCAGCGGCGCGTGACGACGGGCCTGTCGCTCAACATCACGCCGAAGTGGTCGCCCGACGGCCGGTCGATCGCCTACACGTCGTACCGGCACGGCGGCGGGAGCATCTTCATCTCCCACATCTACGAGGGCACGATGGAGGAGCTGACGCCCAGTGGCGGCGAGAACTGGCTGCCCGCCTTCTCGCCCGACGGGACGCGCATCGCCTTCACATCGACGCGCGACGGCAACTCGGAGATCTACGTGGCGAACATCGACGGGTCGAACGTCCGGCGCCTCACGAACAACCCGGCCATCGACGTCACGCCGACCTGGTCGCCCTCGGGCGCGCAGATCGCCTTCACGTCCGACCGGGGCGGCTCGCCGCAGATCTACATCATGGGGGCCGACGGCCTGAACGTGCAGCGCCTGACGGCCGAGACGCACTGTGACCGGCCGACGTGGTCGCCCGCGCCGTACAACGAGATCGCCTACGCCTCGAAGACCGGGCCCGGCAACGACATCAAGGTGATCGACCTCGCCACGCGCACGGTCCGGCAACTGACCTTCGGCGAAGGGAACAACGAGAGCCCGGCCTGGGCGCCCAACGGGCGCCACATGGCGTTCGTCTCGACGCGCGCGGGCAAGGAGCAGGTCTTCACGCTCTCGCGGACCGGCCAGGACCTGAAGCAGATCACGCGCCTGGGAAACAACTCGAAGCCGGACTGGTCCAATTGAGTCTGGTCGGGTCCGGCAGGTCAGGTGGGTCGGGTGGGTTGGAAATGAACTGCGCCTGCGGCCATGCCGAGGCGAGGACAGGAAATCCGAGCCGAGGCACCAGCGTCAGTTCGCGCCGGGGGTGGGGCCCCGGCGCCATTAAACAAATGAGGACACGATGACGACACCAACTGTGGGCGCGACCCGAGCCGCCCTCGCCGCTTTGATCGTTCTCGCGGGCCTGACGGCCGCCTGCGGCAAGAAGAACCCGCCCGTGGCGCGGCCCACGCCGCCGCCCCCGGCGGCCGACACCGCGGCCGCGCGCCCGCCGGCGCCGCCGCAGCCGGTGGCCGAGCCCGTGCCGGTGCCGCCCGAGCCGGTGCCCAACGAGTCCATCGCGACCGGGTCGCTCGACGACCTCAACCGCAACTCGCCGCTCCAGCCGGCGTTCTTCGAGCTCGACAGCAGCGAGCTCTCGCCCGAGGCGCAGGCCGTGCTGCAGACCAACGCCGGCCGGCTGCGCGCGAACCCCCGCTGGATGATCACCATCGAGGGACACTGCGACGAGCGCGGCACCGCCGAGTACAATCTGGCGTTGGGCGAGCGGCGGGCTATTGCCGCGCGCACCTACCTCGTGTCGCTGGGCATCTCCGCCGATCGCCTGCGCACGGTGAGCTACGGCAAGGAATTTCCGTTCGACCCGGGTCACGACGAGGCCGCGTACGCCCGCAACCGGCGCGCGCACTTCGTCATCACGGCGCAGTGAGCGCGCCCAGGGGCCAGTCATGCCTGTCATGAGCGACACCACCATTCGCCGATTCGCGACGGCCCTCATCGGTGCCCTTGTGCTCGCGTCGGGCGCCGTCGCGCCCGCCGCGGCCGCCAACAAGGAGCAGCAGCAGATGATGGCCGACCTGCGCATGCTGCAGGAGCAGTCGCAGATCCTGCAGAACCTGGTCGGCCAGATGATGAAGCAGATGGACGATGCGGTGACGAAGCTCAACCAGCGCATCGACGAGCAGACCAACACCACGCGCCGGTCGCTCGCGGACCAGAAGCTGGTCATCGACGCCCTCACGAACGACCTGCGCGTCGTGCGCGAAAAGGTGGACGACAACAACGTGCGGATCGGTTCGCTCGGCCAGGAGGTCGAGTCGCTGCGCCGCGCCGTGCAGCAGATCAACGTGCCGCCGCCGGCCGCCGTCGCCGGCACCGATCCCGCCGCGGCCGCCGCGCCCGGCGCCCTGCCTCAGGGCACGACGCCGGTCGGCGACCCCGCGCAGGCCGCCGCCGGGGGCGGCGCGCCGCCCGCTCCGGTCGAACTGCCGCCGAACGTCCCCGTGGGCGCGTCGCCGCAGCGGATCTACGACACGGCGTGGGGCGACTACGCGGCCGGTCAGTACGACCTGGCGATCTCCGGCTTCCAGGCCTACATCATGACCGCGCCGACCTCCGACATGGCCGACAACGCGCAGGTCTTCATCGGTAATTCGTACCTGCAGGCCGGCCAGAACGAGCGCGCGATCGAGGCGTACGACACCGCGATTCGCACGTACCCCAACGGCGACGCCGTGCCCGAGGCGTACTTCAAGAAGGGCCTGGCGCTGCTGAACACCGACCAGCGCGATCGCGCCCGCGAGGCGTTCACCTACGTCCAGAAGAACTTCCCCGACTCGGCCGAAGGCCTGCTCGCCGCGCAGAAGCTCCAGGACACGCCCTAGGGGAAGTGAGAAGTGAGAAGGAAGAAGGAAGAAGTGCGGAGCGGGCGGCGAACGACGATGTAGAATGGCCTACTTCTAACTTCAGCCTTCGCACTTCTCACTTTCCACGAGGCTCTCCATGGGTAGCGTCAACAAAGTCATCCTGGTCGGCAATCTCGGGCGCGACGCCGAACTGCGCTACACGCCCGGCGGCGCCGCCGTGGCCACCATCAACATGGCCACCACCGAGGTCTGGAACGACAAAGCCGGTCAGCGGCAGGAAAAGACCGAGTGGCACCGCGTGGTGCTCTGGGGCAAGACGGCCGAATCGCTGAACGAGTACCTCACCAAGGGCAAGCAGATCTACGTCGAGGGCCGGCTGCAGACCCGCCAGTGGGACGACAAGGACGGCAATAAGCGGTACACGACCGAGATCCGTGGCGACCGTGTCGTGCTCCTCGGCGGCGGCAGCGGCGGCCGCGGCCAGTCGTCCGATCGCGGCGGGGACTCGCACCACGCCCCCGCGCCCACGGGCCCCGACACCGGCGGCGAGCCGCTCACCGACGATGACATTCCGTTCTAACGATTGAGACGTGGTGATGGAGTGATCGGGTGATGTCGTGATGGGATCCGACCTCACCACATCACACCATCATTCCATCACCACATTCCCCGTCTGTGCATAGAGATACCCGCCTCCTGAACGCCGGGTACCATCCCAAGGACCAGCCCGGGCCGTTCGCCGACGGCCCGCAGTTCGCGGCGACCTACGTCGCCCCCGGCGATCCGGCCGCCCACGCGCTGACCTACGGACGGCTCGGTAATCCGACCTGGACCAGCTGGGAAGACGCCCTCGCCGAACTCGAAGGCGGGCCAGCGGTCAGCTTCGCGTCGGGGATGGCGGCGGTCTCCGCGGTCTTCGGCGTCTGCCTGACGCCGGGCGACGTCCTCGTCCTCCCCTCCGACTGCTACTACACGACGCGCGCGATGGCCACCGGCTGGCTCTCGACGCTCGGCGTCAGCGTGCGGCAGGCGCCCACCGCGGGCGGCGGCCTGGCGGCCGCGCTCGAGGGCGCGCGTCTGCTGTGGATCGAGACGCCGTCGAACCCCGGGCTCGACGTCTGTGACATCGCGGCGCTGGCCTCCGCGGCGCACGGCCAGGGCGCGCTCGTCGCGGTGGACGGCACCACCGCGACCGCGTACCTGCAGCAGGCGCTCGCGCTCGGCGCCGACTACGCCGTGGCATCGGACACGAAGGCCATCACCGGGCACGCCGACCTCGTGCTCGGCCATGTCGCGGTGCGCGATCCCGAGCGGGCGGCCGCGATCCGCGCCTGGCGCGCGCAGCACGGCGCGATTCCCGGGCCCATGGAAACGTGGCTGGCGCACCGCTCGCTGGCCACGCTGCCCCTCCGCCTCGGCCGGCAGTGCTCAACGGCGCAGGCGCTCGCGGAGTTCCTGGCCGGCGCACCGGGCGTGACGGCGGTGCACTACCCCGGTCTGCCCGGCCATCCGGCCCACGCGATCGCGCGGCGGCAGATGCCGCACGGGTTCGGCGGGATTGTCAGCTTCGATCTGGGGACGCGCGCCCGCGCGGAGGCGTTCCTGAGCGCGCTGCGCCTCGTGCGCGAAGCCACGAGTTTCGGCGGCGTGCACGCGACCGCCGAGCGGCGGGCGCGCTGGGGCGGCGACGCGATCGGCGAGGGGTTCATCCGGTTCAGCGTGGGGTGCGAGGCCCCCGAGGACCTGCTGGACGATGTGCGCCAGGCCCTTAGCGCCGCCCGTAGCGATCTTCGAGCCTGACCACGTCGTCGAGCTCGGGCGTCGAGACCTCCAGGATGTCGCTGTCCTCGATCGCCGTCATCCGGTGGATCGTCTTCGGCGTGATGTGGACGGCCTCGCCGGGCCGCATCTCGCGCGACTCGATCGTCTCGCCGCGCTGGATTTCGAAGAGCAGCTTGCCGGTCTGCAGGTAGATCGTCTCGTCCTTCAGGTTGTGGTACTGGAGGCTGAGCGCGTGGCCGGCCGTCACGTGCAGGATCTTGCCGACGTAGCGATCGGTTTTCGCCCAGTGGAGCTCGTAGCCCCACGGCTTCTCGACTCGGGTCACACCTACTCCTTTGCCCGCGGCGCGACGCCGCCGGTCAGGCTGAGGCCGCTGAACGCCGCGACCAGCTCGCGTTCGATCTCGTCCACGGTCGGCAGGCGGAGCACACGCCGCGCCAGCGCGCGCATGTCGGAGGCGCGGAGCGCGCCCACCACCCGGCGGGCCATCGCGATGGCCCCCGGCGTCATGCTGAACTCGCGCAGCCCCAGGCCGATGAGGAGCGTGAGCAGGGCCGGGTCCGACGCCATCTCGCCGCAGAGCGAGACCGGGATCTTCCGGCGCGCGGCCGCGCGGCCCACCATGAGCACCATCCGCAGGATCGCCGGATGCAGCGGCTCGTACAGGCTCGAGACGCGCTCGTCGGCGCGGTCCACGGCCAGGCAGGTACCTGAATCAGGTCGTTCGTGCCGATCGTGAAGAAGTCCACTTCGCGAGCCAGCAGGTCGGCCGTGTAGGCGGCCGCCGGCACTTCGATCATCACGCCCACCGGCACGGCCGGGATCGCGTCGCCGGCGCGCTCCAGTTCGGCGCGGGCCTCCCCCACCATCCGCCGCGCGTCGCGGACCTGCTCGACGCCCGACACGAACGGGAACATGATCCGCAGCCGCCCGTGGCGCGAGGCGCGCAGCAGCGCGCGCAGCTGCGTCCGGAACACGTCCGGCCGCGCGAGGCTCAGCCGCAGCCCGCGCAGCCCCTGGCGGTTCGCGCGCTCCTCGTCCGGCGCCCAGGAGCGGCCGAACGCGTCCTGCGCCGTGCGAGACGCGAGCTGGTCCTCGTCCGCGTCGAACGTCCGCACGGTCACCGGGTCGGGCGCCATGCCCTCGAGCATCGCCCGATACACAACGTACTGCTGGTCCTCGTCCGCCACATCGAGGGCGCGGCTCGAGAGCAGGAACTCCGAGCGATACAGCCCGATCCCCTCCGCGCCCGCGTACCGCGCAGCCGCCAGGTCGTCCGGGAACTCGATATTGGCGTCGAGCCGCACGCGCACGCCGTCGGCGGTGACGGCGGGCGCCCGGCTCGGCTCGCCCCCCGCGCCGTCCGCGGGCGGCTGCTCCTCGGCCTGCCGGGCCGCGCGGCCCAGTTCCTCGTCGGACGGGTCGATCGTCACCAGGCCGGCGCCGCCGTCGATCGCGACGACCTCGCCCGGCTGGATGATGCGGCTCGCGTCGTGGAGGCCGACCACGGCGGGAATTTCGAGCGAGCGGGCGAGGATGGCGGTGTGGTACGTGCGGCTGCCCGCGTCGGTCGCGAACCCGCGCACGCGGGTCCAGTCCACCTGCGCGGCCAGCGACGGCGTCAGCTCGTCGGCGATCAGGACGGAGGACTCGTCGAGATCGCGCAGCAGGTCGCGGGGCGTGGCGACGCCGCGGCGGAGGTTCATCTTCAGGCGGCCCACGAGGTCGGCGACGTCGCCCTTGCGCTCCGCCAGGTACGGATCCTTGACGTCGTCGAACACGGCGCCGACGTCTTCGAAGACCTGCTGCACGGCCCACTCGGCGTTCACGCGGCGCGTGCGGATCAGCTCGGCGGCGCGCGGCAGCAGCATCGGGTCGTCGAGCATGAGCAGCTGGGCGTCGAAGATCGACGCGAGATCGCCGCTCTTCTGCGCCACGCGCTCGCGGATCTCGGCGAGCTGCTCGCGCGTCCGGCGCGAACTCTCGTCGAGACGGCCGACTTCCGGCTCGATCCGGTCGGGGCGCACCTGGTAGCGCAGGGCGCGCTGGCGCTGGATGAGGATCACGGCGCGGCCGACCACCAGCCCGGGCGAGACGCCGATGCCCGCGAGGCGCTTCACGACGCGGGCTCCTCTTCGCCGAACCCGGACCGGATCAGGGCGGACAGCGCCTCGACGGCCTGCTCCTCGTCGGCGCCGTCGCAGGTGATCGTCACCGCCGATCCCCGGGCGGCGGCCAGCAGCAGGATGCCCATGATGCTCTTGCCGTCCATCTCCTGGGCGTCGCGCGCCACCCGCACCCGTGCCTCGAAACCCGTCGCGACGTGCACGAACTTCGCCGCGGCGCGCGCGTGGAGGCCGAGGCGGTTCCTGACCGTCACGGTGCGGGCCGTCATAACAACTCAGCGGTCCCGGCGGTTCCAGAGGTTCTCGGGGTTCTGGGGGTCGGGTTCCGCCGGTTCTCGGGGTTCGGGTTCGCTCGCATGGTGCACAGCGCACCCCCAGAACCTCCGCACCCCCCAGAACCCGGAACCCGACCTCCCAGAACCTCCAGAACCCCTGGAACCCCCAGAACCTCTCGATTCACGATCCCTCCCCCTGGAGGAGATCCGTCGCCACCCAAATCGCCGCGCGGCCGTCCTCGCGCATCTCGCGCGCCACGGCCAGCAGATCGGGCGCCGAGCGCAGGCTCGCGATCTTGATGAGCATCGGGAGGTTGACGCCGGTAATCACTTCGATCCGATCGCGCTCGAGGAACGTGATGCCCAGGTTCGACGGCGTGCCGCCGAACATGTCCGTCAGCAGCAGCACGCCGTCGCCCTGTTGCACGCGCTCGATCGCCTGGCGGATGTCCTCGCGCGCATCGTCGACGTCCTCGTGCCAGCCGATCGACACCGCCGCGAACTGCGGCAGATCCCCGACGATCATCTCGGCGGCGTTCACCAGCTCGGTCGCGAGCTGCCCGTGCGTGACGACCACGACTCCGATCACGTCCGCGCCACGTCGCGGTGCCGCAGCCGCACCCGCACGCCCGTGTGGGCGGCGAGCGCCGTGCGGATCCGCTCGACGATCATCACCGACCGATGGCGCCCCCCCGTGCAGCCGATCGCGATGGTCAGGTAGCTCTTCCCTTCCTCGATGTACAGGGGGACCACGAACCGCAGGTAGTCCTCGAGGCGGGCGATGAAGCGGCGGGCCGTCGCGTCCCGGCTCATGAACTCGACCACGGCGCGGTCGCGCCCGGTCTTCTCGCGCAGGGCGGGCACGAAGTGCGGGTTCACGAGGCAGCGTGCATCGAACACGAGGTCGGCGTCCACGGGCAGTCCGTACTTATAGCCGAAGCTGACGAGCGTGACCACCAGGCGCGCGCGCCCCCGGTCGCGGGACAGCGACATGAAGAACTGCCGCAGTTCGTGGACGGTCATGTCCGACGTGTCGACGATCTCGTCGGCCATTTCGCGGATCGCGTCCAGCCGCGTCCGCTCGGCCCGGATGCCCTCGCTGACCGACCGGCCGGGCGCCAGCGGGTGCGGCCGCCGCGTCTCGCTGAAGCGGCGGACGAGCGCGGCGTTGCTGGCGTCGAGGTAGATCAGGACCGGATGCAGGCGCGGCATCTTTCGGAGCTGCTGGAAGACCCGGGGGAACGACGACAGGAAGTTCCCCTCGCGCACGTCCACGACGATCGCGACCTTCTCGATGTCGCCGCCGGCCTTGAGCGAGAGGCGCGCCAGGGTCGGGATCAGCGTGGTCGGCAGGTTGTCCACGCAGAAGTAGCCCAGATCCTCGAGCGCGCGAATCGCCTGCGACTTGCCCGACCCGGACAGTCCGGTGAGGATGATGAACGGCTGCCCCGCCGCGGCACGGGCCTTCCGTCGCGGGCGCGCGGCCGCTTTTCTGGGACTCACGATCCCCCTCCCGGCTCGAGCTCGTCCTCGTCCTCGTCCGCCGGGCCGGCCGCGTCGCGCAGGGCGCGATCGAGCCGCTCGGCCAGGTCGCGCGCCGCGTGGTGCCCGCGCGCGCGCAGGAGCTGGTTGCGCGCCGCGACCTCCACCAGGATCGCCACGGTCCGGCCCGGCGCGACGGGCATGCGGATCAGCGGCACCTGCAGCCCCAGAATCTCGAAGAACGTCTCGTCGAGTCCGAGCCGCTCGTACTGGCGGCCCGATTCCCACCGCTCGAGCTGCACGACCATCTCGACGCGCTTGGACGAGCGGGTCGACGCGATCCCGAACAGGTTCATCACGTTGATCACGCCGAGGCCGCGCAGTTCCATGTGGTGGCGGGTGAGCTCCGGGCACGTCCCGATCAGGATCGTCTCGGAGCGGCGCCGGATCTCGACCGTGTCGTCGGCCACCAGACGGTGGCCGCGGACGATCAGGTCGAGCGCGCACTCGCTCTTGCCGATGCCGCTCTCCCCGGTGATCAGGACGCCCAGGCCCAGGATGTCCATCAGCACGGCATGCAGCGTCGTGCGCGCCGCGAGGCTGTCCTCGAGCATCGACGTCAGCTTCGCGACGGCGGTCGGCGTGACGACCGTCGTGCGGAGCAGCGGCACCGAGGCGCGCTCCGCCTCGGCCGTCAGCTCCTGCGGCGGGTTGAAGCCGCCCGTGATGAGCACGCAGGGGAAGTCGAGGGTGAGGGCGAGGCGCAGCGCGTTGGCGCGCGGCCCCGTCTCGAGGCTCTCGAGGTAGCGGATCTCGCTCTCGCCGAAGATGAGCACGCGGCCGGGCTTGAGGTACTCGTGGAAGCCCGCGAGCGCCAGGCCCGTCTTCTGGACGTAGGGGCTGGAGATCACGCGGTCGAGGCCGTCGCGCCCGGCGAGGAGATCGATCGGCAGACCCGCCGCCTCGGGACGGCTCGCGAGCAATGCGCCGACCGACACGCCGGGAGCCCCACTCATGCCGGCACGCTCCGGGCTAGCCCGCCCGCTTCTTTCGCAGGGGCGCGCGGGCCGTGCGCTTGCGGCCCTCGAACTTGCCCTTCATCGTGCGCGCCTGCTGCGCCAGCTTGTCCACGGCCGCGCCCACCGACAGGCGGAAGGTGTCCTCCTTGGCGATGCTGTGCAGAAACCGCTCGCCGCGCGCGTGCAGGGTGACCTCCGCGACGCGCTGGAGCTTGTCCTCGGCGAGCACCACCTGGGCCGAGACGGCACGGTCGCTCAGCAGCCGCTCCAGCCGTCCGACCTTGGTCTGCACCAGACGGCGCAGCGCAGGGGTGATCTCGACATGTCGTCCCGTCAACTCTAGTCGCATGGATTCCTGTCCGGACGTGACGTCTAAAACAGCACCTTGCGCTGGTTCGACGTCGGGATCTTGAGCTCTTCCCGGTACTTGGCGATTGTCCGCCGCGCGAGCACCAGGCCCTCTCTCTGCAGGATATTCACAATCTTCGAATCGCTCAAGGGCTTGCGAGGGTCTTCGTTGTCGATGATCTTGCGGATCCGCTGCTTGATGGTGACCGACGACACGCTCTCGCCGTACGAGCTGCTGATGCCGCTGTGGAAGAAGTACTTCATCTCGAACACGCCCTGCGGCGTGTGCATGTACTTGTTCGTCACGACGCGACTCACGGTCGACTCGTGCATCCCGATGTCGGTCGCCACGTCGCGCAGCACCAGCGGCCGCAGGTGCTCGATGCCGTGGTCCAGGAAATCTCGCTGGAAGTTGATGATGCTGTTCGCGACCTTCTGGATCGTCTTCTGGCGCTGCTCGACCGACTTGATCAGCCACAGGGCCGAGCGAAACTTGTCCTTCACATACGCGCGCGTCTCGTCGGTGTTCTCGTTCGCGCCCTTGTCGAGCAGGCGGCGGTAGACCGGGCTGATCCGCATCTGCGGCAGCCCGTCCTCGTTGAGGACCGCGACGTACTGGTCCTCGACCTTGACCACGTAGACGTCGGGAATCACGTACTGCGATGACGACGGGTTGAGCCGGGCGCCGGGCTTCGGATCGAGGTGGCGGATCACCTCGACGTGCTCCTTGAGGTCGTCGATCGACATGTTCAGCCGCTTGGCGATCTCGGGCACCTGGTGGTTCTGCAGCAGCCGCAGGTGCTCGCTGACGATCTTCTCGGCGGGCGTGTCCTCGAGGCCCGCGTGCCGCAGCTGCAGGAGCAGGCACTCCTGGAGGTCGCGCGCGGCCACGCCGACCGGGTCGAACGACTGCACCAGACGGAGCGCCGCTTCCACGGCGGCCACGTCCCACGCGCCCATCGCCGCCAGCTCCTCGAAGGACGCGACGAGGTACCCGTCGTCGTCGAGGTTGCCGATGATCGCGGCGCCGATCTCGCGCTGGACGGGCTCGTCGGTCTGCATCGAGAGCTGCCACATGAGGTGGTCGGAGAGCGACGTGCTGGTCGAGAGCGTGTTCTCGATCGGCGGCAGCTCCCGGACCTCCTGGGGGGCGCGCTGGCGATAGCCGTCGTCCAGGTAGTCCCCGAAGAAGTACTCGTAGTCCTGGTCGTCCCAGGTGTCGGTCTTCTCGGCCGCCGGCTTCTCGGCCTCGGGCTTTTCTCCGGTCGTCTGGGCCGCTTCCACCGGCTGGAGCTCCTCGGTGGGCACCTCCTCGAGGAGGGGGTTCTCGACCATCTCCTGGTTCAGGAGGTCCGTCAGCTCAAGCGTCGACATCGGCAGCAGCTTGATGGCCTGCTGGAGCGACGGCGTCAGAATGAGCTTCTGAACGAGCTTTGTATGGAGCTTCTGCTGAATACCCATGGCACCTGAGTCGGCTGCTATCCCACTGGTGCACAAGACCTTGCGCGCCACCGGCGGGCTCGAGGCGGGTCAGACGCAATCGTTGCGCCAGCCTCACCCATGCAAATCCCAGGCCTTATTTTAATCCAAGCGGAACTCGGTCCCCAGATAAATCCGCCGAACCTCGTCGTCGGCCGCCAGGCTGTCGGGGGTCCCGCTGCGAAAGATGACGCCGCCCGACACGATGTAGGCCCGGTCGGTGATGCGCAGCGTCTCGCGGACGTTATGGTCGGTGATGAGGACGCCGATGCCGCGATCGCGCAGGTGAAAGATGATCTGCTGGATGTCGGAGACCGCGATCGGATCGATGCCGGCGAACGGTTCGTCGAGCAGGATGAATTTTGGCGCCACGCACAGCGCGCGCGTGATTTCCGCGCGCCGGCGCTCGCCGCCCGAGAGCGTGTAGGCCGGCGCGGCCGCCAGGGGCGTGAGGTTCAGCTCGGCGAGCAGTTCCTTCAGCCTGGCCCTCCGGGCGTCGGCGTCGAGCGGCATGGTCTCGAGGATGGCCAGGATGTTCTGCTCGACCGTGAGGCCGCGGAAAATCGACGGCTCCTGCGGCAGGTATCCGATACCCTTCCGCGCACGGACGTACATCGGATCGTCGGTCAGATCCTGGCCGTCGAGGTCGACCTTCCCCGAGTCGGGCGCCGTCAGGCCGACCGTCATGTAGAAGGTGGTCGTCTTCCCGGCGCCGTTCGGCCCGAGCAGCCCGACGATCTCGCCCGAACTCACCTCGAGGCTCACGCCTCGAACGACGGTCCGCCCGCCGTAGGACTTGGTCAGATTGTGGGTGCGGAGGGTCGACATCAGAAAGGGTGCTAGGTGCTTAGGTGCTAAGTGCTAGGTGCTGGGTCCCAGGTGCTGGTCAGCGTGAACACGCACCCTGCACTATGCACCAGGTGCTTTCCCAGCACCAAGCACCCAGCACCTAGCACCCAGCACCCAGCAGCACCCTCCTATGGCGCGCAATGCCCCCCCGTGGTCGTGGCGCGCTGGGTGCCGCCGTCGACGGTGACCGTGTCGGACGCGCGGACGAAGGACACGCGCTGGCCGGTCGTCTCGCGCCCGCACTCGTCGACGACCGTGGCGGGGGCGCCGGTCACGACGTAGAGCTGGTCGGGCGCGGTGTACGTCAGCCGCTCGCCTGTCGTCTTCCGACGGGTCTCGTGCAGGTTGACCTTGCCGTACGCCTCCAGCCGGTCGAGCGTGTCGCCGGACTCGGCGAGCAACAGCTCCACCTTGTCGGCCGTCATGTCCCGCGCGGGCCCGCTGATGTGCGCGCCGCCTGTGTACGTGGCGCGGCGCGAGCCGTTCTCATACACGAGGTCCTTGGCCGTCGCCACCGACGTGACCCTCGACATCGTGCCGTCGTCGCCCTTCTCGTCGAGGGCGGTCGTGCTCGTCACCGAGCCGCTCGCCGAGAGATCGCCCGAGGCGCTGTTGAGCGTCAGGGTGTCGCCTCGCACGCTCGTCTCGCCCTGCCAGAGCCAGGCGCGGCCGGTGTAGACGGCTTCGGAGCGCTCCCCGTCGTACTGCAGTTCGTCGCCCGTGACGGTGACCGGCTCGTCCGCGTCGAGCATCACGGGCATCTTCGTGTCGCGATCGCCCTTCGACGGCGTAATCACGCTCTTCACGTCGCCCGTCGCGTGCAGCTGCGGGCCGTCGAGCGTCACGTCGATCCGCGTCGAGCGCACGTCCATCTGCGCGCTCACGACGTTCGGGACGGGCCGCCCGGGCTCCGCGCCCTGCAGCTCCACCACGCCGTCGCCCACGCGGTAGCGCGCATCGGCCGCGAAGGCCTCGAGATCGGCCTCGGTCACGTGGACGGCGCGCGTGAAACGCGCGTCGTCGATGTCACCGGTGCCCGGCGCCAGCGCCGCGTCGAGCGCGCCGGCCGTCACCACGCGCCCGGCCGCTCCCTGCTCGCGGTACGTCACACGGCCCGTGAACCGGGCCCGCGTCAGGCCGCTGCCCGGCTCGCCGTCCCCGTCGATCTGGTCGGCATCCACCGACCGCGGCGGCGTCGCGCCGTCCCGCGGAAACGTCAGCCGGACCGCTCCCCGCCCCGCCAGCGCGATCGGCGTCGAGCCGTCGGGGGCCAGCCCGACATCGAGCACCCCGGCGGCCAGGCGGCGGCCGGCCCGCCCGCCCGCGCCGGCAAACTGCATCACGCCATCGCCGTCGACGCGGGCGTGCTCGAGCGACGCGCCGTTCTCCGCGTACTGCAGGTCGATGTCCCGCCCGGCCAGCGTCTGGAGCGCGCCCGCGTCGGCCGCCTCGGCCTTCACGCTCGAACCGCCCCGCAGTTCGAGCTTCGTCAGGCGCTCCTCGTCGTCCGTCAGGTACGCCATGGCCGTGTCCGCCACGATCTCGCGTCCCTCGCGGTGGATCGTCACGGCGCGCTCGAGCTGGATCTGATGCTGCGCGCGCGGGAAGGTCGCCCGGCCCGCCACGATGTCGATCGCGCCCGTGCCATCGTCCCCGGGCGCCACGTCGATCGTGGCCTGGTCCAGGATCGTCAGGACATCGCTCCGGGTGTTGTAGGTCATGCCGACGCCGTTGCCATCGAGCCGTCCCCGCGAGAACGTCACCGGCCCCGGGGAGTTCACGACGCCGTTGTCCTTGGTGTAGACCGCCTGCTCCGCGTCGGCGACCAGGCCGTCGTCCGACTGAATGTGGACGGCGCCGGTGAGGGTGAACGCCGACTCGTCCGTCCCGACCCGGGCTTCCTTCGCGGTGACCGTGTAGGTGCGGCCGCTCCGGGTGGACACGATCGTCACGCCCTCGATCCGGGACGTCCCGTCGGCATAGGTATAGGCATGCTCGGATCGCACGCTGAAATCCTCGCGGTCGGCCGTGAACCGGTCGGTCACGCTGCCCGTGGTCTCGACGATGGCAGAGGGATCGAGGCGGGACGGCGAGGACACGCCGTCCGGCGCGGCGGGCCGGTTCTTGAAGGCGAACGCCACGAAGACGACGAAGACGATGGCGAACAGGCCGACGAACAGTCGCGCCCGACGCAGCGCCTTGCTCATGCTTCAGCTTTTCGGAAATCCGCCAACATCAGCTCGACGGACGTCTGGCCATTGTACTGGTTCTGTTCGAGCGAGAAGGCCACGTCCACGGCGTTCTTTGACTCGGTGAGCGTGCTCTGGCGCTCGGCGGCGCGCCACGCGATGGCGCGGAAGATCCGTCCGCTCCTGCGGAGCGTCATCTTCAAGTGGCGCTCCTTGAGCGTGCGCGGACCGTCGACGACCTCGACGGCGCGCGCGGCGAACACGGGGCGCGGGTTGCCCGCGCCGAACGGCGCCAGCGACGCGACGCCGGCGGCCACCTCGCCCGTGATCGCGCGGAACGCGAGGTCGCCGTCGATGCGGAGCTTCGCGGCGAAGATCGTCGGGGCCGAGCGTCTCGTCGGCGACGTCGTTCACGGCGAGCCGGAACTCCTTCACCCGCGCGGCGTCGAGGCTGAGTCCGGCCGCCTGCTTGTGTCCGCCGAAGCGGTCGAGCAGGGGCGCGCACCGCTCGAGCGCCGCGAGCATGTCGAAGCCGGGAATGCTCCGGCACGAGCCCTGGGCCACGCCGTCCTCGATCGACAGGACGATCGCGGGCCGGTGGAAGGCGTCGACGAGCTTGGACGCCACGATCCCGATGACGCCGCGGTGCCAGCCCTCCCCCGCCACCACGAGCACGGTGCGCGCGCCGACGTCCGGATCGGTCTGGACGATCTTCTTCGCCGCGGCCACGACCGTCGGCCTCTTCCTCCTGTCGCCGGACGTTCTCGCCGTCGAGGCTGGAGCGCCAGGTCGCGCGCCTCGTCGGCCATCGTCTCGTCGGCGGCGAGCAGCAGGCGCGTCGCGATGTCGGGCGTGCTCATGCGCCCGGCCGCGTTCACGCGCGGCGCGAGCATGAACGCGATGTGGATAACTGTCGATGGTCTTGCCGGTGAGGCCGGCCACGTCGAGCAGCGCGCGCAGCCCGACCTTGTGGGGGCCGCGCGAGAGCAGCTCCAGCCCCAGTTTGGCGATCACGCGGTTCTCGCCGACGAGCGGCACGACGTCGGCGAGCGTCCCGATCGCGGCGATCTTGACGAACCCGGGGACCAGCGCCTCGCGTGCCCGCGCGCGCGCAGAGCGCCTGCACCAGCTTCAGCGCCACGCCGACGCCCGCCAGGTGTTTGTCCGGGTAGGCGCAGTCGCGCGCGCTTCGGGTTGATCACGGCCAGCGCCGGCGGCAGCTCCGGCGTCGGGCTCGTGGTGGTCGGTGATGATCAGGTCCACGCCGAGTTCGCGGGCCCGGCGCGCGGCCTCGGCGCCGCGGATGCCGCAGTCGACCGACACGATGAGGCGCACGCCGTCGGCGTGCAGGCGCTCGATGGCGGCCGGCTGCAGGCCGTAGCCGTCGGTCAGGCGCTCCGGGATGAAGTGGACGACGTCGGCGCCCGAGCAGCTCGAGCGCCCGGCGCACGATGACGGTCGAGGTGATCGCCGTCGACGTCGTAGTCGCCGTGGACGGCGATCCGCTCATGGTTCGCGAGAGCCGCGCCAGATCCGATCCACGGCGACGCGCATGTCGGCGAGCCCCATCGGATCGTGCAGGTGGTCGAGCGAGGGATTGAGAAAGCGGGTCGCGGCGTCCGGATCCCCGAGGCCGCGCTCCACAGCAGGCGCGCCACGACGGGCGGAACGCCGATGGCCGACGCGAGCGCGGCCGAGGCGCCTTCGTCGCAGGCATTCAGCTCCCAGCGCGGCGGGATCATGAAGCCCCAACCACGGAGACACGGAGACACCGAGACGATCCGGTCGGCGCGGGCGGCCTGCGAAGCAGGCCGTGGCAGGGGCGAGGACACGGCGTGGAGACGCCGGCGCAGACGCCCGGCCGGCGTATCCACGCCGTGTCCTCGCCCTGCAGCCGCCGTCGGCGGCCCCGCGCCGGGCGACACCTGCCCAGCATCTGTGCCTCTGAGCCTCTGTGGTTCGTGACCGTTCACGATCAGGACGATCCTGTCGGTGTGACCGATTCGTCGGTGAACTCCACGCCGAGGCGCCCCATGCCGCGGAACTTCTCGTAGCGGAGGTCCAGGCGCGCCGGGCCGTCGAGCGCGGCGATCTCCGCCAGGACCCTCGCCAGCGCGGCGCGCACGAACTCAGCGGCCGCCAGCGGGTCCGCATGGGCGCCGCCGACGGGCTCGGGGACGATCTCGTCGACGATCCCGGCCTTGAGCAGGTCCGGCGCGGTGAGCTTCAGCGCGTCGGCCGCCTCCACTTTCTTGGCCGAATCGCGCCAGAGGATGGCGGCGCAGCCCTCGGGCGGAATCACGCTGTAGATCGCGTACTCCTGCATCAGGACGCGGTCGCCGATGGCGATGCCGAGCGCGCCGCCGCTGCCGCCCTCGCCGCTGACGATCACGACGATCGGCGTGTCGAGCAGCATCATGTCGCGCAGGTTGACGGCGATCGCCTCGGCCACGCCGCGCTCCTCCGACTCGATGCCCGGGATAGGCCGCCGGCGTGTCGACGAAGACGAGGATCGGCCGCTTGAACTTCTCGGCCAGGCGCATCGCGCGCAGCGCCTTGCGGTAGCCCTCGGGCCGGGCGTAGCCGAAGTTGCGGAAGATCTTGTCCTTCGTGTCGCTGCCCCTTCACGTGGCCGACGACGCAGCACCGGCTGCCCCTCGAACTCGGCGAAGCCGGTCATGATCGCGTGGTCGTCGGCGAAGCGCCGGTCGCCGTGGATCTCGACGAAGCCGGTGAAACAGCAGCTCGAGGTAGTCCTCGAGGCCCGGGCGGTTCGGGATGCCGCGCGACGAGCACGCGCTGCCACGGCGTGAGCGACGCGTAGAGCTCGGCGCGGACGCGCGCGAGCCGCGCCTCGATCGCGCGGCGCGATCTCGCGGTCGCGCGCGTCGGTGCGCGGCAGCGCGTCGAGGGCCTCGATCTCCTTGAGCAGCGCGGCGATCGGCTCCTCGAACTCGAGCGTCTCGGGGCATTACCGGAGCTCCACCGCGCCCTGGCCCACGATCTGCTCGACCTCGGCGACGAGCGCCAGCGACGGCCGCACGCGGATCTGCGACGAGACGTCCGCGCGCACGCGCAGCGAATGGCCGTTGGCCCCCACCTCGATCTCGAACGACACGCGGCGGTCGCCGCGATGGCGCGCGAAGACCTCGCCGAGCGCCTCGAGCGTGTCCGCGGCTGGCCGCGCCCTTCAGGTGGATCGCCACCTCCCGCGCGATCCGCTCGCGCACGCTCTCGATGGGCGCGATCTCGGAGGCCAGGATCCGCACCGTCTCCTCGTCGCGCTCGAGCTTGCCGCGCACGAGCACCATGCGTACCGGTTTCGATGAGCGCCGCGCTGCGCTGGTAGGTCTCCGGGAACGCGATCACCTCGACGCCGCCGTGGGCGTCCTCGAGCGTGAACACGGCCATCCGGTCGCCCTTGCGCGTCTTCAGCTGGCGGCAGGCAGCCACGATGCCGCCGATGCTGACGTCGGGCTCGATCGGCTTCGGCCCGCCGGGCCCCCAGCTGTCCCCGCGCGATCCCGAGGTCGGGAGCCTCGGCCAGCTCGGCGGTGGCCTTCGCGCCGAACGGCTGCGAGGTCCGCCGCGTAGCGGTCGACCGGGTGGCCGCTCCAGTAGAGGCCGAGCGTCTCCTTCTCGTACCCGAGCTGCTCGCTTTCGGTCCACGGCGCCGCATCGGGAAGCACGATCGGCCCGGGAGCCGCGTCCGCGCCGGCCGGCTCGAGCGCGCCGAAGAGCTGCGCCTGTCCGTCGAGTCGATCGCGCTGGTGCGCGCGCGCCGTGCTCGCAGGCGGCGTCGACGGCGGCCATCAGCCGCGGCCGCAGCTCGCGCGGCGGCAGCGCCGCGAGCGCGGGCGCGCCGGCGACGAGCGAGTCGAACGCGCCCGCCTTCACGAGGCTCTCGAACACGCGCTTGTTGGCGAGCCGCAGGTCGAGCTCCTCGCAGAGCGCGTCGAGCGAGCGAATGCGGCCCTGCGCCTTCGCGCACGCTCGAGCAGCGACTCGATCGCGCCCTCGCCGACGTTCTTGATGGCCGTCAGGCCGAACCGCACGCCCGCTCGGGCTCGCACGGTGAACGCGCAGCTGGCTCTCGTTGATGTCGGGCGGCAGCACCGGGATGCCGCGCTCGCGGCACTCGGCCAGGTACAGCGCCAGCTTGTCGGTGTTCTGCGACTCGATCGTCAGCAGCGCCGCGGCGAAATGCCACGGGTAGTTGGCCTTGAGGTAGGCCGTCTGGTACGCGAGGAACGCGTAGGCCGTCGAATGCGACTTGTTGAAGCCGTAGCCGGCGAAGTGCTCCATCAGGTCGAAGAGGTGCGCCGCCTTCTTCTCCGGTGATGCCGCGGGCCTTCGCGCCGTCGATGAACTTGGCGCGCATGGCCTGCCATCACGTCGGCCTTCTTCTTGCCCATCGCCTTGCGCAGGATGTCGGCCTCGCCGAGCGTGAAGCCGGCCACCACGTTCGCGATGCGCATCACCTGCTCCTGGTAGGCGATGACGCCGTAGGTGTCGGCGCAGGATCGGCTCGAGCTGCGGCAGCTCGTACTTGATCTCGGTCTTGCCGCTGCTTGCGCGCGATGAAGTCGTCCACCATCCCGCTCCGGAGCGGGCCGGGACGGTAGAGCGCGTTCAGGGCGATCAGGTCCTCGAGGCGCTGCGGCTTCGCCTTCCGCAGGATGTCGCGCATCCCGCTGCTCTCGAACTGGAAGATGCCGTAGGTCTGGCCGTCCTGGAAGATCTGGATACGTCTTGGCATCGTCGAGCGGGATCGTGGTCGATGTCGAGCGTCTCGCCCGTCGTGCGCTTGATCTCGGCGATGGCGTCGGCGATGAGCGTCAGCGTGCTGAGGCCCGAGGAAGTCCATCTTCAGGAGGCCGACGCGCTCGATCTCCTTCATGGACCACTGCGTCACGATTTCGTCGCGCGCGCCCTTGTAGAGCGGCGCGTAGTCCGTGATGGCCCGGGGCGCGATCACCACGCCGGCGGCGTGGACCGACGCGTGGCGCGTCATGCCCTCGAGGCGGCGCGCCACCTCGAGCAGCTCCTTGACCTTCGGGTCGCTGCCGCTCCATGTCCTTGAGCGGCTGGCTCTCCTCGAGCGCCTTGTCGAGCGTCATGTCGAGCGCGGCCGGGATCTGCTTGGCGACCTTGTCGACGTCGGCGAACGGCATCTCGAGCACGCGCCCCACGTCGCGCACGACCGCCTTGCGCCTTCATCGTCCCGAACGTGATGATCTGCGCGACGTTCTCGCGGCCGTACTTGCTGCGTGACGTACTCGATGACCTCGCCGCGCCGGCGCTCGCAGAAGTCGATGTCGATGTCGGGCAGCGACACGCGTTCGGGGTTGAGGAAGCGCTCGAAGATGAGGTCGAAGTCGAGCGGGTCGACGTCGGTGATGCGCAGGCAGTAGGCCACCAGGCTGCCGGCGGCCGAGCCGCGCCCCGGCCCCACCGGGATCCCCTGCTCGCGCGCGTAGCGGATGAAGTCCCAGACGATCAGGAAGTACCCGGGTACTTCATCTGCTTGATCATCTCGATCTCGTAGGCCAGGCGCCGCTCGTACTCGTCGACCGTGTGGCGCAGCGCGCCGGCCGCCGGCGAGCTGCTGCAGCCGCGGCAGGCGCTCCGCGAAGCCCTCGCGCGCGACGTGCTCGAAGTACTCGTCGAGCGTGTAAGGCGCCGGCACGTCGAAGTTCGGCAGGAAGTTCTCGCCCGACGGCGAGCTGGACGTTGCACCGCTCGGCGATGCGCATCGTGTTCGCCAGCGCGTCCGGGAAGTCCTTGAACGACCTCGGCCATCTCCGCCGGCGTCTTCAGGAAGAACTGCTTTCGCGTCGTAGCGCAGGCGCTTCGGATCGCTGAACGCCTTGCCGGTGCCGATGCAGAGCAGGATGTCGTGCGCGTGGGCGTCGGACGCGCGCAGGTAGTGCACGTCGTTGGTGCAGACGAGCGGCAGGTCGAGCTCCCGCGCCAGCGCCGGCAGGCCGCGTGTTCACGACCCGCTGTTCCTCGATGCCGTGCCACTGCATCTCGAGGAAGAAGTTCTTCGGGCCGAGGATGTCGCGGTACGCCGCCGCCGCCTCGAGCGCCTTGCGCTCCTGCTGCCGCGTCAGGCCCTCGGCCACCTCGCCCTTGAGGCAGCTGCTCAGGCCGATCAGCCCCTTGGCGTGCTGCGCGAGCAGATCCTTGTCGATGCGCGGCTTGTAGTAGAAGCCCTCGGTGTAGCCGGCCGACACCAGCTTGATCAGGTTGTGGTAGCCCTCGAGCGTCTCCGCGAGCAGGACGAGGTGGTTCTGCGTCTCGCCCGGACTGCCGCTCTTGCTGAGCCGGCTCCCCGGCGCCACGTACACCTCGCAGCCGAGGATCGGCTTGATGCCCGCGCTCCCGCGCGTGATCGTGGAAGATCACCGACGAGAACAGGTTCCCGTGCTCGGTGACCGCCACCGCCGGCATCTTCAGCGCCGCCGCCTGATCCAGCAGCTCGTCGATGCGGCATGCGCCGTCGAGCAGCGAAAACTCGGTGTGCAGGTGGAGGTGGACGAATTCAGGCATTAATTTGATTCTTGTAACTGAGGAGCTCAGGAACTGGGGAGCTGAGGAAGTGGGTTCCCAGTCCCCCAGTTCCCCAGATCCTCAGTTCCTCAGTTCCTCAGTTTCCCAACTATTCCCACTCGATCGTGGAGGGCGGCTTCGAGCTGATGTCGTACACGACGCGGTTGATGCCGCGCACCTCGTTCACGATCCGCGACGAGATCCGCGCGAGCAGGTCGTGCGGCAGGCGCGCCCAGTCCGCCGTCATGCCGTCCCGGCTCTCGACCGCCCGGATCGCCACCGTGTATTCGTAGGTCCGCTCGTCGCCCATCACGCCGACGCTCTGGACCGGCAGCAGCACGGCGAAGCTCTGCCACAGCCGCGTGATACCACCCGTCGCGCCGGATTTCCTCGGCCACGACCGCGTCGGCCCGGCGCAGCAGCGTCAGCCGATCGGGCGTGACGTCGCCGAGGATCCGCACCGCGAGCCCGGGCCCGGGAAACGGCTGCCGCACGACGAACTCCTCGTCGAGGCCGAGCTTGCGCCCCACCTCCCGCACCTCGTCCTTGAACAGCTCGCGCAGCGGCTCGACCAGCTGTCATCCGCATGCGCTCGGGCAGGCCGCCCACGTTGTGGTGGCTCTTGATCATCGCCGACTGCCCGACGACCGACACCGACTCGATCACGTCGGGATACAGCGTCCCCTGCGCGAGGAAGTCGACCTGGCCGAGCTTGGCCGCCTCCACCTCGAACACGTCGATGAAGGTCGACGCCGATGATCTTCCGCTTCGTCTCGGGATCGGTCACACCGTCGAGCCGCTCCAGGAACATCGCCGACGCGTCCACGGACACGAGCGGCAGCTGCAGCCGCTCGTACCGCCGCACGATCTGCAGCGGCCTCGTCCTGCCGCAGCACGCCGTTGTCGACGAAGATGCACGTCAGCCGATCGCCGATCGCGCGGTGCATGATGAGCGCCGCCACGGTCGAGTCGACGCCCCCGCTCAGCGCGCACACCACGCGGCCGCCGCCGACCTGCGCGCGAATCTTCGCGGTCGCCTCCTCCACGAACGACGCCATCGTCCAGTCGCCGGTGCAGCCGCACACGCCGAAGGCGAAGTTCCGGAGGATGTCCAGGCCGTGCTCGGTGTGCACGACCTCGGGATGGAACAGGAGCGCGTAACAGCGGCGCGCCGGCGTCGCCCATCGCCGCCACGGGCGCGTTGGCGCTCGTCGCGAGGACCGCGAAGCCCGCCGGCGCCGCGGCCACGAAGTCGCCGTGGCTCGCCCAGACCTGAATCTCCGCGGGCACGCCGGCGAACAACGGCTCGCGCTCGGCCACCGCGACCGTCGCGTGCCCGAACT
The DNA here is from genome assembly GCA_963792785.1 of uncultured Acidobacteriota bacterium. Lineage (GTDB taxonomy): Bacteria > Acidobacteriota > Vicinamibacteria > Vicinamibacterales > CAVVIG01 > CAWIMX01. The sequence continues at coordinate 208,977 of CAWBXO010000001.1, read as the reverse complement.
CGCGCTGCGCCGCCGGCGCCACGCGGCCGCCGAGCGTCTTCGCCATGAGCTGCATGCCGTAGCAGATGCCGAGCACCGGCACGCCCAGCTCGAACACCGCCGCGTCGCACTTCGGCGCCCCGGGGTCGGACACGCTCTTGGGACCGCCCGACAGGATCACGCCGATCGGCTGGCGGGCCCGAATCTTCGCGGCGGGCGTATCAGGCGGCCAGATTTCCGAATAGACCGACAGCTCGCGCAGGCGCCGCGCAATCAGCTGCGTGTACTGGGAGCCGAAATCCAGAACGATGATGGTCTGATGGTTCACGGAAGGGCGTCCGGCCCCCGAGTTGATCCCGATGGGCCCGAAACTAGACGCTATTATAGCGGTGTGCGAACGGGCCGGACCACTAGATGTTGTAGTGCAGTTGCCCTTATGGGTGCGCTCGTGACGCTCTCGGGCGCGGCGCCGCTGGCCCCGCTCGGCCTCTTCCCCGTCGAAACCATGTGGACCGTCACGCTGGATAGCGCCCTCACGGCCGCGCCGGCGTTCGACGCCCGCCACGGGTACTTCCCCCTCGCCGACGGCCGGCTGGTCGCGCGCGATCTGGCGTCGGGCGACGAAGCCTGGAACGTGCCGTTCGCCGCCAAGGCGGCGCCGGCCGCCGGTGACGACCTGGTCTTCGCCGCGTCGTCCGACACCGTCACCGCCTTCCGCGCCCTCGACGGCGCGCGCGTCTGGTCGGCGCCCGCCGCGGGCGTCGGCGAGGCCCTCGTGTGGAAGAGCGGCTGGCTGCTGGCCGCCTCGCGCGAGGGGGTGCTGCTCGCGTTCAGGGCGTCTGACGGGGTCTTGATCTGGAGGCGCGAGCTCGCCGCGCCCCCCAGCGCGCGGCTCACCGTGGCCGGCGACCGCGTCTACGTGCCGGCGGGCGACGGCCGCGTGCTCGCGCTGGCGATCGAAACCGGCGCCGATGTCTGGGAACACCGGCTCGGCGGCGCCGCCGGCCAGGTCGCGGCGACCGACGAGCGCGTCTACGTGGGCTCGGTCGACAACAACCTCTACTGCCTCGACGCGGCGACCGGCGCGGAGCTCTGGCACTGGCGCACGGGCGGCGACATCGTCGGCGCGCCGGTCATCGACGCGCGGCGGCTGTACTTCGTGTCGCTCGACAACGTGCTCCGCTCGCTCGATCGCAGCAGCGGCGCGCAGCGCTGGAAACGCGCGCTGGCACTGCGGCCGGCGACCGGCCCCGCGCTGGCCGACGGCACGATCGTCGTCAGCGGCCTGTCGAAGGCGATCCTCGCGTTCGCCGCCGACGATGGCCGGCCGGTGGGGGACTATTCGGCGGCCGGCGACATCTCGGCCCCGCCCCGCGCGGGAACCGTCGCGGGGCGCCCGCTGCCGCTGCTCGTGGTCGCCTCGGGCGCGGCGACACAGGGGACGACCATCGTGGCGCTGATGCGTTCGGTCGAGCCGCCGATCCGGCCCGTCGCCCCCCTGCCCGGGCTCGTCGTGATGGCCGCGCCGGCCCCATAATCCAGATGTGAGGGCCTACTGGCGGACGGCGGCCGCGGGACTGACGGTCGCCCTGATCATCGGGCTCGCCGGCGGCGCGCTCGGACGCGCGCGGTTCGGCGCCTCCGATGCCGACGCCGTCGCGCGCGCGGCCGCGGACCTCGACCGCCGCCTCGACGAGGCCGCCCGCACGCTGGCGGGCGCCACCGCCGCGCTGGCGGCCGATCCCGGCACGCTGGCCCTCGCCGCGCGTGACGCCGACGCCCGGCGCCGCCTGTTCTCGGCCGCCGTCGCGGCCCTGCCGCTCGCGCCCGAGAACGGCGCCGGTCTGGCCGTCTACGGCGCGACGGGCGATCCGATCGCGTGGGCCGGGCGGGTGTCGGAATTCCCGCGCGCCCAGCTCGATCGCGCGCCCGCGCTGTTCATCGCGACCGGACCGCCCGGCCCGCGCCTCGTCCGAATCGACGCCATCGCGGCCGCCGGCGGCACGGGCGATCGCGCGGCAACGGTCGTCGCCGAATTCGCCCTCGGGCCGGCGGGGAGCAGCGCGGCGCTCGCCGACGGCTTCGAGCTCCCGACGCTCATCGGTCCCGCTTTGATTCGCCCGACGGGCGGCGCGCCCGTCCCCGATGCGTCGCCCTCGGCGCTGGTCGTCCCGATCGCGGCGGCCGGCGCCCCGCTCGGGACGGCGGCAGTCGACCCCTCGCAGATCGACGCCGCCCGGACCCGGTGGCGCCTGCGCACGACCGCGGTGGTGCTCGCCGTGCTCGCGCTGGTTCTCCTCGCGGCGGCCGTCCCGCTCGCGGGCTGGCAGCGGCGCGCGCGCGCCGCCCGCGGCGTCCTCGCCGCATCCGCGGCGCTCGCAGCAGTGGCGCTCGGCGCGCGGGCCGTGCTCTGGTTCGCGCTCGCCCCGGTCACGCGCGCCGGCGGGGCGCCGGGGCGCGGACCGTACGATCTGCTCCTCACGGCGCTGGCGGCGGCGCTCGTCGCCTGGCTCCTGCTCGATCTCGAGACGCGGCGGCGCTTCGCGCGTCCGCGTCCCCGGCTGCTCACGGACCGGGGCCGCGCGATGGCCGTGCTCGCGCCCGCGTACCTCGCGATCGGCGCGCTCACGGCGTGGGGACTGTGGACCTACGCGCGGGTGCTGCGCGGCCTCGCCCCGGGCAGCGCGCTCGACGTGATTCACTTCGCGCTGCATCCACCCAACCCGTCGCGCCTCGCCCTCGCGTTCGCCCTGCTGCTGCTGCACGCCTCGGCGGTGTGGGCGGCCGTGTGGGTCACGCGGCTGCCGGGGCTCGCGTGGCGGACGCGCCGCGAGTGGCACATGGCCATCGGCGCGCCGGCGTGGCTGGCCGGCGCGGCGATCGGCTTCGCGCTCGCCGGACCGTCGATCCCCGTGCCGCCCCTGGCCGCCGCGCTCGCCGGCGTCGCGGTGTGCCGCCTGGCGATCGGCCGGCCGCACGGGCGCCTGCACCGCGCGTCGCAGGCGGCGCGCGTCTTCTGGTACTCGCTCGGCCTCGTGGTGCCGGCCATCGCGCTGTATCCCCTGCTGCTCGCCTACGCGACGGACGCGCGCGAGGCGCTCGTCGCCGACACGTACGCGCCGCAGGTCGTGCGCATGCGGGAAGACCTGCAGGACCGCCTGCGCCGCGCGCTCGATCAGATCGATCAGATCGGCGCGCGTGAGGACCTCGGCGCGGCGCTGCCGCCGCCCGCGCCGGACGGCTTGCCCGACGTGGGGCCGGCCTTCGCGATCTGGCAGCGCACCGATCTGGCGACCTACCGGCTCACGTCGGCCGTCGAGCTGTACGACGCGGCCGGCCGGCTCGCGAGCCGCTTCGCGCTGAGCCTGCCCGAGCAGGCCACGCCCGAGTACCGGGCCGCGAGCTGCGACTGGGACATGGTCGAGGAGACGTCGCCCTTCGGCGCGAGCGATCGCCACTGGCTCCGCGCGAGCCGCGGGCTCTGCGAGAACGGCCGGCCTGCCGGCGCGATCGTCGTCCGCGTGATGCTCGACTACCGGCGCCTGTTCTTCGTGGCGCCGCAGAGCCCCTATCTCGAGTCGCTGCGCGCCCAGTCGCCCGAGGGCGCCGACGAGACCGCGGGGCAGGACATCGAGCTGGCCATCTACGGCTGGAGCCGCACGCCGGTCGACGGCACCGGCGCGCGCGTCTGGCTGCTGCCGGACGCCGTCTTCGCGCGCCTCGTCGCCTCGCGCGATCCCTTCTGGGCCAGCCTCCGCCGCGACGAGCAGGTGTATCGCGTCTACCTCCAGAACGACCGCGGCGGCATCTACGCCATCGGCTATCCCGTCGAGACCACGTTCGGCCACCTGCTCAACCTCGCCGAGCTCATCACGCTCGCGCTGGCGCTGTACGTGCTGCTCCTCGCCGCCGCGACGCTCACCGGGGTGTTCGGGGCGCGATCGGGCGCCAGCGGCCGCGCGCTCCTCCACGAGATCCGATCGAGCTTTTACCGCAAGCTGGTGCTCTATTTCGGCGCCGGCGCGGTGATTCCGGTCGTGATCCTCGCCCTCGCCACGCGCGCCTATCTCACGGCGCAGCTCAACGCGCGCGAACAGGAGTCGGCCGCGCAGACGGCGACCGTCGCGCGCCGCCTCGTCGAGGACTACGTCGCGCTGCAGGAACGGAACCAGGTGGCCCTCGGCGCGGTGGACGACCAGATCATGGTGCTGGTGAGCCGCGCGATCGATCAGGACGTGAACCTGTTCGACGGTCCCTCGCTGCAGGCCACGAGCAACCGCGCGCTCTTCGCCTCGGGCCTGCTCACCGAGCGCACGCCGAGCGACGTCTACGCCGGCATCGTGCTCGATCGCCAGAAGACGTTCGTCGGCGTGGAGTCGATCGGCGGCGCGCCGTACCTGCTCGCGGCCGAGCCCGTCCGCGCCGGGGCCCGCGAAGGCATCGTCACCGTGCCGCTCACGCTCCGGCAGGAAGAGACCGAGCGCCAGCGCGACGAGCTCGATCGCCGCGTGCTGCTCGGCGCGGTGCTCTTCAGCCTGATGGGCGCCGGCCTCGGCTACTACCTGGCCGAGCGCGTGGCCGACCCCGTGAACCGGCTCACGCGCGCGACGCGGCGCATCGCGCGCGGCGACCTCGACGCCCGGATCGCCGCCACGTCGAGCGACGAGTTCCGGCGGCTGGTCGAGGACTTCAACCGCATGGCCGCCGATCTCCAGCGGCAGCGGCGCGAGCTCGAGCGCACGCAGCGCCTCGAGGCCTGGGCGGAGATGGCGCGCCAGGTCGCGCACGAGATCAAGAACCCCCTGACGCCCATCCAGCTCTCGGCCGAACACGTGCGGCGCGTGAACCAGGACCGCGGGCGGCCGCTGTCGCCGGCGCTCGACGAGTGCGTGACGGCGATCCTCTCCCAGGTGCGGCTGCTCCGCCAGATCGCGTCGGAGTTCTCGAACTTCGCCTCGTCGCCGATCGCCAAGCTCGAACCGGTCGACGTCGCCGCCCTCATCGCCGAGGTGATGACGCCGTACCGCGCGGGCCTGTCCGATCGCGTCGGCCTGCACGTGGACGCCGACCCGGATCTGCCGCGCGTGCGCCTCGATCGCACCCTCTTCGCGCGCGCCCTGACGAACATCGTGGAGAACGCGCTGCACGCGATGCCGGGGGGAGGAACCTTGGCAGTCACCAGTCGGCAGTCGTCAGTCGCCAGTCACGGCGTGCAGGTGGAAATCACCGACAGCGGCGTGGGGATGGACGACGATGCCGTCGCGCGGATCTTCGAGCCTTACTTCTCGACCAAAGCCACCGGCACCGGCCTGGGCCTCACAATCGCGAAGCGGAACATCGAGCTGAACGGCGGAACCATTGCCGTTCGATCGACCAAAGGCGTGGGGACGACGGTGACGATCGAACTGACGTAGTCACAAGTCGCTAGTCGCTAGTCGCAAGTCTGAGTCGCCAGTCGCAAGTCCGAGTCGCCAGTCGCAAGTCCGAGTCGCCAGTCGCAAGTCCGAGTCGCCAGTCGCAAGTCCGAGTCGCCAGTCGCAAGTCCGAGTCGCCAGTCGCAAGTCCGAGTCGCCAGTCGCAAGTCCGAGTCGCCAGTCGCAAGTCCGAGTCGCCAGTCGCAAGTCCGAGTCGCCAGTCGCAAGTCCGAGTCGCCAGTCGCAAGTCCGAGTCGCCAGTCGCAAGTCCGAGTCGCCAGTCGAAAGTCGGGCGCGTGACCTGTGACTAGTGACTCGGACTAGCGACTCGGACTCGTGACTAGCGACTTGTGCCTTGCGACTACGGCGTGCGACTACGGCGTGCGACTACGGCGTGCCGAAGGCGAGCAGCACGTTCCCCCTCTGCCCGCCCCACTGGCCGTTGCCCGACGTCGTGAGCACCATGCCGTGGGCGATTGCGGTGCCGCCGACGTCGATCGCGCCGCCGTGGGCGGCGACGCCGTTCACCGTCTGGAACTCGCGCGCGGTGTCGACGCTCCAGATCACCGACCCGTTCGCGCTCGAATACGCGCGCAGGATGCCGTCGAGCGCGCCCGAGAACACCGCGCCGGGGACGGCTGAGATCGCCGCCATCTGCGCCGGGCTGCAGCCGGGCCGATCGCCGCAGACCGGCGGCGGCGCCGACCAGACCACCGAGCCGTCGCTGACGCGGATCGCGTGCAGCCCGCCGCCGACCAGCGGGCTCGCGCCGCGGCCGCCCAGCTCGATGTCCGAGATCGCGACGTAGAGATTCGTGCCGTCGCTCGCCGAGCCCCACTCGCTGCCGCCGAGCGCGCCGCCCTTGCCCACGCGCGTCGTCCAGAGCAGCTCGCCGTTGTTGTCGGGATCGATGCCGTGCGCCTGGCCCGACTTCTGGCCGAGCACGAGCGCGCGCCCGCCGTTGCCGAGCGACAGCAGGATCGGCGGTTGGCCGAAGTCATGGTCGGGCCCAGAGGGATCCGGGCAGTTCGCGCCGCCGCGGCCGTTGCACGCCATCGTGTAGGCGTCGTCTTTCGTGACCTGGCGGACCCACTTCACCGCGCCGCTCGCCATGTCGAGCGCCATCACGGCGTCGGAGGTGTCGGCGGCCGGCTGCGTGTAGGCGTCGCCGGTGGCGATGTAGATCGAGTTGGTCGACGGATCCACCGTCGGCGCCGACCACACGGCCGCGCCGGCCGGGCCGAAGAGCTGCGTGCCGGCGGAGTTCTTCCCGAGCGGCTTCGGCTCGTCGGCGATCGTGTAGGTCTTCCAGATCACGCGGCCCGTCGCCGCGTCGAGCGCGGCCACACTGCCGCGGAACGTGCAGCACCCGTAATTCGGCGCCATGCTCGTCGCCTCTTCGATCGACGAGACGGGCACGTAGAGCCGGCCGCCGTAGAACGCGGGCGACCCGGTGATGCGGGCCGACCGGTGCTCCTCGATCTTCTGTTTCCAGCCGAGCGCGCCCGTGCGCGCGTCGATGCGATAGACGTTCGCCATCAGGTCGCCGAAGTACAGCGCGCCGTTGTCGTAGACCGGCGCGTTCCGGACGCCGCCGTCGGCCTTGAACGTCCAGTCCAGGCACCCGTCGTCGAGTCCGATGGCGTAGACGCGGCCCGAGCCGCTCGCGACGAACACGCGGTTGCCGACGATGGATGGCTGCACGGCGGCCGAGGCCTCGTTGTCGAAACCGAAGGCCCACTTGAGCCGGAGCGACGGAATCTGGGCTGGTGTGAAGCCGGGCTGCGGCTGAAAGCGGCGGTTCGCCAGCGATCCGCCCCAGCTGTTCCATTCGCCCTCGACCGCGTCCGTCAGCCGCGCCGGCGCGGCACAGGCGGCCGGGCTGGAGGAGGCGACGGCGGTCGCCGGGGCCGCCGCGGCGAGGAATGCGGCCACGGCGCGGCGTTCGGCCGGCGAGAGATCGGCGCCCTGCTCGTTCATCACGCCGCCTTCCAGCGCGGCGACGATCTGGCCGGCCGTCATCGTGGCGAGCGCCGACCGCACGGGCGCGCGCACGCCGCTGTCGGGGTTGTGGCACTGGGCACAGTGGCTGTCGTAGAGCGCCGCCCCGTTCTGGGCGGCCGACATCGCGGGCCACGACGCGAACGCGACGAACACGAGCACGAATGCCAAACGGCGCATGGGGCCTCCAGCCTCGCAAGCGAGTGGTCCGGGTTGTGGATTGGATTATATAGACGGATATACAATGCCGGAGGATCGGCGAGGGTTGCAGCCGCGGCGACGGTTGTGTGACAATCTGCCGCCGCTGGACATCGCGCGGCGGCGCCAGCCATCCGGCAGTTCCATCGCCCATATCAGGTACGCGTGTAAGGAAGGAAGACGCAAGTATGCGCCGCTTCTTGAACGGAACGATTACCGCGCTCGGCCTCGTGTGCATCGCCGGCCTCGTGCAGGTCGCCGCCCAGAACCCCGGCGGCAGCGCCGAGGGCAAGGCCCTGAAGAATCCCGTGCCGGCCAACGCGGCCTCCATCGCGGCCGGCAAGGTGCTGTACGACCGTAACTGCCGCTTCTGCCACGGCAACGACGCCACCGGCAACGGCACGATGGCGCCGAAGGACACGCACCCGTCGAATCTCACGGACGACACGTGGGACCGCGGGTCGACCGACGGCGAGATCTTCATGGTGATCCAGAAGGGCGCCGGCCCCGCGTTCGCCATGAAGCCGTACGAGGGCAAGCTCAAGGACGAGCAAATCTGGCAGGTGGTCGACTACCTGCGCAGCCTGCATAAATAACGGTGGCTGGACCGACTTCCAGGCGGCTGCCGCGCCTCGCCCTGCTGGCGGCGATCGTCGCCGTGAGCACGGGCGTGACGGCGTGCGGCCTGCTCGACACGCGTCCGCCGGGGAATGCGAACGCCGTGGGCATCGCGCCGGGCGCGTCGCGCGACGTGTTCACGCCGGCGCACGCCACGTTCGGCGACGCGGTCCGCGACTATTTCTATATCCGGCCGGCGGCGACGCAGCCGATCCCGTTCCCGCACCACACGCACATCGAGCAGGGGCTGACCTGCACGGACTACTGTCACGAGGCCGTGACGACCGGGCCGCGCGCCGGCCTGCCGAGCGTCTCGACCTGCATGATCTGCCACGAGGCCATCGCGACCGACAAGCCGCTCATCCAGACGATCACGGCGGCGCGTGACGCCGGCCACGACCTCCCCTGGCAGCGCGTGTACGGCTGGCCCGCGACGGCGCACGTCCGCTTCAACCACGCGCCGCACATCCGCAAGAACATCGAGTGCGCGACATGCCACGGCGACGTCGCCTCGATGACCGTCGCCGAGCCGGTCGTGAAGCACACGATGGGCTTCTGCGTGGACTGCCACCGCGAAAACCAGGCGTCGAACGACTGCCTGACGTGCCACTTCTAAGGTTGCTGTCCTGATGGATCGCCGAACCTTCATCAAACTCACGGCGGTGACCGGCACGAGCGCCGGGCTGGCGAGCTGCGGCAACCCGGAGCACACCCTCATCCGCTTCGTGCCGGCCGAGGAGATCACCCCCGGCCTCGCCGAGTGGAAGCCGAGCGTCTGCCCGATCTGTCAGGCCGGGTGCGGCGTCCAGGCGCGGATTATGGCCGCCGACGTCGAGACCGTGCGCGAGGGCGAGGCCGGCGTCGTGCGCCAGGGCGTCGCGAAGAAGCTCGAGGGCAACGCCGCGCACCCGATGAGCCAGGGCGGCCTCTGCGCCCGCGGCCAGGCGGCGATCCAGATCACGTTTCACCCCGACCGCCTCCGCACGCCGCTTCGCCGCACCGGCGCCCGCGGACTGGCCGAATACGAAGCCATCAGCTGGGACGAGGCGATCGCCGAGCTGGTCGGCAAACTCGACGAGCTCGCCGCCGGCGGCGCGCAGGCGTCCCTCGCCGCCTTCGCACGCGGCGCCCACAGCCACCGGCGCGCGCTGCTCGCGGAATTCCTGGGCCGCTTCGGCGCGCCGCCGCCGATTGCCTACGAGGCCTTCGGCGACGAGGTGCTGCGCCGCGCCAATGAGCTCTCGTTCGGCCGCGCGCAACGGCCGACGCTCGACTTGGCGGCCTCGCGCTACGTCATCGCGTTCGGCGCCGACTTCCTGGGCACCTGGGGCGCGCCGACCGCGCAGAACGCCGGCTACGGCCGGATGCGCGGCGCCGAGTCGGGCGCGCGCGGCAAGTTCGTCCAGGTCGAGGCGCGCATGTCGCAGACCGGCGCGAACGCCGACGAGTGGCTGGCGATCACGCCGGGCACCGAAGGCGTCCTCGCGCTCGGCCTCGCGCACGTGATCATGGCGGCGGGCCTCAAGCCCGCCTCGGCCGCCGGCCGCGCCGGCGCGCTCATCGACGGCTGGGCCGCGGGCCTGCCCGACTACACGCCCGAGGCCGTGGCCGAGCGCACCGGCATCCGCGCCGAGCGCATCGAGCGCCTGGCGCGCGAATTCGCCGCGCACGCGCCCGCTGTCGCCCTGGCCGCGGGGACGCCTCTCGCGTACACCAACGGGCTGTTCCACGCCCTGGCCGCGAACGCGCTCACCGCGCTCGTCGGCGGCGTCGGCGTGCCGGGCGGCCTGGTGTTCACGCCGCAGGCGCCGCCGGCGCCCGGGTTCACCGCGCCCGCGACGGCGCCGGATGCCTCGCGCACGCTCGCGCGGCTGGCCGCCAGCCTGGTGGCCTCGCCGGGCGGCGCGGCCGCGCCGGTTCGCGTGCTGCTGGTCGACGGCGCCAACCCGGTGCACACGGCGCCGAGCGTCTGGCAGATGCGCGCCGCGCTCGACAAGGTGCCGTACATCGTCAGTTTCTCGAGCTTCCTCGACGAGACGAGCGTCATGGCGGACCTCGTGCTCCCCGACCACTCGTTCCTCGAGTCCTGGACCGACGCGCTGCCCGAATCCGGATCGGCGACCGGGGTGGCCAGCGTTGCGCCGCCGGCGATGCTGCCGCTGCACGACACGCGGTCGACGGCGGACGTGCTGCTCGACGTGAGCCGCCGCCTCGCGGCCCCGATTGCCCCGGCCTTCCCGTGGCAGACCTACGACGAGCTGCTGGCGGCCGCGTTCGCGGAGCTGCCCGGCGGCGACAGCGTGTGGTCCGCGGCCCAGACCAACGGCGGCTGGTGGGGCGAGCTGCCGGCCGGCCCCGGGGCGCGCGAGTCCGCGCCGCCGCCCCCCGCCGCCTACGCCGAGCCCGCGTTCGACGGCGCGGAGGGCGACTACCCGTACCAGCTCCTGCCCTACGCGTCGGCCGCGTGCCTCGACGGATCGACGGCCCACCTGCCGTGGCTGCAGGAGATGCCGGATCCGCTGACCTCCGCGATGTGGAGCAGCTGGGTCGAGATCAATCCGAAGACGGCGGCCGCGCTCGGCGTGGCCCGCGGCGACATCGTGGAGATCTCCTCGCGGCTCGGCGCCGTGCGCGCGCCGGCGGTCATCTCGCCGGGCATCGCGCCGAACGTCATCGGCATGCCGGCCGGCCAGGGCCACACGAACTACACCCGCTACGCGAGCCTTCGCGGCACGAACCCGCTGTCGATTCTCGCGGCGGTGGAAGAGCCGTCGACCGGCGCCCTGGCGTGGGCCTCCACGCGCGTGGCGCTCGCGCGCGTGAGCGACCCGGACGGGACATTGATTCAATTCGCCGGTGAGCTGCGCGAGGAAAACGAAGACCATCACCGTTAACGGCTAACGGCTAACGGCTAACGGCTAACGGCTAACGGCTAACAGAGAAACACGAATGCCACACAGATGGGGAATGGCGGCGGATCTCGACAAGTGCACCGGCTGCGGTGCGTGTGTGACCGCCTGCCACGCCGAGAACAACATTCCGACCGTCGGCGATCACCAGGCCGCGCGCGGGCGCGCGATGCACTGGATCCGCGTCGAGAGCTACTGGTCGGGCGAGTTCCCGGACGTCGAGCTCAAGTACCGGCCGGTGATGTGCCAGCAGTGCGACGCGGCGCCATGCGAGTCGGTCTGCCCCACCTACGCGAGCCACCACACCGAGGAGGGCCTGAACGCGCAGGTCTACAACCGGTGCATCGGCACGCGGTACTGCGCCAACGCCTGCCCGTACACGGTGCGGTTCTTCGAATTCTTCAACCCCACGTGGGACACGCCGCTCCAGCTCCAGCTGAACCCCGACGTCTCGGTGCGTGAAGTCGGGATCATGGAGAAGTGCACGTTCTGCGTGCAGCGCATCAACGCGACGAAGATTCAGGCGGAGGCCGAGGAGCGCGACGTCGCCGACGGCGAGATCAAGCCGGCGTGCGTGCAGTCGTGCGCGGCGAAGGCGCTCGTGTTCGGCGACCTCAACGACCCGGAGAGCGAGGTCTCGCGCCTCTCGCGCTCGCCGCGCGGGTCCAAACTGCTCGAGGACCTGGGCACGCTGCCCAAGGTCACCTACCTCGCGCGCCAGAGCCAGGCATGAACGAAGCCGTCGCCAAGCGCCTGTCCGACGACCTGCTCCGCCCGCTCTTCCACACGACCTGGAAGTTCTGGGCGCTGGTCGTCTTCCTGGCGAGCATCGTCGCGGTGGGGCTGTTCGCGTTCCTCTTCCAGGCCACGACCGGCTTCGGCCAGTCGGGCACGCGGATGCCCGTCTTCTGGGGCTTCTACATCGTCAACTTCGTGTTCTGGATCGGCATCAGCCACGCCGGCACGCTGATCTCGGCGATCCTCCGGCTGGTCAACGCCGGCTGGCGCCGTCCGGTCACCCGCTGCGCGGAAGTGATCACCGCGTTCGCCCTGATGATCGGCGCGATGTTCCCGATCATCCACCTCGGCCGGCCGTGGCTGTTCTTCTGGCTCATGCCGTACCCGAGCGAGCGCCAGATCTGGCCGAACTTCCGGTCGCCGCTCGTGTGGGATTTCTTCGCCATCACGACCTACCTCACCGGCAGTGTGCTGTTCCTCCTCCTGCCGATGGTCCCGGACTTTGCCCTCGTGCGCGACCAGACGACGGGCTGGCGCAAGAAGGTGTATGGCGTCCTGGCGCTCCGCTGGCAGGGCACGACCAAGCAGTGGCACCGCCTCGAGCAGGCGATGCAGATCATGGCGATCGCGATCATCCCGGTCGCCGTGTCGGTGCACACGATCGTCTCGTTCGACTTCTCGATGGCGCCCGTGCCGATGTGGCACTCGACGATCTTCGGGCCCTACTTCGTGGCCGGCGCGATCTTCAGCGGCATCGCCGCGCTCATCATCGCGATGGCGGCGCTGCGCAAGTTCCTGCACCTCGAGGAATACCTGCACCCGATCCATTTCGAGAACCTGGGCAAGCTGCTGCTGATGATGAGCCTGCTCTGGGGCTACTTCGTCTTCTCCGAGCGCCTGACGGGCTGGTACGGCAACGAACCGAGCGAGATGGCGGTGTTCTGGTCCACGCAGCGCGGCGCCTACGCCCCGCTGTACTGGACGATGGTCACCTGCAACTTCATCGTGCCGGTGCTGCTCCTCTCGTTCCGGAGGACGCGGACGATCCTCGGCTGCGTGATCGCCTCCACCGGCGTCGTCGTCGGCATGTGGCTGGAGCGGTTTCTGATCGTGGTGCCGTCGCTCGCGAACAAGTACATGCCGTACGCCTACGGCCACTACACGCCCCAGCCGGTCGAGATCGTCATCCTGATCTCGACGTTCGCCGCGATGGCGCTGCTCTACGTGCTGTTCTCGAAGTTCGTGCCGATCATCTCGATCTGGGAGTTGAAGGTCGGCCAGCATCCGTTCCTCTCGACGCCCGAGGAAGTGGCCGAATCACCGCTCTGGAGGAGCCGGCCGTGACCGCCGTCTACGCCCTGTACAGCGAGCCCGAGGACGTCCAGCGGGCCGTGGACAACCTCCACGCCGCCGGCGTGGCCGACGAGACGATCACGGTGATCTCTGGCGAGCCCATCGAGGAGTACCCGTTCAGCCACCGCCACTCGGCCACGTGGCTCTATCGCATCGCGGGCCTGGGCGGCGTCATCGGCTTCGCCCTTGCGACGTGGCTCACGTCGTACACCGAGACCGCCTGGCCGCTGCCGACCGCGAACATGCCAATCGTCTCCTGGTGGCCGAACATGATCGTGATGTTCGAGATGACGATGCTCGGGGCGATCCTCGCGACGGTCATCACCCTCTTCATCACGGCGAAGCTCGGCCAGGGCGCCGCCAGCTTCTACGACGAAGAAGTCACCGCCGGCAAGATTCTCGTCGGCGTCGAGCGCCCGGCGGACGGTCAGCGCGAGCAGATCGAGCGCGCGCTCAAGACGACCGCCGACGTCCCCATCAGAACCATCGCCTGAACGGCCCGCCGGGACGATTCGCGGGACTCCTCTTGACTTTCGACAGGAGTCCGGCGATCATCCCTCGGAACCCGACAGGAGGCGTTCCCCGATGGCCCAGCCCCCGTCCGACGTCCTGCGCGGCACCCTCGACCTGCTCGTCCTCAAGACGCTCGCCCTCGAGCCGATGCACGGCTGGGGCATCAGCCAGCGCGTCCAGCAGTTTTCGCGCGGCGTCCTCGAGGTGAACCAGGGCTCGCTCTACCCCGCCCTCCAGCGCCTCGAGCTGAAGGCCTGGATCGACGCCGCCTGGGAAACGACCGCGAACAACCGCCGCGCCCGCTACTACCGGCTGACGCCGAAAGGCCGCCGGGCGCTGGGCGCCGAGACCGACAACTGGCGGCGCTATGTCGCGGCCGTCGAGGACATCCTGGGGGCGTCATGATCAAGGCCCTCCGGCTGCGCCTCCGCGCGCTGGTCAATCGTGGCTCGGTCGATCGCGAACTGGACGACGAGATCCGCTTTCATCTCGACCACGAGACGGAGCGGCTCGTCGGCACGGGGCTGTCGCGGGACGAAGCGCGGCGGCGGGCGCTCGTCGCCTTCGGCGGCGTGGCGTCGACCAGGGAAGTCCACCATGATGGGTGGGGCTTTCGCTGGCTCGAGGACGCCGCCCGCGACGCCCGCCACGCCGTGCGCGCGCTGGCGCGCAACCCCGTCCTCGCCTCGACGGCGATCCTGACGCTCACGCTCGGCATCGGCGCCAACACGGCGATCTTCTCGGCCGTCGATGCGGTGCTGCTGCGACCGCTTCCCTTCCCTTCCCCAGACCGCCTCGCGATGCTCTGGGAAGAGAATCCGGAATATCACTGGTATCAAAACGTCGCCGCGCCGGCGAACATGCTCGACTGGCGGGAGCAGGTCGCGGCGTTCGGCGACGTCGGCGCGTACTCGGACTTCGTGAACGACGCGACGCTGACCGGCCAGGGCGAGCCTCGGATGCTCTCGGCGGCGATCGTGACCGGCAACTTCTTCTCCGTGCTCGGCGTCCGCCCGGCGCTGGGCCGCAACTTCCGCGACGACGAGACGTGGCAGCCGGCGGCGCCGGCTCTGATGCTGAGCGACCATGCCTGGCGCGACGTCTTTGGCGCCGATCCGCAGATCGCCGGACGCCAGATCATGATCAACGGCGCGCCGATCGAGGTCGCCGGCGTCATGCCGCCGGGCGTCGAGTTCCCGTCGCCGGGCGTGGACGCCTGGATCCCGTCCCGGTGGGATCCCGCCGCGCGCGGCCAGACCTCGTTCCGCCGCGCGCACTGGATGCGCCCGATCGCGCGGCTCGTGCCGGGCGTCACCATGGAAGCCGCGAACGCCCAGCTGCAGGCCGTCGTCGAGCGGCTCAAGCGCGAATACCCGGACACGAATCGCGTGATGGGCGCGGGGCTGACGCCGCTCCACGAGTTCCTCGTCCGCAACACCGAGCGGCCCCTCACGCTCCTGTTCGCGGCGGTCGCCCTGCTCCTGCTCATCGCGTGCGCGAACGTCGGCAACCTGCTCCTGGTTCGCGCGTCGGGGCGCGAGCGCGAGGCCGCGCTGCGCCTCTCGCTCGGCGCCGGCCGCGGCCGCCTCGTTCGGCAGGCCCTGACCGAGAGCCTGGTGCTCTCGGCGATTGGCGGGACCGCCGGCGCCGCGGCCGGCTGGTGGGGGGCGCGCGCGCTCGTCGCGCTCCGGCCCAGCGGGCTGGCGATTGAGGCGCGGCCCCTGGACTGGCGCGTGCTCGCGTACGTCGCCGCGATCACCACCGTGAGCGGGCTGCTCTTCGGAATCGCGCCGGCCGTCTGGGGCGCCGCACGCGCTCCGGCGGGGGCCCTGCGCGAGAGCGGGCCAACGAGTGGATCCGGCCGCTCAATGCGGCGATGGGGCCACGCGCTCGTCGTGGTCCAGGTGGCGATCGCGGCGATGCTCACGGTCGGCGCCGGCCTCCTCGTGCGGAGCTACGCCGCGCTCGTTCGCGTGGACCCCGGATTCGACGCGAGCGGCCTCCTCGCAGTCGAACTGAACGCCGGCGGCGCCCGCTACGGAACGCCCGACGCCCAGCGGGCGTTCTGGGGAGGCCTCGTCGACACGGCCGCGGCGCTGCCAGGCGTCGAGGCGGCCGGGGCCGCCTCCACGCTCGTGCTGACCGGAGCAGGCACCGGCTGGACCAGCCAGTTCTCGGTCGCGGGACGCGAACCCGGCGCGTACGGCACCGAGGTCGCCCATATGGAGGCGACGCCAGGCTATCTCGAGGCCCTGGGCGTGCCCGTCGTGCGCGGGCGTGGCTTCACCGACCGCGACACCGCCGACGCCCCGCCGGTCGTGCTGATCAACGAGTCGCTCGCGCGTGAATACTTCCCCGGCGAGGACCCGATCGGCCAGCGCGTGGTCTTCAGCAAGGCGCCGTCGCCGGACGACATGTGGATGACCATCGTCGGCGTCGTCGGCGACGTGCACCAGACCTCGCTGGATGCCGCGCCGCGCATCCAGTTCTTCACGCCGTTTGCCCAGACGCCGCGCTCGGCGATGGTGCTCATGGCCCGAACGGCCGGTGACCCGGCCAGGCTGGCCGCGCCCATCCGGCAGGCGATCGCCGGCATCGATCCCAATTTGGCGATCTCGTCGATCCGGACCATGACCGACGTCCGCGCCGCCTCGGTGCGCCGCCAGCAGTTCCTGATGACGCTGTTCGCGGCATTCGCCGCGGTGGGGCTCGTTCTCGCGCTCGTCGGTGTGTACGGCGTCATCGCGCAGGTCGCGCGCGCGCGGCGGCGTGAGATGGGGATTCGGCTGGCTCTTGGCGCGTCCGCCGCGGACATCCGGTGGCAGGTGGTGTCGCGGGGCCTCGTGCCGGTCGCGGGCGGGCTCGCGCTCGGCGTCGCGGGCGCGGTCGTCGCGACGCGGGCCATGGGGGCGTTGCTGTTCGCCGTCGAGCCGACCGACCCGCTCACCTTCGCGGCCGTTGCGGCCGGGCTCCTCGCCACGGGGACGGCCGCTGCGTGGCTGCCTGCATGGCGTGTCAGCCGCACGAATCCCGCCACGACGCTGAGGGCGGAGTGATGAACAATCCGGCTGAAGCCGGATCCCACACGCGACGGTCCGGCTGAAGCCGAACGCTACGTGCCGGATGCGGCGCGGGGCCGGTGCATCCGGGTCCAGGCGAGACCGACGAACGCGGACGCGAGATAGGTGTACGCGGCCGCGACGAGCACGTAGCGCGGGTGCGCGTTGATGAGCATCAGCGCCGCCGCGATCAGGATCAACACGGAGTACGGCCGCCGCACCCGGAGGTCGATCGTCTTGAAGCTGCGGAACCGGATCGTGCTCACCATCAGGATCGCCGGCACGATGACGATGGCCAGGGCCGGGAGCGCGCCCCACTGATCGTGCAGCCCGGCGGGAAACGCGTAGACCGTCGCCGCGGGCACGCCGGCGGCGGCCGGACTCGGCATGCCGACGAAATACCGCTTGTCGGTGGCGGCCTGGCTCTGGATGTTGAAGCGCGCGAGGCGCATCGCCGCGGCCGTCAGGAACAGGAAGCCCGCGGCCCAGCCGAGGCGCCCGAGCGGCGCCAGGCCCCAGTCGAAGCAGAGAATGGCGGGCGCGATGCCGAACGAGATCACGTCGGCGAGCGAATCGAACTGCAGGCCGAACTCGCTCGCCGTGCCGGTCAGGCGCGCGATCCGGCCGTCGAGCATGTCGAGGACGATCGCGACGCCGATGAAGGGCGCGGCCGTCTCGAACTCGCCGCGCATCGCGTACACAATGCACGCGTAGCCGCAGAACATGTTGCCGAGGGTGAACAGGCTCGGCAGCAGGTAGACGCCGCGGCTGAAGCGCGGCCGTGGGCGGCTGTTCGCGCGCCGCAGAAATCTCGACCGACGTTCCGGTTGCGAGTCTGGGATCATGAGGCGGGTCCGGCGGACCCGACGGTCAGTGTAGCACCGCGATCACGGTTTCCCCGCCGCGCACCACTGCCCCGACCTGCACAACGATGCGCGCCGACGGCGGCAGGAACACGTCCATCCGCGACCCGAACTTCATGATCCCGAAGCGGTCGCCGGCGCGCACCTCGTCGCCTTCCTTCGCCCGGCAGACCACGCGCCGCGCCAGCACGCCGACGATCTGGCGCGCCACGATCGTCTGCCCGCCATGGTCGATCCACACCTCGCTGCGCTCGTTGACCGTGGACGCGTCGGGGCGGTACGCGGGCAGGAAGCGCCCGGGCGTGTAGGTGACGCGACCGACCCGGCCCGACGCGGGCATGCGGTTCACGTGCACGTTCATCGGCGAGAGGAAGATGCTGACCTGCTGCCACGCGCCGGGCGGCGCGGCGGCCTCCGCCGCGCCCGCCACCATCACGCGGCCGTCGGCCGGCGACAGCACCACGGCGTCGCCCTCGGCGCGCGCGGGCGGCGTGCGCGACGGGTCGCGGAAGAAGAAGACGAAGAAGGCGGCGAGCAGCAGGAACGGCACGGCCGCCCACGTCGTCGCCACGCCAGCGAGCGCGGCCACGACGAGGGCGCCGATAATGAAGGGAAATCCCGCGGCGTCGATTCGCAACGGCTACGACGACATCGCTTGGGCGGAGCCCCGCGAGCGACGACGGAGGCGCTCCATGCGATCTTTGATCTGGAGCTTCCGCTTCTTCAGAGTGACTTCCTCGACTTGTTCGGGTTCCGAGAGGTAAGACTTGACGGTGAGTTCGTGGAGGCGATCGTCCAGCTGGTGGTGTTCGGCGGCGAGTGTGGTGATGCCCTCGTCGCCTCGCAGCTGCCCTTCGATGGGTTCCTGCGACTGCTCGTTCATGCTCCCCCCTCCCTGAACGCGGGACTCATGAGAATTCAGGTCGCCGTGTAAGCCGACCGTACCACAAGGCCCCAGCCCGCGCAAGCTTATGCGGGCCTGAGCGCGTCGTTCCACAGCACCAGCGCGTCCTCGACGGGATGGGAATAGTAGCCCTTCCGCACGCTCGCCACCGTGAAACCGAACCGCAGGTAGAGCGCCTGCGCCTCGGCGTTGGAGCGGCGCACCTCGAGCGTGGCGCGCGCCGCCCCGCGCGCCACCGCATCGGCCAGCACCCGCGCCAGGATCGCCGTGGCGATGCCCTGCCGGCGCATCTGTTCCAGCACCGCGAGGTTGTTGATGTGCAGTTCGTCGAGCACGAGCCAGAACGAGCAGAACCCGACCGCGTCGCCCCCGGGCGCCCGCGCCAAATAGCACGACGAGATCTCGTGCTGCAGCTCGGCGAGATACATCTCGCGCGTCCACGGGTTCGTGAACGACGCGTGCTCAATCGCGATCAGCTCATCGAGCTGCTCGACCGACTCGACGCGTTCGATGTGCCAGGGTGTCACGCTGACTTTCTAATCCCTAACCCCTAATCCCTGGTCCCTGGTCCTTGCTCGCGCGCCACGACCACGTCCGGGCGTCGGACGTAGAGCGGGTGCACGGCGAAGGGGGCGACGGCGGCGCCTCGGCCGGCGAGCACGCCGGCCAGCAGGCCGATCGCGCCGGCGAGCAGCGGCGGCTCGACGATCCGGACGTCCGCCGCTTCAGCGAACGCGTCGCGGTAGCGCACGGCGCCGTCGCCCGTCACGACCGACGGCGGTTCGCTCGTCCTGGCCCGCCAGCGCGCGGCGGTGTCTCCGGGCGCGCCGACGGCGGCCTCTTCGAGCACGACGAGGCGCTCGGGTGTGAACGGCTCGGCCTCAGCCACACGGTAGAGCGCCGAGAACACATCGCCGCGCTGCGCGTCCATCCAGGCGCCGACGATCGTGCCGGGCTGCAGCGAGGCCGACACTGCATGCGCGAGCGCATCGAGCGCCGAGACGGCGACAATCGGCCGGCCGGCCACGAACGCGAGGCCCTGCACCGTCGCGATGCCGATGCGCAGGCCGGTGAAGGAGCCCGGGCCCGCGGCGACGGCGTAGAGATCGACGGCGTCCATCGGCACACCGCACGCCTCGGCGAGCACGGTCAGCTCGCCCGGGAGGCGCTGGCCGTGCGAGCGCGAGGCGTCGCCCTGGCGCTCGGCCGCGACGCGTCCGTCGGCCACCAGCGCGGCGCTTCCCGCGCGGGTCGTCGTGTCGAGGGCGAGCGTCGGCATCTACACTAGAATATCCGGAGACGCTGCCGATCTTTCAGCCCATGCCTCCGTCTTCCTCTCCGAACGCCGCGACCGCCACGCCCGCCATGCGCCAGTATCTGGACGCCAAGGCGCAGCACCGCGACGCGATCGTCTTCTTCCGCATGGGCGACTTCTACGAGACGTTCTACGAGGACGCGCTCGTGGCGGCGCGGGCGCTGGACCTGACGCTGACCTCGCGGTCGAAGGACGCGAGCGGCGGCGGCATCCCGATGTGCGGCGTGCCCTTCCATGCCGTGGACGGCTACATCGCGCGCCTCGTGAAGAAGGGCTACCGCGTCGCCATCTGCGACCAGGTCGAGGACCCGAAGAAGGCCAA
This sequence comes from uncultured Acidobacteriota bacterium, assembly GCA_963792785.1. GTDB lineage: Bacteria > Acidobacteriota > Vicinamibacteria > Vicinamibacterales > CAVVIG01 > CAWIMX01. Next base: position 188,791 of record CAWBXO010000001.1, on the reverse strand, counting down.
GGGCCTCGTGAAACGCGAGGTCGTCCGCGTCGTCTCGCCCGGGACCCTGACCGACGCGAACGTGCTCGACGCGCGCGAGCCCGCGTTTCTCATGGCCGTCGCCTCGACCGGCGGACGCCACGAGGCCACCGGCGTGGCGCTGGTCGATCTCTCGACCGGCGAGTTCTCGGCCGCCGAATATCTGGGCGCCGACGGCCGGGCCGCGCTGGCCGACGAACTGGCCGTGCTCCGGCCGCGGGAACTCGTCGTCTCCGAACGTGACCCCGGCGCCCCGGCCGATCCGATCGTCGCGATCGTCGGCGCCTCCGGCATCCCCGCCACCGCCGTGCCGGCCTGGACGTTCGAGCCCGAAACCGCCCGGCGCGCGCTCATCGAGCAGCTTCGCGTGAAGGGCCTCGAGGGCTTCGGCCTGGAGGGCCGGACCGCGGCCATCGCGGCGGCCGGCGCGCTCGTGCAGTACCTGCGGTCAACCCAGAAGGCCGACCTCGCGCACGTTCGGGCGGTGACCCTCCGCCAGCAGTCCGACGCGCTCATCATCGACCCGACCACCCTCAAACACCTCGAGATCCTCGAAGGCGCCGAGGGCGGGCGCGACGGCTCACTCCTCGACGAGCTGGATCACACGATGACGTCGGTCGGCAGCCGCCTGCTGCGCGCGTGGCTGCTGCGCCCGCTCGTCGCGATCGAGCCGATCCGCGACCGGCTCGACGCCGTCGAGGAACTCGCCTTCAACACCACCACGCGCGGCAAGTTCCGCGAGTCGTTAAAGGCCGTGCAGGACCTCGAGCGCCTCGTGGCCCGCGCGGCCCTCGGCACCGCCGGGCCGCGCGATCTGGTCGGCCTGAAGCTCTCCCTCGCCTCGGTCCCGCGCATCCGCACGGTCCTCGGCGACCTGCAGGCGCCGCTCGTGCGGTCCCTGGTCGCGGAGCTGGACGATCTCGGCGCGCTGCGCTCGCGCATCGACGAGACCCTGCTGGACGACCCGCCCGCGCTCGCGCGCGAGGGCGGCTTCACGCGCGACGGCGTGGACCCCGCGCTCGACGACCTGAAGAAGATCAGCCGCTCGGGCAAGCAGGTGATTGCGGAGATGGAAGAGCGCGAGCGGGCCCGCACCGGGATCAACTCGCTCAAGGTCCGCTACAACCGCGTCTTCGGCTACTACATCGAGGTCAGCAAGTCGAACCTCCACAACGTCCCGCCCGACTACCACCGCAAGCAGACCATCGCCGGCGGCGAGCGTTACATCACGCCGGCCCTCAAGGAGCACGAGGATCGCGTGCTCGGCGCCGACGAGCGCATCCTGGAGCGCGAGCTGGAGCTCTTCGCCGACCTGCTCGGCGCGGTGGCGTCCGAAGCGCCGGCGATCCAGGCGACCGCGCGGGCGCTGGCGGCCCTCGACGTCCTCTCCGGCTTCGCCGAAGCCGCCGCCGTGCACAACTACACCAAGCCGCACGTCCACGACGAGGACGAGATGGTGGTGCTGGACGCGCGGCATCCCGTGGTCGAGCACCGCACCGGCGCGGATCCGTTCGTGCCGAACGACATCACGCTCGACGGCACGGCGAACCAGCTCGTGATCCTCACCGGCCCGAACATGGGCGGCAAGTCCACGTACCTGCGCCAGACGGCGCTCGTCGCGGTCATGGCGCAGGCCGGCTCGTTCGTGCCGGCGCGCGAGGCCAAGGTGGCGCTCGTCGACCGCATCTTCGCGCGCGTCGGCGCCTCCGATAACATCGCGCGCGGCCACTCGACGTTCATGGTCGAGATGCAGGAGACGGCGAACATCCTGCACACGGCCTCGTCCAGGAGCCTCGTCGTCCTTGACGAGATCGGCCGCGGCACGGCCACGTTCGACGGCCTGAGCATCGCGTGGGCCGTGGCGGAATACCTCGCCACGAACCCGAAGATGCGGCCGAAGACGCTCTTCGCCACGCACTACCACGAGCTGACCGACCTCGCCGACGCCACACCCGGCGTGGTGAACTTCCACGTCGCCGCGCGCGAGTACAAGGACGACATCATCTTCCTTCGCAAGATCGTGCCGGGCCGATCGGATCGCAGCTACGGCATCCAGGTCGCGCGCCTCGCGGGCCTCCCCCGCCAGGTCATCGACCGCGCGCGCGCGATCCTGTCGGCGCTCGAGCGCGACGAGCTGACCCGCGGCGGCCGGCCGTCGATCAGCGGCACGCCCGCCGACCCGCAGCGGCAGCTCGCGCTGTTCCAGGCGCCGGCGCCGATGGCGGATCCGCTGCGCGGCAAGCTGGCGGCGCTCGACGTCGAGCAGATGACCCCCCTCGAGGCGCTGACCAAGCTGGCGGAGCTCAAGAAAGAGGCGGAGGAATGACGCGGCGGCCCGTCGCCGCCCTCCTCGCCATCACCCTCCTCGCAGCGCCCGCGTGCCTGCACCGCCCCACCGACAACCCCAACGTCATCGTCGTCGGCGTGCAGTCCGGGCCGAACAACCTCGACCCGCGCATCGCGACGGACGATGTGGCGCAGCGGGTCGGGCAGCTGGTGTTCTCGTCGCTGATGACGTTCGACGACCACCTGCGCGTGGTGCCGCTCCTGGCGGAGCGCCTCGACAACCCCACGCCGACCACGTATATCGCCACGCTCCGCCAGGGCGTGAAGTTCCACGACGGCCACGAGCTGACGTCGGCCGACGTCGTCCACACCTATGAGAGCCTGCTCGCGCCGGATTTCGTGTCGCCCATCAAGGGCGCGTTCCGGCTCCTGCAGTCGATCGAAGCCGTGGATCGTTACACGGTGAAGTTCACGCTCAGCGAGCCGTTCGGATCATTTCCCGTCAATCTCGTGATCCCGCCGATCGTGTCCGAGGACGCCGGGCCGGACTTCGCGAGTCATCTGAACGGCACCGGGCCGTACAAGTTCGTGCGGTATCTCACGGACGACCGCGTCGAGCTGTCCGCGTTCGACGACTACTTCGGCGGCAAGCCGGCGAACGACGGCGTGATCCTGCGCGTCATCCCGGATTTGACGATGATGGGGCTCGAGCTGCGGAAGGGGACCCTCGACCTCGTCGTAAACGACCTGACGCCCGACATGGTCTACGAGCTCGCGAAGGACGACGACCTGCAGAGCGTCGAGGCGCCGGGCGCGGATTTCCAGTACGTCGGCATCAACCTGCGCGATCCTGTTCTTCAGGACGTGCGGGTCCGCCGGGCGCTCGGCTACGCCATCGACCGGCAGGCGATCACCGAGTATCTGCGCCGCGGCCAGGCGCGGCCCGCCGACGGCCTGCTGCCGCCGGTGTCATGGGCGTACGACCCGGATATCTTCTCGTTCACGCACGACCCCGCGAAGGCGGCGGCGCTGCTCGACGAGGCCGGCTATCCGGACCCCGACGGCGCCGGCCCGCTGCCCCGGCTGCATCTGACGCTCAAGGTGTCGACGAACGAGGCCAGCCGGCTGCAGGCGACCGTGATTCAGCAGGACCTGCGCGAGGCGGGCATCGAGCTGGACGTGCGGACCTACGAGTTCGCGACGCTTTACGCCGACGTGCTCTCGGGCAACTTTCAGCTCTACACGCTGCAGTGGACCGGCGGGTCGCTCGCCGATCCCGACATCCTGCGGCGCGTGTTTCACTCGCGGCAAGTGCCGCCGAACGGCTTCAACCGCGGCTTCTTCTCGAACGCGCGCGTGGACGCGTTGATCGACGCCGCGTCCACCGAGACCGACACGGCGAAGCGGAAGGCGCTTTACGGCGAGGCGCAGCAGATCATCGCCGAAGAGGTGCCGTACATCTGCCTATGGCACCGCGACAACGACGCCGTCGCGCGGCGGTCGTTGACGGGCATTCACCTGGACCCGACGGCGAACTTCCTGTTCCTGAAGGACGTCGGCCGCGGGCTATAATCGCGGCGTGGACCCGTCCATCGAGCAGCGAATCGTCGACCTCTTCGCCGCCCGCGACGAGATCATCGCCGTGTACCTGTTCGGATCCGTCGCCAGGGGCGCGGCGCGACCCGACAGCGACGTCGACGTCGCCGCCCTGTTCAGCACGCCCCCCCGACGGACGCTGGACGGACCACGGCTGGCGCTGGAGGGCGATCTCGAGCGTGCCCTTGGGCGCGCGGTGGATCTGGTCGTCCTGAACGACGCGCCCGTCGATCTCCGGATTCGCGTGCTCCGCGACGGCCGCCTGCTGGTCGATCGCGATCCGTCGGCCCGCATCGCCTACGAGGTCCGCACGCGCAACGAAGCCTTCGACCTGGAGCCCGTGCTGGCGCGGTACCGCGCGGCCCGCGAGACGCGCGCGTGACGGATCCGGCTCTCCTCGCCAAGAAACTGGCGCTCATCGAATCTTGCGTCTCCGACCTTCAGCGGCTCGCACGGCCCGAGGTGTTGGCGACGGACATCCGCGAGCAGCGATTCGTCGAACACACCCTGCAGGTCGCGATCCAGGCGGCGCTCGATGCGGCGTCGCACATCGTGTCGGACCGCCGGCTCGGCGAGCCTCGCACGAATCGCGAGCTCTTCGATCTTCTTCAGCGCGACGGCTGGATCGATGCCGCGCTCACCGCGACGCTGCGCGACATGGCGGGCTTCCGCAACGTCCTCGTGCACGCGTACGACGATGTCGATCTCGCGATCGTGAGGGACATCCTCGCGAATCACCTCCAGGACCTGGAGACGTTCGCGACGGCCATCCGCCGCCGGCTGTAGTTATCCCCATCTGGCTGCCAGGGGGTTCTATCCCACGGGTACCGGCTGCCCGAGTGCTGTCCCGACTGCAACCGGGCCTCTCCGGACCCGTAAGATTGACGACCAATTACCAAATCACCAGATCACCCAATCACCAAATGCCAGCGTCAGATCCACCCTTCCCACCAGTAATAGATGTTCGCGGCCATGTCATAGATCGCCATGTCCGACAACGTGAGCCACTCGTCCGACGGTAGCAGCCAGGGCGCCGGGGGATATTGCTCGGATCGGATCGGCGAGGCTGACGGGATCGGATCGAAGCCGAGCGCGCGGAACGCGCCGACCGATCGCCGCATATGCGTCTTCGACGTCACGAGCACGAACTTCGTGACGCCGCGCGCCTTGAGCAGATCCCCCACCGCCAGCGCCTGCTCGCGCGTGTTGCGGGACTCGTCCTCCGTCACGATGTCGCCCGCCGGCACGCCGACCCGCACCAGCGCCTCGCGCAGCACGTCGGCCTCCGGCACGAGCTGGACCGCCGGATCGACGCGGCCGCCGGTGCTGATGATGGTGCCGTGGCCGAGCATCTGGTAGACCCGCGCGGCCTCGAGCGCACGCATCACGCCTTCAGGCGGCAGCGCCGGCAGCATGACGCCGCCCACCATGTAGGAAATCTCGCCGCCACTCAGGATCACGATCGTGTCGGCGCCTTCGGCCGCCGCCGCGTTCGGTAACGGCCCATAGCCGCCGCCGACCATGCCGGCCAGCGCCCTGGCGCCGGCCGGCGTCGCCGCGATCCAGTAGGCCAGTACCACCACCGCGACCACCCACCGGGCGGCCCTCGACGCGGGCCGCCACGCGATCCACGCCGCGCACAGCCCGAACGAGACGACGACGAACACCGGCGATCCCAGATGGAAGTACGCTTTCAGGAAATCGATCACGCGCTTACTTTATGGTTAAATGAGCGCGCATGCCGAAAAAACCCTCGCGGTTCCTGCACACCCCCATCGAGCCGTTCGCGGTCGAGGGCGGTCTCAGCGCCGATCAGGTGTTGTCGCGCATGGAGCGCATCTCGTTCCAGGGGAGAAATCTCGCGACCGCTCGGCGCGTCTGGCAGAAGATGCTCGGCGACGATGTCACGATCTTCATGGGCATGGCCGGCGCGCTCAGCGCCGGCGGCCTGCGGCTCATCGTCGCGCACCTGATCGCCAACCGCTACGTGGACTGCCTCGTCTCGACCGGCGCCAACCTCTACCACGACCTCCACGAAACGCGGGGCCGCCGGCACTACGTCGGCTCGCCGCACGAGGACGACGCGGCCCTGGCCGAGGAGCGCATCGACCGCGTCTACGACACGTACGCGGATGAGGAAGAGTTCATCGACAACGACAACTGGATCGCATCCTTCGCCGCCACGCTCGAGTCGCGGCCGTACACGACGCGGGAATTCCTTTACGCGCTCGGCGGGCACCTCTGGAAGACGACCGAGCGCGACGGGATCCTGACGGCGGCCTACCGGGCCAACGTGCCGATCTTCTGCCCGGCCATCGCGGACTCCTCCATCGGTATGGGCCTCTCGCAGGCCCGGCAGCAGGATCCGTCCAAGGGCTTCTCCGACGTGATCGGCGACATCGTCGAGTCGGCGAACCTGGTCATCCGGCGGCCGCACACGGCGTCGGTCGTGCTCGGCGGCGGGACGCCGAAGAACTTCATCAATCAGGCGAGCGTGCAGGCCGAGTTCTACAGCCCGGACGTCACGGGCCATCGCTACGCGCTGCAGATCGTCACCGACGTGCCGCACTTCGGCGGGGCGTCGGGGTCGAGCCTCGAGGAAGCGCAGAGCTGGGGGAAGCTGGCGGCCGACGCGGAGCGAGTGACCGTACAGGCCGACGCGACGATCGCCCTGCCGCTCCTCGTCAGCGCGCTGACGGCGACTGGACCCGACCTGCTCGCTCGCCGCAAGGCGCCGGTGTTCACCCTCGCTGGCCGGACGATGACCGTCGACGGCCAGCCCGCGCCCTCGGATCGCTTCGAGGATGCGCGTCAGCGAGCGACCTGATTGGCCGCGCCGGACGCCAGGGCGGCGCTGAGCTCCACGACGTAGGGCGGATCGGCGGGCGCGAGGGCGCGGATCCGCGCCGGCAGGCGCCCGAGTTCCTCCCGCGCATGCGCGCGCGCGTCGTCGAGCGTCACGCGGCCCGCCAGGAGGCGGTGGCCGCCGCGCATCACCGCCCGAAGCAGCGGCCGTCCCGGAATCGGCTCGTCGCGCCCCGCGAGCACGTCGTGATCGGCCATGCCGCCCGACTCGATGCGATACACCTGCTTGGGCCCCGGCAGCGACGCCTTCCCCGGCGACGTCTTCAGCCGCGGCCGCCCGGCGTACTCGACCAGCTTGTAGGCGATGTCGACGGCCGGCGCGTCGCGCGACACGCCCATGTCGGTGCCGACGCCGAAGCCGTCGATCGGCGCCCCGGCGGCCACCAGGCCCGCGATCGTCGCCTCGTCGAGGCCGCCGCTCGCGAAGATCCGGACCCCATCGAGCCCCGCCGCGTCGAGCCGCTGACGCGCCTCGCGGGCGAGGGCGGCGAGATCGCCCGAGTCGAGCCGCACGCCCGACACGCGGAAGCCGGATCCCACCTCGCGCGACAGCCGCACCACCTTGTCGATGGCCGCGAGCGTGTCGTACGTGTCGACCAGGAGAATCGTCTCGGGATAGAGGCGCGCGAACGCCTTGAAGGCCTCGTACTCGTCGTCGTGCGCCTGGATGTAGCTGTGGGCCATCGTGCCGGCGACGGGGATGCCGTAGACCTGCCCGGCCGCGACGTTCGACGTGGCGTCGACGCCGGCGATGTGGAACACGCGCGCGCCCTTCAGGCCGGCGTCCGTGCCGTGCATGCGGCGCAGGCCGAAGTCGACCACGCGGCGCCCGCCCGCGGCCTCGACCACGCGCGCCGCTTTCGAGGCGAGCACGGTCTGCAGGGAGATCTGGTTCATCACGAACGTCTCGACGAGCTGTGCCTCGGCGATCGGCGCCGCGATCTCGAGGATGGGCTCACCACCGAACACCGGCGTGCCCTCGGGCACGGCGTCCACGTCGCCCGTGAAGCGCAGCGAGGCCAGCGACTGCAGGAAGGCCGGGGAGAAGCGGCCGAGCGACCCGAGGTACGCGAGGGCCGGCTCGTCGAACCGCAGCGACTCGAGGTACTCGAGCACGGGGTCGAGGCCGCAGGCCAGCAGGTAGTTGCGCCCGGCGGGCAGCCGGCGGACGAAGAGGCTGAACACGGCGCGCTCGCGCATGTGCTCCTCGGCGTACGCCTGGAGCATCGTGAGCTGGTAGAGATCGGTGATCAGCGCCGGACTGGGATCGGCCACCCTACGTCGTTTCGAGCGCCTCGATCTCGTTCTGCGCGTCGGTCATGAAGGGCGAGTTCGGGAACTCCTTCACGATGCGGTCGAAGGTCTCGCGCGCCTCGGCGGTCTTGCCCGCGTCGCGGTACACGCGCGCGAGCTGCATGAGGATGGCGTCCTTCGGCATGGGCGCGTCGGCCTGATCGGCGAGCTCCTTGAAGGTGGCGATGGCCGGGTCGAACTGCCCCGTCTGCGCCTGCGCTTCGGCCAGGCCGAGCCGGGCCATGCGGCCGTAGAGCGAGCCAGCGCCGGCGACGTCGATCACCTGCTGGTAGGACTGCCCGGCCTGCTCGGGGAAGCCGAGCGACATGCGGGTGGAGGCCTCGAGGTAGCGCGCGAGGATGCCGGACTGGGTGGTCGGATACGAGTCGGCGGCCACCTTGAACTTCGTGAGCGCCGCCTGCGAGCGGGCGCGCTCGGTGGGAAACGACTCCGACTTGTCGGGCGAGTCCGGGTCGGCCGGGGGGCCGACGCGCGTCTCGGTGACGAGGAGCGCATCGGACAGCAGCGCCGCCGCGCTCGCCGAGATGCGTCCCCGCCAGACCGAATAGCCCGCGGCGGCCACGGCGATCAGCACCAGCGCCACGGCGCCCGCGATAACCTGCTTCTTGCGGGCCGCGTAAATTTCGAGGGTCACGGCCGCGAAGCTCGCGAGCTCGTTGTCCTTCAGATGCCGGCGTTCTGCTCTCTTCATACGTGATCTCGACTTGTGACTCGCGACTTGTGACTCGCGACTTGTGACTTGCGACTTGCGACTTGCGACTGCGACTACCGTGTGGTGCGCCCGGCAGGAGTTGAACCTGCGACCCCCGGTTTAGGAAACCAGTGCTCTATCCACCTGAGCTACGGGCGCCTGTGACCCGCTAGTTTAGCAGGTCAGGCGCCCCCCAGCGCCTGCAGCGCCTTGGCCACCCGGATGTACTCCGCGTAGCGCTGCTGATAGCGTTCGAGCTTCTCGCGCTCGATCAACGCCAGCCGCGCCTTCATCGCGGGCGACCCGCCCGTGCGCGCGAAATCTTCCTCGGCTTCGGCCGCCTTCTGCTTGTACTCACCGTCGTGCGCGGCTTCCCACTCGAGCCAGTCGGTGCTCCACCGCGCGTGGGCCGCCTGCAGGCGACCGGGGCTGAACGGAAACCGGCCGCCCGACACGCGATCGAGGTCCACGAACACGTCGGGATGGAGCTCCCGGGCGGCGTCGGCCAGCGGCTGCCAGACCAGGATGGCCCGGGGATCCTCTTCGGCCGCGGCGATCGCCGGCGCGAACAGCGCCAGCAGCCGCGCCGACCGCGCGCGCGCCAGTTCCTCGCGGCTCCCGGCAATCGCGCCCGTGACGAGCAGCGCCGCCAGAACGATCGCCGCCGCGATTGCGCCGAGGAGAAGGTTAATTACCAAATTACCTAATTACCAAATTACCAAATTTCCACGCGTCAATACTTGAGCACCACATGCACGTTCTCGCCCGGCAGGCGCTGGCGCCCGTTGAGCGCCGCCAGCTCGATGAGAAACGAGAGCGCGTGCACCTGCCCGCCGAGTTGCTTCACCAGCGCCGCGGCCGCCGCCGCCGTGCCGCCCGTGGCCAGCAGGTCGTCGACGATCAGCACGCGCTGCCCCTTCTGCACCGCGTCGTCGTGGATCTCGAGCGCATCGCTGCCGTATTCAAGGTCGTAGGACTGCCGCACCGTGGTCGACGGCAGCTTGCCGAGCTTGCGCACCGGCACGAAGCCCGCGCCAATCCGGTCGGCCACGGCCGCGCCGAAGATGAACCCGCGGCTCTCGATGCCGACGACGAGGTCGATGCGCTGCTTCGCGAAGGGCTCGGCCATGGCGTCGATCGATTCATGAAAGCCCGACGGGTCCCGCAGCAGCGTGGTCACGTCGTAGAAGAGGATCCCGGCCTTGGGAAAGTCGGGAACGTGTCGAATCTTGTTCTTGAGATCGTTGGGATTGGTCATCGTTCGTCAGCGCACCTGAAATCCCGCGGGGCGGCCCGCGGGGGGCGTTTCACTCACCAGGACGTCGTCCACGCGCGAGGCCGGCGGCCCGCTGCGGATCCGGCGCTCGAAGCGCTCGATCGCCTCCGCGTCGCCCTCCGCCTCGATCTCGACCGAGCCGTCGGACCGGTTGCCCACCCACCCGCCGATGCCCTCGACGGCGGCGGCGCGCTCGACGAAGAACCGGAACCCGACGCCCTGCACTCGTCCGCTCACGACGTACCGGCGGGCACACAGCATGGTATTCGCAAACACCGGATTATATCGGACGTCCTTCCCTGGCCACCGAACCTGATCCGAAATGCGGCCACGAAGGCACGAAGGCACGAAAAAGACATTTTTTTTCAGCGTGACGCGCTGAAGCGGTGTGCCCTTCGTGTCTTCGTGTCTTCGTGGATGCCTTTTCGTGATCATGCCGTGCGTTTGGAGTACTGGCGGATCGCGATTGCCAGCATCGCCGCGGCGTAAACGACGAGGATCGCCAGCGGGCGGGCGACGTCGGCCAGGCCGGCGCCCTTCATCAGGATGGCCCGCGAAATGGTCACGAAGTGCCGCACGGGGTTCGCGAGCGACACGATCTGCACCCACGGCGCCATGCTGTCGATGGGTGTGAACAGCCCCGACATCAGGAGGTAGATGAGCATGATGAAGAACGTCACGAACATCGCCTGCTGCTGCGTCTCGACGAGTGACGAGATCCACAGGCCGATGGCGAGCGCGGCGACGAGGTAGATCGCGGCCGAGCCGAACAGCAGCAGCAGGCTGCCCCGAATGGGCATCCCGAACACGAACCGCCCCACCAGGATCCCGACGCCGAAATCGATCAGCGCGAGCCCCCAGAACGGCAGCATCTTCGCGGCGATGAACTGGCCGCGCGTGATCGGCGTCACGTTGAGCTGCTCGAGCGTGCCCAGCTCCTTTTCGCGCGCGATGTTCTGCGCCGTGAGGAGCGTGCCGATCAGGGTGATGAGCGACACCAGGAGCCCGGGCACCATGTAGTGCTTGTAGTTCAGCGTGGCGTTGTACCGCGCGCGGGTCCGCACGTCGATGCGCGCCGCCCTCGCGCCCGCGGGCCCGGCCAGCCCGGCCGCGAAGTCGTCGAGGATCCGGACGGCGTAGGCCTGCACGATCCCCGCGGCGGCGCCCTTCTGGCCATCCACGACCACCTGCACCGGCGCACGGCCGCGGCGCCTGAGGTCCCGTTCGAAGTCCTCGGGAATCGTGAGCACCAGCGTCGCGTCGCCGCGCAGCAGCGCCTCGTCCGCCACGGCCGCCGACGCCGACCGGCCGATCAGGTCGAACTGCCCGGACGCCGCGAAGTGGGACGTCAACTGCCGCGAGAGGGCCGACTGGTCCCGGTCGACGACGAACGCGGGCGTGTGCACGATGGCGAACGTCGCCGCGTTCGACAGGATGAGCAGCTGCACGATCGGGACGATCAGCGCCTGCGCCAGCGTGGCGCGGTCGCGCACCACGTGCAGCACTTCGGCGCGGGCGAGCGCGAGGATGGCGCGCATGCTAGTCGAGCCTCGCCTTGAACGACCGCGTGCCCAGCGTGAGGAGGACCAGCGCCATCACCGCGAGCACCAGGGTCTCGCGCCACAGGTAGGTGATCCCGACGCCCTTCAACATGATCCCGCGCGCGACGAGGACGAACCAGCGCGCCGGCACGAGGTTCGACAGCACGCGCAGCGCCCACGGCATGCTTTCGACCGGAAAAATGAACCCCGACAGGAGCATCGTCGGCAGCAGGGTCGCGAGCATCGCGCCCATCATCGCGACGCGCTGCGACGACGTGCGCGCGGAGACGAGGATGCCGAACGAGAGCGACACCAGGATGAACAGCAGGCCCTCGCCGAGGAGCAACAGGAGGCTGCCGCGCAACGGCACGCCGAAGACGAGCCGCGCCTCGAGAATCACGCCGAGGACGCTGACGAAGCCGATCGCGAGATACGGCGTCACCTTGCCGACGATGATCTGCCACGGGCGCAGCGGGGAGACGAGCATCGCCTCCATGCTGCCCGTTTCCTTCTCGCGGGCGATCGAGATCGCCGTCATCAGGGCCGAGATGATCGTGAGGACGAACGCCATCAGCCCTGGCACGAACAGGTTCGTGCTCGCCTGCGTCGGATTGAAGCGGACGCGCGTCGCGGGCACGATCCGGACGGCGCCGCGCGGCGCCGCGCCCGCGGCGCCCTCGCGCTGGAAGGCGCCGACGACGGCCGCCGCGTACGCCTGAGCCGCCGTCGCCGTGTTCGGCTCCGACGCGTCGGCGACGATCTGCAGTTGCGCGTCCAGGCCGCGCCCGAGGTGCTCGGCGAACCGGGGCTCGAACACGACGGCCACCTGCACCTCGCCGCGGCGGAACCGCGCCTCGAGCGTCGAGTCGTTGGCCAGGACGGCCACGGTCTGGAAGAGATCCGTCGCGCCGAACCGCGCCGTGAGGGCCTCGGTGACCTCGTCGTGCGACGGATCGACGATCGCCAGGCGCAGCCGATTCACGTCGGTGCGGATCGCGTAACCGAACAGCACGACCTGCACGATCGGCATCAGGATCAGGACGGCGAGCGTCCGCCGATCGCGCCGGATGTGATACGTCTCCTTGCGCAGCAGCGCGAGCAGCGCCCCTGTCCTGAGCGAGAGCGAAGGATTCATGTCGCCGCCCCCGACGGCCGCGCGATCTGGACGAACAGATCGTCCATGCTCTCCACGTGGAACCGCCGGCGGAGTTCAGCCGGCGTCCCCATCGCCTCGATCCGTCCGGACACCATGATCGACAGCCGATCGCAGTACTCCGCCTCGTCCATGTAATGCGTGGTCACGAGCACGGTGGTGCCCCCGGCGGCCGCCTCGTAGATCATTTCCCAGAACTGGCGCCGCGTGATCGGATCGACGCCGCTCGTCGGCTCGTCGAGGAAGACCACTTTCGGCTCGTGCAGGAGCGCGACGGAGCACGCCAGCTTCTGCCGCCAGCCGAGGGGAATCGCGCGCACCAGCGTGTCGGCGTGCGCCTCGAGGCCCAGCCGCGCGAGGAGCCGCGCGGTGCGCTCGCGCACGGCCGCCCGGCTCAGGCCGTAGATGCCGCCGTAGAGCCGGATGTTCTCGCGGGCGGTCAGGTCCTCGTACAGCGAGAAGCGCTGGCTCATGTACCCGATGTCGCGCTTCACGGCCTCGGCCTCGGTCGCCACGTCGTGCCCGGCCACGCGCGCCGAGCCCCCGCTCGGCGCGAGCAGGCCCGTCAGCATCCGGATCGCCGTCGTCTTGCCCGCGCCGTTGGCGCCGAGGAAGCCGAAGACTTCGCCGCGCGCGACGTCGAAGGAGATCCGGTCGACCGCCGTGAACGCGCCGAAGCGGCGCGTGAGGTCGACGGCGTCGATGGCCTGGTCGCCCGCCCCGGGCGCCATCACGCCGCTCCCGCCGGAGGCGCCGGCGCGCCCATGCGCGCCATGAAGGCGTCCTCGACGCTCGCCGGAATCTGCCTGGCCGACACGTCGCTCAGGCCGCGGGCCCGCAGGAACGCTTCCACCTCGGGTCCGACGCGGTCGACCGGGTCCGTCCGCTCGTCCGTGTAGTGCAGCGTGTCCCCGAACGGGAACACGGTCCGCGTGTGCGGGAACTCGCGCAGCGCGAGCAGCGCGCGGTAGCGATCGCTCGCGCGCACGGCCACGAGCGGGCGGTCGAAGGCGCGCGTGATCGCGTCCGGCGTGTCGACGGCGAGCAGGCGCCCCGCCTGCAGCAGCGCCACGCGATCGCAGCGCGTCGCCTCGTCCATGTACGGCGTCGAGACGACGATCGTCAGGCCGGACGCGCGCAGGCTGCCGAGCAGATCCCAGAACTCCCGCCGCGACACCGCGTCCACGCCGGTGGTCGGCTCGTCGAGCAGCAGGATGTCCGGCTGGTGGACCAGGGCGCAGCACAGCGCGAGCTTCTGCTTCATCCCGCCCGACAGCGCGGCGGCCCGGCGCGAGCGGAACGGCTCGAGCTGCGAGTAGATCGGCGCGATGCGATCGGCGGCGGCCCGGATCGAGGTGCCGAACACCGCCGCGAAGAACTGCAGGTTCTCCTCCACGCTCAGGTCGGGATAGAGCGAGAAGCGCCCCGGCATGTAGCCGATGCGCCGGCGCAGCGCCCAGAGGTCCTTCACCACATCCTGGCCGAGCACGCGCGCCTCGCCGGTGTCGGGCAGCACCAGCGTCGCGCAGATCCGGAACAGCGTCGTCTTGCCGCCGCCGTCGGGGCCAATCACGCCGAAGAGCTCGCCGTACTCGACGGCGAGCGAGACGCGGTCGAGCGCCGTCACGGCGCCGTAGCGCTTCCGCAGATCGCGCGCGTCGATGGCCGGGCCCGTGGCGCTCATGATCCCGGCGGGAAGACGACGTCGACCGGCATGCCGATCTTGAGCAGGCCGTCCGGATTGGGCACGCGGATCTTCACCGCGTAGACCAGATTGGCGCGCTCGTCCCGGGTCTGGATCGGCGTCGGCGTGAACTCGGCCTCGGACGCGATCCACGAGATGGCGCCGTCGACGGCCCTGCGCTCGCCGCCGCCCGTGTCCACGCTCACGCGCGCCGCCCGGCCGAGCGAGAGGCCGCCGAGCTGCGGCTCGGTGACGTACGCGCGCACCTCCACCGTCGTCAGGTCCGCGATGGAATACAGCGGCTGGCCGGGCTGCACCACCTCGCCGGCTTCGGCGTAGGTCGTCAGCACCGTCCCGTCGATCGGGTTGGTGACGGCGGCGCGTCCGATGCGCTCCTCGGCCTGCGCGATCTGCGCGTCCACGACGCCCACCTGCTGGCGGGCGCCCTCGGCCGCGCGCCGCGCCGCCTGAATCTGCGCGCCGAGCGCGTCGATCTGGCGCGCCTGGGCCGTGAGCCGATCGGCGAACACGCGCGACTCGCGCTCGGCCTGGTCGAGCTGCTGGGAGGTGGCGGCCTGCTGCTCCGCCAGCCGTTGCACACGCGCGTAGGCGCGATCCGCGATGTCCTTCTGCGCCTCGAGCGCGGACTGCTCCGCCTGCGCCGCCGCCTGCTGCGCTTCCAGCGATCGGATGCGGTCCGCGGCCTCGCGCGCGCCCGTGTCCACCGCCGTGCGCTGCGCCCGGAGGCGATCGCGGTCGAGCTGAAGCGACGCGGGATCCACCTGTCCCACCTGGGCGCCGGCGCTCAGCCGCGCGCCCTCGTCGACGTCGAGCGACACCAGCCGCCCGCCCACCTCCGGCGAGACCACGACCGAGGTCGCCTCGACGTTGCCGTAGGCGTCCGGGCCGGGCGGCGCGGCGCAGCCGGCGGCCAGCGCCGCCGCGACGATCGCTCCCGGGATCCCGCCGCTGCCGATTCGCGCCATCACCGCACCTCCAGACCGAGCGTGGTGAGGAAGCGGGCGCGCGCCTGCGCCAGCTCCACCCGATGCCGCCCGCGCGCGAGCTGCGCGTTCACCAGATCCGTGTTCCGATTCGCGTAGTCGGCGCCCGTGAGGGCGCCCTCGTCGAACTGCGCGCCCGCGCTGCGCACGACCTGCTCCCGAAGCGCAACGATGCGATCGTCCTGCGCCCCGGCGGCCGCCAGCCGGTCGATGTCGGTGAGGTCGTCCTCGACGCCGCGCCGCACACGGGCCGCGAAGGCCGCTTCCTCCGCCGCGACGATCGCCTGCTGCTTGTCGAGGACGTCGCGGTCGCGCCCGCTCGTGCCGCGATCCCAGGCGGTCCACTGCACGCGGACGCCGGCGAGCCAGTAGCCCTCGAAGGCGTCGTCCACGAAGTTCAGCCCCGGCCGGCCGAAGCCCGCGGTGCCGAACGCCGAGACGCGCGGCCGATCCGACGCCGCCGCCGCGTCCTCCTGGGCCTGGAGCAGCTCGCGCGAGCGCTCGAACTGGGCGAACTCCGGGCGCGCCCGCAGCGCGTCGAGGTTCGCGCGGGCCTCCCCGACCGCGGTGGCGAGATCCGGCATCTCGAGCGCCGAGTCCGCGCCGAAGACGAGACCGGTCAGATCCGAGAGCCGGGCAAACGCGGCGTCACGCGCGGCGGACGCCTCCGCCGCATCCTGCTGGCGCTCCAGCAGAACGGCTTCGATCGCCGCGGCCTCCGCCGGGATCGCCGCGCCCTCGCGAACCCGGGCGCGCGCCTCGTTCAGGCGCGCCTCGAGATCCGACGTCGCGGCCTCGAGCACCTTCAAGTGCCCGTCGGTCAGCGCCGCGGCGAAGAAGGCTGCGTTCACCTCCTGGCGGAGACCGTAGAGCGCCGTCCGCACGCGCGCCTGCGCCTCGTCCCGGCGGGCGCGCTCGACCGCCAGGCGCGGCTCGACCGTCGGATCCAGCAGCGGCGCGTCGACGCGCACCGTCGCGTCGTATGTATCCTTCGCCACGGCAAACAACGGCGCGCCGGTCGGCGTCGTGAACGGTGCGTGCGGCACGTCCGATTGGTACTGCGCGCGCCCATCCACGCCCACCGCCGGGCGGCGCAGCGCGGCGACGTTGGCCAGCCGCAGCTCGGCCGCCTGGGCCTCGAGGTCCAGCTCCTCGACGCGGGGATCGCGATCGATCGCCGCCTGCTGCAGCGATGCCAGATCAGCGGGCGGTCCGCCGGGTGGCGCCTGCGGCGCCGCGGCGAGCGGCGGCGCGGCCAGCACGACGATGACAAGGGGGACGGCGGCGAGCTGGCGTGATTCTCATGGGCGCAACGCTCTCAGGAAGAAGGGACCGAGCTCCTCGCGCCGCCGGCCGATGAACCGCTCGAAGCCCCGTTCGTCGAGGCCCAGCATGGCCATCAGCATCGGCCGCGCCGCGAAGGGAAAGATGCAGAGCGAGAGGAGGTTGACGACGAACTGATCGGGCCCGATGGGCGCCATCCGGCCGTCCCGCACGCGCTCGTCGATCTGCGTCTTGATCGCGGTCAGCACCCGCGGCCGGACATCGTCGGCGGACGCGCCGGTGAGCATGGCGATGAGCTGGTGCACGCGCTCGGGGTGGTGCGTGACCTCGCTGATGAGATAGCCGGGCAGATACGGGGCCTTGGACAGGTGCTCGAGCTCGATCGCGACCACGTGGCCGACCTTCTCCTCGAGGCCGAGATCGGATCCCAGGACCTCGATCACCGCGCGCAGGAGCTGGCCGGCGGCGCGCCGGAAGACCGCCTCGGCGAGGCGGTTCTTCGAGCGGAAGTAGTAGTGCAGGAGGGCCTGGTTCACACCGGCTTCGCGGGCGATGTCCTGCATCCGGGCGCCGGCCGACCCGCGGCGCACGAGCACGGCGTGGGCGGCGTCGAGGATGCGCTGCTCGGCGTGGCCGTCGCGGGCGTGGCGGCGGGCGCGGGCGCGCGGGCGCGATGTTTGGCCGTCTGATTTAACCATCCAGTTAACACGAAATGTAACCTCGCGTTCCCGCGGATGTCAAGGGCGTCCAATTGTTTGAACACAAAGCGTTTTTCGGCCATAATCCTACAATGCGCCCGCCGGAGTCTTCCGATCCCCGCCTCCTCATTGTGTCCAACCGGCTGCCCGTTTCGGTGCGCTGGAAGGCCGGGCGACCGGAGTTCGTCCAGTCCACCGGCGGCCTGGCCACGGGCGTCGAGGGCATTCGCGCCCACCACCCCACCCTCTGGATCGGGTGGCCGGGCGACGTCTCGCAGGCGTCCCACGAGCAGGGCCGGGAGATCGACGCGCGCCTCCGCGAGCGCTCGCTCCTCCCCGTCTACTTTTCGCAACGCGAGATCGCGGGCTACTACGACGGCTTCTCGAACGGCGTCGTCTGGCCGCTCTTTCATTACCTGCAGGATCGCGTCCCGATCGACGGCGGCGGCTGGCGCGCCTACCAGCGCGCCAACGAGAAGTTCGCGGACCAGGTGGCGGCCGAATGGCGGCCGGGCGATCGGATCTGGGTGCACGACTATCACCTGCTGCTGCTCCCGCGGCTGCTGCGCGACCGCCTGCCGCAGGCGCGTATCGGGTTCTTCCTGCACATCCCCTTCCCCGCGCCCGACGTCTTTCGGGCGCTCCCGTGGCGCCAGGCGATCCTCGAGGGGCTGCTCGGCGCGGACCTCATCGGCTTCCACACGCCGTCCTACGCGCGCCACTTCACGAAAGTCGTGCAGCAACTGGCGGCGCTCAAGACCTCGGTCGATCATTTCTGGTGGCAGGGCCGCACGGTCCGCGTCGGGGCCTTCCCGATGGGCATCGACGACGAGCGGTTCGCGATGCTGGCGAGCGACCTCGACGTCCGCGCCCGGGCCGAGACGATCCGCAGCGAGGCGCACGGCCGCAAGATCTTCCTCGGCGTCGATCGCCTCGACTACACGAAGGGCATCCCGCGCCGGCTGCTCGCCTTCCAGCGCCTGCTCGAGCGCGAGCCGGCGATGCGCGACCGCGTCCGGTTCATCCAGGTGGCGGTGCCGTCGCGGATCGACGTCCGCGCGTACCACACGTTCCGCAAGGAGCTGGACGAACTGATCGGCCGGATCAACGGCCAGTTCGGCTCGGTGGACGCCGTGCCGATTCACTACCTGTTCCGCTCCATCTCGCGCCGCGAGCTGGTGGCGCTCTACCGGGCGGCCGACGTGATGGTCGTCACGCCGCTGCGCGACGGCATGAACCTCGTCGCGAAGGAGTTCTGCGCGTCCCGGATCGACGATGACGGGGTCCTGCTCCTGAGCGAGTTCGCGGGGGCCGCCGACGAGCTGGTCGACGCGCTGATGGTGAACCCCTACGACATCGAGGGCGTGGCCGACGCGATGGCGCGCGCGCTCGCGCTGCCGGCCGACGAGCGCCGCCGGCGCATGCGCGCGCTGCGCGCGCGCGTGCAGCAGTCGTCGATCGCGCTCTGGGCCGAGGCGTTCCTGGAGCAGCTCGAGTCGGGCGAACCGGCCGCCCAGGCGCTCACGGGCCCCGGCGTGCCCGCGCTCGCGTCGGTCGACAGCGGCCGGTCCGCGAGCGACGGCCACGTGACCTTGCTCCTCGACTACGACGGCACGCTCGTGCCGTACGCGGCCTCGCCGGAGCTCGCGGTGCCCGACGCCGGCCTGATGCGCCTGCTGAATTCGCTGGCCGCGCATCCGCAGATCGACGTACACATGGTCACCGGCCGGTCGCGCGAAACCGCGGACCGCTGGTTCGGCGACCTGCCCGTCGGCCTCTGGGCCGAGCACGGCGCGGTGCGCCGCCCCTTCGGGCAGCCGTGGCAGTGGCGCGTGCCGCAGGCGCCGGCGTGGAAAACGCGGGCGCGGGCGATCCTGAAGGCGATTGCCGCCGAGACGCCCGGATCCCTGGTGGAGGAGAAAGGGGCCGGGCTCGCCTGGCACTACCGCCTGTCGGATCAGGAGCTCGCCTCGCGGCAGCGCACGCGGATCCGCGAGCGCGTCGCGGAGGAGCTGGGCGACGCCCCCATCGACCTGCTCGACGGCCACATGGTCCTCGAGCTGCGTCCGCAGGGCGCGTCGAAGGGCCTCGTGGCGCGGCAGGTGCTCGACGAGCTGGCGCACCCCTCCCATCTGATCGCCATCGGCGACGACACGACGGATGAGGAGATGTTCGCGGCGCTGCCGGAAACCAGCACGACGATTCGCGTCGGCGGCGGCCAGACCGTGGCGCGCCACGCGCTCACCGACCAGAAAGCCGTCCGCCAGTTTCTGGCGGCCCTGCTCTCCACGGCCGGACAGACGCGGAGGCGCCCGGCCCGCGTCGCGGCGCAGCCGCGCGAAGCCCTGCACCGACCCGGCGCCTGACGCCCGGGCCGTCGGACGTACACTCGCATCAGATTCGGATGACCGACGCATCCTGGCACGCCCTCGACGCGCGCGAGGCGCTCACCCGCCTGGACTCCGCCGCCGAGGGCCTCGACACGCGTGAAGCGGCGGCCCGGCTGGCCCGCGTCGGGCCGAACCGCCTCCCCCGCGCCCGCCGCACGTCCGGCTGGCGCATCCTGCGCGAGCAGTTCACCAGCATCATCGTGCTGCTGCTCGCGGCGGCGGCCGTGTTGTCGGTCGCCCTCGGCGACTTCGTCGAGGCCGCGGCGATCGCCGCCGTCCTCCTGCTGAACGCCGCGATCGGGTTCGCCACCGAGTACCGCGCGCGGCAGTCGATGGACGCGCTGCTCCAGTACGACATCCCGCGCGCGACGGTGCGGCGCAACGGCGGGCTCGAGGTCATCGCCGCCGACGGGATCGTGCCCGGCGACGTCGTGGACCTGCGGCCCGGCCAGGCCGTGCCCGCCGACGCGCGGCTGCTCGCCGCGATCGACCTGCGGCTCGACGAAGCCGCGTTGACCGGCGAGTCGCTGCCGATCCACAAGCGCGCGGACGCGGTCCTCGACGCCGCGACGCTGCTCGCCGATCGCGTCAACATGATCTACAAGGGCTCGATGGTGGCGGCCGGGACCGGCCGCGCCGTCGTCACCGCGACGGGGGGCCTGACGGAGATCGGACGCGTGGGCGCCCTGCTGTCGGGCCTCGAGGAGGAGCAGACCCCGCTCGAACGCCGGCTCGACGCGCTGGGGCGTCGCCTGGTCTGGCTCTCGCTCGGTGTCGCGGCGCTCGTCGGCGTGCTCGGGGCCCTGCACGGCGAGCCGCTGGGACTCGTCATCGAGACCGCCATCGCGCTCGCGGTCGCGGCGGTGCCCGAGGCGCTGCCGGCGGTGGCGACCATCGCGCTGGCGGTCGGCCTGCGCCGGATGGCGCGGCGTCACGCGCTGGTTCGCCGGCTGCCCGCGGTCGAGGCGCTCGGTTCGACGACCGTCGTGTGCACGGACAAGACGCGCACGCTGACCTCGGGCGACATGACCGTGGTGCGCGTGTGGACGGGCGCGCGCGACTACCGGCTGGGCGACACGATCGCGCCGGCGCCCGACCCCGCGCTGCGGCGCGTGCTCGAGGCGGCCGCCCTCGCCAGCCGCGGGCAGGCCGAACGGACGGAGGACGGCGCGGGCGCGCGCGACCCGGTGGACGCCGCGATCTACGCGGCCGCGGGACGCATCGGCCTCGACGCCGCCGCCCTGCACGACGAACGGCCCGCGATCGGCCTCGTGCCGTTTTCGAGCGAGCGACGGGTGATGGCGTCGTTCCACGACGAACGCGGCGCCATCGTCGCCTCGGTGAAGGGAGCGCCAGGGCAGATTCTCGAGATGAGCGCGCTGGGCGACGACGAGCGGGGGCGCCTCGAGGGCGTGAACGCGGAACTGGCGTCGGCCGGCCTGCGGGTGCTGGCGGTGGCCAGCGGTACCGTCGCGGCGGCGTCGGAGCCGGCACTCACCGGGCTGACGTTCGTCGGCTTCCTCGGCCTGATGGATCCGCCGGCGCCCGGCGTGCGGGACACGATCCTGCGGCTGCGCGGCGCCGGGCTGCGGACGGTGATGATCACCGGCGATCAGCGGCTCACGGCCGAGGCGGTGGCCCGCGAGCTGACGCTCATCGACGACGCGGCCGCGGGAGCCGAGGTGGCCGAAGTCATGGACGGCCGCGAGCTCGCGTCGCTGTCGACCGGCGAGCTGGCCGCGCGGGTCGGGCGCGTGGGCGCCTTCAGCCGCGTCACGCCGGAGGACAAACTGACCATCGTCGCCGCGCTCCAGGCGCGCGGCGAGATCGTGGCGATGCTCGGTGACGGCGTCAACGACGCGCCGGCCCTGCGCAAGGCCGACGTGGGTGTGGCGATGGGGCGCCGCGGCACGGATGTCGCCAAACAGGCCGCGGCGATCGTGCTGCAGGACGACCGCTTCGAGACCATCGCGGCGGCGGTCGAGGAGGGCCGCGCGATCGAGGCGAACATCCGCAAGTTCGTCTTCTACCTGTTCAGCTGCAACGTCGCCGAAATCGCCGTCCTGCTCATCGCGGGTCTGGCCGGCCTGCCGCCGGTGCTGCTCCCGCTCCAGATCCTCTATCTGAATCTCGTCACGGACACCCTGCCCGCGCTCGCGCTGGCGATGGAGCCGTCGGACCCCAACGTGATGCAGCACCCGCCGCGGGATCCGCGGTCGTCGCTCCTGACGGCGCCGTTTCTCCGCCGCGTCGGCGGCTACGGCGCGCTCATCACGGCCTCCTCGCTCGCCGCGTTCCTCTGGGCGCTCGGCCGCGCGCCGGCGGAGGCCGCGACGGTCGCGTTCACGACGCTCGCGTTCGCCCAGATCTTCCACCTCGGCACGGCGCGCAGCCGGTATTCCGCGCTCGTGCCCGCGCGCGCCGTCTCGAACCGCTACGCCCTCGCCGCCGTCGTCCTCGCCGCGGGCCTGCAGCTGCTGGCCGTCCACTTCGCGCCCCTCCAGCACATCCTCCGGACGGTGCCGCTCGGCGTTGAGGCGTGGGCCGTGGTCATCGCGGCGTCGGCGGCGCCCGCGATCGTCGGTCAGGTGTTACGGTTGGGGCGGCGCCCATGACCACGCTGCCCGGGCTCACGCTCCAGTTCCTGGCCATTTCGGCCGTCATCCTGTGGTCCGGCGTGCGCCTGTCGCGCTACGGCGACATGATCGCGGAGAAAACCGGCGTGGGCGGCACCTTCGTCGGGCTGCTGCTGATGGCCGGCGTGACGTCGCTGCCAGAGCTCATCACCGGCACGAGCGCGGTGGTGCTGTACGGCGCGCGCGACCTCGCCGCCGGCGACGCGATCGGCAGCTGCATGTTCAACCTCGTGATCCTGGCCGCCCTCGACCTGCGGTACGAAGTGCCGCTCTCGACGCGGATCCATCAGGGGCACGTGCTGACGGCGGCGTTCGGGATCGTGCAGCTCGGCCTGGTCGCGCTCGCCATCGTCGCCGGGCCGCACGCGCCGGCGATCGGGTGGATCGGGATCCACAGCCTGATCTTCATCGGCATCTACGTGCTGTCGATGCGGACGATCTTCGTCTTCGAGCGCGCGCGCCTCGGCGCCATCGGCCGCGAACTCGCCGCGCAGGAGAGCTACGCGGACGTCTCGGTGCGGACGGCGATCCTGCGCTATGCCGCGACGGCGGGCGTGCTGGTGGCGGCCGCGGCCTACCTGCCCGGGACCGGCGAGGCGCTGGCGCGCGCGACCGGCCTCGGCAGCACGTTCGTGGGCAGCCTCTTCGTCGCCGCGACCACCTCCCTGCCCGAGATCGTCGTCTCGATCGCGGCGGCGCGGATAGGCGCCGTGGACATGGCCGCCGCAAATCTGTTCGGCAGCAACCTCTTCAACGTGGCGATTCTCGGCATCGACGATCTCGTGGACGTGCACGGCACGCTGCTGAGCGCCGTGTCCTCCGCGCACCTCGTGTCGGTCGCGGCCGCGATCATGATGACGGCCGTGGCGATCATCGGGGTCACCGTCCGCGCCAGCCGCAAGCGGTTCCGGCTCTCCTGGGACACGATTGCCATCGGGACAATCTATGGAATCGCAGTGTTGCTGCTGCGACTATTATCCTGAAGGCCTTGGCGCGGTGCCGGGCCGCCAACCATCACCGCATCGTTTCTCGGAGCTTCGACGACGGGCCGTCGCCGGTCTCGAAGGCGGACGTCAGCAACTATGTCGGTCGAGTGTCGGCGAGCCCGATCACCGAGGGCGGTGGAACATTCGTGCAGTGGTCGTCGGCCTGGCAGAAGAACGATGGGCCGACCGGGGACTTCTGCCACGGGATCTACGTCGCCCTGCTCGTCGACATGAAGAAGAGCCTCGAATAGCAGCAGCGCGTCAGGCCGGCCCAGGCACGGACCCCTGGGCCGCCTGTATCACGCCCACCGAGCGGTCGAAGGCGGCCCGCTCGCCGGCGTCCATCGACGGCTCGACCACACGCTCGGCGCCGTTCCGGCCGACGATCGCGGGGAGCGAGATCGCGACGCCCGCGGCGGGCCCCTCGTCCTGGACGCGCGACACGGTGAGAACCCGCCGCTCGTCGCGCAGGATCGTCCGCAGCAACGCGGCGGTGACCAGGCCGATCGCGTGGTTGGTCGCGCCCTTGCGCTTGATGATCTCGTACGCCGCGCGGCGGACTTCCTCCGCCAGCGCCGTCTCGCGATCCGTCTTCCAGCCGGCCCAGTCGCGGACGGCCACGCCGCCGACACGGGCGCCCGACCAGAGCACCACTTCAGAGTCGCCGTGCTCGCCGACGACCTGCGCGTGGATGGATCGTGGATCAACGGACAGTTCGCGTCCGAGTGCCTGGCGCAGCCGCGCCGTGTCGAGCATGGTGCCCGTCCCGAGCACGCGAGATGGCGGCAGACCAGTCGCTTCCCGCACGGCCCAGGTCAGCACGTCGACCGGGTTGGCGACGACGATGAGCACGCCCTGAAAGCCGGCGAGCTGCCGGCCGATCGTGCGCGCCGTCTCGGCGTTGTCGCGCAGCAGGTCGAGACGCGTCTCGTCCGGCCGACCGCCGCGTCCGGCCGCCACGACGACGGCGTCGGCGTCGCGCATCGCCTCGATCGGCACGGCCTCGACGGAGGCTGAGGGAAAGAACGAGGCGCCGTGGCGAAGGTCCATCGCCTCGCCCTCGGCGACCTCCGCGCGGGCGTCGCTCAGGAGGAGCCGGCCCGCGACGCCGGCGTGCAGCGTCGAGATCGCAACGCTCGCGCCGACCCAGCCCGTGCCGATGATGCCGATGGTGGCCATGCCAGCATTCTATCGGGCCCGGCGGCGCGGCGCGGGCGCGGACCCTATGGCCGCGGCCGGATCGCGTCCAGGCGATTGCGCGCGACCAGGATGTCGCGCTTCAGGCGCCGGACCATGTCGCTCACCAGATCCTTGCCGCGGGCGGCGGCCTCGTCGACCATCACTTTCAGCTTCCACAACGGCAAGTCCTGCAGCGCCGCCAGGTCGCCGGCGCACAGATCGAGCTGCTCCTCGATCTGCGCCATCCGACGGACGAGCCGCCGGCGCGCCGCCTCGGGATCGCTCCCCTGCACGGTTTCGGGACCGCCCTCCCACGCCTGGAGAATCGAGCGGAGACGCTCTTCGTCACCGAGCGCGTACGCCCGGTTGGCTTCGACCATGAGCGCGTGGCGCCGGTCGCGGGTCAGGTCGTCGCGGGCGAGATCGGGGTGGATGGCCTTCGCCACGTCGCGAAACAAGCGGCGAACGGCGTCAGAGGTGAACCGCGGCTGGGGCTCGGACGCCGCGCTCGCGGGCGCCGTGCCGGGGGGAACGGTGCGATCCTGCATGCGCCGGGCGGCTTCGTCCAGCTCCGCGTCCGCGATGGCGCGCTCCAGCTCGTCGAGCTGCTCGTGCAGGAGGCCCACCTCGCTGCGGTACCGGATCCGGAACGCGTCGAGGCCGGCTTTCGCCCGGGCGATCTCGCCGGCCCGCTCGCCGAGCGCCGTTTCGAGCTCGGCCAGTCGCGCCCGCAGGCCGTCCATGTCGTCTTCGAGCGGCTGCCCGAAGCGCGCGAGGGTCGTCACGCGCCGATGATACCGAATGGCACGGCGTCGGCGTCACCTCAGTCTCAGGGCTGAACCCGCAACTCGGAGTGCACGTCGCTGACGCCGCCCGCGCCCCGGGCCACCGCGATCGCGCGATCGCGCTCCGCCGCGGTGGGCACCGTGCCAGACAGGGTGACGACGTGTTGCACCGTCGCCACGCCGATGTCGCGAGCCGCCAGATTCGGCTCGTTCAGCAGCGCCGTCCTCACGCGGGTTGTGATCGCCTGGTCGTCCATCGACGCGATGACCGTCCGTCCGCAGGCGGCCACCGACATCGCGATGACGAAGGCGAGGGCCCACGGGGCTAGCCGGGCGCGCGTGTGCCTTGACATGGCTCATCTCCCTTCCGTGTCAGAATCGCCGCACGGCACCTGAACCGGCGCCGCCGGCCATTCGACGCCCGGGGGAAAGCACAGCACATGCCATCAGTCGATGCCGCGCGCTCGCTGCGGAGGGCGGCGTCACGAAGGATGAGGTGGACGGTAGGACTTACCGAAGGACTTACCGATCCGCGGGATCCTGCCTCAGAGCGGCCGTGGAAATCAAGATCGGCGGCCACCACACGCCGGACGAGATTCTCCGTGCAGACCGACGTGGCCGACTTGTCAGCAAAGACACATTCAAGCTATACACATGCCTCCGTTATGGACACCACCCGTCACGATGTTGACATAATGGATCGGGCGCTTCGCCATGCGGTCCGCGATACCGCGCTCGCATCGCTTGCGCGCGATGCCGGACACGATCTGAGAGGCGCTCTGAACGTCATGCTCGTGAACAGTGAAGTGCTGTCGCGTGCCGCGATTGACCCGGCGTCCATCCCGCCCGAGCACGTTCGGCGGTCGGCGGCGGCGCTCCAACGGGAGCTCGGCCGCATCCATCGACTGGCCGAGGTGCTGCTGGGGAGCCGGGCCGCGGACATGCCGTCGCCCGAGTCCGTCGATCTGGTCGCGCTCCTCGACGGCGTGCTGCCGTTGGTCGCGGCCCGGGCGGCCAACCAGCATGTGGATCTGGCATTCACGGGGCCGAATCCGGTGCGCGTGATGGGATTTCCCGGGCAGCTGCAGACGGTGCTGCTCGCCTTGCTCGTCAATGCCCTCGACGCCATGCCGCAGGGCGGGAGGCTTGAGGTCGTCGTCTCCTCCGCTCCTCACCCGGAGGTCAGCGTCGCCGACACCGGATCCGGGATACCGGCCGATCGGCTCGACGCGATTTGGGACCTCTACTTCTCCACGAAGGACGACGGTATCGGCCTCGGCCTGCCGATTGCGCGCAGAATCGTCGAGCGCCACGGCGGCCGGTTGAGGTTCGAAGCCCGTTCCTCCGGCGGCAGCCGCTTCGTGGTTCAGTTCGTCGATTCCGCTTCGAGTTGATTGATGCCACCTCCCCACGCGCTGATCGTCGACGACAGTCCGGATACCCTGCAGGCCATGGACACCCTCGTCTCCGCGGAGGGCTTCAGCGTGTCCCTGGCGCCGACGGCGGATCGCGCTCGCGCCGAGATCCGGCGCCGCACGCCGGACGTCGTGCTCGTCGATCTGAACCTGCCGGACGCGAGCGGGATGACCGTGATCGACGCGCTCGACGGCCTGAGCGGCGCGGCCGTGATCCTCATCACCGGGCACGCGAGCGTGGACACGGCGATCGAGGCTCTACGGCGCGGCGTCACGGATTACCTGACCAAGCCGATCGATATCCCCCGGCTTCGCGCGATGCTCGGCGACATCGCGAAGACCAGGAGTCTGCCCAACGAGATTCGGGCCCTGCGCGAGCAGCAGGCTGCCGGCGGCCCGTTCGGCACCATCGTCGGCGCGTCGCCCGCCATCCGCCGCACGTGCGAATTGATCGCGAAGATCGCGCCGAGCAGCGCCAGCGTGCTCATCTCGGGCGAGAGCGGCACGGGCAAAGACGTGGTCGCGCGCACCATCCACGATCTGAGCCGCCGGCGGCTCGGGCCCTACGTGCCCCTCAACTGCGGCGCCGTCTCCGCGACGCTCATCGAGAGCGAACTATTCGGCCACGAGCGCGGCAGTTTTACCGGGGCGGACCGCCGCCACAAGGGCTACTTCGAGCGCGCGACGAGAGGCACGCTGTTCCTGGACGAAATCACGGAGATGCCGGTCGAGCTACAGACCAAGCTGCTCCGCGTGCTCGAGAGCGGCATGTTCGTCCGGCTGGGCGGCGAGGATCCGATCTCCGTCGACGTGCGGGTCATCGCCGCGTCCAACCGCAACGTGCACGACGCCATCGACTCGGGCCGGCTGCGCGAGGATCTGGACTATCGGCTCAAGGTCTTCCAGATCCATCTGCCGTCGCTGCGCGAGCGGCGCGAGGACATTCCCCTGCTCGCCAGCTGGTTTCTCGAGGAGTTCAACAAGACCGAAGGCGGGGACAAGCGTTTCACCGAGCAGGCGCTGGAGCGGATGGCCGAGCATAACTGGCCGGGCAACGTGCGTGAGCTGCGGAACGTGGTGCATTCCAGTTACATCCTCGCGCACAAGGAAATCGGCCCGGAGCACGTCGCGCTCGAACACGCGGCGCGATCGCCGGCGGCCGCGTCGGGCAACGGCGCGTCGCCCGACGACGACGCCGACGTGCTCTGCGTGAAAATTGGGACGCCTGTCGCCGAAGTCGAGCGGCGGGTCATTCTCGCGACGCTCCGGTCCTGCGACGGGAACAAGACCAAGACGGCCGAGATGCTCGGCATGAGCCTCAAGACGCTGTACAACCGCCTGCTGGCCTACCGCCAGACCGACACGGACACGGCGCCGTAGCCCGTCGTCCGCCCGGTCACTCGACGGTCACGCTCTTCGCCAGGTTCCTCGGCTGATCCACATCGCACCCCCGTCGCACGGCAATGTGATACGCGAGCAGCTGGAGCGGCACCGTCAACACGACGGGCATCAGCAGTTCGCTCGTCGGGGGCACCTCGAGGACTACGTCGGTCCGCGGGTCCAGCGCGCCCCGAAGCGCGTCGTCACCAGGCGTGGTTACCACGATCAGGGCGCCGCCACGGGCCTTGGCCTCCTGCATGTTCCCCAGCATCTTGTCGTACACGTGATCCCGCGGCGCCAGGACGACCAGGGGCATGTGGTCATCCACGAGGGCAATCGGCCCGTGCTTCATCTCGCCCGCCGGGTAGCCTTCGGCATGGATGTACGACAACTCCTTCAGCTTCAGCGCGCCCTCGAGCGCAATCGGATAGTTGATGCCCCGGCCGAGATAGAGAAAGTCCCTGCGCGACGAGAAGCGGGCCGCGATCTCCTCGACCGCGCCCGCGCAGGTGAGCGCCCGCTCGAGGACGGTCGGCAGCTCCAGGAGCGCCTCCAGGTGCGGACGAGATGCGTCGGGCGTGAGTGTCCCGCGAGCCTGGGCGACGCGAAGCGCGAGGAGATAGAGCGCCACGAGCTGCGAGGTGAACGCCTTGGTCGAGGCCACCCCGATCTCCGGTCCGGCGTGAGTGTAGATCGTCCCGTCGGCCTCGCGCGTCGCCATGCTGCCCACGACGTTGCAGATGGCGAGGCTCGAGGCGCCCAGCTGTTTCGCCTCGCGCAGCGCGGCGAGTGTATCGGCCGTCTCTCCCGATTGGGTAATGACGACCGCCAGCGTTTGCGCGTCGGCGATCGGCCGGCGGTAACGGTACTCGGAGCCGTAGTCCACATCGACCGGCAGGCGGGCCAGCGTCTCGAACAGAAACTTTCCGACCAGGCCGGCGTGCCACGACGTCCCGCAGGCCAGGATCAGCACCCGATCGATGCCCGCCAGCGCCGCATCGTCGAGTCGCACGTCCTCGAGCAGAACGCGGCGCCGGTCTTCGTGCACACGCCCGGCGAGCGTCCGCGCGACGGCGGTGGGTTGCTCGAAGATTTCCTTGAGCATGAAGTGCTGGTAGCCCCCCTTCTCCGCCATCCCGGGGTCCCACAGCACGCGCTGGACCGGAGCCCCGACCGCCTGCCCGAAGAAGTCGGTGAAGACGACGCCGTTCGGCGTGATGACCGCCATCTCCTCATCGCCGAGAAAGACGGCGTCCCGCGTATGGCTCAGAATCGCCGGCACGTCGGACGCGACCATGAACTCCCGCTCGCCCAGGCCGACGACGATCGGCGGACCCCTTCTGGCCGCCACGATCTTGCCGGGATCGTCGGCCGCGATGAGCACGATCGCGAAATGTCCGCGCAGGACCCGCAAAGCGCGTCGCACGGCGTGCTCGAGGCCGTCACCGCGCATCTCGTGCTCGACCAGGTGCGCCACGACTTCGGTGTCGGTATCGGTCGCGAACCGATGACCCGACGCCTGCAGGTCCCGCTTCAGCTCGAGATAGTTCTCGATGATTCCGTTGTGGACCACGACCACATTGCCGGTGCAGTCGCGGTGCGGGTGGGCGTTGTCGGCGGTGGGCCGCCCGTGCGTCGCCCACCGGGTGTGGCCTACGCCGTAGGCGCCCGGAACCGGCGCGATCGGGTCGGCGTCGAGCGCGGCCTCGAGGCACGCCAGTTTGCCGGCGCTGCGCCGGAGTGCCATCGCGCCGCCCCGCACGACGGCGATCCCGGCTGAATCGTAGCCCCGGTACTCCAAACGCCGCAGCCCTTCGATGAGAACGGGGACGCAGTCCTTCTCGCCGACGTATCCGATGATGCCGCACATAGGTCGCCTCGTTTCGCGTCCGCTTCCACTGCAAGCCCGCTGCCGCCGGCCGGCGCGTCGCTCCGCGGATCTGCCGGGTGAAAATGGGACGGTTGTGGCAATTCGGTTCCTTGAATGGGCACGCGGCGCGCGTCGGCGTCATCGGCGCGATGTCACGGAACTTGCTTACGCGACGGGGGTCGGCGATGTGGAAACAGATTTTCGTGTGTGCGTGCGGACTGGCGCTCGCGCTGCCCTCAGTGGCCCTCGGGCGGGACATCCAGGTAGCGGCCGACGGTGATCTCAATGCGGCGCTGCTGACGGCTCAGCCCGGCGACACGATCCTTCTCGCCCCCGGAGCGACCTATTCGGGCACCTTTACGCTGCCGGAAAAGGTCGGCAACGACTTCATCACGATTCGGACATCCGGAAGTGCCGAGCTCGTTGCCCCGGGTGAACGGATCTCCCCGGATCAGGCGCCGCACCTGGCCAAGATTCAATCGCTCACGAACTCGCCGGCGATCGACGCGGCCCCGGGCGCCCATCACTGGCGCCTGATGCTCATCGAGGTCGCCGGCAACGGCGGCGGCGACCTCATCTCGCTGGGTGACGGCTCAACTGCGTACGATCTGCCCCGGACGATCCCCCACGATTTCCTCCTCGATCGCGTGTACGTGCACGGCGACCCGAACAGGGGCCAGAAGCGCGGCGTCGCACTGAACGGCGGCGCGACGACCATCACCGGCTGCTATATCGCCGACATCAAGATGAAGGGGCAGGACTCGCAGGCCATCGCCGGGTGGAATGGACCCGGTCCGTACGTCATCACGAACAACTATCTCGAGGCCGCCGGCGAAAACATTCTCTTCGGCGGCGCCGACCCGGCCGTCCGGGACCTGGTGCCGGCCGACATCACGATCTCCGGCAATCACCTGGCGAAGCGACCGGAGTGGCGGGCGCAGCCATGGCTCGTCAAGAACCTTCTCGAGCTCAAGAACGCCAGGCGCGTCGTCATCACGGGCAACCTGCTCGAGTACGCCTGGCGCAACGGCCAGTCCGGATACGCCGTGCTGTTCACGGTCCGCAACCAGGACGGCGCGTGCCCGTGGTGTCAGGTGGAGGACGTCCGCTTCGAGGGGAACGTCGTTCGCCACTGCGCGGCAGGATTTCAAATTCTGGGCTACGACAACATCCATCCCAGCCGGCAGACGCGCGCGATCGCGATCCGCAACAACGTCCTGTCGGATATCGACGGCCAGCGCTGGGACGGCAACGGCTACTTCCTCACCATCACCGGAGGACCGCGCGACATCACCGTCGACCACAACACGGTCATCCAGGACCATGCATCGGGCGTGGTGCAGCTCGATGGCGATCCCGTGATCGGCTTCGTCTATACGAACAATATCTCCCGCCACAACGCGTATGGCTTCATCGGCACCGATCACGGCGTCGGCAACGACTCGATCGAGCGATATCTGCCGGCGTCGCTCGTGACCCGCAACGTGCTGGCCGGCGGCCCGGAGGGCCAGTATCCCTCGGGCAATCTGTTCCCGTCTGACGCCGAATTTACGGCGCAGTTCGCGTCGTTCGCCGACGGCAACTACCAGCTCGTGCCAGGCAGCCCGTGGCGGGGCGCGGGCACCGACGGACACGACCTCGGGGCTCTCATCGTGGCGACGGCGATCGAGACGCCTCCTCGACGCCCGCCGCGCGAACGGCCGCTCCCGCGGCTTCCGTGAAGGTTCAGGTTGATGCTGCTGCTGCCGCGCACTACTGGCGCCGGTCTTGCAGGCACGTCCAATGAAGGAGTGATCCGGTTGGAATCGTGCGACGCATTCACGAGTCGAGAAACGGATGACCCCGCGCGGGCGCGGGCCGACAGTCGACCGCATGAGCACGGCCGGCTTCTCGACCTCATCGTGCACGAACTACGGTCGCCGATCGCCGTCGTGAGCGGCTATCTTCGTTTGCTCGAGAAGCGGAGCGCCGACGCGCTTCCGCCGTCCGATCGGACGCTGATCGAGAGTGCCTTGCAAGGCTGCGCGCGGCTGAGCGCGGTGCTGGCCGAAGCGGACGAACTGGCCGGGCTCGACGCCTCGACGGAGGCGCATCAGGCGGGTGCGCCGGTCGCCATCTTCACGTTGTGCCAGGACGTCGTCGAAGCGGCCGCGCGAACCGGCGAGGCCATCGGCTTTTCGTCGCACTCCCCGGCCTCGCAGGCGCGTGTGCAGGGCGTATCCCGCCGATTGCGTCAGGCGATTGAGGCGCTCACGCTGGCCGTCCTTCGGGAGCACCCGGGGCGTCCGGTCCACGTGCGCGGCTGCCTCGGCGTCGAAGACCGATCGCCCGCCGCGATCTTCATATTCGGCCCGCGAGACCTCCCCGGACCGGACGGCGAGGATCTCCGCAGCCGACGCGCGGCCTTCGATCCGTGGCGGGGAGGCCTGGGACTCGCGCTGCCCATCGCGGTCCGCGTGGTCGAAGCGCACGGCGGCCGGCTGTACTCGCTCCCGGAGGTCTCACGGGCGGCGTTCGCCCTCGTCCTGCCTCTTGTCTCCTCGTGAGCGGCATGACGGCCTATCCCCCTTTTGCACCGGACTCCGCCCTGCACGAGCACGAGACGAGGCGTCCGCTGATCGGTGTCGTCGACGACGATGGGGAGTTCGGACGATATTTGGGCGCCTATCTGGAATCGCTCGGCTACGACACGGCGGTCTACGAGCACGGGGAGAGCCTGCTCGCCGATCTCCACCGAGGACGCCACCCCGACGTCGTGCTGCTCGACGTCATGATGCCCGGCATGGACGGCCTCGCGACGCTGCAGAGCCTCAAAGCGACGGAGGCCCAGTTGCCCGTCATCATGCTCTCCGGGCACGGACAGGCCTCGACGATTGTCGAGGCGCTGCAGAGGGGCGCCGACAACTACGTCATCAAGCCCGGCGACTCCGAGCAGCTCGGCGAGATCGCCTTGAAGGCGGCGCTCCACCAGACGATCGAGCGGAGGCGGCTCGAGGCCGAAGTCTCCGAGTTCCGGCGCAACGCCACGCACGACCAGGCGGAGGCTCTGCTGTGGGCCGGCCGCGCCATGCAGCGCATCGGTACGCTCGTCGATCGCGTGGCGGACACGGACGTCACGGTCCTCATCCGCGGCGAGAGCGGCGTCGGCAAGGAGCTCGTGGCCCGCGCGATCCACCAGCGGTCGGGCAGGCGCGAGGGGCCTTTCGTCAAGGTGAACTGCGCGGCGCTCCCCGACACGCTCCTCGAGAGCGAGCTGTTCGGGTACGAGCGGGGCGCGTTCACCGGAGCGACGTCGACGCGCCTGGGGAAGTTCGAACACGCGATGCGCGGCACGCTGATGCTCGACGAGATCGGCGAGATGAAGTCCGAGATGCAGAGCAAGCTGCTCCACGTTCTGCAGGACGGGGAATTCAACCGCCTCGGCGGCAACCAGCGCATCAGCGCGGACGTTCGCGTGCTGGCCGCGACGAACCGGGATCTCGAGGCGATGCTCCGGCACGGCGACTTCCGGGAGGACCTCTACTACCGTCTCAAGGTGATCGAGATCACCGTGCCACCGCTGCGCGAGCGTCCGGATGAAATTCCGCAGCTCGCGCGCTTCTTCAGTGCCCGCTACGCCAGGCAATACGTGCTGCCGGAGCCCGAACTCACCCCTGCGATCCTGTCGGCGCTCGAGGCGCATCCCTGGCCGGGCAACATCCGCGAACTGGAAAACATCATCAAGCGCCTGGTCATTCTGCAGGACGACAGACAACTCCTCCACGACTTGCACGCCACCCCGCGCGGGCCCCAGACAGCGCCGCGCACCGCGGACGCCGCGCCAGCACCATCGGCCGACACGGACGAGCCGGGTCTCACCCTGCCTGAGGTGGCCGCGCGGGCGGCGCTCCGCGCGGAGCGCGATCTCCTCATTCCGACGTTGCGACGCGTGCACTGGAATCGCAGGAAGGCGGCGCCTCTGCTCGGCGTCAGCTATAAGACCCTGCTGAACAAACTGAAGTTGCATGGGATCGAGCCGGAGTGAGTGATCGCTGCTTCTGGCGCGGCAACTCGCTGCACACCGGGAGCAGTGCAATGCCACTGCCTGGCGGTTCTGGCCGTTGCTGTCCTAGCGAGCGCCTTCTGAGATCAGGCACTGCCCTTGCAGCGCGCTCATGGCGCCTGTAGGTTTGGTAACACGGAGATGTGCGATATGACGCCCAACAGTTCCCAGGCCTTACTTGGCAACGCCAGTCAATTCTCCCGTGCCGCCGTGCTGACCGCGGCAGGCGCCGCGCTCGGCCTCCTCTGCCTTCGCATCGCCCACGCCTCGGCGCCTTCCCTCGCGGCTGAGCTCGCGGCGAACGGCGGGGTGTATCTCTACGTTTTCGTCGCGACCGCGGTCGTCTTCCTCTCGCTCGGCTTCACGCTGCGGCGTCAGGTCGATGAGTTGCAGCGGCTTTCGTCCACCGACGCGCTCACCGGCCTGCAGAATCGGCATGCCCTCCAGGCACGGCTCGGCACCGAATGGACGTCGGCCTTGCGCACGGCCGAGCCGCTCGCCTTGCTGCTGATCGATCTCGACGGGCTGAAGCGCATCAACGACGAGCTCGGGCACGCCGCCGGCGATCGCGCCTTGCGCCAGGTGGCGGCGGCCATCAAGGTCACGCTGCGCGCGACCGATCTGGGCGTGCGCTGGGGCGGCGACGAATTCGCAATCGTCGCGCCGCGCACGGCGTCCACCGCCGCGTTCGGTCTCGCCGAGCGTCTCGTCGGACATCTGACGCGGCACGCGCGATCCGCCGACGTGCCGATGACGGTGTCGATTGGCGTCGCGGTGCTGGACCCGTCACGTCAGCCTCGCGATCGCGTCGAGGACATGATGCGCGCCGCCGACCGCGCCTTGTACGACGCAAAGACGAACGGCCGGAACCAGGTTCGCATCGCGCCGATTCCCGATGCGACCGCTCCGGTGTGGCCAGACGCGCTGAATCGCGTGATCGTGTAAGCCGCTTCCCCGTCCCGTCCCACCGATTACCCGGGCGAACGGCGTTACCGTTCGCCCGCGGCCCGTTGACCCATCGCCGTCTGCTCGAGCAAGTCCTGGCGCGGCGCGGACAGCCGTCTGACGGCTCCCGCCAGCCCCATGAGTGCGACCCCCGCGATGAACAGCCCTGTCGAGTCCATCGCGTCGTCGGTGAAAGTGGAGGCCCCGGCGATCCACGGCGTCGCGTTCGCCCGCGCGGACGGCGCGAACGCCACTCCGGTTGAGGCCAGCACGACGGAAAAGCCGATCGCCACGAGCACTGTTTGATAGCGCGGTCGTGTTCTCGCCATAGCCCACACGTAATCAACCCGCGTGCCAGCACGTCTAACAACCGGCTGCTAATTTGACCGGCAGATTTGGGAACTCTTCTTCCGCGTCTATCCCTGGGCGAGGAAGACCCTCCACATAGTGGCCATGAGATGCCGACATGGCAGCGGCATTCAGTTTGCTCTGTGGACCTTCGTGACTGACTCACGCCCGCAAGTGATGGTCGTCGACGACGACTCCGCCGTATGCGATTTCCTCGGAACCTTTCTGACCGACCTCGGCTATGAACCCATCACGATGCGCCGCGCGGAAGAGGCGATCCGCCGGTACGACGCCGAGCGTCCGGATGCCGTCATCCTCGACATCATGATGCCGGGAGGCATGGACGGCCTCTCGGCGCTCGCGTCGATCAAAGACATCGACCGTCGCGTGCCGGTCATCGTGCTCTCCGGACAGGGCCGCACCACGACCGTTGTGCGCGCGATGAAGCTCGGCGCCTTCGACTTCATGAGCAAGCCGTTTGACGCCCCGGGCCTCGAGCTGCTCCTCTCGATGGCCATCGATCGCCGCCAGCGCGAGCGCGACGTGGCGCTGCTGCGCGACCGGCTGCAGTCGCACTCAGCGCAGTACATGCTGTTCAGCAAGAACCCGCAGATGCAGGCGGTGCATGAGCTCCTCCAGCGCGCCGCCACCACGGACGTCACCGTGCTCGTGCGCGGGGAGAGCGGCACCGGCAAGGAGCTGGTGGCGCGCGCGATCTACGCGACGTCGCTGCGCCGCGATCGTCCGTTCGTGAAAGTGAACTGCGCCGCCCTGCCGCACGACCTGCTCGAATCCGAGCTCTTCGGCTTCGAGCGCGGCGCGTTCACCGGCGCGATCCGTGAGAAGCCCGGCAAATTCGAATTCGCCAACCGCGGCACGATCTTTCTCGACGAGATCGGCGAGATGCACATCGCCATCCAGGCCAAGCTCCTTCAGGTTCTGCAGGACGGCGAATTCACGCGTCTCGGCGGCAAGCACGACGTCTCGGTCGACGTGCGCCTGATTGCCGCTACCAATCGCGACCTCAAGCAGGCGGTCGCCGCGCGGGAGTTCCGCGACGATCTCTACTTCCGCCTGAACGTCGTCACCATCGATCTGCCGCCGTTGCGCGAGCGGCGTGACGAGATTGCCGTCCTGAGCGACTACTTCATCGACAAGTACTCCCGGCGGTACAAGCGCCCGTTCACCGAGATCTCCGCCGACACGATGCGCCTCTTCATGGACTATCAGTGGCCGGGCAACGTGCGCGAACTGGAGAACCTGATCAAGCGCATGGTGGTCCTGGGCACCGAAGCGCCCGTGCGCCGTGAGATCATGCTCGGGCTCTCGGTCCCGGGCGTCTCGTGTTCGTGCCACGGTCCCGCGCTGGTGGCGCCGGTCCAGGTGCCCGCGCCGCTCGAGCCGCCCAGCGCGCCTCCCCTGGTCCCGGCGCCCGCGAGCGCGCTCGCGGCCCCGGACGCGCCGCCGCCCGCGCCGGCGCCCGACATCGACGGCACATCCCTCAAGGACGTCTCGCGCCACGCGGCGCGGGAAGCCGAGCGCCGCCTGATCCTTCGCACGCTCGAGCGCACGCGCTGGAACCGCAAGCAGACGGCGCACCTGCTCGGCATCAGCTACAAGGCGCTCCTCTACAAGATCCGGGACAGCAAGCTGGACCAGGTCGCGTCATGACCGCCATCCGATACCCGGAGGTCTCGCATCCACTCGCGCGCCGCTGCGGCGGCCGCTCGGGTGCCCATCCACAGAGAGGTCGACTGGCCATGAAGTACCCCCTTGTCGTCGTGATCGCGATCGCGTTTCTCGGGTCGATCACCGGCGTCGCGTCCGCGCGCGCGGCCGGGTCCGCCGGCAACAGCATCGTGCCTCTCGCCGATTACCACATGGGGCTCGGCGACAAGCTCCGCATCGAGGTCTACAAGGATCCTCAGATGTCCCAGTCGGTGCAGATTCGCCCCGACGGCAAGATTACGCTGCCGCTCGTCGGCGATCTGGACGCGACGGGCAAGACGCCGACCGAGCTGCGGGACGACATCACGACCAGGCTCGCGGAGTACATCACGCATCCCGTCGTGACGGTCATCGTCGTCGAAGCCACCTCACCCGTGGTCTACGTGATTGGTGAGGTGGCCGAGCCGGGCGCCGTGTCGCTGGCGCACGGGCGCCTCACGGTG
Source organism: uncultured Acidobacteriota bacterium (assembly GCA_963792785.1). Lineage (GTDB taxonomy): Bacteria > Acidobacteriota > Vicinamibacteria > Vicinamibacterales > CAVVIG01 > CAWIMX01. Next base: position 151,234 of record CAWBXO010000001.1, on the reverse strand, counting down.
CTCCAGGCGCTGGCCATGGCCGGCGGACTGAAGGACTTCGCGGACCGCAAGCACATCAACATCCTGCGGCCGACGCGCCTGGGCGCGCGCACCATCGAGTTCAACTACAACGACGCCATCCGCGGCGAGACCCCGGTGTTCCTCGAGGCCGGGGACACGATCGTGGTGCCCGACTGAGCCCGCCGATGAGACGCACGCTCCAACAACTCGTCGGGTCCGCCGCCGCGCTCGCGCTGTGTGCCGCGACCGCTCCCGCCTGGGCGCAGGGCTCGCCGTTCGCCGCGGTCCCCGTGCAGGCCCAGCCCGTGCTCGACCCGCTTGGCTGGTCGATCACGCCGACCCTGCTCTATGGCGCGGGCTGGGACGACAACGTGCTCGCGGCCGACCGCCCCGATCAGCAGGTGGGCGACACGCTGAACCTTCTCAGCCCGAGCGTCGCCCTCGGCTTCAACGGGTCTCGCGGCCGCTTCAGCGCCCGCTACGGCGGGAGCCTGCAGCAGTATCACGCCTACGACACGCTGAACGGGTTCGACCAGCGGGTGCTGCTCTCCGCACAGCGCGCCCTCACGCGCCGGACGACGGTGTTCGTGCGCGGAGGCGGGGCGCACTCGCCCACGACCGAGCTGCAGGACTTCGTCGGCGTGCCCTTCGTGCGAACGGGCGCCGCGATTCTCAACTTCCGCGGCGGCGTGGAGACGCGCCTGAGCCGCCGGGTGTCGATCGAGGCGACCGCCAACGTCGAGCGCGTGCAGTTCGACCAGGGCACGGAGTTCGCGACGCTGCTGCGCGGCGGGTACGGGCTGGGCGGCGCCGCCGCGCTGCGCCGGGAGCTCTCCCCGGCCACGACGCTCATCGGCAGCTACGACATGAACCAGAACTGGGTCGGGCAGGCGCGTGACGCCTTCCTCGTGCAGAACGGGTCGGTCGGCCTCGACCATCGCCTCGCCGACTCGGTCACCGTCTCGGGCACCGTCGGCGTGTCACACCTGAGCCCGAGCGTCTTCGGGCCGGCGCACACCGATCCCAACTGGGGCGCCGGGCTGGCGCGCACCTTCCGATCCGCGGCGCTCGACATCACCTACGCGCGCCGGTTCGAGACCGCGTACGGGTTCGCGGGCACGACCCGCACCGACGAAGCCGCCGCCCGCGTGACGGCGGACCTGTCGCACGGGTTCTATACCCGCGGCGGCGCGTCGTGGCGCCTCAGCCATCCGCTCACGCTCAGCGATCTGCAGTTCCGGTCGATCTGGACCGACCTCGTGTTCGGCTTCTCGACGCGGCCAGGCGTGCTCATCGAGGGCTTCTGGAATCGGACGAGCCAGTCGATCGACCGGCCCGACGCCCTGTTCGGCCGCAACCAGTTCGGCATTCACGTCATCGCCACCCGCTCCATGAGGATTCACTGATGGAAAACACAGAACTGCGTCCCCTTGAGTACATCGCCGTCGTGCGCCGGCGGAAGTGGTGGCTCATCGTTCCCGTGGTGGCGTCTCTCCTCGTCGGCCTGGCGCTCGTCCGCGTCCTACCGAAAGAGTACACGTCGAAAACGACGCTGGCGGTCAAGCCGCCCGCGGTGTCGACCTCCCTCGTGGGCCAGTCCGCGTCCTTCGACAATCAGGAACGCGTCCGCGCCGTCTCCCAGCAGCTCCTGAGCTCGTCGCTCCTGTCGCGCGTGGTCGCCGACGAGGGGCTGGCGACCGACGCCAACGACACGGCGACGATCGCGCGGCTGCGCCGCAACATCACCATCAATGTCCCCGAGCCGATGGCCAACACCGAGTCCCGCGAACTCAACAGCTTCACGGTGACCTACTCCGACGCGGAGCCCGATCGCGCCCAGCGCATCGCGAACCGGCTCGCCACCGTCTTCGTGGACGAGAGCTCGCGAAGCCGCACCGAGCAGGCCGCCGGGACGTCGATGTTCATCGGCACCCAGCTCGGAGAGAGCGAAGCCCGGCTGAAAACCCTCGAGGGCCAGTTGCGCCAGGCCAAGGAGGCGCACATGGGCAGCCTGCCGGAGCAGATGCAGAGCAACCTGCAGACGCTCAGCGGTCTCCGCCAGCAGCTCGAGGCGAACGCCACGGCGCTGCGCAGCGAGCAGGATCGCCTGTCGATGCTCGAGCAGCAGCTCGACGCCTACACGCGCGGCACGGGCGAGGCGATCACGATCGCGGGCGACCCCGCCGCGATCCCGCCGCGGCAGGCCGAAGTCGCGCGCCTCCAGGACGAGCTGGCGGCGGCCCGCGCCGTCTATACCGACAAGCATCCGGAGGTGCAGCGCCTGCAGGAAGCCCTGGCGGCCGCCCGCGACGCGGCGGCCTCGGGCGCGGACGGCTCGACCGGCGAGCGGCTCGCGCAGCTCCAGACCGATCCGGCCTACCGGCGGCTCGCCGGCGATCGCGAGACGGCGGCCCTGCGCGTGAAGACGCTGCAGCGGGCGGCCGACGACACGCAGCAGCAGATCCGGCTCTATCAGGCGCGCGTCGAAGCGGCGCCGCGGATCGAGGAGGAACTGGCGTCGCTGCAGCGCGACTACGACCTGGAGCGCCAGCAGGTACTCCGACCTGTCGGCGAAGCAACGCGCCGCCTCGATGGCCGAGAGCGTCGCGCGGACGCGCGGGGGCGAGCAGTTCGCCGTGCTCTATCCCGCCAGCTTCCCCTCGGAGCCGACCAAGCCGGCGCCGGTACGCGTGCTGCTGCTCTCGATTCTCGGCGGTTGCTGCGTCGGCGCCGCGCTGATGCTCGGCCGCGAGTACATGGACGACTCGGTGCACGGACCGCGCGAGGTCACGGACGAACTCAAGCTGCCGGTGCTCGGCAGCATTCCCCGCATCCCGGCTTGAAAGAGGCCCGCAATGAATCACATGGAAGCGATTCTCCAGAAGGCCGAGCGGGAAGGCTCGGCGCGCCGCCTGAGCGTGGTGGATACGGCCGCGGTCCCCGCCGGACCGGTCCTCGCGCCGCCGCCGCCCGCCCCGGCCGCCGAGCCGCTGCGCGCGCGTCGCGTGCGCAACCTCCAGTTCGATCCGGCCCTCGTCGTCATCTCGGATCCCGACGGGCGCGCGGCCGAGCAGTTCCGCGCCATCCGCACGCGAATCCTCCACGCGGATCACGGGACGCCGATCCATGCGCTGCTCGTCACCAGCCCGTCGCACGGAGACGGGAAGAGCATGACCGCGGCGAACCTCGCCCTCACGATGGCGCGCGCGTACGACCAGCGCGTCTGCCTCGTGGACGCGGACCTCCGGCGGCCGCGCGTGCACCAGCTGCTCGGTCTTCCCGCGGACGCGCCCGGACTGTCCGACGTGCTCGCCGGCCACGCCGCGCTCGGCGACGCCCTCGTGGAGGCCGAGGAGCACGAGCTCACCGTGCTGCCGGCCGGCGGCTGCCCGCCGCGACCGTCCGAGCTGCTCGCCACGGCCGCGATGCGGCGGACGCTCGACATGCTGCGGGCGCGGTTCGACTGCGTGATCGTCGACGCGCCGGCGGTGCTGCCGCTGTCTGACGTCGGGAGCCTGGCGCCCCTGGTGGACGCCGCGGTCCTGGTCGTGCGCTCCGAGGTCACATCGAAGGCCGCCATCCGCGACGCGGTCGCCACCCTGGACGGCGCGCCCCTGCTGGGCGTCATCCTCAACGACCAGCAGGCGTAGCGGGGCCAGCCGTCCATGCAGGTCTTCGATCGTTACGTCTCGGCGCGCGGCCTCACCGTCTTCGGCTTCGAGATCGGGCTGATCTCGGGCGCCATGCTGCTGGCGGCGTTCGCGCACGGCTCGCTGGACGCCACCATGGCCGCGGCCTGGAAGCTCACGCTGGTCACCGCGGTCTGCGTGCTCTGCTTCTACTACAACGATCTGTACGACCTCACGCTCGTCCACTCGCCGCTCGAGTTCTTCGTGCGGCTGCTCCGGGCGACGGGCATGGCGGCGCTGTTGCTGGCGATCGCGACGGTCGCCGCCCCGGGCCTCATCGTCGGGCACGGCGTCCTCATCACCTGGCTCCTGCTGGTGCTGGTCGCCGTGCCCGCCTGGCGCATGACCTTCAACGGCGTCGCGCACGCCCCCCGTCTCGAGGAAAACGTCCTGTTCGTCGGCCACGGGCCGGGCACCGAGAAGGTCGTCCATCGGGTCGCGGAACAGCACGACTTCGCGTACCACGTGGCCGGCGTCGTCGACGAGCCGTTCGACGACCTGCCGCGGCTGGTCGAGCGGCTGAACATCCATCGGATTGTCGTCGGCGTGTCGGATCGGCGGGGGCACCTGCCGATTCAGGAACTGCTCCGCGCCAAACTCGCCGGCGTCCGCGTCGAGGACGCCGCGACGATGTACGAACGCATCACCGGCAAGCTCATGGTGGACGACCTCACGCCGAGCTGGCTGGTGTTCTCCGACGGCTTCCGCTCGTCGCGCACGACGCGACTGCTGAAGCGGACGATCGACATCGGCCTCGCGGCCGTCGGCCTCGTGATGGCCGCGCCTCTGATGCTCCTGACGGCGCTCGCCGTCCGGCTCGAGTCGCCCGGGCCGATCCTCTATCGCCAGGAGCGCGTCGGGGAGCGCGGACGCCCGTTCACGCTCGCCAAGTTCCGCTCGATGCGCACCGACGCCGAGGCCGGCACGCCGATCTGGGCCAGTGAACACGACGATCGGGTCACGCGGGTCGGCCGCTTCATCCGCAAGACCCGGCTCGACGAACTGCCGCAGCTCTGGAACGTGCTCCGGGGCGAGATGAGCTTCGTCGGGCCGCGGCCCGAGCGCCCGTATTTCGTCCGGCAACTCTCGGAGGCCGTGCCGTTCTATGCCGAGCGCCACGTGGTGAAGCCCGGGGTGACCGGCTGGGCGCAGGTGAAGTACCGCTACGGCTGCTCGATCGAGGACGCCATCGAAAAGCTGCGCTACGACCTTTATTACATCAAGCACCAGTCGATCATCTTCGACTTCACGATCGTGATCGACACCGTCAAGGTGATCGTCTCCGGCAAGGGGGCCCAGTGAGTCGCGCGCCGCGGAAGCGATCCGTTCGGCGCCCCGGCATCCGGAGAGGCGCTCACGGTGACGCGCAACGTCTCCACGCGTTATCTGGCGATCGGAACCGAGATGGTGATCGGGTTCCTGCTGCTGCCCTTCAACGTGGCGCACCTCGGCCAGTCTGCGTACGGCCTCTGGGTGCTGACGACGTCCGTCACGGCGTATTTTTCCGTCCTCGACCTCGGCTACTCGGGGGCCCTGGTCAAATTCGTCGCCCAGTACCCGCGTCCGGCGCGACGCGGCGGCCCTGAACGAGGTCCTGAGCACCACCTTCTTCCTGTTTGCCGCGTGCGGCGTCCTGACCTATCTCGTCGCGTTCGGCCTCGCGCGTCATCTGGATGCCGTGCTGCACCTCCGGCCGGACCAGGTCCCCACGGCGCAGATCGTCCTGCTCGTCACGACGCTCACCGTGGCACTCGGCACCGCGTGCAGCGTGTTCGGCGCCGTCACCAACGGCTTCCAGCGGTACGACCTCAATAATGTCGCCGGCGGCGCCAGCAGCCTCGTCGTCGCGATCGTGAACGTGGCCGTGCTCGCCGCCGGGTACGGTCTCGTCGCGCTCGTCATCGCGACGACCGCCGTGCGCGTCCTGACCTATGCCGTCTACGCGTTCAACGCCTACCGCGTGTTCCCCGGCCTCCAGCTGAGGCCCAGCCTCGTCCGCCTGGCCCGGTTCCGGGAAGTGACCGGCCTCAGCGTCTACATGCTGATGATCGACTGGTCGCGCAAACTGAACTACTCGCTGGACACGCTCGTGATCGGCATGTTCCTCAACACGAGCGCCGTCGCGGTGTGGTCGGTCGGCCAGCGGCTGGCGCAGGCGACGCAGCGCCTCACCAACCAGCTCAACGAGATGCTCTTCCCGACGATCGTGCACAACGACGCGTCGGACCGGACGGACCGGCTGCAGTCGCTCCTGCTCATCGGCACACGCCTGTCGCTCGCGACCGTCGTGCCGATCGGCGCGGCGCTCGTGCTGATGGCCGGGCCGCTCGTCCAGGCATGGGTCGGGCCGGACTTCACGGGCAGCGTCATCGTCGTCCAACTCCTCGCGTTCACCGTGATCGTGCGCGTGGGGCATGCCACGGCGAACACGCTGCTCAAGGGCGCCGGTCAACACCGGTTCGTGGCCGTGACCGGGCTCGTCACGGCCGTCGTCAACGTGTCGCTGAGCGTGGCGCTCATCGGCCGGCTCGGCCTGGCGGGCGTGGCCATCGGCACGCTCGTGCCCGTGAGCGCCGCCTGCGTCCTCTTCGTGTTCCCGGCCGCCTGCCGCCGCGTGGGGCTGCCCCTGCGGCGCGCGATCAGCGAAGCCATCTGGCCGGCGGTCTGGCCCGCGGCGCCCATGGCGGCGTTGCTGCTCACCACCCGCGGATGGCTGGGCCCGTCGATCGCGGCGGTCGCCGCTGAAATGGCGCTGGCGGGGAGCCTCTACGGCGTGCTGTTCCTCGCGTTCGGCCTCACGAAGCTCGAGCGCCGGTTTCTCCTGTCCAAGCTCGGCGACGCGTCGGCGCGCGCGCGGGTGCTGGTGTCCGCGGCCTCGGGGGACGCATGAGAGCGATCATCCTCGCGGCGGGACGGGGCCACCGGCTGCGCGACGTGACCGGGCACCTGCCGAAGTGCCTGGCATTGCTGGGCGGCCAGACGCTGCTCGAGCGACAGATCGCGGCCCTCGAACGGTGCGACATCTCCGAGATCGTCGTGGTGACCGGCTTCCGCGCCGACGAGGTCCGCCGCGCGTGCGGCCGGCGCGTCCGGTTCCTGCACAACGTGCGGTACGCCTCCACGAACAGCCTCTATTCGCTCTGGCTCGCGCGCCATCTCCTGCCGGACGGCTTCGTGGTGCTGAACTGCGATGTGCTGTTTCACCACCAGATGCTCGTCGACCTCGTCACCGCCCGCTACGACGATGCCCTGCTCGTCGCCGGACGCGAGAACGGCAACCGGTACGGCGACGAGGAGATGAAGGTCCGCGTCCGCGGCGGCATGGTCACCGGCCTCGCCAAGACGATGGATCCCGACGACGCGGACGGCGAAAACGTCGGCATCGCCAAGTTCGGCGCGGACGGCGCCCAGGCGCTCACGGCGGAGATGACGGCGCTGGTGGCCGCGGGCGGCACGAAGGACTGGCTGCCCGCCGCCTTCGATCGGTTCTGCCGCCGGCGCCCCCTGCGCGCGGTGGATCATCGCGGCTATCCCTGGATCGAAATCGATTTCCCCGAGGACTATCGACGCGCGTGCACCGACATCCTGCCGGCGCTCGAAGACGATGAGGATGCGATATGTATGAGCAGTTCTACAGCCTGCGTGAACGCCCGTTCTCGCTTACTCCGGATCCCGGTTACCTCTATCCCAGCCGGGTTCACCGCGAGGCCCTGAGCCACCTGCGGTACGGCATCGAGAGCCACGCGGGGTTCGTGGTGATTACGGGCGAGATCGGCTGCGGCAAGACCACGCTGCTGCAGACGGTGATTCGCAGCCTCGACGAGCGCACCGCCGTGGCGCGCCTGGTCAGCACCCGTCTGAACGGGCGCGAGCTCCTCGAGGCGGTGATGCTCGACTTCGGACTCGAGCCCGAACCTAACCGCAGCAAGCCGTACCTGCTGCGCGACCTCGCGCGCTTCCTCGTGGACCAGCGCGCCGCCGGACGCCTGTCGCTCCTCGTCGTGGACGAGGCGCAGAACCTGAGCGTCGAGGCCCTCGAGGAGGTGCGGATGCTCTCGAACCTCGAGACCGAGAAGTCGAAGCTCGTGCAAATCGTCCTGGTGGGCCAGCCGGAGCTGAAGGCGCTGCTCGCGCGGCCCGAGCTCGAGCAGCTGCGGCAGCGCGTCACGGTCCACTATCACCTCGCGCCGCTCGGCCCCGAGGAGACGTCGGCGTACATTCACCACCGCCTGAAGCGCGCGGCCATCGGCGCGCCGCTCGAGTTCCCGCGAGAGGTCACCGATCTGATCTATCGGCACAGCGGGGGCGTGGCGCGCAAGGTGAACGTGATCGCCGACGCGATCCTGCTGTTCGGCTATGGCTCCGACAAGCGGGCGATCGATCTGGAGCTGACGCACGAGGTCCTGCACGAGCTCGGCGGCGGGCCGATCGCCGCGGAGGGCGACGAGCCGCCGCCGGCGCCGATCCGGGAACCCGACCCGCTGCCGCCGCCTCCGCCCCCGCTCGATCCGGAGCCCACCGACCCCGGCGTGAACGGCTCCCCGGACGCGAAGGATCCTCCGAAGCCGGCGACGCTGACGCGCTTTCCCACGTACGACCGCCGCCTGCTGGTCGAGCCCCGCCCACCCCTGCTCGGTTTCTGGGCCCGGGTGTGCCGCGGCGTCTTCGGCGGGTCCAAACCTGTTTTAGGAGACCAGGAGGTCTCACTGTGATGGCATGCGACCACGTCCAGCTGCTCGAACGCATCCGCGCCCGCCGCGCGCGCACCGGTGTCATCGGCCTCGGCTATGTCGGCCTGCCCCTGGCCGTCGAACTCGGCCGGGCCGGGTTCTCCGTAACGGGGATCGACCTCGATCTCCGCAAGGTCTCGGCCGTGAACGAAGGCCGCTCCTACATTCCGGACGTCGCCGCGGTCGACGTAGCCCAACTCGTCGGCGAGGGCCGGCTGGGGGCGACGATGGACTTTGCGGCGGTGGCGGCGCTCGACACCGTGAACATCTGCGTCCCGACACCGCTCCGGAAGACGAAGGACCCGGACATGTCGTTCGTCGCCTCCGCCGTCGACGGCATCGCCCCGCACCTCCATCCCGGCATGCTGGTCGTGCTGGAGTCGACGACGTACCCGGGCACGACCACCGAATTCGTGAAGCCGCGCCTCGAGGCCGGCGGCCTCAGGGCCGGCGTGGACTTCTTTCTGGCCTTCTCGCCCGAGCGCGTGGATCCGGGGAACCCCCGGTTCCACACCCGCAACGTGCCGAAGATCGTCGGCGGCGTCGATCCGGTGTCGACCGAGGTCGCCCGGGCGCTGTACGAATCGGCCATCGACGAGATCGTGCCCGTCAGCTCGGCCGACGTCGCGGAAATGGTGAAGCTGCTCGAAAACACGTTCCGCGCCGTGAACATCGGCCTCGTGAACGAGATCGCCCTGATGTGCGACCGGATGGGGATCGACGTCTGGGAAGTCATCCAGGCGGCGGCGACCAAACCGTTCGGCTTCATGCCGTTCTATCCGGGCCCCGGGCTCGGCGGGCACTGTATCCCCATCGATCCCTTCTATCTCTCCTGGAAGGCGAGGCAGAGCGGCATCGAAACGCGCTTCATCGAGCTGGCCGGCCAGATCAACGGCGCCATGCCGCAGTTCGTCGTCGACAAGATTGCCGAAGCGCTCAATTACGACCGCAAGTCCCTGAACGGCGCGTCGGTGCTGGTGCTGGGACTGGCCTACAAGCGCGACATCGACGACACGCGCGAATCCCCGGCGATCGACGTCATGAATCTCCTGCACGCCAAGGGCGCGTCGGTGTGTTACGCGGATCCCCACGTGCCCGCGCTTCGGGCGCAGGGCTGGGCCGGCGGGACGCGGCTCGAAAGCCAGTCGCTCACGAGCGACGTGCTGGCGGCGGCCGACTGCGTCGTGATCCTCACCGAGCACAGCACCGTCGACTACGAGATGGTGCGCCGATCGGCTCGTCTCGTGGTCGACACGAGGAACGCGCTGCCGGCCGGCGACGCCCACGTCTTCCGGCTCGGTGCGCCGCACGCGCCGCTGGCCGTGATGCGGCCCGACGCCGAACCCGACCCGGCGGAGGCGGTGGCCTAGAGGCGAACATGGAAGCCGTCTTCTGGTTGTCGTTCGCCGTCATCGCCTACGTGTACGTGGGCTATCCCCTGCTGTTGTACGCGTGGCACCGCCGGCGCCCTCGGCGCTGGGCGCGCGGCCTGGCGCCGCCGCCACCCGTCTCGATCGTGATCGCCGCGCGGAACGAGGGCCCGCGGCTGGCCGGGCGGATCGAGAACCTGCTCGAGCTGGACTATCCCTCCCCGGTGCAGATCATCGTCGTGTCGGACGGATCGACCGACGAGACCGTCGACGTGCTGGCGCGCTACGACGGCATCGTGGAGTCGGTCGCCGCCGCCCCGGGCGGCAAGGCGGCCGCCCTCAACATCGGCGTGGCGCACGCGCGCCACGCCATCATCGTCTTCACCGACGCGCGCCAGGGTTTCGCGCCAGACGCCCTGCGGGCCCTCGTCGCGCCCTTCGCCGACCCCGGCGTCGGCGGCGTGACCGGCGAATTGCTCCTCGACGGCGAGCCGGGCGACCGGCGCGCGCACACCGAACGGCGGATCCCGGCGGCGCCCCGGGGGAGCGACAGCCGCCGCCGCGCGGAACGCCGCTTCTCGGTCGCGTCCTCGATCGCCGACGGCGTCGGCCTGTACCTGGCGGTACGAGAAGTGGATTCGACACCATGAGAGCGGCATCGCCTCGACGCTCGGCGCGACGGGGGCGATCTACGCGCTGCGCCGCCGGCTCTGGCGGCCGCTCCCGGCGCAGACGATCCTCGACGACGTCCTCGCGCCGATGCGGGTGGTCATGGCCGGCTACCGCGTGGTCTTCACCCACCACGCGCTGGCCTTCGATCGGCCGGCTCGCGACCCGGGAGACGAGGGCCGGCGCAAGCTGCGAACGCTCGCGGGCAACTACCAGCTCCTGGCCCTCGCGCCGGCGCTGCTGCTGCCCTGGCGCAATCCCGTCTGGCTGCAGTTCGTCTCGCACAAGCTCGGGCGCCTGCTCGTGCCGTATGCCCTGCTGGGCACGCTCGTCGCGAGTCTCGCCCTGGCGGCCCAGCCGCTCTACGCCGTCGCGCTGGCCGCACAAGCCGTGTTCTACGGGCTGGCGGCGTACGGCTGGTGGCTCGACCATCGCGCGCACCGCCCCGGCCGGTCCGTCGCGCCCACCGGCGCGCCGGCCCGCCTGGCGCACGTGGCCCTGATGTTTCTCGTGATGAACGCATCGGTCATCGCCGGCCTCGGGGCCCTTCTCCTCGGAAAGCGAGTGTGGCGCTCATGAACCAGAAAACTCCGCCCGCCCCTGAACGCCTGGTCTTCACCGATCGGCGCGCCACGGTGCCGGCTCGGACGGCAACGCCGCCCAGCCAGACGCGCGGCACGTTCGCCAGCGCGCTGCGCGCCGAGCCCAGGGACTGGGGCTACGCGGGCCTGTTCCTGTTTACCGCCGTGCTCCTGCTGCGGCCGCAGGACACGATCCCGGCCCTGCGACCGCTGCACCTGGCCGAAGTCTGCGTCTTCGCCGGCATCCTGCCCATGCTGCTGCACCGGCTCGCGCGGCAATATCCCACGTTCCGCGTCAACCACGAGACGCTCGGGATGATCGCGCTCGGGGTCGTGATGCTCGCCACCGTCCCGACGTCGATCTGGCCGGGCGGCGCCCTCGCGGAATTCACGGACGCCTATCTCAAGATCTTCATCGTGTTCATCCTCATGATGAATACGGTGACGACGTCGCGGCGCCTGGACCGCCTGATGTGGCTCATCATCGTGTGCCTGGGGATCGTGGCCGTTCGCGGCGTGGCCGACTACCTGCGAGGCCTGAACCTGGTCGAAGGCGACCGCCTGGCCGGCCCCGTCGGCGGCATTCTCGGGAATCCGAACGATCTGGCCCTGAACATGGTCACGTTCCTGCCGACCGCGATCGTGTTCGCGCTCTCGACGCGCCGGCCCGGCTGGCAGCGCCTCCTCGCTACGCTGATCGCCCTCTGCATGCTGGCGACGGTGGTCTTCACGAAATCGCGTTCGGGAGCGCTGGGGCTGGGAGCGGCGTTCGTGGTCCTGCTGCTGCTGGGCCACCAGGTGCGTCGCGGCTTCGCCGCCATCGCCGTCGCGTCGATCCTCATGGCGACGCCGTTCGTGCCCGCGTCCTTCTGGAACCGGATGTCGAGCATCATGAACGCCCGCCAGGACGCGCGGGAGTTCACCGGCTCGCGCGACGCGCGCGAGACGGTCATGAAGGAGGGGCTGCAGACGTTCGAGGAGCACCCGTTCGCGGGTGTCGGCGCCGGCCAGTTCAAGAACTACAACCCGCCCGGACGCGAGGAGCGCTGGCGCGAGACCCACAACGCGCTGCTCCAGGTCGCGTCCGAACTGGGCGCACTGGGCCTGGTCGCCTTCCTGTTTCTGATCGTGTGCGCCGGACTGGCAAGCCGGAGGACGCGCCAGCTCGTCGCGCGGATCCGGACGCTCGCCCGGGCACGAGGTCGCGCGGTCCTGCCGGCGCGGGACGCCGCGCGCCTCGACGAGCACTCGGTCGCGATGACGGCTGGGCTTGCCGGCTGGTTCGTGTGCGCGATGTTCGCCTCGGTGGCATACAACTGGACGTTCTATTACCTGCTCGCCCTCACCGTGGCCGCCCGTGAGCTGGCCGCGTACTACCTCCGTGACGCCGATGCGGGTGAGGTCGCGGAAGGGAAGGCGACCGCCCATTCTGCGGCACGGTTTTCCACACAAAGGACGCTCCGGCCGGCGTGAGGGACCGCCAGGTTGGTTTTCCGCCTCGCGCCGGCGGCGGCATCCCTCTTGCTCTTTCCCGCGTGTGCAGCAGCCTTCTCTCCTCGACGACACCCTGGCCCGCCGCGCGCGACGAGCGGCGGCCAGCGCCCTCCATGCCGCCGATGACGCCGCGCAGCGCCTGCGCCACCCCGGGCCCCAGGTGCTCTTCGAAGCCGCCTCTCCGCTGAGCCTCGCCGTCTTCAGGCCGGTCCTCGAGCGGCTGCGAGCCGACAGTCGCCTGTCGATGTGGTACACGATCGCCGACTGCGCCTGGGATGCCGCGTCGGTGTTCGGAGGCGAGCCCGGCGCCCGCGTGCTGCCGCCGGCGCGCGCCGCCTGGATGAAGTTCGACGCCTACATCAACACCGACTTCTGGAACATGACGTGGTTGCGCCGCCGCGCCCGCCGGCTGCACCTGTTTCACGGCGTGGCCGGCAAGTACCAGCTCGACGCGCCCATCCACATCGCACCCGTCGTCGCCACCTTCGACCGCTTGATGTTCCCCAACCGGGATCGCCTCGAGCGGTACGTGGAGGCCGGCCTGGTGGACGCCGACAGCCTGCGCGCCGCGCTCGTCGGCTACCCGAAGGTCGACTGCCTGGTCGACGGCTCGCTGGACCCCGCGGCCATCCGAGCCTCGCTCGGTCTCGCCCCGGCCGCGCCCACGATCCTGTACGCGCCGACGTGGTCGCCCTATTCCTCCCTGAATGCCATCGGCGAATCGCTGATCCCGGCGCTGGGCCGGATGTCGCCGAACACGATTGTGAAGCTCCACGACCGCTGTTTCGAGCGCGTGCGCGGCGGGGGCGACGTCGACTGGCGCGCGCGCCTTGTCACGCTCTGCCGCGAGTGGGGTGTGCATTTCGTCGAGGACGCCGACATCTCAAAGTATCTCGTCGTCTCCGACGTCCTGGTGACCGATCACAGTTCGGCCGGGTTCGAATTCATGCTGCTCGACCGGCCCATCGTCGTGATCGACTGCCCGGAACTCATCCAGAAGGCGCGCATCAGCCGCGACAAAGTGGCGCTCCTTCGTGGGGCCGCCGACGTCGTCGAGGCGTCGGTGGACGCCGTGCTGCAGGCGGTGCGGACGGCCCTGGCGGAGCCGGACACCCTCAGCGACCGCCGGCGGGCCGTCGCCGACACGCTCTTCTATCGACCGGGGGGCGCCACCGGCCGCGCCGTGCAGTGCTTCTACGACGCGCTCGGCATTCCGGCGCTCGCGACGGAACGCCCCCCGAGGCTCTCATCCCTTGAAGCGAGGTCAACAGATCGTGCCTAGTCCCATCCTCTCCCGACTCCTCTCGTGCCGCTCGCGCGGTGTCGCGTCCGTGCTCCTGCGCGCCGTTCTGCTCGTCGCCGTGGCCGGTCGCACCGCGTCGGCCGAGGAGCACATGTACTTCCCGGCCCATGACAACGTCACGAACGTGCTGGTCGCCAAGATCAACGCCGAGACCGTCAGGGTCGACATCTCGTGCTGGTACTTGAGCGAGCACGCCGTGTCGATCGCCCTCATCAACAAGTTCAAGTCCGGCGTGCCGGTCCGGCTCATCGGCGACCGCGGTTCGATCTTCGAGATCGATCCGCCCACCCGCCACGAGTTCTACTGGCTGGCCAACCAGGGGCTGCCGATCCGGCTTCGCGTCGCCCCGTCGTGGTATCCGGAGATCGATCACTGGAAGGCCACGATCTTCGTGGGCCAGGGCGAAGTGGCCTTCGGCTCGGCCAACTACTCCCCCTTCGAGCTGGCGCCGGTCTCCAGCACGAACTACAAGGACGAGACCGTGCTGGTGACCGACGATACGGTTCTCTTCAACTCGTTCAAGGCGCGGTTCGATCAGTTCTGGAACGACACCACGCCGGAGTCGAACAGCCTGCAGGCCGATCCGCCGTATTTCAAGGACTGGGACGACGCCTGCGCCACCGAACCGACGGGCGCCTGTGATTTCAACACGCAATATCCGAACCCGGCGCCGATGGTGATCGACCATGCGCGCCTCGAGCCCGACTATGACGCGCCCCCGGACCTCATCTGGGGGCAGGGCCAGCAATTCAACGACCGGCTGGTTCAGGAGATCGACGCCGAGAACACATCGCTCCAAATGGTGATCTACCGCCTGACGGTGGACAACATCACCAACGCCCTGCTCGGACGCCAGCAGGCGGGCGTGCCGATGCAGCTCATGATCGAGCCCAACGAGTACCTGAACAAGAAGTGGCCGGAGTTCGAGATCACGCACGCCAATATCGACAAGCTGTGGGCGGCGGGCGTGCCCATCAAGAAGCGGGTCCACGACGGCCTCACCCACATGAAGGTGCTCGTGACGTCGGCCTACGCGACCAACGCCTCGAGCAACTACGCCGCGGCCTGGCAGCGCGACCACAACTACTTCATCTCCGCGATCCAGAAACCCTCGATCTATCAGGCGATCAAGGACCGCCTGACCGAGATGTGGAACAACGCGAACGCGTTCCAGCCCTTCTATCCGCTGCCGCCGGACGCGGCCGATCAGGTGCAGCCGTCCGCTAACGCGACCGGAGTCTCGACGACGCCGACCTTCCTCTGGAATCGCGCGGCCTTCGCGACGAGCTATGACGTGTATCTCGGCACGACGCAGACCAATATGACGGCCGTGGCCAACGTCCCGGCCGTCGTGGACAACAACCCGCCAGACACGTATTCGTGGACCGTCAACGTGGCCCTGCTGCCCAGTCAGAACTACTTCTGGCAGATCGTCTCGAGGACGAATGCCACCCCGATCGATCCCGCGGTGGTGTCGCATTCCCCGATTCGGCTGTTCACCACGGGCAGCTCGGGCGGCGGCGCCGGCGGCGGCGGCACGCCGTTCTATGGCACACCGTTCGCCGTCCCCGGCACGATCGAGGCCGAGGATTTCGACAACGGCGGCCAGGGCGTCGCCTACCAGGACGACAGCGCCGGGAACACCGGCGGCGCGTACCGTTCCACGGACGTGGACATCCAGGCCGCCACCGAGGGCGGTTACAACATCGGCTGGACGAACACGGGTGAATGGGTGAGTTATACGGTGGACGTCGCGACGGCCGGCAACTATACGGTGCGGCTCCGCACCGCGTCGGTCGGCGGCGGAGCGCTCCACGTCGGCTTCAACGGACCGAACACCGTCTGGGCGCCCGTGTCGGTGCCGAATACCGGCGGCTGGCAGGCGTGGACGACGGTCAACGTGCCCGTGACCCTGGGCGCGGGCACCCAGACGCTGACGCTCGAATTCGACAGCTCCGGGATCAACATCACCTCGCTGGCCGTGGACGCGACCTCCGGCGGAAGCGGCGGCGGACCCACGCCGTACGCCGGCTCGGCCGCGCCGATTCCGGGCACCGTCGAAGCCGAGTATTTCGACAACGGCGGCGAGGGCGTGGCCTACCATGACTCGACGACGGGCAACGCCGGCGGCGGGCTCCGTTCGACCGACGTGGATCTCGAAGCGAGCACCGACGGCGGCTACGACGTGGGCTGGATTGGCGCCGGCGAGTGGCTGAAGTACACGGTGTCGGTGGCCTCGGCCGGCAACTACATGGCGGCCCTGCGCGTGGCCTCCACGAGCGGCGGCGCCCTCCACCTGCTCGTCGACGCCCCAAGCAACATCTCGGTGCCCGTGACGGTCCCCAACACCGGGGGGTGGCAGAACTGGACCACGGTGAGTGTGCCGGTGACGCTCGCCGCCGGCACGCAAGTGCTCACGCTGCAGTTCGATTCGTCCGGCTTCAACGTGAGCGCCGTCGCGTTCACGGAGGGAGGCGGAGGCGGCGGCACCCCGCCACCCGACGTCGTCCTCTATGCGAGCGACGTCCCCGCGTCCGCGATGCATGGGGCCTTCACCACCGTGGCGGACCCGACGTCGCCAGGCAGCGTCGCGCTCACTACCCCGGACAACGGCTACGTCCAGGCGGACGAGCCGCTGCCGACGCCGACCCACTACGTCGACGTGACGTTCGACGCGCAGGCCGCCACGCCCTACCGGATCTGGCTGCGCCTGAAGGCCGGCGCCAATTCGAAATACAACGACGCCGTCTGGGTGCAGTTCTCCGACGCGCGCGTCTCGGGGAGTCCCATCTATCCGATCGGGACGACGTCGGCCCTGCTCGTCAACCTGGCCACGAACTCGAGCGGCGCGAGCCTCAATGGCTGGGGCTGGGGAAACGCCGCCTACTGGATCTCGCAGCCGACCGCGGTGTCGTTCGCCGCGAGCGGGCCGCACACGATGCGCATCCAGGTGCGCGAGGACGGCTTCTCGCTCGATCAGATCGTCCTCAGCCCGGAGACGTATTTCACCGCGGCGCCCGGGCCGCCGACCGACGACGCGACGATCGTGGCCAAGCCGTAGGACGGGTGCCGAGGATGAACGTGAGCGTCGTCATCGCCACGCACAACCGGGAACGCCTGCTGGACGAGTGCCTCGGGCACCTCGCCCGGCAGGCCTTCATCAGCGGCGACGAGGTGATGGTCGTCGACAACAACTCGACCGACGGCACCAGCGTCGTGATCGATCGATGGGCGGAGGCCTTCCCGGTCCCGCTCCGTCATCTCACGGAGCCTCGGCCGGGCAAGTCGCGCGCCGTCGCGCGCGCCGTCGCCGTCGCGGCGGGTGACATCCTGGCCTTCACCGACGACGACGTCAACGTGGATGAGGCCTGGATCGGGGAGCTTCGGCGCGCGATGCGCGCCGACCCTGATCTGGCCCTCGTGGGCGGCCCCGTCGCCCCGCGGTGGGAGCGGCAGCCGCCGCGGTGGCTGCCCGAGCACGGCGTCCGCGGCCGCCTCGCGGCGCCGCTCGCGCTGGTCGACTACGGGCCGACCGAGGGCCCGCTCGGCGATCGCACGGCGGTCGGCGCCAACCTCGCCGTCCGCCGCGACGTCTTCGAACGGGTGGGTGGCTTCGTCACCCATCTGGGCAAGCTCGCCGGCACGCTGCTCGGCGGCGAGGATCACGACCTCTGCGATCGCGTGCGCGCGGCCGGGCTGCGAACCGGCTATGTGCCGACCGCCCGCGTCCGGCACTGGGTGCCGGCCAACCGGCTTCGCCTGCGCTACTTCGTCGACTGGTTCTATTGGTCGGGCATCACCTTCGCCGTCCTCGAGGGCGATCGCCAGCCTGCACGATCGCTGGCGGGCGTGCCGCTCTATGTGATCCGGCGGTTCGCGACCGGCATGGCCAGGGCGGCGGTCTGGGGCGCGACCGGACGAGCGGCGCGAGCGGTGGATGGACTCACCGAGGCGGCGTTCGCGTGCGGCTACGCGCTCGCGCGCTGGGGTCTTGTCGCGCGCGGCGCCACCGGGCGGGCCGCGCTGCTTGGGGGGACGCCGTGAACGTGGCCTCGGCGTCCGTCCTCATCTGCACCTACAACCGCGCGTCGCTGCTGCGCGACACGCTGTCCACGCTGAGTGCGATGGACCCGCCCGAAGGCTGCGCAGCCGAGATCGTCGTCGTGGACAACAACTCGACCGACGAGACGCCGCGCGCGATCGCGGAGGCGGCCGGACGGTCCCGGATTCCCATCGTCGCGATCCGCGAGGCGCGTCAGGGCAAGAGCTTCGCGCTCAACCGCGGCCTGGCGGCGTGCGCCAGTGACGTCATCGCGCTCACCGACGATGACGTCTGGGTGTCGCGCGACTGGCTGGCTCGGATCGTGGCGGACTTCCGTAGCCACGACGTGACCTTCGTCTGCGGGAAGGTCTGGCCCCACTGGGCGCAGCAGCCGCCCCCGGAGCTGCTGGTCCCGCTCGCGCAGCGCATCTGGGGGCCTCTGGCGCTCGTGGACTACGGCGACACGCCGATCATCTACGTGCCCGACCGCATCGATCAGCGCCTTCCCATCGGCGCGAACCTCGCGTTCACGCGGGAGGCGCTGGTGGCGATCGGCGGGTGGCGACCGGACCTCGGCAAAATCGACAACACGCTCATCTCGGGCGAGGACCACGAGATCTTCATGCGGCTGCGGCAGTTCGGCCGGTACAGCGGCCTGTACGATCCCGAACTGACGGTGCGGCATCTCGTGCCGCCCGAACGCCTGACCCGCCGGTACTTCCGCCGCTGGTTCTTCTGGAACGGGAAGACGCAGGCCCTGATGCTCGACGACCTCTTCGTGGGCATGGACATGGCGACGGTGCCGCACGTGCTGGGGATCCCGCGCTTTCTGTATCGCGAGGCGCTCGAGCAGCTCGGCCGCTGGCTCGGCCGCGTCGGGCGCCGGGACGGCCTCGAACTGCTCGTCGAGGAGCTCCACCTCCTGCAGTTCGCCGGACTATTCACGGAGGTCTGGCGGCGCCGGATCCGCCAGGCCCGCATTCCGAGGGGACGGACCAGATGGGCGTAGCCAGTCGGCGGCGCATGCCGTCGGTGTTCGGAGAGATGATTGCCGAACAGATCGAGTATCGAGATCTGTTCGTGCAGATGGCCACCCGCGATCTGCTCATCCGGTACAAGCAGACCGCGATGGGCTTCGGCTGGGCGCTGCTGATGCCGCTGCTGAACACGGCCATCTTCTCGGTGGTGTTCATGCGCGTCGCCCCCGTGGAGACGCGCGTGCCCTACCCCCTCTTCGCCTATTGCGGGCTGATGGCCTGGAACTTCACGGCGTCGGCGCTCCGCTTCTCGGTGACCTCGCTCACGTCCAACACGAGTCTGGTGACCAAGGTTTACTTTCCGCGCGAGCTCTTCCCCTTCGCCACGGTCGCCGTGTCGATGGTCGACGCGCTCGTCGCCGCCACCGTTCTGGTCGGGATGATGGTCTATTACGGCGTGGCGCCCTCCGCCACCGTGCTTTTTCTGCCGCTGGTGGTGGTCGTCCAGGTGATGCTGACCGCCGGCCTGGCTCTGCTGCTGTCGATGGCCAACCTGTTCTATCGCGACGTGAAGTACCTCTTCGATGTCGTCCTCACGGTCTGGATGTTCGCCAGCGCGGTCGTCTATCCCGTCGACGCGCTCGGGGGCATCACCGGCATCGTGATGCGCGCCAACCCGATGACCGGCATCATCGAGGCCTACCGCAGCGTGCTGCTCTACGGCACCCTGCCGGACCCCCTGTCGTTCTGGCCGGCGGCCGTGGTCGCCGGCCTGTTGCTGCCGTCGGCCTGGCTCCTCTTTCACCGGCTCGAATTCCAATTCGCGGAGAACGTGTGATGGCGAACCCGCGTGTCGTCTTCGATGGCGTCTGGAAGAAGTACCGCCGGGGCGAGCGGCACGACTCGCTCCGCGACCTGATCCCCTCGGCCGTCAAGGGCCTCCTCCGCCGCCGGCGCGCCGACGGCGACGTGCCGGCCGACGCCCGGGACTTCTGGGCCGTGCGCGACGTCAGCTTCCAGGTCGGCCCCGGCGAAGCCCTGGGCATCATCGGCCAGAACGGCGCCGGCAAGTCGACGATCCTCAAGCTGCTGACCCGAATTCTGCGGCCCACGCGCGGATCCTGCGCGGTCTCCGGGCGCACGGGCGCCCTCATCGAGGTTGCCGCCGGGTTCCATCCGGATCTGACCGGCCGCGAGAACGTCTATCTGCAGGGCGCCATCATGGGCATGCGGCGCGCCGAGATCGCCAGACACTTCGACGAGATCGTCGCGTTCGCCGAGATCGAGCCGTTCATCGACACCCCGGTGAAACGCTACTCGAGCGGGATGCACGCCCGGCTGGGCTTCTCGATCGCGGCGCATCTCGAGCCCGAGGTGCTCCTCATCGACGAGGTCCTGTCGGTGGGCGACAAGGCCTTCCAGGACAAGTGCCGCGACCGCATGCGGCGCTTCCGATCCGAAGGCGTCGCGCTCGTCTTCGTGTCACACCATCTGCCGTCGGTGGCGCAGCTCTGCAACCGCGTGCTGCTGCTCGATCACGGCCGGACGGTCCGCCTCGGGGATCCGCCGTCGGTGATTGCCGACTATTGCGCGGGCGGGTCCGTCACGAGCGACCAGGAAGACGTCCGGATCGGCGCGGACCTGCATCGCCCGGGCGCCCGGCACACGAGCGCCGTCTTCGACGTCTCTCCCGGCGAGCGCCTCGAACTCGACGTCTCCGTGGACTTCCGCCTGGATGTGGAACGCGCGACGGTCGGCATCGTCGTGTGGGATCTGACGCGGGAGCTCTACGTCTACGGCGCCAGTTCGGACTACCTGGGCATCCCGCCGATCGCGGCCCGGGCCGGGGAGACCCGCCGCTTCACCTTCTCGTTCGATTCGCATCTGACGCGCGGACTCTACGCCATCGAGGTCAATGTCGTCGACCTCGTCCGGCATCGGTTTCTCGGCCTCGCGCGCGGGATCCGGCAGTTTCACGTCGAAGAAGACGTGTCCTACGACGGCGTGGCCAACCTGTACCTCGCGGGCACCGAGCAGATTGACGACCCGGACCGGGCCGCCGCTCCGGCGATGTGCGCCGGAGCGGCCGGTCCAGTGGTCAGGGCGTGACCTTGAACGTCGTGAGCACCGGCTGGTGGTCGGACACCGTGCCCGTGTTCGGGACCGTCGACCAGTTGGCCTGCGCCTTCCCGCTGACGTCCGCCAGCATGAAGTCGATCTTCATCCACGGTGAGGGGCTGAAGGCGGTAAAGCCGCTCCAGCCCCCAACCTGGGACCACGTGTCGACAAACGTGCCGCCCATGTTCGACGAGGAGTTGACCTCGGAGGGAACCGCGTTGAAATCCCCGCCCATGATCTGCGGCTTCGCGAAGCCCGCGCTCCAGCTCTTCAACAGAGTCATCGAGTCGTGGCGCGCCGTGACATTGTCCGGCTGCAGATGCACGCCGAAGACCTGCACCACGATGCCTCCGATGTCGACGGCCGCGCGCACGGCCGCCCGGCCGGAGTGCCACGCGTCGGCATAGGGCAGGAGCTTCACCTCCGAGTCGACGATCGGCAGCGTGGTGAACACGCCGACCCCTTCCGGCTCCGTGCTGGTGCACGTGCTGCCGTTCCACGCGCCGGCCGGACAGTGCGTGCCAAAGACGCCGTGCCAGGTCTGGCCCGTGCGGGCCTGCAGCTCGTTCAGATAGTCCTGATACAGGGGCTTGTACGCCTCCTCGACGATGACCACCTGGGGCTGCGGGCTCAACGCGGCGATCTGATCCATGGCGGCCCGCGCGTGCGCCGCCGAGGAGTCCACCTGGAGATTCCACGTTACGACGGCGAGATTCGATCGGCGAGCCGCCGGGTGGCGGTGGCGGCGTACCGGAGTTGGTCGTGCTCGACCCGCTCTCCACCGAGATGCTGTCTAGATTGAATCCGCCGCTGTCGAACGCGAGCGTCATCAGCTGCGGACCGGCGGCCAGCGTCACGGGCACGGTGACCTCCGCCCAGTTCTGCCAGCCTCCGGTCGCCGCAATCGGCACCGCCGTCCAGACGGCGCTGGAGCCGCTGAAGCCGAGGTGCAGCGAGCCGCTCCCGGCCGGCGACGCCGTGCGCAGCCGGACGGTGTAGGCGCCGCTGGTGGCGACGTTCACGGTGTAGTTGAGGTACTCCCCCGCCGCAATCCAGCCGACGTCGTACCCGCCGGCAGTGGCTTCGATGTCCACATCGGTCTGGCGGTACTGGCCGCCGCTGTTTCCGAGCGTCGTGTCGTTGTAGGCGACGCCCGCGCCGTCGCGGTCGAAGTTCTCGGCCTGAATCACCCCCGGTATCGGAGCGGGCGACCCGCTGTAGGGGCCAGCGCCGCCTCCGCTCGCGCTCGTGCCACCGCCGGTCACCGAGAGGGCGTTCAGATTCACGCCGCTCGTGTCGAACTGCACCGTGATCTGCTGCGTGCCCTGGGCCAGGGTCACCGGCACGCTGACGGTCGCCCAGTTCTGCCAGCCGCCGGTCACGGGCACCGCGACGGATTTCCAGACGTTGCTCGGTCCATTGAAGCCCAGATGCAGGGCGCCGCCGCTTGCGGAGGCGACGCGAAGGGCCACGGTGAAATTGCCCGCGGACGGCACGGTCACCGTGTAGTTCAGCCATTCTCCCGGGGCGGTCCAGCCCACGTTGTAGCCGCCCTCGGTGGCCGCCTGCAGATCGACGTCCGTCGCGCGGTACGCGCCGCCGGCGTTGCCCGGCGTCGTGTCGTGGTACCCGACGCCCTCGCCGCCATCGTCGAAGTTCTCGGCCTCGACCGTGCCCGGCAGCGACACTCCCCCTCCGGTCACTGAGGCGGCGACCGCCGGCAGGATCGTGCTGTCGTTGACCGCCCCGCCGGGCGCCGACGCCAGGTAGGCCGTCGGGCTGAGCACGATCTGGTCGATCTCCACGCCGTCCTCGCGGGTCTGCACGCGAATGGTGTGCGTGCCGCTCCCGGCGAACCGCACGACGCCGGTCTGCACCAGCCAGTACGCCCCGTTCATCCACCCCCATTCGGACACGCCGCAGTTCTGGCAGCGTTCGAGGTTGACCAGGAGCGCGCCCGTGCTGCCGATCCGATCGAGGGCCGCGCCGCCGACGTCGACGGCGTCGGAGAACTGCACCCAGACCGAGTCGTTCCACTTGGAGTTAGACCCGGCCCGCAGGCGCAGCCAGACACGATAGGCCGTGGCCGACGGCGCGGTCACGTTCACCTCGAAGTAGTTGGCCGGCGAGGCCAGGGGCGCGTCGGGCTGCGACCAGCCCTGGTCGGGGCTGACGATGGACTGGCCGCCGGCGGCGGAACTGCTCGCGGTCTTCGCCCAGTTGCCGTGCGGGGTGGCGCCCGAGGCGTACACGACGATGTCGGACGCGGCGAATGCGGGGGGCGTGGCGCCCAGCAGGGCGGCTACTGCGACGAGAGCGACCAGGGCACGTACGAGATGCTGCTTCATCTGCCTGTCCTCGGCTGTCCGCCAGGCGCACCGCCCCGCGCGGCTGTGAGGCACGCGCGCTGGCCACGTCGGCGGCGCAGGGCGCGACACTCCTAGCGGAACGGTCGCAAGTCGCAGGTCGGAATTGTGTGAGAAGGCCGGTACCACTCCGGCCGTCGTAAATCACTGCAGCAAAGGCGTTGCCACGACGGCCCGTACGCGAGAGCAGCGACTTTCCGCATCCTGCGCAATCCGCGTCCTGCGACGCCGAGAATTTTCTTCAGCCTCGTGTGTACGAATGCCCGGATCCGTTGGCGAATCGATTTCGATTCTCGCCGGTTTGTGACGCTTTTCGTGGTAACGGCGCGTGCCACTTCGTGGGTAACGCGATACCACTTGCAGATCTGACGGGACTATTCCGCAATTCGTCGAATAGCCGAGCCGCGGCACCTCCGTTGCACAAGGGCCGGCCATTCGCGGTTCGCCGCGAGCTCCCCAGCACCGATTCGACAGGAGAAGAGAGATGGTCAGGCAAGCCTTCGGAGGGTGGCGGTCGTGGTGTGTCCTGCTGGTGCTGGTGGCGGCGGCGGGGACGTCGGCGGCGCAGACGGCGGGCGACATCGTGCTCTACGCCGCGGATGTCTCGACAACGCACGGCCGATGGGCGATGGTCCCCGATACGTCGGCCGCGATCGGTCTACGGCTGGAACACGGCGACGAGGGATGGTCGACGACGGCCGCGCCGCTGGCCGCGCCGGACGACTACGTCGACTTCAGCTTCACCGCCGAAGCAGCGACCCCCTATCGCGTCTGGCTGCGCCTGCGCGCCAGCGGGGACTCGAAGTGGAACGATTCGGTGTGGGTCCAGTTCTCGAACGCGCAGGACGCCGGCGGCGCGGCGCGGTATCGGCTCGGCAGCACGAGCGCCCTGCTCGTGAATCTCGCGACCGACAGCACCGGGGCCGGCCTGAGCGCCTGGGGCTGGCAGAACGGCGCCTACTGGCTGGCGCAGGCCACGGAGGTGTCCTTCCCGTCGGCCGGACCGCAGACGCTGCGCGTGCAGACCCGCGAGGACGGCGTCCAACTCGACCAGATCGTCCTCAGCCCGGTGACGTACTTCGGCGCCGCTCCGGGATTGGCGGCCAACGATCCGACGATCGTCGCCAAGCCGCCAGCCCTCGCGCGCACGGTCTTCGTCCCGGAGGGCGGACACCTCCAGGCCGCGCTCGACGCGGCCCAGCCGGGCGACACGATCCTTCTGCAGCCCGGCGCGGTCTATGCGGGATCGTTCATCCTCGGCGCCAAGAACGGCGATCGCGTCGTCACGCTTCGCACGGCGCCCACGGCCGGCGCGCCAGGCGAGGGCGGCCGGATCACTCCGGCCGACGCGCCGGCGCTGGCCACGATTCGTTCAGGAACGACTGAGCCCGCGATGCAGACCGAACCCGGCGCGCATCATTGGCGAGTGATGCTCCTGGAATTCCAGGCGACCGCGTACGGTCAGGGCGAGATCGTCAGGCTCGGCGACGGCTCGCCCGCGCAGCATTCCCTGGCCCAGGTGCCCCACGACCTGGTGCTCGACCGGGTCTACATCCATGGCGACGCGGCGAACGGCCAGAAGCGCGGCGTCGCCCTCAACAGTGCGGCGACGACCATCACGGGCTCGTACATCGCCGACATCAAGTCCGTCGGCCAGGACTCGCAGGCCATCGCCGGCTGGAACGGTCCGGGGCCGTACCAGATCACCAACAACTACCTCGAGGCGTCCGGCGAGAACATCCTGTTCGGCGGGGCGGATCCCAGCATCCCGAACCTCGTGCCGTCGAACATCACGATCGCCGACAACCACGTGGCCAAGCAGCCATCCTGGCGCGGCGGGCTGTGGTCGGTGAAGAACCTCCTCGAGCTCAAGAACGCGCGGCACGTGAGCGTCGTGCGCAATACGTTCGAGTACACCTGGCAGGCGGCGCAGGCGGGCTACGCGATCCTCTTCACGGTGCGCAACCAGGGCGGCGCCTGCCCGTGGTGCCAGGTCGCGTACGTGCGCTTCGAGCAGAATGTCGTCCGGCACAGCGGCGCGGGCTTCCAGATTCTTGGCACTGATAACATCTATCCGAGCCTCCAGACCCACGACATCGAGATTCGCGACAATCTGATCAACGACATCGACCCCTGGCAATGGGGCGGCAACGGCTACTTCCTGACGCTCACCGGCGGCCCGGGGCCGGTCACCATCGATCACAACACCATCATCTCCGACCACGCGTCGGGCCTCGTGCAGCTCGACGGCTCGCCCATTCCCGACTTTCGCTTCACGGACAACCTCGCAAGGCACAATGCCTACGGCTTCATCGGCACGGATCACGGCGTCGGAAACGACTCGATTGCCTGGTACCTTCCGGGGGCGACGATCGCGTGGAACGTCCTGGCCGGCGCCAACCCCAGCCGGTATCCGGCGAACAACGCCTTCCCGTCCGACGACGCATTCGAAAGCAACTTCGTGTCGTACGCGACCGGCGACTATCGTCTCGTGCCACTCAGCACGTGGCTGAACGCCGGAGACGATGGCCGCGATCTCGGCGCGGCGCCGACGATCCCCGGGACGATCGAAGCCGAGCATTTCGACGAGGGCGGTGAGGGCACCGGCTACCACGACACCACCGCCGGCAACGCCGGCGGCGCCTACCGGCCCTCGGACGTGGACATCCAGCCGTCGAGCGAGGGCGGCTACAACGTCGGGTGGATTGGCGACGGAGAGTGGCTGAACTTCTCGGCCAGCGTCGCGACCGCCGGGACCTACGCGTTCGAGGCCCGCGTGGCGGCGCCGGTCGCGGGCGCCGTGCTTCATCTGGAAGCGAACGGCCGGGACCTCACCGGCCCGCTGGCCGTGCCCGCGACCGGCGGCTGGCAGTCCTGGACCACGATCACGGTTCCGGTCGCCCTCGACGCGGGGCCCCAGATCCTGCGGCTCGTCTTCGACCGGGAGGGCGCGAACGTCAACTGGATCCGGTTCGACGCCGCTGAGGACGCGCCGCCGGTCGGGGGCGCGCCCGTGACGTCGCCGCCCGTCGGGACCGCGCTGCCCGGCACGCTCCAGGCCGCCAACTACGACGCGGGCGGCGAGGGCGTCGGGTACCACGACGACAGCCAGGGCAACGCGGGCGGCCAGCTTCGCGCCGACGACGTCGACATCGAATCGAGCAGCCTCGGCGGCTATGACGTGGGCTGGATTGCCAGCGGCGAGTGGCTCGCGTACACCGTAAATGTGGCGTCAGCGGGCTCTTACCAGCTGACGCTGCGCGTCGCCTCGCCGTACGCGAGCGGTCGGCTTCACGCGACCCTCGGCGGGAGCACGACGGCGACGGCCGCCGTTCCCAACACGGGCGGATGGCAGAACTGGACGGCCATCACGCTCACGGTGAGTGGCGTGCCGGCGGGCGAGCAGACGCTGCGACTCCAGTTCGACGCGGGCGGCTTCAACGTGGCCGATATCGCCGTGGCGCCGGCACCGTAGCTCAGCTCGCCCACCACCGACCGTAGGCGAACCCGGCCAGGTCCCACAGCTGGAGTTCGCTCGAGAACGCGCGTTCCGGATTCGCCCCGCGGCGGGTCACGGAACGCGCGAGCCCGGCCAGGCCGCGCACCGCGTTGCCGACGAGGTACCGCGGGATGCCGAGGACGTGCACCACCGGCTGCGGCCGCGCGCGCTCGAGGTGCGCCAGCGAAATGCCCCGGTAGAAGCACCAGCGCCGATGGTAGCGCTTGGTGAGGCGCTCGGGCGGCACGTAGTGGTAGATGACGAGGCTCGGGAGGTAGTAGCCGACGGCCCCGATCGCCATCAGCCGCTCGTGATAGTCGGCGTCTTCGCCGCTCGTGAGCCGGCGTCCGCTGCGGCCGAGTGACGCGTCGAACGGCCCCACCCGCTCGATCGTGCGACGACGCAGCACCGAGTTGCCGCCCATCATGATCCCG
Source organism: uncultured Acidobacteriota bacterium (assembly GCA_963792785.1). Classification (GTDB taxonomy): domain Bacteria; phylum Acidobacteriota; class Vicinamibacteria; order Vicinamibacterales; family CAVVIG01; genus CAWIMX01. The sequence goes on along the minus strand of CAWBXO010000001.1, from coordinate 123,962 downwards.
ACGTACCCCGCGCCGTATCGCAACACGCGATCGCCGGACTCGATCCAGCCGATGACCGCCGGATAGTCCCGTGGGAGCCAGGGCGGCGGCGTCGCGCCCCAGTCGGGCAGGCAGGGCCCGGAGATGAACTCGACGTCTCGTCCCGCAAACGCCTCGCTCACCACGTCCAGCCACGCGGGATGAATCTGCTCGTCGTCATCGAGAAAGCCCACGAGGTCCCCGTCGCTTTCGCGGACGCCCCGATTGAGGGCGGACGAGCGGCCCAGAATGGTCTCGCGAATGTAGACCGGATCGAGGCCGGCGATCGGCCGGGCTTGCTCGACCACGCGTCTGGTGTCGTCGGACGAGTCATTGTCCACGACGATGACCCGCGTTCGCAGTCCGACCGGACAGTGAGCGCGGCGAATGCTGTCGAGCAGCCGGGCGAGCGAAGCCGATCGATTGCGCGTCGGGACGATGATATCGAGCGTCACGGCAGGAGGCTGCTGCAACCTGCATGCCTGCCGCGCGGGCCCGCACGAGCCGCGTCTTCCCGAGCTGATGTGTCGCGGCGGGAACGACCTTTGCTCATGGACGTCCCTGGCTGGTCCATTGATGCCCTTTCGTTCCACGCCCGCCGTCAGCGTCATCACGCCCGCGTTCAACGTGGAGGGGTTCGTCGGCGCCTGCATCGCGTCCGTGCTGCAGCAGAGCTTCGACGACTTCGAGCTCCTCCTCGTGAACGACGGATCGACGGACGGCACGGCGCAGGTGATCGAGGCCTACGCCGCCCTCGACGATCGCGTGCGCGTGATCCGCACGCGCAACGGCGGCGTGTCGCGCGCGCGCAATCTGGCGCTGGCCGAGGCCCGCGGCGCGCTGTTCGCGTTCATCGACGCGGACGATCTCTGGGATCCCGCGTTCCTCGGCGAGCAGATCCGCCTGCTCGACCGCCATCCCGAAGCCGACGTCGTGACGGGGAACGCCGTCAACGCCGGGTCGTCGCGCGACGGGCGGCCGGTGCGCGCCTGGCCGGCGGCCGTGCGCGAACTCTCGCTGCTCGACATGATCACACACGAGGACGCCGTCTTCATCATGTCGGTACTGCGCCGGCGCGTGTACGAGGCGATCGGCGGGTTCGACGAAGGCCTGCACCACGGCGAGGATTGGGATTTCTGGCTGCGCGCGGCGGTCGCCGGCCATCGCTTCATCGCCAACCCCGCGCCGCTCGGGCGCTACCGCCGCCGCGACGACAGTGCGTCGGCGAATGAGCGGGCGATGCTCGCGGGCGCGATCGAAGTGCTCGGCCGTACCGCGGATCGCTGCGGCGTCGAGCGCGCCGGGGAACGCGCCGCCATCGAGGCGCGGATTCGAGGGTTCCGCAGCCACGCCCTCTTCTGCTCCGGCAAGGCCGCGCTGGTCGACGGACGGTTCGCGGACGCGGCCAGTTGCTTCCGCGATCGCTGGAGGCTGCAGCCGACGGTCGGGGCGGCGCTGCTGGCGGCGGGCGGAACCCTGACGCCGCGGGCGATGCGCGCCGCCTATCGCGCCAAGCGCGCCTGGACCTCGGCCCGGACCTTGCACGCCCGCTCAGTGCGCGGCCTGGAACGCGCGATACGGAGGGAACGAGTTTCCACAAATGGGTAAAGTGCGCATCGCCATCGTCGCCCCGTCGCTCGGCATTCTCGGTGGACAGGCCGTGCAGGCGAACCGCCTCGTCGAGGCGTGGCGCGCCGATCCCGACGTCCACGCGTGGCTGGTCCCGGTCAACCCGCCGCCCCCGCGGTGGCTGCGCCGCGCCGTCGAGGTCAAGTACCTCCGCACCCTGGTGACCGAGCTCACCTACGTGCCGTCGCTCGTACGGGAGATCGCGCGCGCCGACGTCGTGCACGTGTTCTCGGCGTCCTATGCGTCGTTTCTGCTCGCGCCCCTGCCGGCGCTCGCCGTCGCACGCGCCCTCGGGCGCCCGGCGATCCTGAACTACCGCAGCGGCCAGGCGCCGGATCACCTGCAGCGTTCCGCCGTGGCGCGCCTGGCGATCGCCCGCACGGCCTGCACGATTGTGCCGTCGCGGTTCCTGGTCGACGTCTTCGCGTCCTTCGGCCTCCCGGCGGCGGTGGTGCCGAACGTCGTCGACACGGAGCGCTTCCACTTCCGCGAGCGGCGGCCGCTCCGGCCCCGCCTGCTGTCCACCCGCAATTTCGAGGAGCTGTACAACGTCGCGTGCACGCTCCGGGCGTTTCGGATCGTGCAGGCGCGGTGGCCCGACGCCACGCTCACGCTGGTCGGCGGCGGCCGGGCTGAAGCGGGCCTGCGCGTTCTGGCGGCCGACCTCGGCCTCCGGCACGTCACCTTCGCGGGACGCGTCTCGCCCGACGAAATCCACGCGCACTACGCGGCGAACGACATCTATATTCAGAGCCCGAACATCGACAACGCACCGACCTCGATGCTCGAGGCCTACGCGAGCGGCCTCCCCGTGGTCTCGACCGACGCCGGCGGCATTCCGGCGATGCTCGAGGACGGGCGTGAAGGGCTCCTCGCTCCCGTCGGCGACCACGCCGCCCTGGCGGCCCGCGTCCTCGAGCTCCTCGATCACCCCTCACTCGCGGCCGCGCTCGCGGGACACGCGCGCGCCGCCTGCGACGACTACACCTGGACAGCCGTGCGCGGCCAGTGGCTGCGTCTCTATCGCCGGCTCGCCCGGGGCGCGGTGCCGCCGGCGACGATGCGCGAGCGCGTGCCGGGACGCTGAACATGGACCGACATCACGTGACCCGTCTGGCCCGCATGGACCTGGAGGAAATCGGCCAGCGCGGACGAGCCTTGACCCGCAACACGCTCCACCGGGTGCTCGCCACGAGCCGATCCCCGCGCTGGGATCGGCGGAGTCTGGCGCGCGCGCTCGCGGCCGAGCCCGCGCTCAACCCGGTGCGCGCGGCGCTCATGCGCGGCGACTGGCTCGACGCCCACCGCCGGCTGGCCGGCCTGCTGTCGGCCGCGCCGCCGCAGTTCGTGATCGGCCCGGCGCTCCGCCCCGACGTCGCCCGCGCGATCCGAGACGGTCACCCCGGCAGCCCGGCCGAGGCCGCCGCGCGAGCCGATCGCATCGTCACCGGCACGTACGACCTGCTCGGCTATCGCGGCCTGCGCTTCGACGGCGCGGGCGACGCCCCCGACTGGCACGTGGACCCCGTGCACGATCGCCGCGCGCCGCGCGAGTTCTGGACCGAGGTGCCATACCTCGATCCGGCCTGCGGCGATCACAAGATCATCTGGGAGCTGAACCGCCATCAGCACTGGCTCACCCTCGGGCGCGCCGACTGGCTCACCGGTGACAGCCGCTACCGCCGCCGGTTTCTCGCGGAGCTCACCAGCTGGCTCGAGGCGAACCCGCCCCTGATCGGCGTCAACTGGGCCAGCATGCTCGAGCTCGGCCTGCGCGCCATCTCCTGGGTGTGGGCGCTGCAGCTCTTTCTGCCGGACGCCGCCGCCGACGAGTCCCCGTGGATCGTGGACCTGCTGCTCGCGCTCGACCGTCAGCTGACCGAGGTCGAGCACAATCTCTCGCGCTACTTCAGCCCCAACACGCACCTGCTCGGCGAGGCACTCGCCCTCTACGTCTCCGGCCGCGCCCTGCCCACCTTCGCTGCCAGCGCCAGGCGTGAACAACTCGGGCGCCGCCTCCTGCTCGACGAGATCGACCGCCAGATTCTGCCCGACGGCGGGCACTGCGAGCGATCGACGCACTACCACCGCTACACGCTGGACTTCTACAGTCTGGGCCTCGCCGTCGCCCTGGCCACCGGAGACGTGCGGGCCGCCCGCTTCGAGGACGCGGTGGTGCGCCTCGCCGGCGCCGCGCGCCTCCTCGCCGACAACGAGGGCCACCTCCCCGGCATCGGCGACGACGACGGGGGCCTGCTCCTGCCGGTGGCGGGCCGCGCGGCCGACGACGTGCGCGACAGCCTGGCCATCGCGGCGGCGCTGACCAACCGCCCGGAGCTGCGGCTCGGGCGCTCGGCCGGCGGGCCGCCGCACCGCCGGCCGCCGGAAGAGGCGTACTGGATGCTCGGCCATCCCGCCCTGCGCGACCGGCTCGAGCGCCTCGCGGACGTGGACGTGCCGCCGCCGCCGGCGTCCGCCGCGCTCCCCGACAGCGGCTACTACGTCTCGCGCGCCCCCGGCGGCGTGCACGTCGTGATCGACGGCGGCGCGCACGGCTTCAGGAACGCCGGACACGCGCACGCCGACGCGCTGTCGATGACGCTCAGCGTGGACGGCGAGCCGATGCTGATCGACACGGGCACCGGCTGTTACACCGTGGACCCCGAACTGCGCGACCGTTTCCGGTCGACGGCCCTGCACAACACGGTCGTCGTCGACGGCCGCCCGCAGTCCCTGCCGGCGGGGCCTTTCGCCTGGTCGGCGACGACCGACGGCCGCGTGCGCCACTGGCGGTCGGTCTGCGGGATCGACTACTTCGAGGGCACGCACGACGGCTACCGCCCGATCGAGCACCGTCGCCACGTGCTCGTCTCATCCAACGGCGCTGGTGATCGTGGCGGATCTCGTTCACGGCGGTCACGGCACCCATACGGCGGCGGTGCACTGGCATCTGGACCCGCGGTGGGACGTGTCGCCGGGCGATCGCATCGCCGCGCTGACCCTGGGCGACCGCCGGTGCCAGCTCGCGCTGGCCGTCGGCGAGGTCCAACACTTCCGGGCGGATCGCGCGAGCGGCCTGGGGTGGCACGCCCCGATCTACGGCCGCATCGAGCCGGCGACCACCCTCCGTACAACGCATCGGCGCGCGCTGCCCTTCTGGATTGTCAGCGTCTTCGGCCTCGACGCCCAGAACCCGGTCCGGTCGGCGGAGATCGTGCCGGTGAGCGCCGAACGCGGCCGCCTCGCGCACGCGGCCGCCGTTCGCGTGGTCCGCCGCGCCTCCACCGAGACGGTCGTCATTACCCAAACCGACGCCGCCGAGCCGGCCGCGGCCTGGCACGCGGATGGCGTCTACAGCGACGCCCGCGTCGTGCTCGTGCGGACGACGGCGGACGCCGTGGAGCAGACCACGATCGTCGCGGCCGGCGCGGAGCCGGGAGCGTAACCATGTGCGGCATCGCGGGATTCGTCGAGTCGGCAGCGGCGGTGGCCCCCCTGCGATGGGACGCGGCCCGCGACCTGGTGCACACGATGTGCGTCGCCGTGCGGCACCGCGGGCCGGATCATGAAGGCGCGCTCGTGGAGCCCGGCGTCGCGCTCGGCATGCGCCGCCTCAGCATCGTGGACGTCGCGGCCGGTCACCAGCCGCTGCACAACGAGGACCGGACCGTGTCGGTGGTCTTCAACGGCGAAATCTACAACTACCGCGAGCTGCGCGACACGCTGCAGCAGTCCGGGCATCGCTTCACGACGGCCACCGACACCGAGGTGATCGTGCACGGCTACGAGCAGTGGGGCACCGCCGTGCTCGGCCGGCTGCGCGGCATGTTCGCGTTCGCGATCTGGGACCGCCGATCGCGCACGCTCCTGCTCGGCCGCGACCGTGTCGGGATCAAACCGCTGCACTATGCCGAGGCCGGCGGCCGGCTCTATTTCGCCTCGGAGATCAAGTCCATCCTGCGCGCGCCGGGTCTGGCCCGGGCCGTGAACCTCGACGCCCTCGATCATTACCTGTCGTTCCTCTACACGCCGGAGGACGAGTCGATCTTCATGGGCATTCGCAAGCTGCCGCCGGGACACCTGCTGATCTGGCGGGACGGCCGCGTCGTCATCAAGCCGTACTTCCGGCTGCCCGCGACGGAGACCTTCCGCGGCTCCGAGCGCGACGCTGCCGAGCAACTGCTCGCCGTCGTCACCGATGCCGTCCGGTCGCACTTGATTGGGGATGTTCCGATCGGCGCGCTGCTCTCGGGCGGGACGGACTCGAGCCTGGTCGTCGGGCTGATGGCCGGGGCGGCCGCCGGCCGCCTGAAGACGTTTTCCATCGGGTTCGACGAAGCCAGCTACAACGAGCTGGCTCACGCGCGGCGGGTCGCCGAGTACTTCGGAACGGATCACTACGAGGATCTCGTGCGCCCCGACGCGGTCGGGTTGCTCGACACCGTCGTCGCGCATTTCGACGAGCCCTTCGCGGACGCCTCGGCGCTCCCGACCTGGTACGTGTCCCGGCTGGCGGCCCGGCACGTCAAGGTGGTGCTGTCGGGCGACGGCGGCGACGAGCTCTTCGGCGGATACGACCGCTACCTGCCGCACCCGCGCGTCGCGGCGTTCGACCGGCACGGGTCGCCCCTGCTGCGCCGCGCCGCGGGATTCGCCGCCGCGCGCATGCCTCGGGGCGTCCGCGGCCGTAACTTCCTCCGCCACGTGTCGCGCGATCCGCGCGGGCGCTACCTGGACGCGATTGGGTTCTTCAGCGCTGACGACCGGGCCGCCCTCTTCCTGCCGGACCTCGCCGGCCGCCGCCAGAGCGACCCGGACACGCGCCTGGGCGCGCACTTCGACCGCTACGGCGCGCTCTCGTGGAACAGCCAGATGATGCGGTTCGACATGGAGACCTATCTCCCCGAGGACATCCTCGTGAAGGTGGACCGCATGAGCACGGCCCACTCCCTCGAGTCGCGCGTTCCGCTGCTCGACAACGCGATGCTCGACTTCGCGGCCTCGCTCCCCGCCGATTTCAAGATCCGCGACGGTGAGCGCAAGCGGGTGCTCAAGGCGGTGGCCGCGCGGGTCCTGCCGCCCGACGTCCTCACGCGCCGCAAGCAGGGCTTCGGCGTGCCGATCGACGCGTGGTTCCGCGGGCCGCTCCGCGACCTCGCGTTCGACCTGCTGCTCGCGCCGACCGCGCGCCAGCGCGGATACTTCCGGCCTGCGTTCGTCGAGCGCCTGCTGACGGAGCACGCCTCCGGACGGCGGGACCACGCCCTGCGCCTCTGGCAGCTCGTGATCTTCGAGTCCTGGCACCGGCAGTACCTGGACGCGTCCGGAAGTTGTTTGCCCTTCTCCTCACCTTTCATTCCACTCGTACGCGCCCAGACAGCCTGCTGAGTGCCCCGCAGGCCCGTTCGGCACCTGCAATTGCGGCACTGCCTTTGCTCTCTCCCCAGCGTGTCGCGTACCGTGCCCGTGCCCATCGCGTTCGTACTGACGAGCTTCGAGTCCGGCGGAACTGAGCGGCAGATGGTGGAGCTCGTGTGTCGTCTCGATCCGGACCGCTGGCGCGTCCACCTCGCCTGCCTGCACGCGCGCGGCGCGTGCCTCGACCGCGCCCGGTCCGCCGCGGTCAGCCTGACCGAATTCCCCGTCCGCTCGTTCCGCCGCCCCGAGACCGTCCGGCAGGCGCTCGCCTTCGCGGCGTGGTGCCGGGCGAACCGCATCGCCGTCGTCCACACCGCGGATTTCTACGCCAACGTCTTCGCGTTGCCTCCGGCCGCCGCCGCCGGCGTGCCCGTCCGCATCGGAAATCGCCGCGAGATCAATCCTGACAAGTCCGCCGCGCAGATCCTGCTGCAGCGCGCCGCTTATGCGTTCGCCAATCGCGTCGTGGCCAACTCCCGCGCCGCCGCGGCGCGCCTGCGGCGCGAGCGGGTCCCCGCCGCGCGCATCGCGCTCGTCGCCAACGGTCTCGACGCCCAGATCTTTCATCCGGCGCCCCCGCGGCCCGTCCGCCGCCGCGTGGCCGTCGTCGCCAACCTCCGGCCCGAGAAGGGACACGACGTGCTGGTGGATGCGGCCGCGCTGGTGCTCCGCCGCGTGCCGGACGCGAGGTTCGACGTCGTGGGCACCGGGCCCGAATTCGCGCGCGTGCGCGCCCGCGCGGAAGCCGCCGGCGTCGCCGGCGCGTTCACCTTCTTCGGGTATCAGGACGATGTGGCGGGGCGCCTTCGGACGGCGGATGTGTTCGCCCTGCCGTCGCGATCGGAGGCCATGCCGAACGCGGTTCTCGAGGCGATGAGCACGGCGCTGCCGGTCGTCGCCTCCGCGGTGGACGGCCTCCTCGAGCTCGTCGACGACAACCAGACGGGACTGCTCGTGCCGCCGGGCGATCCCGCGGCACTGGCGAACGCGCTCGTGCGGGTGATGTCGGATCGGGCGCTGGCCGACCGGCTCGGCCAGGCCGCGCGGCGCGCGATCACGGCGCGGCATACCTTCGATCGAATGGTGCTGGGCTTCGAACGCATCTATGGCGACGAGCTCGCCCGCCACGGTCTGCCCGTGGCCGAGCTCGCGGAAGCGGCGGCATCCTGATGTGCGGTATCGCCGGGCGCGTCAACTTCTCGCGGAGCACCCCGGTGTCGCGCGAGCTCGTCGAACGCATGACCGACGCGCTGGCTCACCGCGGGCCGGACGGCCGCGGATGTTTCGTCGCCGAGGGCGCCGGCCTCGGCCATCGGCGGCTCAGCATCATCGACCTGGCGACCGGCGACCAGCCGCTGGCGAACGAGGACCAGACGATCTGGACGGTCTTCAACGGAGAGATCTACAACTTCGCCGACCTGCGCGAGGAGCTCACCGCGCACGGCCACCAGTTCCGGACGCAGTCGGACACCGAAGTGATCGTCCACGCCTACGAACAGTGGGGCGACGGCGCGGTGGAGCGGCTGCGCGGCATGTTCGCCTTCGCGGTCTGGGATCTGCGCCGGCGGCGCCTGCTGCTCGCGCGCGACAGGCTCGGCATCAAGCCGCTGCATTACGCGCTGGTGCCCGGGGGCCTCGTGTTCGGATCCGAGATCAAGGCGCTGCTCGAGGACGGCGACGTGCCGCGCGACTGGAGCGCCGACGCGCTCGACGCGTACCTCGCCCTGCAATACGTCCCGACGCCGCGCACGATCTTCAAGGCCATCTGGAAGCTGCCTCCCGCGCACCTCCTGACCCTGGAGAACGGCGCGGTGGCCGTGCGCCGGTACTGGACGCTCGAGTTTCCCGGTGACGGCGAACGGGCCCGCGAGGACGAGTACCTGGAACGGCTCGAGGCCCTCGTGGACGAGTCCGTGAAGCTCCGCCTGATCAGCGACGTGCCGCTCGGGGCATTTCTCTCCGGCGGCATCGACTCGAGCACCGTGCTGGCGTCGATGGTCAAGACGTGCGGCTCGCGGGTGCAGGCGCTCTCGGTGGGGTTCGACGAGCAGGCGTTCAACGAGCTCGAGTACGCGCGGCAGGTGGGCGATCACCTGGACGCCGACGTGCACGAGCGCATCGTGCACGCCGACGTCGCCGACCTGATGCCCACGCTCGCCTGGCACTTCGACGAGCCGTTCGCGGACTCGTCGGCCGTGCCGACCTACTACGTGTCGGCCGCGGCGCGCGAGCGGGTCACCGTCGCGCTGTCGGGGGACGGCGGCGACGAGCTCTGGGCCGGATACGCGCGCCACCGCGTGGAGCGGTGGGAACTCGCCGCGCGCGGCTGGCTCGGGCCGCTCGGGGCGCGACTCGCCGGGCGCGTGGGCGGCCGGTTGCCGCTCGCGCTCCGGGGCATTCGCTCGCTCCGGCACCTCGGGTTGAGCCCCGCCGAGGCCTGCGCCCTCAAGCACGCGTACGGACTCTTCGAACACGATCGGGGCGGTCTCTACTCACGAGACTTCGCCATCGCCACCGAGGACGCGGACCCGTTCGCCGGCTTCCGGCGCACCTACGCGAGCTGCAGCTCCGCCGATCCGCTCGACCGCGCGCTCTGCGTGGACGTGCATACCTATCTCGTGGACGACATCCTCACGAAAGTGGACCGGATGAGCATGGCCGTGGGCCTCGAGGCGCGCGTGCCGCTGCTCGACCACAGACTTGTCGAGTTCGCCGCCACGGTGCCGACCGGCCTGAAACTGGCGCACGGGCGCAGCAAGCACCTCCTGCGGCGCCTGATCGAGCGGCGCCTGCCGCCCGCGATCGTCAATCGCCCCAAGCAGGGGTTCGCCGTGCCCGTGGACACATGGCTCCGCACGTCGCTCCTGCCGATGATGCACGACCTGCTGCTCGACGGGCGCCTGCGCACGCGCGGCATTTTTGAAACGCGCGAGGTCGCGCGCCTCGTACAGGAGCACACGGCGGGCCGGCGCAGCCACGGCCATCGCCTGTGGAGCCTGATGATGCTGGAGCTGTGGTTCCGCCAGTTCGTCGATGGCCGCCGCTACTCGCCGAGGGCCGGAAAGGTGGCGGCCTAGCCATGTGCGGCATTGCCGGCATCGTGTCCTCGGAACCGCTCGCGCCGGACGCCGTCGCGCGGGCGACGCGCATGCGCGACGTGCTGCGGCACCGCGGCCCGGACGCCTCCGGCCTGCACCAGGAGCCGCGCGCCGTGCTCGCGCATCAGCGCCTGAGCATCGTCGACCTCGATGCCGGAGGGCAGCCGCTGGCCAACGAGGACGGCACGGTCTGGGTGACGTTCAACGGCGAGATCTACAACCACGCCGAAATTCGACACGACCTCGAGGCGCGCGGCCACGTCTACCGCACGCACTCGGACACCGAATCGATCGTCCACGCGTACGAGCAATGGGGCGACGCGTGCGTCGATCGATTCCGCGGCATGTTCGCGTTCGCCATCTGGGACGGTCCGCGGCAGCGCCTGCTGCTCGCGCGGGATCGCCTCGGCGTCAAGCCGCTCTACTGGGCCCGAGCGGGCGACGTGCTGCTCTTCGGATCCGAGATCAAGGCGATCCTCGCGAGCGGACTCCTCACGGCGGACCCGAATCTGGGCGTGCTGTCCGAAATGCTCGGCACGCGCTATACGTCAGACGACCAGACGCTCTTCGCCGGAGTGCGCAAGCTGCTGCCCGGCCACTGCCTCGTCTTCGCGCGCGGCCGCTCCACCACGCGCAGCTACTGGGACGTACCCGTCGCCCGTCCGGGCGCCCCCATCGCGCCCGGCGAAGCGGTCGAACGCTTCACCGCCCTCCTGAACGAATCCGTGAGGCTGCGGCTCATGAGCGACGTGCCGCTCGGCATGTTTCTCTCGGGCGGCATCGACAGCAGCGCGATCGCCGCCGTGATGGCGCGCCTCGTGGGGCGGCGGATCAAGACCTTCTCGGTCGCCTTCAAGGACCGCGCCTGCAACGAGCTCGACTACGCGCGCCAGGTCGCGCACGCGATCGGCGCCGAGCCGCACGACATCGTCATCGACGACCGCGACTTCTTCGGCGCGCTGCCGAGGCTGCTCTGGCACGAGGATGAGCCGATCGCCCATCCATCCAGCGTGCCGCTCTACTTCGTCTCGGCGCTCGCGCGCCGCCACGTCACCGTGGTGCTGACGGGCGAAGGCAGTGACGAGCTGCTGGCGGGCTACGGCAAATACCCGCGCACGGCGTGGAACTGGCGCGCCGGCCGCTCCTACGGGCGCCTGCTCCCCCAGCGCGTCCGGGCCGCGATCGCGCGCCGCGTGTCGGCGGGCCGCGGCGGACGCGCCTCGCGCGCGCTCGCGCGCTCGTTCCTGGCCGTCGACCGCACGCCGGCCGCCATGGTCTTCGACAACTTCGCCGCCATTCCGCTCGCCGAGCAGCGAGCCCTGCTGTCGCCGGACTTGCGCGCGATGGCGACGAGCGCGCACGCGTACGCGGCGCCGGTCGCGGCGTTCGAACGCCCGGGCCCGTCCGCGACGCTGCTCGACCGCCTCCTCTATGCCGACATGAAGACCTACCTGGTCGAGCTGCTGATGAAGCAGGACCAGATGAGCATGGCCGCCTCGATCGAGAGCCGGGTGCCCTTCCTCGATCACGTGCTCGTGGAATTCGCCGCGTCGCTGCCCGACGCGTGGAAACTCTCGGGCTGGACGACCAAGCGGGTGCTCCGGGAGGCCATGAAACCCTTGCTGCCCCGCGCGATTCTCAAACGGCCGAAGCTCGGTTTCCCCGTGCCGTTCGGCACGTGGACGCGCGATTCCTGGAACGCCGTCGTCGCCGACGTTCTGCGCGATCGCCGCACGCGGGAGCGCGGGCTCTTCGACGATCAGGCGGTGGCGCGATTGCTGGCGGATCATGCCGCCGGCCGCAGCGCCCACGGCGACGCCATCTGGAGCCTGCTCAACCTGGAGCTGTGGTTCCGCACCTTCATCGACAAACAGGGCGTCCAGACGCTGCCGACGCCCGCATCCCCGAGGTCGCATGCGTCTGCTGTGGTTGAAGTCGGACCTGCTGCTGCCGCTCGATAAGGGAGGCCGGCTGCGCACGTGGCACCTGATGCGCCACCTCGCGCGGCGCCACGAGATCACCTATGTGGCGTTCGCCGAGCCCGGCACTCCTGCGGGCCGCATCCGGGATATGCACGAGGTGGCCTCGCGCGTGGTCACCGTGCCGCGCACCGATCCGGCGAAGGGCTCGTGGCGCTTCTACGCCGACGCGGCCGCGCATCTCGCCGATCCCGTCCCGTACGCCGTAGCCAAGTACCGATCGCGCGCGTATCGGGCGGCTGTCGAAGACGAGCTCGCGCGCGGCGGGTTCGATCTCGTCGTCTGCGACTTTCTCGTGCCGGCGGTGAACCTGCCCCGCGATCTGCCGTGCCCGGCCGCGCTCTTCACGCACAACGTCGAGGCTGAGATCTGGCGGCGGCACCGCGACACGCACCCGCGCGCGCCGTGGCGGTGGCTCTACGGCGCGCAGCACCGCCGCATGCTGCGATTCGAGCGACGGACGATCGCGCGATTCGACACGGTGCTGACCGTGTCGGACGCCGACGCCGAAACGATTGAGCGGCTGTATCCGGGCGCGCTGCGCCGTCCGGCCAGGGTCGTGCCGACGGGTGTCGACACCGACTACTTCAGACCGCAGGCCGCACCCGACGCGGGACCGGAAATCGTGTTTACGGGATCCATGGACTGGCTCCCCAACGAAGACGCGATGCGCTTTTTCTGCGCGGAGATCCTTCCCCTCATTCGCGCGGAGGAACCCCGGGCGCATCTGACCATCGTCGGTCGCGCGCCGACGCCGGCCGTGCGCCGCCTGGCCGCCGAACCCGGAGTCGAGGTGACCGGCGGCGTGCCCGACGTCCGTCCGTACATCGCGCGCGCCGCCGCGTACATCGTGCCGCTTCGGATCGGCGGCGGCACGCGGCTCAAGATCTTCGAGGCGATGGCCATGGGCAAGGCGGTCGTGTCCACGCGCATCGGCGCCGAGGGCCTGCCCCTCACGCCGGGCGAACACGTCTCGATTGCCGACGAGGCTCCCGCGTTCTGCCGCGCCGTGCTGCGGGTGCTGCGCGATCCGGCGTATCGGCAACGGCTTGCCACCTCCGCGCGCGCGCGCGTCGTCGAACGGTACGACTGGTCGGCGGTCGCCGACCGTCTGGACGATGCGCTGATGGAAACCCGTGCCGCCCGCCCGATGACCGGTGCGCGGCCTTCCCTGGCCCGGCCGATGCCGGCCGTCGGTGAACCATGAACGTCTCGATCTTCGGTCTCGGATATGTCGGCAGCGTCTCGGCGGCGGCGCTCGTGGCTGAAGGCCACACGGTGACAGGCCTCGACGCGAACCCCGAAAAAGTCGCCATGGTGAGCGCCGGGCGCAGTCCCATCGTCGAGCCGGGCCTGCCCGAACTGATCGCCGACGGCGTCGCGGCCGGGCGGCTGCGCGCGACGACCGACACGGTGGCGGCGGTCCGCGACACCGACGTGTCCCTGGTGTGCGTCGGCACGCCGAGCCGCAGGAACGGCAGCCTGGATCTGTCGTACCTCGAGCGCGTGTCTGAGCAAATCGGCTGCGCGCTGCGCGACAAGAACGCGTACCACGTCGTGGTCGTGCGGAGCACGGTCCTTCCCGGCACGACACACGGCATCGTCATCCCGGCGATCGAGCGCGCGTCCGGCAAGCGGTACGGCGACGGCTTCGGCGTGTCGGTCAACCCCGAGTTCCTGCGTGAAGGCACGGCGGTGAACGACTTCCGGCATCCGCCGCTCACGCTCGTGGGCCACAACCACGCGGCCGACGCCAGCGGCACGATGGCCCTCTATGCCGCCATCGACGCGCCGCTGGTGAGCACCAGCATCCGCACGGCCGAGCTGGTGAAGTACACGAGCAACGCGTGGCATGCGCTCAAGGTCTGCTTCGCGAACGAGATCGGAAACGTGTGCAAGCGCGTGGGGGTCGACAGCCACGAATTGATGGACATCTTCTGCCAGGACCACAAGCTGAACCTGTCGCCCTACTACCTCAAGCCCGGCTTTGCGTTCGGGGGATCGTGCCTGCCGAAGGATGTCCGCGCCCTGCAGTACCGGGCGCGTGAACTGGACGTGGAGACGCCGGTGCTGTCCTCGATCCTCCCGAGCAACCGCCTGCAGATCGAGCGCGCCATCGCGGAGGTGCTCGACACGGGGAAGAAGCGGGTGGGGCTGCTCGGCTTCAGTTTCAAGGCCGGGACCGACGACCTGCGTGAAAGCCCGATCGTGATTCTCGCCGAGGCCCTGCTTGGCAAGGGCTGCGAGCTGCGGATCTACGACAAGAACGTCTCGCTCGCGCGCCTGGTCGGCGCGAACAAGGACTACATCGAGCGGCAGATTCCGCACCTCTCGTCCCTGCTCAGCCAGGACGTCCACGAGGTCGTGTCCGAGGCCGACGTCATCGTCGTCGGCAACCAGTCCAAGGAATTCGCCGAAGCGCTCGCCCGCACGCGGCCGGATCAAGTCGTGATCGATCTGGTCCGTGTCCCGATGGCCGGGTTCACCTGGCGCGCCGACTATCGCGGATTGTGCTGGTAGGTCGAGACACACCAGACGCAGGGGGACCCGGATCCACAATGCCCGGGTCCCCCTGGGGCGACGGGAAGGCTACCGGCCCGGCGTGGCGTCCGGCGTGGTGCCCGGCGTCGCGCCCGGCGTGGTGCCCGGCGTGGTGCCCGGCGCGTTCGGCCGCTGGGTGGGCCGATTCGCGTTCGAGCCCGCGTCCGTCCCGACGCCGATCTCGGTCGCGACCTTGTCCATCGCCTGCTGACGGTAGTGGATGGTGACCGACTCGCCGCTCATCGTGGCGAGACCGGCGACGCCCCGCTGCGATCCGGTGACCTTCGTGGCGTCGGTGTACTTGAACTCCATCGACGTCCCATCCGCGTCACGAATCGTCAGCGTCTTGGCGTCGGCATCGACGCTCATCAGATCGCCCTTCGCCATCTTCGTCTGTTCCGTCTGGCGCTGTTGCCGGGTCTGCTGCTGGTCGGGCTGGCGGCTCTGGCCGCTCCCCGACTGGGCGAATGCCTGCGATCCGAATCCGACGAGCGCCGTCGCCGCCATCACGGCGACCATGCGAGTGACCGACTTCGTTGATGTCATCATCTAACCTCCGCAGGATCGCTTTCCAAGAAGGGTGCCACGCACGCCGATCGCGCATTCGTTCGGCCATTCGGTGCGTCATCCACACGCGGGCACGATGTTGTCGGGAAGGTTTTCAGAGGACCCTAGAAGTTTTTTCGCTCAAGCGCACGCGGGAAGCGGCCGGGCTTTACTAGACGCACCGCTCATGGTACGGTTCGCATCACCGTTTCATGAGCACGCGTCTTCTCTTCTGGCTGTCGGCGCTTGCCGTACTCAGTAGCGCCGTGTCCACACGCGCGGCCGGCGCCGACGGCCGCCTGCTCCGCGCGCAGCGAGTGCAGCAGACCGTCGAGGTCCTCAAGGCGCGCCTGGCCATCGAGGACACGGTCGTCGTCTCGATCGGCGCCAACGACCGGGACGCGTCGGTTGGCCGCAGCGTGGACCATCCCGAGGCCTTCACCCTGGTCTTCGACGCGGCGTTCCTCGACGAGCTCGCCCCAGACGAGCTGGACGCGGCCGTCGCGCACGAACTCGGGCATGTGTGGATCTTCTCCCACCATCCCTACCTGCAGACCGAAGAGCTGGCCAACAAGGTGGCGCTGCGCGCCGTCACGCGCGACAGCCTGGAGCGGCTCTACGAGAAGGTGTGGTTGCGAGGAGGAAAGGGCGACCTGCAATACCTTCCGGCCCCGCAGCCCGCCCCCTGACGCGCGAACGCCCGCGCCGGTCGGCCTCAACGATCCGGGGACATCGACCGCATGACGAACTGGCCGTTCGCGGCCTGTCGAAGGAACCGCTCCTCCGTCAGGACGTGGAGTACGCTGGCGCAGGTGTCGAGCGGCAGGCCGAACAGCAGGGCGGCCTGCGGTAACGACAGGTTCAGCCCTGGCATTTCGCCGAATTCGCTGCGCACGCGGCGCAGCAGCGCCTTGCGCGCCGGGACGTCGCGGCGATCGGTCGGCAGGAGCGAACGGTGGGTGGCATGGGGCACGACGCGATTCTGCTCAGTCCTCATCGAACCTCCTCAAGTGATGCCGGTCTTGAAGCCGGCGACGGACGGTGCACAATTCCTGCCACGGTCGTGGCGCGTCAGGCAGCGCGCGCGCCGCGCGCGGTCACTTGCGCCGCGGCCGCCCTCCCCCAATAGTGCTGGCGTGGCCGGGTGTGTCTGGATTTCTTACAAGCGGCCAGCTCTGCCGTTCAAGCGGCATTGTCCTTGCGTTCTCGGAATGAACCCGTTATGAAATTGGAGCGCAGGATGTCGACCACCGGCTCTCCTCCCCTGTCCGCCTGCTTCGACCTCATCAGCGCCCTCAGTCGCAGCACGGGCGAGGACGACATCTTCGACGCCGCCCTCGCCGCGCTCGACAAGTGCCTGCGGATTCGACGCGCCGCCTTCCTCCTCTCCGATGGGAACGCCGAACTCCGATTTCACGCCTGGAGGGGGCTCTCGGCCAGCTATCGTCAGGCCGCCGAGCGCGATTCACCGTGGGCGGCCTGCCAGGCCGCCGCGGGTCCCGTCGTGGTCCCGGACGTCGCCGCGGACACGGCGCTGTCGCGCGGGTTGCCGGCGCTGCGCGCCGAGGGCATCGCCGCGCTCGTCTTCCTGCCACTGACCAGCGTCGGCGTCAGTGGCGCGCTCGTGCTCTATTTCGACGAACCTCACGCCGCGCCACCCGAGGATGTGCAGGTGGCGGCGGTGATTGGCGGGCAGGCCATTCTGGCCGTCGCCAGCCTGCGCGCCAGGCGCGAGGCGGAAGAAACCGGCGAGCGACTGTCCTTCGCCCTGGATGCCGCTCAAATGGGCACCTGGAACTGGGACATCGTGGCGGGGCGGGTCGAGTGGTCGGAAAACCTCGAACGCCTCCATGGCCTGGCCCCGGGCGAATTCGACGGCACGCTCGCGGGCGTCGAGCGCGGCATCTGTGAAGAGGATCGCGAGCACGTGCGGATGATCCTCAACCGAGCCGTGTCCACGGGCGCTCCGTACCAAGTGGAGTACCGGCTGGCCGTGCCCGACGGCGGTCTGCGATGGGTCCAGGGCAAAGGTCGAGTGCTCCTCGACCCCTCGGGCCAGCCCGTGCGCATGAGGGGAGTCTGCCGGGACATCACGGCGCGCAAGTTGGCGGAAGCGGCCAAGCTCGCGAGCATCGAGCAGTCCACCATCGTGTCCGGACGACTCGCGGCCATCGTCGAGTCGTCGTACGACGCGATTGTGAGCAAGGATCTCAACGGCGTGATCACGTCCTGGAACCGTGCCGCCGAACGAATTTTCGGCTACACGGCCGACGAGGCCGTGGGCCAGTCGATCACGCTCATCGTGCCGCCAGACCGCAGGGGCGAGGAGGACCTCGTGCTCGGCCGCATCCGAGCCGGCAAGGGCGTCGAAATGGAGACGGTGCGGGCGGCGAAGGACGGCCGGCGCCTCGACATCGCCCTCACCATCTCGCCGGTTCGCGACGCGTCGGGGCAGGTCGTGGGCGCGTCGAAGATCGCGCGCGACATCACCGCGCGGAAGCGCGACGAGGCTGAACTGGCAGACCTGCACGCGCGGCTGGAACGGCTCGTCGCCTCGTCGGCGTCGCTGCTCGGCTCGACAGACGTCTCGCGCGTGTGTTCCGTGACGCTCGCGAGCGCACAGCAGCTGCTCGGCGCCGATGGCTATGCGCTCTGGCATCGGGACGGCGTGAGTCGATCGTGGCATGCGGTGGAGACCATCGGCCTGTCCGAGTCCTTCTCCCGCCGCATCGTCTCGGCAGTCGACTGGGACCGGCACGCCTCATCGCTCGCGGGTCCGATGGCCGTCGAGGACCTCGCCTCCCACCCGCTGTTGGAGGCCCAACTCGAAGCGCACACGCGTGAGGGCGTGCGGTCCATCCTCGCGTGCCCGATGTACGCCAGCGCCGTCCTCAGCGACTCCCTGGTTGCCTACTACCGGACCCCGCACCACTTCAGCAACGCCGAGACCGAGGTCGCGCAGACGCTGGCCAACTTGGCGTCAGCGGCCCTCGGCGCGGCCGGGCTCTACGAGCAACAGCGCGCCCAGCGCGAGGGCGCCGAACGCATGGCTCGTCGGGAGGCCTTTCTCGCCGGCGCCACCGGCGTCCTGACCCGTTCGCTCGATTACGAGCAGACGCTGGCGACCGTCGCCCAATTGGCCGTGCCGACCGTCGCGGACTGGTGCGCGGTGCACATCGTCTCGCCCGAAGGACAACTCGAGCGGCTGGCTGTCGCGCACGCGGATCCGGACAAGGTCGACTTGCTGAAGGAGCTCGAGACGCGCTATCCACGCGATCCATATGCAACCGGGGGCTTCCGCGACGTCCGCATGGGCCGGTCCATGCTGATAGCAGCCATGTCGCCGGATCAGCTGACCGCCAGCGCCGTGGATGACGAGCATCTGCGCCTGCTCCGCCAGTTGTCGAGCAGTTCATACATCGCGGTTCCCCTCACGACGGCGGAATCGACCATCGGCGTCCTCACGTTCGCCTATGCCGGGTCGGGCCGTCACTACACGACCGAAGAGCTCCAAATCGCCGAGAGCGTGGCCGCCCGTGCGGCGCTCGCCATCGACAACGCGCGCGCGTATCAACGCGCCACCGAGGCCAACCGCGTCAAGGATGAATTCCTCGCGACCCTCTCCCACGAATTGCGCACGCCGCTCAACGCCATCCTCGGCTATGCGCAGATGCTCCAGCTGGGCCTGCTCAAGACCGACCAGCGCGATCACGCCCTGTCGGTGGTCCTGAGAAACAGCGAGATGCTCCGGCAAATCATCGACGACGTCCTCGACATCGCCCGCATCACGGCCGGCAAGATTCGCCTGAAGATGCAGCCGCTGGATCTCACGGAGATCCTCAGCGCGGCCATCGCGACGGCGCAACCGGCCGCCGACGCGAAGGGCGTGACGCTTCACCTGGTGACCGAGGGACCCGCGCCGGCGGTCTCGGGCGACTCCGACCGCCTCCAGCAGGTCGCCTGGAACCTGTTGTCGAACGCCGTGAAGTTCACCCCGAGCGGCGGCGAGGTAAGGGTCGGCCTCTCCGGCGCGGCGTCGTCGGCCGAGATTTCGGTCAGCGACACGGGCCACGGCATCGACGCGGATTTCCTTCCCTATGTCTTCGAGCGGTTCCGTCAGGCCGACAGCCGCTTTTCGCGCGAGCACGGGGGACTCGGGATCGGCCTCGCCATCGTGCGCGAGATCGTGCACCTTCACGGCGGCACCGTGACGGCATCCAGCGAAGGCCGCGGCAGGGGCTCGCTATTCCGAATCCAGCTTCCCGCCGTCCACGCCCTCGCCGCCGGCCCCGCCGAGGCCATGGACCGTCCCCGGCACCTCGCTGGCCACACGCTGGCGGGCGTGCGGGTGCTGGCGGTCGACGATGAGCAGGACGCACGAGACCTCGTGCGGGCCGTGCTCGAGAACGTCGGCGCGTCGGTCACCACGGCGGGCTCGGCGCCCCAGGCGCTCGAGGCGCTCCGTGGCGGCGCGCACGATGTGCTCTTGATCGACGTCGGCATGCCGAATACCAACGGCCTCGAGCTGATCCAGATGATCCGGGAGACGCTCCCGGAGCGCGCCCGCACGCCGGCCGCCGCGCTCACCGCCTATGCGGGCGAAGACGACCGCGTCAGGGCGCTGGCCAGCGGCTTCCAGATGCACATCCCCAAGCCGGTCAGTCCGGCAAAGCTCGTGCGGGCCGTGGCGGCGCTTCTGGGGCGTGCCGCTCCCGCCTGAGTCCCACGGCGGCTCACATCAGCCGGCCAAGCGGACCCAGATCGAGCTGCAGATCCTCGGGGGTCAGGCCGAAGCGCTCGCCAATCTGGCCAATCGTCTCCTCGAGACGCATCAATGCCAGGCCAATGTTCTCGACCTCGGCGGCCGAGAGCGTGCGGCGCTCCATCCGGCGGACCGCCTGACGCTCCATGAGCTTTCTGAGGAATTCGACGAGTGTCAGCACGAGCTTGGCCAGCGCGCGCTGCGCGTCCTCCGGGTCCGCGTTCCATCGGGCCGGATGCCGTTCCGGAAAGCCCCGCTCGAGCTCGTCGCGCAGCGCCCCGAGGTCCTCCGCCGAGAGGACACGGACGCCCTTCGGGACCCGCACCGGCCGGCGCGGCCGGGCCCGCCGCGTGGCCGTGCGCCGAGGCGACCGGGGCGCGCGGCTCATTGACCGATCTCCGGCGCGAACGCGTACGGCGGCCAGGGCCCGCTCGCCAGGATCCGAACGCCCAGCCTTGCGCTCTCGGCTTCGAGCACGCGCCGGTAGTCGGCGGCCGCGCCGCGCTTGATGAGGTGGTAGGCCGTCAGCGCCAGGGTATCGCGATCGTGCCGCTTGATTCGCTCGCCGACGACAATCGATCGAAATGCGCGTCGCAACGGATCGAGCTCCGGTGCCCGGCGGGCGTCGACCAGGCTCGCCGCCCGCTGGCGGAGGTAGGCCGTTCCCGATCGCGGCCGGCGGGTCGGGGGCGGCATCGGCCGCGCTGTCCCGGCGGTCTGGAACACGCGCAGCGTCATCTGCTCGCGATGGGCGACGGCGCGCAGCGCCGATCGCCAACCGTGGGTCCGGCCCAGCGCCTCCACCACATCCTGATCACATTCGAAGACCGTGCCGAATCTGACAGGCAGGAGCGCTGGCACCGCGGCAGCGATGCGGCGCACGATCCGATCGTGCGACCGGAGCGCCGCCGGCGTCACCGCCGGCGCGCGTCGGCCGTTGGCCACGACGGCGGCCGCGGCCCGGCCGCGGACGATCCGCAGACGCGGCCGCCACGCGCTGGCCGGGACGCCGAGGCGGGTGTCCCGAGGGACGATCGCATAGACACGCAGCGCCATGATGCGTTCAGCCCTCCGAGCGCTGGCGCGGCGACCGACGGTGCGGCGCGCCGAGCAGGCGGTCAGCCGATGTGAGAATGGCCTGCACGCGAAGGTAGATGAGGTCCACGTCGGCGAGGCCCAGGACCACCTCGCCTGACAGCACGACACCCTGGTCCAGGACGTGATCCACGATGTCGAGCAGGGACACGTCCGGTGCGTCGAGGACCACGTCGGCCACCTGGCGGCGCGTTCCCACCCGACGGGTCGTCCGGCGACCGCGCGGCCGGGTCATGACTCGATGAAGTTGTAGGCCGGCCAGGGTCCCGTTACTTCGACGCGGTACCCTTGCGCCGTGAGGTCCTTGTCCAGACGTTTCACTGCGGCGCGGAATGGGCGCGCCGGGCCCGCGTTCACGAGGAAGGCGGCGTCGAGGACGAGCCGCGCTTCCGCACGCTTCGTACCCTGCGCGGGCAGGGTCTGACGGGCGGACGCGACGGCGTGGGTGGCGAGGTACCGAAACGCCTGATCGGCCTGGGCCGCGACGCGGCCCGCCTCGCGTTTGGCCAGGGCCAGGGCGCTCCGCTTGGCCGACAGGTACTGCGCGCCGGTGCGCGGGCGCGCGCCGATCGGGCGCGGAGCCGCCTGGCGACCGTACCGAATGCGCACGCCCCACTCCACGCGTCCGCTGACCCGGCGCAGCGCGCGCGCGAGCGCGCGGTTGCGGGCGAGATCGGACACGGCCCGATCGTCGGTCTCGAAGATCGTGAACAGTTTCATCGGCACGACCGCCTGCGCCGGCAGGCACGCTTCGACCATGGAGGCGTGCGCCACGGCGCAGCGGGACACCCAGTCCAGGTCCCCCAGTCCGCGCCTGATCGCGTCGGCGCCGTATTGCGCGCGTGGCGCATCGGCCACCACCAGCAGCCGTTTGGGTCCCCCGTCGATGAGACGGGGCCGGCCAAATCCCGGCAGCCCCTCAGCGGACCGCGGCAGCGCGAAGACCTCCCGGGCCTGGATCACGCAGTAGACATACGTGACCGTTCGTGGATTAGTCTTCGTCGCCATCGAGTACCCGCACGTCGGCGCCCGTCACCTTGTAGGCGCCGACGGCTGAAGGCCCGTCGCCGTGGCGGCGGCGACGCACGGCGTTCACTTCGTCGAGAATCTGCCGCTCGATTGCCACGTACTCCCGCTCCGTGATGGCGCCGGTCTCCAGCCGCACCTGCGCCTCGTGCAACGATTCCCGCAGGCGGGTGTCGTCGTCCTGGTCGGCGTCGGCGGCGACCGCGACCTTGTCGAGCACGAATCGCAGGCCGCTGACGAACAGGGAGTCCAGGATGAACATCGCTCACGCCCGCTCGAGCTTCAGCCGGATGTTCACAAAATTGTACGGCGGCCAGGGTCCCGTGTATTTGAAGGTGAGCTTGCTGAACTGCGCGGCGACGCGGCGGACGCGCTGGTCGAACGCGGTCTCGCGATCGCGCGACACGAGGAAGGCCGCATTCAAAATCATCTGCTCGCCGATGGGCTTGTTGACGCGCACCGACACGGCGACATCGCGCAGCCGTTCGAGAATCCCCGCGGCGTACTGTTCCGCCGCATGATCGAGACCCGCCGACACGAGACGGCCGTACTCCATGCGGGCGAAGTAGGTGGACCCCTTCTGCAGGGCGATCTCCTTCTTCAGGCGGCGGATATCCTCGATCCCCTCTTCGAGGTCCCCCATGGCGACCTCGCGATCCCACAGGACCTTCAGGCCGTACTCCAGCTTGTTCTCGATCTTGCCGAGCACGTCCCCGAACGCCTGATAGGCCGATCGCAGCAGTTCGACGATGTCGTCGGCGGTTTTGAAGACCGTGCCGAACGACATGGGGATCACCGTGTGCTCACGCATCACGGTTTCGTTCACCTGTTCGTGCGCGAGCACGTTCTCGCGCGTCGAGTCGAGGGCCACCAACGGCACGTCGGACACCACGGCGGCCAGATCGCGATACTTCACGGTGTGGACGTCGCCCACGTGGCCGGCGATCGCGCTCAACCCGAACTTCAGCGGCACGTCCGACCGTACGATGCAGTACACGTACTTCCCGAAGCCGTCGGGGGGCGTCTGGGCGCGCGGGCTCGCCGGGCTGGTCTCGGACTCGCCGGGCACTTTGGGCCCGCGTCGCGCCGGCCGGGCGACGGCCGTCGCGGCGCGTGCGGGCCGCTTTCGAGATGGGCGCTTAGCCATTGCCGACGGACTTTCTGGTGCGGCCGGACTTACGGCGTTCCGGGGACCCGCTGAGCAGGCGTCGAAGTTCGGCGACGACCGTTTCGGGCAGACAGGGCTTGCTGATGAACCCATCGCAGCCCGCGTTGCGGGCACTCGCCGAGTAGCCCGGCAAGGCGTGCCCGGTCAGGGCGATGACCGGAATCTGCTTGGTTCGGGTGTCGGCTTTCAGCCGCCGAGTCGCTTCCCATCCGTCCATGCCGGGGAGCGCCAGGTCCATCAGGATGATGCTCGGCTGCTTCTCGCGCGCCAGCCGGATCGCCTCGGCGCCGTCGGCGGCCTCCGCGACGTCGAAGCCGGAAAACGCCAGGTACTGGGCGTACATTTCACGCGCGTCGCGATAGTCGTCCACGATCAGAACCAGGGGACGTGGGTCCATGGTGGCCATTATCTCTTGAGGGCCGACACCATCACCAACGTGAAGGTCGAGCCACGGCCGAGCTCGCTCTCGAGCTCGATGCGGCCGCCGATCATCGTCGCCAGCCGCCGGCAAATCGACAGGCCCAAGCCTGTGCCACTGTAGGGGCGGGCCACGGTACTGTCAACCTGGCGGAAGTCCTCGAAGATCTTCGCCCGGTCGGCGGGATCGATGCCGATGCCCGTGTCGGCGACGGCAATCTGCACCGTGCCGGGCGACGGGCCGGCCCCGGCGGTAATCGTGACGCTGCCGCGGCTGGTGAACTTCAGCGCGTTGCTCAGCAGGTTGAGGATGATCTGCTTGACCTTCTGCCGATCGCTCTTCACCGGGCCGAGTTCGCGGGACACATGGACCTTCACCGTGAGCTTGGTCCGGTCGACGATCGCACCCGTCTCCGAGAGGATCTCCTCGAGCAGGCCCTCGACAAGGAAACGCGAGACCTTCACCGGCATGCGCCCGGCTTCGATGCGGGCGATGTCGAGAATCTCGCTCACGATGCCCACCAGGTGCCGCGCGTTCGAATCGATCCGCTCGAGCTGCTGCTGCTGCCCCTCCGACAATGGGCCGGAGACCCCCTTGGCGAGCAGACTCGCATAACCGAGGATCGCGTTGAGCGGCGTGCGGAACTCATGCGACATGTTGGCGAGGAACTGCGACTTGAGGGCCGATGCCTGCTCGAGCTCGATCGCCTGCGTCCGGAGCAGGTCGTTCTGCTCGGCGAGTTCCGCCGTCGCCTGCGTCACCTTGGCCTCGAGCTGGTCGGAGGCGGCCTTCACGCGCTCGTACAGCCGTTGCCGCTCGAGTACTTCCGAGTGGTCGTGAAGGATCGTGACAATGGCGGTCAACTCGCCCGCCGCGGAGAGCACCTTCCCCGAGATGGCCTCGACCGGCAGCCTGGTGCCTGTGTCGATTTCGGTCAGCGTCAACTCGCCGCGGCGCCGCTGCCAGGAGCCGTCCGACAGCAGGCCCGAGAGAAAGCTCGAGAACCGCGCGTCGTTCGACTGCACCCGCCGCTGCGGCGTCTTGGCGGCGCCGGCCGGGCTCGTGAAGAGGCGCTCGGCGGGATGGTTCATCATCGTGATGCGGCCGCGCGCGTCCGACACCAGTATGGGGTCGACCACCGAGGAAATCACGAGGTCGAGCCGATCGCGTTCGGCCCGCACCTCGGCTTCCGCCATCCGCATGCGCTGGTAGTTCGCCGCCAGTTCCTTGTTCGCGCGGTGCAGGTCCGTCACGTTCCGCAGCACGGAGACGACGCCGGTGCCGCGCCGATCGTGCAGCATCGTACCCATCAGCTCGAACAGCAGGTCTGACCCGTCCGCCGGGTCGGCCAGCAGCAGTTCCTGCGGCCCGGCGTCCTTGACATCGACCGCCGTGCGCCAGAGCGCGGCCGACAGGAACATGTTGTTCAATTCGACCGCGCGCGTCCGCCCCGCACTCTGGCCGGGGGCCGCGACGAACAGGGCTTCGGCCGCGGCATTGGCGATCACCAGGCGTCCCCTGGCGTCCGTGAGCAGCACCGGGTCCGCGATGGCATTGATGACCGCCTTGAGCAACGCGCGCTCGTGCTGCAGCCGGGTCTCCCCTTCGACGAGCTGACGCCGGGCGATGAGCCGCTCGAGCTTCTGCTGCAGCAGGGACGCGGCCCACCGGACTTCGTCCGACAGCGCCGGTCCACAGGCGAGGAGCAGGACGCCGTCGGTCCCCGCTCCCTCCCCTTCGCCCAGCGGGAGCGCCCAGTAGGGGCTCCGGGTGGGAGTCGAGCGCGGACGGCGGGTCCGGGGCCCGGGTATGCCCGCTGGGAGAAGTTGCGCCCGGCGTGACAGCAGGACCTGGACCAGCGGATGATTCACCTCCGCCAGCGGCACACGCAGCGCGGCCAGACGCGCGCTGGGAACGTGATACGCGCCAACCACGCCCAGGTAGCCCTCGGCGTCGCATAGCGCGCACACGCCTTCGGTCAATTGACAGTGTCGCCCCAGCCACGAGAAGGTCAGGTCGAGTCCCTCGGCCATGTCGTCGAGGGCGAAGAGACCCTCGAGAAGTTCGAGTCTGGCTTGCGAGGACAGGCGTCCTGACGGGCGCGCCGCGGTCGGCATGCCCCGCTACGGCCGCCGACGCACCCGCCTGCGGGCGGTCGACTTCTTGACCACCGCCGGAGGCACCAGTTGTGAGCGCAGGGACTCGTTCTCGCTCAGCAATTCCTCGTAGCTGCGGCCCGATACGGCCGGCCGCGATACCGGCCGGGACAGACTCACGGCCTCTGAATACTTGAGGTAGGTATCGATCGACGCCACGACCACCCGCGCCTCAACCGTGATCAGGTCGATGCCGACCAGGGACACCCGCACCCACGCATCGACGACGATGCCCTTGTCGAGGACCCGGTCGAGCACATCGACCAGACTCGTTCCGCCTGCCGCCCGTTCAACCGCCATGTATGCTCCTCGTAATCGGTCCGCGCCCCCGCCCTGCCTTACCCTTCCCGGCGCCGGGCCGGCCGTCGGCGGACGGCGGGCTTCAACTGCCCGGCCTCCAACGCCTGAACCTGCCGTTCGAGCTGCCGGATCTGCTTGCGCAGATCCTCATTCGCTCGAGCCAGGCCCGACCTTCCCACCGAGAGATTCCGATCGTGCCTCCACCAATCGAGCCCGATCTGCTCGGCCTTGTCGATCGAGCAGACGAGCAGGCGGATGCGGATCGTCAGCAGCTCGACTTCGGCCAGCGACACCTTGATGTCGCCTGCCACGACCAACCCTTTGTCGAGGACGCGATCGAGAACATCGACGAGGCTCGCCGACCCTGCAGTGCCCGACGACATGGACGTGGGTGCCATTAGGAGATGCCTTGTCTAGGAGATGCCTGGTCCTGACCAACTCATCCGTGAGTGGACGCGGGTGCCGGAAAAGGCGGTCAGTATATAGACGTCCCTTCCTATGAGCAAGCGCCCGGCGGCATGTCGTCGAGTAACTGCAGCAGGATCCGAATCTGCCGCCACAACAGATCGGGCGGACAGGGCTTGGCCAGGAAAATCTCCTCGCCGATCAGCGCCGCGTACGCCGTGGCCTCGGCGCCCGACAGCACGATCCGTGGGATGCCTTCGGTTCGCCGTGAGTGCTTCAGGCGGTCGATGGCATCGGCGCCGTTCAGACGCGGCATCCGTAAATCGATCACAATGATGTCCGGTTTCAACCGAGTGGCTTTCTCTACCGCCTCCAGCCCGTCGTGCGCGGAGAAGACGGCGCAGCCCTGCGCCGACAGGTAACTGCCGTAGATCGCCTGCACGTCAGGGTCGTCGTCGGCGATGAGCACCCTCGGCGCGATGCCCTGCCACTCGCGATCCTGCGGTTCGCGTTCGCGGGACGAGGGCGACGATGGCCGATGGTCCAGTCGTCTCATGAATCTGCATGGGCAGCCTCCGCAGCTTATTGCGCGCGCTGCTCGACGAGCGCAGCCCGGCGTCGAGGGCTCGGCCGCTGATTCTGCTCCTTGAGCGTCCAACCTGGGGACTCGTACGGGCACGAAATGCACTGCAGGGACAGACGCCCTGGCTCGATGTGGAGCAGAAGGTCGTGCCCCCCGAGCCCGCACCAGAACCGTTGCAAGCGCCTCGTCAGTCCGCCACGAAGACCTCTTGCGGCACTACTCATACGGCCTCCTGTAGGGGCCGCAACGCAAGGGAGATGCCATGCGAAATACCGCGTGAGCGGGCAAGCACGTCAGAATCCTTGCAGAACTTACCGGCCTCCACCGCCCCAGATGAGCCGAATTTGCCGATGGCGGCGCCGACGCGTGCATGGGCCAAAGGGCCACCGGCGAGCCGCCGGCGAGCCGCCGGCGAAAGAGGATGGGCGGGAGGCCCGAAGCCTCCCGTCTGTGTGCGGATGGGTGTCGCGTCCCAGAGCGGGCGCGAGCGATGTTGCCTCCCTATGGAGCAAGCGGGATGCCAAGGCCGGCACCTCGACGGCGAGGGGTCTGCTCCGCGGCTCTGCTTGAGCGCACGTGTGGCCGCCCGCGAACGCCGCCTGCTCGACAGCCCGATGCCACGGGTCCGCCCGGCGATCGGCCCTCCGCTTGCAAGACGGACGCTTCGAACGCGACGGGCCGCGGGCACTCGACGGGGCCGTGAGTGATAAATGAGGATTCCGCCCATGAGGATCGCCCAGGTGGCGCCGCTCATGGAGAGTGTTCCGCCCGCCCTGTACGGCGGCACCGAGCGCGTGGTCGCGTATCTGACCAACGCCCTCGTGGCGCTCGGGCACGACGTGACGCTCTTCGGCAGCGCCGATTCCCGCACCGACGCCGCACTCGTGCCCATCTGTCCACGCGCGCTCCGGCTCGACGAGTCGTGCCAGGACTATCTCGCCTGGCACATGCTGATGGTCGAATGGCTGGCCCAGCAGGCGGTCGATTTCGACGTGATCCATTTCCACATCGCGCACGTGCACTTTCCACTCGCCCGCCGCCTCGGCGTGCCGTCCGTCACCACGCTGCACGGCCGGCTCGATATGCCTGAGCTCGCCCCGCTCTACGGCGAGTTCCGCGACCTGCCGATGGTGTCGATCTCGGACGCCCAGCGCGCGCCGCTGCCGATGGCGAACTGGCTGACGACGATCCCGCACGGGCTCCCGCGGGACCGGCTCGCGGCGGGCGACGGCGGCGGCGGCTACTTCGCATTCCTGGGCCGGATTTGCCCGGAAAAGCGGCCGGATCGCGCGATCCGCATCGCCACGGCGCTCGGGATCCCGTTGAAGATCGCCGCCAAGGTCGACGCCGCAGACCGCGACTATTACGAGCGGGAGATTCGCCCGCTGCTGGTCAACCCGCTCGTGGAGTTCGTCGGCGAGATCGGCGAGGATCAGAAGGGCGCGTTTCTCGGCGGCGCCCGGGCGCTGCTCTTTCCGATTGACTGGCCCGAGCCGTTCGGCCTCGTGCTGATCGAGTCGCTCGCCTGCGGCACGCCAGTCGTCGCGTACCGCGCGGGCTCGGTCCCCGAGATCATCGAGGACGGCACGACCGGCTTCCTCGTCTCGACCCTGGAGGACGCGATCGCCGCCGCCGGACGGGTCGGGACGCTCGACCGCCGGGCCTGTCGCCGGGCGTTCGACGAGCGGTTCTCGGCGGACCACATGGCCGAGCGCTATGTCGCCGCCTACGAGCGCGTCATCGCGGCGACCACGCGCGACGCCGCGTAGCGAGGAGTGTGACGTGCAGGACGTGGTCTCGGTGGACGAGCGGTTCGCGATCGTCACGGCCGGCCAGCGCAGCGCCGGTCCACAGCGAGTGCTCAAGCAGGGCGAGGCGTTCGCCGTGTTCGACGAGCACGGGGACATGCTGCCCGGCGCCGAGCATGGGATCTACTACAGGGGCACCCGATACGTCTCCGGGCTGGAACTGCTCATGGCCGGCCACCGGCCGCTCCTCCTCAGCTCCACGGTCAGCGACGACAACGCCGTGTTCGTCGCGAACTTCACGAATCTCGACATCTGCCGCGAGACCCGGGTCGAGCTGCCGCACGGCACGATCCACGTGCTGCGCTCGCGCATTCTGGGAGACGGCTTCAGCATCGACCGCTTCCGCCTCTCGAATCACAGCCGGCAGACGGTGGAAATTCCCATCGGCATCCGTTTCCAGGCCGACTTCGTCGACCTTTTCGAGGTGCGTGGCGTGGCGCGGACCGCACACGGCGCGATGCTGCCCGCCCGCGTGCGGCCGGCGGACTGCGTCCTGGGATACCGCGGCCTGGACCACGTCGAGCGCCGCACCTCCGTCCGATGGAGCCGGACGCCGGACGCCGCGCGGGTGGGCGAAGTCGAGTTCCAGTTCCGCCTCGAACCCCGGACGCCCGTCATCTTCGAGATGCGCATCACGTGCCTGGAGGGCGCGGACGAGCGGCGGCACCCGGACGAGTACGACTCCGCCCTGGCGCTGGCCCGCGCCGAACTGGCCGGCCGCACCGCCCGGGGCTGCGACGTGCGAACGTCGCACGAATCCGTAAACCGCTGGCTGCGGCGCTCGACGGCCGACCTGCAGATGATGCTCACGAACACGCCGTTCGGGTTGTACCCGTACGCCGGCATCCCCTGGTTCAGCGCGCCGTTTGGCCGCGACGGCCTGATCACCGCACTCGAGCTGCTCTGGGCCGCCCCCGACATCGCCCGCGGCGTGCTCGGCTTCCTCGCCTCGACGCAGGCCACCGAGCCGTCCGACGCGCGGGACGCCGAGCCCGGCAAGATCCTGCACGAGATGCGCCTCGGCGAGATGGCGGCCCTCGGCGAAATCCCGTTCGGGCGCTATTACGGCAGCATCGACTCCACGCCGCTCTTCGTCCTGCTCGCGGGCGCGTACTTCCGCCGGACGGCCGATGCCGCGTTGATCGAGCAGATCTGGCCGCACCTGCTGGCCGCGCTGCACTGGATGGACGCCTACGGCGACGCCGACGGTGACGGCTTCATCGAGTACGCGCGCCACAGCGACGATGGGCTGGTGCAGCAGGGATGGCGCGACTCGAACGACTCGGTCTGGCATGAAGACGGGACGCTCGCGGCCGGTCCGATCGCGCTCTGTGAAGTGCAGGGTTACGCGTATGGGGCCTGGCGCGCGGCCGCGGATCTGGCCGCGATGCGCGGCGACCGCGACACCGCTATCGGCTGGCATGACCGCGCCGACCGCCTGCGCGACCGGTTCGATCAGGCGTTCTGGTGCGACGATCTCGGCACGTACGCGATGGCGCTCGACGGGCAGAAGCGCCCGTGCCGCGTGCGCGCCTCCGCGCCGGGCCATTGCCTGCTGACCGGCATCGTGCCCGAGAGCCGCGCCGGGCGCGTGGCCGCGGCCCTGATGGACGAGGCGTCGTTCGCCGGGTGGGGCATCCGGACGGTGGCGGCCGGCCAGACGCGCTACAACCCGATGTCGTATCACAACGGCTCGATCTGGCCGCACGACAACGCGCTCGCCGCCGCCGGTCTCGCCCGCGTGGGCGATACGCGCGCCGCCGTGCAGGTGCTCGAGGTAATGCTCGACCTCAGCCAGTCGGTCGACCTGCACCGGCTGCCCGAGCTGATCTGCGGATTCCACCGGCGCGTCGAGGAGCGTCCGACGCTGTACCCGGTCGCCTGCGCGCCGCAGGCCTGGGCCGCCGGCGCCGTCTACCTGCTGCTGCAGGCCGCGCTCGGGCTCGAGATCGACGCGACGAAGCGGCGCCTCACGTTCAACCGATCGATGCTCCCGGCGAGCGTCGAGCGCATCACCCTCCACAACCTGTCGGTCGGCCCCGCGCGCCTGGACGTGCTCCTCGAACGCCACGCGCACGACGTGGGCGTGAGCGTGCTGCGACGCGAAGGCGACGTCGAGATCGTCACCATCAAATAGGCAAATCGGCTGCCTGCTCGACTGAACGGCGGCCTCCTCCTCGTTCTTCTGCTGGCGTCCTGCCCTGCGACACTCGACGCGGGCAGTCCGAAGGCCATCACGATGACCGTCAGCCCGACCGCGAAGGCGTGAATGGCGCCACGAGGAGCGCGACCCAGGTCTTGCGCGTGGTGTCACTCAACTCTCCGCGGCCGGCGGACAGGCCCGAGCGGCGCCCTGCGCCAGCATAGGGGACCGAATGGCCGGTCTTCTCCGGCCATCCGGTCGTGAGGACGTGCGTGGCCGCCTGACACCGTTCTGCTTCAGCGTTGCCCAATGCAGGGAAACGGTAAAAACCTGCGCCGCTCATCCTCGACTCGCCGCTTGTTTCACCTCGACGTGTCCGTTCCGTTCACGCACCTTCAGGCACGGCTGGTCCTCGGTGGCCGGGCCGTTGATGACATGACCGTCGTCGAGCGCGAACTCTGAACCGTGCCACGGACAGACGACCGATCCGTCCTTCAGCGTGCCCTCGGACAGCGGACCGCCGGCGTGCGTGCAGGCATGCGCGAGCGCGCACACCCGTCGGTGCCGCCGCACCAGAAGCAGATCGAGGTCGCGGCGGTGGATGCGTTTCATCGACCCCGTGGGAATGTCGGTTTTCTTGGCGACGACGGTGAAGGTTTCCAATTCAGCCTCCACGGCGTGGGTGACGCCGATCCGCTGGCTGAACACCAGGTCGCCGCCGAGCCAGGCCGCGCCCAGCGCCATGGAGTAGCCGGCCAGCGTGCACAACTGGCCGCTCGTGCGGGCGCCGCGCTTCCGGAGGATCCAGGCCGTCGCGTACACGGCCGTGGCCGCGAGGTTCAGCAGGCCGTGCACGAGACCCGCCCGGCGTGACCGCCCCTGTGTTTCCGACCAGTCGGTCAGCCCCGTGACGGTCGCTCCGGCCGCCCCGGCCAGGCCCGCGGCGATCGCCACGTCCGCCGCGCGCCGCAGTCCCTCGTCATGCGTCCCGGCGGCGATCGCGTCGAGCAGCAGCGCCGTCGACCAGGCGCCGATCGGCACATCGGTGAACGCCGGATGGAGGGGATGGTGGAGCCACACGCCGTGCACGGCGTTCTTGACCTGACGACCGGCCGAGCCGGCCGCCTCGTAGGCCGCGCGAACCCCGCGACTGAGCGGCTCTCCAATCGCGTCGAGCCGCGGCTGATCCGTGAGACGCGACAACGCCTTCGTGCCACTCATCGGCGACCTCCCGCAAGAACGCTTCGCGAGCAAGCCGTGTGCCCGCCCCGCGCGTTCGCAGGCGCCCCGCACCACCATTCGACGCTGCGCGGGGCGAGCGTCGTACGCAAGCGCCGCGGCGCGCCGCAGCGCTTGCGCTCCTGGTACTCAGTGCTACTCAGTGCCGCCGCCCCATCGCCAGCAGCGCGACGCCGGCCGCCACCGCCGCCCCACCAGCCAACGGCGAGATGGGGACGTGCTTCTCGTTCTCGGTCTGCACCTTGAGCGGGCCGGCATCGATCACCGTGTCCTTGTCGGTGTACGACAACATGGGCTTCGCCAGCATCACCAACCCCGCCAGCAGCAGCGCGAGGCCGAACCATGCAATCGCTCTCATCTCGCCTCTCTCTTCTCGCGTCGTTCAGACGCGCCTGATGCCGCCGAACAGCAACGACGCCAGGAACAACACGATGAAGACCAGGAACAGCACCTTCGCGATGCCGGCCGCCGTCCCGGCGACGCCTCCGAAGCCCAACACACCCGCCAGCAACGCGACAATCAGGAACGTCAAGGCCCAACTCAACATGGAGTCCCTCCTGCGGTATCAGGCACGCACAATGCGTGCCGGGCGGGCCGCGGCCGTCTGGTCTGTGCGGCGCGCCAGACGCTCCGTCGATCATCGGACGGAGCGTCTGGCACCCTGCGTCTAGAAGTGCTGCGAGCCGGTCGGGTCGTTCGGAATGGGAAGGGGTTCGGCGGACATGAGGCCGGCCTGCCACGGCGCCTGCTGGGTGTCGTCCTGGCGTTTCGCGCGCTGGCTCGCCACGCCACCCTTGCGGCCGGCCTCCCGCGCCTCCTCCCTCGTCCATTCGTGCGCGCGCCCTTTGGCGTGCGCGGCCTTCCCGCCCCGCCGGGCAATCTCGCGCTGTCTGTCACGGTCCATCGATGCGAAGCCGCGATCCTGCATTGACACGTCCTATCCTCCTTCTTCCCGTTCGCCGGGTGTCTATGCGGCAGAGGAAAGCAATGGATGTGCCGCCACGCGATTCGCGCGGAAACCCTTGGCGCGGCGGGAGACCTGAACAAATTGACCGGTAAGCTTTGCCGTTCGCGGCCGTTTTGCCCAGGTGCCCGTCCGCGACCGGATCACCGGGCGGCAGACGCTTCCAGGCACAGGCTGGCGCGGTCGACGCCCGAAGGGTCCGCGCGCAGCTGGAAGCGACCAGCGTGGGACCGGGCGAGAAACCGCGAATTCTCGAGCGCCCAGAGCAGCGCGTTGCAGGTGCTCTCGTCGATTCCCGAACGGCAGCGCACCTCATCCGCGGTCAGCGGCACATCGGGGTGCTCCAGAAACAGTCCCCGGAGGTCGAACAATGCCTGATCGATTCGGGACGACGTGAACATAGGCCTCTCCTTTGCCGAGGCAGGAGCAAGAGCTGTGCCTCTCCCGGGGCCCGCGCTAGTACCCGCAGGAAGAGCACGAGATCGAGGCCGCCGCGCTCGACGCGCCGGGTCAGCGATCGGTTCGCCAGAGCCTGGCCGTCGGACACCTCACCCTGAAGGCGGAGAAACCTGTTCAGCTCGTACTCCAGCATGAGCCGGCTGACCTGCTGCGCGCCGAAGAGCTGCCGCAGGCGGATGAACAGGCGCTCGGTGACCTGTTTCCCGATCGTGACCATCGGCGCCCCACCGGCTTCCGAGACGGTCTGCAGTTCGAACACCGTGAGGTTGAGCGCCTGCTCGAGCGACTGCGAGATCGCGCCAATCACGGCGGCGCTCGCGAGCGCGGCCGCGCGGTCGCCGAGCGACGCCCGCTGGCCGGCGCCGAGCTGATTCGCAGGCTGGTTGAACACCAGCAGCGAGAGGATGTCGGTCTCGCCCATGGGCGGATCGCTCGTGAGCGTGAGGCTCGGCTCGCGGGCCGTGCCCTGGATCGTCACGCGGACGAGCACGCCGGACACCTCCCGCTCGGTCGTCACGTCGAGCGCCGGGTCGATGGTCTCGCCGCCCCGAAAGGTGATCGTCCCGTTGCGAACCACGTTGAGCTGCCGCCCCTGGAACTGGTAGGTGCCGCGGACCGTGTTCACCGTCCCGAGCACGCGCAGCTGGCCGCGCGGGTCCTTCACGAGGCGGACCGTCCCGCCGACGGTGGCGTTGAGATCGCCGAGGGAGGGGCCGCCGGCGGCCGCGATCCCATTCCCGCGCAGCACGAGGTCGTCCGGCACCTGGATGGCCAGATCCATCGCGAGGTTCGCGTACGGTCCGGCCTGCGGCGGCGCATCCGCTCGCGAGGCGGGCCGCGTGTCGTACGGATTGGCCGTCACGCGCGCGAGCAGCGTGGCCACCTCAATGCGCCCCGAGTCGACGCGGAGGGTCCCGCTGACGTGCGGCGAGCCGAGCGTGCCGTCGAGCGTCAGGCCGGTATCGAGGGCGACGTCGCCGAACTCGTTGTCAAGCACGTGGAAGCCCTGGCCCTCGGCCTTCACCGTGATATCGCCGATGCTCCGGCCCTCGACGCCGAACCGACCGGTCACGGTCAGCGGATGGCCTCCGTGATCGAGAATGTGCAGCTGCTCCACCGTCGCGCTATCGCCGGCGAAGCGCACGACCGCCTGCAGGTCGCGGTAGTTCACGCCGGTGGCCGCCACGCCGAACGCCCCGTCGACGATCCGGACATCCCCGGTCACCGCGGGTGCATTGAGGGTGCCGGCGACATCCGCGTTGATCTCGAGGCTGCCGGTGACGTCCTGGAGCGCGGTGGTGGCCGCGCGCAGGACCGCGAGATCGATGGGCGTGCTGCTGACGTGGAGGTCGAGCGCGCCATCGCCGCCGATCGGCACTCCGCCGGTGATCTGCAGCGTCGAGCCCGGCCGCTGCACGAGGGTCGCGTCGATCTGCGCGCGCGGGGGCGTGTAGTGGACCGCCGCGTTCAGCGAATCAAACGCAAACTCATCCACCGCGCCGTTCTGCACCTTCGCGTTGCCGGTGACCTGGCGCGTGGCCGGACCGCCCGTCACCATCGCGGTGGCGTCGAGCCGGCCCTTCAAGCGGCGGTCGAGCAGCAGCAGTTCGCTCAGCTCGGCCAGATCGACGTTCTCGAGTTCGACCGAGAGGCGCCCCTGGCGGCCGTCCCCCACGGCCAGCGCGCCGTCGGCCAGCAGCCGCTGCATACCGGCCGCCAGCGTCACCTTGTGGAGCGTCACGACGCCGCCGCCGTAGTCCACGTCGATCGCCTGGCCTGATGGGTTCGACCAGGTCACCGTCGGCGTCCCGAGAGAGAGACGATCGACGTGAACCTGCTGGCGCCCGGTCTCCAGCACGGCCCGCCCGGCCGCCCTGGCCGTGCGCGCGCCGTCGCGCAGCGTCGCGTCGAACGTCAGGTCCGGGCGCGTATAGTCGACCGTTGCCGACGCGCTGGTCAGCGCGCGCCCCTCGAGCGTGAGCAGCGTCGAATCGACCGCCGCATGGACCGACATCCTCGAGGGATCGAGATCCGGAACCGCGATCTCGTACTGCCCCTCGGCGGTGAGAGTGTTCACCACGTCCTCGTATACGAACCGGGTCAGGCGCACGGGTCCCTTGGCCGCGAGGCGGCGGCGGTCGCCGGTGACCCGGCCCTCGACGTGCGCCGATCCAGTCAGCCGTTGTCCGACGAGACGGCTCAGCACGTCGAGATCGGCCAGGTCGGCCGTATAGTCGAGCGCCGACGCGCGCCTTTCGGCGAGGGACAGGGCCCCCGACGCCTTCAGCGTCACGGTCGGCCCCTCCACGTCGAGCGTCCGCACGTCGGCG
Organism: uncultured Acidobacteriota bacterium; assembly: GCA_963792785.1. Taxonomy (GTDB): domain Bacteria; phylum Acidobacteriota; class Vicinamibacteria; order Vicinamibacterales; family CAVVIG01; genus CAWIMX01. The sequence goes on along the minus strand of CAWBXO010000001.1, from coordinate 87,877 downwards.
ACCCGGTCGGCGTACGTGGCGTCGAGCTCCGCGTGATCGACAGCAACGTCGTCGACCGTCGAATCCCGCAGCGTGAGCCGCCCCCCGGCCGTGATGGCATCGGCGTGGAAGGGATCGTCGATCGGGGCCATGGCGCCCGACACGTCGAAGGTGGCGTTGACGCGGCCGGTGACGCGGTCGGCGGCGGCGCGTCCGAGATCGAGCCCGCGGACCTCGCCGTTCGCGGTGAGCTGCAGGCGGTTGTCGGCCAGATCGGCCGTGAACGCGAGCGACGGCACGTCCGCGCCGAGGACGCGGGACGACGCGAGCTGGCCACGCGCCTGCAATTGCAGCGACGCGCCCGCGGTGCCGCTGCCCTCGACCGCGACGTGCCCGGTGAGGTCGCTCGCGAGCCGCGGATCGGCGAGGGCCGTGAGGCGCATCGCCCGGCCGATCCGCTCGAGATCGACGTGGGTGACGTTCCCGTCGAACGCATAGGTGGGCGGATCGCCGCCGAGCGCGAATTGGGACGAGGCGCCCGCGCCGACCTCGGCGCCCTCGATCGTGCTGCCGTCGAAGTCGAACGTCCCGCGCACCCGCGGCCCGTCGCCGTCGACCGAGTACCGGCCGTTGACGCGCGAGTCGAGCCGAGGCGCGCCGAGCCGCGCCGGCAGCGCGCGCAGGTTCAGGCCGCGCACACGGCCCGTCGCGGCGTAGGTCGGCGGCTCCGCCACGAGATCGACCGTCGTGTTCGCGGCCGCGCTCGCGCCGTAGGCGCTCAGCGCCGCCTCCGCCTTCAGCGTGCCGGCGTCGAGGGTGCCGGCGACCCGCAGATGGTCGGCGTGATACCCCAGCGCGTCGACCGCGGCGCCGGCGATCGTCACATCGCCCGAGAGCGCGTGCACGGTCCACCCGTCGGTCGTCCGCAGATCGACGTCGATCGTCGTCGTCAGCGCAGTCTTCCAGCGGTCTTCGCCGAGGATGGGCGCGGCGTCGAGCCCCGTGGTGGTCGCCGAGCCGCGCACGCCCTGCGCCGGCCCGTCGACGTCCAGCACGAGGCGCGCGTCGACGCGGCCGGCGGCCGGATCCGCGACCTGGAGATGGGTGTCGATCGCGCCCACGGGCCCGTGCAGGTCGGCATGAATGACGGGCGAGAGCGCGTACCGGCCGAGCGCGGGAACCACGCCGGACAGCTCGGCGAAGCTGACCGGGTCCGTGTCGATCCGCAGATCGACGCTCGCCGGGTTTTCACCGGGGCTGTAGCGGCCGTCCGCGCGAATGCGGCTGGCTGCCGTCTCGACCGTGAGGCCGTCGAAGGTCCAGCCCTCGGCGGTCCGCGCGAGAGCGCCCGAGAGGTTGCGAACCGTCAGCGACGGATTCCGCGCCTCGAACGCCAGGTGGTTCGCGGAGAGCGACAGGCCGCCGGGCGCGTAGGAGAATCCCACGCGGCCCTCGATCGACGCGAGAGTCCGCGGAATGCGCGCGCCCCCGGCGTCCTGGTGGAGGGGCGCGATCGAGATCCGGCCGTCCACGATCTCGAGATCGTCGATGGCGAAGCTGCGCGTGCTCGGCCCGGCGCCGGGCGCGCGGGGTGTGAGGAGCGAGGCGACGTTCCAGCCCGCGGGCGTCTCGATGAGGGAGATCTCGGCGTGCACGATCCGCACGTCGCTCAGGGCGATGCGATTGCCGATCAGGTCGAACAATGAATAGTCGACGGTCACCCGGTCTGCGGCGAACACGGGGCCGCTCTCGCCGCGCAGCACCACGTGCTCGAGGTCGACGCCGGTCAGGAGATTGCCGCTCAGGCGGCCGATGGACAGCTCGCCGCGCAGCACGCCGTTGGCGGCCTGCTCGGCCTTGCCCCTGACCCAGGCGTGGAACCACGGCGTGTCGATCGCGATGAGGGCCGTCATCACCAGGACCAGCAGCGCCGTCAGCACGACTTTCCCGATCCGCTTCAGCGCCCTCATCAGAACGCCTGCCCGATGCTGAACTGGACGCGCCAGTGACGCGGCTCGGGCTCGCCGTTCACGAGGAGGTTGTCGATCGGGGTCAGTTGAAACGCGAGGTCGGCCCGGATCGGTCCCACGGGCGTCTGGTATCGGAGACCGGGACCGGCGTCCCAGCGCAGCGAGCCCGGCGCGTGCCAGGACTGGCTCCAGGCGTTGCCGCCGTCCACGAAGGCCACGAAACCGAGATTCCCGAACGCCCGCAGTCGCAGCTCGGAAGACACTTCGAGCATGCTGTGGCCGCCGAGCGGCAGCCCCGAGCCGCTGAGCGGCGCCACTTCGAACCGGCCCCAGCCGCGCAGGCTGGTCGCGCCCCCCAGAAAGTAGCGCTTGAAGAACGGCACGTTGTCGACGAGCGCGCCCGGCGAACGAATCGATCCCACGCGCGCCCGGTTGGCGACGACGATGCGCCCGCCGACCGGCAGGAAGACGCGCGCCTCCGCCGTGCCCTCGACGTAGTCGAAATTGCCGGGCAGCCACCCGCCGCCCTTCTCGAGGTGCGCCTCGATCACATAGCCGCGCTGGCTGTCGAGCGGGTCCGCGGTCGTGGTCCGGCGGAAGTCGAGCGAGAGGGCCGTCAGGTGCGAGCGGCCGATGCCGGTGCGCGGGTCGAGCCCGAGCGCAATCAGCTCGTCCCGGAAGCCGAGGTCGTCGAGGGCCGGCGTCGAGATCGCGAAGACCTCGCCGTCGTAGCTGATCGAACCGGCGAGCGCCGTGGTCGCGCCTCGGCCGCTGACGGGGTCCGGTTTCGAGAACTGCCTGGTGAGCGTGATGCGCCCGCCGCGCGTGTCGAGCTGATAGGCCGGTTCGTCGGCGAACCACGCCTGGCCGCTGAACGTGACCTCGGTGTCGGGGCGGAAGACGTACGGCTCGGTGAACGACGTGCGCACGCCGCGGTCGAGCGACGACCACTTGCCCTCGAACGTCGCCGTCCTCGCGCCCCCGAGAAAATTCACGTGGCTCCAGCTCAGGTCGCCACGCAGGTGCTCCTCGGTCCCCCACCCGCCGCTGAGCTCCACACGGCGGTGCTTCGCCTCGACGACGGACACGCGCACCGGCACCGTGGACGGGTCGGGCCCGTCCAGCTGCGGGTCGACGGTCGCGAACTGAAACAGATCGAGGTTGTAAAGGCGCCGCTGCGTCTGCTGGATGGCGGCGAGGCTGAACCGCTCCCCCGGCTTGACCGCCAGCACGCGGTCGATCACGCGGTCGCCCACGCTCGTGTTGCCCTGGATGGCGACGGCGCCGAACTGCGCGGAGGCCCCGGGCTCGGCCGCGACGGTCAACCGCTCGCGCTTCTCGCCGGCCGGTTCGCGGTCGACGCTCGCCGCCGCATGCGGATAGCCGTTGTTCCGCAACTCGCGCAACACCTGATTCCGCGTCTCGGCCACGGCCGTCACGGTCACCACGTCGCCCGGGTGAAGCGGCAGCCGCCTCGCGAGCTCATCGGTGCCGTTCGGCAGGGCGTCCCCGAAACCGGTGAACGCCATCGACGCCACGCGAATCGGATCGCCCTCGTCGACGATGATGGCGAGATCGACCGACCGCTGATCGTCGCTGATCTTCACGTCGACCGACCTGATGCGCGCATCGGGATAGCCCTGATCGGCATAGAAGCTCGTGATCCGATCGAGATCCGCGTCGAACACGGACCGATCGAAGTAGCGCGGCTTGGACCACGGCCAGAAGCCGCGGGCGGCGGTGGCGATCACCTCTTCGAGGCGCGACTCCGGGAAGGCGTGCACGCCGCGGATGTGGAGCGAGTGAACGACGATCTGGTTGCCGTCGGCGGATTTCTGCGCGGCGAGGGGCGAGACGGCGCACGTGAGAATCGCGAACGCCAGCCCGACCCGGCTCCACGGTCGCGCCAGGCTGGGGAATGGCGGCAGCACGTGCGTGCTCTTATCCACGATGCGTGCCACGGCGTGCCCGCGACCACTGCGTCATTTCTACCGGCAGCCTCATCCGTCTTCAGGCGTTCCGGGCGTGTGAAAACGGCTGACCATGCAGTCGCACCTCGGCCCGTCTCTTGCAGCAGACCCGCGCAGGAGGTTAGCCATATGCGACTCATGTCGTCATCGTTCGTGCTCGCCTGTATCGCCTCGGGCGCCGTGGCGAGCGCCGCGATTACGTCGACTGAAACACAGCGAATCAATGAAGCGGCCACCGTGCTCCAGGAACTCCACCAGGCGCCCGACAGCGACATTCCCCAGAACCTCTGGGAGGATGCGTCGTGCGTCGCGGTGATTCCCTCGGTGAAAAAGGCGGCGTTCGTGGTGGGCGGCGAGTACGGGAAGGGGCTCATCAGCTGCCGCGATGGCGCCGCGTGGACCGCACCCGCGTTCATCGAGTTGGAGAAGGGCAGCGTCGGCTTCCAGATCGGCGGCGAGAGCGTGGATCTGGTGCTGCTGGTCATGAACGACCAGGGGGTGAAGCACTTGTTCGAGGACAAGGTCGCCCTGGGCGCGGAAGCGTCGGTGGCCGCCGGGCCGGTCGGGCGCGACGCGCGCGCGATGACCGACGCGCAGCTGAAGGCGGAAATTTTGTCCTACTCGCGGTCGCAGGGGCTCTTCGCCGGCGTGAACCTCACGGGCGGCGTCCTGCACCCGGACGAGGACGCGAATATGGACCTCTACGGCCGCGGCGTGACGCCGCACCAGATTCTCGTCGAACGGAAGGTCACGACCCCCGCGGCGGCGCGGCCGTTCCTGACGGCGCTCGAACAGCACGTCCCCCCGAAGGCATCCCAGCAGTAACTGAGTCACGATACGCGCCGGGTGCCGCGGGCACCTGGCGCGCCACTGAGGAGGCAAGGAGATCAGAATGACCACGACCCGGCAGTCGCTCCCCCGCCCCGCGTCGCATCAAGACGACGTCGAGGAGCTCATCGAACGGCTCAACGAAGATTTGTCACGTGAGTACCAGGCGATCATCGCCTATGTGATCTATTCCCAGACGCTCAAGGGCGCCGCCTACATGGCGATCGCGGCAGAGCTCGAGAAGCACGCCGCCCAGGAATTGGCGCACGCGCTCACGATCGCCAAGCAGATCGATTACCTCGGCGGCACCCCCACGTCCCAGCCCAGGCCCGTTCGGATCTCGGCCGAGGCGACGGACATCCTGCGCTTCGACCTCCAGAACGAGATGGAAACGATCCGCCACTACCGCGACCGCGTGCGGCAGTGCGAAACCATGGGGGAATTCGCCATGGCCGAAGAGATCCGCGAAATCCTCCGCAACGAACAGGAACACCAGATTGACCTGGCGACGGCCCTCGGCGAGGACGTGCCCAACCTGCATCGTGACAAGAAGTGACCGGCGTCCGCGCCGAATAGGAGTGCTTATGCGATCCGTGCGATTCATCCCGTGGCTGGCGGCGTCGGCGGCCGCTCTGCTCCTCATGCCGACGCCCGCCCGCGCCGACGGCTTTCTGTCACCGAACGTCGGCGTCAACTTCGGCGGCGAGGCCGGTAGGCGGCTCGCCGACGCCTTCAAGGACGGATCGAAGGTGACGTACGGCGTCGCCGCCGGCTGGATGGGCGCGGGCATCATCGGCCTGGAGGAGGATGTCGCCTTCACGCCGAACTTCTACGGCAACGACCCGGCCACCGTCAGCTCGAATCGCGTGCTGACGCTGATGACCAACCTGATCGTCGGCGTGCCGGTCGGGGGCCAGGCGGGCGCCGGCGTGCGGCCCTACGTCTCGGGCGGCATCGGCATCATCAGCCGCCGCATCGAGACGATCGGCGACATCACGAATTTCCACGAGAGCGAGGCGGGCTACGACCTGGGCGGCGGCGTGATGGGCTATTTCTCGGATCACGCCGGCCTTCGCGTGGACCTGCGCTACTTCCGGAATTTCCGATCGAGCGACAACGCCAACGAAGGCCTCTTCGGCGTCGAGCCCGGGACTTTCAACTTCGGAAAGGCGACGATCGGGTTCCTGCTGCGCTTCTGACATGCCGGCGCAGGGAGTGGCGCGCGGCGAGCGGCGCTGGTACCGGATCATCTGGTGCACGTTCGTCGACGCCGTCATGACCGACAACTGTCTCGGCATGGCGGCGCAGCTGGCGTACTACTTCTTTTTCTCGCTGTTCCCGGCGCTGCTCTTTCTGATTGCGATGGCCAGCTACTTCCCGATCGACCAGCTGGTCGGCGCCATCGTCAACATGATGGGCGGCTTCGCCCCGCCCGACGTCATCCAGATCGTCACCGGCCAGATCCGCAAGATCTCGAGCGGGCAGCAGGGCGGCCTGCTCACGCTCGGGATCCTCACCGCCGTCTGGACGAGCTCGACGGCGATGACGGCGCTCATCAACACGGTCAACCGCGCGTATGACATCGAAGACCATCGCCCCTGGTGGCGCGTGCGGCTCCTCGCCATCGCGCTCACGATCGGCGCGTCGCTCTTCATCCTGATCTCGTTCACCCTCGTCATCGCCGGTCCGGAGCTCGCCCGCCAGGTGGCGGACCTGGTCCACCTCGGGAACGTGTTCGAGCGGCTGTGGCTCGTGCTCCAGTGGCCGCTGATCTTCGGGCTTGTGAGCCTCGGCATTGCCCTCATGTACTTCTTCGCGCCGGACGCCCATCAGCGATGGGTGTGGCTCACGCCGGGGGCCCTGTTCGCGACGCTGATCTGGATCGCCGTGTCGCTCGGCTTCCGCCTCTACGTGGTGAAGGTGGGCGCGTACACGGAAACGTACGGCGCCCTGGGCGGCGTGATGGTGCTGTTGTCGTGGTTCTATCTCTCCGGCTTCGCCGTGCTGCTCGGCGCCGAGTTGAACGCCGAAATCGAGCACACCCGCGGGCGCCGCGAACGCGGCGGCAAGCGCGAGATCGCGCCCCCGTCGGTGACCGACGCCGCCGCTCAGGCCTGATAGTCCCGGCGGTAGATACAGAGCGCGGAGAGAAACAGCGCGACCACGAGGGGACCGAGCAGCAGCCCGACCGCCCCGAACGCCCCCAGCCCCCCCATCAACGCGAAGAACACGACGGCGCCGTGCATCCGGATGCCGCCCTTGATGAGGTAGGGCCGCAGCAGGTTGTCGATCAGCGACACGACCAGCAGGCCCCAGGCCGCCAGGAACAGCGCACCGTAGGGGTGGCCGCTCGCCCACATGAACACGCCGGCGGCGAGCGTCACCGAGCCGGCGCCGACCGCCGGAATGAACGCCACGATGAAGGTGACGCCGGTCACGAACACGGGATGCGGCAGGCGCACGATGAGGTAGCCGACCAGGGCCGCCGCGCTCTGCACGGCCGCCGTCACCAGGCTCGACAGGAGGACCGACAAGGAGACGCGCCGCACTTCCTCGAAGAGCTCGAGCGTGCGCCCGCGCTCGAGGGGCGATATGCGGTCCAGCCACGCGACCAGCCGATCGCCGTCGGTCAGGAGACAGAAGAGCGCGATCATCATCAGCGTCGTCTGCAACGCCACCGAGCCCGCTGCCGAGAGTGCCGTGCCGACCGCGGCAGCCGCGCTGCCGCCCCGCGCGGCCACCTCGTCCTGGACCCGCTCGTTCACGTCGGCTTCCGACCCCCCGAGGCGTTCGAGCCGCCGCAGGATGATGCGATCGAGCGGATCCGGCAGCCGCTCGATCATCCCGGTCACGCCATCCCGGCGCAGGCTCTCCGTCGCGTAGCGGGCGACCTCGACGCCCTGCTGCACGGCAACCGCGCCGAAGGCCACGACCGGCGCGCCGACCACCACCACGCTGGCGACGACGAGCACGAGGGCGGAGAGTTGGCGGCGTCCACCGAGGCGGCGGGTCACGATGAGCTGGACCGGCCAGAGGACGGCCGCGAAGACGGCCGCGAGGAAGAGCGCCGTCGCAATGGGCCAGATGATCACGCCGACGAACCCGGCGGCCGCAATGAGCAGGGTCAGCAGGCTGCGCCGGGCGGCGGGCGTGGAAGGCATGAACTCGCTCGAGTCGGAAGCAAGGGCAATACCGCCCGCGGCTCCGAGCCCTGCGGTTTCGAGGCCCAATCCTTGCAACGATGGCGGCGGGAGATCCCTCGCCGCCCGATAAATCGCGGCCGCGCGGCGCGGCCAGCTCGACGGCAGGGCGCGGGCGTTGTAACTCTTGCAACGCCGCCTGGAAAAAGGAAGGAACCATCATGAATGCGGACACGCTCAAAGGCCAGTGGCACCAGATCAAAGGGAACGCGAAGACGCAGTGGGGCAAGCTCACCAACGACGACCTCGAGCAGATCGAAGGCCAGAGCGAACGCCTCGTGGGCAAAGTGCAGGAGCGCTACGGATACGCCCGCGAGCGCGCTCAGAAGGAAGTCGACGACTTCCTCAAGAAGCAGGACACCGCGACACCGATCACGCACTGACCGACGACGAATGCCAGTGAAGGAGTGACAGATGAGATTCCCGACGATGCTGACGGTCGGCCTCCTCGCCGCCACGGTGGCGTGCGGCCCGAACCGTCCCGACTACGAGGACCAGGCGGACAAGGCGCTCGCCAGCGCCGGCTTGTCCGACGTCAACAGCAACTACGACGACGACGCCAACGTCGTCCACCTGACGGGCAGCGTCGCGACCGACGCCGAACGCCAGCGCGCACAGGACGTCGTGGAGCGGGTGGTGGCACCCGGCGCGATGGTGGCCAACGAGGTCACCGTGGCCAGCAACGGGACGGACACGATTGACGGCCGTCCGGCTGGAACCATGGATTCGCAGATCTCCGATCGACTCGACCAGATGGTCGATCAGGACGCCGCGCTGGCGCATGCGGACGTCGACTTCGACGTGAAGAACGGCGTCGTCACGATCACGGGCGAGGTGCCCAGCGCCGACGCGAAGCAGCACGTCGAAGAGATGGCCCGCAACCAGCCGGGGGTGAACCAGGTCGTCAACTCGCTCGAGATCAACACCAAGACCGCGGAGAGGCGCTAGTCCGACCGGCGGCGGGCGCGCGGCCCGCCGCCACCTTCCCCAGGGGGTCTGACTGAATCGATGCCGCAGATTTTCCACCGCAGCACCAACACGATCGCGCGCTTCAGCATCTTCGGCGCGCTGTTCGTGGTGGTGGGGATCATCGGGCTCATGGGCCTGCTGAACGAGTCGGCGTGGGTGACCGGCGTGCACGTCGCGCGCGAACAGCCGATTCAGTTCAGCCATGAGCGCCACGTCGCCGGCAATGGCATCGACTGCCGGTACTGCCACACGTCGGTGGAGGTCTCGCCGTTCGCCGGCATTCCGCCGACGGCGACGTGCATGAACTGCCACAGCGAGATCTACGCGTCGAGCCCGTTTCTCGAGGTGGTGCGCGCCAGCTACCGCACGGGCGAGTCGATTCGGTGGACGCGCGTGCACGATCTGCCGGGGTTCGTCTATTTCGACCACAGCATCCACGTGCACAAAGGCGTCGGCTGCACGACGTGCCATGGGCAGGTCGATCGCATGCCGCTCATCTGGCAGGAGGCGACCCTGCAGATGCAATGGTGCCTCGACTGCCACCGGCATCCCGAACGCTACGTGCGGCCGCGCGAGGCGGTCTTCCGCGTGGACTACAAGCCTCCACGCGATCAGCTCGCGCTCGGCGCCCGCCTCGTGAAGGAGTACCAGATTCAGCGCCTGACGAGTTGCTCGACATGCCACCGATGACGACGCCGGCACGACACCGCTTCTGGCGCACGCTCGATGAAGCCCGGGACGACCCGGCGTTCGAGGCGTTGCTGCACGACGAGTTCACCTCGCCGCTCGACCCGCCGGCGGCCGATGCGGTCGCCCGCCGGCAGTTCCTCAAGCTGATGGGCGCCTCGCTGGCGCTCGCCGGCGCGGCGGCGTGCACCCGGCAGCCTCCCGAATTGATCGTTCCGTACGTGCGTCAACCCGAGGAGATCGTGCCGGGGCGGCCGCTGTTCTACGCCACCACGATGCCGCGCCCCGGCGGCGGCATGGGCGTGCTCGTCGAGAGCCACGAAGGCCGGCCGACCAAGATCGAGGGGAACGCGCTCCATCCGGCGAGCCTGGGCGCCACCGACGTCTTCGCGCAGGCGTCGATCCTCGATCTCTACGATCCCGGACGCGCCCAGACGCTGACGCACCTCGGCGAGATTCGTCCGTGGTCGGCCTTCCTGGGCGCGATGAGTGAGGCGCTCGCCGGCGAGCGGGCGCATGGCGGCGCCGGACTCCGGCTCCTCACCGAGCCGGTCACGTCGCCGACCCTGGCTGCCGGAATCCAGCGCGTGCTCGCGCGCTTCCCCGAGGCCCGCTGGCATCAGTGGGATCCGGTCAGCCCGCACCACGCCCGCGCGGGCGCGCGCCTGGCCTTTGGACGCCCGCTCGACACCGTCTATCACCTCGACCGGGCGGACGTGATCGTGTCGCTCGACGCCGACCTCTTCGGCGGACCGGCCGGCGTCCCGCATGCGCGGGCATTCGCGGCGCGCCGCCGTCCCGAGAACGCCGGGCGGATGAACCGTCTCTACGCGCTCGAGAGCATGCCGGGGCTGACCGGTGCGAAGGCGGACCACCGGTTCCCCCTGCGCCCGAGCGAGATCGCCGCCGTTGCACGCGGCCTGGCCGCCGCGGTCGGGGTCGACGGCGCTGATCCGGGCGCGGCGCCCGGCGGCTGGGAGGCGCGCCTCGACGCCATCGCGCGCGATCTGTCGGCGCACCGCGGCGCCAGCCTCGTGGTCGCCGGCGAGACGCAGCCGCCCGCCGTGCACGCGCTCGCGCACGCGATCAACGCAGCCCTGGGCAACACCGGCACGACCGTGATCCCGGTCGAGCCGGCGGTCATCGCACCGGTCGACGAGGTGGAGTCACTGCGCGCGCTTACCGAGGCGATGGGCGCCGGACTCGTCGACACGCTCCTCATCCTCGGCGGCAATCCCGTGTACACGGCGCCCGCGGATATCGCGTTCAACGAGGCGATGGACGCCGTGCCGCTGCGCGTGCACCTGGGCTTCATCGCCGGCGAGACGTCCGCGCGCTGCCACTGGCAGATTCCCCAGGCGCACTACCTCGAGGCGTGGGGCGACGAGCGGGCGTACGACGGCACCGCGTCCATCGTGCAGCCGCTCATCGAGCCGCTCTACGACGGCAAGTCGGCTCTCGAAGTCATCGCCGCGCTCACCGACGCACCCGAGCGGTCGGGGTACGACGCCGTCCACGAGCGCTGGACGGCCGAAGGCCGTCTCGCCGAAGCCGGCGACGCCCGCGAAGGCGAATGGCGGCGCTGGCTGCACGACGGCGTGATTCCGGGGACGGCGAGCCCGGCGGTGGCCGCGTCCGTCCGCGTGCCGGAGGTCATCGCGGCGGCGGCGGATCTGCCGGCGTCGGCCTCCGGGTTCGAAGTCGTGTTCCAGACGGATCCGGCCGTGTACGACGGCCGGTTCGGCAACAACGCCTGGCTGCAGGAGTTGCCGAAGCCGATCACACGCATCGCCTGGGGCAACGCCGTGATGATGAGCCCGGCCGACGCCGACCGCCTGGGCGTCCAGCTGTCGCCAAGCGCCACCGGCGGCGAGCACGGCCAGATCGTGAGCGCGATCGTCCGGGTCACGCTCGGCGATCGCACGGTCGAAGGCCCGGGCTTCGCGGTGGCGGGCCACCCCGATCGACTGCGTCACGCTCCACCTCGGATACGGGCGCACGCGCGCCGAGGCGGTGGGCACCGGCGTGGGGTTCGACGCCTACCCGCTTCGCCGGTCCGGCGCCCTGTGGGTCGCCGGGGGCGCCTCGGTCGAGGCCACCGCGGCCACCGAGTCGATCGCCTGCACCCAGTTCCACCATCTGATGGAAGGCCGCGGGCTGATCCGCGTGGCCGACCGGGACGCGTTCCTCGAGGACCCGTCGGTCGTGCACGAAGGCTTCGAGCCGCCCGCCCGCATGATCACGCTGTACCCGAACCGGGAATACGAAGGCCACAAGTGGGGCATGGCGATCGATGTCAACGCCTGCACCGGGTGCAACGCGTGCGTGATCGCGTGCCAGTCCGAGAACAACATTCCCGTCGTTGGGAAGGACGAGGTGCAGCGGGGCCGCGAGATGCACTGGCTCGCCATCGACGCCTATCACCGGGGTCCCGAAGCGGGCCCCGAGACGTACTTCCAGCCCGTGCCCTGCATGCAGTGCGAAAACGCGCCGTGCGAGGTCGTGTGCCCGGTCGAAGCCACCGTCCACAGCGATGAGGGGCTCAACGACATGATCTACAACCGCTGCGTCGGCACGCGGTACTGTTCGAACAATTGCCCGTACAAGGTCCGCCGCTTCAATTTCAAGCTGTACCAGGACTGGACCACCCCGTCGCTCGAGCCTCTGCGCAACCCGGATGTCACCGTCCGCAGCCGCGGCGTCATGGAGAAGTGCACCTACTGCGTGCAGCGCATCAACGAGGGCAAGATTCAGGCGGAGAACGAGGACCGGCCCGTGCGGGACGGCGACATCCGCACGGCCTGCCAGGCCATCTGCCCGACCGAGGCGATCGTTTTCGGCGATCTCAACGACCCGCAGAGCCGGGTCGGCCGGCTGCAGGCGGACGCGCGCAACTATGCCCTGCTCGCCGAACTGAACACCCGGCCGCGCACGACCTATCTCGCAGCCATCCGCAACCCGAACCCGGACCTGAGCGACTGACGTGGACGACACCCCCGCTCCCGTGATCGCGCCGGGCTACACCTTCGGGTCGATCACCGACAAGATCAGTTCGGTCGTCCTCACCCGGCGGACGACGCGCACGTGGTGGCTCGGCTTTCTCGCGGCGTTCGCCCTGGTCAACCTGCTGCTGGTCGCGATCACGTACCTGTTCGTGACGGGCGTCGGGATCTGGGGCATCGACATTCCGGTCGCGTGGGGCTTCGCGATCGTGAACTTCGTCTGGTGGATCGGGATCGGCCACGCCGGCACGCTGATCTCCGCCATCCTGCTTCTGCTCCGGCAGTCGTGGCGGACGTCGATCAACCGGTTCGCGGAAGCGATGACGCTGTTCGCGGTGGCGTGCGCGGGCCTCTTCCCGATCCTGCACCTCGGGCGTCCGTGGCTCGCCTATTGGCTGTTCCCGTATCCGAACACGATGACGCTCTGGCCGCAGTTCCGGAGTCCGCTCATCTGGGACGTGTTCGCCGTCACCACGTACGCGACGGTCTCGCTGCTCTTCTGGTTCGTGGGCCTGATCCCCGATCTCGCGACGCTGCGGGACCGCTCGCCGTCGCGCGCGGGCCGGGTGATCTACGGCATCCTGGCGATGGGCTGGCGCGGCTCGGCCCGGCACTGGCACCGCTACGAGGTCGCGTACCTCCTGCTGGCCGGCCTGGCCACGCCGCTCGTCGTGTCGGTGCACACCGTCGTGAGCTTCGACTTCGCCATCTCGATCCTGCCGGGATGGCACTCGACGATCTTCCCGCCGTACTTCGTCGCCGGCGCGATCTATTCGGGCTTCGCGATGGTGCTGACGCTCGCGATCCCGATCCGGGCCGCGTATCACCTCGAGGATTTCATCACGGCGCGCCACCTCGAGAACATGGCGAAGATCCTCCTGGTCACCGGCCTGATGGTGGCATACGGCTACCTGATCGAGACGTTCATGTCGTGGTACAGCGCGAGCCGCTACGAAGGCTTCATGATGTGGAACCGGATGACGGGCCCCTACGCGCCCGTCTACTGGACGCTCATCGCGTGCAACATCGTCATCCCCCAGGTGCTGTGGTTCCCGCGGCTGCGCGCCAACGTGGCGCTCCTGTTCGTCATCTCGCTCGTCGTGAACCTGGGGATGTGGCTCGAGCGCTACGTGATCGTGATCACCAGCCTGCACCGCGACTTCCTGCCGTCGTCGTGGGGCATGTTCCACGCGACCTTCTGGGACTTCGCGACGCTGGCCGGCACCATAGGCCTGTTCGTCGCGCTGCTGTTTCTGTTCCTCCGGTTCCTGCCGATGATCTCGATCTTCGAGATGCGCGGCCTCGTCCCGGGCGCGCACGCGAAGGAGGGCGGCGAATGACCGACGGACCGGCCGTCTACGGCGTGATGGCGGAATTCGAGGATCCGGCGCGACTCCTCGAGGCGGCGCGGCGCGCCCGTGACGCGGGCTACCGCGCGATCGACGCCTATTCGCCGTATCCGATCGACGGCCTGCACGAAGCGCTGGGCGCCCGCCGCACGAGGCTGCCGCTCATCGTGCTGCTCGGCGGGATCTTCGGCGGCGCCGCCGCGTACGCCCTGCAGTACTGGGTGTCGGTGATCGCGTACCCCTTGAACGTCGGCGGCCGGCCGCTTCACAGCTGGCCCGCGTTCATCGTGCCGACGTTCGAGTGCACGGTGCTCGGCGCGGCGCTCGCGGCGGTGCTCGGCATGCTGGCGCTCAACGGGCTGCCCTGCCCGCACCATGCCGTCTTCAACGTCGAGCGGTTCGCGCTCGCGACCCGCAACCGATTCTTCCTGTGCATCGAGGCGCGCGACCGCCGATTCGACCCGGAGTCCGCGCGCGAGTTCCTGCGGACGCTCGGACCACGGGAGATCGCGCTGGTGAGCGAATGACCGGGCGCGTCCGCCGGCGGCTGCCCGGCGTGCTCCTGCTCGCGTGCGTCTGCGCCGGTTTGGCCGCCTGCCGGCAGGACATGCACGACCAGCCGCGCGACGAACCGCTCACCGCGTCCCGCTTCTTCGAGGACGGCCGGTCGGCGCGCGACCCCGTGCCCCACACGGTCGCCCGCGGCCACCTGTCCCTCGACGCGCTGCTCGAGACGGGTCGCGTCGCCGGCGCGGACGGCACCGTCTTTCCCTTCCCCGTCACGAGGGACGTGATGTCGCGCGGAAGGGAACGGTTCGACATCTACTGCTCGCCGTGCCACGGCCGGACGGGCCGGGGCGACGGCATGGTGGTCCGCCGCGGCTTCCGCCGTCCGCCGACCTTCCACAGCGAGCGCCTGCGCGGCGTGGCCGTCGGCCACCTGGTGGACGTGATGACCACCGGCTTCGGCGCGATGCCGGCCTACGCCTCGCAGATCCCGGCGCGCGACCGCTGGGCCATCGCGGCCTACATCCGCGCGCTCCAGCTCAGCGAACACGCCACGCTGGACGACGTGCCCGCCGGAGAGCGGGAGGCGCTGCGATGAGCGCTCCCGACCTCGTCCGGCCGGCCGGCGAGGTGATCCCGGAGCTCGCGTCGCTGCAGCGGCGGTTGCTCCTCGGCGGCGGGGTCGGTCTCGCGATCTCCGGGGTCGGCTGGATGGCCGAGCCGCGGCAGTTCCTCCAGTCCTACCTGATGGCGTATCTCTGGGTGTTCGGCATCACGATGGGCTGCCTCGCGCTCGCCATGGTCCACCAGTTGTCGGGCGGCGCCTGGGGCGTGGTGGTCCGGCGGTCGATGGGAGCCGCCTCTCGCGTGCTGCCCGCGCTCGCGCTGCTGTTCCTGCCGATCGCGCTCGGCGTGCACCGGCTGTACCCGTGGAGTGACCCGAGTCTCGTCGCCTCGGATCCGGAACTGCTGCAGAAGCAGCCGTACCTCAACGTGGGGTTCTTCCTCGCGCGCGCGGCGGTGTATTTCGTCGCCTGGATCGGCATCGCGCATTTCCTGAACGGCTGGTCGCTCGAGCAGGACCGCACCGGCCAGCCCGCCCTGTCGCGCCGCATGCGCGCGCTGAGCGCGGGCGGCCTGGTCGTCTACGTGCTGACCATCAGCTTCGCCGGATTCGACTGGGTGATGTCGCTGGAGCCGCACTGGTTCTCGACCATCTTCGGGGTGCTGATTCTAGGGGGTCAGGGCCTGTCGGCGCTCGCCTTCCTGATCCTCGCCCTGGCGTGGCTGTCGCTCCGCCCGCCGATGGACGAGGCCGCGACGCCCCAGCGTTTTCACGACCTCGGCAACCTGACGCTGGCATTCGTCATGCTGTGGGCGTACTTCTCCTTTTCCCAGTACCTGATTATCTGGTCCGGCAATCTCCCGGCGGAGATCGGGTGGTACCAGCACCGGCTGCAGCGCGGCTGGACCGCGATCGCGCTCGCCCTCGTGCTGTTTCATTTCGCCGTTCCGTTTGCCGTGCTGCTGTCGCGAACGCTCAAACGCGCGCGCCGGTCGCTGGCCGTGGTCGCCGGCGCGATTCTCGTCATGCGCCTCGTCGATCTGTTCTGGCTGATCGCGCCGGACTTCCACACGGCCGGCGTGCACGTGAGCTGGCTCGACGTGCTCCTGCCGCTGGCCCTCGGTTCGCTGTGGCTGGGTCTGTTCGCCCGCCAGCTACGCGACCGCCCGATCCTGCCCGTGCACGATCCGGAGTTCGAGGACGCCGTCGACGGCCTCGCCGCCGGCCGCGGCGCCACGGCGGGGAGAGCCGCACCATGACCGTCGCGCCGATCGAGACCGGCGTGGCCCACGAGCGCGACGACGTGAACCTGCGCGGCGTGAGGTGGTTCGGTGCGGGCCTGGCCGTCACGCTCGTCGTGCTCGGCGCGCTCGTCTGGCTGCTCTACGGCTTTGACCGCGGCGCCGAACCGGGCGAGCGCCCGGCGGACTACCCGTTGTCGGCCGAGCGTCCGCTCACGCCGCCCGAGCCGCGCCTCCAGACACACCCGCGCCAGGATCTGCTCGATTTCCGCGCGCAGGAAGGGGCGGTGCTCACCACTTACGGCTGGGTCGATCGGCCCCGCGGGGTCGTGCGCATTCCCATCGATCGAGCGATGTCGCTCGTCGTCGAGCGCGGCCTGCCATCGCGACCCGAGAGGGAGGATCCGCATGTTCCATGAGAGACCCGTCTGGCGTCTGGCTTCAGCCGTCCTGCTCCTGGCCCTGATGACCAGCGGCACGGCGTCGGCGCAGGAGGCACCCGCGCAGGCGCTGCCGGCGGCGGTCTCGCCGGGGCCGCTGCGGGAGGTGGGCTTCGACCAGCATCTCGGCCAGCCGCTGCCGCTCGATGCGCCCTTTCGCGACGAGAACGGCCGGCCGGTGACGCTCGGCGCGTTCGTCGGCGATCGGCCGCTCGTCCTGATGCTCGTCTACTACAACTGCACGATGCTCTGCTCGCAGGTGATCCACTCCGCGGCCGCCACCTTCGACACGCTCTCGCTCGAGCCCGGGCGCGATTTCGAAATCCTGACCGTGAGCTTCGATCCACGGGAGAACGCCGCCGACGCGCGCGCGGCCAAGGCCGCCGCGCTCGAACGGTACACGCACGCGGGCGCGGCCGAGCACTGGCACTTCCTGACCGGGGGCCAGGCGTCGATCGATCGGCTCACGAAGGCCGCCGGGTTCCGATACGTCTGGGACGAGCCCACGCAGCAGTTCGCGCATCCCACGGGGATCATGGTGCTCACGCCCGACGCGCGCTTCGCCCGCTACCTTTTCGGCATCGACTACGGCCCGCGCGACCTCCGGTTTGCGCTCATCGACGCGTCGAAGGGCGCGGTCGGCTCGCCCGTCGATACGGTGCTGCTCTACTGCTTCCACTACAACCCGTCGACAGGGCGCTACGGCCTCGCGATCATGCAGGCGCTGCGGCTCGCCGGGGCGGCGACGGTCCTGCTGCTCGGCGGCTTCATCGTGATCATGATGCGTCGGGAACGGCGCGCCTGATGCGCGTCACGCCCCTCTTCCCGGTCGAGGCCTCGACGATGGCGGGGCGCGTGGACGCGCTCTACTACTTCCTCGTCGGGCTGTCCGTCTTCTTCTCCGTGCTCATCGCCGGGCTCATCGTTTATTACGCGATCCGGTATCGCCGCCGGTCGCCCAATCAGATCGGCGTGCCGATTCGGGGCGGCGTCGCGCTCGAGGTGACGTGGACGGTCGTGCCGCTCGTGATCACGATGATCGTCTTCGTCTGGAGCGCGCGCGTCTTCGTCGCGATGTCGCGGCCGCCCGCCGAGACGCTCGACGTCTACGTCGTCGCCAAGCAGTGGATGTGGAAGTTCCAGCATCTGGACGGCCAGCGCGAGATCGACGAACTGCACGTCCCGGCCGGCCGGGCCGTCAAGCTGATGATGACGTCGGAGGATGTGATCCACGCGCTCTTCGTGCCTGCGTTCAGGGCCAAGGCCGACGTCGTGCCCGGGCGCTATACCACCCTCTGGTTCCAGGCGACCACGCCGGGCCGCTATCACCTGTTCTGCGCGGAGTACTGCGGCACGGGGCATTCCCACATGCGGGGCGACATCGTGGTGATGACGGCGGCCGACTACCAGCGCTGGCTGACGGGCGGGGCGGCGCAGGGGTCGCTCGCCTCGACCGGCGAGCAGCTCTTCGCGAGCCTGGCGTGCAACTCGTGCCACCTGCTCGGCCGCCAGCAGGGCCGCGGGCCGGATCTGAGCGCCGTCTTCGGCTCGGCGGTGCTCCTCCAGGGGGGCAGAACCGTGACGGCTGACGAAGCCTACATCCGCAACTCGATCCTCCGCCCGGCCGAGGACGTGGTCGCCGGGTTCCAGCCGATCATGCCGGCGTTCCAGGGCCTCGTGACCGAGGACGATCTGCTCGCGCTGATCGAGTACGTGAAGTCGTTGCATCCGGATCCGGGCGGGGGCCAGCCATGATCGAGTCCACCGGCGCGCCGGCGCTCCCGCCGCGCGACTACCTCAACGCGCGCTACGGCGTCCGATCGTGGCTCCTGACCCGCGACCACAAGCGCATCGCGCTGCTCTACCTCGCGGCGGTGACGTTCTTCTTCGTCGTCGGCGGCGTCTTCGCCGTGCTCATCCGCCTGGAACTCGCCACGCCGGCCGGCGACCTCGTCTCCGACGAGACGTACAACAAGCTCTTCACGATGCACGGCGATCATCATGGTGTTCTTCTTCCTGATCCCCACGATCCCGACCGTGCTCGGCAATTTCCTGGTCCCGCTCATGATCGGCGCGAGGGATCTGGCGTTCCCGAAGCTGAACCTGGCGAGCTGGTACATCTTCCTGCTCGGCGGCCTGTTCACGATGTACGCGCTCATCACCGGCGGCGTGGACACCGGGTGGACGTTCTACACGCCGTTCAGCACGACCTCGTCGGTCACGCAGGTCGTGCCGGTCGTGATCGGCATCTTCATCACGGGCTTCTCGTCCATCCTGACGGGCTTGAACTTCATCGTGACGATTCACCGGATGCGCGCGCCCGGGATGACGTGGTTCCGGATGCCGCTCTTCCTCTGGTCGATGTACGCGACGTCGCTCATCCTGGTGCTCGCCACGCCCGTGCTGGCGATCGTGCTGGTGCTGGTCGCCGCTCGATCGCCTGTTCCACTTCGGCTTCTTCGACCCGGCGCTGGGCGGCGACCCCGTGCTCTTCCAGCACCTGTTCTGGTTCTATTCGCACCCGGCGGTGTACATCATGGTGCTGCCGGCGATGGGCGTCGTGAGCGAACTGATCGCGGCGTTCTGCCGCAAGCCGATCTTCGGCTACAAGTTCGTCGCGTTCGCAAGCGTGTCGATTGCCGTGCTCGGCTTCCTCGTGTGGGGCCACCACATGTTCGTGTCGAGCGAGTCGGTCTACGCCGCGCTGATGTTCTCGATCCTCAGCTACCTGGTGGCCCTCCCGTCGGCGGTCAAGGTGTTCAACTGGACGGCGACGATGTACAAGGGCGCGATTGCGTGGGACACGCCGATGCTGTACGCCATCGGCTTCATCGGGCTCTTCACGATCGGCGGCCTGACCGGGCTCTTCCTCGCGGCCGCCGGCCTGGACGTGCACGTCACCGACACGTACTTCGTCGTCGCCCACTTTCACTACATCATGGTGGGCGGCACCATCATGGGCTTCATGGGCGGCCTGCACTACTGGTGGCCCAAGATCAGCGGCCGCCTCTACAACGAGATGCTGGCGAAGCTCGCCGCGCTCGTCATCTTTGTCGGCTTCAATCTGACGTTCTTCCCGCAGTTCATCCTGGGGTACCTGGGCATGCCGCGGCGGTACCACGCGTATCCGCCGGAGTTCCAGGTGCTCAACGTGCTCTCCTCGGCCGGCGCGTCGATCCTCGGCATCGGCTATCTCATCCCGATGGCCTACCTGTTGTGGTCGCTGCGATACGGCCGCGTCGCCGGCGCCAACCCCTGGCGCGCGACCGGCCTCGAATGGACGACGACCTCGCCGCCGCCGACCGACAATTTCGCGGAGCCGCCCGTGGTCGTCGATGAGCCCTACAGCTATCCGCTCCCCGACGCGGCGCCGGAGGCGCAGCCCCTTGGCTGAGACCGCGCGCACCCCGCCGATCGCCCATCAGTTCGACTCACGCGAGCAGCAGCGCGACGTGTCGATGCTGGGCATGTGGGTGTTTCTGGTCACCGAGATCCTGTTCTTCGGCGGCCTGTTCCTGACCTACACCGTCTACCGCTACTGGTACCCGGACGCGTTCGCGTCGGCCAGCCGCGAGCTGCTCGTGGCAGCGGGCACGGCGAATACGGCGATTCTGATCACGAGCAGCCTGACGATGGCGCTGGCGGTGCGGTCGGCCGCCATCGGGAGCCGGACCGGACAACTGATCTTCATCGCGCTGACGATGGCCCTCGGCACCGCGTTCCTCGGCGTCAAGGCCTTCGAGTACTACACGGAGTTCGTGGAGCACCACGTGCCCGGCCCGGGATTCGTGGCGGCCGCCGGGCAGGCGAACGCGGCGCAAATCTTCTTCTCGCTGTACTTCGCGATGACCGGGCTGCACGCGGCGCACATGATCATCGGCATCTCGATCCTGGCGGTGATGTGGGTGCGCGCGCTGCTCGGCCACTTCACGCCGGCGGACGCCACCCCGCTCGAGATCACCGGGCTCTACTGGCACTTCGTGGACGTGGTGTGGATCTTCCTCTTTCCGATGCTGTATCTCGTTTCGCTGCACACAGGCTGATGGCTGAACACATCTCGACCAAACGCGTCTATTACACGATCTACGGGCTGCTGCTGTTCTGCACGTACCTGACCGTCCAGGTGGCGTACTTCGACCTCGGCCCGCTCAACCTCGTCGCGGGCCTGGCCATCGCGGGCTTCAAGGCGACGCTCGTCGTGCTGTTCTTCATGCACCTGCGCGACGCGGCGCCGCTCACGCGCACCGTGGCCGCCGCCGGCCTGTTCTGGCTCGCCCTGCTGCTGGCGATCACGCTGGCGGATTACCTGACGAGGAGCCTGGGAACGTTCGGGTAGGGAGGGCCGGCCTGTCCCGCGTGCGGCTCGCGGGATTACTTGAAGACCCGGCTCTTGTCGAGGCCGAACGACGGATCGCGGCGCGAGCCGCCCACCTGGATGGGAATCTCGGCGCCGCCGCCCTCGCGGTGGAACAGTGGATCGAGCACCTTCAGCAGGAACGCCTTCCAGCCACTCGTCATTTCCGACACCTTCACGTCGGTATAGAGCGTCCCGGTGAAGGCGATGGCCTCGTTCTCGATGCCATAGGTGCCGTGCAGGCGCACGGCCGCGCCCGGCACCCTGAAGCTCACCGCGGGAATCGTGAGCGTGCCGTGGTCCAGCGTGAACCGGCCGGCGAAGTCGGAGGCGACCGGATCCCGGACCGCCTTCCAGCTTGCCGCGGCTGCGCGCGCTGAGTTCGGCAATCTTGCGCGTCACGGTGCCGTTGAGAAAGGTCGCATCTGTCAGCGTGAAGGATCCATCGAGCTGCAGCTTCTGCGCGACGTCGCGGTCGCCGGGCGGCACCACCATCCTGGCCTGGAGCGCGAGGGCCCCGTGCATCGGCGGCGGATCCGGCACGGCGAAGAGGAGGACGTCCTCGATGCGCCCCCCGTCGATGGCCACGTCGAGCCGCACCTCGCGGCCCGGCTCGCCCGGGTTGGAATCGAAGACGCCGCCGCGCGCCAGAATCCGCGTCTGGTTGAAGGAGGCGTCCACCGGATCCAGGTCGGTGTTGCCGTTCGTCGCGTCGACCACCGCGTGGTACCGGGTCGTCAGGTGCACCGGATGGCCGCCGGCCTCGACGGTGAAGTCCGGCGTGTCGGTCCGGCCGTCCACCGAGATGCGCGACAGCGATCCGCCGAACGTGCCCTCCGAGGACAGCCTGCCCGAGATGCCCTTGAACACGCTCAGATTGGCGTTGGCGAACGTGAAGTCGCCGTCGAGGGGCGTCGCGCCGGGCACGTCGGCGTTCCAGGGACCGAAGTGGCCGCGCCGGACTTCGATCTGTCCTGGCGGCACCGCGTTGGTGACGGACGCCTCGAACGGCATCGTCCGGTGCCCGACCGACGCCATGTGCAGCGTGTGGATCGTCCAGACCTTCGGCCCGTGATCGGGCTTGTCGGAGAGGATGGCCAGCCGGGCCTCGCTCGAATCGAGGTCGTCCACGACCCAGGAACCGTCGATCGCCTCGCCGACGCCGGTGTCCGAGTCCTCCACGGTCGGGGGGATCTCGATGTCGAGGCCGTCGAGCGAGACGTGCGCGACATGGTGCCGGAGAAGGCCGAAGATGCCGGCACGCACGGTAAACGCGCGAATCGAGATCAGCGGCGGCACGTCTTGACGGCCCTCGTGATGCACGGCCAGGTTCCGCCCGGTCGCGTGCGGCGCGGGAAACAGGCCCACGTCGAGCGATTCAAGCTCGACGGTGCTTTCCAGCCGCTTGGACAGCTCCTTGATGACGGCGTTCCGGGCCCGGTTGGACGTGAGCGGTAGGGCGATCGCGACTGCCGTGATGAGACCAGCAGCGACAATCGCCGCGATAGACAGGGATCGGCGCATGCGCATCGATATCCTGACCTCCGACCATGCAAGCGACGGACCGTTCGAGCGAGCCGGCATCGCCTCGACGCGCGACCGCGGCTGAGCCATATCGCCTCCGCGCCTGCGCCGCCGGAAACGGTGTCGAGCGAGATCAGGGCCGGTGCGGTCGCGTCGCGCCCCGCGTCCGCCGCCAGAGCACGATCGCCGACCACACCGTCCCGACGACCGCGACGGCGATGAACAGCGCCACGACACCCTTGAACGTGCCGGATTCGAGCACCGCGAGAATGCCTTCGCCGTAACGGCGCGCCAGCATCGCCTCCACGCCGAAGCGAATCAGGCGCGCGGCCACGAACACGCCGAAGAACTTCGTCGCACTGACCTCGAGCGCTCCGCAGGTCAGCACGAACGGCGTGAGCGGGAACGGCGGCGGCAGGATCGCCGGGAGCGCTATCGCGACGGCTCCGGTGTCCTTGACGCGGGCTTTCAGACGGTCGAGCCGGCGGGTCGAGACGAGCCGCTCGAGCCCCTTCTCGCCCGCCTGGCGCCCGATCCAATACGTGACGCCCGCGCCCGTCAGGGATCCTGCGGTCGTCAGCAGCGGATACACCCAGAAGACATCGCGGTGGCGCGCGGCGAGATAGACGAGCAGGGTGTCGTTGCCGAACGGCAGGAAGAACAGGAGGGAGGAGTCGAGCGCCGCCAGCAGAACGACGCCCCACCACGTCAGCGACCAGCCGAAGAGCGCCAGCACCCGCCCACGCCCTACGCGCGTCGCCGCGTCATCCAGTACGTCAGTCCGGCCGCCGCCGCCAGTGCCACGGCGGCGACCGGCACCCGCTCGATCCGCGAGTCGGCCCGGTGATCGGGCACCGACGCGCGCTCGGGCGGATCGGCGACCGGCCCGCCGGGACCGTCGCGCTCGGCCATCTCGATCACCTCGGCGAAGTGCAGCGCGCGGCGTCCCGTGCTCTGTTCGATCTGCGTCCGGCAGCTGAACCCGTCTGCGACGACGATCGTCCCGGGCGCCGCCGCGCGGACGGCCGGCAGCAGCACGCGTTCGCCGACGGCCATCGAGACGTCGTAGTGATCGCGTTCGAAACCGAACGATCCGGCCATGCCGCAGCAGCCCGAATCGAGCATGTCGACGTCGAGCCCCATCTCGTTCAGTCCCCGCTCCTCCGCGTCCATCTTCATGATCGCTTTGTGGTGGCAGTGGCCGTGGACGAGTGCCTTGCGCCGCAGGGTGGGATAGCGGTACTCGTGCCGCTGCAGGAACTCACCGAGGGTGAAGGTCTGACTCGCCAGACGCCGCGCGTTCTGGTCGTCGGGCAGCAACTCGCCCATCTCGTCGCGGAACACCGCCGTGCAGCTCGGCTCCAGCCCGACCACGGGCACGCCGGCCTCGATGTCGGGCGCGAGCGTGACCAGGATGTCGCGCAGCCACGACTTGGCCGTGTCGAGCATGCCGTAGTCGTAGAGCGGACGGCCGCAGCACAGCGGCGCCCGCGGCACGTCGACGGCGAAGCCCGCGCGCTCGAGCACGTGCACCGCGGCGATGGCCGTCTCGGGATGGAAGTGGTTGTTGAACGTATCAGGCCAGAGGATCACCCGCGGGCGGGGCCGGGCCGGCGCCGGTTGCGGCGGGCGCTCGCGGAACCAGCGCTTGAAGGTATATGGCGCGAACGCCGGAATCCGGCGCTCCCGAGGCATGCCGACCGCCAGCTTCGCGAGATCGCGCAGGACGGGCGCGCCGGTCACGGCGTTCACCAGACCCGGCAGCAGGGATCCGATCCGCGCCCAATAGTGGATCAGCCCGAACGCGAACGCGGAGACGGGACGCCGGTGGCCCTCGTAATAGTGCGACAGGAACTCCGCCTTGTAGGTCGCCATGTCGACACTGACCGGACAATCGCTCTTGCACCCCTTGCACGCCAGACAGAGGTCGAGCGCGTCCTTGACGGGCTCGCTCTGCCAGCCATCCGTCAGCGGATCGCCTTCGAGCATCTCGAACAGCAGCCGGGCGCGCCCCCGCGTGGAGTGCCTCTCCTCGCGTGTCACCATGAAGCTGGGGCACATCGTCCCGCCGTCGAGCCGCCGGCACTCGCCCACGCCGACGCAGCGCTGGGTGGACTTGGCGAAGCTGCGGCTGTCGTTCGGGAACTGGAAGTGCGTGACGACATCCGGCGGGTTGTAGTGAACCCCGAGCCGGAGGTGCTGGTCGAGGCGGTGCGGATCGACCACCTTGCCGGGATTCATCGCGCCGCGCGGGTCCCAAATCGCCTTGAACTCCCGGAACGCGTTCATGATCGCGGGGCTGAACATCCGCGGCAGCAGCTCGCCGCGGGCCTGGCCGTCGCCGTGCTCGCCGGAGAGCGAGCCGCCCAGGCTCACGACCAGATCCGCGGCCTCCTCGACGAACGCGCGATAGCGCCGGATCCCCTCGGCGCTCGCCAGATCGAAGTCGACTCGCGTGTGAATGCAGCCCTGGCCGAAATGGCCGTAGAGGTCGCAGGCGTAGCCGTACGTGTCGAGCAGCTGGCGCAGGCGCCGCAGATACGATCCCACGTGCTCGGGCGGCACCGCGGAGTCTTCCCAGCCGGGCCACGTCGGGTGGGCCTGCGACACGTGCGCGGTCGCCCCCAGACCCGACTCCCGAATCTTCCAGATCTCCTCCTGGCGGCTGCGGTCGTCGAAGAGCGCCATCGACGGCGCGCCGCCCGCCGCCTCGAGCGCGGCGATCATGGCCTCGGCGCGGCCCCGGCTCTCGTCGTGCGTCTCGCCGCCGAACTCGACCAGCAGCCAGCCGCCACCCTCGGGCAGCAGGCCGAGATGTTTCGTGTGAATGCCGGTCGCCTTCATGTCCTCGACCAGCCGATCGTCGATGCCCTCGAGACCGATGGGCTCGTGCTGCATGATCTCGACGACGTGATCGCCAGCCTGGTAGATGTCGGGGTAGCCGAGGACGACGAGCGTCCGGGCGGCCGGGTTGGGAATCAGATTGGCGACGACCTCGAGCCACATCGCGCACGTGCCCTCGGTGCCGACGAGCGCACGCGCCACGTGGAAGCCGGCTTCCGGGAGAAGATACGGCAGGTTGTAGCCCGACACGCGCCGCGGGATTTTCGGAAAGCCCGTCCGGATCGCATCGGCGTACTTGTCGCGAAGCGCTTTCAACTTCGCGTAGATTTCGCCCCGGCGGCCGCCGCGCTGGATGATGCGCTCCAGTTCGGCGGGCGGCGTGGCGCCGACGCGCATCCGGAGGCCGTCGTACGTCAGGATGTCGAGCTCCTCGATGCTGTCGGCCGTCCGCGCGCCCTGCCCCGCGAACTGGGCCATCACGGAGTGCACGCCGCAGGAGTCGTTTCCCACCATGCCGCCCAGCGTGCAGTGATCGTGCGTCGCGGGATCGGGGCCGAACGTCAACCCGAACGGGCCGGCCCTGCGCCGCAGATCATCGAGGATCGTCCCCGGCTGGACGCGACCCAGCCGCCGCTCGGGATCGATCTCGAGCACCTGGTTCATGTATTTCGAAAGGTCGAAGCACACGGCCGCGTTGCAGCACTGCCCGGCCAGGCTCGTGCCGCCGCCGCGGCCGAAGACCGGCGCGTCGTGCGCGCGGCAGATCGCCAGCGCCGCCTCGATGTCTTCGATGTCGCGCGGCACCACGACGCCGATCGGCGGCTGGCGATAGTTGGAGCCGTCGGTCGCGTAGAGCGCGCGGCTGCCCTGGTCGAACCGGACTTCGCCCCGCACCACGGCCGCGAGTTCCCGCGCCAGCGCGCTCACTCGTGCTTCTTCCCGCGCGGCAGAAAGCTCTCCACGGCGTCCTTCATCGTCTGCGTGATGAAGCCGAGCGACTCCGCGTCGCGCGACCAGACCGACGAGGCGAAGTGCCTGGCCTGTTCCAGGGTGATGTGCGGCGGCAGCGGCGGCACGTTCGGATCCGTCAGCGCCTCGACGACCACAGGGCGGTCGGCCGACAGCGCGCGGTCCCAGGCGCGGCCGATGTCATCCGGCGTGTCCACACGGATGCCCTCGAGCCCGATGTCGTCCGCGAAGCGCGCGTACGGGAAGTCCGGAATGCTCTGCGACCCCTCGAACCGCGGGTCGCCCACCATGACGCGCTGCTCCCACGTCACCTGGTTCAGGTCGCGGTTGTTCAACACCAGGACGACGAGGCGCGGGTCGCTCCACTCCTTCCAGTACTTGCCGATGGTGATGAGGCCGTTCAGGCCGTTCATCTGCATCGCCCCGTCGCCGACGAGCGCGATCGCCACGCGGCCCGGAAAGGCGAACTTCGCGGCGATCGCGTACGGGACGCCCGGCCCCATGGTGGCCAGCGTGCCGGAGAGCGACGCCATCATGCCGCGCCGGATCTTCAAATCACGCGCGTACCAGTTCGCGGCCGATCCCGAATCGGAGGCGAGGATGCAGTTGTCGGGCAGCCGCGGGGACAGCTCCCAGAAGAGCCGCTGCGGATTGATCGGATCCGCCGCGTTCATCGCGCGGGCCTCGAGCACGCCCCACCAGTCCTTCACGCCGCTCTCGATCTCCCGCCTCCAGCTCCGGTCGGTCTTGCGCTCGAGATAGGGCGTCAGGACGCGCAGCGTCTCGGCCGCGTCGCCCACGAGGTTGAGCTCGGTCGGATACCGCATGCCGAGCATGCGGCCGTCGATGTCGATTTGCACGCCCCGCGCCTGCCCTGCCTTCGGCAGGAACTCCGCGTACGGGAAGTTCGTGCCGACCATCAGGAGCGTGTCGCAGTTCATCATCAGGTCGAAGCTCGGCTTCGTGCCGAGCAGCCCGATGGGCCCGGTGACGAACGGCAGGTCGTCGGGCAGCGCGGCCTTCCCGAGGAGCGCTTTGGCGACGCCCGCGCCGAGCGCGTCGGCGACCTCGAGCACTTCGTCGGTCGCCCTGAGGGCGCCGGCGCCGACGAGCATCGCGACCTTCTTGCCGGCGTTGAGGATGTCGGCGGCGCGCCTGAGGTCGTCGTCCTGCGGAATGACGTACGGGTGGCACACACCGGTGCTCGAGTGGATCGTGCCGTGGCGGCGCGGCGGCTCCGGCACGGCCTCGAGCTCCTGAACGTCGTTGGGGATGATGATGCACGTCACGGTGCGCTCGACCTTCGCGATGCGCAGGGCGCGGTCCACGAGGTGCCGGACTTGCGCGGGAGTGGACGCCATGTGGACGTACTCGTGCGCGACGTCCTTGAACAGCGCGATCAGATCGACTTCCTGCTGATAGTCGCCGCCGAGCGCCGCGCGGGCCTGCTGGCCGACGATCGCGACCACCGGTTGATGGTCGAGCTTGGCGTCGTACAAGCCGTTCAGCAGATGGATGGCGCCTGGACCCGACGTGGCCAGACACACGCCCACCTCGCCGGTGAATTTGGCGTGCGCGCACGCCATGAACGCCGCCATCTCCTCGTGCCGCGCCTGCACGAAATGGATGCGGTCGCTGGCGCGATCGAGCGCGCCCACGATGCCATTGATGCCGTCGCCGGGATAGCCGTAGATGCGGTTGACGCCCCAGGCCGACAAGCGCGTCAGTAAATAGTCGGAAACCTTTTCAGCCATGCGGGTTCACGGCTGCAAACGACGTTCCGATTACCGGCGAATCTTGCCGTACGCTTCCTGGAGGAAATCGGAGACGGCCACCGAGCTGAACACGGAGGCGATCAGCCGCGCCATCCGAGGCCGGGCGGCGTACATGGCGGTACAGCCCGCCCGCCACCCAGGGCGCCAGGCACCAGGGGCACGTCAGCAGATCGCCGACCGCTCTCCGCACGCCTCGTCCGCGCGCGCGCTCGGCGACCTCGCCGCCGCCCGTGGACTCGACGTATTCGGTGAACGGCGCGCGAATCGGGCTCGTCACCCAGTCTTTCGCCACGAGCCGTGCCACCTTGTGGGTGGCGACACCGAGAAGCGCGATGTCTCGCGCGCTCACGCGGCGGGGCAGACCCCGGCGCGCCCAGACGCCCAGGACGGTGCCGAAGATGACCGAGTACCCGACGAGCAGGGCGGCGTACCCGCGGAGCGGCATGACCTGCGGATCCGCGCCGTACCCGGTCGAGGCTGCCGGGCCGGCCACCAGGACGGCGTGGCCCGACGCTCGAGGCGCCTCAGAGACTTGAGCTGATTTTTGTCGCATCTATACACCGCGTGTAGCGTTTACCGTACCGATCGCGTCCTGACGGAAGCCCTGCCGCTCATTTGTGCCGCTTGAAATACTGAACCTCACGCTCGTGCTTTTCGGCGGCGGCACGCGTGCGGAAAGTGCCGAGATTGCGCCTCCGCCCGGTTCGCGGATCGGCTTTGCGGGCGTAGAGACGGTACTGCCCGCCCTTCAGCTTGCGAATCATCACGACGGGCGTCTGCACGATCCATTCCCCGCCGTCCCGCCTACCCGGACCATGCGTAGACTTCAAACGGACGGGCGTCCCGCCGTCGCAGGGCCAGCCCGAGTCCCGCCGCCGAGAAATCGGGCGACAGGACGCCGGCGGCCGGTCGCGGCGTGCCCTCGAACAGCATCCCTTCGATCCGCGTGTGGTCGTAGAAGTACTCGATGTGGCGGACGTTCGCGACGGCACAGCCAAGGGACGCATGGAGGCTTGGCGCCGTGTGCGCCGAGAGCGGGCGCTCGAACGCCGCGCAGACCGCGGCCGCCCGCAGAAAGCCGGTCGGGCCTCCGCATCGGGTCGCGTCCGCCTGGAGCACGTCCACGGCGCCGGCCTGGAGCATGCGCCGGAAATAGCCGACGGTGTACCCGTACTCGCCGGCGGCGATGTCCATCGCCGGAGGCCCGGTCTCCCGGATCAGGCGGAGCCCCTCGAGATTGTTCGAGGAAACGGGCTCCTCGAACCAGCGGACGTCCTGGTCGGCGAACACCGTCGCCTGGGCCCGCGCCAGGCGGCCATCGTAGGCGCCATTCGCGTCGACGAAGAGCTCCGGCGCCGGGCCGATCGCCTCCCGCGCCGCCTGCACGCGTGCGCGGTCGGCCGCGGGATCCCGGCCCACCTTCATCTTGACGCGCGGGATTCCGGCCTCGACCCATCCGGACAATTGCCGCTGAAGCTCGTCGACCGAGTAGGAGGTGAAGCCACCGCTGCCGTAGATCGGCACGCCCGCGCGAACGGGCCCCAGCAGCGTCGCGAGCGAAGTGCCGAGGAGCCGCGCCTTGAGATCCCAGAGCGCAGTGTCCATCGCCGAGAGCGCCATCGCGCCGACACCGGCTCGGCCGAGGTTGCGCATCGCCCGGCGAAGAAGCTCCCACGTGCCGGTCACCGCCATCGCATCGAGCCCATGGACGCGCGGGGCGAAGTGGAGGGCGACGAACTGCGCGGTCGAGCGGTCGGCATATGTGTAGCCCAGCCCCTCGACGCCGCCCGCCACGACCGTCACCACCACGAGCGTCGTGCGGTCCCACTCGAGGGTGCCGTCCGATTCCGGACTGCTCGTGGGGACCGTGTAGGCCTTCACCTCGACCCGTTCAATCGGCACCGGCGGCACGGAGGCGGATTCCTCGACGGTCGACCGGAGTCGCCGCACCCTCAACCGGCCCACGCGCTGGTGCTGAACAACGCATTGGCATCCTGACGCGAATCGAGGCGGGTGTGTTCTGCCACGATCGGCACGCTCGACTCGATGACGGCCGAAAAATCGGTGCCTCTCGGTACGGGCGCCGGATCGGTCAGGTCGTTGAAGCGCAGATGGCGCGTGCGCCGGGCATCGACCGTGATCCGGTAAGGCGGGCTTGGCGGCCGGTCAGAAAAATAGAGCGTGATTGTGACGTCAGCCGCCACGCCGGCCGTGTTCAACAGACAGACCGTGTCGTGGCTCTGCATTTCGGGTTCGGGCCCGTGGCTCCAGGCGGGGATGTAGCCATCGGCGATCGTCCACCTTCGAGCGCCCACGTGACAGTCAGGCGCGTCGGACCGCTCCCGCGCGGCCGCGACCCACGCCATCGCGTCGTCGAACTGCGCGTACGCGAAGTGACGGACCTCGGCGTGGACGAACGCGCCGCCCAAGGTGGGGACCCACTCCGCCAGCATGCCATCGGCCGCCAACGCCACACGCATCACCTTGTCCTGGTGGTGGCGTACGAACCGGAGATGACGCCAGAGGCTTCTCAGGTCCTCCCACCCGGGCAGCCGGGGCGTGTGGATGACGACGCCACGCAGCGACCCGTGATGTGCGATCCACGGATCGAGCGTGTCCGCCAGCGCATCGAAGTCCGCGGCACGAAAGGGGCCCTGGGGCTCGACCACGAGAATCCCGACCTCGCGCAGCAGCCGGCATCGCATGGCGGAGGGCGCCGGCTCGCCGAGCCACGCCACCGCCCGCGATAAGTCGGCGTTCTCGAACGTGCGGACCTCACACGGCATCATCGCGCCAAAGATCCGAACGGCCTGCTCGATCCACGTCTCGTCGGCGACCACGGCACAGCGTTCGAACACGCGCCAGTACCTGACGCCAAGGCGGAGGTCCGCCAGACCTCCGCCGGGGGACAGGCGTTCGAAGCCCGGTGCGAACTGGTAGAGCAGCCGCAACCGCCGGTCCGCGGAGTCCGCGGCGGCGACCAGGGGCTCGAAGACCTGCGCGTAATCCTCTCGGGTCACGACACCGGTCGCGCGCACGCCAACGACACCATTCGGCAAATCCTTCAACAGCTCGAGCACCGTCTTCCTCCTCTCCTTCCGTGGCTGCAAGGCCGATGCCGGCGCCCCCGCAACCCCAACGGGAGACTCTTCAAAAAACCAGAGGTCTACTGGCACACATCCTGCGTTCGTCGGATGACATGGGAGCAGCAACGAACGGACGGATGCCAAAGCACGCGCGAGTCGTGATGGTCACCGGCGCCTCGGCCGGCGTCGGGCGCGCCGTCGCGCGGGCCTTCGGTCGTGAGGGGGCCCGTCTCGGTCTGCTGGCGCGTGGCCGGGCGGGTCTCGAGGCCGCGCGTCTCGAGGCGATCGAGGCGGGCGGTGACGGGCTCGTCCTGCCGGCCGACGTGTCGGATGCCGCACAGGTCGAAGATGCGGCCTCGAAACTCGAAGCGTCCTTCGGTCCCATCGACGTCTGGGTGAACAACGCCATGGTCACCCTCTTCTCGCCGGTCCACGAGACCTCCCCCGAAGAGTTCAGACGTGTGACCGAGGTGACCTACCTTGGCGTCGTGTACGGGACACTGGCCGCGCTGCGGCGCATGCGGCCGCGCAACCGCGGGTCCATCGTGCAGGTCGGATCCGCGCTCGCCTATCGAGGCATTCCGCTGCAGGCCGCCTACTGCGGGGCGAAGCACGCGATTCAGGGGTTCTGCGACTCGCTTCGCACCGAACTGCTTCATGACGGCACCAGGATCCGCCTCACCATGGTGCAGCTACCGGCGATGAACACGCCGCAGTTCGACTGGATGTGCAGCCGACTGCCCCGGCGCGGGCAGCCGGTGCCGCCGATCTTTCAGCCCGAGGTCGCGGCGCGGGCGATCGTCTGGGCGTCGCGGCACAACCGGCGCGAGATGTACGTGGGATTGCCCACGGTCAAGGCCATCGTCGGCAACAAGGTCGCGCCGGGCATCGCCGACCGCTATCTCGCGATGACGGGATTCTCCGCGCAGCAGACGGACCAGGCCGAAGACCCGGAGCGCCCCAACAACCTCTGGCATCCGGTCGATGACACCCGGGACTTCGGGGCGCGCGGCCGCTTCGGCCGTCGGGCGCGTTCGTACAGCTGGCAGGTGTGGCTGACCGAGCACCGCACGGCCGTCGCCGCGGCCGTGCTGGCGACGCTCGGCGCGCTCACCGAACGGCGCGTGCGAGGAGGAGGGTAAGACGAGGTCCCGTTCTTACAACCCGCGATGGAAGAATCGCGCATTCGATCCCAGGAGCCCATCCATGATGTCCTTGAAATCTTTCCATCTGTTCTTCGTGGGCGCGGCGATTGTGCTGCTTGCCGGATTTGGCACATGGGGACTCATCGGCCACCACCTGTGGCTCGGCATGCTGGCACTCGCCGCCGGCGTCCTGCTGGTGTGGTACGACGGCTACTTCGCCAGGAAGACCCGAGGCCTGGAAGACTAGCCGGCCGCCGATCACACCGTTCACGGCCGCCACGTCACGCTGATGTGCCCGCTTCTCCTGATGAGCACCGGGGGACCGGGCTCGCCGGCGGTCTCTTCGTGGGCGGCCTGGAACAGGTTCTGTCCGGCGAGGGCCACCTCGAGTCGTGACGTCATTCTCCACGCGGCTCGTGCGTTCGCGGTCGTATACCCCGGCACCTGCTGTCCCGGCAGCGCACTGATGTGGCGCCGCCACAAGTGGGGCGCTCTGTCGATCATCGAACGCCTGCTGAATCGCGGCCACGCCGCCTGAGGGTCCGACCGCACCTCGTTCACGACGAGGCGCGTCATTTCCACCATCGGCTGAGCTTGAATCGCGCGCGAGCGGCCCCTTTCCGGGGCGCCGCGAAAGGCATGATGCTTGCTCTCGTCGCCCGTGGAGGGACTCGCTCATGCATATCCATCGCGCTACCTGGACAGTTGCCGCCGCCTTCGTGGCCGCGACGCTTGCCGCCGCCTGCGGCGGCCCGAACGAGCGTGGACGATGTGGCAATCGGCTCTGACGTGTCCGTGGTCACGACCGACGGCTCGACGGTGGACGGCAAGCTCGTCGGCGTGTCGGATCAGGACGTCGTCGTGCAGCGCGCGAAGAGCGGCCAGCGCGACACCATCGCGCGCGCGACCATCGCGTCGGTCGAGGAGACCGGCAACTCGCCGATCGCAGGCTTGTTGTCGTCCAGTCCCAGCACCCAGGACGTCACCGTTCCGGCCGGTGTGATCATCCCGGCGACGCTCGACGTCGCCCTCGGATCCGAAACGAACCATGCGGAGGATCCGGTCAGCGCGACCGTGCGAACGGCCGTGATCGCGGACGGCTTCGAGGCCATTCCCGCCGGCGCGACGCTCCGCGGCCATGTGACGACGGCGCAGCCGGCCGGGAAAGTGAAGGGCCGCGCGGCTCTGGCCTTTTCGTTCGACGAGGTGACGATCGACCATACGAAGTACGACGTGTCGACGAACAGCGTCTCCTACCACGCCGATGCGACGAAGAAGCAGGATGCCGAGAAGATTGGCGGCGGCGCGGCCATCGGATCCGTGATCGGCGCCATCGCCGGCGGCAAGAAGGGCGCGGCGGCCGGCGCGGCCATCGGCGGCGGCGCCGGAACCGCGATGGTGTTGACCACCTCGGGTGACGAAGTGCACGTGGCGCCGGGCGCCGAGCTGCGCCTCGAACTGCGGAGCCCGGTGACGGTCACCGTGCCGACGAAAGACTAGCAGCCCGTGGCGGAGCGCCTCCGGACTGCGGGACCCGGAGGAGGCCACCACAGCGACGCGGAGACACCGAGGATCTCTCGGTGTCTTCGCATCGCTGTCCCGCGTGCTAGAAGCGTCCGGACAACAGCACCAACAGAATGATCACGGCGACGACGGCCGCGCCGCCGCTCGGCATATAGCCCCAGCCTCGGCTGTAAGGCCATGCCGGCGCCGATCCGGCCGCGAGCACGAGAAGGACAATGAGCAGAATCATGAGCATGGTTGATCTCCTCGCCGATGGGTTCCGGCATTCATGGCGGTCGTCGTCCTCGCCAGGACGTTCATCTTTCAACCATGCAAGCCACAGACCGTTCGAGGGGTCACACCTGAGCTGGGGTTCTTCCGCAATGGCGGCCGCACCGGAGTGCCTGTGATAACGTTGCGACGTCGGTGAATCGATGCTCATTTGTGGACCGAGGACGATCTCGTGACCGCCGGCGCTCGCACGGTCCCGGTCTGCGGCATCGGGGCATCGGCCGGCGGCATCGAGGCTCTTCAACAGCTGTTTGGCGCGCTCGGGACCGACCTGGGCCTCGCGTATGTGGTCGTGCTCCATCTCGCGCCGGACCACCGGAGCGAGCTCCCGTCCATCCTCGGACGCAGCACGCTCATGCCGATCTCTCAGGTCGGTGATCACGAGCACACCGAGCTCGAGGCGAATCACGTCTACGTGATCCCGCCCGATCGCCAGTTGGTGATTACCGACAACTCGATCGGCGCCGCCCCGTTCGATCGGCCGCGCGGCGAGCGCAACACCATCGACCTCTTCTTCCGCTCGCTGGCCGCCTCACATGGCGACGGCTTCGCCATCGTGCTCTCCGGCAGCGGATCGGACGGCGCCGCGGGCGCCAAGGCCGTCAAGGAACAGGGCGGACTGGTGCTCGTGCAGGATCCGCGCGAGGCGGCCCACAGCAGCATGCCGCGCGCCACGATCGACACCGGCGCGGCCGACATGGTGTTGCCCATCCGGGACCTGGCGACCGCGCTGGCGGATCTCGCTCGCGGCCGGCTGGAGATCGTTCCCGTGCTCCACGCGGCCAGCGATCGGGCGCCGATGGCGGCGGACGAGGCCCTGGCGCTCACGGCCGTGCTCGAGCTGTTGAAGCGGCGCACGGGGCACGACTTCTCCCATTACAAGCGCACGACGCTCCTCCGGCGCCTCGGGCGGCGCATGCAGCTCACGCGGCAGGTCACGATTCGCGATTACCTGGAGCACCTTCGCGCGGAGCCCGACGAGGCGGCCGCGCTGCTCGACGACTTCCTGATTTCGGTGACGACGTTCTTCCGCGACCCGGAGGCGTGGCAGGCGCTGGGGGAACGCGTCCTCGCCCCGCTGGTCGAAGGCGCCACGACGGACGAACCGCTGCGCGCCTGGGTGCCTGGCTGCGCGACGGGCGAAGAGGCGTACACGCTCGCGATGCTGTTCCTCGAACAGTTCGAGCGCTGCGGCCTGCCGCCGAACGTGCTCATCTTCGCGTCCGACATGGACGACAACGCCATCTCGGTCGCCCGCCAGGGTCGCTATTCCCGCGCGATCAGCTCGGACGTGTCGGAGGCGCGCCTCGATCGGTTCTTCCACCAGGACGAGGACGACCACTATCGAATTGACGGCGCCCTGCGCGAGCACGTCGTCTTCACCAGCCACAGCGTGCTGCGCGATCCGCCGTTTTCACGCATCCACCTGATCTCGTGCCGCAACCTGCTCATCTATCTCGACCGTGGGCTCCAGGAACAACTGATGCGGGTGTTCCGCTATGCGTGTCGGGATGACGGGCACCTGTTCCTGGGCGCCTCGGAGATACCGAGCGACGAGTTGTTCCGCACGGTCGACGCGAAACATCGGATCTTCCGGGCGCGGGCGCGGCCCGACGACGGCCGAATGGACCTGCCCGAGATCCTGACGTCCGGCGGATTCATGGCGTTCAAGGGCACGCGCCACGCGTCGGGCCTGAGCGACGGGTCCGTGGGGGGCGACATCCATATCGCGGCGCTCGAGGCGGTCTCCCCGCCCAGCGTCGTCGTCGATGATCGGTGGAACGTGCTGCACGTCTCGCCCTCGGCGTCCCGCTTCTTCCAGCAGGCGGCGGGGCCGCCCGCGCAGCGCCTCACGGACCTCGTCCGGCCGGACCTGCGCGCGGACGCGCACATGGCGCTGCAGCGCGCCTTCGAGGCGCCCGGTCCGCAGGCCACCCCGTTCGTGTCGGTGCCGTTCAACGGATCGCGGCACCGCGTCGCCCTGCTCGCGCAACAGCACCGGCGCGCGTCCGACGGCGTCGTGCACGTGCTCGTGACGTTCCTCGACGCCGGCCCGGCCGCCCCGGAGCCGGCTCCCGACGACCGCGCGCCGGCCGACTCGGTCGTGGACGACCTCCGCGAGCAGCTGCGCCGCGCGGAGCAGCGCCTCGAGAGCATGCGCGACGACCGGGTGCTCGCCTATGAGGATCTGCGCGCGGCCAACGAGGAGCTGCAGAGCCTCAACGAGGAGTACCGGTCCACGACCGAGGAGCTCGAGACCAGCCGCGAGGAGCTGCAGAGCATCAACGAGGAGCTGCAGACCGTCAACCAGGAGCTCAAGGAGAAGCTCGGCGAGGTGTCGCGCGCGCAGGCCGACCTCGAGAACTTCATCGCCGCCTCCGACGTGCCCATGCTGTTCCTCGATCGGGAACTGCGCGTCGTGCGGTACACGCCACAGCTCGCCACCATCGTCAATATCAAGGCCCGTGACGCCGAACGCCCGATTGCGGACCTGACGCACGTGTTCGATCACGCGGCCCTCGACGTCGAGGCGCAACGCGTGCTCGATGATCCGCAGCATCTGTCGCGGGCCATCGAGACGACGAGCTCTGATGGACGGCACTTCATCATTCACGTTCATGCCTACCAGACGCCGAACCACGGAGCG
Source organism: uncultured Acidobacteriota bacterium (assembly GCA_963792785.1). Classification (GTDB taxonomy): domain Bacteria; phylum Acidobacteriota; class Vicinamibacteria; order Vicinamibacterales; family CAVVIG01; genus CAWIMX01. The sequence goes on along the minus strand of CAWBXO010000001.1, from coordinate 51,032 downwards.
CCGAGCGGCGTCGTCGTGACCTTCATCGACGTGACGGCGATCAGGGCCGGGGAGTCGGCCTTGCGCGTTAGCGAGCAGAGGCTCGCGGCCGAACTCGACGTCATGCGCGAGCTGCATCGGATGACGCTGGAAACGACGGCGGCGCCCACCATGGAGGACGCGCTCGACTGCGTGCTGAGCGGCGCCATGGGGCTGCTGGAAGCCGACCTCGGCGACATTCAGCTGCTCAATTCGGCCTCGCGCGCGCTCCGAACCGTGTCGCAGCGGGGCTTCAGCACCTCGTGGCTCGGCCGCACCGAAGCGGACAGCGACGCCGAGGGCGCCGACGGATCGGGCTCCCGCCGCGCGCTCAGAAGCCGTCAGACGGTGCAGATCCCCGACGTCGAGACGGACCCGCCCTCCGCGCCCTTTCGAGGAACCGCCGCCGCCGCCGGCTATCGCGCCGTGCAGTGCACGCCGCTCATCGACCGGGGCGATGACCTCGTCGGGATCCTGTCGCTCTATTTCCGCGCCCCTCGCGCGTTCTCCGAGCGCGACCGCCAGCTGGGCGATCTCGTGGGGCGTCAGGCGGCCGAGCTCATCGGCGCCCGCGCGCAGCAGGACGAGCTGTCCAGGCTGAACCAGGCGCTCCGGCTCCGGACCGAAGCCCTCGAGGCGAGCCAGGCGCAGCTGGCGGAGCGCGCCGCCCAGCTCACGGAACAGGACCGCCACCGGGAAGAGTTCCTGTCGGCCCTCGGGCATGAGTTGCGAAACCCCATGGCCGCCATGCAAGGCGCCGCCGCGCTGATCACGGTCAAGGCGCGGGACGAAGGGTCGCGCCGCGCGCTCGCGGTGCTGACTCGCCAGATCCAGCACATGACGCACCTGGTCAATGAGCTCCTGGATGTGACCCGCGTCAAGCACGGGCGGCTCCGCCTCGATCGCAGGCCGGTGGAGATTAATAGGTGCGCGTTGGCCGCCATCGAGAACATCCGCACACAGGCCGAGGGCAAGGGACTGCGCCTGAAATATGAGGCCACGGGGGCGCCCACCTATGTGAACGCCGACCCCGAGCGCCTGGCCCAGATCTTCGACAACCTGCTGCGCAACGCCATCATCTACACCGACCGCGGCACGGTGCGCATCGCGACTCGCGCGGAGGCCGCGCACGCCCGCGTCACGGTGGCCGACACCGGCGTCGGCTTCGAGCCCGGGCGGGCCGACCTCCTCTTCGATCCCTTCACGCAGCAGGACGCGACGCGCGGCCGTGGCGGCCTCGGTCTCGGGCTCACGCTCGTCAAGAGTCTGGTCGAGGCGCACGACGGCCGCATCACGGCGACCAGCAAGGGGCCCGGCCGGGGCGCCGAGTTCTCATTCGTCCTGCCGCTCACCGACGCCCCGGCCCCGGCGGCGGAGCGCGAGGTCGCACCCGCCGAGGCCCATCGCGTGCTCGTCGTGGACGATCAGGCGGACGTCGCCGACATGTTCGGCACGCTCCTGGAGACACTCGGCCATGAGGTTCGCGTCGCGTATGACGCCGACGACGCGCTCAAGGCGGCACGGGACCTGCGTCCGGACGTCGCGTTCCTGGACATCTCGATGCCCAAGGTGGGGGGCGCCGAACTCGGCCGCCGGCTCCGGGACGCGCTACCCGCCGATCCCCTCAGTATCATCGCGATGACCGGCTTCGCCGCCGATCACCCCGCCGTGCAGGACACGGTCTTCGACTACCACCTGCTGAAGCCCGTGATGATTGAAGTCGTGGCTACCCTGCTCGGCTCTCTTCCGCCCGCCGGACGCCGTCACGCGTGAGGAGCGCGACCGGACAGACGGCCAGCGCGTCCCGCAACGCAATGGTCGAGCCATCAGCGGTCGGGGTCGCGTCCACGGTGGCGCCGGTGAAGCGGTTGCGCCAGGGGCCGGTCCCGAGGACGGCGGGCACGATCAGGCGCGTGGTGCTCCAGACCCGCTCGCCCACGATCCCCTCGCTCGCCCCCTCGAGTCGCGCGGTGAGCCTCGGCACGATCGCGATCGCGACGGCGGCATCGCGGCGGCGCGCGAGGGCCAGCACGGATCGACTGGCAGGGCCCTCGACGTCGAGCGGCAGATAGTCCCCCGACAGGAAGACCTCGGGCATGGCGCGCCGGGCGCGGAGTGCGGCCGCCGTCAGGAACAGCTTGATGCGGCCGTCGGTCCACGAAGGCAGCAGCTCCTCGACGTACGCGTGCACGTCCTCCCCCGCCTCGAGCTTCGCCAGCCAGGGCTCGCACTCCGCGAGCAGCCGGCGCCGCAGATCCCAGTCCACCGGCCGCCGGTTGTCGGGATCGACGAAGCTCAGGTCCCAGAGTTCGGTGCCCTGATAAAAGTCCGGCACCCCGGGCGACGCGATCTTGAGCGTGAGCTGCGCCAGGGAATTGGGCAGACCGAGGCGCGCGAGCCGGCGCGCGAAGGGCACGAACGACGCCAGAAAGCGCTTCGCCTTCGGGCCCGCGAGCGCGCGTTCGACATAGCGCGCCACGGCCTCGTCGTACGCGGCGTTCGGGCTGATCCAGCTCGTGTGGACCTTGGCTTCCTTGATCGCCTTGCGCATGAAGTCGGACGCGCGCGCCACCAGATCGGGCGGCGCCGAGGCCGGCAGCGGCGCGTCCTCAGGCTCGGCCGGCCACGCCCCGAGGAGCGCCTGATAGAACAGGTACTCGTCGTTGCGATCGGGCGCCGGCGCGTCGTCCACCATGCGGCGATGGCTGGCGTTCAGCCTCAGCCACTGCGAGACGGCCTTCCGCCAGTCGTCCGGGATCTCGGTGAGCACCGCCAGCCGCGCCCGCGCATCCTCGCCGCGCTTGGTGTCGTGCGTCGCGGTGGTGGTCATCGAGAGCGGCCACCGCGCGAGCCGGTGGCGGTTCGCGTCGTGGAACTCGGCCGGCGACCGGCCGAAGCGCGGCGGATCGCCGCCCACATCGTTCAGCGCCGCGAGCAGGTGGTACCGGTAGAACGCGGTGTCTTCGACGCCCTTCGCCTGGACCGGCGCCGTGTACTGCTGGAACTTCATCGCGAACGTCTGGCGCGCGTCCCGGGCGGCGCCCTCGCGGCCCTCCGGCAGCAGCGCGCCGCGGATGAAGTCGAAGATGGAGGCGTCGAACACCGGCGTGCGCTGCTGCGATCGCCGGATCGCCAGATCGATCGCCTCGCGGTCCGAATCGGCCGTCGCGTCCCCGCGCACATAGCTCCGGTAGACCGGAAAGTTCGCGACGACCTCGGCCAGCGCTTTGCGCAGGCTGTTCAGCGTGAAGTCGCGGTATTCACGCTCGTGCTCCGAGATTCTGTTCAACGCGTGCGCGAGCACGTTCAGCTCGCTCGCCAGGGCCGTCCGCTCGATGAGCCGCTTGCACTCGTAGACGATGTCGGTGAACGCCTCGACGCGGCCGGTCACCTGCACGTAGATGCGGCGCAGCTTCGACGCGCGCTCGCGCTCGATGAAGAGGCCGGTGACGTCGTTCAGGAACCCATAGCCCGTCATCCCGTCCACGGGCCAGTCCTCCGACAGCGTCTCGTGGCCCGACAGGATCTTCTCGACGATCAGGTAGACCGGGCGCGACATCGTCGCGCGCAGCCAGGTCAGGTAGCCGTGGGGATCGAACAGCCCGTCGATGTGATCGAGCCGGACGCCCGTCACGTGGCCCGCGTCGATCAGGCGCCGGAGCAGCCCGTGGGTCGCGTCGCGCACGGCCGGCACCTCGACGCGCAGCCCCGCGAGGTCGTTGATGTCGAAGAAGCGGCGGTAGTTGATCTCGTCCGAGGCCGCGCGCCACGACGCGAGCCGGTACGGCTGCGTTTCGAGCAGCTCGTGCAGCGGATCGAAGCTGGCGGCGTCGCCGGCCGTGCCGTTGAAGCGCGCCACCGCCTGCGCGAGGTGCGCGGCCGCCGCCGGCGATCGCTCGACCAGCCCCGCCAGCCGCCGGCGCGCCAGGGCCGCGCCTTCCCGGCGGTTCATCTTCTTCACGGCGTCGCGTACCGCGAAGGCCGGCAATCCGCTCAGAATCTCGACGATCCCTTCGAGCTCCCGCAAATCGTCGTCCGCCCCGTCGGCCGCCCGCCGCATCGCGTCCAGACCGGCCCCCAGGACGAGCGGCTGGCGCGCCGGGTCGATCGGGATCCGCTCGTCGCCGTACGCCAGCGCGATCGCGCCGTCCTCCAGCACGAGCCGGAGCTCACCGCGCTCGAGCACGGCGCCGTACTGCTCGCCCAGGATCGGCAGCAGCAGCTTGTCGCGCAGTTCCGGCTTCACCGGCCGCCAGTCGATGTCGAAGAACTCCGCGTAGGCCGAGCTCGGGCCGTTCTCGACCACGTCGCGCCACCAGGAGTTGGCGCCGAGGTCGATGCCCATGTGGTTGGGCACGAAGTCCACGATCTGGCCGAGCCCGTGCGCCTGGAGCGCGGCGGAGAACGTCACGTACTCGCCTTCCCCGCCGAGCGCGTCGCTGACCCGGTTGTGGTTGCAGACGTCATAGCCGTGCTCGCTGCCGGGCCGCGCCTGCAGGAACGGCGAGCAATAGCACTCGGTGACGCCGAGGGCGGCCAGATACGGCACGAGCGCCCCGGCGTCGGCGAACGCGAAGCCGGGGCCGAACTGCAGGCGATACGAGCTGACGGGCCGGCGCTCGCTCACAACCGCCCACCCGTCGCGGCGTCGAAGTAGTGCAGCCGGTCGAGGCGCAGCGCCAAGCCGACGATGTCGCCGACCGCGAGCGGCACATCGGCGGGCGCGAGCACGCGGACCAGCGGCTCGATGCCGTCGGCGCGCACGTAGGCGACCGTCGCGGCGCCGAGCGGCTCGACCACCTCGACCCCGGCGCGCAGGTGCGCGTCAGCGGCGCCCGGCGCGGTCACGCGAATCTCGTGCGGCCGGATCCCGACGACGAGCGACTCGCGCGGCGCCGGCAGGCGCCCGCCGGGCGGCTCGAAGCCGCGCCACAGGTTCATCGCCGGCGACCCGATGAACCCGGCCACGAAGGTGTTCACGGGCGCCGCAAACAGCTCGAGGGGCGCGGCCACCTGCTCGATGGCGCCGTCGCGCATCACGGCCACGCGCTGGCCGAGCGTCATCGCCTCTTCCTGATCGTGCGTCACGTACACCATGGTCGCACGAAGCCGCCGATGCAGCAGCGCGAGCTCCGCCCGGGTCTCGGTGCGCAGGCGCGGGTCGAGGTTCGACAGCGGCTCGTCGAGCAGGAACGCGCGCGGCTCGCGGACCAGCGCCCGGCCCAGCGCGACGCGCTGCCGCTGTCCGCCCGAGAGCTGCGCGGGGCGGCGGTCGAGCAGCGGCGCCATGCCGAGCATGTCGGCCGTCCGCTGGACGCGGGCGGCGATCTCGGCCGCGGCCACGCCCCGCACCGTGAGGCCGAACGCCAGGTTCTCGCGCACCGACTTGTGCGGATAGAGCGCGTAGCTCTGGAACACCATCGCCAGATCGCGCTGCTGCGGCGGCACGCCGGTCACATCCTGCCCGCCGATCAGGATCCGGCCGGCGGTCGCCTCCTCGAGTCCCGCGATGAGCCGCAGCACCGTGCTCTTGCCGCTCCCCGACGGCCCGACGAGCACGACCAGCTCGCCGTCGCCGATCGCGAGCGACACATCCCGTACGGCGGGCGCGGCGCCCGCGTAGGTCTTGGAGACGTACTCGAGATGGATGGTAGCCATGAGCCGTTGAGCCGTTAGCCTTTGACCGCGCCGGTGGTTAAGCCGGCGACGATGCGGCGCTGGGCCGCGAACACGAAGATCGCGATCGGCAGCGTCGCGACGATGGCGCCGGCCAGCACCTCGCCCCAGGGCACTTGATACTGGCCGCGAAAGAGCGCGATCGCCACGGGCACCGTGTAGCGCTCCGGCCCCAGCGTGAACGACAGCGCGAACAGAAACTCGTTCCAGCTGTAGAGGAACGTCAGGATCGCCGTGGTCACCACACCGGGCCACGCCAGCGGCAGCATGATTTCGTAGAACGTCCGCCAGGGGCCGGCACCGTCCATGCGGCTGGCCGCCTCGAGCTCGCCCGGCAGTTGCCGGAAGAAGCCGGTCAGCAGCCAGATCGTGAGCGGCATCGCGAAGGTCAGGTACGGCAGGACGAGGCCTGGATAGGTGTTGATCAGGCCCAGCGCGCGCAGGATCAGGAAGAGCGGCGACACGATCGCGACCTGCGGAAACATCGACACGGCGAGCACGAACGCGAGCAGCACGGGCTTGCCCCGCAGCGGCAGCCGCGCGAGCGCGTACGCGCACAGCGTCCCGAGCGTCACGGCCAGCGCGGTCGTCGCGCCCGCCACGACGAGCGAGTTCTTGATGGGCGTGAGGAAGTCGCGCGCCCCGAACAGCGCCCGGTAGTGGTCGAGGACGAGGTGGCGCGGCACGAGCGACGGCGGCGCGAACAGCCGCGCGTCGGGCGCGAGCGAGGACACGAGGGCCCAGTACAGCGGGAACAGCAGCGCCGCGACGGCGACCGCCAGCGGCGCTCCGCGGATCACGCCGGACCTAGAGATCCGCATTGCGCATCACTCCGGAGAGCCGAATCGACGCCAGGGCGAACACGAAGGCGATCGTGAACACCACGACCGAGAGCGCCGCGCCGGCGCCGAACCGCAGGTTCTGCAGCAGCGTCGTGAACGTGAGGAGCGCGATCGGCTCGGTGGCCGTGCCGGGGCCGCCGCCGGTGAGGACGTACACCAGGTCGAACACGCGGAACGCGTCCATCGCCCGGAAGACGACCGCCACGAGCAGCGCCGGCCGCAGGAGCGGCAGCGTGATCGAAACGAGGCGCCGCCACGGCCCGGCGCCGTCCATCCGCGCCGCGTCCTCCACGGCCGGGTCGATCTGCTGCAGGCCCGCGAGCAGGAGGACCGCGACGAACGGCGTCATCTTCCAGACGTCCGCGAGCACGATCGGCACCCAGGCCGCGAGCGGGTGCGCGAACCACGCGGGCGGCGACGCGGCCGCGCCGACGCCGACCAGCGCCGAGTTGACCAGGCCGTACGGGCTCTCGAACAGGAAGCGCCAGATGAGGGCGGCGACCACGGTCGGCACCGCCCACGGCAGCAGCACGGCCGTGCGCACCAGGCCGCGCGCGCGCGTCGCCCGGTGGAGCGCCAGCGCGAGCGCCAGCCCGGCCGCCAGCTCGATCGCGACCGACACGGTGGTGAACGCGACGGTATGCCCGATCGCCGCCCAGACCCGAGGCGTCCGCGCGAGTTCGACGTAGTTGGCGAGGCCGATGAACGGGCGTCCCAGCCACGGCATCCGCAGGTCGTGGCGGTGCAGCGACTCCCAGATCGTCCAGCCGATCGGCGCGACGGCCACCGCGCCCACCACGACGAGCGCGGGCGCCACGAAGGCCCAGGCGAGGCGCGCGTCGCGGCGGATCACGATCCGAGCTCCGCGCGCGCGAGCACGGCGCGCATCTCCCCGGCCGCCTCGGCCAGCGCCGCCGCCGGCTCGGCCTGGCCGGTCAGCGCGCGGTGCAGGCCGATCTGCAGGACTTCGGAGAGCTGGCTGTAGACCGGCGTCACCGGCCGCGGCGTCGCACCGTCGATAATCCGCCGCAGCGTGGCGGTGTCGGCGTGCAGGGCCTCGGCCAGCTCCGGCGTGTCGTAGAGCGCCCGCATCGGCGGATACTGCCCCACCACGCGCGCGCGTTCGAGCTCCTGCTCCGGCGCGAGCAGGAACTGGATCAGGGCGTAGGCCTCGTCCGGCTGATCGCTGTACGCGTTCACGGCGAGCTGCGATCCGCCGAGCGCGGCGGTCGAGGCGCCGCCGTCGGCGGCCGGCATCGGCGCGACCGCGAAGCGGCCCGCGACGCGCGACTCCCCGGCGTCGGCGAGCAGCGGCACGGCGTACGGCCAGTTCCGCATGAACACCGCGTCGCCCGTCTCGAACGCGAAGCGCGTCTGCTCTTCCTGCCACGTCAGCGCCGCCTCCGGCACGAGCCCCGACCGGACTTCGGCGACCATCGCCGCCAGCGCGCGCACCCCGGCGGGCCGATTGACGACGACGCGGCCGTCCGCGTCGAGGATCGCGCCGCCGTACGCGCCGAGGAACTCGGTGAACACGGTGACGAGGCCCTCGTAGCGCGCGCCCTGCCAGACGAACCCGTAGGGGGTGCCGCCGGTCATCGCCCGCCGGGCGCCGGCCTCGAGCGCCGCCATCGTCGGCGGCGGGGCGTCCACCAGGTCGGTGCGCCAATACAACATCCCTACGTCCACGAACCACGGGAGCGCGTACAATCGATGGTCCCAGCGGTTCGCGGCCACGGTGGCCGCAAAAAACCGGTCGGTGTCGGGGTGGTATCGGTCGAGCGGCAGGATCCATCCGGCGCCCGCGAACTCCGGTGTCCACACCACATCGAGCTGCAACACGTCGGGATTGCCGGCGTGCGCGTTGAGCCACTGGACGTAGAGCTGGTGGCGCTGGTCCGACGCGTCGGGCGCGGCGCGCAGCTCGACGGCCGTGCCGGGATGGCTCGCGGCGAAGCGCGCGAGCTGCCGCCGCACGACGTCGGCCTCGCGGCCGACGGCGCTGCCCGACAGGGTGAGGACGCGCCGCGGCGGCGCGCCGCCGCACGCGGCGGCCAGACCGGCGGCGACGGCGGCGGCCGCGCCGAGGGCGAGCACGGCCCGGCGGCGGACGGCGGGGTGAACGGGCATGGCAGGCACGACTATACTTTGAGGTGCAACCGATGTGGCCGGGAACTCCCTATCCGCTCGGCGCCACGTGGGACGGCGTCGGCGTCAACTTCGCGCTCTTCTCCGCGCACGCCACCAGGGTCGAGTTGTGCCTGTTCGACTCGCCCGACGCCGCCACCGAGGCCGAGCGCCACGTGCTGCCGGAACAGACGGACATGGTCTGGCACGGCTACATGCCCCACGTGCGCCCTGGCCAGCTCTACGGCTACCGCGTCTACGGCCCGTACGAACCGACGTCCGGCCACCGGTTCAACCCGAACAAGGTGCTCATGGATCCGTACGCCAAGGCCGTCGGCCGCGACGTCCGGTGGGGCAACTACGAGATGTTCGGGTACAAGGTGGGCGACCCGGCCGAGGACCTGTCGTTCGACACGCGCGACAACGCGCCCCTGGCGCCGCTCGCCGCCGTCATCGACCCGGCGTTCACGTGGGGCGACGACCGACCTCCGCGCACGCCGTGGCACAAGACGATCATCTACGAAATGCACGTGCGCGGCTTCACGAAGCGCCACCCGGGCCTCCCCGAGCGGCTCCGCGGCACGTACGAGGCCCTGACGACCGACGCGGCGCTCGATCACCTGACGAAACTCGGCGTGACCGCCGTCGAGCTGATGCCGGTGCACCACCACGTCGACGAGCGCCGGCTCGTGGAGCTCGGCCTTCGCAACTACTGGGGCTACAACACGTTCTGCTACTTCGCGCCCGAGCTCGGCTACAGCGCGAGCCGCTCGCCCGACGGCAGCGTGCGCGAGTTCAAGCGCATGGTGCGCGCGCTCCACTCGGCCGGCCTCGAGGTGATCCTCGACGTCGTGTACAACCACACGGCCGAGGGGAACCACCAGGGCCCGACGCTCTCGCTGCGCGGGATCGACAACGCCTCGGTACTACCGCATCGACGCGGACAGCCCGGGCCACTACGTCGACTTCACCGGCTGCGGCAACACGCTGATGATGCGCAATCCGCGCGTGCTCCAGTTGATCATGGACAGCCTCCGGTACTGGATCCTCGAGATGCACGTGGACGGTTTCCGGTTCGACCTGGCCAGCGCGCTGGCGCGCGAGCTGTTCGAAGTCGATCGGCTGTCCGCGTTCTTCGACATCATTCACCAGGACCCGATCATCTCGCAGGTGAAGCTCATCGCCGAACCGTGGGACCTGGGCGACGGGGGCTATCAGGTCGGGAACTTTCCGGTGCTGTGGACCGAGTGGAACGGCCGCTACCGCGACGCCGTGCGGCGGTTCTGGCGCGGCGACGCCAGCGGCGTTTCCGAGCTGGCGCACCGCCTCGCCGGCAGCAACGACCTCTACGAGCAGAGCGGCCGCCGCCCGTACGCCAGCATCAACTTCGTCACCGCCCACGACGGCTTCACCCTGCGCGACCTGGTCAGCTACAACGAGAAGCACAATCTCGACAACGGCGAGGACAACCGCGACGGCGAATCGAACAACCTGAGCTGGAACTGCGGCGCCGAGGGACCGACCGAGGACCCGGCCATCCTCGCGCTGCGGGATCGCCAGCAGCGCAACCTGCTCGCCACGCTGTTCCTGTCGCAGGGCGTGCCGATGCTCAGCGGGGGCGACGAGCTCGGCCGGACGCAGCGCGGCAACAACAACGCGTACTGTCAGGACAATGAGATCTCGTGGACGTCGTGGGATCTCGACGAGCGCCGCCAGCAGCTGCTCGACTTCACGCGCAAGCTGATCCGCCTCCAGCGGGACCAGCCCGTGCTCCGGCGCCAGAAATATTTTCAGGGCCGTCAGATCCGCGGCGCCGACGTGAAGGACATCATGTGGCTCGAGCCGTCTGGCCAGGAGATGAACGACGAGGCCTGGAACGCCGACTTCGTGCGGTCGCTCGGCGTCCAGCTCTCGGGCGAGGCCGTCGACGAAATCGACTTCCGCGGCCGCCACGTCCACGGACACACGCTGCTGCTGCTCTTCAACGCGCACAGCGACCAGGTGAACTTCACGCTCCCGATCGCCAACCACGACCGGCAGTGGCTGCGCGTCATCGACACCATCGCCGCCACCACGGAAGAGCGGCCCTATCCCGGCGGCACCCAGTACCCGCTGCAGGGCCAATCGGTCGCCGTGTTCACGCTGGCGCGACACCCGGAGACCTCATGATCCAACCACAGAGGCACAGAGGCACAGGGCTCGACGCGGCCGCCTTCGGCGGCTCGGCGGACGAACGAGGGGCGCGGACACGAGCGCTGCTGTCTTGCCGCTCGTGTCCACGACCCTCGCTCGTCCGCCGCTGCGGCCGGCGAAGCCGGCCGTCCCGCGTCGTGCGCTCCCGGTCGCCCTTTGTGCCTCAGTGCCTCAGTGGTTATTCCGCATGACGAAGAAGCGCGTCCCCCCGCCCAGTTCCACGCCGCCCGCCGCGCCACCCGCGCGCGAGGCTTCCTCCGCCGACGCCCCGGACTGGGGTCGCAACCGCGTCGTGATCGAACACGTCCAGCCCGAGATCGACGCGGGCCGCTTCCCCATCAAGCGCACCGTCGGCGAGCCGGTCGTGGTCACCGCCGACATCCACGTCGACGGCCACGACATCCTCGCGGCCGTCGTGGCGGTCCGGACGCTCGACGCGCAACAGAGGGGCGCGTGGATCGAGATCCCGATGCGCGCGCTCGGCAACGACGGCTGGGAGGCCTCGTTCGACATCGCCGGGGAGGCGCCGCACGAATACACCGTGCGCGCATGGGTCGATCGGTTCGCGACCTGGTGCAAGGAGCTCGCGGCCAAGGTCACGGCCGGCCAGGACGTCGCGAGCGAACTCGCCGAGGGCGCCGCGCTGCTGCGCGACGCCGCCGGGCGCGCCCGGTCCGAGTCGGCCGACGACGGCGTCTGGCTGGAGTCGCAGGCCGACGTCGTCGCCGGACTGGCCGAGCAGGCCACGCGCGCGGCCGCCGCACTCGACGAGCGCGTCTCGGCGGTGGCGCGCCGCTTCCCCGATCGCCGGCACGCCGCGTCGTACCGGACCCTGAAGGTGCGGGTCGACCGCGCGCGGGCTCGCGTCGGCGCGTGGTACGAGATGTTCCCGCGGTCGTGGGGGCCCGACGCCTCCCGCAGCGCCACGTTCCGCGAGGCCTCCGGGCACCTGCTCAACATCGCCGCGTTGGGCTTCGACGTGGTCTACCTGCCGCCGATTCATCCCATCGGCCGCACGTATCGCAAGGGCCGCGGCCACGCGCTCACCGCGGCGCCCGGCGATCCGGGCAGCCCGTGGGCCATCGGCGCCGCGGAGGGCGGCCACACGGCCATCGAGCCGGGGCTCGGCACGATCGAGGACTTCGACGCGTTCGTCGCCACGGCGCGCGATCTCGAACTCGAGGTCGCCCTCGACCTCGCCCTGCAGTGCTCGCCGGATCACCCGTGGGTCCGCGAGCACCCCGAGTGGTTCAAGCACCGCCCCGACGGGACGATCAAGTACGCGGAGAATCCGCCCAAGAAGTACCAGGACATCTATCCGCTGAACTTCGAGACCGACGCCTGGCACGCGCTCTGGCAGGAGATCAAGGCGGTCGTGCTCTACTGGATCGAGCACGGCGTCCGCATCTTCCGCGTCGACAACCCGCACACCAAGCCGTACATCTTCTGGGAGTGGCTCATCCGCGAGATCCAGCGCGAGCACCCCGACACGCTGTTTCTCTCGGAAGCGTTCACGCGCCCGAAGGTCATGTACTACCTCGCGAAGATCGGCTTCACGCAGTCGTACACGTATTTCACGTGGCGCGTGGAGAAGACCGAGATCGCCGAATACTTCACGGAGCTGACCACGCCCCCGGTCGCGGACTTCTTCCGGCCGAACCTCTTCACGAACACGCCGGACATCCTGCACGCGTCGCTGCAGACGGCCGGCCCGCCGGCGTTCGCGGTGCGCTACCTGCTCGCGGCAACGCTGGGCGCCAGCTACGGCATCTACAGCGGCTTCGAGCTGTGCGAGGGCCGGGCGGTCGCCGGCACCGAGGAGTACTACGATTCGGAGAAGTTCACGTTCCGCCAGTGGGACTGGGATCGGCCCGGCAACATCAAGGATCTGATCCGGTCGGTCAACCGCATCCGCCGCGGCAACCCGGCCCTGCAGCGCGATCGCGGGCTGACGTTCTGCCCGACGGACAATCCGCAGATCCTCGCCTACCTGAAACAGTCGCCCGACGGCGCCAACCGGCTGCTCGTCGTCGTGAACCTCGATCCGGCGAACATGCAGCACGGCTGGGTCACGCTGCCGCTCGCCGATCTCAACCTGCCGGCCCTGACGCCGTACGAGATGGAAGATCTCCTCGACGGCGAACGCTACACCTGGACCGGCGCCGCGAACTACGTGCGCCTCGATCCGGCCGAGCGGCCCGCGCACATCTTCAGGGTCCGATGACCGGCCATGGGGTAATCGATCCGCGGCTGTTGAAACCGTTCCTCGAGCGCCAGCGCTGGTTCGCCGGCAAGGCGCGCGGGCTGCTCGACGTGCGTCTGCTCGATTCGGCGCCCCTCGGGCCGGCGCCGGCGCGCGCGTGGCTCACGATCCTCGAGGCGACCTACGACCAGGGGCGCCCGGAGCGCTACGCCGCGCCCATCCTCCGCGATGCCCGCTCGGGCGCGATCAGCGACGCGCTCGAGCACGACGAGACGTGCCGCGCGCTGCTGGCCGCGGCCATCGCGAACGCGCCTTTGCCGATGCAGCACGGGCGCGTGCAGGGCCTCGACGGCCCGGCGCCCGCCGCCAGCGCCGACGCCGCGCCGCTCGCGGTCCGCCGCGGCTCGCCCGACCAGAGCAACTCCAGCCTGATCTTCGGCGATCGCTACATGCTCAAGCTGCTGCGCCGCCTCGACGCCGGGCCCAACGTGGAAGTCGAGATCGGGCGGCGGCTCACCTCGATCGGCTTCAGGCACGCCGCCCCGCTGGTCGGCGCGCTCGCCTACACGCCGCCCGGCGGCGAGTCGGCCGCGCTCGCCGTCGTGCAGGGGTTCGTCCGCAATGACGGCACGGCCTGGGAGGCCGCTGTGCGCGACGCGGCCCGCGATCTCGACGCCCCGGGCGCGCCGGGCGCGCGGTACCGGCCGTCCGCGCGGCGCCTCGGCGCGCGGACCGGCGAGCTGCACGTCGCGCTCGCGCAGCCGACCGACGACGCCGACTTCTCGCCCGAGCCGTTCACGGCGCCGGAACTCTCGGCGCGCCTCGCGCAGGTGCACGCGGAGGGCCGGCGCGCCCTCGACCTGCTCGAGTCCAAGCTCGGCGGCCTGCCGCGTCCCGTCTTCGAACAGGCGACGCGCCTGCTCGACGGCCGCGACGCCCTTGCCGCGAAGCTCGAGGCGATCGCCCGGCGCCCGATCCGGGCCGAGCGGACTCGCGTCCACGGCGACTACCACCTCGGGCAGGTGCTCACCACGGGCGACGACTTCCTCATCATCGACTTCGAGGGCGAGCCGGCGCGGACGCTCGACGAGCGGCGCGCGAAGGCGTCGCCGCTCAAGGACGTGGCCGGGATGCTTCGATCCTTCGGGTACGCCGCCGACGTCGCGCTCGACCGCGCGGCCGGCGGCGACGCCGCCTCGCGCGATCGCCGCGCCCCCGCCGCGCGGGCGTGGGAGGCCGCGGCCTCGTCCGCGTTTCTCGCGGGCTATCACGAGGCCACGGCCGGCTCGGCGTTCGTCCCCGCGGGCGACGACTTCGCGGCGCTCCTCGACGCGTTCGTGCTCGAGAAGGCGTTCTACGAGATCGCGTATGAGCTGGGCAGCCGGCCCGACTGGGTCCACATTCCGCTGCGCGCGCTCGTCGCGCTCCTGCCGTGACGCCGCCGGCAAGCGGCCCGCCCTGGACGCCGACGATCGGCGCGTGGCGCGACGGCCCGCGCACGCGCTTCCGGGTCTGGGCGCCCGACGCCCGCCGCGTCGACGCCGAAATCCAGCCGCCGGCGGGCGCCGCTTTCACGCTCCCGCTGGCCGCCGCGGCGGAAGGGTATTTCGAGGCCGTCACCGACGCGGCGCCAGCCGGTTCGCGCTACCGCCACCGGCTGGACGGCGGCCCCGCCCTCCCCGATCCCGCGTCGCGGTTCCAGCCCGACGGCGTGCACGGGCCGTCGGGCGTCGTCGATGCCTCCGCGTTCGCCTGGACCGACGCGGCGTGGCCCGGCCTCGAGCCCGACCGCGCCGTGTTCTACGAGCTGCACGTCGGCACGTTCACGCCCGCCGGCACCTTCGCCGCCGCGGCGGCGAAACTGCCGGCGCTGGCCGCGCTCGGGGTCACCGCGATCGAGCTGATGCCGGTCGCCGATTTCGCCGGGGCCCGCAACTGGGGCTACGACGGCGTGGCGCTCTTCGCGCCGGCCCGCTGCTACGGCGCGCCCGACGATCTGCGGCGGCTCGTCGACGCCGCGCACGCGCTCGGTCTGGCCGTGGCCCTCGACGTCGTCTACAACCATCTCGGCCCGGACGGCGCCTACCTCGGCGCCTACAGCTCGCGCTACTTCACGAGCCGCCACGAGACACCCTGGGGCGCGGCGCTCAACTTCGACGGCGACGACAGCGGACCCGTGCGCGCGTTCTTCGTCGAGAACGCGCTCTACTGGGCGCACGAGTTCCACGTGGACGCGCTGCGGCTCGATGCCACGCACGCCATCATCGATGAGAGCGCCCGGCCGATCCCCGCCGAGATCGCCGCGCGCGTGCACGAGACGACGCGCGGCCGGACGCTCGTCGTCGCCGAGGACCACCGGAACCTCGCCTCGATGCTGCGCCCGGCGCGCGAGGGCGGCTGGGACCTCGACGCCGTCTGGGCCGACGACTTCCATCACGTGTGCCGCCGCTTCCTCGCCGGCGACGCCGACGGCTACTTCCGTGACTACAGCGGGTCGATCGACGACATCGCGACGACCCTCCGCCAGGGCTGGCTGTTCACCGGCCAGCACTCCGTGCATCTCGGCGGGCCGCGCGGCACGGATCCCAAGGGTCTCCTGCCGCGGCAGTTCGTGATCGCGCTGCAGAACCACGACCAGATCGGCAACCGCGCATTCGGCGAGCGCCTCAACCACCAGATCGACGCCCCCGCGTGGCGCGCCGCCACGGCCCTGCTGCTGACGGCGCCCGAGACCCCGCTCCTCTTCATGGGCCAGGAGTGGGCCGCGTCGTCGCCGTTCCTCTACTTCACCGATCACAACCCGGAGCTCGGCCGGCTCGTCACCGAAGGCCGCCGCCGCGAGTTCGCGAGCTTCCGCGCGTTCTCGAGTCCCGAGGCGCGCGAGCGGATCCCGGATCCCCAGGCGCCGGCCACGTTCGCCCGCAGCCGGCTGAACTGGGACGAGCGGACGGCGGAGCCCCACGCGTCCGTGCTGCGCCTGACCGCCGCCCTCCTCGCCCTCAGGTCGGGCCGGCAGACCGGGCGCTCGCGCCACGCGGACCCCGTCGACGCCGGCACGGTCGACGATGCGACGGTCTTCGTGTCCCGGGGCGACTGGTTGATCGTGGCGAGGCTGCGGGGGGCGGGCGCGGTGGACGTCGAGGCCGGCGCCGGCGGCCTGACGCCGGCGCTGACGACGGAGGATGCGCCGTTCACGGCGGATCCCGCGCCCATCGGGATCGAGCGAACGGGCGGGCGGGTGCGACTGTCGTTCGCCCGGCCGTCGGCCGTCGTCTTCAGACGTGGTTGACCTTGTCCTCCGGCAGCGACTGGTGGGTGACCTCGCGCGCAATGGCGCGGCTCACGGCGTCCTTGGCGCCGAACCCGATGGCAATCGACGCGGTGAGGACGATCCCGCCGAACAGGATGCCGAAGGCGAGCAGCAGCACGCTGCGGCCGATCCCCAGGTGATCGAGCGCCATCGCGACGGTTACGAGCAGGACCAGCCACTTCACCGCGAGGCTCACGAGCCGCGCGGAGCGGATCTGCATGTTGACGGCGCCGATGAGCGTCGAGCGGGCCAGCATCTGCGACACGAGCCAGCCGACCACGAGGATCATGAGCGCCGCGAACAGGTGCGGCACGTACTCGATGATCACGATGGCGAGGCGCGACGGGATCGTCGCGTTCAGCGCCGTCAGGCTCAGCAGGAGCCCCAGGATCAGAATGGTCCACTGCAGCGTCCGGCCGATCACCAGCGACAGGCTGCCTGACGTCGGCCAGGCCGAGAACCCGCTGATGCCGAACTGCTCGGCGCGGCGATCGAACTCGACGCTCTTCAGCGTCCGCACCACCACCACGCGCACGAGCGCGGCGACGACCGCCACGGCGACGAACAGCACGAGCGAGACGAGGACGCCCGGCAGGAAGGCGGCCGTCTGGTCCGCCATCTCCCGCATCGCTTGCCGCAGGATGCCTTCAATCTGTTGCCACATGGCTGCTCCTTATCGACGAATCTTCTCCGGCCACCGCCAGCGCGAAATCAGGTGGCGCTTCTGCGTCTCGAACGCCAGCGCCACGGCGTCCAGCCGGGCGAGCGCGCGCTCGGCCGAGTCCCCGGCTTCCGCGACGAACGACGCCATCCAGCCCGCGTAGAGCGGGGTCAGCGAGCCCAGCAGGTGATCGCGCGGCATCACATGGAAGTTGTAGCCGAACGCGAAGTCGTAGATGATGCCGGCCCACAACTCGTCGTCGAAATGGAACGATTCGAGCGGCGCCGCCGCCAGCTTGCGCAGCTCGACGAGCGTGCGCGGCGGCAGCACCCACGTCCAGATGTCGCGCAGCTCGCGATAGCCGAGCCGGAACGAGTCCACGAGCCGCTCGAGGTTGATCGACGGCCGCTCCGCGTTTCCCGGCGGCACGTCACCGCAGAGCGCGGCGGTCACGGCCCCCCGCGCGCGCTGCCAGTCGTCCACGCGATCGTCCAGATCCGTGAACAGCCCGCCGGCCGCCTGGGCCAGTGTGGTGCTGAGGTCCACCGGCGCTCCGGGCGGCGCGGCCACGCGCACGCCCAGCGGCGCCTCGCACACCCGGAACTTGTCGCACACCGCCGAGGACGCCAGCCACAGATCGACGCCCCACGCCGACCCGTCCCGCTCCCACCACTCCTGCGCGAGCGCGTGCTCGACGAACGCCGCGCCGCCGCCGAACTCGAGCGACGCCGGCTGCCGCACGCCGACGCCGTAGAGCGCGCGGAACACCGGCGCGACGATGGCGTTGGTGATCGCGCCCTCGAACGGATGGCGCGAATAGTAGGGCGTGACGTAGTCCGCGCGCCCGTCGAGCACGGGCGCAATCAGGCGATCCACGCGATCGGGCGCGATGGCCTTGAGGCTCCCGTCCACCACGGCGCACGCCTGGGCGCCGCGCGCCCGCGCCGCCTCGAGCAGCGCGCGAATCGCGCCGGCCCGCCCCGGCTGCCCGTGGTACGGCATCACCGCAATGGGCGCGTGGCGCGGGCACGGCACCTCCACCACGCGATCGCCGCCCGCGCGCGTGGCCGCCTCGACCGTCCCGTCGGTCGATCCCGTGTCGGCGATCGCGATCACCGCCGCCCCGGCGTCCTCGCGGGCCTCGAGGCCCCGCACGATCGCGTGCACGACGCCCCCGATCGTCCCGGCCTGGTTGAACGTGCTCAGGCCGACGACGACGGGCGCGTCAGCGCCGTGTGCCCTGGAGTTCGAACCAGTAGAATCCATGCGGCCCAAGCGTCAGAAAATACGGCAGCTCCCCGATGGGCGGGAACTCCGTGTACCCCAGCATCTCGACGGGCGTCATCCCCGCGAGCTCGTGCAGGTCGAGTTCGACGGGCTGCGCCGACCGCGACAGATTCGCCACGCAGAGAATCGTGTCGCGCTCGTAGCGGCGCAGGTAGACCAGCACGCGCGGGTTGGACGACGTCAGGAACTCCATCGTCCCCCGCCCGAACACGCGGAACTGCTTGCGCAGGCGGATGATGTTCTTCATCCAGTGCAGCAGCGACGAGTTGTCGCCCTGCTGCGCCTCGACGTTCACGGCCTGGTAGCCGAACACCGGGTCCATGATCGGGTGGCTGTAGAGCCGCGCCGGATCCGAGCGCGAGAAGCCCGCGTTGCGATCGCCGGTCCACTGCATCGGCGTCCGGACCCCGTTGCGGTCGCCGAGGTGGACGTTGTCGCCCATCCCGATCTCGTCACCGTAGTAGACGATCGGCGTGCCGGGGAACGAGAACAGGAGCGCGTTCAGCAGCTCGATGCGGCGGCGGCTGTTCCCCATGAGGGGCGCGAGGCGCCGCCGGATGCCGAGGTTGATCCGCGCCTGCGGGTCCGCGCTGTACGCGAGGTACATGTAGTCGCGCTCGTCGTCGGTGACCATCTCGAGCGTGAGCTCGTCGTGGTTGCGGAGGAACAGCGCCCACTGGCACGTGTCGGGGATCGCCGGCGTGCGCTCCAGGATGTCCACGATCGGGCGCGAGTCCTCCAGGTGCAGCGCCATGAAGATGCGCGGCATCAGCGGGAAGTGGTACGCCATGTGGCACTCGTCGCCGTCCCCGAAGTACGGGCGGACGTCGGTCGGCCACTGGTTCGCCTCGGCGAGCAGCAGGCGCGTGCCCTGCCGGCGGTTCACGCTCGCGCGCACGGCTTTGATGAGATCGTGCGTCTCCTTCAGGTTTTCGCAGTTCGTGCCTTCGCGCTCGACGAGGTACGGCACGGCGTCGAGCCGGAAGCCGTCGACACCCATCTCAATCCAGTAGTCGAGCACCTCGAGCATTTCCTGCATCACGACCGGGTTGTCGTAGTTCAGGTCCGGCTGGTGGTGGAAGAACCGATGCCAGTAGTACGCCTGCGCCGTCCGGTCCCACGACCAGTTCGACGCCTCGGTGTCGAGGAAGATGATCCGCGCGTCCTCGTACTTCTTGTCGGTGTCGCTCCACACGTAGTACGCGCGCTCGGGCGACTCGGGCGCCGCCGACCGCGCGCGCTGGAACCAGGGGTGCTGGTCGGACGTGTGGTTCATCACCAGCTCGACGAGCACGCGCAGCTTCCGCGCCTTCGCCGCGGCGACGAACCGCTTGAAGTCGTCGAGCGAGCCGTAGCTCGGGTTGACCGTCCGGTAGTCCGCGATGTCGTAGCCGTCGTCGCGCAGCGGCGATGGGAAGAACGGCAGGATCCAGAGGCAGGTGACGCCGAGATCCTGGATGTAGTCGAGCTTCTCGCAGAGGCCGGCGAAGTCGCCGACGCCGTCGCCGTTGGAGTCGTAGAACGACTTCACCGGCACCTCGTAGATGATCGCGTCCTTGTACCAGAGAGGATCATCCGCCCCGGGCCGCGCGCGCCGGATCGTCTCCTCCGGCATCAGAACGCGATGACCAGGGCCGCGGAGGTGACCGTATCCGTGCGCGGCAGCCCCGGAGCGGGGCGGTTGCGAAACTGGAGATCCTGCGACTTCACAATGCCCGAGAACGACTCGGCGGTGAGCTCGTCCCGACTCAACTCGGCCTTGCTGATCACCGGGGACGCGGGCGCCGCGGCGGCCTGGGCCGACGGGCGGCCGGGCGGGCCGCAGAGGCACACTACAATGATCGACGGAACGAGGCATCGTGAGCACAACGACATGGCCACTACTCTACCGGGCGATCGCGCGCTTTGTCACGCGCGCCGGCGGCGCGGCGATCGTGCCGCTCGCCCTCGCCGCGGCCGCCGGGCATCCTGGCGCCTCCGCCGCGCAGGACGCGCCGGCCGGCGAGCCCGCGGGGCTGCTCACGAACCTCGGCTTCAACGGGGGCGATCTGCGCGCCCTCGAGCGCGGCGACGTGATCAGCCGGGGCCTGGACGGCACCTCGTCCGGGGAGATTGCCGTGGCGGGCGCGGTGCTCGTCCACGTGCCGCGCGCCTACTTCATCGAGCGGCTCCGCAACATCGTCGACTTCAAACAGGACGACCTCGTGCTGGAGATCGGCGTCTTCGGCGATCCGCCGTCGGGCGGCGCACTCGCCGGCCTCACGCTCCCCCCGGACGACGTCCACGCCCTCTCACGCTGCCGCGAGGGCAACTGCGGCCTCAAGCTGGCCGCGCCGGCGATCCAGACGTTCCGGCGCGACATCGACTGGAATGGCGCCGACGCGGCCGACCGGGCCGCCCAGATCTTCCGGGCGATGCTGCTGCAGCGCACCCTCCGCTTCCTCGCCCGCGGCCCTGAGGGCGTCGATCCGTACGCCGACGGCCACTCGCAGCCCTTCGCCAACGAGGTGCGCGGCCTGCTCGCCGCGTCCGCCGAGCTGTACCGCTACGCGCCGACGTTTCGCGACGCGATCGCCGGCGCGCCCGACGATGCCGCGCCCGGCGTCGAGGCCCTCACGTACTGGTCGAAGGAGAAGGCGGCGTTCAAGCCGATCATTTCGCTCACGCACATGAGCTTCTTCACGACCGAGGCCGCCGGCACGACGCTGACCTACGAATCCTCGGTGAATTTCTACTCGAGCCACTACCTCGACGCGTCGCTCGGCGCGACGGTCGCGGTCTCGCACGCGAACGCGCCCGACGCGGTCTACGTGATCTACGTGAACCGGTCGCGCGTCGACGCGCTGAACGGCCTGTTCAACGGCCTTCGCCGCTGGGGCGTGCAGCGCGAAGCGCGGGGCGGGCTGAAGGATCAGCTCGAGAAGACACGGCGCCGCCTCGAGGCTGACTATGCCCTCCGCTGAGTGGCGCTCTGGGAGAAACGCCCCGCCATGGGCCGTGACATCGCCTACCGACTGTGGGTCGTCGCCGGCGCCGGCCTATTATTCGGCTTCGCCCTGCGACGCGTACGCCGCCCGCGCGCCAATGCTCGTGCCATTCCTCTGAGCCGCTGCGCGCGTCATCCGGCGCGGACGTTGACGTCCCAGGCCGGTGACATCTTCGGCCGCCCACTTCGAACGGCACCACGATCTTCTATTCACCTCGTGGCATTTCGCTTGCACCGCCATCCCGCAATCGCGTCGGCTTCACGATCGAAGCTGGAGCGTTCGAGACATTGCGCGACAAGTGGTCGCCTCTGACCATTCGACGGTCGCGACACGAGGGCCTCCTCAATGCAGATCGACTGGCCGACCGGCACCCGAAGGGGCAGGGTGCATGATCTCACCCGCTCGGCCCCACCTGCCCACTTCTCGACCGCCGTATCGCTTCATTCGCACACGCACTACTCCAACGAAGGGATGGCCTGTGTCCCGGCCTATCTGGACCGCATCCCGCTCGTCGCCGGCCTGTGCCGCCGCGAGATGCGGAAGTACTTTGAACGCCATGGCAGCGCGGCCGACTTTTCGAAGGGCTGGTGGCATCCGCCGGTCACGCCCGAGGCGCTCGTCGAGTCCGAACGCGCGCACATCCTGACGACGCTCGGGCTGCCGGCGCTGGTGTCGATCACCGACCACGACGCGATTGACGCGCCGCTCGCGCTCCGGCCGGCGCACCCGTCGATGCCGATCTCCGTTCGAATGGACGGTGCCCTTCGACGAGGGCTTCTTCCACGTCGGCGTGCACAACCTCGCTCCGGCGTCCGCGCCCGCAGCAATTCAACCGCCTGTCCGCGCACACCCTGAGGCCGGAGTCCATTCGCGCCGCCGACTTGTTCGAGGAGCTGCACGCGGATCCCGCGACGCTCATCGTGCTCAACCATCCGCTCTGGGACCTGGCGGGCGTCGGCGGCCCGCGTCATACGACGCTGCTCCGCCGGTTCCTCAGCGAGCACGGCCGGAGGATTCACGCGCTCGAGGTGAACGGCTACCGTTCGTGGCGCGAGAACGCCGCGGTGGGCGAACTCGCCGAACGGCTGTCGTTCCCCCTCATCTCCGGCGGCGACCGCCACGGCTACGCGCCGAACAGTCTCCTCAACCTCACGGCGGCGTCGTCCTTCGCCGGTTTCGTCGCCGAAGTTCGAGAGGAGGGCGCGAGCGACGTGGCCGTGATGCCCCTGTATCTGGAACCGCTCATCCAGCGCAAGTTGTCCGTCGCGGGCGACGTGATCCGCGAGAACCCGGACAACCCGCCCGGACGCCGGCACTGGGTGGACCGCGTCTCGTACGAGCACGAAGGCGCCGTGCAGTCGCTGTCCACGCACTGGCCGGAGGGCGGCCCGCTGTGGGTCCGCCTGTCCATCGGCGCGTTCCAGCTGCTGGCGAGCCCGCCCCTGCTGTCGTCGCTGGCGTTCGTGACGACGAAGCTCGCCCGGGCCGCCGAGGCTTCGTCGAGGGGCCCCGATGTCCCGAGCGCGGCAGCATCCGGCGCCGCCGGCGCAGAATAGACCGGCGATGGCCGCCCCGCTGCGGGTCGCGTTTTTCCCCGATTCCTACAGCGAGTCCAACGGAATCGCGCGCCTCAGCCACGAGCTCGAGATGTACGCGGCCGCCCGCCGCCTGCCCCTGCTCTGCGTGCATGCGGGCGGCGCCACGAGAGCCTTCGAGGCCGGGTCGGTCCGGCGCGTGGCGCTTCGCCGCAGCGCGGTGGGATTCCGCCTCGAGCACGATCTCAAGTTCGACCTTCTGCTGTGGCGCCACGCGCGATGGGTGCGCCGGGTCCTCGAAGAGTTCCGGCCCGACGTCATTCACGTGACCGGACCGAGCGACGTCGGTCTGCTCGGCGCGTACCTCGGCCACCGGCTCGGCATCCCCATCGTCGGCTCCTGGCACACGAACCTGCACCAGTACATGGCGCTGCGGTCGGAGAAGTGGATCCGGAGGCTGCCGGCGTCCCGGCGGGCCGCCGCAGCGCGCGCCCTCGAAGCACAGGTGCTCCGTGCGGCGGTACTCTTCTATCGAATCCCGCGCGTGGTGCTGGCGCCGAACGAGGAGCTCGTGGCGCTGCTCGGAGCACGGACGGGGAGGCCGACGCTGCTGATGCGGCACGGCGTCGACATCGCCTTGTTCACGCCGGACAAGCGGGCCGGGACACGAGGAGCCGCTCCGGTCCGGATCGGCTTCGTCGGGCGCCTCTCGGCCGAAAAGCACGTCCACCTGTTCGCCGCCCTCGAACGCGCCCTCGACGAGGCCGGCCTCGCCCACCGCTTCGTCATCGTGGGTGAAGGCGCGGAGCGCGACTGGCTGCGGCGGCACCTGCGCGATCCGGAGTGCCCCGGCGTCCTGACCGGCGACGCCCTCGCGCGCGCGTACGCCGACATGGATCTCTTCGTGTTCCCCTCGTCGTCCGAGACGTTCGGCCTGGTCGTGCTGGAAGCGATGGCCTCCGGCCTGCCGGTCGTCGCCATGGCGAGCGGCGGGCCGAAGTTCGTGATCGCGCACGGTGTCGACGGCTGGCTCGCGGCCGACGACGAGGCGTTCCTGGCCGCCGCCGTCCAGCTCGTCCGGGACGGCGCGCTGCGCCAGCGCCTCGGCGAGGCCGCCCGGGCCGGCGCGCGCGCCTGGTCGTGGAGCGTCGTGTTCGACGGCCTCTACGACGCGTACGGTCTGGCCGCCGCGACCGCGGCGCCGGCACCCGCGGCGGTGTTCGCATGAAGGTCTGCGATCTGGCGCTCTTTTCGCCGGAGACGAGCAGCGGCGTCAAGACCTACATCGCCAGCAAGATCGAGTACGCGCGGCAGCCGGCCGGACATCGAGCACGTCGTGATCGTGCCCGGATGCGACGCCGCGTGTCGGTATTGCAGGGCCGCTCGAAAGTGATCGTCGTCCGGGGCACGCCGACGTTCTATCCGGGCATCCGCATCGCGCTCAACATCTGGAAGATCGCCGCGCTCGTCGAGCTCGAACGGCCCGACGTCATCGAACTCAACTGCCAGTACACGCTGCCCTGGGCGGCCTTTCTGGCCACGCGGCGCCGGCGGACGCCGATCGTCGGCATCTACCACACCGACGTGCCCGCGTGCGTGGGGCACATGGCGCGAGGCGCCGGCGCCGGCGTGGCGTCGCTCGCCAGGCGCCTCACCGAAGTCTACGAGGGCCTGATCTACCGGCACTGCACGGTCACGGTCATCCTCAACCCGACGATGCGCGAACAGGTCGGACGCCTGGGTGTCGAGCGCGTGCGATATCTGCCGTGCGGCGTGGATGCCGCCACGTTCTCCCCGGCCAGACGCGACGAGGGCTGGCGCGCCCGGCACGGCATCGCGCCGGGGTCGACGGCCCTCCTCTACGTGGGACGATTGAGCGCCGAGAAGGAAGTCGACGTCGCGCTCGACGCGTACGACCGCCTCCCGCCCGGCGCGTACCACCTGATCGTCGCCGGCGACGGCCCGGACGCCGACGCGATCAGGCGTTACGCCGAAACCCGCCCCGGCGTGACCTACGTCGGGCACATCGAATCCCGATCGGAGCTGGCCACCGCCTACGCCTCGTCGGACATCTTCCTCAGTCCCGGGCGTTACGAGACGTTCGGGATGGCCACGCTCGAGGCACTGGCCTGCGGACTGCCGGTCGTCGGGATCCAGGGCAGCGGAACCGGGACGTTCGTGCCGCCCGAGTTCGGGGTGCTCGCGCGCGAGGGCGACCCGGCGGACTTCGCCAGGGCCATCGCCGTCGTCGCCGGCTGGCCGCTCGACGAGCTGCGATCGACCTGCCACGCCTTCGCGGCCGATCGGTACTCCTGGGATGCCGTGCTCGCGCAGTACTTCGAGGTCTACCGGCGCCTGATCGACGCTCAGGCCGACAGGGAGCCGGTCGCGGGATGAGCACCGCCGGGCGTCTGGTGGTCTCCGTGCACGACGTCGCGCCTCCCCACCTGGACCGCGTGCAACGGATGCTCGAGGCCCTGGCGGGCGTCGGGGTGTCCCGCCGAAGCCTGCTCGTGATTCCGAACTTCCAGGGCCGGTGGCCCATCGATCGGGACGAGGCCTTCTGCGCCGCCTTGCGGGGCTTCCGGAGCGGCGGCGACGAGATCGTCCTCCACGGATACGAGCACGTCGGCGTCGGCGCCCCTCGCGGCCTCGCGGCCCGCTTCAAGAACCGCTGGTTCACCGAGGACGAAGGCGAGTTCCTCTCGCTCGACTACCCGAGCGCGCGGCGGCGCATCGAACAGGGCCTCGAGATCGTGGGGCGCGCGGAACTCGACGTCGAGGGCTTCGTGGCGCCGGCGTGGCTCATCAACGCCGACGGGTTGCGCGCGGCTCGCGACTGCGGACTGCAGTACACCAATTCGTACGCCTCCCTTTCGGATCTTCCCGGCCAGCGGTCCTACGTCTCGCCGAGCCTGGTGTTCGGCCCCGGGCACCTCAACGAAGATGTCGGCATCGCGGTCCAGCAGCGTCTGTCGGGACTGCTCGCCCGCCGCCGCGTCGCGCGCGTCGTTCTCCACCCACCGTGCATCGACCATCCACGGCGGTTCGGTCGGATCCTCTCGATGATCGAGACGATGCTCGTCGGCCACGAGCCCACGACGTACCTCGACCTGCTGCGCGAACTGCGGACGCCGGCGGCGCCGCGCCGCGAGGGCTGCCGTGCGGGCTAGGCCGGTGCTCGCGACCGCGCTCGTGCTGGCGCTGGCCGCCGGCGTGGCCGCGCAGGAGACCTACGTCACGCTGGTCGAGATCCACTTCGTCGTGACTGATCACGACGGTCGCTTCGCGAAGGACCTGGGCGCGGGCGACGTGTCCGTCTACGACAACGATCGACGGCAGGAGCTGTCGTCGTTCACCCCGCGCGTGCAGGCGCCGCTCAGCGTCGCGCTCGTCCTCGATCGGAGCCAGAGCGTCGTCGACCGGTTCCCGCTGATCCTGGATTCGGCGAAGGCGTTCGTGCGGTCCGTCGTCAGCGGCCCGGACGATCGCGCCGCCCTCGTCGCGTTCGACTCGAAGGTCTATCTCCTCCAGGGCTGGACGCGCGATCCCACCGCGCTCGTGGGCGCGCTGCACCAACTGACCGCGGCCGGGGGCAGTTCCGTCTTCGACGCGCTCTTCAAGACGTGCCGCGACGAGTTCGATCCCGCGGACACCACGCAGAAAGTCGTCGTCCTGGTGACCGACGGCGAAGACACAACGAGCGCCGCGACCTTCGACCAGGCGCTGCGGATGGCGAAGATGTCCCATGTCGCCGTGTACGTCCTCGGCGTCCGCGCGGACCACTCGCTCAACCCGCGTGAGCTGCAGGGCCGGCAGGTCCTGACGCGCCTTGCGGAGCTGACCGGCGGGCGCGTCTTCTACCCCGCCGATTACGACGGCGCGTCGCTCGACGGCCTCTTCGGGAGCCTGCAGGAGGAACTGCGCAACGGCTACAGCCTCACCTACTACCTCGACGTGCCGCCCGACAACTCGTTCCATCGCGTTCGGATCCAGCCGAACGACCGGACCCTCCACGTGCAGGCGCCGACCGGCTACTACGCGCACCAGGGACGGATGAGCCAATGAGCCCGCACACGACTGCGAAGGCAGCGGGCCGGTTCGCGCTCCTCGCGGCGCTCGCCGCGTCGCTCTCCGGCTGCACGTGGCAGGGCTACGCGGTCGGGCGCGGCGTCCGCACGCTGACCGGAGGGCCCACGCGCACGCACACGGTCGTGCCGCTCGCCGAGTCGCTGCGGCGCTATCACATCATCGAGACCCACTGGCTCGACGACCAGCTGGGGGGCCGGATGCCGGCCGGCGAGCAACGGGACTTGAACGACGGGCTCGTTGCGCAGCTGCGAGGGCTTCCCTCGAGGCCGGACGTCCGGCGCGCGGATCCGGATCCCTCGGACGGATCGGCACCCGAGCCGGACGTGGCCGGCGCGCCCACGCTCGTGCTCGACGGCTCCATCGACGACTACGACCGCGGCTACGAGGGTCTGCGCCTGGTGGAGCTCGGCTTCAACCATCTGGTCGTCACCGTTCGCGTCCGGCTGCGCGACAAACAGACGGGCCGTGTCCTCGCCGCGGCGAGCATCACCGCCCAGGACGATCGCGTCACCGCGACGACGCGCGGCACTATCCGCCGGCTCGTCCGCCACATCGGGTCGTTCGTGAGGGCGGGTTATGCCCGATAGCGCGACGAGCCGGAGGCGCGTGCGGATTGGGGCGGCGGTGCTGGCGGTCGTCTGCACGTCGTGGGGGACGACCGCCTTCGCCAAAGAACGGCCCTACACGCCCAAGAACGGAATCCTCAACTGGAAGACCGTGATCTTCGGGGGCGGCTTTCGCGTCACGACGGCCGTGCCGCTGCGCGGCAATTTCTCCAAGTACGATCGGGTCGAGATCGTCCGGGCGACAAGCCTCATCGGGCCGGATGTGCCCCGCCGCGTGCTCGACCAGCTGACCGCGGGGCTCGCCAAGGAGTTTCGCCAGGGCGGCCACGTCTCGGCCATCGCGATCGTCGAGGCGGCCGGCCTGCCCGCCAGCCCGCGCCCCACGGCCGACACCGCCGGCGAGACGACGTTTCGCGACGCCGATCCGGTCGATGCGCCCATGCGCGCCTGGACCGACCTCCTGGCCTTCGATCGCCAACGCCGCCTGGCGGCCACCGAGGACGAGGCGAGCGGGACCCTGGTGGTCCGATCGGAGGTCATCGACTACGCGAAGGGCAACAAGTTCCTGCAGTTCCTGTTTCTCGATCTCGGCAATGCCTTGCTGACCCTGCGGGTGTCGTACTTCGACAAGGCGACCGGCGAGGAGCTCGGGCGCAGCGTGATCTCGAGCGACAACTCATCGAGCGTCGTCCCGAGCGCGTTCAGCACGCGCAGCGCCCTGACGGGCGTGATCGGCGGCCTCATCGATCAGGTGACGCGCCGCAAGATCGCGGGCGAGCGATGAGCGTGCTGGGGACGCCGCGGCCCCGATGGCGAATCGCCGTCAGCGTCGGCCTGGCGGCCGCGCTCCTGTGGCTGTTCTTCCGCAACGCGGAGTGGCCCGTGCTGGTCGACGGGTTTCGCTCGATCGGCTGGCGGCTGCTCGGCGCCGCCATTCTCTTGCGGCTGGCGTCCCTCGTCGTCTCGTCGATCCGCTGGCAGGTGCTGCTGAGCCCCGTGCGCCGGCTCCCCCTGCCGCCGATCGTGACGGCCATGATGAAGGGCATGGCGGTCAGCGCGCTGGTATCGATGCAGGCGGCCGAGGTCGCGCGGCCCTACTTCCTCAGCGAGCGAACGGGCGTCGACTTCCGCGCGGCGCTCGCCACCGTCTCCGTCGAATGGTTCTTCGATCTGCTGTCGGTGCTGGCCCTGTTCGTCCCGGCCGAGATCCTGGCGACCCGCGGCGCGCTCGCGGCCGGCCTCGGCCTCAACGCGGCGATCGCCACGGTTCTCGCCGCAAGCGTCGGCTGCCTCGCCGCGCTGTATGCGACCCTGCGGAGCCTGGATCGGATTCGCGCGTGGGTCCACCGGTCCCGTATCGTGCCGGCGCGCTTCCGGGCGCGCCTGGCGACCCACCTGGAGCAGTTCGCGTCGGGCCTCGCCATCCTGGCGCGGCCCCGGGGCGTGGCCGCGGCCGCCGCGTATTCGATCCTGACCTCCGTCCTGACCGCGGTCTCCGCCTGGCTGGCGCTGATGGCGTTCGGGCTGCCGGTGCCGTTTCTCACCGGCTTCATCGTCCTCGGCATCGTCACGATCGGCGGCATGAGCCCCACCCCTGGCGCCGTCGGGGGCTTCCACGCCGTGTGCCAGCTCGGTCTGGTGGCGCTGCTCCACATCGATCCCGCGCAGACCGTGGCGCCGGTGATCGGCCTGCACGCCGTCCTTTACCTGCCACCGGCGGCGATCGGCGCGCTGGGTTTCCTCAGCACCAGAGTCGATCGCCGAGGGGTTCCCGCATGCGAATCATGAGCTTCCGCATCGGATTGTGCGCGCTTCTCGCGCTGACCGCCGTCGAGCACGCGACCCTCGCGGAGCGTGAAGGCGCGCCGGCGCTGGCGGCCGGGAATGCGATCTTCGCGAAGGTGGCGGACGCCAACGCGCGGCGCGAGGCGGCCCTGCAGTCGTACTCGTCCACGCGGGAATACACGGTGGCGGAGCCCGGCCACGAACCGGACGCGGACCTCGTGATCTCGATGCGGTTCGTCGCGCCGGCCACCAAGACGTTCTCCGCCCCGTCGGAACAGGGCGTGAGCTGGATCCACAGGCGCGTCTTCGACGGTCTGATGAACGCGGAACGGGAAGCCGCCGAAGGGCCCCAGAAGACGGAGAGCGCGCTCACGCCAGCCAACTACGATGCCGAGCTCGTCGGCGACGATCGGTACCTGGACCGCGATTGCTACGTGCTCGCCCTCCGGCCAAAACGGCAGAACAAGTACGTCCTGACCGGCAAGGTGTGGATCGACAAGGAAGATTTCGCCATCGCGAAGATCGAGGGCGATCCGGTGAAGAGCCCGTCCTTCTGGATCAGGAACCCGCATCTCATCCGCCAGTACCAGCGCGTCGGAGGCTTCTGGCTGCCGCTGCAGGACGACACGCGGTGCCATGTCCGCCTCGTCGGCGACTACGCGCTGCGCATCAGGTACTACGACTATCAGGTCGACCCGAACGAGTCCGGGGGGCCGGCCAAGGAGGACCCATGAGCGACGTCACATCGGAGCATCCACAGCGGCTGTCGCGCCGCCAGCTCTGCGCGGGCGCATGCCGGGCCGCCACCTGCGCCGCGCTGGGGATTCTCGTCGAGGCCTGCGGCGCCGGCGGGGGCTCCTCTTCGCCGACCGCGCCCAGCAGCTTCGCCCAGCTGCCCATCGTCGACGGCACGGTTGTCGCCGGCGGCGTGTCGGTGCCGATTGGCGCCGGCTCCGTCCTGTCGTCGGTCGGCGGCGTGGCGCTGGTGCAGTCGACGCGGGGCGACTTCCTGCTGGCGCACACGGGAACGAACGCGTTCTCGGCCCTCCCGGCCACGTGCACGCATCAGGCCTGCACGATCACCATCTTCAGCGGCGGCGTCTACATCTGTCCGTGCCACGGCTCGCAGTTCACGACGAGCGGGCAGGTGCTGTCCGGCCCGGCCTTCGTTTCGCTCCGGCAACTGGCGACGAGCGTCGCCAACGACACGGTCACGATCGTGGTCTGACGCCGCGGAGTGATACCGTCAGGAGGTGGCCTCCGGACCGCCCAGGCGCCTCGCC
Organism: uncultured Acidobacteriota bacterium; assembly: GCA_963792785.1. GTDB lineage: Bacteria > Acidobacteriota > Vicinamibacteria > Vicinamibacterales > CAVVIG01 > CAWIMX01. Next base: position 20,467 of record CAWBXO010000001.1, on the reverse strand, counting down.
ACGACGGCGCCCCTGTCGCCGCCCGTCTTCGGCTTGCTGGCCGTCCTGCTCGGGGCCGTCACCGGCCTCGGCGCGTTCGTCTTCCGCGTGTTGATCGCTCTCTGCCATAACCTCGCCTTCGCCGGACGCTTCTCCCTCGACTACGACACCAACCTGCACACGCCCGGCAGCCCGTGGGGGCCGGCGGTCCTCTTCGTGCCCGTCGTCGGCGCCCTCCTGGTCGTGTTCCTGGTGCGCCGCTTCGCGCCCGAGGCCAAGGGGCACGGCGTCCCGGAGGTGATGGACGCGATCTACTACCACAAGAGCGAGATCCGCCCGATCGTCGCCGTCATCAAGTCGCTGGCATCGGCGCTGTCGATCGGCACCGGCGGATCGGTCGGCCGTGAGGGCCCAATCATCCAGATCGGCGCCGCGTTCGCGTCGCTGAGCGGCCGGCTCGCGCGCGTCTCGCGCTGGCAGCGCGCCACGCTCGTCGCGGCCGGAGGCGGCGCGGGCATTGCGGCCACGTTCAACACGCCGATCGGCGGCGTCCTGTTCGCCGTGGAGATCCTGCTGCACGAGGTGAGCGCCCGCACGCTGGTGCCCGTCGCGCTGGCGACGACGACCGCGACCTACGTCGGCCGATACCTCTTCGGCAACCAGCCGGCGTTTCCCATTCCGGCCATCGCCGTGCCCGAGCACCTCACGCTCCTCCCCGCGTACGTCGTGCTCGGAGGGGTGACCGCCCTCGCCTCCGTCCTCTTCATCCGGCTGCTCTACGGCACGGAGGACCTGTTCGAGCGCGCGCTGCCGGGCCGCCCGTACCTGCGCCACGCCGTCGGCATGCTGGGCGTCGGCGTGCTCTTCACCCTGCTCTTCGCGTGGCGCGGCCACTACTACGTGCAGGGCGTGGGCTACGCGACGATCCTGGATGTCCTCACCGGCACGTTGACCAGCGTCCCGTTCCTGCTGGTCCTCTTCGCCTGCAAGCTGCTGACGACGTCGGTGACACTGGGATCCGGCGCCTCGGGTGGGATCTTCTCGCCGGCGCTGTTCCTGGGCGCCACAATCGGCGCGGCCTACGGCGTCCTCGTGAGCCGCCTCCTTCCCGGGTTCCACCTCCAGCCGGCCGTCTTCGCGCTGGCGGGGATGGCGGGGGTGGTGTCGGGCACGACCGGCGCCGCGCTGACGGCCGTGGTGATGATGTTCGAGATGACGCTCGACTATGCCGTGGTCCTCCCGATGGCGCTCACCGTCGCGGTGAGCTACGGCGTGCGGCGCCTCATCCTGCGCGAAAGCATCTACACCATGAAGCTCGCGCGGCGGGGCCACCTGATGCCCGAGGCGCTGCAGGCCAACGCGCACCTGGTGCACCACGTGGCGGACCTCGTCGCCGGCGCCGTCGACCTCCAACCGGCCGACCGCCCGCCGGCCGCTCTGGATCTCACGGAGGGGCCGGACATCCCGGGCTACATCGTCGTCATGGACGGCGATCGCGTTGCGGGCGTGCTGTCGCGCAACTGGCTGCGCGGCCATCCCGACGACTGCCGCCGGGCCGTTCGGATCGCCGATCTGGCGCGAGAGACCTTCGTGGTGGTCGGCCCCGACATCACCATCTTCGATCTGATCGCGCGCATGCAACGCGCCCGGGCGCGCGTCGCGGTCGTCGCGGCGGGGCCGAAGGTGCTCGGCGTGGTGACGAAGGAGCACCTCGAGGAGGCGCTCGCCGAAGGGATGGAATTGTTCGGGGACTGACAGGGCCGCCGCGCCCGCGTCACGCCGTCGACCGGTGGCGATCGCCCGCCAACACACGCACGGCCGCCGCCAGTTCCGCCGGCTCAATGGGTTTCGACAGGTGCATCTGAAACCCCGCCTCGAGCGATCGCGTGCGATCCGACGCACGCGCGTACGCGGTCAGAGCCGCGGCAGGCACCGCGCCGTTCCGATCCGCGGGACGTCGCCTGATGCGTTCCAGCAGTTCGTACCCATCCACCTCGGGCATGCCGATATCGACGATGGCCACGTCGAACCGCCGCTGATCGAGCGCCGAGATCGCGTCCGCGGGATTCGCGACCGACGTCACACTGGCGCCGGCGGCGGACAACGCGTCGCTGGCCATCCCCAGCGCATCACCGTCGTCGTCGACCAGCAGGACCGACACGCCAGCCAGGTTCATCAACTGCAGTTCAGGGGAGGCTGGGAGGTCGACCGACGGATGCGCGCGTTCGACGGGGTGCGCGACAAAACCGTGGACGGTCATGATCGGCAGTTGAACGCGAATCGTCGTGCCCCGGCCCTTGCCCGGGCTGTCCGCCTCAATCCGTCCGCCGTGGGCCTCGACGAGATGGCGACAGATCGCCAGCCCGAGACCCAGGCCGCCATGCGCGCGCGTCCGACCGCCATCGGCCTGCCGAAACCGTTCGAACAGGTACGGCATGAACTCCCGGGCGATCCCCTCGCCGGTGTCACTCACGATGATCTCCACCAGCGCGTCGGTGCGTTGCAGCCTGACCTGCACCCCACCGCCGCCTGGCGTGAACTTGACGGCATTCGACAGCACGTTCCACACGACCTGTTGCAGGCGCTGTGGATCGCCGGACACCCGAACACTGGCGGCATCGAACTGCGGTTGCAGCCGGACACCCTTCGCCAACGCGGCCGGCGCGACGGTCCCCAGCGCGCGATTGATCACCACCGTCAGATCCACGGGCTGCATGTCGAGCCGGAGCTTGCCGGTCACAATCCGTGACACGTCGAAGACGTCCGCAATCAGCTGCTCCTGGTGCTTGGCGTTGCGCTCGAGAATTTCGAGCACCGAGCCCATGCGGTCGGGCGCAATCACGCCTCCGCGCAGCATCTGGATGTAGCCGAGGACGGCGTTGAGCGGCGTCCGCAATTCGTGGGAGAGCGTGGCCAGGAATTCGTCCTTCAACCGGTTGGCAGACTCGGCCTCGTTCCGCGCCGTGGCCAGCGCGGTCACATCGTGCGCGACGACGACGATCCGGTCGGCCGTGTCGCGGTCGTCGAAGAGGGGCTGGGCCACGAAGTCGAAATAGCAGTCGATCGGGGCGCCGCCGGCCCCCCGGTTCAGTTGCACGCGCCGCGACTGCTGCGCGAACGGCTCGCCCGACGCCCGGATGCCGTCGTACAGCTCGAACATGCCTTGACCGTCCAGTTCGGGCAGCGCGTCGCGCAACGGCTTCCCCAGGACGTCCTTCCGGCCGATCATTTCCAGATAGGCCGGGTTCGCGAGCTCGAACACATGCTGGGGCCCCCGAAGCACGGCGATGGCGACGGGGGCGTTGGCGAACAGGTTCTGCATGCGCTCCGCGTGCCGTCTCTCGAGCGTTCGGGCGCGCGCCTTCACGAGCTGCGCATCCACGCGGCCGATCAGATCGCGCGCCGAGAACGGCTTGACGAGGTAGTCGTCCGCCGAGGCCCCGACCGCCTCGAGCCGCGCCTCCTCGCCCGCCCGCGCCGACACCATGACCACGGGAATCGATTCGAGGTCGGCGTCGTCACGCAACGCGCGCAACAGACCGAAGCCGTCCACCTCCGGCATCATCACGTCCGTGACGACGACGTCTGGGCGCGTCGCGCGCGCCACGGCCAGTGCCTCGCGGCCATTCGCGGCCGTGTCGACGACCCAGCGCTCGGCGAGGAGACGGCGCGCGTATTCGCGCATGTCCGCGTTGTCATCGACGAGCAGGACGCGACCGGTCGTGGGCAGGGTCGCCGCGTCGGCCGAGCCGTCCGCCGACGCCGAGGGGCCCGGTGCGTGCGCGGCCGTCGTCGGCAACCACCGCAGGGCCTCTTCCACGTACGGCGTGGCCTGGCGGCCCATCGCTCGCGACTCGCCGGCCACCACCTGCTCGTCCGGGAGATGCGCGTGGCCGAACGGCAGGGACACCGTGAAGCGGCTGCCGCGCCCCAGCTGGCTCTCGACCGTCAGTTCGCCGCCGTGCAGCTTGACCAGTTCGTGCACCAGCGCCAGCCCGATGCCGGACCCCTCGTGGCTTCGCCCCCGTGTGCCGTCCACGCGGTGGAACCGTTCGAAAATGTGGGACAGCTCCCGTTCAGGAATTCCGGCGCCCGTATCGTCGACGGTGACCACGGCGCGATCGCCCTGCCTCGTCACCGTGACGGCGACCGAGCCGGCCAGCGTGAATTTGAAGGCGTTCGAGAGCAGGTTCAGGACGATCTTTTCCCACATGTCCCGGTCGACGTAGACCGGCTCATCGAGCGCGCCGGCCGTCACCCGGAACACCAGCCCGGCCTTCTCCATCGCCGACCGGAACGTACTGGAGAGATCGGCGGTCGCCGCGCCGAGGTCGATCGGCTCGAAGTGCGCGCGCGTCCGGCCCGCTTCGATTCGGGAAAAGTCGAGCAGGGTGTTGACCAGCTTCAGCAGGCGCAGGCTGTTGCGGTACGCGACGTCGAGCTGCTCGCGCATGCGCTCGGGCAGCGGCTCTTCGGTCGTGCGCAGGTCATCCAGCGGGCCGAGCAGCAGCGTCAGCGGCGTTCGGAATTCATGGCTGACGTTGCTGAAGAACGTGGTTTTCGCGCGATCGATTTCGGCGAGCGCTTCGGACCGTCGCCGCGCGGCGTCATAGGCCTGGGTGTTGGCGACACCGGCGCCGATCTGCCCCACGAGCAAGCGCAAGAAGCTCCGATAGGCGTCGTCCACCGGACGAAACGGATTCAGGCCGGCGACGAACACGCCCGCCGCGCGCTGTTGGCCCTGCTGGGCGATGGGCAGCACGAGCGCCGTCGTCGGCGCCGTGGCCCACGGCCCGGTCGGCAGGTCGCCGAACGTCGCATCCAAGTGCTCAACGAGCACGCCATCGGGCTCCATCGCCGCCCCGTCCAGCGACCAGACGGCGGGCGCATCGCCCCCGTGCAGACTCGCGGGCGCGGCCGGGTGATCGGCGGCCATGCCGGTGCGACAGGCCAGGCGGGCGCGGCCGTTCTCGCCTTCGAACAGGTACGTCAGGGTGAAGGGCACATCCCGTGAGTCGTGGGCGAGCGCTGGCGCAAGGCTGGCGAACAGCCCCTCCTCGGTGCTCGTGCCGCTGCTGGCCGCTGCGATATCGCGGAGCAGGGCCATCCGTCGCTCGCTGATGACGCGTTCGGTCACTTCGGTGACGACGCAGAGAAGGCCCGCCACCGTGCCGGCGTCATCCGCCACGGGACTGTAGGAGAACGTGTGGTACGTCTCCTCCAGATAGCCGCTGCGTTCAAGGAACAGCAGCAGTTCTTCGTCCCAGGTCGCTTCGCCGGTGCGTAAGACGCGCTCGGTGCGGGGACCGATGTCGGGCCAGATCTCCGTCCACACCTCGCGCGACGGACGTCCCAGGGCCCAGGGGTGCTTGGCGCCGAGCGTCATCGCGCCGTACGCGTCGTTGTAGAAGAACGTGAGGTCCGGACCCCAGCCCATCCACATCGCGAACCGCGACGTCAGCATGATGCGGACCGTCGCACGCATGCTGCGGGGCCACGTCTCGGAGGGCCCCATCGGCGTGGCCGACCAGTCGTGGTCGCGCATCAGTCTCGCCATCTCGCTCGATGTCGAGAACAGTTCGTCGGTGTTCATCGATGCCCGCTCGCCGCGGCGTCAGCCAACACAGCCTGTGACTCTCGGGCGACCGAACCATCACGCGAGAGTGGCCAGAAGGGCGAGTATAGATCCGGACGCGAGGAGCGCGCGACACCCGACACGGCTGAGCTTGCAGAGGATTCGAACAGGCATCCCGCGGCCCGACCTGGAAAGGTCCACCACGTGGCGGACGGCGCCCACTACTCAAACGCGTGGCACGTCTCGCAATCCTGGCTGATCGTCCGGCCGTCCTTCGACGTGTGCTCTTCGTCGTGGCACCGGAAACACCCCGGGGAATCGACGTGGCCGATGTTATTCGCGTACGTCCCGAAGCCGACGTTCATCGCGGGAAACACGTTGCGCTGATAGATGTCCTGGACCGCAGTCACCGCGCGCTCGACGTCCGCGGCGCGCGACGCGAACACCCCAGGCTGGGTGGTGCGATAGAACTCGCGCAGCGCGGCGGAATTTCCCGCCTTCAGCGCCTGGACGGCTTCGCGGTGCACGAAGGGCAGCGTCAGCGGAATGAGGCCGCTTGCCATCGCGTCGTTGACCGCCCGCTCGGGCGTCGGCGCCATGGCATGGCTTGGCCGGTTGTGGCAGTCCATGCAGTCCATGCGGCGCCGCTCGCCCTTGGCGAGCTCCTCCGGCGTGGTCCCCTTGGCGATGTACTCGGTCACCTTGCCGAATCGATCCTTCACGCGCACCCACGGAATCACCTGCCGCTTGTCGTCGGTGGCGATGTACTCGATCTCGTTGGCCACGTTCATGTGCCAGTGGATGCCGGTCGCGATGCCGAGGCGCTGGCTCCCGCCGCCGACGTGGACGTTCAGCGTCGTCACCGACTCGGTGTTCGCCTCGTCGTCGGCGTACTCGTAGACGTTGACCAGTTTGTCGCCCTGGAACTTCTCGGGCCAGTGGCACTGCTCGCACGTGTCGCGCGCCGGGCGCAGCGCCTCGACCGGCGACGGAATCGGCCGCGAGTACGTGTGAAAGGCGACCGCGTACACCTGCCGCAGGCCGGACAGTTTCGAGCGCGCGAACCACGATGCGCCGGATCCGATGTGGCACTGGACGCAGGTGACGCGCGAGTGGGGGCCGTCCTGATACGCCACGAATTCGGGCTGCATGACCGAGTGGCACACCTGCCCGCAGAACTGGACGGAGTCCATGTACTCGACGCCGCGGTACGCCGCCAGCGACACGATCGTCACGTTCGCGATCGTCAGCGCGAAGAGGATGACGGCGGTCTGGCGCTGGACCGGGTCGTTCAGGTCGATGCGCGGCCAGTGGACCTCGGAGGGCGCCTTGCCGGCCGCCCGCCGCCGCCGCTCAACCCACGCGCCGAGCGGGATGAGGGCCAGCCCGAAAATGAACACGCCGGGCAGGATGAGAAAGAAGACGATGCCGATGTAGGGATTCCGGTGGAGCCCGAAGAGATCTCCGAGGAAGACCACCAGGAACAGCACGGCGCTGATGGTGGTCAGCACCATGCCGGCGACCGAGATCGGGCTGCGAATCAGACGTACGTCGCGATCCATCCGTCTCTCTTCCTCCGCGTCAGCGAGCTACCGAAGCGCCGCGTAGACGATCAGCACGGTGAGCGCGATGCCGAGCGTCAATCCGATGGTGCCGATCACGTAGCCGCGGCGCACGACCGACGCCGGCGGCGCCGGCACCGTCAGCCGGTCGATCTCCCCGGACGCCTCGATCCGGTCGAACTGGGCCGCGCGCTCGTGGCGCAGCTCGTCCTCGCTGACCGAGCCGGTGAAGATCACGAGATCCATCGGGAACTTCTCCGGCCGCAGGTGGCCGTTGAAGAAGTGTACGACGAAAATAAAACCGATCGCCAGCGACGCCTCGGCGCCATGGACCAGAAGCGCCACGTTGAACGTCCAGCCGGGCAGGACGCGCGCCGCCTGCTCCGGGAACCACATGACCAGGCCCGCCGCCCCCATGAGCGACGTGCCCCACAGCACGGCCCAGTAGTCGAACTTCTCCCAGTACGTGAAGTGCTCGAACCGCGGCCGCGGGCCGGCGCCGACAAACCACTTCATCTGCTGGAAGAACTGCACGACGTCGCGCCACTGGGGCACCATCGACGTCGGCCCCCAGAACAGGCCGGTCTCACCCCGCACGAACGCCCGCCAGCAGATATTCCCCACGTGCCAGACGACCGCCAGCAGGAGCGTGGCGCCGAAGAACCGGTGCACCAGGCCGGCGCCGCGGAAGCCGCCGAACAGCATCGCGAGCGCACGCGCCCACGGCGCGTCGCTGAAGAGCAGCGGCATGCCGGTCGCCGCCAGGCCGAGGAACGTCGTCATCACGACGATGTGGAGGAGGCGCGTCTTCAGGTCGAAGCGCGTCAGGTGCCGGGACCCGCGGCGATCAGCCGGCGCTCCTTCTCGCCCTTGCCGCGACCGTCGCGCCGCGAGCGCCAGAACCACAGGACGCTGTGCAGCCCGAAGAAGCCGAAGCACGCCGGGATGAGGATCCAGTAGAGCCTGTTCGCGTACCACAGCACCTTGCCGCGCTCGTAGTCGCGCGGATTCGGGTGGGGGTCGTACTCGACGAAGCGGGCGTTCGCGCCCGCGTGGCATTTGCGGCACGTCTCGACCAGCCGGGCGCTCGAGACGGTGGACGCCGGGTTCGACGCCGGCAGGATGTCGTGCGCGCCGTGACAGTCGGCACACGCCGCCACCCGCGTGAACCCGAGCTGCGTCACCTTGCCGTGGAACGTCCGGCGGAACGACTCGACGACGTCGCTGTGGCACGTGCCGCACTCGGCGGCGACGCTGAGCCGCCAGTCCGAGGTGTCGACGCGCTGGATCGCGTGGGCCGTATGGCAATCGGAGCAGACCGGCGCCTTCGCGTTGCCGGCCTTGAGCGCCGCCGCGTGGACGCCGGTGTCGTACAGGTGCTCGATGCCCTCGTGGCACTTGCCGCACGTCGCCGGCACGTTCGCGCGCGCGACCGAGCTCGTCGGCTCGGTCCGCCGCTCGATGTCATGGCTGCCGTGGCAATCGACGCACGAGGGCGCGACCACCAGTCCCGACTTCTCGAGCGCCTTGCCGTGGATGCTGTCGTCGTACATCACGGCGACGTCGCCGATCCGGATGTTGCCCCGCTTGATGATGTCGGCGTTGCCGTGGCACCTCTCGCAGGTGCCCGGCAGGTTCAGGTGGTAGGTGCGCGACGTCGGGTCGCTCGACGGCTTGATGTCGTGGGTGCCGTGGCAGTCGGTGCACGTCGCCGCCAGCAGGCCGCCGCCCTGGCGCGCCCGCGCGTGCACCCCCTCCGCGTACGCCTTGACCGTGTCCTCGTGGCACGTCCCGCAGTCGACTTTCGCGAGCGTGTCGGGATGCGGGAAATCGGTGACGGTCGCAAGGTCCTGATGGCAGTCCACGCACGCCATCGGGCCGTGCATCGACGCCTCGAAGACGGTCGCGTCCACCGCCACCGACGTGTGATCGGCGCGCGTCACGGACGCGTCGCCGTGGCAGGCCAGGCAGTCGTCGTTGGCCGGCGGCGTCGGCGCGTCCTGCCCGGCTCGCGCCGAGACCGACAAGCCCACGAGGCAGGCCGCCACCCAGAAACCGAGCCGAGCGCGCATCGTTACTTGAGCGACGCGAGATACGCGACGAGCGCGTCCAGGTCGTCCTTCGCCAGGACGTACGACTTCATGTTCGGCTTGCGGGCCGCCTTCGTCTTCTCCGTCATGCCCTTGGCGTCGGCGATCCACTCGCGGATCTCCACCACCGACAGCCGGCCGCCGACCCCGTCGAGCGCGCCCTTCGCGTTGCCCTTGCCGGCAATCGCGTGGCACAGGGAGCAGCGCTGAGCCGCGTACACCTGCTCGCCCTTGGCCTTCGCGTCCTGCGCGCCGGCCGCGCTCGCCATCAACAGACCCATCACGACACCGAGAACGATCGCACGCATGTGCACTCCCTCTGGACGGCGGGCGCAGACGTACTGCGCCATCCGAGACAAATGATGTCACAGCCTCAGCACGGCGCTGTCCGGAATTGAACACCGCCGAAAATCCGGCGGCATGGCCTCTACCGATGCCCTCCCCCCTCGTGTTGAACGCGCCAGTCTGACCTGCCGGGTTTCCTCGGACCAATTGCTATTGGAGAACGGCGCAGGTCCGTGACGAAATCGGCGTTCAGCCGGAAGCACGCGCAATTCCGCAAGGTCCTCGTCCAGGCCCGGCACGATGCCGGCCTCACGCAAGTCGCCCTCGCGAAGAAGCTCGGTCGACCGCAGTCGTTCGTCTCGAAATTCGAGCGCGGCGAGCGCCGCCTGGACGTCCCGGCGTTCCTCGAAGTCGCACGCGCCCTCGGGCTCGATCCGGGGCAGACGGTCGCCGACCTGGAACGCCGCTAGGCCAACGCCGCTAGCAGGCGCCCACCGGCGTTTGACCCTTACATACAAGAACTTGTATATTGAGACGTGGCGGAGAAGCCCGTAGCGTGGCTCGGCAGCGTCCTGGCTGCCCTGCGCGCCTTCCCCGCCGATGCACGGCGGGATGCGGGCTTCGAACTCCGGCGGGTGCAGCAGGGTCTCGACCCGGACGACTGGAAACCGATGCCGTCGATTGGCCCCGGCGTTCGCGAGATCCGGATTCATACGGACCTGGAACACCGCGTCTTTTACGTCGCGACGTTCGCCGAAGCCGTGTATGTCCTGCACGCGTTCGAGAAGCGCACGCGGAAGACGCCGAAACACGATCTGGAGCTCGCCCAGGATCGCCTGCGCGCGCTCGTGAACAGGAGACGGACCGATGCCGGCAAAAGTAAGCTGAAAGTGACGCCGTCCAGCGGCAACGTGTTTCGCGATCTCGGCTTCGGCGAGGAGGAGGCCGAGCACCTCGTCATCCGCGCGGACCTGCTGATCCAGATTCAGAAGGTCGTGACGGCGCGGCGCCTGAAGCAGGCGCCGCTCGCGAAACTGCTGCAGGTGAGCCAGCCGCGCGTCAGCGATCTCCTGCGGGGTCGCCTGCATCTCTTCAGCATCGAGACGCTGATCGACATGCTCGGCCGTCTCGGGGTGCAGGTGCGGCTCGTGGTCAAGCCGACCCGCCGGCGCCAAGTCGCCTAGCGCCGCTGGGCGCGTCCGGCCGCGTGAACCGCCGTACAAAGAAATGACCGGCTTAGGCCGGCCATTCAAGCGGGTTTGCTATCAGCGGGGCTGAAGCGGCGTCAGGCCGATCAGCATACAAACAGCATACAGGTTTGAGTCCGAAAACGACGGATCATGGCCGACCATCGCCGACCATGACCGAAGGACTTTCCTAATGTTTGCGGGAAAAATTGGTCGGGGCGAGAGGATTCGAACCTCCGACCCCTCGGTCCCGAACCGAGGCGCACTTTCGAGAATTGCTCCAGAAAAGTGCCGTCTCTCAGCTCAGCATAAGACCAGCATAAGAGTTGGCGAGCCTTTGCGTGGTCGACACTGCCCGACTTCTGTTCCGGTTGTCTCTCGGCCAGACAAATGGATGGCAGTGTCTACGATGGGGGCAACTTCTAGCCGGTTCATGAGCTGATCTAATCTAACGAGATAAGGTACGAAATCGAGCACTCCCTCTTCGCCGCGCGCTGTGCGACGAGCGCGTCCACTGCAGCGTTTCCCATGTATGCTCCGGCCAGTCCAGCCAAGACGACCAACCTGGCCCATGAAATGTCGCCAAAGAAATTCAGCCCAGTCGAGCCTCCCACGTAGCTCACCGCACCCTTGGCGAGCGCTCCGAACAGCGTTTCGTTTATCGTTTGTAGCTTGTTCTTGAAAGCGTTCGCTGCCGGAACGATCTCCGTTTCAACGACCTTCTTGACCGCGCCGGAATAATCACCGTCTGGTGGGATGCCGGCTTGTTTCGCCTGCAGTACGCCGAGATGGTCCAGAAACTCCTGTCGGGCACTCTCCGATTCCTTGCGATACTTGATCACCTGCTCCAGGCTCATTCCGTCGAGAACACTGGCAGGAACCAAGGCATCAAAGACCGCGAACGAGAGATCTGTGATCTGGACCTGCTTCTGCGACGGCCCGAGCGTCCTCATGGCTCGGGCGTATTTGTACCCAACAGATCGCCGTACGGCGCAGCATCGGCCAGCGGGACAAACCCCTGCTTCTCGGCCACGTTCAGTGCAAAATTGATCCGCGCAGAGCACGTGACGGCCTCGGACACGAGTGTCTTTGCCCCGCCAGCCGCCGTTGTGAAGTCGAACGGCCGAATCGACTTGTCATTGAACAAGTTCAGGGCGCTACCGTGCGCGCTTATCGCGGCTGGAATGTCCACTTCGGTGACCTTAGCGGCCACGTTTTCGTGATTGCCTACGTCGCCATAATTCCCATGAGCGATTTGCAGGTCGCGGAACGTCGGTGACTGCTTTATCCCTGCCTGAAACTTTTCGAGAAATACCTGATCATTTACGTCCGCAGTGATCTGCTCGAAAAACTCGCCGTCAACGGGACCGCCAGGAGCTTCATGCACATAGAGGGGAACGCCGTTCTCCCTGAAGGAGGCTTCGTACTGGCGAATAGGAGACGCCGTCCCGATCATTCCGAAATTACCGAACATGAACGACGGACGGTCCATGAGGTGGATTTCGTCGAAGAAGAGGATCGCCTTCTTCAGTGTCGCAAACGCAACCCACATCTCCGGGTAATAAAAGACTTTGATTTTCTCTCTCACAGATCGCTCGCCTTCTGTGCACACCGTCGCGCCATCCGCTTCCACTGCAGTTCGGGCGTGAGACGCAAGGCCGCCATCAGAACGCGATTCCCGCTTCCCCGTTTCTGTCAGGCTTTGAGCGAGACTTCGAAATGAAGGCCTTCAGTCCGCTGAAGGTGCGCGATGACGTCGAACAGGTTCTTCGCCTGAGGATTCCCCTTTGGACCGAGCATACGCATCAGACTCTTTGTCGGCGTGTGCGTCAGATCGCTCAGTTCCTCGAAGCCGATCGTCGCATTGATGTAGTCGCGAAGGATCGCTTTGCCGGTGCCGAGATCGCCGGCGAGCAAACACTCCACCCCTTCGCGAAGCAGTTCCTTGCGGTATTTTGGATCACGGGCGATCCGCGCCTGCACCGTAGCCTTGAAGTCTCGTGACAGTGCCACTCGCTACTCCCCCTTGGTCTTCCGCTGCTTGTAGTCGCCCCACCGTTCGTGAGCGAGCGCAATGTCTTGGGCCTGGCGTTTCTTCGTGCCGCCCGCAACGAGAATCACCAACGTCTCGCCATCCTTGCCGAAGTAGACGCGGTAGCCCGGCCCGAAGTCGATGCGGTGCTCGAATACGCCGGCCCCCACGCCTTTGACACTGGAGAAATTGCCTTGCTCAATGCGAGCGAGCGCCGTCGTCACCCTTGCTGCCGCCGTGGCGTCGAGGCCCTCAAACCAACGACCGAACGGACTCCGTCCGGCCTTGTCGAGTACTCTCTTACCGTTATCTGCATAGATGGTAACACATGCGTTACTATCAAATCAAGCCATCAGGCGGGCGCTGAGGCCCCTACCTCTTCCCCTCATCGTCTAGGACATCCAGCCGTACCGGCAGACGAGCGCCGGTTTTTGACTGCTCGCGGCTACGGCTGGCTTCCTCGTATCGGATGCCTTCGTCCAGTGGACGCGCGATGGACTTCTCCGTCACCCGAAGTTCGTGGGCATTCGGCACGACAAGAAGCCGCGCGAGGTTATTCGGGAGCTGGCCGTCGATTAGGATCGCCAGTCGTTCGCCGCCTCGTACACTCCTCGCAATCAATCGTTCGCAGGTTCAGGATAATTTCTACCCGAACGAGTAGCTCTTCCGCAGCCCCCGCAATTTACTTCGAGGAATTCATCGGAGGGACTCATTGCTGCCCCCGGGAGCAAGCGGCATTCCCAAGGGCCGGCGCAGCCGACGGCTCCGGGTTACAGGCGGGCGGCCTCCTTGAAGCTGTAATAACGACCGTCGCCAACGATGATGTGATCGAGAACCTCCACGCCGAGGAGCGCGCCAGCATCAACCAGCCGGCGCGTCAGCTGAACATCGTCCGCACTCGGAGTCGGATCGCCGCTCGGATGGTTATGCGTCAGGACGATCGCCGCAGCATTCGCCAGCAACGCGGCCTTGAACACCTCCCGCGGTTATGTTCTGGTTACAGTTATGTGGCGCAGCCGTTTGAAGGTCAGCGGTGAGCCAGCGTCACGGTCGATGGACGCCACATAATCTCGACTGCGTTCGCCAGCTGCGACGCCATGAAGACCTCACATTAGTTCCCGTGTCTCGGTGTTGCTAACAGTCTCGAGATTATCGGCGCCGCGGCCGCCGTTGTCGGCCCCCGTGAAGGCGAGAATGATCAGATCGCTACCCGCCAATACCCTGACGCCAGCGCGCTTCATACCGGCGAACATCTCGACGGTTCTCTGCGAACTCGATCGCCGGTGACGGCTGCGTCCCGTTCGGGCCCCCGAGGCGGAGTAGCGCGCGCCTCAGCGCAACGCGAAGCGCATCTCGAAATCGATCCTCGTCGCCGCGGGCGTGCCCGCGCGAAGCGCCGGCCTGAACCGCCAGTCGCGAATGGCGCGCACGGCCTCATCGTCGAGCCCATAAGTCCGGTCGAGCGACCGGACCACGGTGACATCCGCGCATACGCCGTCCAGCCGTACGACGCACCGAACGCGAACGGTGCCCTGAATCTTCGCGCGCATCGCAGACGCCGTGTACTCCGGGTGCGGCGTCACAACCGGCACGGGAGCCGTAATGCCCGCGCCGAGGTCGTAGATCCGTGACCGGCTGTTCCAGTAGATGGCCCCGACAAACGACAGAACGACCAGCGTCACCATGGAGACGGTGAGCGTCTGGCGCGCTGCCATGCGCGCCGAGCGCATTCCCGCCTTCGCGCGATCGACGCTGCCGAAACGATCGAGGGCTTCCGTTACGGCGTCCCGCGGACTCATGCCGGCGGCGGCGTTCCGGCGCGCCCGCTCCTCGAGGTGAAAGCGGATCTCATCGTCGAGATCGCGCTCGAGCGACGTCCGGCGGAAGCTATTGACGAAGCGAGTCAGCGGGGACACGTCACGCCATCTTCAACACGCGCAAGACGGCGTCGACGTGTTTCGTCCAGTGCCGCTCCACTGCCGACAGGCGGCGCCGGCCGTTCGTGGTGATCGTGTTACCGGGCGCGGCGATTGTTGTCCGACGCCTTCCACTGCGATATGACCCATCCGGCTTCTTCCATGCGATGGAGCGCCGGGTAGAGCGACCCCTCTTCGACGCGCAGGACGTCGCGCGACGACTCGGCGATGCGATCCGAGATGTCCGTGCCGTGCATCGCTCCCGCGCCGGCGAGCGTGCGGAGCACGAGCAGGTCGAGCGTGCCTTGCAGCTTGTCGCGGTGTTGCCTCATAGATATCTATGTGAGATTCTCGCCGACGGAGCGTGGCATGTCAAGAGTATTCACGCGCGTCCGCGCGTCTGTCATCGCCAGCCTGCTGGGCGCAACGGTGCTGTGCGCACAGGCTTCTCGAGACACGGCGAATGGCATCGTCATCAACGGAAAGTTCGATACCGCCACCGAGCACGTGCTCATTCCCGTCACGATCGGGGCGCACGTCTTCTGGTGCAACCCGGATTCAGGGTTCAGCGCGCTCATTGCGCTGGACCAGGCAAAGGCGATTGCGGCCGGGCTCTCTGTCTCGCCGGGCGTACCCGCACCCGACGGAAACGCTCCCCCGCCCGCTGACCGCAGCACGACGACGACCGTCGTCGTCGGAGGTATCTGGTACGCCAACCAGTCGATCATCCTCCGCCGCTTCCCCGAGGAAGCGCCCGACATGGATTGCATCATAGGCGTCGCGCTGCTGCGGCAATTCGTCGTCGAGTTCGACCACATGACACCGCGGCTGACGCTCTACGAGCGTGCCGCGTATCGACCGCCCGCGGGTGCCGAGACCATCCCCCTCCTGTTTGGTACGAACCCGAGGTACCGTATGTGGACATCCAAATGACGCTACGTGACGGGACCCAACTGCCGCTGCGAGTGCTGCCCGACACAGGGACGTCGTTTTATGGCGCCGTTCTTGTCGGAAGCGCCGCGGCGCGCGCCCAGTCGCAGCTCCAGAGCGAGCGGGCCATCGTGTATCCGGATCCGCAAACGGGCCGGATTACCCAGCTCATGGCCGCGCGCCCGCGTGCCGTCACAGTCGGGTCTTTCACCGTGAAGGAACCGGTAATCGCCCTTCTTCAAGGAAATCTCGGCGCCGACGGATCCATCGCCGACGGCACGCTCGGTTCAGGGATCTTGCGAAGGTTTACCGTGGCCTTCGACTTCGACGGGCACAAAGATGTACCTGACACCGAACGAGCGCTACCGGCAGCCGCATGTGTTCGACGCCAGCGGCGTCGGTTTCATCCGGCGAGGCGGCAGGCACGTCGTGTTCGACGTCATTCCGAATTCCGCTGGTGCGGAGGCAGGCGTTCGCATCGGCGACGTGCTCGTGGAGATCGGCGATCGTGCGGCTGGCGATCTGACGCCAGTGCAGCTGCGCGCCCTTCTCAGCGCGGACGGTTCAACGCGGCGTCTCGTGTTCGAGAGAGACGGCCAGTCAGTGACGATCGTCTTGCGGCTCAGGGCCCGTATTTGAGCTCACGTCGTGATCGATCAACGGGGTTGAAAGACCGGCCGTCGATTGGGTCGTCGGGAACAAACGACGGCAAAGGTGTCAGACGCTCGGGATGAGCGACTCGCCCGAACGGAGACTGGCCCGCCTTCGAAGGGCTGGCACGCTCGCCGTCATGGCCTCGATCACCGCGCAACACGGATCGGATCTCCAGAAACGCCATTTGACCGCTCTGGTCATGCCGCACGGATCAATACTCATCCCACAACTGGCCCCCTACAGTCGGCCTTGAGTAACGCCGCAGTGGCAAGCACCAGCCACGCGATCCAGCGCCGGCGGCCTCGCTGCAGTTCTCCGCGTCGGAGACCCGCACGTGGTGCGGCGTAGCGGCAGCGGCCGCTGAACGGGCATCAAGCACACTTCTTCCCAGGACAACATAAGTCGACCACTCTTGGACGACATTCCGTCAAGGAGGGTGGCTCATGTTCGAGAAGCTGTTCGTGAAGACGTCGGACCTCGTGTTCCACACGATCGCGCCGTACGCGGTCGAGCGTGAACGATTCCTCGCGCACTGCTGCGAGGAGGGCTTCAGCAAGGCGGCGCTCCGTCGGATCGCCGGGATCGTGGTGACCGCGGCCTGTGACCTGCACGCGCATGGTGGGCTGGACGTGGATCAGGAGCGCCTTGAAGCCGCTGCGGGTCGCATCGAAATGACCCGCCGTCAGGCAGGTGTCCGCGACGATGCGCGCGAGTACCGCCGAGAGTTTCTCCGTGTCACGACTCGATGGGTCCTCTTCCTGGGGCGCCTCCAGCCGCAGGCGCCCAGCCCGCGACCGTACGCCGCGTTGCTCGACGACTTCGAGCGGTGGATGACCGAGGAGCGCGGGCTCTCGCGAGGCACATTGAAAGACCGGCGCTGGCATGTCGGCCGATTCCTCGACTGGCTCCATGAGCGTCAAGCGCCAGTGTCTGGTCTGAGCCTGCGGGATCTCGACGGCTATCTCCAGCACCTGCACGCGAAGCGACTGTCGCGCGTCTCGATCAAGATTCACACCAGTGCCGTGCGTGCGTTCATCCGCCACGCGGAGCGGCGCGGATGGTGCGCCGCCGGACTCGCCGACACGCTGCATGGTCCACATATCTATCGTGATCACGGGCTGCCCATCGGTCCCTCATGGGAGGACGTCAATCGGCTGATCCAGGACGCGGCGTCCGATGACCCGACGGACGTCCGAGACCGCGCGATTCTCCTGCTGTTGGCGGTCTATGGCTTCCGAGCCGGTGAGGTCGCCGCGCTGCGCCTGGACGACGTCGATTGGGAGCACGACCGTCTGACGGTCCGTCGCTCCAAGCCGGGACGTTCCCAGGTCTATCCGCTCATGCCCGTCGTCGGACAGGCGATCATCCGGTACCTCAAAGAGGCCAGGCCGCGACGCGCATGTCGCGAGCTGTTTCTGAAGATCCGGGCGCCCATCGGACCGATGACCTCGAAAAGCCTGTATACCGTCGTCGCGGAGCGCATCAAGCGGCTCGGCCTTCACGTGCCGCGCCGCTGTCCTCATGTGCTCCGGCACGCCTGCGCCGGACATCTCATGGCGCGCGGCTTGTCGCTCAAGGAAATCGCCGATCACCTCGGTCATCGCAGCCTCACCAGCACACGCGTGTACGCCAAGGTGGATCTTCAAGGCCTGCGCGAAGTCGCGGCCTTCGACCTGGGAGGGCTCGCATGACACTCACTCAGGTCGTCGAAGAATACGTGACCGTCAAGCGCTCGACGGGGCTGCGCTTCCGGAGCGGCGCGATGATCCTCCGAACGTTTACACGTGTGGCCGGCGCCATTGAGGTCAACGACGTCACCCAAGACACCGTGCGGGCGTTCTTGAAGCGCTCTGCCGCTCACCTCCCTTGGCACATGAAGTACTACACGCTGCCCGGGCTCTTTCGTTTCGCTATCCAACGCGGTCTTGTGTCCACCTCGCCGCTGGCGTTCCGCCTGCCGAAGCGGCCGGCGTACGCCACGGCCTACATCTACTCGGAGGAAGAACTCCGGCGCATGCTGGACGCGACGTCGGCGCTGGACCTCTGCATTCCGAAGAACGGGCAGCCTGCCACGATTCCCGCGCTGACCTTTCGGACCCTGATCTTGCTCCTCTACGGCGCCGGGCTGCGTCTCGGCGAGGCGCTGGCGCTGACCACCGACGACGTCGACCTCTCCGCGCCGTGTCTCGTCGTGCGGAACACGAAATTCTTCAAGACCCGGCTCCTGCCCATTGGGCCGAAGCTCTCCTCGGCCCTGCTCTCTACGCCGACACGCGACTGGCGGTCGTCCGGCGGCCTCCGACTCGAAACGCCTTCTTGCTTCGGCGGGACGGCATCCCGATCCCGCTGCACACCGCGGAGCGATATTTTCGGATTCTGCGTGGCCGCATCGGTATCCGTCGAAGTGACGGCGCGTATTTTCAGCCGCGTCTGCACGACCTGCGGCACAGCTTTGCCGTGCACAGGCTCGTGGCTTGGTACCGTCAGGGCGCTGACGTGCAGCTCCTGCTGCCGAAGCTGTCGACGTACCTCGGTCACATCAGCCTCGCCGAAACCCAACACTATCTGACGATGACGCCGGACCTCTTGCGCGAAGCGGGACGGCGGTTCGAGGCCTACGTCGGAGTGGAGGTCGAGCCATGACCAGCAAGAATCTCGTTGCCCCGTGGGTACGACGCTTTCTCTTGGAGCACATCGTCGCGGATCTCAACTTGTCCCGGAATACGCAGGCGAGCTACCGAGACGCCATGACTTTGCTGCTGCCATTCGCGGCGAAGCAGCAGGGCCACGCAGATCGATCAGCTGGAGGTCGAACATCTCTCGCCAGACGTCGTTCGTCGCTTCCTGGCGCACCTCGAAGACGAGCGGCACTGCTCGGTGTCCACGCGCAACCAGCGGCTCGCGGCGATACACGCCTTCGCTCGCTTCATCGGGACGCGAAGTCCCGAGCACCCGGCCTGGTGCGCCGAACTCACCGCCATTCCGTTCAAGAAGGCGGCGAAGGGCACGCTGCCGTACCTCGAGAAGCCGGAGATGGACGCCCTGCTCGCGGCGCCGGGCCGCCGCACGCGCCAGGCAGCCCGCGACCATGCGCTCCTTCTGTTTCTGTACAACGCGGGCGCTCGCGCTGACGAAGCGGCACGTCTGACCGTCGCTGATCTCGACCTTGGCACGTCGCCAGCGGCCAAACTCCTCGGGAAGGGGAACAAGACACGCCTCTGCCCGCTGTGGCCGTCGACGGCGGGCGTACTCAAGACGCTCGTCGCCACGCGCGGCGGTCACGAGCCCGTCTTCCTCAATCGCCGCCGCGAAGCCATCACACGCTTTGGAATCTACGCCCTGGTGAAACGGCACGCGGCGCGAGCGGCGCAGCGCGTCCCGTCGATCGCCGCCAAGCGCGTCAGCCCGCACGTGATCCGGCATACGACAGCCGTCCACCTGCTGCGCGCGGGTGTCGACATCAACACGATCCGCGCCTGGCTCGGCCACGTGTCGTTGGACACCACCAACATCTACGCCGAGGTCGATCTCGCGATGAAAGCCAAGGCGCTGGGCGAATGCTCGATTCCAGGCGACTCGCGCAGGCACTGGCGGAAGGAGCCGGACTCATGGCGTGCCTGCGCGCACTGTGAGGGCACCCAACGGTCGGCCGAGCCTGGGACACTGGTGCGATTATGTTGCGTCCGCGGACCGTGAGGCCGGCTCGCCGCTGGCCTTAAAGCGGCTGCGCCACATAACAACCGCCGCAACATAACCGCGTTTATGTTCTGCCCGAACATAAGCGCGGATGAACCAGCGTAGCGTCGAGCGTGCCTCGGCTGACCTCGTGATACGCGATCACGCGCACTTCGTGGATACACAGAGGATTGCGAAGACTTCGCCGGGCTGATCCTGCAACGCGGTCATCAACGCCGACGCCGTCTCCCTAGGACTGCCGAGGTTTCGACCAACGACAATCGGTTGGCCCTCGTGATCCATTCTTACTGCGTATGGTACGGTCAGCTCCCGAAGTCTCATCGTCCCCGTCTGCATCGCCGTGTCCTCCGTATGTGCGTGTTGTGGTTCCTTCGCAACTTCAGGAACCCGACAGGCACATCGAGAGGCACGCGCGGAGCGCCGGCCCGGCGAGGCGGTGGCTCTCTGCAGCGGCTGTGATCAGGTAGCCCTGGCACAGCCGGCGAAGCCGGTTCACCGCTGCGAAGCCACTGCCGGCCACTATGTGACGACGGGACGGCGCTATCTGCGTCAGCCGATCAC